>JAIUPN010000001.1 GCA_020160755.1 Pseudomonadota bacterium
AAACCAGCATCATATTATCCGAAAAGGGGGTCCCTCTTCGACGCCGATCGGGGGTCCCTTTTGAACGCCGTTTGACATCTTCATAAAGCCTCCCCCATTGCCCGCGCCGCGCGCAGTGCCATCGGGAATGCTTCGACAAGTGTGGAGAGGCCGACCTTAGGCGGCCGTCGAATATTTTACTTGCTGCGGAGGTATATGCCGTCCGGACGGCGATGAACCGTAAGATCAAACAGATCCGCGATCCGTTTCAGGAACATCTCCGTGTCGCTGATCTTGAAACGTCCTGATACATCACGCTTGGCAAGCTTCGGATCTTCCACAACAATGGGAAGGGATGCATACTCGTTGGCTTCCGAAATCAGTTGATCTAGGGGGATTGAACGATGCTCGGACCAACCGGACGGCCACTCCGCCGACGAACCGACGCTTGGCCGCGCGGCGGAACGAATCTGCTGATCGTGAAACCCGTATTGGAGCGCCCAGCGGGTTCGGAGTGATTGCGGCTCTGCGGCTGCGGAGGCCGCGCGCGATGCTGAAGCAAGATGGGCCTTTCCGCTGATCAGTTCCACCACGACTTGGCGGTCGGCGCCTATCATCACATCGACGATGCCCTCGTTCGTCATCACGATGCCCTGGCCAGCCGCGAGACGGAAAGGGCGGATGTCATTGGCAACCCTCACCCGAGCCCGGCCATGTGTTACGCGCACATACCGCGTGTCCGGGGATATCGATACCTCAATCCTAGTGTTGGAATCGAGCGTCGCCATGGATCCATCTTCAAGTTCGAAACTGCGTATTTCGCCGCGTTCGGTCACCAGTGGTTCCGCAGCGTGGGCAGCTACGCCCGAACCCGGGATTGGAGTTCCACCGGCGCTGATCGTGATCGCAAACACGATTACCGCCGCTGCCGCCGCGCCGAACATCATCCAGCGTTTTGAAGGGCGCGTGACAAGTTTTGCCGTGGCCGCCTCGCTGGTTTGCCCGGAGGATTTCAAAATCTCGGCTTGGGCTATCACGCGAGAATAGCGGTTATAAGCCTGCCTGTGGCGCGGAGATTCCGCCAGCCATTGCTCGAATTGTTCCTGAAGCTGTTCGGTCACCTCGCCGCGCATCCTGATGCTCCATTCAAGAGCATCATCTTTGCGGAAACCGTCGCTCCCAGATTTCGCGCCGTCATTGTCATTCATCGACCGGATCCACCACTTGTGCGATATACGCCAGGGCCTTCATCATATGATATTCAACCGTTGCGATGCTGATGCCCAGACGCTGATGGATCTCGCGGTAGCTAACCCGCCTTATTCACCAAAAGTGTCCTGAAGGGTTGGCGGGAGTAGCGTAAGCCTCTGATCTGAATTAGGAACTTGGTGCCTAAGCCGAACCTGCCGCAGGGCAGAAAATGCCACAAGCCACACCCGCCATGAACGACGATATCGCAAGCTCATTTGGATTCTCAGCAGTCGGCCGCAAGAAAATAACAGCTGCATTCGACGGTGGCCGGCTTACCTCGGATGGCGGTGTTCTACTGCTTGCACAAGCCGAGCGCGCGATGGGGATTTGCCAGCGCCTGGCGGCTTGTATTGCCGATCCGCGCGATCCAGCGCGGGTGATCCATCGCCTGGATGACATTCTGCGTGCCCGTGTGTTCGCGATCGCGTGCGGCTATGAGGATGCTGATGATCTCGATGCTCTGCGCGACGATCCAGGCTTCCGTCTGGCGCTCGGCAAGCTGCCGGAATCGGGCGCGGGGCTGGCCAGCCAACCGACGATGAGCCGGTGGGAAAATGCACCGACTACGCGCGAACTGGCCAGCATGATGGCCGCGATGATCGACATCTACTGCGCCAGCTATCCCGCCCCACCGACAGCGGTCACGCTGGATATCGACGACACGTGCGACGTCGTGCATGGCTATCAACAGCTCTCGTTCTGGAACGGGCATCATGGGGAGCGCTGCTTCCTACCGATCCATATCTACGACACCGCGACCGGCAGGCCGGTGGCCATGCTGCTGCGCACGGGCAAGACGCCTTCTGGAAAAGAGGCGGCGGGGCACATCCGACGCCTGGTGCGTCACCTGCGCCGTAACTGGCCCGATACCCACATCACCATCCGCGGCGACGGGCACTATGGTCGACCCGAGGTCATGGCCTACTGCGATGCGGCCCGCGTCGATTACGTGTTCGGCCTGCCCACCAATGCAGCGCTGCGCGCCGATCCCGCCATTGTTGCGGTCGCCGATGCCTGCGCGGTCAAGCGCGCCCAGCGTCAGTGTCCCGTCCTGCGCAACTACGCAGAGACCCGCTATGGGGCAAAGACCTGGAAGTGCCAGCGTCGTGTCGTTGCACGGATCGAGGCCAGCACGCTGGGCATGGACATTCGCTATGTCGTCACGTCGCTGACCGGGGCCTCAGCCGAGCACATCTACGATGCGCTTTACTGCGCGCGCGGGCAGGCCGAGAACCTGATCAAGCGGCACAAGGCCCAGCTGGCCAGTGATCGCACCTCGTGCCGCTCGGCCAATGCCAATCAGATGCGCCTGATCCTGCACACTGCCGCCTACTGGCTGCTATGGCGCATCCAGCAGGCGATGCCCAGGACCGCTGCTCTGGCAAGCGCCGAGTTTACAACCTTGCGCCTGCGGCTGCTCAAGGTCGCTGCGCGCGTCGTAGAAAGTGCTAGCCGCATCCGCATTGCCTTCGCTTCGGCCTGTCCGGATGCCGATCTGTTCCGCGCCCTCGTTCTCTGGCTCAAGCCTGCGCCGACGTAGCCCATGCGGCAGTGCCGCAGAACTCCGAGCCCAGCCCTTCGACCCGAAAAGCCCATCAATCCGAATGCGGTGAAACAAACGCCAGCGACGCCGGTCGTCCGCGCAACACCGCCAGCGGCAGCAAATGCCCAGAGCGGGCCTGAAACCGAGCGTCGTGAATAAGAGAGGCTAAGTTCCTCGACACGGTGCATCAGAAAAACTCGTCTCGTCTTCTCGCTGAGACCTGCAACGGCCCGCTCATAGAGCCGGAGGAGATCGGCAGCTTCCATTTCAAGTTCTTGCTCTGGCGGACTGGCAAGATCATGTTCTTCATGAAGCGGAAGAAGGACGACCTTGTTGCGCCGGCTGCTTACTGCGCGATTTATCAGTAGGTTTCGCGCAATGCGCTGGAGGAAGGCAGCCGGGTTCGCGAGGCGATGCCGCTGTTCGCTGCCCGCGGCACGCAAGAATACTTCCTGCATCAGATCCGGTGCTGCCTCTGGACCAACGTGTCGCCCGAGGTAGCGTAGCAAGACGGCGCCGTCGTCGCGAAAGGCTCTGTCCAAGGCGGCGTTCCCCTCGTTGGGGACCCGGGTGGCCGTCGAAATGTTAACCGGCTTTTCCGGCTCCCTGACCCGATCCGACGTTGAAGGCAGGAGTGTGCGCGCAGAACGGTCGCGACCGAATGAAGAAAATGCCACAGGACTAATCTGAAATGGCAATGCGAGCAGGCGGGTTGTCACCCGTCTACAAGTCGTTTCTCGCTTCGCCGCCGTTAAATCGCCCTGCGGCAATTTGATAGTCGGGCCACCCGACCGGTAAGGACGAGCGTTCATAATGCGTGACGGAACTTCCACGCGGCTGCTGCCAATTTGCTCGCCGCGCTGTGCCGTCATGCCGGCAGCGGTTAAAATTGGCAAGAAAAACACCGTGGGAATTCGTCTTTCGGTACAATCCATCTTTCCCGACCTGAAATTTCGGCAGCCGCAACGAAATCAGGGCGCGCTTGGTTAATCCAACTCCGATGTCATCAGCCGAATATATTCTGCCGCCTTAGCGATACGTCGATCATGATATCCAATCACAAGTCGGCGCAATCTGGCTCCTTTCGGGGCATCGTTCGCTGCTGCTACGATGTCTTCCAGCTCCGAATCGACGTCTTCAATGAGCTGGGAATCGCAACGGCGAAGGGGATGGAGGCGATCATTAAGCCTTGAGATTGCTTCGATTAGTTCGCGATTAGCTGTTCGGTTGCCCAGTTGCAGGAATGTTTTTGAGACTCGGACTGGATAGGCCCCATCCGCTGAAATTGCAGACGAATCTTTCGAAGATTCGATCGCAGCGAGAATAAGATTTTGATGGTGTTCGAAAAGATGACGCAGTTCGGCTTCATCTATCCGCGGCACATAGAATCCTTCGCCAGAGACGTACGCGACCATTTGCTCGCTTTCCAGCCGACGAAGAGCCTCGCGGACCGGCGTGATGCTGGAAAACAGCATATCGGCGATTTTTATCGGATCCAGACGTGTGCCCTGAGGCCAGAATTCATCCATAATACGCTCCTTTATTGCGGCGTAGATATGTTCGAGAACGCGCGCGGCACACATGGATCAGTGCAACCAGGCTTGCGCCAAGCTGCGGAGCGTCACTCCGGAAATTTGGCGCTCGGCATCGTCGGTCCCATTGCCTCGGGTCCCCTCGCCGGTTTGATAAATCAGATTTCGGGCGATGAACGAGAATGACGAAGGACGAAGCGCCAAGGCGCTCTCGATTCGTTCGTGTGTCTTGTCATTGGCCATTTTGATCGGTTCCTACTTCATGATATTAACAATATTCAGGTACCTACCTTAGGTGCGGCGACCAAACATATCCGATTCGGCGCGAAGAAGCAAGCATAAAGTTAGCTGTGGTCAAGAAATCTGAGAGAGATTACTGTTCTGGATGTTTGTAGAATTTCTATTGGTACTGGAAAAATAGAGATTATAGGTGAATTTTGTTTCTGTATATTTGTGGAAGTATTAATAGTCATATGGTCAGGATCGTTCTGGAAGATATTTCCTGACTTTTCCTGACTTTTCCTGACTTTTGCTGTGCGCCGCTAACTTGAGACGGGATCAAAGATCCATGTTGAACAACCCAAACGACGCAAGGAGCGCAATGCGATGCTCTCGCCGCAGCGAGCGGCGCTGCTCGAAGTGTGATGGCGCGAGGGCAAGCGTTGCAATGTCATGCAATTTAGGGCCCGGAGGTCGGGTCGTGATTGCGGTTTCGTACAGCCAGAAATGTGATTTCGACGCGGGACCTCAAGCTCGTAACCATCGCACCGACCCGGCTGGGGCGCATCCGCCGAGAGCGAGACCAGAGAGGCGAAAATGCAAGGGCAAGAAAGGGAGAAGGGAAGGGAACAGAACAGAGATGTTCCGGTCGCAGATTTGCAATGTGAAAGAGGGGAGGAGCGAGCGGACGCCGTCCGCCGATGCCTTCGGGTGTCGGCCGCTTCATCAATGCGGGCGGCATTGACCCGTAACGGGCCTCTACGGGCAACTGCCGGGACCCGAAAGAATGATCAGATTGCCCTCAAAAAAACTTCCTGTAATTCGCGAACTGGAACAGGCCTTGGAGCAGATGGCACCGCTCGACCGTAAGATATTTCTGGGACATTTCGTTGAAAAGGCGACCTTCATAGATCTTGCGCATCTACATTCCATCAGCATTGCTGAAGTGGAAGCGGCGCTGCGTCGCGGGCTTGAGATAGTCGCCGATGTCTTGGAGCCTGGGCCGCCGCGCCGGCGGCGGTTTTGGTACCGCTAAGCGCGTTTTGGCGCTTGCCAAGCAGTGGCCAGCCGGACAGGGTAAACCGGATCATGCGTACCGACCTGGACCATCTCCCCGCGAATAAGCAGCGTGAATTGGAGCGCGTTGTCCAGATCATTTTCGAGGAATTCGAGGATGCACTGGCGCTCGCCCAAAAGCAGTGGAAGAAGAAAGGGCGGATCGAAAAAATTATCCTGTATGGCAGCTATGCCCGCGGCGGCTGGGTCGATGAGCCCCATACCGCAAAGGGATATCTGTCCGACTTCGATTTGCTGATCATCGTCAACGACAAGCGTCTGACGGAACGCGTCGATTATTGGCTGAAGCTTGATGATCGGCTCATCCGCGAACTTGCGATCGACAAGAGCCTGCACACGCCAGTGAATTTCATCGTGCATACGCTGCAAGAGGTGAACGACGGTCTCGCGCACGGGCGATATTTTTTCATGGATGTCGCGAAGGAAGGCATCGCGCTCTACAGCTACGATGACAAGGAACTGCATACTCCAAAGCCGAAGACGCCCGAACAGGCGCTGGCGATGGCGAAGGAGTATTTCGACGAATGGATGCCTGCGGCATCAGGCATGCTGGAAACTGCAACCTTTAGCCGCCAGCAAGGGAGGCTAAAAGACGCCGCTTTTCTTACTCATCAAGCGGCAGAACGTCTCTACCATTGCGTGCTTTTGGTATGCACCTTCTACACCCCGCACGTCCATAACCTCGCTTTCCTTCGCACACAGGCTGAACGGATTGATATGCGCTTAGTCGACGCCTGGCCTCGAGAGCGGCGTGAAGACCGCGCGCTATTTGAAAAGCTGAAAGAGGCCTATGTAAAGGCCCGCTATTCGAAGCATTACCGTATCAGCCACGAAGAATTGTGTCGGCTTAGCGGAAATGTCGATGCATTGGGGCAGGCCGTGCACGCGGTTTGCCTCGACCGAATTTCGGAACTGGAAACAAGGTTGCCTACGTCAAAGTAGCAGGGTGCGTGCCCCTCTTGTTGCGAGTTGGACAGTGGCCGTCCAAGAGTCGCCCCTGCGCAGGCATTTTTCCTTCCGCTTAGGACGGCGCGCGCGAAATTGGACCGTCGCCACCACGAATGGCGTCCGGCGTGCAGTCATCTCACTGGCCCGATGCTATGATCGACGCGAGCGATAGAGCTTCGGATATCATGCGGCGTCAATTCCAAGCCTGCCATGTGTAAAAGCGCGTGTCGCCGCGACCGATCGGTGACCTAGGTATTGTCGCGACCTAGGACAAGAAGTGCGCCGCGATCACGCGCCGAAGTTCTAACAGAAGAAAAGGCGCAGGTTGGCCCTGCGAGAAGGATGAAAAACATCTGACGCCGGGGCTGCCGCGAGCCCCGGCCCAAGGGCTCGTTCAAAACGAGTAAGCCTAATGACGAACTTCTATCCGCCGAACGGCGCAATCGATCTCGTGATCGAGCCGCGCCGGACTATGCTAGACCTTGTGACCAAAGGCAGCGTGCCGCTGCCGACCGCCACACGCGCCGACATCAAGCTGATGCGCTATCTGGCATCGTTGATGCACAGTCGCGCAAGCGGGGATGTGCTAAACACGGCGGGCCTTCTGGCCGACAGCCTGTTCATCGAGACGCCGGCCGTCATCGTGCGGGCAACGGCCTGCGTTGCGCCGCTGTTCCTCAGCGAGGTGGAAGCCGAGGCGATCGCAACCCGGCATCCGGTCGTGCTGCTGCGGCATTCGCCGGGGCAATCCGCGATCGATGTAACGATCGATCTCGTGATGCCCGACGACGGCGATCTCCGGTGGCTTCAAGACTATCGGCTGTTCCGTGGCCTCTCGGGCGACAGTTGGCTGGTGCCCTCTGGCGACGGCCCCTCCGTCCGATTGCTGCCTCACGGGCTCTTCCTGACTGAGCACGCGCCTTACGTCGACGACTGGGATCGAACGGCTGGCATCGAGCGCGCCAGCGCGCATCTCGATGCCCATTTGCATGGAGGCTGGTCATGGAGATGAAAAAACGACCGGCGCCAGACGGCCTCGATTTCGTGCCCGTAGAGGGCGGCAGCGATCCCAATCTCGTCTTTGGGGTGGTCCGACGCCGGATTGGAAAGGGAGTGATCCAGACCGCTCCGGCTTCCGTGCTCCGGCGTCTCTCGCCGGGGCGCAAGGCCGATGTCGCGGCGCCATGGGAACCTACCTGCTACCGCTGGGACGTCCTGCTTCCGCCGATGGCGCACGATGATTGCCTCGATCCCAAACGCCTGTGCGAGAAGTATGAGGAGCAAGCCTGTGAAGGGTTGAAGGATCTGCTCGTCATGATGACGATCCGCTTTCCCGACGCCGACCGGCTCCATGCCATCTGGGAAGACGTACGTGCATTTGCGCGCGCGCGCCTTTGCCGTGAGCGCAGTCTCGCTGTCATTGCCGCCTTCCACCTCCCGGTCCAGATCGGCTCGACCAATCCGCCGCACGTCCATCTGATGGCGCTCGCCAGAGAGCTCAAAAGCTACGGCTTCACCGACTTTGTCCGGCCGTTGGCGGCAGATCCCGGCAAGGCGATCTTCGCCGCAGAGTGGGCCGAATGGCAGACGCGGCGAGGACGCGGCGCCGACAGCGCCTGACGAGGCGCCCCCTTGCCAGCGCGCGGCGACTGACGTCGCGAAGTGCCTCGAAAGAAAAAGGTCCAGCTGTGGCTGAAGCGAATGAAGGAAAGCAGCCGCTGCCCAGCCAGCGCTGCCAACGAATGGAATGTACATGTCAAAATACCCCACCGCGACCGAGCGGGCCGAAGAAATGGAAACGCTGATGGCGGCGCTCGCCATCATCCAGGTCGCCGAACTCGACCTCGACGAGAAGCCGCCGATCCTCCCCGTGCAATGCGCGCATTATCTGATCGCCGCCGACGCTGATCTGCTCATCGTCCCCACCAAACCTTCGGCCGCTGGCGATCATCATATCGTCGAGGACATTATGTGCTTGTCGCGCTGCGACGCCCTGCTGGTTCACGTCGCACGCCCGAGCGTCGGCGAGAAGCGAGTGCTCGTAGACATCGGGATCGACGGCCTCGTTCCCGTCTGGTTCCGGGAGTATCGGCCCTGCCTGATCCAACGCGCACTCCATTTCGTGCCCGATCAGGATGCAAGCAAACCCGCATTCAAACTGACAAAGCACGGCCTGGAGCGGGCGGCCGACTTCGACGCCCTGAGCTTTGAGTGGCTCTGACCCGTGCTGAGCGGGGTCGCAACGACGATTATGAAAAGGAAGAAGCTATGCTGGTGGTAAATATCGAGATCTGGCCTTGGGGCCGTGAGGAGCGGAAGTATAAGATCGGCGAGATCACCGCCGGGAATATCGCAGGCGGCCGAATCTCGAGCTACGAGGTTCGCGTTCAACAGGCGGGTTACGAGCCTGAAGGCGTACCCGCGATCGATAAAGAATTCCTGCTTCCCGATCACGACCGCCGCGCGGGCGCATTGGCGCTCATTCGTGACGCGCTGCTGATTGCCGTGCCACCTACCGAAGAAAGTTCCGGCGAGGCTGATGCTGGGACCGGGTCAACCTCGAAGGAGGGGTGAGGCGATGGATAGGCCCCCCGGTTCCCCGCGCTCTGGCTCCGCCGCCAGGACTGATATTGCACGGTTTGCGACAGCTAACCGGCGCCGACTAAGCGGGCCTGGCCTGCGCGCCTTCCTCGCTATCGCCGACCTTTGGGGACTGACCGAGGAGCAGCGCCAGCTGATCCTCGGTTATCCGGCTCGATCAACCTATCATGGCTGGGTCAAGAAAGCTCGCGAGCGTCGGGGCATCACCCTGAATCTCGATGTTTTGATGCGGATTTCGGCGGTCCTCGGCATTTACAAAGGACTTAGAATTCTCTTCGCAGACGAGGATAAAGGTGTCGAATGGCTTCAGAGGCCTCATAAAGCGCGCGTTTTCGGTGGCGCGCCGCCGATCGAACTCATCACCAGCGGAACTCAAGATGCGCTGATGACCGTGCGGCGCTTCGTTGATGCCGCCTGCGACGGACTCTACATGGCCCCGTCCTCGGATGAGCGCGATACGCCGCCCTATGACGATAGCGAGATCATATTCGATGGCACGGACGATTGAGGGCGCATCCGCTATACTGGCCCTCGTCCCTTGACCGCATCATGCTGCATTGCGACGAAGTTTTCGCGCCATCCGTTCATGCCTGATTGCAGCCTCGCGAAGCCGGACCGCCAGAAACGGATCGTCGGTCGCGCTCGTTTTCAGGCGGGCGACACGGGCTAGCTGTTCATAATAGAGGGCGTCGCGTTCAGGCTCCATATCCAGCCTGATATCATGGTCAAATCAACAACTAGCTACGTCGCGCGGGAATCCTCCCCTCCGAAGAAACGTGAAGATTCATATGGCAAAAATTCCGCCGAGCCGTCGAAAGACAGCATATAAATCTCTTCGCAAGATCGCCGAGAAGCTGGGCGTTCCCTTTATCGTTCGTCCACCGGTAACACCGCCGACGGAGGTCGGGGAGCAAGGTGAACTTGCCGATCCGAAACGCTGATCGAATTGGGCCGTTTGTAAGCGAATGCCGGTGATACGTTCAAAGGCGCACCGGGAGGGCATCGGACATGATCTGATTTTCACCCGATGCTCATTGTCTCGCTGTAATTACCGCTCGACCCGCTGCGCTAGCGACCCAGCGTAGCGGGGCAAGCTCAAACGAGTGTGGGCCCCTATGGCTGAGTCGATCTTCGTTTGAACCACGGATCACCCGTTCGATCGACAACCAGCTGGTCAGCCGGATATTGTCGCACGAGCGCGATGGCCTCGTCTGCCGGAGCCGCTCAGCCACAAGCGTCCTAGCGACACCCGATGATCAAAGCACATATTTGCTGAGGTCGGTGTCGCCAACGATCTCCGAAAGCTGGCGTTCGACATAGGCGGCGTCGATCTCGAGCGTCGTGCCGCCGACCTCTTCGGCGGTGAAGCTGATTTCTTCGACCAGCCGCTCCATGATCGTCTGCAAGCGGCGCGCGCCGATATTCTCGACCTTCTCGTTGACCTCGGCCGCGAGCTTCGCGACGCGCGCGATTGCCTCGGGAGTGAAATTCAGCGTCACGCCTTCGGTGCCGAGCAGCGCCACATATTGTTCGGGTAGGCCGGCCTTGGTCTCGCTGAGGATGCGGACGAAATCCTCCTCAGTGAGCGCGCCGAGTTCGACGCGGATCGGCAGGCGGCCCTGGAGTTCGGGAAGCAGGTCGCTGGGCTTCGCGACATGGAAGGCGCCCGAGGCGATGAAGAGGATATGGTCGGTCTTCATCGGACCATATTTGGTCGCGACGGTCGTGCCTTCGATTAGCGGCAGCAGGTCGCGCTGGACGCCCTCTCGGCTCACGGAACCGCCACGCACGTCGCTGACCGCGATCTTGTCGATCTCGTCGAGGAAGACGATACCGTTCGCTTCGGCATCGGCGAGCGCGACGCGTGCGACATCGTCCTGGTCGAGGCGCTTGTCCTGTTCCTCTTCGATGAGACGCGTCGCGGCCTCGATCACCTTCAGCTTGCGGCGCTTCTTGGGCAGGCCGCCCATCGCCTTGCCGAGCATGTCGGACAGGTTGATCATGTTCATCTGGCCCGGCTGGCCGGGCAGGTCGAACGGCATGTTCGGCGCGTCGGCGACCTCGATCTCGACCTCGCTGTCGTCGAGATGGCCTTCGCGGATGCGCTGGCGGAAGCTCTGGCGCGTCGCCTCGCTGGCGCCCTTGCCGGTGAGGGCATCGAGCAAGCGCTCCATCGCCGCCTCTTCGGCGGCGGCGCGCACCGCTTCACGGCGGCGGTCCTTTTCGAGCCGCACCGCTTCCTCGACCAAGTCGCGCGCGATCTGCTCGACGTCCCGGCCGACATAGCCGACTTCGGTGAACTTGGTTGCCTCGACCTTGATGAAGGGCGCGTCGGCAAGTTTGGCAAGTCGGCGCGAAATCTCGGTCTTGCCGCAGCCGGTGGGGCCGATCATCAGGATATTCTTGGGGCTCACTTCGTCGCGCAGATCGGCCGAAAGCTGCTGGCGGCGCCAGCGATTGCGCAGCGCGACGGCGACGGCGCGCTTGGCGGCATCCTGGCCGATGATGTGCGTATCGAGCGCGGCAACGATCGTCTTGGGAGTCAGGTCTTTGTTCATTTCGATTATGCCTGGATTTCGATGGTTTCGTGGGTGAACTGGTCGTTCGTGTAGACGCAGATATCGGCGGCGACCTCCATCGCCTTGCGCACCAGCACCGCGGGATCCTTTTCATAATCGACAAGCGCACGCGCCGCCGAGAGTGCGAAATTGCCCCCCGATCCGATCGCAGCGATGCCGCCTTTGGGTTCGAGCACGTCGCCGTTGCCGGTGATGACGAGGGTCACTTCCTTGTCGGCGACGATCATCATCGCTTCGAGGTTGCGGAGATATTTGTCGGTGCGCCAGTCCTTGGCGAGTTCGACCGCGGCGCGGAGCAACTGGCCGTTATGGCGTTCGAGCTTGGCTTCGAGCCGCTCGAACAGCGTGAAGGCATCGGCGGTCGCGCCCGCGAAGCCGCCGATCACGCTGCCGTCGTGGAGGCGGCGGACCTTGCGGGCGTTGGGTTTCATCACCGTCTGCCCCATCGACACCTGACCGTCGCCGATGATGACGACCTTGTCGACGTTGCGGGCGGAAAGGATGGTGGTTCCGTGCCAAGGCGAGGCACTTTGCGCATGGGGATTGGTCATGCGGCGCGATATGGGAGATAGGTCCCTTCACCGCAAGGGGAGGGGGTGGCGGTCCCTTCAGGACCAGACGAGCAACGCGCGGGCGCCGGCTGCGATGTCGATCATCGCTGGGCCTTCGAGCAGCACCGCTTCGCCGAGCTTCAGAGCCTCGCCCGCGACACGACAACCGTCCGAGAGGGGCAGGAAAGTCATTCCGTCGCGACCAGCGACGCATATCTCGTCCACGATCGGCCCGGCGAGATGCGTGACGTGGAAATGCGGACCGCTAACGAGTGCGCGTGATTCTGCCGGATCGATCCGGAGGTCGTGGGGGTCGGCAACGGGCTTGCGATCTGCAACGGCCAGCCCTTCATCAAGATGGAGTGCGCGTGGACGGCCATAGTCGTAGAGGCGGTAGGTGCAGTCGATATTCTGTTGCACCTCGACAACGACCAAGCCGCCGCCAATCGCGTGGATCGTGCCTGCGGGATTATAGATAAAATCATGCGTATGCGCCGGTCGCCAGTTGATACGGTCGACGATCGATCCATCGAGCGCGGCTTCGCGCAATTCGTGCAACGCGGCAGGCGCGATCAGCCCTACGCCGAGTTCGGCGCCATCGTCGGCGTCGAGGACAAGCCAGCATTCGTCTTTTCCCGATGGAAGCCCGGCACGCCGTGCGATCGCATCGTCGGGATGTACCTGAATTGACAAGCGCTCCGACGTGAAGAGAAATTTGATCATGGTCGACGACACGTCACTGCCGTCGGGGTGTGCGAACCAGATTTCGCCTATCCGGCGATCGCCCAATTCCCCGAACGCGCCCGGAATATCGGTGCGCCCCCAAGGCTTTTCGACGACGAGGGGCTTCAGACGTCGCGGCATGGTAACCTTGTGCCGGAAATGTCGGTGGGGCGTCAAGTGCATGGATGCCTCAGGCCGCGCGGTGGAGGCGGCGGCCGTTTCGGCTGTTCGGCTGGTCCAGCCACAGCCCGCGCGTGTCATAGACGATCTTGTCGCTGCGTTCCTCGATCGGGATCGACTTGAACAGGTCGTGGTCGACGAGGACGATGAGCAGGTCGCAATCCGCCAGCGCGGTGTCGAGATCAATCAACTCGGCGCCGGTCCCCGCGAACTCCATCGGCAGGCCGCGCGCATAGGGCTCGACGATCTCGATCCGCTTGCCGAAGCGCCGCGCCAGTGCCGCGGCGACCTCGACCGCAGGGCTTTCGCGAAAATCGTCGATATTGGGTTTGAACGCGAGGCCTAGGCACGCGACGCGTGCGTCGGGGTGCTGCGACACGAGCATTTCGGCGGCGCCGATGACATGCGCGGTCTTGGCGAGATTGACCTCGCGCGCGGTGCGGATCAGGCGGCTGTGGTCGGGCGCACCGTGCACCAGGAACCACGGGTCCACCGCAATGCAATGGCCGCCGACTCCGGGGCCGGGCTGGAGGATGTTGACGCGCGGATGGCGGTTGGCGAGGCGGATCACCTCCCACACGTCGACCCCCATCTGTTCGGCCATCATCGACAGCTCGTTGGCAAAGGCGATATTGACGTCGCGATAGCTGTTCTCGACCAGCTTCACCATTTCGGCGGCGCGCGCCGAGGTGGTGACGCAGGCGCCGCGCACGAACTGGCGGTAAAAGGTCATCGCGCGGCGCGCACAGCGCGGCGTGATGCCTCCGATGCAGCGGTCGTTGTCGATCAGTTCGACGAGGATGCGGCCCGGCAGAACGCGTTCGGGGCAATAGGCGATGAAGATGTCGGCGGCGCCGCTGCACGCGCCCGGAACCTTGAGGTCGGGGCGCAGCTCGGCGATCAGTTCGGCGAGTTTTTCGGTCGTCCCGACGGGCGAGGTCGATTCGAGGATCACAAGATTGCCCGCCTCGAGCTTCGGCGCGATCGCGCGCGCCGCGGACAGGACGTGGCTGATGTCGGGGCGATGCTCTTCGTCGTGCGGGGTCGGCACGGCGACGACGAAAGTGTCGGCGGCCGCAACCTCGGTCGACGCGACGAGCGCGCCGCGCGCGACGACGCCCTGGACGAGGCCGTCGAGATCGACTTCCTCGATATGCACGCGGCCGCTGTTGACGGTGTCGACGACGCTTTGGCTCACATCGACGCCGGTGACCTTGCAGCCCGATCGCGCGATCAGCGCCGCGGTGGGAAGCCCGATATAGCCGAGCCCGAGGACCGTGACCTTCTGTTCCGTATCAATGGGCACGCGCTACAATCTCCGCAATCTGTCTTGCCGCCGTGCCGTCACCGAACGGATTATGGGCGCGGGCCATGGCGGTATAGGCGTCCTTGTCGTCCAAAAGCTTGAAAATTTCGGAAACAATACGCGCTTTGTCGGTCCCCACAAGCCGCGCGGTGCCGGCTTCGATCCCTTCGGGGCGCTCGGTCGTCTCGCGCATCACGAGCACCGGCTTGCCGAGCGAGGGGGCTTCTTCCTGCACCCCGCCGCTGTCGGTCAACACCAGTTCCGATGCGCCGAGCAGGCGAACGAAGTGCGGATAGTCGAGGGGGGCGATCAGCGCGACATTGGAAAGGCCGCCAAGGATCGGCTCCATCGCGCTGCGAACGTGCGGGTTCGGGTGGACGGGGAAAATCACCGCGACGTCGTCGCGCGCGGCAATGGCGGCGATGGCATCGGCGATAGCCTTCATCCCGTCGCCGAAATTCTCGCGCCGGTGCGAGGTCACGGCGATGATCCGGCGGCCCGCGAAGCGCGCGAGCAACGGGTCAAGCCCGGCCGCGAGCGACGGCTCTTCGTCGATCCGTGCGGTGGTCGCGAGCAGCGCGTCGATGACGGTGTTGCCGGTGACGTGGATCCGATCGGCGGGCACATTTTCGGCGCGGAGCGCGGCGGCCGCGGTCTCGGTCGGCGCGAAATGAAGGTCGGCGACCGCGCCGGCGACCTTGCGGTTCACTTCTTCGGGCCAGGGGTGATAGATGTTGCCGCTGCGCAGCCCGGCCTCGACATGCCCAACCGGGATCTTGCGGAAATAGGCGGCGAGCGTCGCCGCCATCGTCGTCAGCGTGTCGCCGTGGACGAGGATACGGTCGGGCTTTTCGGCGTCGAAAGTTTCGCCGAGTCCGACCACCAGCCGCGCGAGCAACCCGTCGAGCGTCTGGTCGGCCTGCATGACGTCAAGGTCGATGTCGGGCGTGATGCGCGCGATCTCGAGCACCTGATCGAGCATTTCGCGATGCTGCGCGGTCACGCAGACACGGACGTCGAGCCCCTCCTGTTCGCGCAGCGCATGGACGACCGGAAACATCTTGATGGCTTCCGGGCGAGTACCAAAGACAATTACGATCCGGGCAGGCACAGCAGCTCCTTGGGCATGGGTTTGATTCCCGATCGATCGGAGCGGAATCGGTAAACGCAATTAGACGATGATCGGTTGTTTTTCCTTTAATCCTGTTTCCTCCTATCATAGGGCTTCGGCAAGGCGATGCTGCAATGCGGCGAAGTGCCGGTCAAGCGAAGCAAATCACTGGCATGCGGCCGCCGTCATCGATAAGGAGCGGCCATATTATGCGGCCAATCCGTATTGAACGGCGCAGGACAAGGTTTTGAGGAAGGCCATGGGTCTTTTTTCCCGTTTCCGCAAAAGTGAGGTGGCGCTAAACGTGGCGCGGTCGGTCCCCGACGGCATGCTGATCTATGCGATCGGCGACATTCACGGCCGCGACGATCTTTTTGCTCAGCTGCTCGACCAGATCGACGCCGATCGCCGCGCGCGGCCCAGCGCCCGGTGTGTCCTGATCCTGCTCGGCGACCTGGTCGATCGCGGTCCGGATTCGGACAAGGTTGTCGAGCGGGCGCTCGGGCTTGCCGGTCGGTTCGACCGGGTTCATCACCTGATCGGAAACCATGAAGAGTGCATGCTGGCGGCGTTGACGGGCGATGTCCGCGCGCTTCGCTATTTCTATCGTATCGGCGGCGACGCGACTGTCCGCAGCTATATCGGCGACGATGAAGCTCTCGCCCAGCATACGTTCGAGGAACTGGCGGAAATTTTTCCGCGCTCGGTGCCGCAGGCGCATGTCGATTTCCTCGGGCGCGGCGAGGACATGGTACTTTATGGCGATTATGCCTTTGTTCATGCCGGCGTTCGCCCCGGTGTTTCGCTCGACCGGCAGAAAACGAGCGACCTGCGGTGGATCCGCGACGATTTTCTGTGCGACAGCAGCGATCACGGGCCCCTCGTCGTCCACGGCCATACGATCAGCGAGACGGTCGACCTGACGTCAAACCGGATTGGCATCGACACCGGCGCCTACGCCTCGGGATGCCTGACCGCGCTGGTCCTGAACGGCCGCGAGCAACGCTTTCTTTCGACGAAAGCGGGCTGATCTCAATCGGTTGCAGCGGGTCCTTCGGACGGCTGAGCTATCGCCGGAATACCGACCAGCGTCAGGTTCGACCCGGCCGATTTGGTTACCACGGCGTTGGCGCCGACCGTGCAATGATCGCCAAGGTCGATATCGCCGATGATCTTCGCGCCGGACGCGATGAAGGCGTGGTTGCCGATGCGCGGCCGCGCGACATGGTCGATATCGATGAACTTCGCGCCGATCGTTACCTGGTGATAAATGACCGCGTGGTGCCCGATGCTGGCCGCGCCGATCACCGATCCCGCGGCATGGGGCATGAAGAACCAGGGCCCGATCACGCAGCGCGACGAAAATTCAACCGAATAGAGATAGAAGTTGAGCCAGACGAGAAGCTTTGACGTGCGATGCCATCCGCCGCGATGCGCCGCGTGCGCAAGGCGGTAAAGCCCCACCGGCGCGCAGCGCGGGATCAGGAAATTCCGCCACAGGTCGCGCTTTCGCACGGTGCGGCCCGGCGCCCCATGATAGTGGAAATAGCACTCCAGATCCGATTTCAACAGATCGACGAGCGTCAGCTGTCCGGTCATCGATCCTCCCTCAGATGGGTCGCAGAGAAATCCTCGTCGGCGAAAATCTCATCGACCCAGCCCGCCAGGCTGTAGCGCTTCCGCGTCGCATCCGAAACCGGCTTTGCCGCGGTTTCCAGAAACGCTGCCGGTATGGACGGATCGGTGCGATCGATCACGCATATATTGGCCTCGTCGTAAAAGGCATAATCGCGCACGCCGCGGTTGGTGGTCACGAGCTTCTTGGCCGCGCCCAACGTCTCGAACGTCCGCATCGTCAGGCCGACTTGGCGCGGATGCTCGATGTCGAGAATGGCTTTCGACTGCCAGAATATCTTTGAGCTGCCGGCGCGATCCATCGGCGTGAAGCTGAAATCGCTTGCTCGCGCCTTGCGGAAGCCGGGGTTGAGCACGCGATTGGCCAGCAGGACCCATTTTGCCTGCAGGTAGAGAAACCAGAAACGGGGTGTTCCGGCGGCAAGTTGTCGGTCGATCCGCGACACGATCGTGTAGCGATCGGTATGGGCGGTTCCCAGAAAAGAGATCGCATATATGTCGCTGCTCCCGTCCATCCGGGCCCGCTCCCGGTCGAAAGCCGGGCAATAGAAAAGCGGACGAAAACGAATGCCGTGGCGGGCTGCGGCAGCAGGCTCGAAGCAGGAGGCGCGATCGAAGAAGGGGAGCAGCTTCAGCGCCGACGCCCGATTTTCCAGCGAATCCCAAAGATAAAAGAGGAAGGTCGCGGAGCGGTGGCGCGCCTTCAGCTCGGCGAGCAGGCTGTCCGACAGCGTCTGGCCGTTGACGACCAGCACATATTCATAATTTTCGGTGCCGAACTCCGCGAGCCGCGCGCGATAGTGCCGATCGGTCAGCGACAGCACGAAACGCCGCGCGAACCGGGCAAGCACGTGCATGAAGGCTGACTGAAATGGCCGATCGGCGAGGAAATCGACCTTCGCTCCGCGCCGGCGCAGTTCCTCGGCAATTTCGGTTTCATAGCCGAAGAATTTGGGTGCGCTGAGCAGGACGGTCTTGCCGGCGAGATCGGCAACCGGCGGCAGGCGTTCAGGGTCGCGATACATGGCAGCCAAGGACCGGGTCAGCCCGCGGCCAGTTTCCGGGCGCGCAGTTCTGCCATCGCTGCGTCGAGCCGGTCTTCATAGGCGGGCTGGGTGCCCGCCCAATCGCAGAAGCGGCGCAAGCCGTCGTCGAGGCTGACCTTGGGCGTGAAGCCGAGCAGCCGCCGCGCTTCCGAATTATCGGCAAAGCAATGCCGGATGTCGCCGACACGGTACTGCGCCGTGACTTCCACTGGGACGTCGAGCCCCGCGGCGCCGAGCAAGGCCCGGACAAGGTCGTTCACGCTTGTCGGAATCCCGGCACCCAGATTCATCGTCGCCCCGTCGGGCAGGTCGGCCGTCATCGCAGCCTCCAGCCCGTCGACAATATCGTCGACATGAATGAAATCGCGTGATTCCAGGCCATCTTCGTAAATGGGGATCGACAGTCCCTGACGCGCGCGATTGAAGAAGATGGAGATGATCCCCGTATAGGGGTTGCGCAACGATTGCCCCTCGCCAAAGACGTTCTGGAAGCGGAAGATCACCGGCTTGATGCCAAGCGCCGGCGCCGCGGCGCGCAGCAGCAGTTCCTGCGACGCTTTCGTCGCCGCATAGACCGACCCCGGCGCGAAGGGCAGTGTTTCGGGGGTTGCAACCGGCGTCAGTTCGGCGCCATTTGCACCGCGCAGTTCCCACGCATGCGCGGCCAGTTGTTCGGGCAGGCGCGATTGCGGCTGGATCAGACGGTCGGGCCGGGCGGGGTCGACATAGGCTCCTTCGCCATAAACGCTGCGGCTCGACGCAAGGATGATGCGGCTCGGCCGCTTAACCGCCTTTGCCAGCGCTTCGATAAGCGAGGCTGTGCCCATTTCGTTGACATCGACATAGCCGCGGACCTGATACATCGACTGCGCCGTGCCGGTCTCTGCGGCGAGGTGATAGGCGATGTCCAGCCCCTCCAGCTTTTCCGCCGCCGCATAGGCCTCGCGAATGTCGAGCCGCTCGACCGCGACGCCTTCGACCAGCGTCGGCGCGGGAATGGCGCCATGAATCTGGGGCGACAGATTATCGATCAGCAGCACGTCGTGCCCCGCGCCGGCAAGGCGCCGGGCCAGTGCGGTGCCAATGAAGCCCAAGCCTCCGGTAATCGCGATACGCATCGAAAATCCTCAAATGAAGTTTGAAAAGGTCAGGCCAGCGCGAGACGGGGCTGGGCGGCCGGCCGGCCGGGCGGGTTGTGGGTGTGCCTTGGCCATCCTTGCAGCCAGAAGTTTTCGCGCGAGGATCATGCCATAGATCATGCCGAACCCGGGCGTGGAGATCATATATTGGGAAAAGAACACGACGGTAACCGCACAGAGCAGGAAGGTTTCATAGTGCGATCTCAGCCGGGTCAGCATGCGACCGAGAATATAGGCGAGCGGAATGATCCCGAAAATCCCGAGCTGGAAGATGATGATCAATATGCCCGAAGGGATGCCCGAATCGCTGAGCATGAGCAGCCAGGGATTCTGGGCCATGATCGGGCCTATGAGATCCAGCCATGCACTGGACGACATTCCCGCGGGGAAGAATATCTGGTCGACTATCTGCTTGGCGCCGACATAAATGCCGCCAAGGCGGGCATTCGCGCTCGTATCGCTGGTGAGCAGGTAGAGGGGGTCCTGATAGAAATCATTGAGAAGCGCGACCACGCGGATGTTGTCGGGCAAGATATGGAACTCGAGCAAGGCACCGAGCAGAAAATAGGCCGGGAAGATCAGGAGAAGCAGGAACCGCGACTTGCCGCCGAACAGCAGGAGGTAGAGCAGCGCGCCGACCGTCAGCGCCAGAATGGCGCTCGACGACCGGGCGATGAGCAAGGCGGTAACCAGGCAGGCGATCGAGAGCCAGTTGCGCCCGCCGACGAGAACCAGCGCGCTGGAGAGAATGATCATGTGGAACCCGAAATGCGTCGGTTCGGGCGCCAGGCCCAGCGTTCCGCGCCCCGAATCGACGACGACTTCCGCGGCGTCCGAAAAGTCGCCAACGAACTGCGAGGCAAAGGTTGGGTCAATGATTGTCTGGACCAGGCCCACCGCCATCCATGCGAGCGCCGCGCCGGTAATGATGCGATCTGCGACCTTCGGATGCTCTAGGGCGATTCCGAAGCTCGCAAAGGCAAAGAAGATTGGCGAAACATAGATCAGGAGATATTTCACCTCCTGCAAGTCGGGTCGAGGCATACAGCTGATAAAAAATCCGAATATGCCAAGAAACAGGAGCGACGCGAGCGCTATCGCGTCGGTGACAGGAAAATTTTCCTTGAGCGTTTTAAACGCTGCCGCCGCCGCCAGAATGCTGAATGTCAGTGCGTAGGGCTGCGTATAGGAGTTCAGGTCGATAATCTGCGTGTAGGGGAACATGCAGAATATCAGGCTGAGGCAATAGAGTATGAGTCTCATGAAATAAACATTCGTTGATGCCCATTTGGTCCGCTACCGCACAGCCCCTGGCAGAATATGTTAAAGCTGGGATTTCTATTCAATGCCGACCGAATCATGAGCCTCGGAAATCGTCGTTTGCACTAGCATAAATTGCCGCGCACCGCTTCAGGCCCCACTAGCCGCCTTGTCGCGCCAAGGCAACGATGAGAGCAGCAGAAGCAGATAAAAGGCGCGGCAGGCGGCGAGCAGCCACATGAAATCGGCAAGATCGAGCTTGAACCACGCGACTGCGCTCGCGGTGGCAACGACAGTCAGCGCGAACAGGGCCGCGGCGCGCAGCATGGCGCGCTCGCGATCGAGGGCGATCAGGAGGAATTCGATCAATCCCGTGCACAGAAGCGCGCCCGAGATCGCGATCGGCGCCAGCAAATGCGGATCGACGAGATAGCGCTCCAGCCCCTTGGGGAGGAGGCCGGTCGCGATGACGGCGGCGGCGGCGGCGATCGCCAGGAGCCAGATCAGGCTGGCGATCAGGCACCACATCAGGATCTGCCGCCGGGCCGCTCGCGCATTGCCGTCGCGCTGGACGAGACGGATCGCCTCGGGCCCGCTGCGCTGTGCCAAGGTGTTCACGAGGAGCGAGGCCGCGGTAAGGAACAGCGCCAGCACCGCATATTGCGCACCGGCATTCAAGCCCATCGTCGTCGTCACGAACAGGCGATCGAGGTAAAAGGGCATCGAAATCAACGAATAGGCGAGGAAGAGGTGGACGCCATCGAAACGGGACGGGGACGAGGGCGGACGAATATCGTCGGCACCCGAGGCCGGATCGGCGGTGCTGCCGGCACCGAAGAAAATCCTTTCGGAGACAAGGCATGTCAGCACGGTGGCAAGGGTTTCGGCGATCAACACCATGGTCAGGTCGCCATAAAACGCCGCCAGCGCAACAGCGGCCAGAACGCCGCCGCTGCGCAGCGCGGTTCCCGCGGCCAGGGTCGCGGCGGTGCCGGCGGCGCGCTGCATCGAAGCGAGAACCGCCGTGTAGGCCGTATTCAGGGCGAAGAGGCATGCCAATCCCGACAGGCGCAGCCATTCGATGTCCAGGAGCGCGCCGGCGGCGAGCACCGGCACGCCTAGAATGCCGGCGCGCAGGGCAAGGCGTTTCATGATCCGCCGCGATTCCGGGAGCAGTTCCGCTTCCCGCCCTTGGCCTGCGAGGCGGGGGAAATTCTTGATCGTCGCCTCGATGGCTCCGAAACTGAGGATGGTCGAGAGGAAGGCTCCTGTCGCGACGATCGTCGCATAGACGGCGAAATCGGCGGGCAGCAGAAACCAGGCAGCCAGCACCATGCGCAACATCGTCGCGACGGCCGACCCCAGCATGACCGCAAGGAACAGGGCGCTACCCAGGCCGGGCCGGAAGGGGGCAGGGGCTGCCACGCGTTGCATCCGTTCAGCCTGGCTCCGCTGCGCTATCCAGTCGCCGCGCGGGTGTGCCGACATAGACGCCCGGTTCGGTAATATCGTTCGTGACCAGCGTCAGCGCACCGATGATGACGGGTCCCTTGATCTTCAATGGGCCCAGAAGAACGCTGTTCGCTCCGATGGTCACATCGCCGTCGATGTCGAAAAAATGCTCGGGCTCCGGGTGTCCGTCAGAATAGCGCCGCCCGAAAACCACCCCCGAACTCAGGTGCAGCGTTCCGGTACAGCGGATGCCGTTGCCCCCCAGCACGACGCCCGTCGAATGGCCGACCACGAGGCGGTGGACGTGTAGCGATGTGGACGTCAATTCGATCCCGTACAGCATCAGCATCAGGTTGTCGGTCAGGATCGACAACGGCTTGCCGATGAGCGGTATTGCCGCGAAGGCGCGCGATATGCGGATCCACGCGTTGATCTGGACCCCGGTCAGATAGAATATCCGGAAGAATCTTTTCATCGGCCTAGCCGAAAACCTCGGGAGCGAGCAGGCCGTCGGGGCAGGCCTGGCGATAAGCCGCGCCCAGGCGCTTGCGGGCAGCCGGCGCGATCGTCCTGCGGCCGCCGCTGCTCATCGGCGCGCGCGAGGTGAAGGTTACGAACATCACCAGCCGGGTGGTCGAGCAGCGGGCGCCCTGATGCATCAACCGCCCCGGGTCGTTGACGAACAGGTCGCCGTTTTTCCCGGTCAGCCGTACCGTTCCTGCCTTGGCATCGATGCCGAAGCGGTTTGCAAGATCGTCGTCGGTCATCCGTTCGATGACGAAGGGGTGGCGCGCGACGCGCTGCGAATCTTCCATTCGCAGGAAGGTGAAGGGTCCGCTCGCCTCGCCGACGTCCGAAAAATAGGCCATCAGGTGCAATTGGCGCTGGTCGCCATAATCGAAGTGCCACAACTGGCTGTCGGTCAGGCCTTCTCGCGGCTCGGAATAGTTCAGCGCCACGTTCCAGAGCCAGGGGCGACCCTCGAAATAGCCATGGATCATCGCGGCGGTTTCGGGGTCGGCCAGTATGTCGACAAAGGCCTTTTCCACCACGTCGAGGTAATCGGCCGTGATGTCGACGAAGGGTTTGTTCCGCGCCTGACCCGCATAGGGTGAAACATCGATTTCGGGCACGGCGATGGTGTGCGGCAGTTTGCCGTAGCCGTCGGACACGAGCATATCGAGCAACGGCGAGGGCGGCGAGGGAGCGACATTCTCCGACATGCGGCTTGGCAAGTCGCGCAGCGTGTTGATTCCCTTGACCGCCCAGCGGTTCGACTTGAGATTCCAGCGGAGAAAGCTCGCAACATCGTGAAGCATTGAAATGACCTGTTCCAAAAGGGCCGGAAGCGTCCGGATTAGTGCGCAGACCTGTCCTCAGTGGCGAAACGTGCAGCAAGCACCATCCCGACCTCCGCGCCGTCGCACAGAAATGCGCGCGGCCGGATACATTCGATCATCATACCGCTATTTTCCATCAGGGCAATCATCGCCCGGTTGACCTCCATCGTACCGGCGGTGACGCGTCGCATCTTTCCCGCTGTCAGCAGCCAATCCAACAGCCCCGTCCAGGCCAGCCGGCCAAGGCCGGTTCCGCGCGCGGCCGCTTCGCCGATCATGACCGACACGTCGGCGCTGCGGTTTGGCTGGTCGAAGCTCACCGACATATTGCCGATATGGCCCAGCGCCGGATCGCTGGCCTCGATGGCGAGAAACAGGTCCTGCGAAGCGTCCATGGCTTCGAAATAGGCGGCGCAGCTCGCCATGTCGTGGCGCCGATGGCGCTGTTCGGAATAGCGCACGACGTCCGGATCGTTGAGCCATCCGACATAGCGGTCGGTCAGGTGCGCCGAGGAAAAGGGCACCAGCCGGCACCGGCCAAGCTCGAGCGGTGCGAATGCTCTCATGCAGCGCTCCTGTCGACGTCGGCCAAAATGCGCGCGACCATCCTTGCGTTGGCGTCGGTGGACGCATCGTGCAAGCGGGTTTGCGGCCAGCCGCTGTCGACACCGCCGGCCAGAAAGGCGGCGATGGCTTCGCGCGTATGGACGCTGGGGATTGCGTCCGCGGCATCGCCCAGCCAGATCTTTTCTTCGGGCCGCGGGACGATCGAGAGTGTCGGGCGGCCCAGGCAGGCCGCTTCAACGAGCAGCACGCTTGTCATCCCGACAACCAGGTCGGCGGCGTTGACGACCTCCAGCCCCGGTTCGACGTGACTGACCTGGTCGAAAAGGCGCGCAAAATCGGCTTCTTCGTCCGGCACCTGCTTGGGATGAAGGCGCAGGACGCGGTGTATGGGGACGGGAAGGGCCGAGAGCGCGAGCAAAAGTTCTTCGCCGATGATGCGGCTGCGCGCATCCGATCCGCTCGTCCCCGCGAGGCGATAGCTGG
The DNA here is from genome assembly GCA_020160755.1 of Pseudomonadota bacterium. GTDB lineage: Bacteria > Pseudomonadota > Alphaproteobacteria > Sphingomonadales > Sphingomonadaceae > Sphingopyxis. The sequence goes on from JAIUPN010000001.1 coordinate 24,523, forward strand.
CGTCGCGGCGAAAGGGATTGTCGCCCAGCCCGACCGACAGTTCCGACACGAAAACAACGATCCGCTGATCGGCCGTGGCGTCCGGAAAATGGCGCTGCCGCTGCCGTGCGCGGTCAGCGTCGGACCATTTGGCGCGAATGGCGGCGATCTCGTCCAGTCGGGGATGCCCGCAGACCGTGATCGCCGCGTCCGGCACGCCCAGGGCACGAAATCCCTCCGCGGCGGCGGTATCCGCAACAAGCAGCGTATCGGGCGCAAAGCAGAGCGCGTCCGCGCTCCGGCCGCGAAAGCGATGTTCGGCATTCGGCGCCGAATCGACGGCGGCGAGCGTCGGGATGCTTCGCGCGCGCGCTGCGGTGCGCAAGATGAAGGCAAAGCTTTCGGGATTTTCGGACGTTCCGAACACGAGCGCGGCCGGATCGTGGCGATCGAGCAGCGCATGTGCGGCGGCTTCATCGAGTGTTGCCGGCGCGTCGAGCAGCGCCTCTCCGTCGAAATAGGGGGCCGCGAAGGGCAGGGCCAGGGTCACGGGCCTGGCGCCTGCGGCACGCAAGGCCGTCGGCAGGCCGCGCATGTAAAGCGCGGCGCCGGGGTCTTCGGCAAACAGCAGGATGGGTTTCGTCATCGCTCGCTATCGATCCTCAACCGCGCGCCGCGTCCGCCATCCGGATGGCGTCAACGATCGCTGTCGTTTTCATTGCCGATTTTGCGTCGCTCCACAGCCCGGCCTCATCGCCGCAGTCGAGGCAATCCGCCAGATTATCGTACATCCGGTACAGCGCTTGCCCGCATGTCGCGTCGATCGGGGCGGGCCGGTCCACCGCAATCTCGCTTTCGCCCGACATCGCGCGATGCGCGGCTTTTGGGAAAAAGCTGATGCCCAGTCCCTCGAGCAGGATGTCGAGCTTGCCGTCCGTCCCCCACAATGTCAGCCCGCATTCGCGATAATGACCGAAACGAAGCGGCTGAAACGCCACTTCGACCCCGCTTGCCATCTGCAACAGGAAATGGGGATTGCTGTCGCCCGCGATCGGGCCTTCGATGAAGCCCGCATTCGCGCCCGACAAATGCCAATCCGACACCTCGCCCAGCAGCATGCGAACGAAATCGATCATATGCGTGCCGTTGTTCGTCAGTCCATTGCCATAATAGCAGGTCGCTGCCTGGACTTCGCCCAGCAGGCTGGCCAGCCGGCCTTCGGCCAGTTCGCGAAATCGTTCGTCGGCGCGGCGCCACAGGTTGACCTGAACCATGATGCCGCGTTCACGGCATTCGGCAAGGAAGGCGTGCGCATCGTCGGCGGTCCGGCCCAGCGGCTTTTCGACGATCACTGCCTTCAGCCGCGGGAACTGGTCGAGCAGGCCGAGCCGTGCGTCGGGGCCCGTTGCCAGGACGGCGACCTCGATTTTTTCCCTTGTCGGTCCAAGGGCGTCGGCGTCGGTGCCGACATGCGGCACATTCCAGCCGTCGCGTGCTGCCGCCAGTGCATCGACCGAAGGGTCGACGACCGCCCGCCAATCGAAACCGGGATGATCACGCAATACCTGGGCATGGGTGGCATAGGGGAAGTGGCGCGCCATGGCGGGGTCTTCGGCATAGCCCTGCGCCATCTTGCCGAACCCAACAATTGCCGCGGCGTAAGGCGCTGTCATCGCGCCGTTTTTTCAATACAATGCGCGTTGATCTTCGCCAGCTCGGGCTCCCGGACAAGCAGGTCCATGATTTCCCCCGTCGTGAAGACGCCGCCATGATCGGGTTCCAGCCGCGCATAGACGCGGCGGATGAACTCGAGATCTTCGGGATAGTCGAGCTGCATTCGCACGTCGGGCGCCTGCAACGACCTTGGCGCGACCATATAGACGACGCGGTACAGCGACGGATTTTCATAGAAATAGAGCGAAACATGCTCGCGCACCGCGGGGTCGTCGATGGTTTCCGCGACCTTTTGCAGGTCCTTGGCGCGAAAAACCTGCACGTCGGTGCCCTGCGGATAGGAGGGCACATGCGCATTGCTCACCACATCGCAGTCGTTGGCGAGAAAGGTCTCCACCGCAAGGTCCACCACTTCGGGGTCGATCAGCGGGCAATCGCCGGTGATTTCGACGATAATATCGGATTGCATCGCCAGATGGCTGTCGACCACCCGCTGCAGCACATCCGCTTCGCTACCCCGATGGACCGCCAGACCATAGGAATGACCCCATTGTTCGAGCACATCGTCGCCAGCGCCCGTCGACGTTGCAAGGACGATGTCGTCGATACGCCGGCACTGCCGCAACCGTTCAACGAGCCGCGCGAGCGCCGGCTTGCCGCCGACATCCATCAGCACCTTGCCTGGAAGGCGCGAGGAACCCATGCGGGCCTCGATGCTGGCGACGACCTTCATGCGGAGCGTGTTTCGGCCATCGCGGCGCCGATTTCGTGCCGCCGGGCGTGGACCTTGCGGACCGCCATGACGAGCCGGTCGGCGAGCGCCTCGTCGACGCGGTAAGCGCAGGGTTCGAAGAGGATGAGCTCTTCGCGGTACATCTGTTCGGCGATGGGGCACAGGCCTTCGTGATACTGGCGTTCGGTCAGCGTGAAGGGCCAACCGTCGCGTCCGATCGCGATGCGTTTCTGGAAGGTCGGCAGCATATAGAGCGGACGAAGGTAGCCGGTGCTGTGCGGGAAGCCTTCGGCGGTCAGCGCCGCGCTGAAATCGGCGCGGCTGACCCCGAGCGCGGCCTGGTCGACGCGCATGGCCCAGACATAATAGACATGACGGCAGCCTTCGCGGACCGCGGGAACGGTCAAGCCTTCCAGCCCGCGTAGCCCGTCCGAAAGATGCTCGGCCAGCCGCTGGCGGCGCCCGACCTCTTCTTCGACCTTGCCGAGCTGGCAGCGGCCGACGGCGGCGGACAATTCGGTCATCCGGTAATTCTGGCCGATCATGTTGGTCAGGTCGGCGATTCCGGCAGGCTCGACGATATTTTCCGCATGATTGCGGATGGCCTGCATGCGCAGCGCGAGACCGGCGTCGTGGGTGACGCACATGCCGCCTTCGCCGGTGTGGATATGTTTATGATAGTTCAGGCTGAAGATGCCGATGTCGCCGACCGTGCCGGCATAGCGGCCGTTCTCGGTCGCCAGCGGCCCCTGCGCATTGTCCTCGATCAGGTAAATGCCGCGCGCCTTTGCGAGCGCCGAGATTTCGGCAAGCCGGGCGGCGTGGCCGAAGAGGTTCACGACGATGATCGCCTTGGTCTTGTCGGTGATCGCGGCCGCGACGCTTTCGGGATCGAGGCAGAAGGTTTCGGGCTCGATGTCCGCGAAAACCGGAATGCCGCCATAAAAGAGGGGGGCCATCGCGGTCGCCGACATCGTGTACGGCGGCACGATCACTTCGTCGCCGGGTGAGAGGCCGATTGCGCCCATCGCGGCAATCAGGCCCGACGTCGCTGAATTGACCGACACGATATGCGGGACGGCAAATTTCTCCGCCCACTCGGCTTCGAATGCCTTCACTTCCTCGCCGCCCAGAAACTCCGGTCCCCAGCTGCCGAAAAAGGCCGAAAGCGATCCCCGGTCAAAGGCGCGCATCGCTGCGTCGGCTTCTTCCCGGCCAATGGTGACGTCGACCGGAAGCGGCTCGGCAATTACGGGATCGCCCCCCGCCAGGGCCAGGCGCTCGTTGAACAAAATCTCAGTCATGTCATCCTCAGCCTATGGTTCGGCGCCAGGCTCAGCCCAGCAAATCCCAGCTTGCGGCGGTGCCGCGAGCGACGTCGCGCGTCACGCGCTTGCCCATCAACTCCCCGATATATTTGGGCGGCAATCCAAGCCCTGGGCGAATAGCTCGCAGGTTCGTTTCGGTCAGCGTGTCGCCCGCCTTCATATCCTCGACGATATAGAGCGAGCGGCGAAAAACCAGCGACCCGATCTCGGCTTCGCCGGGGCCATAGCTGACCCGGCCCAGCGCCTGCGACGCGGTTTTCGTTTCGCGCACCAGTGCCGCCAACTCGGCGGGTTCCATCGAGAAGGCGGAATCGACCCCGCCATCGTCGCGGCGCAGCGTGATATGTTTTTCGATCGCCACCGATCCGAGCGCCACCGACGCGACCCCGGCGCCGATACCCATCGTATGGTCGGATAGCCCGATGGGACAGCCGAACATCTCGCGCAGATGCGGAATGGTGTTGAGGTTCGATGCCGACGGGTCGGCAGGATAGCTGCTGGTGCATTTCAGCAGGATTAGATGCTCGCAGCCGTTGGCGCGAGCCGTGCGGACCGCTTCGTCGATTTCGGCGAGCGTTGCCATGCCGGTCGACATGATGATCGGTTTGCCCGTCCGGGCGACCTTCGTGATCAGCGGCAGGTCGATATTCTCGAACGAAGCGATCTTGTGGCAGGGAACGCCCAGATCCTCGAGGAAGTCGACCGCCGTCGCGTCGAACGGCGACGAAAAGCCGATCATGCCCAGTTCGCGGCACCGGTCGAAGATCGGCTTGTGCCACTCCCACGGCGTGAAAGCCTTTTGGTAGAGCGCATAAAGCGACTCGCCCTTCCACAGGCTGTTTTCGTCAGCGATGAAGAACTCGCGCTCGGCAAGGTCGATCGTCATCGTATCGGCGGTGTAGGTTTGCAGCTTGATCGCATGCGCGCCTGCCGCCGCCGCCGCGTCGACGATCTCGATCGCGCGGTCGAGCGATCCGTTATGATTGCCCGAAACCTCTGCGATAATCAGCGGCGGGCCATAGGTTTCGATCGGGAAATCCTGGATGTGGAATCGTGTCATGGGCTTCCCTTACTGCTCCTGCCGCTGAACGCAACGACCGCGCTCGTGCAACCGGGGCGGGGCGGTTCAGATTGTTGATTGGGGCGTTGCCGTTTCATGGCAACGACCGTCGATAAAGCGAAAGATGCGTGATAAAACCGGCCGCTGCAAAGGCGCGGGACGAGGCTTGATTGGCTTCGAGTATCTCGGCATCGATGGCGCGGACATCCGGCCAGTTGCGCACCAGCCAATCGGAGCCGGCGCGGATCAATCGCGCGCCTTCGCCGCGTCCTTCGCGTCCCGGGACAAGATATACCGAAATGGTCGCGCTGTCGGCGACGCGGTCATAGCGCAACACACCCACGGGTTCGCCTGCGCTTTCGCCGATCAGAAGGGCGCGGTCGGTGTTGGCGAGCGAAGACGAAAACCAGCGGCGATGGTCGTCGAGCGGCACGGGGGCGGGGTCGAGGGAATGGCGCCTCGTCCGCTCGTCGTTCCGCCACGTCCAGACCGCGTCGCAATCGTCTGGACCCGCCCGGCGCAGCACGATCGGCTCCCGGTCCATCGCGCGGACCACGCGGTCGGTGCCGCGTCCATCGACCAGCGCCGCGGCACGGCGCCCGATGACATCGGCAAGATGCGGGGCCGCATCGAGCGTCCGCAGCGCCGCCGCCAAAGTTTCGGCAGATACCTCGGGAAAGTCGCCCAGCCAGATCGCGGCGCCTTCGCGGGCCAGCGCCGCTGCCCCAGGTTTCTGGTTTTCGGCAAGGGTGACAAGGATGGTTGGCAGGCCAAGGCAGCAACGTTCCCACGCCGTCGCGCCCGCTGCGCCGACGGCCAGCGCGGCGTTGGCCATCAAGGCGGCCATATCGCTACCGCCCCCGTGAAACCGTGCGTTGCTGTGTGCCGCACACCAATCGGCGACGGCGGCGCGATGCGGATTTCGGTCGCCGACGACAACATCGATCGGGCGATGCCCCAATTCCGCCCCGGCCACTGCTTCCAGCGCGGTCAAGGTTGCCCCTTCGGCGTCGATGCCGCCGAAATAGAGCAGGATCGCACCGTCGCCTTCCGTCGCCGTGTGATCGTCCCGCAGGCTGGCAAAGCGCGGTTTCAACAGCGCATATTGCGGACCGAGCATCACATGGCAGGCGGGCGGCACCAGCCCGTCATAGCGTCCCGCCGCGCCCTGCAGATTCTGATCGAGCAGAAGGTCGCAATCATGGATGCGGTCGGCAATATCGTCGATGACCAGAATATGGCGCGCCGACGGCCGCAAGGCGCGGTGCCACTGTTGATCCAGCGCATAGTGGTCGACGACCAGCCAGTCGACCGGCTCCTTCAGCGCCGCCAGCATGTCCATCGCATCACGGTCCTGCGATGTTCCGAGCCAATGCGAATGGGCCAGCCCACCGGTATCGGATCCATCGACGCGCGGAAGCAGTGTCAGCGGAAAGCCTCGCGTTTCGATCAGACCCGTCGGGGCGCCGAGATGGTCGCGCATGACGAAATGACACGCATGTCCCGCTTCGGCCAAACGGTCGGCCAGCGTCAGGCAACGGACGACATGGCCCGTGCCGATCCTGTCAGATCCGTCGACGCGCAGCGCGATCCGCATCGGATCGTCAGCGCACTTTGAATAGTGGCTGGAGCGGGGCGCAGCGGAGCTTCTCGCCAAGATTCCCGTTGGCAATGGCATCGGCCATGATGGCGAATACCTGGTCATAAGTGTCGAAGAGCGCCGCAATTTCGGCATCGCCATGCGCGTAGCTGAGGTTATGCGTGCCGTAGGCAAGAATGCCGCGCGCCATCACTTCCTGCATGAACAGCGTCTTGATTTCCCACATCGAATAGCGCGCGGTTTCCTTCATGTTGAGGAAGGACCAGGTGGGATCGCCGCTGACCGAAAGCACGTCGCCCAGCCCGTGCCGCGCGATCAGGTCGCGCGTCCCGTCGATGATCTTTCCACCCTGCGTGCGCAGTGTCGCGGCGACCGGCTCGCGCTTCAGCTTTTCCATCGTCGCCTTCGCCGCCGCGAGCGAGAGCGTCTCGCCGCCAAAGGTGAAGGAGAAGAAAACTTCCTCCATCAGCTTCATGATGTCGGCGCGGCCAGCAAGCGCCGAAACCGGGTAGCCGTTCGCCAGCCCCTTGCCGAAGGTCGCGAGATCGGGGGTCACGCCAAAATATTCCTGCGCGCCGCCGTTGGCGAAGCGAAAGCCGGTGATCGTTTCGTCAAAGACCAGCACCGCCCCGTTCGCGCGCGCAATATCCTGCACCTGGTGCAGAAAATCCGCCGTTGGCGGCGTAACGTTCATCGGTTCGAGGATCACCGCCGCAAACTCGCCGGGGTGCGCCTTCATCAGTTGCTGCAGCGATTCCGCGTCGTTGAACGCAAAGCTGTGCGTGAGATCGCGCGTCGCCTGCGGCACGCCGAGGTTCCGCAGCGTCGATCCGATATACCAGTCCTGCCAGCCATGATAGCCGCACACGGCGACGCGGTCGCGCCCGGTGAAGGCGCGCGCGATACGGATCGCGCCCGATGTCGCGTCGGACCCGTTCTTGCCGAAGCGGACCTTTTCGGCGCAGGGCACCATTTCGACGATCAGTTCGGCGACTTCGGCTTCGACCGGGTGGGGGAGGGAAAAGATCACCCCATCCTCGATCTGCGCGCGAACCGCTTCGGTCACGTCGGGATCGTTATAGCCGAGCGTGATCGCGCAGAGGCTGGAAATGAAGTCGATATACTCATTGCCGTCGACGTCCCAGACGCGGGCGCCTTTTCCCTTGGTGATGAAATAAGGCGAAACGCCCAGCGGATACTGGGTGCGGCTCTTCGAAAACGTCTGGCTACCAAGCGGGATCGTGCGTTCCGCGCGCGCGAGCATGGCTTCGGACTGGGTATATTTGCGCATTACGACTCGCTCCATCGGGATCAGATTGTCTGTCCGTCGTTCATCATGAAATGTTGCGATCGGCGGCCTTCGCCGGCAAACGCGGCGTGGGGGGCGAACCGGAAACGCTGCTATCGGCAGCCAGACTGTGTAGCAACCCTTCGTTTCGCTGATGCTGGTTCCCGGCCAGAATATCGCGGTTCGCCTGTGTCAGGCGAAGGATGTCGAACAGGTCGAAATGTTCTCCGGCTTTCTGTTCTTCGGCGACGATCCGGCGAACGGCATCAAGATCATCAGGATAATCAACGGTCCAGCGAAGGTGCGACGCGTCGATGATGCAATCGAGGTTCGCAAGCTTCAGCGCCGCCTCCTCCGACCGCATCCAGAGCGTGACATGCTCGTGTTCCGGCCCCTTCGCGGCTTCGGCGAGGGCGCGTTCGAGCGTCGCCCGCGTAAAGCATTCGACATCGAGACCGTCGGGAAATGTCGGCGGCGCGACATTGCTGCAATAATCGGCACCGCTCGCTTCGCGCAAATCGATGACGGCGTCGATCACCGCAGGATCGATCAGGGGGCAGTCGCCGGTCAACCGGACGATGACATCGCCTCCGAAAGCTTCGGCCGCGCCGCCAAAGCGCGACAACACATCGTCGAGCGATCCGCGCCAGACGCCAATGCCCATTTTCTCGACCGCCGCGGCCAAAGGATCGTCACTCGCGTCGGTGCTCGTGACGACGGCGACATGATCGATCCGCGCCGACCGCCGGACTCTCGACAGCATATGGCCGATCATCGGCTGGCCGCCGAGGTCGGCAAGAACCTTGCCCGGCAGGCGGCTGCTGGACATGCGCGCCTGGATAAAGGCGACGGTGCGGGTCACTTGGCGAGGCTCCATGCGCGGGGGTCGATGATTTCGGCGGCAGTGACGGCGAGGTCGGGAGCTGCTTTTGGCGCAGCGCCCGCCCACGCCCGGGCAATTTGCTCCAGATGGGACACGCTGTCGACGCCGACGGTGCAGAACGTAACACCGGGAAGCCCTTTGGCAAGCGCGACGGCGGCGTCGAGCGGATCGAGACCTTGTTCCTCGCACCAGTCGTGCCAGCGATCGAGAGCAGGGGTCGCCGCAGGCAGGCGCGCCACCGCTGCGTCGCGATCCATGAGCAAGAGGCCCTGCAGGAAGATCGACCGAAGCGTGATTTCGATTCCTTCGAAGCGATGCGGGAATGCGGCAAGGCGCTGGTCGAGGGCGTTGCCGGGAAGCTGGGCCATCGCAATATCATACTGCCCGGAGAGCGTCGCCAGCTGCTCGGGACCATAGATGGATGTTCCCAGAGGCAGATCTTGATCGGCGCACCAGCCCGCGGCCGCGGCCCAGGCGGCGGTCCCGAGGGGACCTTCCAGGTCATGGGGGCCGTGGAACAGGATGCCGCACAGCGAGGAACCGAGGTGCGCCCGGCTTCGCTCCAGCGATGCCGTCACGAACGCCGCCGCGTCGGTTTCGCCGGATTCGGGTGGCAGCGCCGGGATCTTCGTGATGATCCGGAAATCCAGCCCGTTGCAGAGGGCGCCAAGTCTTTCCTCGATATTGCCATAGCCCGGCGCGGTGTCCAGCCGGCGGATGCCCGCGGCGTGGGCGGCTTCGAGGATCGATCGTGCTTCGCCGTCGTCCATTGCTTCGGCGCGCCCTGCGATGCCATAGGCCATGCCGAATTGCACGGTGCCAAGACAGAGTTCAGGTTGCGCCGGCACCGTCATGCCAGTGCCGATTTCAGGCAATCGACCACGCGGTCCTGTTGCTCGTCGGTCATGCGCGGGAACAAAGGAATGGTGATAGCGCGCCGGTAATATGCTTCCGCCGCAGGGAAATCGCCCGGTTCGAACCCCATGTTGCGATAATGCGGTTGAAGATGGATCGGTATATAATGGACGTTGGCGCCAATGCCGGCCGTCGACAGCCGGTCGTAAAGCTCGCGCCGCGTCACCGTGCTGCGTGTCTCGTCGATCTCGATGACATAGAGATGATGCGCCGACTGCCGGTCGTTGGCGCGCGCCGGCAGGCGAAGCGGCAGTTCGGAAAGCAGGTCGTCATAGCGCCGCGCCCGCTCTTCGCGTTTCTGCCACATGGCCGGAAGCCGCGACAGTTGCGACAGCCCCAATGCAGCCTGCAGGTCCGTCATCCGATAATTATAGCCGAGCATGATCTGCTCGTAATACCAGCCCCCCTCGCTGGGGTTCGTCATCAGATTTTCGTCGCGGATAATGCCGTGGCTTCGCAGCAGCGCCATCTGCCGGGCAAGCTCGGCATCCTGTGTCACCGCCACACCGCCTTCGCCCGTGGTGACGATCTTCACCGGGTGGAAGCTGAAGATCACGATGTCGGCATCGCGTCCGATTGGGTGGCCGTCGATCTGTGCGCCGACGGCGTGCGACGCGTCCTGGATCAGCGAAAAACCATATTGGTCGGCCAGCTTGCGCATCGCCGGCATATCGCAGGGCAGGCCGCTGAAGTCGACCGGTACGACGATCTTCGGCAGCTGCCCCGTCCGGCTGGCCTGGTCGAGCTTGGCGGCGAGTGCCTCGACGCTCATGTTGCGGGTGACCGGGTCTATGTCGACAAAATCAACCGTCGCTCCGCAATAAAGGCCGCAATTGGCCGACGCGGTGAAGCTGATGGGACTGGTCCAGAGGCGGTCGCCCGGACCAAGCCCGAGCGCCATGCACGCGATGTGCAACGCTGCGGTGGCATTGCACGCGGCGACGGCGTGGGCGGCCCCGTGCATCTCCGCAATCGCCGCCTCGAAGCGTACGATTTCCGGGCCCTGCGTCAGGAAGGGCGACCGCAGCACGGCGGCGACCGCCTCGATATCCTCTTCCTCGATCGCCTGGCAGCTATAGGGAATACGATCCATGCCGGTTTCCAATCAATTCGCCTGAAGCCGCGCCCGCAGGGCTTCGGCCAGATGGGGGAGGTCGTCGATCCGCGTTTTTCCACGCATGATATTTCCTCCAAAGCAATAGCGGTCGAGGAAATCGGCATACCATTTGGTCAGATCCTCGGCCGATGCCGTCGGCGCGTCGAGGATGCGCGGCCAGTCGCCCGGCCGGTCGATGCGGGTGACGCCCGGCGCATCCTGGAAATGGACGCCGCCGATGACCGCGACCGGGCAGCCCGCCAGCGCCGCTTCGAGCGAAAATGTCGAGCCGAGGCTCACCACCGCTGGGCGCAACTGCATCAGCCTCGCCGCCTGATAGTCGCCGCGCAGGATCACGACGCGCTTCGATGCGCGCAGGTCGGCCCATTTCGGCAGCTGAAGCGCGCCGGGCTGCGACGGATGCTCCTTCAGAACCAGCTTGAAACCGGGAGGCAGGCTGTCGAGTATCTGGCTTGCAATCTCTTCCTGCCGATAGAAGCGGCTGAAATAGGCGAGCAACGCCTCGGGCTCGTAATGCAGCGGAAACACGACATATCGCGTGTCGGCCGCATGCGCCACCGGATCGGGCGAATAACGGCCGAACAGCGACTTCCACAAGCTGCGCGCGTGGAAAAGATGCGGGCCCACTTCGCGGTCGATATAGGCGGCGTTGCGGCGAAACAGCTTTCTGTAAACCGCTTTGCCGAGCGTGACGAAGATGTCGCGGATCCGCGGCAGCACCTTGCCATAGGCGATCACATAGGTCGGTCGGGCAAGGCCCGCCGCACGAAGTTCGACGTGGCGGCGGACAGCATCTTCGCTGCCGGATAGCATGTCCAACCGCACCGGGATGGCCTGCGCGGCGTCGCTGACGAAGAAACAATATCCGGGAAGCCATGCGATCTGGAAGTGCAGGCACAGCGCCCCCGCCTCGCCAAAGCTGCGGCTGAACATCTCGTTTGCATAGCCGCTAACCGGTTCGTCGAGATAGAAGATGGGGCGATAGCGTGCGAGAACATGGTCGCACACGGCGGCGATCGACCGGCGCGTCGCGGCGATTTCCTCCGCCGTGGCCAGCCGAAGAAAACGGTCGCGATTGATGGCGTCCGCGTCGTCGAGCGCCAAAGCGCCCGACGAAACCGGCGCCGCGCCGATCAGGATCACTTCCCCTTCGGGATCCTGCACCCGGATATTCTCCGCCTCCGCCGGGTTCATGACGATATAAACCCGGGAAAGATCGGCGAAGGCCGCCTTCATCTTGGGAAATTCCAAGGAAAGAAAGTCGCGGGCGAAAAATACCGCGGCGGATTGCAGCAAGACTGCCTCCATTCAGTCGATGATCTTGTTTTCGACGTGCAATGCAATCAAATCGCGAAGCTGTCCGACCGACAGGAAATCGGGATTGTCCCCGCTGTTGTAGGAAAATCCCGGCGGGACGAGCGTTGCCCCGTGCCGTTGGCAATAGGTGTCGATCATTTCGGGATTGCCCGGCGGCAGGATCGCGAAATAATCGCCCAGATCGACCGTATTCGGGCTGTCCGAGCTGGTGATCATCTCTTCGTGGATCTTTTCGCCCGGGCGGACGCCGACCAGTTCCTGACGCGCATCGGGATCGATCGCGGTCGCAACATCGCCGATCCGGTAGGACGGGATTTTCGGGACCAGGATTTCGCCACCGGTCGCATTTTCGATCGTCCACAACACCATGTCGACGCCCTCGTCGAGCGAGATGTTGAAGCGCGTCATCGCCGTATCGGTGATCGGCAGGACGCCCGAGCCGCGCCGCGCGATGAAGAAGGGGATGACCGAACCGCGGCTGCCCATGACATTGCCGTAGCGAACGACGCTGAAGCGCAGGTCGCGGCTGCCGCGGATATTGTTCGCCGCGATGAACAGCTTGTCCGAACAGAGTTTGGTCGCGCCATACAGGTTGACCGGCGCGGCCGCCTTGTCGGTCGACAGGGCGACGATCTGCTGCACGCTGGTATCGAGCGCTGCCTCGATCACATTCTGCGCGCCGAGAACGTTCGTCTTGATACATTCGAACGGGTTATATTCGGCCGCCGGCACCTGTTTCAACGCCGCGGCATGGACAACGATGTCGATCCCCTCGAGCGCGCGGCGAAGGCGGTCCTGGTCGCGAACGTCACCAATGAAATAACGCAGTCCCGGATATTGAGATTCGGGAAAGTTCTGCGCCATTTCAAACTGCTTCAGCTCGTCGCGCGAATAAATGACAAGGCGCTCGATGCCCGGCCAGGTTTTGAGTACCTTCGCGACGAACGCTTTACCGAACGAGCCCGTGCCGCCGGTCACAAGCACAGCCTTGCCGTTTAATCCATTTGTCATGGAGTCCTATTCCTTTGAATTTATATCTTGGCTGTCGCCAGACGCAGCGGGTCGCGGCTTTTGCAAGTCGGACACGCTGATCGGTTTCGAAGCGGATTGATTGAGGCGAAATTTGTCGATCACCATCTCGAGGGCGTTCGCTTGAAAATCGACGGCGACGTCCAGTTCCAAAAGTTGATGAGGGCAATCGGGCGGGACGGTGATGGAGAATTTGGCCGACCGTTTTGCAGCGGCGAGCAGATCCCCACTGGACCAGACGGTGGAATTCGTCGTCCGTGAAAGGCATTTGAGCTGCCATCCCGCGGTTTGGCCGGGGCGGTTTTCCTCGCCGAGGCTCATGTCGAAGGACAATTGGTACGTGCCCGGCTTCAGAAAAAGATATTTGCTCGCTGCGAGCCCACCGGCGCCCGACGCGGCATAGATGGAAAGCTTGCGGTCGCTGCCGCCGCCTTCGTCCATGAAATTTGTCGCAACGGTGGCATCGCTCGCCGTCGTCCACGCTGCCAGGCCATATTTGGGATTCACGGTGCTGCTCGTCCACCGCTCGCTATTCAGCAGCGCGGGACCGTCCTTGGTGACCAGGGACAGCAGGGCGGGCACCCGATCGAATTCGCGTGCTTCGATGGTGCGCGTAAGCAGCGGGGTTCCGATCACGTCCATGTCGCCCGCGTGCATGCCCTTGCCCGCGGCGATGACGACGTCGGCCACGTTTCCGACCGCCGCCTTGTCGTTCGCCGCGAACAGGACGAACTCGTTCGACCATGGTGACCGATTGACAAGATAGGGCCGTAGATGCTTGCGAAAATCGGCATCGACCAGCAGGCGCTTCAGCAGGGGGAATATCTGCGACTGGCTGGCCGGGGTCACGCGCAATATCGCGTCGATATTGTCCAATGCCTCGATCGGCAGGTTATTTCGCGCCGCATTTTCGAACAGAACCAGCCGGAAAAGCCCGTCGCGGCGGCTCACCCGACCCGCGATTTCGGCAATCTTCACCTTCTCGGGGGAGAGCTTCGGCCCCTTGGCCGTATACATCAGCAAGCGAAGCGCCTGGGTGTTGAGCGGCTGCGCCTTAATCGCCGTCCTGGCTGCGGTTCGGGCGCGCCCGGCTGGCACCTTCTTGTTGGCCAGCATCAAGCCGTCGAGCATGCCGACCTCCGCCTGGGTTTCGCCAGGCAGAAGGGCGATGGCCGCCGGCGTCCGGCCGCGCCATGCGTTGCCCGCGGCCGCCACGAAGCTGACGCACGCCAACGCCGCCGCAGCAACGCCGAATATGACGGTTAGGGGACGTGACACTGTCCGATCGCTTTTGTTACCGGGAGGAGGCATCGGCCTGCGTTCCGTAGCCGTAACCATAGCCATAGCCATAGCCCGACAGCGAGTTCTGGGTCGACATTTTCGTCAGGATCACGCCGAAAATGCGTGCGTGGGCCTGTTGCAGGCGGCTGATCGATGCCCGCAGGCCACGAACGGCGACATGGCCCGCCGCAACGACAAAAATGCAGCCTTCGACCGATCGCGACAGCAACGCGACGTCGGCGAGACCCAGCAACGGCGGCGCGTCGATCACGATATGGTCGTAATGCTGACCCAGCTCTTGAACGAAGGCCATCATGCGATCGGTGCTCAGCAGTTCCGCGGCGCTGGGAGGTTTGGGCCCGGCTGTCATGAAATCGAGCAGCTCGACCGCCGCCGATCGCTGAACCATGTTCTGCCAATCACGCTCGCCCGCAAGCAGATTGCTCAGGCCGCGCTTGTTTTCGATCCCGGCAAAGCCATGGACCGACGGCGAACGCATGTCGGCGTCGATGAGCAGCGTGCGCTTGCCCGTGCGCGCCAGAACGAGCGCGAGCGAGAAGGACGATGTGCTCTTGCCCTCGCCGGGCGACGTGCTGGTAATGACTAGGCTCTTGGGAACCCCGTGATCGGTGGTGAAGGCGAGGTTGGTGCGGACGCTGAGATAGGCTTCCGAAATATTCGACTTGGGATCGGCAAGCAATTCCAGCGCCTCGTCGTCGCCCTGATCGAGCACTGCGCCCAGCAGCGGCAGGTCGAGCTGGCGGCGGACATCGCCGGGCTCGCGCAAACCTTCGTCGATCTGTTCAAGGCCGATCACCACCAGCAACGCAAGCGCGAGGCCGAGCAGCAAGGCTATCAGCATGTTCGTCACAAGGCTGGGCGAAGTCGGGCTGCCGGGGACATCGGCGCGATCGACAACGGCGATGTTGTTTGCCGCGACGCTCGCGACGCTGATTTCCTTGGTCCGCTGCAGCAGGCTGTCATAAAGCTGGCGCGTCGCGTCGGCGTCGCGGCGATAGATATTATACTGGATCGCGTCGCGGCTTTCCCCTTGAATCTCGCCTTTCAGCCTCTCGACATTGGCCCTGAGGTTGGCTTCACGCTTGGTCGCTTCGGAATAGGTGTTCCGGATCGACCTGCTGATCCGCCCTTCTTCGCTGGCCAGCGCGCTGTCAATCGCGGCGACTCGCTGCTTCAGTGCCTGCGCGGGGGGGTAGCCCGGCTCGAACTGGACCAGCATCTGCGAATATTCCGCCATCGCCTGCGCGCGCTGCTGGCGCAAGGATCCGACGGTCGGGTTTTGAACCGTTGCGACGCTCGTCGCCTGACTCACGGCGGCTTGTGCTGCCATGCGTTCCGCCGTTGCCTTCGTCAGCTCGTTGCTCATCGCTTCAAGCTCATTCGAGACCAGCGTCTTTTGAATCCCCGAATTGCCGTCGGCGTCCGATGTCGATGACAGAACGACGATTCCGCGGGTCGCCGCGAAATTGGCGGCCCGACGCTCGGCGTCTTCCAGCTTTTGGGTATATTCGCGCAGCCGCGTCTCGAGAAATGTGCGCGCGTCCTGGGTCGCGGCGAAGCGGCGATCCATGCTGGCCTGAATAAAATTCTCGGTCCACGCGTTGGCAATCTTGGACGACAGTTCCGGGGACGCACTCGTGTAGAGGACATTGACGAGACGCGAGCGCGATACCGGGAGGATTTCGATGTTGCTCAGGAGAATTCCGGCGGCGCTTCGAACGCGCGCTCGCGCGTCGGCGTTGCCGGGCGCGAACTCGATCGAATGGGCGGTGTAGAATTCTTCGTTGTTCCCCAAATTCAATTGGCGCGCTACGCGCTCGGCCAACGACCGGGATTCCAGCAAGCTATACTGGGTCTGATAAAATTCGGCTTCCTGCGAACTTTGGGCAGATTCGATCCCCTCGACATTCGTCGGGTTCTTCTGGTCGCGCGTAATCTCGATCTGCGTTTGCGCCGTATATTGGGGCGTGGCCAGCAGCGTCGTGATCACACCAGCCGCCATCGCCAAAGCGAGGATACCAATGATTACGAATTTCCATCGCAGCGCGGTCTGCCAATATTGCAGGACAAGCGGTGGCGCGCTGGGATCGGGGCCACCCGACCGCGCATCGGCCTCGCTTACCGGCTGATTGAGATTGGAAATGCTGGGCGAGAATACAGGTTTTGACATCGCTGGGTCTTTATCCGGCTGAGTAACGCTGGTGCGCTTGACTATTATTGTTGCATGATCGCGACCAGCGGATAGCTGATGGTCGAAGCGATCCCGAGGACTTGTGCGAAGATTTGACGCGCACGGCTTTCGCCGACAACGACGACGTCATTGGCATAGATTTGCGGATCGGCAATCACGCCGCGGCGTATGGCGCGCAAATTATATAGTGCGGCCAGCTTCTGGCCATTCACCGTCCGGAAAATCACGACGTCTTCCTGCTTGGCATCGTCGGTCAGCCCCTTTGCCGTCGCCACGGCGCGCATCAGCGTCAGGTCGCCGAGGACTGGGTAGGCCCCCGGCTGCGAGACTTCGCCGTCGATCGTGACAACCTGCGACCGGGTTTCCTTGAGGTTGACCGACACCTGCGGGTCACGAATATAGCGACCGCGCAGCTGTTCCTTGATCAGCTCTTCGGCATCCCGCGGCGATTTGCCGCCGACCTGGATCACGCCTGCAAGCGGGAAGGACAGCTTGCCTTCACCGTCCACCTGCACCTCGTCGCGGCTGAGTTCGTCGCCGGGGTAAACCTTCACCGACAGGCGGTCGTACGGCCCGATCAGATAGGCATTCTGCGGCCGTGCCAGGTCGGCCGAATCGGGCGCAGGCAAGGATTTATAGTCGGTCAATTGGACCGCCGATCCGGGCGCGCCCAGCTTTGGACCATTGCTGCACGCCGCGAGCAACAGGAAGGAAACGATAGCAAGCTTTCGCAAGAGCATAGTAAATTTCTCCGGGGCGGCGGTGGCTAGCGGATATTCATATCCATTGCCAGCATTCATTGGCGGCGCGTCGGGGCGCCGTAAACCTCAGGTCGAAGGCCCGCGTTTACCCTGTCTCGACATGGTGATCCAGCATAGGAATATGATCGCCACCGCGGACAGCGAAGGAACGCGAAGCGGATAATCGACCACGCTCGCGATGCCGAAAACGACGAGCACGACCCATGCCATGCGCGCCTGATTTCGCTGCCAGGACCCCGTGCCTTGCTCGAACCAAAGCCGCCATCCGCTGTACAAAAGAGCGACGACGGCAACGAGCAACAGCAGCGCGCCCGGGACACCCATCGTCACAAGCATTTCGAGAGCATCGTTATGCGCGTGATTGATATAGTTGGGACCCAGGGTTTCGATGGGCTCATAGACCCGATACACGTCGGCGAAGGTTCCGGGGCCCGTTCCGAAGGGCAGATTGTCTTTGGCGATAACCACCGACTGCTGCCAGATTCCAAGCCGCATGTCCGTTTCGCTCGCGACCGCAAGCCGTTGCGCCGCGCCTTCGGGTTGATTGTCTTTCAGGCTGATCGCGCCGATGGCCACCGCAACAACGATGGCTGCAGCGATGAGGGCGCCACGGCTGCGCAGTACTGGAAAGCGAGCGAGGCGGCTTGGCTTCGCGCGGCGCGACGGCGCGGTCGCTTTGGGCCACAAAAACGCCACGCTGATAACGGCGACGGGCAGCGTCAGCAGCCCGGCGCGCGATCCGCTGGCGAAGACCGCCACAACCGCCGCGAGGCCAAGAAGAAGCGCAAACGCAACGCGAACCCGTGCCCAGATTACGCTTTGCGTCGGAAGCTGCACCATGGCCGCAAGCATGGGCAACAGCGCTGCGTGGAATACCGCCGCGTGATTGCGGTTTGCGAACAAGCCGACGGGAATATTATCGTTGGTCAAGCGGTAGAACCACAAAGCCTTCGCCGATGGCGCTGCCGACTGGAGCAGGGCCATCATGACCGACGCTGCTCCAAACAGGATCACGGGCAGCAGCAGGTGCCACCGTTCTTCGCGGTCGATCCGTATCATCAGGAGAAGGGCCGCCGCGGGGACGAAAAGCGAGAAGAAAGCGTTCAGGGTCCGTCGCGGCGCGACGCTGTAGGCGCGCCATATGTCGCCAAGACCAGCCACGCGGTCAATATCGGCAATAAGCCGGTGGGTGCTGGAATCCTGCCACAGCGAAGGGGGCAACGGAACAAGATATGCTAGGACGAGCGCAAAGGCCGCACCCAGGAGCCACAGGTTGCGACGGTGATTTTCCCATTTCTCGCGCGTCAGCCCGAGCAGGCCGTAAAAGCAGAGCAGGATAGCGAGCGGCCGCACGACAACCAGGGTTGGCAGATCGTCGCGCCCGCTGCCGGCGGTCAAGCCGAGCAGCGCGATAAACGCTACCAAAATCCAATAGTCCCGTGAAAATCTGAAAAGGGCGAATTTATCGCGAAGCAAGCTCGACTCCCGGTTTGCAATTCTTGCGCCACCCTTGACGGGTCGCGCAGCTAGAAAGAGATGGTCTGACTGTCAAGACAGGGGGCGGCCAGCACCGAACGCGGACCGGAAAGGAGGGGCTTATCCCCCTGTGCCGAGCAGTTCGTCAACGACCTTTTGTAACGCTTTGGGCCAAGGGGCCGTTTCATAACCGAATGTCGACCGGAATTTCGCACAATCGAGGCGCGAATTGGCCGGCCGAACCGCCCGGGTGGGATAGGCGCTGGAGGGAATGGGCTCGACCCCGGCCGATGGACCCCCAGCCGCCGTACTGGCAGAAAATATCGCGGTCGCAAACCCGGCCCAGCTGGTGTGCCCGGTCCCGGCGAGATGATAGGTGCCCGATGTCCGGCCGGGCCCCTCCGCCTGCCAATGGCGGACGACGGCATCGAGCCCGCCGGCAATGCAATGCGCGCTGGTCGGGCACCCTATCTGGTCGGCGACGACCCGGACAACATCATGCCCATTGCCCGCGAGGCGAAGCATCGTCTTGACGAAATTCGTTCCCCAGGGGCTGTAAACCCATGCCGTCCGGACGATGGCGTGCGCGTCGGGCGCGGCGCGGCGAACCGCCTCTTCGCCTGCCGCCTTGGTGCGCCCATAAACGCCGATCGGCGCCACCGGATCGTCTTCGCGCCATGCCCTTTCGCCGCGGCCGTCGAAGACATAGTCGGTGGAGAGGTGGATGACGGGCGCGCCGGCCTGCGTCGCCGCGCGCGCGACGACACCCGGCGCTTCGGCATTGACCAGCTCGGCGCAGGCGATGTCGTCTTCCGCCTTGTCGACCGCTGTATAGGCGGCGGCGCTGATCACCAGGTCGGGATCGGTGCGGGCGATCGTCATTTCGATCGACGCCGGATCGCCAAGGTCGAAGTCGGGACGACCGGCAAAGATCAACTCGTGCGAGGCAAGCGAGGATGCCGCGATGGCGCGCGCGACCTGCCCATCGCGCCCGGTGACGAGGATCCGCATCGATCAGCCGCCGACGCCGAGCCGCTCGCCGGCATAGCTGCCGTCGCGGACAGGCCCCCACCACCATTCGTTGGCGAGATACCAGTTGATGGTCTGTGCCAGCCCTTCCTCGAAGGTCACGCTGGGCACCCAGCCGAGGTCGCGCATGATCTTCGATGAATCGATCGCATAGCGGCGATCGTGCCCGGGCCGGTCGGTGACGAACCGGATCAGGCTGCGGCGCGATTGCCCCGATGCGAGCGGCTGGCGTTGGTCGAGTATGTCGCAAATGCTTTCGACGACGGAGAGGTTGGTCCGCTCTTGATTGCCGCCGACATTATAGCTGTGGCCAATCTCGCCGCGGGTCAGGACCAGTTCCAGAGCGGCCGCATGGTCATCGACGAGCAACCAGTCGCGCACATTCTCGCCCTTGCCATAGACCGGCAGTTCCTTGCCCTGAAGGGCATTGAGCGTGACGAGCGGAATCAGCTTTTCCGGGAAATGATAGGCGCCGTAATTATTCGAGCAGTTCGAAAGGACGATGGGCAGGCCATAGGTGTGATGCCATGCCCGGACGAAATGATCCGAGGCGGCTTTCGACGCCGAATAGGGTGACGAAGGCGCATAGGGCGTGTCTTCGACAAAATAGCCCGAATCGAAGGGCAGGTCGCCGAACACCTCGTCGGTCGAGACATGGTGGAAGCGGAAACCTTCCCGGCGTTCGGCGGGCAGCGCGCGCCAATAATCGAGAACTGCCGACAGGAGCGAAACGGTGCCCATCACATTGGTTTCGACAAACGCCGCCGGTCCGTCGATCGACCGGTCGACATGGCTTTCGGCCGCAAGGTGCATGACACCGTCGACTGCCTCTTCTTCCAGCACGGCGCGAATCTGTGCCTGATCCGCAATGTCGGCTTGCAGGAAGCGATAATTTTGTGCGCCTTCGACATCGCGCAGCGACGCCAGATTGCCCGCATAGGTGAGCTTGTCGAGATTGACGACGCGATACCCCTTGCCGACGAGGCGGCGCACGACGGCCGAACCGATGAAACCGGCACCGCCCGTGACCAAGATAGAACGCATGCTATTCTCCAGTAGAAACAGAAAAGGGCGTGACGAGGTCCGCCAAAGTCGTTGCGACCGCGTCCTTTTCGGACAGGGTCGGCGGACAACCGACGTCGGGCCACGCTATGCCGATCTCGGGATCATCCCAGCGGATGGCCCTTTCGTCGTCGCGCGACCAGGGCGCATCGACCTTGTACAAGACTTCCGTATCGGGCTGCAGCGTCATGAAGCCGTGCGCGAAGCCGACGGGAATGAGCAACTGATTCCATTTTTCCGCGGACAGTTCGACCCCGACCCAGTGGCCGTAGCTGGGCGATCCTTGGCGGATGTCGACCGCGACGTCGAAAATCGCGCCGCGCAGGACACGCACCAGCTTCGCCTGCGCGGTCGGCGGCACCTGGAAATGCAGGCCGCGCACCGTGCCGACCTGCGCCGAAAAGGACTGGTTATCCTGTACCCATTCGGCCGTGATGCCCAGGGCGCCAAAAGCGTCCTTCTTGTAGGTTTCCGAAAAGAAACCGCGATGATCGCCAAATTTGGGCGGAACCACTTCCAGAACCGCGGGAATGGCATGCTGGATCAATTGGATAGCCATGGCGGATCACCCATGCGCCACGGCGCAGCGGCGCAGATAGTCGGCGTATCCGGTCTTGCCCATCGCGGCCGATCGCGCGAGCAGCGCTTCGCTGTCGATCCAGCCTTGCTCGATTGCGATCTCTTCGAGGCAGGCGATCTTGACGCCGGTCCGATGCTCGATCGTGCGGACGAAAGACGCCGCTTCGTGAAGGCTGTCGTGGGTTCCGGTATCGAGCCAGGCGTAGCCGCGACCGAGCCGGGACACGGAGAGCTTTCCGGCCTCCATATAGGCGCGGTTCACGTCGGTGATCTCAAGCTCGCCGCGCGCCGACGGCTTGATCGATCGCGCGATCTCGGCGACATCCTGATCGTAGAAATAGAGCCCTGTAATCGCCCAGTTCGACTTCGGGTTTGCGGGCTTTTCCTCGACGCTCACCGCCTGGCCGGTCACGGGGTCGAAGCTGACGACGCCATATCGCTCGGGATCGTCGACATGATAGGCGAACACATTGGCGCCGCCCGCGAGCGCTTCGGCAGCGGCAGCGCGGCATTTTTCGCCCATTTTGTCGCCATGGTAGATATTGTCGCCCAGAATCAGCGCGCTGGGTCCGCCGGCAACAAAATCGGCACCGATGATGAACGCTTCGGCCAGCCCGTTGGGCTGCGCCTGCTCGGCATAATCGAGCCGGATACCGAAATCGCTGCCGTCGCCGAGCAGCGCGCGAAACAAGGGAAGATCGCGCGGGGTCGAGATGATCAGAATGTCCCGGATTCCCGCCAGCATCAGCACCGACAGCGGGTAATAGATCATGGGCTTGTCGTAGACAGGCAGCAGTTGCTTGGACAGCGTCAAGGTCGCGGGGTAGAGGCGCGTCCCGCTGCCCCCGGCAAGAATGATACCCTTCATAGTGGAGCGTTCCGATCAAAGATTGAGGCCCGTCGCCCTAGACAAAGGGGAGGGGAGAGGCAACCGCCCGCTACTGCCTCATTCCATCGCGCAGCATCGAAGCGATGGTGCTGCGCAGCGGTGTAAAGCCCTGGGCATCGGCCAATATATTGGCTGCGGGGTCGAGGAGGCTGGGGCGAAAGAGGCTGGCGTACATGCCCGGGGCGGCCGCCTTGAGGAGTTTGAGCGCGACCGTGGGAGCACGGACGATTTTGATGCTTCGCCCCACGGCGTTCGCCTCGTCGACCAACATTTGCGCATCGAAGTGTTCGGGGTCAGCGGCAAACGGGGTTTGCCACGGTAACGCCTGCGGCTGGCCGGCAAGTCGCTCGATCGCGGCAGCAAGGCCATCATAGGGCAGCATCGAGCGCGGGCTGGGCCAAGGCGCGGCGACGGTGAAGCCCGTGCGGCGACCGAGGCCGACCAGCTTCGCCAGCTTATCCTTTCCGCTCCCGACCAGAATGGGGACGCGCAACATCGACATGGGCAATGCCTCGCTCGCCAGTTCGGCCAGCGCCTGCTCCGCGAGCAGCTTCGATTCGCCATAGTGAGAATGCGGCGCTACCGGCGTGTGAGTCCCTATTTCCTCCGCCCCGCCGAAGATCGAGAAGCTCGAAATCTGGATGAACTGCCGCGCGCCGCGCCCGGCGGCCAACCGCGCCCATCGCGCCGCGGTTTCGACGTTGGCGCGCAGCAGGTTGTCGCGGGTTCCCGCGACGGCGCCGGCGCAATTCACGACAACCGCCCCCCGAAGATCGAGGTCGGCCGGTGGCCGGGCATAATCTTCGATTGCCAATTCACCCGGCCCGGCGGTTCCGCGAACCACGGCCAGCGATGACCGGCCGCCGATCCGGCGACGCAAAGCCGTTGCCGATCGGCTGTTTCCGCCGACAATCACAAAGGAAATCTGATCGCAAGGGGCGCCCATACGGCCGTAGCGATGGCCGTGGCGACAGGCTTTGACAAGCTTGCAATTGCTTGTGTCGGAGATTTCTTGCGACTAACAGCCGCTCATGCCGATCCCCCCCGTTTCGTTTCCGTGCCCGTTCGATCCTGCCGTCGCGTTGCCGTCGGTCGAGCTGCGAACGTCCGTCGATGGCCCGCGGCCGAATTTTCGGGTGCGCGGGCAATGATGCCGGCTTCGATCGTCAATTTCGTCCTCGGCTGGCCGCGCTGGCTCAAGCGGATCTTTGCGCTGTCGGTCGACATCGTGCTGTGCGTCGCGAGCGTCTGGATCGCGATGTATCTGCGGCTCGGCGAATGGCCGACGCTCGATAACTGGCCGGTCCAGGCGGTGATCACCTCGATCGTCATCGGCCTGCCGATTTTCATCGTGTCGGGGCTCTACCGCGCGATCTTCCGCTATGGCGGGCAGGCCGCGTTCATGCAGATCGCCCGGGCGATGGCGCTTTACACCGTGCCGTTCGCGGTCATCTACACGTTCATCGGGGTCGAGAATGTGCCGCGCACCCTGGGACTGATCCAGCCGATCATCCTGTTCATGGCGGTCGCGGCCTCGCGGATCATCGCCCAGACGATCTTTCAGTCCGACTATACCGATCTCTGGCGCAAGGGCGCACTGCCGCGCGTGCTGATCTATGGCGCCGGCCAATCGGGCCGCGAGCTGTCCGCGGCCATCGCCTCGTCGAAAGAAATGCGGCAGATCGGGTTCATCGACGACGATCCCCTGTTGTGGGGATCCGTCCTCCGCGGCCTGCCCATCCTGTCGCCGGCGGATTTGCCGAAGGAAGTCGAACGGCGCGAGATTTCCGACATTTTGCTCGCAATCCCTTCGGCGACCCGCACCCGGCGCAAGGAAATCATCCAGGAACTGCAGAATCTGAAGGTGCACGTCCGCACGCTGCCGAGCATGCTCGACCTTGCGCGCGGCACGGTGTCGGTTTCCGACCTTCGCGAGCCCGAGATCGAAGATCTGCTGTCGCGCCCGCCGGTGCCGCCCGACGAGGCCCTGCTACGGCGCAACATCGAAGGCAAGATCGTCATGGTGACGGGAGCAGGCGGTTCGATCGGAAGCGAGCTCTGCCGCCAGATCATGCGAAACGATCCCGCGATGCTGCTGCTGATCGATCACAGCGAGTTCAATCTATACTCGATCCACTCCGAATTGCTGCGTACCGCCGCCGAGGCTGCCGATTCCCTGCCGGTCCCGATCGCGCTTCTGGCTTCGGTTTGCGACGATCAGCGGATCGAGGCGATCTTCGCCGCGTGGCGGCCGTCGACGGTCATCCATGCCGCGGCCTATAAGCATGTTCCGCTCGTCGAGCAGAATGCGATCGAGGGTATCCGGAACAATGTCGTCGGCACGCTGACGGTCGCGCGCCAGGCGCTCAAGCACGGGGTCGACAACTTTGTCCTGATCAGCTCCGACAAGGCCGTTCGGCCGACGAATATCATGGGCGCAACGAAGCGGTTTGCCGAACTCGTCCTGCAGGCGCTGCAGGAGGAAATGGAAGCATCGCCCGACGGCGCGGCGTCCAGAACGGTCTTTTCGATGGTTCGTTTCGGGAATGTGCTGGGCTCGAGCGGCTCGGTTATCCCGTTGTTTCGCGAACAGATTGCCAAGGGCGGTCCGGTCACCATCACGCACAAGGACATCACGCGCTATTTCATGACGGTGTCCGAGGCCGCGCAACTGGTGTTGCAGGCTGGCGCCATGGCGCGCGGCGGCGATGTGTTCCTGCTCGACATGGGCGAACCGGTCCGCATCTATGACCTCGCACGCAACATCATCGAACTGTCGGGCGTGAAAGTCCGCGACGCGGATTGTCCCGATGGCGAGATTGAAATCCAGGTTACGGGGCTGCGGCCTGGCGAAAAGCTCTATGAAGAGCTTTTGATCGAAGAAAATCCCGAACCGTCGGAGCATCCGCGGATTTTTCGGGCGCGCGAAGCCTTTTTGTCCTGGCCGCAATTATCCACGCATCTGGCGGACATGAACGCGGCGCTGGCGCAGGGGAATGCCGAGGAGGCGAGGGAGCTGCTGCGGCGGATCGTGCCCGAGTTCCAGCCGAACAGCCCGCTCGTCGACTGGACACATCGCCGAAACGCCGGTTGATCGGGCGCGCATGGAGCGCAGCCGATCAGCTCAGGCCTTTCCAATGCTTCCGATACCAGTCGACGAAGCGCGGGACGCCGACGCTGATGGGCGTTGTCGGGGCATAGCCTAGGTCGCCTGCGATGGCGTCGATGTCGGCATAGGTTTCATAGACGTCGCCGTCCTGCATCGGCAGCAGGTTGAGTTCGGCCTTGCATCCGCACGCCTTTTCGATTTCGTCGATCAACTGCATTAACGGCTCGGGGGCGTTGTTGCCGATATTGTAGAGGCGGTGCGGGGTCTTGAAGCCGCCCGCCTTGAGCGCGCCGTCGTCGCCGGGCGGATGGTCGAGGCTGGCGATCACGCCGGCGACAATATCGTCGATATAGGTGAAGTCCCGGCGCATATCGCCATGATTATAGACGTCTATCGGCCAGCCTTCGAGAACGGCCTCGGTAAATTTCCACAACGCCATGTCGGGCCGGCCCCACGGCCCATAGACGGTAAAAAAGCGCAGACCCGTTTGCGGGATGCGGAAGAGGTGGGCGTAGGATTCGCTTATCAGCTCATCGGCGCGCTTGGTCGCAGCATAGAGCGATATGGGCGTGTCGGCGCGGTCCTCGACACGAAACGGCATTTCTTCGCGCAGGCCATACACCGATGAGGAGGAGGCGTAGACGAGGTGCCCGACGCCGCGATGGCGCGCGAGTTCGACGATGTTCAGATGGCCGACGAGGTTAGAATGGACATAGGCGCGGGGGTTTTCGAGCGAGTAGCGGACCCCCGGCTGCGCGCCCAGATGGACGATGCGGTCGAAATCCGAACTCTTCAGCGCATCGTCTAGCGCATCGGCGTCACCGAAATCGACATCGATCATCATGAAACGACCGCCCGCCTGCGCCTCCAGCTCGGCGACGCGCGCGCGTTTCAGCGCCGGCGTATAATAAGGCGTGTAATTGTCGATGCCGATGACGTGCTCGCCGCGCGTCAGCAGCGCTAGCGCAACGTGCATCCCGATGAACCCGGCAGCACCCGTGACCAACACCGTCATGCCCGACACCCGCTAACCAAGACATTCATTCCGCAAGCTCCGTCACCCGATCGCTCTGCCAACGCATAACCGCACATGGCTCTGGCGCCATCTGGAAAACAGCAGCTTAACTTTCAGCGTACGGCTCCCGGGGCTTGCCACATCGGATAGGGCGCGGGTTCCTTGTAGAGAATGTTCAAGGCGACCCGCTCGTCCGCGTCGGCTTCAAAGCCGTCGCCGGCGTGCGACATCGGGACTTTGGCCGCGAGGCTGTACAATCCTGTCGCCAGGGGAATGCGGGAATAATCCTGTTTGTAGGACCAAAGCCCGTCATGATGGGCATAGGCGCGTCGATGTTGCTGCGCGGGGTCGAAATCGACAATCGCGAGGAATCCGCCGGGGCGAAGGACCCGATAGGCCTCGCCCATCGCGGGAAGCAGCAGCCGCCGGTCGACGAGATAGAGGCAGAAACCGAAGAGGAGGACATCGCTCGATTCGTCGGGAAGCGGCAGGTCTTCGGCGGTTCCGCGGAACAGCGTCATCCGTTGGCCCAGCTCGGCGGCCATGCGATTGCCATCGGCGACCGCTTCGCCCGAGGGTTCGAATCCCGTGCCTTCACACTCGAGCGCGGTGCATATTTTCAGCAGCTCGGACCCGTTGCCGCACCCGATTTCGGTCACGTGCCGGACCGGGCCTTTCGTTTCGCGCAGGAATTCGATCAAACGGGTGGTCGATGGACGTTCCTTGTCGGGCAACAGCTGCGCGCGATTGCGGCCAAAAAAGCCGTCGCCTTCGCTTTTCAGAAAAATATCGCGCTGATCTGTCACTTCATTCCTTTCTGTCCGTCGCGGGCCTTATCGCCCGGCGGAAATCGCGGCCGCATCGCCGATACCGGCCCCCGTTGCGGTGGCCCATAATATCCGGATGTCGCGCGCCATCGACCAGGGGCCAATGTAGGATTTGTCGGCCATCGCAAGCTTTTCGGGCGTCGACATGTCGATGCCCGCGATCTGCGCGACGCCCGTAATCCCGGGTGAAAGAGCAAAAATGCCATGCGCGCGGCGCGCTTCGAGCAGATCGAGCTGATTGGGCAGGCCGGGCCGTGGGCCGATAAACGACATCGTTCCGTTCAGCACATTCCAAATCTGCGGCAGCTCGTCGATCTTCAGCCGGCGCAAAATTCGGCCCGTCACGAGGATATTGTCGGCTTCCACCTTATGCGAGGCGACGCTGGGCGTCGATGGCTGCATGGTGCGCAGCTTGAGCAGCCGAAACGGCTTTTCATCGCGTCCGAGGCGCTTTTGAAAAAACAAGGGCGACGCGCGGCATTCCAGCGCAATGGGTATGGCGACCAGCAGACATATCATGAGAGCAATCGGCGCGGCGACCAAAGCGAGCAGAACATCGAACAGCCGTTTCATTTAACCCTACCCACGAATCGCGAAGCCCGCCTTATAGGCAAGCGGACGCTGGTTGTAAGGCATCGCGAAACTTGCCGCCGCGCGGCGCTTGTCGGCGTCGGGCGCGGGACCATGGGGAGCGAAACTTGCATTCGGACGACGCAGGCTCGACATAGGGAAGCAGGGAGCGAGCGGCACATGGATTTCGGGTTCGACAACAGTTTCTACAGCGCGATGGAGGGTTTTTACGCACCTGCCGAGGCGGCAACACCGTCGGTGCCTCGCCTGCTGATTTTCAATCATCGCCTGGCGGCTCGGCTCGGCCTCGACGTCGCCGGCGCGACCGACGACGAACTGGCGCGCCTGTTTTCGGGACAGACGCTTCCCGACGGCTCCAACCCGCTCGCCCTCGCTTACGCCGGTCACCAGTTCGGCCATTTTTCCCCGCAACTCGGGGATGGCCGCGCGCTGTTGTTGGGAGAGGTGGTCGCGCCCGATGGCGCGCGCTTCGACTTGCAGCTCAAGGGTTCGGGCCCGACGGCCTTTTCGCGCAACGGCGATGGCAGGGCGGCTCTCGGCCCGGTGCTGCGCGAGTTTCTGGTGTCGGAGGCGGTGGCGGCGATGGGCGTGCCCACGACACGCGCGCTCGCCGCGGCCGCAACAGGGGACCGTGTGCAGCGCGAACGGGCGCATCCGGGTGCTGTCCTCACGCGCGTCGCGAGCAGCCATATCCGCGTTGGAACCTTCCAGTTCTTTGCCGCCCATTTCGGCACCGAGCATGTCATCCAATTGTCCGACTATAGCGTTAGCCGCCATTTTCCTGAGCTTTCAGGCGAAAGAAACCCGCATCTCGCGCTGCTCGACCGGGTGACCGGCTTGCAATGCGAGCTCGTGGCCCATTGGCTTGGCGTCGGCTTCATCCACGGCGTCATGAACACCGATAATGTCGCGATCAGCGGCGAGACGATCGACTATGGGCCGTGCGCTTTCATGGACCGTTTTTCGGCCAATGCGGTGTTCAGTTCGATCGACGCGAACGGGCGCTACGCCTTCGGGCGGCAGCCGCAGATCATGCACTGGAACATGGCGCGGTTCGCAGAAGCCCTGCTGCCCGCGATCCACCGCGTTTCGCCCGACGATGTCGAGGCCGCGAAGGCGGTCGTCGACGCGATTCCCGCCCGATTCCGGGCGATCTGGCATGCGCGGGTGCGCATGAAATTGGGCCTCGTGAACGGCGCGGGCGACGATAGCGAATTGATCGACACGCTCTTCGACGAGCTCGAAAAGCATGAGGTCGACTATACCTCCTTCTTCCGATCGCTCGCGATGCTGCTGCGCGGCGACGGGACGATGCTCGAAGGCCTGTTGCCGGCGCCCGACGCGATGGCGCCGTGGATCGCCGAATGGTGGGGACGGATCGCGCAGGATGGGGCGGGGCCGATCGAGCTTGCCGCGGCGATGGACGGCGTGAACCCGCTCTACATCCCGCGCAATCACCAGGTCGAAGCCGCGCTCGCGGCCGCCGAGGAGGGCGATCTAGCGGCGTGGCGCCGGCTTCTCGAGGTCGTCAGGAATCCATTCGGCGAGCGCCCCGAATGGTCCGAATATGCGCTGCCGGCACCGGCGGATTCCGCTCCCTATACAACCTTCTGCGGGACCTGAGCTCCGCGATGCCCGTCCGTGGCGATGCGGCGCGGATGGAGTTGAGCGATCGGGACGCGCCTGTTAGGAGCGGCGCTTGCCTGACTGAGGAACAGATATCGTGCCGCACACCCCGGTGAAGATTACAATTGTCGGTACCGGCTATGTCGGGATTTCGAACGCCGTGCTGCTCGCACAGCATAACCGCGTCGTCGCGCTCGATATCGACAGCCGCAAGGTCGATCAGATCAACGCTGGTATTTCGCCGATCGCCGATCCCGAGATCGAGGCGTATCTGGGGGAGCGCGAACTCGACCTCGTCGCGACGATCGACAGGGAAAGCGCCTATGACGGTGCCGATTTCGTCGTCGTCGCGACGCCGACCGACTACGACCCCGACACCAATTATTTCAACACGGGGTCGGTGGAATCCGTGATCGCCGATGCGCTGAAACTGGCCCCGGGGGCGCTGATCATCGTCAAGTCGACCGTACCGGTGGGTTTCACCGAGCGCATGCGCGCGCTGCACGGGACCGACGCGATCGTCTTTTCGCCCGAATTCCTGCGCGAAGGCCGCGCATTGTACGACAATCTGCACCCGTCGCGGATCGTCATCGGCAACACCGATCCACGCGCCGCGGCATTTGCGCAGCTTCTGCTCGACGCATCGCTGAAGCCCGAGACCGCGATCCTGCACACGGGCAACACCGAGGCCGAGGCGATCAAGCTCTTCGCCAACACTTACCTCGCGATGCGCGTCGCCTTCTTCAACGAACTCGACACCTATGCCGCGCTGCATGACGTCGATTCGCGCCAGGTGATCGAGGGTGTGTGCCTCGATCCGCGGATCGGCCAATTCTACAACAATCCGTCCTTCGGTTATGGCGGCTATTGCCTGCCCAAGGACACCAAGCAAATGCTCGCCAACTATAAGGAAGTGCCGCAAAATCTAATCCAGGCGATCGTGTCGTCGAACACGACGCGTAAGGATTTCATCGCGTCCGAAGTCATCAAGCGGGCGCCGCGCGTCGTCGGCATCCATCGCCTTGCGATGAAGGCGGGGTCGGACAATTTCCGCGCCAGTAGCATATTGGGCGTGATGAAGCGGGTGAAGGCCAAAGGTATCGAGGTGATCGTTTATGAACCTTTGGTCGAGGAGGATCGTCTGTTCAACTCGCGCGTCATCCGCGACCTTGCCGCATTCAAGGCCGAGGCTGACGTCATCATCGCGAACCGCGTGACCGACGACCTCGCCGATGTCGCGGACAAGGTTTACAGCCGCGATCTGTTCGGCGCCGATTCCTGACTTTCCTCCATCGCCGCAACTCGCCGCATCGCCGGGAACTGTCCCATTGTCGGAGAGTTAGCCTGTCAAATGGGGAGAAACGGGTTGCACAGCTATATCTCGCAAGCCACAAGTGCGCATCGGTGGCCAGCAGATGAAAAAATCTGAAAATTCCCGTGTATCGTCAGGCCGTCGATCCTCGCGGATGCGGCAGCTATTGATCGCTGCATCCTCCTTTCTTTGTCTCGCCTGGGCCGGCGCTGCCTATGCGCAGCAAGTCGAACCGCCGCAGGTCGTCCGGACCGTCGAAACCACAAAAACCAACCCGATCGCGGCGCCATCGCCGCCGCCGCCTGATGCCGTGCTGCCCGAAGTGGCGCCGATCATCGAGGACGAGGAGTTCGAGAAAGCGATCCCGCCGATTAACGCCGAGGACGACGCCGAACTCGACCGCCCGCTGGAATCGATCGCCGATTTTGAAAAGCGCGAGGCGGCCGAAGCGGCGAAACGCGCGCAGGCGACCGCTGACGGAACGGTGGAAACGCAGCCCCCGCAGGTCGATGGCGTGCCGGTTCCGGCGCTGGCCGATGGCGATGCCGTCGAAGCGATCGGCGACGCGCCGATCAGCGACAGCGAACTTGCAGCACCATTGCCGCCGCTCGAGAACTTCGACGTCGAACCGGTCCAGTTCGCCGAGGCCGAGGACGAGAAAGACAATGTCAGCGTCGCCTATCTGGTGAAGGTCAACGGTCTGGACCCCGCGGACGACAGCACCGATGTCGATCTCGCCGACCTGTTCGGCGATCTCTCGGCGCTCTACGACGGCGACGGCAAGGCCGACAATACGGCGATGGTCCGCGCCCGCCTTACCGCGGACGGCGAGCTGATGCAGCGCATCCTCGCATCGGAGGGCTATTATGACGCGGTCGTCGATACGCGCATCGACCGGGGCGCGCGCGAGGAAGGGCAGGCGCGCCAGCCCGGGCAGCCGCTGACCGCGATCATCGATGTAAAGCCCGGCAAGCGCTATACGCTGGCGGATATCATCGTCGATGCGGCGCCGACGATCCCGCCGACGCTCATCGCAGACAATTTCCCGCTGAGCGTGGGCGAGCCGATCGTCGCGCAGCGCATCCAGGGCGCCGAGGCGGCGATCGCGCTCAAGCTGCCGCAGGAAGGCTATCCGTTCGCCAAGGTCGGGCAGCGCGACATCCTGCTCGACGGCGCGACCGGCGACGGCGTCTACACGCTGCCGGTCGATATCGGCAAAAGATCGCGTTTCGGGGGGATCGAAACGACGGGCGACCTCGCGTTCGATGCTAAGCATGTGGAGGTCCTCGCACGGTTCAAACGCGGCGACCTGTACGACAGCCGCAAGGTCGACGACCTGCGGCAGGCGCTCGTCGCGACGGGGCTTTTCTCCACCGTCGCGGCCGAGCCGCAGCCGACGGGCGAGAGCGCGGGCGACGACACCGAATATGTGACGATGCTCGTGACCCAGCAGAAGGGGCCGCCGCGGACGATCGCGGCCAGTGCGGGTTATGGCACGGGCGAGGGGATCCGGCTCGAAGGGAGCTGGACGCACCGGAATTTCCTGCCGCCCGAAGGCGCATTGACCTTCCGCGGCGTGATCGGGACAAAGGAGCAGGGCATCGGCGCGACGCTTCGCCGATCGAACGCGGGGCAGCGCGACCGCACCCTCGAACTCGTCACCGAGGTGACCCGCAACGACTATAATGCGTTCGAGGCGATCACCGGCCGCGTTGCCGCGCGCGTCAGCTATGACTCGACGCCGATCTGGCAGAAGAAATTCACCT
This sequence comes from Pseudomonadota bacterium, assembly GCA_020160755.1. Taxonomy (GTDB): domain Bacteria; phylum Pseudomonadota; class Alphaproteobacteria; order Sphingomonadales; family Sphingomonadaceae; genus Sphingopyxis. Next base: position 56,981 of record JAIUPN010000001.1, read on the forward strand.
ATGCCTATGGCGTCGAACTGCTCGCGTCGCGCGAAGACGATTATGATTTCGCGGCGGGCGAGCGCAAATATGACTTCTACACGATCCTCGGGCTGACCGGGCAGGTCGGGATGGACCGTACCGATAGCCTGCTCGATCCGACCAAGGGGTTCCGCATCACCTCGCTGATCCAGCCCGAAGGCTCGCTGGCGGGGCGTTTCTCGCCCTATGCGCGGCTGCGCACCGACATCAGCGGCTATTATCCGGTAACCGACAGCATCGTGCTCGCGGGGCGCGTCCGCGTCGGGTCGATCCTCGGTGCGGCACGCGAACGCCTCGCGCCGTCGCGTCGCTTCTACGCCGGCGGCGGCGGCTCGGTACGCGGTTTCGGTTATCAGGAGCTCGGGCCGAAGGACCCGAACGACGATCCGATCGGCGGCCGCAGCGTCAACGAGATGGCGGTCGAGGCACGCTATCGCTTCGGCAATTTCGGCGTCGTCGGCTTCGTCGATGCGGGGCAGGTCTATCGGTCGTCGGCGCCGACCTTCCAGAATTTGCGCTTCGGCGCGGGGATCGGCGCGCGCTATTATACCAATTTCGGCCCGATGCGCTTTGATATCGCGACCCCGATCGGCCGCAAGCCGGGCGAATCGCGCGTGAGCGTCTATGTCTCGATCGGTCAGGCCTTCTGATGGCCGCGGACGAACCCCTCGCCACCGAAGGCGCCGCGCCGGGCAAGACACGCTCGTGGCCGCTCACGATCCTGCGCTGGATCGGGCTGACCTTGCTCGGGCTCGTCCTGCTCTTTGCGCTGTTCCTCGTCGGGTTGAACAGCGATGCGGGGCGGCGTTTTGTCGTCACCCAGATCGAGAAATATGAATTCGAAAACGGGATGAAGATCGGCATCGGCCGGCTCGACGGGTCGCTGTACGGCCGGATGGTCATCCGCGATTTCACCCTGTCGGACCCCAAGGGCGTTTTCCTCGCGTCGCCCGAGGTGCGCGTCGACTGGCGGCCGATCCGCTATCTCGCGAACCATGTCGACGTTCGATCGGCCACCGCCGCGACGATGACAATGCGGAAATTGCCAGAATTCAAGGTTGTTCCCGACACGGGCGAGCCGTTGCTTCCCGATCTCGATATCGACGTCGGCACGCTACGCGTCGACCGCTTCATCTTCGAGGCGCCGGTCGCGGGCGAGCGGCAGGAGGCGAAAATTGCCGGCAAGATCGCGATCGCCGACCGACGTGCGCAGGTGACCGCCAACGCCGAAACGATCGGGGCGAAGGCCAAGGGCGATACGCTGAAGCTGTTGCTCGACGCGGTGCCCGAGGAGAACCGGCTGGCGGTGACGCTCGACGTCAATGCACCGCAAGGCGGCGTGCTCGCCGCGATGGGCGGGTTCAAGGAACCGCTGACCGCGAAGCTCGACGGACGCGGCGACTGGAAGGCGTGGAACGGCAATCTGACCGCGAACCTCGGCGCCGCGCCGCTCGCGCGCGTCGCGCTGACCGGTCGCGACGGCACCTTCACCGCGAAGGGAAGCGCGCAGGCGTCGCGGCTGCTAACCGGGCCGATGGCCGAGATGCTGGGTACCGAGACCGCGATCGACCTCACCGCGCGGCTCAACGAACGCAAGGCCGATATCGACGGCCGCCTGTCGTCCGATGCCGCGCGGCTCGGGATCAGTGGCGGCGTCGATCTGGGCGCCAGCCGCTACGATGGATTGCAACTCGCCGCCAATATCCTGCGCCCCGGGGCGATTGCCCCCGCGTTGCGCGCCAATGGCTTGCGCGCGACCGCGACGCTCGACGGCGCATTCGATTCGCCGACGGTTGAATATCAGGCGAACGCCAACAGCCTCGCGGTCAATGACATCGTCGTCGAGGGGCTCAGCCTTGCGGGCAAGGCGCGCGTCGACGCCGACCAGATCGTCATTCCGGTTGCCGGCCGCGCGTCGCGCATCCGCGGGCTCGACACCGTTGCGGGAGGCACGCTGGTGCAGGTGCGGCTCGACGGTGACCTCGCGTACAGCAACGGCCGCATCCTCAGTGACAATCTGCGCCTGCGCTCGCCGCGCATCGACGCTAAGGCGATCATCATCGCCGACCTCAACAAGGGTTTCTACACCGGCGCGATCGATGGGCGGATCAACGATTACCGCATCGAAAGCGTCGGCATCTTCGACATCGACACCGACGCCGACCTGAAAACCGCGCCGCGCGGTGGGTTCGAGATCGTCGGGCGCGTTCGCGCGCGATCGACGAAGCTGTTCAATTCGGGGGTGCGCGATTTCCTTGGCGGCAATGCGACCGCGTCGAGCGATGTGCGCTATGGCACCGACGGCATCGTCCGCTTTGCGAACCTCCGGCTTTCGGCGCCGCGCCTGCGCGTCACCGGGGGGCAGGGGAGCTATGCCCCGAACGGCCAGATCCGCCTGAATGCGCGCGCGAACTCGACCGATTATGGCCCCGTCGGGGTTGAGCTTGCGGGGACGATCAGCGACCCGCGCGCGGTGGTGACCGCCGCGCGGCCGGGGCTCGGGATCGGGCTCGCCAACCTCGTCGCGCGGATCAACGGCGCGCCGAACGGCTATCGTCTCGCGGCGACCGGCGACACCGACTATGGGCCGCTGTCGGCCGACGTCGTGCTGCTGATGGCAAAGGGACCGCTGACGATCGATGTCGAGCGCGGCGACCTGTCGGGGATCGGCTTTAACGGGCGGCTGGTGCAGAGCAAGGCGGGACCGTTCGAGGGTCAGCTCAATGCGTCGGGGCAGGGGCTCGGCGGCCTCGTCCGGCTGACCGCTGCGGGGAAATATCAGGCCGCGGCGATCAACGTCCGCGCCAATGACGTCGTTCTCCCCGGACCGGCGCAGCTCGCGGTGGGGTCGGCGATCGTCGATGCCGACGTTACCCTGTACGACCGGCCGCACATCGTCGCCGACATCCAGGTCGCCGAAACGCAGATTCGCGAATATGATATCGCGGTCGCGCGGGTGAAGATCGATTATCGCGACGGCAGCGGCAAGGCGCAGGCGTTGGTCGAGGGCACCAGCGGCGTGCCGTTCCGGATCGCTGCCAATGCCGATCTCAAACCCGATCTCTGGCGCGCATCGGTGCAGGGCCGCGCGACGGGCATCAATTTCCGTACCACCTCACCCGCGCGGATCATCCCGGGCGCCGACGGTTACGAGCTGCTGCCGACGACGGTCAGCCTCGGCCGCGGCAGCAGCGCGCGGATCGCCGGGCGCTTCGGCGACGGGATCATGCTCCAGAGCCGGCTCGACCGCGTGAACATGGCGATCCTTAACGCCGTCTATCCCGACATGGGATTGGGCGGCCGGGCATCGGGGAGCCTCGATTTCGAGCAGGCCAATTCGGACAGCTTCCCGCGCGCCGACGCGCGGCTGACGATTCACGATTTCACGCGCACGACCGCCGTGTCGATCAGCCAGCCGGTCGATGTCAATTTCGCCGGCAAGCTGCTCGCCGACGGCGGCGAGGCGCGCGCGGTGATGCGCAAGCGCGGCAGCGTGATCGGGCGGATGCAGGCGTCGCTGCGCCCGCTGGGTCCCGGCGCGGGCGGCTGGACCGAACGGCTGATGGCGGCGCCGCTCGGCGGCGGCATCCGCTACAACGGCCCTGCCGACACGCTCTATTCCTTCTTCGGCCCCGCCAACCAGCATGTGTCGGGGCCGGTCGCGGTCGCCGCCGATTTCAGCTGCTCGGTTTCCGACCCCTGTTTGCAGGGCGTCGTGCGCGGCAAGGACATGGTCTACGAGAATCAGACCTATGGCACGCGCCTGACCAATATGGTGGTCGCCGGACGCTTTACGGGCAACCGGCTGGAGATCGAGCATCTGACCGCAAAGGCCGGCGACGGCACCGTCCAGGCGAAGGGCTTTATCAGCCTCGCGTCCGCCGACGGCTACCCGATGAACATTTCCGCGACGCTCGACAATGCACGCCTCGCCAAGAGCGAGAATATCGCCGCGCGCGCGACGGGCAATCTGACGCTGGAAAAGGTCGCGGGGCAGACAGCGTTGCTTTCGGGCAGCCTTCGCCTTCCCGAGACGCGTTACAAGATCGTGCGTGAAGGCGCGGCGCAGGTGCCGGTGCTGACCGGCGTGCGGCGCAAGCCGCCCGCGGGGCGGCCACGGGTCGCCGGCGACGGGCTGGCGGCGGTGGGTGGCAGCCTGTTCGACCTCATCCGCCTCGACATCGCCTTGAAGGCGCCCGACGAAATCTACGTTTCCGGCATGGGACTCGAATCCGAATGGAAGGCCGATATCGTGCTGCGTGGCACGACCGAGGCGCCGCGCGTGACGGGCGAGATCGAACTGGTGCGCGGCACGCTTGGGTTCGCGGGCCGTTCGTTCGAGCTTCAGGAAGGCCGGGTGACCTTCCCGACGGGCGATGCCTTCGATCCGGCGATCCGCCTGCTCGCGAGCGATACGATAGAGACGGTGACGGTGAGCGTCAGCGTCACCGGCCGTGCGAGCAATCCGCAGATCGCCTTCTCGAGCGTCCCCGGCTTGCCGCAGGACGAAATTGTCTCGCGTATCTTGTTCGGCGATTCGATCACGACCCTGTCGCCGTTGCAGGCGGTCCAGCTCGCGTCGTCGCTCAACACGCTCAGCGGTAGCGGCGGGGGGTTGAGTCCGCTCGGCGCGCTCCAGTCGGCGACCGGCATCGACCGGCTGCGCGTCCTTGGCCCCGACGACACCGTCGGGCGCGGCGCCGCGCTCGCCGCCGGGCAATATATCACCAAGGATATCTATATCGAGGTGATCACCGACGCGCGCGGCTATACCGCAACGCAGCTCGAGATCAGCCTGACCCCCGCGCTGTCGCTGCTCAGCCAGGCGGGCGGTTCTGGCCAGACGAACCTCAGCGTCCGCTATCGCAAGGATTATTGATGCGCGCCGTCTTGCTTGTCCCGCTGCTGTTGCTCGCCGCGTGTAAGGACGAGCCGCGCTTCGAGGAACGTTATGACAAGGCGGCCAAGGAGATCGAGGCGCGCGCCAAAGCGATGGACGCCGACATCGCCGAATCCGAAAAGGCGGACGCCGCTACGCCGGACTTGCCAGAACCGGCTGCGCCGTCTAACGCGCCAAAGTCATCTGGGGAGTAGCCAGCCGTCCTTTGGGGCGGGCCACCGTGTCAACATACTCGGCCGAGAGGTCGTGGTGCGGTGGAAGCGGGAAACCGCTTGGGCGAGACCAATGGCATCGACCTTCGTCCGGGCCGGGCGGCGGGTTTGATGTCTATTGGAATCGCGAAGCCGTCCGGCCCCGGAGTACCCCATGGAAGCCCTGTTCACCTCGACCGCCGTCGTCGCGCTCGCCGAGATCGGCGACAAGACGCAATTGCTCGCGATCCTGCTCGCGACGCGCTTCAACCGTCCCGTGCCGATCATCCTCGGCATTTTGGTCGCGACGCTCGCCAACCATGCGCTCGCCGCGCTGCTCGGCGCGTCGGCGGCGGCTTTCCTCGACAGCCCGGTCTTCCGCTATGCGATTGGCCTGTCATTCGTCGCGATGGCGGCGTGGACGCTGATCCCCGACAAGTTCGACGACGACGAAGCCCCCAAACCGGGTTTCGGTGCCTTCCTGACGACGCTGGTCGCCTTTTTCCTCGTCGAGATGGGTGACAAGACGCAGGTCGCGACGATCGCGCTCGGGGCGCAATATCATAATGTCGTGACCGTGACCGCGGGCACCACGCTCGGCATGATGATCGCCAACGTGCCCGCGATCTTTCTCGGTCACGAACTGCTGAAGCGCGTCGACCTTGCCAAGGTCCGCATGGTTGCTGCGGGTCTGTTCCTCGTGATCGGCCTGTGGGTGCTGGCGCAGACCGCGGGCTGGCTCGGCTAGTCGGCGTTGCGTCCCGCGAGGGTTCGTTCGAAATTCCAGCTCGATGAGCACATCGCGTCGAGGTCGCGCGCCGCCGACCAACCTAGCTCGCGCGCCGCGCGTTCGGGGCTGGCGAAGCAGCTCGCGACATCGCCGTCGCGGCGCGGCGCGATGCGATAGGGGATGGGCACGCCGTTGACGCGTTCGAACGCCTCGACCATGTCGAGCACCGAATAGCCCGTTCCCGTGCCGAGGTTCCACGTCGACAGCGGCTGGTCGGCCTTCGCGATCGCATCGAGCGCGGCGACATGGCCGCCCGCGAGGTCGACGACATGGATATAGTCGCGCACCCCGGTGCCGTCGGGGGTGTCGTAATCATCGCCGAACACCGACAATTCGGCGAGCCGCCCCGCTGCGACGCGGCTGATGAAGGGCATCAGATTGTTCGGGATGCCATTCGGATTCTCGCCGATCAGCCCGCTGTCGTGCGCGCCGACCGGGTTGAAGTAACGCAGGATCGCGATGCGCCATTCGGGATCAGCGGCGGCGACGTCGGCGAGCATTTCTTCGATCATCAGCTTGGTGCGACCATAGGGGTTGGTCGCCGAGGTCGGGTGATTCTCGTCGAGCGGCAGATATTGTGGCTGGCCATAGACCGTCGCGCTCGACGAAAAGACCAGCGTCTTCACGTCGCAATCGCGCATCGCTTCGAGCAGCGACAGCGTGCCGCGGACGTTGTTGTCATAATATTTGATAGGCTCGGCGACCGATTCGCCGACCGCCTTCAGTCCCGCGAAATGAATGACGGCCTCGATCGCATGCTCGCGCATCACGCGGCGCAGCGCGTCGCCGTCGCGGATATCTCCCTCGACCAGCGGCACCGCGGTCCCAGTGATCGCTTCGAGGCGATCCATCACCGACGCGTCGCTGTTCGACAGATTGTCGAAACAGACAACCTCATGCTTCTCGGCGACCAGCGCGGCGGCGACGTGGCTGCCGATATATCCCGCCCCGCCTGTCAGTAGAATCTTCATGCCTCGACCTGCCTCTACCGGGCTCCGTCGCCCGTCCTCGGCTGCCTATTCTATCCGCGAGATACTACCAAGAGATTGTGGGCAACCAGTGCCTTGGCCATCCGCCGGTCGGCTTATGTCGATGGGATAGGTGGTGAGCCCTGCTGGGTTCGAACCAGCGACCTACTGATTAAAAGTCAATGTGTCAGAATTTCCGCCTGACTCCTTCGCTCATCCATATTCTAGATAAATTACTAAAAACACGAAAAAAAATTTAGATTTCGGAGCGTCGAATCTCCTCCGTTTTCCCCTTAGATGCTTTCTTCCGTGGTTGCGCTGTGGTTGCTGCGTTGTGCGGCGCGTGCTATTTGTCATGCATGGCAAAGATCACGAAACGAGAAATCGACGCCCTCCAATCCGAGGGCGGGAAACCCACATTCCTTTGGGATGGCGCGCTGTCTGGTTTTGGCGTGAGGGCGCTGGGGAGCGGCAAGAAGAGCTTCATTTTGAAATATCGCACCAACGGCGGCGGCCGAACCGCACCGCAGCGATGGCTCACGCTCGGAACATATGGGCAATTGACGTTAGATCAGGCCCGCCAACTCGCGCAGAAGGCATTGGCTGCTGTTGCGGAAGGGAAAGACCCGCAGGGGCTAAAGTTTGACCAGCGGGTGGCGCCGGACTTGAGCGATGTGTGGAAACGCTTCGAGGCCGACATTCTGCCGATGAGGAAGCCAACCACCGGCAAAGAGTATCGGAGCCAGTGGGAAAACCTCATCGAACCCAAGTTCAGGAAGCGGAAGGTCGAATCCATCACGTCCGATGAGGTCGATCGCTTTCATAAATCGCTGCGAGCCACCCCCTATCGGGCTAATCGGGTGTTGGCGCTCTTGAAACATCTAATGGGATTGGCGGAAGGGTGGGGGATGCGGACACCCGGCACGAACCCTTGCTCGCGGGTCGAGCAATTCAAGGAGCGGGCGCGGGAACGGTATCTGAGCTTCTCAGAACTGAAATCGATCGGCGAAGCGATTGACTCGCTCATTGCAGAGAAATCTATCTCGGCCACGGCAGGCCATGCAATCGAGTTGCTCGCACTCAGCGGTGCGCGTTTGAGCGAGGTTTTGAACGCGCGGTGGGAGTGGATCGATTTTGACCGTGGTGTCATGCTCCTGCCGGATAGCAAGACCGGAGCAAAGCCGATCTATCTAAGCGATGCCGCTGTGGGAGTGTTGAAGCGCCAGAAGCCAATTGCAGGCGACAGCCGGTTCGTTTTCCCCTCGCCGAAGATGGATAAGCCCCTCGTCAATCTACGGAAAGCATGGGTGCAGGTCTGTGAGAAAGCGGAGTTGGATGGCGTCCGTCTCCACGATCTCCGTCATACCGTCGCAAGCATTGCGGTGGGGCAAGGGGCATCGCTTCCACTTATCGGGCGGCTACTCGGGCATAGTCAGGCGCAAACGACGATGCGCTACGCGCATGTTGACATCGATCCAGCACTGAAAGCCGCCAACGAAGTGGGATCAACGATACAGCTGGCTCTGCGGCCGAACGGGCGAAAATAGAGGTGCCGCTGATCGCCATAGCGGGAACAGCGCGACTTTCCTTGTCTTGCAAAAGAAGCGGATTGGAGCCATTGCGTTGTCGATGCGAAGGGTAATGTGGTATTCAGAAGCAAAGTTCAGCCACGCCGACTTGAGCTACTGGAATGATACGTTGCGGTGTCTCTCGACGCTGCCAAGTCGTGAAGTCGATATTGGCGCAGAGGCGAGATTTTCGACATGGCTCGGAGAGGAGCGAGCTGAGTTCATCCGACAGGTGACCAACGACGAGTTGAGTAGGTTTCTTTCCGGAACTCCCAGCGCATCCGATATCTTCCAACAACGTGATCCGTCCGAGATTTTTTTTCAGTGGGGCACGAAACGTCCGTCGTTGCATATGACTCCGACGGCGCTTGAGAGTTATGCTTCAATCTGTAGTGGAATTCCCGATCAGCGTATTCGCACTTTCCGAAATTTTTCCGTCCCGGATGCTCGCGGAGGGCGGCAGGAGTTCGTAACCCCTGCGGAATTGCCTGAGGCGATTGATGAGTTTTGCAATGTCTGGAACAGCGAAAGCGGTGTGGGGCGTTATCCGGTTCCGGTCTGGCTGTTTGTGGCGCTGCTGAATGCGCATCCATTCGGGGATGGAAATGGTCGCCTCGCGCGATCCCTATTAAATGTCTTCCTCATTCAGAATGGCCTATTACGTGGCCACCCTATCCCTTTCGGTCCTTTGCTTCACGCAACCCAAGGTAATTTTATACTGGCTATAGGGCGAGCGGCGATCATGAATAATTGGGAGCCAATCACGAAAACATTCTATCTTCTGATAAAATTCTACGCAGATGTTTATCACGAATTTTGGAAGGAAAACGACGGATGATCGGTATCCGACAAGATGCTGCGCCTGATTTGCGAGACGTATTCGCGAAGGGGGTGCCAGCCTATCTCCAAGCGGTTGATCTGAGTTCCCCGACGAACTCCAGTCCTTACCGGATGACTGCCGCCGACCTCCGTAGCGTATTCAAGGACGACCCCTGGAGATTGCAGCTTCTCGCAAACGTCGATCTCTTGTTAGACAGGCTTTCCAGCAAAGGGATTTCCGTATCCGCATTTCTGATTGGAGGTGGCTTCGTCCGGCGTTTAAGGGATGGCTCGAAACCGAATGATATCGATGGATTGGCCCTCTACACGGTGGCACATCCGTCGTCGGACGTGGCAATAGCACTCGCCGCAGCCGTGCGAGACGCAAAGAAGCTCCATATTGATATGCGTTTTTGTCCTATGGACGCAAACCCCCTGATTATGGCCAAATCTCTCGTTTTTTATTCTGTCTTGTTCAGCAAGTCGGAAGGAAATATGGAGATAGAGAATGGATTAATACTGTATGAAAGGGAGTAAATTCATTTTTCTGTTCTATCATAGGCCATTTTACTGAGGTGCTGGCCGGGTTTTTTTTGAAGTTCGAGACCTATGAGAGATTGCGTTTGCTATTTTTTATCGCCAATTGGCTCGTTTTCAACCAATCGAACGCTCCCGCCAATCTGCATTTGAACGCGCCGTTCGACCGCAACGCCTGCGTCATCTTGGAATGGTTCAAATCGGACAATAAGGTCGCAGTAGCTTTGGGAGAGGACTGGGAGCACCAGTGATCCGCTCAAATCGCGCTGCTGCGAGCAATCGCGCACCACGCCATCAGCACCTACGGTGAACTGGACAGTCACTGTCGACGTGCCTAGCTTAAGGGGTGGCGGCGATGGAATCTTCCACGTTACGCGATTACTGTACTGGCCTGCGACCGGCTTTCCTGAGGTGTCCAAGGCTGGTTTAAAATGAGCTCTGCGAATAAGTAGGGCGCAAGTCTGGCTGTCGAGTATTGCGTTGCCGCTGCTCGCGGTCACCGCGCAAGAAGATGGACGTCCAGTGATATCGACAGCCAGCTTGAAAGCGACTTGCCCCTCCTTGCCTTCGCCAACCAATTGAAGAGGATAATCAAGCGGCGTGATCCAGTTGGCGGGATTTGTGGCTGGCACCGCAGAGCGTGGTGGCTCAGAGCCATCATTGGTCTCGACTGCCCTTGCCGATGAATGGATGGGCTCGGCCAAGTTCCACTGTGCCACAAGCGCCCAGGGTGGCGGAATGCCCTGATCGATGAGAGAGAGAAGAGGCAGTATCATTGGTCATTTTCCTTACATGATGCAGGAGTTCCCAAGCGTCATGTGCATTTAATATTGCAATGGGGCTAAGTTCTAGGATTGTTACTATTTTTGAAAAAACTTACCTTTGATGTTTTTATTGCCATCGCAATTATAAATGGAGAAATTATCAGGCCATTTACAAAGGTTTTCTCTAAGTTCGATCCGAGAATTATTGACACTGCAACGTGCGCCCCGAAGAAATAAATTAGATGGAAAATAAATTTCTTCATGTACTCCTCCGGGGCGCAAGTCTTAATCGTTCGGATTATAGGGTGAGGAGTTGGCATCGAAGGGTTCGCCCGTGAATGGATGAATCATCCACGACGAGTATTTGTCAGGATTCTGCACCATATCGAACTCGACGAATTTCTGATAAACATTTGTGAGGTCGTCACTCATATCGGCAAGCGCACTATTTACACTGGTTACCGCTCCTGAAGCAGTGGCGGACCCCACAACCCCGGCGGCGACCTCGTTACTCACGCCGATGAGCTTGAGTAGCGATTTAAGTTCCATGCCTGCCACGCCGAATAGCGCGCCGAAAACGATCATCCGTTCAGTGACGAGTTGCGATGCAATCGCGTGCGCGATCTTCGCTTGATCGGCAGTAAGATTTGCAACGACGCCAATTTCTTCATTCTGATTGACAATTCCGTCGCCATCATCGTCGCCGTTGGGATCCCACTCCTCGTCCGAATAATCCGGATTTGGCGGCGTGGTGGTAGTAGAAGAGCCGCCGCTGCTACCGCCACCCCAGCCATAGCCGCCAATGCCACCCCCGGGAGGGCCATATCCGCCACCCGTCCCGCCGCCACTGCTGCCACCGATGACAATTTCCCCATTGCCATAGCCATCAGTCCAATAGCCACCCGCGATGAGTTCGAGTTCCTCAGGACTTAAATCACGAAATCCCAATGGCTCACATCTAGACTTTTCGAGTACACCTTCCTGCAACATCTATTTTCGCCCTTCTGTTGGCAGACTAAGTTGTGGCGCGGCATCGATCGCAAGACCCGACATGACGGCGACGACCCTGTTGGCTCTTTCAATCGACTTGGAACGATGGGCTACCACAACGATGGTTATCCCCAGTTTTGCAAGAGCTTGCAAGACGGATTCCTCCGTCTGCGGATCGAGATGTGCTGTACCCTCGTCGATGAACAATATTTGCGGCTTATGATAGAGAGCCCTCGCAAGCAGTACGCGTTGCTTCTGCCCCCCGGACAGCACTGACCCCATATCGCCCACCATTGTGTCGAAGCGCATCGGCATCTTGTCGATGTCGTTGAGAATGCATGCCTGCGCTGCGGCTTCCTCAACTCTTGCCATGTCGGCCTCGGGGTCAAAGAATGCGATGTTCTCCGCTAATGATCCCGCGAATAACTCATCGTCCTGTGCGACCGAGCCGATTACCTGCCGTGCCCTGCGCTTGTCGAACGACGATAACTGTCGTCCGCCCACCAGCACCTCACCGTAACTCGGATCAAACAGTCCCATCATGATCTTCATCAAGGTCGTTTTGCCGCCGCCTGAAGGGCCGATAAATGCAACCATCTCACCGGGTTCGATCTTGAGGCTCACGCCTTTCAATACTTCGAGTTCGCCAACGCCGTAACGATACCGGATATTCCTGAGTTCTATGCCTTGGCTATAATCCGGCGTTTCGTTTGATCGTTGCCTACCATCGTCCTCAATCTTGGACAACGCGATGTCGGAGATGCGGGTCAAATGGACTTGAATGATCTTGAAGTTGATCGCTTGTTCGACAAGCCGCATCCCAGCGCCAAGGAACTGGTCTTTGTACGCCTGAAAGGCGAAGATCATGCCGACCGATAGCTTCGCGTCAAGCGCAAGCCGGATAGCGATATAGACGAACAGCACCTTCTCAAGCGCCAACACAAGCCCGCCGAGCGCATCAAATCCCGCTGTCAGGCGACCAAGCTTGATCTGTGCATTGATCGCATCGGCCTTGGTCTTCTGCCAAAGGCGCTGGCGATTGCCTTCCTGCCCGAATGCCTTGATCGCAGCGATGCCGCGCACCGTTTCGATGAAGCTGCTATTTTCACGCGCCGCTGTCGTAATGGCGTCGAGGTTCTTGAGGCGCAGGGCTTGCAAGAAAGCAAGACGGATGACGGCGTAGATTGCAAGCGCGGCAACTGCCACGCCCCCGAGAATGCCGGAATAAACGAACATCAGGGTGAGGGTTAGCAGCGCCATGACACCGTCGATGAAGGCTGCGATCATGCCCTGGCTCAAAAGCTGACTGATTGGCTGGGTCGATCCGAAACGCGAGATGATGTCGCCAACGTGGCGCTTCTCGAACCAGTCGAGCGGCAAGCGTACGAGGTGGCGGAAGAGATTGACGATCACCTGATAGGATAGCGAGTTGCTGAGCGTCACCAGCACGAGCGAGCGCAGCCAACTTGCCAGAAAGTTGATGATGGTGAGCCCGCTGAACCCCAGCGCCAGCATCAACAGCAAGTCGCGGTCGAAGCTGGGGAAAACCGTGTCGATCGAGATTTGCAGGAAGAAGGGTGAGACCAGCACGACAAATTGTAGCACTAGCGACAGGAGAACCACCTGCCGGATCGTCTGCCAAAAGCCCGACATCGACGACCAGAGCTGGGTGATGCCAAGCTGGCGGCGTTCGATCTTGGGCTTAAAGCTCTCCGACTTGAGAAGATCGAGCGCAACCCCGGTGAACTGCCGCGACACTTCGTCGCGGGTCAGGATAAGCGTACCCCGCGCCGGGTCGTGGATATGATAGCGCGTTCCGCGAAGACCGGTCGATATCTTCGTCAGCACGACAAAATGATTGAGGTTCCAATGCAGGATCGCCGGCAGCGATAGATGTGGCAAATCCTCGACCTCGCCGCGCAAAGGCCGGGCGTTGAACCCGATATCCTCGGCAACCTGAATGACCTGTTTGAGGTTCGCGCCCTTCAAGGACATGCCGTAGCGCTGCCTGAGCGCGATCAAGTCGGTCTGGTAGCCGTGATATCCCGACACCATTGCGATACAGGCGAGCGCGCATTCGCTGCCCTCGCTTTGCGCTATATAGGGCGTCCGCCGTTTGCCGCCGAGGTCGAGCAGATCGATGGCCGCGTTCATGCGGTGCGTTTCAGGACGGCGTTGAGCGGCTGGAGCAGCCACGACAGGAAGCTTTGCCGTTCGAGGACGATGTTGGCCTGTAAGGTCATGCCGGGCTGGAGAGGCATATTGTCGCCATAGGCGGCGACTGCCTGACCATCGAGTGCGACGGTCACACGATAGACGGCCTCCTCGATCTTCAACGGCACTTCACTGTCACGCGGGTCGATGACGATTCGCGACACTGATTGCACCTTGCCACCGAAGCTCCCGAAGCGTTGATAGGGAAAGGCGTCATAGAGGATGCGTGTTTCCTGTCCGGGCTTTACAAATCCGATGGCACGGGTTGGCGCATAGAGTTCGGCCTTGAGCTGGCTCCTGTCGGGCACGATGACCATCAGGGGCACGCTTGGATTGGCGGTGCGTCCGGTTGCCGTTTGCAGCGCGGTCACGCGTCCCGAAATCGGCGCGGTGACGATATAGCCCTGTTCGCCTTCGAGTTGGGCCTGCTGCTGCGCCATCGCTTGCAGGCTTGATTGGATTTCCGAAACGCCCTGCTCCGATTCCACTGACAGGCTGGCAATCTGGGCGCGCGCCTGCGCGGCGTCGGCGGTGCGTGCTGAAAGCTGCTGGCGAAGTCCCGCGAGCTGCTGCTGCGAATTGATTAGCGTCTGTCGTCGCCGCTCGAATTCGACCTTGCTGACAAAGCCACGCTCTACCACTTTGGCAATCTGGTCATAGAGATTCTGGTTCGAGGCGACCACCTGCTCTTGTAGTGCGATCTGTTCACGAAGACTGGCAGCTTGATCTTCGGCGGCGGCAATGGCCGTTGTCAGCCGACCGGTTTCGGCGGTCGCCCGGCGTGCGGAAAGGCCGACCTGCGATTGGGTCAGCCGTCGCCGTACTTCGAGTGCATCAAGGCCGCGGCTCGCCACGGTTTCGCCCGCTGCGGCGCGGCGGTCGAGGTTGATCACCGCGAGGCGATCTCCGGCCTTGACCAGTTGGCCTTCGGTAGCGCGAAGCTCTGTGACCACACCGGATTGGCTAGCGATCACTTTGGCTGATGGAATGTCGGTGATGAGAATGCCCGGAACAGTTTCGATTCGGGCATAGGTTCCAAGCGACACCCATGTTCCCGCTATGGCAATGATTGCGAATAACGCGCCGACCATGAGCCGTGTTGAAAGCGGCTGCGACAAGACCACCTCGCCATGTAGGCGCGATTTTCGATGTTCGGATACTTCCCCGCGAAACAGTTGAGATTCAACCACTAAAGAATCACTTATCATTGGCCCCTATGACCGGTTCATAGAAAGCGACGTTGCATTGGGGAAGCGGGTTCGCAACCGGAGGCTGGATTGAACGCGGTGGAGTCTTGAACAACGTCGGTTTAGAGTGCGAGGCTGTCGAGCTTGAGGCGTCCGCTGTGCTGGTCTTCGGATCTGTCATTCGCTCGCCAAACCGTCGTTTGATCGACGATGCGGCCTCGCTGTAGCCAAGCGGCTGAAATAGCGAGTTTCGTCACTCGCCAGTCACCCCGACGAATGTCGGGTGAGGGGGCTGAGCTTGACAAGCTGAACGCCTCTTCTATACTAACTCAATGAAAATAGATAGAAAAATACGCTGGAGGTCTAATCCTCAATACTCCTTTTGGGCGGGGCGAGCTTGACACCGGTCGAGCGTCAAACAGCACTTCTCACCCCAATTTCTGTTCAACGATCGAAGCCCCTAGCCGACACGGCGTCCGCTCGCGTTGAAATCGGGGCTCGGTCTCAGCTTGACCCGCTTCGACAAGGCCACCTCGACGGGCTATGTGGCCTATATGCGATCGTCAACGGTTTGAGGCTGGCCTGCGCGGGCACCGCAACCATTCCGTTGCGGCAAAGCAAGGAACTCTTCGCACTGGGCTTAGCCTTCCTTGCCCGAAAGGGGAGGCTGCAAAAAGCGATTGTGGAGGGGTTGCATAGGCGACGTCGGCAGGCGCTCGCTCACTATCTTGCCGACGCGGCCAGTTGCGCGGGGCGCCAGTTTACGGTGGAGCGGGCAGATAAGGCGGAGATGAGCAGCGTAGACGACATCTTCGATTGGATAACTGAGAGCCTCCAGCAAAACAAACCAGTGCTCATCCCCCTCATGGGCGCCCTCAATCATCTAACCGTCATTTCGGGTATCTCGGACAAGCGCCTCTTCCTGTTCGATTCAGGCGGGTTGCACTTTGTTCAGAGGGCGGGTTGCGGTTTGAAGAGTGGCTATCATCAAGTTCAGGTCAAAGGACTGATGAGAATCGCGGCGACAGCAAGCTAG
The DNA here is from genome assembly GCA_020160755.1 of Pseudomonadota bacterium. Lineage (GTDB taxonomy): Bacteria > Pseudomonadota > Alphaproteobacteria > Sphingomonadales > Sphingomonadaceae > Sphingopyxis. The sequence goes on from JAIUPN010000001.1 coordinate 72,966, forward strand.
CGCTATGAAACCGCTTAAGCACGAAACGCGCGATCATTGCTGTGCAGACGCTCGCGCCTGCAACGGGCGCGCTTTATTCGCTTTCCAGATGAAGCTTGTATGCTTCATTGAGGAACCAGATATCGCCCCTGGCCTTGATCAGAGGATGGATGACCATCTGGGTTTTTTCTCCGCCATCAAAAATATGGAGCATACCAGCCTCACCTTTGGCTCCGCAAAGCATCTCATATTTTTCGAATCCATCGGCGCCGAAGCCGAGAGTGTCGGAAGCGACGATCTACAACTGGAAGGCCAAGTATGGCGGTCTCGAGGTGTCGGAGGCGAAGCGGCTCCGCTCGCTCGAGGATGAGAACGCGAAGCTGAAGCGGCTGCTTGCGGACGCGATGCTGGACAATGCGGCGCTGAAGGATCTTCTCACAAAAAAATGGTGACGCCCGCCGTTCAGCGGGAAGCGGTCGCGCATCTCCAGGCTTGCCATGGGATGAGCGAGCGGCGGGCGTGCCGTGTCACAGGCGCCGATCGGAAGAGCATGCGCTACCGGTCGCAGCGGGGTGACGATGCCGAGGTTCGGGAGAAGCTGCGCGATCTGGCGCAGCAGCGTCGTCGGTTCGGTTATCGACGCCTGCATATCCTGCTGCGCCGGGAGGGCGTGATGATCAATAGGAAGAAGACCCAGCGCCTGTATCGGGAAGAAGGGTTGATGGTCCGGCGAAGACGCAACCGGCGCCGGGCGATCGGTGCGCGGGCTCCCGCTCCCGTGCTTGCGCTGCCGAACCAGCGCTGGAGCCTCGACTTTGTGCATGATCAGATGGCGTCAGGCCGGCGGTTCCGGGTGCTCAACATCGTCGACGACGTGACGCGGGAGTGCCTGCGCGCGGTGCCGGATACGTCGATCTCCGGGCGCCGGGTCGTGCGCGAGCTCAGCGATCTGATCGAGGAACGCGGCAGGCCGGGGATGATCGTCAGCGACAATGGGACCGAGCTGACATCGAACGCGGTGCTCGCATGGTGCGGTGAGGTCGGCGTCGAGTGGCATTATATCGCACCCGGCAAGCCGATGCAGAACGGCTATGTCGAGAGCTTCAACGGCCGGATGCGTGATGAGCTTCTGAACGAGACGCTGTTCCTCGACCTCGATCATGCCCGCACAGTGATCGCGGCCTGGGCCGAAGATTGCAACCAGTCGCGGCCACACTCGGCCCTTGGATATGAGACACCGGCGGCGTTCGCCGCCGAACTGCATAAGCAATGGCCTGCGCAGCTACGCCCTTCGGGCTCCGCTGCGCAGGCCATTGCTTACACCGCGCTCATGCGCAACAAAGCTGCTGGGCTCTAATCCCGGCTGGTGGAAACCAGGGGGTCACGTCAGCCCGGTGTCGCACGTAGATGTGCCTAGAAGCATCTTGTCATCAGGGCCCATCTCATTGTTCACATAATCGCCCACGGTCCGATAGAGAATTTCCATAGAGCGGATGCGCGCGTCTATGTCAGAGGCTGGAAGCCCTGCGCAGTGACCTTCGATGCCGAGGAGCGCCAGCAACCTTTTTCGACGATCATCGGGAATCTTGAGTCGTTGGATCGTGTTCTCCATTTCGTACCGGAAGCGGAATCCCCGACGGATCGTATTCCAACATCGGATATTTGAAGGATTGTTGAGGCTGTGCATTTTGCAAAAAACTCCAGCGTCCGAACCCCGTTAGATTTGGGAGCAGGGATATTGGGTGGGGAACGAGGGGGAGTGATTGGCCCGGCTCACGCCGTGCAATACCTGTACACATGGCGCGGCCGATCGGAACAGCTCTGCTAGCCGCTGGTGATTTCCGGCGAAGGTGGCAAGAGAGCTAGTAGAAAGGAGCCCCGGGGAGGACAGCGGACCCGTTTTTGGATAATGCGCAGTGCATCACGTTGTGTCCGCTGGCCGAGTGGGCCCGGAAAGTTCCAAAAAACTTCCGGACCGATCCCCGGAAGGGCTTAGTCCTCATTCGATGAAGAGGTTTTTTCCTTTTGGCGTTCGAATGCCACTATGTCGCGCAACCGGTATCGAATGGCTCTACCGAACGGTCGCTGCCATTTCGGTCCGCCTCCCGAGTAGCGCATCTTTTGAACGCTCTTCACGGACACGCCCCATCGAAATGCTACCCACTTTTCATCAAAGTAGAGCTGCTTCGCCGGCTTCCCGTTGGATGAGCCGGTCATCCGCGCAAGAAGCTTATCCTTGCGGGCGCAATCGCGGCAAGGACTCTTGTTCGGCTTCTTGATCTTAGAGCGTTGTGCAGGCGTTGCAACCATGATCGTTTTCCTCGTCTCTGTGGCTTATTAGCCAGTTTGCGATTTGATCGTTCCGAGTCCGGAAGGATCGATCCATGGTGTAGATCGCGGACCTTCATCATTTGTTAACGCTTCTGTGAGCGCGCTTTCAGTGCCCGCTTGGGAAGAAGCTAGCTCGGTTGAGGGTGAGCCTGCGTGAAGCCGCCTCAGCCACAAGCCTTGGGCGAAAATCTGATAAAGTTGGATTTGGATTGCAGAGCGGAATATCTGCGCTTCTGTGATGCCAGCTCCTTTTGATTGCTACGGAGCGTGGTTGCTATGTGGTTGCTGTAGAGGCGGTGCTCGCCGTCTTTGCGCCAAAAAACCATTGAAATTCAATGGTGAGCCCTGCTGGGTTCGAACCAGCGACCTACTGATTAAAAGTCAGTTGCTCTACCGACTGAGCTAAGGGCCCATCCGGCGCCGGCGAAGCGGCGCGCGAAAGTGAGCCGTCGCCCTAGTGCGCCGATGCGCCCCGGTCAACCGGCTTCGGACGCGTCAGGCGTGCGGCGAGCTGACGGACGCTGCGGCCGGTCAACGGATGCGGCCAGTCGGGGGCGATCGCGCGGAGCGGGCCGAGAACAAATGCCCGTTCTTCGATCGCCGGATGCGGGATCGTCAGCGCGCCGTCCGACCAGGCGCCGCCCGACCAGAGCAGGATATCGAGGTCGAGCGTCCGCGCGCTCCAGCGCTGGCCGGTGCGGCGGCCGAAGCGCGCCTCGATCGCCTGCAACCGTTCGAGCATTTCGGGCGGAGACAGTTCGGACGCCACGAGCGCGACGGCGTTGGCATAGCGGCGCCGCGACGGGCCGATGGGGTTGCTCGCGATGATCGGGCTCGCGTCGACCGGCTCGATATCGTCGCTCTCGAGCGCCGCGAGCGCCGCCAGCAACACCGCGCGCGGATCGCCGAAGCGTGCATGGCGACGATTCGACCCAAGGCCGATGGCATAGAGAGGAAGCGGCGTTGCGTTGCTCATGCCGTCGCGCCTATCGCAGATGCGTGGAAATTGACAGCCCGTTGCCCGGTACCGAGCCGTCGCGTGATTGCCAGCGATGCCCGCGGCTCGTTGCGTTGCGGCGCGAATGCCAGACGGAGCATCCCGGCTGGTGGAACGCGCCGGTCCATGCGTTCGGCGATCCCGGCGGCTGGCTGGCCTTCGCGGGGCTGGCGCCAGGCAAGCACGGCGCGAACCGGACGGGGCGGCCGTTCACCGGCGACTATGCGGGCGACCTTTTGTTCGCGACGCTCGCCGAATTCGGACTGAGCAAAGGGCGATATGGGGCACGGATCGACGACGGGCTGAGGCTCGACGGGGCGATCATCGTCAACAGCGTCAAATGCCTGCCGCCGCAGAACAAGCCGATTCCGGCTGAAATCGCGAACTGCCGCCCCTTCTTCGAGGCGCAGATGGCCGCGTTGCCAAAAGTGCGCGTAGTCATCGCGCTCGGCCGGATCGCCCATGATGCGGCGCTACGCGCCTTTGGCGAGAGGCTGGCTGCGCATCCTTTCGCGCATGGCGCGGTCCATGCGTTGCCGGGTGGGCGGCACCTCGTCGACAGCTATCACTGCTCGCGTTACAACACGAACACCGGACGGCTCACCGCCGAAATGTTCCGCGACGTCTTTCGCACCGCGCTGGCGCTGAAGGCTCAGACGAGCGGCCCGAATTCCTCGACCAGCCCGCGATAGAGCGCGCGCTTGAACGGGACGATCAGTTTCTCGATCTCGTTCAGTTCCGCCCATTTCCATGCGCGGAATTCCTGATGCTTCGTATGGATGTCGACGTCGCTGTCGGAACCCATGAAGCGCATCAGGAACCAGTGCTGGCGCTGGCCGCGATATTTGCCGCCCCACATCTTGCCGATCAGATCGTCGGGCAGGTCGTAGAAATATTCCTCGCGGCTGCGCGCGATGATCTCGACCAGCCCGCCATGGACGCCGGTTTCCTCGCCCAGTTCGCGGATCGCCGCTTCCTCGGCATCTTCGCCGTCGTCGATCCCGCCCTGTGGCATCTGCCAGGCTTCGCTCGTCGTATCGAGCCGCTGGCCAACGAAGACGCGGCCGTCGCGGTTGGCGAGCATGACGCCCGCGCAGGGGCGGTAGGGGAGTTTGCTATGATCGATCATGCCGCCCCGTTAGCTTCGGCGACGATCGCCTTCAATACGGTCAATGCCCCGCGGATATCTTCCTGTGCGCTGGGGATGCCCTGCGCGAGGTTGATATAGCCGTGGATAGTACCCTTGGCCTCGCGATAGGTCGTCGGGACGCCCGCTTCGATCAGCTTGGCGGCATAGGCGCGGCCCTGATCGCGCAGCGGATCGAGTCCCGCGGTGATCAGCAGTGTCGGCGGCAGGCCTTCGGCCGGGAAATCGAGCGGCGAGGCGCGATAGTCGGCGGGGTCGGCGGCATAGTGATTGCCGAACCAGGTCATGCTGCCCTGCGTCAGCAAATGCCCCTCGCCGAAATCGCGGTAGCTTTGCCAGTCGTCGTGCGTCGTGACCGCGGGGTAGATCGGGTGGATCGCGATCACGGGCTTCGACGCCGGATTATCGCGCAGCGTCAGCGCGGTGGCGATGGTGAGATTGCCGCCAGCGCTTTCCCCCGAGAGGACAAGGCCCGTGCAGGGGACATTGTCGGCGACCCAGCGCGTTGCCGCTTCGCAATCGATCGGCGCGGCGGGGAAGGGGTGTTCGGGGGCGAGGCGATAGTCGACCGCGACGACCGGCATGTCGAGCAGGCGTGCGGCCTGCGCGCAATAGGCGTCATGTGTATCGAGATCGCCGATGACCCAGCCGCCACCATGGTAGAAAACCATCGCCGGCCCCGCCTCGCGATCCGGGCGATTGTCGTAGAGGCGGATGCGGATCTCGCCCGCGGGGCCGGGAATCGTCCGGTCCTCGACCTTGGCAATCTTCCCGCGCGGGACGTCCGCGAGCTGGCCCATCACGCGGAACATCTCGCGCGCGCCTTCGGGCGGCATCTCCTCCATCTTCGGGCCTTCCTGCGCGTTGAGGAAGGCGAGGAACGCCGCCACGTCGGGGCGTGCTTGATGGGTGGTGCCGTCGGTCATCCAGTCTCTCCCTGATCGATATTTTCGCCATGCTATTCGGCATCGGCGGGGCAAATTCAATCGCAAATCGAAACCGACCTGTCGCTTGCCCTTTGCAGCGCACAATTTTTTCTCAATTGCGGCTTGGCGCGCACGGGCCTAGGCCGATGTCACAGGTTCGCAAGATTCAAAGGCAGATACACAAAATGGCGACAGCGGCAGTGGACCAGGCCGACAAACGGCAGTCCCCTCTTTCCGATGCAGTGGTGGTTCGATTTGCCGGTGACAGCGGCGACGGTATGCAGCTCACCGGCGGTCAGTTTACCCTGTCGTCGGCGCTCGCGGGCAACGACTTTGCGACCTTTCCCGACTTTCCTGCCGAAATTCGCGCGCCGCAGGGCACGCTGTTCGGCGTGTCGGCCTTCCAGATCAACTTCGGATCGTCGGCGATCGACACCGCGGGCGACGCGCCCGACGTGCTCGTCGCGATGAACCCCGCGGCGCTCAAGACCAATGTACCGCAACTGAAGCCGGGCGGGCTGATCATCGCCGACGAGGGCGAGTTCAACGACCGCAACCTCGCCAAGGCGAAATATGACGCCAACCCGCTCGAGGACGGCAGCCTCGCCAAATGGCAGCTCCTCAAGCTCAATATCAGCCAGCTCACCATGGACGCGGTGAAGCCGTTCGGGCTCGGCAACAAGGAAGCGTTGCGCTGCAAGAATATGTGGACGCTGGGGCTTTCGCTCTGGATGTTCGACCGCGACCGCCAGCCGCTGATCGACTGGCTCAACGCGAAGTTCGCCAAGGATCCGAACCTCGCGGCGGCGAACGTCGCGGCGCTCAACGCGGGCCACGCCTATGGCGAGACCGCCGAGCTTGCGGGGCCGCTCAAGCAGCATCATGTCGATCCGGCACCAGTGGCGCCCGGCCTCTACCGCACGCTGACGGGCGCCGAAGGTATCGCGCTCGGCCTCGTTGCCGGCGCGCAGCTTGCGAAGCTGCCGATGTTTTTCGGCGGTTATCCGATCACCCCGGCATCGGCGATCCTGCATCATCTGTCGCGGCTCAAGGAATATGACGTCACGACCTTCCAGGCCGAGGACGAAATCGCCGCGATCTGTTCGGCGATCGGTGCGAGCTATGCCGGCTCGCTCGGCGTTACCAGCTCGTCGGGTCCCGGCATCGCGCTGAAAGGTGAGGCGATGGGGCTCGCGATCATGACCGAGCTGCCGCTTGTCATCGTCAATTCGCAGCGCGGCGGCCCCTCGACGGGTCTGCCGACCAAGACCGAGCAGTCGGATCTGTATCAGGCGGTCTATGGCCGCAACGGCGACGCGCCGATGCCCGTCATCGCCGCGCGCTCGCCCGGCGACGCGTTCGAATGCGCGATCGAGGCGGTGCGCATCGCGGTGCAATATATGACCCCGGTGATGTTGCTCACCGACGGTTATATCGCCAACGCCGCCGAGCCTTGGGCGGTTCCAGACCTTACAACCTATGAGGCTTTCCCGGTCGAATTCCTGACCGAGGTGCCCGAGGGCGGCTTCAAGCCCTATGGCCGCGACGAGAAGCTCAAGCGTCCGTGGGTCAAGCCCGGCACGCCGGGCCTGCTCCACCGTATCGGCGGGATCGAGAAGGAAATCGATACCGGCCACATCAACTATGCGCCGGGCAACCATCAGGCGATGACCGATATCCGCAAGGACAAGATCGACGGCATCACGGTCCCCGATCAGGTCGTCGAACTTGGCGCCGAGGGCGGCAAGCTCGCGGTCGTTGGTTGGGGGTCGACCTTCGGTCCGATCCATCAGGCGGTGCGCCGCAAGCGCGCCGAAGGGGCCGACGTCAGCCATGTGCACATCCGCCATATCTGGCCGTTGCCCACCAATCTCGGCGAGCTGCTCAAGAGCTATGACAAGGTGATCGTACCCGAAATGAACACCGGCCAACTCAAGACCGTGCTGCGCGACCAGTATCTGGTCGACGCGAAGCCGGTGAACAAGGTGTCGGGCCAGCCCTTCACCATCGCCGAAATCGAAGCCGCCATCGAGGAGGCATTGAAGTGAACGAGATGACGACCATCGCGCGGACGACGACGCTCAAGGATTGGGAAACCGATCAGGAAGTCCGCTGGTGCCCCGGCTGCGGCGACTATGCTATCCTGAAGGCGGTGCAGCGCACGATGCCCGAAATCGGCACCGCGCCCGAGAACACCGTATTCATCAGCGGCATCGGCTGCTCTTCGCGCTTCCCCTATTATATGGAAACCTACGGCTTTCACACGATCCACGGCCGCGCGCCGGCGTTCGCGACGGGGCTGAAGCTTGCCAATCCGAACCTCGACGTGTGGATCGTCACCGGCGATGGCGACGGGCTGTCGATCGGCGGCAACCACACGATGCACCTCATTCGCCGCAACCTCGATTGCCAGATCATGCTGTTCAACAACGAGATCTATGGTCTTACAAAGGGGCAATATTCTCCGACGAGCCGCGTCGGGACGACAAGCCCGTCGACGCCCTATGGTTCGGTCGACCGCCCGGCGCAGCCCGCCGCTTTCGCGCTCGGCGCCGGCGCGCGTTTCGTCGCCCGCGGTTTCGACGTGTCGAAGGAACTGCCGAACGTGCTGAAGGCGGCGCACGCGCACAAGGGTGCGGCATTTATCGAGATCTTTCAAAATTGTATCGTCTACAATAAAGACGTGTTCGAGGATTTTGCGGCACCAAAGGGGGCCGAGGACCGCCAGCTGTGGCTCAAGCAGGGCGAACCGATGCTCTATGCCAAGGGCACGAAGGGGATCGCGCTCGATGCCGAGGCGCTGCACCTCAAGACCGTCGATGTCGTCGATGGCGACTGGCAGGCGGCGGGGGTGATCGTCCACGACGTGACCAACCGCAGCGTCGCGCACATGCTCGTCGAAATGCGCTTTGGCGAATTCCCGATGGCGCTCGGCGTCCTCTATGACGATCCGCGCCCGACGTTCGAGGCCGATGTGGTGCGCCAGAACAAGGCAGCGGCGGAAGGCAAAACGGCGGACCTGCAAGGCCTGCTCAAGAAGGGGCAGACCTGGACGGTGACCGAGGGCGGACCCGAACTCTGACCTTCCACCGCCATGGATAATCTGACGCACAGCCTCGTCGGGGCGGTTCTTGGGCAAATGGGGCTCAAGAAGAAGACCGGTCTGGCGATGCCGACGCTGATCATCGCGGCGAACCTGCCCGACATCGACGCGGGCTGTGCGATCTACGGGATCGAATCCTTGTCGATGCGGCGCGGGATCACGCACGGGCCGATCGCGCTCCTTCTGCTGCCGATTGTCCTGTGGGCGCTGATGCTGGCTTTCGATCGCTGGCAGGAAGGCCGCGGCAAACGGCCCGCGTCGCGGCTTCCGATCCACAAGGGCTGGCTGCTCGCGCTCGCCTACATCGGCTGTTTCAGCCATCCGGCGCTCGACTGGCTCAACAATTACGGCATCCGCCTGCTCGAACCGTTCAGCCATCGCTGGTTCTATGGCGACAGCATCTTCATCATCGACCTGTGGATCTGGATCGCGCTCGCCGTGTCGCTGTGGCTGTCGCTCCGCCGCGAACGCCGCGGTGCGGCCAATTGGCGGCGGCCGGCGTGGATCGGCTTCACGGCGGTTTGTGCGTACATCTTCGCCAATGGCCTCATCACCGGCGCCGCCGAACGTATGGCGTCGAGCGCGCTTGAGGCAGGCGGCCGGACGGACGCGCTCGTCGTCGCGAGCCCGCCGCCGCTCGCTTTCTGGAAACGTGATATTTTCTGGCGGACTGCCGATCGTTACGGCACCGCAAGTTTTGTTCCCGGCGCGGGTGGCGACGTCGACCTGACCGGCGCGCCGACCGGCATGAACGACCCGCGTCTTGCGGCATGGGTGAAGGCCGATCCCGCGGCGCGCGCCTTCCTGTTCTGGTCGCGCATGCCCGTCGCGCAAAAGGATGGCGACGCGATCCTGCTGCGCGACCAGCGCTTCATGCACCCGCTCGCGCAGGACCGATTCCAGGTCCGCCTGACCGCGCCCGATACCGCCAGCCATCCCGAATGACCGGCGCGCGTGACGTCATGGTGTCGCGCGTTTCAACCGATTGTCAGCGCGATGCGTTTGAGGCAGGAAGGTTCCTATGAACACGCATGTCAGCCCGCGTCGCGGCAAGGAATTGCTCCGCGCCGACCGTGCCTATCGGGCGGGCGGAGGGCTTGCGAGATTGATGGCGCTGGCCCCGGCGGGCTTTTTTCACCGGATCCTCGACCGCATCGACGCGGGATTGATGCTTGGTACGATCGAAGGGCACTTACCCGATGGCAGCGTGCGGCTGCTTGGCGGGCGCGGCAAGGGACCGGTGGCGGTCGTGCATCTCCACAGCTGGACGGCGCTCGCACGACTCGCGCTCTCGGGGTCGGTGGGCTGGTACCGCGCGTGGGAAGCGGGCGAATGGTCGTCGCCTGACCCGGTGGCTTTGTTTGACCTGTTCATGCGCAACGGCGAGGCGCTCGGCAATGCCGGACGTGCGCGCGGACCGTGGCGCTGGCTGAACAAGGCGATCCATGCGCTGAATCGTAATGATCGCCGCGGCGCAAAGCGAAATGTCCACGCCCACTATGATTTGGGGAATGATTTCTATCGCTTGTGGCTCGATCCGAGCATGAACTATTCAAGTGCGCTGTTCGCCGACCCCGGCCAGTCGCTCGAGGAAGCGCAGGCGACGAAGGTCGACGCGATCCTCGACCGGCTCGACCTCCGCTCGGGAAGCCGGCTGCTCGAAATCGGCTGCGGCTGGGGCGCGCTCGCCGAGCGTGCGGTCGAACGGCACGATGTGCTCTACACCGGCATCACGCTGTCGCCGGCGCAGGCCGATATCGCGGACGCGCGGCTGAACACGGTCGACCTTTCGGGGCGCTCGCGCATCGAAATCTGCGACTATCGCGACGCGCAGGGGCCGTATGACGCGATCGCCAGCGTCGAGATGGTCGAAGCGGTGGGGGAGGCCTATTGGCCCGCCTATCTCGACGCGATCGCCCGGCTGCTCCGCCCCGGCGGCAAGGCGGCGATCCAGTATATCCTGATCAACGACGCGCTGTTCGAGCGTTATGCTGCGAGCAGCGACTTCATCCAGGCCTATATCTTCCCCGGCGGGTGCCTGGTTTCGGAAAGCCGTTTTCGCGCGCTGGCCGAAGCGCGCGGGCTGGTTTGGCGCGATGTTCATCGGTTCGGCGGCGACTATGCCGAAACGCTGCGCCAGTGGCGCGAGCGCTTCGACGCGGCGGTTGCAGCCGACCAGCTTCCGTCGGGGTTCGACGCGCGTTTCGTGCGGCTCTGGCGCTATTATCTGCAATATTGCGAGGGCGGATTTCGCGGCGGCGGCATCGACGTCGCGCAGGTCACGCTTGAAAAGACAGCCTGAAAACAGGGAGGGAAAGCCTATGCGAAGATTTTTGGCAGCGGTGCTGCTGTGCACCGCGGCGGCGGGGTGTAGCGCGCCCGCACCCACACAAACGACCGACAAACTGCCAAAGGATCTGAATGTGCTGTTCTGGACCCAGGATCAACGCGACGCCGCCTTCCGCGCGATGGAAACGGTCCCCAAGGTCGTCGTCAACACCGTGAAGGCGGGCGGGCCCGTCTATCCGCTGCCGCAGGGTAAGCCGCTCGATCTCGGCGATGTCGATGCCCATATGGCGAAGCAGCGCAATGCCGGCCTGATCATCGTTCAGGACGGCAAGATCCGGCTCGAAAAATATGCGCTCGGCTATAGCGCTGCGGGCCGCTGGACCAGCTTCTCGGTCGCGAAGAGCTTCACCTCGACGCTGGTCGGCGCGGCGGTGAAGGACGGCTATATCAAAAGCCTCGACGACAAGGTGACCGCCTATATCCCCGGTCTCAAGGGGTCGGCCTATGACGATGTCTCGGTAAAGCAACTGCTGACGATGACTTCGGGCGTCAAATGGAACGAGGATTATACCGACCCCAAGTCCGACGTTGCGCTGTTCAACCTGCAAAAACCCGTTGCCGGCGAAGACATAACGGTCAGCTATATGAAGACCTTGCCTCGCGAAGCGCCCGCTGGGTCGAAGTGGGTGTACAAGACCGGCGAAACCAATCTGATCGGCGTGCTCGTGTCGAGTGCGACGGGCAAGACGCTGTCGGCCTATCTGTCCGAAAAGGTCTGGAAACCGTTCGGCATGGAACAGGATGCGGTCTGGATGCTCGGCGCGACGGGGCACGAGATCAGCGGCTGCTGCATGTCGGCGAGCCTCAAGGACTATGCTCGCTTCGGCCAGTTCATCCTGAACGGCGGGGTTGCGGGCGGCAAGAAGGTGCTACCCGACGACTGGCTGCCCGCGGCAACGACCAAACAGGCGGGGATCGACCTGCCGGGCCGCGGCTATGGCTATCAATGGTGGACCAACGATGATGGCAGCTTTGCCGCACAGGGCATCTTCGGGCAGGGCATCTTCATCGATCCGAAGCGCAAGCTGGTGATCGCTTCCAACGGCAACTGGCCGACCGCAACCGATCCCGAGGGCGTCGGCGCGGCGCGCGAGGCGTTCTACAAGAGCGTGCAGGCCGCGGTGGACAAGGAAGCGGCAAAATAGAGCAGTCGTCGCCTCCGTCTTCGCGGGGGCGACGAGCTTCTATTCGGGAACGACGCTCGTCGCGCGTTGCGCCAGCCATGCCGCGGCAAGCGGGACGAGGGCGCCCAGCGCCATGATCCACCAGGTGTCGGCGAGCGTGACGGCGCGGTAAAGCGCGGCACCGACCACCGCACCCGCGACGATCCAGCCGGCTCCGGTGCCTGCGGAAATACGCATCGCGAGCCAGCCGCCGCCAAAGGTGCCGATGAACCAGCCGACAATCAGCGCGATCGTCGATCCGATCGGGATCAGGATTTCTCCGCTGTCCGGATCATAGACGTCGGGCGAAATTTCGCTGCCGGCATATTGGGCGAGCCAGATCAGCCCGAACGCGATGGCGATGCCGATGACGGCGGCAATCGCCGTTCGCAAAATATCCTTGATCATTCCCGCGCCCTCGCAAACCCTCTTATGCGAGGGTCTTAGCGCAGGAAAACAAAGATGGCGTTAAGCTTTTTCCATGACCTTCGGCAGCGCATGGAAGGCGGTGCTGTCGAAGCCCTCGACCATCAGCGCCGCGACATATTCGCCGACCGCCGCAGGATCCTTGATACTCTGCGGATCTTCACCCGGATAGGCGCGCGCGCGCATCTGTGTCCGCGTGCCGCCGGGGTCGAGGATCGCGGTACGCACGGTCGAGATGTTGCGCATTTCGGCGCCATAGCTGGTGACGAGCGTTTCGAACGCCGCCTTCGACGCGGCATAGGCGCCCCAATAGGCGCGTGGCTCGCGCGCGACGCTGCTCGACAGTGCGATCAGCCGGCCGTTCGCGGCGCGGCGTAGCAGCGGATCGAAATTGGCGATCAGCGCTTGCTGCGCGATCAGGTTGAGCGTCAGCAGCTTGTTGAATTCCTTGCCGTCGATCGCGGCAACGGGGGTCAGCGTGCCGAGCATCGCGGCGTTGAGCACGAGCATGTCGAGCTGCTGCCAGCGTTCGGCGATCGCGCTGGCGAGGCGGGCGATGCTGTCGCCGTCGGTGAGGTCTAGCGGTGCGATCGTCGCGCTGCCGCCGGCTTCGTGGATGCGGTCTTCGAGTTCTTCGAGCCCGCCCGCGGTGCGCGCGGTGATCACGACATGCGCGCCGCGTGCGGCGAGCGATTCGGCGATCGCCTCGCCGATACCACGGCTCGCCCCGGTGACGAGCGCAACCTGGCCCGCCAGTTCTTTAGACATTACAGTCATTGTGTCAGACAACCCGTTCGGCAAGCAGCGAAAATTGATCTTCCAATCCATGCTCGTCGAAATCGGTGAGCGTGGTCGGATAGTCGCCGGTAAAGCAGGCATCGCAATATTTCGGCGCGTCGTCGCTGCGCTTCGCTTCGCCGAGCGCACGATAGAGGCCGTCGATCGAGATGAAGGACAGGCTGTCGGCGTTGATGAAATTCGCCATCTGGCCGACGCTCATCTGCGCGGCGAGCAATTTGGCGCGCTCGGGCGTGTCGACGCCATAGAAGCAGCTATGCTGCGTCGGCGGGCTCGCGATGCGCATGTGCACCTCGGTCGCGCCGGCGTCGCGCATCATCTGGACGATCTTGAGGCTGGTGGTGCCGCGCACGATCGAATCGTCGATCAGCACGATGCGCTTGCCGGCGATCAGCGCGCGGTTGGCATTGTGCTTCAGTTTGACGCCAAGATGGCGGACCTTGTCGCCCGGCTGGATGAAGGTGCGCCCGACATAGTGCGAGCGGATGATGCCGAGTTCGAACGGGATGCCCGATTCCTGCGCATAGCCGATCGCCGCGGGCGTACCCGAATCGGGAACCGGGATAACGAGATCGGCTTCGACCGGATTCTCGCGCGCCAGCTCGGCGCCGATCGCCTTGCGCACCGAATAGACGCTCGTCCCGTCGACGATCGAATCGGGGCGCGAGAAATAGACATATTCGAAGATGCACGGCCGCGCCGGATGGTCGGCGAAGGGACGATGCGAGGTGAGCTGGCCGTCGCGGATCGTGACGAGTTCGCCAGGCTCGACCGAGCGGACGAATTCGGCGCCGACGACGTCGAGCGCCACCGTTTCAGAAGCGAGGATATGCGCGTCGCCGAGCTTTCCGATCACCAGCGGGCGAATGCCGAGCGGGTCGCGGCAGCCGATCATGCCTTCGGCGGTCAGGCAGATCAGCGAATAGGCGCCCTCGACCTGCTTGAGCGCGTCGATGAACCGGTCGAGCAGCGAGCGATAGTTCGACGTCGCGACGAGGTGAATGATGACCTCGGTATCGCTGGTCGACTGGAAGATCGAGCCGCGGCGAACCAGCACCTTGCGAAGCGCGGCGGCGTTCGAGATGTTGCCGTTGTGCGCGACGGCAAAACCGCCGGTGGCGAGGTCGGCGAACAGCGGCTGGACGTTGCGCAGCGCAGTTTCGCCCGTCGTCGAGTAGCGGACATGGCCGACCGACGATCCGCCTTGCAACTGGCGCATGATGTCGTCGCGGTCGAAATTGCCCGCGACATGGCCCATCGCGCGATGGGTGTGGAACTCCTTGCCGTCGAAGGCAGTGATGCCCGCGGCTTCCTGTCCACGGTGCTGCAGGGCATGAAGCCCCAGCGCGACAACCGCGGCGGCGCTATCCGCGCCATGAATACCAAATACGCCGCACTCCTCGCGGAGCTTGTCGTCGTCAAAAGGGTGGGTCGTCAGCATGTCATTCCAGGGGCAGGGGGGCAGTGACTGGGGCGCATATAGGGACGGCAATCGCAAATGTCGCCCCCCTAATCACGCATTTGTCATACTCGCCGCCACGGACGGGGTGACAGCGGCTCCTATCCTGCTCTAAAGCGCGGTTTATGGATGATCAGCGCGACACGGCCGACCGATTTCTTCCGCGTTTCGACGCCGCCGGACTGGTGACGGCGATCGTGATCGACGCAGAGACTCATGTGCTGCTGATGGTCGCGCATATGAATGCAGAGGCGATCGAGCGGACGCGCGAAACGGGGCAGGCGCATTTCTGGTCGCGGTCACGGGCATCGCTGTGGCGCAAGGGCGAGACGTCGGGCAACGGGCTGACGATGGTCGAGATGCGCGTCGATTGCGACCAAGACGCGCTGCTGCTGCGCGTGAAGCCCGCCGGGCCGGCGTGCCACACCGGACGCCGCTCCTGTTTCTATCGCCGCGTCGAGGCCGACGGCAGCCTGAGCTTCCTGGCGGACGATGCGCAGGGCTAGCGCCGCGCTCGCACTGGCGGCGCTTGTACTCGGCGGGTGCGATCGGCCCGCGCCGACCGGAACCGGCAAGGGCGTCGATGCCGACAGTCCGCTGGAACTAACCGCCCGCGAGCGCGGCGTCGTGCGATCCGAAGCCGCGACGCCCGTAGGGGTTTTCGAGCGGACCCACGACCTCGGCCGCGATGCGATGTGCGTCGTCCCCGACGGAGCAGGAAAATGGCGGTTTGCCGTCACCGCCGCCTTTGGTCCGACCCTGTCCTGCACTGCGAACGGGGCGATGGTGCGCGAAGGCGATGGCTGGCGGATGCGCTTTGCCGGCATCGACGGTTGCGACGCGCTCGTGCACGAGGAAGACGACGAGCTGCGCCTCCCCGGAAGCCTGCCGCCGCAATGCGCCCGGCTGTGTCCCGACCGCGCGTCGCTTTCAGGGCTGCGCCTGCCGCGGGCAAGCTGGTCGGCGACCGATGCGGGGGGCTTGCGAATGGCGGATCGGCAAGGCAATATGCAGCGTCCTTGCGGGGGCTGAGCTGCCCCGAAATGGCCCCTTCGGCCGGGCTTGACGTTCACGTCAACGGAAACTAGTTTCATTGGCATGACCGAACAATATGGCCACGCCCATATCGATACGCCCGATCATCTGGGGCGCGAACAATTCAGCATCACCGACTTGTCGACCGAGTTCGGGGTCACCGCCCGCGCGCTGCGTTTCTATGAGGATGAAGGGCTGATCAGCCCGTCGCGCAAGGGATTGTCGCGCATCTATTCAAAACGCGATCGCGCGCGGCTGGCGTGGATCCTCCGCGCCAAGCGCACGGGCTTCAGCCTCGCCGACATTCGCGAGATGATCGACCTCTACGACGTCGGTGACGGCCGCAAGACGCAGCGGCAGGTGACGATCGAGAAATGCGAGCAACGCATCGGCCTGCTGCAACGCCAGCGCGACGATATTGACAGCGCTGTAGATGAGCTGTCACGTTTCATCGATATGGTGAAGAAGGTCGACGCCGGCCAATAAGCCGACCTGAGCCTCTCCCCAGGCAAGTTTGACGCGAAACTGCTTTTCAGAAGGATACCCCATGCCCGTCTATCGCGCACCCGTGCAAGATACGCTGTTCCTCCTTAACGACGTGCTCGGAATCGAGCGCTATGCCAACCTGCCCGGCTTCGCCAACGCGACCCCCGACATGGTCGAGGCGGTGCTGACCGAGGCGGGGAAGTTCTGCGAGGAAGTGCTGTTCCCGATCAACCAGTCGGGCGACCTCGAAGGCTGCACGCGCCACGACGACGGGTCGGTGACGACGCCGAAGGGCTTCAAGGAAGCGTATAAGGCGTATAGCGAAGCGGGCTGGGGTCTGCTCACCGCGCCCGAAGAATTCGGCGGACAGGGATTGCCGCACGTGATCGGTTTCCCGGTCGAGGAATATCGCAACGCCGCCAATCAGGCGTTCGCCATGTACCCCGGGCTGACGCAGGGCGCGACCGCGGCGATCCTCGTCAAGGGGTCGGACGAGCAGAAGGCGACCTATGTCCCCCGGATGGTATCGGGCGAATGGGGCGGGACGATGAACCTGACCGAACCGCACTGCGGCACCGACCTCGGCCTGATCCGTACCCGCGCGGTGCCCAATGGCGACGGCAGCTATGCGGTGACGGGCACGAAAATCTTCATCTCGTCGGGCGAGCATGACCTGACCGACAATATCATCCACCTCGTCCTCGCAAAGACTCCCGATGCGCCCGACAGCGTCAAGGGCATCTCGCTCTTCATCGTCCCCAAGTTCATCGTCAACGACGACGGCTCGCTCGGCGAGCGCAACACGCTCTCGTGCGGCTCGATCGAGCACAAGATGGGCATCCATGCCAATTCGACCTGTGTCATGAACTACGATGGCGCGAAGGGATGGATGGTCGGCGAGGAGAATAAGGGCCTCGCCGCGATGTTCGTGATGATGAACGCGGCGCGCCTCGGCGTCGGCATTCAGGGGCTCGGTCAGGCCGATGTCGCCTATCAGAACGCCGTCCAGTACGCACAGGATCGCCGTCAGGGCCGTGCGCTGACCGGACCCAAAGACCCGCAGGAAAAGGCGGATCCTTTGTTCGTCCATCCCGACGTCCGCCGGATGCTGATGGATGGCAAGGCGACCGTCGAGGGGCTCCGCGCGCTTTGCACCTGGGGCGCGCTTCAGGTCGACCTCGCGCATGTCGCCGAGAGCGAGGAAGAGCGCCAGCGCGCCGACGACCTCGTCAGCCTGCTCACGCCGGTGATCAAGGGCTATGGCACCGACAAGGGCTATGAGGTCGCGACCAACGCGCAGCAGGTCTTCGGCGGCCACGGCTATATCGAAGAACAGGGCATGTCGCAGTATGTCCGCGATGCCCGCATCACGATGATCTACGAAGGCGCGAACGGCGTGCAGGCGATGGACCTCGTCGGCCGCAAGCTCGCACAGAATGGCGGCCGTGCCATCCAGGCCTTTTTCGCGATCGTCGACGAGGAATGCACTCGCGCCAAGGGCGACGAAGCGCTTGCCGATTTCGCGGGCCGCCTCGAAAAGGCGAATGGCGAGCTCAAGGCCGCGACGATGTGGTTCATGGCCAACGGTATGGCGAACCCGAACAATGTCGGCGCGGGGGCGCATCATTACATGCATATCCTCGGCATCGTCGCGCTGGGTTCGATGTGGCTGATGATGGCCGAGGCGGCGCAGAACGCGCTCGCCGAAGGTCGCGGCAACAAGGCGTTCCTTGAGGCCAAGCTCGTCACCGCGCGCTATTTCGCCGAACGCTTCCTGCCCGACGCGGGATCGCTTCGCCGCAAGATCGAAGCCGGCAGCGATGCGATGATGGCGCTGACGCCCGAACAGTTCGCCGCTGCCTGACTTTAGCTCGTGCAACCATCGCCGCCATCATGCGTGGTGGCGGCGATGAGCAAAGGCGCCCCGAAACCGATCGTCGTCGAAGGCCGCAATTGCTGGCGGATCGAACGCGCCGACAAGGCACGGATGATCGTCGATGCGGCAGACTATTTTGCGCTGCTCGAACGGCTGATGGCCGACGCGAAACAGCGCATCCTGCTTATCGGCTGGGACTTCGATCCGCGGATCGCGCTGAAGCCCGGCAAGGACGGCAAGGGCGAACCGCTCGGCGACTATCTGCTGCGCCTCGCGCGTGAGAAACCCGATCGCGACATCGACATTTTGCGCTGGAATTTCGGCGGGCTGAAACAGTTCGCGATGCCGCGCATCCTGTCGATGGTCGCGCGGTGGAAACTGACGCGCGCGATCAGCTTCCGCCTCGATAGCGCCCACCCCGTGGGATGCAGCCACCATCAGAAGGTCGCGGTGTTCGACGATCATCTCGCGGTTTGCGGCGGCATCGATGTCGGCGCGCGCCGCTGGGATACGCGCGGACACAAGGACGGTGACCCGCGCCGCACCGGGCCCGACGGCAAAGCCTATATGCCATGGCATGATTCGACGATGATCCTCGCGGGCCCCGTCGGCAACGCGCTCGCCGACCTTGGCAACGAGCGCTGGCAGCGTGCGACCAAAAATCCGCTACGCGATCTGCAAGGCAACGGCGAGAATTGGCCCGACGACCTTGAACCCGATTTCGAGGGCGTCGACGCCGCCATTTCGCGCACCCGCGCCGAATATGATGGTGTCGAGGAGATCCGCGAGATCGAGCAGCTTTATCTCGACATGATCGCGGCGGCGGAGCGCTTTATCTATTTCGAGAACCAGTATTTCACATCCGGCAAGATAGCCGCGGCGATTGCCGAGCGGCTGAACGGGGACGATCCGCCCGAATTCGTGATGGTGATGCCCAAGACCGCCGACGGCTGGCTCGAACAGATGGCGATGGACGCGGCGCGCGTGCAGTTGGTGCGCGAAATTGCCAAGGCGAAGCACGGCGATCGGCTGAAGGTCTATTACCCGCGCACGAAGCGCGGCGAGGCGATTTATGTCCACGCGAAAACCGCGATCGTCGACGACCGCATGATCCGGGTGGGATCGGCGAATCTGAACAACCGCTCGATGGGGCTCGACAGCGAATGCGATGTCACGATCGACGCCGCGCTCCCCGCAAACGCGGGGGTCGAGCCAGTGATTGCACGCCTGCGCACGTCGCTGATCGCCGAGCATCTCGATGTAGCGGAAAACGGCGTCGCGACGACATTCGAACGCACCGGTTCGCTGATCGAAACGATCGAGGAACTGCGCGGCAAAGCACGCTCGCTCGAGCTGCTCGACCTCGTGCCGCCGGGGCCGATGGACGAATTCATCGCCGAGAATGAACTGCTCGACCCAACCAGCCCCGACGCGATGTTCGAAAGCCTGACCGAACGCGGGCTGAAGAAGAGCTGGCACCGCGGCCGCGACTGGATGAAGCGGCACCGGCCCTTCGGGCGGCGGAAGGGCTGAATCCTAGTCGGACAGCGCGAGAATATGCTTCGCCTGCTTGAGGTGCGGGGCGTCGACCATCTTGCCGTCGACCTGCAACACGCCAACGCCGGGATTGGCGGCGAAGGCATCGACGATGGCCTGCGCGCGCGATACCTCGTCGGCGCTGGGGGTGAAGGCGGCGTTGATCGGCTCGACCTGCGACGGATGGATCGCCATCATCCCGGTAAAGCCGTCGCGGCGCGCGCGGGCGGCATAGGTGGCAAGCCCCGCTTCGTCGTTGATCGCGGGGAAGACGGTGTCGATCGCGGCGGCGCCCGCGCCATGCGCTGCGAACAGCGTCAAGGCGCGCGCGACTTCATAGGGCGACGTATAGCTGCCGTCGGCCTCGCGGCTCGTGGTGGCGCCGATCGCTGCAGGCAAATCTTCGGCCCCCCAGGTCAGCCCGAGCAGGCGATCCCTCGCTTCGCGGTAGCTGCCCAGCGTGAAGATCGCGGCGGGCGTCTCGGTCGCGATCGGCAGGATCGGCGGCAGTGAGGCGCCCTGCGCGGATTCGCTACGCAGGATCGTATCGAGCTGCGCGATGCTCGGCGCGCCTTCGGCTTTGGGCAGCATGATCGCGTCGGGCCGCGCGGATATGATCGCGGCGACATCGGCGGCAGTCAGATGCCCGTCGAGCGGGTTGACGCGCACGAGCGTGACGACTTCGCGGGTCCCCGACAGATATTCGGCGATGGCATGGCGTGCCGCGTCCTTGTTCGCGAGCGAAACCGAATCCTCCAGATCGAGGATGATTGCGTCGGCGCCCGATGCCGCCGCCTTGGCGAACCGCTCGGGGCGGTCGCCGGGAACGAAAAGGAGGGAACGAAGTCGCATTAGCTGGCCTTCCGCTGGACAAGGGCAGAACGCTCGCACTGGCAGACAAGTTCATCGCGCTGGTTGATTGCACGGTGAAGGAAGGTCACGATCCCGGCATTCGGCCGCGATTTTGATTCCTTCAGGCCGACGACCTCGCTTTCGGCGCGAAGCGTGTCGCCGATAAACACCGGCTTGGGCATCACCAGCTTGTCATAGCCGAGGTTCGCGACGAGCGTTCCGAGCGTCGTGTCGCCGACCGACAAGCCCACCATCAGGCTGAACGTGAAGGTGCCGTTGACGAGGATCTGGCCGAACTCCGATGCCTTGGCGGCTTCGATGTCGAGGTGCAACGGCTGCGGGTTGTGCGTCATCACGGTGAACAGCAGATTGTCGGTTTCGGTCACCGTGCGCCGGATGTCGTGCGTCAGCGTCTCGCCGATCACCCATTCGTCGAAATATTTGCCGGCCATTATGCGTCTTCCTTTTCGATCCGCACGAGCAGTGCCTCGACCTGAACCTGCGCGCCCGCGGTCGCGTTGAGTTCGGCGACCACGCCGTCGAACGGCGCAGTCAGGCTGTGCTCCATCTTCATCGCTTCGAGCGTGAGCAATTTTTGCCCCTTGGTCACCTTGTCGCCCGCCGCGACCTCGACCGCGATGACCTTGCCGGGCATCGGCGACAGGATCGCGCCGTCACCCGCCGTACCGCCCGCGTTGCCTTCGGCGCGCCAGGGCGCGAGCTGCCATACCGAACCGCCCTCGGCGACGAGCATCGCGGGGGAGGGCTCTTCGGCGCCGGGGCCGTGGAGTTCGACTTCGACCCGCTTGCCGTCGAGCAGGAAAGGCGCGCTGCGCACATCGGGGGCGTTCAAGCGGAAGCCCGATTGCAGCGAGCGCGGCACCATCGCCATCGCGGCATTGGTCAGCGCCTGTGCGGTCGGCACCGGGTCCTCGGTCATCGCGTCGCCGTCGCGGCCGATCAGGCCGGTGTCGACGGTGCCTGCGACGAAATCGGGATGGTCGAGCGCGTTGATCAGGAAGGCCGAATTGGTCTTCACCGGCCAGATTGCGCTGTCCTCCAGCATCTCCGACAGCAATTCGCGCGCTTCCTCGCGGTCCTCACCCCACGCGATGACCTTGGCGATCATCGGGTCGTAGAAGGGCGAGACTTCGGCGCCTTCATAGACGCCGGTGTCGACGCGGCCGATATGTTCGGGAAGCTGGAAGAGTTCGAGCGTGCCGATGCTCGGCAAGAAACCCTTCGCCGGATCCTCGGCATAGAGGCGCGCTTCCATCGCCCAGCCGTTGATCGCAAGTTCGTCCTGCGAAAGCGGGATCGGTTCGCCCGATGCGACGCGCAGCTGCCATTCGACGAGGTCGACGCCGGTGATCTCCTCGGTCACCGGATGTTCGACCTGCAGGCGCGTGTTCATTTCCATAAACCAGATGCGGTCGGCGCGGAGGCCTTCCGATGCGTCGGCGATGAACTCGATCGTGCCGGCACCGACATAATCGACCGCTTTCGCCGCGCGCACCGCAGCGGCGCAGAGTTCCGCGCGTGTCGCCTCGTCCATGCCGGGGGCAGGGGCTTCCTCGATCACCTTTTGATGTCGCCGCTGGAGCGAGCAGTCGCGCTCGAACAGATGCACGACATTGCCGTGCGTGTCGCCGAACACCTGCACCTCGATATGGCGCGGGGTCAGGATATATTTCTCGATCAGCACATGGTCGTTGCCGAACGACGCCGCCGCTTCGCGCTGGCATGAGGCGAGCGCGTCGAGGAAGTCCGCCGCGGCATCGACCTTGCGCATCCCCTTGCCGCCGCCGCCCGCGACCGCCTTGATCAGCACGGGGTAGCCGATTTCGGCTGCCTGTTCGGAAAGGAAGGCGGGGTCCTGGTTCTCACCCATATAGCCGGGGGTCACCGGCACTCCCGCGTCGGCCATCAGCTTCTTCGCGGCGTCCTTGAGGCCCATCGCGGTGATCGACGACGGCTTCGGCCCGACCCACACGAGGCCCGCATCGGCCACCGCCTGCGCGAACCCGGCATTTTCGGACAGGAAGCCGTACCCCGGATGGATCGCCTCGGCGCCGGTCGCCTTTGCGGCGGCGATGATCTTCTCGCCGATCAGGTAGCTTTCGCGCGCCGGCGACGGGCCGATATGTACGGCCTCGTCGGCCTCGCGCACATGCAGCGCTCTGGCATCGGCGTCCGAATAGACCGCGACGGTACGGATGCCCATCTCGCGCGCGGTGCGGATGATGCGGCAGGCGATTTCGCCGCGATTGGCGATAAGCA
Organism: Pseudomonadota bacterium; assembly: GCA_020160755.1. Taxonomy (GTDB): domain Bacteria; phylum Pseudomonadota; class Alphaproteobacteria; order Sphingomonadales; family Sphingomonadaceae; genus Sphingopyxis. The sequence continues at coordinate 95,709 of JAIUPN010000001.1, forward strand.
GGGACTGGATCATGGATGGGGTTCCGGAAAGCCGTGACGGGTGTGGAGCGCTTCAAGCAGCGGCTTGATGTCGTTCACATATCCGCCATCGGAAAAGACAAGGGCAGGGAGGTTCTGGTTCGCTTCGCCGATCGCGTCGACGACGAGCGGGCGCGGGCGCGGCCATGGCACGCGGATGACCTCGAGGTGAGTGGTGCGCTCGGGAAACGCCGCGAGCAGGCCCTCGACGAGGATGCAGTCGCGGCAATAGAAGCTCGACCCCGGAAAGGCGGGATCGTCGAACTCGCGATCGAGGATGAACAGGCGGTCGGGTGCATCGCTCATCGCCGTCACATCCGGAACACGCCGAAGCCGCGGTCTTCGACCGGCGCGTTCAGCGTTGCGGAAAAGGCGAGGCCGAGCACGTCGCGCGTCTGCGCGGGATCGATGATGCCATCGTCCCACAAGCGCGCGGTGGCGTGATAGGGATTGCCCTCATCCTCATATTTCTGGCGGATCGGCGCCTTGAAGGCCTCGGTTTCCTCGGGAGTCCATTTGTCGGCGTCGCGGTGGACGGTCGCGAGCACGCTCGCCGCTTGCTCGCCGCCCATCACGCTGATCCGGCTGTTAGGCCAGCTGAACAGGAAGCGTGGAGAATAAGCGCGGCCACACATGCCGTAATTGCCCGCGCCGAAACTGCCGCCGATCAGCACGGTGATCTTCGGCACCGTCGCCGTGGCGACCGCGGTGACCAGCTTCGCGCCATGCTTGGCGATGCCCTCGGCCTCATACTTACCGCCGACCATGAAACCACTGATGTTCTGGAGGAAGAGCAGGGGAATGCGCCGTTGCTGCGCCAGTTCGATGAAATGCGCGCCCTTCACCGCGCTTTCGCTGAACAGCACACCATTGTTCGCAAGGATCGCGACGGGGATGCCCCAGATATGCGCGAAGCCACAGACGAGTGTTGAGCCGTAATTCGCCTTGAACTCGTGGAACTCGCTGCCATCGACGATGCGCGCGATGACTTCGTGGACGTCATAGGGCGCGCGGACATCGTCGGGAACGACGCCGTAAAGCTCTTCGCCGTCATATTTGGGCGGGCGCGGAGCCTTCATCGGGACCTCGAAGCCCTTGTCCTCGCCGAGGTGGCTGACGATGTCGCGCACGATCGTCAGCGCATGTTCGTCATTCTCGGCGAGGTGATCGACGACGCCCGACTTCTTCGCGTGAAGGTCGCCGCCGCCCAGATCTTCGGCGCTGATTTCCTCGCCCGTCGCGGCTTTCACCAGTGGGGGGCCAGCGAGAAAGATCGTGCCCTGATTGCGCACGATGACGGTCTCGTCCGACATCGCGGGAACATAAGCGCCGCCTGCGGTGCAGCTGCCCATCACGCATGCGATCTGCGGGATGCGCTTCGCCGACATGTTGGCCTGATTGAAGAAGATGCGGCCGAAATGGTCGCGGTCGGGAAAGACCTGATCCTGATGCGGCAGGTTCGCGCCGCCGCTGTCGACGAGGTAGATGCACGGAAGGCGGTTCGCCTCGGCAATCTCCTGCGCGCGAAGATGCTTCTTCACGGTCATCGGATAATAGGTGCCGCCCTTCACCGTCGCGTCGTTGCACACGATCATGCACTGGCGCCCCGACACCTGCCCGATCCCGCAGATCAGCCCCGCGCCCGGAACTTCGCCGTCATAGAGGTCGTTCGCGGCGAGCTGGCCGATTTCGAGGAAGGGCGCGCCCGGATCGAGCAGCCGTTCGACGCGCTCGCGCGGCAGCAATTTGCCGCGGCTCGTGTGGCGCTCGCGCGACTTTTCGTTGCCGCCGAGCGCTGCTTCGGCGACCGCCGTGCGCAGCGCGTCGGTCAGCGCGCGGTTATGCGCGCTGCGGGTGCGATATTCGTCGCTGTCGGCGTTGATGCTCGTGCCAAGAACCGGTGCGCTCACTGTACAGTCTCTCCCTGAAATCGGTTCGGAACTAACCCGTCGCTCGTCGATTGAAAAGCGCAGCAGGCCGAAAATGGTTGGAATTGAAACCGGATTTTCCCACGCGTCGGCGGCCTGTCTTTCCGTGACAAGATAAGGTCATTCCGATGAAAAAAGCTGTCTTTGCCGTTCTTCTGTCCACCGCCGCGGTTCTCGCGGGTCCCGTCGCCTGTAGCAGCGGCAAGGACAGCTCCGCCGCCTATACCGTGGGAACCGATATCGGGATCAGCAAGGCCGCGATGGAGACGGGCGTGAAGCCCGGCGACGACTTCTACGCCTATGCCAACGGCAATTGGGACAAGGCGACCGAAATTCCCGCCGACCGCTCGTCGATCGGCGCCTTTTACGTCGCGCAGCTCGAAACCGAGAAGCGGAACCGCGAACTGATCGACGCGATCGTCAAGGGCCACGCCGCGGCCGACACCAACGAAGGCCGCATTGCCGCCTTCTACAAGGCCTTTACCAATGTGAAGGCGATCGATGCCGCGGGCATGAAGCCCGTCGCCGCCGACCTCGCGCGCTTTGCGGCGATCAGCGACAAGGCTGGCCTGTCGAAGGTTCTCGGCGAACAGCTTCGCGCCGACGTCGATCCGCTCAACGCCACAAACTTCCAGACCGAAAATCTGTTCGGCGTTTTCGTGACGCAGGGGCTTGCGACCCCGGGCGACGTCATCCCCTATCTCTTGCAGGGCGGGCTTGGGATGCCCGAGCGCGAATATTATCTGTCGGCCGACCCCAAGATGGCGACGATCCGCACCGCTTATCAGGCCTATATCGCCAAGCTGCTGACCGCTGCTGGCCAGTCGGACGCCGCCGCGAAGGCGAAGCGCGTCTATGACCTCGAGGTCAAGATCGCCAAAGCCCACGCGACGCGCGAGCAGAGCGAAGACTTCACCAAGTCGGCCGACGTCTGGGCGAAAGCCGATTTCGCCAAGAAGGCGCCTGGCATCGACTGGCCCGCGTTCATGAGCGCGGCGAAGCTCCACGGCGCCGCAAAGTTCGGCGCCTATCATGCGAGCGCGATCACCGGCCTGTCGGCACTCGTCGCATCCGAACCGCTCGATGCGTGGAAGGACTGGCTCGCCTTCCATCAGATCAACAGTCATAGCGACGTACTGCCCAGCGCGATCGACAGCGCGCATTTCGCCTTCTACGGCACGACGATGGCCGGCACGCCGCAGCAGCGCGGCCGCGAAAAGCGCGCGCTCGACGCGCTCGACGTCTATCTCGGCGATGCGGTGGGCAAGGCCTACGCCGACAAATATTTCCCCGCCTCGGCGAAGGCCGAAGTCGGCGACATGGTGAAGAATATCAAGTCCGCCTTTGCGACCCGGGTGAACACGATCGACTGGATGGCGCCCGAAACCAAGAAGGAAGCGATCAAGAAGGTCGAAACCATTGCCGTGGGGGTGGGCTATCCCGACACGTGGCGCGACTATGGCAGCTACACTGTCGGCACCGACGCCTATGCGAACGAGGTTGCCGGGCAGAAGGCCGAATATGCGCACCAACTCGCCAAGATCGGCAAGCCGATGGACAAGGGCGAATGGTGGATGGTCCCGCAGACGGTCAACGCCGTGAACCTGCCGGTCCAGAATGCGCTGAACTTCCCCGCGGCAATCCTGCAGCCGCCCTTCTTCAACGCCAAGGCCGACCCCGCGTTCAACTATGGCGCGATCGGCGCCGTCATCGGCCACGAGATCAGCCACAGCTTCGACAATAATGGCGCGGCCTTCGATTCGACCGGCGCGCTGCGCAACTGGTGGACCCCGGCGGACCTTGCGAAGTTCAATGCCGCGGGCGACGCGCTCGCCGCACAGTTCGACACGTACAAGCCGTTTCCCGACCTTGCGATCAACGGCAAGCTGACGCTGGGCGAGAATATTGCTGACGTCGCCGGACTTCAGGCGGCGTATGATGCGTACCGCGCGTCGCTGGGCGGCAAGGAGGCGCCGGTGATCGACGGCTTCACCGGCGATCAGCGTTTCTTCATCGCCTTTGCGCAGACCTGGGCGACCAAGATGCGCGCCGAGGCGCTGCGTGCGCGCGTCGCGACCGACGGCCATGCGCCGGGCATGTACCGCGCGCTGACGGTGCGGAACCTCGACGCCTGGTACAAGGCGTTCGACGTCAAGGAAGGCGACAAGCTTTACCTCGCGCCCGACAAGCGGGTGCGCGTCTGGGGCTGATGAAGCGGGGCGGGGCGTCATGCTCCGCCCTCATTCTTTGCTTCGGGTTTCCTGCGGATCAGGTGGCTGTAGACGCCGACCAGATTGATGCAGAGCAGCGCGACATTCTGCCAGCCGATGCCTTCGCTGTCGGGCTGGAGAAACCCCCACGCGATCAGCGCAAGGCTGCTCGTCACGAAGATGACGAACGCCCAGCCGTTCCACCGTTCGCCGAGGTTGAGCGAGACGAGCAGCGCCGCGAGCGTTGCCGCGGCGGCGCCGTAATATTGCAGCGCGTCGAGCAGGGCCTCGCTCATGCGCCGGTCGCCCCGAACACATATTCGGGCTTCAACCCGTCGGGATCGGCGAAGAAGACCGCATAACAGGTCGGGCCATAGCGGGCCTTGCCGGAAACCGTCAGGTCGATGGGATGGACCAGCCCGCGCATGGTCAGGCCAACGCGCCGATCAGCGCAAGGATCCCCGCGCCGCTGAGCGCAGGCCATGCGATATGGCGGCCCTTCGTATAGGCGGCGTCGAACAGCCCGGCGGCGAGCCAGCCCCCGCCGACGACGACCAGCAGGGTTTGCGGTGTGCCGGGCCATGCGACCGCGGCGGCCGAAATCAGCATCAGCACCGACGTCGCATGCCAGGCAAAACCGACGATCCGTCGCGCGATGGGATCGGCGAGCGGACCTTCGCCGGCGCGAAGCAGCGGCACGATCAGCCGCCGGTAACCCAGCACCGAATGAACCCCGGCCGTCGTCACCATGAAGGCGGCCGACAGCCAGAGCCAGATCACGCGCCGGCGCCGATCAGTTCGCGCCCGATCAGCATCCGGCGAATCTCGTTCGTGCCCGCGCCGATGTCGAGAAGCTTGGCGTCGCGCCAGTAGCGCTCGACCGGCCAGTCCTTGGTGTAACCCGCGCCGCCCAATGCCTGGATCGCTTCGCCTGCGACCTTCACCGCGCTCTCGCTTGCCAGCAGGATGCAGCCCGCGGCGTCGAAGCGCGTCGTCTGTCCGGCGTCGCATGCCTTGGCGACGTTGTAGACGTAGGAACGCGCCGACTGGAGTGCGACATACATGTCGGCGACCTTCGCCTGCATCAGCTGGAACGAGCCGATCGGCTTGCCGAACTGCTTGCGCTCGCGGACGTAGGGAATGACGGTGTCGAGACACGCCTGCATGATGCCGAGCTGGAGCCCTGCAAGCACGACGCGCTCATAGTCGAGCCCCGACATCAACACGCCGACGCCGCCATTTTCGGGTCCCATCACCTGTTCTTCGGACACTTCGCAGTCGGTGAAAACGAGTTCGGCGGTCGGCGAACCGCGCATACCCACCTTGTCGATCTTTTGCCCGATGGCGAACCCCGGCATATCCTTTTCGATCAGGAACGCCGTGATGCCGCGCGAGCCGGCTTCGGGGCTGGTCTTGGCATAGACGACCAGCGTGTCGGCGCAGGTCGCGTTGGTGATCCAGAATTTGGTGCCGTTGAGGACATAGCCGCCGCCCTTCTTTTCGGCCTTCAGCTTCATCGACACGACGTCGCTGCCGGCGCCGGCCTCGGACATGGCGAGGCTGCCGACATGCTCGCCGCTGATCAGCTTGGGGAGATATTTGGCCTTCTGTCCGGCGGTGCCCCAGCGGCGGATCTGGTTGACGCAAAGGTTCGAGTGCGCGCCGTAGGAGAGGCCGATCGCGCCCGATGCGCGCGACACTTCCTCGACCGCGATGACATGCTCGAGATAGCCGAGGCCGAGGCCACCGAACTCTTCCTCGACGGTGATGCCGTGCAGGCCGAGGTCGCCCATCTGGGTCCACAATTCGTCGCGCGGGAACCAGTCTTCTGCGTCAGCTTTGGCGGCAAGCGGTGCGATCTGTTCGTCGGCGAAGCGGGCGGTGGTGTCGCGAATCATGTCGGCGGTTTCGCCGAGCGCGAAATCGAAATCGGGGGTGGCGCGCATGGATTACCTATCGATCGAAGGGGCGGGACAGGCGGCGAGTGTGCATCAAAATCCCATCATATGGAAATTGAAACAGGGCGAGATTTGGCATAAGAAAAATTTATGATAAAGCGCGCCCACATCCGCCAGTTCCTTGCCGTCGTCGACGCCGGCAGTTTTACGCAGGCGGCGCTGCGAATCCGCGTTACCCAGCCGGCGCTCTCGACGGGGGTCGCCGAACTCGAGAAGCTCGTCGGTACGCCGCTGTTCATTCGCAATCGCCGTCAGATCCGGCTGACCGAGGCGGGCGGGCGTTTTCTGCCGATCGCGCGCGATCTGGACCGCGGCTTTCGTGCCGCCGACGGCTTCGGTCGCGCGGACGACCGTCAGGCAGCCGAGCTCAAGCTGGGCGTGATCCGCTCGGCGCCCGCGGAGCTGTTGCAGGCGATCGCCGCGGCTCTGCGACCCGGCTTCGCGATCGAGCTGGTCGAAAACAGCGATTCCGAACTGCGCGCCGCGCTCGGCAGCGGCCGGATCCACATCGCGCTGGTGCCGCTGCGCGCAGGTGAGCGGGGCGGGCATGTCCTGCCGCTCTATGAGGAGCCGCTTGCGATGTTTATCGCCTCGGACCACCCGCTCGCCGGGCGCATCGAGGTCGGCCCAGAGGAACTCGCCGCCGAAACGATGATCGCGCGTCGCTCGTGCGAATTTCTCGATGCGACGAGCCGTTTCTTCACGCGTCACGGCGTCCGCCCGCGCTTTGCGCTACGCAGCGACAGCGACGAGCGCTGTCTGCGCATGGTTGCCGCCGGCGTCGGGATCACCACCGCGCCCGTCTCGCTTGCGATCGACGGCATCGTGCCGCTCAAGGTTGCGGGCTATGATTTTCGCCGCGAACTCGGACTGGTTGCCGACCCCGCGTGGAGCAGCCTGCCCGAAGTGGAGGCGCGGCTTGCGCATGCGCTCGAAACAATTGGTGCGATCGCGGCCGAATGGCGGCAGACGAAGGTCGATATCGCGGCATGATCGAGCGGCTTCACAAGTCTGGCTTGCAGCGCCCAAAGGCCATAATGTTTGCCCGTCCAAGGGGCGCGGCGTTACGGCGACCTCCTCCATCCCGTCCATTTGGACGTATGACAGAATGAACAAGACGCTATTCCGCTGCCCGACGGCGGAAGTGTGAGGAGGCGAAGTTTGGTATCGTCTGATCTGCAGACAGAATCGCTGGAATTGACGCATCTCGACCGGCTAGAGGCCGAGAGCATCCATATCATGCGCGAAGTGATGGCCGACGCGGCCAAGCCCGTGATGCTGTACAGCGTGGGCAAGGACAGCGCGGTGATGCTCCATCTCGCGCGCAAGGCCTTCTATCCCTCGCCCCCGCCGTTTCCGTTGCTCCATGTCGACACGACGTGGAAATTCCGGGCGATGTACGAGCTGCGCGACCGCATGGCGGCCGAGAGCGGCATGGAATTGCTCGTCTACCAGAACCCCGAAGCGAAGGAGCACGGGATCAATCCGTTCGACCATGGTCCGCTCCATACCGACATGTGGAAGACCGAGGGGCTGAAGCAGGCGCTCGACCTTCACGGTTTCGACGTCGCCTTCGGAGGCGCGCGGCGCGACGAGGAAAAGAGCCGCGCGAAGGAACGCATCTTCTCCTTCCGCACCGCGTCGCACGGCTGGGACCCGAAGAAGCAGCGCCCCGAGCTCTGGAACCTCTACAACGCCCGCAAGGCGAAGGGGGAGAGCATCCGCGTCTTCCCGATCTCGAACTGGACCGAGCTCGATATCTGGCAATATATCGCGCGCGAAAATATCCCGATCGTCCCGCTCTATTTCGCCGCGCCGCGCCCGACCGTGGAGCGCGACGGGCTGCTGCTGATGGTCGACGACGATCGCTTCCCGCTGCTGCCCGGCGAAACGCCCGTCGAGCGCTCGGTGCGCTTTCGTACCCTTGGCTGCTACCCGCTAACGGGCGCGGTCGAGAGCGAGGCCAGCACGCTGTCCGAGGTCATTCAGGAAATGCTGCTCACCACCACCAGCGAGCGGCAGGGCCGCATCATCGACAAGGATGGCGGCGACGCGTCGATGGAGAAGAAGAAGCAGGAGGGGTATTTCTGATGCCCAATACTCCGGACACGCCTGTCTACGTCACTGACGCGCTGATCGCCGAGGATATCGACGCCTATCTCGCTGGCCACGAGAAAAAGTCGCTGCTGCGCTTTATCACCTGCGGATCGGTCGACGACGGCAAATCGACGCTGATCGGGCGCCTGCTGTATGACTCGAAGATGATCTTCGAGGATCAACTCGCCGCGCTCGAAGCCGATAGCAAGCGCGTCGGGACGCAAGGGCAGGAGATCGATTTCGCGCTGCTCGTCGACGGCCTCGCCGCCGAGCGCGAGCAGGGGATCACGATCGACGTCGCCTATCGGTTTTTCACGACCGAGAAGCGCAAATTCATCGTCGCCGACACGCCGGGGCACGAGCAGTACACGCGCAACATGGTCACCGGTGCCTCGACCGCCGACCTCGCGGTGATCCTGATCGACGCACGCAAGGGTGTGCTCACCCAGACGCGCCGCCACAGCTTCCTCGCGCACCTGATCGGCATCAAGCATATCGTGCTCGCGGTGAACAAGATGGACCTTGTCGGATACGACAAGAGTGTCTTCGACCGCATCACGCTGGCGTACCGCGCGTTCGCGAGCGAGATCGGCATCACGAACTTCACCGCGATCCCGATCTCGGGGTTCAAGGGCGACAATATCACCGCGCTGTCGGGCAATACGCCTTGGTTCAAGGGCCCGGCGCTGATCGAGCATCTCGAAAATGTCGAGATCGGCGCGGCCGCCGACGAGGCGAAGCCGTTCCGCCTGCCGGTACAATGGGTCAATCGCCCGAACCTCGATTTCCGCGGCTTCTCAGGGCAACTTGCGAGCGGCAAGGTTCGACCCGGCGACGCCGTGCGCATCCTGCCCAGCGGCAAGACGACGAACGTCGAGCGCATCGTCACTCTTGATGGCGACCTCGACGAAGCCGTTGCGGGGCAGTCGGTTACGCTGACGCTGGCCGACGAGGTGGACTGCTCGCGCGGGGATGTTATCGCCGCCGCCGACGCGCCGCCCGAAGCCGCCGACCAGTTCGAGGCGACGCTCGTGTGGATGGCCGACGAGGCGATGATCGCGGGCCGCGCCTATTGGCTCAAGCTTGCGACGCAAAGCGTCTCTGCGACGATCCAGCCGCCGAAGTACGAGATCAACGTCAACACGCTCGACCATCTCGCGGCGAAGACGCTCGAACTCAATGGCATCGGTGTCGTCGAGCTGTCGACCGACAAACCGATCACCTTCGAGGCCTATGGCGACAACCGCACGCTCGGTGGTTTCATTCTGATCGACAAGCTGACCAACGCGACCGTTGCGGCGGGAATGCTGCACTTCAGCCTGCGCCGCGCGCAGAATGTCCATTGGCAGGCGACCGACATCGACCGCGACATGCGCGCGAACCTCAAGAACCAGCGCCCCGCGTTGCTGTGGTTCACCGGCCTGTCGGGATCGGGCAAGTCGACGATCGCGAACCTCGTCGAAAAGAAGCTGCACCGGATGAACCGGCACAGCTTCCTGCTCGACGGCGACAATGTCCGCCACGGGCTCAACCGCGACCTCGGGTTCACCGAGGCCGACCGGATCGAGAATATCCGCCGCGTCGGCGAGGTCGCGAAGCTGATGAGCGACGCCGGCCTCATCGTCATCACCGCCTTCATCTCGCCTTTCCGCGCGGAACGCGAGATGGTGCGCGGCATGTTGCCCGAAGGCGAGTTTATCGAGGTCTTCATCGACACCCCGTTAGCCGAGGCCGAGCGCCGCGACGTGAAGGGTCTTTACAAAAAGGCGCGCGCCGGACAGCTCAAGAATTTCACCGGGATCGACAGCCCCTATGAGGCGCCCGAGCATCCCGAAATCCGGATCGACACGACCGCGATGACGCCCGAAGAGGCGGCGGACCTGATCATCGACCGTTTGCTGGGATAGATATGACTACGGGGGAAACGGACGAACAGCTCGCTGAGCGGCTTGCAACCGCAGCAGGCGCCATCCTGCTCGATTTGCGCAGGCAGGGCGGTCTCGAGGGCAAGGCGCTGGGGAAGGCTGGTGACGAGCAGGCCAATGCGATGCTCTGCCGTGAAATTCGCGCTGCACGCCCTGACGACGCCCTCCTGTCCGAAGAGGAAAAGGACAATGTGGCTCGCTGCGGCCAGAGCCGCGTCTGGATCGTCGACCCGCTCGACGGCACGCGCGAATATGGCGAGGGCCGCGACGATTGGGCGGTCCATGTCGCGCTCGCCGTCGATGGCGTTGCGACGGTCGGCGCGGTCGCACTGCCGGGGCTGGGCCTGACGCTGACCTCGGGCGCACCTCTGCCGCTGCAGCCTGCGAACCAACCGCTCAAAATGCTCGTCAGCCGCACGCGGCCCGCCGCCGAAGCGGTCTTCGTTGCCGAACGCATCGGCGCGGACCTGCTTGCTATGGGCTCGGCGGGCGCAAAGGCGATGGCGGTCGTGCGCGGCGAGGCCGACATCTACCTCCACACCGGCGGCCAGTATGAATGGGACAATTGCGCGCCGGTCGCGGTGGCGCAGGCGGCAGGCCTGCACGTGAGCCGCGTCGACGGATCGCCGATACGCTACAACAACGCCGATACCTATTTGCCCGATCTGCTGATCTGCCGGATGGAGCTGGCCGAAGAGGTGCTTCGCCTCGCCGCACAATATTCGCCAGCGGAGTAAGTCCCCCCGTATTGAGCGGGCCGCACATTTCGGTCTTGGCTGGCCGCTCGCGAGGGGCCATGAGGAAGCATGATCGACCTTTCATCGTGGCTTCTGCCGCTTTCCATCGCGCTCGCACCGGCGGCAGCCGACCCCGATCGCTTCACCGATGGTGGTGTGACATATATTCTTTATGCCGACACCTACCGTCAGGTGGATGACGAGGTACGGCAAATCGGCTTTTCACTCGAAATGACCGAGGCTGAAGGTGCGCCGGGCAATGCCGTCGCCATGAAGGGCGTCGTTCAGGTAAACTGCGGCACGCGCAGCGCGCGCATGGTCGGCCAGCAGCTGTTCGACGACAAAAATCAGCCCATCGCCACCGATGTGTCAGGCCCGGACCATAGCTCGCCATGGGAAGAGTTGGGAACAGTCGCTTCGGACCAGCATCTTTACCGCAGGGTCTGCGAGCGGGAAAGACCGGCTTCATAGCGCCGGTGTGCGTCGACCGCAGTCGGTACCGGACTGAAATGGCAGCGTCGCTGCACCGAACGCCGGTTGCCAGCCAGTGCGACACGTCCTAATCCGTTTCATCAAGAAACCGAACACGGGAGAAGCGCGATGACCGACCTGCCTGAAACCAACCTCACCATGCTGACGCTCGTGAAGCCCGAAGGGCAGCTTGAAGTCTCGCTCGAGCGTCGCCCGATGCCGGAGCCGAAACCGCACGAAGTCCTGGTCAAGGTCCTCGCCGCGCCAATCAACCCGTCGGACCTCGGCTTGCTCTTCGGCGGTGCCGACATGTCGACCGCGCGCGCGTCGACCCGCGACGGTCTGCCCGTGATCACCGCCGACGTCCCACCCGCAGGTATGCGCGCCATGAGTGGCCGCATCGGCGACGCGCTCGCGATCGGTAACGAAGGCTGCGGCACCGTCGTCGCGGCGGGCGACACGCCCGAGGCGCAGGCGCTGCTCGGCAAGACCGTCGCGCTGCTCGGCGGCGAGATGTACGCCGAATATCGCTGCCTGCCGGTGCAGATGGTGATGCCGCTGCCCGACGGCACCGATCCCGCCGATGGCGCCTCCTGCTTCGTCAATCCGCTGACGAGCCTTGCGTTTACCGAAACGATGCGAATGGAGAACCACAGCGCGATCGTTCACACCGCCGCGGCGTCGAACCTTGGCCAGATGCTCGTCAAGATTTGCGCGAAGGACGGCATCCCGCTCGTCAACATTGTGCGCAGCGACGCGCAGGTCGAAATCCTGAAGGGCATCGGTGCCAAATATATCGTCAACAGCAGCGCCGGTGATTTCATGGAGCGGCTTGTCGACGCGATCGTCGAAACCGGCGCGACGATCGGTTTCGATGCAACGGGTGGTGGCAAGCTCGCCGGTCAGATTCTGACCGCGATGGAGGCGGCCGCGGTCAAGCGCATGACGACATACAGCCGTTACGGCTCGGACACGTTCAAGCAGGTCTATATCTATGGCGCGCTCGACCTGTCGCCGACGACCTTCTCCGCGCGCAGCTTCGGCCTGACCTGGGCGCTCGGCGGCTTCCTGCTCACGCCCTTTATGGCGAAGGCGGGCATGGAGACCGTGGGCCGGATGCGGAAGCGCGTCGTCGACGAACTCACGACGACCTTCAAAAGCCACTACAGCCACGAAATCTCGCTGACCGATGCCTTGAACGTCGACACGGCGCAGGCCTATAATGCGAAGCGCACGGGCGAGAAATATCTCATTCGTCCGTAGGGCTCCGGCATCGCCCGGGGGGTGGGGACGGGCTGGGGGGGTTGGATGCGCCGAGGAGTGTTGTGCATGGGCGTCGTCGTGACAGGCGCGTCGGCATTGGTATCGGCGGTTGCGGCGATGCAGCCCAATTCTTTGGACATCGTCGGAGAAATGGGATTGAAGCCGGGCCGCTGGCGCACGACGATCCAGATCGTCGATGCGGCCATTGTCCCGACGCCCGGTCGACCGGTCCCCGCGGGGGCCGCAGAACGGCTGAAGCAGGCGATCGGTTCGTCGATGGACACCGAAGATTGCATTGGCTCGATACGGCCACCGGGCAGCGATCTGGTGTTGCCCGGGATCAAGATCGAAGCCGCCTGTGTTCTGGGCGAGGTCGAGGCAGATCAGCGTATCCTGCGGATCAAGGGCACTTGCGGTTCAATGGCCAAAGGGTTCAAGGCCGACATGAATGTGCAGGCGGCACATTCCGCAACGGCTATGACGGCGAATGTTGAAAGCCTGGCCTTCTCGGAAGGTGTCGGGTTCAGCACGCGAATAGTCGTAACCACGAACAGCAAATATATGGGGCAATGCCCGGCCAGCTGACCGATGCCCTGAAATCGGGCGACCATGAAAAAGCAGTCAGCGCTTCATGCACTGGCGCGCATCGTCGCGCTTGTACTCGCTGCAATTCCACAGGGCCTTTTCGAACCCCGCCTTGTCGTCGCGGAGGTAGGAAAAGCTCATCGCGGCGCGCTGGGTGTCGCTCATCGCGTCGCTGTCGGGTTTCAGCATCGGGTTGGTCCAGCCCATGAATTTGCAATAGGGCTTGTCTCCGCAGAGGCGCAGCGCGGTCGTGACGAAGCTTTCGGGCGCCGCCTTGCGGTCGAGCTGGGTGTAAATGGTGTCGCGGCCCGCGCTGTCACCCGCGCCGGTGACGACACGCGCTTCGCCGACGGCGGCATTGGCGTCGACACCCGCCGTTTCGACCGGTAATCCCAGCGCGATCGCGTGGAGCGGCGATATCGCCGCCAGTTTCGCAACCGGCCCGTCGCTGCCCGACACCGCGCCGCGGAACGCGCCGGGCGTCCCCCAATAGCCCGGCCAGCGGAAGAAGAGATGCGTATCGACGACCGCGATCTTCTCGAGGCTGTCGCTCCAATAGGGGCGCACCCAGTCGGTGTGATAATGGGTGGCAAGCCCGACGGGCGGATAGGTGCCGCCCGACAGCATCAGATCGGCATTGTTGCGCGCGCGCTGCCAGGCAGCATCCGAATAGCGGCGAGCCAGCGCACCATCGCAGGTGAAAGTGAACTGGCACCCGGTCACGCGCTCGGAACCCTGAAACACCACACCGCAGATCGACTTGGGAAATGCCGGATGCCGCGCGCGGTTGATCACGACCTGACCGACCGCCTGCTGCCCTTTGGCGTCGTCGCCCGCCTCGTAGATCATCGCGGCGGCAAGGCAGTCGCGCGCGCGGGCCTTCGCGTCGCCGCCGCCCGCATAAACGAACGGCCGCGCCGCGACGAAGCCTTTGGTCACCAGCGCAACCTCGGCGTTCTGCGCGCGTGCATCGTCCTCGGTGACGGGGGCGAGCTCCATCGGCGCCACGTCGGGCACGACATCGGCGGGCGGCGCGACGGGGCGGGCGTGCGCGTGGCGGGCCCCGCTGTTCGTCGGGCTGCTCGCGTAGAGGACGCCGACGATCGCGGCGACGGCGAGCAGGACGAACAGCCAGCCTGTCCAGTCGCGCCCAAGGGGCAACGTGTCCTGATCGCCTTCGGGGCGCATGGAGTGAACTCAGATTTCCGGGAGGAAATCGGGAACCGACAGGTAGCGTTCGCCCGTGTCATAGTTGAAGCCGAGCACGCGGCTGCCCGGCGGCAGCTCGGCGAGCTTCTGCGCGATCGCGGCGAGGGTGGCGCCCGACGAAATGCCGACGAGCATGCCTTCCTCGGTCGCGGCACGGCGCGCGAAATCCTTCGCGGCGCCGGCGTCGACCTTGATCACGCCGTCGAGCAGGTCGGTGTGCAGATTGCGCGGGATGAAACCGGCGCCGATGCCCTGGATCGGATGCGGCGCGGGCTGGCCGCCCGAAATCACCGGCGAGGCTTCGGGCTCGACGGCATAGACTTTGAGGTTCGGCCAATGCTGCTTCAGGAATTGTGCGGTCCCGGTGATGTGGCCACCGGTGCCGACGCCGGTGATCAGCACGTCGATCGGCGCGTCTTTGAAATCGGCGAGGATTTCGGGCCCCGTCGTGCGGACATGGACGTCGATATTCGCTTCATTTTCGAACTGCTGCGGCATCCACGCGCCGGGGGTGGTTTCGACCAGCTCGATCGCGCGCTCGATCGCGCCCTTCATGCCCTTTTCGCGCGGCGTCAGATCGAAGGTCGCGCCATAGGCGAGCATCAGGCGGCGGCGCTCGACCGACATGCTTTCGGGCATGACAAGGATGAGCTTGTAACCCTTGACCGCGGCCGCCATCGCGAGGCCGATGCCGGTGTTCCCCGACGTCGGCTCGACGATGGTGCCGCCTGCTTTCAGGCTGCCGTCCTTTTCGGCCGCCTCGATCATCGCGAGGCCGATTCGATCCTTGATCGACCCGCCGGGATTGCTTCGTTCCGACTTCACCCAGACTTCGGCGTCGGGGAACAGCCTGGCCACGCGAATGTGCGGGGTGTTGCCGATGGTCTCGAGGATCGAATTGGCTTTCATGATCGGTGCGCTCTTTCCTTGAATTCGAATCGCGGGTCGCGGCGGACGCGATTGGGCCAGTCGCCGGCGCGGAGCCAGCGTGCCTCATCCGCCTGCGCCAGCGTCGGCGCGGGTTGTAACGAGGCCAGCAGATACTGTCCATAAGGCCAGTCCCCGACACCCGAGTCGGCGTTGATATGGCCAAAGGGCCCGGCGTTGACGAAACGCGCGTCCCAGTGCCGCGACAGGCGCCAGACGTGCGAGGTCTTCGCATAGGGATCGTCATCGCTGGCGACGACGATCATCGGTGTCTGCGACGACAGCGCGGGCGAATCGGTGAAGCTTTCGACGCGCTTGTCGCGGCGGAGCTGTGTCAGGTCGGGCGGCGCGACCAGCAGCGCGCCAGCGATGCGATCGCGCGCGACGCTGCTGGCGGCGGCGAACCAGTGCGCAAAGGCGTGGCAGCCCAGGCTGTGCGCTGCGATGAGGACGGGCTCGTGCTCTGCGTGGATCGCGGCGGCGATCCGCTCGACCCATTGGTCCTTCAGCGGTTCGTCCCAGCTGCCGAGCTCGATTCGCTCGCAATCGGCGAAGCGGCGTTCCCACAGGCTTTGCCAATGGGTCGGGCCACTGTTGTAAAGCCCCGGAATAGTCAGGATCTTATGGCGGATATTCGATTCTTGCATGGCGGTCGCTCCATCGTGGGGAGAGAGGGAAACCGCGGAGACGGGTGAGGCCCTAATAACTCAACTAAATAAATTGACAATAGGCTTTGGACGGAAAGAGAGCGCAATGCGGTGAATCGCGCGGCGGGCTATTCGCCGGTCTTTTTGAATTGTGGCTCGAACGTGCGCGCGCGGCGCAGTTCGGGAAAAATCCATGCCCAGAGCGCGGTGACGCCGACCGCCGCGGCGCCGCCGACGACCACCGCGCTGACGGGACCGAGCGCCGCGGCCATCGCACCCGCGCGCATCTCGCCGAGTTCGTTCGATGCCGAAATCGCGAGGCCCGACGCCGCGCTGACGCGCCCGCGCATATGGTCGGGGGTGTTGAGCTGGATCAACGTCCCGCGCACGAAGACCGAGAACATGTCGGCTGCGCCCATCAGCACGAGTACGGCGAGCGAGAGCAGGAGATTGGTCGAGAGGCCGAAGACGACAGTCCCGGCGCCGAACGCCGCGACCGCCCACAGCATCTTCACGCCGACATTGCGCTCGATCGGGCGGATGGCGAGGCCGACTGCGACGCCGACCGATCCAAAGGCGACGGCGGCACGCATCAAACCTGCGCCTTCGGGGCCGGCGTGCAATATGTCGCGCGCGAAGACCGGGAACATCGCGGTCGCGCCGGCGAGCAGCACCGCAAACAGGTCGAGGGTGATCGTCCCGAGCAGGAAGCGCTCGATCCACACGAAACGCAGCCCGTCGGCCATTTCGCGCAGCGGATGGCGGCGCACCTCGGCGGGCGGCGGGAGGACCTGTCGTACCCGGCTGAGCGTGAAGGCCGAAATGGCAAGGAGCAGGGCCGAGAAGACGTAAACGGCCCCCGGATGCGCAGCATAGATGAGGCCGCCTGCCGCCGGGCCGATCACCGACGCCGACTGCCAGGCGATGCTGCTCATCGCGATCGCGCGTGGCAGCACCGCGGGCGGGACGATGTTGGGTGCGATCGCGCTCATCGCCGGACCCGAAAAGACGCGCGCGACGCCGTGCATGGCGGCGAGCCCGAAGAGAAGCGGCAGCGTCAGCCCGTCGGTCCAGGTGAACCAGCCGAGCGTTGCCGCAATCAGCAGGTCGATGAGGTTCGAGAAAATCGCGACGCTGCGGCGCTCGAACCGGTCGGCGGCCCAACCCGCGACCGGGGTCAGGATGGCGAGCGGAACGAACTGGAACAGGCCGAGCAGTCCGAGCTGGAACGATGCCTCCTTGATCGACATGCCATAGTCGGTGCGCGCGGTGTCATAGAGCTGGTACCCAATGACGACGACCATCGCGATCGTCGCCATCACCGCGGTGAAGCGCGCGAACCAGAAATAGCGGAAATCGGGAAAACTGAGCGGGGAGGGGGCTTTGGGCGTCGCAGCCGGCATGACCGGTTCTTCGCCTTCGGGGGGAGGGATCGTCGCCATTGATCACCGCCGTAGCCCGCTTTTTGTCCCTGTCCAGATGGCGCGGCTTTGCCGTTCGTCGATTATCGGATGTCATCGACCGCAGGGGCTGGCAGAAGTGCGACCACAGGAGTCAGGGAGATTATCGAATGAAGAGCAAATTTGCCCGCTTCGGCGGCGCGGCGATGGCTGCGACGCTGCTGGTCCTTACCGCTTGCAATGCGTCGGACAACAAGTCGGCGACCGCATCGAGCGCGAAGAACTGGACCGGTTTCCGCGATCAGTTCCTCGCCGGCTATTTCCCGCTCAACCCGAATTTCGCGGTCTATCAGGGCAAGCATGAGTTTGACGGGCAATTGCCCGACTGGTCGCCCGAGGGGCTCGAAAAGCAGGCGGCCTATCTCGAAAAGGCGATTGCGGATGCGAAGGCCTTCGACGGCGAGATGACCGATGCCGAGAAGTTCGAGCGCGACTATCTGGTCCATGTCGCGCAGGGCCAGCTCTTCTTCCTGCGCGATACCGATTTCGCGCAGAAGAACCCGTCCTTCTACACCGGCGCGCTCGACCCCAATGTCTATATCGCGCGGCCTTACGCCGACGCGACGACGCGGATGAAGGCGTTCATCGCCTATGCCGAAAAGGTTCCCGCCGCTGCAGCGCAGATCAAGGCGAACCTGAAGCTGCCGCTGCCCGCGACCTTCGTCAAATATGGCACCGCGGGCTTCGGCGGCTTCGCCGATTATTACAAGGGCGACGCCAAGGCGGCCTTTGCGTCGGTCAAGGACGAGGCGCTGCAGAAGCAGTTCGACGAAGCCGCCGCCAAAGCGGGCGCGGCGATGACCGACCTCGCCAAATATGTCGGGTCGCAGCCGGGCACGCCTGACGGCTATGCGCTCGGTGCCGACAAATTCGCGAAGATGATCCTCACCAACGAAGGCGTCGACACCCCGCTCGACGAGCTTGAGCGCATCGGGCAGGCCGACCTCAAGCGCAATCAGGACGCGCTGAAGGCGGCGTGCGCGACCTATGCCGCGGGCATGACGATCGCCGACTGCATGAAGAAGATGAATTCGGACAAGCCCGCCGACGGCCCCGTCGCCGAGGCGCGGCGCCAGCTCCCGACGCTGCGCGCCTTCCTGATCGAGAAGGACATCGTGACGATCCCCGGCACCGAGCAGGCGCAGGTCGAGGAATCGCCGCCGTATAACCGACAGAACAGCGCCTATATCGACATTCCGGGACCGTATGAGAAAGGCCTGCCGTCGGTTTATTATATCTCGCCGCCGGACCCCGCGTGGGACAAGCAGACGCAGGCCGATTTCGTGCCCGGCCGCAAGGACCTGATGTTCACCTCGGTGCATGAGGTGTGGCCGGGCCACTTCCTGAACTTCCTCCACGCGAACCGCGCCGAAAGCATCTTTGGCAAGCTGTTCGTCGGCTACGCCTTCGCCGAAGGCTGGGCGCACTATACCGAAGAGATGATGTGGGACGCGGGACTGGGCGAGGGCGATCCCGAAACGCATATCGGCCAGCTGTCGAACGCGCTGCTCCGCGATTGCCGTTACCTGTCCGCCATCGGGCTGCATACCAAGGGCATGACCGTCGCGGATTCGGAAAAGCTGTTCAAGGAGCAATGCTATCAGGACGAGGGCAATGCGCGGCAACAGGCGGCGCGCGGCACCTATGATCCCGCCTATCTCAATTATACGATGGGCAAGCTGATGATCCGCAAGCTGCGTGACGACTGGACGAAGGGCGACCGGACGAAGTGGAAGGCGTTCCACGACGAATTCCTGTCGTACGGCGGTCCGCCGATCCCGATGGTGCGCGCGGCGATGATGAAGGAGGCTGCGCCGAAGGCGGTATTCTAGGCCGAAGGCGCGCGCAGCCGCGCAACGAAAAAGCCGTCGAGGCCTCCTTCGTCGGCGAGCATGGCGGGCAGGGTGCGTATGAAACCTTGCCCGTCGGCGGCGATCGTCGCGGGCAGTTCGTCGGCGCGTGCCGGGTCGATCGACCAGCCCGTGTGGCGATCGAGAAAGGCGGACAGCTGGTCCTCGCCCTCGGCGCGCTCGAGCGAGCAGGTCGCATAGACCAGCGTCCCGCCCGGGTTGACCCACCCGGCTGCACGCTCCAGCAGTTCGGCTTGCAACGCCGCCATCTCGGCAATCTGCCGGGGTTCGATCCGGTGAAGCACGTCGGGATGGCGGCGAAAGATGCCGGTCGCCGAACAGGGCGCGTCGAGCAGCACCGCGTCGGCGGGCGCCGCGGGCGTCCACGAGCGGATATCGCCTTGCACTATCTCGGCCGAAAGGCCGGTGCGTTCCATATTGGCGCGCAGCCGTTCGAGCCGTTTCGCGCTGGCATCGACCGCGACGACGTTCCAGCCCGCCGCCGCGAGCTGCATCGTCTTGCCCCCGGGCGCCGCACACAGATCGAGCACGGTGCGGCCTTCGCCCGCACCGAGCAGTCGCGCGGGCAGGCTCGCCGCCAGATCCTGCACCCACCAGCCGCCTTCGCTATAGCCGGGCATCGTCTCGACCGCCTGTCCACGCGGCAGGCGGCGATGGCGCGGTGCGAAGGACACCGCGTCGGGCCATTCGTCTGCGCCGGGCTCGCGAGCGAAGCTGAGGTCGATCGGCGGCGGCGCGCTCCAGATCGCTTCGGCCGCCTCGACCATCTTCAAATCCCATTGCTCGGCCCAGCGTTCGGCGGTGGCAAGGGGGAGCGTGGCGCGTTCGGGGAGTTGCCATTCCTCCTGCTGCGCGCGCGACAGGATCGCGTGGACCAGCCGCCGCGGGCCGCCGTCGACGAGCGGCAGGGCGGTCGATACGACGGCGTGGCCGGGGCTTTTGAGCACGAGCAACTGAGCGAGCGCGATCCGCAGCACGGCGCGCGATTTGACGTCGTCGGGCAGGATTTGCGACGTCGCGCCATCGATCAGCGCGTCGATGTCGACCATCCAGCGCAGCGTTTCCGACGCGATGGCGACGGCGAACGCCCGGTCGGCGCCGCCGAGGCCTTGCGCCGCGGCGTGCATCGCAACGTCGAGCGGGTCGCCGCGGCGCAGGATCGCATCGACCAGCCGGAGGGCGGCGCGGCGCGCGGCGGTGCCCGCGGGATCAGCCGCGCCGGACGATCGCCGGCGCCGGGGCGGGTGGCGTTCAGCCATGATGGGCAACGGCGTGGTTGGCGTGACGCATGAAAAATCCTATAGGTCGGGCATCATGACCGACAGCAGCCAGAACGCGACCATCGGCGGAACGCCGCGCGCTGTAAAGCGCCCCGCACATGTTAAGGCTCCGACGGGGTGGGCGAGCAGCGCGCTTCCGTCGCCCGAACCGATCCATGAGGACAAGGCCGAGGACCAGCCCGGCGGGCGCAATCCCGTTCGCTATGGCGATTGGGAATTGAAAGGGATCGCGGTCGATTTTTGACCGCAGCGGTTATGGGCGCCGTCGCGCTCCGGACCGGGCTATCCCGCAATAGCTGACATTGGCCGTTCGATGGCCTGAATCCGGGCCACCCGCGCAATGCGGGGCGGCCCGGATCAATTGGCTCAGGCGGCGGGCAGTTCGGTGTTGAGCGGCATCTTGCCGCTCTTGATCTGCTCGGCGAACACTTCGCGCATCAGCTGCAGCGAGAAGAGGTGCGCGAAGATCAGGCCGAGGATGCCGTTCTGCATCAGCTTGCGCAGCACGTCGCCGCGCAGTTCGCGCAGCTTGTTTTCGTCGACCATCTGGAAACCGCGATAGACATAGGGCTTGTCATTGCCTTCCTGCTGGATCGCGACTTCGCCGTCCATCAGCAGGTCGGCCTTCTTCAGTTCGTCCATGAACAGGCCGGTGCGCTGACCGGCTTCCTCGAAATTCTTGCAGAATTCGAGCACGGCCTGCACCTGCTCCGACGGCTGGCCATCGACGAACAGCGCATCGCCTTCGTCGAATTTGCCGAGCGCGCCCGAGGTCGGGTCGAAGCACAGCGACAATTCTTCCGAATCGGGCTGAAGACGCGCGAGAAGGAAGGGATAGCGACGGACATAGGCCGGAACATAGACCGGGTTGAGCAGCTTGCCTTCGTCGTCGACGAAGGTGTTGATGCCTTCGTTGAGGCCCATCAGCGCCAGCGGCACCGGATTCTCGCCGGCCGAAAACACGATCGGGAAAAAGCGGCAAGCCGAAACAAATTCGTCCGACGTCAGCGGGATTGCGTGCTGGCCGACCAGGAATTCTGCATTGTCGAGCGGGCGTGCGTGGAAGTCGGCATGGTCGACGCTCGAAAGCGGGACGAGGTCCTTGTAAAACAGCGGCAGGTTGGCAGATGCGGGCGCAGTGGCCATGGTTGAACTCCGGTAGGGTCCCGCTGGTGGGACAAAAAAGGATACAGCGCCTTATTGACCCGCGCCGCGCGGCGCAAGGGGGCGTTGACGCACGATGAGCGGCGTTTTCAGGCTATGAGCTTGCCGGGGTTGAAGATGCCGGCCGGGTCGAGCCCCGCCTTGACCCCGCGCAGCGCTGCCAGTCGCGCCGGGCTGTCGAGTTCCGCAAGAACATCGCGCTTCATCTGCCCGATGCCATGTTCGGCCGAAATCGAGCCGCCCAGTTCGAGCACGTGCGAATAAACGAGCCGGCTCACCGCCTTGCCATGCTCACCGATCCAGGCGGCGCCATCGCACCCGGCGGGCGGCTGGACATGGTGATGGACGTTGCCGTCGCCGAGGTGTCCGAAAGACAGCGCCCGCGCGCCGGGAAAGGCATTGTCCAGCCGGCGCGGGTTATCGGCAATGAATGCTGGCATCAAATCGATCGGCACGCTGATGTCATGCTGGAGCGCCGGCCCGTCGGCGCGTTCGGCCTCCGAGATGGAATCGCGCAGGCGCCAGAAATCCTCGCTTTCGCGATCGCTCTTGGCGATCACGACATCGCGTATCAGCCCGGCTTCGAGCGCGGCGGCGAGCTGCTGTTCCAGCGCGTCACCGAGCGCCTGGTCGCTTTCACCGGCGAGCTCGGCCAGCACATACCAGGGCTGTGCGGCGGCGAGCGGTGCGCGCGTCTGCGGGATGTGCCGCAGCACGGCGTCGAGACAATCGTGCGGGATGAGCTCGAACCCTTCGAGTTCGCGCCCGATCGCGGCATCGAGGCGGCGCAGCAATCGCAGCGCTGTTTCGGGCGAATCGATCCCGATCCACGTGGTGCGCCGCGCCGCGGCGGCGGGGACGAGGTGCAGGCACGCCGCGGTGACGATCCCCAACGTCCCTTCGGCGCCGCAGAAAAGGTGCCGGAGGTCGTAGCCGCGGTTATCCTTTTTGAGCGGGGCGAGCCCGCCGAAGATGCTGCCGTCGGGGAGCACGGCTTCGACCCCCGCGACGAGCGCGCGCATCGTCCCGTGGCGCAGCACCTGCGTCCCGCCGGCATTGGTCGACACGAGCCCGCCGATCGTCGCCGACCCCTTGCCGCCGAGCGTCAGCGGAAAGCGCAGGCCGCGGGCGAGGGCGGCCTCATGGAAATTCTGGAGCACCACGCCGGCTTCCGCGACGGCAAGCTTCGCCGCGTCGTCGATATGGCGGATTCGGTTCATGCGCCGCAGGCTCAGCAGCAGCTGGCCGCCGCTGGCGTCGGGTGTCGCGCCGCCGACCATGCCGCTGTTGCCGCCCTGCGGGACCAGCGCGACATGCGCCTCGCCGCATAGCCGGACGATGGCGGCGACCTCTTCGGTCGTGGCGGGGGACAGCATGGCGGCGGCGCGGCCATGATATTTGCCGCGCCAGTCGGTCAGCCAGGGCGCCATCGCGTCGGCGTCGGCGCTATAGCCTTTGGGACCCAGCAGATGGGCGAGGGTCTCGAGCAGCGATGTAGATGGCGGGCGCGTCATGCCGTTCCACTCCGGAAATTTCCCTCGTCCGGACCGGGTGAGGGGCGACAGCAGTTCATTTGGTGTTCAATCATCCTTGTTAAATGGGGCGATGGACGAATAGTATCCTTTCGTCCAGCAGGATGGACGCGGGAGCCACGGGTGAGCATTTTCTTCTGTCAGGACGCCGAAGGAGCGATGGCACGGCTGTGCTGACGGCGGCGTTCCTGTGGATCATGGCCGCGCCGGTGGCCGATGCAGCGGTGCCTGTCGCCGCTCCCGAGCCGTTGGTCGCGGTCGGCGCGCCGTCGCCCGATCAGGCCTCGTCCTTTTGGCAGGTCGTGATCGAGCAGCAGCTGATCATTCGCGTTCCCGCCCAGCGCTCGCAGCTCAACAACTTCGCCGCCGGACCATCGCCGTCGCGGCGCGCGACCGAACTGCCGATCGTCTGGAAAGAGAAAAAGGCGCCGAAATGCGTCTCTATGCGCAACATATTGGGGATGCAGGCGGTGCAGCGCGACAGCATCGACATCATCACGCGGCAGAATCAGCGATTGCGCGCGCAGCTTAATCGCGGATGCCGCGCGCTCGACTTCTACGCCGGTTTCTACATGCAGGGCAGCAAGGACGGGCGGCTGTGCGAGGACCGCGACCAGATCCACGCGCGGACGGGCGCGAAATGCGAGATCGACAAGTTCCGGTTGATGGTCCCGGTTCGCGAGGACGACTAGACACCCGGCCTCATCGCGTTTTTCGCCGACTTTCCTTGACTTTTCGCCGCCCTTTCCCCAATGGCCGCGGCAACGTCCGCCTGCGTGGGAGGCAGGGCGCCACTCTTTTTCCGGACATATTGCCTCATGAAATTTGCCGACCTCGGCCTTTCCGACGAACTTTTGCGCGCGATCGACGAGTCGGGCTACAGCGAAGCGACGCCGATCCAGGCTGGCGCGATCCCCTCAGTGCTGATGATGCGCGACATGATCGGCATCGCCCAGACGGGCACGGGCAAGACCGCGTCCTTCGTGTTGCCGATGATCGACATCCTCGCTCACGGCCGCGCCCGCGCGCTGATGCCGCGCTCGCTCATCCTCGAGCCGACGCGCGAACTCGCTGCTCAGGTCGCTGAAAACTTTGAAAAATATGGCAAGTATCACAAGCTCTCGATGGCGCTGCTGATTGGTGGCGTACAGATGGGCGACCAGGTCAAGGCGCTGGAAAAGGGCGTCGACGTGCTTATCGCGACCCCAGGACGCCTGATGGATCTGTTCGAGCGCGGCAAGATTCTGCTCACCGGCTGCAACCTCCTCGTGATCGACGAAGCCGACCGGATGCTCGACATGGGCTTCATTCCCGACATCGAGAATATCTGCACCAAGCTGCCCGCGAATCGGCAGACCCTGCTGTTCTCGGCAACGATGCCGCCGCCGATCAAGAAACTGGCCGACAAGTTCCTGTCGAACCCGAAGACGATCGAAGTGGCGCGCCCGGCGAGCCGCAACGAGAATATCGAGCAGTTCCTGGTCAAGACGTCGGAACGCGGCAAGCGCGACACCCTCCGCGGGCTGATCGAGGCCGAGGACATCGGCACCGCAATCATCTTCTGCAACCGCAAGACGACCGTACGCGAACTCGCGAAGTCGTTGCAGCGCTATGGCTACAAGGCAGGCGAGATTCATGGCGACATGGACCAGTCGAGCCGCATCGCCGAACTCGACCGATTCAAGGCGGGGACGATCAACATCCTCGTCGCATCGGATGTCGCGGCGCGCGGGCTCGATGTGAAGGGTGTCAGCCACGTCTTCAATTTCGATGCGCCCTGGCATCCCGACGATTATGTCCATCGCATCGGCCGCACCGGACGCGCAGGCGCGAAGGGGCGGGCGTTCACGCTGGTGGCGCCCTCCGACGACGAGGCGGTCGACAATATCCAGAAGCTGACCGGCTACAAGATTCCGGTCCATGGCGGCGGCACCCCGGCAGCCGATACGGCCGAACGCGATGCCGAGGAAGGCGAACCGCGGCGCGGTCGTGCGGCGCGTGGCGGGCGCGGAAAGAGCGCGGCGAAGCCCGAAAAGGCGCCCGCCCGCCCGGCGGCCGTGGCCGCCGAAGCGCGGCCGGCCAAGCCGCCGCGCGACGATCGCAAGCCGGCGCGTGAAGATCGCAGGCCGAAGCACGACGACCTCGACGGTCCCGATGACGGCTGGAACGGCCCGATGCCGGGGTTTCTCTCGGTCGGTTTCGGCAGCTGACGCGCAGCGCTCCGATGCTGGTCAGAGCCTGACCAGCATCTTGCCGATATTGCCGCCGGAAAACAGGCCGAGAAAGGCGTCGGGCGCCGACGCCAGTCCATCGTGCACGGTTTCGCGCATCGTCACCGCGCCGCTCGCGATCAGTCCGCCCATGTCGGCATAGAATTCCTCCATGCACTCGATGAACTGGTCGGTGTAGATAAAGCCTTCCATGCGGATACGCGCGGGGATCGCACGGACAATGTACTTCATCTCCTGCGCCTTGCCGTCGTTGTAGACGTCGATCATGCCGCAGATCGCGAAGCGTGCGAAGTCGTTGGCGGTTGCGAAGGCCGCGTCGAGATGCTCGCCGCCGACATTGTCGAAATAGACGTCGATCCCAGATTTGCCGAGACCTTCGAGCGCAGCGGCGAGTTGCGGCAGCACCGGCCCCGCCTTGTAGTCGATCACCGCATCGGCGCCGAGGTCGAGGGCCCATGCGCATTTCTCCGCGCCGCCCGCCGAGCCGATGACGGTCATCTCGCGCGCCTTCGCGATCTGCACCACTGCCGAACCGACTGCGCCGGCGGCCGCGGAGACAAACACGGTGTCACCGGGCCTCGCGCTCGCGACGCGGAGCAGGCCGATCCATGCGGTGCCGCCGGTCAGCCCCATATTGTGCAGAAAGGTCTGCGGGGTCATCCCCGCGGCCAGTGCCTCGGCGGGCAGCTTGTTGGGCATCATGTCGAGCCCGATGACACCCCCATCGCGCCATCCGCCCATGTGGAGGACGAGGTCGCCGGGCGCGAAACCCTCCATCCTGCTTTCGACGACTTCGCCGATCGCGCCTCCGGTCATCGGCTGGTCGATCTGGAAGCTCGCCGCATAGCTTTTGGCGTCGTTCATGCGCCCGCGCATATAGGGATCGACCGAGAGCCACAGGTTGCGGATGCGCAACTGGTCCTTGTCGAGCGGCGCATCGGGCAGTTCGCGCAACGCGAAATTATCCATCGTCGGCAGCCCCTGCGGACGACTGGTCAAATGCCATGCCTTGGCCATCGGAATCCCCCCATTCCTCGATTTCGCCCGGCGGCGGCGGCAAAGGTCAGAAAAGCCGTTGCCACTGCCAGACAGCGTCGTTAAGACCCTGCCGGTCGCGGGGCCGTAGCTCAGATGGGAGAGCGCTGCAATCGCACTGCAGAGGTCAGGGGTTCGATTCCCCTCGGCTCCACCAGCGACCTTTCCGGACCATCAGCCCCTGAAGTCACGAATTTCGTACCTGCCATGACTAGCGGCGGGGCGTGCGCCGTCCCTTCACAAATCCGGTAAACGCGGCAGTCGCGATAAGTTCTATTGCCCGGCGTAGGTGTCGATTGCCGCGAAAATGCGCGTCAATTGTGCGCGCTCGTCGACATCGATATCGGGGCGCCAGATTTCGAACAGCAGGATCGTGCGGTCGCTGGCGCCGCGGTTCCACGCCTCATGTTCGAAACTGTCGTCGAAGATCAGCATCTCGCCCTCGCGCCAGCTTCGCGTTTCGGCGCCAACGCGCAGACCGCAGCCGTCGGGCACGATCAGCGGTAGATGACAGATAAGCCGCGTGTTGAGCAGGCCGTGGTGCGGCTGGATATGCGTGCCGGGGGTCAGCCGCGAAAAAAGCGCGATCGGCGCGCGACCGGGGATCACGGGCTGCGGCGCCAGTTCGAGTGCGGCGAGCGCAGCGGGACAGAGCGCGTCCATCCCGTCGGCGACGGCGCCGTCCTTCCATAGCCAGGCCGCGCCCCAGTCGGGTTTGTCGAGTAACGGATTATTCGGCGGTGGACGGTCGGGACTGGCGGTCACATACGGACCGAACCGGTCGGCCGCATTGCCTGCAAGCGCCAGCAATTCGGCGCGGATCGTCTCCGTTGCCGCCTCGACGGCCTCGACCCATTTAAAATCGGCGCGCTCGAAGAACGGGCGCTGCGCGAGTCCGGGGAAATAGAACATGCTCGGTTGCTGAAGATAGAGCGGCTGTTCGCCGGCCAGTATACGGAGCGCCTCGGCGACGCGTGGTGTCGCGCCGGCGGCGTCGATCCCGGCGCCGCGCAACTGGCCGAGCAGGTGGTCGGCAAAGGCGCGCTCGGTTGCCGCGATAAATTGTTCAGCGCGTTGGAGGCCCGGATGAAGCGTGGGCGGGACGCTGCGCGCCTGCGCTGCGGTGCCGAGCGCGAGGCGATAGAAGCTGCCCGCGGCACGATCGTCAGCGAGGCTGCGCTTGAGTTCGGCCATCGCGAGCAGCGCCGCGATATTGCCGCGGTCGGCGCGGATC
This sequence comes from Pseudomonadota bacterium, assembly GCA_020160755.1. GTDB lineage: Bacteria > Pseudomonadota > Alphaproteobacteria > Sphingomonadales > Sphingomonadaceae > Sphingopyxis. The sequence goes on from JAIUPN010000001.1 coordinate 123,491, forward strand.
GCAGCATCGAGCACGGCGGTTTCGGCCGCGACATCGCCGCGGCGATGGGCGTCGCGCGCCTGGTCCAGCCATGTCATCTGCCCCGTCATGGTTCCAGCCATAACGGGGCGCCCGACCTTTGCAAGCGACGCCCCTATATGCCTCAGGCTTCGGCCGGCGGCGCAGCTGCGGCGGGTTTCGCGGCGCCGCGGAGCCATGTCCGAACCCCGCGCACCGGCGGGGTGCGCCAGATGGCCATCAGCAACGCCAGCAACGCGGCCCACGGCAGGATGGCCGCGCCGACGACGAGGATGAACGACAGCATCACGCTGCCGCTGTGGACGAGCATGTTCAACGCGTCGCTGAACGGGTTGCCATATCCGATTCCCGGCAACCCGCCGGTGCCGACATAGTCGAATTGCATCGGCGTCGTGGCGAGCATCGCTTCGCCCGTCCTGCGCGTGTCGCGTTCGCCGTCGAGTTGCCGGCGCATTCCGGCGATCTGCTGTTGCAGTTCGGCGCGCTCGCGATCGCCGACACCGCCCTGTTTGAGCCGGGTTTCGAGGCGCGTGATTTCGGCATTGAGGTCGGCGCTGCGGCGCTGCGAGTCGCTGATCTGCGTTCCGACATCTTCGCCGCTGATCCGCGTCGCCGCGAGCACGCCTTCGGCCTTTTCGACGCTGGAGAGCGCATCGCGGCCGAATTTGCGCGCGATCGCCGGGTCGAGCTTGAAGAGGAGCTGTGCTTCGACCTCGTTTTCGCGCACGAGACGATAGGTCATCCCGGCGATCCGGCAGCGATTGGTGCCGAGCGCTTCGCAGGCGGCGGCATGTTCCTCCTGGACCTTTGCTATGCGATTGTCGTCGAGGCGGAAGGCGTAGGCATAGTTGAACGCGACGCCCGGCGCCGATGTGATGCCGATATTGGGACTGCGCATTTCGGGTGGGGGCGCCATTGCTGGCGGGGCGGGAATGGACTGAGTTGCGGGCGACACGGCTTCTGAAACGTCGACCGGCGCCATGTCATAGGCAGGGGCTTGCTTGAGCGATTCCGAGTTTTTTTCCGAACAGCCGATCAGGGCGAGCGCCATCGCGCCCGCTAAGAGCTTGGTTTTCATGAAGTCTCTCCCAACATGCGACTCATAGCCGCATGTGATGTCATATCATAATTGAAAGAGTAGACAATCCGTTTCAGGCGAGCTTGATGAAGCTGTCGAGCACCCTCTTGCTGCCGGCCTGTTCGAACTCGACCTCGAGCTTGTTGCCGTCGATATCGATGATCTCGCCATAGCCGAACTTCTCGTGAAACACGCGCATCCCGATGGTGAGGTCGGCGCGCGCTTTGGCGCCGACCGATGCTGCCGGGCCTTTTTCGCTGGGCGCCGGCGCACGCGTGATGGTCGACGATCCGGCGACCGCGCGCTGCCATGCCGGGCCGCGCGTCATCGTCCGCGCCGACTGACGCCCGGAGGTGTTGGCGGCAACATGCGCGAAAGGATCGCCCTGCGCCGACCAGTTCGCGCGCCACAGGCTTTGTCCGCCGCCGAAGCTGTTTTCGCTGTCGACATGTTCGGGCGGGATTTCGGCGATGAAACGGCTCGGGATGCTGCTCATCCACTGGCCATAAATGCGGCGATTTGCTGCGTGATAGATGCTCGCGCGCTGCCGGGCGCGGGTGATCGCGACATAGGCGAGGCGGCGTTCCTCTTCGAGGCTTGCGACCCCGCCTTCATCCATCGACCGCTGCGACGGAAAGACGCCGTCCTCCCATCCCGCGAGGAAGACATGGTCGAACTCGAGGCCTTTCGCGGCGTGGATCGTCATGATCGTGACCGTTTCGGCCGTGTCGTCATTGTCGCGGTCCATGACGAGGCTGACATGCTCGAGGAAGGCTTCGAGCGATTCATATTCCTCCATCGCGCGGACGAGTTCGGACAGGTTTTCGAGCCGCCCCGCGGCCTCGACGCTGCGGTCGGCCTGGAGCATCGCGGTGTAGCCCGATTCATCGAGGATCAGCTGGGTCAGCTCGGGATGCGACAGCGCGTTCGCCTTCGCCTGCCAGTTCCGCATCTGCGCGACGAAATTGGCGAGCTGGCGGCGCGCCTGCGGGGTCAATTCGTCGGTTTCGGTGATCCGCGACGCGGCATTCAGCAGCGGCAGTTGCTCGGCGCGCGCGAACTGGTGGATGCGTTGAAGCGCCTTGTCGCCGAGCCCGCGTTTCGGGACGTTGACGATACGCTCGAAGGCGAGGTCGTCGGCACTCGACTGGACGAGACGAAGATAGGCGAGGGCGTCGCGGATTTCGGCGCGCTCGTAGAAGCGGAAGCCGCCGACTATTCGGTACGGCATGCCGATCGCGATGAAGCGGTCTTCGAACTCGCGCGTCTGGAACTGCGCGCGGACGAGGATCGCGGCGCGGTCGAGCGAGACGCGTCGACGCTGCAGCGTCTCCAGCTCTTCCCCGATGCGCCGAGCTTCTTCGGGGCCGTCCCACACACCGACGACGCGCAGCTTGTCGCCGGGTTCGAGTTCGGTCCACAGCGTTTTGCCGAGCCGGCCGCTGTTCTGCGCGATCAGCGCCGAGGCGGCGGCAAGGATTTGCGGCGTCGAGCGGTAATTCTGTTCGAGGCGGATCACCGTCGCGCCGGGGAAATCCTTGTCGAAGCGCAGAATGTTTGCGACCTCGGCGCCGCGCCAGCTGTATACCGACTGATCATCGTCGCCGACGACGCAGATATTCTTTCGCGCCTGCGCAAGCAGCCGCAGCCACAGATACTGGCTCGCATTGGTGTCCTGATATTCGTCGACGAGGATATATTTGAAGCGTTGCTGATATTGTTCGAGCACGTCGCGGTGGTTTTTCAGGATCACCAGCATGTGGAGCAGCAGGTCGCCGAAGTCGCAGGCGTTCAATGTCTTCAGTCGCGCCTGATACAGCGCATAGAAATGCTGCCCCTTGCCGTCGGCATAGGCTTCCTTGTCCGCCGCATCGAGGTCGGCGGGGGTCAGCCCGCGGTTCTTCCATTTGTCGATCAGCCCCGCGAGCTGGCGCGCGGGCCAGCGTTTCTCGTCGAGCCCTTCGGCCTGAATGAGCTGCTTGAGCACGCGAAGCTGGTCGTCGGTGTCGAGGATGGTGAAATTGCTCTGGAGGCCCACCAGTTCGGCGTGACGCCGCAGCATCTTCGCTGCGATGCTGTGAAAGGTGCCGAGCCAGGGCATCCCCTCGACCGCGTCGCCGATCATCCGCCCGATGCGCTCGCGCATCTCGCGCGCCGCCTTGTTGGTGAAAGTCACCGCGAGGATCTCGGACGGCCAGGCGCGCCGCGTCGCGATGATGTGCGCGAGCCGCGCGGTCAGCGCCGCGGTCTTGCCCGTGCCGGCGCCCGCGAGCATCAGCACCGGGCCTTCGGTCGTCAGCACCGCCTGTCGCTGCGGACCGTTCAACCCTTGCAGATAGGGCGGGTCCGAGGGGTCGGGGCGGGTCAGGTCGGGCGTCGAGATGGGGGGCATGTTCACGCGCGAACGATTAGGGAACAGCGAGCAGGCTGTCCAGTGCGGTGAGGTGGTCCGAAGGCAAGTTTCCGGCGCGTTTCAACTCGTCGAGTGTGGCAAGCGCCATCGCGCGATAGGCCGGCAGAAGGTCCGGGCTGTGCGCCGCCATTGCATCGAGATGGTCGCCGATCGTCTGCGCATCGCCGCGTAGCAACGGCCCCGACAATCCTGCAAAACCGAGCGCGAGGCTGTTTTCAAGCGCCGCGCGGACGAGCGGCGCGAGCAGCGCCGCCGGATCGTCGACCCCGGCATCCTCCAGCGCGTGCGTCGCGCCCGTGATCAGCGTTACCAGATGGTTCGACGCGTGGCAGAGTGCGGCGTGATAGAGCGCCCGCCGGTCCTCTGCGACTTCGACCGCGACACCGCCGAGCAGCGCGACGAACTGTTTCGCGCGGTCGGTTGCGTCAGCCGTCGAACCGGTAATCGCAAAGCGCGCGCCCGCCATGCGCTGCACCTCACCAGCGGGATCGCCGGTAAAGGTCATCGCGGGGTGGATCGCAGCGGTCAGCGCGCCGGCGCTGCGCAGCGGTTCGAGGATGGCGGCACCGCTGCGGCCGCTGACATGAAAGATAAAGCGGTCGCGGCTTGCCGGAGGCAAAGCGGCTATATCGCTGATGACGTCGGATAGCGCATCGTCGGCGACGGCGATCGCAATGACGTCGCATTGAGTCATGAGCTGTCCGATCGCGGGCGCCGTGATGGCGCCGATCCGTGTCGCAGCGGCAGCGGTTCGTTCAGGCGAGCGACCCCACATCATCCGGGGCAGGGTCGAATGCGGCGCGAATGCCAATGCAAGCGCCTGCGCAACGCGGCCCGCGCCGACGACACCGGGTTGATGGAAACGGAGACCGGTCATGGGCGCGACGTAGCGCGGGGGCGATGGTTTGCCAACGGAACGTCGGCTTTCGACCGATTGCGGACATCGAGCGCTGGCAATGAAGTGCCCGATTGCGGACATCCGGTAAACGATGCAAAGTTCATGGATGCAACATTCGTCCTTAGTCGCCTTTCTTTCCGGAACTCTAACCGCAGAAGCTTTTGCTGAAGAAATCGCCGATGAGGTGGGCGCATTTTATGCTGATCTTCACGAAACCCGGCACGGCTTCATCGACATTTCAAACGGGCCAAATTTTGTCATGGATCAGGCCGCTGCTCGACTGTTGCTGCATGCGATAGCCGCCAAGAAAATGCCTGCTGAAGCAGCGGTCTACGTTGCCGATTGCATCGTAGCGAGTGACGATATTGAGTTTGCTGATGAAGCGACACGAGATGCAGTGTCCTTTGTCGAAGATGACAGCAGCCTCTTTATAGATGGCCGCAGTGAGATCTGGACGCAGAAAGAAATCTTGAACGCTTTGGAAAAGCTCAATTGAGCATCTGGTTTGTCGATCTTGGACGTCAAAATGCTCACTTCCGCTTCCCACCCCAAAACCGTCATGCGGACTTTATCTCGCCATTCCCACCCTCTACGGTCTGGCCATGCTGAATTCCCGGATCGTTCGACTGGCTGGCACCGCGTTCGCGGTCCTCGCGCTCTCCGCCTGCGCCGGCGCCAAATATCGCCCCGTCGCCGATACGCCGGTGCGTATTGGTCCGGCCTATACGGTTCGCGGCGCGACCTATGTGCCTGCGGCGGCGCCCGCCTATGACGCGCTCGGCTATGCGAGCTGGTACGGCAGCGAGTCGGGGAACCGCACCGCCAACGGCGAGCAGTTTCGTCCCGGCTGGATCACCGCCGCGCACACGACACTGCCGCTCCCGACCTATGTCGAGGTGACCGCGCTCGACACCGGGCGGCGGATCATCGTCCGCGTCAACGATCGCGGTCCGTTCGCGCTCTGGCGCGTCATCGACCTGTCGCGCGGCGCGGCGGAAGAACTCGGCATGAAGGCGCAGGGTCAGGCCGCGGTGCGCGTGCGCCGCGTCGAACCATCGGAAAAGGATCGCGAGCGGCTGCGCAAGGGCAAGCCCGCGGCCTCGCTCGCGCCGGTCGCCGAACGCGAATTGCAGCGGCTGCGCGCGCAGCTTCCGGCGCGGGGACGTTAATCCGGCTTGCACGGGTCGCGGTAACGCGTCCAAAGCGGCGCCGGTATCAAAAAGGGGAGGGGCATTGGCCGTGGATCTGGCACCCTATCGCAAGCATCGGCGCATTCTGACCGCGAGCCTCGTCGGCACTGCGGTCGAATTCTATGATTTCTATATCTATGGCACCGCGGCGGCGCTGGTGTTCGGGCCGCTCTTCTTTCCCTCGGAATCGCCGTCGGCGCAGCTGATGCTCAGCTTCATGAGCTTCGGCCTCGCCTTCTTCGCGCGGCCGGTCGGCGCGATCGTCTTCGGCCATTATGGCGACCGCATCGGGCGCAAGTCGACGCTCGTCGCGTCGCTGATGCTCATGGGCGCCTCGACTTTGCTGATCGCCTTCCTGCCGACCTATGCGATGGTCGGCTGGGTCGCGCCCTTGCTGCTGTGCATCCTGCGCTTCGGTCAAGGGTTCGGGCTTGGCGGCGAATGGGGCGGGGCGGCCTTGCTCGCCGTCGAAAACGCCCCGCCGGGATGGAAATCGCGCTTCGGCATGTTCCCGCAGCTCGGTGCTCCGGTGGGGTTCATCGCGGCGAACGGACTGTTCCTGTTGCTCGGGCTGGGGCTCAGCGACGCCGATTTCGCGGCGTGGGGCTGGCGCATTCCGTTCCTTTTTTCGGCGCTTCTCGTCGGGCTGGGGCTATGGGTGCGGCTGAAGATCGGTGAGACGCCCGACTTCAAGGAAGCGCTGGAGAAGGAAGCGCCGGTCGGCGTCCCGCTCGGCGAATTGTTCCGGCACCATCTGGTCGCGACGCTTGCCGGGACCTTCGCGGTCGTCGCCTGTTTCGCGATCTTCTATCTCGCGACGAGTTTCGCGCTGGCGCACGGGACGACGACGCTCGGCTATCCGAAGGAGCAGTTCCTGCTGATCCAGCTCGGCGCGATCCTGTTCATGGCGGCGGGCATCGTCTTTGCGGGCTATATGAGCGACGCGTCGAGCGCACAGCGCGTGCTGACATGGGGATGCGGTGCGACAGTGCTCGTTGGTTTCCTGTTCGGGCCATCGCTGGCGTCGGGAAGCTGGCTGACGATCTTCCTCGGACTGGCGACCGCGTTATTCGTCATGGGGCTGGTCTATGGCCCGCTCGGCAGCTGGCTCACCGCACTGTTCCCGGTGCAGGTGCGTTATACGGGTGCCTCGATCGCCTTCAACGCGGGTGGCATTTTGGGCGGCGCGATGGCGCCGATCATCGCGCAGGCGCTCGCCGAACGTGGCGGGACCGAAACCGTAGGTTATTATCTGGCGCTGGCGGGTGTGGTGAGCTGGCTTGGGCTGCTTATGGTGCGGCGGCAGATGATCGGGCAAGCCTGAGCAGCGTCAGCTTCGCCTTGCCGACCTTACGTGTCGCATCGATTTCGAAGCCCGCGACATCAATGGTCTCATTGTGCGCTGTTTCGACCGAAATCCAGCTGTCGGCGCCGATCCAGCCGAGGCGATTGAGCTTGTCGAGCGCCACGCTGCCCGCCCCGGTGTCATAGGGCGCGTCGAGCATCAGCAGGTCGTACGTACGCCGGGCTGGCCCGAGCGCGAGCACCGACCCGGAGCGGATGTCGGCGCGCGGCGTGGCGCCAAGCGTTCCCAGATTCTTGCGCAGCACGTCGATCGCGTCGCGGTCCTGTTCGGCGAACAGGCATTGCTCGGCTCCGCGTGACAGCGCCTCGATGCCGAGCGCGCCCGAACCCGCGAACAGGTCGGCGACGTGAAGCCCCTCGAAACTGCCGACGCGGCTGGTCAGCATCGAGAAAAGCGTCTCGCGCGTGCGGTCTGCGGTGGGGCGTGTCGCGTCATTCTTCGGCGCGAGCAGTTTGCGGCCGCGCCATTCGCCAGCGATAACGCGCATCAGCCCATCTGCCGCCGGAATTTGAACAATTCGTCGCGCGGGACGACATCGACCGCGCCGAGCGGCATGTCGCCCAGCTCGAATGCGCCATAGCGCGTGCGGATCAGGCGGCTGACCTGCAACCCGAAATGTTCGAGCACCTTGCGCACTTCGCGGTTCTTGCCCTCGGTCAGCGTCATCTCGACCCACTGGTTGCGACCGGTGCGGCGTTCGAGGTTGGCGTCGATCTTGCCATAGCGCACGCCGTCGATCTCGATCCCCATCGCCAGCTCCTCAAGCTGCGCCTGGCTGATGTCGCCAAAGGCGCGGGCGCGATAGGTGCGCTCGACCCCGCTTGCGGGCAGTTCGAGCTGGCGCTTGAATTCGCCGTCGTTGGTGAGCAGCAGCAGCCCTTCGGTGTTATAGTCGAGGCGGCCGACGGGCATCAGGCGGGGCAGATCCTTGGGCAGCAAATCGTAGATCGTCTTGCGCCCCTTGGGGTCGCGCGCCGCGGTGATGCAGCCCGCGGGTTTGTGGAAGCGGTAGAGGCGCGTCGAGACGGGCTTCGCGACCGGATTGCCGTCGACGGTCAACCCTTCGAGCGACGACAGCAACGGCGCGGGCTGGACGATGACCTGCCCGTTCAGCGCGATGCGGCCTTCCTCGACCATGCGCTCGACATCGCGGCGCGATCCGACCCCGGCGCGTGCCAGCAGCTTGGCGATCCGTTGCGGCCCGTCCTCGCGTTCGGCCTCGGCGGGCTTCGATTTGAGTGCGGATGCGACACCGCGCGCGGCGCGGCGGCCTTTCGGCGCGTCGCGATCGCCGGGGGCTTTCGGCGCCGAGCGGGGTGCGGAGCGGGGTGGACGGCGTGTCGTCATCGGAACGGATGCGGCTTTCTTGTCGTTTTCGAAGGGAAATAGTGTTGCGTTGTGATCACGCTCATAGCCGGAAAAGACTCGCTTCGTCGATGGGAAGCAGAAGCAATCTTGCAGGACGGCGCGGAGCGGGTCATGGCGACGTTAAAGGGAGTCATCATGCTCTTCGTCCATCGCCCGACCTGCATCAAGCGGCTGCTGATTATCGAGGATGATCCGCTGACCGCGTTCGACAACGAACACACGCTGAAACACAGCGGGTACGAGATCGTCGCGACGGTCGATTCGGGCGAAGCCGCGGTGCCGATCATCGCCGCCGAAACGATCGACGCACTTGTCCTCGACCTCGGCCTTGCGGGACATATGACGGGGCGCGAAGTCGCCCGGCTGGCGCGCGACCGCGGTATCGCGGTGCTGCTGGTGACCGGACAATGCCCGGAGGATGCCGCCGACATTGCCGTCGCCTGCCTTGGCAAACCGCACAGTCCTTCGGCGCTCATCGCGGCGCTGCGCGCGGTCGAGACGATGACGTGCAAGAATCAGGCGCCGCGCAAGGTCAGCGGGCTACAGACCTATTGGCGCCCCGCCGCGGCGTGAGCGCGACCAGCCGATAAATAGCCGCTTCCAATTTGATGCCGAGCCTTTAGGCCGTTTCCCAAGAAGCAATAGCATCCGCCGGCCGGATGCGCGGGGAGCGTGTGCATGTCGGTTGATCTGATCCGGTTTATCATTTTTGTTGCGATCCTTGGCGGGCTGGCGGTGGTCGCGCTTGGGGTCCCGGCTTTCCGGCCCTATCTGCGCAAGAATCCGGCCGTCGCTTTCCTCCTGGGCATTTCGAGCGGCTTCCCGTTCACGCTGGTTGCCGCCACCATGACATTCTGGCTGGCCAAGGTCGGCTTCACGCCGACGACCATCGGTTTTGCGGTGATGGTCGGTATTCCCTACACGATCAAATTTCTGTGGGCCCCGCTGGTCGACAAGATTCCCTTGCCCATTTTGACGAAGGCCCTTGGTCAACGGCGAAGCTGGCTGTTTCTTGTCCAGTTTTTTCTGGTCGTCTCCATCTGGCAGATGGGCGCGAGCAACCCGCAGCCCGACGATTATCGCTGGTTCCTGTTCTGGGCGGTCGTCACGGCGTTTTTCTCGGCGACACAGGATATCGTCATCGACGCCTATCGCATCGAGATACTGGAAGAAGAGGAATTTGCCCACGGCACCGCCACGAACCAGTTCGGCTATCGCACCGGCAATCTGATCGCGGGCGCCGGGACGATCTATTTTGCGTCGCAGGAAGGGCTGGGGCTCGGCTGGGCGATGGCTTACGGGCTGACAACGCTCTGCGTGCTTCCCGCGGTCATCGGCGCCTTCTGGGCCGGTGAAGGCAAGTTCGTCGACCGGTTCGGCAACGCATCGGGCATGAAGCCCGGGCAATGGCTCGTCGAGACGGTGGTCAATCCGTTCCGCGAGTTCCTGACCCGCGACGGCGCGCTGATGATCCTGCTGTTCATTCTGGTCTACAAGGTCGGCGACGCGATGGGGCAGGCCATGCTCGGCCCGATGATCGTCGATCTGAACTTCGCCGACCTCGACTATATCACCGCGAACAAGATCTGGGGATTCGCCGCGCTGATCATCGGCTCCGCCTTGGGCGGGCCGTTCGTGCTGTGGCTTGGTATGGGCAGGGCGCTGCTTGTTTCGGTCTTGCTGATGATGTTCTCGAACATCATGTTCATGGCGCTTTCGATCGCGGGCAATAATTACTGGATGCTGGTCGCGGCGATCGTGACCGAAAATATTACCAGCGGGATCGGCCTGACCGTCGTCGCCGTCTATCTCTCGGGATTGTCAAACATTGCCTATACTGCGACCCAGTTCGCGCTGCTGTCGTCGGTTGCGGTCATCGGGCGGACATTCATGGCCGGCCCCGCCGGCTATGCCGCCGAAAAGCTGGGCTGGACCGGTTTTTGGGGGCTTACGGTACTTGCCGCGATACCCGGCATGCTCTTGCTGTGGATGATGTGGCGCAAAGGCTATGTCGTGCAATCCATTCGCCAGAGTGGCGCGGTCGACGAAGTCAAGCTTCGCAAACCCGTCGGCGCAGCGCGCATCCTCGGCTTCGCGCTGATCGTCGCAGGGGTTGTCGGCGTGTTGCTGGCCAATCAACTCGAACTGGCGTCGCACATCATGTACGCGTCGCTCGCCGCCCTTCTTGCCGGCGCCCTGCTGGCGTGGAAGGGCAAGGCGCCGAAGACGGCATAGGGCGGGCGTCATGCACTGGTTCGTCATCTCGATCGCCTTGCAGCTGCTCTGCATCGTTCATGTCTTCCGCACGGGGCGCAACACGGCGTGGATCATGGCGATTGCCTTCCTCCCGATGGTCGGCGTGCTTGCCTATCTGATCGTCGAAATCCTGCCCGGCATGTCGGGCGATCGCCGGGTACGACAGGCGCGGGTGAAGATCGCCGACACGATCGATCCCGAACGCCGCGTGCGCGACGCACAGGCTGCGGTCGATTTCAGTGATACTGTCGGCAATCGCATGGAATATGGCGATGCGCTGATGGCGCGCGAGCGGTATGGCCAGGCGCTCGATCAGTTTCATGTGGCTGAGCGTAAGTCGCCGCATGTCGACAAGGCGATCGGGATGCGAATTGCCGAGGCCGCTTACGGCGCGGGGCTGGCGAGCGAGGCGCTGGAAGCGCTCGACAAGCTCCCCGAAACCACATCGCAGTCCGACCGCGACCGCCGCGACCTGCTGCGCGGCAAGGTTGCCGAGATCGATGGCCAGCCGGCCGATGCGCTGGCGCTCTATCGAATGATCGTCGAGCGGGTGCCGGGCGACGAGGTACGATGTCGGATGGCGGCGATCCTGATCGGACAGGGCGACAAGGCTGGCGCCCGCGCACTGTTACAGGATGTCGAGCGGCGGATGAGGCGGATGCCGCCGGCGACGGTCAAGGCCGATTCCGACATGTACGACTGGGCGAAGCGGACGCTCGCGGAACTGGGCTAAGCCGGCCATTCCTCATTGTGGCTGAGTGCCTGTCCGACGAGGTACAGCGATCCGCCGATCAATATGTTCCGCGCCGGGCCGTCGGCGGCAAGCGCGCGCAAGGCGCTTGCGATATCGGTTCTCGGCACCGCTGCGGCGATGCCCGCGTCCAACGCCATCTTCGCGAGACTTTCCGGGGCGTGATGTTCGTGGCCGGGGATCGGTACCGTCATCACCCGCTGCACATGCGGCGCGAGCGTGGCGAAAAAGGCGCCGGCGTCTTTGTTCGCGAGCATGCCGAGGACGAGATCGATGGGCTCGCGCCGCGCCAATGTGTCGGCGAGGAAGGTGGCGACCTGTTTCGCGGCGTCGAGATTATGGCCGCCGTCGATCCAGATATCATGGCCTTGCGGCATCAGCGCGGTGAGCGGACCGGAACCGAGTAGCTGCATACGCCCCGGCCAGTGCGCGTCGGCGATGCCGCGAGCTATCTCGGCTTCGCTTGGTTGCGGATCGGGGGCAAGGCGGAGCATCGCGATGGCGAGCCCCGCGTTGCGCATCTGGTGCGCCCCGACCATGCGCGGACGCAGCGGCTGATCGATCGAGCCGAGTTTCGATGACCATCGAAAGCTGTCGCCGCTCGGCTCTATCGTCCAGCCATCGCCTTCGGGAAACAGCGTCGCGCCGACTGAGGCGACCTTCGCGGCGATCGTGTCCTGCACGGGCGGCGGGTAGGCGAAGGTTGCGACGGGCGTATCGGGTTTGACGATGCCTGCCTTTTCCCACGCGATCCGCGCCGCGGGATCATCGGGCGTGCCCGCTTCGGGCGCGAGCAGGAAAGCCTCATGGTCGATGCCGAGCGAGGCGATGCCGGCGACCGCGGGGGGCGGGATGATATTGGTCGCGTCGAGGCGTCCGCCGAGGCCGACTTCGATGATGCAATCGTCGGCAGGGATGCGTGCGAAGGCGAGGAAGGCCGCGGCGGTCGTGACCTCAAAGAAGCTCGCTTGCAGGTCAGCGGCTTCGTCGAGCACCTCCTCGAGCAGCGCCGCCAGCAGCGCATCGTCGATCAGCGTTCCGGCAAGACGGATGCGCTCGTTGAAGCGGACGAGGTGCGGGCTGGTGTACGCGTGAACGCGGCGGCCCTGCGCTTCGAGGATGGCGCGAAGATAGGCGCAGGTCGACCCCTTGCCGTTGGTGCCCGCGACATGGAACGTACGCGGCAGCTGGAGCTGCGGGTTGCCGAGGCGCGCGCACAGCTCGGCGATGCGATCGAGGCCGAGGATGTCGCGGCCCGGCGACAGGGCGGCGAGGCGATCGAGCTGGGTCTGGACCGCGGGGTCGGAGGAGCGGGCGTGGTCGGGCATGGTTGTAGCTCGATTAGAGGAAGGCAGCGTCCTTAACATCCGTCATGCCGGGCTTGCCGCGGCACCCGCCTTTTCCTTCAAGAAAGGCAGGTCCCGGATCAGGTCCAGGGTGACGGAAAAGAGAGTTCGCGTTCCGTTGCGACGATCTGCTCAGGCCGCCTTTTCGGGTGCCAGATATCCGATCAACCGGCCTAGCGTTTCGGGCAGCTCCTTGCGGTGCACGACCATGTCGATCATCCCGTGATCGAGCAGATATTCGGCGCGCTGGAAGCCTTCGGGCAGTTTTTCGCGGATCGTATTCTCGATCACCCGCTGGCCCGCAAAGCCGATCAGCGCCTTGGGCTCGCTGATCTGGATATCGCCGAGCATCGCATAGCTGGCGGTGACGCCGCCCGTGGTCGGGTCGGTGAGCAGCACGATATAGGGTAGGCCGGCGCGGCGCAGGCGCGCGAGCGCCACCGTCGCACGTGGCATCTGCATCAGCGACAGCGTGCCTTCCTGCATCCGCGCGCCGCCGGCGGCGGTGATCGAGATATAGGGACAGCCGCGCCGGATCGCGTCCTCGACGCCCGCAACAAAGGCTTCGCCGACCGCGACGCCCATCGACCCGCCCATGAAGGCGAAATCCTGGACGCCGATGACGACGGGCTTGCCGTCGATCTTGCCCGCTGCATTCTGATAGGCATCGCGGTCGCCGGTCTGCGCGCGCGCCGCCTTGATGCGGTCGACATATTTCTTGGTGTCGCGGAATTTCAGCGGATCTTCGGGCGCGGCGGGCGCGGCGATCATCTGATGCACGCCGCCGTCGAACAGCTGCGCGAAGCGCTCGGTTGCACCGATGCGGTCATGATGGTCGCAGCGGGGGCAGACGTTCAGATTGTCTTCCCATTCCTTGACGAACACCATCTGCTGGCACTGGCGGCATTTGTGCCACAGATTGTCAGCGGTGTCGCGCTTGGCGCCGAAGGGCAGGGCGTTGCGAACGCGGTCGAGCCAGCTCATGCGGCGATCTCCTTTGCGCCGTGAATAGCATCGGCGAGGGTACGGGTAAAAGCCTCGACATGCGCCGCCGCGGCGTCGCCATGCTCGGCAATGATGTCGATAAAGGCCGATCCGACGACGACGCCATCGGCGACCTTGGCGATCTCGGATGCCTGTGCGGGGGTGCGGACGCCGAAGCCGACCGCGACGGGCAGGTCGGTCGCGGCCTTGAGCCGCGCAACGGCATCGACGATGCTCGCCTGTGCGGCCTGCTGAAGTCCGGTGATCCCGGCGACCGAGACATAATAGAGGAAGCCGCCCGCACCATCGAGCACGGCGGGCAGGCGCGCGGGGTCGGTGGTGGGCGTCGCGAGACGGATGAGGTCGACCCCGGCAGCGCGGAGGCTCGGGCCGAGTTCCGCATCCTCTTCGGACGGAATGTCGACGCAGATGATGCCATCGACGCCCGCCTTGGCGCATTCGGCAGCGAACCATTCGGGACCGCGGATCGTCATCGGATTGGCATAGCCCATCAGGACGAGCGGGATGTCGGCGTGGCGCTCACGAAACGCCGAAGCGATCGCGAAGATGTCGGCGGTCGTCGTGCCCTTGGCGAGGCTGCGCAGGTTCGCGGCCTGGATCGCGGGACCGTCGGCCATCGGATCGGTGAAGGGCATACCGAGTTCGATCACATCGGCCCCGCCCGCGACGAGCGCGTCGAGATTCGCGGCGGTGTTGCCGTCGCCTGCGGTGATGAAGGCGACGAGCGCGGTGCGCGGCTTGGCAAAGGTGGCGGCGAAGCGGGTCAAAGCGACTTCTTCCGAAAGGCAGCTTGATCAATGAACACGAGCAGCAGCGACACGAGAACCACGACGACCCACGAGGGAGATTGGAAGCGGTCGCCCAGGCCGAAAATCTTGCTGATCAGCGGAAAGCCGAGCGCCTGAACGGCAACGGCGATCAGAAAAACGATGATCGCACGGCGATGATTGATCTTCACAGCGCGACTCCCAAGGCATCGGCCACGGTGAAGATGTCCTTGTCGCCGCGGCCTGAGCAATTGACGATGATGATCTTGTCCTTGTCCAGCGTCGGCGCGATGCGTTCGGCGGCGGCGATGGCGTGCGCGCTTTCGAGCGCGGGGATGATGCCTTCGAGCTTCGTCAGCTTCTGGAAGCTCGCGAGCGCTTCGGCGTCGGTGACGGGTTCGTAGCGGACGCGGCCGATTTCATGGAGCCAGCTATGCTCGGGACCGATGCCCGGATAGTCGAGCCCCGCCGAGATGCTGTGCGCCTCGGTGATCTGGCCGTCGTCGTCCTGCAAGAGATAGGTCTTGTTGCCGTGGAGGATGCCGGGGCGTCCGCCTGCGAGGCTGGCGGCGTGTTTGCCGTCGAGCCCTTCGCCCGCGGCCTCGACGCCGACGATCTCGACATCGGCATCATCGAGGAAGGGGTGGAAGAGGCCGATCGCGTTCGAGCCGCCCCCGACGGGGGCGATCAGCATGTCGGGGAGCCTGCCTTCCGCCTCAAGAATCTGTTCGCGCGCTTCGTCGCCGATCACCGACTGAAAGTCGCGGACGAGTTCGGGATAGGGATGCGGCCCGGCGACGGTGCCGATGATGTAGAAAGTGTCGTGGACGTTCGCGACCCAGTGGCGCAGCGCCTCGTTCATCGCATCCTTCAGCGTCTTCGCGCCGCTCTCGACCGCGACGACTTCGGCGCCGAGCAGTTTCATGCGGAACACATTCGGCTGCTGCCGGGCGACGTCGACCGCGCCCATGAAGATCGTGCAGGGCAGACCGAAGAGCGCGGCGACGGTCGCGGTTGCGACGCCGTGCTGGCCCGCGCCGGTCTCGGCGATGATCTTCGTCTTGCCCATCCGCCTGGCGAGCAGGATCTGGCCGATGCAATTGTTGATCTTGTGCGCGCCGGTGTGGTTGAGATCCTCGCGCTTCAAGTAGATTTTCGCGCCGCCAAGGTGCTCGGTCAGCCGTTCGGCGAACCACAACGGGCTGGGGCGCCCGACATAATGTTTGAGCAGATAGTCGAATTCGGCCTTGAACGCGGGGTCGGCCTGCGCGGCGCGATAGTGACGCTCGAGGTCGAGGATCAGCGGCATCAGCGTTTCGGCGACATAGCGGCCGCCGAACTGGCCGAAATGGCCGCGCGCGTCGGGGCCGGTGCGGAGGCTGTTGGGTAAGTCGGTCATCGACCCGCCGCTTTAAGGAAAGCCGCGATCTTGTCCACATCCTTGACGCCCGGCGCGCTTTCGACGCCCGACGAGACGTCGACCAGCGGCGCGCCGGTTGCCGCGATCGCTTCGGCTACATTTTCGGGAGTGAGGCCGCCCGCGATGCCCCAGTCCATGCTGTGGCGATGGTTTTTGAGCAGCGACCAGTCGAAGCGCGTGCCGGTGCCGCCGGGCATCGCGGCGGCGGGGGCGTCGAACAGGATACGGTCGGCAACGCCGTGATATTTCTGCATCCGCACGAGTGTGTCGGCGTCCTTCAGGCCAACGGCTTTCCAGACTTCCGCAGGCGTCAGCCGCTTGACGACCGCGAGCCACTCGGGCGTCTCGTTGCCGTGAAACTGGATGATGTCGGGGCGGATCATGCCGAGCGCATCGCCGGTGAGCTGTTGCGATGCGTTCACCAGCAGCAGCGCGACCTTGACGTTGCCCGCGCCCGCGCGCTTGCGCAGTTCGGCGGCGGTTTTGAGGTCTACATAACGCGGGCTCGGCTCATAATGATTAAGGCCGATATGGGTTGCACCGTAGCGGATGGCCGCATCGACCTCCTCGATCGTCTTGAGGCCGCAGATTTTGACGAGTGGGGGCATGGTCATCTTATCCTGCCGTCATCCCGGCGAAGGCCGGGATCCAGACGATGCGTCATGTTGCCGCGTCGAGATCCCGGCCTTCGCCGGGATGACGAAATTGGGGGTTAAAGCGTCGCTTCGATCTCGCGCGCGGCGAGGTCGGGGTCGGCCGACTGGCTGATCGGGCGGCCGACGACAAGGATCGAGGCGCCATCGGCCATCGCCTGCGCTGGTGTCACCACCCGTTTCTGATCGCCGATCTTGCCGTTCGCGGGGCGCACTCCGGGGACGACGAAATAGCCGCCCGGCCACGCCTTGCGCGCCGCTTTCACTTCCTGCCCCGAACAGACGATGCCGTCGAGACCGGATTCGCGTGCGAGCGCGGCGAGGCGCACGACCTGATCATGCGGCGTACCGCCAACGCCGATATCGTCGAGATCGGGCGCATCGAGGCTGGTGAGCACGGTGACCGCGACGACCTTGGTATTGAGACCCGCCGCTGCCTTCGCCTCTTCGAGCATCGCGCGGCCGCCTGCGGCGTGGACCGTCAGCACCGCGGGTTCGAGGGTGCGCAGCGCCTGAATCGCCTTTGCGACGGTGTTGGGAATGTCGTGCAGCTTGAGGTCGAGGAAGATCGGCAGGCCGAGCTTCGCCATTTCGTGGACGCCGTGGTGACCGTTGGCACAGAAGAATTCGAGACCGAGTTTCAGCCCGCCGACGTGGCGCCGCACCTTCTGCGCCAGCGTCAGCGCGGCGTCGAGGTGCGTCGTGTCGATGGCGAGATAAAGCGGTGAGGTCATGGTTTGTCCGTGGAGAAAAGGTCGGTGGGGGCAGGGGGCACGTCGTTGACCGGTGCAGCCGGCGTGACCTCGACGGGCCGATTGGCAAGCGCGCGGAGATCCGCCGCCTGCCGCTCGCTCGCGTCGAGGCGGCGCTTCATCGACCAGCGCGTCGTGCGCAGCGCGATCCACATCGGTATGCTGCCGATCAGGAAGGCGGTGAGGATCAACACGGGCAATTTGGTGTCGAGCACCTGACCGGGCCAGATCGTGACGGTGACGGGAATCCAGTTTGCCATCGCGAAAATGACGAGAACGGCGGTCAGCAAGACCCAGATGATCGTTCGCAGGATTCCCACTTCGTCTTGCTCCTCTGACGGTCCGGCGCCAACCCTATGACAGATTGCCGCGCGATTCCAGTCCGGGGCTATGCCGCCCCGAACACCCGGTCGAAGATCGTGTCGACATGCTTCATATGATAGCCGAGGTCGAACAGCGCGGTCAGCTCGTCGGCAGACAGCTTCGCGGTGACGTCGGCATCGGCCTTCAGCAGGTCGAGCAACGAAAGCTGACCGTCCGAATCCCACACCTTCATCGCGTTGCGCTGGACCAGAACATAACTTTCCTCGCGGCTGGCACCCGCCTGCGTCAGCGCGAGCAGCACGCGCTGCGAATGGACGAGCCCGCCCATGCGGTCGAGATTCTTCTGCATCCGTGCAGGATAGACGAGCAGCTTGTCGACGACGCCGGTCAGGCGCGCGAGCGCGAAGTCGAGCGTGATCGTCGCGTCGGGACCGATGAAGCGTTCGACCGACGAATGGCTGATGTCGCGTTCGTGCCACAGCGCGACATTTTCCATCGCGGGGATGGCGGCGCTCCGCACCATGCGCGCAAGGCCGGTCAGATTCTCGGTCAGCACGGGGTTGCGCTTGTGCGGCATCGCCGACGAACCTTTCTGGCCGGGCGAGAAATATTCCTCGGCCTCGAGCACTTCGGTGCGCTGGAGGTGGCGGACCTCGACCGACAGGCGCTCGATCGACGAGGCGATGACGCCGAGCACGGCGAAGAACATCGCATGGCGGTCGCGCGGAATGACCTGCGTCGACACGGGCTCGATCGCGAGGCCGAGTTTCGCGGCGACATGCGCTTCGACGCGCGGGTCGATGTTGGCGAAGGTGCCGACCGCGCCCGAGATGGCGCAGGTCGCGATTTCGGCGCGCGCGGCTTGCAGGCGCAGCTTGCAGCGCGAGAATTCGGCGTAGGCCTCGGCAAGCTTGAGCCCGAAGGTCACAGGCTCGGCGTGGATGCCGTGGCTGCGGCCGATCGTCGGGGTGAGCTTATGCTCATAAGCGCGGCGCTTGATCGCTTCGAGCAGCGCGTCGAGGTCGGCGAGCAGGATATCGGCGGCCTGGCTGAGCTGGACCGCGAGGCAGGTGTCGAGCACGTCGGAACTGGTCATGCCCTGATGCATGAAGCGCGCTTCGTCGCCGACATTTTCGGCGACCCACGTCAGGAAGGCGATGACGTCGTGCTTGGTGACGGCCTCGATCGCGTCGATCGCGGCGACGTCGATTACCGGATTGGTCGCCCACCAGTCCCACAAGGCCTTGGCGGCCGATTTCGGTACGGTGCCCAGTTCGGCAAGGGCGTCGGTCGCGTGCGCTTCGATCTCGAACCAGATGCGAAAGCGATTCTCGGCCGACCAGATCGCGGTCATTTCCGGCCGTGCGTAACGCGGAACCATTGAATTTCCTTCCTTTTTGGGCGCCTCGTCGCGGAATCCCTGCGGAACCACGACGGGGCGCCCCGTAGCAGGGACGGGGCGTTTCGCCAAATGCGGAACGCCCGCAACTTTGCGGAAAGGCGATGGGTTGCCTTCATGTCCCATCAGAAAGGCGACGGGTCGCACCGACCGCCGAAGTCGTCGTTACAGGAGAATAAATGTGTTGAAACAAGTGCTTTTGATTGGCGCCGCGGCCATCAGCTTCCCCGCTCTGGCGCAGACGACCGCTCCGGCCGACGAACCGGCCCCGAGCACGCAGTCGCAGCCGGCGCCGACCGACACGACGACCCCCGAACCCGAGAAAAAGCCGACGGACGAAACCAAGCCGACCGATCAGGCCCCGACCGAGGACGCAGCACCGAGCGACACGCCCCCCGCGGCAGAGCCGACCCCTCCGGCCGACCAGCCCGCACCGGATTCCGGGGAAAAACCCGAATCGGAACCGCAGTAATCCCATATCAGGAGATAGATCATGTTGAAGCAGATGCTCTTGGTCGGCGCAGCCGCCCTCAGCTTCCCGGCACTCGCGCAAACTACAGCGCCCGCGTCGGACCCGGCAAGCCCGCCGGCCGCCACGGAGCCCGCACCGGCTCCGGATACGACGAGCCCGGCGCCCGCGCCCGACGCGTCTACAACGCCGCCGGCTTCGAGCCAGCCTGCCCCGTCGGGGGGCGCTGCAACCCCGACCCAGATCGCCCAGATCGTCGAGCAGGAATTCCCGACCTATGACGGGGACAAGAATGGCGACCTGAACCAGACCGAATTCGGCGCCTGGATGAAAAAGCTGCGCGCCGCCACCGATCCCAGCGCCGATGTCGAATCGGCCGAGGTGAAAAGCTGGATCGGTCAGGCCTTTGCATCGGCCGACGGCGACAAGTCGGGCGGTGTGAACAAGACCGAATTGACCGGCTTCCTGTCGCGCGGCGCCTGAGGGCGTCCCGCGGGGTGGTGCAGCCGTCGGAGCGATCCGGCGGCTGCATCGCTGTTCCGCTCAAATTAGCCCGGTTGCTCGACCGCGACGATCGTCAGGCGATGTTCGGTGCCGCCGCGGTCGGGCCAGTTGATCGACTGGCCGACGCTCAGGCCGATCAGCCCCGCACCTACCGGGGTCAGGATCGACATCCGGCCCGCCGAAATGTCGGCTTCGGCCGGGTACACGAGACGGACGGTGCGTTCGGTGCCGTTTTTCTCGTCACTGAAAGTGACCTTCGATCCCATCGTTACCACGTCGGGCGGGATCTTCGAACGGTCGCAGATGGCGGCGCGATCGATCTCGCCGAGCAGCAATTCATAGAAACGGACCGAATCGCGCTGCTGGTGCAGCGTCAGTTCGGTAAGCGCATCGGCTTCGCTGTCGATCATGCGGATATGGGGCATCGCGGCCCCCTTTTTCTTCTTGGTCATGGCGCGGACTTTCCGGCTGACGCGCGGCGGCCGCGCGTGGCTTTGTTGAACGGAATTTGCCCCGGGTTCGGGGCAGTCGCGCCGGAACCCGGGGCTAAATGCCCGCGAGAAGCTGTCCTCCGTGGAAACGGAAGCGGAGAAGGCCGCGTCGAATCTGCATGAAGCGGATGATGATGCAGGGGGCGGCGGAAGTCAAACGCCCCTGGCGGCGGAGGTCGCGGCTAGAGGAGGCCCATCGCACGAAAGCTGCGATAATCGGAACCGCCGATGACGATATGGTCGTGCAGTGCGATCCCCAGCTTCGCCGCCGCGCTCGCAATCTCCTTTGTGATCGCGATATCCTGCCGGCTCGGTTCGGGACTGCCGCTCGGATGATTGTGGACCAGGATGATCGCCGAGGCGCCGAGTTCGAGCGCGCGCCTGATCACCTCGCGAACATAGATGGCCGACTGGTCGATCGATCCTTCGCTCGCCAGCTCGTCGCGGATCAGCATGTTGCGCGCGTTGAGATAAAGCACGCGAACGCGCTCGACATCGATCGGTCCCATGTCGGCGCGCAGCCAGTCCAGCAGCGCATCCCAGCTGGAAAGCAGGGGCTTGTCGCGGAACTCGCCCTTCAGCAGGCGCAGTCCGGTTGCCTGAACGATCTTGAGCGCGGCGATGCCGGTGTCGCCCAATCCGTCGACGCGGCGCAGCGATTCGGGATCGGCGCTGACAAGCTGCGCCAGTGATCCGAATTCGCGCAGCAGCGTTTTCGCCAGCGGCTTTGTGTCGCGGCGCGGGATCGCGAGCGCGAGGAGATATTCGACCAGCTCGTAATCGGCGAGCCCATCGGCGTCGTCGAGCAGCCGCGCGCGCAACCGTGCGCGATGTCCCAGATGATCGGGCGTATCCCCCATGACGGCCGCAATAACCGCCTTGTGGGGTGCACTCAACGGTCATAGGAAAAGGAAGATGGCGAACCGGATCAATTTCCTGCATCGAAACGGAATTTCCGGCGTTTCTGTCCTGAACGGGGTTCGGGTCGAGGGACGGGATTTTGCCGCCATGACGTCATCGGCTGATTTCCATGACTGATGTGGAAGACGGCGCGGAGCTGCGGTGGAAGTACCGGACTGTGCTGTTCAGGAAGCGTTGGCTGACCGCCGGCGCGGTCATCATCCTCGTCGCGGGGGTGTGGATCGCGCGGGAGCCGATCGCTGACGAATTCATCGCCGACCAGCTCGAAAGCCGCGGCGTCCCTGCGCGCTATACGATCGACCGGATCGGTTTTCGCAGCGAGATATTGTCCAACATCGTCATCGGTGACCCGAAGCGTCCCGACCTGACCGCGAAGAAGGTCGAAGTCCTGCTCGGCTATGGCTGGCGCGGTCCCTATGTGTCGGAAATCCGCGCCGAAGGAGTCCGGCTCTATGGCCGCTTCGTCGACGACCGCCTCTCTTTTGGCGCGCTCGACAAATTTCGCGATCCCACGAGCACCGATCCTTTTGCGCTGCCCGACCTGTCGGTCGTGCTGCGCGACGCCAGGGCACGGGTCGAGACGCCGTGGGGCAATGTCGGCGCGGCACTCAACGGTGGCGGTAATCTGCGCCGCGACTTTACGGGCAAGCTCGCGCTCGTTGCCCCGCGCATCGCGGCGGCGGGGTGCAGCGGCGATGACATCAGTTTCTACGGCGAGGTTCTCGTCCGCGACGTCCGGCCGCAGCTTGTCGGCCCGTTGCGTGGCGGCGCTCTTCGCTGCACCGACGGGCGTGTCACCGCCGCGTCGCCGCAAATCGCGCTCGACCTGTCGCTCGCCGAAGATTTGCAAAGCTGGAAGGGCACGGCCGACGCGAGCATCGCGCGGCTTGTCGCGGGGCCCGTCGCGGCCGATCGGATGGGCCTGCGCGCGCGCTTCGACGGCACTGCGGTGCTGACGAAGCTCGACGTCGATGCCGACATGGCGCGCCTTCGCGGCGCCGATTTTGCGGCCGGGACCGTCAATCTTGACGCCAGCGGCAGCGTCGGCAGTGCGGCGCCGAAATTTGACGGGCAGATCCGCTTCGCCCGCGCAAGCGGCAGCGCCGATTTGCGTCGCTCGCTCGCCGAAAGCGCGCGCGGGCTGGCGGGTTCGCCCGTGGGGCCGCTGGCGGCGAAGGCCGTCGGCGCGCTGAGCCGCGTGCTCGCCGATGCGAGCGGCAGCGCGGGTTTCGCGCTGGCGGGCGAGGGGCCGACTGCGCGCGTCGACCTGATCGCGCCTGTGCTGACGAGCGCCAGCGGCGCACGCTTCGTCGGCAGCGCGGACAGCCGCATCGGCTATCTTTATGGTGCCGACGAGCCCGCCGTGATCGCCACGGGACGCTGGAGCATCGCGGGCGGCGACCTGCCTTCGGGAACGCTGAGCCTCGATCGCAATGAGGAGGGCAGGGTGACCGGCCTCGCCAGCCTCGATCCTTATGGCGCCGAAGGGGCGCGGCTGGCGCTGACGCCGGTGCGTTTTTCGGGCGGTGCGGGCGGGTTGCTTCGTTTTGCGACGACGGCGGCGCTATCGGGACCGCTTGCGGGCGGGCGTGTCGAGCGGCTGACGGTGCCGCTGAACGGCTTCCTTGCGCCGACGGGGGCGCTGGCGTTCGACGGCGGATGCAGCCGCGTCGGCGCCGACCGGATCGACGTCGGCGGTTTCCGTTTGGGTCGCAGCGCGGTCGATCTGTGCAGCCAGCCGGGTGCGCCGCTGCTGAGCGCGGGGCCGGACGGGCTGCGCGGAAATATCCGCATTCCCGCCATATTGCTGCGCGGCACAAGCGGCAGTTCGCCATTCAGCCTGAAAAGCGGTCCTGCCAACATCGACCTGTCGGCGATGCGCTGGTCGCTCGCGCGCGCCGATGTCCGGCTCGGCGAGGGGGAGAGCGTCACGCGTTTCGCGGCCGACAGCCTGAGCGGACGTCGGGCGCCGCAGGGCATGGCGGGCGAGCTGCGCGGCGCGAACGGCAAGATCGGCGCGGTGCCGCTGGATATGAGCGAGGTCGCTGGAACGTGGCGCTTTGCAAATGGCGCGTTGACGCTCGACGGTGGGCTGCAACTTACCGACGCCGCGCCCGACCCGCGCTTCTTCCCGCTCGTCAGCAGCGACGCGAACCTGCGCTTCGCGAACGGGGTCATTGAAGCGAAAGCGGGTTTCAACGAGCGGAAGACGGGGACGAAAATTCTCGACACGCTGATCCGCCACCGGCTCGCGGACAGCAGCGGCTCGGCCGACCTGACCGTCAAGGAACTGCGATTCAACGAGGCGTTCCAGCCCGACCAGTTGACCAGTCTCGCGCTCGGCGTCGTCGCCAATGTCCGTGGGTCGGTGGTCGGCGACGGGCGGATCGAGTGGACCGCCGGCGGCGTCACCAGCCGCGGCACCTTTGCGACCGCCGACGCCAGTCTCGCCGCGGCCTTCGGCCCGGTGACCGGCCTGACCACCACGCTCAGCTTCGACGACTTGATCGGGCTCAAGTCGGCGCCGGGGCAGATCGCGAAGATCAAGGAGATCAACCCCGGCATTCCGGTGCTCGACGGCGAGATCGAATATCGATTGCTCGGCGACAACCGGGTGCGGGTCGAGGGCGGCAGCTGGCCCTTCGCCGGCGGCAAGCTGTTGCTCCATCCGACGACGCTCGATTTCAGCGCCGAAAACGCGCGGCGGCTGTCGTTCGATATCGTTGGGGTCGACGCGGCGGTCTTCCTGCAAAGTTTCGGCTTCGAAAATATCAACGCCACCGGCGTGTTCGACGGGACGCTGCCGGTCGAGTTCGACGGGCTGGGCGGACGGATCGTGGGCGGGCGTATCGATTCGCGTGCTGGCGGCGGCACGCTTGCCTATGTCGGCGAATTGTCGAACCGTAATCTGGGCGCAATCGCCAATTTTGCCTTTGGCGCGCTGCGTAGCCTCAAATATGACGACCTCACCATCATCCTGAACGGCGACCTCGACGGCGAAATGGTGACCGATATCCGCTTTGGCGGTGTGGGGCAGGGGGTGGGTGCGACGCGCAATTTCCTGACCAACCAGGTTGCGAAACTGCCGCTGGTCTTCAATGTGAAGATCAAGGCGCCGTTCCGCCAGTTGCTGACCTCGGCGAAAGGCTTTTACGACCCTTCGCTGTTGATCGAACAGAATCTGCCCGCGTTGATGCGCGCGCAGGAAGAAGCCGAAGCCGCCGCAAAAGGCGCACCACCACCCGTTCAGCCTCCAGAAAGCGAGCCCATGCGATGAAGAAAACCAAGACTGGAGCAAGGAGGCTGGCCATAAGCGGTCGCTGTCTGGCACTGATGACGGGAATGTCGGCCCTTGCGGGCTGCGTCCAGATCGAAACGCCCGACAAGCCGATCGAGATCAACCTGAACATCAACATCCGTCAGGAAGTGGTGTACAGGCTGGATGGCGATGCCAAGAAGCTCATCGAGCAGAATAGCGAGATATTCTGATGGGGAATAGGAAGATGCGTATGACGAAGTGGAAACCGACCGGACTGGCCCTCGCCGCGATTGCGGCGACCGCCGCCGTTGCCCTCGCTGTGCCGTCGGCGATGGCGCAGCGCGATCCCGCCTATGCGGCCGCGCGCGCCGCGGGGCAGATCGGCGAGCAGGTCGACGGCTATCTCGGCTTTGCAACGACGCCGACCCCGGCGATCCGCGCGTTGGTCGAGGATCTGAACATCAAGCGTAAAGCGGCCTACACCGCCAGCGCGCAGTCGACCGGCAGTACGGTGCAACAATTCGCATTCACCAGCGGCTGCAACCTGATCGCGCAGACCAAGCCGGGCGAGAAATATCAGACTCCGGGCGGTGCATGGAAGACCCGCGATAGCGGCCCGCCCGAACGCGACGCGCGCTGCCCGTAAACCGCCGAACCGCATAATGGGGCTCGAGAGCCCTCAGATGCCGCCGCGCCCCTAAACGCGGCGGCATTTTTGCGCGCCCGTGCTGCGCCAATTTTGTGCACCTGCGCACAAGCATTGACTTCATCGGGCGTCGTTCCTAAACGGACCGCGCCTTAGGGGTCCCCCGAATTTTCGGGCCTTTTTTCGCAGGCGGAATCGATGGATATCGGCTCTGTTTCAGGAGGATGGCACAAATGACGGGGAACGGCAGCGATCCGGAACCAGCTTCGGAGGATTCGCGCCTGGTCTCGCTCGAAGAGCGATTGGACCGGGCCGAAGCCGCAGAAGCGAAGCGGACCGCAGTGAACGCCGGACCGGAGACCGATGCGAATTACAAGCTCGGCAACCGCGTTCTGGCCGAACTGCTGGGCGGGATCGGTGGCGGCGCGCTGGTTGGTTGGACGATCGACCATTTTGCGGGCACGGCACCCTGGGGCCTGTTGGCGGTACTGTTCCTCGGAATAGTCGTCGCCTTCAGAAACATATTTCGGATTGCGAACGTCCGGCCGACAAAGCCGGACTGACGGGGATTTAAGGCGAGGTATCGCGTGGCGGATCAAGGTAAAGTGGACCCGATGCACCAGTTCGAGGTGCAGAAGATGTTCGACATGTTCCATGTCGGCAATCATGAGGTTGCCTTTACGACGAGCGCGATGTGGATGGTCATCGCCGGTCTTCTCCTCTGGGCCTTCATGATCGGCGGGATGAAGCGTCAGCTCGTTCCCGGTCGCTGGCAGGTCGCCGTCGAAGGTTTCACCGGCTTCATTTCGGGCATGATGAACGCGAATATCGGCCCCGAAGGCCGTAAATATACGCCCTATGTCTTCTCGCTCTTCATGTTCATCCTGATGCTGAACGTGATCGGTCTGATGCCGTTCGGTCTGTTCGGCCTGCATCCCTTCACCGTGACGAGCCACTTCGCAATTACCGGTTTTCTCGCAATCCTGAGCTTCTCGATCGTCCTGATCGTCGGTTTCTGGCGCCACGGCCTGCATTTCTTCTCGCTTTTCGTCCCGCATGGCACGCCCTGGTGGCTGCTGTGGCTGATCCCGGTGATCGAGCTCGTGTCGTTCCTCGTCCGCCCGTTCAGCCTCGCGCTGCGACTCTTCGTCGCGATGACCGCGGGCCACGTGCTCATGAAGGTGTTCGCCTCGTTCATCATCGACGGCATCGCCGCTGGCCCCGCAGTCGGGCTCGGCGTCGGCATCCCCAGCATGGCGCTGATGGTCGGCATCAGCGGGCTCGAACTGCTGGTCGCGGGTATCCAGGCCTATGTGTTCGCGCTGCTTACGTCGCTCTATCTGAACGACGCGATCAATCTGCACTGATATTTCAACCGTATAATCAATGTTTTTCCAAGGAGTATAAAATGGACGTTCAAGCTGCTTCGCTCATCGGCGCCGGTCTGGCCGCTATCGGTGCCGGTATGGCCGCCATCGGTGTGGGCAACGTGTTCGGTAGCTTCCTCGAAAGCGCGCTGCGTAACCCCGCAGCTGCCGACGGCCAGCAGGGCCGCCTGTTCATCGGCTTCGCGGCTGCCGAACTTCTCGGCCTGCTGTCGTTCCTTATCGCGATCCTGCTGTACCTGAAGGCGGCCTGATCCCGTTTGCGGGGCCGCCCGTTCGGGTGCGGCCCCGCGACTGAATTTTTCCTTGTCGGTCGAGAGTATCCATGCCTCAAATCAGCCAATTTGCTGAAAACTGGTATGCCGCATCACAGATTTTCTGGGTGCTGCTGACCTTCGGCTTCGTCTTTTTCGTCATCGGCCGCGGCATGTTGCCGAAGATCGAGGCGACGGTGGACGCGCGCGACCGCAAGGTGGCGGACGATCTGGCCGCGGCGAAGGCAGCCCATGCCGCCGCCGACGCGCTGGAAGAAAGCTATCGCCAGCAAAGCGACGCCAGCCGCGCCGCCGCGCAAAAGTCGGTAACGGACGCCAAGGACAAGGCCGCAAAAGACGCCGAAAAGCGCCTTGCAAAGATCGACGCCGAACTCGCCGACAAGCTGTCGGCGGCGGAAGCCGATGTCCGCGCGGCGCGCAGCTCGGCGATGGCCGAAATCGAATCGGTAGCGGCCGAAGCAGCGGGCGACCTCGTCGCCAAGCTGTCGGGCGTGAAGATTGCCGCGGCAGATGCCAAGGCGGCGGTGAAGGCGGTGCTCCATGGCTAATTTTGCTCTGATCCTGTCGGAGGGCGTGGCCGAGCCAGCATCCTTCGGTTTCATCGACGCGACCGTCTGGGTGTCGATCGCGATGGCGATCTTTATCGCGATCCTGCTCTGGAAAAAGGTGCCGGCGATGGTCGCGGGCATGCTCGACAACAAGATTGCCGAGATTTCGAAGCAGCTCAAGGAAGCCGAAGCGCTGCGCCTCGACGCCGAATCGCTGAAGGCTGAATATGAAGCCAAGCTCGCCCATGCGGCGAAGGAAGCCGACGAAATGCGCGCCCGCGCCGACGCCGAAGCCGAAGCGCTGGTTGCGAAGGCAAAGGCCGATGCGACCGCGCTGATCGCGCGCCGCAAGCAGATGGCCGAAGACCGGATTGCCGCAGCCGAAGCCGGTGCGCTCGCCGAAGTCCGCACCGCGGCCGCCAAGGCTGCGACCGATGCGGCGGCGAAGCTGATCGCCGACAAGCATGATGCCAATGCCGACAAGGCGCTGGTCGATCAGGCGATCGCTGGCGTCGCCAGGGGCTGAGCCTTTCGACATCGCTGATTATCGAAACGCCCGCGGTTTCCGCGGGCGTTTTGCTTTGGGGGCTAGTTCGTTCCGGCCAATCCCGCGACCCACGCCTTGGTCGCCGGGAAATTGTCCATCGCACGCTGATATCCCGCCCGCGCCCTGGTCCGTTCGATATAGTCGAGTTCGGTCGCGCCGAAGGTAAAGCCGATTGTGCGCTGGGCAAACTGGAGCGCGTAGGTCACCGAGATATCGGCGGCGGTAAAATGGTCGGCGGCGATATAGCGCGTGCGCGCCAGCTGGCGGCTCACAAGGCCGAGACGGCTTTTGAAGATGTCGAGCGCCCACTCTGTCGTCCGGTTTTCCCACTCGGCTTCGGGCGCGAGGATGTGCGTCGCGACAATGGCGTTGATCGGACCCGCGAGACCCGCTTCGCCCATATGGAGGAACTGCTGATAGGTCGGGAAGGCCGGGTCGTCCGGCGTCGGCGCGAACGGAGTGGGTCCGTAACGCGCGAGCAGATATTCCATGATCGCGATCGATTCGACCATCACCGTGTCGCCGTCGACGATCGCAGGGATGAATCCGGCGGGGTTGATCGCCAGAAATTCGCTGTCCTTATCGAGGCCGTCGAGCAGATCGACCGGCCGCATATGATAGGGACGCCCCATTTCTTCGAGTAGCCAGGCAACACGGAAACCGCGGCCTTCGCCATAGAGGGTGATCATATCGGCCATCCTCAAAACCGGATCATGATCCGGCGCGCGAGCGCGGGCGAGACGCTGTGGACGAACTGCAGCATCTTCACCATCCCGGCGTTGACCTCACGCTTTCCGGTGCGAATGCCGCTGACGATTTCGGCGGCGCAATCATGTGCGCTCATCTTCTTGCCCGCGCGCCCCGCGGTCATGTTCGTTTCAACCACAGGCGGCAATGCTTCGATCACGCGCACATTGCTGTCTTTCAGCAAGTGACGGATCGCCTGCGTATAGCTGCGCAGCCCTGCCTTGGTCGCGCAATAGATCGATCCGCCCGCACGCGGCGCAATCGCGAGACCCGAGGTGACGTTGACGATCGCGGCTTCGGGCTGGGCGCGAAGCACTGGCAGCAGCCGTGTGCAGAGCGCGATCGGCGCATCAAGGTTGGTGCGGATGCACTGCGCGGCACTCTCCAGCGTTTCGGGCTTGTCGAGCTCATATTCGCTGCCAACCCCCGTGTTGTTGACGAGCAAGGCGAGCGGTTTTCCCGCGACGCCTTCGACGACCACATCGACGCCAGCCGGGGTCGACAAGTCGCTCGCGATAGTGCCGAAGCCGAGCGCCGCCATCGCCTGCAACTTCTCGGCCGAACGGCCCGTGACGATGACGCTGGCGCCTGCACCCTGCAATTGCAGCGCGATCTCGCGCCCGATCCCGTCGCTACCGCCCGTCACCAGCGCCAGTTTGCCGCGAATTTCCATAAGACCCCTCCTATGTTTTACCCCGCGCACTATGGCGGGTCGCATCGCCATCGCCTACATGCAAAATCATGGCCCGCCCGAACGCTCCCGACCGATTCAACGAAGAAAAAGCGACCTATGTGATGCGCGGCGGCGACGGGGAAGGCGACCAGCCCGACCTCGAACGCGGCGCCGAGGCGATCCGCAGCGTCGTGCGCAAACTGCCGACGCGCCCCGGCGTGTACCGGATGCTCGATGCGCGCGGCGACGTGCTCTATGTGGGCAAGGCGCGTGCGCTCAAGAACCGGGTGACCAATTATACGCAGGTCGCGCGGCTGCCGCAGCGGCTTCAGCGGATGGTCGCGCAGACGCGCGCGATGGAGATCGTCACGACGACGAGCGAGGCAGAGGCGCTGCTGCTCGAAGCGCAGCTGATCAAGCGCTATCGCCCGCCGTACAATGTGCTGCTGCGCGACGACAAAAGTTTCCCCTTCATCCTGCTGCGCACCGACCATGATTTTCCGCGCGTCCAGAAGCATCGTGGCGCGCGGCGCGCGAAGGGCCGCTATTACGGGCCGTTCGCGAGTGCGGGGTCGGTGGCGCAGACGCTGAATGCGCTGCAAAAGACCTTTTTGTTGCGCAGCTGCACCGATAGCTTCTTCGCCAACCGCTCGCGGCCGTGCCTGCTCTATCAGATCAAGCGGTGTAGCGCGCCCTGCGTCGACCGCATTTCGAAGGAGGATTACGCCGGGCTGGTCGGCGACGCGCAGGACTTCCTCGAAGGCCGCTCGACCGCGGTCCAGAAGCGGCTGGGCGATGCGATGACCAAGGCTGCCGAGGCGATGGACTATGAGCAGGCGGCGGTGATCCGTGACAGGTTGAAGTCGCTGACCTTCATTCAGGGCAGCCAGTCGGTTCACGCCGACGGGCTGGGCGATGCCGACGTGTTTGCGCTCGCCGCGAAGGGCGGGCAGCTGTGCATCGCGGGCTTCTTCATCCGTGGCGGACAGAATTGGGGGCATCGCAGCTTCTTCCCGGCGCATGTGTCGGGCGTGCCCGAAGCCGAGGTCATGGCGAGCTTCCTGATGCAATTCTATGAGGGTGTGCCGCCGCCGAAACTGATCCTCGTCGATCGCGAGCCCGACGAATGCGCGTTGCTCGCTGAGGCGCTCGGCGAAAGCGGCGCCCGTAAGATCGAAATCAGCGTGCCGCAGCGCGGCAACCGCCGCCGCCTGCTCGAACAGGCGGTGCGCAACGCGGGCGAAGAACTGGATCGTCGGCTGGCGGAGAGCAGCAGCCAGGCGAAGCTTGGCCGCGAGCTTGCCGAGCTGTTCGACCTCGAAAACCCGCCGCAGCGCATCGAAATCTATGACAACAGCCATATTCAGGGCACCAACGCACTCGGCGCGATGGTCGTCGCGGGCCCCGAGGGCTGGATCAAGGGTGCGTATCGCAAGTTCAACATCAAGCGTGCCGAGACACGGCCAGGCGACGATTTCGCGATGATGCGCGAGGTGTTCGAGCGCCGCTTCGCGCGCGCGATCGAGGAGGATCCCGAGCGCACCAAGGGTGAATGGCCCGACCTTGTGCTGATCGACGGCGGCAAGGGACAGGTGTCGGCCGCGGGCGCGGTACTCGCCGAGCTGGGGATCGATGATCTGACCTATGTCGGCGTTGCCAAGGGCCCCGACCGTAACGCCGGGCGCGAGACCTTCTATCATCCCGACGGGCGCGAATTCACGCTGCCACCGAACAATGCGGTGCTCTTCTACATCCAGCGGCTGCGCGACGAGGCGCACCGCTTCGCGATCGGAGCGCACCGGCAAAAGCGTGCAAAGGCGATGGGCACGTCGCCGCTCGACGAAGTGCCGGGGATTGGCCCGGCGCGCAAGCGGGCGCTGCTGATGCATTTCGGAACCGCGCGCGCGGTGCGCGGCGCGAGCCTCGAAGACCTGCGCAAGGCGCCGGGCGTGAGCGCCGCGGTCGCGCAGGCGGTGCATGATTTCTATCATTCGGGACGGTGAGGGGAAGATTATGGATTTTGCAGCCGCCATGCCGCTGGCGACGACGCTGGGCGTCACCATTCACGAAGGCAGCAAGGAGCGCGTTGCGGGCAAGCTCCTCGTCCGGCCCGAAATCTGTACCGCGGGCGGGATCGTCCATGGCGGCGCGATCATGGCCTTTGCCGACTGCCTTGGTGCGGTCGGGGCCTTCCTGACCTTGCCCGAAGGCGCGAACGGTACGACGACGATCGAAAGCAAGACCAATTTCCTCGGCGCTGGCCCTGTGGGATCGACGCTCATTGGCGAGGCGGCTCCGGTGAAGATCGGCAAGCGCCTGTCGGTGTGGCAGACGCGCATCCGCACCGAGGAGGGCGCCGAGGTCGCGCTGGTGACGCAGACGCAGATGGTGCTTTGACCAGCCTGACCGCCGAGGCGATCGTCTGCGCGGTGCGCACGCATGGTGAGCATGGCGCGATTTTGCGCGCGCTGACCGAAGAGGCGGGGCTGGTCGCGGGTTATGTGCGCGGCGGACGCTCGCGGCGGCTGCGGCCGATCCTGATGCCGGGTAATCTGGTCGCGCTCGAAATGCGCGCACGAACCGAGGAACAGCTTGCCGGTGCGACCGCCGAATTGCTGACCAGCCGCGCGCCCTTGCTCGCCGAACCGCTGCCCGCCGCGGCGATCGACTGGGCAACGAGCCTGACTGCCGCAACTTTGCCCGAAAGCCAGCCCTATCCGGCGCTCTACGCCGCGCTTTCGGCGGTGCTCGACGCGATCGGCGCCGCGTCGTCGGCGCGGCAATGGGCTGGCGCGCTGGCGCGGTACGAGCAATTGCTGCTCGCCGAACTGGGGTTCGGGATGAACCTCGACGAATGTGTCGTGACGGGCGCGTCCGAAGACCTCGCATTCGTCAGCCCGAAATCGGGGGGTGCGGTCAGCAGGGCCGCGGCGGCGGGCTATGAGGCGCGGCTGATGCGCCTGCCATCCTTCCTGCGCGGCACCGATGCGAACCCGTCCCTGCCCGATGTGATCGACGGACTGGCGATCACCGGTCACTTCCTCGACCGCGACCTGCTCGACGGCCGCAACCGCGACTTGCTGTCCGTAAGGGAAAGATTGCTCGACCGGCTGGGCAGGGCGGTTGCGTGACGCGCCGCCGCTGTCTAAGCGGCTGGCGAGATACGAAAGGGCGACGCGTTGAAAATCCTGCTGCTGGCTGGCGATGGTATTGGTCCGGAAATCATGGCGGAGGTCGAGAAGGTTCTCGCCGCGCTCGCCTTGCCGGTGACGCTCGACCGCGCGCTCGTCGGCGGGGCGGCGTATGAAGCGACCGGCCATCCGCTGCCGCCCGAAACGCTCGCGAAGGCGAAAGCCGCCGATGCCCTCCTCTTCGGCGCGGTCGGCGATCCGCGCTTCGACAATGTCGAGCGCCACCTGCGCCCCGAACAGGCGATTCTCGGCCTCCGCTCGGAACTCGGCCTGTTCGCCAATCTGCGCCCCGCCAAGCTGTTTGCGGGTCTCGAAGACAGTTCGGCGCTGCGCCCCGAAGTCGCGTCGGCGATCGACCTGCTGATCGTCCGCGAACTCAACGGCGACGTCTATTTCGGCGAAAAGGGCACACGCACGACGTCCGACGGGCAGCGCGAAGGCTATGACGTGATGTCGTACAGCGAAAGCGAAGTCCGCCGCATCGCGCATGTCGCGTTCCGCGCCGCACAAGGCCGCGCGAAGCGCCTCTGCTCGGTCGACAAGGCGAATGTGCTCGAAACCTCGCAGCTCTGGCGCGATGTGGTGATCGAAGTCGCCGCGGAATATCCCGATGTGACGCTGACCCATATGTATGTCGACAACGCCGCGATGCAGCTCGTGCGCAATCCGGGACAGTTCGACGTCGTCGTCACCGGCAACCTCTTTGGCGATATCTTGTCCGACCAGGCGTCGATGTGTGTCGGCTCGATCGGGCTGCTCGCCTCGGCGTCGCTGAGTGACGGCAAGCTGGGATTGTACGAGCCGATCCACGGCAGCGCGCCCGACATCGCGGGGCAAGGTGTCGCGAACCCGCTGGCGATGATCCTGTCGCTCGCGATGCTGCTGCGCCATTCGGGCGGCGACGAGGCGAGCGCGGCACGGATCGAGGCGGCGGTCGCGAAGGTGCTCGCCGATGGTTGCCGCGGGGCCGATCTGGGGGGCAATATGGGAACGGCGGCATTGGGCGATGCGGTGGTTTCGGTTTTGAACGGATAAGAAAATGAAAAAGACGACGGGTTTCGATCGCAGCAAGACGAAGAACTGGCACCCCGCTACGCAGGCGGTACGTGGCGGTACGTGGCGCAGCGAGCATGGCGAGACGTCCGAAGCGCTCTTCCTGACCTCAGGCTACACTTATGACAGCGCCGAGGAAGTCGCGGCGCGCTTTGCCGGCGAAGAGCAGGGCATGACCTATTCGCGCCTTCAGAACCCGACTGTTTCGATGCTCGAGGAACGCATCGCGCTGATGGAAGGCGCCGAAGCGTGCCGCACGCAGGCGACCGGAATGGCCGCGATGACGACCGCCTTGCTGTGCCAATTGTCGGCGGGCGACCATATCGTCGCCGCAAAGGCCGCCTTCGGGTCGTGTCGCTGGCTCGTCGACCATCTTTGCCCACGGTTCGGCATCGAGACGACCGTCGTCGACGGGCGCGATAACGACGCGTGGGAAAAGGCGATCAAGGCGAACACCAAGGTCTTCTTCTTCGAAACCCCGGCGAACCCGACGATGGATATCGTCGACATGAAACATGTGTGCGGCCTCGCGAAGGCGCATGGCATCACCACCGTCGTCGACAATGCCTTTGCGACCGCGGCGCTCCAGCGCCCGATGGATTTCGGTGCCGATGTCGTCGCTTACTCGGCGACGAAGCTGATGGAAGGGCAGGGGCGCGTGCTCGCGGGTGCGGTGTGCGGGACGGAGAAATTCATCAACGACGTGCTGTTGCCGTTTCAGCGCAACACGGGGCCGAACCTGTCGCCGTTCAACGCGTGGGTGGTCCTGAAGGGGCTCGAGACGCTCGACCTGCGCGCGCGGCGCCAGTCGGAAAATGCGCTCGCGGTCGGCAAGGCGATCGAAGGGCGCGTCGCGCGGATGCTGCATCCGGGACTTGCGAGCCATCCGCAACATAATCTGGCGATGAGCCAGTCGAGCGCGTGCGGCCCGATCTTCTCCTTCGTACTCGACGGCGGGCGCGAACGGGCGATGACGTTCCTCAACGCGCTCGAACTCGTCGACATCAGCAACAATATCGGCGATTCGCGCAGTCTGTGCTGCCACCCGTGGACGACGACGCATTATGGCGTGAGCGAAGAAGCGCGTATCGACATGGGCGTCGTCGAGGGTATGCTGCGCATCAATATCGGCCTTGAAGATCCGCGCGATGTGACCGCCGATCTGGACCAGGCATTGACCAAAGTCGGGCTTTGAGCGACGCTGACGCCATGACCACGATGATCGACTCCTTCTTCCCCTTTGCGGCGACCACCGGGTCGATCACCGTGCGCGTGGCGGTCAGCTACCTGCCCGAGCAGTCGCATCCGGCGCTTGGCCGCTGGTTCTGGGCCTATCATGTCCGCGTCGAAAATCATGGTGAGACCGCAGTGCAGCTGCTCAGCCGCCATTGGCGGATCAGCGACGGGCGCGGCCAGATCAGCGAAGTCGAGGGTGAGGGCGTTGTTGGCGAACAGCCGTTGATCGCGCCGGGCGGCGCCTATGACTATGTATCGGGCTGCCCGCTGCCGACCCCCGAAGGGTCGATGGTCGGAAGCTATGCGATGGAACTCGGCGACGGATCGCAGATGCTCGTCGCGATCCCGCATTTCCCGCTCGTGGCGCCTGCGACAGCGTCATGAAACGCACGCACCTGCCCCTGAACGCCCTGCGCGTGTTCGACGCCGCTGCCCGGCATTTGAGCTTCACGCGCGCCGCCGACGAACTCGCGGTGACGCCGGCCGCCGTCGGACAGCAGATTCGCGCCCTCGAGGATATGCTCGGCGTCGTGCTGTTCCGCCGCACGCCGAAGGGGCTGGAACTGACGGGCGAGGCCGACGCCGGGCTCGACGCGTTGCGGCAGGGCTTTTTGCAGTTCGAGGAATCGGTGCGCGCGATGCAGGCGGGACAATCGTCGCAGTCGCTGACGATCGCGGCGCCGCGCGACCTGACCGCCAAATGGCTGGCGCCGCGGCTTGCGCGGTATAGCCAGCAGGCGCCCGACGTGCGCTTCACTTTGGTGTCGGCCGACAGCGGCATCGATTTCACCGAAGCGAACCTCGACCTCGCGATCTTCTGGACCGACGGTGTCGGTGAGCATGAGGGCGTCGCGCTCGCCGACGCGTTGATGGTCACGGTGGCGGGGCCGGGAGCGAGCAGCGACACGCGCATCGCCTGGCCAGGCTGCCCCGTCGCCGACGGCGAACCCGCGCTGCGGCTCGGCGATGCGGGTCTTGCGATCGACGCCGCCGCCAACGGGCTGGGGCAGGCGAATGTTCCGGCGATGCTCGCCGAGGCGGATATCGCGGCGGGGCGCGTGCGGCCGGTGGGCGACGCTTTCGCCGTGAAACAGGGTTATTGGCTGGTCGCGCCGACGCCGCAGTGGCGGCAGGCGAAGGTCAAGGCGCTGGTCGCGGCTTTGATCGCCGCCTGATGTAACCCGGCCCGGCGGCCG
The DNA here is from genome assembly GCA_020160755.1 of Pseudomonadota bacterium. Lineage (GTDB taxonomy): Bacteria > Pseudomonadota > Alphaproteobacteria > Sphingomonadales > Sphingomonadaceae > Sphingopyxis. The sequence goes on from JAIUPN010000001.1 coordinate 159,636, forward strand.
TCCGAATAGCCCTGAAATCATCATTCGGGGACATTCACATGCTCAAAATTCTGGACAGGCTTCCGCCTGCAACTTTCGCGGTCGGTGCGCTCCGCTGGTCGTTGGTATTTATCTTCGCATTTTTCGGGGTCGCGAAATTTGCGGCCTATGAGGCCGAAGGCGTGGCCGAGATCGCCATGCACTATCCGCTGTTCGCATGGATGTACCCGCTGATCGGCGTTCAGGGGACGAGCAATGTCATCGGGACGATCGAGCTGACAACGGGTGCGTTGATCGCATCGGGGGCGTGGTCGCATCGCGCCGGGCTGCTCGGCGGGCTGATGGGCATGGCCACCTTCCTCGTCACGCTGAGCTTCAGCTTTGGTGTGCCCTTATGGCAGGAAGGCTATGGTTTCCCGTTCATGGGTTCGACCGCGCAGTTTCTGTTCAAGGATGCCGTCCTGCTGGCCGGTTGCCTTGGGCTGACCCTGCACGCGGGTCACGGATTGCGTCGGGACAGCGCTGGTTTCAGGGACTGAGCGCGCTCATTTTGCCGCGAGGGCAAGCAGGCGCGTGACCAGTCCAACCAGTGGCTCGGCCTCGACATTCGCCGCCGGATTGTTCCAGCTCGCGGTCACGACGAACCATCTGCCATCCGATTTGCGCTGGCCGAGCAGACTCATCGACAGCACGCCGTTTTCGGACCCGCCCTTGTAGCCCAGATAGCTCCAGTCGGCCGCCGCCACCGGGCCGACGCCGTTGTTGATCGCCATCGCGGCGAGCAGGGTTTTCGACCGGCGCGTGCGCAGGTCGGCCATCAGCCGGGCGATATCGTTCGGGCTGGCAAACCAGCCGAGGCTTTCGATGAAACGTGGACCTTCGGTGAAGCTGATCCCGTCGACGTTGGCGAGGATCAGCCGCTTCCGGTTGTCCTCGATCAACCGGCGCTGCGCCGTATCGTCGCCGCGCACGAAAAGTGCGCGCAGGTCGACGAAATTATCGCCTTTCAGTGCAAAGGCCTCGACGGTGGTGAGCAGCGGGATGTTGCGCGACGGATCTTTATGCCCCGCGGCGCGCATCCGCGCCTCGATCGCCTCGCGGCCGATCAGGTGGATCAGCGTGTCGGTCGCGCCATTGTCGCTGACCGAAATCATCCAGTTCGTCAGCGTCTGCAACGTCACCGGTGTGCCGACCGGCCAGTTGGCGGTTGCCGCCGACGAAAAGCTGAGGTGCGTCAGCGGTACGACGTCGGACCAGCGCCGCTTCCCTGCGGTCACTTGGGCCGCAAGTTCGTCGAGGACATAGAGCTTGATCGTCGAACCGACGGCGAATTGCCGGTCGGGGTTCGTCGACGCGATGGGGCGGATGGTCCTGTCGCCAAGCTCGGCAACAAGGAAACCGGTTTGGCCGGGCAGTGCGGCGATCTCGGCCGCGACCTTGTCGAAACCGTCGTCCGCCACCGTGACGCCGGTGATGCGCAGCCCCGTCACGCGCGCGTCGGCCGCCGGACCGACGTCCAGCAAGACGGTGGCGACGCCTCGTTCAAAGCGCAGCTGCACGGTGCCCGAGCGGCCGTGTGTCCGCGTGGCGCGGTCGATCGCGACCGGATCGCCATATTGCGCGATCAGGCCGGCGCTGAAGGTCTTGAATTGCGGTTCGGGCACGGCAGTCTGGAAATGCGGATCGAAATAATCCGCATAGGCGATGCTGCCCTTGAACAGGTCGACCAGCTGCGCTGCGCGGTGATCGAAGGCGGCTTGTGTCGCCGGCGCGGTGGTCGCGGCAGCTTGAGCGATAGCGGCTGCGGGCAGGAGCGCCGCCAGCATCGCTGCCGCTATCGCCCCCGACCGAAATCCTGCCATGAAAGCCTCCTCAGGCGTCGATCGCTGCCTCGTCGAGTGTCGCGGCATTCGCCTGGATGAACTGGAAACGATGCTCGGGATGCTTGCCCATCAGGCGGTCGACCAGATCCTTGACCTGGTGCCGCTCTTCATATTCCTGCGGCAATGTGACGCGCAGCATCGAACGCGTCGCGGGGTCCATTGTCGTTTCTTTCAATTGGTTGGGGTTCATTTCTCCCAAGCCTTTGAAACGTCCGACTTCGACCTTCTTGCCCTTGAACTGCGTCGCTTCGAGTTCGGCGCGATGCGCGTCGTCGCGCGCATAGGCCGAAGTGTTGCCCGCGGTAAGGCGATAGAGCGGTGGCTGCGCCAGATAGACATGCCCCTCGCGCACGATGTCGGGCATTTCCTGAAAGAAAAAGGTCATGAGCAGCGTCGCGATATGCGCGCCGTCGACGTCGGCATCGGTCATGATCACGATCTTCTCGTAACGCAACCGGTCGGCATCGCAATCCTTGCGCATCCCGCAGCCGAGCGCGAGCGCAAGGTCGGCGATTTCCTGATTGGCGCGGATCTTGTCGGCACTGGCGCTCGCGACGTTCAAAATCTTGCCGCGGATCGGCAGGATCGCTTGCGTCTTGCGGTCGCGCGCCTGTTTGGCGCTGCCGCCGGCGCTGTCGCCTTCGACGATAAACAGTTCCGTGCCTTCGGGCCCGTCGTTCGCACAGTCGGTGAGCTTGCCGGGCAGGCGCAGCTTGCGCCCGCTCGTCGCGGTCTTGCGCTTGACCTCGCGTTCGGCCTTGCGCTTCAGCCGCTCGTCCATCCGGTCGAGGACAAGGCCCAGCAGCGCGCGGCCGCGGTCCATATTGTCCGACAGAAAATGGTCGAAATGGTCGCGCACCGCATTCTCGGTGAAACGCGCGGCTTCGGGGCTCGACAGCCGGTCCTTCGTCTGGCTCTGAAACTGCGGATCGCGGATGAACACCGACAGCATCATTTCACCGCCGTTGAACACATCCTCGGCGGTGATCTGGGCTGCCTTTTTCTGTCCGATAAGCTCGCCGAAGCCGCGCAATCCCTTGGTCAGTGCGGCGCGCAGGCCCGCTTCGTGGGTGCCCCCCGCCGGGGTCGGAATGGTGTTGCAATACCAGCTGTACGATCCGTCGGACCACAGCGGCCAGGCGATCGCCCATTCGGCGCGCCCCTGATCGCCCGGAAATTCCTGCCGCCCGACGAAGGGCTCGGCGGTCGCGCATTCGCGCGTGCCGATCTGTTCCTTCAGATGGTCGGCGAGGCCGCCGGGGAACTGGAATACCGCTTCGGCGGGGGTATCGTCGCCGATCAGTTCGGGCGCACATTTCCAGCGGATTTCGACGCCCGCGAACAGATAGGCTTTCGAGCGCGCCATGCGATAGAGTCGCTGCGGCTTGAAACGGCCGTGCTCGCCAAAGATTTCGGGGTCGGGAATGAAGGAAACGCTGGTGCCGCGGCGATTGGGCGTGGGGCCCAGTTCCTCGAGCCCGGCAAGCGGCGCGCCGCGCGAAAAACGCTGGCGATAGAGGAGCTTGTTCCGCGCTACTTCGATGACTGTTTCGGTCGACAGCGCGTTGACCACGCTGACGCCGACGCCGTGGAGGCCGCCCGAGGTCGCATAGGCCTTGCCCTCGAACTTGCCGCCCGAATGGAGCATCGTCATGATGACTTCGAGCGCCGACTTGCCCGGAAATTTCGGGTGCGGATCGACCGGCATGCCGCGGCCGTTATCGACGACGGTGAGCCGGTTGCCGACGTCGAGCGAAATCTCGATCCGCGTCGCGTGGCCGGCGACCGCCTCGTCCATGCTGTTGTCGATGACTTCGGCGGCGAGGTGATGCAGCGCGCGTTCGTCGGTGCCGCCGATATACATGCCGGGACGCCGGCGGACGGGTTCGAGCCCCTCCAGCACCTCGATCTGCGAAGCGTTATAGCTGTCGGTGGCGGGGTTTGCGGCGTCGAACAAATCGTGACTCATGGTTCAGCTATAGGGGGGCGCCAAGGCGGCTGGCAAGGCGCTTTTCGGCGGCTTCATGCGGCTCGGCTCGTCCCGTTTTCGTGGCACGAGGGAACTTTGGGCAAAGTCCGCGGGTTGGGGTGCCGACTGCAAAGTCACTCAAAAAGTGGAGTAAAAAATGAAAAACCTCTCTCTCCTTGCCGCGCTTGCGGCCACCGCGATGGCCATGCCCGCGATGGCGCAGGAAGGCCGCGACACCTCGCAGGACTTCAACGGACCCTATATCAGCATCGCCGGTGGCGGTACGCTGCAAGGCAGCGATCGCGGCGAAACGCTCGTCTTCGATACCAACCGCGATGGCACCTATGGCGATCAGGTGACGACGTCGGGTGGTGCGAACGCCTTCTCGCCGGGATTCTGCAACGGCGCCGCGACGGGCACCGCCAACCTCGGATGCAAGAACGACAAGGATGGCCCCGAATATTATGCGCGGCTCGGCTATGACAAGCGCATGGGCAATTTCGTCATCGGCGCGGTGCTGGAAGGCGGGCGCAGCCATGCGCGTGACAGCGTCAGCGGCTTTTCGACCACGCCGGCCAGCTATACGATGAGCCGCGAGGCCGATTATCAGGCGGGGGCCCGCCTGCGTGCGGGCTACACGCCCGGCGGCGGCGCGCTCTTCTACGTGACCGGCGGCGGCGCCTATGCGCGCCTCGACAACAAGTTCACGACGAGCAACACCGCCAACAGCTTTTCGGACAATGGCAAGACCAACGGCTGGGGCTATGCCGCGGGCGGTGGTGCCGAATTGATGGTGACGAACAACATCTCGGTCGGCCTTGAGTATCTTTACACCGATCTCAAGGACAAGGACTATGTCGTCAACGTCGGCCCAGGCACTGCGCCGCCGACCAATCCGTTCCTGCTCAATGGCGGCGGAACGGATATCCAGCGCAGCAATCCCCATTTCCGCACGCACAGCGTGCGCGGTTCGCTGAGTCTCCGCTTCTGACCTCTTGGGAGCGGACACGGGAGGCGTCGGGTCGCAAGACCCGGCGCCTTTCGCCTATTGGGCCGACGGTATCGGAAAAATCGCGAAATTGCCGTTCGCGCTGCTGACGAGGCGACCGTCCTGATAGAGGCGCGCGTCGATATTGGCGATCCGCTTGCCCTGATGAAGCACGGTGGCCTCGCAGGTCAGCAGGCCTTCGCGCACGCCCACATGATAGTTGAACTTGATCTCGAGCGTCGCGCAGACCAGCCCGTCGCCGAGCAGGCTCATCAGTGCACCGCCCATGGTGGTGTCCGCGAGCGAATAGGCCACGCCGCCATGAGCGACGCCATTCGGGTTGAAATGGCGTTCGCGTTCGATGTCGATCGCCATCGTGCAGCGCCCGTCGCCGCGCTCGACCATTTGCAGGCCGAGTGCGCGCGCGAACTGGAAATCCTGGCTGAAAGGCCTCACCGGATGCGGCTTAACGAACCCGGGGGCCACCGAACGGCGGGGGCGGGGGCGGGCGGCGGGTGCCGCGCGGCAACTGCGCCTGATAGGCGCGGCCGCAATGTTCGACGCAATAGGGGAAGCCCGGATTCACGGCTTCGCCGCAGAAATGGAAATCGGGCTCGCCCGGATGCCCCATCGGCCAGCGGCAGATGCGATCGTTGAGGTCGAGCAGCGTCGTCTTGTCGGCGATTTCGGGGCTCGGCTTTGCGGGCACCAGCCGGCGCGGCGGCGCGGGCGGAATCGGTGCCTGCTGATCGCCGGGTCCCTGACGGATAAAGCCGCCGGGGCCGATCGAAACGATGCGCGGGGTATCGGCCTTCGGCGGCGCGTCGCCCGATGCGGCCTCGGTTTCCGGGGCATCGGCAAGCGGCTTCGGTTCGGGCTTCGCCGCAGCGACGGGACGCGGGGCAATCGGGGCAGCCGCGCGCGGTGCGGCAACAGGTGCCGCCGGGCGTGGCGCGGCAGGCGCAGCCGCCTTGACCGGCTTGGCCACCTTTTCGGTCGCCTTGACGGGCGAGGGGCGCGATTTCAGGCCGAGGCGATGCGCCTTGCCGATCACCGCGTTGCGGCTGACACCGCCGAGCTCGTCGGCGATCTGGCTGGCCGTCAGCCCCTTTTCCCACATGGTGCGCAGGCTTTCGATGCGCTCATCGGTCCATGACATGTTCAATTCCTTATCATTCCACGCCGCGGGCGGTTAGACGATCCGCTTTGCCGATCCCTTCGGGACCGGCACCAGTCGCTGCCCAGCTTGCGGTAAGATCGGGGAGGCGATAGGCGAGAACGCCATGAACGACCAGCCCCAAATTTCGCGCCCCGACTCGAGCAATTTTGCCGGGAGCCCGCCGTTCGCGGAACCCGGTGTGCCGCATATCCGGACGCTGAACGTGCCGGGTATGCAGGCCCTATATGTCAAGGAGGTGCGGCGGTTTTTCAAGGTCCAGCTGCAAACAATCTGGGCGCCGGCGATTACCACGCTTTTGTTCCTCGTCATTTTCACCGTCGCGCTGGGCGGCGCGGGGCGTACGGTCATCGGCGTGCCCTTCGCCGATTTCATCGCGCCGGGGCTGATCATGATGGCGATGCTGCAGAACAGCTTCGCCAATTCGAGCTTTTCGCTGCTCGTCGGCAAGATCCAGGGGACGATCGTCGATTATCTGATGCCTCCGCTCGCGGTCGGCGAGCTGATCATCGCGCTGATCGGCGCCGCGGTGACGCGCGCGATCCTTGTCGGTCTGGCGCTATGGCTCGCGATGCTGCTCTGGCCCGGTGTCCATGTCGGCACCGATCATCTGTGGGCCGTCGCGGTCTTCGGCGTGCTTGGCGCAATGATGCTCGCCTTTCTGGGGTTGATGACGTCGATTTGGGCGGAAAAGTTCGACCATGCGGCTGCGGTGACCAATTTTGTTGTGACCCCGCTCGCGCTGCTTTCGGGCACCTTCTACTCGGTCGACAAGCTTGCGCCCTGGTTCCAGACGGTCGCGCACGGCAATCCCGTCTATTATGCGATCATGGGCTTTCGCTACGGGTTCATCGGCACCGTCGATTCGACGATCGCTAACCCGGTGCTCACTGCCGCGCTGGTGCTCGTCGCGGTCAATATCGGATTGGGTCTGCTGACCTATCGCCTGCTGGCCAGCGGATGGAAGCTGAAGGCCTGATAATCGCCTAGTGGCGGTGGATGGCGCGGACGCGGTAGCGGCCGCGGTCCAGCCCGTCGAACATCGCATCGACCTGCGGATGGTCGATCGGTCCCCCATCGCCGTCGGCGACCAGGTTCTGCTGGCTGACATAGGCGATGTACGATGAATCGCCGTTCTCGGCGAGCAGGTGATAATAGGGCTGCTCTTTCGCCGGGCGGATTTCCTCGGGAATGGCCTCATACCATTCGTCGCTGTTCGCAAAGACCGGATCGATGTCGAACACGACCCCGCGAAAATCGAACGTGCGGTGGCGGACAATATCGCCCGGAGCGAAACGGGCACGCCCGATCAGCGGGGCCGTAACCGTTGCAGGAAGTTCGGAGGAGGATTCGAGCGTCATGCACTCAATCTATGGCGGTTTACGCACGTTTCAAGTCCGTTACATTCGACCGCGCTGCGGTTTGCCGAATCGGACTGTGATCGAGGTTACAGATACGCTGGCCATTCGGGCTAAGACGCTCGTCTGGCCATTGTATTTCCCGACGGGTTTGCGGGCCGCCACGATCAGGGGAGACGCATGATGGCCGACCTACCACCCAAGAACAGCAGCCCGGCTTCGGGCATTGTCCAGCGCGCGAAGGACATCCTTCTCAAGCCGACGGAGACCTGGCCCGTTATTGCGGCCGAGCCGGCGAGTACGCAGTCGATCTATGTCCCCTATGTTGTCGCGCTCGCCGCGATCGGGCCGATCGCGCAGTTCATCGGCGGGCAGGTTTTCGGTTTCACCGCTTTCGGCGTCACCTATCATCCGCCGATCGCCAGCGCCTTGGTATCGGCGATCCTCTCCTATGGCCTGACGTTGGCAACGGTGTTCATTCTCGCGCTGGTCATCGATGGCCTGGCCCCGAATTTCGGCGGCCAGAAGGACCAGGTTCAAGCGCTTAAGGTTGCCGCCTATTCGGCGACCGCGGGCTGGGTTGGCGGCATTTTCGGGCTCGTTCCGGCGCTGGGGCTGATCGGTGTCCTGTTCGGCCTCTACGGCCTCTATCTGCTTTACCTCGGGCTGCCCGTGCTGATGAAGGCGCCGCAGGACAAGGCGATCGGTTACACGGTCGTTGTCGTTATCGTCGCGATCGTGCTGTTCCTGATCGTCGGCGCGGTTGTCGCCTCGCTGACGGCGCCGTCGCTGCTGAGCATCCGGGGGTGATTTGCGGTTCCCGCCCCGGCTTCATGTCGGGGCGGTCGCTCTTCTGACGGTCGAAATCAGAAAAATGGAGGAGGGTGAGGATCCTGCGGTAGTTTTCTAACTATTTGTTATAGTTATAATAAATCTCTCGTCAGTGACTCTTGCCACATATTCTGCCTCACGCATTCGCGATGCGTGTTTCAGACGGTCGTCCACCTCAACCAGTAAAGCACTCAAAAAGTGGCGGCAGCATCTTTTAGCTGCAAGAAGAAGGAATCCAGATAGGCTTGACGTTCTTGCGCAGAGGGCTTGGTTGTCGCGCAGGCGCTGACGACGCGAATGTCCTGTACGCCCAACGACCTGAAAATGTGTAGCAGGTAGGGCAGCTGGAAATCCTGTCCGTCGTCGCTCGCCGTCGAGGAGCGGGTCAGGATGAACTGGACCGGGCGGTCGCGCAGCAAGCCCACATGCTGTCGCGTGGTGGCGTCGAAACCGAAAGTGCGCCCCGGCTGCATCAGATTGTCGAGATAGCGTTTCATCGCCCAGGGAACCGAATAATTCCACATCGGGCAGGATAGCAGAATTTTGTCGGCGCCATCGAAGTCCTCGATCAGCCGCTCGGTGGCGACCCACGCCTGCTTTCCCTCGTCGGTCTGCGGCTCGTGGAACAGCGGAGCCAGCTTGTGAATGGCATGGATGGCGCCGAAATCCGGGTTTGTCCGGCCGTCGAACACATTGATGTGGCGAATTGCGTGGCCAGGATGCAGCAGGCGGTACCGTTCGAGAAATCCGGCCGCCAGCTTTTGCGAGTCCGACCGTTCGCCCTTGGGGCTTCCCGAAATATGGAGGATATTCATTCGATCGTTTCCCGTTTGTTGGTTTGGCCGCTTTATCCACGGTCGAGATTGGCGATGACGCGGCGTAACAAATCTTCCAGTGCGGCGACTTCACACGCGGGGATTTCGCGCGTGGCGAGATCGTGAACGTCGCGAGTGACAGGAAGCAGCGCGCTTTCCAGCGCCCGCCCGCGCGGTGTCAGGAAGATCAGTACCTCGCGGCGGTTGCCGGCGTTGCGGCGCCGGTCGATCAGCCCCTTTCTCTCCAGTTCGCGCAATGTGACCGCGGCGGTCGCGTCGGAAATTGCAAGCTGACCGGCCAACCTGTGCTGGCAGATCCCGTTGCGGTGCCACAATTGCCTTAGAAAACGCCATTGACCGGCTGAAACGCCGTGCGCGACCGTCTCCCGTTCAAGCCGCCGCCGGAACGAGTGGAACGCACGGCGGGTGAGGTCGTGTACCACCTCATCCGCCCGCACGGCGCGCTCGTCGTTGAGCCGACCCGCCACAGCTCGCTCAGAAGCTCTTGGTGATTTCCAGTGCGACGGTTCGCGACGGATTGACGAACACGGCCCATGTTTGCGCAACGAGCGGTACGCCGAAGGACTGGCTGAACGACACTTTGTTGGTCAGGTTGCGGCCGATCAGTGCAATCTCGAGATCGTTCGCCTCCGACGCAAGCGCAAGCCGCGCGTCGATCTTTGTATAGGCCGGCATGATGTTGTTGGGATTCCGGTCGTCCTGATAGATGGAGGCCCCGGTATAATCGGCAGCGACGCGTCCTGTCAGCGCCCAGTCCGACGACATCGGCACCCGGAGCTCGGCATAGCTGTTCCACTTCCATTCGGGCGCGCGGGTCAGCCGGTATCCCGCGAGGTTCATCGTCGTGCAGCCGGCGGGCGCGTTGTAGACGCAGGCTGCGCCGGGGTAGTCCGTGTAATAGGCGTCGAGCCAGGCCAGCGACCCGCCGAGGGTCAGCATCTCGCCGATCCGGACACTCATATCGCCTTCAATCCCGCGCGATCGTGCTTCGGCGGCGTTGCCGGTGGTGAAGGACGAGCCGGTGAAGGACGAGACCTGAAGATTGGTGAAATCGGTCGTGAACGCCGCCATGTTGAGGTGGAGGCGGTTGTCGAGCAGCCGCAGCTTGGCTCCGACTTCCCACGATTTTGCGCGTTCAGGCTCGAATTCGACCCGACCCGTGAGCCCGAGACGGCTGTCGTTCGACACATAGCCGCCGCCCTTTGAACCCGTGGCGTAACTGACATAGACTTGCGCCGCCGGGCCGAATTTGTAGCTGAGCTTCGCCGAATAGTCCCACAGCGCCTCGCTGCGCGAGCGGACAAAGACATAGCTGGGATAGGCGAGCACGCCCATTTCGCCGGCGATGCGTGCCTGTTTTGATTCCTGATTGTAGCGCAGGCTGCCGCTGAAGGTGAGGCCATCGGTCAGGTGCCAGTCGATTGCAGCAAAGGGAGACAGCGCTTCGCTGGTCTGATGGAACGGCAAACGCGCGGTTCCCTGCAGCAACGGACCGATAGGCGGGGTGAGTATCTTGTCGGCACCGTTCCAGTAGATTTCCTGAAGGATATCCGAACGCGCGTAGAAATAGGAGCCGCCGACGAACAGGTCGACCGGACCGATGGCGCCCGAGACGCGGATTTCCTGCGACATCTGCGCGCTTTTTTCCGTATGGATCGAGTCCGAAAAGCGGATCGGACTGATGTCGATGTCGTTCTGCGTCCGCGCCCGCAGGCGCTGATAGCCCGAGATCGACGAGAGCTCGAAACCCCCGCCAAGGTCAAGTTTCGCGGTCAGCGTCAGGTTCAGATTGTTGGTTCGCGAGAATTCGGGATAGATCGAGCTTTGGGCGCGTTCGAACGAAGGGCGTTCGGGCGGGCCGCCGACGGTCGCCGAAGCGGCGCGAATCTGGTTGCAGAAGGTACAGTTTCCGAGCCCGTTGTAGGTCAGGTTGCCGCCCTTGAAATTATTCTCGGCATATTCGGCCTTGAACAGGATCGAGCCGCCGCCGCCGGCAGGTTCGAACAGCAACTGGCCGCGCACGCCCATATTATTGTTGCTGTTGTCGTCGCGGCCGGTGACGCGGTTGTACATATAGCCGCCCTCGTGACCGGCCTGAAAGCTGAGGCGCGCGCTGAGGCTGTCGGTCAGTGGCCCCGATACGAAACCGCCGCCGCCATAGCCGCCATTCTCGAATTCATAGCGCCCGCGCAGTTGCGCCTCGAACTGCCGCGTGGGGGCCCGGCTGATCACGCTGATCGCACCGGCGTTGGTGTTTTTGCCGAACAGCGCCCCCTGCGGGCCGCGCACGACCTCGACACGCGCGACGTCCATCATCGCGGTCTGCATCGAGCGCGAGCGTCCCGAATAGACACCGTCGATGAAGAACCCGACCGACTGTTCGAACGCGAGATTGCCGCCGCCCGAACCGAGTCCCCGCATCGAGACGACGAAATTGCCGTTGGTCTGATCGATCTGGAGATTGGGGATGCTCGACTGGAGGTCGTTGAACTGGCGGATACCCATCGCCTCCATGCCTTCGCCGCTGATCGCGGCCACCGAAAGCGGAACGTCGAGCAGGGTCTGCTCGCGCTTCGTCGCGGTCACGACGATCTCGGCGTCCCTGTCGGCCGATGGTCCGTCGGTCTGAGCGTAGGCAGATGTCGGCACGGCCAGGCCGGCAAGCAGCATCGAACGGAATAGCGTAGTCCGGTTCATTCTTCCCTCCCATATCCGGATGCTCCTCATATCGTCTGCAGGACGGTTTTCCGGGAGTATCCTTGTCGTTGGCGTTGCAGTCTTCCTTTCGTGGACGTGCGGATTCGCTCGCGTTCGCCCGTCAGTAGATCAGAGAATTGGGTTCCATCCCGAGCAGGGCGCGGCCGTGCAGTTCGGATGCGGCGTCAATGTCGTAGATGACGTGGTTGGACATGACGTTCACGTCGCGCAGGTGACGCTGCAGCGGATTGCCACGCATATGCGCGCCCGCGCCCGCTGCCTCGACCAGCGAGCGGATCGCGCCGCGGCAAATCTCCACGGCGCTCGCGATCTGCAGCCGCATGAAGCTCCGCTGTTCGAAGTTCGCGGGCACGGAGCCGCTGGCCAGCTCCACATTGCGGTTGACCGCGGATCGCAGCAGCATTTCGGCTGTCGCAATCTGGACGTTGGCATGGCCGAGCCGCATCTGCGCTGCGGGCTTGTCGGACTGTCTGTTCGTGCTGCCGGGGATGACACGTTGCTGAAGCTGCTCGCCGAACGCAGCGACCGCCGCTCGCCCGATCCCCACCGCGCCGATCGCGGCGGTGACGCCGAGAAACGGCGTCATTGGCTGGCGATAAACGGGGTTATCGTAGAGTTGCGCGCCGTGGCCGATACCCGCGCGCATATCGTTCATGTTCATCGTCCGGTATTCGGGGATGAAGGCGTCTGCGATGAGCAGGTCGTGGCTGCCCGTGCCCTCCATCCCGTCGATATGCCAGGTATCGAGCACCGCGACGCCTTTCGTCGGCAAGGCGCAGAACAGCACGCGGCGCTCGGGGTCGTCGGGAATGGCGCATGCCACCATCACCCAGTCGGAATTCATGATTCCGGTCCCCCATTTCCAGCGGCCCGAAATGCGATACCCGCCATCGACCGGGATTGCCTTGCCGGGCGGTGCAGTTACGCCGGGCGCAATCACATAGGGAATGTGATCGCCGTCGCCGCCGAAGATCTCGTCCTGAAATTCTTCGGGGAACTGGCACAGCATCCAGACATGTTCGACACAGAATGCGGTGACCCAACCGGTCGAGGCGCATCCTTCGGCCAGCGGAAGCATTGCGTCGAGGAAGCTGTCGACGTCGAACTCGAGCCCCCCATATTTCCGCGGCAGGAAATGGTAGAAGCAGCCGGTCGCGCGGATTGCGTTCCAGGCGTTGGTGACAGGGTGACGAACCCGCTCGCATTCCGCCGCGTGCCGCTGGAGCAGGGGTTTGAGCGCCGTCGTCCGCCGGACGAGTTCCTCTGGCGTGAGCGCGGCCAGCTCGGCGCGCGACAGGAAATCATCTCCGGCCGGAATCGCCGGCTGTACGGTAGGGGGTAATTCCATGTCGGCCACAGCCATTCTCTCCTCGCCTGTTCTGGAGAAGAGTTTGTCAGGCAGACTGACAAAGTCAATAGTATTCTAACTATTTTTCGTCGCGCGCCCGCAGGTCCGGAATGGGGCCCCAATCTATTGAAATTGCGTCGTCGAGCGCGCGCAAACGGTCTTCGCCCAACTGTGCGTCGAGGTGTTGGTGCAGCCCCTGCATGACCGTTTCCGCGGCATGGCGAAGCGGCGCTGAGTCGGGGTGGAACGTGATTTTCTGCGCGCGCCTGTCCTGCGGATCGGGCTCTGCTACGAGGATGTTGCGCTCGACCAGTGTCGCGATCAGCTGGCTCATCGACTGGCGCGTGATTCCAAGGTTGGTCGCGAGGCGGGCGGGGCGTGTTTCGCCCATGGCGATATTTGCGAACAGCATCGACTGGGTGCGCGTCGGGGTCGGCCAGCCGTCGCGGCGCAAATTGGACTGGAGTGCCTCGTCATACCAATAGACCGCCCGCAACAGGTGGATCATGGTCATCGGATAGCTGGGTGCTTGCTTCATTGACGCGTCCGGCCCTTTTTCTGGAGTGAGCCGGCGATGGACCAGTTCGGGCAATCTTGCCAAGTCCCCTTGTGCTGCCGGGCCGATATCGGGGTACGTGGGTAAGGTTGGTTCGCTACAGCAACTCGAACACGTCGTAGCGCACGGCGCCGCCAATGCTGGCGCCGAGCCCGACCGCGACAATGTCGTTGAGCCACGAGTAGCGCTCGTCGCCGGTTTCGAACATCGGCGTCGTGCGGAAATAGACTTCGGCCTTTTCTTCAGGCGTTTGCGGTCCGCCTTTCCGCGCATGTTTGTGCGCCGCCGACAGCGGCCGCAACACGCCGCGGTACGAGACATAGATCAGTGCGCCGTCGTGCGTTTCCATCGTGATGCGCGCGTCGAGCCGCAGCGTGTCATTATCGTCGATCGTCGCCCAGTCGCCTCCGCTCGGCATCACCCGGCCGTGCAATCGCTCACCCTCGACTTCGCCACCGGTCAATGCGGCGATCATCCGGCGCCCGAAATGCGCCTTGCCGATCATCTGCTGCGGTTCGGTGAAGCTGGCCTTGTAGGAACAGAGGTAGCGGAAACGGGGTTCTTCCATCGATCATTCTCTCACTGGTGCTGGGGGAAGGGACGCGGCGGCGAAAGGGGTGCCGCCGCGTCCGCGGGTCACATCTTGAATGCGACCGTTACGCCATAGGTGCGCGGCGGCGCGTAAGGCGTCAGAATCTGGCGGAAGGGGCCGAAATAGGTGACATAGGTCGGCGTCAGCTCGTCGGTCAGATTCTTGCCCCACAGCGACAGCTCCCAGCGATCGTCGGGGCCTGAAAGCGAAAGGCGCGCGTCCAGATTGTCGTGCGAAGGCCAGAGCTGCTGCGGGATGTTCGACGCCTCGAAAAAGGCGTCGTCGACCCAGCTGTAATCGACGCGCAGCTTCGCCGACAGAGCGCCGACCGGGGTTTCGAACTGGCTTCCGATGTTGAATTTGTTCTTCGGAGAGCGGGGCAGGCTGTTGCCCGTGTAGTTCAGGCCCGGAATCGAATATTCGGTGAACTTCGCATCCAGATACGCATAGCTGCCATCGATCTGGAATCCCTCGAACGGCCGCGCGACGGCTTCGATCTCGATACCCTTGATTCGCGCCTTGGCCGCGTTGCTGACAACGACGCAGCACAGCGGGATGAGCTGCGAAACCTGGAGGTCCGAATAGTCGGTGCGGAACGCCGCGACGTTGAGCCGAAGCCGGCGATCGAACCAGTCGGTTTTCGCGCCGACCTCGTAACCCCAGGCGAATTCGGGGTCATAGGGGGTCGATGCGCCCGACGCGGTGCCCGACAACCCCTGAAAGCCGCCACTCTTGTAACCCCGCGCGACCGAGGCGTAGAGCAACACATCGTCGGTTGCTTTCCAGTTGAGCGCGAAGCGCGGTGTGAAAGCCTTCCAGCTCTTCTTTCCTGTGACGTCGTACCCGCCGATCGATCCCAGCGGCGGGGGCAGGCCCGGGCCAGCGTCGGCCTTGAATCCCGCAAAGCGTCCGCTTTTGCGCTCCCACGTCATACGCGCGCCGACCGTAGCGGTCAGCGACGGCACAATCTCGAAATCGACCTGCCCGAAAATCGCGACACTGCGCGCGTTGACCGACTGCGGATAGATGCCCGTTCCCGAGCCCGCGGGAGTCGGGAAATCCTGAATCTGTCCTTCGACGCGATCGTTGTTTTCCTTGAGGAAATAAGCGCCCGTTTGGCCTTTCAGGCGGCCGTCCCACGCGTCGAATGCGAACCGCAATTCCTGACTGAACTGGCTGTTGTCCTCTTTGCCAAAGCTGGTCGATTCGATTTGCGCCGGCGGATTGATCGGGTTGCTGAAGAAGGGGGTGACGAAGTTGAATTTCACCTTGCGCAGCGCGGTGAGCGAAGTCAGCGTCCCGAACGGAAGATCGAGATTGACCTCGGCCGACCAGGTCTGGATCGTCCGCTTTACCTCGCCGTCGATATAGGCGTTTACGACGCGCGGATCGGGGTTGATGCCGACGCAGTGAATGCCGCCCTGAAAGCTGGTGTCGCAATTATTGTGGCGCGGATTGCCCTTCTGGTCCTGATGCGCGATGTCGGCGCGCAATATGATGTCGAGCGTGTCGGTGGGCACAAAGCGCAGCGCGACGCGGCCCGTGGTCAGGTTGAGGTCGTTGACGTCGTTGCCCGTCGTTTCGTTATATTCGAAGCCGTCGCGCTGCTTGTGCGACAAGCCCGCCGACAGATAGATCTTGTCGGTCAGCGCCATATTGCCGCGCGCGGTTACGCCGAAGCGGTCGTAATTGCCGTAAGTGCCCTCGAAAAAGAAGCTGGTTTCATCGGTTGGTTTGCGGCTGATGAACTGGACGAGGCCGCCGATCGCATTCTTGCCGAACAGCGTACCTTGCGGTCCGCGCAGCACTTCGACGCGTTCGAGGTCGAGCGCATCGAGGTCGGGCGTGCCGCCCCGGCCGGCATAGACGCCATCGATAAAGACCACCACCGACGGGTCGCCGCCGGCGTTCTGGCTGATGCCTGGCGGGCTACCGATGCCGCGCATCGCGAAGTTGGTGTTAACCGGATCGACCGCGCTGACCGCGAGGCCCGGCGTGCGGATCGCGATATCCTGCACCGTTTCGATGCTGTTGTCGCGAAGCTGCTCGGCGCCGAAGGCCGTGACCGAGACGGGGACGTCCTGAAGCCTCTGTTCCTGCCGCTGCGCGGTGACGATGATGTCGCCGCTCGTGTCGTCGGCGGTGTCCTGTGCCGCTGCTGCCGCGGGCAGCGCGGCGACCGCCGCGCCGGCCAAGAGGAGGATGGACTGCTTCCTTCCGAAATATGTCATATCGCGTCTCCCAACACGTTGTTTTTTCGTGCGTCCCGATCATGCTTGACTCAGTCGCCAATTTACTTAGTTTGCTAAGTAACTGTTTCTATATAACAGGCCGACTTGCGGTGCAAGAGCGAGCGGCGTTCGGGAGGACGGAAGCGATGGGGAAAGAGGGCGCGCATGACGGGCTGAATGTCGATGCGGATGCCGCGTCGCCGGAGTGGCCGCGTCCCGCCTATCGCTGGTACGTCGTCGGCGTCCTCCTTGTCGCCTATACGCTGTCCTTCGTCGACCGGATGATCCTCAGCCTGCTGGTTGCGCCGATCCGTGCCGCGCTCGATATTTCGGATACACAGGTCAGCTTGCTCATCGGGCTCGCCTTTGCCCTTTTCTATACGGTGCTTGGCCTTCCGATCGCGTGGATCGCCGATCGCTGGAACCGGCGAAATCTCATCGTCATCGGGGTAGCGCTATGGAGCGTGATGACGGCAGGTTGCGGCTTTGCGGGAAGCTATGCGACGCTGTTCCTTGCGCGCATGGGCGTTGGAGTCGGCGAAGCGGCGCTTTCGCCCGCGGCCTATTCGATGCTCAGCGACACCTTTCCGCGCGACCGTCTCGCGCGGGCGATGGCGGTCTACTCGATCGGCGTTCCACTCGGCTCGGGCGTTGCCCTGATCCTCGGCTCGTTCGTCGTCCAGGCTGTCCTCGCGGCGCCGATGGTCGACCTGCCGCTGGTCGGGCCGGTAGAGGCGTGGCGCACGATTTTCCTCTGGGTGGCGGCGCCGGGGCTGCTCGTCTGCCTGTTGCTGCTGACCGTGCGCGAGCCGCTTCGGCATGGCCTCCAACGGGTGTCCGTGCGCGGAGATGCTGTCCCTGCACCAGGCTTTCTGGCGCATCTGGCCGGGCAACGGGTCGCGCTCGGGGCCCTGTTTGCCGGCATGTCGCTGATCGGCCTCGTCATGTACGGCGTCATTGCGTGGGTCCCGACCTTCTTCGCGCGCACATATGGGATGGACGTGTCGCAAGCCGGCCTGTGGTTCGGTGTCATCATGGCAACGGGCGGCGCCGCGGGATTGGTGGCGGGCGGGACACTGGCTGATCGGCTGTTCGCAAAGGGCGTTGCCGATGCACATCTGCGCGTGATGCGGTTGTCTATCCTGCTTGGCGGGCCGCCGTTACTCGCAGCGGCGTTGATGCCCAACGCGCCGCTCGCCTTTGCCATGCTTGCAATCGCCTTTCCCATGCTGACCATGCATGGTGTCGGAACGGTCGCGCTTCAGTTCATCACGCCGAACGAATATCGTGCCCGTGTCACGGCCCTCTATTTCTTTGTCGTCAATCTTGTCGGGCTCGGCTTCGGTCCGATGTTGATGGCACTGCTCACCGACCATCTGTTCGGTTACGACGGCGCACTGCGCTATTCGATCGCCTTGCTGACGGCTGTGGCACTTCCGCTGGCGGCGATTTTCCTGACCGCAGGGTTTTCGGCCTTCGCCCGCGATCTTGCGAAGACGGCGGACGCCACTCGCTGACCCGTAGGTCTCGTGCCGCCGTCGTCACAAAGTCAAATGAATGGAGAGCGCATCCCAAGAGCGAATCCCGGGGGGCTCATGTCCGGCTTTGCGGTTTCCTCTCCAAAAGCGGCCATTCCGCAATCGGCCAGTCTTCGCCGCGGAGAGGCTGTCCTGGCGGCTAAATGTTCCGGTAGCCGTGAACCGACTGGAGCGCCGCGACTGACATGCTAAAGGCATTCTATGCTTCACATGCACGGCCGCAGCGGCACCGTCCAGATCGATGGTGTCAAATATGACTGGGAACTCCTGAGCGAGCCCCAGCTGTCCTCTTCCGATGGCTGGAAGGGCATGACGGTCGCCTTGCGCCAGAGAGATATGCCGCGCGAAGCCGTGCTGGAATTTCCGACGCCGAAGCGCCTGTTGAAAGGATTGCCGAAAGGGCGTTCGCACATCAACGACGCGATAGCTTCGCGAGGGGTGCGAGCGGCATTATCGGCAGGATGGGACCCGGCTTCTCGCGGCAAGCCGACGATCTTCATGGTCGATGCCAACGGCGACTAGGCGCAATCGTCTGGAACACCGGCATCCAGCGCGAAAACCGTGTTCCAAATTCAGCGTGACCAAATTTGGTTACAAGCTGAAGCGTGGCAAGTCCTCCTGTGGGTGAAGGGGAGGTGAGGATCTAGCTTAATCGCCTAACCAATCGGTTGTGATCTCTCCCCGATGCCCCTCCGGCGCCAGCGCGGTGCGCAGCGCTTCCAGCAGAGGTGGCAGCGCCTGCGTGAAGGCGTAGGGCGGGTTGACGATAAAAAGGCCCGCGCCATTATAGATGTCGGGCTGATCGCTATCGTACAACCAATGCTCCACCACCAGAAACTTCGGGATGTCGAGCTTACGTAGCTGCGCCTTCCACCGCACATGCGTGGCGCGGTCTTTCAGCGGATACCAGACCACCGTCACGCCATGCGCCCATTTGCGGCGGGCGGCTGCGAGGGTGGCGGTGATACGGGCGCGTTCATCGGTCTGCTCGTACGGCGGGTCGACCACCACCACGCCGCGCGCGGTGCGGGGCGGCAGCATCGCCAGCCAAAGCTCGTAGGCGTCGCGCTGATGCACGGCGGCGGACGTGTCGCGCATCGCGCCGCGCAGGGCATAGGCGTCGTCGGGATGTTTCTCGTTCAGGATCAGAAAATCCTGCGGACGCAGAAGCTGCGCCAGAAATCGCGGCGATCCGGGGTAGAAGCGCGGCTCGGCCCCGGCATTCACCGCCTGTACGGCGGTGCGATAATCGTCCAGCAAGGGGTTCGTGTCGGCAAAGGCCCGCACTACGCCCTGTATAGCCTCGCCGGTGCGCTGCGCCTCATCGCCGCCAAGGTCGTACAGCCCGCAGCCGGCATGGGTATCGATCAGGGTCAGCGCGCCCGGTTTTTGCTGCAAGGCCCG
The DNA here is from genome assembly GCA_020160755.1 of Pseudomonadota bacterium. GTDB lineage: Bacteria > Pseudomonadota > Alphaproteobacteria > Sphingomonadales > Sphingomonadaceae > Sphingopyxis. Next base: position 179,044 of record JAIUPN010000001.1, read on the forward strand.
CACGAGGGCGATCAGCAGGCTGTGCTTTACGACATCGGCGCTGTTGCCAGCATGAAAACTATGACGATAATTCATTGTAATTCAAGATCCTGGCGATCTGCCTTTATGCGAACGGCTGGGCGCGGAAACCGGGCGCGAGGCGATGGAAGCAACCAAGCCGGTGCCTGTATAGAGTCGGGCGGAAACCTTCAAAGCATTCTGCGCAAGGCCTGAAGTCCGCGTTCGTGATCGTCACAAGAGGCGGAGACACAAGCCTCCCTGCCGCATGGGAAGGTTCGATCATCGAGGAGCTGGATGCGTTTGGCACTGCCGCGAAGCGCCTGGCTGCCTGATGTCGGCTTTGACGACGCTTGCCGATAGCCTTTCCATGCCGATTTTTTCCCGCGCTTCTTATCACACTGACAAACGGACGAGTCTGGATGTGTGGGGAAACATGGGGATCCGAGGCATCGAAAAAGCCCAGGTTTCTCTAGGCCTTTTTCCGGTGGTCGGTGATGTGTGGAAATAAGAAAATGGAGGAGAGTGAGGGATTCGAACCCTCGGTACCGTTGCCGGCACTTCGCATTTCGAGTGCGACGCTTTCGACCACTCAGCCAACTCTCCTCGCTGAGAGTGGACGCCCCTAGCGGCGGTCCCGACGTCTTGCAACCCTCTCGTTGCAAAAAGGCGGGCCGCCGCTGGATTTCATCGTCCGGTCAGGGCTTGTCGGCCTCCCACCAATAGGCTTCGCGCTTGCGGTTCCCGGTCCCGGTCTCATTCATGGTCAGCGGATCGTAGAGCCGGCCGCCGAGCATCACGCGGTGGATCAGTTCGGTATTGCGGATGTTTTGCGTCGGATCGGCGTCGAGGATCAGCAGATCGGCGAGCTTGCCCGCTTCGAGCGAGCCGACATCCTTTGCATAACCCAAAGAGGTTGCAGGCATGATCGTCGCGGCGCGCAGCGCGTCGATATTGCTCCACCCGCCGCGCACGAACGACCAGATTTCCCAGTGCGCGCCGAGTCCCGATTGCTGGCCGTGCGCGCCGATCGACACCATGCGGCCTGCCGCGGCGATCTTGCCTGCTTCGCGCGCCGAATCATCGTCGACATAGTCGCCTTCGGGAGCAATCACGCGACGCTTGTTGTTTGCGGCGAGCTCGGCCGGCGGAGCATGGCGTGACAGGATCGGCTGCTCCCAGACATTGGTGTGAGCGCGCCAATAGGGATCGCCTGCGGGGCCGCCATAGGTCACGACGAGCGTCGGCGTATAGTCGACCTGCGTCTGCCCCCAAAGCTGCACCAGATCCTTGTAGAAGGTGTGAAGCGGGATGTTGTGTTCGACGGTCGAGTTGCCGTCCTGGATCAGCGTGACGTCCTGCGTGAACAGCGAGCCGCCCTCCGGGACGACGGTCAGGCCTTCGGCTTGCGCAGCCTTCACGACCATCTGCCGCTGGTCGCGGCGCGGCTGATTGTAGTTCTTGACACTGTGCGCGCCCTGCGCCTTCAGTCGGCGGACATGCGCCAGCGCGTCGTCGTAGCCGTTGATCTCGGCGTAGACGCCCGCCGCCTTCGCGCCATAGATGATCTCGCCGGTCGAAAAGATCCGCGGCGCAAGGATTAGCCCGGCGCGCTGCATCTCGGACGAGACAAAGATTTCCGACGCCCGCGACGAAGGATTGTGGCTCGTCGTGGTCCCCATCGCGAGATTGACGATTTCGGACCAGTTCTGCTGTGGCACCAACTCGTCGTCGCCGTGCGCGCCATGGGCGTGAGCGTCGACGAAGCCGGGGACGATCGTTTTGCCCGTCGCGTCGACCGTCACGGCACCTGCCGGAACCGTGATCGCGCCCGCGGGACCTACCGCGGTGATGCGATCGCCGTCAATGACGATCGCGCCATTCTCGATCACGCCCCCGTCCTTGTCGGCCATCGTTACGATCTTGGCGCCGGTGATGACGACGACGCCCCTATGCTTCGACGCCGCCTGCGTCATCGACAGCGATACACCGTCGGTCGGCGGGACAAATTTCGGTGCCTTTTCGTCCGCGGGGGCATTGGTGAAGAGGCTGGCGAGGTCGGCGCCGAACAGCGTCGCGCCGCGGCTCCAGTGGAGGCGGCGGCCGCCGTCCGACCAGTGGATATATTCGGCGCCGCTGCCGCTGACCCGCGTGACGGGCAGCGCGCCGCTCTTGGTGCCGAGCGACACATCCTGTCCGCCGGGCATCAGCGGGGTAACATAGGCGTCGTAATTCTGCCGGAAGGCAAGGGTGCGGCCATCGGGCGAGATTTCATAATCGCTGACGAGTTCGCCATTGGCGTGGACACGCTTGTCCTGCCCATGGAGGTCAGTGCTGACGAGCTGGCTCTTGCCGTCGGCGGCGGTGACCATGAAGATCCGGTCGTTCGCCGCGCCGAATTGCGGCTTGGCGCCATTGTCGCTGACCCGCTCGGACGTGCCGCCGGCGGCGGGAATGCTGTAGATGCCGGGATTTTCTCCCCAGCGTGCCGAGCGCAGTCCGCCGCCCGCGCGCCGTTCAAAGGCGATCGTCTTGCCGTCGGGCGAGAAGCGGGGTTCGGCATAATGGCCGGGCACCCCGGTGACCTTGCGCGAGGCGCCGCCGCTAGCGCCAACGACATGGACTTCGCCGAGCCCGGCGTCGGTCCAGCGCACGAACACGATCGAGCGGCCGTCGCGCGACCAGCTCGGCCACAGTTCGAAGCCATTGTCCTTCGCCGCGGTGAGGCGCCGCGCGGCGCCGCCCGTTGCGGGCTTCACCCACAGCTTGCCAAGCGTTTCGAACACGACCGAGCGGCCATCGGGCGAAACTTCGGCCCAGCGCGGCATCTGCGTCGCAAAGCTGTCGGGCGCGACCTCGACCACCGGGTGTGTCGCATCGACGATCACGCGGTCGTCGCTGACGCTGAAGGGGATGACCCGCGCTTCGCCGCCGGCGGCGCTTACGCGGCGCAGCTTGCCGCCGGCCCAGAAGACTATGTCGCTGCTGTCGGGGGTCCAGCCCATATTGGGATAGACGCCGGTGACTGCCCAGGTTTCCTGAACATCCTGATCGAGCGCATCATAGACCTTTTTCTCGGTGCCCGAGGAAAGATCCTTCACATAGAGCTTCGACTGCGTGCCTTCGCGGCGGACAAAGGCGAGCTTCTTGCCGTCGGGCGAGGGCGACGGCCGGACCGCGCCGCCGGCACCCGCGGCGACGGTCGTGACTTCGCCGTCGTTCAGATCATAGCGCTCGATGTGGAACAGGTCGGTGTTGCTGTCCTGCGCATATTCAAAGATCGGGCCCGGTGTGACGTTGCGCGTGTAGTAGACGCCCTTGCCGTCGGGCGCGAAGGTCGGTTCGCCGAGTTCCTTCTGGTGGCGCTCGTTGGGTTTTTTGACGAGCGGCACGCCGGCACCGCCCGACACATGGTACATCCAGACCTCGCCCGTGCCGAGTGAACGCCCGGTTGTGAAATGCTTCTTTGCAACGATGAACTGGCCATCGGGGCTCCAGCTCGGCTGGTTCAGCAGGCGAAAATCCTCTTTCGAGATCTGTCTTTTGTCGCTGCCGTCGCGCTTCATCAGCCAGATATTATCGCCGCCTGCACGGTCGGAAACAAAGGCGATGCGCTTGCCATCGGGCGAGAAGCGCGGCTGGTGCTCATAGGCGAGCCCCTCGGCGATGCGCGTCGGCGTGCCGCCTTCGATCGGCATCACATAGATGTCGCCGAGCAGGTCGAACGCGATCGTGCGACCATCGGGGGCGACGTCGACGTTCATCCAGCTGCCTTCGTCGACTGCAAGCCGGACCTTGCGCGTCGTCATGCCCGGCGGCGCGTTGACGTCCCATTTGTCGGGTTTCGCATCGGCGGCAGAAGCGGCGGGTGTCGGCGTGCTTTGCGCCCAGACCGAGGTTGAACAAGCCAGAGTCGCCGCGAGAGCGAGAGCGATGCGCGCCATGAAATTATCCCCGTTTGAAATTATGTGCCGACCATATGGTCCGGCTGCGAACATGCAAGGACAGGTTTCGACGAAGAACTGGCAGCGTCGACGAGCGGCTGCTAGCCCGGTCGACAGAACAGGATCGGGGGAGAGCGAAGCGTGCCGTTGAAGGGAATTAGGGTACTCGATTTCGGCCGCTATATTGCGGGTCCCTATTGCGCGGCGCTGCTCGCCGATTATGGCGCCGACGTGATCCGGATCGAGGCGCCGGGCGGCAATGACGACCGCTATACGGTACCGGTCGCCGACGACGGATCGGGCGCGATGTTCATGCAGATGAACCGCGCCAAGCGGTGCCTGACGCTGAAACCCGGAAGCCCGGAGGGGCGCGAGATCGTCCGGCGGCTCGTTGCGGCCGCCGATGTCGTGATCGCCAACCTGCCGCACGATGCTCTTCTGAAGCTTGGGCTCGATTATGACAGCATGTCGGCGATCAACCCGCGCATCATCCTTGCGACGGCGTCGGCGTTCGGCAGCGACGGGCCGCTCGCCAGCCGCGTCGGGTTCGACGCAGTGGGGCAGGCGATGTCGGGCACGGTGCACCTGACCGGCACGGCCGACCAGCCGTACCGCGCGCAGGTCAATTATGTCGATTTCGGTACTGCGCTCCACTGCGCCTTCGGCGTCATGCTCGCGCTGCGCGAGCGCGAAGCGACGGGGCAGGGGCAATGCGTGTCGGGGTCGCTGCTCGGCACCGCACTCGCGATGTCGAACGCGCTGACGATCGATCATGCGCTGAACGGCATCGATCGCCAGCCGATCGGCAATCGCGCCTTCAGCTCGGGGCCGACCGACGTGTTCCGCACGCGCGACGGATGGATCCTGACCCAGATCGTCGGCGCGCCGATCTTCGCGCGCTGGGCCGCCCTTGTCGAACGCCCGGAGCTGGTCGACGATCCGCTGTACGCCAGCGATATCCTGCGCGGCGACAATGGCACCGAGCTGAGCGCGATCATGCAGCGCTGGTGCATCGAACGGACCAGCGCCGACGCGATCGCGGAGCTGGCGGACGCGCGCGTTCCTGCGGCGCCGGTGTTGCGTGCGGGGGAGGCGCTGGCACAGCCGCAGGTCGCCGCGATGGGACTGGTCGAGCCGGTCGGATATCCGGGTGCGCCGGGGTCGATTCCGGTGATCCGCGCGCCGATCCGCCTGTCTGCCAGCGACAAGGTCGAACCGACCCGCGCGCCGCAGGTCGGCGAGCACAGCGACGCGATCCTCTCGGAACTCGGCTATGACGCCGAAGCGATTTCGGCTTTGCGGACGGCAAGGATTATTTGAGCCGGCAAGGGTGGACAAACCGCAATCGCCACTTAAGTTACCGGTCAGTATAAAAGTCAGCCATGGAGTTTCCGATGACCGATAACAGCGAATATGTGCCGCCGAAGATCTGGACGTGGGACAAGGAAAGCGGCGGGCGTTTCGCCAATATCAACCGCCCTGTTGCGGGTCCGACGCACGACAAGGAGCTGCCGGTCGGCAAGCATCCGCTCCAGCTCTATTCGCTCGGCACGCCGAATGGCGTGAAAGTCACCGTGATGCTCGAGGAGCTTCTTGCAGCGGGGCATGGCGGCGCCGAATATGATGCCTGGCTGATCAAGATCGGCGATGGTGATCAGTTTTCGAGCGGCTTCGTCGATGCCAACCCGAACAGCAAGATTCCGGCGCTCGTCGACCGCAGCGGCGCCGAGCCGATCCGCGTGTTCGAATCGGGCGCGATCCTGATCCACCTTGCCGAGAAGTTCGGCGCATTCCTGCCGACCGAGACCGCGAAGCGCGCCGAAACCCTGTCATGGCTGATGTGGCAGATGGGCAGCGCGCCCTTCCTCGGCGGTGGTTTCGGCCATTTCTACGCCTATGCGCCGTTCAAGCAGGAATATCCGATCAACCGCTATGCAATGGAGGTGAAGCGCCAGCTTGACGTGCTCGACCGCCGCCTTGCGGAAAGCGAATATATAGCCGGCGCCGACTATACGATCGCCGACATGGCGATCTGGCCGTGGTACGGCGCGCTCGTAAAGGGACTTGTCTATGATGCGGGCGAGTTCCTGCAGGTCGGTGATTACAAGCATGTCCAGCGCTGGACCGACCAGATCGCCGCGCGCCCGGCGGTGAAGCGCGGCCGGATGGTCAACCGCGTGATGGGTGATCCGGCGAGCCAGCTTCACGAACGGCACGACGCATCGGACTTCGACCTTCGCACGCAGGACAAACTGGAAGCTGCGGAATAATCCGTATCTTCCGCCGAGAGACGCTGCGTCGCTGGTAACGGCTTTGCAACGATAGGCGCCAGGCCGTCCGTTCGGCCCGGTCCCGGCGCGGCGAAATCATGTAAATTACGCAAAAGCGGCGTCGGGCGTTCTCGACGCCGCTTTCATTCGTCATCGCGATGCTTGCGGCATGACAGGCTCGACCCGATTTTCACGGTATGTCCGCAAACTCGCCCTGACTGGTGCGACTCTGGCGCGCGGGGAGCGCGGCGCCGCCATCGTCGAAATGGCGCTGGTGCTGCCGCTGCTCCTCGCGTTGCTGATGGGCATTCTCGTCTATGGCCAATATTTCATGCTCGCGCACAATGTGCAGCAGGCAGCGAACGATGGCGCCCGCGCCTCGATCATCGGCCTCGACGCTGCCGACCGGCGCGCGGTCGCTGGGCGCGCGGTCGCGCGAAGCCTGCAGGCGATCGATGGCACGCACAGCATCACCGTATCCGAAACGACCGAGGCGATCACCGTCGCGGTCGTCTTTACCGTGCCGCAGGACAGCTTCCTGCGGTCGGGCTTCGTCCCGTCGCCGGTTAATATCATCCGCGCCGAGGCGACCTTTGAATTGCCGGTTGATTGATCATGACGGCGTTCACTCTCCTTCGTGCGCTTGTTCGCAGCCGCCGCGGCAGTACCAGCATTACCACGGCCTTCGCGATGACGATGTTGATCGGAGCCGCGGCGTTCGCGGTCGACCTTGGCTCGCTCTATCTCGACCGCCGCAAGTTGCAGGGCATCGCCGACGCCGCCGCGATGGCGGCGGCGGGCCGCCCCGGCGAAGAACAGGTGGCGGCGCAGCGGATCATCGCGGCGAATTGCGATTGCGGCATCCGCATCGCGGCGCTGACCCGCGGAACCTATACGGCGGACCCGGGTATTCAGGCCGAGCAGCGCTTTTCGACCGGCGGCAGCTCGCCGAACGCGGTGCGCATTACGCTGACGCGCGACCGCCCGCTGTTCTTCGGTAGCTTCCTGACCGGCCGGCAGGACAGCGTCATTCGAGCGACCGCCACCGGCGCACGGCGCGGCTATGCTGCCTTCTCGCTCGGATCGCGTGTCGCAGCCGTGAACGGGGGGCTGCCCAACGCGCTCCTGTCGAGCCTGACGGGAAGCCAGCTCAGCCTTTCGCTGATGGATTATGAGGCGCTCGCCAGCTCCGATGTCGACCTGCTGGCCTTCTCGGAGGCACTGCGCACCGAACTCGACGCCGACGTCCTCACCTTCGGGCAGACGCTCGATACGCAGGTGACGATGCCGCAGGTCGTGTCGGCGCTGGCCAAGGCATCGGACGGGCGCGCGGCGACGGTGCTCGAACATATCGCAGATCGTGCGCTGCCGCGAAGCTTGCTGCCGTCGCGTGCGATCGACCTCGGCCCGCGATCGTCGAGCATCCGCGTCGACGCGGCGAATCCGGTGAACGTCAACGCGCTCAGCCTGCTTCGCGCGATGCTGCTGCTCGGCAATGCGAACCGTCAGGTTGACCTGTCGGTGGCGAGCAACCTGCCGGGCGGATCGGGGATCGACATCGCGTTGATGATCGGCGAACCGCCGGCGAACTCACCGCTGATCGCGGTGACCGACACCAACGACGTGATCGTCCGTACCGCGCAGGTGCGGCTCAAACTCGACACGCGGATCGCAACGCCGGTCGCCAGCGTCCACCTGCCGGTTCTCGCCGAGCTCGGATCGGCGTCGGCGCGGATCACCGACATCGACTGCCGTCCGAACAGCAGCGAGGCGGTATCGCTTGGCGTCGTGACGTCACCGGCGATGCTGGCCATCGGGACGGTCGACGACGGCGATTTTCAGGATATGCAGCGCGCGCTCGATCCGGAGATGGCGCGCGTGGTAAAATTGCCGCTCGTCAGTGTCGATGCCGAAGCCGAACTGGTGCTGTCGGATCTCGCCCGGAAGCAGGTCGCCTTTTCGCGCAGCGCGATCGACGAGGGGCAGGTGAAAACCGTGTCGAGCACCGGGCTGGTCGCCGGCGCGGCGCAATCGCTGTCGGACCGGATGGAACTGCACCTCAACGTCCTCGGTCTCGGGCTCAACCTGAAGGCGCTGACGGGGGCTGTCGGCGGAGCCGCCGCGCTGGCTGCGCCGGTGCTCGACGGCGTGCTGTCAGACCTTACCGGCCTGCTCGGCGTCAGCGTCGGACAGGCCGACGCGCAGGTCAACGCGCTGCGCTGCGGCAAGGCGCGGCTGGTCTGATCGGTTCATAACGGTGCCGGGGCGGATGCGCTTGATGGCCATTATCGCCCGGCACACCCCATAAAGGGAAAGGCTGCACCGGAAATCGGGGAGGGCGAGGATGGCTAAAGCGCATGAACCACAGCGCGTTTCGGCGGCGGATTTCATTCGGGGCTTTGCCAATTGGCGGTTGCAGTCGGCGCGCAAGCCCGTCGTCGTGACGCACCATGGCAAGGACGCGCATGTCCTGATCTCGCTCGACGATTACCGGCGTCTCGACCGCGATGGCGCGGCCGGGGTCGCGTCGGGAGCGAACCTGCTGCAAGCCTCGCTCGCCGGGCTGGTCGAAGCGATCCGCGACGGCGTGATCCTGATCGACCGGGGATGGCGTATCGCGGCGGTCAATCCCGCGGCGAGCGACATGCTGGGCGCAGCGGCGGCCGCGCTGATCGGCGGCGATCTGGCGACCGCCTTGCCGGGGCTCGACGGCAGCCTGCTTGCACATCGGTTGAACCGGCTCATCGATCATCGCGAACGTTTTTCGGGCGATATGCCCGGCATCCTGCGCCCGCGCCAATGGCTGCGCGTCGACCTGGTGCCCGTCCCGGCGGGCGGCGCGATCATCCTGCGAGACGTGAGCGAAACGATGGAGGAATGCGCCGCGGGCGACGCGCGGAACGCGCTGCTCGCGGCCGTCGAGGCCGATGGCGCCGTCGGCCACGCCCGCATTACGGTGCGCGAAACGGTCGAGACTGCGAACGAAGCGCTGACCGCCATGGTCGGGGTCGACGCGGCCGCGATCCGGCGGGTGCGTTTTTCGGCGCTGCTGGCGATCGGGCAGCGGCAGGCCTTTGTCGAAGCGCTGGAATCGGTGTTTCGGACGGGCGTGCCTGCCCGCGTTGCATCCGAGATGATCACGCGCGACGGCGCGATCCTGCCCGTCACCCTCTCGATCGCCGAAGTTCGCGGCGCTTATGCCAGCGACGGGGCCGTGATCCTCGCAACCCCTCGGATCACCCGCTAGGCCTGTTCCTGTATCGACAGCGGCGGGCACGCTGGACAAGCGGGCCCGTTACGCGCAATCATCGGAGGAGCGGGAAGGTTGCAAGTCGCAACTTGCCGTTTACGTAAAGGTGAGCGCTCAGTATAAGGGCGCCATTACCCGATGGGAGATTCGTGATGGACATGGAATTCAGCCCCGAAGATCTCGCCTTCCAGCAGGAAGTGCGCGACTTCATCGCCGAAAATTACCCCGCCGAACTGCGCGGAAAACAGGATGAGGGCGAGGAGCTGTCCAAGGAGGATTTCCTCGTCTGGCACAAGATTCTGCATAAAAAGGGCTGGATCGCGCCCGCGTGGCCGGTCGAATATGGCGGCACCGGCTGGACGCCGACGCAGCGTTTCATCTGGTCGGAGGAAACCGCCCGCGCCGACTGCATCCGCCTGATGCCCTTTGGCCTCGCGATGGTCGGTCCCGTCATCTACACCTTCGGCACGCCCGAACAGAAAGCGCATTTCCTGCCGCGCATCCTGTCGGGAGAGGATTGGTGGTGCCAGGGCTATTCGGAACCCGGCTCGGGCTCTGACCTCGCCTCGCTGCGTACCGCCGCGGTCCCCGATGGCGACGATTATATCGTTAACGGTCAAAAGACCTGGACCACGCTGGCGCAGCACGCCGACTGGGGCTTTTTCCTCGTCCGTACCGACAAGGATGCGAAGCAGCAGGAAGGCATCAGCTTCCTTCTGATCGACATGAAATCGCCCGGCATCACCGTGCGCCCGATCATCACTTTGGGCGGCGAGCATGAGGTCAATGAAGTGTGGCTCGAGGATGTCCGCGTGCCGCAATCGCAGCGCGTCTACGAAGAGAATAAGGGCTGGACCTGCGCCAAGTTCCTGCTCGCGCACGAACGCACCGGCATCGCCGGTGTCGCGGCGTCGAAGCGCGGGATCGAGAAGGTGAAGGCGATTGCCCGCACCGAACTCGACGGCGACAAGCCGCTGCTCGCCAACGCCTTTTTCAAGCGCAAGGTCGCCGACCTCGAAGTCGATCTCGCGGCGCTCGAATTTACCGAGCTGCGCAGCCTGGCCGGTCCGAATGCTAACCGCGGTCCGGGGCCGGAATCGAGCCTGCTCAAGATCAAGGGTTCGGAAATCCAGCAGCGGCTGACCGAGCTGACGCTCGAAGCCGTCGGCCATTATGGCGCACCCTATTTCCGCGGTTTCGGAGAGGGCGACAACGAGCATCCGATCGGGCCCGATTACGCGCACCGCGCCGCGCCGACCTATTTCAACACGCGCAAGACGACGATCTATGGCGGGTCGAACGAGATTCAGCGCAACATCATCGCGAAGATGGTTCTGGGGCTCTGACCTAAAACCACCCCGGACTTGATCCGGGGTCTCGGGCGGTCTTGCCGATCGCCATCGGGCATGGGCCCCGGCTTTCGCCGGGGAACGATCAAGATCAGGAAAAACGATAATGGATTTCACCTATACCGAAACGCAGGACATGATCCGCGACACGCTCGCCCGCTTCCTCGGCGACACCTATGATTTCGAAACGCGCCAGAAGTTCATCAATTCGGACAGCGGTCGCGATCCCGCGATCTGGACCGCGCTGGCGCAGGAACTCGGGATGCTCGGCGCCCCCTTTGCCGAAGAACATGGCGGCCTCGGCGGCGGTGCGCTCGAAAATGCGATCGTGATGGAGGAGCTCGGCAAGGTCATCGGGATCGAGCCCTATCTGCCGACCGTCGTGATCGCGGGCGGCGCGCTCAAGGCCGTCGGTGGCGCGCAGGCCGATGCGTTCATTCCCGAGATCATCGCGGGCAATGCGATCATCGCCTTTGCCTATGCCGAGCCGCAGGGTCGCTACGACCTTGCGAATCTTCGCACGACCGCGAAGAAGGACGGCGCAGGCTATGTACTGAACGGCCACAAGGGCGTCGTCTATGCTGCGCCCTGGGCGACCCACCTGCTCGTCACCGCGCGTACCGGCGGCAACCAGCGCGACCGCGACGGCGTGTCGCTGTTCCTGATCGACGCGAACCTGCCGGGCATCGTCCGCCGCGACTATCCGACCGTCGATGGCAATCGCGCGTCCGAAATCTATTTCGAGAATGTCGCGATCCCCGCCGACGCGCTGCTGGGCGGCGAGGGCGCCGGCTTGCCGCTGATCGAACAGGTCGTCGACGAAGCCACGGTCGCGGTATGCGCCGAGGCGACCGGCGTGATGCAGAAGCTGCACGAAGGCACGCTGGAATATACGCAGCAGCGCAAGCAGTTCGGCGTGCCGATCGCCAAGTTCCAGGTGCTCCAGCACCGCATGGTCGACATGTTCATGGAGGTCGAACAGGCGCGCTCGATGACGATCATGGGTACGCTGAAGCTGGGCCTGCCCGCGAACGAGCGCATGGCGGCGGTATCGGCCGCCAAGGCGAAGGTCGCGCGCGGCGCCAATTTTGTCGGGCAGAATGCGATCCAGACGCACGGCGGCATCGGCATCACGCAGGAATTGGCGATTGGCCATTATTTCAAGCGGTCGACGATGATCGAAAGCCAGTTCGGCAGCGCCGATCACCATATGGACCGTTACGAGCGGATTGCGCTGGCCGACTGACGGCGTCGCCGTCGGGGGTCGACTGACGGCCCGGCTGGTTGGTTTGGGAGAGCCGCGGCGTCGCCTCAATAGGCGACGTCGACGGCGATCCGGAGTGTGCGCGGGCGCAGCGGGGTCAGGAACCCTTCGTTGCCTTCGACAAAGGGCGTGCCCAGCGAGAAGCGGTTTCCGCGTGAATCGAACAGATTGGTCAGCGTCAGCGACAGTCCGCGGCGTTCGTTGCCGACGCGCATCGCTAGCCCGGTATCGATATAGTCGCCCTGGCTTTCGCCAAGCACCGGCCCGATCCCCAGCCGCGACGGGCCGATATAATTGGCCCATCCGTTCACGCGGAATCCCTCGTCGCCGATGACGGTGGCATAGTTCACCGAACCGCGCACCGCGTGACTTGCCACATTGGGAATGCGGCCGAGCCGGCCCGGCGCCGCGTCGAACACGGGCAGAATCTGCGGTGCCAGATCATCGACCCGGCTGTGGTTATAAACCGCGCCCAGCTCAAAGGTCAGCGCTTCGGTCGGGCGCATCGCGAGCGCACCCGACAGGCTGGTGATACGCCCGTCGCCGATATTGGCAGTGGTCGGGAAACCCGTGCTGTCAATGAAATCGGCCTGGATATTGCGCCAGCGGCTGTGCGAGATCGAGACGCTGGCGTCGAACAGGCTCTGCCCCTTGTCGCCGAAGCGCATTCCGGCTTCCCACGTCCGCACCTGATCGTTGAGGAAGCGCCGCACGAAATTGCCGTCGACCGCAAGGCCGCCGGGGCGGAACCCCTCCTGATAGCGCGCATAGAGCCGGACATTGTGCAGCGGCGTCGCGAGCAGCGAAAAGGAGGGGAGAAGGTCGGTTTCGTTGCGCGAGGCCGTTGTCGCGCGTCCCGCCTGCGATAGGGCGAAGGAGACCCCCTCGGCTTCGCCGCCGAGCTTGGCATGCGACAGGCGGAGGCCGCCCGAAGCGATGAGGTTCGGCATCACCTCGACCGTCGCCTCGGCATAGCCTGTGAACTCGGTGATCCGGTTCGTCACGCCGGGCAGGATCGCGCGGAGCGGGCCATAGCCATATTCGCGGTCCTGCCGCGCCCGGTTGTCGATGAAGCTGGCGCCGACCACCCAGCCCAGACCGTCGCGATACGGGCGCGACAGGCGGTTTTCGCTGACAAACATGCGTGTGGCATTATGCTGGTCGAGTACGCGCGGCACATCGTTCAGCGGAATGACCTGAATCGGCGCGAACAGGCGCTCGACATCGACCGCTGCAACCGAAGGCGGGGCGGGTACGCCGCCGCTGGACATGTCGCTCCCTTGCCGGGCTTCGGGCAGGCTCGCGTCGAAACGCTCGAACAGGCGGTGGTCGATGAAGGCGTTCGACGACTGGAAATGCAGGTCGTCCCAATCCTTCATCACCACCACCGTGCCCATACCGTAACGAGCGGTCGCATTCTGTTCGACCATCGAGTTGCGCGTCAGCGGCGGGCCGTCCTTGTCGGCATATTGGGCATCGTCCGACGTGATTGCCTGATAGACGCCGCCGAAATCGACCGTCCAGTCGTCGCCGGCCTCGAAGCGGAAGGTCCCGCGCCCGCCGCGAACATGGACGCGGTTGACGTCGTTCTGGCCGCGTAGCGGGTTGTCGATATAGCCGCCGTCGGTCAGCATATAGCCGACGAGGCGCAGCGCATGGCCGTTTTCGCCGACGGGGAGGTTGGCGATCGCGGCGATATCGCCGCCCGGGTCGCCATGCTGGGTGATCGAGACGCCCGCGATGGCCTGTATCGTCATCGCGCGCGGGTCGGGCGCCTTGGGCACGACGCGGATGATGCCGCCGAGCGAGCCGGCGCCATACAGCGTGCCCTGCGGCCCTTCGAGGATTTCGACATTGTCGACGTCGTAAAGGCGCAGGTCAGGGTCGGGTGCGTTGTAGCTGAGGCGGATGTCGCCGAGATACTGGCCCACGGTCGACTGCGTCGGGCCGGTGAAGCTGGAATCGGCGATACCGCGAATGAACAGCTTGTTGCGTCCAGAACCAAGGTGGGTCGAGGAGACCGTCGCGGTCCGCGACAGGATCGAGTCCATTCCGCGTTCGCCGCCAAACGTCAAATCGCCGCCATCCAGTTGGGTGACGACGCCCGCGAAGTGCGAATAGGGAAGGTCGGTCTTCGACGCCGTGACGATGATTTCGTCCTCCGCCGACGCGATCGTGTCCTGCGATGGTTCGCGGGCGCGCGGTTGCGGAGCCTGCCGCGGTGCGGGTGCCGCACGCGCGACGCGCGGCGCGGCAGGACGCGGCTCGATCCGCCAGCTCGTCGCGCTGACGCGCACAGCGCGCGCGTCGGAGCCGGCGAGCAGGCGACGGATTGCTTCGTCGACGCTCATCCGTCCGCGCACCGGTTTGACGCGCGCCTGCCAGAGTTTCGCATCGACGACGCTGATACTGACCCCGGCCTGCCGGCTGATCACCGGCAAAACGCTCGACAGGCTTCCCCTCGGCACGTCGAACGCGCGTTCCTCCGCCGCCAGAACCTGCGCGGGCAGGCTCAACGTAATTGCTGCTGCGGCAAGAGAAAGGCGCGATCGCATGTTCAGCGGGTCAATATCCAGCCATCGCCTCGCCGCTCGGCCCGGGTGCCCGACAGGGCGGCGAGGTCGGCGATCGTACGGTTGCGGTTCTTGTCGATAATCAGCGCGCCGCGGAACGACAGGCCGCTCGCTTCGGGCGCGATGCTGACCTGCATCCCGGCCGTCCGCTTCAGGTCCTCGGCGACGACGGCGAGCGGCGTGCCGTTATAGACGAGCAGGCCGCTGCGCCAGCCGCCGACATTAGCGACATCGACATCCTTTACGACGGGCGGTTTGCGGTCGCCGTCGCGCGCTTCGATCCCCTTGCCCGCGACGAGGCGGACATTGTCGTGGTCGGGGTTGTAAAGGACGATGCCTTCGGAGACTGCGACCGAGGTCTGGCGATCGCGGCGCACGACATTGAACGCGGTGCCGAGGTCGACGATCCTTGCGCCGCCCGTTTCGACGACGAAGGGATCATCGTCGCGGTGCACGACGTGGAACATCGCCTCGCCCGATTCCAGCCGCGCAAAACGCGGGCGGTCCTTGTCGATCTCGACCACCGACGCGCCGTTGATCTCGATCTTCGACCCGTCGGCGAGGGTAACCGTACGATGTTCGCCCGCGAGGGTTTCGATCCGGTCCGCGCTGCCGAACAGGCCCAGGCTCGACAGGCTGACCGCGCCGACCAGCGCCGCCGCCATCGCACCGCCGAACCACGCACGCCGCGACGGGCGGCGCGGTGCGTCGGCTATCGTCACCACCGAAGGTTTGTCGACCGGTGGCAGCGCATCGAGATCGCGGTCGAGGCTCGCGACCGCATCAAAAACCGCGGCATGATCCGCGTCCTCGGCGAGCCAGTCGGCAAAACCGTCCCAATCGTCGAACAGGGGATCGCGCTGGCGGATCAGCCAGTCGATCGCGCGCGCTTCGGTGTTCGTCCGGTCAGCTTGCATCGAATTGCCTCCGGATGACGGCGAGCGCTGCATAGACTTTGCGCAGATCGGCTTCGACGGTGCTCAGACTGACCCCCATTTTACTGGCTATATCGCGCTGACTGAGGCCGTCGACACGAAAGCAGCGAAAGATGCGCGCCGGTCGCTCGCCGGTCGCGGCAATCGCCGTCTCGACCAGTGCAAGCTGCTCGCGCGAGATCAGCGAGGTTTCGCTCGACGGGGCGTGCGTGGCAGATGCTTCGCCCCACGCCTTGTCGCGCAGTTCCCGTTGCCGCGCCGAGCGATAGCGATCGAGCATCAGGTTGTTTGCCGCACGCATGATATAGGGCAGGGGGTCGGCAATCGGCCCGCTTCGCCGGTCGGTCAGCCGCATCCACAAATCCTGAAACAGGTCTTCGGCGCCGTCGCCGGCGCCGCGAACCTCCAGAAAGCGGACGATACGGTCCCGGTTGGCGAGCAATACGCCTTCGATGCCCTGGACGGCGCCGGTTCGGTCACGAGGCTCGGTCATGGATTGCTTGCTTTGGAACGCCATCTTCTGTCGGTCAGCGCCACTTCGCCCTGCGCCATACGTCCCCCTGATGGCGCCGTCATATAGCGCCAACGGCCTGCGGCGCAACCGCGGTGGGGGGAGAGGGATGATGGCCAGTGCAAGCATCGGTTTCTTCGTTCATGTCCCTAGGCAAGGGGGAAGCGTGGGTAGGGGTAACGCTTCCCCCTCGCGGGCGGGGCCGGCCAGGGGGGCTAGAGGCCGACCCGCAGACTCGCACGGAAAGCCCAGCCGATATGGCTTTGCTGTTCTTCGGCGGACACTTCGCCGGCGACCTGGAAGGCCGAATTTCCGGCGATGCCGCGGAAACGGCCGACCCAGCCGCTCGTGCGATCATCGGGGGTGAGAGTGAAGGGCGTGCCGTTCTTGAACGACGCGGTGGTTGCGCCCAGCGTACCGCTGACGATCTGGCGGCGGCCGCCTTCGAGTTCGAAGCGCGTCCAGCCGTCATATTCGTCGGCGCCGCCGAAATCGAGACCGATGGCGACGGTCCCCGACACGGCGAGCTCGTCGCTGTCGCGGTTCAGCACCTTGAGGTCGAGCGCATCGCCGCCGCCGGTTTCCTGATAGCCGTCTTCTTTCAGCTTGAAGTAATCGACCGCGACCATCGGACGGATTGTCAGGCCGCCGGCACGGGCGTCGTAGGCGAGCGAGCCCGAGGCCGACCACAAGGTGCCGTCCCACTTGCCCTTCATCGTCTTTTCGATGTCGTCGGCGCCGGCTTCGGCGCGGAAGATGCGGGTGCCCTTCATGCTGATCGGGGCACCCGACACGCGCGCGTTCGCCATGAAGCCGTCCGAGCGAAGGCGCCAGTGCAGCGCCCCTTCGAACTGGCTGGTGCTGACTTCGTTGGCATTGCTGCCATTGCCGTCCTTGCCGTTGAGAAAGGCGATCGAGCCGCCGAAGCTGCCGATATCGCTCTTGATTTCGGCGCCGCCCGAAATGCCCCAGCCGCTGACGTCATAGCTCGCGGTGTCGCCGACGCTCTTCGAGGTGCCCCAGACCGCCTGATTGACCCAATAGCCCCATTTGCCTTCGTCCTGGAACGGCGCATTGGGATCCTGCAGGTAACGCGACAACGCGCGCGAGCCCGAGGTGACGGTTTCGAAAACGCCGCCTTCATGCTCGGGGAGCATCTGGCCGAGCTGGCCCCGGAACTGGGCGCCATCAGTGATGCCGAGGAAAACACCCTCGACCTTCTTGTCGGCGATCACAGCGTCGAGCACCGCGTCGAAGGCACCGGCTTCGGAGCGATTCAGGCCGAGTTCGGTCGTGCTCTTGCGCGACACGTCGACGATCAACTGCGTGGCGTTCGACGTCAGCGTGCCCTTGTAGAGGAAAGGCAACAAGGTCTGCGACGCGGTCAGGTTGTTCGCACCGGTCAGCGTGCCCGCCGTCAGCACGACATGTTTGCCTTCCGCCTTTTCGATGCTCGACAGCTTCAGCGCGAGTTTCGATTCGGCGCCGAAGCTGGCGTTTCCACTGACCTGAAGGTTGGTTCCGGTGCTGCCCGTATCGAGCATCACGCCGAGCGTGCCCTTGTCGGTGATCGCGAGCGACGAAATCGTCGCAGCGCCGCCGACGTCGAAGGTGCCGCCGGAGACCGAAACCGCCAGACCCTGCGAATTGGCGAGGGTGCCCGAGAAGATCGACGTGCCACCGATCGTCAGCGTATCGGCGCCGCCGCCGAAATCGGCCAGGCCGGTGAACTTCGACGTTCCGGCGAGCGTCATCGTGTCGTTGCCGGCGCCGAAGCGCGCGTTTCCGGCGTAGGTTGCGTCGCCCGACAGCGCGAGCTTGTTGTTGCCGGCACCGAAGAAGCTGTTCCCCTTCACCGAACCGTCGGCGATGTCGAAGATGTCGTTGCCGCTGCCGAAGCGGACGTCGCCGATGATGCTGGGCGCGGTGACGCCCGCGGCCACCGCGGTCTGCTTGACCGTCGCGCCAGTGCTGTTCGCCGACAGGTCGATGGCGATATTGCGATCCGACGAGGCGAGGGCGCCCGTGGCGCTGATCGTGCCGCTGTTTTCGACCGTGCCAACCTTGCCCGACAGGTCGACGATGGCGCGCGCGGTGCCATTGTCGCCGCCGGTCTTGGCGGTGATCGAACCGCTGTTGCGGATCAGCGGCACGTCGCCGCCGGCCTCGACCAGCACCGCCGTCGCGATCGAATTCGCGGCGTTGCCCGCTGTCGTTGCGTCGATCTTGCCGGCGTTGCGGAGTTCGGGCGTGGCCGCATCGCTGCCGATGCGGATCGCCGTCGCCGCCGTATCCTTCGACAGCGCCAGAACGCTGCCCGTGGTGCTGATGCCGATGCCGCCGGCGATGTTGACCGCGCCGCCGAGGCCGCCGATCTGCATGCCGTTGCCGTCCTTGCCGGCATAAAGCCCGTTCCCGATTACCGAACCTTCGATGATCAGGCCCAGCCCGGTTCCCGTTCCGGCGACGGGGCCGATCGTGACCGCCTGTGTGGCGGAGCCGATGCGGACTGCGGCCGCCGAGCCGAAGGAGCGAACCGCTGCGGTGCCTTCCTTGTCGTCGTCGATGCCGTCCTTGTCCTCGTCCTTGTCGTCGGGCTTGGTGTCCTTGGGCGCCGCAGCGAGGACGATACCGCCCGTCACATTGCCTTCGACCGACAACGCGTTGCCGCCGATCAGCAGGTCGTCGGCGTCGAGCTTCGACGGGTCGGCTGGCGGGGTCGTGAAACGATAACCGGTAGCGGTCAGATTGCCCTGGACGACGAGCGCGCCGGTGATGTTGCCGGCAAGCCGTGCGCCGGTTGCATCGAGCCCCGTGGCGGTGATCGTGCCGGCAAGGCGGACGTTCCCGGTAACATCCTGCAACCCGACGCCAAGCGCGCGGTCGCCGAGGACGGTGACCGTGCCGTCATTGGTGAAATTGCCCGTCAGCGGTCCGCCGAGGCGGATGCCAGCCGAATCATTGCCCTCGATCGCGATTGCTCCGCTGTTGACGATGTTGCCCGCAAAGGCACCGCCGGTGGCGATGCCGACGCGGCCCGTGCCGATCGCGAAGGCGCCGTCGAGGTCGCCGTCATTGTCGATATCGGTCGGCGCATAGGTTTCGCCGATAGTGATCTTGCCGGTCGCGCTGTTGGTAATGCCGCCCGACGTCCCGGCATTGGCGAAGATGCCCGTTGCACCGTTGACGTTGCTGAATTCGATCGTGCCTTCGTTGATCACCTTGTGATTGCTGTCGATCGTGACGGCGGGACCCGCAACCGTCGGCTTGATCGAGCCGGTCGAGGTGATCTTGATATCGTCGGGTGCGCCCGATTTGATCGTCGATGTCCGCACCGGCGCCGTGGTCGCGGTGGTGATCGTCGTTTCGGCATGGGCCGTGGTCGAAAGGAGGGTGGCCAGGCAGGTGGAGGCCAGCAAGGTCTTGCGCATCGGGTTCCTCTTGTGATCGGGGCCGGAGCATCGTTCCGGCGACAATCACAAGACGGAGCAGCGGCGGCGCAGCCTTGGAAAAAAATGCGCGCGGCCGCGCGGCGCTAGTTTCGCGCGGTCACGACCCACGCGGCGCCGTCGATCAGCACCGACCTTTCGCCAGGGCGCCTCGCAAAGGCGGCGCGGACGGCCTCGGCTGCGCGCGCGCGGATATCGTCGGATTGTTCGGCGAGTGCGCGCGACAGCGGGCCGACCTGAAATGCCATGTCGAGCGCATCGTCGATCGCCGCCTCGCGGCTCGCGCCCCGGCCATAAGACAGCGTGGTGTCGAAGGGCGCGATGTCGATCGCGGTGAACCCCGCAGCGGCGAGGATATCGGCGAGCCGCTGCCGGTCTCCGAAAGCGAACGGGCCAGGTGCATTGGGGGCGGCGGGCGCGGGCTCGACGATGTCGCGGATCGCGGCCATCGGCAGACGAACCCAGTCATTCTCCTGCGCGCCGCGCCAGCATATGAACGCCACGCGTCCGCCGGGCTTCAGCGCGCCGCGCATATGTGCAAACGCGGCGACGGGGTCGTCGAAGAACATCACGCCAAAGCGCGAAAAGAACAGGTCGAACTGCCCCTGCGGCAAGGCTGCGGTGGCGGCGTCGGCGCAGCGGAAAGAGACCGGCGCGCCGTCGGGGATCGCGGCGCGGGCTATGTCGACGAGTTGTTCGGAAATATCGACGCCGAGGACGTGACCCGACGAGCCGACCCGCTGCGCCAGCGTGAAACTCGTTGTCCCCGACCCGCAGCCGACGTCGAGTATCTGTTCGCCGGGCCGCGCGCCGGCTGCGGCGATTGCGGCGCTGCCGAAATCGGTAAGCATCAGGTCGAGCCGCGTCAGGTTGGCCGCCCAGCGCTCGCCGCTGTCGCCGTTCCAGTCGTGGGTCGGGGCTGGCTGGATGTCGGGCATCGATCGGCACTCTCAATTGTTGCGAATGATTCGCAAATAGGCGCGCGGCGAACAAAGGACAAGGGGGTCGCGCATAGCTATGCCTTGTTGCATCGCGCCGGGCCATGCGACATTCCACCCGCAGTCCGGCCATATCGGGACCGGCGAGGGAGAGTCATGAGCGAACAGATCGTCACGGTGGACATCGGCGGCACCCATGCGCGGTTCGCGATTGCCGAGGTCGAAAGCGGGCGCGTCCTGTCGCTCGGCGAGGCGACGACCCTGCATACCAAGGACCATGCAAGCTTCCAGACCGCCTGGCAGGATTTCGAGCGCCAGCAGGGCGGCACGCTGCCGCGCGCGGTTGCGATCGCCATTGCGGGGCCGACGCGTGGCGAGATCATCCGCTTTACCAACAATCCGTGGATCATTCGCCCGGCGCTGGTGGGCGAAAAGCTGAACGTCGACCGCTATGTGCTGGTCAATGATTTCGAGGCCGTCGGCCATGCTGTGGCGCAGGCCGACCCAAGCTATTTCGAGCGGTTGACGGGTCCCGACGAGCCGCTCCCCGCGACGGGTACGATCAGCGTCATCGGCCCCGGCACCGGGCTGGGCGTCGCGCATATCTGGCGCGACGGCACCGACTACCGCGTTCAGGCGACCGAGGGCGGACATATCGATTTCGCGCCGCTCGACAGCATCGAGGACGCGATCCTCGCGCGGCTGCGCAAACGGCATCGGCGCGTGTCGATCGAACGCATCGTGTCGGGGCCCGGCATCGTCGACATTTACGAAACGCTGGCGATGCTCGAAGGACGGCCCGTGACCCCGCTCGACGACAAGGCGATCTGGACCAACGCACTGAGCGGCGAGGACAGCCTTGCTGCCGCGGCGGTCGACCGTTTCTGCCTGTCGCTGGGCAGTGTGTCGGGCGACCTCGCGCTCGCGCAGGGGGCGAGCGGTGTGGTCATCGCCGGCGGGTTGGGGCTGCGCATCCGCGACAGCCTCGTCCGGTCGGGCTTTCCCGAACGCTTTATCGAGAAGGGGCGGTTCGAGGGTTTCATGTCGGCGCTGCCGGTCAAGCTGATCACGCATCCCCAACCCGGACTGTTCGGCGCGGCGGCGGCCTTTGCGCGTCAGCATAGCTGACGCAAATATCGCTGGCATCGGCGGGAGAAAATCGGCAGCAAGGAATCCTCGCAACGCACAAGGATTTCGCCGCCCGTGTCCGCCCGCCCCGTCCTCGGCATCATCGCCTGCAACCGGCAGGTCGGCGCCGAATATGCCCAGGCGGTGATGAACCGTTATGCGAAGGCGGCGATGCGCCACGCCGATTGCGCCGCGCTGCTGATCCCCTCGCTTCCCGACTATATGCGCGCCGACGAGATCGTCGGTCGGCTCGACGGTGTGTTGCTGACCGGGTCGCCGTCGAATGTCGAGCCCGCGCGCTATGGCGAGGATGACGCGGGAGAGGGGCCGTTCGATCCCGATCGCGACCGCATGATGCGCGATCTGGTCGAGGCGGTGATTGCCGCGCAGCGCCCGCTTTTCGGCATCTGCCGGGGGTTTCAGGACATCAATGTCGCGCTCGGCGGGACGCTGCGCCGCGATACCGCGACCAATGGCGAATTGCTGCGCCACCATACCCCCGACGGCACATTGTTCGACGCGATGTTCGATCATCGCCACCATGTCGATCTCGTCGAAGGCGGGATGCTGGCATCGGCCTATGGCGGCGCGTCGCTCGATGTGAATTCGGTTCACTATCAGGGTATCGGGCGGCTAGCCGACGGGCTGTCGGTCGAGGCGCGCGCGCCCGACGGGCTGGTCGAGGCGTTCAGCGCGCGGCCAAATGGCGCACCTTTGCTTGCCGTCCAGTGGCACCCCGAATGGGCGGTCGACGGCAACGAAGAGAGCCAGAACTATTTTCGCCTGCTCGGACAGGCATTGCGAGGCGTGCTGTGAACCGGCGCGTCACCCGCTACGACCGCTATCTCGCGCGGCTCTGCTTCTCGCCCTGATCGATGGATCGGGCCTTGTCGCCCGTCCACCATTCCGCGGTCCCGGCCGCTTCCCAAGATCAGGAATTTGATATGCCCCGCAATCACGACATCGCCGAACTGCGCCGCCTCGACGTCGCGCACCATCTTCCCGCACAGGCCGACTGGGCCGAGATCGAAAAGCTCGGCGGCAGCCGCATCATCACCCATGCCGAGGGTTGCTATATCACCGACGGCGACGGCCACCGCATCCTCGACGGGATGGCGGGCCTGTGGTGCGTCAACGTCGGTTACGGCCGCGAGGAGCTGGTCGAAGCGGCGGCCGCGCAGATGCGCGAGCTTCCCTTCTACAACACCTTCTTCAAGACCGCGACGCCGCCGACGGTGCTGCTTGCGGCGAAGATTGCCCAGCTGACGGGCAATCGCCTGCCGCACATTTTCTTCAACGCCTCGGGCAGCGAAGCGAACGACACCGTATTCCGCATGGTGCGCCATTACTGGAAGCTCAAGGGCGAACCCAAGCGCACGGTCTTCATTAGCCGCTGGAACGCCTATCATGGCTCGACCGTTGCGGGCGTCTCGCTCGGCGGGATGAAGGCGATGCACGCGCAGGGCGATTTGCCGATCCCCGGCGTCGAGCATGTCCGCCAGCCCTATGCCTATGGCGAAGGGCAGGGGATGAGCGAGGAGGAATTCTGCGACGCCTGCGTCCAGGCGATCGAGGACAAGATCCTCGAGGTCGGCCCCGAAAATTGCGCGGCGTTTATCGGTGAGCCGGTGCAGGGCGCGGGCGGTGTCATCATCCCGCCAAAAGG
Source organism: Pseudomonadota bacterium (assembly GCA_020160755.1). Classification (GTDB taxonomy): domain Bacteria; phylum Pseudomonadota; class Alphaproteobacteria; order Sphingomonadales; family Sphingomonadaceae; genus Sphingopyxis. The sequence goes on from JAIUPN010000001.1 coordinate 202,318, forward strand.
ATACTGGCCGAAGGTCGAGGCGGTGGCCCGCAAATATGGCCTGCTCGTCGTCGCCGACGAGGTGATCTGTGGGTTTGGCCGCACCGGCAAAATGTGGGGGCATGAGACGATGGGCTTCACGCCCGACCTGATGCCGATGGCGAAGGGGCTGTCGTCGGGCTACCTGCCGATTTCGGCCACCGCAGTCGCGAGCCATGTCGTTGACGTGCTCAAGACCGGCGGCGATTTCGTCCACGGCTTTACCTATTCGGGCCATCCGGTCGCGGCGGCGGTGGCGCTCAAAAATATCGAGATCATCGAGCGCGAAGGCCTCGTCGAACGCACGGGCAGCGTCACCGGGCCGCATCTGGCGAAAGCGCTCGCGACGCTGGGCGATCACCCGCTCGTCGGCGAAACGCGCTCGGTCGGGCTGCTCGGTGCGGTCGAGATCGTCGCCGACAAGGAAACGCGGGCGCGCTTCGGCGGTGCCGAGGGAACCGCGGGCCCGATGGCGCGCGATGCGTGCATTGCGAACGGGCTGATGGTCCGCGGCATTCGCGACAGCCTGGTAATGTGCCCGCCGCTGATTATCACCACCGAACAGATTGACGAGATGGTTGCCATCATCCGCAAATCTCTCGATGAGGTGCTGCCGAAACTCCGCGCGCTCTAAACAGGAAAGACCAACACTCTATGCCCTCCGGCCTTTTTGCCCTGCTCGACGATATTGCGACGATCGCCAAGGTCGCTGCGGCGAGCATCGACGATATCGGCGCCGCAGCGTCGAAAGCGGGGGTGAAGGCCGCGGGTGTGGTTGTCGACGATACCGCAGTGACGCCGCGCTACGTCACCGGCTTCACCCCCGACCGCGAACTGCCGATCATCTGGCGGATCACCAAGGGGTCGATCTTCAACAAGCTGGTGCTGATCCTGCCGGCGCTGCTGCTGCTGTCCACCTTCCTGCCGTGGGCGATCACCCCGCTGCTGATGCTCGGCGGCGCCTATCTCTGCTTCGAAGGTGCCGAAAAGGTGCTGCATTCGTTGCAGAAGGACAAGACCAGCCTTGCCGAGGATGCCGAAATCGTTGCCGACAAGGATCATGAGGAGGCGATGGTGAAGGGCGCGGTGCGCACCGACTTCATCCTGTCGGCCGAGATCATGGTGATCGCATTGAACGAAGTGCTCGACGAACATTTCGCGATGCGCGCCGCTACGCTCGCGGTGGTCGCGATCGCGATCACCATTGCGGTTTACGGCGTCGTCGGGCTGATCGTGAAGATGGACGACATCGGGCTGCACATGGCGAAGGAGGGCAATAGCGCGCGCCGCGCGATCGGGCGCGGCCTCGTGTCTTTCATGCCCAGGCTTCTGTCGGCGCTGGCCGTGGTCGGCACCGCCGCGATGCTGTGGGTCGGCGGCCAGATTTTCCTGCACGGGCTGCACGAATATCATATCGGCGGCATTGCCGAAGGGATCGATGCCTTCGCCAAGTCCGTTGCCGGCAACCTGCCGGGTGCCGGCGTTTGGGAATGGCTGATCAATGCCGGCGGCGCGGGAATTTTCGGGCTGGTTCTTGGCGGCGTGATCGTCGGTGTGCTGCATCTGCTGCCGGGGAAGAAGGCGGGCGCCCATTAATTTGTCACCCCGGAATTGATCGGGGGGCGATGACCGCAAAGCTGCGATGGATCCCGGATCAAGTCCGGGATGACGAGGGAAGCCGGGTTACCCCAGCAACACCACCGGGCTATCCGCGCGCCAGTGCATGCTCACCTTGTCGTCCCAGGTAAAATCCTCCTGATCGTGGCGCGACAGGTTCGGGCGTGACACGCGGATACGCGCGCCGGTTTCCAGCTCGATCTCGAACAGCGTGATGTCGCCGAGATAGGACATGCCCTTGATCTTGCCGCGCGCGAAATTGTAGCCGTCAGGCGCATCCTGCGCGGCGGCCTTGACCGCCTTGCCTTCGCCGGGAACGTGGAGATAGATTTTCTCGGGGCGCAGTGCGACCCAGACGTCGGCGCCGTGCGGGCCGGTGACACCGTGGTTGAGATAGACCTTGCCGAGCCCCGGGCAATCGACCGCGGCCTTGTCGGGTTCGTCGAGCGTCAGCTTGCCCTCGAAGATATTCACCGACCCGACGAAATCGGCGACGAAGCGGTTCGCCGGATATTCGTAAAGATCCGATGGCGTCGCGAGCTGCGCCACCTCGCCCTTGTTGATCACGCCGATCCGGCACGCCATCGACAGCGCCTCGTCCTGATCGTGCGTGACGGTGACGAAGGTGATGCCGACCTTTTCCTGTAGTTCGGACAGTTCGAACTGCATCTGCGCGCGAAGCTTCGCGTCGAGCGCCGACAGCGGTTCGTCGAGCAGCAGCACCTTGGGCCGCATCACGAGGCTGCGTGCGAGCGCGACGCGCTGCCGCTGGCCGCCCGACATCTGATCGGGCATCCGCGTCTCGAACCCGCCGAGCTTGACCAGTTCGAGCGCCTCGGCGACGCGGTCCTTGACCTCGCCACCCTTGACCCCCGCGATCTTGAGGCCATAGGCGACATTGTCGGCGACGCTCATATGCGGGAACACGGCATAGCTCTGGAACACCATGTTGACGGGGCGCTTGTTCGGCGGAATCCCCGCCATATCCTGTCCGTCGATCAATATCCTGCCCTCGGTGGGCAGTTCGAACCCCGCGATCATCCGCAGCAACGTCGTCTTGCCGCAGCCCGACGGGCCGAGCAGCACGAAGAATTCGCCCGCATTGATATCGAGACTGACATTGTCGACCGCGGTCACCTTACCAAAGCGTTTCGAGACATTCTGGATCTGGATGATCGGGCGGGCGGTTTCGGTCATGGTCAGTGGGTTTCCGCAATGGCTTTCACGCCCTGAAGCTTCAGCGCGATGAAGGTCAGGATGACGGTCAGGATGATGAGCAACGTCGAGGCCGCATTGACCTCGGGTGTCACCGAGAAGCGGACCATCGAATAGACCTTCACCGGGAAGGTGATCGTGTCGGGGCCGCTGGTGAAATAGGTGATGACGAAATCGTCGAGGCTCAATGTGAAGGACAGGAGCGCGCCGGCGACGAGCGCGGGCCGAATGTGCGGGATCAGGACGTCGCGGAACACCTGCCACTCGCTGGCGCCGAGGTCCTTTGCCGCTTCCTCCTGTTCGCGGTTGAAGGACGCGAGGCGCGATCGCACCACCATCGTCACGAACGGGAAGCAGAAGGTGATGTGCGCGATCGTGATCGCGCCGAGGTTGAACGGCCAGACGAGGTCGGTCGGCCAGCCGACCGCGGCGAAGAACATCAGGAAGGCGACACCGAGGCAGATTTCGGGGACGATGATCGGCAGCGAAATCGTGCCGTCGACCGCGCCCTTGAGCGGGAAGCGGAAACGCCACAGCATCACTGCGGCGACCGCTCCGAGTAAAAGGCTGGCAATCGTCGCGAGCGCCGCAATCGTCAGCGAATTGAGCAAAGCCTCGACGAGCTGGTCGTTGCCGAGCGCCTTTTCATAATATTTGGTGGTGAAGCCGCGCCAGACGACGTTGCGCTTGCTGTCGTTGAAGCTGAAGATCATCAGCACGATCAGCGGCGCATAAAGGAAGACCATAACCGCGCCGACCCAGAGGCGCATCCACAAGGTGCGGCTATACTCGAGCGGCGCGATCGGCGAGCGTGAGAAAAGTGCCATCAGCCGACCTCGGGCACTTTCCTGCGCATCGACTGGATCGCGATCAGCGCGAACATCGCATAGATGAGCAGGAAGGAGAGGGCGGCGCCGAAGGGCCAGTCGTTCGCTTTCTTGAACTGGCGCTCGATCACATTGGCGATCATCTGGCTGTCGGTCCCGCCCATGAGGTCGGGGGTCAGGTACGCGCCCAATGCTGGGATCAGCGTGATCATTACCCCGGCCACGATGCCGGGCGCCGCGAGCGGCACGACGATGCGCATGATCGTGCGGAAGTGCCCTGCGCCCAGATCGAGGCTCGCCTCGATCAGGCTGCGGTCGAGCCGGTCGAGCGCGGCATAGAGCGGCAGGACCATGAAGGGCAGATGGACATAGACGAGCCCGAACACGACCGCGAAATTGTTGAAGAGAAGCTGCACCGGCTCCCACGTCGGGAGCGGCTGGAGCCCGACGAGCGTTTTGACCCAGCTCGTCCCCTCCCACAGGGCGCCGAGCCCCTTGTTCGCGTAGCCTTGCGACCCGAGCAGGATCATCAGTGCATAAGTGCGGACGAGCAAATTGGTCCAGAAGGGCAGCATGATGCCGAGCAACAGCCAGGGCCGCCATTTTTCGCCGGCAAAGGTGATCGCCATCGCGACCGGGAAGCCGACGATCAGGCAGATCAGCGTGACGAGCGCGGCGACGGCAAAGCTCTTGCCGAAGATCGTGACATAGAGCCACTCGGTGGCGCGCTTGTAGTTGTCGAGCGTGCCCGAAATGTCGATTTCGGTCAGCCCCTTGTTCTCACCGAAGCTGTAAAGCCAGACGATCGCCATGGGGACAACGAAAAAGACGATGATCCAGAAGAGTGTCGGCAGCGACACCGCTGCAAAAACCCGCCTGTTCGTTTTCCAGTCCTGTTCGGCCACCCCCCGATGCCTCCTTCAGCCGCTCAGGCCGCCCGCACTCTCGTGAAGGCTTCTTCGTAAAGCGGCTGCAATTCGGGATTGAAGCGCGCATATTCGCATTTCGCGAGCACATCGGCGGGCGGGAAGATCACCGGGTTGTTCTTGTAGCTGTCGGGCATCAATGCCTTTGCCGCGCTGTTCGGGGTCGGGAAGAGGATCGTTTCGGTGATCTTCTTGTCGACTTCCGCGTCGAGCATATAGTTGATGAAGGCGTGCGCATTCTTCGGGTGCGGGGCGCCCTTCGGAATGCAGAGGTTGTCCGAGTTGAGCTGGCTGCCTTCCTTGGGCACCACGAAGTCGATGTCCTTGTCCTCGACCATGATCTGCGCGATGTCGCCATTATATTCGAGCACGAGGTCGCAATCGCCCTTCAGCAACAGGTCCTGCCCGTCGTCCTCGTGGAATTTCTTCACATTGGGCTTTTGCTTGATCATCATCTTTTCGATCGTCGCGATGTCCGCAGGGGTCAGCGCGTTGACCGATTTGCCGAGGTATTTGCCATAGAGGCGGAACATGTCGCCTGCCTCGGACAGCCAGGCGATACGGCCCGCATATTCGGCGCTGTCGAACAGCACTTTCCAGCTGTCGGGCGCAGCCTTCACTTTCGATTTGCGATAGCCGATGCCGAGCGCGAGCCATGTGTAGGGCATCGAATATTTACGCTGCAGGTCATATTCGACGTTGATGTACGCCGCGTCGATATTCTTCTTGTTCGGGATCTGGGCATGGTCGAGCGGCATCAGCATGTCGGCCTTCGCCATGCGTTCGACGAAATCGTTCGACGGTACGATGACGTCGTATCCGGGATTGCCCGCCTTGAACTTGGCGAACAGAACGTCGTTGCTGTCGAACAGGTCCATCGTAACGTCGACGCCGGTGGCTTGCTTGAAATCGTCGAGAGTCGTCTCGCCGATATAGGTATCCCAGTTGTAGAAGTTGAGCTTGGCTTCCTCACCGTTGGCGAGCTTCTTGCCTTCGCCCTTGCTGCACGCCGCGAGGCCGCCGAAACTGATCCCGACCGCCGCGACCCCCAGCGCCTGAAGGAGCGAGCGACGCCCGCGGGTTTGCTTGATCACTTCGAACGGGTCCATGGCGAGCCTCCCTGAATGTGACGTCAAGCTGACTCAATCCGGGCAGCTTGGAAAGAGCTTTTTTGCGCTGCACCACGATTCTTTGAAACTTTGTTCCAGGTGTAATCAGGCGTTGCGCAGGTACCAGTCGTAATCGAGCGTCGGGACGACGCTGAAATAATTGTCCTGCTCGACGCGCTTCACGATGCTGAACATGTCGACGAAGCGGGTCCCCAGATAATCGCGCATCAGCTTCGACGCGTGGAACCGGTCGACCGCGGCGAACCAGTTCGACGGCGGCTTGTCGTCGCCGCTGTTGTCGCGGTCATAGCCGTTGCCGACGACCGCGGCGCCCGGATCGGCCTTGTTTGTCATGCCATGGTGCATCCCGGCGAGGACTGCCGCGACCGCGAGATAGGGGTTGGCGTCGGCGCCGCACGCGCGATGTTCGACATGGCGGCTCGGCGGCGGTCCCGCGGGAATGCGGAACGATACGGTGCGGTTGTTGACCCCCCAGGTTGGCGCGACGGGCGCATAGCTGTTTGCCTTGAACCGGCGATAGCTGTTCGCGTGCGGCGCAAAGACCGCGAACGCGTCGCCGATGCTGCCGATCATCCCGCCGATCGCGTGGCGCAGCGCGGGCGTGCCTTCGGGATCGTCGCTGGCGAAGATATTATTGCCCTTACCGTCGTCGACCGAAACATGGATATGCATCCCGCTGCCCGCCTGTTCGGCGAAAGGCTTGGCCATGAAGGTCGCCTCGAGGCCCTGCGCCTGCGCGATCGCCTTGACGAGGCGCTTGTACATGATCGCATCGTCGCATGCGCGCAGCGCGTCGGGCTTGTGGCGCAGCGTCAGTTCGAACTGGCCGGGCGCAAATTCGGAGATCGCGCTTTCGAGCGGCAGGCCCTGCACGTCGGTCGCGGCGTAAAGCGCGTCGAAAAAGGGCCGGAAATCGTCGAGTTCGCGCAGGCCATAAACCTCGACATGGCGCGGCGTGTCGCGGCTGTAGCCGGGACGGGCGGGGCGGATCGATCCATCGCGCGCGCGGCGCGGGTCGACGAGGTAGAATTCGAGTTCGACCGCGAGCACCGGGGTCAGCCCGTCGGCCGTGAAACGGTCGATCACGCCACCAAGCACATGGCGCGGATCGAGATCATGCGGCGTACCGTCGAGTTCGTAGAAATCGACAAGGAATTGCGCGGCATGGTCGCCGCCCCATGGTGTACGCACGAGCGTGCCGGGAATCGGCTTCATCGACCGGTCGGCGTCGCCATCTTCCCACACGAGGCCCGTCTCGACCGTGTCCTGCCCGGTGATATCGACGACCGTGATCGAGCCGGGAAACATCCGGCCGCTCTCGTAAACCGCGAGCACCTCATGCTGGCGCAGCCGCTTGCCGCGCGGGACGCCGCCCATGTCGGTATAGATCATCTCGATCGAATCGACACCGGGATTGGCCTTGAAAAAGGCTTCGGCCTCCGAACGCGGCGCGATCACGCCCGATGACTTCGACATCGCCCCTCTACTCCTTCAATGCACGCACGCAGTCGGCAAAGGTGCCAACCAGCCGGTCGATCTGGTCGTCGCCGGTCACGGGACTCACCAACATCATATTGTGGAACGGCGCCAGCAGAATTCCGCGATTGGCGAGGAAGAGGTGGATTGCCGCTTCGAGTTCGGGATGCATCGCGGCCTTCGCCTCGCCGCCGTTGCGGGGAGGCATGGGGCAGGTGAGAAATTCGACGCGCGCGCCGACCTGTGCGACGTGCCAGTCGAGGCCGGCCGCGGCGATCGCCTGCTCCAGCCCCCCGACGAGCCGCGCGGCGCCTCGCAGCATCGGGTCATAAGCCGCCGGGGTGATGACATCGGACAACATGGCATCCATCGCCGTGATCGCGAGCGCGTTGGCCGATAATGTGGTGCCGATCCCGCTATGCCCCGACGGGCGCGCGGCGTCGAGCGCGGCCATGCGGTCGGCGACTTCCGCGCTGACCCCATAGACCGCGCAGGGAACGCCGCCGCCGATCGATTTGCCGACGACCATCAGGTCGGGCGCGGGGCCGTAAGTGACGCCATGGCCGCCATAGCCCGACGAGATGGTGTGCGTTTCGTCGAAGACGAGCAGCGTGCCGGTCTCGTCGCACAGCCGCCGCAGCGCCGCGAGGAAACCCGGTGCGTCCAGCACCATGCCGACATTGGTCATCACCGGCTCGGCCAGCACGCAGGCGATGTCGCCTCGGCGCAGCGCGGTGGCCAGCGCTTCCTCGTCGTTGAATTCGATCACCGTGGTGGTGCCGCGCAAATCATGGACCTGACCCACGAGGCTCGCGCGCATCGTTGGCACGCCGCCCTTGAGGTCGACGAAGGCATCGTCGACCGCGCCGTGATAGGCGCCGTTGAAGGTCAGGATTTTGGTTCGCCCGCTGACCCCGCGGCACCAGCGGATGACGGCGCGATTAGCCTCGCTGGCGGTGGTCGTCACCTGCCATAAGGGTAGGCCGAACATCGCCGCCAGCCGCCCGGACAGCGCGGCGCCGCGCGTCGTCGGGAGCATATAGCTCAACCCTTCGCCGGCTTGCTCCGCGAGCGCGGCGGCGAGCGCCGGGGGTGAATGACCGAAGAGGCTCGCAGTGTCGCCAAGGCAGAAATCGTCATAGGTCCGGCCGTCGATGCCCGTCAGCGTCGCGTCCTTCGCCGACGCCGCGACGATTGGTGCCGGGCTCGGCCAGTCGCGCATCCAGTGGAAGGGGACCGACTGGAACCAGCCTGTCGCGGCGGCATGGTGCGCGAGGGTGCGCGGGTTGGCGGCGCGGAAGCGTTCGGCCTCGCTGTTCGCGATGCGGGCAATGGCGGTGTCGGATATCATCCGAGCTTGTCCCTCATCGCATACCAGAGCAGCCCGAGCGTCGCGAGCGGCCGACGCAGCCATTTGCCGCCGGGGAAGGGCTTTGACGGCAGGTTCGCGAGTACGTCGAAGCGTTCGGCGGTACCCGCCATCGCCTCGGCGATCAGCTCGCCGGCCAGCGTCGTCACCAGTGCACCATGCCCCGAAAAACCATGCGCGTAAAAGACGTTCCCGCGCCGGCCGATATGCGGCAGGCGGTTCATCGTCACCGCAACCGCGCCGCCCCAGCCATAATCGATGGGTGCGTCGGCGATCTGGGGGAACACTTCGGCCATGAAGGGCCGCACGAATGCCGCGATGTCGCGCGGCGGGGTTTGCGAGTAGCGCTCGCCGCCGCCGAAGATCAGGCGCTTGTCTGCCGAGAGGCGGAAATAGTTGAGCACGAAACGGCTGTCGGCAACCGCTGCGTCGCTGGGGATCAGCGCGTCAGCGTTCGCGAGGGGGGCTGTCGCGATATTATAGTTCATGATCGGCACGGTGTAGCGGCCGAGGTCGGGTTCGAGCTCGCCGATCCAGCTGTCGGTCGCGTCGATAAAATAACGTGCCTGCACGGTACGGTCGCGGAGGAGCAGTTCGTCCGTCGCGAGTATGAGCTCGACCCTTTGTCCTTCCCATATTTCGACACCAGCAGCCTTGGCCGCCGTTGCGAGGCCGATTGCATAGTTTAGCGGATGGAAATGGCCGCCCTGTGGATCGTATACGCCGCCATGATAAAGCGGCGTTGCAATATGCGCGGACATGTCAGCTTTCGCGACGACCGTGCTTTCATAGCCGAAGCGTTTGGCAAGATGCTCCGCCTCGCGTTGCATCGCCTCGAAATCGCCGGGCGTCCATGCTGCCTCCAGATGGCCTGTCTTCAGGTCACAGCTAATCTCATGCTTCGCAATCCGTGCGGCTACCGGATTGTTTCTCCAGCACAGGTCGAATAGCGTACCGGCCCGATCTCCGCCCAGCTCGGTTTCCAGCTCGGATGCCGACCAACGCAGGCCAGGGATCAATTGTCCGCCATTGCGTCCCGAGGCTCCGAAGCCGATCCGCTCGGCTTCGACCAGAATGACCGAATAGCCCCGCTCCGCACAGGCAAGCGCCGCGCTGAGGCCCGTGAAGCCCCCACCCACGACCGCGACGTCGAAACTGTCGCATTCGCGATCATTGTCGACATCGATTTGCGGCCGCCACGCGTTTGCGGTCGCGGCATAATAGCTGTAGCTCAGCGGGTCGGTCATGGCGGGCGCGGATCAGACCCGCATCAACAGATGTTCACGTTCCCAGCTCGATACGACCGACTGGTAGTTGAAGAGCTCGTAATCCTTCACCGCGAAGAAGATTTCGAAGAAATCGTCGCCGAGCAGGTTGCGCACCTTCTTGCACGAGCTGAACCGGTCGAGCGCGGCTTCCAATGTACGCGGAAGGGTGCGCGCGCGGTTATACGCGCTGCCGGTGATCGGTTTGGCCGGCACCATGCGGTCGACCATGCCGATATAGCCGCAGATCAGCGAGGCCGCGATCGCGAGATAGGGATTGCTGTCGGCACCGGGCAGGCGGTTTTCGACGCGGCGGTTGTTCTTGTCCGAAATCGGCACGCGGAACCCGCACGAGCGATTGTCCTCGCCCCACTGCACGTTGATCGGCGCCGCGCTGTCGGGTCGCATCCGGCGGAAGCTGTTCACATTGGGCGCCCACAGCGGCGAGATTTGCGGCATGTACCGCACCAGCCCGGCGATATAGCTGCGGAACATCGCACTATCGCGGCCGTTGGCGGTCGAGAACAGATTCTTGCCGCTCGCGGCGTCGACGACCGACTGGTGAATATGCATCGCGCTGCCCGGTTGGCCGGCCATCGGGTTCGCCATGAAGGTCGCATAGACGCTGTGCTGCTTGGCGACGTTGCGCACGACGCGCTTGAACAGGAACACCTCGTCGGCAAGGCGCAGCGGGTCGCCATGCTCGAAATTCACCTCGAGCTGCGCGGCGCCCATTTCGTGGATCATCGTGTCGATATCGAGCCCCATCAGCTCGCAATCGTCATAGATATGATCGATGATATCCTCATATTCGTTCATCGCCTCCAGCCCGTAAGGCTGGCTCGCGCTCTCGCTGCGCCCCGACTGGCCGACCGGCGGGGTCAGCGGAAAATCGGGGTCGGCATTCTGCGAGACGAGGTAGAATTCGACCTCGGGTGCGATGATCGGTTTCCAGCCCTTCTCCGCATAGAGGTTCAGCACCTTCTTCAGGATCGTGCGCGGCGCAATCTCGACCTCGGTCCCGTCGCCGTTGAAGGCGTCGGCGATGACGAAGGCGGTCGGCGAAGTGAAGCCCGGCGCGACGCAGATCGTGCCCGGATCGGCGATCAATATCTTGTCGGGATCCTTGTCCCAGATGTCATCGATGTCCTCGGGATAATGGCCGTCGATCGTGCAGATAAAGACGCTGCCCGGAATGCGCAGCGACTTGTCCTTGACCGAGGAGAGAAACTTCTTGGCGGGCAGCACCTTGCCGCGCTGGACCCCGTTGATGTCGGGGACGATACATTCGACTTCGTCGATTTTATGGTCGCTGATCCATTGTTCCAGATTGACTGACATGCGCCCCCGATTGGGCCGAGGAGTCGGCCCGTTGTGGAGCGGGCAGCGTATCGCAAGCTTTGGAGGAGCGCCAGAGGGGGTCGCTATTCGGCCATTTTCGGCATGATTATATGTCCAATTCTTTGCGCGCGCGAAAGCCGGTTGTCATTGTCAGCGAAGCAAAGCAATCTCCGTCTCCCGGCGTCGGGAATGGCCGGGAGCCGGAGATTGCTTCGTCGCTGCGCTCCTCGCAATGACAGGTTGAAAGGAGATCGCGATGAGGGGTGAAAACGACCAGCTGGCGTCCTTCTGGATGCCCTTTACCGCCAATCGTTCGTACAAGGCGAACCCGCGCCAGCTCGTGTCGGCAAGCGGGATGCACTACCGGAGCAGTGACGGACGGACGATCCTCGACGGCACTGCGGGGCTGTGGTGCAGCAACGCGGGTCACTGCCGCCCGGAAATCACCGACGCCATCGCAAAGGCGGCGGCGACGCTCGATTTCGCACCGACTTTCCAGCTCGGACATCCGCTGCCCTTCGAACTCGCGCAGCGCCTCGCCGCATTGATGCCCGCAGGAATCGACCGGATATTCTTCACCAACAGCGGCTCGGAATCGGTCGATACCGCTCTGAAAATCGCGCTCGCTGTTCAGCGCGCGAAGGGGCAGGGAACGCGCACGCGGCTGATAGGGCGCGAGCGCGGCTATCATGGCACCGGTTTCGGCGGGATCAGCGTCGGCGGACTCGTCAACAATCGCCGCGCTTTCGGCGGCGGATTGCCGGGTGTCGATCATCTCCGCCATACGCACGACATCGAGCGCAACGCCTTCACGCGCGGTTTTCCGCAGCATGGTGCCGAGCTGGCGGACGATCTGCAGCGCCTTGTCGACCTGCACGGCGCCGACACGATCGCGGCGGTCATCGTCGAACCGATGGCGGGCTCGACCGGGGTGCTGGTCCCTCCTGTCGGCTATCTTCTGCGTCTGCGCGAAATCTGCGACAAGCACGGCATTATCCTGATCTTCGACGAAGTGATCACGGCATTCGGCCGCGTCGGCGGCGCGACCGCGGCGGGGGTCTGGGGCGTGACGCCCGATATCATCACGATGGCCAAGGGGCTGACCAACGCGGCGGTGCCGATGGGCGCGGTGGCGGTGAAGCGCGAACTTCACGATGCGGTGATCGACAGCGTGCCAGGCGGGATCGAGCTGTTTCACGGCTATACCTACTCGGGCCATCCGCTTGCGAGCGCGGCGGGTCTCGCGACGCTCGATCTTTATGCGCGCGATGGCCTGTTGGACCGCGCGAACGAGCTCGCCGGCTATTGGGAGGATGCGGCGCACAGCCTGAAGGGCCGGCGCCATGTCATCGATATCCGCACGATCGGCCTTGTCGCCGGTATCGAACTCGAACCGCGTGCGGGTGCGCCGACGGCGCGCGCGATGGAATTGTTCCACGGCTGTTTCGACGATGGATTGCTCGTCCGCGCGACGGGCGACATCATCGCACTGTCGCCGCCGCTGATCGTCGACAAGGCGCAGATCGACGAGATATTCGGGAAGATCGGGGCGCTGTTGGGCCGTATCGACTGACCGGAACCGGTCAGTCGGCGGGGCCATTCGCTTCGGCGCGCGCCGCGGCCGCGGCGACCTGCCGGGCGCGCGTGGCTTCGGTCTGGATCAGCCGCTCGGCCATCGTGCGCCACGCCTGTTCGGCGCGCAGATTACGGTCGCGAACTTGCGACAACGTGCTTTCCGCCGCGTCGACAGCGCATTTATCCGCCTGGATCAGGTAGAAATCGCTGGTGTTCGACATGGCGGAAATCCTTGGTTTAGATGGGTTTAGGGTCGGGCTGGAAGGCTCAGTCGACCATTTGGGCAATCAGGCGGCGCAGTTCGCGCCGCGACAGCGTCGGCGACCGCCGCGCTGTATTATCGGCCCGCGCGTCGATCGCGGAATAGGGCCGAAGGAGGGAGGGAAATGCATTCAATTTAAAGTTCATAATATCCTGTGGTTTTATTCTGTTTTTTGGTTGGTGGGTATCAGCGTCGGTTGCCCTTGCGGGGACCGCCGCCGGCCGGACCGGCGCCGCGATCGCGATAAACGATGCGGCCCTTGGTCAGGTCATAGGGCGTCATTTCGACGCGAACGGCGTCGCCCACGACCGACCGGATACGAAAACGTCGCATCCGGCCTGCCGTGTAAGCGATGATCCGATGATCATTCTCCAGAATGACGCCGAAGCGCCCGTCGGGAAGGATTTCATCGATCTGGCCGTCGAGGGTCAGTAGTTCCTCTTTGGCCAAAAGCTCAGGCCGACTGGATGTTGACGGCGGCAACTTTGCCGCGCTGGTCGGTTTCCAGATCATAGGAAACGCGCTGATCCTTGTTCAGCGTCGTCATCCCGGCGCGTTCGAGGGCGGTGATGTGGACGAAATTGTCGCCCGAGCCGTCCTCGTTGGCGATGAAGCCATAGCCCTTTTCGGTGTTGAAGAATTTTACGGTGCCGATCGGCATAGGTCGTTCCTTTCACGGAAGCGGAGTTACCACCGGCCGATGCCGATGGCGCCAGGTAGCGTGAAGATGGAAGTGTCCGCCGATCAGGCAAAAAAATCCGTCGCAGGCGACGATAGCTTCCGGAAGATGGGGGTGATCGGGGCGAAAGTCAAGGATAGGGCCGGATTCGCGCTTTGCCGGCCGTCGGTCAGATATCGCCCGACAGAGGAAATGTGACCGAAACGCGGGTGCCTTTGCCCAGTTCGCTTTCGATATCGAGCTGGCCCTGATGGCGCTCGCTGATGTGTTTGACGATGGCAAGGCCGAGCCCCGTTCCGCCCACCGAACGGCTGCGCGCCTCGTCGACGCGATAGAAGCGTTCGGTCAGGCGCGGCAGGTGATCGGGTGCGATCCCGTCGCCTTCGTCGCTGACCGACAGGCGTATGCGGCGGCCCTCGCGGGCAAGCTCGACGGTGACGGGCGTATCGGCATGGCCATATTTCATCGCGTTCGACACGATATTGTGCGCGAGCTGTTTCAGCTGGGCTTCGTCCCCCAGCATCGGCGCGGGGATCTCGTCGAGCCGCGCGACGATGTCCTTGGCGCGCGCCTGTTCGCTGTCGCGCAGCTGCGTGATCGTCGTGTGGACGATGCTGGCGAGATCGACCGGCGTCGTCGGACGGCGAAAGCGGTCGGCTTCGACCCGCGAGATCGACAGGAGGTCGATGACGAGTTGCTGCATCCGTCGCGCCTCGCGATCGATGATCGAAAGGAAACGGTTGCGCGTCGGTGCGTCCGCCTCTCCGTTCATTTCCTGCAATGTTTCGACATAGCCAAGGATAGCGGCGAGCGGGGTGCGCAGCTCGTGGCTGGCGTTGGCGACAAAATCCGACCGCATCCGGTCTGCGGCGTCGATCGCGGAGCGGTCCGAAAGGAAGATGATCCGCTCGCTTCCCGAAAGGGTTGCCGTTCGCATCGTCCAGCGCTGTCCCGGACGTGGGAAATCGACGAGGCTGATCGTTTCGAGCGGGGCGTTGCCGTCGATGTGCGAAAGCCAGTCGGTCGCGGCGGGGTGGCGGATTGCGGTGCGGACATCGGCGCCGACGATATGCCGCCCGAGCAGCCGGATCGCCGCATCGTTGGCGATCGTGACGATATTGTCCGCAGTGCCGAGCAGCGGCTCCTTCTCCTGATCGACCCAATGCGCAAAATCGGGATGACGAAGCAGCGATACGGGTGGTGCTTCGACCGGTAGCGAGGTGGCTCCCTGCGCGTCGGGCAGCGCCGTAGGAAGGGCACTGTAAACGGTGGCGGCGGCAATGAAGCCGGCGAGTAGCATGATCGCGATCGACAGCGGATCGCCACCGGACAGCGCCGCAAAAATGGCCGCAATGGCGACGAGCGTCAGGGCGATGACCAGGCTGGACAGACGATCGAACATCGCGGCGGTGCGTCGCACGAAGCGATGCGGCGAGGCAAGGATGTTTACGGTAATTAACGCTCCATTCGCGAATGTCCCAAAGCGGGAAGCGTCGACGGCGCCGCGGTGTTTTCCTTTTCCTTGCGCCATCATTGGGTTATGCGCGCGTCATGGATGCGAGCGACAATCCCGCCGAAACCGGTGAGACCGGCGAAACCATTCCCACGCGCCGCCGGATGCTGGCGCTTGGCGCCGTCGGCGTGTCGGCGGCGCTGACGATCCGTCCTGCCTTCGCGCAGACCGCCGTGTCGGTGATGAATTGCCAGATCCCGGTACCCGGACCGACCGGGGCGGGTAAATATATCGACACCGCGGGGAAGCTGGTCCCTCCGGGGACCAAGGGCGCATTTCCGGGCTTTGCGCGTCCGTTCACCGGCGAAGAGGTCAAGCGCGCATTCCGTGGTCAGACGCTGCCCGGAACGACTTACAATCAGTCGCAGGCGTATCTTCAATATATCCGGCGCTTGCAGGCGGGGCAGAGCGGCTTTACCTGTTTCGCCTCGATCACGATGTCGCGCTGATTGTCGCTCCCTTCTTTTGGCGATGTCGGTCCAGCCGCATCGTCAGAAAAAGGAAAATTCGTGAAACTAGCATCGCTCAAAAAAGGCCGCGACGGACGCCTCGTCGTCGTTTCGGACGACCTCGCCTGGTACGCCGACGCCGGCCAGATTGTCCCGACGATGCAGGCGGCGCTCGACAATTGGGCCTATGCCGCGCCGCGCCTCGCCGCGCTGGCCGAAGACCTGAACCATGACGCCATTCCCAAGGAACGGTTCCACGAACGCGACGCGGCTTCGCCGCTGCCGCGCGCCTATCAGTGGGCCGACGGCAGCGCCTATGTGAATCACGTTGCGCTGGTAAGGCAGGCGCGGGGCGCCGAAATGCCCGACAGCTTCTGGCACGATCCGCTGATGTATCAGGGCGGCAGCGACGCCTTCCTTGGTCCGCGCGATCCGATCCCGCTCGGCGATCCCGCGTGGGGATGCGATATGGAAGCCGAAATCGTCGTCGTAACCGGCGACGTTCCGGCGGGCATCGACCCCGTTGCGGCGCGCGAGAAGATACTGCTCGTCGGCCTGACCAACGATGTGTCGCTTCGCGGCCTGATCCCGGCGGAACTCGCCAAGGGCTTCGGCTTTTTCCAGTCGAAGCCGTCGAGTGCGATGTCGCCCGTTTTCGTGACACCCGACGCCCTCGGCGATCGCTGGAAGGACGGCAAGCTGCACGGCACGCTCAGCGTCGATCTCAACGGTGAACCGCTGGGACGGGCCGATGCCGGCGTCGACATGACATTCGATTTTGGCGCGCTGATCGCACATGCTGCAAAGACGCGCGACCTTGGCGCCGGAACGATCATCGGCTCGGGCACGGTGTCGAACCGCGATGCCGATGGCGGCCCGGGCAAGCCGATCGCCGCGGGCGGTCTTGGCTATAGCTGCCTGGCCGAGGTGCGGACGGTCGAGACGATCCAGCAAGGTGAGCCCAAAACCCCGTTCATGCAAAAGGGCGATACGGTCCGCATCTGGATGGATGATGCCCGCCACCACAGCATCTTCGGCGCGATCGAGCAGCAGGTCGGCTGAACGAAAAGGGGCGGGAAGACTCCCGCCCCTTCGGTTTCCTTGTCGTCGGCGGGTTCAGCTGCCGCCGAAGCTGCCGCCCGAGAGAGCATCGCTGAGCGCGCAGGATGCGGGGCCCAGAATGACGATGAACAGCACCGGCAGGATGAACAGGATCAGCGGAACCGTCATGATCGCGGGCAGGCGCGCGGCCTTTTCTTCGGCGCGCATCATGCGTTCGTTGCGGAATTCGGCCGACAGTACACGCAAGGCGCTGGCGAGCGGCGTGCCGTATTTTTCGGTCTGGATCATGGTCGTGACCACACCCTTCACCGATTCCAGATTCACACGATATGCGAGGTTTTCAAACGCCTGGCGCCGCTCAGTCAAAAAGCCGAGTTCGATCGAGGTGAGGGCGAATTCTTCGCCGAGTTCGGGATAGGCCCGACCCAGCTCCTTCGACACCCGCGAAAAGGCGGAGTCGACGGTCAACCCGGCCTCGGCGCAGATGACGAGCAGGTCGAGCGCATCGGGCAAACCCTTGCGGATCGCGTCGGTGCGCTTGGTCCGTTTGTTCTGCACGAAAAGATCGGGAGCCTTGTAGCCAAGCACCAGCATCGCCATCGTAAAGCCCGAACGCTTGAACGGCGTCATGTCGGGCCACATGTCGACACCATAGATCAGGAAAGCCGCAAGTCCGCCGAAAACGATAGGCAGGACCATGCGTCCAAAAATCACGGCGACCGCCAGATCCTTCGACCGGATGCCGGCCTGCGCCAGCTTTTGCTGGACCTCCTTGATCTGCTCTTCCTGCAGCACCTGGAGCTTGCCGAGGAAGGTGCGCATCTTGTCGGCATGCTGGTTCTTGCGAACGAGCCTGGCGCGGCGTTTCGCCGTTGAAGCCGTGATGCCGGCCTTGAGCTGCTCGCGGCGCTCGTTCAGCGCCTTGACGCGCTTGGTCATCGGATTGCGGACCGTCAGCGCGTTGTAGATCGCGAACAGGACGGCGAAGACGCCGACCGCCGCCAGCATGGTTCCGGCCCACACGACGTCGACGCCGAGTATCATCGGGCCGGTCTGCGCCCCGGTGAATGCGGAAGAAAGAAGGAGGCTGCTGTTCACTTGGTCTGCCCCTTCAGATTTCGAAACTGATCATCTTGGCCATGATCCCGGCGCCGATGCCCATCCAGACAAGACCGCCGAGGCCCGTCACGATCAAACGCTGTTCGGTGAAGAAGCCCGCCAGATAGCTGGGGTTCATCGACCAGACGACGCCGAACACGAAGAAGGGCAGCGCGCCGACGATATAGGCGGACGCCTTCGCTTCCGACGACATCGCCTTGATCTTGAGCTTCATCTGCGCGCGCTTGCGCAAAACTTCGGACAGGTTGGCGAGCGTCTCGGCCAGGTTGCCGCCCGTTTCGCGCTGGATCTGGATCGTGATGCAGAAAAACTGGAATTCCGGAGTTCCCAGCATCTCGGCGGATTCCTGCAACGCGGATTCCATCGTGTTGCCGATGCGAATGCGTTCGACGACCCCCTTGAATTCTTCGCCGACCGGCCCCGGCAGTTCCTGGCTCACCACCTGGAATGTTTCGGTGACCGGCAAACCCGACTTCAGGCCACGCACCAGAAGATCGATCGCGTCCGGAAAACGGGCGTTGAATTTCTTGACGCGCTTTTTGATCGCCATGCCGACGACAAGATAGGGAAGCCCGAGGCTGATCATCAATCCGACGAGGCCGGCCATGAGTATGGGCGCGCGCAACGCCAGAAGCCCGCCAGTGACGGCGACAAACAAGGCCATCGAAGCGAACATATACTGGGTTACGGTCCAGCCCTTGCCGGTCCGGCGTATCCGCTTTTCCAGCTCTTCGCGGCGCGGCATCAGGTTCGTCAGCGTCGAATGGCCCTGCGACGATGCAATCGTCTTGCGCATCTGCGCCGCCACCACCGCTTCGGTGGATGCGGCGTGCCGGTCCTTGACCGACGCCAGTCGCCGCGTCTTTGCCTTGCCGACCGATGGCCCGCCAAGCAGGACCACGAGAAGGGTGAAGGCCAGAAAGGCTCCGGCGATGATAAGGATGACTGGCAGATTCATGGCTGGCTGATGTCCGCTTCTATCGCTGGTGGGTGGTGACGGCGCGTCCGGCGCGCCGTCATGCCGCCTGTTTCGCGCCCTTTTTCGTCATCAGACCGAGCTTGCCGAGCAGCGAGCCGCCCGACTTGCCCTTGGTCGCCGCGATCTGGGCCTCTTCGGCTTCGACATCGGCACCGTCGAGAATGAGGCGCGTCAGATTGGTCCAGACCTGTGCCGATTTCGTGCCCTTACAGATTTCGGCATAGGATTTCCCAAGCTTTGCCGACTGGCTGACCATTTTGGGGTCGAACGGAATCACGATGTCGATCTGTCGTTCGATCGACGATTCAAATTCCTTGCGCGACAGTTCGCCGATCGCGTTCTGGAACTTGTTCGCGACGAGCAGGACGCGCGCGCCAGGAACATTCTGTTTGAACCAGGTCAAGAGGCGGATCGTGTCGCGCGCTGCGGCGAGCGTGACATCGCTGACGAGCAGGATGGTGCCCGCTTCCGACACAAGGTGCGGGAAGGGGATCAGAACCTGGCGCGGGATGTCGACGATTGTCATCTCGAACGCGCCCCGAAGCTCTTCCTCGAGCTGGAAGAAGGCCGAACCATCGGTCATCACCGGCTGGTGGATCGGCGCTTCGGCCGACAACAGGCTGAGCTTGTCCGACGCCCGCACCATCGCGCGTTCGATGAACAGCCCGTCGATGCGGCTGGGATTGTCGATCGCGTCGATCAGGCCGCGGCCGGGCTCGAGGTCGAGCGTCAGTGCGCCGGTGCCGAAATGGACGTCGAGGTCGAGCAGCGCCGTCTGTCGGCTCGCCTGTTCGCTGATCGCCCATGCGAGCGAGGTCGACACGAGCGAGGCACCGACCCCGCCGCGCACGCCGACGACGGCCATCATGTGATGCGGCTTGTCGTCCGACATGTCGCTGTGTTTCGGCGCGGTCAGCATGGCCTGTGCCATCGTCAGCGATTCGCGCACCTGCTCGAGCGACAGCGGCTTGAGGAGATAGTCCTGGATACCACTCGACAGAAGATCGCGGTACAGGCGAACATCGTTCACCTGGCCGGCGGCGATCACGACCGTACCGGGCTCGCAGACCTCGGCAAGGGCATTGATGTCGTTAATCGGGTCGCCCGATTCGGACATGTCGACGAACAGGATGTTCGGGCTTGCCGATACCGACAGCGACTGGACGGCGTTGCGCAGTCCGCCCTTGTTACATTTTTCGACCGGCCAGCCCATGTCGTTGGCCGCGGCGCGGATCAACTCCAGCGTATCGTCGTCGCAGACGAAGGCGTTGAAGGGGTCGCGTAGCCCCGCCGATTTGAAAGGAGCGTTCACTTGTTGCCTCCGTTCGTCGCTACGCCCGGCAATGCGCCGGCGCCGGTTTGGGGTTTGGTACGGTAGGTCTGGATCGCGCGTGTTGCCGTCGCGGGGTCGCTTCCCGTTTGGCTGGCGCCGCGGATCAGGTCATTGGGGTCGGCCACCATCGAGGCGATATTGCTGTTGACCGCGCAGCCGTAATTCGACGAGGTCGCATTGACCGCATTGAGCGACGATTTGCTTTCCCAGTTCGGGCAGCCCGGCACCGAGGCCGATGCGCGCGTGACGATAACGCGGAGATAACCCTGCGGCACGGCGCCCGTCGTTACCGGAACATCGGAGCTGAGCAGGATGCCGCGGCGTTCGACCATCGAGCGGACGGTCGCCTGGGCAGAACCGGCGCCATAGGCCGACCCGTCCTCGATTGCGACGCGGTCGCCGTAACGCACGCCCATCGCGTCGAACCATCCTTGCAGACGGCCCTGTTCGCTGGGCGGCAATTCGCCGTTCGAGGCGGCGACGTCGAATTGATAGATGCTGTTGCGGACGACCGGCTGGTGCACCGATTCGAGGCTACGGTTGCTATAGGCGGCGCCCGTGCAGCCCGCGAGCGACGTGGCGAAAGCCAGGACCGTCCAAGTTGCGATTTTCTTCATCACTTTGCTCCTGAAATCCGCCGCGTCACTTGATGCTGAAGCCCGGCGCCGCGTCGCCGCTGCTGCGCGGGCGATCGGCGTCGCCCACGGTGGTCTCGAGCCGCGGCTTCGGACGGTCGCCGCCCGTGACGCCATTGCTCGTCTGGCCGAGGAGCAGGCGTTGCAGGTCGTTCGCATCCTGGAAGGCGTCGGTCGGCAGCTTGATGTCGTTCGCCGACACCGGCTGGACCAGATAGGGGGTCACGACGATCACCAGTTCGGTTTCGCCGCGGCGGAAGCTGTCCGATTTGAACAGGGTGCCGAGCAGCGGCACGTCGCCGAGGCCAGGCATCTTGTCGATCGCACCGATCGAGCGATTGTTCAGCAATCCGGCGATCATGAAGCTTTCGCCCGACCCGAGTTCGACCGTCGTTTCGGCGCGGCGGACCGTCAGTGCGGGGACCTGAAACCCCTGCATCTGGATCGCGCCTTCGGTCGAAAGTTCCGACACTTCGGGACGAACGCGCAGGCTGATCCGTCCGTTGGACAGCACCGTCGGCGTATAGGCCAGGCTGACGCCATATTGACGATATTCGATCGTCGTGCCGGCGAAGTTGCCGGGGATCGGCACCGGGAATTCGCCGCCGGCAAGGAAGTTCGCGGTTTCACCCGAGATCGCCGTCAGGTTGGGCTGTGCCAGCGTCGCGACCAGGCCCGAACGCTCGCCGATATCGAGCGAAGCCATCAGGTCGAGGCCGAACAGGCGGCCCGCGCCGCCCAAGCTGCGTTTGCCGACGACATTATTGAACTGATAGGCGGTGCCGAGCGTCGTCCGGTCGATCGGAAGGCCGGTAGCCGGGTCATAGGGGCGCGGAACCGGGCTACCGGGAAAAACCGCGGTCGGCGCGGGAATGTCGGTAATCGTGCCTCCGCTGCGGCCGCCAAAAATGCTGCCCAAAAAGCCATTGCCGAATGCGCTGTCGTTGTCGCGCGTCAACACGTTGCCGCTGATTTCCTTGAGCAGGGAACGGTTCACTTCGGCGATGCGGACCTGCAGGTTGACCTGTAGCGGGGTCGCGGTGCGCAGGCGCGACAGGACCTTCGTCGGCTCGCCGACGAACGCCTGTACCAGGCGTTCGGCTTCGGCGGCGTCGTCGGGCGACTGGACTGTCCCGGTCAGCAGCACAAAGCCGTTCATCGTGTTGGCCGAAATGCTTGCGCCGGGCATGGCTAGCGACAGCATCTGGTCGATCGTCTCGATGTTGTTGCCGACGCGGGCGACGGTCGAAAAGACGACCCGGCCGCTGGCGTCGGTGGCATAGATGCTCGTTTCACCGGGCTTTTTGGCGAAGATATAGAGCTGGCGGTTCGAGCGGACCTGGACGTCGGCGACGCTGTCGTCGGCGACGAAGATGTCGGACATCGAAGCCGGCAGGCTGACGAGGCGGCCGCGACCGACCGACAGGTCGATGCTGCTGCTGGCGTTCTGCACAGCCTGGGCCTGTACGGGCGCCGAAGGTGCGGCGGCCAGAGTGGCCGCTACCAGACCGATCGCCAGGGTGCGGGCCAAGGCAGTCGCCTTGAAATTGGCTTTGCTGTTCATCTTACTTACCCCCAACCGGAACGACGGTCATCTTGTCGCCGCGGGTCACACGAACGACCGGACCGGCCGGCGCGGAGCCGCCGCGATCCACATAAGACGGAGCGGAATTGCTGTTGCCGGGCGCCTGCGGCGGCGCCGACACACGGCCGCGAACCGGGATCCAGAAGCGCGAGACGTCGCCGCCGGTCGTCGCCGACGAACGGCTTGCCGTCGGGCGCGCGGCGGCTTCGGCCAGCATCTTGCGTTCTGCGACCGCGCCACCCTTGGCAGGGACGTTGATCTCGCCCGAAGCGATGGCGCTTTCGAGGTCGCCGGTGCTTTCGGCGAGCGGACGCAGAGCCAGTGACAATTTGCCCATGTCCTGTGCGACCGCGATCTTTTCGGCGATTTCCGGCGTGGCTTCGAGCGTCACCGAGCCGAAGGTGCGAACCGGGGTCTTGCCCGTTTCATCCTCGGCGTCGTAGCGCTGGTCAGTCGCCAGCACGCGAACATTGCGAACGATCGTTTCGGCGGTGAAGATCTGCTTGTCGGGATAGGCGCTGCCTTCCTGGACCTCGATCGTCTGGGCCAGCATCACGTCGACGCGGTCACCCGGGAAGACGAAGCCCGCGACACCCTGTTCCTGGCTGACCTTGACCGTCACTGCACGCATGCCCGGACCAAGCGCCGCGGCGAGGAAGCCGCGATCGTCGGGATGAACCAGCGCGCCTTGCGTCAGCGGCTGACCAGCGGTGATCGGATAGCGCACGACGGTGCCGACCAACGTGTTCACGTCGGTCTTTTCCTTCATGAAATAGGCCTTTTCGACCAATTCCTTCGGCCAGGGCTGGAACCGGAAGCTGTCCGGGCCGATAATCGTGCCGACGGGGAGCTGCCGCGTCGCCACCAATATCATCGGACCGGTAATTTCCGGTGCCGCTGCCGCACGAGCCTGCGGCGCCGCTGCCCCGCGCATCATCAGGTTGACCCCGAACGCTGCGCTGATGGCAATCACCAGTGCGCCGACGATCAGCATAATCTTTCGCGTATCCATGACGATTTTTCGCCTCCTCACACCAGCCAGAACCGGCGGTGCTTGCCCTCAGGTTCAACCGATAGACTGAAACTGGTTAAGATATTGTTGGTGAAGCGCCCAAAGGCCTGCCGCGGCGATGGCCACCCCATAGGGTACCTCCGCCGCCTTTTCCGAAGG
This sequence comes from Pseudomonadota bacterium, assembly GCA_020160755.1. Classification (GTDB taxonomy): domain Bacteria; phylum Pseudomonadota; class Alphaproteobacteria; order Sphingomonadales; family Sphingomonadaceae; genus Sphingopyxis. The sequence goes on from JAIUPN010000001.1 coordinate 225,864, forward strand.
GCGCAATTTCATATGGATAAGCATGATGGCGGAGAGGATTCCGCCCCCGACGGCCATTACGGTGAGCGTCGGCATGAACAGCGGGAGCGGGATCCAGAGCATCACCGCACCGATCATTTTCACGTCGCCGCCGCCCATCGCGCCGATGGCGAAGAGCCCGGCAAAGACGAGGAATACTGCAAAGGCGGCCCCGAACTGGATCGGAACATCGGGCCATGCAGCAAGGCCGCTGGCGATCCAGAAGGGGATCGCCAGCAGCGCGATCGCCGCGTTGAGTTCATTCGAGATGGTCCGCGACCGCAAGTCGCTGATCGCGGCGGCGACCATCAGCACGCCGAGCAGGACCATCAGGCCGAGGGAGATTGTGCCGTTTTCCATCGGCTTTCTCCTACGCATTATGGCTTACCAAAGAGTAACCATGCCGCCGGCTACGTGCGACTTGCATTCCCCGGTCCAGCGGATATGCGGCGGGCATGACCGCCGCGCCGCCTTCCGCCACCGATGTGCTGATTGTCGGCGCCGGGATCGCCGGGGCCAGCCTCGCGGCGGCGCTTGCCCCCTCGCGCCGCGTCATGCTGGTCGAGGCGGAAGATGTTCCCGGCTATCACGCGACCGGCCGCTCGGCTGCCTTCTGGCACGAAAGCTATGGCGGGGCAGGGGTCCAGCCGCTGACCCGTGCATCGCTGGACATGCTGGACAGCCCGCCGCCGGAGTTTTCGGATCGGGGCTTCCTGTTGCCGCGCGGGGCACTGACGCTGGGCCAGATGTCCGAGTCCGCCGCGGTCGACGCTTTCGCCACCGAGTTTGCCGCCCAGGGCGTCGATGTCGTCCGGATGTCGGGTGCGGCTGTGGCGGAGAGGATTCCCGGCCTTCGTCCTGAATGGAGCGAAGCGGCCTATGAAGCGGCGTGCCGCGATATCGACGTCGGTGCACTCCATGCCGCCTATCTTCGCGCAGCAAAGCACGCGGGCGCGACGCTGATCACGCGCGCACCTTTGCGACGGGCGCGGCGCGTCGGCGGCGGGTGGGACGTCGAACTGGGCGGGGGACAGGTCCGCGCAGCGCTGATCGTCAACGCGGCTGGGGCGTGGGCGGATGAGGTTGCCGCCGCTTGCGGAATCGCGCCGGTCGGCATCCAGCCCTATCGCCGGACGGTAATGCAGGTCCGGCTTGGCGTGCCGGTTCCGGCCGATCTGCCGCTGGTCGTCCATGTCGGCGGCGAATTCTATTTCAAGGGGCAAAGCGAGGGGCGGGTCTGGTTGACGCCGCACGACGAGACCCCGACGGCGCCGCACGACGCCGCACCCGAGGAATTCGATGTCGCGCTGGCGATCGACCGGATGCAATCGGTCGTTGACTGGCCGGTCGTCGCGGTCGAGCGCAAATGGGCGGGATTACGCAGCTTCGCGCCCGACCGCCTTCCTGTCTTTGGCGCCGATCGGAACGAAGGCGCCTTCATCTGGTGCGCGGGGCAGGGCGGGTTTGGTATCCAGACCTCACCGGCGATCGCCGCGTTGCTGGCGGCGCAGCTCGGTGCGACGCCCGCGGCGGGTGCGATCGCGCGCATTGATCCCGCGCCCTTTGCACCCTCGCGTTTCGATTGAATGCGTCTGCCCGCTTGCGCGCGGTGAAACGACCGGCTTAACATGGCCTTGGCTGTGCCACCCCCGGCACAGCCTGACCTGTGGAGGATGGCATGGCCCATTATTTCGAGATCAAGAAGAACAAGGCCGGCGAGTTTGTCGCCTATTTCAAATATAACAGCGAACCCATCTTCTGGACCGAAGGCTATAGCAGCAAGGCCTCCGCAAAAAATGCCATCGAGTCGATCCTGAAGAACGGCCCGGGCGCGGAAGTTCGCGAAGCGGAATAAATCTACCGCGCGGGTGCCCTGCGTGCCCGCGCGACTTCCAGCGCGGCGTCACTCGCGAGCGTGTCGGCCAGTTCATTGTCGCCATGCCCTGCATGACCTTTGACCCAGATCCACTCGACCTTGTGGCGCGCGTTCTCCTTGACGAGGCGCTGCCAAAGATCGGCATTGGCCACCGGCTTTTTCGCAGCGGTTTTCCAGCCGTTCTTCTGCCAGCCGAAGATCCATTTGGTGATACCGTCGCGGACATAGACGCTGTCGGTCGACAGCTCCACATTGCAGCTCCGCTTCAGCGCGGCCAGCGCCTCGATCGCCGCCATCAATTCCATGCGGTTGTTTGTCGTATCGGGTTCGCCCCCCGACAGGGTCTTTACGACATCGCCCCAGCGCAGCACGGCGCCCCAACCACCGGGGCCGGGGTTGCCCTTGCACGCGCCATCGGTGGCAACGATTACCGTTTTGCTCGCGCCCTCGGTCATGCTGCGGCGAACAGGCTTGCGGCGTCGGGGGCGCTGTAGCGCTGCAGGCGCGCAAGGAAAGGCGACGGGTCCTTGCGCGTGACGAGCGCATCGGCGGGCGTGTGCACCCAGTCGTGCGCGCGTGTCAGGAGGAAGCGCAGCGATGCGCCGCGGGCGAGCAGCGGCAGCGCGGCAATCTCGGCCTCGCTCAGTGCGATCTCGCGCGCATAACCGCGCATCAACGCCTGCGCGCGCGCCGGATCGCAATGCTTCCCGTCGGCCGAGAAAGCCCATGATGCGTGGGTGATGACCAGATCGTAAGCGCGAAAATCGCTTGCAGCGAAATAGAAATCGATCAGCCCGGTGACGCGGTTGCCGAGCATCAGAACATTGTCGGGGAAAAGGTCGGCGTGGATGACATGCGCGGGCAGATCATCGGGCCAATGCGCGTCGAGCCAGGCCAGTTCCTCGTCGACGATCGACTGGAGGCCCGGCAGCACGGCATCGAGATTTCCCGTCGCTTCCGCGACACCGCGCCAGTAGCGATGGCCCATGCTGTTTTCGCGCGCGCCCGCATAATCTTCGAGCGCGCGGTGCATCTGGCCGAGCGCGGAACCGGCGGCCTCGCACTGCTCCGGCGTCGGCTGGGTGAGCGAGATGCCGGGCAGGAACTGGATCACGCACGCGGCACGGCCCGAAATCTGCTGGATTGCGATGCCGTTCCGGTCGCGGATCATCGCCGGGACCGGACAATCCTGACCGGCAAGATGGTTCAGCAGGTCGACGAAGAAGGGCAGGTCACCTTCGCTGACGCGCCTTTCATAGAGCGTCAGGATGAAGCGGCCGCCCGTGGTTTCGAGCAGGAAATTGCTGTTTTCGACGCCCTCTGCGATCCCCTTGCACGAGACGACAGTGCCGATGTCGTAGCGGGTTACCAGTGCAGCAAGATCGTCGGGCTCGACGTGCGTATAGACGGCCATCAGGCTGCTTCGAGCCCGCGCGGAAGTTTGAAGACCATATTCTCTTCAGCGGTAACGACCACATCCTCGACGATCGGGCGCACGGCTGCGACGGCGTCGATCACTTCGCGGACGAGCGTTTCGGGAGCGCTTGCTCCGGCAGTGATGCCCAGCGTGCCGATGTTCTGCAGCCATGCCGGGTCGACGTCCGTCCCACGCTGGACCAGATGCGCGGGCGTCCCCAGCCGCTCGGCGACCTCGACGAGGCGCAGGCTGTTCGAACTGTTCGGCGCGCCGATCACGATCATGCGGTCGCATTCGCCCGCAATCGCCTTGACCGCGTCCTGTCGGTTCGACGTCGCATAACAGATATCCTCGCCTCGCGGGCCGGAGATCGTGGGAAAGCGGTGCTGCAACGCTGCAATAATGTCGCGCGTGTCGTCGACCGACAGCGTGGTTTGGGTCAGGAACGACAGCATATCGGGATCGGGCGGCGCCAGTGCGGCGACGTCGTCGACCGATTCGACCAGCGTCATGGCACCTTCGGGCAACTGGCCCAGCGTGCCGATCACTTCAGGATGCCCGGCGTGGCCGACAAAGATGATATGCCGGCCCGTTTCGTGCGCGCGTTCGGCCTGACGGTGCACCTTCGACACCAGCGGACAGGTCGCGTCGATATAGTCGAGCCCGCGCATCTCGGCCTTCGCCGGCACCGCCTTGGGCACGCCGTGCGCGCTGAAGACCACGGGGACATCGTCGGGAACCTGATCGAGCGATTCGACGAAAACCGCGCCCTTTGCCTTCAGCGAGTCCACGACATAGCGGTTATGGACGATTTCATGCCGGACGAAGACCGGCGCGCCATATTTCTGCAGCGCGAGTTCTACGATGCGGATCGCGCGATCGACGCCGGCGCAAAAACCGCGCGGCGCGGCGATCAAAACCTTGAGTTCTGCTGCTTCGTCGCCGTCGGGCCGTGTCATCGGATGGGGAGCGTTCATAATGCGCGCGCTCTAGCGCAGCAGGCGCATTGCGGTAAAGCGGCTTCGTCTATGTTGCGCCTTGTTCATCGCACCGATAAGAAGCGGCGCGCATGAAGCGGGATCGACCGTCCCGACGCCTGTCAAAGCGCCTGTTTGGAAAGCCTGATTATCATGATGTCCATTTCGTTCCCGTCGCGTAAATTCCTGACCGTGCTGTGCGGCACGGCAGCCATGGCGACGGTGGCGGGCTGTGCGAAGGATAATGAAATCGACCTCGCAGGCGGCGTCGGCATTACGTCCACGCGCAGCGCCTGCCCGGCGGTTGCGGTTCCGCTGCACACCGGCGACGTCACGATATTCGACCCGGCGACAAGCCGTGACGCGCGTGCGGTCGACGTCGTTGCCGCGATCACCAATGTGACGCCGCAGTGCAACGACGCTGGCGAAAAAGTCTATCAGCTTGCGAGCTTTGACGTCGTCGCGACGCGCCGCGACGCCGGGCCGGCACGGACCGTAACGCTGCCCTATTATGCCACCGTCCTGCAGGGCGGCACCGCCGTCGTGGCAAAACGGCTCGGCAATGTGGCGGTGACCTTTGCCGAGGGGCAGGTCCGCGGCACCGGCCGGGCGCAGGCGTCGGCCTATGTCGACCGTGCCGCAGCGACGCTGCCCGCCGACATCCAGGAACGTATCACGCGCAAGCGCAAGGCGGGTGATCAGGATGCAGCGGTCGATCCGCTCAGCCTTCCCGAAGTGCGCGCCGCGGTGCAGCGGGCGAGCTTCGAGCTGCTCATCGGCTTCCAGCTGACGCAGGATCAGCTCGAATATAACGTCCGACGATAGGATCCGCGGCGGCGCCCCGGCGCCGTTCGCTTCTTCACGCCCTGCGCGCCGCCCGGTGACGCAGGGCTTTTCGCGTGCGCCAAGCTGCGATAGGGCGCGCGCAAGACTTTTCCCGATCGAAGATAGGCCAAGCCCTGTGACCCTGTTCAGCCGTTTTTCCCACCATATCGGCACCGCGCTCGACGCACTTGCTGCCCGCGATGCCTTGCCCGCCGGCCTCGACCGTTCGGCAATCAGCGTCGAGCCGCCGCGCGATCCTGCGCATGGCGATGTCGCGACCAACGCCGCGATGGTGCTCGCGAAGCCTGCGGGAATGAACCCGCGCGCACTCGCCGAGCTGCTCGTCGCCGAATTGGGCGCGCTCGATGAGGTGACCGAGGCAAGCGTCGCTGGCCCCGGTTTCATCAACCTTCGCCTCGTCGACGACAGCTGGCGCGACGAACTGGCACTGATTTTCAGCGAAGGCGGCGACTATGGCCGGTCGACGATGGGGCAGGGGCGCCGTGTCAACGTCGAATATGTCTCGGCGAACCCCACCGGTCCGATGCATGTCGGCCATTGCCGCGGCGCGGTCGTCGGCGATGCGCTCGCCGCGCTGCTCGAATATGCCGGGCACGAAGTGATCCGCGAATATTATGTCAACGACGCGGGCGCGCAGGTCGATGTGCTCGCGCGTTCGGTGCACATGCGGTACCGGGAGGCGCTCGGCGAGGACATCGGTACGATCCCCGAGGGGCTGTATCCGGGCGATTATCTGATGCCCGTCGCCGGCAAACTCGCGGTCGAATATGGTGATCGCTTCGTCGGCGCGCCCGACAGTGCATGGCTCGGCCTGTTCCGCGCCGAGGCGGTCAGCGCGATGATGGACATGATCCGCGCCGACCTTGCCAAGCTCGGCATTCATCACGACCTCTTCTCGTCGGAAGCCGAACTCCAGGCCGAGGGCAAGCCCGCCGCCGCCGAACAATGGCTGCGCGAGCATGATCTGGTCTACGATGGCCAGCTTGAAGCGCCGAAAGGCGAGACTCCCGAGGATTGGGAGCCCGTCGAACTGCCGCTGTTCCGTTCGACGCAGTTCGGCGACGACCAGGACCGCCCGATCAAGAAGTCGGACGGCAGCTGGACCTATTTCGGCGCCGACCTCGCCTATCACTATCAAAAGGCGCAGAATGCCGACGAGCTGATCGACATCTGGGGCGCCGACCATGCCGGCACGGTCAAGCGGATCAAGGCCGCGGTCGCGGCGCTCACGGACGGCAAGACGCGGTTCGACGTCAAGCTGGTGCAGATGGTCCGCCTCCTCAAAAATGGCGAGCCGTTCAAAATGTCTAAGCGCGCGGGCAATTTTGTGACGCTCGCCGACGTCGTCGACGAAGTCGGCAAGGATGCGGTGCGTTTCACCATGCTGACGCGCAAGGCCGACGCGCAGATGGACTTCGATTTCGCGAAGGTGGTTGAGGCCTCGCGCGACAATCCGGTCTGGTATCTGCAATATGCCAACGCCCGGATCGCGCGGCTGCGCAAGAAGGCGGCTGACGCGGGGATCGTGCTGCCGGTGCCGGTTCCGGCGCGCCTCAACGCGCACGAGCTGGGGCTGATCAAGCTGCTTGCGCAGTTCCCGCGGACGGTCGAGGCGTCGGCCTCAGCACGTGAGCCGCACCGGATAGCTTTCTATCTCGCCGACGTCGCTGCGGCGTTCCATGCCTGGTACAATCTGGGCAACGACGATCCGGCGCTGCGTATCGTGCTCGACAATGATCCCGAATTGACCGCGACGCGCCTTTATTTGGCCGATGGAATCGGGCAGGTTATCCGTAACGGGCTGAACCTGATGGGGGTCGAGGCGCTCGAGGAGATGGTTTGATGGCCGAGGACAAGGGCGCCGGGCAGGCGGATGCGGGGCTGGGGCTGGAGGACGATGATCGTCTGCCCTGGCTCGAAGCGGCCGACGGATTCGAGGAAGACGGCGAAGTCTCGCCTGCGCGTCTGCTGGTGATGGTGCTCGGCGGATTGCTCCTGATCGGTGCGGTGCTCGGTGGCCTGTGGTGGGTCCAGAACGGCGGCGCGCGCGGCAAGGGCGAACTGATCGCTGCGCAGCAGGGCGACTACAAGGTCGCGCCGAAGAACGACGGCGCGAAGATGTTCGACGGCGAGGGCGATGCCAGCTTCTCGGCCAGCGAAGGCGCCGAGCCGGCGGGCAAGGTCGATCCGACGCGGATGCCCGAAGAGCCCGCGGTGACCCCGCAGGAACGTGAGGCGGCAGCGAAGAAGGCCGCTGCGGACAAGGCGGCGGCAACGAAAGCGGCCGCGCTCAAAACCGCCCCGGCGGACAAGGGTAAGCCCGCTGCCGCTCCGGTGAAGACAGCCGAAGTTGCTGCAAAGCCCGCGCCGGTTTCGAGCGGGGCAATGATCCAGCTCGGCGCGTTCAGCAGCGATGCCGCGGCCTCCAAGGCGTGGACCAATTTGTCGAAGCGCTTTGCCTATCTTGCCGAACTCAACAAGTCGGTGTCGCCCGCCAAGGTCGGCGACGGTACCGTCTATCGTTTGCGGGTCTCGGCGGGAACCGCCGCCAACGCCGCGAATTTGTGCGGAAAATTGCGCGTTGCGGGTGAAAATTGCGTCGTCGTTCGCTGATTCGGCCCGCTTGGCCGCAGACTCCGTTGGTACAAAGCATCCGCTATGGCATGATCATAGGCTGGCCGCTGCCTGAGGGGACGGCGACCGATGGAGTTTGACGCACGATGATACCGGCTATTTTTGGCCTCTCGGGCCTGACCCTCACCGATGATGAGCGCGCCTTTTTTCGCGACAGCGACCCGGCGGGCTATATCCTGTTCGGGCGCAACATCGAAAACCGCGAGCAGGTTCGACGCCTGACCGACGAACTGCGCAGTCTCGACGGGCGTGCCGATTTGCCGATCCTGATCGACCAGGAGGGCGGCCGTGTTGCGCGGATGAAATCTCCCGAATGGCCCGCTTTCCCAAGCGGTGCGGCCTTTGACGCGCTGTACGAACGGGCGCCTGCGAGTGCGATCGAGGCGGCGCGGCTGAACGCAATGGCGCTCGCCGCCATGCTGTCGGAGGTCGGCATCACGGTCGATTGCCTGCCGCTGCTCGATGTTCGCCAGCCGGGCGCCAGCGACGTTATCGGCGACCGCGCGCTCGGCAGCGAGCCGATGCGCGTCGCCGCACTCGGCCGCGCGATCCTCAGCGGATTGCAGGACGGCGGCGTCGTCGGGATCGTCAAGCATATTCCGGGTCATGGCCGTGCCCTGCTCGATTCGCACAAGGAGCTGCCCGTCGTCACCGCGCCCGACCGCGATCTTCAGACCGATCTCGCACCCTTCGCCGCGCTCCGCGATGCAGCGATGGCGATGACCTGCCATGTCGTCTTCACCGCCTGGGACCCCGATCGGCCCGCGACGCTGTCCCCGCTCGTCATCGACAGCGTGATCCGCCAGCGCATCGGGTTCCACGGCCTGCTGCTCAGCGACGATCTCGATATGGAAGCGCTGTCGGGCGACGTTCCTTCACGCGCGGCCGGCGCCGTTGCTGCGGGCTGCGACATCGCGCTCAATTGCTGGGGCAAGATGGACGACATGGTCGGGATCGCGAATGCGCTCGATCCGATTAGCACCGTGTCGCGCGCGCGCCTTGAAGGCGCGATGGATCGTGTTTCGGGTGTTGGCGACGACCGCGCCTTTGCGACGCTGGTCGACCAGCGCGACGCGCTGTTGGCGATGGCCTGACCGGCTGATGGAAGAACTGCCGCTCGATTTCGAGGTCGCGCCGGCAGCGCCCGAACGCGAAGATGCCTTGCAGCTTTCGCTCGAAAGCTGGGAAGGCCCGCTCGACCTTTTGCTGGCGCTCGCGCGCAACCAGAAGGTCGACCTCAAGCAGATCTCGATCCTCGCGCTCGTCGAACAATATCTCTCGTTCATTTCAGAAGCGCGCGAATTGAAGCTGGAGGTCGCGGCCGACTATCTCGTGATGGCGGCGTGGCTCGCCTATCTCAAATCGGCGTTGCTGCTCCCCAAGGACCCGCTGGAGGACCCGTCGCCCGACGAGCTGGCGCTGCGCCTGCAATTGAGGCTCCAGCGGCTCGCGGCGATGCGCGATGCTGCGGCGCGGCTGCTCGCGCGCGACCGCGTCGGCCGCGACGTCTTTCTTCGCGCAAAGCCGGAAGGACTGCGCGACGTACGGGTCCGGCGTTGGGATGCGAGCCTTTACGATCTGCTTTCGGCCTATGGACAGGTCAAGCTCCGTTCCGAGCCCGTGGTGCACATGGTCTCGCGGCGCCCCGTCGTCACGCTCGACGCAGCACTTCACCATCTCCAGCGTATGCTGGGGGTAAAGCTCGACTGGGCCGAGCTTTCGGATTTCCTGCCCGTTGACTATGACGGCCCGCTCCGCCGTTCGGCGATTGCATCGAGCTTCGTCGCTGCGCTCGAACTGGCGCGGCAGGGCCGCGTCGAGCTGAAGCAGGAGGGGGCGTTCGAACCGCTTTATCTGAAGGCAGCCGCGATGGGACAAGGGGCATGATCGACGATCTCGAACGCGCGATAGAGGCGATGCTTTTCGCCAGCGACGAAGCGCTCGACGCGAGGCAGGTCGCGAATCGGCTGGGCGGCGAGATGACGCCGGGCGACGTCCGTGCGATCATCCAGACGATCGCCGCGCGCCATGCCGGCAGCGGGATCGAACTTGTCGAGCGCGGCGGGCACTGGCATTTCCAGACGCCGGCTGATCTCGCCCACCTGCTCCGCCGCGAGCGTGACGACCCGCGCAAACTGTCGCGCGCCGCCGCCGAAGTGCTGGCCATCGTCGCCTATCACGAACCCGTCAGCCGCGCCGAAATCGAAGCGATCCGCGGCGTTCAGACGTCGAAAGGGACGCTCGACGTGCTGATGGAGGCCGAGTGGGTTGCCCCCGCGGGGCGCCGCGAGGTGCCGGGGCGTCCGCTGATATACAAGACGACCGACGCGTTCCTGCAACATTTCGGCCTCACGAGCCGCAAGGACCTGCCGGGCGTCGATGATTTGCGCGCGGCGGGACTGCTCGACCCGGTCGATCTCGCTTTCGAGGAAGCGATGGGCGAACTGGACCTAGTAAAAGACGGCGAGGAAGCTTAGATAGCGGCCTCAAGGAGAATTTGAGATGGGTAGCTTCAGCATCTGGCACTGGCTCGTGGTCGGGATTCTCGTCCTGCTGCTGTTCGGCAAGGGTCGTTTTTCGGACATGATGGGCGATGTCGCCAAGGGCATCAAAAGCTTCAAGAAAGGCATGTCGGAAGACGATGCGCCGACGCCCGCGCCCAAGCACATCGAGGGCCAGCGCGCGCCCGATGCCACCCCGGTTTCGACCCCGACTGCCGAGCGCGACAAGCTCTGATTGCCGTCCGCTTGCGGGGGAAGTGTTAGTTCATGTTTGACGTTGCGCCCACCGAGTTGCTGCTCGTCGTGGTGGTGGCCCTGGTCGTTATCGGCCCCAAGGACCTCCCCAAGGCGATGCGTTTCGTCGGCAAATGGATGGGGAAGGCGCGCGGAATGGCGCGCCATTTCCGTGCCGGGCTCGACACGATGATGCGCGAGGCCGAGCTCGAGGAGCTCGAAAAGCAATGGCGCGAACAGAATGACGCGATCATGCGCGAGTTTCCCCGCATCGACGATGCCGGCACTGCGCAGCCCGCTGCGTCGGCGCCCGCGGCCGGGAGCGAGCCGGTGACCGAAGCCGAGGCCGACGAAGCGGCCGCCGCGAATTCGCCCGAAACGCACGCGATCCCGCCGAAGGACGGACCCTTGCCATGAGTGCCGAAGCACCCGTGACGGCGGGAGATGACGATGGCGCCGGCGGCAAGATGCCGCTGCTCGACCATCTGATCGAGCTGCGATCGCGCCTGCTGAAATCGCTGCTGGCGATCGGCATCGCCTTTGGCGTGTGCCTCTATTATGCCAAGCCGATTTTCGGCGTTCTGGTGCAGCCGCTGGTCCGCGCGGGGCAAGGGAAGCTCATCTATACCCAGCTCTTCGAGGCCTTCTTCGTCGAGATCAAGGTCGCGCTGTTCGCGGCGATGATGATCGCCTTTCCGGTAATCGCCAACCAGCTATGGAAATTCGTCGCACCGGGGCTTTATCGTAAGGAAAAGCGTGCGCTGCTGCCCTTCCTGCTCGCGACGCCGGTCCTGTTCGCCACCGGCGCCTGCTTCGCTTATTTCCTTACCATCCCGATCGCGCTCAAATTCCTGCTTGGCTATCAGGGCGACATTGGCGGGATTACGCAGGAAGCACTGCCTTCGGTGGGCAATTACCTCAGCTTCACGATGCAGTTCATCATGGCGTTCGGCATCGCCTTCCTGCTTCCGATCCTGCTGATGCTGATCGAAAGATCGGGGCTGGTGACGCGCGAGCAGCTGGTTTCGGCGCGTCGTTACATGATCGTCGCTGCCTTTGCGATCGCGGCGGTGTTCACGCCGCCCGATGTCCTCAGCCAGCTCCTGCTCGCGGTGCCGCTGGTGTTCCTTTACGAAATGTCGCTCTTCGCGATCTGGTTTACCCAGCGCCGACGCAAAACAGGCGCCGAAGAGGCGCCTGTCGAGCCTCTCGAAGAGGCTTAGGGTAAGTTAGTCAGTCCCGGATCAGTTGATGGCATCGCTGCCGGCCTGGCCGACAGATTCGATGTCGCGACCGGCACCCTTTACCGTGTTGCAGCCAGCGACCAGAAAGCTTGCCATCAGGGCGAGAAGGATTGCGCGGTAACTCGTCATATTTCTACCTCTCAGGATGTGGTGCAAAATGGCCCGGCGCGCTTTCGAGGGGGGGGAGGGAAATGCGGGCCGGGCCAATGTTGCTGAGCAGCGCTGCGGGGGGGCGATGACCGCTGCTCGAAATGGAAACGACGGACTGGTCGGATAGGTTCCCAAAAAAAATCGCGTCAGTGAATTTTTTTCGAACTCTTTTGAAACGCCCCGATTCCAGCATCCTGGTGTTAGAGCGAGGTCAATCCGCTGAGTACCGCGAGCCCGAGAAATGCCAGAAAGCCCATGGAATCGGTCGTCATGGTGACAAAGATCGAACTGGCGACCGCAGGGTCCTGGTCGAGCCGGTCGAGCAGCAGCGGGATCGCAACGCCCGCCACGCCTGCCACAAAGATGTTCACGATCATCGCGGCTGCGATGACTCCGCCGAGTTGCGGATTGCCGAACCACAGCGCCGTCGCCGTCCCCGCGATCAGCGCGATCGTGCCGCCGTTGAGCAATGCGATTTTCATCTCGCGCCAGATGGCCCGCCAACTGTTCGAATCGGTGAGCTGGTTCATCGCGAGCGCGCGCACTGTGACCGCGAGCGTTTGCGTCCCCGCATTGCCGCCGACCCCCGCGACGATCGGCATCAGCGCGGCGAGCGCAACCATATGCTCGATCGCACCGCCGAAGAAACCGACGATCGTCGACGCGACGAGCGCCGTACCGAGGTTGGCGATCAGCCAGCGCACGCGCGCGCTGTAGGTTTCGCGGATCGGCTCGTTGATGTCGCCGTCGCCGGCGCCCGACAGGCGCAGGATATCCTCGCCCGCCTCTTCCTGAATGATATGGACGATATCGTCGACCGTGATCATCCCGACCAGCCGCCCGCCCTTGTCGATGACCGCAGCCGAGATCAGGGCGTATTTCTGGAACCGCAATGCGACCTCTTCCTGATCCATGTCGATCGGGATCAGCGTCTGTTCGCGCTTCATCACGTCGCTGATCGCGATGTCGCGCGGGGTACGCAAAATCCAGCTCAGCTGGCAGGTGCCGACGGGGCGGTGCATCGGATCGACGACGAAGATTTCCCAGAAATCGCTGGCAAGGTCGGTGTCCTCGCGCAGCCGGTCGATCACGTCGCCGACGGTGACATGTTCGGGCACCGCGACGAGATCGCGCTGCATCAGGCGCCCGGCGGATTCCTCGGGGAAGGAGAGAGCGTCCTCGATCGCGGCGCGATCTTCGGGTTCCATCGCCTGGAGGACGGCCTGCTGCTCGTCCTCCTCCATATCCTCGATGATCGCCACGGCGTCGTCGGTATCGAGTTCGGACGCGAGTTCGGCGACTTGCTCGGGCGCGAGGAGATCGATCAGTTCCTCGCGAACATAATCGTTCATTTCCGCGAGCACGTCCGCGGACAGCATGTCGCCGAGCACGGCGGCGAGCATCGGGCGCTCGTCGGCGCGCGCCAGTTCGAACAGGTCGGCGATGTCGGCGGGGTGGAGGCGGCCGATCCGCTCGCGGGCGGCTTCGCTCTCGCCGGCTTCGGCAAGGTCAAGGACATCGCGAACGAATTCGGGTTTCAGCCGGTCGTCCTCGTCGAGTTCGGTCTCGGCCTCACGCGGCGGCGGGTCGCGGTCGCGTTCGTCGGTGATGACGATTTCTTCCGGCGGCAGGGAATCTTCGCGTTTATCCATCGCGCGGTTCTCCCTGACAATTGCGGCGTGCGAGCTTTCCCCTAGTGCCGCCACCCGCCGATGGCAACGCCGCGAACGCCATTTGCGCATTTAATGCGTGGCTTTGAATGCGGCGACGGCTATGGGACCGCCAGCACAGACCGCAGGAGTTCACCCATGTCCGAAACGCTTACCCTTTCGCTGTCGACCGGCGATGTCGTTATCCGCCTCCGCCCCGACCTCGCGCCGCAGCATGTCGAACGCATCTCGTCGCTCGCCAAGGAAGGCTTTTATGATGGCGTCGTGTTCCACCGCGTGATTCCGGGCTTCATGGCGCAGGGCGGCGATCCGACGGGCACCGGCATGGGTGGCAGCGAGCTTCCTGACCTGCCGCAGGAATTCAACAGCGAGCCGCATGTTCGCGGTGTCTGTTCGATGGCGCGCGCGCAGAACCCGAACAGCGCGAACAGCCAGTTCTTCATCTGCTTCGACGACGCACGTTTCCTCGACAATCAGTACACCGTCTGGGGCGAAGTGATCGAAGGCATGGAGAATGTCGACGCGCTGCCGAAGGGCGAGCCGCCGCGCGAGCCCGGCAAGATCGTCAAGGCGACCGTCAGCTGAATTACAAAGTCCCCGCTCCGGCGGGGACTTTTTTATCTACTCGCCGATAAAGCCGTTGAGCCTCTCGCAGGCGGCGACCCAGTCCTGCTTGAATTCCTGCACAACCTGCCCGGCGCCCATCGCCTCGTTCATCAGGCCGACGCCCTGGCCGACCCAATAGGTCGCGAGCGCCTTCGCGCCCTCGTGACCGCCCTCTGACAATTTATCGACCTTGCGCAATGCAGGCTCGCTGACCAGCGATTGCAGCGGCATGGGCAGCGGCTTGGGTGCGCCATCGGCTTCCCATGCGTCGGTCCACGGCGAGCGGAGCTGGCGCGACGGCTTGCCCGTGCGACTTTTCGATCGCACTGTGTCGCGCGAAGACGCCGCGAGCATCTTTTCCTTCACGATCGGGTTGGTTTCGGCCTCGGCGGTGGTCAGCCAGACGGATCCCGTCCACGCGCCGTGCGCGCCCATCGCCATCGCAGCCGCCATTTGCCGGCCCGTAACAATCCCGCCCGCGGCGAGGATCGGCGTGTTTGCACCGACGGCCTCGACCGCCGCGGCAACTTCGGGAACGAGCACCATCGTCGCGACCTCGCCGCAATGGCCGCCCGCTTCGCCGCCCGCGACGACGAGAATGTCGACGCCCGCGCGAACCTGCGCCAGTGCATGGTCGCGCGTGCCCACCAGCGCCGCGACGGGGACATTGTTGCGCTTGCCGAGCTCGAGCATCAGCGGCGGCGGAACGCCCAGCGCGTTGGCGATCAGCTTGATCGGGTGACGAAACGCGACTTCGAGCAGCCTGGCTGCGCCATCCTCGTGCATATTGTCGCCGAAACTCTGCCGCGCTTCCATCGCGGCTTCGAGTCCCGCTGCGTCGACGTCGAACTTGCCGAGCAGGTCGGCGGCAAACTGCAAATGCGTTTCCGGCACTTTTCCGGCGCCGGACGAGGGAGCTTCGCCCTTACCGACAAAGCTGTTGGGGACGATCAGGTCGACGCCATAGGGGAGGCCGCCGATATGCGCGTCGATCCACTGAAGCTCTTCCTCGAGCTGTTCGGGCGGCAGCGCAGCGGCGCCGAAGACGCCCATGCCGCCCGCCTTCGACACGGCAACGACGACGTCGCGACAGTGCGAGAAGGCAAGAAGCGGGAACTCGATGCCGAGCATCGCGCAGATGGGGGATTGCATGGGGCCTCTCCTGTTTGTCTATTTGCACCCTTGTCAGCGCCAGTTGACGTAAACGTCAAGTTGATTTGCTCGGCAGGCCGATTATCGCAGTCGGCATGACCGATTTTTCCTTGCCCGATTTCGACCTTGATGCCTTCGTTCGCGCCACTTTGGCCGAAGACCTGGGAGCGGGGGGCGATATCACCTCGATGGCGACGATTCCTGCCGACGCGCGCTTCGGCGGCGCAATGGATAGCCGCGATGCGATCACGGTCGCGGGCCTGCCAATCGCCGAGCGATTCTTTCGCGCGCTCGAACCCGCGATGGAGATAGAGATACTGGTCGAAGAAGGCGCGCAGGTCGCGCCGGGCAGCGACCTGATGCGGCTGTCGGGCAATGCCCGCGCGATGCTGACCGCCGAGCGATCGGCGCTCAATACGGTGCAGCATCTGTCGGGCATCGCAACGATGACGCGCCAATATGTCGATGCGCTCGCCGGAACCGGCGCGACCTTGCTCGATACGCGCAAGACGATTCCGGGCCTTCGCGTGCTCGAAAAATATGCGACGCGGATGGGCGGCGCGACCAATCACCGTATGGGTCTGTGGGATGCGGCGATGATCAAGGATAATCATGTCGCGGTCGCGGGATCGGTCGAGGAAGCCGTGCGGCGGGCAGTCGCGGCGGGGATCGCAAGCATCATCGTCGAGGTTGACCGCGTCGCGCAGGTCGAGCCCGCGCTGGCCGCCGGTGCGACGCACCTGCTGCTCGACAATATGGACCTCGCCGAATTGCGCGAATGCGTCGCATTGGTCGGCGGCAAGGTGCCGACCGAGGCGTCGGGTGGGGTCCGACTCGATACGATCCGCGATATCGGCGCGACCGGCGTGACCTATGTGTCGGTCGGGCGGCTGACGCAGTCGGCGCCTGCGGCGGACATCGGGCTCGATTTTGCGCTGGCTTAGCGCGATCGCGCTGGCGCTGATCCCGGTCGCGGCGCAGGCGCAATCGCTGGCCTGCTCGGCGCCCGACCGTATACAGGTGCCGCGGCTCGAACAGCCGAAGCGCGGCGAACCCGTACGCAATCCACGGACGACGGGTTATCTGCTGAGTATGAGCTGGTCGCCCCAGCATTGCGCCAATTCCCGCAATCCGAAGGACGCGCGCGACCGCTTCCAATGCTCGGGCGAAGGCGGGCGTTTCGGGTGGGTGCTCCACGGGCTGTGGCCCGAAACTGACTCCCCCGGTTATCCGCAATGGTGCCGTCCGGCAAAGATCGTGCCGCAACCGGTGCTGAAGAAGCACATGTGCATGACGCCATCGGCGCAGCTCCTCCAGCATGAATGGGCGAAGCACGGGACGTGCATGAGCCCGAATCCCGCCGCCTATTTCCGGTCGGCGGAGATATTGTTCCGCGCGGTGCGCTTTCCCGACATGAAGAAACTTGCGGCTGAACCCCAGACGGCGGGCAACATCCGGAGGGCCTTTGCAGCGGTCAATCGCGGCGTCACGCCGCCGATGATCGCCGTCTCGCTCGACCGGAAGGGGTGGCTCAGCGAGGTGCGCCTGTGTCTTGGCGCGCGGATGAAACCGGCGCGTTGCAAGCCGTTCCAGTCGGGCGTCGGCGACAGCCGCCAAGTCCGCATCAAACCGATGCCCGGAGCTTAAGGAGCGTGTGGCCATGCGTCCCACAGCGGGACGGCGCGGCGTTAACACTCTTTTAACCTTATCGACTCGTTAACATCGTCCTAGCCTCGGCTGCATGGACTCGGACGATCATATCGATATTCGCACCCTGGTTCGCGAACATGGGGCACGGCAGCTGACGATCGCGCGGCTGAGTGCACCGGCGGACTGGCAGGGTGAATTGCGAGCGGCACTTGCCGCGCATCGCGAGCCGGTCACGATCTTTTCCGGCAACGACTTCCGGCTGTTTCTTCAGAGCTTCGCGATCTTCTTCACTGCGACGATGATGTTCCTGATCTAGTCAGGCCGCAGTCGCGGACCTTCATCGCAGGCCTTGTGGAGGCGCCAGGCGAGCATCGCCGACACGAGACACATCACCGCGACCATCAGCAGCGTGTCGTCGATCGTCAAGCCGATGCCGATCAGCACGCTGAGCAGCAGCGTCGCGGCAACCATGAAGCCAGAATTTACGATATTGTTCGCGGCGACAGTACGCGCGGTCTGCGATTTGGCGACTGTGGTCGTCAGAAAGGCATAGAGCGGCACCACGAACATCCCGCCGGCGATCGCGATGCCGAGCAGGTCGAGGATGATGCGATCGCCCGCGGTGAGCGCGAGGAAATCGCGCCAGTTCATCAGCGTCGCACCATGGTGGTTCCACCCCTTCACATTCCACCACAGGTCGAGCACGAACAGACCCATGACGATCACCGATCCCGGCGAATAGCGCGCCGAGACATGACCCTTGAGAAGACGGTTCACGACGATCGAACCGATTGCGACGCCGACCGAGAAAATTGCGGTGAACAGGGTCGCGACGGTGTTGTCGGCCCCCAGCGCATTTTTCACCAGCGGCGGGAATTGCGCTGCGAGAATCGCGCCGATCGCCCAGAAAAAGCTGATCGAGAGGATCGCCAGAAACAGGCGCGGGATATGCATCGTCGAATTGACGATCTGCCACGATGAGCGAAGGACGTTGCGATCGATGACCATCCCCGCAGCCTCCTTTTCGGGCGGCGCTGAAGGCACATAAGTCGCGGTCAGGCGCCCGATGATCGCGACGAGAATGATGCCGGGGATAGCGATATGCGGCGGAGTGAGGCCCCCGACGATCGTCCCGCCGAGGATCGCGATATAGGTGCCCGCCTCGACCCAGCCCGTTCCCGCAAGCACTTCGTCTTCATGCAGATGCTGCGGCAGGATCGCATATTTGATCGGGCCGAAGAAGGTCGAGTGCATGCCCATCGCGAACAGCGCGAGCAGCATCACGGGCACGAGGTGGAACCAGATGCCGATCGCGCCGACGATCATGATGAAGATTTCCGCCGTCTTGATCACGCGGATCATCCGCGTCTTGTCAGTGCTGTCGGCGAGTTGCCCGGCGAGCGCGGAAAAAAGGAAGAAGGGCAGGATGAAGAGGCCGCCCGCGAGCGCATTGAACCACGCCTCGGTCTCGGGATCCTTATAGATAGTGAAGGTGACGAGGATCACCATCGCCATCTTGTAGAAATTGTCATTGAAGGCGTTGAGGAACTGTGTCGCGAACAGTGGCAGGAACCGGCGTTGCTTCATCAGCGCAAAGGAACCGGTCATTGAAAATCCACTTTTGTACCCCGACATCCGGACAACGCCCGCCCCGGGAGGCAATATGGTTGTCGCCCGGCGGGCTTATCGGTTAGGGGAAGCGGGGTCAAAGCCCATTTTGGGCGGAACGTAACGCGCGCGCTGGAATCAGGGACCATGCTCAGTCTTCCGAACATCCTGACATTGTCGCGCATCCTGGCGGTGCCCATATTGCTTTTCCTGCTGTGGCCGGGGGTCGTCGAAGGATCGCATCAGCCGAAGCCGATCGACTATGCGCTCGCCTTTGGCCTGTACTGCCTGATGGGCATTACCGACTATTTTGACGGCTATGTTGCACGCTCGCGGGGTATCGTGTCGCGCCTCGGCGCTTTCCTCGACCCGATCGCCGACAAGATCATGATCGCGGCGGTGATCCTGCTGCTCGTCTTCACCCGCGATATCGATGGATATCATGTCATCGCGGCGCTGATGATCCTGCTGCGCGAGATCATCGTGTCGGGACTGCGCGAATTTCTTGCGACTTTGCAGGTGTCGATGCCGGTCACGCAGCTTGCGAAGTGGAAAACGACCTTTCAGCTTGTCGCCTTTGGCGCGCTGATTCTTGCCGGTGCTCTTCCGGCGATGGCATGGATCAAGGGGGTCGGGCTTGCTTCGCTCTGGGGCGCCGCGGTGCTGACGCTGATTACCGGATGGGATTATCTGCGCGTCGGCCTGAAGCATATGGATTGAGCGTATGGCGCTTCACATCGCCTATTTCGCCTGGGTTCGCGAACGAATGGGAGTCGCCGAAGAGGTCGTCGAGATTCCGGCGAGCATAACCCATGTCGGCGCGCTGATCGCATGGCTCGCCGCGCGCGACGCGCAAGGTGCGCTGGCCTTTACCGAACCTCAGCGGATTCGAGCGGCGGTCGACGGGGTGATGATGGGGCCCGACGCGCCGCTATCGGGGGCACGCGAGGTCGCGCTGTTCCCGCCGGTGACCGGCGGATGATTCGCGCCCTTGTCCAGCGTGCGGCGATCGATGTGACCGCCGAACTCGACCTCCACGACGCAGGTGGACATGGCGCAAGCGCGAGCTTCATCGGCCGCGTGCGCGGCGAAGGTGACCTCGCAGAACTTTTTCTCGACCATCATCCGGTAATGACCGAAGCGGGGCTGGCCGATCTGGCCCATGCGGCCGCCGACCGCTGGCGGCTTTCGGCGCTGACGCTGATCCACCGCGTCGGCGCGATGGTTCCGGGTGACACGATCGTTCTCGTTCTAGCGAGCAGCCCGCATCGTGCCGAGGCGCTCGCGGCGTGCGAATATCTGATCGACCGGCTGAAAACCGATGTGATGCTGTGGAAGCGCGAGACGTTCGCCGACGGACGCGTGCAATGGGTCGAGCAGCGCGAGGGCGATCACAGCCGCGCGGGACGCTGGGACCAGGCCTAGGTCGTCACCTGATGTTTGCGGAAAATGTCCGCGAGCATCCGGAACTCGTCGGCCCGCGGGCTGCCTTTGCGCCACACGAGCGCGATCGTCCGCCAGTCATGCTCCGAATCGAGCGGGCGCGTGTCGATGTCGGTGTGATCGAGGATGCCCGCCTCGATCGCCATCTGCGGCAACATCGTGATGCCGAGGCCGTTGTCGACCATCTGCACCAGCGTGTGCAGCGATGTTCCCATCATCCGTGCACCCGCGCGCAATTCTGGGCGGTTGCAGGCGGCGAGGACATGATCCTTCAGACAATGCCCGTCCTCGAGCATCAGCATTTGCGCCGGATCGAGTTGATCGGCGCTGACCATCGCGGGCAGGTCCTCGGACTGGTCGCCGGGGAAGGCGACGAACAGCGCGTCGTCGAACAGATTTTCGGCTTCGACGTCGCCGCACGCATAGGGCAGCGCGAGCAGGACGCAGTCGACGGTGCCGTGGTGAAGCGACTCGCACGCCTGCGCGCTCGGTTCCTCGCGCAGAAAGAGTTTCAGCGACGGCCGCTCCTTGCGGAGGCGCGGGAGCAGGCCGGGGAGGAGGAAGGGTGCGATCGTAGGGATGACGCTCATCCTGAGTTCGCCGACGAGCGGCGCGGCAGCAGCGGCGGCCATGTCGGCAAGCTCCTCGGCTTCGCGCAAGACGCGATGCGCCTTTTCGACGATCGCGTTGCCGAGGCCGGTGAAGCGCACAACCCGGCGAGTTCGTTCGACGAGCGTCTGCCCGAGCAAGGTTTCAAGCTCGCGGATACCTGCCGACAGCGTCGATTGCGTGACGTTGCAAGCGTCGGCGGCGCGGCCGAAATGACCGTGCTCGTGCAGCGCGACGAGATATTGCATCTGTTTGAGCGAGGGGAGGTAGTTGTGCATTAATCGAATGTAGCAATGGAGGGTGCTTTTTTGAACAAGTTTGTCGATCTAAATTCGTGGCCATTATGGCGGTGATTATTGTCGGTTCCCGGCGGGCCGTGGTAACCAGGGTGATCAACCGGCGCGGAGGGGCGGTATGGCGATTTCCCGTTTTCTGATCGGCGGCGTGGCGAGCGCGCTCTTGCTCACCGGCGGGCTGTTCATGTGGAAGGGCTATACGCAGATCGCCGAGGAAGAGGTCTTGCCCGACCCGCCGCCAGCCTTGCCCGCAATCCCTGTCGCCGCTGTCAATGCGCCCAAGCGCGGACCCGCGCCGCCCGCGCTGCCCGCTGCCAAGGAAGCGTCGCGCGAAGAACGGCGCTTCAACCGCTTCGACCGTGACCGCAACGACAGGATCAGCCGGGTGGAGCTGATGTCGTCGCGCACCGCGGCATTCCGCAAGCTCGACAAGGACGGCAATAATCTGCTGACCTTCGAGGAATGGGCGGCCGCGACGGGGCAGCGCTTTGCGGGGGCCGACGGCGACAAGTCGGGCGACCTGACGCGCGCGGAATTTGCGACGACAGCACCGAAGCAGTCCGCCAAGCCTAAATGTAGCTGCTAGGCGGCAACCCCGTCGGCGGTTTTGACCCATTCGGCCAGCGCCGTCCCTGCACGCTGCGTATAGCCGAGCTTACGGTCCTTCTTGCGGACATCTTCGGCGAGCGGCGGGAAGAGGCCGAAATTGACGTTCATCGGCTGATAGCTCGCGGCGTCGGCACCGCCGGTGATATGGCCGAGCAGTGCGCCCAGCGCCGTTTCGGGCGGCGGCGGGGGCAGGGTCCGGCCACCGAGTTCGGCGATAGCGAAGCGCGCTGCGACCAGGCCGATCGCGGCGCTTTCGACATAGCCTTCGCAGCCGGTGATCTGGCCTGCGAAACGGATATGCGGCGCGGACTTCAGGCGAAGCTGGTCGTCGAGCAGCTCGGGCGAGCGGATGAAGCTGTTGCGATGAAGGCCGCCGAGGCGTGCGAACTCGGCCTTTTCGAGGCCGGGGATGGTACGGAACAGCTCGACCTGCGCGGCGTGTTTCAGCTTGGTCTGGAAACCGACCATGTTCCACAGTGTGCCGAGCGCATTGTCCTGCCGGAGCTGGACGACGGCATAGGGCCAGCGCCCGGTCCGCGGATTGTCGAGCCCGACGCCCTTCATCGGGCCGAAGCGCAGCGTTTCTGGGCCGCGTTCGGCCATCACCTCGATCGGCATACAGCCCTCGAAATAGGGCGTGTTCTTTTCCCAATCCTTGAATTCGGTCTTGTCGCCGTCGACGAGTCCCTGAACGAAGCCGTGGTACTGGTCCTTGTCCATCGGGCAGTTGATATAATCCTTGCCGTCGCCGATCGGCCCGACCTTGTCCCAACGGCTCGCCATCCACGCGACGTCCATGTCGATGCTGTCGCGGTAGACGATGGGGGCAATGGCGTCGAAAAAGGCGAGCGCATCCTTGCCGGTCGCGTCGCCGATGCTGGAGGCGAGGCCGGCTGCTGTGAGCGGGCCGGTGGCGACGATGGTCAGACCTTCGGCGGGCAGCGTGTCGATGCGTTCGCGAACGATGGTGATATTCGGATGCTGTTCAAGCGCGCGCGTGACGCCGCCCGAAAAGAGGTCGCGATCGACCGCGAGCGCCGAGCCGGCGGGGACCTTGTGCACATCGGCCTCGCGCATGATGATCGAACCCAGCGTGCGCATCTCTCGGTGGAGGAGGCCCACGGCGTTGCTGTCGCCGTCGTCGCTGCGAAAGCTGTTCGAACACACCATCTCGGCAAGCGCGTCGCCCTGATGCGCCGGGGTCATATCGCCGCCGCCGCGCATTTCAGAGAGTCGCACGCGAAAACCGGCCTCGGCGAGTTGCCATGCGGCTTCGGATCCGGCGAGGCCGCCGCCGATGATGTGAATGTCGTGACCCATTTTACGCTATCCGTTGACTTGTACTTGTGGAGCCGCGCGCGCTGGTTGACTTGCGCGGCAGTTGCCGCGCACTAGGCCCATTGAAAGCAAGATGCAAAGGGGGCGGACGATGGGCGGCCAGCGGGATTGGGATCGGGCGCGGTGGCTGTGGTGGCTGGCGCTGGCTGGCGGGATCAGCTTCTTCCTCGCCGTGTATCAGCGGCTCGACGGTCCGGCGATCTGGGCATGGAAGACGAGCGGAGTCGGCCTTCTGGCGCTGTGGGCCGCCGCGAATGCGCGCGAACGGAATGGCTGGCTGATCGCGGCGGCCCTGGGTTTCGGGGCGCTCGGCGACTGGCTGCTCGATGCCAAGGGTCTCGAAACCGGCGCGGTGGCTTTTGTGGTCGGGCATGTCATCGCGATTGGTCTGTACCTGACCAACCGACGGCCGCAGACGACGCCGTCGCAACGGCTGCTTGGCTGGTTGACGATGCCGGCGACGCTCGCGATTGTCTGGGCGATGCTGAGCCCCGCGCCGGGCTGGTGGCACGCCGCCGTCTATTCTCTGTTCGTCGCCGCGATGGCTGCGGCCGCCTGGACCAGCCGCTTCCCACGTTATCGTACCGGGGTCGGCGCGATGCTGTTCCTCGCGAGCGACCTGTTCATTTTCGCGGGCGAGGGCGGGGTGATTTCGAAGGACGTCAGGATGTGGCTCGTCTGGCCGCTCTATTTCGCCGGGCAGGCACTGATCGCCTGGGGCGTGGTCGGTACGCTGTCAAAAGAGGCGAAAGCCTAGGCGCCGTCCCACGCGGCGATCGTCGTGCGGTGAAGCAGGCGGTCATAGCCGTCGTAACCGCCGGTCGCTCGGTGGAGAACCGAGCGATTGTCCCACATGATCAGCATGTCGGGTTCCCATTCGTGGCTATAGCGGAATTCCTCGCGGCCCTGCCACTGGATGAGTTCGTAGAGGAGCGGGAGTCCCTCGCTGTCGTCGAGCCCGTCGAAGCCGATAATATAGCCCGCGCAGCCGAACAGGCCGCGGCGGCCCGTTTCGGGATGTTCGCGGACGAAGGAATGGAGCTGTGTTTCGAGCGCTTCGTCGCCCGAACGGATGTCCATGCTGCGGTCCTTGTCGTTCGCGCCATACATGCCCGAGGGGGCGTAGCCGGCGCGCGCGCTGTGTATCGCCCTTAATCCCTCGACACGCGCGCGGAGATCGGCGGGCATCGCATCGAGCGCGGCGTGCTGGTTTGCAAATTCGGTATTGCCGCCGACCGGGGGAATCGTGATCCCGAACAGGCAGGTGCCCGCAGGCGGACGCGCCTGGAAGCTCCAGTCGCTGTGCCAGTTTTCGGCGAAAAGCGGCGCGGTCTCGTCCGCCTTGCGCTTCACCGCGATAATGTGCTCGTGCCCCGGGATCGGGCGGATGAAGGGATCGTCGCCGAAACCGCCGAAATAGCCGGTGAAACGCTCGAGATCGTCCTCGCTCATCTTCTGGTGGGGAAAGGCGAGGACATGATAGTCGAGCCACGCGGCGCGTATTTCGGCGATGGTTCCGGGCGTGAGCGGCTGCGTCAGGTCGACGCCGGTGATGCGCGCGCCGCAGGCCTGACCGCTTGGGGTGATGGTGAGCGTCATGGGGCGATGCTGCGCCGTTTGCGGCGCGCGGTCAATCGGGAGCGCCAGGCTGCCCCGAAATGTCGCCGAACCGACACGCCGGGAGCTCGATGAGCTCGGCAGTTCAGCCAAGCGCCATCTTTGCCTCCCTAATTTCGGTCGAGGGGGCAAGACGGAGAAGACAGATGTTCTTGCTAAAAAGACTGGCGTTGACCGCACTGATCGGTGCCAGCACCGTTGCGGCACTGCCCGCAGAGGCGGAGGCGCGCGACCGCCATCACCGGCACTCCTATTACAGTGATCGGGACCATGATCGGTATCGCGACTATCGGCGCGATAACCGCCGCGACTACCGGCGTAATCATTATCGCGGGGACCGCCGCTATTATTGCAAGCGCGGGAGCGGAACCACCGGCCTGATCGTCGGCGGCGCCGCCGGCGCGCTGCTCGGACGAGAGGTCGACCGTTACGGCGACCGCCTTCCCGGCACGATTATCGGCGGTGCCGCGGGTGCGCTGATCGGACGCGAGATCGACCGCGGCGGCCGTCGCTGTTAATTCGGCGATAGCTTCGGGGGTGACGCCCGCACCGTGCGTGTCAAATGGCTCGCGCTGGTGCGGCGTCTGCCGAGACGCCGATATCGGCCCGATTGCCCTCGCCGAATATCGCGGTAGAGTGCACATCATGGCAGGAGCTTTCCTGTCGTCGATGTGGAGGTCGCAGATGAAAAGCCCGATGAAATTCGCGATGGCGGCCAGTCTCGGCCTCGCTCTGGCCGTTGTTCCGGCGTCGGGCATCGCCGCGCTTCAGCAGGGCGCGAAGGCGCCCGACTTCACGCTCAAGGCCGCGCAGGGAGGCAAGCCGTTCACCCTGTCGCTGAAGCAGACGCTCCGAAACGGACCAGTGGTGCTCTATTTCTTTCCCGCCGCCTTTACGCCGGGCTGCACGGTCGAGGCGCACCTGTTCGCCGAAGCGAGCGACGACTTCAACCGGCAGGGCGCGCGCGTCATTGGTGTGACGGCGGGTAATATCGAGCGGGTCGCGGAATTTTCGAAGTCGGAATGCCGCGACAAGTTCGCGGTCGCGGCCGACCCCGGTGCGACGGTCGCGGCAAAATATGATTCAACGATGCGGCGTCCCGACGGAACCATGCTTTCCAACCGGACATCTTATGTCATCGCACCTAATGGCACGATCCTGATGAGCTATACCGATCCCAAGCCACAGGCGCATATCGAAAAGTCGATGGCTGCGGTTCGTGCATGGAGGGCGAAGCTCCGTTAACCGGGAAGGCGGACGGCTGCGGCCGATCTGACGTCAGTCGCGTCGTTGCAGACTCACCACCGCATGAATTGGCAGTTCCGCATAAATGTGCGGGAACAACTCGCCCTCGCGCGCGGGCTCCCATCGGATCGCGTCGCCGAGGAGGAGCAGGTCCACCTCGGCGATCATCAGGCAGGTCTGGCCTGCGAAATGCTTTGCGATCGTCGCTTCGAGCTGTTCGGCGGTCGACAGGTGGATATAGCCGTCGGCGATATCCACCGGCGCCCCGCGAAACACGCGTTCGCGCTCGAAATCGGCCCATTGCTGCTGCGTCAGCACCTTGAAGGCCGTCGAGGCGGTCATTCGGGCGCGGTCTCGGTCGGGGTTTCGGCTTCGGGGGCCTCGCCTTCGCCAGCTTCCACACCTTCGATTTCTTCCTCGTCGCTTTCCTCGATCAGCGCCGCAGAGACGACATGCTCGTCCTTCGCGACATCGAACAGACGCACACCCGCCGAACCGCGCCCGATAACGCGCATCGAATCGAGGCCCATGCGGATCAGCTTGGCCTGGTCGGTGACCAGCATAAGCTGATGCACCTTGGTAGCGGGGAAGCTCGCGACCACCGGCCCGTTGCGGCCGATATTGTCGATGTTGGTGATCCCCTGACCACCGCGACCGGTGCGACGATATTCATAGGCCGACGACAGCTTGCCGTAACCATTGGCGCAGACCGTCAGGATGAACTCTTCGCGCGCGGCGAGTTCGGCCATGCGGTCGCCATCGAGCGTCGGTTCGTTCTCGTTGTCCTTCCACGGCGCGGCGCGTAGATAGGCTTCGCGCTCCTCGCTGGTCGTACCGACCTTGTGCAGGATCGATAGCGAGATGACCTCGTCGCCGTCGGCGAGACGCATACCGCGCACGCCGGTCGAGTTGCGGCTCTGGAACTCGCGGACATCGTCGCCGGCGAAGCGGATCGCCTTGCCCTGACGCGTCGCGAGCAGCACGTCGTCGCTTTCGTCGAGCAACGCGACGCCGATCAGGCGGTCGTCCTCGTCCTCGCCCTCGAACTTCATCGCGATCTTGCCGTTCGAGGGCACGTTGGTGAAGGCGTCCATGCTGTTACGACGCACATTGCCCTTCGCGGTTGCGAACATGACGTGCAGCTTGCCCCATTCGGCCTCGTCCTCCGGCAGAGGCAGCACGGTCGAGATTGTTTCGTCCTTGCCGAGCGGCAGCAGGTTGATCATCGGACGACCGCGCGTCGCCGGTCCGCCCTCGGGCAGGCGCCACACTTTCATGCGGTAGACCTTGCCGAGGGTCGAGAAGAAGAGAACCGGGGTGTGCGTCGAGGTGACGAACAATTCGGTGACGACGTCCTCGTCCTTGGTCGCCATGCCGGCGCGGCCCTTGCCGCCGCGGCGCTGGGCGCGGAAGGTGTCGAGCGGCGTGCGCTTGATATAGCCGTCGAGGGTGACGGTAACCACCATCTCCTCGCGCTCGATCAGATCCTCGTCGTCGATGCCGTCGGCGGCGGGCGCCAGCTGCGTCCGGCGCGGCTTGGCGAACTCGTCGCGCACCGCGACCAGCTCTTCGCGCATCACGACATAGAGTTTCTCGCGGTCGGCAAGGATCGAAAGCAGTTCCTCAATCTCGCTCGCCAGCTCCTTGAGTTCATTCCCGATATCGTCGCGGCCGAGCGCCGTCAGGCGGTGCAGGCGGAGGTCGAGGATCGCCTTCACCTGAATTTCCGACAGGCGATAGCTCGAACTGTCGTCCATTTCGCCGTCGATCGCCTCGACGAGGCGGATATAGGGCGCGATGTCGCCGATCGGCCATTCGCGCGCGAGCAACGCATCGCGCGCCGCCGCGGGGCTCGACGAGCCGCGGATGATGCGGACGACTTCGTCGAGATTGCTGACCGCTACGACGAGACCGAGCAAGATATGCGCGCGGTCGCGCGCCTTGGCGAGTTCGAACTTGCAGCGGCGGGTGATCACCTCTTCGCGGAAGGCGATGAACGCCTCGAGAATCGTCTTCAGCCCCATCATCTCGGGGCGCCCACCGCGGATCGCGAGCATATTGGCGGGGAAGCTAGACTGTGCCGGCGTGTGGCGCCAGAGCTGGTTGAGCACGACTTCGGCGGTCGCGTCGCGCTTCAGTTCGATGACGACGCGCACGCCCTCGCGGTTCGATTCGTCGCGGATGTCGGCGACGCCCTCGATGCGCTTGTCGCGCGCGGCTTCGGCGATCTTTTCGACGAGACCCGACTTGCCGACCTGAAAGGGGATTGCCGTCAGCACGATCGACTGGCGGTCACCGCGCCCTTCCTCGATCACGTAGGTCGAACGCATCATGATCGAGCCGCGGCCCGTGGCATAGGCGAGGCGAGCGCCGCCCTGACCCAGCATCATCGCGCCGGTCGGGAAATCGGGACCCGGAATGATCGCCATCAGGTCGTCGAGGGTAATTTCGGGATTGTCGATCGTCGCCAGCGTCGCGTTGATCACTTCGCCGAGGTTATGTGGCGGAATGTTCGTCGCCATGCCGACCGCAATCCCGCCCGCGCCGTTGACGAGCAGATTGGGATAGCGTGCGGGAAGGACCGTCGGTTCGGATTCCGACCCGTCGTAGTTGGGCTGGAAGTCGACGGTGTCCTTGTCGAGATCGCCGAGCAGCGTGTTCGCGACCTTGGCGAGGCGCGATTCGGTATAACGCATCGCCGCCGGCGGATCGGGATCCATCGAGCCGAAATTGCCCTGGCCGTCGACGAGCGGAACGCTCATCGACCAGTCCTGCGTCATGCGCGCGAGCGCTTCGTAGATCGAGCTGTCGCCGTGCGGGTGATATTTACCCATCACGTCGCCGACGATGCGCGCCGACTTGCGATAGGGGCGTCCGGCGACATAGCCGCTCTCGAACGCCGAATAGAGGATGCGGCGGTGCACCGGCTTCAACCCGTCGCGCACGTCGGGGAGCGCGCGGCTGACGATCACGCTCATCGCGTAATCGAGATAGGACGTCTTCATTTCATCGACGATGTTGATCGACGACACGCCATCCTCGGACGGCTGCATAGGCGTATTTTCTTCGGTCAAGACCCGGCCTTTTTCTGCTCTTTCGGGAGATGAATTTGGCCTAGCCGATGGCGGGTGGAAAGACCAGCGATTCGGTCATTTTCCGGCCATTTTTTTGTGGTCTGAAAAGGCGGCAAACGCCAAGGAAAATAGGGTGAAGCCGTGACGTCAACGCGCGTCGCCGCGGGGCTTGCCAATCGTCTGTTCGGCCGTAAAGCTGCGCTGCGATGACCGCTGCTGAAAAACCGTTGCTCCGATGGCTCTGATTGCGCTGGTTGGCGCCAGTGAAACGCTTCCCGACGGGTCGCTCCGCGCGCTCGTCACGGTCGCGGGAGAAACCCTGATCGAGCGGCAGGCCGCGCGCCTTTCCGACGTCGGTGTGGCGCACATTGCGGTTGCCGTGGGTGCGGTTCCTGCGGAGTTGCTGGCGACCTGCGATCGCATTCGCCGCCGCGGGGTCAAGGTGACCCCCGTGCGAGCCGCGCCCGACCTGATGGGACTGGTGGAGGAGGATGACCGGATCATCCTCGTTGCCGACGGGCTGCGTGCGGGTGGGACACATTATGCCGCGATTGCCCGGCCCGGATCGCCCGCGATCCTTGTGACCGGCGACACCCCGCTGACGCAGGCATTCGAGCGGATCGACGCGACGCGCCGCTGGGGCGGGCTTGCGTGCATATCGGACACGATGGTCGCCGAACTGGCGGCGATGCCCGGCGAGTGGGACATGATGCTGACCTTGCTGCGGCTCGCGGTGCAATCGGGCGCGCGGCGGCTCTATTGCGAACCCGCGCTGTTCGAGCAGGGCGAGATCGCGATCGTCACCGACCGTCCGACCGCAGCGCTGATCGAACAGTCGAGCTTGCAGCAGGTCGAATATGGCGGCATGGGACTGGGCCGATCGGCGATCATGATGCCGCTGATCCGGCTCGCGGGTCCGCTGATCGTCAAGTCGCCGAAGACCGCGCGCTACCTGCCCTATGTCACCGCCCTTTTGTGGGTTGCTGTCGGTTTGCTTGCCGCAAGCGGACTGGCGGCGGCGGGCGCGCTGTTGGCGATAATCGGCGGGCTGGCGCTGGCGGCGATGCGATTCCTGTCGGCTTTTCGCGCCGAAAGCGCGGCGCAGGACCGGGCGCGCGACGTGATCCGGGGCTTTGCGTGGGTGCTGCTCGCGATCTTCCCCTGGCTGTTGTCGCTCGCCGGTCCCGAGCACAGGATGCCGCCGTTTTCGGAAGCCGCGCTCGCGCCATGCCTCGCCGCGACGATCCTGCTGGCGCGCGCGCTGTACGAAGATTCGGGCGAAAAGAGGCGCTTCCACTGGCTGCTTCCCGATGCCGATGAGGCGTGGATATTGCTGGCGCCCGCGCTGCTGTTTGGCTTCGCTCCGCTGATGTTCGCGATCCTCCCCCTGCTCGCGCTGTTCCAGATCCTTCTCTGGCTGCGGCTCGCGCGGCGTCCGGAAGCGCGCTAGAACAATGGCCTTGAAGGTTTAAGGCCTATTAACGCCATGCTGCTATTGGCGGATGCGCATGAGTGAATCCGTCTCCTCACCCGGCATCGATCCGCCGTCGCCGACACTGTCGGCGCGCCTGCACGAGCTGGCGGATTATTTTGCCGCGCCTGCTGCGGGGCGGCTCACCGAGGAGCAACGTGCACTGTCGCTCGGGATCGCGCGCCGTCTGGTCGTCGACGTTGCCGCGCGCCTTGACCCCCAAATCGATCCTGCTGGCTTGTGGGGCGAGTGGCTGCGCGGCGGATTGCCTTGCGCGGCAAGGCTCGCGGGCATCTGTTTCGCGCGCAGCGAAGAGCATCGCTGGCGTGAGCAATCGGCGCAGCGGTCGAGTCCGCCGCCTGTCCTGTCCGAACCCGCTGCATCGAACGCGGAGGCGCCCACGGTCGGCGAGCCGTTGTCCGAGGTCGGGCGGGCCTATCTGGCGCTCCAGATCGCCGATCGCCGCCGGTTCGACGCGTTGGGCCATCCGGCGCTTGCCGTCGCGGACATCGACGAAGAAATTTTCCGGGCGCTCCTGCTCGACATCGCAGCCTGGCGGCTGGCCGAAGTGAGCAAGGACGGGAAACGCGCCAGTGAACTGGGAGAGGCGGTACGGGCCGCGACCGAGCGGCACGCGCAAGAAGCGGGGATCACTCGTGCGGGCGCAGCCTATAGCGACGCGCTCGGTGCTGCACGGCCCGATGCGGCCGCTGCCGCCATCGCACGACACGACTGGCCGACGCTGATCGCGCTGGCCGCGGCGTCGCATCGTCGCGCCTATGACGATATGGCCGTCGCGCTGATGACCACCGAAACCGCCGCGCTGCCGTCGCTGCTGGCGCCGCTCCGCCTCGACCATGCTGCGCTCGCGCCGCTTGAGGCCTCGCTCGCCATGTTGCCGGCGCGTGCGGTGAGCGCAGCGGACTATGGCAATTATCCTGCATCGGGGCAGGCGCGATGAACGAGCGCATCATCCGGGGCCGGATCGACCGGGCGGGAGCGCTGGTGAGCGCCGACGCGCCGCTGCTGCGTCTGCAGCAGCGCGCGGGCGCAGGGCTCGACAAGCCGCTGGCGCTGCCGCATCTGGCGCGTCTCGTGACGCTGGCGCAGCGGCTACACCGCGACATCAGCCGCCCGCTCTACGCAGCCGACGACCATAGCGACATCCACGCACTCGTGCGCATCACACCCGATGCCGAGGGCGCGAGCCTCGAAATTACCGACTGGCGTACCCGCCCGCTCGCGCAGCCGCAAATTCCGGCGATCGGCGATAGCGCGGCTGCTCCACAAGGCTGGACCTGGGAATGCGACCAGCAGTTGCGCATCGTTGCGCTGCGCGCTGCAACCGACGCTCCACCAATCCCCGGCGGCTGGGAAGCGCGTTCGCTTTCGGAACTGTTCGAGCTCCAGCCCGACGAAGACGGGCGCTTCCCGGTGCTGCGTGCGCTGGCGCGGCAATCGCGCTTCGACGGACAGCGTGTCCAGGTGGGCGATATGGCGATGACCCTGTCCGGCGAAGCCCTGTTCGACGCCACTGGCCGTTTCACCGGCTTCCGCGGCCTTGCCGTCGTTGCCGAAAAGCAGGCGTCGGCCGAACCCAAGGCCGGCGGGGCGCTGGTCGATCCGGCTTTCGGGTCGCTCCCCTTGTCCGATCCGCAATTCGGACGCCGCATCGACGGCGCGCTGCGCGGGCCGCTCAGCCGCATCATTGCGACTGCCGAGACGATCTCGGGGCAGTTCGATGGTCCTATTCGCGCCGATTATGCACGTTATGCCGGTGATATCGCCCACGCTGGACGTCATCTGCTCGGCCTCGTCGACGACCTCGCCGACCTGCAGAATATCGAACGGCCCGGATTCAAGGCCGCGCGTGACGAAATCGACCTCGGCGACCTCGCGCGGCGTGCGGTCGGCTTGCTCGGCATGAAGGCCGAAGAAAAGGGCATTCGAATCGACGCGCCGCGCACCGACGACCGGGCGCCGGCGACAGGCGAGTTCCGCCGCGTGTTGCAGGTCCTGCTCAACCTGCTCGGCAATGCGATCCGCTATTCGCCGGAGGATTCGCAGATATGGATCCGCGTCGACCGCGAAGGCGATCGCGCGATGGTGACCGTCGCCGACCAGGGGCAGGGGATCGACGCCGACCAGCAGGCGGTGGTGTTCGAGAAATTCGAGCGGCTAGGCCGCACCGACAGCGGGGGCTCGGGCCTCGGCCTCTATATCGCCCGCCGCCTTGCGCGCGCGATGGACGGCGACCTGACCGTCGACAGCGCGCCGGGGCAGGGTGCGCGCTTCACGCTCAGCCTGCCGGCGCGCGACGCCTGAATCGAAACGGCGGCGCAGTCGCCTGCACCGCCGCTCGAAAAACATCCGGAAACCTGGCTTAGCGCTTGTCGACCGGGACAAACGGACGATGCGTCGGGCCGGTGTAGAGCTGGCGCGGACGGCCAATCTTCTGTGCGGGGTCCGAAATCATTTCGTTCCACTGTGCGACCCAGCCAACGGTGCGAGCGAGTGCGAACAGCGCGGTGAACATCGTCGTCGGGAAGCCGATCGCCGACAGAATCACGCCGGAGTAGAAATCGACGTTCGGGAAAAGCTTTTTCTCGATGAAATAGGGATCGTTCAGCGCCATTTCTTCGAGCTGCAGCGCAACCTCGAAGACCGGGTCGTTGACCTTCAGCGCTTCGAAAACTTCGCGCACCGTCTTTTGCATCACGGTCGCGCGCGGGTCGTAGTTCTTATAGACGCGATGGCCGAAGCCCATCAGGCGGAACGGATCGTCCTTGTCCTTCGCACGCGCGATATATTCCGGAATGCGTTCCGGACGGCCGATTTCACGCAGCATGTTGAGCGCGGCTTCGTTCGCCCCGCCATGCGCGGGGCCCCACAGGCAGGCGATGCCCGCCGCGATGCACGCAAAGGGATTGGCACCCGACGAGCCGGCGAGGCGGACGGTCGAGGTCGACGCATTCTGTTCATGATCGGCGTGGAGGATGAAGATGCGATCGAGCGCGCGTTCGACGACCGGGTTCACCTCATAGGGTTCCGCGGGCACGCCAAAGGTCATGCGCAGGAAATTGCCGGTGTAGCTCAGCTTGTTGTCGGGATAGACGAACGGCTGGCCGACCGAATATTTATACGCCATCGCGGCGATCGTCGGCATCTTGGCGATCAGGCGGTGGCTGGCAATCATCCGCTGGTGCGGATCGTGGATCTCGGTCGAGTCGTGATAGAAGGCCGAAAGCGCGCCAACGACGCCGCACATCACCGCCATCGGGTGCGCATCGCGGCGGAAACCGCGATAGAAGGTCGCGAGCTGCTCGTGCAGCATCGTGTGGCGGGTGATCGTGTTGTCGAAGTCCGCCAGTTCCTGCGCATTCGGCAGTTCGCCGTTGAGGAGCAGATAGCAGGTTTCCATGAAGCTCGAATGCTCGGCGAGGTCGCCGATGGCGTAACCACGGTGGAGCAGGACACCCTCATCGCCATCGATGTAGGTGATCTGCGATTCACAGCTCGCGGTCGAGGTGAAGCCCGGATCGTAAGTGAACGCGCCGGTCTGCGCATAGAATTTGCGGATATCGACGACATCGGGGCCGACGGTGCCCGACAGGACAGGGCTGTCGACGGTCTTGTCGCCCAGCGTGATTTTCGCGGTGTCGGTCATATAATGTTCCCTGTACTGACGGCGGGGAGAGAGAGCGGCTACGCCCCTGCCGGATAATGTTGCGCTGCGTCAAGTCGAGCCAGACTGACATCTCGTCCGAGCAACAGCAGCACGTCGAAAATTCCCGGGGAAACGGTTCGGCCGGTTAATGCAGCGCGTAGCGGTTGCGCCAATTTACCGAGCCCCAGTTCGGCAGCTTCGGCTTCGGCGCGCACGGCAGCGTCCAGCTCTTCTGTTGTCCAGTCGTTCAGCCCGCGTAGCCGCTCTGTCACAGCGGCAAGCAAGCCTTCGGGCGCGGCCTTTAGCACCTCAATTGCCTTTTCGTCCACCGGCAACGGGTCCGGCTGGAACAGGAACGTCGCGCCATCGGCGATTTCGTCGAGCGTCTTGGCGCGCGGTTTGAGCGCATCCATTGCACGCGTCAGCAGGGCACGGTCGGCATCGCCGAGCGCGCGGCCGACGAGCTTCTCGACGCGCGGGACCACGAGGCTGGCAAGGCGCGCATCATCGGCTTCGCGGATATAGTGGCCGTTGAGATTTTCGAGCTTCTTGAAATCGAAACGCGAGGGCGAGCGGCCGACATGGTCGAGCTCGAACCACTCGACGGCCTGTTCGCGGCTGATGATCTCGTCGTCGCCATGCCCCCAGCCGAGGCGAAGCAGGTAATTGTTCACCGCTTCGGCAAGATAGCCCATCTCGTCGCGATATGCATCGACGCCGAGCGCGCCGTGGCGCTTCGACAGCTTCGCGCCATCAGCACCGTGGATCAGCGGGACATGCGCATATACCGGCTCGCGCCAGCCCATCGAACGGATCAGCGCCAGCTGGCGGAAGGCGTTGTTGAGATGGTCGTCGCCGCGGATCACGTGCGTCACGCCCATGTCGTTGTCGTCGACCACGACGCTGAGCATATAGGTCGGCGTGCCGTCGCTGCGCAGCAGGATGAAATCGTCGAGTTCGGCATTCTGGACGGTGACGTCGCCCTGCACCTTGTCGGCGATCGTCACAGCACCATCCTGCGGCGCGCGCAGGCGGATGACGTGCGGCACCGACGGGTCGCCGTCGTCGCGGTCGCGCCAGGGGCTGCGGACGCGGAAGGGCAGGCGTTTTTCCTGTGCTTCGGCGCGCATCGCGGCGAGTTCGTCCTGCGTCAGGTAACAGCGATAGGCCTCGCCTTTCGCGAGCAGTTCATGCGCGACTTCGGCGTGGCGCGGTGCACGCGCGAACTGGAACACCGTTTCGCCGTCCCAGTCGAGGTCGAGCCACTGCATTCCGTCGAGAATCGCGTCGATCGCCGCATCGGTCGACCGGGCGCGGTCGGTATCTTCGATGCGCAGCAGGAATTTGCCGCCGTGATGGCGCGCGAACAGCCAGTTGAACAGCGCGGTGCGCGCGCCGCCGATGTGCAGATAGCCGGTCGGCGAGGGCGCAAAGCGCGTCACCACATCGGCGCCGGCCGCTTCGGTCGTCGCTCCAGCCACTTTGGTTTGGTTTTCGGTTGCCACTGCGGCCTCTTTCACTCACTTTGCCGCCCAGTTGGGCGGGATCGGGGGTGCCCCTAGCATGGCGACAGGGCCGCTTCAAACGCCCATTGTGCGAGATCGGGGCAGTCTCCGGCGTCGGATGGCCGACGCTCTCGAAATGCGGCTGGAAGCCGAGCGCGAGCGGGTCGGGCTGTGGCTGCCCGTTGCGCTGGGTGTGGGCATCGCGGCCTGGTTCGCCCTTCCGTCGATGACGCACTGGATCGGGCTCCTCCTCCTGTTGGCCGGCGGTGCGCTTGGCGGGCTTTTGCTCGGCTGGCGCGGACGCCTCGGCCGCTCGATCGTCATCGCGTGTGCGGCGATAGCGGTGGGCCTGTTGCTCGTCTGGGGTCGCGCGCTTTGGGTGTCCGCGCCCGTCCTCGCCGCACCGGTCGTTACCGGGTTTTCTGCGGTCGTCGAACGCGTGGAGCCTCTGCCCGCGAAGGGTCAGCTACGCATCCTGGCACGACCACAGCGGCGGAGCGATCTGCCCCCGCGCGTGCGACTCACCCTGCGCAGCGAGCAGGCGACGGGCCTTGTTGACGGCGAGACGATCGGCGTGCGCGCCCGGTTGATGCCGCCGCCGACCGCGAGTCTGCCGGGCGGCTATGATTTCGCGCAGCGTGCATGGTTCGATCGTATCGGCGCGGTGGGAACCGTGCTCGGGGATGTTTCGCACGCGCCGGGTAGCGGGCCCGCGGCGGCGGCGCTGCGCGCGCGGCTTAGCGCACATATCCACGATCAGGTCGAAGGATCGGCAGGCGGCATCGCGGCGGCTCTTGTGACCGGCGATCGTGGCGCGATCAGCGAGGCGGACGAAGAGGCTATGCGGCGCAGCGGCCTTGCGCACCTCCTGTCGATCAGCGGTCTGCATGTGACCGCGGTGGTCGGTTTTGCGATGCTACTGACGATGCGGCTCCTCGCGCTCAACCGCCGGCTCGCACTCGCGGGCTATGTCCTGCCGCTTGCCGCCGCCGCAGGTGCGCTTGCGGGAGGGGGGTATACGCTTCTCGCGGGGGCGGAGGTTCCGACGCTGCGGTCGTTTATCGCTGCACTCCTCGTGCTCGTAGCCTTTTTGATGGGGCGTGAGGCGCTGACATTGCGGCTGGTCGCGGCGGGCGCATTGATCGTCCTGATCTGGCGACCCGAATCGCTTGCCGGGCCGAGCTTTCAGCTCAGTTTTGCGGCGGTTACCGCCATCATTGCGCTCCACGAGAGCCGCGCGATGCAGGCATTTCTTGCGCGCCGCGAAGAGCCATGGCCGGTTCGACTGGGGCGCGGTATCGCCGGGCTGCTGATCACCGGCCTCATCGTCGAAGTCGCGCTCGCACCGATCGCGCTGTTCCATTTCCACAAGGCTGGGCTCTACGGCGCGCTGGCCAATGTCATCGCAATCCCGCTCACGACATTCGTCATCATGCCGTTCGAGGCACTGGCGCTGCTATGCGACAGCGTTGGCCTCGGCGCCCCATTCTGGTGGGTCACCGAACAGGCGCTGCGGGTGCTGATCGGCCTTGCGCACGGCGTCGCCGAGGCGCCAGGTGCTGTCGCCATGTTGCCGAGCTTTCCGCCATGGGGTTTCGCACTCGCTGTTTTCGGGGGGCTCTGGATCCTGCTCTGGCAAACCCGCTGGCGGCGGGCCGGCGTTGTTCCGCTTGTCGTCGGGGTGGCCGCATTGCTCGCCCAGCCGCGGCCCGACCTGCTCGTCACCGGCGATGGTCGCCATATCGCCGCGGCTCTTCCCGATGGCAGCTATGCGCTGCTCCGCGACCGCGCCGGCGATTATATTCGTGACACGATGGCGGAGGCGGCGGGTGTTGATACGCCGCTCGGCGCGCTGACCGAACTCGACCATGTCGAATGCAACCGCGATTTCTGCCGCTGGAGTCAGGGCGCCGGCGCGGCGCCGCGCATCATCCTTGCCTCGCGGGGCAGTGATCGGATCGAAGGTGCTGACATGGCGACTGCCTGCGCTGCTGCCGATGTCGTGATCAGCGACCGCTGGCTACCGCGCGAATGCGCCGCACGCTGGATGACGATCGATCGCGACAGCCTCGCCGAAACGGGCGGGCTGGCACTCTATCTGGGCGACGTGCCCGAAGCCGTTACCAGTTTGCGAGCCGGCGACGAGCATCCGTGGCGCCTGCCGCCGCAAGTCAGTGGTAACGACGAAGCAGTCCCGACAGCCGCCCTTGCACGATAACGCGCTCGGCAGGGTAGCGCTGCGGTTCATAGGCGCTGTTCGCGGGATCGAGGCGGATCATCCGGCCTTCGCGGCGGAAATATTTGAGCGTCGCGTCCTGCCCGTCGACGAGCGCGACGACGATGTCGCCTTCGCGGGCGGTGCTTGCCTTCTGGATCAGCGCATAGTCGCCGTCGAAAATGCCCGCTTCGACCATCGAATCGCCCGAGACTTCGAGCGCATAATGTTCGCCCGAACCGAGCAGCGCGGCAGGGACGGCGAGGTTATTGTGATCCTCGAACGCCTCGATCGGCACGCCCGCGGCGATCTTGCCGTGGAGTGGCACCTCGACGATGTCGTTCGCCGCGATCGGGCGCATCGCCGGGGCTGGCTTGCGCAGCGGAACGATATTGTCGCGATCATCGCGCACGGCGGGCTTTGCGGCGTCGGGCACCTTGAGCACTTCGAGCGCGCGCGCACGATTGGGCAGGCGGCGGAGGAATCCTCTTTCTTCCAAAGCACTTATCAGGCGATGTATACCCGATTTCGACTTGAGGCCGAGCGCCTCCTTCATCTCTTCGAACGACGGCGAAATGCCGCTGGCGTCGAGCCGTTCCTGGATGAAGTGGAGCAGTTCATGCTGCTTGGCGGTCAACATCGGTCGTTCTCCATGATGGCCTGAATGGCCCGGCGCTGGACATAGAGAGAACGATAGTGGAACAAAGCGGAACTTGTCAAGCGATGGCGATATAGTCCGCCATTTGGCCGGTATCGCGGGCTGTCGCGCCAATCTCGCGGATCAGCAGGGCGTTGGCCGACGCAAGCGGCAATGTGAGTCCGCTTTCCTGCCCGAAAAGCGGAAGGAGCTCACCGTTTTCGAGTCGCGCACGCAGATAATCGCGCCGTGAGCCGCCCGCGGACAAGGCCGCAGCGAGCGGCGCGCGATGCACCTTTGGCAGTGGATCGCGCGCGCCGGCGAGGTGCCGGACGAGCGGTAGCAGGAACATGGTCGCGGTGACGAACGCCGACGAAGGGTTACCGGGAAGGCCGAGCAGGATCGCATCGCCGAGCCTGCCGGCGATCACGGGCTTGCCGGGGCGCATCGCGATACGCCAGAAATCGAGATTCCCGCCAGCCGCTTCAAGTGCGCCGCGAACATGATCATGGTCGCCGACCGAGGCGCCGCCTACGGTAACGATGACGTCGTGACGTCGCGCCAGTTCCTTGAGAACATGAGCGAGTTTTTCCCGGTCATCGGGAATGTGATGCGGCAGGACCGGATCGGCGACCTCGCCCGCGAGCATCGCCGCGAGCATCGCGCCATTGCTGTCGGGGATCTGGCCGGGCGCGAGCGGGCGTCCGGGCTGCACCAGCTCGTCGCCTGTCGTGACGATCGCGACGCGCGGGCGCGTACCGACAACAAGCTGTCCGGCGCCGCTCATCGCCGCCGCGGCTATCGCACCGGGAGTCATTCGGGTTCCCGCCGGCAACAGGCAGTCGCCCGCGGCGAAATCGATCGCGCGCGCGCGGATATGGCGGTCGCGCGAACCCGGCCCGTCGCCCGTGAGCACAAGCCGCCCGCCTGACAGCGCCACATCTTCCTGTACGACCACGGTATCGGCGCCCTCTGGCAGCATTGCCCCGGTAAAGATACGCATAGCCTGGCCCGCGTCGACACGCAGGGAGGGCACCGAACCGGCAGCCGCCTCGCCGATGACGTGCCAGGGCCCCGGCAAGTCGTCGAAGCGAATCGCGTAACCGTCCATGGCCGACAGGGCAGCTGCGGGCTGGTCGCGCAAAGCGAGCACATCTTGCGAAAGATAGCGCCCAAGCGACTCGTATAGCGCGATATTTTCGGTACCGAGCGGCGCGCGTAGCGCCAGCAGCCGGGTCTGCGCTTCCTCGACGGGAAGCAGGCCGCTCATGCGGCGCACCAGTCGCCCGAACGCCCGCCGCTCTTTTCGAGCAGGCGGATGTCGCCGAGCACCATCGCGCGATCGAGCGCCTTGGCCATGTCGTAGAGCGTCAGAAGTGCGACCGAGGCGGCGGTAAGCGCCTCCATCTCGACGCCCGTCGGCCCGCTCGTCTGGGCGACAGCGATGACAGATATCCCGTTGTCTTCCCATTCGAAATCTACACCGACCTTGGTCAGCGCGAGCGGGTGGCAAAGCGGGATGAGCTCGGCGGTACGCTTCGCGGCCATGATCCCGGCGATCCGCGCGGTCGACAAAACATCGCCCTTGGGCGCGTTGCCGTTGCGAATGGCTTCAAGCGCCCCTGCCGACATGGTGATGCGCCCGCCGGCGACCGCGCGGCGCTGCGTGACGGGCTTGGCACCGACATCGACCATATGCGCCGCGCCTGTTTCGTCGAGATGAGTCGGTCTGTTTGTCATGACGCAAGCCAAGCAACGGCTGGCCCGAAAGGCAAGACGCTTTGGTCGCTTCAAGGCGTTCGGGCCTTGCAACAGGGCCGATAATCGGCGCATGGTGTCCGGTATGAAGTCCGCCGACTGTACCATCTGAATCGGCTTTCGCGTTTCGACGCGGGAAGCCTTCACGCTGGCGCGCGCGAGCCCGCCGGTCCGCGTCCGCATGTGCGGACGCATGAACCGAAGCCGTAAATACGGCCCAGATTCGATGGTAACTTGCATGAACAATTTTTTCGAAAGCCCCTTCAAGGGCATCACGCTCGACCGACAGGTCCCGAATCCGAACATCGTTGTCGGCCGCTACAGCTATTATTCGGGCTATTACCACGGCCACAGTTTCGACGACTGCGCCCGTTTCCTTTTTCCGGACGAGGGCGTCGACCGACTCGTCATCGGCAGCTTCTGCTCGATCGGCTCGGGTGCCGCCTTCATCATGGCGGGCAATCAGGGGCACAGGAACGACTGGATAAGCACCTTTCCCTTCTTCTGGATGCCTGAAGTGGCCGCCTTTGCCGGGGCAGCCAACGGTTTCGAGCCCGCAGGCGATACCGTAATCGGCAACGACGTGTGGATCGGGTCGGAAGCGATTATCATGCCAGGCGTCAGGGTCGGCGACGGGGCCGTAATCGGGACACGCGCCCTCGTGACGCGCGATGTGGAACCCTATGCCATCGTCGGCGGGAACCCCGCGCGAGTGATCCGCAAGCGCTTCGATGAGGCACATATCGCCATGCTGCTCGAACTCGCGTGGTGGCGCTGGACCGACGATCAGCTTCGTGAGGCGATGCCGATCCTCACCAGCGCGGGCGTCGGTGCGCTTCACGACCATTGGCGCGATTCGATCGCCGGAAAGGCATAGCCCGG
The DNA here is from genome assembly GCA_020160755.1 of Pseudomonadota bacterium. Taxonomy (GTDB): domain Bacteria; phylum Pseudomonadota; class Alphaproteobacteria; order Sphingomonadales; family Sphingomonadaceae; genus Sphingopyxis. The sequence goes on from JAIUPN010000001.1 coordinate 266,813, forward strand.
GAACCGACGCGTCTGCCCGTCGCTGCTCTCGAAACGGAAGGGCAGGCGCGTCGCCGATAACGTACGCGTGCGGCGTTTAGCCTTCCAGCAGCGCCTTCGTTGCCGCCGTGACGTCTTCCTGACGCATCAGGCTTTCCCCGACGAGGAACGCTTTTACGCCGCTTTCGGCGAGGCGCTGGCAGTCGGCGTGGTTCGCGATGCCGCTTTCACCGACGAGCAGCGTATCCGGCGGAACGAGTCTCGCGAGGCGTTCGGTGACCGCGAGGTCGGTTTCGAAGGTGCGCAGGTCGCGGTTGTTGACGCCGATCAGGCGCGATCCGAGCTGCGTCAGTGCGCGGTCGAGTTCGGCCTCGTCATGCACCTCGACGAGCACGTCCATGCCGCGTTCGAACGCCGCGGCTTCGATCTCGCGCATCACACCATCGTCGAGCGCGGCGACGATGATCAGGATCGCATCGGCGCCGATCGCGCGCGCTTCGGCGACCTGCCAGGGGTCAACCATGAAGTCCTTGCGAAGCACAGGAAGCGGGCAGGCCGCGCGCGCCGCGACGAGGTAGTCCTCATGGCCCTGAAACCAGGGCGCGTCGGTCAGGACCGACAGGCAGGCTGCACCGCCGGCGGCATAGGCGCGCGCATGATCGGCAGGATTGAAATCGTTCCTTATCAATCCCTTGGAGGGCGAAGCTTTTTTCACCTCGGCGATGAGGCCAAAGTCGTCGGCGTCGATCTTCGCCCGAAGCGCCGCGGCAAAGCCGCGCACCGGGCCGGCGTCGATCGCATCGAGGTCCGCGAGCGACCGCGCTGTACGGCGTTCGGCAACCTCGTCAGCCTTGGTGGCGAGAATCTGGGTGAGCTTGTTCATTTATAGGCGATCCAGCAATTGAGCAGCGCGTTGGCAAGGCCCTTGTCGATCGCCTCGGCGGCTTCCTCGACGCCTTCGCGCAGCGTTTCTGCGGCGCCGGCGACAACGAGCGCTTCGGCGGCGTTGTAGAGCACGGCGTCGCGATAGGCGCCCGGCTGGCCTTCGAGCAAGCGGCGCAGGGCTTTCGCATTATATTCGGCGTCGCCGCCGCGGATTTCCGCCAGCGAGCGCGTCGGGAGGCCGGCATCGGCCGCGACACTGCGTTGCATCCGCACGCCTTCGGACGTGATCACGGCGACTTCGTTGCCGCCGGCAAGCGACAGTTCGTCGAGGCCCTCGTCGCCCGATATCACACGCGAATGCTCGGTGCCGAGCCGGTGCAGCGCCTCGGCATAGACGGGGACATAGGCGGGGCGCGCGATGCCGACGAGCTGGCGCGTGACGCGCGCGGGATTGGCGAGCGGGCCCATCAGGTTGAAGATCGTGCGGCGGCCGATCGTCTTGCGGATCGGCATGATGCGCTTCATCGCCGGATGCCGGGTGCCCGCGAAGAGAAAGCAGATACCGAGGTCGGCGAGCTGTTCCTCGGCCATGCGGTCGGCACGCTCCATATCGAGGCCAAGTGCTTCGAGCGTATCGGCGGCACCGGATTTGGAAGAAGCCGCCCGATTTCCATGCTTTGCTACCGGAACCTCGCACGCCGCAACGACGATCGACACCGCGGTCGAAACATTGAGCGTGTGATGGCCGTCGCCGCCGGTGCCGCAGACGTCGATCGCCCCCGCGGGCGCCGCGACGGGAATCAGCCGGTCGCGCATCGCCTGCGCAGCCGCCGCGATTTCGACCATCGTTTCGCCGCGGTCGGAAAGGGCAATCAGGAATTCGGTGACCTGCTCGTCGCTCGCGCCGCCGTCGAGCATTGTTGCGAAGGCGTCGGCCGCCTCGTCATGATCGAGCAGCACCGAGGGATCAGGGAACGGACCGAAGCGGCTCATGCCGCTTTGCGCTCACCGACCGGCAGCCCCGCAATCTTCAGGAAATTGGCGAGCATCGCATGGCCGTGTTCGGTGGCGATGCTTTCGGGGTGGAACTGGACGCCGTGGATCGGCAGTTCGACGTGGCGGAAGCCCATCACGGCGCCGTCGTCGCTTGTCGCGTTGATCACGAGCTCGGCGGGAATGTCGACGACCTCGAGGCTGTGATAGCGCGTCGCCTGAAAGGGCGAGGGGAGTCCGGCGTAGAGCCCGCTGTTGTCGTGGCAGACGGGCGAGGTCTTGCCGTGCATCAGATGACCGCGCTGAACGGTGCCGCCGAAATGCTGGCCGATCGCCTGATGGCCGAGGCACACGCCGAGCAGCGGGCGCCGCGCTTCGGCGCATGCTGCGACGAGGTCGAGGCTGATTCCCGCCTCGTTCGGCGTGCACGGACCGGGCGAAATGAGGATCGCATCGGCGCCGGTCGCGAGCGCGCCGGCCGCGGTCAGCGCGTCGTTGCGTTCGACGCGGACGTCGATCCCCAACTCGATCAGATAATGAACGAGGTTGAAGGTGAAGCTGTCATAATTGTCGATGACGAGGATCATGGGGCCGCACTAACGGTTTTGCGGAAGCGGGGGAAGGGATAGAAGCTTTTCGAGCGCCAAACTTACCTTCGTCGCTCCAGCTTTCGCGGGAATGACGAAGAGTGGACTACTGCGCCATCAGCTTCGCCAGATCGTCCTTCCAGAATTTCGCCCATGTATGGGTGCTGTGGCCCTTGGTTTCGGGGCTCGCGGGGATCAGGATGAAGCGCGTTGTCTTCATCCGCGCGGCCGCCTTTTCGGTGAAGCCATAGGCGGGCGGATTGATGAAATCGTCGGCCGAATTGATCCAGAGAACCGGCACCCTGATCTTTTCGAGATTTGGCCACGGATTGTAGGTTCGCGAGCTATCGAGCTGATAAATAGTGTCATTTGCGTCATTGCGGCCATAGGTGCGGGCGAAGGCTTCGTCCTTGTACTTTTCCGCCGCTTCGCGCGTCGGATACTGGACCTGCAACGCATAGGGATTGGCGCCTGCGATCATGCTGAGCGAGGCTGCAGTGCGCAGGCCCGCGGCGGGCGGAGCGGTATAATTGCCGTCCTGCCACAGCGGGTCGGCCTTGATCGCGTCGATCGACAACGTGCGCCACATGCGGTTCTGGCCCGCGATCTCGACGGGCAGACACGCGAAGGGCGCCAGCTTTTCGGCAAAATCGGGGTGTGTTTCGCCCCAGACGAAGGCGTGCATGCAGCCCATCGAGGTGCCGAGGATGAGCTTCAGCTTCTTCACGCCGAGTTTTTCGGTGAGCATCCGGTACTGGGCGCCGACCATGTCGTTATAGTCGTAGCGCGGGAACTTCATGCGGAGCCCGTCGCTCGGTTTCGACGATCCGCCATGGCCGATATTGTCGGGCAGGATGATGTAATATTTCCGCGTATCGAGCAGTTGGCCCGGACCGAAGAGCTCGCCGGCAAACTGCGGCTGGAAGAATTGCTTGCCGGTGCCGCCGGTGCCGTGGAGGATCATCACCGCGTTGGTGACATGGCCCTTCGCGTCGCGCTGCGGCGTACCGAGCGTGGTGTAGTGGATTTTGAGTTCGGGCAGCTTTTCGCCGCTCGCGAAGGCGAAATCCTTGAGGATCGCATCGCCTTCGACAGCGCCTTCGACGGTCTGGGCGTAAGCGGGAACCGTGGCGGCGAACAGCAGGGCGAGCGGGGCAAGGAGTCTATGCATGGCCGGACGCTAGCGTCCGTGCCGTACCCGTCAAGCTATTGACCGTATCCCGGCGTCCCGGCGAGGCGCACCGCTTCGCGCGCTGCGGCGAAGAGCGCGCCGGCCTTGGCCTCGCACTCGCGCTGTTCATAGGCGGGGTCGCTGTCGGCGACGATGCCCGCGCCCGCCTGAACATGCATTTCGCCGTCCTTGACGATCGCGGTGCGCAGCACGATGCAGCTGTCCATATTGCCGTCGGGCGCGAAATAGCCGACGCCGCCCGCGTACGGCCCGCGCGCATCGGTTTCGAGTTCGGCGATGATCTGGCACGCACGCACCTTGGGCGCGCCGCTGACGGTGCCCGCGGGGAAGCCCGCGAACAGCGCGTCGATCGCGTCCTTGCCCGGCGCGATGCGGCCGATGACGTTCGACACAATGTGCATGACGTGGCTGTAGAATTCGACCGTATAGCTGTCGGTTACGGTCACGCTGCCCCCGACCGCCGCGCGGCCGACGTCGTTGCGGCCGAGGTCGAGCAGCATCAGATGCTCGGCGCGTTCCTTGGGATCGGCGAGCAGGCTTTCGCGGTTCTCGGCGTCCTCGGCGCTCGTGCGACCGCGTGGGCGGGTGCCGGCGATCGGGCGGATGGTGATCTCGCCGTCGCGGACCCGGACGAGGATTTCGGGCGATGAGCCGATCAGCGCGAAGCCGGGCAGGTCGAGAAAATAGAGGAAGGGCGAGGGGTTGATCCGCCGGAGCGCGCGATAGAGGTCGAAGGGCGGCAGGTCGAACGGCGTCGAGAAACGCTGCGACAGCACGACCTGAAAGATATCACCCGCGGCGATATAGTCCTTGGCGGCGGCGACCATTCGGGCGAAATCCGCGGGGGTTGTTGCGGGGTTCGCGGTGATGTCGGTCGGCAGCGCATCGGTCTGCGCGCGATCGGCGTGCGCGCTGCCGCTCGACAGCCGCGCGGCAATGTCGTCGAGCCGCTCCTGCGCGGCGTCGATCATGCGGTCGATCGGGGCCTGCGCGTCGGGCCAGATCGGTGCGATCAGGAACAGTTCGTCGGCGAGGCGGTCGAAGACGAGGATCACCGTCGGGCGCACGAACACCATGTCGGGCAGGCCAAGCCCCGGACCCGCCGCGCGCGGGATGCGTTCGACGAGGCCGATCGTTTCATAGGCGAAGAAACCGACGAGCGTCGCGAGCGCCTTGGGCAGCCCCTCAGGCACGTCGAAGCGGCATTCGGCGACGAGGTCGCGCAGCGCCTGGAGCGCCGGAGTTTCAAGCGGCTGGAACGCCTCGCGGTCGCGGCGCCAGTCGCGGTTGATCCGCGCCGCGTCGCCGGTGACCTCGAACATCAGGTCGGGGTCGAGGCCGATCAGGCTGTAGCGCCCGCGCGTTTCGCCGCTTTCCACCGATTCGAGCACCCAGTCGCCGCGGCCCGGCTCGATCAGCTTGAGCGCCGCCGACACCGGGGTTTCGACATCGGCGATCATCCGCTGCCAGACGACCGCGCCGCGGCCCTGCGCCAGCGCCTCGAGCGCGGCGGCCCTTCCTTCGAGGCTCACCCTTATTCGGCGACCGGCGCGTTGCCGGTCAGTTCGGCGCGCAGCTGGTCGACGAGCTTCTTGTTAATCGTGACGCCGGCGCGGCGCTTGGCTTCGGCGGCGAGCTGCTCGATCAGTTCATTGCCGAAGGCGGGTGCGAGCGGCTGGGCGATCGCGGCGACGCGCGCCGGTTCGATCGATTTGGGATCGGGGCGCTGGACTTCGTTGAGCGCGATCACCATCCAGCCCCGATTGCCGGGGATTTCGAGCGTCTTGACGCTGTCCTTCGCCATCGAGAAGAGCAGCGCGAGTTCGGGCGGAACGGGCTTGCCGCCCGCGCCGAGTTCGGCGCGGCGACCGCCGATGGTCTGGACATTGCCGATGCTGGGACCAGCCGCGGAGACTGCATCGGCAAGGCTCTTGCCGCCTTCGACCGACTTGGCGATCGCGCGCGCCTTGTCGCGCGCGACCTTCTGCCCTTCGGCAAAGCGCCATTCGCTGAGCAGCGCCGGGCGGATCTGCGCGAAGGGCGGCGGCGCGGCGGCGACGATCGATTTCACCGCATAGACGGCGAACTTCTCATTCTCGACGAGCGTGGCGATATGACCTTCGCCTTCGCCCGCCGCCTGAAACGCCTGCGCGACGAGCGGAGCGAGTTCGGGGGCGAGCGCGTAGTCGGGCTGCGAGGGCACGCGGCCGCTGGGCAGCAGCGCCGGGGTTTCGACGAGCTGCAGCTTGCGGTCGGTGGCGATTTCCTCGATCGACGCGCCGCCGTTCACGGCATCCTGAAGCTTGTTGTAATAATCGACGATCGCTTCGTTCGCCTTGTTCTTGGCAAGTTCGGTGCGGATCTCGGCGCTGGCGTCGGCGAGGCTGCGTGCGGGCCGGGCGGTGACATTCTCGACGCGCGCGACGGTCCAGCCGAGCCCGGTCTGCGTCGGGCCGATCAGGTCGCCCTGTTTCGCAGCGAAGGCGGTCTTGGCCGCAGCGGCAGTTGACGTCGCCGCATAGGCCGACTGGGTGAGGTCGCCGGTGGTCGACGCCGAGAGGCCCGCGGCCTGCGCGGCGGCGGCGAGCGAGGTTCCGCCACGTACCTTTGCGGCCAGAGCCGCTGCGGCAGCCTGATCGGGCACGATGACCTGCGCGAAGCGGCGCGTCTCGCTCGCCGCATATTGCGGGGCATTGTCCTTATAGACCTTGGCGATTTCGGCTTCGGTCACCGCGGGCACGGGAACCGCGCTGCGGTCGAACACCGCATATTGGATCGCACGGCGTTCGGGCACGGTGAACTTCGCCTTGTTCCGCGACAGAAAGGTCTGCAGCGCCGCATCGCCGGGATCGGCGGTCGGGGCGAAGGGGCTGGCGGGAATGAAGGTCGCCTGCCCGCGGCGCTGTTCCATCAAAAGCGCCGCATAGGGCTGTGCCATGCCCGGCGCGATGCGCGGCATCGTCGCGATCGGCGCGGCAAGCTGTTCGATCAGGAGTTGCTGGCGCAGGTCGCGGCGCAGCTGGGTTTCGGTCAGCCCGTTCTGGCGGAGGAAATTCTCGAACACCTTCTGGTCGAACTTGCCTGACACACCGGCGAAGGCAGGAAGGTCGGCGATGCGGCCGTCGATCAACCGCTTGCTGACGCCAAAGCCCATCCTGGTCGCATACTGGTCGAAGGCGAGCCCTTCGACAAGCTGGTCGAGCACCTGATCGAGCCCGCCCGATTCGACGAAGGCGGCCATCGTCAGACCGGGTTGCTGCTGCCGTGCCTGATTATACGCCTGCCGCGCGCGATCGCGCAGTTCGCCGACGCCGATCTCTTCGCTGCCGACCTTCGCGACATTCGCGCCGCCAAGCCCGCCGAAGCTCGAATTGCCGGTCACGTCGCCGAGCGCAAAGGCGAGGCCGACGAGCGCGACGAAGGCGAGGGCGAGGAACTTGCCGATCGTCGACGAAAACATGGCGCGGATAGCGGTAATCATGAAAGGTGCATTCTTTCCGGCAGGGCGCGGGTGCGCGCGATTGCGCGTTGCTTTAGAGGCGTGACGACGTGTCATCAAGGCGGGAAAGGGGGTTTTCGAGCGCGTGCAACGCGGCTTGCGCATCGCCCCCACCCGCCGCTAGGGCACGGGCATCGTCAGAATAGCGGGAGGTACGGGATAATGGCGCGGCGCAAATATGTAGTCGGCAACTGGAAAATGAACGGGCTGTCGGACGCGATCGGCGAAGCGCAGACCATCTTTTCCGCCGCCGACGGGCATGGGACGGTCGACGTCGCAATCTGCCCGCCCTTCACCCTGATCGGGACGATGGCCGCCGCGGCTCCGGGAAAAGCCGTCGGTGGACAGGATTGCCACAGCGCGGTTTCGGGCGCCTTCACGGGTTCGGTCGCGGCGCCGATGCTCGCCGATATCGGCGCGAGTGTCGTGATCGTCGGACATAGCGAACGGCGCGAGGGGTTCGGTGAAAACGACGCTGAGGTGCGCGCCAAGGCAGAGGCGGGACTGTCCGCTGGTCTGTCGGTGATCCTGTGCGTCGGCGAGCCGCGCGAGGTGCGCGAATCGGGCGGTGCGATCGATTATGTGCTTACGCAGATCGCCGGATCGGTGCCCGACGCGTTCGATCCGCAGCGACTTGCCATCGCCTATGAACCGATCTGGGCAATCGGCACCGGCCTCGTTCCGACCGTCGCCGACGTCGCGGCGATGCATGGCGCGATCCGCGGCGCGCTCGCGGCGCGTTTCGGCGATGCGGCCGAGGCGATGCGCATCCTTTACGGCGGGTCGGTCAACGGCGACAACGCCGCCGAACTGCTCGATGCGGGCGACGTCGACGGCGCGCTCGTCGGCGGTGCGAGCCTGACCGCGGCGAAATTCGTGCCCATCGTTGCGGCGGCGGCCGCGCTGGGGTGATATAGCTATCGCCTGTGCGGCGACGTATGGGTTGAAGCGAAGCGCCTTCGTCTCTATGTGCGCCGCGGGCGCGGTCCGTGTGAGGCCGCGCAAGTTCGGGAAAATATGATGTCCAGCCTTTTCACCTTCATACTCGTCCTGCAGGCGCTCGTCGCTGCGGCGATGATCGGCGTCATTTTGATGCAGAAGTCGGAAGGTGGCGGTCTGGGCGTCGGCGGCAGCCCCGCGGGCCTGCTGTCGGCGCGCGGCGCGGCGGATTTCATGACCCGGGCGACGACGATCCTCGCGACGGCTTTTGTCGCGCTCTCGATCGTGCTCGCGGCGATGGCTTCGGTCGGCCGCAGCGGTTCGACGATCGACACCTCGCTGTCGAAAACGGCGCAGACGAGCAGCGCAGCCCCGGCTTCGTCGCTGACCGGCCCGGCGCAGCCCGCGGCCCAGGGTGGCCAGGCAGGTACGGCGCCGGCCCCGACGAGCGACGATCCGCTGGCCGCAGCCGCTGCCGCAGCGGCGAGTCAGGAAGCCGCTCCGGCTCCCGCGCAGGCACCGCCCGCCAAGAAATAACCGGCGGCTCCGGCCTCCACCTTAAACCCGCCCGGCGGAAAATATTTCCGCCGGATGCGATTCGACGGCTTGCGCCGTCCCCCTCCTGTTGAGTAAGTCTTTCCTCCCATGGCGCGGTTCATTTTTATCACCGGCGGCGTGGTCTCCTCCCTTGGCAAAGGTTTGATGGCGGCTAGCCTCGCGGCTCTGTTGCAAGCGCGAGGCTATCGCGTTCGCATCCGGAAATTCGACCCCTATCTGAACGTCGATCCGGGCACGATGTCGCCCTATCAGCACGGCGAGGTCTATGTGACCGACGACGGCGCCGAGACCGACCTCGATCTGGGCCATTACGAGCGCTTTACCGGCGTTGCCGCGCGTCAGAGCGACAATGTCACCTCGGGCCGCATCTATCAGGGCATCATCGCGAAGGAACGCCGCGGCGACTATCTGGGCGCGACGGTGCAGGTCGTCCCGCACGTCACCGACGCGATCAAGGAATTCGCGCGCGCCGAAACCGACGACCTCGATTTCGTGCTGTGCGAAATCGGTGGCACCGTCGGCGATATCGAATCGCTGCCCTTCATCGAGGCGATCCGCCAGCTCAAGAATGAAGAGGGGCGCGAAAACGCGATCTCGGTCCATGTCACGCTGGTGCCCTACATCGCCGCGGCGGGCGAATTGAAGACCAAGCCGACGCAGCACAGCGTGCGCGAGCTCGCCTCGCTCGGCGTCCAGCCCGATATCCTGCTCTGCCGCTGCGAAAAGCCGCTGCCCGAGAGCGAGCGCGCAAAGATCGCGCTGTTCTGCAATGTCCGCAAGGAAGCGGTGATCCCCGCGCTCGACGCCGACAGCATCTATTCGGTGCCGGTCCAATATCATGGCGAAGGGCTCGACAGCGAGGTCCTGCGTGCGTTCGGTATCCACGACGCGCCCGCGCCCGACCTTTCGCGCTGGTACGACATCATGGACCGCAAGCAGCATCCCGAAGGCGAAGTCACGATCGGCGTCGTCGGCAAATATGTCTCGCTGCCCGACGCGTACAAGTCGCTGAACGAAGCGCTCGTCCACGGCGGCATGGCACACCGGGTCAAGGTCAATATCCGCTGGCTCGACGCCGAAATGTTCGAGCGCGACGAGGAACTCGCCGCCAATCTCGAGCCGATGCACGGAATTCTCGTCCCCGGCGGGTTCGGCGAGCGCGGGTCCGAAGGCAAGATTTCGAGCGTGCGCTTCGCGCGCGAACGCAACGTGCCCTTCTTTGGCATCTGCCTCGGTATGCAGATGGCGTGTATCGAGGCGGCGCGGAATACGAGCGGGATCGCCGATGCGTCGAGCACCGAATTCGGCCCGACCGACGAGCCGGTCGTCGGCATGATCACCGAGTGGATGAGCGACGAAGGCTTGCAAAAGCGCGGCGCGGACACCGACCTCGGCGGCACGATGCGGCTCGGCGCTTATGAGGCGAAGCTGTCGCCGAACAGTCATGTCGCGAGCGTCTATGGCGCAAACGAGATCAGCGAGCGCCACCGCCATCGTTACGAGGTCAACGGCGCCTATCGCGAAAGCCTCGAAAAGGGCGGTCTCGTCTTTTCGGGCATGTCGCCCGACGGTATGTTGCCGGAAATCGTTGAGCGCCCGGACCATCCGTGGTTTATCGGGGTGCAGTTCCATCCCGAGCTCAAGTCGAAGCCGTTCGACCCGCATCCGTTGTTCGCGGGGTTCATCGAGGCGGCGGTGAAACAGAGTCGGCTGGTTTAACGGTTCGAAAAGGGGTTACAGGGCCATGGATCACGCGAGACTCGCCGAGTTGCAGGGCCCCGACAGCATCTTTTCCGGGCTTTCGGTCGAAGATTGGGCGGAAATCGCCAGCCGCGCGGTGCAGGTCAATTTCGTCAAGGGCAAGGAGCTGCTCGTCCAGGGCGACCCCGGCGACATGATGCTGATCCTGACCGAAGGCACGGCGCGCGTTTCCATGCTGACCTCGGGCGGGCGCGAAATCGTGCTCGCCTATGCCGAACCCGGTGCGATATTGGGCGAGATCGCGCTGCTTGATGGCGGCGAACGTACGGCATCGGTGACCGCGACGAGCGCGGGCAGCGCATTGCAGCTCGGGCGCAATGCGCTCAAGGATTTCGCTGCGAGCCATCCCGAATTCGCCTGGTCGCTGATGCAGCAGCTCGCGCGGCGGCTGCGCACCGCCGATCAGACGATCGAGAGCGACCGCGCCTATGCCTCGGGACCGCGGCTCGCGCGTTATCTCAAACGCCTGATCCGCAAGGATGTCGAAGTCTCGCAGCGCGTCGAACTCAGCCAGACCGAGCTTGGAAATTTTGCGGGGATGAGCCGCGAGCATATCAACCGCCAGCTCAAGAGCTGGGAGGAATCGGGCGTGATATCGCTCGAACAGGGCCGCGTGCGCGTGCTCGATGCTGATATGCTCGAAGATATCAGCGAGAGCGAAGGGTAAACAGGGCGGCGCTTTGCGCCGGAATCACAACGCCCGGGCCTCGTTTCCGAAACCCGGGCGCCTGTGACGAACACTCGCCATCCCCCTTTGTTGCAGACCCGGCGAAAGGTCTGCACTCCCTGGAGCCGGGCCTTTGGGCCGCGTTGAACCAGAAGCAGTGTGGGTAGGTCCGTAGGGGGGCTTTGTCACCCTCTCACGGGCATTTGGCCCCGCTTTTGCCGGGCGCTGTGGCCAATGGGCAACATATCCTGCGAATCGTTCGCAAGGCCGACGCCGTGCCAGCGGCCATTGCCAGCGGCGACGGGGCTGCTTAAAGCGGCGATATGCGTGTCATTTCCCATACGCCGCAACGGCTGCCCGCCTTATGATCCTGCGTCCGTACGAACGCACCATCTTCAAACGCTATATGCTTCCGCAGCGCGGCGAAGGGTTCATCTTCGTCGCCGCGGCGTTCAGCTTTACGGCGGTCACGCTCGGCGTTGCGGCGCTGGTGATCGTGATGAGCGTGATGAACGGGGTGCGCAGCGACCTGTTCGACAAGATCGTCGGTCTGAACGGCCACGCGGTGGTGCAGGGCTTTGGCGGGCGGCTCGACGACTGGCAGGATGTGCTCAAGCAGGCGAAGGCGACGCCGGGGGTGGTTTCGGCGACGCCGCTGATCGAACAGCCGTTGCTCGGAAGCTTCAGCGGGCGCGTAGAGGGCATTTTGGTGCGCGGCATGACCGTGCCCGATATCCGCAAGAACGAGACGCTGAACGGCAAGGTGTTGCAGGGCAGCCTCAATACGCTGACCCCCGGATCGGGCAATGTCGCGATCGGCAGCGAGCTGGCGCGCAATCTGGGCGCGACCGTGGGATCGAACCTGACGATCATCAACCCCCAGGGGCGATCGACCCCGTTCGGCACCGTTCCGCGCGAGATCAGCTATCGCATTTCGGCGATCTTCGAGATCGGCGTCTATGATTTCGACAAGGCCTATGTCGTGATGCCGATGCAGGATGCGCAGCTGCTCCTGCTCACCGGCGATCAGGTCGGAATGATCGAGATCAAGACCACCGACCCCGACAAGGTCGGCGAAATATTGCGGCCGCTCGGCGAAAAGGTCGCAGCGCAGGCGGTGGTGTCCGACTGGCGGTCGATGAACGCCAGCCTGTTCGAGGCGCTGTCGGTCGAGCGCGTCGCGATGTTCGTCATCCTGTCGCTGATCATCCTTGTCGCTTCGTTCAACATCATCTCGTCGCTGATCATGCTGGTGCGCGCGAAGACCCGCGATATGGCGATTTTGCGGACGATGGGCGCGCCGCGCGATTCGGTGATGCGCATCTTCATGGCAATCGGCCTGTCGATCGGGATCGCGGGGACCGTCGTCGGCATGATCTCCGGTTTCAGCCTTCTCTATTTCCGCGCCGGCGTGCTGCGCGCGGTCGAGTTCCTGACCGGCCAGCCGCTATGGGATCCCTCGATCCGCTTCCTGACCGAATTGCCGTCGAAACCCGACCCGGTCGAAATCACCGTCATCGCGCTGATGGCGATCGTTTTCAGCTTCCTCGCGACGCTCTATCCGGCGTTCAAGGCCGCGAATACCGACCCCGTGCAGGTGCTGCGTTATGAGTGACATCATCCTTGAACTGAAGGCGCTCAAGCGCAGCTTCACGCAGGGCGAGGTCACGATCGACGTGCTGCGCGGGGTCGACGCGCATCTGAAGCGCGGCGAAATCGTCGCGCTGCTCGGCCCGTCGGGGTCGGGCAAGTCGACGATGCTGCAAGCGGTCGGGCTGCTCGAAGGCGGGTTCGACGGGACGATCAGCATCGACGGCCATGACGTCACGCGATACGATCAGGGCGAGCGGACGAAGGCGCGGCGCGAGAAGATCGGCTTCGTCTATCAGTTCCACCACCTGCTTCCCGATTTCAACGCGATCGAGAATGTCGTGCTGCCGCAGTTGATCCGCGGTGCGGGGCAGGCCGAGGCCGAGGAGCGCGCCGCCGACCTGCTTGGGCGGCTGGGTCTGGGCGAGCGGCTGCATCACAAGCCGAGCAAGCTGTCGGGCGGCGAGCAGCAGCGCGTCGCGGTCGCGCGCGCGCTGGCGAACCGGCCCTTGCTCGTGCTCGCCGACGAGCCGACGGGCAATCTCGACGAGGCAACCGCCGACCGGGTGTTCGACCAGTTCGTCAGCCTCGTGCGCGATCATGGCTCGGCGGCGCTCGTCGCGACGCACAACGAACGGCTGGCGGCGCGGATGGACCGCGTGCTGCGCTTGCACGACGGCCGAATAGAGGCGTAGGCTCGCGCCGGCAGGAGGGGACGGAATATGGCATTGTACGATCTTTCGGCGAAGCTGCCCGGCGGCGCCACGCAGTCGCTGGCGGACTATCGCGGCAAGGTGCTGCTGATCGTCAACACCGCCTCGAAATGCGGATTTACCCCGCAATATGAGGGGCTGGAGGAACTCTACCGCGACTATAAGGATCGCGGGTTCGAGATCCTCGCCTTTCCGTGCAACCAGTTCGGCGCGCAGGAGCCGGGCGACGCCGAGGAAATCAAGAATTTCTGCTCGCTGACCTATGATGTCAGCTTCCCGCTGATGGCGAAGATCGACGTCAACGGTGACGATGCCGACCCGATCTTCAAGCATCTGAAGAAGGAAAAGACCGGACTGCTCGGCAGCGGGATCAAGTGGAATTTCACCAAATTCCTCGTCGACCGCAATGGCAAGACGGTGTCGCGCCACGCGCCGACGACCAAGCCCGAGCAATTGCGCAAAGAGATCGAGGAACTGCTGGGTTAAGCCTTGGCAGAATCAGTGCTGTCACTGTAGCGTCATTCGATGGCCTACAGCCCCTTTGTTCCCCTGCGCGTCTTTTCCAGTTTCACCATGCTGGAGGGGGCGATCGAGCCCAAGGCGATCGCGAAGGCGGCGCGCGACCGCGGTTTTCCGGCGATTGCGATTTGCGACCGCAACGGGCTGTATGGCGCGATGGCCTTTGGCGATGCCTGCAAGGCGGCGGGCGTGCAGCCGATCGTCGGCGCACTGCTCAGCGTCGCGCGGCCCGGCCAGCGGCTGGCAAATGGTGCGCCGCTGATCGACTGGCTGGCACTCTATGCGCAGGACGATACGGGTTATAACAATCTTTGCGCGCTCGTTTCGGCGGCGCACCTCGGGCGCCCGGTCGAACAGGAGCCGCATGTGCTGCTCGCTGACCTCGCTGGCAAGACCGACGGGCTGATCTGCCTGACCGGCGGCGGCGAGGGTGCGCTGGCACGGTTGCTCGCGGGCGAACAGGCGACCGCAGCCAATGACTATGTCGAGCAGCTCGAGGCGCTATTCGCCGACCGGCTCTATATCGAGCTGTCGCGGCGCGGCGACGCGGCGGAGATAGCGGCCGAAAAGGCACTGATCGACATGGCCTATGCGCGCGCCCTGCCGATCGTCGCGACGAACCCTGCGAGCTTCGTCGAACCGCAATTCCATCCCGCGCACGATGCCATGCTGTGCATCGCGCAATCGGCCTATGTCGAAAGCGAGGACCGGCGGGTCAGCAGCCCCGAAGCGTGGTTGAAGCCCGCCGAGGCGATGGAGGATGCGTTCTCCGACTTGCCCGAGTCGATCCGCAACAGCCTGATCATCGCGCAGCGCTGCGCATTCATGGCACCGAAGCGCGCGCCCATCCTGCCGAGCCTTGCCGGCGACCGCGAGGGCGAGGCGGCGCAGCTCAAGGCCGACGCGCACGCCGGACTCGCCGCGCGGCTCGTGCATTATCCGGACCTTTCGGACGAAGAGCGCCAGACCTATGTCGATCGTCTCGATTTCGAGGTCGGGGTCATCGTCCAGATGGGCTTCCCCGGCTACTTCCTGATCGTTGCCGACTTCATCAAATGGGCGAAGACGCACGACATTCCGGTCGGGCCGGGGCGTGGGTCGGGCGCGGGCAGCGTCGTTGCCTGGGCGCTGACGATCACCGATCTGGATCCGCTCAAGCTCGGCCTGCTGTTCGAACGCTTCCTCAATCCCGAACGCGTTTCGATGCCCGACTTCGACATCGACTTCTGCGAAACACGGCGCGGCGAAGTGATCCGCTATGTGCAGGAGAAATATGGCCGAGATACCGTCGCGCAGATCATCACCTTCGGTAAGCTGAAGGCGCGCGCGGTGCTCAAGGACACGGGCCGCGTGCTCCAGATGAGCTATGGTCAGGTCGACCGGCTCGCGAAGCTGGTGCCCAACCATCCGACCGACCCCTGGACGCTCGACCGCGCGCTGAACGGCGTGTCCGAGCTGATGACCGAGTATAAGCAGGACGACGGCGTCCGCCGCCTGTTCGACATGGCGAAGCAGCTCGAAGGCCTGCCGCGCCACAGTTCGACGCACGCGGCGGGCGTGGTGATCGGCGACCGCCCGCTCGACCAGCTCGTCCCGCTCTATCGCGATCCGCGCTCGGACATGCCCGTGACGCAGTTCGACATGAAATATGTCG
The DNA here is from genome assembly GCA_020160755.1 of Pseudomonadota bacterium. Lineage (GTDB taxonomy): Bacteria > Pseudomonadota > Alphaproteobacteria > Sphingomonadales > Sphingomonadaceae > Sphingopyxis. Next base: position 282,349 of record JAIUPN010000001.1, read on the forward strand.
AAAGCGCCGGCCTCGTAAAATTCGACTTCCTCGGCTTGAAGACGCTGTCGGTGCTCAAGGAAGCGCGGCGATTGCTCGCGCTGCGCGGGGTCGACGTCGATCTCGATGCGCTGGCATGGGACGATACGGCAGTCTACGAACTGCTCCAGCGCGGCGAAACGGTCGGGGTGTTCCAGCTTGAATCCGAAGGGATGCGGCGCACGCTGTCGGCGGTGAAGCCGACCAATTTCGGCGACATCATCGCGCTCGTCGCGCTCTATCGCCCGGGTCCGATGGACAATATCCCGCTGTTCGGCGCGCGCAAGAACGGCCGCGAGAAGATCGCCTATCCGCACCCGTTGCTCGAAGGCATCCTCGCCGAAACCTATGGCATCTTCGTCTATCAGGAACAGGTGATGCAGGCGGCGCAGATCCTCGCCGGCTACAGCCTCGGCGGCGCCGACCTCTTGCGCCGCGCGATGGGCAAGAAGGTGCAGGCGGAGATGGACGCGCAGCGCGACACCTTCGTCAAAGGGTGCGGCGAGCATAACAATATCGACGCCAAGGCCGCGAACGAGCTGTTCGATTTGATCGACAAGTTCGCGGGCTATGGCTTCAACAAGAGCCACGCGGCCGCCTATGCGCTGCTGTCGTACCAGACCGCCTGGCTGAAGGCGCATTATCCGCACGAATTCTTTGCTGCGTCGATGTCGTTCGACAGCCACCAGACCGACAAATTGTCGATCTTCATCGACGACCTGCGCCGGCTCGGCATCGCCGCCGCGCCGCCATCGGTCAACGACAGCGAGGCCGATTTTTCGGTCGGGCGCACCGATGAAGGGCTCGCGGTGCGCTATGCGCTCGGTGCGCTCAAGGGCGTCGGCGAAAAAGCGATGGAAGCGCTTGTCGCCGAACGGCAAGCTAAGGGCGACTTCGCCTCGCTCGACGATTTCGCGAGCCGCATCGACCCGAAATTGCTCAACCGGCGCCAGATCGAGGCATTGGCCGGGGCGGGGGCGTTCGATTGCGTCGAGCCCGACCGGCCGCGCGCCTTTGCGGGCGCCGAAAGCCTGCTTGCCTGCGCGAACAGCTCGGCGCACGAACGCTCGACGGGGCAGGGCGGCCTGTTCGGTGGCGACATCGCGATCGCACCGGCGCTGCAATTGCCCGCGGCCGAGCCGTGGACGCTTGCCGAGCGGATGACGCGCGAGAAGGATGCGTTCGGCTTCTATTATTCGTCGCACCCGGTCGAGCAATATGAAGCGATCATCTCGGCGCGCGGCGCCCGTACTTATGGCGACATTTGCGACAATGTCGAAATGACGCCGGGAACACGCATTCCGATGGTGATGGCGGCGATGGTCGAAAGCGCGCGCCCGCGCGTTTCGCAGCGCGGCAATCGCTTCCTCAACCTGACCTTGTCGGACCGTAGCGGGCAGTTCCAGTCGAGCTGCTTCGACGAGATCGCCGGAAAGACGCTCGAGACGCTGGCAAGCGACGGCGGCTGCGCGATGCTGTCGGTCGAACTCGACCTGCTCGAAGGTGAAGAAACGCCGCGCGTGACGGTTCGCGGGGCACAATCGCTTGCGGATATCGCGGCGACCGCCGCGCTTCAGCTGACGTGCCGGGTCGAGCTTCCCGAAGCGATGGACGAGATCGCACGGCTGCTCGAAAAGCGCGACGACGCGCGAGGGAAGGTCGTGATCGCGACGCGCGACCCGCTGACCGACGAGGATATCCGTATCGAGCTGGGGCGCAGCTTCGCGTTGGGCCCCGACACGGTTTCGCGCCTCGACATGATTGCGGGCGTTACCGAAACCGCGCTTTCGCTGGTCGCGCCGCGCGAGTTCCGGGTTCGGTAAGGGCCGATGACGGCGACGGCCAAAACAACGGGAAGCTGCCTTTGCGGCACCGTTCAATTCGAAGTGTCGGGGGTCTTTGACGCCTTTTTCCTGTGCCATTGTTCGCGATGCCGCAAGAACAGCGGGTCGGCGCATGGTGCGAACCTGTTCGCTTCCAACGCGACCATCGCCTGGCGAGCGGGCGAAGAGAATATCGCCTCCTATCGCGTGCCCGGCACGCGTCACGAACGAAGCTTCTGCCGGATCTGCGGGTCAGCGCTTCCCGGCGTGCGGATGGGCGGCGCGCTGCTGGTCGTTCCGGCAGGAAGCCTCGACGGCCCGGTCGGCATCCGCCCGACGGCCCATATTTGCTGCGCCAGCCGTGCCGACTGGGACGTCGATCTGGCCGATCTCCCCCATATGGACGGACTTCCCGGCTGAAATCGGTGGCTTTTGGTTCCGCCACGCCTGTTTACCCTTGCGCGCGCTTTGCCTCCGACCTTATTCCCAGGAGGCAACGATAGAATAGAGGATGCCTCATGATGGGAATGCAGGGCCAGCCGCTGCTGGTAACCGGCCTGATCGACCATGCCGCGCGCGAACATACGGGACGCGAGATCGTTTCGCGCTGGGCCGACGGCAGCATCGCGCGGACGACCTGGGGCGAAATCGGCACAGATGCGCGCCGTTTCGCTGCGGCGATGACCCGGCTTGGAATGACGAAGGGCGACCGGATCGCGACGCTCGCGATGAACCACGGTCACCATCTGGTCAGCTGGTACGGCAGCGCGGGCATGGGCGGGGTGCTCCACACGGTGAACCCGCGGCTGTTCGACGAACAGCTTGTCTATATCATCAACCATGCCGAGGATCGCGTGCTGCTGTTCGACGCGATGTTCCTGCCGATCGTCGAGCGGCTGCGGGACCAGTTGCCGACGGTCGAGCATTTCATCCTGTTCGATGCGCCGGCGCGCGAAGGCTATTCGTCGTATCGCGACCTGATCGACGCCGAGGACGCCAGTTTCCAATGGGTCGAACTCGACGAGCGCGATCCGGTCGGGCTTTGCTACACCAGCGGCACGACGGGTAATCCGAAGGGCGTGCTTTACGAGCATCGCTCAAACGTCATCCACGCGATCACCGAAATCCAGCCCGACGTTTTCGGCCTTGCGAACCGCAGCGTGATTCTGCCGATCGTCCCGATGTTCCACGCCAACAGCTGGGGTGTCCCTTTTGCCGCCGCGACGGTCGGCGCCAAGCTGGTGTTTTCGGCGACCAATGACGCACAGGTGCTGTGCGACCTGATGCACGACGAGGGCGTGACGCACAGCGCGGGCGTGCCGACGGTGTGGATCGCGATGTTCGCGCATATGGACGCGACGGGCATCGGCTACGGCAAGCTCGAGCGTGTGATCATCGGCGGTTCGGCCGCGCCGCGCGCGATGATCGAACGCTTCATGCGCGCGGGAATTGCGGTCGGCCATGCGTGGGGGATGACCGAAACGAGCCCGATCGGAACGATGGGCAAGCGCCCGTGGAACTGGGACGAGCTGAGCTTCGACGAACAGGTCGACATCGTGTGCCGCCAGGGCTGCCCGCCGTTCGGCGTCGAGTTGCGCATCGTCGACGACGAGGACAATGAACTGCCGCGCGACGGCATGACGAGCGGGCGCCTGCAGTGCCGCGGGCCGTGGATCATCCAGCGCTATTTCAAGGCCGATGCCGATGCGGCCGACGCCGATGGCTGGTTCGACACCGGCGATGTCGCGGTGCTGCACCCCGATGGCGTGATGCAGATCACCGACCGTGCCAAGGATGTGATCAAGTCGGGCGGCGAGTGGATCAGCTCGATCGAGCTTGAAAATGCCGCGGTGGGTGCGCCGGGGGTGCAGGAAGCCGCCGCGGTCGGCGTCTATCACCCCAAATGGGACGAACGCCCGATCCTGCTGATCGTCAAAAAGCCGGGGGCCGAGGCGAGCGAGGCCGCGATCGTCGATTACCTCAAGGACAAGGTCGCGAAATGGTGGTTGCCTGACGAGATCGTTTTCGTCGACGAACTGCCGCATACGGCGACGGGCAAGATTTTGAAGCGCCAGATCCGCGACGATTACAAGGACTACCAGCTGAAGTCGCTGGCGGAGGCCTAGAACAGCTCCATCTGCCCGTCGCGCTCGGGCGGACGGAACAGGTCGCTGCGGATCGGCGGGAAACTCCGGTTCATGCCATGCTCGCGCGCCGCACGCTTCACGCGCGTGCGGATGAGCTGGGCCCAGACGCCGTGCCCCTTCATCCGCGTGAAGAAGTCGGGGTCGTTGTCGCGTCCGCCGCGGATGTCCTGCACCATGTGCATCACCTTGTCGGCGCGATCGGGGTAGTGCGCGGCCAGCCAGGCGCGGAACAGCGGCGCGACCTCGAAAGGCAGGCGCATCAATATATAGGACGCGCGGATCGCTCCGGCTTCGGCGGCGGCGGCCATGATCGCTTCGATCTCGTGATCGGTGATCGCGGGAATGATCGGCGAGATATTGACCTGCGTCGGCACGCCGGCGTCGATCAGCTTGCGGATCGCGGCGAGGCGGCGGCGCGGGTGTGGCGCGCGTGGTTCGAGCGTGCGCGCAATTTGCGGGTCGAGTGTCGTGACCGAGATCGCAACGCCCACAAGATGGTCTCGCGCCATGTCGGCGAGCAGGTCGATGTCGTGCAATATCCGGTCCGACTTGGTCGTGACGATCAGCGGGTGGCGTGTTTCGGCGAGGACTTCGATCAACGCGCGCGTGATGCCCCATTCGCGCTCGATCGGCTGGTAACCGTCGGTGTTGGTCCCGATCGCGAGCGGGGCCGGCGTGTAGCCGCGCTTCGCCAGCTCGGCGCGGAGAAGCGTCGCCGCATCGGGTTTGGCGAACAGCCTGGTTTCGAAATCGAGCCCCGGCGACAGGTCATGGAAGGCGTGTGTCGGGCGCGCAAAGCAATAGATGCAGCCATGCTCGCAGCCACGATAGGGGTTGATCGAGCGGTCGAAGCTGATGTCGGGTGACTTGTTGCGCGAAATGATCGTCTTGGGATGTTCGACCGTTACCGTTGTGCGCAGTCTGAGCGGCTCGCCATCGATGTCTTCGGCTGCATCGAGCCAATCGCCGTCGGCCTCGCGGTCGAGCGAGCCGGTGCGGGTGGGGCGCATATTGGTCGGTGCGCCGCGGCCCGCGATCGGGGGCAGGGGCTTGGTTGAGTCCATCGGCGCAGGATATCGCGCCAAGAAGAACAAAGAAAGAACAAAATGCCTATTCAGTGAGCCGCGGCATCAGTTCGACGAAGTTGCAGGGCTTGTGCCGGCTGTCGAGCTGGGTCGACAAGATGCCTTCCCATGCGTCGGTCACCGCGCCGGTCGAGCCCGGAAGCGCGAAGATGTAAGTGCCGCGCGCGACGACCGCAGAGGCGCGTGACTGGATCGTCGAAGTGCCGATCTTCTGGTAGCTGAGCCAGCGGAACAGCTCGCCGAAGCCGGGGATATCCTTGCCGTCGAGCCGGTGCAGCGCCTCGGGAGTCACGTCGCGTCCCGTCAGCCCGGTGCCGCCAGTGGTGATGACCGCATCGACTTCGGGGTCGTCGATCCAGTTGTGGAGGCGCGACACGATCAGATCGGTCTCGTCCCTGATGATCGCACGCGCGGCGAGGATATGACCCGCACCGGTCAGCAATTCCTCAAGCTTGTCGCCCGACCGGTCCTCCGCGGCGCTGCGGCTGTCCGAAATCGTCAGCAGCGCGATGCGAACGGGTTTGAAGGCGAGGCTATCGTCAATCGGCATTCGCGCTCCCGTCAGTCGGCGTTGCCGATGCCGCCGGCATAGGTCAGGCGGGTGCGGTCCTTGCTGTCAGGGAAGCGCGGCCATTTGCCCTGCGCGAGCGCGGCCCGGCTGATCGACGGCTTGCCCTGCTGCGCTTCGTACATCCAGTAATTGCGCAGCACGATGCTGACATAGCCGCGCGTTTCCCAATAGGGGATCGATTCCATGTAAAGCAGCGGGTCGCCATTATCGCGAATTTCGGACTGCCAGCGCGCGACGGGCGCCGGACCGGCATTGTAGGCCGCGATGACTTTGGGCAGCAACCCGCCGGTCGAGGGATCCTTGCTCAGATATTGCAGATAGCTTTGCCCCATATCCATGTTGACCGCGGGGCTGCGCAAATCGCCCGTCCCGAGATCGCCGCGCCAGCGCGCGACGTCGCGCGCGGTGCCGGGGCGTACCTGCATCAGGCCAAGCGCGCCCGCCGGGCTGACGACGGCGCGCTGGAAGCGCGATTCCTGCAGCGTGTGGGCGAACACCAGCGCCGGATCGACCTTCCAGCCGCCATTGGGTTCCCATTTGGGCTGTGGATAGCGCGACTGCGCCGACGGCTTGCGGCCCTGCGGGGTGTTGTGCGCGAGATAGAGCTGCGCTTCGGGCAGGCTGAGCGCACCGGCGATCGCGAGAAGCTGTTCATGCTGCCGCGCGTCGCCGATCCGTGCCTGATGGCGCAGCGTATCGCCGGCATATTTGTCCTCGCCGATTTCCGACAGCGCCATCGCGATCCGGACGTTCGGCAGACCTTCGAGCGCGCGCCAGGCGCTGCGGTCGGCGCGGACGCTCTCGCGCTGGCTGTTCGTTTCGACGCCGAGCGTTTCAACCGCGAGCAGGCCGTAGAAGGTTTCCTCGTTGGCGGCGGCGGCGCGGAGGCGCGACTGCACCGATGCGGGTTCGCCCGCGGCGACCGCGGCGCGCGCAGCCCAATAATAAGCGGCTGCGCGCAGTTCGCTGTCGGGCGCTTCCTTCGCGACGCGATCGAAAGCGGCCAGTGCGCTGCGATAGTCGCGGGTGCGCCACGCGGCGAGCCCCTTGACCCACGCACCTTGCGTCGACCAGGCGCCGCTGCCCGCGCTGCAATCATTTGCGAGGCGAAGTGCGTTGGCGTCGTCATTTTCAATATAATAGGACCAGGCGACCTTCTGTCGCCATTCGTCGCGGGCCTGCGGTGTCAACTGGTCGGCGACGGCGTTGAGCAGCGCTTCGGCGCCCGCGGGATCGTCATTCTTGATCCGCTCGGGGATCGTGCGCGCGAGGTTAGCCGCGACGGGATCGCCGCCCACCGCGTCGGCGCCGAGCCGGCGCGGAGCGCTGCCGGCCCATGCGAGCCGCGCCTGGGAAGGCAGGCTGGGCAGGTCGGTCGCGCCGCGCTTTGCGGCCAGCCGGCCAAGCTGTTCGGCCTGCGGCAATTGCGGCGAGCGCGAAAGGATCGGCATGATGTCCGCGACTTCGGCGCGCGGACTGTTCGGCGCAGTCAGCAGTTCGGCGCGCAGGAAATCGGTGAGTGGCCCGTTGTCCCCGCCGTCGAGCAAAGCCTTCGCTTCGGCCCAGCGCTGGCCGCGGATCGCGGTGAGCACCTGCGTGTAAAGCTGCTTCTGCTTCGACGACAAGATGTCGGGCACCGTCTGCGGCGCCGACACGAGGTCCCGGCTGCCCGCATCGGCGGCGAGCGCGGGCACTGCAGCGATAGAAAGCGCCAGTGCGGCGTACGAAACGAGAGTTCTGGTCATATTCTGCATCCGTCAACGTCCCCGGTTGAACAGTTTCAGGCTATCCCATGCCGCCGCTTTCTGGGCGGGTCGGGCCAGCAACATCGCGGGGTGCGCGACTGCTACCGCCTCCACCTTGCCGCCATCTTGGTTAATATCGAGTAACTTTCCGCGCGCGTCGGGCAGCGCTATCGCGGCCGCCATACGCAGGATGTCGCTGCCGATCAGCAGCAGCCGTTCCGGTTTGGCGATCCGCAGATGGTGCCACAGCAGGCGGTCGAGCTCCGCCGCATCGTCGCCGTCGCAGCGCCCGCCCGCGGGGCGCGTCACCGCAAGGCTGGTTACATAGCATTCGCCGCGCGTCAGGCCGATCGCGCGCAGCATCGCGTCGAGCAACTGCCCCGCCGGCCCGGAGAACAGCACGCCATCGCGTTGGTCGTCGATTTCGGGCCAGGCGGTGAGCAGCATCAGCGGCGCGCCGGCTTCGCCGACCGGAAGAACGCGGCGCGCGTCCCACTGGCTGCCCGGCACGTCGCCATTTTCGGCGAGCCAGCGCTGGAATTCGTCCCAATCGTCGGGAAAAACGGTCGGGCCCTTCGGCTCGGCGACTTCGGGCGCCTCCTGGCGCTGGAGCGCTGCGGGAAGCGGGAGCGGTTCGGGGTCGACGCGCGCCGGGCGCTTCGCCTTGGTTGCCGCAGCGTCATTCGCCGGCGGCGTGACAAGCCATCCCGCCGGCTCCTCACCGACAAGCGCGTCGACGCCCGCCAGTGACCACCAGTCGTAAGTGCTTTCCGCCAGCAATGTTGAATATGACCCACCCATCGATTTACACCAAACAGGTGGTTGACGGACCCGTCAATTGGCGGGCATCGCGAATCGTGACAGAATGAGCGCCGGACACGATGAATGATCGGCGCGGGGACGGCAGAAAGGGATTTGCGGTGAGCGAACGGGAATCGATGCCCTATGACGTGGTCATCGTCGGGGCAGGGCCTGCGGGGCTTTCGGCGGCGATCCGGTTGAAACAACTGGCGAATGAAGCAGGCAATGAATTGTCGGTCTGCATCCTCGAAAAGGGATCGGAGGTCGGCGCGCATATCCTGTCGGGCGCGGTGATCGATCCCAGATCACTCGACGAACTGCTTCCCGAATGGCGAACGCAGGGCTGTCCGCTTGCCGAAGTTCCCGTGAACGACAATCAGCATTGGGTGCTGACCAAGGCGAAGAAGTTTGCGCTTCCCGAATTCATCTCGCCCGGCTTCATGCACAACAAGGGCACCTATACCGGCAGTCTTGGCAATCTTTGCCGCTGGCTCGCCGAACAGGCCGAAGGGCTGGGGGTCGAAATTTTCCCCGGATTTCCGGCTGCGGAAATTCTCTATAACGAAGATGGCTCGGTCAAAGGTGTCGCGACGGGCGACATGGGCGTGGCGCGCGACGGCAGTCACAAGGGCGATTATGCGCCGGGCCTCGAACTCCACGCCAAATATACTTTCTTTGCCGAGGGCGTGCGCGGCCATCTGACCAAGATGATCAAGCCGCAATTCGCGCTCGACGCCGATTGCGAGCCGCAGGTTTACGGCCTTGGCGTCAAGGAGCTTTGGGACATCGATCCCGCAAACCATGCGCAGGGCCGTGTCATCCATACGCAGGGCTGGCCGCTCGACGAAAATGCCAATGGCGGGGGTTTCCTCTACCATCAGGCGAACGGGCAGGTCGCGCTCGGCTTCGTTACCTGGCTCAACTATCGCAACCCGCACATCTCCCCGTTCCAGGAGATGCAGAAGTGGAAGACGCATCCCGAGATCGCGAAGATCCTGAAGGGCGGCAAGCGCGTGTCCTATGGCGCGCGTGCGATCAGCGACGGCGGGCTCCAGTCGGTGCCCAGGCTCGCGTTCCCGGGCGGCGCGCTGATCGGCGACACCGCCGGTTTCCTGAACGTGCCGCGCATCAAGGGGACGCACACCGCGATGAAGTCGGGCATGATGGCGGCCGAAGCCGCTTTCGCCGCTGTAACCGCGGGGCGCAGCAGCGACACGCTCGACGCCTATCAGGCCGCCTTTGACGACAGCTGGGTCAAGAAGGAACTGAGCGTCGTGCGCAACGTCCTGCCGCTCGTCGAGAAATATGGCGATCTGGCGGGAACATTGCTGTCGGGGATCACTATGTGGCTCGAAACGCTGAAGATCAAAGTCCCCTTCACGATGAAGCACCACCCGGACAATGAAAGCCTGTACCGGGCCGACATCATGCCGAAACCGGACTATCCCAAGCCCGACGGCGTGCTGACCTTCGACCGTCTGTCGTCGGTGTTCATTTCGAATACCAATCATGAGGAAGACCAGCCGGTCCACCTTCAGCTCAAGGATCCGTCGATCCCGGTCGCGTATAACCTGCCGCTCTATGACGAGCCCGCGCAGCGTTATTGCCCGGCGGGCGTCTATGAAATCGTCGGCGAGGCCGAGGGCGATCCCAAGTTCGTGATCAACGCGCAGAATTGCGTCCACTGCAAGACGTGCGATATCAAGGACCCGACCCAGAATATCAACTGGGTCACTCCCGAAGGCGGCGGAGGCCCCAATTACCCGAATATGTAAGCCCGCGCGCCTGTTCCTGATCGTCGCCGCCGTTGCGGCGGCGGCGCCGGCGCAGGCCGTTGACGACAGCGGTACGGCGCTGAACGCGCTGGTTCGCGCGCGACTGGCCGAAGAAGACGGTGAACCCGCGGCCGCACTGTCGGCGCTCACCACGGCTTCGAGCCTCGCGCCGGGGCTTCCCGGCTTGCGCGGGCGGATGCTCGAGCAGGCGATCGAGGCGGGGGACCTGGAGGCGGCGCGGGCTGCGGCATGGACCTTGTGGAGCGGCGGCGAACGCCGGTTCGACGCACAGCTCGTGCTGCTGGTCGACGCTATGCGCCGGTCGGACTGGAAAGCCGCGCGCGACACGATGGCCGGCCGCAACGACAAGGCCGGCGCCGACGCGATCGCGCGGCTGATCTTGCCGACGATCAACGCATGGATCGACGTTGGCGCGCGCGAAAAGTTGCCTGAGCGCCATTTGATCGCGGCGAACAATCGCGCGCGGCCCGAACCTTCGCTGACGCTCCAGATCGCGCTGGTTCAGATCGCGACGAAGCGTGCAGCGGAGGCTGCGACGCTCACCGACGGCGTCACACTCACCGACCGGACGAGCCAGCTCGTTGCGCTGCGTACCGCCGCTACGCTCGACAAGGCGGGCGAGGGCGCCGCCGCCGAACGGTTGCGCGCGCGGATCGCGCTCGCGTCGGGGCAGCGCGAGGACCCGATGCTGCTGTTACCCGACCAGCCCGTCACCGGCCCGCGTGCGGGAACGGCGCAGTGGCTCGGGCTGCTCGCCGACGGATTGGCGCGCACCCCGGGCGGCAGCGCGAAACTGCCGTTGCTGTTCGCGCGCGCGGCCCATTGGCTCGACGATCAGGACTGGGCGGTCCGGATGACGCTGGTCGAAGCGCTCGACCGCAACGGGCAACAGCGCAGCGCGATGGCGCTGCTCGACACGGGACGCGTTGCCTTGCCGCCAGTGCTCGCGATGCGGCGTGCCGAGTTGATGGCCGATGCCGGCGATCTCGCCGGCGCGGCGAAGCTGGCCGAGGCGTCGGTGGGTGGGGATGCGGCGCGCAGTCTGCTCGTCCGGCTGGCCGACATCGCACGGCGGTCGGGCGATTCGGGCGCGGCAGCACGGGCGTATGAGCGGCTGGAGGCGGCACTCGGCGATGGCGAGGGCGACCAGTCGCTGCGCGGCACCCTGTTGATCGCGCGGGCGGAACTGTTGTTGCAGGCGGATAAATGGGACGCGGCGGCGCCCTTGATGGAAAAGGCGGTGGCGCTGCGGCCCGACGATGCGGCGATCCTCAACTTCGCGGGCTATTCGGCGCTGGAACGGCGCAAGGATGTGAAGCAGTCGCTCGCGCGGATCGAGGCGGCGTGGCGCCAGGACCCGCAGAATGCGAGCATCACCGACTCTCTCGGCTGGGCCTATTTCCTTACTGGCCGCACCGGCGATGCCGTCGGCCTGCTCGAAAAGGCGCAGCGCGGCGAACCCGGCAATGCGGTGATCGTCGAACATCTCGGCGATGCCTATTGGAAGGCCGGGCAGAAGTTTCAGGCGCGCTACAACTGGCGCGCGGCGGCGTTGCTCGCCGAGGCGGAGATGGCGACGCGGCTGGAGGCGAAGCTGCGCGACGGGCTGACCGCTGCAACCACCGCACCATGACTGAAAAGATGCACGAAACAGGGTGGGCGAAGATCAACCTCGCGCTGCACGTCCGCGCGCGGCGAAGCGACGGCTATCACGAGATCGAGACGCTGTTCGCCTTTGTCGATAATGGCGATGCGATCGCCGCCGGGGCCGCCGACAAGGATGCGCTGACGATCGACGGCGCGTTCGCCGAAGGATTGAGCGCGGGTGACGACAATCTGGTGATGAAGGTGCTGACGCTGCTGCGCGCGCGCTATGGCGCCGACCGGATACCGCCGCTTGGCGTCACGCTGACCAAGACACTGCCCGTCGCGGCGGGAGTCGGTGGCGGGTCGGCCGACGCCGCGGCGATGGCACGGCTCGTGCGGCGGCATTTCCTGCCCGAGCTCGGTGATGCGGCGCTGGCGCGCATCGTCGGTCCGCTTGGCGCCGACATCGCCGCCTGCGTTGCAAGCGCGACCTGCCTCGGCGTCGGGGCCGGCGAGGAATTGAGCCCGGTTCCCGAGTTGCAGTTGGGCGGGACGCCCGTGCTGCTGGTCAATCCGCGCCGGCCGGTCGCCACCGGCCCGGTGTTCGCCGCGTGGGACGGGATCGACCGCGGTCCGCTGTTCACCGGCCCCGACTGGCGCGCGCAACTGCTCGGCGCGCGTAACGATCTTCAGCGGCCCGCGATCGCGCAATGTCCGGCGATCGTCGATATGCTCACCGCGCTGGGTGCGCTGCGCCCCTGGCTGGCACGCATGTCGGGATCGGGCGCGACCTGTTTTGCGTTGTTCGATGCGGTGGCGGAGCGCGATGCGGCCGCAGCCGTTCTGGCGCAGCGTCATCCGGGCTGGTGGACGATGGCGGGAGTATTGCGGTGAGTGAGGCGTGGCGCCAGTTGGGTGAAGCACGGACGGGCGGCATATTGCTGATCGCCGATCATGCCTCGGCGCATGTGCCGGACGACATCGACCTTGGCATCGATCCCGCGCTGCTGACCAATCATATCGCAATCGACATCGGCGTCGCCGAGGTTGCGGCGCGGCTGGTCGAAAGCGGCGCGGTCGATGCGGCGATCCTCGGCGGCGTGTCGCGGCTCGTTGTCGACTGCAACCGCGAGGAGGATGCGCCAGGCGTGCTGCCGATCGCCAGCGACGGCCATGCGGTTCCGGGAAATGCGCTCGACGACGCGGCGCGCGAGGCGCGGCTGGCGCGCTTTTTCCGGCCCTATCACGATCATATTGCCAAGGTGATTGTGGGTCACCGCCCGGCGATGATCCTGTCGCTGCACAGTTTCACCCCGTCGCTCGCGGCGCATCCCGATCAGGCGCGGCCCTGGCACGTCGGCGTCCTCTATAACGAGGACGAGCGGCTTGCCGGCGCGGCAATCGCGGCGCTCGAAGCCGAGGGGCTGAACGTCGGCGACCAGCAGCCCTATTCGGGCAAGCTGCTCAACGCGACGATGAACCGCCACGCCGAGGGCAATGATATTCCCTATGTCGGGATCGAGATGCGGCAGGATCTGATCGGCGATGCGGCGGGGCAGGCGCTCTTTGCCGAGCGGCTTTCTCGCATGTGCAGCAAAGTTGCATTGAATCTGGCCGGCTAGGCGTGTAGAGGCGCGTCTTTCCGCATATTTTTGAAATAATATTATCAGGATTGCCCAAAAATGCCTTCATATCGTTCGCGCACCACCACCCACGGCCGCAACATGGCGGGTGCCCGCGGCCTTTGGCGCGCGACGGGGATGAAGGACAGCGACTTCGGCAAGCCGATCATCGCGGTGGTCAACAGCTTCACCCAGTTCGTGCCCGGCCACGTTCACCTGAAGGACCTCGGCCAGATGGTCGCGCGCGAGATCGAGGCTGCGGGCGGGGTTGCCAAGGAATTCAACACGATCGCGGTCGATGACGGGATCGCGATGGGGCATGACGGGATGCTCTACAGCTTGCCGAGCCGCGACCTGATCGCCGACAGCGTCGAATATATGGTCAACGCGCATTGCGCCGACGCGATGGTGTGCATCTCCAACTGCGACAAGATCACCCCCGGCATGTTGATGGCGGCGCTCCGGATCAACATCCCCGTCGTGTTCGTGTCGGGCGGACCGATGGAGGCGGGCAAGGTCGTTCTGAAAGGCAGGGAGGTCGCGCTCGATCTGGTCGACGCGATGGTCGCCGCCGCCGACGAGAAATACAGCGACGAGGAAGTGTCCGAGATCGAGCGCGCGGCATGTCCGACGTGCGGAAGCTGTTCGGGGATGTTCACTGCCAACTCGATGAACTGTCTGACCGAGGCGTTGGGATTGTCGCTGCCCGGCAACGGATCGACGCTCGCGACGCACGCCGACCGCAAGCAATTGTTCCTGCGCGCCGGGCGGATCGCGGTCGAGATGTGCAAGCGCCATTATGAGGAAGGCGACGATAGCGTCCTGCCGCGCAATATCGCGACCTTCGAGGCGTTCGAGAATGCGATGAGCCTCGACATCGCGATGGGCGGATCGACCAACACCGTGCTTCACCTGCTCGCCGCGGCGTTCGAGGCGGGGGTCGATTTCACCATGGCCGATATCGACCGGCTGTCGCGCCGCGTGCCGTGCCTGTCGAAGGTCGCACCGGCGAAGAGCGACGTTCATATGGAGGATGTGCACCGCGCGGGCGGGATCATGGCGATCCTCGGTCAGCTCGAACGCGCGGGCCTGCTCCACGCGCATCTGCCGACCGTGCACAGCGCGACGCTGGGCGATGCGCTCAACAAATGGGATATCTCGCGTACCAACGATCCGGAGGTGCAGAAATTCTTCCTCGCGGCGCCGGGCGGAGTGCCGACGCAGGTCGCGTTCAGCCAGGACCGGCGCTGGGACGATCTCGATCTCGACCGCGAAGCCGGCGTGATCCGCTCGGCCGAGCATGCCTTCAGCAAGGACGGCGGGCTCGCGGTGCTGTCGGGCAATATCGCGCTCGACGGCTGCATTGTGAAGACCGCGGGCGTCGACGAGAGCATCCTGAAATTCTCGGGCCCTGCAAAGGTTTATGAAAGCCAGGATGCGGCGGTCGCGGGTATCCTCACGGGACAGGTCGAGGCGGGCGACGTCGTCGTCATCCGCTACGAGGGGCCGAAGGGCGGCCCGGGGATGCAGGAAATGCTCTATCCAACGAGCTACCTCAAATCGAAGGGGCTCGGCGCCGCGTGCGCATTGATCACCGACGGGCGCTTTTCGGGTGGCACGTCGGGACTGTCGATCGGCCATGTCTCGCCCGAGGCGGCCGAGGGCGGCACGATCGGACTCGTCGAGAATGGCGACCTCATCAACATCGACATCCCGTCGCGCACGATCGCGCTCGCGGTGGCCGACAGCGTGCTTGCCGAGCGCCGCGCGGCGATGGATGCAAAGGGCGATGCGGCATGGCAGCCTGCCAAGCCGCGCCCGCGCAAGGTTTCGGTAGCACTTCAGGCCTATGCCGCGATGACGACGAGCGCCGCGCGCGGCGCGGTGCGCGACCTGTCACAGCTGAAGGGCAAGGGATGAAAAAGCTTGGGGGGGTGTTGGTGGCGCTGATCGCGCTTGCGGGATGCGACCGCACACCCGACAATGGCGAACTGGCCGAAGCCGAAGCCCGCGGATCGAAGGACGCGGCCGAGAGCGGTCGCATCGAATGTGCGCTGGAAGGCGCCAAATTGTTCGATCGCACCTGCACCGTCGAGGAGATGAGCGGCGAGGGCGGGGCGATCCTCGTCGTCGGCCGTGGTAATGTCGGCTACCGCCGCCTCCAGATTACCACCGACGGACGCGGCGTCGTGTCGGCCGACGGAGCCGAACCCGCAAAGGTCACGATCGTCGGCAATAATGTGATCGAGGTTACAGTCGGCAACGATCGATACCGTCTGCCCGCCAACACCGGCGGCACGAAGTAGGCGGCTCCATCCGTTCATGATAGGGCGGATGCATGTCTGTCCCCGCCGACGCCCCGATCCTGACCGCCAAGGCGATGCGCGAAGCCGAGGCTGCGTGCGCGATTCAAGGCACCTCGCTATCCGAGCTGATGGAACTCGCCGGGGCAGCGGTCGCCGATACCGCCTGGCGGATGGCGGCAGGCGCGCCGATCCTGATCCTGTGCGGTCCGGGCAACAATGGCGGCGACGGCTATGTTGCTGCGCGGCAGCTTGCAGCGCGCGGAGCTTCGGTTCGCGTCGCCGCGCTCGGTGACCCGGCGACCGGCCTCGCAAAGGCGGCAAGGGCGGGCTGGAGCGGACCCGTCGAAACGCTCGATGGCCGCCTCGCACCCGCGCCGCTGATCGTCGACGCGCTGTTCGGCGTCGGGCTGTCGCGACCGATCGCAGATGACCTTGCCGCGATCCTCGGGCATTTCTCGGATCGACGCATATTGGCGGTCGACGTTCCCAGCGGAGTCGACAGCGACGGTACGACGGGCTGGATGCCGCCCCTTCACGCCGATGTGACGCTCGCTCTGGGCGCGCTCAAGCCCGCGCATGTGCTGCTCCCGACCGCGCCTGCTTGCGGCCAGGTCCTGCTCGCATCTATCGGTATCTCGGCAAGCAAGGCGATGCGAGCCTTGCCGAAGACGCAAACGCACAAACCCGATGCCGCTGCGCATAAATTCACGCGCGGCATGGTGCTGGTCTTTGCAGGACCGATGCGCGGGGCTGCCGGGCTGGCCGCCGCGGCGGCGCTGCGTGCGGGAGCGGGCTATGTGGCGGTCGAAGGCAGCGCACATGCGCCCTTCGCCGCGATCATCGCCGAGGGCGAGGAGAAATTGGGCGAACGGCTCGGCGACCCGCGCGTCGGCGCGGTCGTCATCGGCCCGGGGTTTCCGGCGGGCGATGCGCTGCTGTTCGACGTCGAAGCCGCACTCGATTCGGGCAAGCCGCTGGTGCTCGACGCCGCCGCGATCGATGCCGCATTGCCGCGCCTGTCCGAGACGCCGCGCAAGGCGATCCTCACGCCGCATGAGGGTGAGTTTGCCCGCGTTTTCCCGCAACTTTACGGCAGCAAGATCGACCGCGCGAAGGCCGCAGCGGTTCGTACGCAGGCAGTGGTGGTCTACAAGGGCGCCGACACGATCGTCGCCGCACCAGACGGCCGTATCGCGGCAGCCTGGCCGGGAAGCCCCTGGCTGGCAACGGCTGGGACGGGCGATGTGCTCGCGGGCGCCTGCGGAGCGATGCTCGCACGGGGCGGAGATGCTTTCGACGCCGCGGTCGCCGCCGTGGGCTGGCATATCGCGCAAGCCGCGCGTATAGGCCCCGGCCTTGTAGCCGACGATCTGATAAGGGACTGACATGAGCGAAGCTGCGCTGATCGAGCGCATCGCCGCACGCGGCGATGGTGTGACCGCCGACGGCCGCCATGTCATGGGCGGCGTTCCGGGCGACCGCGTGCGCGACGACGGGATCATCATCCCGGGGCCGAACCGAACCGAACCCGTGTGTCGGCATTTCGGAAAATGCGGCGGCTGCCAGTTACAGCATGTCGCCGAGCCTGCGCTCGCCGAGTTCGTGCGCGACCGCGTGGTCGGCGGGCTGGAGGGGCAAGAGGTGCGCTATGGCGACGTCCTGCCAGCGCAGCTCTCACCAGCGCAGAGCCGACGCCGGGCGGCGCTGACCGCGCTGAGGACGGGCAAACAGGTCGCGGTCGGCTTCAACGCCGCGCAGAGCAACCAGATCGTCGACATGCGGGTGTGCCCGCTGTTGCTGCCCGAACTCTTCGCGCTGATCGCGCCGGTGCGTGAATTGCTGGTCATGATCGCGCAGCCGCGCCGGCCCGTGAAGGTCAAGATGCAGATGCTCGATCAGGGCGTCGAACTGATACTGGAAGGCGTGAAGGCCGAAGGACTCGACGCGGCGATGGCGTTGCAGGATTTTGCGGGCGCGCATCGACTGGCGCGCTTTGCGATCGATCAGGGCGACGGGCTCGAAATCCTCTGGCAGCCCGAACCGCCGACGATGCGCTTCGGCGATGTCACGGTCGAGGTGCCGCCCTTCGCCTTTTTGCAGCCGACGGCGACCGGCCAGGCGGCGTTGATCGACGCGGTGACAAGGGCGATCGGCGACGCCGGTGCGGTGGCCGACCTGTTCGCGGGCGTCGGGACCTTTGCTCTGTCGGTACAGGCGGGGCGCAAAATCTATGCCGCCGAAGGCGCGCGCGATGCGATCGCCGCGCTGACAGGCGCCGCCAACCGCGCCCGCGCGCTTGTTGCGACCGAACATCGCGACCTGTTCCGCCGCCCGCTCGTTCCCGCAGAGCTCAATCGCTTCGGCGCGGTCATCCTCGATCCGCCGCGCGCGGGGGCAGAGGAGCAGGTGAAGCAGCTCGCGGGGTCAACGACCCCGGTGATCGCTTACGTCAGCTGTAACCCGGCAAGCTTTGCGCGTGACGCGAAGATGCTGGTCGAGGGCGGCTATTCGCTCGACTGGGTTCAGCCCGTCGGCCAGTTCCGCTGGTCGACCCATGTGGAACTGGCCGCGCGCTTTTCACGCTAGATCAGTGCAATACAAAGCCCATGAAGGCGTGAAGGCACAGCGCGAGGAGCGCGAGGCTGGCGAGCGCGAAGACGGCGAAACGCCATAGCACGCGGTTGACGGTGACCTGAATCAGGCTGTGAATGATGCGCAGGGCGACATAGGCCCAGGCAATCTGTGCGTTGAGCCCGCCGCCCATGCCGCCGATCGCGAGCGCGAGCGCCACGGCGTAGAAGACCGTCGGCTGTTCCATCAGATGGTTATAGTTGTGCGCCTTCCACTGCACTTCCTGCGGCAGCACGTCGTCGAGCCCCTTGCCGGTGCCGCCGACCATCTTGGCAGCGTCGATCTTCGCGCGGCTCATCGCCGGGATGCGCGTCGCGTACATCCACACCCACATGACCATCGACCAGAGCGCAAGCGTTGCGACCGGCCCCAAAATAGCGTTCGTATCCATATTCTTTTCCCCCTCAACCCAAAGTGGCGATCACCGCCAGCAACGACAATGCGAGCAGGCAGAAGGTCGACAGCCCGAAGATCGCAAAACGAACGGGCACGCGGTTCACGCGCGCCTGCCACAGGCTGTGGACGATGCGCAAAATGACATAGGCCCACGCAAGGCCGCGCGTGAGATCGGTGCTGCCGCCCGACAGGTGCAGGAAGATGATGACGGCATAGAAGAGCGTCGGCTGTTCCAGCAGGTGCGTATAATTGTGCGACTTCCAGTTCACCTGCGGTGGCAGGATGGTTTCGAGGTCGGCCCCGCGGCCGCCCGGCGGCGCGGCTTTCAGATCGATGCCCGATTTGGCGAGCGCGGGAAACCGCGTCGCGGCGACCCAGCCGAGCATGATGAGTGTCCACAGCGCGAGGACCGCGCCGGGTGCGAGCAGGCTTTCAGGCATAGTGGCTCCCCCTTGTTCCGGTCGGCGATGCTAGAGCGCATCGCCGACAATGCAACGCCGACGTTCAGGCCTTGCCGGTCGCCAGTTCGGCGCGGATAGCTGCCCCGTCGCTATCGACGCGCGGCGCAAAACCAAGATCGCGCGGCGCCATCGCGCCATATTTCACCGGCGGCTGCATTTCGTGAAAGGCGCCGACATCGGGGTGGGTGCGATGCCGGAAAAAGCCGGTCGCGACGAAATGCGGGTCTTCCTTGATGTCCTGAAGGTCGCGCGCCGCCATCGCCGGAATGTCGTTATCGGCGAAGAGCGCGAGCCATTCGGCGCTGGTCTTCGCCGGCGTCTTGCGGGCGATTTCGCTGTAGATGATCGGCATATGCTGCCCCTTCGCCTTCGCCGCCTCATATTCCGGCGTTTCGAGCAGGTCGGCACTTCCGAGCAGGGCCATCAGGCGGGCGGTCGATTCGGGCGTATAGGGAACGATCGCGAGATAGCCGTCGCGGGTCGGGAAGGGCTGGCGCGTCGGGTCGAGCTGGCGCGGATAACCCGCGGGGCCGATCGGCGGGTCGAGCGCGGCATCGCGCAGATGCTCGGTGAGCATGAAGGAGGAAAAGCACTCAAACATCGGCACTTCGACATGCTGGCCTTTGCCGGTGCGCAGCTTGTGCACGAGCGCGGCGAGGATCGCCTGCGCGCCGAACTGGCCCGCGACCTTGTCGGCAATCAGCGATGGGAAATAGCGTGGACGCGGGTCCCCATCGACACGCGGCAACAGGCTGGTGGTGCCGCTCGCAGCCTGGATGACATCGTCATAGGCTTGCAGGTCGGCATAGGGTCCGTCCTGCGCGAAGCCCGTGCCGTGGACATAGATGATGTCGGGTTTCAGCGCCTTGCACGCGTCATAATCGAAACCGAGCCGCGCGATCGCCTTGCCGCGGACATTGTGGAAAAAGACGTCGGCACTCGCGACGAGGTCGCGCAGGATCGCGGCATCCTCCGGCTTCTTGAGGTCGAGCGCAATCGAGCGCTTGCCCCGGTTCACCGTCAGGTGGATCGATCCCATCGTCGGATCGGGAACACCGCTGCCCAGATAACGCGAAATGTCGCCGAGGCCGGGGGTTTCGACCTTGATCACCTCGGCCCCCAGATCGGCGAGCATCTGCGTTGCATAGGGACCGAAAATGACGGTCGTCAGATCGACGATGCGGATCCCCGACAGCATGGGCATGGCTTCTCCTTTTCCTCGCGGCGCAGGATAGAATGATTGCAAAGTAAAACGGAAGAGGCTTCCGCAACTTTCCTTAAGCGGCCGGTGCGGTGGCTGCGCTACTGCCATTTCCGGCAGCATAGGCGGCCGATATCCGGCGATAGGATCGCGAACCGAACGCCGCCAGCGTCAGGATGATGCCGAGGAGACCGGCGATGGTGAAGACAAGCGCGATCCCGCGTTCGGGGCCGCGGCCGTACCAGTCGCCGATCGCGTCGGCGCCCGCGCCGTCGGTCATCAGCGGCACGAAAATGAACTGGGTGAGCGGGGCGATGAGGAAGGCGGTGAGCGGCGAGGCGGCCTGCTCGACCGACTGGGCAAAGCCGAAGACGCGGCCCTGACGTTCGAAGGGAACGACCTTCTGCATCGCCGTTTGTTCGGCGGCCTCGGCATAGGGACCAAGGAACATCCAGATGAAACAGCCGATCGCCAGCAACGGAATCGACGACTGGATCGTGAAGACCGCGGCGACGATCCATTCGACGAGGCACACGAAAAGGAGCGTGCGGATCGGGTTTTTGCCGAGCCCGGTCCGCGAAATCACGATGCCGCTGAGGATGAAGGCGCAGGACAGGACCGCCCACAGCAGCCCCCATTGCTCGACCTTCATCAGCGACAGGCCATAGGCGTCCATCAACGCCATGAAGACCCCGCCGAGCAGGTTGTTGAAGCAGGCGAACATGATCAGCGCGAGGAGGCCGGGGATGCCGAGCACGACGCGCAGCGTCCCGGCGAGATCGATGCGGTGCGGCGCGTCATGCGCCTCGTCATCGCGCGGCTCGTCGACATGGACGAAGAGCAGGTGGACAATGGCGACGAGCGAAAAGGCGACCGCGAAGGCGAGCGTTGCAACCATCCCGCCCCATGCGACGAGAAAGCCGCTGATCGCCGAGGTCGTGAGGAAGCCGACGCCGCTGACCATCCCGACGAGCCCGTTCGCCTTGTCGCGCCGGTCTTCCGGTACCAGCAGCGTGACCAGCGTCGGCAGCGCGATCATGCGGATATTGCCGACGATCACCGCGAACATCGAAACGAGGATGAACAGCCAGAGCGTGACGCTCGACACTTCGGCGGCGCGAATGGCGGGATCGAGCGCATAGCCCGCAAAGGCAATGGCGTAGAGGATCAGCGAGGCGACACTCGACACCAGCATCATATTGCGCTTGCCATGATGGTCGACGAGGCTGCCGAACCAGATGCCGAGCGCGGCGGTCAGCACGAGATAGATGCCAGCGATCATCCCCGTCGCGAACACCGACTGGGTTTCGAGGAAGGTCCAGAAGGTCAGCGCGAACCACACCGTGAAGTTGGTGATGTTTGCGACGAGGTTGTTGGCAAGGAGATGGTGGAAGGGCTGCATGGGCGGCGCAATCTAGCGCCTTGGTTCGAAAGGGAAAGGGCCGGTCGCATCGCTGCGCCGGCCCTTCCATATTCGCTATCTGTCCCGCCTCGTCAGAACAGCTTGGTCACCGTTGCGCTGCGGCGTTCGGGTTCGGCCTCGCTGCCGGTGTAGAGGCTCGCCATCGGCTCGTCGCTGACGACATGCGTCTCGTCGGCGCCGAAGCCGTTGAACTTGGTGCGCATCGCGCAGCCATAGGCGCCGAGCATCCCGATCTCGATGAAATCGCCCGCCTTGATGTCCGCCGGCAGGAAGAACGGCCCGGCCATATGGTCGAGGTCGTCGCACGTCGGGCCATAGAAGCTGAACGGCACCATCTCGGCTTCGCTCGCGACGTCGCGCCGGAGCGACACCGGGAAGCGCCAGCCGACATGCGCGGCGTCGAACAGCGCGCCATAGGCACCGTCGTTGATGTACAGCTCTTCGCCGCGGCGCTTTTCGACGCGGACGATCAGCGAGCTGTATTCGGCCGACAGCGCGCGGCCCGGTTCGCACCAGAGTTCCGCGGAATAGCTGATCGGCAGGCTTTCGAAGCTGCGGTGGATCGTCTCGAAATAGGCGTCGAGCGGCGGGGGCTCCATGCCCGGGTAGGACGACGGAAAGCCGCCGCCGACATCGATGATGTCGACCGTCACCGACGCCGCGACGATCGCCGCGCGCACGCGCTCCATCGCCTGTGCGTAGGCGTGCGGCGTCATCGCCTGGCTGCCGACATGGAAGCAGATGCCGAGCGAGTCGGCCGCCTGACGGGTCGCCATCAGCAGTTCGACGACTTCATCGGCTTCGGCGCCGAACTTGGCGGCGAGGCTGAGCTTCGAATGGTCGGACGAGACGCGCAGGCGCACGAGCAGGTTGAGGTCGGCGGCGCCTTCGGTCGCGCGGACAATCTTCTCGAGCTCGTCCATCGTGTCGAGCGAGAAGGTGCGCACGCCATGCTTCCAATAGGCTTCGGAAATCGCTTCCTCTGCCTTCACCGGATGCATGAAGCAGAGCGTCGCTTCGGGAAGCGTGCGCGCGGCAAGCCGGACCTCGGCGATCGAGGCGACGTCATAATGCGTGACACCCGAGTCCCACAGCACGCGCAGCAGGTCGGGCGACGGATTCGCCTTGACCGCATACATGGTCGTGCCGGGAAATCGCTCGATAAAGAAGCGCGCTGCGCGCCGCGCGGCGTGCGGGCGGACAAGCGTAACAGGTTCGATCGGCGAAAGTGCCTGAATCAGCCCGTGGGCGCTATGATGCTGGTGCAACTCAAGGGACCCCCAAAATTAAACGGTAAACGACAAGGCTGCCTTGCGGTTATTGGAAGTCCCCCTGGGGCAGCGGAGGGCGATATATGCAGGGGGGTCCCCCCTGTAAAGACCCTATCGCGCAATTTTGTAATACGGCTTTAACGCGAAAGGCGAACCGGGGCGAACGCACGCCGAGCGGGGCAAAAGCGAGACAAGAACGCATGGCGGCGCTAGAGGTGAGCGGTCATCGAAGCCGAAAGGATATACGCGCATGGTCTCCCGCGCCGACGTCAATCACAACTTCAGCGACGCGGAACTGGACGAGCTGCGCAGCTTCGGCACGGTCGAATCGCACAAGGCGGGCGACCTGCTGGTCGAGGAAGGCGCGATGGCGCCCGACTGCATCGTTACCCTGTCGGGTCACACCGATATCTTCGCGTCGACCGACGAGGGGCGAAAGCGGGTCGGCTGGATGGAGCACGGCCAGTTCGCGGGCGATTTGTCGGTGCTGACCGGGCAGCGGCACCTGTCGCGCGTCGAAATGGGCGCCGACGGCGAGATTCTCCGCATTGCACACCCCGATTTCCAGCGGCTGATTGCGGGCAATTCGCATTATTCGGACATTTTTGTCCGCGTCCTGTCGGCGCGGCGCGAGTTCAGCAATCATCGCGGTTTCGCGGTGACGATCGTCATCGGCGCGGCGATGGACCGCAGCGTCTATGCGCTGCGCGACCTGTTGATGAAGCATGGCGTCGCGCATCGCTGGTTCGACCCCGCCGACGGCCCCGTCGCGGCGCACCTGATGGCCGAACGCGGATTGACCGACGACCAGCTCCCTGCCGTCATACTGGGCGCCGCCGATGTGCTGGTCCAGCCGACACCTGAACAGCTTGCGGCGGGACTCGGACTCGACCTGCTTCCCGATGGCGCGACCGCCGATGTGCTGGTGGTCGGAAGCGGCCCGGGTGGGCTGGCCGCGGCGGTCTATGCCGCGTCCGAGGGGCTGACCGTCATCGCGCTCGACTCGCTTGCGCCGGGCGGACAGGCCGGTACTTCGTCGAAGATCGAAAACTATCTCGGTTTTCCGACCGGTATTTCGGGCAACGAGCTCGCGCGCCGCGCGACGGTGCAGGCGCAGAAATTCGGCGCGCGGCTGGTCGCGCCGGTGCGCGCCGCATCGATCGGCCGCGATGGCGATGACGCCTATTGCCTCCACCTCGCCGACGGGCGCAAGCTGCGCAGCCGCGCCGTCGTCGTCGCCAGCGGCGCACAATATCAGCGCCTGCCGATCGACGGCATCGAAGCCTATGAAGGGCGCGGCATCTATTATGGCGCGACGCCGATGGAGGCGCAGCTATGCGGTAACGCCGAGGTCACTGTCGTCGGATCGGGCAATTCGGCGGGGCAGGGCGCGATCTATCTCGCGAGCGTCGCGAAGAAGGTCTACGTCATTTTTCGCCGGTCGAGCCTGCGCGAGACCATGTCCGAATATCTGGTCAAACGGCTTGAGGAACATCCGAACATCGAGATCATTCCGTCGACCGACGTCGTGGGATTGCACGGGGAGGAGCGGCTGAGCGGCCTGACCTATCGCTGCCGCGAAACCGGGGCCGAAGATCGCTGCGATTGCGGTTTCCTGTTCCTCTTTCTCGGGGCCAGCCCTAACACGGCGTGGTTGCCGAGAGAAATGGTGTGCGACGAGCGCGGCTTTGTGAAGACCGGCGCCGATATCGCACCGCTCGAACTCGTCAAGGCGGGCTGGTCGCTCGACCGTATGCCGAGCCGGTACGAGACGAGCTGGCCCCGGATTTACGCCATCGGAGACGTGCGCAAGGGGTCCGTCAAGCGCGTCGCCTCGTCGGTCGGCGAGGGGTCGGTGGTGGTCAGCGACATCCATCAGGCGCTGGCGGAGATTGGTGCGGCCGAATCCTGAACGACCGCGGGGTCAGGCCTTGGGCTGTTGCTGCGTCGCGCAATGGATGCCGCCGCCCGATTCCCCGATCGCATCGATTTCGATCATCTCGATCGTCCGCCCGGGATAAAGCGTTTGCAGCATTTCGCGTGCATGCCCGTCCGCAGCCTTGTCACCAAACTGCGCTGCGACGACGGCGCCGTTGCACACATAATAATTGACATAGCTGGCAACGAAATCGGGCTCGGGCGAGCGGATATCCACGGGGTCGGGCAGGCGCACGATGTCGAGCTTTCGCCCCCTTGCATCGGTCGATTTTTGCAGGATTTCCAGCGTCTCGTGTCCCGACACCGACCAGGGATCGTCAGGGTCGATTTCGTCGCCGAGCTGGATCAGCACCTTGCCGGGGCCGACGAACCGCGCCAGCGCATCGATATGATAGTCGGTGATGTCCTTGCCCGCGATGCCCGGCGCCCAGATCATCTTCTTGCCGCCGAGTGCACGCAGCAGCCTGTCTTCGATCTCGCGCCCGGTCATCCGGTTGCGATTGGGGTTTACCCAGCAGCTGGCATGGGCCAGCAGCGTTCCCGCGCCGTCATGCTCGACGCCGCCCTGCTCGCCGACAAGGCCGGTTTCGATGAGCGGCATACCGAGCCGCTCGGCGACGCGCGCCGCAATGCGGGCATCGTTGGCGTGCGGCTGCTTGTTGCCCCAGCCGTTGAACCGGAGATGTGCAATGGCGAGCTTGCCCGCGGCATCGCGCACGAAGGTCGGGCCGGAGTCGCGGCACCACAGATCGTCGGTCGGGATGTCCCAAAGCTCGACGTCACCCGACAACAGGGCGCGTGCGCCGGCGGCCGCGTTCCCGGCGACCAGCATCGCAACGGGCTCGTGGCGGGCGATCGTATTGGCGATCCGCGCGATGGCGCGTTGCACCCGCTTCAGCGAAGGCCGGTCGTAAATGTCGAGATTGACCGGCCACTGCATGAGCGTCCGTTCATGCGGCGCCGATTCGAGCGGCATTTCATAGTGCGTATTGGTTGTGGTCATGCTGCTACCCGCCTCGCCGCACCCCCAGAGCGAGGTCGCGATCGCCGCCCCCGTGCCGGCGGACAGGAAATGTCGACGGTTCACTCACCGGACTCCTTCGTCACAAGACAGGGTGGCCGGGCCGCTAGCCCAGCCGCGTCCTGAAATCCTCATAGCCGAATTCGCGGATCCGTGTGAGCGCGTCGGTGTCGCTGTCCCACAGCCAGATCGACGGCAGCGGCACGCCGTTGAAGGTGTTCGTCTTGACCATCGAATAATGCGCCTGATCAAGGAAGGCGAAACGCTGGCCGATGCGCGCCCCGCCGGGCAGGCGGTAATCGCCGATCACGTCGCCCGCGAGGCACGAGGGGCCGCCGAGCCGCGTCGGCATGCCATCGCTGCCTTCGCCAAGCATCGCGGGCCGATAGGGCGCCTCGATCACGTCGGGCATGTGGCAGGTCGCCGAAATGTCGGTAATGCCGATCGGCATGCCATTGTCGAACAGGTCGAGCACCTCGCCGACAAGGATGCCGGCGTCGAGGGCGATCGCTTCGCCCGGCTCGATCATCACGTCGCAGTCGGTCGCGGCGCGCACCTGCTTCAGGAAGGCGATCAGGTCGTCGATCTGATAATCGGCGCGGGTCACATGATGACCGCCGCCGAAATTGATCCACTTGAGCTGGTTGAAGAAGGGACGCAGCATCGGCTGCACCGCGTTCCATGTGCGCTCGAGCGGGGGAAAGTCCTGCTCGCACAGGCTGTGCATATGGACGCCGTCGACGCCCTCCATATGTTCGGGCAGCAACTGGCTGATCGGGAAACCGAGACGGCTGCACGGCGCCGCGGGGTCGTATTTTGCGACCTCGCCTTCGCTGTGCATCGGGTTGATGCGCAGGCCGATGTCGAAGCTCTCGCCCCTCGCGCGGAGTTCGTCGAGCAGCGGACGGAAGCGCGCGATCTGGCCGGGTGAATTGAAGATCAGATGATCGGAGAGTGCCACGATCTCGGGCAGGTCGGCTTCCTTGTAGCCCGCACAATAGGTCGCGACTTCGCCGCCATATTCGCTGCGGCCCAGTTTCGCCTCATAGAGGCCTGACGCGCAGACGCCGTCGAGATATTCGGCAACGGTCGGTCCCAGCGACCACATCGAGAAAGCCTTGAGCGCCGCGAGCACACGCGCGCCCGACGCATCGCCGATATGACGCAGCACTGCGAGGTTTGCGCGTATTTTCGCCGCGTCGACGACGAAGGCGGGCGAGGGGACGCGGCTGAGGTCGAAGCGGGCAAAGGCTCCGGGGTCGCCGGCACGGGTTTCCATGTCGCTGTAAAATCCTGTCAGACCGCAATCGGTCCCTTGAAGATGAAGAACGCCCCCGCCGCAATCAGACCAAAGCCGACGAGATGGTTCAGGGTCAGCTTCTCACCGAGCCAGAAGACCGCGAACCCCGCGAATATGACCAGTGTGATCACTTCCTGCAAGGTCTTGAGTTCGGCGGCGCTGTAAACACCATAGCCGATACGGTTCGCGGGGACGACGAGGCAATATTCGAAAAAGGCGATGCCCCACGCGATCAGCACCGCGAGCCAGATCGGCCGTGAGACCGCGCCGAGCTGCCCGTACCATGCGAAGGTCATGAAGATGTTCGAAACGAACAGCAGCCCGATCGGCGCAAGCCAGGCGGTCATTTTCCGTCCTTCGTCAGCGGCAGCACGTCCTGAAGTAGCGCGGCGAAGAAATGCCCCGGCTCCTCGACCATCGGCATATGCGCCGAATGTTCGAGCCAGACGAGCTTCTTCGAGGGCGCTTTGACCCGTGCGAACCAGTCGGCCGCGACCGGCGACGGTACGGTATAATCATGCCGCCCGAGCAGGAAGACGAGCGGCACGCCCATCTTCTTCACGGGCTTGAAGCTGACGTCGGCGAGGCGCGGCCAGAGCGTCGTCACCGAAAATTCGCTGCCCTTGCTCCACGCCTGCCGGTCGGCCTCGCTATATTCGGGCGAGAGGCGCGGGGTCTGGAAATAATATCTGAGGTCGGGCTTGTTGTAGATGAGCGAGCCATAGGGGATCGCATATTTGCGCCAGCCGTCGGCCTTGGCGATGGTAAAGTCGCCGTTCGGGTAGGGCGCGAGCCCGTCGACCGCATCGACCGCCTCCATATTGCCTGCCGCGAGTGCCCTGGCGCGGGTCCACGCCATGCCGGCCTTTTCGCCTTCGCGAAAATCGATGCCCTGACCGACCCCGACATAGGCATAGAGCAGGTCGGGTCGCTTGACCGCGACTGACAGGCCGACGATCGAACCCCAGCTGTGCCCCATCAGCACGACCTTGCGCTTGGCATAGCGCTTCTTGAGCAGTTCGATCAGTTCGATCGCGTCGTCGCGATACCGGTCTGGCGTCATCGTCGGGGCGAGCGTCGCGGGATCGTTCAGCGGGTAGCTACGCCCGGCGCCGCGCTGGTCATACTGGACGACGGTGAAGACATCTTCCCACGGCCGCTGGAACGCCCAGGCAAAGGGCATCTCGACCGCGCCGGGGCCGCCGTGGACAAAGATCAGGAGCGGGTTGTCGCGGTCGGATCCACGGACGTTCACGATCTGCCGCGCGCCGCCGAGCGTGACCTCGAACGTCTCCTGCACCCCGTTCGGGGTAACGATCTTGCCGATGTCGGCGACGATCGCACGCGCGGGAGCGTAGGCGTCGTCGGTTTGGGCCACGGCGGGAGTGGCGAGAATGGCGAGCAGCGCGAACGCCGCGATACGGAACGTCATGAACAACCCTTTCGTCACCCCCGCGAAAGCGGGGACCCGGTTCTGCCGTCGCTACCGGGTTCCCGCTTTCACGGGAATGACGAAAGAGGGAATGGCCTCAGAAATTCAGCGGTCCGTCGAGTTCCTTCACCTGCCAGGGCAGACCATGCTTGTTCAGCATGTCCATGAAGGGATCGGGATCCATCTGTTCCATGTTGAACACGCCGTCACCGCTCCACGTGCCGGTGACCATCATCGCGGCGCCGATCATCGCAGGCACGCCGGTGGTGTAGCTGACCGCCTGGTTGCCGGTTTCGGCGAACGCCTCCTCATGGTCGCAGATGTTGTAGAGATAGAGCGTCTTTTCCTTGCCGTCCTTGCCGAGCCCGGTCGCGATGACGCCGATGTTGGTCTTGCCCTTGGTCGTCTCGCCGAGGCTCGACGGTTCGGGCAGCACGGCTTTCAGAAACTGCAACGGAACGATCTCGCGGCCTTCGTAGATGACCGGGTCGATCCGCGTCATGCCGACATTCTGCAGCACGGTGAGGTGGGTGATATAGGCCTCGCCGAAGGTCATCCAGAAACGGATGCGCTTGATTTCGGGCAGGTGCGTTTTCAGGCTTTCGATTTCCTCATGATACATGAGGTACATCGTCTTTTCGCCGACGGCTTCGAAGTCGAACTTCTGCTTCACCGACATCGGCGGGGTTTCGACCCAGTCGCCATTTTCCCAATGACGCGCCACCGCGGTGACTTCGCGAATGTTGATCTCCGGGTTGAAGTTGGTCGCGAAATGCTGGCCATGATCGCCGCCGTTGCAGTCGAGAATGTCGAGCGTGTCGATGCGGTCGAAATGATGCTTCTTGAGCCAGGTCGTGAAGACGCTCGTCACGCCGGGATCGAAGCCCGAGCCGAGCAGCGCCATCAGGCCGGCGTCCTTGAAGCGGTCCTGATACGCCCATTGCCAGTGATATTCGAACTTCGCCTCGTCGCGCGGTTCGTAGTTGGCGGTGTCGAGATAATGCGCGCCGGTCGACAGGCACGCCTCCATGATCGTGAGGTCCTGATAGGGCAAGGCAAGGTTGACGACATGCGTTGCGCCGATCGAACGGATCAGCGCCGCGGTCGCATCGATATGGTCGGCGTCGACCTCGGCGGTCTTGATCGTCACCCCGGTGCGCGCCTTCACCGATTCGGCGATCGCGTCGCACTTGAACTTGCGGCGGCTCGCCAGCGTGATGTCGGGAAAGATGTCGGGGTTCATCGCCATCTTGTGCACCGCGACCGAACCGACGCCGCCTGCGCCGATCACCAGAACCTTGCTCATGAAAAATCTCCTGTCGCGGACCATTGCCGCCTTGTCTTGCATGACCGGCCCTATAGGACGAAGCCATGACACAGCAAAGCCCCGATCCCCTGCTCGACCCGAACCGGGCGCCCACGCTTGCGGGCGTCGAACGCGCTGCCGCCAAGGTCGCCGAACTCCTGCCGTTGACGCCGCTGCTGCCGATGGACATCGATGGCAAGACGATCTGGTGCAAGGCCGAATGCCTCCAGCCGGTTGGCGCCTTCAAGATTCGCGGCGCCTGGCATCGCCTGACCGACCTGACGCCCGAACAGGCGGCGGCGGGCGTCGTCGGTGTATCGAGCGGCAATCATGCGCAGGGCGTCGCCTGGGCGGCGAAACGCCTCGGTATCCCAGCGACGATCGTCATGCCGGGCAATGCGCCGCAGATGAAGCTCGCCGCAACGCGCGCGCTCGGCGCCGAGGTCGTTCTCTATGACCGCGTCACCGAATCGCGCGACGCGGTGGCGGCAAAGCTGCTCGAAGAGCGTGGCGGGACGCTCGTCCATGCCTATGGCGATCCGTGGATCATCGAGGGGCAGGGCAGCGTAGGGATCGAGGCGCACGCGCAGCTCGCCGCGCGCGGGATCGCCGGACCTGACAAGATCGTCGCCTGTTGCGGCGGCGGCGGGCTGTCGGCGGGTCTTGCGCTCGCCTGCCCCGATGCCGACGTCGTGGCGGTCGAGCCCGAGGGCTGGGACGATGTCACCCGCTCGCTTGAAGCGGGCGAAATCCTGTCGGTCGACGACCTTGCCTATCCCACCGAATGCGACGCGCTCCAAACGCCACAAACCTGGCCGATCAATTTCGCGGTGTTGCAGGCGCGCGGCGTACGCGGCGTCGTGGTGACCCGCGACGAAGTGCGCCATGCGATGCGCGTGGCATTCGAAAAGCTGCACCTGATTGTCGAACCCGGCGGCGCAGCGGCGCTTGCGGCGGTGCTCGCGGGCAAGGTTGAGCTGGGCGATGCGACGCTCGTCACCCTGTCGGGGGGCAATGTCGATCCGAAGCATTATGCGGAAATTCTTGCCGAATGACGGGATATTTGTTTCTCTCGGCGCGTTGAAGCGGGGAAGGAGAGACATGATGAGGAAACAAGGCCTGATCCTGGCCGGCGCGGCAGCGCTGGCAGTTCTGAGCGGATGCGAGAAGGCGGAAGCACCTGCACCCGCGCCGACCGATGCGA
Organism: Pseudomonadota bacterium; assembly: GCA_020160755.1. Classification (GTDB taxonomy): domain Bacteria; phylum Pseudomonadota; class Alphaproteobacteria; order Sphingomonadales; family Sphingomonadaceae; genus Sphingopyxis. The sequence continues at coordinate 313,434 of JAIUPN010000001.1, forward strand.
CGACGACCGAAGTTCCTGTCGAAACCGTGCCGCCCGAAGGCGCCGAGGCGACCGATCCCGCTACCGCGCCGCATCGTTTTGCAAGCTGGGCGGGCAAATGGACCGGGGTCGAGGGCATGTATGCCACGATCACACCCGCCGAACCCGGCAAATACAAGCTCGAAATGCAGTCCGACCTCGACACCAGGGGAAGCTATGACGGCGAAGACAGCGAGCATGGCATCAAGTTCAAGCGCGGCAGCGAAGAGCTGAGCCTGCGCCGCGGCAGCGGCGACGAAACCGGCCTCAAATATCTGACCGGCAAGAAGGAATGCCTGATCGTCAAGGCGGGCGAAGGTTATTGCCGCGATTGAACTGCAACATCGTCATTCCTGCAAAGGCGGGAATGACGAGGGGGTGAAATGAACGAGATCGTTCGGGCTGATCCAGTCGACCAGGTCGCGCTTGTCGAAACGCTGGCGCAGGCGTTTCAGACCGATCCCGCGCTGTCGTGGATCCTGCCCGACCCCGATCACCGCGCCCGCGCGCTCCGTAGCCTGTTTCGGACCCTCGTCCCCGCCGATATGCGTGCGGGGCTGGCGCTGCGCGCGGCGGGTGACGAAGCTGCGGCGCTGTGGCGCGCCCCCGGACAGGCGCATAGCGGCGCCTTCGAATTCCTCCGCACCGTCGTCCCGCTCGTCGCGACCTTCGGCACCGCCTTGCCGCGCGGGTTGAAGGTGCAGGAGAGCATCGATGCGCGTCGGCCGAAGGGGCGCTTCTGGTATCTCCATTATGTCGGCGTGCGCACGGGACATCAGGGCAAGGGGCATGGCGGACGCATCATCCGGGCGCAAACCGCAGCCGCCGACGCCGAAGGGCTGCCGTGCTGGCTGGAGACGGCGACGCCGGAGAATGTCCCGCTCTACGAGCGGCTGGGCTTTGTCACGCAGGGCGAATGGGATGTAGCCGGCGGCGGGCCGCATTTCTGGGGCATGATGCGACCTCCCGGCTGAGGACGGCGTCAGGACGCCGGGCGCGTCGCGGTGAAGGAAAAGGCAATGTCGACCCCCGCCGCGATCGCGTCGGTCGCGGCCCACTCGCCCTGACCAACGCCGAAGGACGTGCGGTCGATGCGCGCGGTTCCCGCGACGCGCGCGCGGTCGCCATCGATGCGCAGCGTGAAGCGTATCGTTGCCGGCTTGCTGACCCCGCGCAGGTCGAGCGTTCCGCGCGCTTCGTAGCGCTCGCCGCCGAGGTGCCGGATGTCGCGTGCGCTGAATGTCGCGCTCGGTTGCGCGGGGACGTTGAAGAAATCGCTGCTCTTCAGCGAATCGTCGCGCTGTCCGTCGCCGGTGTCGGCGGATGCGAGGTCGACGGTCACTCTTATGGTCGATTTGGCAAGCTCGTCGGGGCTGAAACGGATCGCGGCGCGCCAGCGGCTGAAGCTGCCGTTCACCGCCTCGCCGTTCCAGCGCGCGGTGAAGCCAAGGCGGCCACCCGACGCGACGGTCCAGTCCGCAAGCGGCTGGGCAGTTTCTTCGGGCGTCGTTTCGACTGCTTCGGTTTCAGGCATTTCCTCGGCCTTCGGCGTGGGAACCGAAGGGGCATCGGACGCGACGACGGGCACCGCCGGTCGTTTTTCCGCGGCGGACTGCGACCGGTCGGGATAGACCATATCGCCGGCCACAAAGGCGGCCGCGACGACCGCCAGCGCGCCGATCGCAGCACCGACCGCCTTGCCGCTTGCGAAGGGAAGCATCCGTTGCAGCTCCGGCTTGCCGAGCAGCCACTGGTGGCGCAGCGCGCCCGCGATATGGAGCGCGAACAGCCCGATCGCGACCCACACCATCGCGCCATGGATCGCCTCCGCGGGTTCGTGCCAGGCACGGCCGACGGGAAGGTGCGGCCAGGGGATCGTGCCGTAAAGCAAGGTCGGCACCTGCACCTTCGCCGTCGAAACGAGCAGCCAGCCGGTGATCGGGCCGAGGATCATCACCAGATAGAAAAGCCCGTGGACGATATTCGCGAGCGCGCGCGTCCAAGCGGGGCCGTCGGACGCGGGCGGGCGCGAGACAAAAAGGCGCACCGCGAGGCGGACGAGGCTGAGCAGCAGGATCGAGATTCCGATCGATTTGTGCAGCTGGTAGCGCGCGAAGAGTTCGGGGCTGTTGTTTCCCTCGAGCGCCCAGCCGAGTGCGATCTGGAATGCCAGCAGCAGCGCGATGAGCCAGTGAAGCGTGATGGCGGTATAGCTATAACGCTGTGCTGGCATGATAATCTTTCGCAAAGGAGAGCTGGATTCGCCCTTCACCTTATCGAGGCCTATCGGTCTTGTCGAAGACGGTTGTGACGCGCTTTCTACGGCAAGCTATATTAGGAGGCGGAGCAGCGAGCCTGCAGCGAGGCCTATCGCAACTGCCAAGACGGCAAGAAAGATCATTCGCAACCAGAAATGCTTGCGCAGTCCCTTGTCGAGTTTGTCCACGGCGACGAAATCCATCGTCGCTCCGATCGCGTGCGAGATGATCTCGCCAATCAATCCGCGAAGCCGACGAAACGCACCGCCTCTTCGACGCTCTTGCGGTTCGAGACCACCGCATTGGCGGGGAAATCGGCGTCGGGCCAGCCCATCGCGACGCAGATCATGATGACCTGATCGTCAGGGATGCGCGCATGTTCGCGCACGACGGGGCTTTGCATGATGCCCTGGCTGTTGATCACGCAGCCGAGCCCGCGCGACCAGGCCGCGTTGACCAGCGCATTGGTCACCGCGCCGCAATCGAAAGGCGCGATATCGCTACCGAGCAGGACGCGGTCATAGGTCACGACGACGCTGACCGGCGCGTCGAACTGGCGGAAGCCGCGCAGGACCCAGTCCTGCCGCGCGTCCTTGTCTTCGCGTGCGATACCCATCGCGCCGAAGAGTTGCTTGGCGATTTCGATCTGGCGGCCGCGGTGATCGTCGGCGATGCCGTCGAATCGGCGGAACTCGCGGCTGTCGGGTTTGCCCGCGAGAATGCCTTCGGTGTTGCCCTGGCGGATCGCCGCCAGCGGTTCGCCCGTGACGACCGAGAAATTCCAGCACTGGTTATTGAACGACGAGGGCGCGCGCATCGCGACCTCGATCACTTCGGCAACAAGGGCTTTCGGAACGGGCTTGTCGAGGAAGCCCCGGATCGAGCGGCGCCCGACGACGACGTCGTCAAACGTCTGCATCGTCGTCTCCGCTCGATGCAGCCTGAAGCTCGGCGAGCGCGATCCACTCGGGGTCGTCGAAGGCCTGAAATTCGAGGGGAAAAGCCTCTTTGCCCGCCAGAATCCGGTTGAAATTGGCCATAAACTCGGAGGTATCGGGCGTGTAGAAACGCCATTCGCGGACGCCACCTCCGGTTATCACGGCAACGCCGGAACCCCAATATTTCTCGTGGTCGGCCGCCTCCAGAACCGCGTCTTCGAACTCGGCCATCAGGTCCAGCGTCTCGCCGTCGGGAAAAACCCCCGCACCGGCGTCGGCATATTGCCAGCGGATCAGGATGAGGTTCGAAAACAGCGCGCGATCTGCGCTTGAGGGCATCCGGCTGCGATAGCGCGTGAGGATCGGCCCGTCGGGGCCGTTGCCCTGCGCGACCGCCCACTCGTCCGACGGAAAAATGCCGAAGTCGCTCACGCGGCCTTGCGCAGGTCCAGACGATCCCAGATTTCGGCCAGCGCCTCGGTGAGCTCGCGCATCATCGCCTCATCATGCGCCGGACCCGGCGTAAAGCGCAGCCGTTCGGTGCCGCGCGGCACGGTCGGGAAATTGATCGGCTGCACATAGACGCCATATTCGGCGAGCAGGATGTCGCTGATCTTCTTCGCGCGCACCGGATCGCCGACCATCAACGGAACGATGTGCGTCGTCGAATCCATTACCGGCAGCCCGGCATCGCGGAAACACTGCTTAAGGTAGGCTGCCGCCTCCTGCTGCGCGTCGCGCTCGACGCTCGACGCCTTCAGGTGCCGCACGCTCGCGAGTACGCCCGCGACGAGCACCGGCGACAGGCTGGTCGTGAAGATGAAGCCGGGCGCATAGCTGCGGATCACGTCGATGATATTCTTGTCGGCGGCGATATAGCCGCCCATCACGCCGAACGCCTTGCCGAGCGTGCCTTCAAGGATGGTGATGCGGCTCGCGGCTTCGTCGCGGTCGCTGATGCCGCCGCCGCGCGGGCCGTACATGCCGACGGCATGGACTTCGTCGCAATAGGTCAGCGCGTTATATTTGTCGGCAAGGTCGCAGATCGCGTGGATCGGGGCGACGTCGCCGTCCATCGAATAGACGCTTTCGAACGCGATCAGCTTGGCCGCTTCGGGATCGTCGGCGGCCAGCAGTTCTTCGAGATGTTCGAGGTCGTTGTGACGCCACACGCGCTTTTCGCAGCCAGAATTGCGGATGCCCGCGATCATCGATGCGTGGTTGAGCTCGTCCGAATAGATGATGCAGTTCGGCAGCAGCTTGCCGAGGGTGCCGAGCGTCGCCTCGTTCGAGATATAGCCCGAAGTGAAGAGCAGCGCGCCTTCCTTGCCGTGCAGGTCGGCGAGTTCATGTTCGAGATCGACATGATAATGCGTATTGCCGCCGATATTGCGCGTGCCGCCCGATCCGGCGCCGACGTCGTGCAGTGCCTCTTCCATCGCGGCGATGACCTTGGGATGCTGGCCCATCGCGAGGTAGTCGTTCGAGCACCAGACGGTGATCGGCTTCGGCCCGTTGTGGCCGGCAAAGCAGCGTGCGTTGGGGAACGCGCCCTTGTTCCGCAGGATGTCGATGAAGACGCGGTAGCGTCCTTCCTCGTGCAGCCGGTCGATCGCGCGTGCAAAAATATCGTTATAGTTCACGTTTCAGCCCCGCAGTCAGGTGCCAGTCCAGGCTCTTGAGCCGCTCCCTCCAGCGGCTATTAACATGCGGGCCAATAACGCCGAATCCGGCCGAAATCCAGTGCGAACGATTCGCAGCTATAGGGCAAATTGTCCTACCGGCTGCCGGCATTCGCGTGCATTGTGATCGGCCGCACCGCGGCCTCGGCCCATGGCGGTTAAGGGGCAAACCGGACCCCAAAGAAGGAAAAACCGATATGCGCTTCGCAATGGCCGCCATCCTGACGATCGCTACCGGCGTGGCGGCGACCACCGCCGCGCCGGCGCTGACGCCTGCGCCGTTCGAGGGGGCATGGATGTCTTGCGACACGTATCAGGGCACGGAGATCTGTGAATACAAGATGCTCGCTCAGCGCGGAAACCGCGTGTGCGGAGTGCAGCGCTATTTTGCGACCAACGCCTATTACGAGCAGCGCTTCGTCGGCACGGTGAAAGCGAATGTCGCGCATATCGAAAAGATTTGCGGCGACCCGGGATCCGAAACCGACACCTATTGTCGCGGACGGGGCCCCGAGGGCGCCGAGAAAGTGGGCTGGCAGGTCACGAACCGGAAGCTGGGCCTGTGCAATGGGCGGCTGTTCGAAAGCAGCAATTTGCACCCCTGCGCCGGGGCGAGCCGGCTCGTCGGGATGCCGAAGGTCGCCGATCCGGGTGAGCAGGGCCCCGAACCCGAAGAGCGCGCCTGGCTGGCGGCGTGCGCCGCGGGCAACGAATAGGCGCCGCTAGATCGTCTCGATCGCGCCGATGCCATAAGGCGCGAGCGCCGCGAGCGGCGGCGGCGGGCGCTCTTCGCTGCGCGTGAACACCGCGATACCGGGGCGCGGGGTTTCGGGCCAGCGCTGGCCGTCGGTCAGGTGCGCGACGCGGCGGGCGATGCCCTCGGCGCCGTCGATCAGCCGGACACCGGGCCCGACAGCCGCCTGCAGTTCGTCGTGCAAGAGCGGGAAATGGGTGCAGGCGAGGACGATGACGTCGATCGCATCGCCGCCCGGCTGGCCGCGAAGGCCCCCGACCGCGCGGGCGATAACGGCGGGATCGACGCTTTCGCCTCGCAGCTTTGCCTCGGCGCCGGTGACGAGGCCGGGGCTGCCATGGCGGAGCACGGTCTTGCCGCGCGCGAAACGCGCGCTCAGGTCGTCGACATAGGGCTGGCGCACCGTCGCTTCGGTTCCGAGGACACCGATGACGCCGGTTTTCGTCATTTCGGCGGCGGGCTTGATCGCGGGGACGGTTCCGACAATCGGCACGTCGAGCGCGGCCCGGACATGCGACAAGGCGATCGTCGACGCGGTGTTGCACGCGATCACCGCGAGGCGCGGCTGATATCGCTCGACGAGACGGCCGAGCAGCGCGGGGACGCGCGCGGCCAGTTCCTCATTGCTTTTCTTGCCATAAGGCAGCCCCGCATAATCGGCGGCATAGACGATCGGCGCGGTCGGCAGCAGCGCGCGCGTCGGTCCGAGGACGGTCAGCCCGCCGAGACCGCTGTCGAAGAAAAGGATCGGGGCGTCGGGCGGCGGGGCGTGCATCGCGTCCGCCTAGCAGGCGAGGGCGACCGCTATCAAATCCATTTTGATACCCATCGCATCCGAATCCGTTGATTGCTGCCCGTAATATCGCCACATAGGCGTGGAACGAAGCGGGGATTGCCATGACGATATTTTACCTGGCCGCTGCCGGCTATCTTCTCGGCTCGATCCCCTTTGGCGTCATCCTGACACGGCTGTTCGGCGCGGGCGATCTGCGCCAGATCGGGTCGGGCAATATCGGCGCGACCAATGTCCTGCGCACCGGGCGCAAGGGTCTTGCGGCGGCAACGCTGATCCTCGACGGCGCCAAGGGCGCGGTCGCGGTGCTGCTTGCGCGCCATTTCGCTCCCGAACTCGGCGATCATGCCGCGATGATCGCAGGCGCGGCAGCGATGATCGGTCACTGCTATCCCGTCTGGCTCAGCTTTCGGGGCGGCAAGGGGGTTGCGACCTTGCTCGGCCTCGCGCTCGCGCTCGCCTGGCCGATCGGGCTGGTCTTTGCGGTCGTATGGATCGGCGCGGTACTGTTGCTTCGCATCTCGTCGCTCGGCGGCATGTTGGGCGCGGTGTCAGCGCCGATCGCCGCGCTCGCGCTCGGCTATCCGGTCTATGCGATCGGCCTCGCGGGGCTGGCGGTGATCGTGCTGTGGCGCCACCGCGAAAATATCGCGCGGCTGCGCGCCGGCACCGAGCCGCGCATCGGCGGAAAGAAAGAGGCGGCGTGACCCACGCCGAACGGCTGGCACGGCTGCGGCTGATCCGCACGCCGCATGTCGGCCCGGTAAGCTGGCACCAGTTGATGTTGCGCTTCGGATCGGGCGAGGCGGCGCTAGAGGCGCTGCCCGATCTCGTGCTGCGCGGCGGCGCAGGGAAGGCACGCATCGCGCCCGCAGAGGTCGCCGAGCGCGAGTTCGACCGCGTAGCGAGCCTCGGCGCCCGCCATGCCTTCGTCGACGAGGATGATTATTCGCCGCTGCTCCGCGAAGTCGAAGGCGCGCCGCCGGTGCTCGTCGTGCGCGGCGACACGGCGATGCTGCGGCGACCGTGCGTCGCGATCGTCGGCGCGCGCAATGCCTCCGCCGCCGCGTGCCGCTTTGCGCGCCAGCTCGCCGCCGACCTCGCGGCACGCGATGTGACCGTGGTCAGCGGGCTGGCGCGCGGCGTCGACACCGCCGCGCATGTCGGTGCGCTTGGCGGAGCAACCGTCGGCGTCATTGCGAGCGGGATCGACATCGCCTTTCCGCCCGAAAACGCGCCGCTGCAGGAAAAGATCGCGAGCGACCAGCTGCTGGTCGCCGAACAGCCGCCTGGCACCGAGCCGCTCGCGCGCCATTTCCCGTCGCGCAACCGGATCATCGCGGGACTGGCGCACGGCACGGTGGTCATCGAGGCGGCGCCCCGGTCAGGGTCGCTGATCACCGCGCGCCGTGCGGGCGATTATGGACGCGAGGTGATGGCGGTGCCCGGCTCGCCGCTCGACCCGCGCGCGCAGGGCTGCAACATGCTGATCCGCGAAGGCGCGACGCTGATCCAGACGATCAACGACGTGCTCGAAGCGGTCGGGCCGATCGACGCGCGGATGGTTCGCGAACCCGCACAACCTTTCGCCGTCGCTGCGGCGCCGGCAGATGCCAGCGAGGGCGAGCGGCGGGCGTTGATCGACCTGCTGGGACCGACGCCGGTCGCGATCGACGAGCTGGTGCGCCAGTCGGGACAGGCGGCCGCAGCAGTCCAGCTGGTGCTGCTCGAACTCGAACTGGCCGGCCGCGTCGAGCGCCACGCCGGCGCGAAGATTTCGCTCGTGTGATCGCTCGCACAGCGACCCAACCGCCAAAGATCTAACGCTTCATCGCGGTTCAGTCACGGTTCAGCGTCAGCTCCGCAATTTGATGATATTGTATTACATGACGGAGAGTTCGACGATGCGAAGCCGGTTGCTCACGGGTGTCACGATGTTTGCAGTGCTCGGTTCGGCTTCCGCGCCGATCCCGCTGGCGATGGCACATTCGGTGCCTGCGCCCGATCAGGGGTTCTGCCGCAACGCATCGCCGCTACCACAGCTCGCCCCCGAGGTTCGACCGCAGCCGCAACAGGCGAATGGTGGTATCAAGACGACCGGCCGCAGCAAGGGCGACCGCGAGGACGGAATGACCGCCGAACTGGCTCCTCTTCCGCCTCCGCCGCCGGCTCCTCCGCCGCCACCCCCACCGCCGGTCTATTCCAGCGCTGACGACGCTGCCGAAGTTGTCGTAACGGGTTCACGTATCCCGGCTCCGGGAATGGAAGCGCCATCGCCGGTTACGACGATCGATTCCGCCGACTATGCGGCCGAGCGCACGGCCGAACCATCGGCGGGCTCGTCGACGGATGCGCGCATGATACCGCCGCCCAGACCCTATCCCCGGCCACAACCGCAACCGCAATCGGGCATATTGACCGCGGGCGAGCATGACGACCTTCTCAACCCCGAACTTTACGCGTCCTACGTCAACCGCAGCGGCGATCTGGGGCAGGAGGTCCGCAATCTTCCGCGTGTCGACACGACGCGCGTCGTGACGGTGAAGGTCGGCGACCGCAGCGGGCAACCGATCCCCTTCGCCGACGTCATCGTGACGTGCAGCGACGGCAACAGCATCACGATGGCAACGCAGGCCGACGGCAGCGCGGTCTTCTTCCCCGGCCTCGATCGCCTCAGCGAACGGATCGCCGTTTCGGCACGGAAGGCGGGGCGGACCATTGCCGATGCGCGGCCCGTGCTCGTGAGCAACGCTGCGGGCGGGCAACTTGTCGGCCTGACCGCCAGTCAGGCGGCCACGAAAGTAACGAAACTCGACCTGATGCTTGTCGTCGATACGACGGGCAGCATGGGCGACGAGATCAATTATCTGCAGGCCGAACTTCGCTCGATCATCGGCGCGATCACCGCGAAGCATCGCGACCTCGATATTCGCATCGGTTTCGTCTTCTACCGCGATCTCGGCGACGATTATGTGACGCGCACTATCGCTTTCGATCGCGACATCGGGCGCGTGCAGGGCGCGCTCGCGCGGCAGGAAGCCAATGGCGGCGGCGACTATCCCGAAGCGATGGATCAGGCGATGATCCGCGCGGTCGGTCAGGACTGGCGCCCCGACGCGGTGAAGTCGCTGCTGCTCGTCGCCGACGCGCCGCCGCACGACGACAAGTTCGCCCGGACCTGGGCTGCGGCCGAAGCCGCGCGCGCCAGGCGGATCCATATCACTCCGGTTGCCGCCTCCGGCGTCGCCGACAAGGCCGAGTATGCGATGCGTGCGATGGCAGCGGCGACGCAGTCGCGCTACCTGTTCCTCACCGACGACAGCGGCGTCGGCAATCCGCACGCACCGCCCGCGATCGATTGCTATCTGGTGACCAAACTCGACGCGCTGGTCCGCCGCGTGATCGACAGCCAGATCAGCGGCCGCCGGATCGAGCCGGAGGATCAGGAGATCATCCGCAGCGTCGGCAAATATGACGCCGGGAAATGCATCCTGCCCGCCGACTTCAAATGGCAGAATGGGTAATGAAAAATCCGGCTTGACGGAATCAAGCTATCCCCGCCACCCTCGCGCGTACATGTGAGAGCCGGTGACGGGGATAGTATTTTAATGCAATTGGTAATTGTGGAATCGCCTGCCAAGGCGAAGACGATCGAGAAATATCTGGGGCGCGATTTCAAGGTGCTGGCGTCCTATGGCCACGTCCGCGACCTGCCGCCCAAAGACGGGTCGGTCGATCCCGACGACGGCTTTGCAATGCAGTGGCAGCTGTATCCCGACAAGACGAAGCGGATGAAGGAAATCCAGGACGCGGCAAAGTCCGCGGATCGCCTGATCCTCGCGACTGACCCTGATCGCGAGGGCGAGGCGATCAGCTGGCACGTGCAGGAATTGCTGCGCAGCAAAAAGGCGCTGCCCGCGGAAGTCGACCGCGTGACCTTCAACGCGATCACCAAGGACGCCGTGCTCACCGCGATGGCGCACCCGCGCGCGCTCGACGACGATCTGATCGACGCTTATCGCGCCCGCCGCGCGCTCGACTATCTTGTCGGCTTCACCCTGTCGCCGGTGCTGTGGCGCAAGCTGCCCGGCGCGAAATCGGCAGGCCGCGTGCAGTCGGTGACGCTCCGCATGATCGTCGAGCGCGAGCGCGAGATCGAAGCTTTTGTTGCGCAGCAATATTGGTCGATCACGGGCCTTTTCGAAATGTCGGGAACGCCCTTCAAGGCGCGCCTTGCGCAGTGGCGCGGCGAGAAGGTCGAACGGCTGTCGATCACCAGCGAAGCCGATGCGCGCGCGGCCGAAGCCGATGTGAAGGCAGGGCATTTCACCGTCGATGCGGTCGAAACCAAGCCGCTGACGCGCAATCCGCCGCCGCCCTTCACGACGTCGACCTTGCAACAGGAAGCCGCGCGCAAGCTCGGTTTCTCGGCCAGCCATACGATGCGGGTCGCGCAGGGCCTCTACGAAGACGGCGCGATCACCTATATGCGTACCGACGGCGTCCAGATGGACGGCGCCGCGATCAGCGCAGCGCGCGCCGCGATCGCGAACCGCTATGACGGCGGCTATGTTCCCGACAAGCCGCGCCTCTATCAGACCAAGGCAAAAAATGCGCAGGAGGCCCACGAAGCCATCCGCCCGACCGATTTTTCGAAAGACAAGGCGGGCAGCGGCGATCATGCGCGGCTTTACGAACTGATCTGGAAGCGCGCGATGGCGAGCCAGATGGCCTCGGCGCGGCTGGAGCGGACCAGCATCGACCTGACCGACGGCACCGGCAAGACGATGATGCGCGCCACCGGACAGGTGATCAAATTCCCCGGCTTTCTCGCGCTGTATGACGAAGGCCGGGACGACAGCGGCGACGATGACGACGCACGCCTGCTGCCCGCGATGGCGAAGGGCGACGCGCCCGCGAAGACGGGAGTCGAGGTCGAAAGTCACGAAACCCAGCCGCCGCCGCGCTATTCCGAAGCCAGCATGGTCAAGAAGATGGAAGAGCTGGGAATCGGGCGCCCGTCGACCTGGGCGGCGATCCTGCAGGTTCTGAAGGACCGCGCCTATGTGACGGTCGAAAAGAACCGCTTCATTCCCGAAGAGAGCGGGCGACTCCTCACCGCCTTCCTCGAACGCTTTTTCGAACGCTATGTCGAATATGACTATACTGCGGGACTCGAGGAAGAGCTCGATGACGTGTCGGGCGGACGTGCGCAGTGGCAGGCGGTGCTCGAACGCTTCTGGCGCGATTTCAAGCCGCGCACGGGCGAGGTCATGGAGCAGAAGCCGTCGGAGATCACCGCCGCGCTCGACGAGTTCCTCGGCCCCTATCTCTTCCCCGACAAGGGCGACGGCAGCGACCCGCGTCTCTGCCCCAATTGCGGCACCGGGCGGCTTGCGCTTCGCGGTGGCAAGTTCGGGCCGTTTATCGCGTGCAGCAATTATCCGGACTGCAAGTTCACGCGCAAATTCGCGCAGCCGGGCGGAAATGGCGAGGCCGACACCGGGCCCGAAACGCTTGGCACCGACCCCGAATCCGGGCTGGAAGTGACGAAGCGCAGCGGGCGTTTCGGTCCTTACATCCAGCTCGGCGACGGGAAGGAGGCGAAGCGGTCGTCGATCCCGAAAGACATCCCGGGCGAAGATTTCGATCTCGATTATGCGCTGCGGCTGCTCAGCCTGCCGCGCGAGATCGGGGTGCATCCCGAGAGCGGAAAGCCGATCATGGCGGGGCTGGGACGTTACGGTCCCTATCTGCTTCACGACGGCAAATATGCGAAGCTGACCGGCACCGCCGAAATCTTCGACATCGGCATGAATGCCGCGGTCGTGCGGATCGCCGAAGCCGCGGCGGGTGGCGGGCGCGGGCGCACCAAGGCCGAGCCGCTCAACACCTTCGGCCCGCATCCGACAAGCGGCGGCGAGATGAAGCTGATGGAGGGGCGTTTCGGCCCCTATGTCACCGATGGAACGACCAACGCGACGCTGCCCAAAAGTGCCGACCCGGCGACGCTGACGCTCGAAGAAGCGATCGCGCTGATCGACGCGCGCGCCGCGAAGGGGCCGGCAAAGGGCAAGAAGAAGGCTGCGCCGAAGAAGGCGGCGGCGAAGAAGCCGGCGGCCAAAAAGGCCGCACCGAAGAAGAAGGCTGCGGCCGAATAGCATTAATGCGCGGCGTTTGCGCAGCCGGAGAGCCGTGATAGGGTGGCGCATCGGGAGGTATTTCGATGCGCCATTTCTATGCCGTGATGCTGGTTGCCATCCTGTCCCTGTTTTCCTTGCCCGCTGCGGCACAACAATCGCGCTATCTGATCTCTGCCCAGCCGATGCCCGACACGCCGCCCGGCACGCAGGCGTGGCGCGTGCAATATTGGACCACCAACGGCAGCGGCCAGCGCCTTGCCGTCACCGGCATCGTCGCCGCGCCGATGGAGGCCATCCCGCCGCGCCCGCGCCGCGTCATCGCCTGGACGCACGGCGCATGGGGCGTGGCCGAGAAATGCGCGCCATCGCTCAGCCCCGATTTCTTTCCGTACAGCGCAGGGATGAATGCCGTTCGCGATGGCTATGTCGTGGTCGCGCCGGATTATATCGGCCTGGCCAGCCCGACGATGCACCCCTTCCTCGTCGGGACCGACACCGCCAATGCGGTGCTCGACGGCGTGCGCGCGGCGCGCGAGATTCCCGGCGCAGCGGCGGGGAGCAGCTTCGCAGTCTGGGGGGAATCGCAAGGCGGCCACGCCGCGCTGTGGACCGCGATATCGGCGCGCAACTACGCACCCGATCTCACGCTGGTCGCGACCGCCGCGGCCGCACCGCCTACCGATCTCGCGGCGAACCTTGCGCAGGGAAGCGACAAGAACGCGCGCGCGCTGCTCCTGTCCTTCGCGCTGCACAGCTGGTCGACGCTCTACGGCTTCTCGCTCGACAGCATCACCAACCGCACCAATCAGGGCATCATTCGCCGGCTAAGCGAGAATAATTGCGTCAGTTTCAACACGAAGCCGAAACTGGGTACGATCCTCGGCATCCTGACCATCGCCCGCGCCACGAAGAACAAGGACATTGCAAAGATCGAGCCCTTCGCTTCCTTCGAGCGCGCGAACAGCGTCGATCCCGCACGGGTGCCGGGACCGCTGCTGATCGCGCAGAGCGGCAAGGACACGATTGTCGCGGCTGCGGTGACGCGCAAATTCGCGAAGGCGGTGTGCCGACGCGGCACCCCGACGCGGTGGATCGACCTGACCGGCGATCATGGCGCGAGCGCGAAGGACAGCGCACAGGAAACGATCGGCTGGATCACCGCGCGCTTCGACGGCAATCCGCCGCCGAACGATTGCCGGCGGATCTAGTCGACCCAGTCGAGCCCCATGTCGCGATAGACGCTGCGGTCTTCGTCCCAGTTCGCCTTGACCTTCACGTGCAGGAACAGGTGAACCTTGCGGCCGAGCAGTTCGGTCAGTTCGGCGCGCGCGCGGCTGCCGATTTCCTTGATGCGTTCGCCCTTGTGGCCGAGGATGATCGCGCGCTGGTTGTCGCGCGCCACGAGGATCTGCTGGTGGATTTCGGCGCTGCCGTCGGGGCGGTTCGTGAACTTCTCGGTCTCGACGGTCGACTGGTACGGCAGCTCCTCGTGGAGCTGGCGATAGAGCTGCTCGCGCGTGATTTCGGCCGCGAGCATCCGTTCGGGCGCGTCGCTCACCTCGTCCTCGGGGAAATGCCACGGTCCTTCGGGCATCAATGAGGCGAGATGCGCCTTGAGTTCGGGCACGCCGTCGCCGCTGCTCGCCGAGATGAAGAAGGTTTCGTCGAAGGCGACGCGGCCGTTGAGTTCGGTCGCGATCGTCAGCAGCTTGTCCTTCCTGGTCAGGTCGACCTTGTTGAGAACCAGATATTTCTTCTCGGGCCGGTTCGCGATGCCTTCGAGCACGCGCTCGACGCGGCCCGTCAGCTTCGCCGCGGCGTCGACCATCACGAGGATCGCCTCTGCCTCCTCGAGGCTGCCCCACGCCGCCGCGACCATCGCGCGGTCGAGCCGGCGCGTCGGCGCAAAGATGCCCGGCGTGTCGATCAGGACGATCTGGGTTTCGCCATCCATCGCGACGCCCATCAGCCGGGTGCGCGTCGTCTGCGCCTTCGGGCTGACGATCGCGACCTTCTGGCCGACGAGCGCGTTGACGATCGTCGATTTGCCCGCGTTGGGCGCGCCGACGACGGCGACAAATCCGCAACGGTGGGTCATTCTTTCAATCCTTCGAGTTCGGCGAGCAACGCGGCCGCTGCCGCCTTTTCCGCTGCCTGTTTTGATGCGCCTTCGGCTTCGGCGCGCGCGAGCTTGCCAAGGCTGACCGCGACGCGGAAACGCGGCGCATGGTCGGGCCCTTCGCGCGCGACGATTTCATATTCGGGCGGACGGCGTTTTCGCGCGAGCGCCCATTCCTGCAGCGCGGCTTTCGGATGCTTCGGCGCCGCCTGTTGCCCATCGATCATCTCGCCCCAATGGGTCAGGATGAAACGGCGCGCCGCGTCGGCGCCCTGGTCGAGATAGAGGGCACCGATCAACGCTTCGATCGCGTCGGCGGCGATATTGTCGCTGTATCGCCCGCCGTCGTTGCGCGCCTGCGGGCCGAAGCGGATCAGCGCGGGGAGGTCGAGCCGCTGTGCGATCGCCGCACAGGTTGCGCCCGACGCGAGCACGTGCAGCCGCGACGACATCTCGCCTTCGCTCGCAGTGGGAAAGCGCGTGTAGAGTTCGGACGCGATAATGAGCCCGAGCACCCGGTCGCCGAGAAATTCGAGCCGCTGGTAATCGGCGCGCCCGGTGCTGCCGTGCGTCAGCGCCAGATCGTACAGCGCCGTGTCGTCCGGGGTGCAGCCGATAATCCCTGCGAGCGCCCCGGTGTCGAGGGGATCGCTCAAAAACCTTCCCCGATGCGTTCCCAGCGCGCCGCGGTGAACCAGCTGATCGGATTGAGCCAGCTCGCCGATCCGTCGGTCGAGAACATGCCGACCAGCGCGTGACCGACAAGATTTTCCTCGGGAACGAGGCCGATGCCCTGATTTTCCATGGCGGGGAAACGGCTGTCCGCGCTGCGGTCGCGGTTGTCGCCCATCAGGAACAAATGGCCCTCGGGGACGACGACGAGCGGGGTGTTGTCCTCGGGGATCGTCGTGATGTCGAGGATCGCATAGCTTTTGCCGCTCGGCAGCGTCTCGCGGAACTGCTTGTAGCGGCACTGGCGCTGACCGTCGGCGGCGATTTCCTCAAATTCGGGCGAATAGCAGGGCAGGGTGCCCGTCGCGCGCGACGCCTCGACCATATTGGGCGTCACCGGGATGACGAAGTCGGGCATGGTTTCGCGCTTCAGCGGCTTGCCGTTCAGCCAGACCATGCCGTCCTTCACCTGCACGCTGTCGCCGGGCAGGCCGATCACGCGCTTGATATAATCATTGTCGGCGACCGGCGGCGCCTTGAACACGACGACGTCGCCGCGCTCGGGCGTGCGTGCAAAAATGCGCCCCGGGATCAGCGGGACGCTGAACGGCAGGCTGTATTTCGAATAGCCATAGGCCATTTTGTTGACGAGCAGATAGTCGCCGATCAGCAGCCGCGGCTGCATCGATTCCGACGGAATGTTGAACGGCGACAGGAAAAAGCTGCGGAAAATCAGTACCGCGATTGCGAGAAGCGCGAGGAAGCGAACGGTATCGACCGCCTCCTCCTTCGCCGACACGGGGGCCGGGGTGGGGGCGGACGGCGCGGGTCCGGTCGGGGGCGTCACATCGGCGGTAAAGCTGGCGTTGGTCATGTCGCGGCATTGGCGATGAATAGGTTGCCACGTCAAGCAAATATCGGCGGACGCCACTGGCGCGCGACGGGCGGCGGGCTTAGAGAAGAGCCGATATCCCGTTCCCGCTCGATGCGGTCCGAAACCAAGGAAGTCCCGATGACAACAGCCGATCACGCATGGCAAGCCCTCGCCGAATGGCAGCCCCGGAAGCTGACCGAGCTTGTCGCCGCCGACCCCGAAGCCCGGCTTCAGGTACTGGTGCGCAATGTCGCCGACATCCGCTTCGATTTCGCCAAGACACATCTCGACGGCGAGGCGATCGCAATCCTGTCCGGTCTGGCCGAGGTGCAGGATTTCGGCGGGCGTCGCAAGACGCTGTTCTCGGGCGGCATGGCGAATCCGACCGAAGGCCGCGCCGCCGAACATAGCGCCGAACGTGGAGACGGGGCACCGGAGTCGGTCCATGCGGCGCAGGCGCTGCACCAGCGAATGCGGATGATGGTCGATGCGATCGAAGCGGGCGCTTTTGGCGAGATCCGGCACCTTTTGCACATCGGGATTGGTGGTTCGGCGCTCGGTCCAGACCTGCTCATCGACGCACTCGGGCGGCAGGGCTCGCGCTATGACGTCGCGGTCGTCTCGAACGTCGATGGCGCCGCGCTCGACGAGGCGTTCCGCAAGTTCAGCCCCGAACATACGCTGGTCGCGGTCGCGTCGAAGACCTTCACCACAACCGAAACGCTGCTCAACGCCGCATCGGCGCTGCAATGGCTGGAAGAAGGCGGGGTCGACGACCCGCTCGGCCGTGTCATCGCGCTGACCGCGATGCCCGAGCGCGCGATCGAATGGGGTGTCGACGAGACGCGCATCCTGCCGTTCAACGAGACCGTCGGCGGCCGCTATTCGCTCTGGTCGTCGATCGGCTTTCCGGCGGCGCTCGCGCTCGGCTGGGATGCTTTTGCCGATCTGCTGGAGGGCGCGGCCGAGATGGACCGCCATTTCCGGCTCGCCGACGGCGCCGACAATATCTGCCTGCTCGCCGCTTTCGCCGACCAGATTTACGCCAATCGCCTCGATTGCCAGACGCGCGCGGTGTTCGCCTATGACGAGCGGCTGCGCCTGCTTCCCGACTATCTTCAGCAGCTCGAAATGGAATCGAACGGCAAGTCGGTGACCTTCGATGGCAAACCGCTTGCGCAGCAGACCGCGCCGATCACGTGGGGCGGCGTCGGCACCGACGCGCAGCACGCGGTCTTCCAGTTGCTCCATCAGGGCACGCATCTGACCCCCGTCGAATTCGTCGTCGCGCGCGAGCCCGATCACCTGCTCGACGACGCCCACCACGAAACGCTCGTCGCCAACTGTATCGCGCAGGGTGCGGCGCTGATGGCGGGGCGGGCGAGCACCGACGGCGCGCGCAACTATCCGGGAAACCGTCCCTCGACGACAATCCTGCTCGATCAGGTAACGCCGCACAGCCTGGGCGCGCTGATCGCCTTCTACGAGCATCGCGTGTTCGCCAATGCCGTGCTGCTCGGGATCAACCCGTTCGACCAGTTCGGCGTCGAGCTGGGCAAGGAAATGGCAAAGGGCCTCGCCGAAGGGACGGTCGAGTTCGACCCGGCAACGCGGGCGCTGATGCACGCCGCTTTGGGCGATTGAGGCTGCGCCACTCGCTGTGAGCGCAAAATTCGATTGGCATCACGGCGCGGCGTAACCACATAGGCGGTCGCCGCGAATAGCACGCGATCGTCCAGAGCAGGGGTTCCCATGAGCAATTTCGACTTCGACCTGTTTGTCATCGGCGCCGGGTCCGGCGGGGTGCGCGCGTCGCGCATCGCCGCGTCGCACGGCGCGCGCGTCGCGGTGGCCGAGGAGCATCGGGTCGGCGGCACCTGCGTCATCCGCGGATGCGTGCCCAAGAAACTGCTCGTTTACGGCGCCCATTTCGCCGAGGACCTGAAGGACGCGCGCCAGTTCGGCTGGGATGTTCCCGACTGCAAATTCGACTGGGACCGCCTGCGCGACAATGTCCTTGCCGAAGTCACGCGGCTCGAAGGCCTCTATGGACAGACGCTCGAGAACCACAAGGTCACCGTCTTCAAGACGCGCGCGACCGTCGTGGGACCGCAGAAGGTGCGGCTCGCCGACGGGCAGGAAATCAGCGCCGAGCGAATCCTGATCGCCACCGGCGGCTGGCCGCATGTCCCCGAATTTCCGGGCAGTGAACATGCCATCACCTCGAACGAGGTGTTCCATCTCGAAAAACTGCCGAAGCGCGTCGTGATCGCGGGCGGCGGCTATATCGCCAACGAATTTGCCGGCATCTTCAACGAGTTCGGCAGCAAGGTGACGATCGTCAATCGCGGCGACACGATCCTGCGCGGCTATGACGAACAGATCCGCGACCGGCTGCTCCAGATTTCGATGACCAAGGGCATCGAATTCCGCTTCAACGCGCCGTTCAAGTCGATCGAGCGCAACGACGACGGATCGCTCACCGTGCATCTCGAAAATTGCGACGCGATCCAGGCCGACGCGGTACTCGTTGCTGCGGGGCGCGTACCGAACTCGAAGGGGCTCGGCCTCCAGGAGGCCGGAGTCGAACTCGACGAGCATGGCGCGATCAAGGTCGATGAGCGCAACCAGTCGTCGGTGCCGAGCATCTTTGCGGTCGGCGATGTGACCAACCGCATTCAGCTCACGCCGGTGGCCATCCGCGAAGGGCAGGCGTTCGCCGACACCTTCTTCGGCAACAAGCCGACGGTGGTCGACTATGCCAACGTCCCCAGCGCGGTGTTCAGCCATCCGCCGATCGGCGCGGTGGGCATGACCGAAGCCGAGGCGCGCAACAGGCTGGGCAGCATCCGCGTCTACACCAGCGATTTTCGCGCGATGAAGAATGTCCTCGCGGGCCGCAACGAGCGCGCGCTGTACAAGATGGTCGTCAACGCCGCGACCGACCAGGTTGTCGGCCTCCACATGATCGGCCCCGACGCGCCCGAAATCCTGCAAGCCGCCGCGATCGCGGTGAAGGCGGGGCTGACCAAGTCCGATTTCGACAACACCGTCGCGCTGCACCCGAGCATGGCGGAGGAGCTGGTACTCCTCAAATAGGGTTTCGGCCTGCAACCCCTATGCGCTATCCTCCCTTCAAATAGCGAGGGGAGGGGTGCATGGCGGGAACGGCACTGGTCACCGGAGGCAGCGGCTATATCGCGGGCTTCCTGATCCGGCAGCTGATCGCGAATGGGTGGACGGTGCATACGACCGTCCGCAGCCTGAAGCGCGAGGGCGAAGTCCGCGGTTGGCTCGACGTCGATAACGACAAGCTGCGTTTCTTCGCCGCCGATCTCGAAAATGACGCCGGCTGGGCCGATGCGATGGCGGGGTGCAGCCATGTCGCGCATGTCGCGTCGCCCTTTCCGCTGGGCGTGCCAAAGCATCCGGACGAACTGATCGTGCCAGCGCGTGAGGGTGCCCTCCGCGCATTGCGCTTTGCGAAGGAGGCGGGGGTCAGGCGTTTCGTTCTGACCTCGTCGATGGCAGCTATCGCCTATGGCCATGGCAAGGGCCGCGACCTCTATAACGAAGCCGACTGGACCAATCTCGATAATCCTGAGGTCATGCCCTATCCGCGCTCCAAGACGGCCGCGGAACGCGCGGCGCGCGACTGGGCGCGCACCGAAGCCCCGGAGATCGAGTTCGCCTCGGTGAATCCCGCCGCGGTGTTCGGGCCGCTGCTCAGCGACGACCTGTCGACCTCGATCGAGGTCGTAAAGCAGTTGCTGGAAGGGAAGGTGCCCATGTGCCCCGATGTCGGCTTCGGCATCATCGACGTGCGTGACGTGGCCGACATGCATTACCGCGCGCTGACGGTCGAAGGGATCAGGGACGAGCGCTTTGTCTGTTCGGGGCCGTTCCTGAAATTCATCGACGTCGCGCATATCCTGACCGCCGAGCTGGGCGAACAGGCGCGGAAGGTGCCGACGCGCAAGATGCCTGACTGGTTGCTCAAAGCGCTCGCGATCTTCCGGCCCGAACTCAAACAGGTTGTAGCCGAACTTGGCAACATCCGCGGCGGCGACAGCAGCCACGCGATGACCACGCTCGGCTGGACGATGCGCCCGCCCGGGGAAGCGATCCTCGCGACGGCGCATAGCCTGATCGAGCGCGGGATCGTGAAGCTCTAGCCGATCCGGTACGGCACGACGTCGCGCCGGTCGGGGTCGACGAGGATCGGGCGGTCGCTCGGCGGGAAAGCGCGCTGGTCGCAATCGTCACGCGGGCAGATGCGGCACGACAGGCCGATGCGCGTGGCGGCTTGCGGCGCGGCGACATCGACCCCGTCAGCATAAACGAAATCGCCTGCATATTGCGCCTCGCACCCCAGCGCGACGGCGTAGCGACGCGGGCTGCGCGCATAACTGCCCGACGGTTTCACCAGCCCCTTCGCCATCGACACATAGCGCAGCCCGTCGGGCGTTTCCGCAAGCTGGAACAGGATGCGGTCGGGAATCGCCGCAGCTTCATGGACGATCCACAGCGGGCAGGCGCCGCCGAAACGCGCGAACTGCAACCGCGTGGCGCTGTGCCGCTTGGTGATGTTGCCGGCCATGTCGACACGGCAAAAGAACATCGGGATACCGCGCGCGCCCGGGCGCTGAAGCGTCGACAGGCGATGGCACGCCTGCTCGAAGCTGACGCCATATTCCAGGCGCAGCCGGTCGATGTCGTGCCGCACCGCGCGCGCACTGGCGCGGAACGGGGCATAGGGCATCAGCACCGCGCCCGCGGCGTAATTGGCAAGCCCGACGTGGAGCAACTGGCGCGCCGCTGCGGTTCGCAGCGGCGAGGCTTCAACGACCGCCGCGATTTCGTTGGCCAGCGCGAGCGCCGCCAGTTGGTGCGCGAGCTGGAACCGGCGGGTCTCGGCGGGCTGCGACGGATCGATTACGAGGTGTCGCATCGTCGCGTCGAAATCGCGCAGCGCCCGTGCCTGCTGGTAAACGATCGAAATGCCGAGCGCGTCGCGAAGCCGTCGCTCGATTGTTTCGATCGCGGGCGAAGGATCGCGGCCTCTGAGCTGCCCGGCCAGCGCCTCGGCGGCGCGGTCGATGCTGTCGACGTAATTGCCCGCGTCGTGGAACCAGTCGCGCACCTCTTCCCACGGCAGGCGGCTTCCCTCGGCGGTGCCGCCGGTCAGCGCCTCGTCGATGATCTGGAGCCGTTGCCCCGCGCGGCGATAGGCCGCGTGCAGCGCGACGAACTGGTCGGCGAGTTGCGGCTGTTGCAGCGCGGCGCGTTCGAGCTGTTCGGGTGCAAGGGGCGACGCGGCGAAAAGCGGGTCTGCCGCGGCTTCGCGAAGCGCGCCTGCGCGCCGGTCGCCGGCGTCGGCGGCGACTTCTTCCCACTCCAGCGGAAACAGCTTTTGCAACCGGTCGAGCAGCGCAGGGGTGAGCGGGCGGTCGTCGTGCTCGATCTGGCTGAGGTAGGAAACCGAAATGCCGAGCGCGCCCGCAAAATCAGCCTGTTTGGCCCCTCGCGCAATGCGAAGTTCCCTGAGCTTTGTTCCGGCAAAAATACGCTGCCGCGCCATCGGAAAGGAACTCCATTGCGATGGGTGTCGAGCCGCCGCGGGGGGCTAGGGAGGGGTAGTGCGACGCCTCGACATCCCTAAAACGAATGAGAGGCCCATATCCGCCTCTTTGCAAAATGACAATTTGCAACTTTGCAAATTCACATTTGCCTGGGACGCGCAATCAGAGCAGACGACGATCTTCCAAATCTGATGGAGAGCCAAGTTGTCCGCCAATATCGCCGAAATGGAACGCCGCCGCGCCGCCGCCGCCATGGGGGGCGGGCAAAAGCGTATCGATGCGCAACATGCCAAGGGCAAGCTGACCGCGCGCGAACGGCTCGACGTGCTGCTCGACGAAGGCTCGTTCGAGGAACTCGACACTTATGTAGAGCATAATTGCACCGATTTCGGGATGCAGGACCAGATTGTCCCCGGCGACGGCGTCGTCACCGGTTCGGGCACGATCAACGGCCGCCTCGTCTATGTCTTCAGCCAGGATTTCACGGTGTTCGGCGGCTCGCTGTCGGAGCGCCATGCCGAAAAGATCATGAAGGTGATGGACAATGCGATGAAGGTCGGCGCGCCCGTCATCGGCCTCAACGACAGCGGCGGCGCCCGCATTCAGGAGGGCGTCGCGTCGCTGGGCGGTTATGCCGAGGTGTTCCAGCGCAACGTGCTCGCTTCGGGCGTCGTGCCGCAGATTTCGCTGATCATGGGCCCGTGCGCGGGCGGCGCGGTGTACAGCCCCGCGATGACCGACTTCATCTTCATGGTGAAGGACAGCTCGTATATGTTCGTCACCGGACCCGACGTCGTGAAGACGGTGACGAACGAAGTGGTGACGCAGGAAGAGCTTGGCGGCGCGATCACGCACACGACGAAAAGCTCGGTCGCCGACCTTGCGTTCGAAAATGACATCGAAGCACTGCTCGCGGCGCGCGATTTCTTCGATTACCTGCCGGAAAACAACCGCAGCGGCGTTCCGGTCCGCCCGACGAGCGACCCCTACGACCGCGCCGAGGCCAGCCTCGACACGCTGATCCCGCCGAACGCGAACCAGCCGTATGACATGCACGAACTGATCCGAAAGACCGTCGACGAGGGCGACTTTTTCGAGGTGCAGCCGGCGCACGCCGCGAACATCATCTGCGGTTTCGGGCGTATCGAGGGCCGCACGATCGGCATCGTCGCGAACCAGCCGCTGGTGCTCGCGGGCGTGCTCGACATCAATTCGTCGAAGAAGGCGGCGCGTTTCGTCCGCTTCTGCGACGCGTTCGAGATCCCGATCATCACCTTCGTCGACGTTCCGGGCTTCCTGCCGGGCACCGCACAGGAATATAACGGCATCATCAAGCATGGCGCGAAATTGCTCTTCGCCTATGCCGAGGCGACGGTGCCGAAGATCACGGTGATCACGCGCAAGGCCTATGGCGGCGCGTATGACGTGATGGCATCGAAGCATCTGCGCGGCGACCTTAACTATGCCTGGCCAACCGCCGAGATCGCGGTGATGGGCGCGAAGGGCGCGGTCGAGATCATCTTCCGCAGCGATATCGGCGACCCCGAGAAGATCGCGCAGCGCACAAAGGAATATGAAGACCGCTTCGCGAACCCGTTCGTCGCAGCGTCGCGCGGCTATATCGACGAGGTCATCCATCCGCACAACACGCGTAAGCGGATCGCGCTGGGCCTCCGGAAGCTGCGGAACAAGAGCCTCGAAAACCCGTGGAAGAAGCACGACAATATTCCGCTTTGACCGCAAGTGCGGTTTTTGTGGCCGAGTGTGACGCCCGGCACATGGAAAGTACCGGACTGGAGGCAAGGACGGGACGCGGTTAGAACAAGCCGCCATGTCCTTGATTCCGAAAGAGGTTTGAAGATGCGTAAATTCCTTCTTGGTGCCCTGATTGTTCCCGCCTTGCTGGCTTCGCCGGCAGCGTTTGCGTTCGATCCCGACACCCCCGTCGGCGAGCCGAAACCCGCTTTTCCGGTGACACTGAACAGCGAGGAGAGCACGACGATCGGCCTCGCGTTCCGGGCGGCTTTCGGGCTTCCGAAAGGCGCCGAAGCCACCGCGACGCGCGAGATCGACGGGCGAACCTATCAATTCCGTCCTGCGGCGATCCACTTGCTGTCGAACAATGTCGGCGTGCTGCTCAGCCTCGGCAGCCTCGACGACGCGGGACACAGCGAAGGCGGGATCAACGCGATCCATTATCTGCAGGGCGGCCCGTCGGGCTGGCAGCGCAAGGGCGAGTGGCTGAACCTGGGTTCGGTCGGCAGCGTCGGCAACGCCGCAACCGCCTGGGCCTTCAGCGATGCGCTCGGCAAGAATCCCTATCTCGTCACCTCAGGCGGCGGCGTATGGCAGGGCTGCGCGATCAGCGGCGCGACGATAACCGAGCTTGCGCCGGACGGCCCCGTCGATCGCGGCGGTTTTACCGACAGCATGAGCTCGGGCGCCGGTTTGAACCAGAAGGAACAGGACTTCGACGGGCAGATCACCGCGGCCGTTCCCGACAAAAGCTTCACCGTCACCTATGCGGGGACGCGCGCGATCAAACAGCAATATGTGTTGAAAAACGGCAAGTATGAACTGGTCGGCAAGGACCAGATTCCAGGCTGCTGAGGAGAATGAGATGAAACTGGGTCGCCTCAACCACATCGGCGTCGCGACGCCGTCGATCGCCGACAGCATCGTCTTTTACCGCGATGTGATGGGGGCGACGCAGATCCACGAGCCCTTCGACCTGCCCGAACAGGGGGTGAAAGTGTGTTTCGTCGATACGCCGGGCGCCGATGGCGCGCTGAACGGCACACAGATCGAGCTGATCGAGCCATTGCCGGGTAATGCGTCGATCGCGGCTTTCCTTCAGAAGAACCCCGCAGGAGGGCAGCATCATCTATGTTACGAAGTCCCCGACATCCATGCGGCGAAGGCCGGGTTCGAAGCGCTGGGCAAGCGCGTGCTCGGTGAACCGCGGATCGGCGCGCACGGGACGCTGATCTTCTTCCTTCACCCCAAGGATATGGGCGGGGTGCTGACCGAAATTATGGAGACGCCGAAAACGGCGCATTGACCTTTGTTCCTTCGTCACCCCGGACTTGATCCGGGGTCCATCGATGCCGGATCAAGTCCGGCATGACGAAAATGAAACGAGACTGCATATGACCGACAAGCCGACCATCGACCAATGGGCCGCCGCCGCCGACAAGGAAGTGAAAGGCAAGGACCTGACCTGGGCGACGCCCGAGGGGATTGACGTCAAGCCGCTCTACACCGCCGAAGACGTGACGGCCGATCCCGGCCTGCCTGGTTTCGCGCCCTTCACGCGCGGGGTGCGTGCGTCGATGTATGCCGGTCGGCCGTGGACGATCCGGCAATATGCGGGCTTTTCGACCGCCGAGGAATCGAACGCTTTCTATCGCCGCAACCTCGCCGCGGGGCAGAAGGGGCTGTCGGTCGCCTTCGACCTCGCGACGCACCGCGGTTATGACAGCGACCATCCGCGCGTCGTCGGCGACGTCGGCAAGGCGGGGGTCGCGATCGACAGCGTCGAGGATATGAAGATCCTCTTCGACGGCATCCCGCTCGACCAGATGTCGGTTTCGATGACGATGAACGGCGCGGTGATCCCGATCCTTGCCTTCTTCATCGTCGCGGGCGAGGAGCAGGGCGTCGATCGCAAGCTGCTCGACGGGACGATCCAGAACGACATCCTCAAGGAGTTCATGGTCCGCAACACGTACATCTACCCGCCGGAACCCTCGATGCGGATCATCTCGGACATTTTCGGCTACACCAGCCGCGAGATGCCCAAGTTCAACAGCATCTCGATCTCCGGCTATCATATGCAGGAAGCCGGCGCGACGCAGGTGCAGGAGCTCGCCTTCACGATCGCCGACGGCGCCGAATATGTGCGCTACGGCGTCGCTTCGGGGCTCGACATCGACAAGTTCGCCGGGCGTCTGTCCTTCTTCTTCGCGATCGGCATGAACTTCTTCATGGAGATTGCGAAGCTGCGCGCCGCGCGCGTGCTGTGGCACCGCGTGATGACCAACCTCGGCGCGAAAGACGAGCGGTCGAAGATGCTGCGCACCCACTGCCAGACATCGGGGGTCAGCCTGACCGAGCAGGACCCCTACAACAACGTCATGCGGACGACGATCGAGGCGATGGCGGCGATGCTCGGCGGGACGCAGAGCCTCCACACCAATGCGCTCGACGAGGCGATCGCGCTGCCCACCGACTTCTCGGCCCGCATCGCGCGCAACACGCAGATTGTCATTCAGGAAGAGACGGGGATGACCAAGGTCGTCGACCCGCTCGGCGGCTCCTATTATATCGAGGCGCTGACGCAGGAACTGGTCGACAAGGCGTGGGAGATTATCGAGCGCGTCGAGAAGGAAGGCGGCATGGCGAAGGCCGTCGCCGCGGGCTGGCCCAAGGCGATGATCGAAACCGCCGCCGCGGCGCGGCAGGCGCGGGTCGACCGCGGGGACGACGTCATCGTCGGGGTGAACAAATATCGCCTGAAGGACGAGGATCTGCTCGAAACGCTCGAGGTCGACAACACAAAGGTGCGCGAGGCGCAGGTCGCGCGGATCAACAAGACCAAGGCGAGCCGCGACGAGGCTGCGTGTCAGGCGGCGCTGAAGGCGCTGCGCGATGCCGCGGCGGGCGAGCAGACTATCGAAAACAACCTTCTCGCGCATGCCGTCGAAGCCGCGCGCGCCCGCGCGACGCTCGGCGAAATCTCGTCGGCGATGGAGGAAAGCTTCGACCGTTACGGCACCCAGCCGACCCCGGTGAAGGGCGTCTACGCCGCTCCCTATGAAGGCGACAGCCGCTGGCAGCAGGTGCTCGACGGGGTGAAGGCGGTCGAACGCCGTATGGGGCGCAAGCCGAAATTGCTCGTCGCCAAAATGGGGCAGGACGGGCATGATCGCGGCGCGAACGTCATCGCCTCGGCGTTCGGCGACATGGGTTTCGACGTCGTGTCGGGCCCGCTGTTCCAGACGCCTGAGGAAACCGTCGTGCTCGCGCTCGACAGCGGCGTCGACGTCGTCGGCGCATCGAGCCTTGCCGCAGGCCACAAGACGCTGATCCCCGAACTGATCGGCAAATTGAAGGAAGCCGGGCGCGGCGACATCAAGGTGATCGCGGGCGGCGTGATCCCGCCGCAGGATTATCAATATCTCCGCGACGCGGGCGTGCAGGGCATCTATGGCCCCGGCTCGAACGTCGTCGAATGCGCCGCCGATGTGCTGCGCCTGCTCGGCCATAATATGCCGCCGCTGGAGGATGCCGCGTGACCGCACAAAAGCCCGAAACCCTGTCGGTCCACGCCGGGACCGCGCCCGATCCGACGACCAGGGCGCGGATCACGCCGATCTATCAGACCGCGTCCTATGTGTTCGACGACGTCGATCATGCCGCGCGGCTGTTCAACCTGCAGGAATTCGGGAACATCTACACCCGGATCATGAACCCGACCAACGGCGCGCTCGAAGGCAAGATTGCGGCGCTGGAGGGTGGGCAGGCGGCGCTGGCCGTGGCGTCGGGCCATGCTGCCCAATTCCTTGCCTTTCACACGCTGATGGAGCCCGGCTGCGAAATCGTCGCGGCGCGCAAGCTTTATGGCGGATCGCTCAACCAGCTCGGGCAGAGCTTTCGCAAAATGGCGTGGACGACGCACTTCGTCGACGCCGACGACGCCGGCAATGTCGCCGCCGCGATCAACGAAAATACCCGCGCGGTGTTCATCGAGAGCCTCGCCAACCCCGGCGGGGTCGTCCAGGATATCGAGGCGATCGCAAATGTCGCGCATGATGCAGGCGTGCCGCTGATCGTCGACAACACGATGGCGACCCCCATCCTGTGTCGCCCGATCGAACATGGCGCCGACATCGTCGTCCATTCGACCACAAAATTCCTCAACGGCCACGGCAATGCGATCGGCGGCGTGATCGTCGATGCGGGCAGCTTCGACTGGGCGAAGGGCGGCAAATATCCGACGCTCAGCGAGCCCAATGCCTCTTATCATGGCCTGAAATATACCGAGGCGTTCGGCAATCTCGCCTTCATCCTCGCGGCGCGCACACTCGGCCTGCGTGATCTCGGACCCGCACTGGCGCCGATGAACGCCTTCCTCGCGCTCACGGGCATGGAAACGCTTGCGCTTCGCATGGAACGGCATTGCAGCAACGCGATCGAACTCGCGAAATGGCTGCAGGCACATCCGGCGGTCGGCTGGGTGTCCTACGCCGGTCTGCGCGACAATCCCTATCACGAACTCGCGCACAAATATCTCGGCGGACGCGCGGGGTCGGTTTTCACCTTCGGACTCAAGGGCGGTTATGACGCCGGGGTCAAGCTGGTGTCGTCGGTCAAGCTGTTCAGCCATCTCGCCAACCTCGGCGACACGCGCTCGCTGATCATCCACCCCGCGTCGACGACGCACAGCCAGCTTTCGAAAGAAGAGCTTATGCTGTCGGGCGCCGGTCCCGATGTCGTGCGCGTGTCGGTCGGGATCGAGCATATCGATGATATCATCGCCGACCTGGCGCAGGCGCTGGAGGCTGCCGGATGAGCGCGCGTCTTTCGTTTCTTGCCCTGATGGCGGCTGCCGCCGTCGCGCCCTCCGCGGGCGCGGCGGAAAAGAACAGCCGGGCAAGCGAATACCGGTCCGGTGTGACTGTCGAGCGCATCTATCGGCAGAAGATCGAATATTTCTTCACCGACTGGTTCGGGCGCCTCGAAAAGTCGGACGGCCCATGGCGCGACGTCTATTTCGAGACGAGCGACAAATTTGTGAACAAGGGTCTGATCAGCTTCAACTGTTCTGCGGCAAAGGCCGACGTCGGGCTCGTCCTCTACAGCACCGGCACATATGGCAGCGAAGCCGACCGGCGCATCGTGCGCGTCCGCTTTGCTGACCGCAAAACATGGGCTGCGGGCCGCTTCGAACCGCTCTACGGCGAAACGCCATCCTATGAATTCTACCTCGCAGCGCACAAGCGCTTCTGTCGATAACAACCGATAACAAAGGGCCGTCTCTCCATGTCTCTCTCTCCCGCCGAAGACCTTCCGCGTACCGACTGGACGCGTGAAGAAATCGCCGAATTGTTCGACTTGCCGTTCGACGAACTGATGTGGGAGGCGCAGGGCGTCCACCGCCGTCATCACGCGCGGGGCGAGATCCAGCTCTGTACCTTGCTCAGCATCAAGACCGGTGGTTGCGTCGAGGATTGCGGCTATTGCTCGCAGTCGAAGAGCGCCGACAGCGGATTGAAAGCGACCAAGCTGATGGACGTGCGCGCGGTGCTGCAATCGGCGGCGGAGGCTAAGGATTCGGGCTCGAAGCGCTTCTGCATGGGCGCAGCCTGGCGCAACCCCAAGGACCGCGACATGCCCGCGATCGTCGAGATGATCGAAGGCGTCCGCCAGATGGGCATGGAAACCTGCATGACGCTGGGAATGCTGTCGAAGGAACAGGCGCAGCAGCTCGGCGCCGCAGGGCTCGATTATTACAACCACAACATCGATACGAGCCCGGAGAATTACGGGAGTATCATTTCGACGCGGACCTTCCAGGATCGCCTCGACACGCTTGAGGAAGTGCGCAACGCCGGGATCAATGTGTGTTCGGGCGGGATCGTCGGCCTCGGCGAGAACCGGCAGGACCGAGTCGGTTTCATTCACGCGCTCGCGACGCTGCCCGAGCATCCGGGCAGCGTGCCGATCAACGCGCTGGTGCCCGTGAAGGGCACCGTGCTCGGCGACATGCTGGCGGACACGCCGCTCGCCAAGATCGACGATATCGAATTCGTCCGCACGGTAGCGGTCGCGCGCATCACCATGCCGATGAGCATGGTTCGCCTGTCGGCGGGCCGCGAGAGCATGTCGGAGGCGACGCAGGCGCTCTGCTTCATGGCGGGCGCGAACAGCATCTTCACCGGCGACAAGCTGCTCACCACCGCCAACGCCGGCGACAGCAAGGATGCGGCGCTGTTCGCCAAGCTCGGGCTGCGCCCGATGGAGGGCGAGGAGCCGATGCGGCAGAGCGCGCAGATGGAAGCGGCCGAGTGAAAAGCCCGCTCGCCTTCGGTGTTATGGCCGTGCTCATGGCGATGGGCGCGCAGCCCGCGTACGCCTGCGCGACGCTGACGCCGAAAGGCGAGGCGCAGAAGGCGAAACGCGAGCAGAGTTTCCTGCGCGCCGAGACGGATCGCATCGTCGTCGGGACTTGGCGTGTCACGGAAGATCGTAACAGCGATGACGGCAGCACGCTTGGGGTGATTGATCTCGTTAATGGGAAGAGTGCCGAGAAATATCGACTGCGGTTGCCTGGCGTAATCAACTGCGGATTTCCATTCTATTTCCTTAAGGATGGCGATCGCGGTCGCTTTTATCTGAAGCGCGGAGATGCTCCCGAGAGCGGTGATGCTGATGACGGTTTTATCGACAATTTTCGCTTCGTTCATTTCGTGCCGATGAGAGCGTCGCGATGACGCGCAAGCCGCTCCTTGCCCTGCTGATGTCGCTGTTTCTGCTGCCCGCCTCCTGCGCGCTCGGCGTCGTGGCGGGCGATATGCAGCGCGTACGGCTGGGCAGGGCGCCCGGCGAGGGCGGTCCGCTGTGGGTCGAAAATCTCCTGTGGATCGGTGCGCTCGCGCTGATCCTTTATTGGGCGCGCCAGATCGGCCGCGTCTATCGCAAACCTGCTGCGGAGCCTGTGCAGAAGGAGACAATCATATGATCCTCGCATCGATGTTGCTCTTGTCCGCGATGGCCGCCGAGCCTGCGGTCGATTGCGACAACGCCATGGCACAGTTTGAGCTGAATGCCTGCGCCTACCAGGAATATGAGCGCGCCGACGCCGCGCTCAACGCGCAATGGAAGCTCACCGCTGCGGCGATGAAGGTGCGGGACCGCGAGTTCGACCGGACCCAGGATAACCGCCCGGGCTATTACGATACACTCCTCGCCGCGCAGCGCGCATGGATCACCTACCGCGACAAACATTGTGCCAGCGAAGGCTACACGATGCGCGGCGGGTCGGCGGAACCGATGGTGATCAGCGGCTGCATGACGACGCTCACCGGACAACGCACCAAAGACTTAAAAGCCCTCATCGAGGAATATTGAGACGATGTTTAAGAAAATCCTGATCGCCAACCGTGGTGAAATCGCCTGCCGCGTCATCAAGACCGCGCGCAGGATGGGTATCGCGACCGTCGCCGTCTATTCGGACGCCGACGCGCGCGCGCCCTTCGTGAAGATGGCGGATGAAGCCGTGCATATCGGGCCGTCGCCCGCATCCGAATCCTATCTGATCGCGGACAAGATCATCGCCGCGTGCAAGGCGACGGGCGCCGAGGCGGTGCATCCGGGCTATGGTTTCCTGTCCGAACGCACGAGCTTTGCCGAGGCGCTGGCGAAGGAAAATATCGCGTTCATCGGCCCGCCGGTGAACGCGATCGCCGCGATGGGCGACAAGATCGAGTCGAAGAAGCTCGCGAAGGAAGCCGGCGTCAACGTCGTCCCCGGCTTCGTCGGCGAAATCGACGATACCGAACATGCCGTGCGCATCTCGAACGAGATCGGCTATCCGGTGATGATGAAGGCGTCGGCGGGCGGCGGCGGCAAGGGCATGCGTCTCGCCTATGACGAGAAAGACGTCCGCGAAGGCTTCGAGGCGACCAAGCGCGAGGGGCTCAACAGCTTCGGCGACGACCGCGTCTTCATCGAAAAGTTCATCCTCAACCCGCGCCACATCGAAATCCAGATCCTCGGCGACCAGCACGGCAACGTCCTCTATCTGAACGAGCGCGAATGCTCGATCCAGCGCCGCCACCAGAAGGTGGTCGAGGAAGCGCCGTCACCCTTCGTCACCGAAAAGATGCGCAAGGCGATGGGCGAGCAGTGCGTCGCGCTGTCGAAGGCGGTCGGATATTACAGCGCCGGGACGGTCGAACTGATCGTGTCGGGCGCCGACCCGACGGGCGAAAGCTTCTACTTCCTCGAAATGAACACGCGGCTTCAGGTCGAACATCCGGTCACCGAGGCGATCACCGGCATCGATCTGGTCGAACAGATGATCCGCGTCGCGGCGGGCGAAAAGCTTGAAATGACGCAGGACGACATCAAGATCGACGGCTGGGCGATCGAAAACCGCGTCTATGCCGAAGACCCGTACCGCGGCTTCCTGCCCTCGACGGGGCGGCTTGTGCGCTACCGCACCCCGGTTCCGGCGTGGGAAGGCGACGAGCGCGGCGTCGACGGTGTGCGTGTCGATGCGGGGGTCGAGGAAGGCGGCGAAGTATCGATCTTCTACGACCCGATGATCGCCAAGCTGGTGACGTGGGGGAAGACCCGCGACGAAGCCGCCGACCTGCAGATCGCGGCGCTCGACCGTTTCGAACTCGAAGGGCTCGGCCATAATATCGATTTCGTCTCGGCGATCATGCAGCACCCGCGCTTCCGTTCGGGCGAGCTGACGACGGGCTTCATCGCCGAGGAATATCCCGAGGGCTTCCACGGCGCCGATGCCGGCGACGATGTTGTCCGTGCCCTCGCGGCGATCGCGGGCTTCATGGCGAGCGCCGAGGCCGACCGCGCGCGCCGGACCGACGGCCAGCTCGGCGACCGGCTCAATCCGCCCGCCAAGTGGCAGGTGACCGTCGGCGGCACCGCGCACAAGGTCAAACTCGGCCACAAGCATATCAAGATCGATGGCGAGGCGATCGATATCGCGCTCGAATATACGCCGGGCGACCGGCTCGTCGTCGCCGAGATCGACGACAGCGAACTTGCGGTGAAGGTCGCGAAGACACGCGCCGGCTGGCGCATGACGACGCGCGGGCGCATCCATGACGTGCGCGTATTGCCCTGGCATGTTGCGCCGCTGTCGGCGCACATGATCGAAAAGATCCCGCCCGATCTCTCCAGATTCCTCATCTGCCCGATGCCCGGCCTGCTCGTGACGCTCCACGTCGGCGAAGGCGACAAGGTCGAGGCCGGCCAGCCGCTCGCGACGGTCGAGGCGATGAAGATGGAAAATATCCTCCGCGCCGAAAAATCGGGGACGGTGAAAACCGTCAATGCAGCGCAAGGCGACAGCCTCGCGGTCGATGCGGTGATCCTCGAGATGGAATGACGCCATGCACGTCAACCACGATCAGGACGCTCCGGCAGCGGAGGCAATCGGCTTCGACGATTTCCTCCGCGTCGACATCCGCATCGGCACGATCGTCGAGGCCGAACCGTTCCCCGAGGCGCGAAAGCCCGCATTCAAGCTGAAGATCGACTTCGGCCCCGCGATCGGGGTGAAGAAAAGCAGCGCGCAGATCGTCGACCGTTATGCGCTCGAAGAGCTGGCGGGGCGGCAGGTCGCCGCGGTCGTCAACTTCCCGCCGCGCCAGATCGGCAAGTTCATGTCTGAGGTCCTGACCCTGGGCTTCGCCGACGAGGCGGGCGCGGTCATTCTCTTCGCGCCCGACCGCAAGGTCCCTGACGGCTCGCGGCTGTTTTAGGGAAAGCTGACATCGGCTTTGGGGTGGGAAGCGGACGGTAACCTACTCTCGCTTCGTCATCCCGGACTTGATCCGGGATCTATAGCTGCGCCGTCGTCGTGGATCCCGGATCAAGTCCGGGATGACGATTATGGGAAGGTCCGCAACCGGTCGAAAGCCGAAACCCTGCCAGATTCGTAGTCAGTTCCGCAGGCGGTCGATCGCCTGCGCCAGCGCCACATACAGCTTGCCGATATCCGACGAGAGCAGGGTGACGCTGATCGCCGATCCGTCGCGCGCGCCGATCAACAGGCGCAGCATCGCTTCGAAATCGTGGATGAACTGGTTGACCGACGCGTGGAAGCCGTCGTCGGCCTGATAGAGGCGCAGGATTTCCTTGGCCTCGCTGTTCTCGACCAGCTTCACAGCGCGCCGCGCGAACACCCCGCGGTCGCCCTTCAGATAGGCGTCCCACGCGGTATCGCTGACTTCGCTCGACAGGATCTTGGTGACGTCGATCGCGGTCGATTTGAGCGCTTCGGTCAGCAGTCCCACCTGTTTCGCAAGCGAATCGCGATCCGACGCGGCGATCGCCTGTTCGGCCTCGCTCACGCGCTGTTCGACGCTCGCGCTCGTGTCCATGATCGTGATCAGCTGGCGCATCAGCCGGTCGGCGGCGCCGTTCGCGGCCGTGACGGCACGCGCCGAGGCCTCTTCGATCGCATTCAGCTGCGCCATGACCTCATTCTTGAACGCGTCGTCGATCGCACCGGTCGCGGTTGCTTGCATCGTCTCGCGCGCGCTCGTGACGAGTTTTTCCAACGTCAGCCGCGCCTCGGCGGCGGCCGAATCGGCGGTCGCGCGAACCTCGCCCAGCGTCGCGATCATCCGCGCGCCGCCCTGTTCGGCAAATTCGTCGGCGCCGTCGCGCAGCTTGGCGAGCGCGGCTTCGGCGTCGGCGAGCGACGTATTGATGCGGTCGACCAGCTCCTGCTGGCTGGCCGCATGGCCCGCCATCTGTTCCTCGTTCGACTTGAGCGTCGCCTGCACCGCGTTGACGTGCGACGCGGTCGATTGTGCGACGAGTTCGGACGCTTCGAGCATCGGGCGCAGCTGCGACAGCGCAGTCTGCGTCGTCTTGCCGTGCGAGGTGATCCGGTCGAGCGCGTGTGGCACCGTTTCGTCGAGCTCGCGCGTCACCGCATCGAGCGCGAGCAGCAGCGATTCGGCATGAGTGATAAGCTGGTGCGCCGATGCGTTGCCACTCTGCACTTCCTGCATGAAAGCGCCGAGCTGCGCCTTGGTGTCGTCGATCGCGCGGCCGATGACCCCGGTGCTCGCGCTGACGCTGACGTCGAGGATTTCGAGCTGCCCGCCGACTTCGGCAACATGCGCGGTGATCCGCGATGCAAGCGCGTCGCTCGCCTCGGCGTGCGCGGAAAGCTGCGCGCCCATCGCATCGCCCGCTTCGCGCGCGGCGGCGAGCTTGCCGTCCATTTCGGTGGCGGCGGTGTCGACGCCTTCGCGGAACTGCCGCCAGCTCGCCTCGATCTGCCCCGTCATCGCGGCGACGGTCGACGCCATGTCGTCGCGTGCCGAAGCGGCGACCCCGGTCAGCCGCGCCAGCGCCGCGCCTTGCGCGTCGGTGACCTGCGCCGATGCGGCAAGCAGCTCGGTTTCGGTTTCCTTCGTCTGTTCCTGGAGCGCGACGATCGCTTCGAGAATCGCGGCGGTCGATGCCTGACCAGCGTGCGCGGCCTTCGACGCTTCGTCACCCAGCGCGGCGAGTTTCGCTTCGAGGTTGGCGCCCTGCTGATGGGCAACGAGGCCAGCTTCGCGGAAATTGACCGCAAGCCGCTGCGCGACATCGTCGATCCGCGGCAGGCCGGCGAGCAGCCCGTCCATCCGCTGCATTGCGACATCGCCCGATCGTGCGAGTTGGTCGTGCGCGTTGGCGATCACCGACGCGTTGCTCGCCAGCTTGTCGCTGCTTTCGCCCAGCCGCATCACGGTATCGAGGCCGAGCTGCTGGACGATCTTTGCCTGTTCGCCGAGCTGTTTCTGTGCGTCGGCCAGATGCAGGCCGAGCGAATGCATCGACTGGTTGAGCGCCAGATTCTCTTCGCGAAGCGCGGCGGTAATCCGCGTGAAGCGCGCCTGTTCAGACCGTCCCGAACGGATCAGCACCATCCACAGCACCGCGAGCAGCGTCAGCGGCATCGCGATGGTCGCAATCAGCGCGGGCCAGTCGGTGAGAGCCGGGCCGCGCGCAAGGCCATCGGTCGCGACGGCCAGCGCAAAGCCGGTCCAGCCGATTGCCAGGAGGACGAGCAGGAGAGGAGCGGCGCGCTCGCGCCACGCCGACGGCGCAGGCGGCACGTCCTCGATCGTTTCGGTATCGCCGAGCGACGTCATGTCGAGCCAATCCCGTTCGGCAGGTGCCGCCGTTTCGGGCGCGACCATGGATTCAGGCGCGGCCACCTCAGCCGGCGCCGCGCTGTCCGCTTCATGGTTTGCCGCGGAATCCCGCCACAATCCGACGATTTTCTTTTCCCCCGTCATCCAGACATCTTAGCAGCAAATGCCCGCCATGAAACGGAAACTTAACCACAGGATGCCAACCCTGTGGGAATGTCCTTCGACAGCGGCCCCCTCGACCGGTATCTCAGCGCGGCGTTCGGCGACGATCCGGCGATGGCGATGGACCTGCGTTCGGCCTTTACCGGCGGTGCGCGCGACCTCGCCGACCTGATGCGCCGCGCGCGGTGCGACGCCAATTGGGAAATGGCGGCGCTCCGTTTGAAGGGGCTTGCGGCGACCTTCGGAATCATCCCGCTGATCGAACTGGCCGAAGAGGCGATGGCCGGTGCGCCGGGCGACCCGGCAGTCCTGCGCGAGATCAACAAGGCGATCGACGCACTCGCCTGAAGGGGCACAAGCTTACCGGCAGACCGGGTTCAATTCCCGTTCAGCCGCTGACCCTCAATGAAATATCGATATCCGCTGTCTTGCCTTGGCAACGCGACGGGTTTAGCCGCGTTAACGACGCGCGGCCGGACCTGCGCGCGCCAAACTGGATGAGCGCTCGAAGCCGGCCGAGTTCAAAGGAGAGATTTCGATGTTCAACCGTTTCCGCTCGATGCCCGCAACGGCGATGGCTGCCGTGCTGGGCTGCGCGCTGATGACGACCGCGACGCCGGCCGCCGCGCAGAAGAAAGAAAAGCCGAAAAAGGAAGAGGCGGCAAAGGGCAAGGGCCTGTCCGCCAGCAAGGGTTTCGCGCCCGCGCTCAAGAAGATGACCGATGCGACGGGCGCGAAGGACGCCGCGGCGTTGCAGGCGGCGCTGGCCGAAGGGCAGGGGAGCGCGACGACCCCCGACGACAAATATCTGGTCGCCTTCTATCAGTTGCAGGCCGGTATCCTCGGCAAGGATCAGGCGCTGCAAGGGCAGGGGCTCGATGCGATGATCGATTCGGGCCTGACCCCGCCGGAAAATGTCGCCGTGTATAATTTCTACTCGGGCAACTTCGCGTATGCCGCGAAGAATTACGCCAAGGCGGTCCAGCGGCTCGAAACGGCGAAGGCCGCCGGCTCGACCGAAGCCGCGCTCGCCCCGATGTTGATGGACGCATATCTGAACGGCGGACAGATCGACAAGGGCTGGGAAATCGCCAAGGCCGGCATCGATACCGCACGCGCCGCCGGAGCCAAGCCGTCGGAAGAGCTGTATGTCCGCCCGGCGCAGGCATTCCAGAAGGCGAACCGCACGAACGAGATGCTCGACGTGCTGACGATGCGCGTTCAGGATTATCCGACCGCCGCGACGTGGCGCAACACGCTGTATATCCTGTTGCAGCAGTCGGGGGGCGACAAAGAACTCAACCTCGACATCCTGCGGCTGATGCGCGCGACCAATTCGATGACCCAGCGTCCCGAATATCTGGAATATGCTGCGCTCGCGACCGAAGCCGGTTTTCCGGGCGAGGTCGTCGCGGTCATCAAGCAGGGGCAAAACAGCGGCGCGGTTCCGAAGACCGACAGCCACTTCGGCTCGATCCTCGAATCGCAGGGGCCGCGCGCCACGACCGATGCCGCTGCAGTGGCCGCCGACGCCGCCAAGCCCGCGACGCTCGCCAATGCGAAGGTCGCGCGTTCGGTCGGCGACGCGCTCGTCGGCAACGGCGACGCGACGAAGGCCATCCCGCTTTACGAAGCCGCGCTGAAAGCCGCGCCGGGCGACAATCTCACCCAGTTCCGTCTGGGTGTCGCACAGGCGCTGGCCGGGCAGGGCGATGCCGCGGCGGCGAGCTTTGCCAAGGTACAGGGAAATCGCCAGCGGCTCGCGCAGCTCTGGACGATCCGCGCCAAGGCCGGCGCCGCTACGACGCCCGCGGCTGCTCCGGCTACCGGCAGCTAAGCGCTCGCATAACGCACAATATGAGGGCGCCGTTCCGGATCGGA
The DNA here is from genome assembly GCA_020160755.1 of Pseudomonadota bacterium. Taxonomy (GTDB): domain Bacteria; phylum Pseudomonadota; class Alphaproteobacteria; order Sphingomonadales; family Sphingomonadaceae; genus Sphingopyxis. The sequence continues at coordinate 351,226 of JAIUPN010000001.1, forward strand.
ACGGCGCCCTTTTTGTTGGGTCAGGCCCGGCCCTGAAGGTCAGGGTTCGACCGGAATTCCCGCAAGCTGCTTCGCGGTGCGAATCGTGAGCGACGTCTTCACGCTCGTGACGTTCGGCGCCGAGGTCAGATGTGCGGTCAGGAAGGACTGGAAACTCTGAAGGTCGCGCGCGACGACCTTCAGCAGGAAGTCGATCTCACCGTTCAGCATATAGCATTCGCGCACTTCGGCGAGCCCGCCGACATAATCCTCGAACGACTTCAGGTCCGATTCGGCCTGGCTGCGCAAGCTGACCATCGCAAAGACGGTGATACCATAACCGAGCTTCGCCGCATCGAGGTCGGCATGATACGACCGGATGACCCCCGACTCCTCTAGAGCACGCACGCGGCGGAGGCATGGCGGGGCTGTCAGCCCCACCATCTGTGCCAGTTCGACATTCGTCATCCGCCCGTTTTTTTGCAGCTCGCCCAGTATCTGCAAATCAATCTGATCGAATTTCTGACTCGCCATCATTGAAACATCCGCTTTCCAAAACTGCGGCGACCATAATATTATTTCAGGCGAATGCAATTGTCCCACAATGTGACGCGAAGAGTGAAGGCACTTTCATGACCGGGTGATTCACGCTAGCTGGTAAGCATATGCTAACCAACGACCGAAGGTGTGGGGCTGACTTCGCGTGACTGCTGACCCGATGATTGCGACCATCTTGCGTCAGGCGCCGGCGGATCGTCGCGCGAGTATCGTCGCGTGGCGGCAACTCACCGATATTCTGGCTCAGCGCGGCAATCAACTGGGCGATGACGATATTCGCCGCAGCCTTCATGCACTGGCGGTGCTCAGGCCACGCGTCCCCGAATCCGTCCGCCGTGATTGCGCGCGCGCAATCGCGCGCCACGGTCGCTTCGCGCCGCTCGTTGCGCTCTATGCAAATGATGTTCCCGCGGTGTCAGCGATCATGCTGCGCGAGGCGCGGCTTGCCGAAGCCGACTGGCTTGCGCTGCTGCCCGCGACGAGTGCGATGGCACGGTCGGTGCTCGCCGGGCGTCGCGACCTGCCGCGCGCTGTCACCCGCGCGCTCGCGAGCCTCGGCAGCGCATCGGTCGCATTGCCGCAACCCGCCGTGCTCACCGAAGACAGGGTCGCACCGGCCCGGGAGATAGCCCCGGTGCCGGCGGTCGAGCCCGAAAATGGCCCGAGCCAGATCAGCGAGCTTGTGCGCCGGATCGATAAATATCAGTCGAACCGCAGCCAGCCTGAGGCCGCGCGGGCGCCGCGCGCCGCATTCCTGTTCGAAACCGGCCCCGACGGGGTCATCCACTGGGTCGACGGCGTCACCCGCGGCGCGGTGATCGGCCTTTCGATCGCCGAAGCGGCGTTCGGCGGCGAGCCTGGCACCGATGGCGTCGCTGCCGGCGCATTTCGTCAGCGCGCCGAGATCATCAACGCGCGTATGCTGCTGGAAGGGACGCCCGCCGAGGCCGGCGAATGGCGTTTTTCGGCGCTTCCCTGGTTCGACCCGGCAACAGGGCAGTTTCGCGGCTACCGTGCGAGCGCGCGCCGCCCGCAACGCAATGAAACCCCTTATGGCCGGACAGTGTCAGAAGATTCGGGCGATTCGATCCGGCAGCTGATCCACGAGCTTCGCAGCCCGCTCAACGCCATTTCCGGATTCGCCCAGATCATTTCGGGGCAGATGTTCGGGCCGGTAAGCCACAGCTATCGCGCGATGGCGGAAACGATCGTTGCCGACGCGGCGTCGGTTCAATCGATCATCGACGACCTCGAAACCGCCGCGCGAAGCAACGCCGGGGTCGTCGCACAGCCGCCTGAAGAGGTCGTCGATATCGGCGCGATCGTAACGCAGGTCGAAGGCGACCTCGCTGTGCTCCTCGCCGACCAGCGCGTCGACCTCAGTATTTCGCGCGTCGGCGGGCCGTTCCTGGGGCTGGCGAGCGATGCCGATATCCGCCGCATGGTCGGCCGCCTGTTGACCGCACTGATCGATGTGTCCGAACCGGGTGCGATACTGGTCGGGCAACTGGTCACCGAATCGCGCCACGACGACATGCTCCAGTTGCGCATCGTCCGTCCGGCGACGATACGCTTCGCGACCGCGGCAGACCTTCTCGATCCGGGCTTCAGCCCCGAAGGCGAAGCCCCCGGCGCGGCGATCCTCAGCCTCGGCTTTTCGCTGCGTCTCGTCGACAGCCTTGCGCGCGGCAGCGGCGGACGGCTCGATATCGGGCATAACGCCTTGACCTTGCACCTGCCGTCGGCCAACTCCAGGGCCGAGGTCGAGCTGGAAGTCCAGCAAGGCGAATAGACCCGGGGCGGGGCAAAGGGGACATGGTGCAGCCTGCGGGCAATTTCTTTGCATATCCGGCCGCGGCGGAGCTGATCGGGCTCGAAGCGGGCGCACGCCCGCGCTTCTGGGTCACGATCGACACCGAAGAGGATTTCGACTGGGCTGCGCCTTTTGCCCGCACGGGATACCGGCTGGCCTCGGTGCCCGCGCTCGCCGATTGCCAGCGCTATTTCGAACAGGGGGGCGTAAAGCCCATCTATCTCGTCGACTGGCCGATCGTCGTCGACGACCGCGCGGTCGACATCCTTGGTGCGGCGCACGACGCCGGAAACTGTGAAATCGGGGCGCAACTCCATCCCTGGGTCACGCCTCCGCACGACGAGGATGTGAACGCGCACAACAGCTATACGGGCAATCTGCCCGCCGATTTGCAGCGCGCGAAGATGACGGCGCTGCGCGATGCGATTCGCGACCGTTTCGGCACAGCGCCCACCGTCTACCGTGCAGGCCGCTACGGCCTCGGCCCCGATACGGCGGCGATGCTCGCCGAACTCGGGTTCCGCTGCGACACATCGGTCCGGTCGGGTTTCGACTATAGCGCCGGCCATGGCCCCGACTACCGCGCAGCGCCGCTCCATCCCTGGTGGGTTCGTACCGCACATGGTGCGGTCCTTGAGATGCCGGTGACGACCGTCTTTGGCGGCGCGCTCGGCGGTGCGGGGCGAGGCCTGTACCACCGGCTCGCGCGACGCGGGACGCGAGCGGGGGCAGCACTGGCGCGTCTGGGTCTCGTCGAGCGCATCGCACTGACCCCGGAGGGTATTCCGGCCAGCCGCGCATGCAAGGCGGTCGACATCGCCATCGAACAGGGCCTGCCCGTGCTGAATTTTTCTTTCCATTCGCCTTCGCTGCAGCCGGGGAACACGCCCTACGTCCGCAGCAATGCCGACCTCGCGCTTTTCTATCGCTGGTGGGATATCATCCTCGACCATCTCGCCCGGCGCGGTGTCGAAGCGACAACGGCGGCGCAGATAGTGGCAATGGCCGAACGCGGGACAGCCCGAACACCGGCCGCCTGATCGTTGGCGCTTGCCAACGCGGCGCGCCCTCCGCTATCGCCCGCACACCCCCGCCAGGTTAAAAGGGGGCCTGTAGCTCAATGGTTAGAGCTGGCCGCTCATAACGGCTAGGTTGCGGGTTCGAGTCCTGCCGGGCCCACCATCTTTAAAAAAGTCAATAAAATCAATGATTTATGTGGGCTTTGGGATTGGCTGGAGCCTGCCGATCTCTAGATGAAATCATTTATTATTAGTGCTTTGAGTGGAAATCTCGCTGCATCGATAGCTGTTTCTAACGACATGTTGGGGGTATTTGTGGGGGCATCGGCGAGCTGAGCGCTTACGCCATGGAAGCAGACATTCTCAGCATGCAGTCTGCTAACAGGCAATCGGCGCCAATGCGCCCCAAATCGGACCTTTCGTGAGGCGGATTGGCCGCCGGAAAGCAGCTGTCCCAGTAGATCGTCATGTCCGCTACCGGCCAATGTCACGCGTTGGCTAGGTCCGTTCTGTCTGGCCGAGGCGCTTAACATCGCTCGCAGCCATCGTCGGGATTCCCATGTCGCCAGTCAGCATGCGAGAGAGCACCCGCCGGGCGTTGGCCGCGCAGTCGAGATCGTCGGGCTTCGCCTCAATGTCTGCGATCAGCGCAAGAAGTCCCGCTTTGCTTTGCGTAAGCCGCGACTCGAGGGCTTCGATATCCTCGACCTTGCGCCGGAGTATCGGGATCAACGAGCCATGATCCCATTGTTCGAGGTTGCCCGGCACGAGCGTGCGAATTTCGTCGAGACTGAACCCTGCTTTCTGCGCCGTGTCGATCAACTCGAGCACGACGAGCGCATCTGGCGGGTAGGTCCGATACCCGTTCGGACGGCGATCGACCATCTTCAGCAGGCCTATGCTTTCATAGAAGCGGATGCGCGACTGGGTGAGGCCACTGCGCTTTGCGAGTTCGCCGATTTTCATATTTGCAGTCCTCGAAAATTTGAGCTTGACCTTAAATTTAACTTTAAGGTTAGAAGCTGTCAAATTCCTCTTTCGGAGACCTGCAAATGTCGCTCTTCTCTCCTCTGAAGTTGCCCAATGGCGCCATCGTTCCGAACCGCATCGCCAAGGCGGCGATGGAAGAAAATATGGCCGATGGCGATCACGCGCCGTCGGACGCGCTGACCAGCCTTTACCGCGCATGGGCGGAAGGCGAGGCCGGGCTGATCATCACTGGCAACGTCATGGTCGACGCGCGCGCGATGACGGGCCCGGCGGGCGTGGTGCTCGAAAATGACCGGCATCTCGATCGCTTCAGGACGTGGGCCGAGGTGTCGCGCGCGGGCGGTGCACAGGTGTGGATGCAGATCAACCATCCAGGGCGCCAGATGCCGGCGGGGCTGGGCCAAGAAGCGTTAGCGCCCTCGGCGATCGCGCTCGATCTTGGCGCGCAGTCGAACCGTTTTCCCGTGCCGCGCGAAATGACAGAGGAGGAAATTACCGAAGTTCAGCGGCGCTTCGTTGCGACGTCGCTGCTGGCCGAACTTGCAGGCTTCACCGGTGTCGAGGTTCATGCCGCGCACGGCTATCTGCTCAGCCAGTTTCTGTCGCCGCTGTCGAACCGACGCGCGGATCAGTGGGGCGGCAATCTCGAGAACCGCGCGCGCCTGCTCCTCGATATCGTGCGCGGTATTCGCGCGGCGGTCGCGCCGGGTTTCGCGGTTGCGGTCAAGCTGAATTCGGCGGACTTCCAGCGCGGCGGTTTTTCGCCCGAGGACGCGCGCGCGGTGGTCGCGATGCTCGCATCGCTCGGCGTCGATCTCGTTGAACTCTCGGGCGGCAGCTATGAAGCGCCGGCAATGATGGGGACCGCACGCGACGACCGCACGCTCGCGCGCGAAGCCTATTTCCTCGAGTTCGCCAAGGAGATCGCAGCGGTCGCCACCATGCCGCTGATGGTGACGGGCGGCATCCGCCGCCGCGCGGTCGCCGAGGCGGTCATCGAAAGCGGCGTCGCGATGGCGGGCATCGCAACCGCGCTCGCGATCGAGCCCGGCCTGCCGCGTGCTTGGCGGCAAGGACGCAACGATGCGCCTGCGCTGAAGCCGATCGAATGGAAGAACAAGCCGGTCGCCTCGTCGGCGCATATGGCGGCAGTGCGATACCAGCTCGTTCGCCTTGGCCGGAACCGGCGGACCAAACCCGACGTCTCGCCCGTCTGGGCGCTCCTGCTGTCGCAGCTCGATGCGAAGCGCAACGCGCGCGCTTATCGTCGCTGGATGGCGGGCCGGTCAGAGGTTGTGGCGTGATGGAAGGCTCGACCAGACAGGCTGGCGGCCTTGACCTTCAACCAGGGTTTAAGCCTAGCATGGCATGGCGAAAGGCGCTGCCATGACCGAGCGGTTCACAGAGGTCGATTTTGGAGGTCACAAGGTCGCGGTCCCTGCTGGCGGCTATTACGACCGGTTCCGGATGAACCCCGATCTCGACGAGGTGGCGAAGGATCCCGCTGCGGGTAATGTCGATTTCTTTCGCCGCATCCCGAAAGTGATGGCTTCGTCACGGATCGGCCCCACCTGGGCGCCCAACTTCTATTATCGCACCGGCCATGTGCAGGCGCTGATGCTCGCGCCCGTGAAGAAGCTGCGCTCGATGCTGCCGGCGCCGCTGGAGCCGCTGCGCGCATTCCCGGGCTACGGGCTCGTGGCGTTGACCTTCTTCTCCTATGCGGTCTGCGACAATGATCCGTACAACGAAGTGTCGGTCGCCGTCGTCATCCGGCGCCCCGGCGCGCGTGGGCCGCATGCGTTCGAACTGATGGATTCGATGCGGCGGCAGAGCTTCTTTGCCCATGTGCTGGCGCTGCCGGTGGATACCGAAATTGCGCGGGTGCGGGGCGTGTATGGCTATCAATTGCCGAAATGGCGGACCGATATCGGGTTCGATATCTCATCAAACGGCGTTACGGCAAGCATATCGGCAACGGACGGCACCGCTGATGTGACATTGACGGCACCTCTCCCTTCGCTCCGGCGGGTCGCGTCTCAATCGCGGCTTTCGACCAACACGTCGATCGGCTTGGTCGACGGCGAATGGCGCCAGACGCAGTTTGTGACCAACCCGATAGAGTTTGCGCAAACTTTGTTCCCGCGCGATGTCAAACTGTCACGCGCCGGTGGTCCGATCAGCCAGTTGCTGGGTGGGCTGGGCACGGGGAACATCCTGCGGTTCGACGTCGTTAAGGAGGCGCAGATGGTTCTGTATCTGCCGCGCCCTTTGCAGCCGCTGCCGGCGTTGCGAAGCCGATACTGACAGCTTTTGCGTGAGGAGAATGATCATGGCTTATGTGACGACCAGCGACGGCACGGATATCTTCTACAAGGATTGGGGGCCGAAGGAGGCGCAGCCGATCCATTTCCATCATGGCTGGCCACTCAGCGCCGATGACTGGGACAACCAGATGCTGTTCTTCCTTGAGCAAGGCTTCCGCGTCGTCGCGCACGACCGGCGCGGGCACGGGCGTTCGGCCCAGGTCAGCGACGGCCATGACATGGACCATTATGCCGCCGACGCCTCGGCGGTCGCCGAGCATCTCGACCTCAGGAACGCGATCCATATCGGCCACTCGACAGGGGGCGGTCAGGTCGCGCGCTATGTCGCCAAGCATGGCGAGCCGCAGGGTCGCGTCGCCAAGGCCGTGCTCGTCAGCGCGGTGCCGCCGTTGATGGTCAAGACCGACGGCAATCCCGACGGCACACCGGTCGAAGTGTTCGATGGCTTCCGTTCCGCGCTCGCCGCCAACCGCGCGCAATTCTTCCTCGATGTGCCGGCGGGACCTTTCTACGGCTATAACCGCGACGGCGCCGAGCCGTCCGAAGGCGTGATCAAGAACTGGTGGCGTCAGGGCATGATGGGCAGCGCCAAGGCGCATTACGAAGGCATCAAGGCCTTTTCGGAGACCGATCAGACCGAGGATCTGAAGGCGATCACAGTTCCGACGCTCGTGCTGGCGGGCGACGATGATCAGGTTGTGCCCTACAAGACCGGCGCCCTCATGCAGGACAAGCTGCTGCAGAACAGCGAACTCATCATCTATCCCGGCTTCTCGCACGGCATGCTCACGGTCAACGCCGATGTGGTCAACGCGGACATTCTGAAGTTCATCCGCGCATGAAGCAGACGCGGGCGCCGGCCGATACCCGGTGCCCGCTTTTCCGTCAGCGCCAAAATGCTTCGGTGAACCGAGCGGACTAGGGCGTCGGCTCGCTTTTTGTGCGACGTGTCGAATGAACGAGAAGCACGATCGCGATCGCCGCGACCATGAGGCAGCTACCGACGACCGCCGCCACGCTGACATTGCCGGCGCCGACCATCATCGACGCGATGAGGGGACCGGCGCTGCAACCAAGCAGCGCGGCGCCCGAACCCAGCGATGCCGACCGGCGCGTCGGGTCGGCCTCGATCGCGAGCGGCACGAGGAGTGGGGCGGCGAACATCCATAGCCCGCCAAACAGCGTCGCCGCGACGAGGAAGGGGTCGCGGCCGGGGGCCGATGCGAAGAGCAGCATGAGCATTGCCATGGCGGCCTGCGACGCCAGAAGTGCCGGCAACCAACGCACCCGACCGGCAAGCAGGGTAGCGAGCAGCCCGCCGATCACCTGCGCCGCGAGCGAAAGCACCAGCGCGAGGTCGGCCGTTCCGGCGGGATGCCCGGATTGCCGGGACAGCGGCTCGATATAGATCCAGAGCGCGAGGATGGCCGCGTTGAAGCAGAAGGCCGCCGCGAGCGCCGACAGTCCGCGCGGCGTCGGGAGACCGCTTGGTTCGGTATCCGTTACGGGCAGGGGAGAAAGGCGGCGAGGGATGACGGCGCCCGCAACCGTCGCCATCGCGCCCAGTACCGACAGGACAGCGAAGCCGCCATTCACGCCGAACGACGGCAATATCCACGATCCGAGCGCGGCGACCACCACGAATTGTGCGAGGGTCTGGACCGTCAGATAGATCGCCGCCCAGCGTTCGGGGCGCGGCGCGCGTACGATGAGCGCCGTCATCAGCCAGACCAGCGCACCGCTTGGTAGGCCCGCGAGGCCGCGCAGGACAACGAGGGACCAACCATCGCTCCATATCGTCAGTCCGTTGAACAGCGCGATCAGCAGCCCGCTGACGATCGCGAGCGGCCGTAATCTCCGCGTGCCCGCAACCGATCCGGTCAGGCCTGCAGCGAGCCCCAGCGCGAGTAGTTCGATCGTTCCGGCCTGTCCGATCTGCGAGGTGCTGAGCCGCCCGGCATGTTCGAGTGAACCGAGCAGCAGCGGGCCGACGCCCGCGAACATGATGCCGGTCACGCCCGCAAAGAGCGTCGCAGCGATTTCGTAAGGGGCCGGCGGTGAACCCAGCCAGCCGTCGCCGGGGCTCCCTTCCGGTCGGTCGCTCGCGCTGCTCTCCCCGCCGCTCATAGCCGGTGATTGGCAGATTCTTCGCGCCGGGCCAATCGGGAGATTTGAAGCGATCGGCCGCGCTTCTCTCAGGCCGAGACGGGGAAGGTCGGCCAGCTGCCCGCGATCGTCTCGCCGTTGAAGAGTACGATGTCGCCGAACTGCAGGAAGACAGCCTCGCTCTGGTTCGGGCGGAAGAAGACGTGATCGTCGGGTTTCAGCGCGACGCTGGTCGATCCGGTGAGCATCTCCTGGTTGCTCGACCGCCCGTACAGGTCGCTATACTGGAGCCCCGGCGGCGAGACCGGGGTCGCGAGCCAGTGCCCGCCATAGATGAAGAAGGCGCGCGCGGCATTGGGATCCATGAAGGTCAAGGGCCCGGTCAGCCATTCATTGCCGGGAAGCTCCATGCGCCCGGACTTGATCACCGGGGTTGCGATGAAGCTCGCGGGCGCATGGCGCGCAAGCGAGGGCAGGTCGAAATCGACCGGCTTCACAAAGGCCGAGCCGACCGACACTTCGTTCGCCGCGGTCCCCTGCGCGTGCCGCGCATAGGTCGGGCTGCCCGCGCCGTTGAGCGTCAGCGTGGCGGGATCGACGCCGAGCTTTTCGCGGAGGACGGCGGTCGCCGAGCGATACAGCTTCTGCGACGCGGCATAAGCCTCGTCGGGATCGCTCATCTTGGGGACATGCGCGTCATAGCCCATCAGCCCGCCGACGGTGACGTGGGGGAGGGTGCGCGCGAGATCGACCGCCGCGGCCAGCGCCTTGCCGTCCGGAAAGCCGCCGCGATGAAGGCCGACGTCGATCTCCATATTGGTACGAAGCGCCATCGAGCGCGCGGCCGCGATCGCGGCATATTGGCTGAGCCGCGCGGGCGTATCGATCAGCCACTGGATGCGGCCCGCGGCTTCGGCGCCGATCTTGTCGATGATGCCGGCGAACTCGGCTTCGGGCAGCGGCTTGCCGAGCAACAGGTCGGCGTCGGGCCGTGCCGCCATGATCTCCAGCATCGCGCCGTTGAAGACCATGAAGCGGTTCGTCGCCATGCCGCGCGCGACATGGTCGACCAGCCCCGCGGCGGGCAGCGACTTGACGACGACGCGGAGCGGCAGGCCCTTGGGCTTCAGCGTCGCGCGCGCCGCGGCGATGTTGCGGTCGAGCCGCGCCTGGTCGATGACGAGCACCGGATGCGCGATCCCCGCCTTGCGCAGCGCCGCCGACAAATTGGCGAAATAGCGGTCGTGCGCGCCGCCATGGTCGCTCTTGCGCGAGGCGAGCACACCCACGCCGCCAGCCACCGCGAGCCCGCCGCCGACGATTGCCGCGCGGCGCGTCCAACGCCGCCCCTTCGCCGCCTCAGTCATCAAGGAATATTCCTTTCAGATAATCGTTGAGCATCCGCCCCTCGGGATCGAGCGCGCGCCGTACCTCGCCCGCTTCCTTCCAGCGCGGATAAAGCGCCGCGAGGTCGCGCGCCTTCAGGCTGTGCAGTTTGCCCCAATGTGGCCGCCCGCCGTGGCGGCGGAAGATCGGCTCGACGATGCTGAAGAAGAAGTCATGCTCTTCGCGATAATAGGCATGGACCGCGATCGATCCGCTTTCGCGCCCGTAAAAGGGCGAGAGCCAGGCATCGTCGGGGGCGATGACGCGCACCTCGATCGGAAAAAACACGTCGCGGCGGTGCGTCTCGATCGCCGACAATATTTCGCGCAGCGCCGGAATCTGCGCCTCGATCGGCAGATGATACTCGGTTTCATTGAAGCGCACCGGCCGCTCGTTCGACAGCAATTTCCAGCCCTCGTCGACGACCTCTTCGGGCGGAATCTTCGCCAGTTCCTCGGCCGCGAACTTGCGGCGCAGCGACGGCGCATATTCGAACCAGTCGCGGAGCTGCTTGAGCCCCATCAGCGTCTCGACATCACTATCGGGACCGCGCGGCTTGACCGGCTTGTCGGTCACGTCGTGGGTGATCGTGACCGAATGACCGGTGAAGGGCAGGACATAGAATTCGACGTTGCGGTGCCGCTGGCGGAGCGAAGGCCAATCCTCGAACACCTCTTCGGTCGGCCGAATCTCGACGCGCTTGGCGACGCGTGTCAGTGCCTGGTTCTGCAGCGTCACCTCGGTGACGACGCCGAAGGCGCCGAGGCCGACGCGGGCGGCGTTGAAGACCTCGGGTTTCTGCGTGGCGCTGCATTCGATGATCTCGCCCGTCGGGGTCGCGATCCGCATCGCGACGATCGCGCCATGCATCGCCTGGATGCCGCGTCCGGTGCCGTGCGTTCCGGTTGCGATCGCGCCCGCGATCGATTGCTTGTTGATATCGGGCAGGTTCACCATTTCCTGCCCGATCGCCGCGAGCGCGGGCCCCAGGTCGGCGAGGCGGGTGCCGCCGCGTATCGTCGCCTGCTGTTTCGCCGCGTCGTGGCCGACGAGCCCCGCCATGCCGTCGAGCGTCAGCAGCGTGCCGTCGGTCGGCACCAGCGCGGTGAAGCTGTGCCCCGATCCGACGGGCCGCACCGGCGCGGGCGCCCTGGTCAGGATCGACAGCAGTTCGTCCTCGCTCTTCGGCGCGGCGCGCTTGGCGGGATAGGATGTCGCGCTGCCCGACCAGTTGCTCCACAGCAGCCGGCCCTTGGCATCCTGCGATGCGGGCAGCGACGGTTCGCGGTCGCGCATCCAGTTGCGCCCCGCGATCCCGCCGGCGCCGAGCGCGCCGACGCCGATGATGCCGCCGCCTGCGAGCAGCGCGCGCCGTGTGACCTTGCCCATCACTCCCTCCCCGCCATGAAGCGTATCAATGCCTTGTAATCGTCTGGCGAGCAGGAGAAGCATTGCCCCCCCGCCGGCATTCCATTGAGGCCGCGGATCGTGCTGTTCAGCAGCGCATCCTCGCCCTTTGCCCAGCGCGTATCCCATTGCGTCCGATCGCCCGCCAGCGGTGCGCCGGTGTCGGGGACCGTGTGGCACGATTTGCACGCCTGCTCGTACAGCCCCGCGATACGCGCATCGGCGGGTTTCAGCGCCGCGCTTTGCTCGGGCGTCAGGGGCTTCGCCGACGGCTCCGGCTGGCATCCCGCCAGCAGGAGCACCGCAGGCAGGAGCAACAGCGCGCGCATCAATATTTGACCCGGAATTCGACCCCGAACATCCGCGGTTCGCCGCGGAACTGCTCGATGAAGCCGAAATCGCTGAGGTCGACCGCATAGTTGATATATTTCTTGCGCGTCAGGTTGCGCGCGAACACCGCCGCTTCCCAGCGATCGTCCGCATCCTTGAGCGCGATGCGCCCACCGACGAGCCAATAGCCCTTCTGTTCGAGCAGCGGACTATTGTCGGCCGAGAAATACTGGCGCGAGCGGTACGAGACCGACGGCTGGATCGCGAGCGCGAGTTTGCCCGAGAGCGGAAGCTCGTAATTGGCGATGCCGCTGAAGGTCAGCGTCGGCGACAGCGCGAGCCGGTTGCCCGAAAAATCGGTGCCGCTGCTCGTGAAATCCTTGATCTCGGTATCGAGCAGGCCGAGGTTCAGCGTGATGTCGAAGCGGTCGGCGGGCTTGGCGATCATCTCGAACTCGGCGCCATAGATGGTCGCGTTCGCCGCATTGTCGAGCAGGGTGAGCGGGATCGCGCCGGTGTTGATCAACGTGTAGAGCTGCAGATCCTTGTAATCATAATAGAAGGCCGCGGCGTTGAAGCGCAGTCGGCGGTCGAACAAAGTCGACTTTAGGCCGATTTCATAGGCTGTCAGCGTTTCCTCTTCGAACGGCTGCGCCTGCACCGCCGCCTCGGCGGGATCGAAGCTCAGGAATCCGCCGTTGAAGCCGCCGCTTTTGAAGCCCGTCGATACGCTGGCATAGGCCATGACATCGTCGGTGATGTCATAGTCGAGCCCGATCTTGAACGAGACATTCTCGAACGATTTGCGATTGTCGAAGGCATAGAGCGGCAGCACGCCGCCGGGGATCGGGAAGCCGTCGATGACGTCGTCCTCGAGCTGTGCCGCGGCGGTGAAGCGCTTGCGCTCGAAATTATAGCGTCCGCCGAGCGTCGCGCGCAGGCTCGGGGCCAGTTCGATTTCGGCTTGGCCGAAAATCGCCATGGCGTCGGTGGTCTGGCTATTGAGCGTGCGCGAGAAGAGCACCGGCGCGCCGCCCGTCGTCACGCCGCCGGTATCGGCGCCGCCGCCCGGGGTCAGCGGGCGCAACTCGCGGAACAGGTCGCCGGTCTGGTTCTGCGACAATGTCTCGTGGAGATAATAGCCGCCGAACACCCAGTTGATGCCGCCGCCCGACCCCGACAGCCGCAATTCCTGCGTAAAGGTCTTCGACCGGACGCCATAGTCGATATCGAGGAGCGACGCGGGGCTCGCGTCGGTATCCTCGCGGTGCAGCTTGTCGTTCCAGTCATAGGCCGAGATCGAGGTGATGGTGACGCCATCGAGTTCCCAGTTCAGCCGCGCCGATGTCCCCCAATTCTTCACGACGAGCCGGTCGCTGCGATTATAATTGCCGTCGTAGAACCCCTCGGGGCTCACATAGCCGAAGACATTGCCGCACTGGTTTGCGCGGATTGCATCCTCTGCGCAGGGCGTCGTAAAGCCCGTCGCGGGGTCGAGGATGCCGAGGCTTCGATATTGCGGCGAACGGACATCGACCTTGCCGCCATGGACGCTGAGCAGCGCGTCGAAATTGTCGGCGACATCGAACGCGATCTGGCCGCGCAGCGCGAAGCTGCCCTGGCCGTTCTCGCGGCGCCCGGTCAGCAGATTGTGGATATAGCCGTTCGAATGCGTGCCGGTGCCCGACAGGCGGAACCGCACGCCGTCCGAAATCGGGCCGCCGATCGCCGCCTCGCCGCTGATCGTGTCGAACGAGCCATAGGAGAGCGAGGCCTGCGCCTGGAAATCCTTGCTCGGCTTCGCGGTGATGAAGTTGATCGCGCCGCCGGTCGCGTTGCGGCCATAGAGCGTCCCTTGCGGGCCCTTCAGCACCTCGACGCGTTCGAGGTCGAAAAGCTGGAAGGTCTGCGCCCCCGGCGAACTCACATAGACTTCGTCGACATAGACCCCGTTCGGCCCGGCGTTGTTCGAATTGGTGTCGGCGAGCCCGACGCCGCGGATATAGATGAGCGGCTGGTTGCCCTCGCCGCCGGGGAGGCCGATTTCGACGTTCGGGACCACCGCGGCGATGTCCGAACTCGACTGGATGCCGAGGTCGGCGATGGTGTCGCCCGAGAAAGCGGTCACCGCCACGGGGACGTCCTGCAGATTCTGTTCGCGGCGCTGGGCGGTGACGACGATGTCGCCGATACCCTGATCTGAACCTGTCGAGGCTCCTTGCTCTTGCGCAGCTGCAATGACCGGAAGGGCGCTGGCGATTGTGGCAAGGCAAGCAACGGAGATTCGCAGATTGCGTCGGATTTTCAGCATTTTCTCATCCCCTGAACCGTTATAGCTTTTACTATAATATAGTAATTGCTATATAGGTGCAACTGGCCTTGCGATTGTGCTAGTCACTGGGAACGAGGGTGGTCGCAGAGAAGGGAAGTGGATAGCGGTGGCGAAACCGAAGCCGAAAGAAGCCTCTGCAGGAGTCCAGAAGCAGTCGACGCGTAAGCGCTTGCTCGACACGGCGAGCCAGTTGCTTGCCGAGTTTGGGATCGACCGGATTACGACCAATCTGATCTGCGAGCGCGCAGGCGTCACGCCCCCGGCGCTTTATTATTATTTCGGCGACAAATATGAGGTTATCGCTGCGCTTGGCGAAAGGTTGATGGACCGTCAGAACGAGGCTCTCGAGCGCTGGCTGGAACGTCACGCAGACGGTGGAATCGAAGCCTATGCGGAGCACACAGGGGATCTGCTTCGGGAGACAGCGGAAATAACCGAGGCCGAACCGGGCGGCATCTGGATCGAGCGGGCTCTGCACTCCAGCCCACGCCTCGAGCACATTCGGATCGCATCCCATCGCTATGTGTCGGACAAGCTGACCGATGCGTTCGCCCGTTTCTTGCCCGACCGGTCGCGGGACCAGATATGGCTTCGCATGCGGATGCTTGTTGAGTTCGGCTACGTAGCCACAGAGTTGCTACATGCCGAAACCGGCATTTCGCGCGAGGCCATCCTCGCGGAGACGACCAAAATGCAGAAAGCAGCTACACTCGCGCTGCGTGACTGAAGCGCCTTGTGTCGTAACCTTCCAGAAAATTGTTAGAGCGGCGGCCGCTTTTGCCGCGTGACGGACAAAAGCTACCAGCCCGCTATCGGCCAAACATGTTTGGAATGAGACCTGAGCCACTGGCACAAAAGGGCTTCGCTACCGCGAAGCCCTCTCATCCTCTGCGTTCGTGACCAAAGGAAGCCCCATCGACTTTCCGGGTCGCGTGGAAAGTCGCTGCCGGTCGAACGCTAGGCCTATTCTGAAGGAAGTCGAGACATATGACTCGGCTCTCGTCGGTCGACTACAATTATAAATGTCTGCTCATTGCAATCGGAAGCCTGTGACCCCACTTCCATAACATCGCCCGCTTCCATCGCGTGCCGGCGACTGAGAGACCATTGCGCTCCCGCTGAAGGAGCAAAATCATGGACCTCAACCAACTTCTCCACCACCATCAGATGGCCTTGATGGCCGTGAGCCAAGCGCGCCGCGAGGGGCAGGCGATGCCAAACTTTGACCTGCCGCGCTATTATGCCAAACGGATCAACGAATATCGCGAGCGGCGCGGCTTGGGCGGCGATGCCGAGGCTATCGCCGATCTCGCGGTATCACCTGTCGACGCCGTTAAAGCGCCGGACGATCTGGTCAGTGACGTACTGATCGCCGAATTGCTCATGGCGAAGGCCTTCGAAAAGGCGACACACCAACATCGGGCTGCCGGAAGCGACGGAGCTGACGATCCGGTCGTCGACATTCGCGCCACCCTTCTGGCCGTCGGGCGCGACTTTTATCGCTCGCTGGGCGTGGAGGACGGCCCTCTCGCCGCCGCGATCGATGAAGCTGCGTCACGTTCGGCGTGGGAAGGCGAGGGCGGAGGCCTGCGTCCACCGGGCGACGAGGAGGATGGCATCATCCGGACCTATGTCGAACAATTCGCGGTGGGCGACTATCGCTATTCGAACCTTGCCGATGCCAAAGCCGCCGCGCGGCGGCAGCGGGACGCGGCGAGCGACGGGCGCGGAGGGACGCCTGCATGAAACGGCTGATTGCCTTCGATCTTGATGGAACGCTTGCCGAAAGCAAGCAGCCGATGGAACCCGCGATGGGTGAGGCGCTTGCCGATCTCCTCCGCGTGGCAGATGTTGCGGTGATATCCGGTGGCGACTGGCCGCAGTTCGAAAAACAGGTGGCGACGCGTCTTCCCGAGCGCGCGGACATTTCCCGGCTCTGGCTCATGCCGACAACCGGCACCAAGCTCTACACGTTCCGCTCGGGCGCGTGGCAGGCGCGCTATGCCGAAATCTTTGCCGATGCGGAGAAGCGACGCATATTCGAAGCCTTCGATGCGGCACTGCTGGCGACCGGGTTCATTCCCGAAACGGTCTGGGGCGAACGGATCGAGGATCGCGGGAGTCAGATCACCTTTTCGGCATTGGGTCAGGAAGCGCCAATTGATGCCAAAGAAAAATGGGATCCCGACTTCGCCAAACGCAAGGTGATCCAGGCAGAGCTCCGCCGATGTCTGCCCGGTCTGTCGATCAACATGGGCGGGGCGACGTCGATCGATATTACGCGTGAGGGCGTCGACAAGGCCTATGGGCTGACGAAGCTAAGCGGCGCCAGCGGTGTCGAACTGGGTGCGATGCTCTTCATCGGCGATGCGATCTTTCCGGGCGGCAATGATTATCCGGCGAAGGCGCTGGGTCTCGATACAATCTCCGTACGCAATCCAAAAGAAACGATTGAAATCATTAGAATTATCGTCGCATGCCTGAAATGAGAGCGGGGCGTTGCCGTCTTGCGAGCATGACCGGAATTGGCCTGCGAAGCTCCTCGCGAGGCGTAGGTCAACAGGAACAAATGCGCCGCTGAGCTGTTCTGTTTTCTGATGTTCGCGACCGGCTGCGCGTCTCGAAGCAAACGACAAAATACTGGGTGAGGCCTTCTGTCGCATCATTTTTGGAAGGTATGCCCGTGTACGAAACGCTTGATCGTAGATCGTTCGATGAAGGTTTGGAGGCGTGCCAAACGCTTCGGCCAAAAACTTCTGGTACTGCCCGGATCGCGCTAGTCGGCGGCTTTCTTCCGCGACGCTGTGGCATCGCCACCTTCACCACCGACATCCATTCATCGCTTGCCGAGGCTGCTCCCGACCTTGTGGTCGACGTATATGCGATGGCGCCGGCCGCGGTTCCCACGATATTCGACCTCGTTGTTCGCGGCATCATAACCGAGGGTGACGCCGGTAGCTTTGTCGAGGCGGCCCGGCAAATCGAGGCGAGCTGTGCCGAGATTGTGTGGCTGCAGCACGAGTTCGGCCTCTTTGGAGGCTTGGCGGGCGATATGATCCTGGAACTGGTGGATCGTGTTTCCGCACCGCTGATCGTCACGCTTCACACGGTGCTCGCCGAACCTGACGCCGATCAGCGCCGCGTGATGGAGCGCTTGATCGCGCGCGCGACCAAGCTGGTCGTCATGTCCGAGCGCTCGCACGATCTGCTGCGAAGCGTCTATCATGCGGACGACGACCAGATCGCCATGATCGCCCACGGCGTCCCCGATCGTCCCTTCGGCCGCGCGTCGCAGTTCAAGCCGCAGTTCGGCTTTGCGGGCAAACAGGTCGCGCTGACCTTCGGTCTTTTGTCGCCGGGCAAGGGGATCGAGGCGGTCATCGAGGCATTGCCCGCGATCGTCGAAGATCACCCCGACTTCCTTTACTGCATTGCTGGCGCGACGCACCCCAATCTGCTGGCGCTTGAAGGCGAGGCCTATCGCGACCGGCTCCAGGCGCTCGCTGTCTCGCTCGGGGTCGATGCGCATGTCCGCTGGATCAATGCGTTCTTGGACACCGACGATCTCCTCGATCTTATCGAGGCGGCCGACATCTATGTGACGCCTTATATCGGGGCGCAGCAATCGACGTCGGGTACGCTCGCCTATGCGATGGCGCTGGGCAAGGCCGTAATCTCCACACCCTATGTCCATGCGGTCGAGCTCCTCGCCGACGATCATGGCGTGCTCGTCCCCTTCAACGACAGCGAAGCGATCGCGAACGAAATCCGCTATCTGCTGGGCGATGCCGACCGGCTGCTCACTCTGCAGCGCCGCGCCTATGATCGCAGTCGCGACATGATCTGGCCGGTGTTCGCGGAGCGAAGCTGTGCGCTGATCGCGAAAAGCCGCGTCGTGCCGAAAGCCGCGCCCATTCCCGACCGGATAGGCATCGACGGTTTCCTGCGCATTTGCGACGATACCGGCATCCTCCAGCACAGCGTTCATAGCATTCCTGATCGCGCGCACGGCTATTGCGTCGACGACAATGCGCGGGCGCTGATGCTGATGCATCGGCTCGACGACGACGCGCTCGACAAGTGCGGACAACTGACCCCGGTCTTTGCGGCGTTCGTACAGCATGCATGGAATCCCGACCGCGGCGAGTTTCGCAACTTCATGGGCTTTGCACGCAACTGGCTCGAGGATGTGGGGTCCGAAGACAGCTGCGGCCGCACCCTCTGGGCGCTCGGTGCGACGGCGCAGGTCGCGCGCGATCTCCGTCTGCGGCAATGGGCGCATGAATTGTTCGAGCGTACCGCGGCGTCCGCGCTGGATTTCGAGTCACCGCGCGCGATTGCCTTTGCGATGCTCGGCGCCGACTTCGTGCTCGCGGCGCATCCCGAGCATGATCTGGCGGACCGGATATTGCGTAGCGGCGCTGACCGGCTGATCGCGCTCTATCAGGCTGCGGCGCGGCCGGACTGGCGATGGTTCGAGCCGGTGCTCGCCTATGACAATTGCCGCCTGCCAGAAGCGATGCTGCGTGCGGGCGTGCGACTTGAGCGCGCGGATGTTATCGCGTGCGGGGTCGAAACGCTGCGGTGGATCAACGATGCGCAGATTTCGCCTTATGGCCACTATCGCCCCGTCGGGTCCGACAGCTTCGGCCATGCCTATGAGCTGCCGCGGCCATTCGATCAGCAGCCGCTCGAGATTTGGGCCGTGATCGATGCCGCTTCGGCCGCCTATGATGTGACCGGCGACGATATCTGGCTGGCGCACGCGCGGCGCGCCTATGAATGGTTTTCCGGGCGTAATGCCCGCGGCGTGATCGTTGGCGATCCGCTGACCGGGAGCAGCAAGGATGGCATTAACCCGCGCGGCCTGAACCTCAACGAAGGGGCGGAGTCGGTTCTTGCCTACCAGCACGCGACTTACGCGATCCGGGATTTCATCTGCAAAGCCGACTGAGGGGATTATGGTGCATCTTGTCCAGGATGAATTGCGGCTCCATGCCGACCCGACGCGCGTCGTCGTGCGGCCCTTTCACCTCGCATGGCAAGCATCGGGTCCCGATCTCGAACGCGTGCAGCGGCTGGCGCGCGAAATCGTGACGCTCGACACGCGTACCGTGCGCGCCGAGCTCGGTGTGGTGCTGCGCGATTTCGCCGACCGGCACTGGCAGATCGAGAAGGTGTTCGAGGATCGATTTGAGCAGATAGAACCCAAACTCGGCCTCGAAGGCCTCAAATTGAAACGCGAGATGCGCCTCTTGATCGGCGCCTATTTCTGTCACGAATATAGCTATGCCGCGGCGGCGCTGATGAACCCCAGCGTCGTTCGTCATCCTGACCAGACCGGGCTGGAGGAAGGCTGCATCCGCATCCTCCTGTCGCTGCGCGCGGTCGGCGAGGGGCATATTTCGACGATCGCCTTTCGCGAGGGAATCATTACCTGCGACCGCGAACTGACGCTGCTGCCGCAGCCCGCCTTCGCTACGGCGGCGATGCTTGGTCCGCACCGCGACGACAAGCCCGACGATGTTGTCTCGCTCTATCGGCAGAAGGACAGCACCCTTTCGGGCACGGTGATCTTCCCGATCACCGAGGCGCAGCGCAACGGGCTCGAGGATCTGCGGCTGCTCGAGTTCGAGCGCGATAGCGGCAAAAGCGAATGGATCGGGACCTACACCGCCTATAGCGGGCGAGACATCCAGTCCGAGCTGCTGCGGACGCGCGATTTCAGGGATTTCACGCTGAGCCCGATCAAGGGAAAGGCGGGACGCAACAAGGGCATGGCGCTGTTCCCACGCAAGATCGACGGGCAATTCTGCATGATCGGTCGGCAGGACGGCAAGAATCTCTATCTGCTGCGCTCGGACACGGTCGATCAGTGGGAGGACGGCGAATTATTGCTGGAGCCGCGCTTTCCATGGGAACTCATCCAGATCGGTAATTGCGGCGCGCCGATCGAGCTTGATGAAGGCTGGCTGGTGTTGACGCATGGGGTCGGCGCGATGCGCAAATATGCGATCGGCGCGGTGCTGCTCGACAAGGCCGATCCGTCGAAGGTGATCGGCCGGACGCCCAATCCGATCCTGTCAGCCGCCGACGAGGACCGCGAAGGCTATGTCCCCAATGTCGTCTACACCTGCGGCGCGATCCGCGTCGGCGACGATATATTCCTGCCCTACGGGGTGGCCGACAGTTCGGTCTGCTTTGCGTTCGTCGCGATCAAGGAAATTCTGGCCGCCATGGCCTAGCGATACGCAACATAAGGCGAAGCGGCGGATTGTAGGAGTGTCTCCTTCCGCGGTAGAAGGAATGACCGATACCGAAATCTCCGCCGCCGTCGCCCGCGAATGACCATGCGCTTCGCGAACACCAGCCGGGCGAAGCCGCAGCCGCATTTCGTCGGCGCCCGCACTCGATGTGCAGGGAAGAGCCTCCTTCGCCATCGGCACGCTCGGCCACATAGGCGCCAAGGTCGCGCTGATTGAGCGGATTGATCGACTTGTAGGCATGCATGGCGCCGAACTTCAGCAGGAGCCGTGCGCCGGGATTTGCTGCGAGCTGGGCGGCGAGCGTGCGCTTCATCAGCCGTGCGCGGCGTCCGTTGGGATCGCCCTTGCGCGCCTTCGACGTCTGATAGATGGCGCGGGTTTCCGTCAGCAGGCCGAACAGATAGCGGGCGCGCTTCCCGCCATCCTGCGTGATCGCGGCGGCCGCCCGATCGAGATCGTCCTGGCTGGCCGAGAGCAGGAACAGGTCGAAGGGAGAGCCCGATGCGAGCGCGGCGGCGGTCGCCTTCCGATCCTTCGCCGCCAGATCGGCCAGCGCGGCCCGGGCGCGGGGACCTGGCCTCGATGCCAGCATTTCCTGCAACAGGGGCCCGCTGGATCCGAGGAACTCCTGGTCCAGTCCCCAGAGCTGGAACTTCGGTCCGGCGGCGGCGGCGCAATCGCCCGCCATCCGGACTTCATCCCGTCCGTTAAAGAAGGCGATGCCGCTCGGATGCGCACGCAGGAACTTGTCGATCCGGGCCTCGCGGTCTTCCGATCGCATCGCGGCATCGACGACGCGAGCCGCTTCCAGGCCGGTCTCGACGACCATGGCGGTCAGGCCGGAGGGCGCCATCAGGCGGCAGATCTGGGTCGTGAACGCCGGGATCTCGCGGGTCATGTGGCTCTCGCCGATCAGGACATAGCGGCTGGCGGTGACCGCGTCGGACAGGATACGCGCGCCTGCCCCGAAAAGCCGTCCGGATTGACGTCGGGAGGCGCGATCGCCTGGGCGAGGCGGGAAGGAAAGGGCGTCGTCTCCTGGGTGGCTGCCCCGGTCGCAAAGGCGCCGAGGCCGGTCAGAATAGCGGCCGACAGGCCGCGATGAATTTTCCGCACACGCCCCTCCGAATACGATCGGATGGAGCGTCGTCTAGCGAGGCCGGAGGGGATAGCCAATGAACATATATCCATGTCCAGGCAGTATTTGTCGATAAACAGGGCGCCGGCGGTCGTTCGTGCGATCTCGCTTGCTGACGGCGGCTATCTGGGATTGCGTTCCCAAAAGCTGCCAGTCAGTTTGCGGCCAGTACGATTAGATTTATCCTGCGCCATTTAGCAGCATCGCGCCCAATCCGACGATCACTGCTCCAAGGCCGGCCGACACGCCCACCCGCGGCCATCGCGAGATCATCAGGACGAGCGGGACTGCCGAGAGGCACACCATGCCTATAAAGGCGACCCAGCCCTTCTCGGCACCGAAATGGTCGACGGCGCGCGACGCCGCGAGCGAAAACAGGATCGCCGCAAAAATACGCAATGCGCCGATCTTGGGAAGGTTTGGCATTGCGATATTGCGGCGGATGCGCTGCGTTGTCAGTGCGATACTTGCGAACCCCGCATAACTCAGGAGGAAGGGCTCAAGCTGCATCTGCCGCTTCCTTGAGGGGCTGCACGGCGTCGGAAGCCTGCTTGCGCTGGCGGACGGGAGCGGGGGCGCTTTGAGCTGCCCGCCATGCGGCGAAGCCGAGGAGCGCGCCAGTTGCGATCATTGCAAGATCGAAAGAGATAAAGAGCCAGTCGCCCTTCTGGAGCGACGTCGGCAATCCGCGAGTCGTGGTCAGGACGCTCACGATCGGAAGGGCCAGGAAGGCGATCGCCGCCAGCGCGAGCGTTTCGGCCCATGCGCGGTGGATCGGGCGCAGGCAAGCGACTGCGGCAAGCCCGAACCATGTCCAGAACATGATGCTCACCTCGATGTCGGCTCTTCCCGGCATCGACGCCGGAAGCAGGCGATTGGCAAGAAGGAAAGCCGCCATACCGGCCGGAAGACAGGCGATCGCGCCAAGGTTCAATCGTTCGGCCAGCCGAAGCCCGAAGAAGGGCGCGGCGTTCGGCCGCTTTCGCTTCACCGTCCACAGGACCAGCCCCGTGCCGACCATCGCGGTGCCGGTGAGTCCGAGGAAAAAGTAGGTCCAGCGCAGCAGAGGCCCGGCGAAATTGCCCATGTGGAGGCCGAGCATGACGCCGGCGGTTTCGGCGCCGGGGCCGGGGGGAGGCGAGGCCGATAGCCTGCGGCCGTCGACGCCCGAATAGACGATCGATCCGCCGCGCGCATTCAGCCGGTCCTTTGCGCTCTGGAACAGCGTGATCGTCGCCGTCGCGTCATTGGGGTTTCGCACCGTCATCGTCGCCGGCCTGCCGCCCCATTCGCGCGACGCATCTGCTACGAGCGGCGCCACGGGCGTCAGGGGGATGAAGCGTCCCGAATATTCCTCTTCGGGTTCTGCGCCGAAGACGGCCGTCTCGAAGGTCGCCGGGTCCTTATAGTTCGCCGCGATCGGCCAGGGCATATACATGGCGACCAGCGTGATCAGGCCGGTGTAAGTGATCATCGCGTGAAACGGCAAGGCGAGCACCGCCGAGGCATTGTGCGCGTCGAGCCAGCTGCGTTGACCCTTGCTCCAACGCAAGGTGAAGAAATCGACGAAGATCCGCTTGTGCGTAATGACACCGGAGATAATCGCGGTCAGCATCGCCATTGCGCACAGCCCGGCAAGCCAGCGGCCCCAAGGGTGCGGAATCTGGAGCTGGAAGTGAAAGCGATAGAAATGTTCGCCGCCGCGCGTCTCGCGCGCGGTGACTTCCTCGCCGCTCTTTGGGTCGAGACGCATTTCAGGACGCCGCGGCGCCGGTTTCGCATTCGGGCCTGGATCGGGCCGGTCGCGGATGAAGATGCGCGTCGCGGTCGTGCGTTCGTCGGGGAGCGTGATGAACCATTGTTCGGCCGACGGCGCGACCTTTTGAAGGTGAGCAACTGCGGTGTCGGCGGCGATGGCGGGCGCAACCTGCGCAAGGTCGATTTCGGGCTGCATCCAGCGCGTAATTTCCGGGCGGAAATAGCTCGCGGTTCCGGTCAGAAACATCGCGAAGAGAATCCAGCCGGCAATCAGGCCGAGCCAGCCGTGGATCCACGCCATCGACTGACGCACGCTGGGCGCCGTATCGGCTTGGGGTTTGGTCATAGTGCCGGCCCCAGCAGAAGCACGCAAGCCGTTGAGCCGATTGCGGTTCCCCAGATGATCCCGGCGACACGCAGCAACCGGATTTCGTGAAAGGCCCAGAGGATGATCGCGGCGTAGAGGAGGAAGGACAGCGTCATCGCCCAAATGGTGGCTTCGGCGCGGTCGATCGGCAGAACGCGCGCGAGCAAGGAGACGCTCCCGGCAGCCGCGGCATAGCCGCCGACGATGGCGGTAATCGTCCGCGCCGCCATGCGGCTGCCGTTCAAAAGTGAGCCCGCCATTGCCCCTGTGCCCCTGCGTCGTTCGACTGTGGGTTGCCCTAAGCAGTTTCTGCGACTAGCTGCAACTGAGAATCGCTATCAATAGCAATAAGGGGTGATCGATGACGTCGAAGCAGGTAAGCGCACGTACTGCGCGGTCGAATTTGTCGCGGATGGCACTGGCCGCCGCGATGCTGGTTGGTCCGCAGACGGCGTTTGCCGAAGAAACGGCCGCGGAGGGCGAAAGCTCCAGCGATACGATCGTCGTGACCGGCCTGCGCGAGGCCAGCGTATCGTCGGCGACGAAGACCGTAACACCCCTCATCGAAACCTCGCAGACGATCACGGTCATCGACAGCGAGGAACTCGAGCGCCGCAACGCGATCTCGCTCAACCAGGCGGTCGGCTATGTCGCGGGCGTGGCGGCCAACCAGCGCGGCGGCACCGTGTCGCGTTACGACCAGATGAACCTGCGCGGCTTCGCACCGGGGCTTTTCCTCGACGGCATGCGGCTCATCGCCGGGCCCTATTCGACGCCGCAAACCGATTTCAACCGGATCGACCAGATCGACATTATGAAGGGGCCAGCCTCGGTCCTTTACGGCAACGGGACGCCGGGCGGCCTTATCAATTTGTCGAGCAAGAAGCCCGAAGCCGAGGCGTCGGGCCGCTTCGAGGGGCAGGTCGGCAACTACAACAGCCTGCGCTTCGTCGGCGACGTCAACCAGCCGCTCGATGCCGACGGCAAATGGCGCGTGCGGCTCGTCGGCGGGTGGCAGAAGGCCGACGGGTTCACCGATATGACCGAGAGCGAGCGTTATCACATCAGCCCGATGATCGCCTTCGTCCCCGATGAACAGACGAGCATCACGCTGATCGCTGCCTACCAGCATGCGCCGTCGGGCGGCGGCTATTCGGGCGTCCCGGCTTACGGGAGCGTCTTGCCGAATCCGAACGGGGTTCTCGACCGGCACCTCAACACCGGTGATCCGGCCTATGAGGTCTATGACCACAAGCAGAAGTCGGTGACATTGCTGTTCCACCGCGAGTTTAACGATCATCTGGCGTTCCGGTCGAATTTCCGGTTCCAGAACAACAAGCTGAGTTATCGACAACTTTATGTTGGCGGGTTCGCGACGACCGGAAGCGGGCTAAACGTCAACACCGACTATGGTCCGATCATTCGCGGCGGCGGTGGTGCCGACGAGGATTTCGATACGCTCACGCTCGACAACAGCCTGAACGCGAAGTTCAACACCGGCGGCATCGAGCACGACATATTGGTTGGTCTCGATTATCTCCGCATCACCGGGGAGAATTTCCAGCAGTTCAACACCGGGCAGACCGCCAATCCGCTGACGAGCATCCCGAACCTCAGCCTGTTCGCGCCGGTCTATCGCGGCACGGTGCCGAGCCTCGATCTCAAGCTGCTGTCGGCCGCATACGCCAATACCTACACGACCCGCGACCAGACCGGCCTCTATATCCAGGACCAGGTCACGATCGGCGGCCTCCACCTGATCGCGAGCGGCCGGTGGGACTGGTACGAACAGCGCACGCTCAACAACAAGAACCGCGTGCTGACGCCGCTGTCGCAGAGCGCCTTCACCATGCGCTTCGGCGCGCTCTACGAGTTCGACTTCGGCCTCTCGCCCTATCTGAGCTACACCGAATCCTTCGAACCGCAGGCGGGCGCCGACTATATGGGCAATCCCTTCACGCCGACCACCGGCAATATGTATGAGGCGGGTCTCAAATATCAGCCGCACGGCCTGAATGCGCTCTTCACCCTGTCGGCCTATGAGCTGAAGCGGCAGAATGTGCCGGTGGGCGATCCGCTGGCGGGTACCGGCGGCCGTCCCGCCAACTCGCAGGTCCAGATCGGCGAGACACGCATCCGCGGCGTCGAACTCGAAGCGCGCGGCGAACTGCGGCCCGGTCTCGACCTGATCTTTGCCGGCACCTATGCCGATGCGGAGATCACGCAGGGCACGCCTGCCGTGGCAGCCGTGGCACCGACGCTGACCAGGCTCGGTACCAGTGGGACGCCCTCGACGACCGGCACTCCGGTGCTCGGTACTCCCGAATGGCAGGCCTCGGCCTTTCTTTCCTATGATTTCGGCAAGGCAGACACTGGCGAGGGGCCGCTTGGGGGCTTAAGCTTTGGCGGCGGTTTCCGCTATGTCGGCGGCTCCTGGGGCTCGACGAGCTACAAGGTCGTGAACAGCATCACGACCTTCGAAATGTTCAAGACGAAAAGCTTCACGCTGGTCGATGCGATGATGGCCTACGACCTCGGCCATGCCATTCCGTCGCTCGACGGCCTCAGCGTCGCAGTGAATGCGCAGAACCTGTTCGACAAGCGGCACGTTTCGGCCTGTCCGTTCACCAACAGCTGCTATTTCGGTGCGTCGCGCACGGTGGTGGGGTCGCTGCGTTTCAAGTGGTGACATTCTTCGAATAGGCAACTTCTCGGCGTCAGAAATGTCGGCTTTCAGAATTCCAAGACTGAAAGCCGACGTTCCGCAAGCGGCCAAAGCGAGCGATGGCGATACGCCATTCCTAGTCACCCTTATCCGCCCCGGAAACCCGGGCGTCGCCATAGGTGGCGCCAATCTCGCCGTCCTTGATGAAATCGCGCATCATCGCGAAATAGCCCTCGGCGAAGCGCGTCGAGACCCGGCTGTCATCGGCCGCCGTCTCGAACAGCGTCATGCCATGTTCGGCCCCCGGATAGACGGCGAGGGTGAAGGGCTTGCCCGCTTCGATCAGCGCGCCGAGGCGGCGGCTGGTCTCCTTCGCTGGCGCCTGATAGTCGCGCCCGCCGAGGACCCATAGCTGCGGAGTCTTGTTCGCGACGAGCGTCGGCATCGGATCGTAGCGAAAGGGTGTGCCCCAGTCATATTTGACCGCTTCGGCGCGTATCGCGGCTTCTTCATGCGGCAGCAGCAGCCATGTCATATGGCCGTGGACGTTCTTGTACCAGCTCTCACCGCGATATTTGGCGCGTACCGTATCGAATTCGGCGTAGCCGTCCTTGAAGTTGCTCGCAAAGATTTCGCCCGCGGCGCGTGCAATCTCCTGCGCCTTCGCGACGATTTCGGGCGGATAGCCCTTGTCGGTGAGCTCCATTTCCATCTGCTGGAGATCCTCGTCGAGGATGCTGACTGCCAGACCGAAGCTGACGATCACGAAGTCTGCAGGCGCGCGATTGGCGGCGAGCGGCGCGACCCAGCCGCCCTGGCTGGCGCCCTGATAGCCGACGCGACCGGCGCGCGTACCCGCGAGCCGTCTGGCGGTCGCCATTGCCGCGGTTGCATCGTCGGCGAGAAGGTCGAAATCCTGTGTATAGACGCCGCCCGAGGTGCCCGTGCCGCGCTTGTCGTATACGAACACGCCGATCCCGACCGCGGGAAACAGCCGCTGGAGGAAATTGAAACGCAGGGCCGCGTCGCGCTCGGCGCCGTGGACGAGCACGACGACGGGAACCTTGTCCTCGCCCTTCGGCAGTATGAGCCGTCCTTTCAGGGTCACCCCGTCGCGGCCCTGAAAATCGCCCTCGGTCACATCGAAGGTCAGGCGGTGCCCGTCCAATCCGGCAAAGCGGATCTTGCCCTCGCCACACGCGCCCAGGGCGACCTCGATCCCGTCGGGGCGACCGGTCCAGCCATAGAGACTCTGCCATCGGCCGCCGGGCTGAGGCTTGAGTTCGCCGACCGCACCGTCGAAGCTCCGCCAGCGTAGCCGGTCGGCCTCGATCGGAGCGATATCGACGATCTGTCCGTCGGCGAGCTTGTAGCTGCCGACATGGCATTCGGCGCTGTCGGCCGCGCGCGCCGGACCCGTCGTTGCGACGAGCGCGATGCTGGCGAAGCACGCGCCGAGCGTTGATGAAAGGCGATTATGCGGCATGGCGTTCTCCTGCCCTTGGTCGTCGGCGAGATGTGTATTGCTATAGCAATACACATGGGCATGGCAAGACCTGTGATGACACCACATTCGCGGTCATCTCGCGACCTGCCGCGAGAAGCGGTCAATTTTCAGCGACCGCATCGAAGTCATCTTTCCCCTCCCGCTGCCGGCGCGGCGTCAACGGTGTCTCCCGACAGTGGCGTGGCTTTCATGGAGGGGCGCGATGAAAACGCATCAAACCATCGGCTTAACAGAGAAAACTCCCGGAACGAGGGCAGGTTTCGGAACTCGATCCAGTCGAGTGCGGTCGCGAGCGCGACCTGTCCGACATCCAGGTCGGCGCCGAAGTCCATATGCTGTTCCAGCCACGCGTAGCTCGATTCCAGCTTGGCGACATAACCGTCCCGAAGATTTTCGAACCGCAGCGCTTCGGGGCGGCGCACCGTTTCCCATCGGACGGCTATTCCTGCCTCCGCAAGCCCCTGCGCCAGGGCTTCGAGCTGCAGGGCCTGCCAGCGCGCTTCCGGGTCGAGGGGGTAGAGGCTCGCGCCGTCACGAAGCGTGTCGAAATAGGCGCAGATGATGCTGGAATCGAACAAGGAGGGCAGGCCCGGGCGGATCAGCACCGGAACCTTCCCCAGCGGATTGTGGAAAAATACATCATCGTTGCGCGCAGTCGGGCTCGTTTCGTGATGTTCGACGACAAGCTTGTTTGAAATGCCGATCTCATGCGCAAAGACGAGCGCCTTCCGCGCAAAAGGCGAGTGGGTCTGATAAAGCAGGCGCATCGGAAACTTCCTTCGAACGTGAAAAGTGGGGACGAGACGGATCGGGGCGGCCAGCTCAACCATGCGGAACGGCGTGGAGGATATGGGCCAGCGCCATGGTGACTTTCTGCGCGGCAGGAATGTGGAGGAATTCATTGGGTCCATGAGCGTTCGACTGCGGGCCAAGGACGCCGGTGACGACAAACTGCGCATCGGGAAATTGTTTCTGCAGCATGGGCAAAAACGGTATTCCGCCCCCGCCCCCGAAGGCGGCATGGTGGCGGCCGAAGGCTTGAAGCGAGGCTGCGGCCAGCGCGTGCGCCAGCCAGTGGGCGGTCTCGGGCGCATGCCAACCCGGCGAAACGAAGGCGATGTCGAATGAGACCTGCGCGCCATAGGGCGGCTGATCCTCCAGACATGCCTTCAGCGCCTGTCCGGCCGCGTCCGGATCGACCGTGGGAGGCAGGCGCAGACTGAGCTTCAGCGATGTGGCGGGCAGCATGACCGAAGATGCGGCGCCGACAGGCGGCAGCCCGTCCACCCCGGTAACGGCAAGCTGTGCGCGCCACGAACGGTCGACGAGCAGCGACGTGACATTCTGGTTCGTCGGCCGCGCACCCACGACAAACGGCATGGCCTCATAGATGGAGGGCCCAAGGATGGATGCGGCGAGGCCGGCTTCAGCGAGACGGGCGTCAGGGACCCGAGCCACGCACTCGGGCATTGTTATGCATCCGGTCACGGGATCTTCGATGCGCGAGAGCAAGCGGGTCGCGACGCGGAAACTCGAAGGGACGATTCCCGAGGCTTCGCCCGAATGGATCGCCTCATCGAGGACGCGCACCGTCAGCGTGCCTGCGACTTGCCCGCGCAATGACGACGTCGTCCAGAGCTGATCGTAATTTCCGCACATGGAATCGAGCGCAATCACGAGCGAGGGTGAACCGAGCCGCGCGGCGAGATGATCGAAATAGTAGGGCAGATCCTCGCTGGACGATTCCTCGGAGGCCTCGATCAGGATCACGCATCGCGGGCGCCGGAGTTTTTGGTCCGCGAGGGCGAGTATAGCGAGCACCGCACTGAACAGGGCATAGCCATCATCGGCGCCTCCGCGGCCGTAAAGCCGGTCGCCGTCGTATATGGCTGTCCACGCCGACCGACCCTCGCTCCAGCCTTCCATTGCAGGCTGCTTATCGAGATGACCGTATATCAGGACGGGGGAGTTATCATCCTCTTCAGACGTCGCCGGGACTTCGATGGATATCAGCGGCGTACGCCCCGGCAATTGGTGGATCTCGACGACTATTCCCTCGATTTCCGTCAAATGCTGGCGCGCCCAATTCGCGAGAAGCGTCGTGGCTTCCATCATATGGCCGTGCACCGCCCAATCCGGGTCGAACGCCGGAGACACACATGGAACGGCGATATAATCGATCAATGTTGGCATCACGTCGGTCGCCCATTTGCCTTCAACAAAATCTTGAATGCGCTTGTTGTTCATTTTCCGCTCCATTCGGCTGATGGCGGTAAAATAGGCGATGTCGATGCAGTCAGGCCGCGAATATGATGCCAAAAACGCCTTCGCGGAGCGCAAACCGGCGCTATGTTGCGGCCATGGAACTCGACGCTTTCGATCGCCGCTTGCTTTCGCTCGTTCAGGAGGACGCCGGGCTCACCGCCGAGCGGCTGGCAGAGACGGTGCCGTTATCGGTGTCGGCGATCCAGCGCCGCATTCGCCGAATGCGCGAGCAGGGCGTTATCGTGAAGGACGTCGCGGTGTGCGACCCGAAGAAGCTGGGCCGCCCGACATTTTTTGTCGTTTCCCTCCAGGTTGAACGGGAGAGGCCGGAGCTGCTCGCCGAACTCAAACGCTGGCTGAGCGCCGAAGAGCAAATCCAGCAGGTCTATTATGTGACCGGTGAGGCCGACTTCGTCCTTATCGTGACCGCACCCGATACCGAGAGCTACGATGACCTGATGTCGCGGCTCGTGTCCCGGAACGCGAACGTCCGTCGCTTTACGACCAATGTCGCGCTCGGAGTCGTGAAGCGGGGGCTCGCCATCGCGATTCCCGAGGCGCGATAGGTCCGATACTTGCGGCGCTGCCGCGTCTGGAGGCGCAAGATTGCGGGCAAGCAGCGACGACCCGACTTATGCTTGGGGTCATGGAAAACAACCGCACCCCTCTCGTAGCGCTTCCCGCTCTGGCCGAACAGCTTGGCGTCGGCTCCATTTTCCTCAAATGCGAAGACCGGCGGCAACTGGGGAATTTCAAATCATTGGGAGGTGCCCATGCCGCCCGGCTGGCTCTTTCCCGCTTCGACGCATCGGGTTCGCAGAGCCGCACGTCGACGACATTGATTTGTGCGAGCGACGGCAATCACGGCCTCGCGGTCGCAGCGGCCGCGCAGCAAGCCGGCGTAGGCGCGCGCATATATCTGCCGCATCATGTCTCCGGCGCGCGCGCATCGCGGATCACCGACTTGGGAGCCGAAATCGTGCGCGTCCATGGAACCTATGATCAGGCGGTTCGGGAAGCCAGTGCCGCGGCGGCGCGCGGCGAAGGCCTGTTGATCGCCGATACGAGCGATGATCCGGACGATATCGTGGTCTCGGACGTGATGGCGGGCTATGCGACGATCGCTGAGGAGGTCAGGTTCCAGCTGAACGAGGGCGGCTTACCGACGCCGACGCATTTGTTTGTGCAAGCGGGGGTAGGAGGATTCGCAGCGGCGATGGCGGAGGGTTTGTCCCCGGCCATGGCGATCCCCCGCCGGGTTGTCGTCGTCGAGCCGCGCGCGGCAGCATGCGTTGCCGCCGGGCTCGCGCGCGGCGTTCCCGTCCAAATCGAAGGTGCGCTTGATACGTGCGCGGAAATGCTGTCCTGTGGTGCTGCCTCCGCACCTGCGCTGAACATTCTCCTGTGGCATAGCGCCGCCGCAATCCAGGTGAGCGAAGATGCGTTGCACGCCGCTTGCAAGACAATGGAAGAGGCAGCCGGACCAGCCAGCACGCCTTCCGGAGCAGCGGGTCTGGCCGGATTGGTCGCGGCCTGCGGCAGCGAGGAAGATCGACGGCGCTTGGCGCTCGATCATCGATCGGTGATCTTGCTGTTTGCAACCGAGGGCATTTGGCGGAACGACGATCGCTGACCCTCTAAAGCCGGCAGAAAACCCACGCCATTTAGCGGCGACAAATGGGTACCAAGCGCAAGACGTCCGCTTTCGCCATTCCAGATACTGGAAGTCAACCGGCCGCAACCGGCCAATATCGAAGGAGCGCGCCTTCAGCGGTATTCGAGTGCAAAATCCAGCGCCGCGCGAACGCCGCCACCTGTATTAGAACGCAATCTTCCGGCGTGGTGCGCGGGCTGTCAGGATAGGTCTCGGTGATTTTCAGGGCTGACCCGGCTTCACCAGATGATAGGCGACATGCGGCTGGGACGCGAAACCGAGGCGCGGGTGGTCCGCGTCCCCGTAGAAGCGCAGTTGGTCGTAGGGGCCGCCCTCGGCGGTTCCCGTGATACGCTCGTAACGATCGGGCCCGATCTTTTCCCAGGCCGTCTTCTGCCCGTGTCCTTCGACCAGGAGTCCATGATCGCCGACCGCGGACACCTTGATGTCGCCCGCAGGGTCGGCCGCTATGCTGTAGTCGCGACGGTTCGACCGATATGCTCCCAGCGGCGGCAGGGCGCCCGCCTGCGTCCAGCGTTTTGCCGGCGGCTGCGGAAAGAGGCGGCCGATGATGGCGTCGCTCAGTTCGGTTCGCCCCGCATAGCTTGCGTCGCCACCCGTGAACGACACGAAGAAGCCGAGGCCGGCCTGCGGCGCGAGCAGGAGATAGGAATGGAAATCCGCGGTATTGCCGCCATGCCCCACCATCCGGGGGCCCTGCTCGCGCGCGACCATGAAACCATGCGCCATACCCGGCTGGCCGGGCGTATTCGCAATCGAATCGCTTTCGAGCAGCGCGACCGATGCGGGTTTGAGGATGCGTTTCCCGTCCAGCGCGCCGTCGCCCAGCATGGCGAGCATGAAGCGCGCCATGTCGGGGGCCGTCGATGCCGCGGAGCCAGCCGGCATGATCTTGGCGTAGCGTTCATAGGGCCTCGCCTTGAAGCGGCCGTCGGCGAACTGGTAGCCCAGCGCCATATTCGCCGCATTCTCGCCCGTCAGCGGCTCGGCGAAGGTCGTGTGGGTCATGCCGAGAGGCTGGAATATGTGTCTGGTGACATAAGCATTGAAAGCCTCGCCCGAGACCCGCTCGACGATATAGCCGGCAAGCGACGCACCATAGTTCGAATAGGATATTTCGGTCCCGGGCGCCCACAGGCGCTGCGGGACATGCGTCTTCAGAAAGGACTGATAGCTTTCCTGCTTCGTCCATTCCTTCTCGTCATAGGCGAGGTCGCTCATCCCTAGCGTGTGCGAGAAAAGATCGCGCACGCGGATGGGCTTTCCTTCGAAGGGCGGGATCACGAAGTCGATATAGCGGTTCACATCGGCATCGAGATCGACCTTCCCGTTTTCCACCTGCTGCATGAGGGCGGTCCAGGTGATGAGCTTGGAGACCGAGCCGGGTCTGAACAGCGTCTTCTGTCCGTCGACCTTGATGCCGCGATCGATATCGGCGAAACCATACGCGCGCGTGAACAGGACCTTGCCGTTCTGCACAACGGTGACGACCGCGCCGGCGACCTCGCGGGTAGCGAGTTGCTGCGCCATCACGCCATCGACGAAATCCGCCAATCCCGCCACGCGTTCGGTGTCTGCCGGAACGGTCGCCGGCGCTTGCGCCGCCGCCTGAAGCGGCGCCCCGGGCAGGGCGGTTCCCAAGGCAAGGGCGATGGTGAGCGATGGGCGGTAACGGGAAATAAATTTCATATCAGGCACCATATTCTCTTTACAGGATGATTTGATCATCCACAATCGAAGCGGCAAATCAACCGGGACCGATGCGTCATGCAGAATATTTCCGATTATCGCGGCGCGGGGCCGCCCGGGCGAACCGGCAATAATGAAAGCGAAAGGGCCGCAACGGCTTATCTGGGAGAAAATATGTGACGATCATGAGAGGCGGCTGGCTCCTTGCCGGCGTGATACTGGTCTCGGCCGCGGCGCCGGCGCGGGCAGCGGACGATGCAGCCATCGCGGCGGCGATCGACGGGGCGGCGCAACAGGCGATCGCTGCCGGCGAGACACCGGGGCTGCAGGTTGCGGTCTACAAGGACGGCAAGCCCCTGCTGGTGAAGGGCTATGGGGCGGGCAGTCTCGAACTCGCCATGCCGGTTGGCAACGACAGCATTTTTCGTATCGGTTCGGTCACCAAGCAGTTTACCGCGGCGGCGCTCGTCAAGCTGGAAGAGGAAGGCAAGCTGTCGCTCGACGACCTGCTGTCGAAATATTATCCCGACTATCCTCGCGCAGGCGAGATCACGCTGAAACAGATGCTACACCACACGTCGGGAATGCATAATTATACCGAGGACGAAAGCTTCCTCGCGCAGGCGGCCTTGACCAAATCACCCGATCAATGGGTCGCCTATTTCGCAAAAATGCCGAAGGTGCAGGATTTCGAACCCGGTACCGACTGGAACTACAGCAATACAGCCTATTTCCTGCTCGGCGCCGTGGTCGAGAAGGTTGAAGGGAGGCCGCTGGCGAAAGTTCTGGAGGCCCGGTTCTTTGAGCCCCTCGGCCTCCGTCACACCGCGCTCGACGACGAACGGGAGATCGTTGCCGGCCGCGTTGCGGGATATGACGGAGAGCCCGGAAAATTTCGCAACGCCGCGCCCATCTCGATGACGATTCCGGGCGGGGCGGGCGCCATGCGCTCGACCGCCGAGGATCTGGCGCGCTGGAATGCCGCGCTGTTCGGCGGCAAGGTTCTGAAGCCCGCCTCGCTCGCTGCCATGACCGCGCCGGGCAAGCTGGGGAACGGCAGGACGAGCAGCGAGGCGATTGCGAAAAAGGGCGGCATGCCTGCGGGCGAATATGGCTATGCCCTGTTCATTTCCGACTATGAAGGGCACCGCAAGATCTCGCATGGCGGGGGCATCTTCGGTTTCAACAGTTCGCTATCCGAATTTCCCGGGGATCGAGTAACCGTGGCGGTGATCGCGAATTCGATCGGCAAGGATCTCGGCGCACGCATGGTCGCGGAGCGCATCGAGCGGATCGCGCTCGATCTTCCTGCGAAGCCCGTAACGAAATAGCGCGAACGGGATCGCGTGGAACGCGGACGGTTTCACGGGTGAGCAGTCATCGATCGCCGGAGACATGGCTTGATCGACGGCTTGTTGACTTCCCGGGCATTTCTATCTCGGCTAGTCCGCCGAAACTATAAGGAAAATGGAGGTCTGGCATGCGTTGCTGGTCGAAAATGCTCCGGGGAAGTGCGCTGCTTGCTGCGGCAGCATCGCTCCCGGCGATTGCGTGGGGATCCTCGGGCGATACGATGGCGAAGATTGCCGACGATGTCGTTGCCAACCGGCTCGCCGCAGACCCCTTCTTGCCATTCTATACGGGGATAGAGGGCGGACGGAACGACGTGCTGAAGGACATTGGTCCGGCGAGGATCGCGCGCAACGATGCCGAGGTCGATATGCTGCTTGCCCGGCTCGATGCGCTCGATGCGACGACGCTGACCGATCGGGCGAGCATTCGGGATTATGCGATCGCGCGCGAGATGCTGGAGGCCGAACGGGGACTGCGCGTCTGTCACAGCGAACTCTGGAGCGTGTCGCACATGGATGGCTGGCCGGGCAATTTCCCCACCCTGGTCGAGCGCCAGCCCGTCGCTACGGCGAAGGACCGTGCAGACGCGCTCGCACGCTGGGGCGGCATGCCCGCCTATATCGCCGCCGATATCGCCAATCTGAAGCAGGGTATCGCCAAGGGGTATGTCGTGCCGCGTTCGGTCGCGGTGCGCGTGCTCGCGCAAGTCGAGGGGCTGATCGTCGAAACGCCCGAGGCCTCGCCGTTCTTTGCCCCCGCCAGGACCGCGGAGGATGCGACGTTCAAGGCCGATTTCGCGGCACTGATACGCGACAGGATCACGCCGGCGGTCCGCACCTATCGCGACTTCCTGCGCGATACCTATATTCCCGCCGCGCGTGAGAGCTTGTCGGTGCTCGACTTGCCCGATGGCCGCGCCTGCTACAATGCCATGCTGCGTTCCTACACCACGCTCGACCGGCCCGGCGAAGAGGTTGCGGCGCTCGGCGAGCGCACCGTCGCAGCCAATGTCGCCGACGTCCGTGCGATCGGCAAGGCGCTTTACGGGACCGACGACTTCCCGCAGATCGTCGCGCGGGTGAAGGCCGATCCCGAAGAACGGTTCGCGTCGAAGGAGGAGGTCGTTGCCTATAATCGCGAGGTCGTGGCACGCGCCCGTAGCGCGGTGGCGGCACTGATCGACAATGTACCGCAACAACCTCTCGAAGTGCGTCCGATGAGCGATGCGATGGAGGCGTCGGGCGCCAGCTCGTTCTACATGCCCGAGGCCGACCCGGCCAAGCCCGCCCTCTACATGTTGCAGGTCGGCAAGATCGAGGATGCGCGCCGCGCGGACATGGCGATCACCGCAGTGCATGAGGGATATCCCGGTCACCACCTGCAACTGGCCTATGCCGCAGGACTGCCCAACAGCCGGCTTTCGAAGATCGGCTTCAACTCGGCTTATATCGAAGGCTGGGCGCGCTATGCCGAGCGCATGTCCGACGAGATCGGCCTGCTCGATACGCCCCAGATGAAGATTTCCCGCCGGGCATGGCCTGCCCGGGGAATGGTCGCCGATCCGGGGCTGCATCTCGGGAAATGGGATCGCGAGCGGCTGGTCGCCTATCTGACCGAAACCGGTCGTTTCCCTCCCGATGTTGCGCGCGGCATGACCGACCGCATTGCTATTCTGCCCGGGCAACTCACAGCCTATGATTCGGGCGGACTCGAAATCCTCGCGCTGCGCGAACAGGCCCGGAAGGCGCTGGGAACGCGCTTCGATATCAAGGCGTTCAACGCCGTCGTGCTGGGTGACGGCGTCGTGCCGCTGGCGCTGTTGCGCAGGAATGTGGAGGCGTGGATCGCGGGTAAGAAATGATCGTCCGCTCGCCTGACTGAGTTGGGGTGACGCGAAATATCACGGTTCGAACCGCAATGTCTGCTTGATTTGAGGTCGGATAAAGGCGGACTTACAACGGCCACTTGCAGCGGTAGGCTGATTGACCTGATACGGTCTGCTTTGTTCGATCGGCACAGGGCTCGACAGGCGTTTCCCGGAAGTTGATCCGGCGCCTGCCGAGCGCGAACAATCTTTCTCTCCGAGGTGTCGCCCGACAGCGGCCTGTACAGTTCTAATCCGGCCGCGCGCTTCGGGGCGGCAGGAAGGCGCGGGTGAAGATGCTGCGCGTAGCGGGGGTTCGCGGGAGGGGTTTGGTTTCGGCCATCGCGGCGATCGCGCGCGACAGGCGCGCGTCGCTGGCATCGCCGATGCCCAGTTTTGCACGCTCGGGGTGGTTCATTTCGTGGCACAGCGTTTCCGCGAGGCGTGACAGCTCCACTTCGCGGCGCAGGCTGGTGTCGCGGCGCATGACCGCCGCCACCGCGGCTTCCGGGTCGCGAATGGCGTCGACCACGCCGCGATTGAAGGCCCGCACGATCCGCTTCACATCGTCGGCGTGCGAGGTCACCATGTCCCCCGATGCCATCACCGCGCTGCCGTAGAAATCGGGGAGCACCGCGTCGTAACGCAGAAAGCGCAGCCGGGCTTTCGGATCAATTCCGGCGGTCAGCGCGGCGGCGGTTTGTGTTGTGAAATAGCCGAAGACGCCGTCGCTTTTCCCCGCGAGCATGTCGGTGACGAGCTCGGTCATGCTGGCGTCGGAGGGAAGAACGGTGATCGAAGCGGGGTTGAGGCCGGCGGCGCGCGCGTAGGCGGGAAAGGTACCGAGCGCGACGTCGGTCGAATGCGCCGCGATCCTCTTTCCGGCGAGGTCGCGCGACGTGCGGATCGGTCCGTCCGCCGCGACGCCGATGACCGAGGGGGACTGGTTGAACATCATGTAGACGCCTATCGGAGCCTTGGCGGGCGCTGCACTGTTCGCCGCGACTTCGATCAGCGCGTTGATGTCGCCATAGCCGAGGTCGAAGCCTTCGGCCGCCATGCGGGGCGCGGCAGTGTAGGCGCCGCGTCCCGGGGTGAAGTCGATTTCTATCCCTTCGTCGCGCAGATACCCCTTGTCCTGTGCGATAACGAACCAGCTGTTCACGCCGCTGTAGCCCGAGTTGAGCAGCATGCGATAGCGGCGCAAGGGCCCGGCCGCGCGCGCGATACCGGGGCAGGCGACCCCGACGAGCGATGCCGACAGGCCCGCCAGCAGTTGGCGGCGCGAGGGCGAGGCCACTGCAATTCGGTCGCTCAAGGGGCCGGCCGCGCGATCCAGATCGTCCCACATCTTGCTCATCATGACTCCCCCTCGTCGTTTTTCGTGCACGCATCCTATCCGAAGGGACTGTCGGGCTCCAGATCATATGGGGCGACTGGCTCCATCGTCATGGCTACAGGACATCAAAGGGCTGCGTCCTCCTGCCGCATTGCTCGATGTCTATCGGGAGGAGAGGGGGTAGTCTGGAGGTGCGTTTGCTTCGTTTGGTCGGGTGGGTGTTCCGTTTTTGCGGCGCTGAGTCTGGCATCTTTTTCGACCGGGCGATATACGTTCACATGGAATCGACGACCGTCCTTCGGCAGTTCGCCGATTCTCCTACCGAAACTCCTCTTGGGGGATTTTTGGGGGTAATTTCGCCGACGTAGCGCTTCTTGTAGTGCTATTTCAATAATTTAATGCTTCATGTTAAAGGGTGCCGGGCCCACCATTTTCCGTGCCGCTCCCTCCAAGTATTCTCCTTGCAAATCGAAACCGATAGCGGTTCATTGCGCCGGCAGAAGGAGAGGGACATGGGGAAGCGGCGGACGATCCTGATCGGGGGGCTGGCGATTGCGGCAATCGTGGCGGGGACGGCGGCGGTCCGCACCGCGACGTTCGAACCCACCGACATCGCCGACGGCAGCGACATCCGGCTTGCCGCGACGCCGGCGTATGATCTCGACGCGGCGGTCGCGCATCTGAGCGCGGCGGCGCAGATCCGGACGATCTCGCACCAGGATCCCGCCGACAATGATATCGCCGAATGGGACCGGCTGCACGGCTGGCTCGCCACGACCTATCCGGCGATGCACCGTGCGATGACGCGGACGATCCTGCCGAACCGGACGCTGATCTATCACTGGCCGGGCAGCGACGCCTCGCTCGCGCCCATCATCGTCATGGCGCATCAGGACGTCGTGCCGGTCACCGAGGGAACCGAAAAGGACTGGAAATATCCGCCCTTTGCCGGGACGATCGCCGAAAAAGCCGTATGGGGCCGCGGCACCGTCGACGACAAGGGCTCGCTGATCGGGCTGTTCGAGGCGCTGGAGGCGCTCGCAGTGCAGGGATTCCGGCCCAAGCGCGGCATCTATCTGGTGTCGGGGCATGACGAAGAAGCCGGCGGGGCGGGCGCCGCGGCGGCAGCGGCGAAGCTGAAGGCCGAAGGCGTGCGCGCGCTTTATACGCTCGACGAAGGGAGCGTGGTGCTGCGCGATACCCCGGTGATCGACGGCCCGGCGATCCTGATCGGCATTGCCGAAAAGGGCTATGCGACGCTCAAGGTCACCGCCAACGCGCCCGGTGGACACAGCTCGATGCCGCCCGCCGAAACCGGCGTGACGACACTCGCGCGCGCCGTGCTCGCGATTACCGAAAACCCGTTCCCGATCGAGATGCGCGGCCCGGGCGCGGCGATGGTCGAGGCGCTCGCGGCGCATAAGGGCGGCACGACAAAACTTGCGGTTGCGAACCAGTGGCTGCTTGGTCCGGTGCTCAAGAAGCAGCTCTCGGCATCGCCGTCGTCGGCCGCGGCCTTCCACACGACGATCGCGCCGACAATGCTGGAGGGAAGCCCGAAGGAGAATGTCCTGCCGCAATCGGCGAGTGCGCTGATCAACTATCGCATCGCGCCGTGGAACAGCTCGGCCGACGTCATGGCGCGGGCGAAGGCCGCGGTCGGCGATGCACCGGTCGACCTCAGCTGGGTCAAGCCGCCGAACGAGCCGTCGCCTGTGTCATCAACCAGTTCGCAGGGCTGGAAATATGTCGTCGCCGCTGCGCGCGCCGACGCGCCCGATGCCGTCGTTGCGCCCTTCCTCGTCGTCGGGGCGACCGACAGCCGCAGCATGGAGCCGATTTCCGAAGATGTGTACCGTTTCATGCCGATGCACTTCACGCTGAAGGAAACGGCGATGATCCACGGCACCAACGAACATATGACGATCGACAGCTTCAAGCGGATGATCGATTTTTACGCGCGGCTGATCGCGACCTCGACCGGGTAGCCGTGTTGGGAAGATAGTGGTCGGGGAGACAGGATTCGAACCTGCGACATCCTGCTCCCAAAGCAGGCGCGCTACCGGGCTGCGCTACTCCCCGACTACTGGGATCGCGCCTTAGACAGCGCGAGCGTCCAAGTCTATCCCGCCCGGACAGCGGGCAAAGAAAAAGGCGGCCTTCCCGAAGGAAGACCGCCCGTTTCTCGTTTCAGTCAACGCCCCGAAGGGCTGCGACTTACTTCTTTTCTTCAGCCGGGGCAGCAGCAGCAGCCTTGGCGTCAGCAGCCGGAGCAGCAGCAGCGGCCGGAGCAGCAGCGGCGTCGGCCGGAGCAGCAGCGGCTTCAGCGCCAGCAGCGGCAGCGTCGGCACCAGCGGCAGCGGCGTCAGCGCCAGCAGCAGCGGCATCAGCGCCTTCTTCAGCAACAGCTTCAGCAGCCGGAGCTTCGGTGGTGGCTTCTTCAGCAGCCTTTTCACCGCAAGCGGCGAGGGCGAACATGCTGGCAGCAACGGCGATAGCAGCAAACTTCTTCATGATGTGTGGGCTCCCTAAAATGCCTTAACGCGTCCGGGAAAACTTCCCGTACCGCGAGCCGCGGGATTTAGCCGTTCCGCATGAATCGTCAACAAAAATAATTGAGATGGTCGGCGCGCGCGGAAATCTGTCATTTCTCCGTAACAGTCATGGAAGCTCGGTGTCGCTGCTGTTGGCGAGAATCGCCAGAACCGCCGTCCAGACCACGACATTCTGCCGCAATTGTGCCGGGTCCACCTTGTCCAGGGTATCGTCGGGCGTGTGATGGATGTCGAAATAACGTGTCCCATCCTGTGCCAGGTCGATCGCGGGAACGCCCGCCTGGACGAGCGCTCCGATGTCGGCGCCGCCGCTCGCCGGCTGCTTCCCGCGCACGACGCCAAATGGCATCACGGCCGCCGCGATCCGGTCGGAAAGCGCCTTCGCACTGTCGGGTAGCTTGAAGTCGACCCGCCACACGCGGTCCGCGCCAAAGTCTGATTCCAGCGCGACGGCGTGCTTTTCTTTCCCATGCGCATCGAAATAGGCCTTGCCGCCGAACACGCCGACTTCTTCGGCGCCCGCCCACAGGATGCGGATCGTTCGGCGCGGTTGGCCGGCGCTCATGACATGTGTGGCCGCCGCAGTGATGATGCCGCAACCGGCGGCGTCGTCGATCGCCCCGGTCCCAAGATCCCAGCTGTCGAGATGGCACGCGATGATGACGGGGCTGGCGGTGGGGTCGCGGCCCGGCACGTCGGCGATGACGTTGCCCGACTGCTTTGTCCCGAGGTTCTGTGGCGTCAGGATCAGCTTCATCTTGATAAGCGGCGGCGCGTCGGAGCGCGCGGGCATGGGACGCCGCCATAGCCGGACGAGTTGGTCGGCGTCGGGATTCGAGATCGCGCCCGCGGGGATCGGCTTCACGCCGGCTTCGAAATTCGTCACGCCGGTGTGCGGATTGCGGTGATTATCGGTACCGATCGAACGGATGACGATCGCAATCGCGCCTTTCTTTGCCGCAACATTCGGGCCGGTAAAGCGGCCCCGTCCATAATAGCCATAGCCGCTGCCGTCTTGCGTCGGCTGCATCTTGTGATCGACAAAGACGATCTTGCCCTTGATCTGGGCGTCGGGCGCAGCGACGAGTGCATCGAAGCTTTCGAAATAGGCGATTTCGCCTTCGATACCTTGCGTTCCGGTCGATGCGCTGTTGCCGAGCGCCGTGATCGCCAGCTTCTGCGAGCGGAAAAGCGGCCCACTCAACCAGGCCTCTTCGGCGCCGCGGACCCACACCGGCATGTCGAACGCTTCCTCGCGCACCTTGGTAAAGCCGAGCGCCTGAAGTCGTGTTGTAGCCCACCGACGCGCCGCGGCCTCAGCCTCTGTTCCCGCCATCCGCGGGCCGATATCGGTCGTGAGATCGCGGGTAATAGCCCAGGCGACGTCGTTGCCCTGTTGGGCAAGGTCGACCGCGTCCGGTGCCGGAGAAGGCGATGCGGAAGCGCTGGAGGTGCCGAGGAGGAAAGCGGCGATCCCGGCAAGGCCGGCAGAGGTGCGGGGGATTTTCATACCGCTTTCGTAACGGCGAGCCCCGCGCGTGCAAGCGCCGATTGCCCCAATGATTGCCAAGGGCGCGCCCATTCGCTAACCGGCGCGCAACTCAACTCTCCCGGCCGCGCGCGCGGCCCAGCCAGCATTCGGAGCATATTCCCATGGCCGCCCAGTATAGTTTCGTGATGAAGGGTCTGAACAAGACCTATCCCGGCGCGCAAAAGCCGACGCTCAAGGATCTGAGCCTGCAATTCTATCCCGATGCCAAGATCGGCATCGTCGGCCCGAACGGCACGGGCAAATCGACGCTGATGAAGATCATGGCGGGCATCGACACCGAATTCACCGGCGAAGCCTGGCCGGGCGAGGGGATCACCGTCGGCTATCTGGCGCAGGAGCCCGAGCTCGACCCGACCAAGACGGTCAAGGAGAATGTCATGGACGGCGTCCGCCCCGTCGCCGACATGATGGAGCGTTTCAACGAGATCAGCACGCTGATGGCCGATCCGCCCGCCGACGCCGATTTCGACGCGCTCATGGAGGAAATGGGCAGTCTTCAGGAAAAGATCGACGCGGTCGACGGCTGGACGCTCGACAACCAGCTCGAAATCGCGATGGAAGCGCTGCGCTGCCCGCCGGGCGACTGGAGCGTCGAGAATCTGTCGGGCGGTGAAAAGCGCCGCATCGCGCTCACGCGTCTGCTGCTCGAAAAGCCGTCGATCCTGCTGCTCGACGAACCGACCAACCACCTCGACGCCGAAAGCGTCGCCTGGCTCGAAAAGCATCTCGTCGACTATCCAGGCAACGTCATCCTCGTCACCCACGATCGCTATTTCCTCGACAATGTCGTGAACTGGATCCTCGAACTCGATCGCGGCCGCTATTTTGTCTACGAAGGCAATTATTCGACCTATCTCGAAAAGAAGGGCAAGCGCCTCGAACAGGAAGCGCGCGAAGATGCCGGTCGCCAGAAGGCGATCAAGGACGAACTCGAGTGGATCCGCCAGTCGCCGAAAGCCCGTCAGGCCAAATCGAAGGCGCGTATCAAGAGCTTCGACCAGCTCGTCGAGGCGCAGGAAAAGCGCATCCCCGGCAAGGCGCAGATCGTCATTCAGGTCCCCGAGCGCCTCGGCGGCAAGGTCATCGAGGTCGAGGGTATCTCGAAGGCCTATGGCGACAAGCTGCTCTTCGAGAATCTCAGCTTCTCGCTACCGCCCGGCGGCATCGTCGGCGTGATCGGCCCCAACGGCGCGGGTAAATCGACGCTGTTCAAGCTGATCACGGGGCAGGAAACCCCCGACGCCGGCAAGGTGACGATCGGCGATACGGTTCGCCTCGGCTTCGTCGACCAGAGCCGCGACGACCTGAAGCCCGACAACAATGTCTGGCAGGAAATCTCGGGCGGGCACGAGCTGATGAACATCGGCAAGCACGAGATGCAGACGCGCGCCTATGTCGGCGCCTTCAACTTCAAGGGCGTCGACCAGCAGAAGAAGGTCGGCCAGCTGTCGGGCGGTGAACGCAACCGCGTCCATATGGCGAAGATGCTGAAACAGGGCGGCAACGTGCTGCTGCTCGACGAACCGACCAACGACCTCGACACCGAAACGCTCGCCGCGCTCGAAGAAGCGCTCGAAAATTTCGCGGGTTGCGCCGTGGTCATCAGCCACGACCGCTTCTTCCTCGATCGTCTCGCGACGCACATCCTCGCGTTCGAAGGCGACAGCCATGTCGAATGGTTCGAAGGCAATTTCGAATCCTATGAGGAAGACAAGATCCGTCGCCTTGGCGACGACGCGACGCGCCCGCACGCGACGTCGTACAAGAAGCTGACGCGCTGATTCCGATGGCGGGGGAGGCGGCTCCGATCTCGTCGGGCGCGATCCGTCTGGATGCGGACGCGCTCAACGCCTTCATGGCGGAGGCCTTCCCCCATTCGGCGCCGGGTTCGCGCGGGCATGTCGTCTCCGCCGCGCCCGGCCATATTCAGGCGCGGCTGGATCCCAATGAGAATGCGCTGCGTCCCGGCGGGCTGATATCGGGCCCGACGCAGATGGGGTTCGCCGATATGGCGGCCTATGCGCTCGTCCTCGCGCATATCGGCCCGGTGGCGATGGCGGTGACGAGCGCGCTCAATTACCAGTTCCTGCGCCCATGCCGTCCGGGGCCGCTGTTCGCCGACGCCTATATGCTGCGACTCGGCAAGCGGCTTGCGGTGATGGATGTGCGTATTTGGACGG
Source organism: Pseudomonadota bacterium (assembly GCA_020160755.1). Taxonomy (GTDB): domain Bacteria; phylum Pseudomonadota; class Alphaproteobacteria; order Sphingomonadales; family Sphingomonadaceae; genus Sphingopyxis. The sequence goes on from JAIUPN010000001.1 coordinate 395,646, forward strand.
ATGATGCCGACAAGCCGGTCGGTCAGGCGAACGTGACCTACGCGATTCCATAGCGGCACCGCTTCGGCCTGTCTTTCTTGAAGGGATTGAGCTTTAATCCGAACCGAGCGATCGGGAAGGAAGACAAATGCTGAAAATAGTCAGTCAGGAAGAGATCGGCGCTCTCGTTTCCGACCAGGCTGTAATCACAATTCTTCTGTCGCGATCGATGAACGCAGAATTTCTTCGGTGGCTCTACTCGTCATGGGACGAAATCAACCGGATCGCCGGAAAGCGCTGGCATATAGTCGTTCCCAGCCATTCCGGAGATTGGTTGTACACGTCGGGCACGATGTCAGTCCGCGATTTCAATACGGCTTTGAGCACCGACATCGCGAACTCCTATGGTATCCGTCCGGATGAGTTTCCATGCCTGCTTTTCGAGGATTTTTGCGAGGATGCCCCGCCCATCAGCATCAGCATCCCGCACGACGAGCGCGAGCGGACGAAATTCGTCGACGATTTCGCGAAATTGATCGCGGATATCGAGCGACCGCCGCTCCTCCCGTGGCGATGGCAGAAGCGCCGCAGCGTCAACGCCATGATTGCAACGGCCCTTCGCAAGAAGCGCCTGGGATCGGTCGCCTTTCGCATTCTGCCCCAAGTTGCAGGTGCGCTCGCAAAGTTCGGTTTCAGGAGGGCGGCAGGCTAATCCTCGGCCTCAATATTCCAGCGACGGATACCAGTCGGTCCCGCGCCCACCCGGCGTCAGATCGAGGATTGACCACAGGCTGGCGATATCCGGCGCGTCGCGCGGGTCTTGCCCCGGGTCAGCCATCTCGCGTGTCATCTCGCTTTTCCAGAACAGCCGGATGCCGCCGCCATTCCGCTTGAACACCGCGAGCGCCGGAGTCTCGCCGCCGTCGGCACTGAGCAAGCGAAAATCCTTCACAAAGCCATCGCCAACCACCTGCACGAAATCGAGCGCCTGCCAGCCGCGCTCCTGCGCGAAGGCCTTTTGCCGCTCGACGGGGCTGCGCCCGATGATCTTGAGCGCCACGCGCTGCTTGATGTCGTTGCCATTGCCGTTCACCGCGCCCAGCCAGTTGGTGCACATCGGGCAGGGACGTTCGCGTTCGGGACCGTACATCCAGAAATAGGCGACCAGCGTATCATGCTCGCCGAACAGCTCGGCAAGGCCCAGTTCGGCGCCGTTCGCATCCTTGAACCTGTAATCCTTCATCAGCGGTCCGGGCGGCAGCGCGCGGCGCTGTTCGGCCAGCCGCGTCATCTTGCGGCGCAGGTCGATTTCTTCGGCAAGCAGCGATTTTCGGGCTTTGGTGTAGGCTTCGTCTTCACCGGGGAAAGCATGTCTACGCGAAGCAAGCGCCGGCGCAGCCGACAGGGTTTGGCGAAGGGCCATCAAATTCTCCTTTTTGGGAGAACGTGCCGATAACGCCAATGTTGCAGCGCGGTTTCACCATTGCCCGCAGCCAGACGTCGTTTCGTCGCGCCTGCCGACGGGTCAGCCGGGGGCGACTTCCCAGAGGATCAATTTGGTGGCGTTGACATTCTCGCGAGCCTTCGCGCCGTCGAGGCGGGTCAGCTTGGCGTCGCCCTTCAACGCGCTCATCTCGAACATCGCATCGATGACGGCGACTTCGCCGGCTGCGACCGTGACCTCCATCGCCCCCGCGTTCGCCATGATGCCCTTTGCCATCGCAGCGTGGAGCCGGTGAGTGCCGGGCTCGACGTCGGCCATCAGCATCTGTCCCGACTTGATCTGACCCTTGCCCGTCTCGTCGAGCGTGACGTTCATGCCTTGCAGCGCGGCAACGAAACCGCGCCGCGTCACATAGATACGCGCCTTGCCGTCGGGCGCACGCATCGTCCGGGCATCGGCGAGCGCGGCGGTATCGGCCTTCCTGCCCGATTTGTTGCTGGACAGCGACCAGACGATCAGCCCGACGATGGCGATCAGCGTGACGACCGAAAAAGTCAGCATCGCGCCGGTCGAGAGCGATTGGGCAAGAGCAGGCCCCAGGAACGCCCCGACAATCGCCGCGACGAATATCATGGTCACCCAGAATGCGTTCTTGCTCATATCGCTCCCCTGTTCAGGCGGGAGAAAATTCTCCCGTCGCCTCGTCCATCAGATGCAGCACGCCGTCGCTGATCGCAAAAAAGGCGCCGCGCAGGGTCAGCGTACCGCGCCGCACCTTTTCCTGAATGCAGGGAAAAGTCATAAGATTGTCAAGGCTTACGCGGACTGCTGCAAGTTCCATCGCGCGGCCTGCTTCGCGATTGTCGATACTCGGATGTGCGTTGCGGACCTGCTCACTGGCATCGTCGAGCATCGCGATCCAGTCGGCGATAAAGCCGCCGCGGCCGGGCTCTGCGCCCGCCATCGAACGATGTAATGCGGCGTGGCAGCCACCGCACAGGCCGTGCCCCATCACGACGATTTCCTCGACCTTCAGGAACTGGACGGCGAATTCGAGCGCCGCCGAGACGCCGTGACGTCCGGGCGTCGTTTCAAAAGGGGGGACCAGCGCCGCGACATTGCGCACAACGAAGATTTCGCCGGGGTTGGTGTCGAAAATCTGCGACGGTTCGGACCGGCTGTCCGAACAGGCGATCACCATCACCTTGGGCGATTGCCCCTCGGCGAGTTCGTTCCAGCGCTCGCGCTGTTGCTGCCAGCCGCCGTTACGGAAACGCCGGTAACCATCGATCATGTCTGCAAAGTGAGTCATGTGTCGCCCTTAGCATAGGTAGAGAGGTTGAGAAGAGGCGCATGCACGACTATGTGGGCCCAATGAACGCTCCCGCATCGCCCGCCCAGCAACCCGCATCGACTCCCAGCCAGCGCACGCGCAAGCCCGACTGGATTCGCGTCAAGGCCCCGACCAGCCCCGGTTACGCCGAAACGCGCAAGCTGATGCGCGAGCTGAACCTGCATACGGTGTGCGAGGAGGCGGCGTGCCCGAACATCGGCGAATGCTGGACGAAAAAGCACGCGACGGTGATGATCCTCGGCGACACATGCACGCGCGCCTGTGCCTTCTGCAACGTCAAGACCGGGATGCCGCGCCCCGTCGACCTGCTCGAACCCGAGCACACCGCAATCGCCGCGGCGAAGATGGGGCTCAGCCACATCGTCATCACCTCGGTCGACCGCGACGATCTGCCCGACGGCGGCGCGAGCCAGTTCGTGAAGGTCATCAACGCGCTGCGCCGCGAAACGCCGCAGACGACGATCGAAATCCTCACCCCCGATTTCCGCAACAAGCCCGAAAGCGCGGTCGCGGCGATCGTCGACGCGCGGCCCGACGTCTATAACCACAATCTCGAAACCGTCCCGCGGCTCTATCCGACGATTCGTCCGGGCGCGCGCTACTATGCCTCGCTGCGCCTGCTCGAAAGCGTGAAGCGCCGCGATCCGTCGATCTTCACCAAGTCGGGCGTGATGCTTGGCCTCGGCGAGGAGCGGATGGAGGTCCATCAGGTGATGGACGACATGCGCAGCGCGGACATCGACTTCATGACCATGGGCCAATATCTCCAGCCGACGCCTCGCCATGCCAAGGTGATCGACTTCGTGACGCCGCAGGCGTTCGATGCCTATGCGCAGATCGCGCGCGCCAAGGGCTTCCTGCAGGTCGCCTCGTCGCCGCTCACGCGCTCCAGCTATCATGCCGGCGACGATTTCGAGCGGATGCGTGCCGCGCGCGAAGCACAGCTGGCACGCGTCAAGGCGGGCTGACCAGCCTTTGCCACGACATCACGAAACCCGCGTCCTGCCGTATAGCGACGAGCAGATGTTTGCGCTCGTCACCGATATCGAGCGCTACCCCGAGTTTCTGCCGTGGGTGATCGCGCTGCGCGTCCGGAGCGACAGCGAGCATGAGGCGGTCGCCGACATGATCGTCGGCTTCAAGGGGTTGCGTGAGAGCTTTTCGTGCCGCGTCCACAAGGAACGGCCGCGCAATGTCACCGTCAGCTATATCGACGGGCCGATGCGCCACCTCAGCAACGAATGGCATTTCATGCCGGCGGACGATGGGGGTTGCCGGGTCGACTTCATGGTCGATTTCTCGTTCCGCAGCCGCGTATTCGAAACGCTGGCCGGGCAAATGTTCGACAAGGCGCTACGCAAGATGATCTCGGCGTTCGAAACCCGCGCCGACGAACTTTACGGGGCGGCGAGAGTGATATCCTCCGACGGCCGCAGCTCGTCTTTGTCGGGCTGAAGCAGGTCGAGCGCGAACAGCGTCGCCGCCTGGCGAATCGCCGCGCGATCGGTCGATTCGAACTGGACGCGCTGGGTGAAATAATCGTCGGGATCCTGCCCCCGAAGCGCGCGGGCAAACACCACTTGCCCGACGGGCTTCTTTTCCGATCCGCCGCCGGGTCCCGCGATCCCCGTGATCGCGACCGCGACATCGGCATCGCTGTTCGCGAGCGCCCCCGCCGCCATCGCCCATGCGGTCGCGAGCGACACCTCGCCGAAGGTTTCGATGATTTCGCTGCTGACGTCGAGCTGCGCGCGCTTGGCGTGCGCCGAATAAGTGATGAAGCCCGCCGAAAACACGTCCGAACTGCCTGCGATGTCGGTCAGCGCGGCGCTGACCATACCGCCGGTGCAGCTTTCGGCGACGGCGATCTTGCGGCCCGCGGCCCGGTTGCCCGCAAGCACGCTCGTAGCAAGCTCGTCGCGCGCGGTGAGGCGCGATTCAGCGTCGGTCGGCACGTTTCAATTCTCCGGAAGTTGCAGGGTCGCGACGGCCTGCGCTGCGATCCCTTCGCGGCGGCCGGTAAAACCCAGCCGCTCGGTCGTTGTTGCCTTCACACTAACCCGTTCCACCGGAATCGCAAGGATTTCGGCAATCCGCGCGCGCATCGCGGCGCGGTGCGGGCCGACTTTCGGGGCTTCGGCGATGATCGTCAGGTCGACATGATCGATACGCCCGCCGCGCGCCGACACGCGCCCGGCCGCGAAAGCGAGGAAGCGGTGCGACGCGGCGCCGCGCCATTGCGGATCGCTCGGCGGGAAATGGTCGCCGATGTCGCCGTCGGCGAGCGCGCCAAGGATTGCATCGGTCAACGCATGAAGCCCGACGTCGGCATCGCTATGACCTTCAAGTCCATGACTATGGGAGATTTCTATTCCCCCAATCCATAGCGGCTTGCCCGCCACGAGCCGGTGAACATCATATCCCATGCCGACGGCGGTGCGTGTCATTCGATCGATCCCCAGCAAGCCGTTCAGGATCGCCATATCCTCGGCATATGTCAGTTTATGGAGACGGGCGTCGCCAGCCACCGCGACGACCGGCAACCCAAGCCGCCGGACGAGCTGTGCATCGTCGGTCGCTGCCGCCTCGACGGCTTCGACATGCGCGCGGCGCAATGTGCCAAGGCGAAACGCCTGCGGCGTCTGGACGCGCGCCAGCGCGCTGCGGTCGACAACGTCACCGGCAAGATGGGCGGCTTGTTCGACCAGCGTATCGGGGACGGGGAGCGTCGGGATCGCCGCTTCGGCATCGCCGAGCGCTGCGAGCAGGCGGTCGACCACGTCGGCGGTCACGCCCGGCCGTGCGGCGTCATGGACGAGCACGAACGCATCATCGTGCCAATCGGCGAGCGCGGCCAGCGCATTGGCGACCGATTGCTGTCTTTCGACGCCAGGATCGACGGAAACCCAACCCGGCGGCAAGCCGGCGATTGCCGCCGTGACGTCGCCATTGGCCACCAGTACGCCGCCAGTGATGGCGGGTTGCGAAGCCAGGCTGTCGAGGCTCCAGCGCAGCACGGGCTTGCCGCCCAGCATCGCCAGCTGCTTCGGGAGGTCGAAACCCGCGCGTGTCCCCTGACCGCCCGCAAGCAGCACGGCCGCCACGCGCGGCAAAGGGGAGGGGACGGACTCGCTCATCGTCCGCGCGGTTAGCGCAGCCGCGGCTTGCGGGAAAGCCGCTTAGCGTGTAGGGGCGCTGCTTATTTTTTAGGCAATCGACGAAGGTTTCGCCATGGCGCCGCTGCGGCCCATCCAGATCGGCAACATCACCATCGCGGATCCTGTGATCCTCGCGCCGATGACGGGCGTCACCGACCTGCCGTTCCGCAAGCTCGTTCGCTATTATGGCTCGGGGCTCAATGTCACCGAAATGATCGCGAGTCAGGCCGCGATCCGCGAAACGCGCCAGTCGATCCAGAAAGCCGCATGGGATCCGGTTGAAGAGCCGGTGTCGATGCAGCTCGTCGGCTGCACCCCCTATGAAATGGGCGAAGCGGCGAAGCTCAACGAGGATCGGGGTGCGTCGATCATCGACATCAACATGGGCTGCCCGGTGCGCAAGGTCACCAACGGCGATGCCGGCTCGGCGCTGATGCGCGATTTGAAGCTCGCCGCGGCGTTGATCGATAGCTGCGTCAAGGCGGTGTCGGTGCCGGTGACCGTCAAGATGCGCATGGGCTGGTGCCACGACAGCCTCAACGCCCCCGAACTCGCGCATATAGCCGAAGATCTGGGTGCAAAGCTCGTCACGGTCCACGGACGCACGCGCAACCAGATGTATCGCGGCGAAGCCGACTGGGGCTTCGTCCGCTCGGTCAAGGATGCGGTGTCGATCCCGGTCATCGTCAACGGCGACATCTGCTCGGCCGCCGACGCGCGCACCGCGCTCGATCAGAGCGGCGCCGATGGCGTCATGATCGGCCGCGGCGCTTACGGTCGTCCCTGGCTGCTCGGGCAGGTGATGGCGGCGCTCCGCGGCGAGGCCGAGCGCCCCGATCCGGGTATCGACGAGCAGTATGACGTCATTACATCGCATTACCGCGCGATGATCGACCATTATGGCGAGGTGACCGGCGTCAATATGGCGCGCAAACATCTCGGCTGGTACGTCAAAAGCCTCCACGGCTCGGCCGAGTTTCGCAACAAGGTCAACCAGATCCCGAATAGCCGCGACGTGCTCGATGCGCTCGAACGCTTTTACACGCCGTTCCTGAGCAAGGCGGCCGCGTGACGAGGCTCACGTCGAGCATTCCGAGCTTCGACCATGACGAGTTGATCCAGTCGCATCCCGTTCCTACGCTGCTGATCGACGGTGGCGGGGTCGTTTTGTTCGTCAACGCCGCCGCCGAACAACTCTGCAATGTCAGCCGTTCGGCGATGGTCGGGCGCGTCATCCATGACGTCATCCAGATGGATCGCAGCTATCGCCAGCGGATGAACGACGCCGCAACGTCGGCGCTGTTTGCGCACCGCGCCGAAATCTCGCTCGGCGGGCGCAAGTCGATCTTCGTCGACATGCAGATGGTGCCCTACGGCAACAGCGGCCATCGCATCCTCGCGCTGGTGCCGTCGCAAAGCGATTCGGAGTTGATGGGTGGCGCGATCGGCCGTTCGGGCCGCGCGGCCGGGGCTGCGGCGTCGATGCTGGCGCACGAGATCAAGAACCCGCTGGCGGGGATCAAGGGCGCGGCGCAACTGCTCGCGCGCAAGACCGACGCGGGCGGCGAGCGCTTCACGACATTGATCTGCGCCGAGGTCGACCGGATCGCGACGCTGATCGACCAGATGGAGCATTTCTCGCGCGGGCAGCCGATCGCCTGCGGCCCGATCAACCTGTACCAGCCGATCCACCAGGCGATGGAAACCGCGCGCGCACGCCAGTTCCCCGGCGTTCGCTTTGCCGAGGATTTCGATCCGTCGTTGCCGCTGGTGCACGGAAACCATGACGCCATGGTGCAGATATTGCTCAACCTGCTGACCAACGGCTGCGAGGCACTGGGCGGACGCGACGATGGTGTCGTGCGGTTGACCACCGCCTATCGCCACGGCCTGTCGATCGACAATGGCGACGGGCGCGGGCGCATCGCGCTACCGATCGAGGTCAGCGTCAGCGACAATGGGCCGGGCGTACCCGTCGACATCCGCGGCGACCTGTTCGACCCGTTCGTGACGACGAAGCGCGAGGGGCGGGGGCTCGGGCTCGCGCTCGTCGCCAAGCTCGCGCGCGACATGGGCGGTACCGCCCAGCACATTCGCGACGGCGAATGGACGCGTTTCCGCGTCCACCTTCCCGTCGCGCAAAAGGGACGATCCGCATGAGCAAGGGCAAGACGATCCTGCTGGTCGAGGACGATCCCGCGATCGCGATGATCATCCGCGAGACGCTGGTCGGCGAATGCGGTCATTTCGCTTCGGTCGCCAGCCTTGCCGAGCGCAACGCCTGGCTGGCCGACAACCGCCCCGACCTGATCATCACCGACGTGGTACTGCCCGACGGCGATGGCATCGATTCATTGTCGCGCGCCGCGGTCGATCCGGCGACGCCGGTGATCGTGCTGTCGGCGCAAAATACGCTCGACACTGCGGTGCGCGCGACGGGGATCGGCAGTTACGACTATCTGCCCAAGCCCTTCGATCTCGACGAATTGACCGCAAGCGTCCGGGCTGCGCTGGAGCGCCGCGCCGAACCGGCGGCGGGGGAAGCGGCGACGCCCGCCGACAGCCACGGACTCGTTGGCCGCGCTCCGGCCATGCAGGCGGTCTACCGCACGATCGCGCGGCTGGCGTCGAACGACCTCGCCGTGCTGATCCTTGGGGAGTCCGGAACCGGCAAAGAGGTGGTTGCGCGGGCGATCCATGCGACCGGTCTGCGCCGCAACGGGCCGTTCGTCGCGATCAACATGGCCGCCATACCGCGCGAATTGATCGAGGCCGAGCTGTTCGGCCATGAAAAGGGCGCCTTCACCGGCGCGCATAGCCGCAACGCCGGGCGTTTCGAGCAGGCCGCCGGCGGCACGCTGTTCCTCGACGAGATCGGCGACATGCCGCTCGAAGCGCAGACGCGCCTTCTTCGCGTACTCCAGAGCAACGAATATTCGACCGTCGGCGGCAATCAGGCACTCCGCGCCGACGTCCGCGTCATCGCCGCGACGCACCGCGACATGCGCACGCTCGTTGCTGACGGCCGGTTCCGCGAGGATCTTTTCTACCGGCTTAACGTCATCCCGGTGACCTTGCCGCCGCTGCGCGACCGGCGCAGCGACATCGCGGCACTCGTCCGCCATTTCGTCGATGCCGGGCGCAGCTCGGGCCTGCCCGACCGGCAGTTCGCCCCCGCCGCGATGCAGTGGCTCGAACGCTACGACTGGCCGGGCAACGTCCGCGAGCTCGGCAACGTCGTCCAGCGCCTCGCCGTGCTGTCGCGCGACACGGTCGTCACCGTGCGCGACGTCGAAACGGTGCTCCACGAAAATGGCGAGGGCGGCGGCGCGGTCGAACCTGCGGCGCTGATCGCGCGTGCGGTCGACGACTGGGCGCGCGAACAGATGGCGGATACGGGCAGCGACGGCGACATCCACGCGCAGCTCGAGGCGATCGTCGAAGCCGCACTGTTTCGCCGTATCCTGCGCGACGTCCGCGGCAACCAGCTCGAAGCGGCGCGTCGGCTCGGCATCAACCGCAACACGCTGCGCAAGCGGCTCGGGCAGCTCGACATCGATCCGGCGCATCCCTGAAAGGCTTCGATAGTCGCGAAATCGGGGCAATCGGGCGACACACAGGCAAATTGTGTGTTTTCTATGCAACAGGATTGTCGTAACGCAGCAACAATGACGCAATCGTCCTCCTTGGCGTTCGACATGGATTCTGGCGACGAAGAGGCGCGCTCGGGAATCTGGCGCTTTGCCGCTCCCGAATATTATACGCTGGCGGTCATCGTCAGCGTCGCCATCGCGACCTATATCTTCGTCACCGGCGATGCGCAGAGCGAGCGGCTGCTCACCCCCGGGCTCGTGGCGACGATCATGGTCGCGAACCTCGTCCCCGCGATGGCTCTGATCGTGCTTGTCGGCAGCCGCGTGGCGCGCGCGCGCGCGGTGCATTCGATGGCGGGCGGGCGCGGACGCCTTCACGTCCGACTGGTGGCGCTCTTCTCGCTGATCGCGGCGGCGCCGACGCTGCTCGTCGTGATCTTCGCCTCGCTGCTTTTCCAATATGGCGTCGATTTCTGGTTTTCCGACCGGTCGCGCGGGATGTTCGAAAATGCCGCGAGCCTCGCCGAGGGTTATTATCAGGACAATCAGCGCGAAGTGGGGGCCAACACCATCGCGATGGCGACCGACCTCGGCGGCCTGCTCGGCAAGGTTCCGATCGATGCGCCTGACTTCTCCGACTATTATTTGAAGCAGGTCGTTGTTCGCAACCTGAACGAATCGGCGATTATCGAGGTCGGCAACGACGGAATCGCGCGCACCGCGGCGATGATCGACCCCGATAACCGCGCGGCCGAAAACCGCCTGTCGCCCGCGATGGTAAAGCGGCTCGACGCCGGCGAAGAGGTCGTGGTGATCGTGCAGCCCGACCGGATCGAGGCGGCGACGCGCCTTCCGGGGCAGCGCGGTGCCTATGTCTATGCGTCGCGCGACGGCAATGTTCCCGCGTTCAAGCAGTCCGAGCGCGCGCGGACGGTGCTTGCCGACTATAATGGCCTGTTCGAACGATCGCAGCTCCTGCAGTTGCAGTTCAACGGCGCACTGTATCTCGGTTCGCTGCTGTTGCTCGCGCTGGCGGTGATCGCCGCGATCGTCGTCGCCGACCGCATCGTGCGCCCGCTCGGCACGCTGATCGGCGCGACGCGTACCGCGGCCGAAGGCGATTTGTCGGTGCGCGTCACCCCACCGCTCCGCGACGACGAGATTGCGGTGCTGACGCGCGCGTTCAACCGCATGACCGAACAGCTTGAACGCCAGACCGGCACGCTCGTCAGCGTCAACGAACAGCTCGAAACACGGCGCAGCTTTATCGAAGCCGTGCTCAGCGGCGTGTCGTCGGCGGTCGTATCGGTCGACGCCGATCACCGCATCCTGCTCGCGAACGCCGCCGCCGAACGCCTGATCTGCCAGTCGGCCGAATGCCTGACCGGACGTCCGCTCGAAGATGTCGCGCCCGAACTCGCGCGGCTGCTGACGGGCGACGAGCGCGAGGGGATCGTCCAGCTTGCGCGAAGCGATGCCGAGCCCGCAACGCTGGCCGCCAAAGCTGTGGCGCAGGGGGACGGCTTTGTCCTCAGCTTCGAGGATATCACCCAGCAATTGCTCGACCAGCGGCGCGCCGCCTGGTCCGACGTGGCGCGGCGCATCGCGCACGAAATCAAGAACCCGCTCACCCCGATCCAGCTTGCGGCCGAGCGTCTCCAGCGGCGCTTCGGCGACAAGGTCGAGGGTGATGCGGCGACGTTCCGCAAGCTCACCGACACGGTGATCCGGCAGGTCCACGACATGCGGCGGATGGTCGACGAATTTTCGAGCTTTGCCCGGATGCCCAAGCCGACCTTCGGCGTCGAGGATGCGCGCGACATCCTGCGGCAGGCGGTGTTCCTGTTCGAGGTCGCCAAACCCGATATCGCCTTCGCCGTCAAAACGCCGGGCGAAATCGATCCGCTCGTCTGCGATCGCCGCCTCCTCTCGCAAGCATTGACCAACATCGTCAAAAATGCCGTCGAAGCGATTGAAGAGAAATTCAAAAATTCGGATTCCGTCGCGACCGGGCATGTCGCAGCCGAGCTTGCGGTCGAAGCCGATGGCGTGATCGTCATTCGCGTCACCGACGACGGGATCGGCTTGCCCGAAGCGCGCGATGCCATCGCCGAACCCTATATGACGACGCGGCAGGGCGGGACGGGGCTCGGCCTCGCGATCGTCAAGAAGATCGTCGAGCAACATTATGGCGAGCTGGAATTTTCCGACAATCCGGCGGGGCAGGGGACGTGCGTTACGCTGACCCTGCACCCCGACCGCCTGCGGCCGCTGGTCGGCAAGGGTGGGGATGGCAGCATGGGCCAGGCAGAATCGGTTCCGGGACGTATCCGGAACCGGCAGGACAGAGAAGATCATGGCGCTTGATATTCTGATCGTCGACGACGAACGCGACATCTGCGACCTCGTCGCCGGCGTCATGGAAGACGAAGGTTATGAGGCGCGCACGGCGTCCGACAGCGACTCGGCGCTCGAAGCCATCCGGCAGCGGCGGCCCTCGCTCGCGCTGATCGACGTCTGGTTGCAGGGCTCGCGGCTCGACGGGCTGGGGCTGGTCGAGGCGATCAAGGCGTTCGACCCGACGCTCCCGATCATCGTCATTTCGGGCCATGGCGGCCTCGATACAGCCGTCGCGGCGATCCGCCGCGGCGCGTTCGATTTCATCGAAAAGCCGTTCGAGGCCTCGCGCCTCCTGCATCTCGTTGCGCGCGCGACCGAAAGCGAGCGGCTGAAGTTCGAATATGAGCAGCTTCGCGAAAAGGCCGGTCCGTCGGACGAGCTGACGGGGACGAGCGCCGCGATCAACAATGTCCGCGCAACGCTGAAGCGCGTGGCGGGGACGGGGAGCCGCGTGCTGATCACCGGCGCACCGGGCGTGGGCAAGGAAGTCGCGGCGCGCGTGCTGCATGGCTGGAGCGGACGCCACACCGCGCCTTTCCGCGTCATTTCGTCCGCGCGCATGGATCCGGAAACGGTCGAAACCGAACTGTTCGGATCCGAGGCGGAGGATGGTTCGATCCGCGTCGGGCTGCTCGAACAGGCGCATGGTGGCACCCTGTTCCTCGACGAGGTCGCCGATATGCCGCTGACGACGCAGGGCAAGATCCTGCGCGTCCTGACCGATCAGAGCTTCACGCGTGTCGGCGGGCGCACGATGATCCGCGTCGACGTCCGCATCATTTCGGGCTCTGCGCGCGACCTGATGACCGAAATCGCCGAAAGCCGCTTTCGCGAGGATCTCTATTACCGGCTGAACGTCGTGCCGGTGCATATTCCCCCGCTGCGCGAGCGGCGCGACGATATCGCCAGCCTGTGCGACCATTATGTCCGCCGCTACGCGGCCGATCGCCGGGTTCCGCCGCCCGAAATCAGTTCCGAGGCGATGGCGGCGCTGCAGGCGCACGAATGGCCGGGTAATGTGCGCGAACTGCGCAACGTCGTCGAACGCGTCATGATCCTTGCGCCGAGCGACCGGCTGGCGCGGATCGACGCCGACATGCTGCCCGCCGAACTGGTGCGCGGCGGGACCGACATCCTGCCCAATTCGGAATCGATCACTGCGATCCCGCTGAAGGAAGCGCGCGAAAATTTCGAGCGCGAGTATCTGCGCATCCAGATCAACCGTTTTTCGGGCAATATCTCGCGCACCGCGACCTTTATCGGCATGGAGCGCTCGGCGCTGCACCGCAAACTGAAACTTTTGGGGCTTACCGAGAGTTCGGACGGCGAGGGATAGCGGCTTTGCGCTAGACCTTACCCGTGCTTTGCCGCATATTGGCATCAGAAGAAGGTCTTTTTTGAGCCGGAAAACCGGCATCTACCCCGCGGTTTCACCGCCAAAAACAGGAGGCAAATGTGTCCGATAAAAACCAGAATCTCCAGGATATTTTCCTCAACGCCCTCCGCCGCAGCAAGACCCCGGTGACCATGTTCCTGGTCAAGGGTGTCAAATTGCAGGGCATCATCACCTGGTTCGACAATTTCTCGTTGCTGCTCAGGCGCGATGGCCAGTCGCAGCTCGTTTACAAGCACGCGATTTCGACCGTTATGCCGTCGCACGACTTCGATCTGTCGCTGCTCGGCGACAATCTGCGCGACGCGCCTGCCAGCAAGGGCAAGGCGCTGCAGGACGTGTTCCTCAACGCGGTGCGCAAGTCGGATGAATCGGTGACGATGTTCCTCGTCAACGGGGTGATGCTGCAGGGTGATATCGTTGCTTTCGATCTGTTCTGCATGCTGCTCGAGCGCGAGCGGCAGGTGCAGCTCGTCTACAAGCACGCGATTTCGACCGTTCAGCCGAACGGCCCGATCAACCTGACCGACAGCGAGCCGGACGCAGAAGCGGACAACGCCTGATCGACCCGGTAATCGACAATGAAGACGAGGTAACGCGCGGCGCCGCCGCGCTTATTGTCGTGCCCGAGTGGCATAGCCAGCGCCTCGCGCGCGACCTCGACGCGCGTGCCGAGGAAGCGAAGGGGCTCGCGCTTGCGATCGGCCTCGACGTCGTTGCGGTGCACACGCTGCGCCTTCGCCAGACGCGCGCCGCGACCTTGCTCGGGGTTGGACAGATCGAGGCGATTACGCCCGATATCGCCGCGAAGGGCGTCCAGCTCGTCGTCGTCGACGCGGCGCTCAGCCCGATCCAGCAGCGCAATCTCGAAACCGCCTTCGGGACCAAGGTCATCGATCGCACCGGGCTGATCCTCGAGATATTTGGAGAGCGCGCCGCAACGGCCGAGGGACGGCTCCAGGTCGAACTGGCGCATCTCGATTATCAGGCGGGGCGACTGGTGCGCAGCTGGACCCACCTCGAACGCCAGCGCGGCGGCTTCGGCTTCCTCGGCGGCCCCGGCGAAACCCAGATCGAGGCCGACCGGCGGATGATCCGCAACCGCATGGCGCGCATCCGCCGGAGCCTGGAAGACGCGCGCCGCACACGCCAGTTGCAGCGGTCGAAGCGCCAGCGCGCTCCCTGGCCCGTCGTCGCGCTCGTCGGCTATACGAACGCCGGGAAATCGACTTTTTTCAACCGGTTGACGGGCAGTGACGTCATGGCGGAAGATATGCTTTTCGCGACGCTTGACCCGACGATGCGCGAAATCCGTCTGCCGGGCATCGACAAGGCGATCCTCTCGGACACGGTAGGCTTCGTGTCCGACCTGCCCACCGAGCTGGTCGCGGCCTTTCGCGCGACGCTGGAGGAGGTCACGACCGCCGACCTGATCGTCCATGTCCGCGACATAGTCCATCCCGACAGCGAACCCCAATATGACGACGTCCGCGCGATATTGGACTCGCTCGGCGTCAACGGGCCGCAGGACGGCGGGGAGGGCGATGCGCTGCCGGCAATTCAGCAGATTGAAATCTGGAACAAGATCGACACGGCGGATAGCGACCGTCGGGCAGATATCGAAGAAATGGCGGCGCGGCGCCCCGACGTCGCTGTAATTTCGGCGGTCACGGGCGAGGGCGTCGAGGCGGCGCGGATGCTCATGGCGTCGCGATTGACCGCGCTGCATAAGGTTCAGCGCATCTACCTGTCGTACAGCGAGGGCGAAGCGGCGGCGTGGCTCCACGCGCGGGGCGAAGTGCTCGCGGACGAACCGGAGGCGGAAGGCCATGTGCTCACGGTGCGGCTCGATCCGGCCGACAGTGCGCGGTTCGAGCGGCTATGGCCGACTAGAGACGTTCCGCAGTCTTGACCGCAACCCAATGATTTTCCTGCTCGTCGAGCGATAGCCCGGCGAGGCTTCCGCCAGCGCGGTCTTCCATGGCGGCAAAGCGCCGCTCGAATTTCAGATTGGCATCGCGCAGTGCGCTCTCGGCGTCGACGCCTAGCTTGCTGGCGTAGTTGACGACGGCGAACAGCAGGTCGCCGACTTCCTCATGCCGCTCGGCGGCGTCGTTCGCTCCGGCGACTTCGGCCAGCTCCTCGTCGATCTTCGCGCGCGGGCCATCAATATCCGGCCAGTCGAAACCGACTCGCGCTGCACGGCCTTGCAGTTTCTGCGCGCGCAGCAAGGCCGGTAGCGACAATGCGACGCCGTCGAGCGCGCTCGACGCGCCATCCGCGGCGCGCTCGGCCGCCTTGATCTGTTCCCATTGCTCGCGGACATCGCCGGTGTGCGCGTCGCCGAAGATATGCGGATGCCGGCGCTCCATCTTGTCGCTGATCGCATTGGCGACATCGTCGAAGCCGAACAGGCCGTCGTCGGTCGCGATCTGGCTATGAAAGACGACCTGGAGCAACAGGTCGCCAAGTTCATCGCAAATCACCGCCGGATCGCCACCGGCAATCGCATCGGAAACCTCATAGGCTTCCTCGATCGTGTAGGGCGCGATTGTCGAGAAATCCTGTGCGAGGTCCCATTCGCAACCCCCATCAGGATTGCGCAGCTGGCGCATGATGGCGAGCAGGCGATCGATGGGGGATGCAGTTGCCAAGTCAGGCATATGATTATCCGATAATATATATTATGTTAAATGTAATGGCACAGGAGAGAGAAGCCCCCGGCGTCACGTCACCGCCTGCCATGTGCGGATCACCAGAAATACGAGCCCAAAGATCGCCACCCATGCAAGCGCCATCTTGATCCAGTCGGCCATCGGCAATCGCCGGGCCAGCAGTGAACTGAGCACCAGCGCGAACGCGCCGGCAAACCAAAGAATCTGGACGGTCGTGTCACCGGTCATAGCTGCACCTCCAATCCGTCATATCCGGGCTCGACCCCTGGCGGCAATTCGGCCGCAAGGTCGTCATAATCCATCGTATTATCCATATGGGTGATGATTGCGCGCGGATTGCCGACCTTGGCCAGTCCTTCGAGCGTCATCGCCAGGTGCGGATGCGTCGGGTGCGGATAGCGGCGCAGCGCATCGATCACGAACAGGTCGACGCCTTGGAAGAAATCGACCATCTCGTCAGTAAATTTTGAAAAATCAGTCGCATAGGCGATCTTATGGGCACCGTCGCTGAAGATCAGGCCAGTCGCCTTGATCGGGCCGTGCGGCATTTCGAGCGCCGAAACCTCGATCGGGCCGATCGACTGATGATCGTGGAGGTCGATCGGATCGACCGACGCCGGATAGCCTGCATTACCCGCAAAAGCGTAAGTGAAGCGCCATTTGAGGATGTCGAGCACATGGTCGCGGGCGTATACCGGTACCGCCGACCGGCGGAGGTGCATTACCTGCCGCAGATCGTCGAGACCATGCGTATGGTCGGCGTGTTCGTGGGTCCAGATGACGGCATCGATCTCGCCAATCCCTGCGTCGAGCAGTTGCAGGCGCATGTCGGGGCTGGTGTCGACGAGGATCCGGAAGCCCCCGAGCGATACCATGATCGATGCACGGCTGCGCAGATTGCGGGGATTGTCGGGATCGCACTGCCCCCAGTCGTTGCCGATCCGCGGCACGCCCGAAGACGTCCCGCAACCCAGGATCCGGAGCTTCATGGCGCGCGTGACGTCATGACGCCGCCTTGTTGAAAAGCGCATAGAAATTGGCGCTTGTCGCGGCCGAAAGTGCATCCCTGTCTTCGCCGCGAAGGCCCGCGAGGAAGGCAAGCGTGTCGGCGACGAACGCCGGCTCGCCGGGTTTGCCGCGGTGCGGGACCGGGGCAAGGAAGGGGGAATCGGTTTCGATCAGCAGCCGGTCCTGCGGCAACCATTTGGCGGTCGCCTGAAGATCGGCGGCATTCTTGAACGTCACGATTCCAGAAATCGAGATATAGAGGCCGAGATCGAGCGCCTTGCGCGCGAAATCGTCGCTCGCCGTGAAGCAGTGGATGACGCCGGGAAAAATGGCCCTGCCCATCTCCTCGCTTAACAATGCCAGCGTATCTTCCTCCGCATCGCGCGTGTGCACGATGATCGGCAGACCGGTCTGCTGCGACGCGTGAATATGACGACGGAAACTGTCCTGCTGCCGCGCGCGGTCGCTTTTGTCGTAATAATAGTCGAGCCCGGTTTCGCCGATGCCGATCACGCGCGGGTGCGCGGCGCGCTCGACGAGCTTGGCGGTATCGACGTCGGGGTGATGGTCGGCATCGTGCGGATGGATGCCGACGCTCGCCCAGACATCGTCATTCGCCTCGGCCGCTGCGAGCACATCGTCCCACTCGCTTTCGCGCGTCGCGATGTTGAGCATCGCGGTGACGCCCCGCGCCCGCGCCCGCTCGAGCACCTCGCCCTGCTGCTCGGCAAGCCCCTTGTAGTTGAGGTGGCAGTGCGAATCGACGAGCATCAGACCTCCCCTTCCCCTTCTCCCTCAGGCAGGTCGAGGCGCGGGAAGATCGGCACCGGTTGACCGACCGCGAAGCCGCTCGCCGCGAGCTTCGCGAACCAGTCCTTGTCGGCGAGCGCCGCAAAATCGCGGGCATCTTCGGCAATACCCATCTGGTCGAGCAGCTTGTCGGCCGCGGCGGGTACGACAGGCCGGATCGCGATCGCCAGCGTGCGCACCGCCTGGAACAAGGTCATCAGGACCGCGCGCATGCGCTCCGGGTCGGTCTTGCGCAGCGCCCACGGTGCCTGTGTATCGACATACTGGTTGCAGGCGAAAACAGCTCGGATCCAGTCCTCGATTCCGATCGAGAAAGCCAGCTGCGCGAATTCGCGCGGCAGGCGGACCGCCGCCATGTCGCTCAAGTCCGCAAGCAGGTCGATATCTTCCTGCGCAGGCGCATAGTCCGCAGAAATCTCGCCGTCCAAATTCTTGAAAATCATGGACAAGCTGCGCTGCGCCAGATTGCCGAAACTGTTCGCGAGATCGGCGTTCGCCGTGCGCACGATCGCTTCGGCCGAGTAGCTGCCGTCCTGACCGAAGCTGACTTCGCGCAGCAGATAATAACGCAGCGCATCGACCCCGAACCGGTCGGCCAGCGCCATCGGGTCGACGACATTGCCGAGCGACTTTGACATCTTCTCGCCGCGGTTGAGCAGGAAACCGTGGCCGAACACCTGTTTGGGCAGCGGCAGCTTGGCGCTCATCAGAAAGGCCGGCCAGTAAACCGTATGAAAACGAACAATATCCTTGCCGATCATATGGATGTTCGCCGGCCAGAACTTGCCGAAATCGCTGTCCGGGTCGGGATAGCCGAGACCCGAGAGATAGGTGGTCAGCGCATCGACCCACACATACATGACATGCCCCGGCGAGCCCGGGACCGGCACGCCCCAGTCAAAACTGGTGCGCGAGACGCTGAGATCCTTGAGTCCACCCTCGACGAAGCGCAGCACCTCGTTGCGGCGGCTTTCGGGGCGGATGAAGTCCGGATTGTCGCTATAGAGCGCGAGCAGCCGGTCCTGATAGGCCGAAAGGCGAAAGAACCAGCTTTCCTCGACGGTCCATTCGACCGGCGTCCCCTGCGGCGACAGGCGAACGCCCCCTTCCCCGTCTATGAGCTCGCTTTCGTCGTAGAAAGCCTCGTCGCGAACCGAATACCAACCCTCATAGCGGTCGAGGTAGAGGTCGCCATTCGCCTCCATCGCTTTCCAGATCGTCTGCGACGCCGCATGATGCGCCGCATCCGACGTACGCATGAAATTATCATAGCTGATATTCAGCTTGGCATACATCTCACGGAAATATCCAGACATTTCATCGGCGAGATCAATCGTCGCGCGCCCCTGGTCGCGCGCGGTCTGGAACATCTTCAGCCCGTGCTCGTCGGTGCCGGTAATCAGCCGCACGTCACGCCCCCGCGCGCGCTGGAAGCGGGCCATGACGTCGGTCGCGATCGCCTCATAGGCGTGGCCGATATGCGGACGGCCATTGGGATAGCTGATCGCGGTGGTGATGTAGAAAGGTTCGTTATTTTCGGACATGCGCGCGCCTTAGCGGCTGGCGTGCGCGAGGGAAAGCGTCAGCGTGCCGCCTGCCCGTGCCGCGGCGCGAGTTCGGCGAGACAATTGCCGATTTCGAACCCGACCATGGCCCCGTCGTACGACCCGCGGATCGCATCGCGCACGGTGCGTTGCACGCGGTCCCATTGCGCAAGGATCGGGGCGATCTCCGCCACCGGTCGGTCGCGCGCGAGCCGCGCGAGCAGACCCGGGACGATGTCGATGACCAGTTCAAGCCGCGCGCGGTTGCTCGTCCCGCCGACCTCGCGCGCGAGCGCCTCGCGCAGCCGGTTCTCTGGATCGCCAGAGGTCGCAATCGCGAGCAGCTTCTTCTCCATCGCCGCGACGTCGCTGTCGATCAGCGCGAGCGCCTTTCCCGGAACGCCGCCCGACGCGGCGACGATCGCGCGCACCTCGGCGGTGTCGAGAATCGGGCGCAGTTCGTGCAGCCACGCTGTCATGACGTCACGGTCAACCGGCTGGAAACGCAGGCTTCTGCACCGCGAACGGATCGTCGGGAGCAACCGTCCCGGCGAGTGGCTGACGAGCAGGAAGAGCGTCTTTGCCGGCGGCTCCTCGAGCGTCTTGAGCAGAGCATTCGCGCCGTCGGTTTCGAGATCGTCGACGGCATCGACGATGATCACGCGCCACTCGCCGAGCGACAGCGACAGATGCAGGCGGCGGATCATCTGCCGCACCTGTTCGATCGTGATATTGCGCGCGAGTTCCTTGGCCTTGTCCTTCGGTTGTCGCGCGAGGCGAAGTATCTCGGGATGATTGCCGGCATCGACAAGACGCGCCGCGGCGTCGTCGCCGCGGTCGTCGAGCCTCAGGGATTGTCCGTCACCGCCACGTCCGTGGGTGACGAGAAAACGCGCGACGCGCTCGGCAAAGGCCCCCTTCCCCATCCCCAGTGGTCCCGCGAGCAACCAGGCGTGGTGGAGGCGTCCGCCCTGCCAAGCCTCGAGGAAGGCCTTTTCGGCGTCCTGATGGCCAATCATGACAGCCATTCCCCAAGATCGGCAAGAATCGCCGCCGTGACGTCGCTCGCGGCCGCGTCGGCATCGACGATACGCCAGCGGACGGGCTCCGCCTCGGCCATTTCGACGAAACGCGCGGCAAGGCGCGCCTGATAATCGGCGGGCTTGTTCCCCATACGATCGGAACCCCCGCGTTCGGTCAGGCGGCGCGCGGCCTCGGCGATGCTGACCGTGAGCAGGAAAGTGCGGTCCGGGAGCAGCCCTTCCGAGCCGAAGCCATGAAGCGTTAGAAGATCGGCATCGGTGATCCCGCCGCCGCCGCCCTGATAGGCACGACTCGAATCGACAAAACGGTCGCAAAGCACCCACGCGCCGCGCTCCAGCGCCGGGCGGATCAGGCGTGCGACATGATCGGCGCGCGCCGCGGCAAAGAGCAAGGCTTCGCTGCGCGCGTCCCAGCGGTCGTCGCTGCCTTCCATCAACAATGTGCGGATCGCCTCGGCGCCCGCGCTGCCGCCCGGCTCGCGCGTCGCGACGGCCTCGACACCGCGCGCTTCCAGCGCAGCCGCAAGCGCGCGGATCTGCGTCGACTTGCCGACGCCTTCACCGCCCTCGAGCGTGATGAAACGCCCGCGCGTCATGTCGCTATCGCGCAATTCGAAAGGATGAGATGCCGCCCGTGCATCGTTCGGCGGTAGCCCGGTGGAGGACCTTTGTCATCTCCGCGCAGCGGCTGTCCCGCCTTTCGGGGCGGTTTGCGCTATCGCGGGCACATTGCCGGACGCAAAACCCCATTCCATCAGTCGCACGGCTTCCTCGCGCCGCGCTTTCTCGCTGCCCATGCCGGCGACGACCATGACCAGGCGGCGGCCGTTGCGTTTCGCGGAACCGAGGAAGCAATAGCCCGCCTCGGCGGTATGGCCGGTTTTCAACCCGTCTGCGCCCTCGAAACGGCCGAGGATGGGGTTGCGGTTCGGCTGGACAATCGGCTTGCCCTCCGGCGATTTGCCGTGCTGGAGCTTCGGAATCGAGAAATAGCGCGCATAACCGCCCGGATGATCGCTGATCAGGCGGTCCGCGAGCGTGACGAGGTCGGCGGCGCTAACCTTGGTGACGCCGCCATCGGGCCAGCCGCTGGGCGTTCCGAAACGACTCGATGACATGCCAATTTTACTGGCTACAGCGTTCATTCTTTTGACGAACGCCTCTTCGCTGCCGTCAATCCCGATCGCCAGCACCGCCGCTGCATCGTTGCCCGAAACGGTGATCAGTCCCTTGAGCAGGTCGTCGACCGACACCTTCTCGTTCGGGCTCAGGAACATCGTCGACCCACCGTTGCGACCACTCCATTTCTTCCACGTCGCTTCGCTGACGGTCAATTGCCTGTCGCGCGCAAGCTCCCCCTTTTTGATCAGGTCCAGCACCACATAGGCGGTCATCACCTTGGCCATCGACGCCGGGGCAAAGCGTTTTTCGGTGCCGCGCGAGAAGAGGATCGTGCCCGAATCGAGATCCTTGAGCATCACGATCGGCGCCTGCGTGACGTAGGATGGCCGGCTGACGGGGGCGCTTTTCGGGCGGGCATCGCTTGCGGCTGCGGCGGGAAAGGCGAATGCCAGCGCAAAAACCGCTAGCGCCGCGGCACCGCCTTTTGCCCGGATGCTCTGTTTCGTCACGCGCCGTGCCGTCAACGATCGCGCTGGACCACCGCGTCGCGGAATCCCTTGCCCTTCACCTTGCCGAGCGCGCCGCGCGCGTCGGCGTCGCTGGCAAACGGACCAACGCGCACGCGCCAGAGGTTGCCGGCCTTGGTGACATGGCCGCCAACGGATTTCGCGGCGGCATTGGCGCGAGCCTCGGTGCTGAAGGCACCGACCTGAACGACATATTTGCCCGAAGGCGCCGTCGTGGCAGGCTTGGTCACCGGAGCGGGTTTTGCGGCGGGCGTCGGTTTGGGCGCCGGCATCACCGTGCCGGAGCTTTCGACAATGAAGCGATCGTCGCCCGGTTTGGCGGCACCTGACGCCATCGGTGCCGTCGCGGCGGCAGAGGCTGCCGCAGCCTTGGGAACCGGCAGGCTTTTTGCCTTGTTGCGCAGGATCGCGAGCAGCGAGTCGGGCGTCGCAATCCGTTCGGGCACCGGCTTTCCGGCGCGAAGCTGCGCGCGTTCGGCGGCGATCGGGTTCGTGCGGCGAACGCGCACGGCGGAAACCCCGTCGGTGAGGCCCAGTTGCTCGGCGGCGCCGCGCGACAGGTCGATCAGGCGGTCGCCGGCCATCGGGCCGCGGTCGTTGACGCGCACGAGGATCGTCCGCCCGGTGTCGAGCGCCGTCACCTCGACATAGCTCGGCAGCGGCAGCGTCTTGTGCGCCGCGCTGATTGCCGCCGGATCAAAGGTTTCGCCATTGGCCGTCGGCTGTCCGGCGAGTTCCTCGCCGTACCAGCTCGCATAGCCGACGTCGTCATAATCGGGGAGGTCCGCGGGCGTATAGGTCACCCCGCCGATCGTGTATGGATCGCCGATCTTTACCGGCACGTCGGAGACGCCCGCCAGCGTCGCAGCCGGGATCGGGCTCGCCGCCGGGCCGCCCTCGCGCTTGCTATCGAAACTCCCGCAGCCGGACAGCATAAGCGCCGCCCCGGCCATCAGGCCTCCGCCCTTAACGATCGATTTCATCCGCCAGCAACCCCACAGACAGTGCGTAAAAATTAGAACAATTATAGTCCAATATCGCACGATAGTTACCGGTCAGCAAATAAGCGGTGCGCCCCGGGCCATCGGGTTCGAGCAAGGTCGCCTGCACATTGCCGTCAGGCCAGCGCCCGCTGAGCGGCTGAATTCCGGCGGCGCGCCATTCGGCCATCGAGCGCCAGCGGCTGTGACGATCGAAAACCCGGGGGCAGCGTGTCGGCGTCAGGCGATTGGCCACAGAGCTGCGATTGAAGCTCGCGGGCACGGTCACCGCAACGCCCCATGGCTGTCCGGCACGCCATCCGGCGCGGCGGAGATAGGAGCCGATCGATTCGATCGCGTCGGCCTCGCTCGACCAGATGCGCGCGACGCCGTCGCCGTCGCCGTCCTCAGCCACCTGCAGATAGACCGACGGCAGGAACTGCGGATAGCCGAACGCGCCGGCCCAGCTGCCTTTCAGCGCGCTGCGCGGTACGCCCTGTTCGACCATCACCATCGTCGCGATGAGTTCGGGTTCGAACAGGCTGCGGCGGCGCCCTTCATAGGCGAGCGTTGCCAGCGCTTCGGGCAGGTCGAAATTGCCGGTGACCTGGCCATAGGCGGTTTCATGGCCGTAGATGGCGATCATGATGCTCGTCGGGACGCCGGTGCGTTGTTCGATGCGCGACAGGAGCGGGAGCAGCCGGTCGTGGACGCGGCGCCCGCCACCAATGCGCGCGGCATCGACATGCTTGGCCTTGTAGGGCGCGAACGACGGGATCGGCGTGTTGGGGCTTGGCGGGCTGCCGAGATTGTCGCGATCGAGCGCGACGACGCGCGCGTTGTAGCGCAGTCCCGACGTCACCCGATCGAAGGTCGCGCGAGACACGCCGCGCGCCTGCGCCTTGGGCCACAGCGACTGGACATAGGTATCGAAGCCGGGGTCCCCGCTTTGCGCATGGAGCGGCGCCGAGGCGGTGAGCATCCACGCCGACACAAAAGCCGCGGTAAATTGGAAAAGGCGTCCGATTTTGAAACGTATAGCTTGCATGATGTCCCCACCCATAGGGCGTGTCTCGCACAGATGCGAGCGCCTTGGCTAGGCAGCGGCGGGACGAGCCGAGTCATTCGCGCGGTGGGGCGAGCAGGCAAGGTTTCGCTTGCCGCCCGGCGCCCGCACGCTATGGCGGCGATCCGGGGACAGGTGGCCGAGTGGTTTAAGGCAGCGGTCTTGAAAACCGCCGTGGGTGCAAGCTCACCGTGGGTTCGAATCCCACCCTGTCCGCCACCTCTATCAGGCGAAATGCAGCCGCCGGTACTTCCCGCGGAAATAGAGCAGCGGATCGCGGTGCGGTTCGAACTGCGCGCGCACGACACGGCCGACGAGGATAAAATGGTCGCCCGCCTCGTGCAGCGATTCGCGCTGGCATTCGAACGATACGAGCGAACTGCCGAGCAGCGGCACCCCCGTCTGGCCCGGCGCCCATGGCTGGTTAGCGAAGCGGTCCTCGCCCCTCGCGGCGAAGCGATTTGACGTCGGTTGCTGCCCGATCTGGAGCACGTTGACGCCGAAATGTGCGGCCTCGCGCAGTGCCGGGGCGGTCCCGGCGGTGTTGGCAATGCAGACGAGCAGAAGTGGCGGGTCGAGCGAAACCGAGGTGAAGCTGTTCGCGGTGAGCCCGACGGGTGTTCCGTCCGCATCAAGCGCGGTGACGATTGTGATGCCGGTCGCAAAACAGCCCATCGCATCGCGCAGCGTCCGCGGGTCCGATCCTGCCTTGAACTCCATCGCCTCGCGCGGCTGGCGCCGTTCGAGGAATTCGAGCAGCTGGCCGAGCAGCGCCTCGTTGCGGTCCGATGCGAGTTCGAGGTCGCATTCGTTGATATCGGCGCTCTCGCCCATGGGCAGGGCGGCATTGAAGGTGTCGCTGACCGCGCTGCACTGCGCCGGCGAGAAGCCGCCGCGGACGACGAGCGCCGGGACCGCCAGCCGCGCGGGAACATCGTCCGCGATTGCATCTTCGTCGACCGGCATGTCGACCAGCACCAATCCGGCTGCGAGCAGGGCCCCATCGAGCGCCAGCGCGCGCGTCGCGATCCATCCGCCGCGTCCGGCGGTCACGACGACGGGGCGCGAGCCCATTTGCGCAAGCACCGCGCGCATATCCTCGATATGCGGCGCAAGTTCATCTGCTTCACCGGCTTCGCGCAGGTCGAGATTAACGACGCGGCGCCCCGAAAGCACCAGCGCTTCGGCGACATCGCGCCACGCGGCACGGTTCTGCCCGACGTCGGGAATGAGCAGCACGGCGGGATCATTTTCGTCGCCGAGCATGTCGGCCGACAGGAGGACGCCGCCAAAACCCTTATATTCGATGAGGCTCAAACATCCCCCTTGCCGCGCCGGCGGGCGCGGGCGCCAGCGGCATTCGATGTGATCAAGTTGCGAAGAATCGGATCATATCGAAAGCCGCAGCGCCGCGCCAGCGCGCCGGGCCAATTACGCGCGCATCGACGCGAGCCGCTGGTCGACGATCGCGTCGGCTTCCGCGATGATGCGATCGATCAATTGCTGGCACGTCGGAATGTCGTGGATCAGCCCCTGCACCATACCTGCCCAGAAAACGCCCTTCGTGAGGTCGCCGGTTTCGAGCAGCTCGCGGCCCGCCTTGCCATTCACAAGTTCGGCGACGTCGGCGAAGGTCGCGTCGGGCACCGCAAGACGGCGCACCACCTCTTCGCTCACTTCGCTCTTGCCGACGCGCGCGGTGTTCTTGAGGCTGCGGAAGATCAGGAAGCTGCCGCGCTCGTCATTGTCGATATAGGCCTGCTTCACATTGTCGTGGATCGGCGCCTCGACCGTCGCGCAGAAGCGTGTACCCATGTTGATGCCCTCGGCGCCGAGCGACAGCGCCGCGACGAGCCCGCGGCCGTCGCCGAAGCCTCCGCTCGCGAGCATCGGGATTTTCACCTTGTCGGCGGCGGCGGGGATCAGGATCAGGCCGGGGATATCGTCCTCGCCCGGGTGTCCCGCGCATTCGAAGCCGTCGATCGAGATGATGTCGCAGCCCGCGCGTTCGGCCGACAGCGCGTGACGCACCGCGGTGCATTTGTGGAGGATCGTGACGCCATGGGGTTTGAGCATTTCCCAGATTTCGCGCACCGCCTGCGTGCCCGCGGTCTCGACGATCTTGACCCCGCCGTCGATGATCGCCTGCGCATAGGCCTTGTAGTCGGGGGCGTTGATCGTCGGGAAGACGGTCATGTTTACGCCGAAGGGCTTGTCGGTCATCGCGCGGCAGCGTTCGATTTCCTCGCGCAGCGCCTCGGGGCTCGGCTGCGTCAGCGCCGTGATGATGCCGAGGCCGCCCGCATTGGATACCGCGCTCGCCAGCCCGGCGTAGCCGACGCTCTGCATCCCGCCCTGGACGATCGGATGCTCGATACCCAGCATTTCGGTGATGCGTGTCTTGAAAGCCATATCGATCTCTCCTGTGCGGTCCTGCCCTTACGGCATCTTCGTTCCGGTCCATGAAATAACTTGACGCTTACGTCAACGTCGGGTTGACTAGGAAAATAGTTAGATAGCGAAGGGAATCGAAATGACGGCGGGCGAAGGCATATCGGGTCGGGCGCTGGCGATCGCCGCAAAGGTCGAAGCGTTCGTTCGCGAAACGATTGCCCCTTACGAGAGCGACCCCCGCCGCGATCATCATGGCGCTCCCACCGACGAGCTGGTTGTGGAGATGCGCGAGCATGCTCGTGCTGCGGGCGTACTCACCCCGCATATCTTCGATGACGGCAGCCACCTGAACCAGCGCGAGACCGCAGTGGTGCTGATCAAGAGCGGTCTCTCGCCGCTCGGCCCGCTCGCCTGCAACACGATGGCGCCCGACGAGGGCAATATGTATCTTCTCGGCAAGGAGGGCAGCCCCGAACTCAAGGAACGCTTCCTGAAGCCGATGGTCGAGGGACGCGTCCGTTCGGCCTTTTTCATGACCGAGCCCGCCGAAGACGGCGGCGCCGGGTCCGATCCGTCGATGATGAAGACGACGTGCCATCTCGACGGCAACCACTGGGTGGTGAATGGCCGCAAGACCTTCATCACCGGCGCACAGGGCGCACGCGTGGGCATCGTGATGGCGAAGGCCGAACAGGGCGCGTGCATGTTCCTCGTCGATCTGCCCGACCCTGCGATCCGCATCGACGATGTGCCCAATACGATCGACAGCTCGATGCCCGGCGGCCATGCGACGCTGACCATCGACAATTTGCGCGTCCCTGCCGATCAGATGCTGGGCGAGGCCGGCGAAGGCTTTCGCTACGCGCAGGTGCGGCTGTCCCCTGCCCGCCTGTCGCACTGCATGCGCTGGCTCGGCGCGTGTATCCGCGCGCACGAGATCGCGACCGACTATGCGAACCGACGCGAAGCGTTCGGCAAGCCGCTGATCGACCATGAAGGCGTCGGCTTCATGCTCGCCGAAAATATGATCGACCTGAAGCAGGCCGAGCTGATGATCGACTGGTGTGCGGGCGTGCTCGACACCGGATCGCTCGGCACGGTCGAAAGTTCGATGGCGAAGGTCGCCGTGTCCGAGGCGCTGATGCGTATCGCCGACCGCTGCGTTCAGGTGATGGGCGGTACCGGGGTCACCGACAAGACGATCGTCGAGCAGGTGTTCCGCGAAGTTCGCGCATTCCGCATCTACGACGGCCCGACCGAGGTCCACAAATGGAGCCTCGCCAAGAAGATCCGCCGCGACTGGAAGGCCGGGCTGTCCTGACACGACCGCCAGTTGCGGCGCAAAAAGCGTAGCGTCAAAACGCTTGACGTTTACGTCAACGTCCGGTTCACTGGACGGACAGGATAATGGGAGAAGGACGGGTGCGCGCATGACGATCCTCTATGACGAAGGCCAGCAGGCGATCGCGACCGAGTCACGGCGCGTATTGGAGGCGCGTGTCGACAAGGATGCGCTGCTGCCGCTGCTCGAGAGTGTCGGCGAATATCATCGCCCCTTCTGGGACACCGCGAAGGAGCAGGGCTGGACGGCGCTGGCGCTTCCTGAAGCCGATGGCGGCCTGGGGCTCGGGTTGATCGAACTCGGCCTGATCGCGCATCAGGCCGGGCGTAGCATCAGTGGCGCGCCCTTCCTGACATCTGGCTTTGGTGCAGCGAAGGCGATCGAGCTGTTCGGTTCCGACGCGCAGAAAGCGCGCTGGCTGCCCGGCCTCGCGAGCGGCGAGACGATCGGTGCGATCGCGTTTGCGGCCGGCCCCGATGCGCTGCCCGCCCGCCCCGACGTCACCTTTACCGGCGACCGGCTCGACGGCACGGTCCGCGGTGTTTCAGCAGGGCTCGCGGCGGATATCGCAATCGTTTTTGCGAACGGACCGGGAATGCCCGTGCTCGCGCTGGTCGATCTGGCCGGAGTCCAGCGTTCCGCCGTTCCCAGCTTCGACAACAGCCGCCTGATCGCCGACCTTCACTTTTCCGGTGTGCCGGCCGAACCGCTGGCGGTTGGCAGCGCCGCGCGCGATGCGGCGCTTCATATCCTCGCATTGCAGGCGGTCGTCACGGCGCACGAGCAGACCGGCGGCGCCGAAGCGCTGATGGAAATCGCACGCGACTATGCCCTGACGCGGAAGGCGTTCGGCCAGCCGATCGGAGCGTTCCAGTCGGTGAAGCATCGCATTGCAGAGCTCTACGGCCTTGTCGAACTGGCGCGCGCCAACTGCATCCACGCCGCGGCACGCGAAGGTGCAGGCGATTTCGTCATAGCGGCAGCAGCGGCGCGGCTGTCGGCAACCGAAGCCTATGACACCGCCGCGCGCGACTGCATCCAGATCCATGGCGGCATCGGCGTGACGTGGGAAATCGGATTGCACCTCCATATGCGCCGCGCGCGCAGCCTTGCGATCGAACAGGGCAGCAGCCTGTTCTGGGAAGATATCCTTGTCGACCAGCTTGCGGGAGAAGCGGCATGAGCGATCTTGACGCCTATCGCGCCAAGGCCGCGGCCTGGCTGCAATCGATGGCCCCCACCTATGGCCGCGACGCGCGCAAGGGCCTGTCCGAGGCCGACGATCTCGCGCTCGGCCGCCGCTACCAGAAGGCCAAGTTCGACGCGGGCTATGCCGGGATCAACTGGGCGGTCGAATATGGCGGCCAGGGCCTCGGCCATCTCGAAAAGGTCACTTTCGACGCCGAGGAAATGAAGCACGGCTTCCCGAGCTTCTATTTCGGCATCTCGCTCGGCATGCCGGTGCCGGTTCTGATGCAGTTCGGCAGCGACAAGGAGTTCGTCAAGGAGCGCGTGCTCAAGGCGCTGCAAGGCGAGGAAATCTGGTGCCAGCTCTTCTCCGAACCGTCGGGCGGCTCGGACCTTGCGGGCCTGCGCACCAAGGCCGAGCCCGACGGCAACGGGTGGAAGATCAACGGGCAGAAGGTGTGGACGAGCTGGGCGCATTACAGCGACTATGGCGTCATAGTCGTGCGCACCGATCCGACTGTCGCGAAGCACAAGGGCCTGACCTATTTCTGGGTCGACATGAAGGCGCCGGGCGTCACGGTCCGCCCGATCAAGCTTGCGGGCGGCGATAGCCACGTCAACGAAGTCTTCTTCGACGATGTGAAGATCACCGACGATCATCGCATGTCGCCTGTCGGCGGCGGCTTTGCGGTCGCGATCGCGACCCTCATGATCGAACGCTATGTCGCGACCGACAGCGCGGGGTTCGGCCCGCATCTCGATCTGTTTGTCGAGCTGGCAAAAGAGGTACGGCTGGGCGGTCGCCCGGCGATCGAGGACGGCCGCATCCGGCAGCAGATCGCGCGGAACCATGCGATGCGCGCGGGGCTCGACTCGATCAACGTCCGCGCGCGGCTGATGATGCAGGCGGGGATGATGCCGGGCCCCGAAGGCTCGCTCAACAAGCTGGTCGCGGTTCGCTCGCGCCAGAAATTGTCGGAGCTTGCGCTCGACCTGCAGGGCGGCGACGCCTTCCTCTTCGACGAACATGCGTCGCAAAAGGAAGATTGGGCGTCGAGCTGGATCAATGCCCCCACCGGCCGCATTGCTGGCGGGTCGGACGAGACGTTGCTCAACACGATCGCGGAGAAGGTCCTCGGCCTGCCGCAGGATCACCGCCCCGACAAGGGCATCCCCTTCAACCAGATTCCGGCCTGAGGAGGCTCCCCATGAAGATCGATTCCAGTACATCGGCCGTCGTCACCGGCGGGGCGTCGGGCCTTGGCCGCGCGACCGCCGAAGCGCTCGCCGCGTCGGGCGTAAAGGTAGCCATCTTCGACATCAACGACGCGCTTGGCGAAGAGGTCGCGGCGTCGATCGGCGGACTGTTCGTCCATGTCGATATCACCGACGAGCAATCAGTCCTCGACGGCTATGCAAAAGCGCGCGCTGCACATGGGCAGGAGCGCGTGTGCGTCCATTGCGCGATGACGTCGCGCCGCGGCAAGACGCTCGCCTATGACAAGGAAAGCGGTGGCTATCGCCGCACGCCTACGGCCGACTATGCCTTTGGCGTCGAGGGTATATTGACTGCGAGCTATCGTGTCGCGTCGATCTCGGCCGAAGGCATGGCGGCGCTTCCCGAAATGGAGGATGGCGAGCGCGGGGCGATCGTGCTGACAGCCTCGGTTGCGGCGCAGGACGGCCAGATCGGGCAGGTCATTTATGGATCGGCAAAGGCCGGCGTGAACGGCCTCGTCCTGCCGATGGCGCGCGACCTGATGGACCTCGGTATCCGCGTCAATTCGATCATGCCGGGCGTCTTCGGTACGCCGCTCCTCAACAATATGAACCCGAAGGTGAAGGAGAGCCTCGAGGCCTCGGTCCCCTTCCCCAAGCGGCTCGGCAAGGCCGAGGAATATGCGAGCCTCGCGATGGAGATGGTTCGCAACACCTATTTCAACGGCCAGGCGGTCCGGCTCGACGGCGCAATAAGAATGGCCCCCCGTTAAGCTCCCCACCAAATCGCTTTTCAATCGACCTGCGTTTTCAGAAGCTCTCCACGAAAGGATATTCACGATGGCCGAGGCCTATATCATCGACGCTGTTCGCACCCCCCGCGGGGTCGGCAAGCCTGGCAAGGGCGCGCTGTCGCACCTCCACCCCCAGCATCTGGCCGCGACGGTGCTCGCCGCGATCCGCGACCGTAACAATCTCGATACCGCGACGGTCGACGACATCGTCTGGTCGACGTCGAGCCAGAACGGCAAGCAGGGCGGCGACCTCGGCCGCATGGCGGCACTGTCGGCGGGCTATGACACCAAGGCCAGCGGCACGACGCTCGACCGCTTCTGCGGCGGCGGCATCAGCTCGGTGAACTTTGCCGCGGCCAGCGTGATGAGCGGCATGGAAGATTGTGTCATCGCCGGCGGGACCGAGATGATGAGCTACACCACTGCCCATGCCGCAGAACAGGCGAACGCCGGGCTGCCGCCGCGCCTGATGGGTTCGGGACACGAGGCGCTCGACGAACTGCACCCGCAATCGCATCAGGGCGTGTGCGGCGACGCGATCGCCACGATCGAAGGGATCAGCCGCGAGGCGCTCGACGCCCTCGCACTCGTCAGTCAGCAGCGCGCCGACCGCGCAATCAAGGAAGGCCGCTTCAACAGGTCGGTCGTGCCGGTGCTCAACACCGACGGCAGCGTCGCGCTCGACCATGAAGAATTCCCGCGCCCCGAAACGACAGCCGAGGGGCTCGCTTCGCTGAAGCCCGCCTTCACCGGCCTTGCCGATTTCGACCTTGGCGGCGGCTTCACCTTCCGCAAGCAGGTCAACCGTCGCTACCCCGATGTCGAGATCCAGCATTTCCATCACGCCGGAAACTCGTCGGGCGTGGTGGACGGTGCGGCGGCGCTGCTGCTCACCTCGAAGGATTATGCCGACAAGCATGGGCTGAAGCCGCGCGCGCGCGTCGTCGCTTACGCCAATATCGGCGACGATCCGACGTTGATGCTCAACGCCCCGGTCCCCGCGGCGAAGAAGGTGCTCGAAAAGGCGGGGCTGACGAAGGAAGACATCGACGTCTGGGAGATCAACGAGGCCTTTTCGGTCGTCGCCGAGAAGTTCATCCGCGATCTCGATCTCGACCGCGAGAAGGTGAACATCAACGGCGGCGCGATGGCGCTCGGCCATCCGATCGGCGCGACGGGATCGATTCTGATCGGCACCGCGCTCGACGAACTCGAACGCTCGGGTGGTCGCTATGGCCTCGTCACTATGTGCGCCGCGGGTGGCATGGCACCCGCGATCATCATTGAACGTATCTGAGAAACAGGAGAGCATCATGACCGGGCCGCTGAAGGGTATTAGGATCATCGAATTTGCCGGCATCGGTCCCGGTCCCTTCTGCGGCATGATGCTCGCCGACCATGGCGCCGAGGTGATCCGGATCGATCGCCCCGGCGGCTTCATGGACCCGCGCGATCCGCTGAGCCGCAACCGCACGTCGATTGCGCTCGACATGAAGAAGCCGGAAGCGGTGCAAATCGCACGCGATCTTTGCAAAAGCGCCGACGGGATCATCGAGGGCTATCGGCCGGGGGTGATGGAGCGGCTCGGGCTCGGTCCCGACGTGCTGCTCGCCGACAATCCGAAGCTCGTTTACGGGCGCATGACCGGCTGGGGGCAGTTCGGCCCCTATGCGCAGGCGGCGGGGCACGACATTAACTATATCTCGCTGTCGGGGGTCCTCCACGGCATTGGCCGCGCGGGCGAAAAGCCCGTCCCACCGGTCAATTATGTCGGCGATTTCGGCGGCGGCGGCATGATGCTCGCGTTCGGCATGTCGAGCGCGCTCGTTCATGCCGCGAAAACCGGCGAAGGTCAGGTGATCGACTGCGCGATGACCGATGGCTCGGCGCTGCTCGCCGGCATGACCTGGGGATTCCTCGCCGCAGGGCGGCTCAAGGACGAAGCCGGGGTCAACATGCTCGACGGCGCGGCGCATTTCTATGACAGCTACGAATGCGCCGACGGCAAGTTCATCTCGATCGGGTCGATCGAGCCGCAATTCTATGCCCTGCTGCGCGAGAAGACGGGGCTGACCGACGATGCCGATTTCGACGCGCAGTTGGACCCGTCGAAATGGGCCCCGCTCAAGGAAAAGCTGACAGCTTTGTTCCAGACCAAAACGCGCGACGAATGGTGTGCGATTATGGAAATGACCGACGTCTGCTTCGCGCCGATCCTGTCGCTGAGCGAAGCCCCGCAGCATCCGCACAATGTCGAGCGCGAAACCTTTCTGACGGTCGGCGGCGCGGTCCAGCCGGCCCCTGCCCCGCGCTATTCGGTCACCGTCAACGAAACGCCGCGCCCGGCGCCGGCGGTCGGCGCCGACGGCGATGCGGTGCTGGCGGGCCTTGGTTTCGATGCGAACAGGATTGCAGCGCTGCGCGAAGGCGGCGCGCTGCGTTAAGGGTCAGGCGCCGCGCGCGGTCATGGCTTCCCATAGACCGCGCCCGCCTAAACCCGCGACCTGATCGCCAAGCCGCCGCGCCCAATGGGCGTCGTGACCGTGCGCGCCGCGCCAGCGCATCAGCGGTACCGTCACGCGGTGGAGATCATATTCCTCGGTAAAGCCGATCGCGCCGTGCACCTGATGCGCAATCGACGTCACGACGCCGACAGCGCGATTGGCGCGGAGCTTCGCGGCGGCGATCTCGAAACCGGCGGCCGACGGATCGAGGCCCACTCCATCGAGCCGCGCCGCCAGCGCCGCCGCGGCGGCTTCAACGGCGCGGACCTCGCACGCCATCACGG
The DNA here is from genome assembly GCA_020160755.1 of Pseudomonadota bacterium. Classification (GTDB taxonomy): domain Bacteria; phylum Pseudomonadota; class Alphaproteobacteria; order Sphingomonadales; family Sphingomonadaceae; genus Sphingopyxis. The sequence goes on from JAIUPN010000001.1 coordinate 429,466, forward strand.
CAAGCGATTGCTGCACCGCCTGAAATTTGCCGAGCGCGCGGCCGAACTGCTGACGCATGTTCACATGGTCGATCGACAGCGCCAGCGCCTGTCCCATCGCGCCCGCCATCAGGCTGACCGCCGCGGCGGGCAGGAGCGGCGCGTCGACGATCAATTCAGCAACCGGCAGATCGGGGGCGACCACCCCCGCGATCTGTAACACGGCGTTCACATCGCCCCAATCACCGCCAAACCCGCCTTGTTCTTCGGGAACAAGCAGCAAGCCGAAACCCGCCTCCTCGACCGGGGATATCCCTGCCTTTGCCGCCTCGGCAAAGACTACGCGCGCCGTATCGCACAGCATGTCGCGTGCCGCGCTCATCGCAGGCCCAATCCGCGCGCGATGATTCCGCGGATCACCTCGCGTGTTCCGCCGCGCAGCGAGAAGCTGGGCGACGCGATAAGCAATACGCGCAGCAGTTTCGCCAGATCAGTGTCATCGTCCCAGTTGCAGTCGATGATCGCCTGCACACGCCGCGGCATATCCTGTTCGAAGGCATTGCCCAGTTCCTTGACCACCGACGCCTCGACCATCGGGTCCTCGCCCGCCGCGAGCTTCGCCGCCGTCGACATCGACAACTGGCGCAGCGTCCACATCTCTGAAGCGAGTTCGCCGATAAGTGTCGCTACCGCCGGATCGGGATCGGGGCCCGCGGCATCGATCAGCGCGACGAACAGCGCGTGGCTCGACAGATAGCGTTCGGGGCCCGAGCGTTCGAGACCAAGTTCAGCGGTGACCTGCTTCCACCCCTGCCCCCGCTCGCCGACAAGGGCCCCGTGCGGGACGAGCACGTCGTCGAAAAAGACTTCGTTGAAGTCGTGATGGCCCGCCATATCGATGATCGGGCGGATCGTGATGCCGGGGGTGTCGAGGTCGACCAGCAGCTGGCTGAGCCCCGCGTTGCGCTCGCTGCCTTCTTCGGTGCGGACGAGCGCGAGGATGATGTGCGAAAAATGCGCGCCGGTGGTCCAGATCTTCTGGCCGTTGATTCGCCAGCCTTCGGCGGTCTCGCGCGCCGTCGTTCGCACCGCGGCAAGGTCGGAGCCCGCGCCCGGTTCGGACAGGCCGATGCAGGCGTAAAGCTCGCCCTTTGCGATGCCCGGCAAATAACGCTCGCGCTGTTCTTCGCTGCCGTAACGCAGGATCAGCGGCCCGGTCTGGCGATCGGCGATCCAGTGCGCGCCGACGGGTGCGCCCGCTGCGAGCAGTTCCTCGATCACCACATAGCGTTCGAGCGGGTGACGATCACCGCCGCCATAGCGCGCCGGCAGGGTCATCCCGACATAGCCCGCCGCGCCAAGCGCACGACTGAAATCGCGATCGAAGCTGGCCCAGCAATTTGCCCGCGCAACCACGTCGTCCTTTGGCTGGTTCACCGCAAGCCATGCCCGCAAATCGGCGCGCAGTGCGGCAATGTCGCCGGGCGGATCGAAAGGATAGAGCGCAAAGCCTTGCATGTCGCACCAGCCATGCAATAGCTTTGGTTAGGCAGCAAAGGATTATTGAAGATGGGCGAATTTTTAAGTGTCGAGCGACGGGGCAAGATCGCGATCCTGACGATGATCAAGCCCGAAAGCATGAACGCGATCGGCACCCACGAGGATTGTCAGGACATCATCGACACGCTGCGCGCCCTCGGCGAAGACCGCAGTGTCAGCGCGATCATCCTGACCGGCAGCGGCAAGGCTTTCAGCGCCGGCGGGAATCTGAAAGGCATGCAGGACCGCACCGGCATCGGCGTGCTCGACCAGCCCGATTCCACGCGCGCCAATTACCGCAAGGGCGTGCAGGCGGTGATCCGTGCGCTGATGGATTGCGAAGTACCAATGATCGCCGCAGTCAACGGCCATGCGATCGGACTCGGCGCCGACCTCGCTTGCACTTGCGACATCCGCATCGCGGCCGAGAGTGCGAAATTCGCGTGCAGCTTCATCAAGGTCGGGATCGTCCCCGGCGACGGCGGTGCATGGCTGCTGCAAAAGATACTGGGCTATCCGCGCGCCGCCGAGCTGTTCCTGACCGGCGACCGCTTTGACGCGCAGCAGGCAAAGGAATATGGTCTGGTCACGGACGTCGTGCCCGATGCGGAACTGCTCGACCGCGCCATCGCCATTGCCGAGCGGATCGTCTGCAACCCGCCCCGGGCGCTGCGCCTTACCAAGCGTTTGCTGCGCGAGGCGCAGCACAGCCGGATGAGCGATATTTTGGAACTCAGCGCAGCCTATCAGGCAATTGTCCATGAAACCGCGGATAACCGCGAGGCGATCAATGCCTTCGTTGAAAAGCGTCCCCCCGTGTTTACAGGAGAATGAAGATGCTCGCCGAGCGTGTCCTGCCGCTGTCCGGCATCCATAACTTCCGCGACTATGGCGGTTATGCCGTCGAAGGCGGCGGGCGGCTGCGCGATGCGATGCTGTGGCGTTCGGCGCACCATGAGGCGGCGAGCGACGAGGATCTCGCCGCGCTCGATCGGCTGGCGCTCGAAACGGTGATCGACCTGCGTGGCGACGACGAGCGCGAGATGCATCCGTGCCGGCGATCGGAGAGTTTTTCGGCGCGCGTGCTGTTCGCGGGCGGCGTGACCGCGGGGCTCGCACCACATCTGCAGGCGGCGGGCGGAACGATCGACGTCGAGACGGCACGCGACCGGATGATCGATACCTATGCCGGCATGCCCTACCGCCCCGCGCTCGTCGCGACGCTCCGGCTCTACCTCGCCGCGCTCGCCGAATATGACGCGCCGAGCCTGGTCCATTGCGTCGCGGGCAAGGACCGCACCGGTTTTGCGGTTGCGATCGTCCACCGGCTGCTCGGCGTGCATGAGGACGATCTGATGCAGGATTATCTCCTCACCAACACGGCGGGCAAGATCGAGGAGCGGATCGCGCAGGGCGCGGCGCATATCCGCTCGCGTTACGGCGCCGAAATCCACGACGATGCGATCCGCGCGCTGATGTCGGTCAATCCCGCCTATCTCGACGCCGCGCTCGCGACGGTGCGCCGCGACCATGGCGACATCCCGACCTATGCCGAAGCGGTGCTGAACTTCACCCCCGCCATGCGCGAGGCGCTGGTCGACCGGCTGGTGGTGTAAGCGCCTATCGGCCCCGCACCAACACCCCGCCCTTCACCACCGCATCGACGCTTTCCAGCTGGCGAACGTCCGCCAGCGGATCGCCGTCGACCGCGACGATGTCGGCATAGCGTCCGACCGCAATTGCGCCGACGTCCTTCTCGCGGCCGAGCGCCTCGGCGGCGTTCTTCGTTGCAGCCTGAATCGCCTGCAACGGTGTCATGCCATATTCGACCATGACGCGGAACTGGCCGCCGACCTGCCCGTGCGGCATCACACCGGCGTCGGAGCCGAAGACCATGCGCACGCCGGCCTTGACCGCCTTGCGGAAATTGTCGCGCTGGATCTGCGCAATCTCGCGGTCCTTGCGGAGATTATCCTCGAGCACGCCATTCTTCGCGCCTTCGGCCTGCGTATATTCGGTGTTGTAGATATCCATCGAGAACCACACCGGCTGCTTGCGCGCCACCGCCATGCGGATCCCCTCGTCGTCGACGAGGCTGACATGCTCGATCGTGTCGATCCCCGCAGCGATCGCGGCGCGGATGCCCGCCGCGCCGTGCGCGTGCGCGGCGACGCGCAGGCCCCATTGATGCGCCTCGTCGGCGATCGCGGCGAGTTCCTTTTCGGAGACTTGCAGCTGGCCGGGTTCGGTGTTGCGCGAAAAGACGCCGCCCGTCGCGCAGACCTTGATCACCTCGGCCCCATATTTACGCTGGCGGCGGACCTGAAAGCGCAGCTCGTCGGGCGTGTCGCCGATCCCCTCTTCCTTGCCGTCCTTCTTTTCGAGGCTGGGCGGCAGAAAGGTGCTGTCGCAATGCCCGCCGGTCGCGCCGAGCGCATAGCCTGCGGGGACGATGCGCGGACCCGTCGCATAGCCGGCATCGATCGCCTGCTTGAGCCCGATATCGTTGCGGTTGTCCGACCCGACGTTGCGCACGGTGGTGAAGCCCGCGCCGAGCATGTCATTGGCGTTCTTGACCGCGGTCATGCCCCAGAAGCTGTCGGTGAATTCGAGCCCGCGATAGCCGCCGATGTCGGCAGGCCCGTCGAGATGGACGTGCATGTCGATCAGACCCGGAACGAGCGTCTTGTCGCCAAGATCGATATGTTTGACGTTTGATCCCCAGCGCACGGTGCGCGCATCGGCGATGTTCGTGATGCGGCCGTCGGCGCCGACGAAGATGGCGGGAAACTCGACCGTCTTTCCGGTGAGGACATCGATATAGCGCGCGGCGGTGATCACCGTCTGTCCGGCCGCATCCTGCGCCTGTGCGGGAGCGATCGAGGCGACGAAAAGCGCCGTCGAGCCCAAAATGATTCCCCGCAGAAAACTGCCGAACTTTACTCGCGATTGCATGTTTGACCCGCCTGTTGTTGGTGCCCAGGAACTGGATGGCAAAACAGGACTTAATAGGACAGCGGATTTTTCATGCGGCCAGATTTTTGTGCTGCGCGGCGGATGGGAACCGGAACGTGTCAGACGATCTTGCGTCCGAAGCCGCCCGCCGGCCTAGTGTGCCGTCCATCCTCTTTAACGGCATCCAGCGCGATCGCCGATTCCGATGCGGCGTCGCGACCGCGCATATAATTGGCGAGTGCCGCGTCGGCGTCGAAGACTTGCATCCCGGCCGAAGCGTCGCTTGCCTTGCTGGCGGCCGCATCGGACGCGCCACCGCCTCCGGCGCGGAGGCGGATCAATTTCATGACGAGCCGTCCCGCGAAGAACAGCCAGACGAGCGCAAGGCTGGCAAGCGTCGGAAGGAGCGCTATCCCCGCAATCGACGCGCCCATTCCGCCGAGAAGCTCGAAAATGACCCAGCCCACGAGAGCGAGTGGAAGAAGCCCCACGAGAATCTCAAGACCAGCTTCGGACGAAAGGCGCATCGAAAACCTCCGGTTATCCGGAAGCGAGCTAACCCCGACAGCTTACGATTCTCTTAGTGCGGGCGCCTCACCCACCAGACGCCCAAGACGGCGAAGGCTGTCCCCAGCATCGTGCCACCGACGATATCGCTCGCCCAATGGACGCCGAGCATGATGCGCGAGAAGCCGTTGAGGATGATCATCGCCGCCGCGAGCGCCCAGGCGAAGGAGCGCCAGCGCGGCGGCACGAGCCAGGCGAGGAGGAGATAGACGACCGCCGCGCTCGTCGCATGGCCGCTGGGGTAGGAAAAGCTCGTCTGATGGTCGAGGTGCTCGATCAGGTCGGGGCGGGCGCGGCCGAAGCCGAGCTTCAGGAGGCTCGAGGCGAGGTTCGCGAACAGCGACGCGCCGCCGAGCGCGACGGCACAGCGCGGGCCGCACCAGTGCCAGACAAGCCCGCATAGCAGGATGACGATGATCCAGCGCGGCGTGCCGCCGCCGATCCAGCTCGCCCATTGCATGAAGGCGATGAAGGCGGGGTCGCTTTCGTCGATGCGAAGCGAGAGCATGTGCGAGAGTTGCCAGTCGGCGGCAGCGGTCCAGCCCGCGCCCACCGCGAAGCCCAGCAGGACCACCGCGGCGATCAACGCGGCCGATACCCACAATAGCCGGGACGTTCCCGTCATCCTTCGCTCACAGCCCGGTCGCGCCGCGAGTGGCGCCAGACATCGAGATGGGCCGCAAAGCGACGTAGCTGCTCGGTCCCGCCCTCTATATCATTGTCGATCAACCGCATTTCGCGGGTTGCGTTACCGGTGCGATAGCGAAGGTAGAGACCGTGCCGCAGTCGGGCACCGAGCTTTGCCGATCCGGAAGCTTCGCCCGGCAAGCGGTCGGCGCGATCGAAGATGGCATCGGTGATCGCCTCGACGGGTACCGGATCGATCTCACCGCCGTAGCTTGAATGAAGATGGAGGCGGCCGCCCTCGGTCCTCGCGGCCACCGCGCGCGTTGCAGCGCGCAGGCCGTGCCGGCCGGCATAGAAAAGGGACACGCCCCCGGCGACGATAAGCAAGGGCATCTTGAACGGCGCCAGCGGGTCCTTGCGCGGCACCGGGGCCGGAAGTTCGACCCCGCCGGGCAAATATATGGCTTCGGGCGGCGCCTCGCCCTCGGCGTGCATCAGGCCGGCGACCGCAAAGGCGACCGCCGCCACCCCCAGAAAGAACAGCACCTTGATGAAACTGCCCGTTCTGGAGAAATGAAGGATCGACGGATTCAAGCGGTGATGCCTCGACCCGCCCTAGATATGCAGCGGCCGACCGAATGCCGCGAGCACGCCCTCATGCATCGTTTCGCTGAGCGTCGGATGCGGGAAGACGGTGCCGATGAAGTCATCCTCGACCAGCTCGGCGGTCTTGCCGATCGTATAGCCCTGGATCAGCTCGGTGACCTCGGCGCCGATCATGTGGGCGCCGAGCAGTTCGCCGGTTTTCGCGTCGAACACGGTCTTGGTGAAACCCTCGGACTCGCCCAGCGCGATCGCCTTGCCGTTGCCGATGAAGGGGAAGGTGCCCGCCTTGACCTCATAGCCGAGTTCCTTGGCCTTCGCCTCGGTCAGGCCGACGCTGGCGATCTGCGGACGGCAATAGGTGCAGCCGGGGATGTTGCGCGGGTCCATCGCGTGCGGGTGGCCACCGGCAATCGCTTCGACCGAGATGATCGATTCATGCATCGCCTTGTGCGCGAGCCAGGGCGGCGCGGTGACGTCGCCGATCGCCCAGATGCCGGGGACATTGGTCCGGCACATCGCGTCGGTGTCGATATGCCCCTTGGTCGTCTTCACGCCGAGCGCCTCAAGCCCGATATTCTCGGTGTTCGGGACGATGCCGATCGCGACGATCGCGTGACTGAACTCGGCGCTTTCGGTCTTGCCGTCCTTCGTCTTGATCTTGGCGGTGACGCCGGTCGCGGTGGCCTTCAGTTCCTCGACGCCGGCGCCAGTGTGGATCGTCATGCCCTGCTTCTTGAGCTGCTTTTCGAGGAAGGCCGAAACGTCGGCATCCTCGACGGGGACCAGCCGGTCGAGCATTTCGACGACGGTCACGTCGACACCCATGTCGCTGTAGAAGCTCGCAAATTCGATCCCGATCGCGCCCGATCCGATGACGAGCAGCTTCTTCGGCATTTCGGGCGGGACGAGCGCGTGGCGATAGGTCCAGATGCGCTTGCCGTCGGCGGGCGCGAACGGCAGATCGCGCGCGCGCGCGCCGGTCGCGACGATGATGTTCTTCGCGGAGAGGGTTTCGGTGCCCTTCTCGCCCCTCACTTCCAATTTGCCCGGTGCGGTCAGCTTGCCCTCGCCCATATGGACGGTGATCTTGTGCTTCTTCATCAGGAAAGCGACGCCCTGGCTCAGCTGCTTCGCGACGCCGCGGCTGCGCTTCACGACGGCGTCGATGTCGGCGCTGATCTGCTGCGCGATCAGGCCATAATCGCCCGCATGCTGCATATAATGATAGATTTCGGCCGAACGCAGCAGCGCCTTGGTCGGGATGCAGCCCCAGTTGAGGCAGATGCCCCCGAGATTCTCGCGCTCGACGATTGCGGTCTTGAGGCCGAGCTGCGCCGCGCGGATCGCCGCGACATAGCCGCCGGGACCCGAGCCGAGGACGATGAGGTCGTAGTTGGTGTCAGCCATGTTACGCCACCAGTCCCAGCGGGCTTTCGACAAGCTCCTTGAAGGTCTTCATCAAGAGCGCGCCGTCGGCGCCGTCGATCGCGCGGTGGTCGAAGCTGCCGGTTGCCGACATCACCGTCGCCATCGCGAGCGCGTCGTCGACCACATACGGGCGCTTCTCGCCCGCGCCGATCGCCATGATCATCGCCTGCGGCGGGTTGATCACCGCCGTGAACTGCTTGATCCCCATCATGCCCATGTTCGAGATAGAGGCGGTGCCGCCCTGATACTCGCTGGGCTGGAGCTTGCCTTCCTTCGCCTTCGCCGCGAGTTCGGACATTTCGGTCGAAATTTTCGACATCGACTTGCCGCCCGCGTCGGTGATGATCGGGGTGATCAGGCCGCCCGGAATGCTCACCGCGACCGAGATGTCAGCGCGGCTGTACTTGCGCATTACATCGCCGCCGAAGCTGACGTTGCACGCGGGCACGCGTTCGAGCGCAACCGCGAGCGCCTTGATCAGCATGTCGTTGACGCTGAGCTTCACGCCGCGGCTTTCCAGGCTGGCGTTGAGTTCGCCGCGCAGCTTCAGCAGCGCGTCGAGGCGGATGTCGACGGTGAGGTAGATGTGCGGCGATTGCTGCATCGATTCCGTCAGGCGGCGCGCGATCGTCTTGCGCATGCCCGACAGCTTTTCGTCCTCGTGCGGGATACCGAAATCGGGGATCGCGCCGGCGGCTGCGGGAGCTGTTGTCGGAGCAGCAGCAGGGGCGGCCGCCGCGGGCGCCACAGCGGTGGCAGGAGCGTTTGCTCCAGCTGAGGCGCCGTCGAGATCGTCCTTGACGATACGCCCGCCGGGGCCGGTGCCTTTGACGGTCGACAGGTCGATCCCGCGCTCGGCGGCGAGGCGCTTAGCGAGCGGGCTAGCCTTGATGCGTTCGCCCGATGCGGCGGGGGCCGCAGCCGGCGCGGGAGCGGGTGTCGGTGCAGGCGCGGCGGCGGGTACCGATGTGGCCGTTTCGGCCTTCGGTTCAGCGGCGGCGGTGGGTGCCGGGGCGGCCTTGGCGCTCGACGCATCTTCGCCCTCGCCCGCGATCACCGCGATCACGGTACCGACCTTCACATTGTCGGTGCCTTCGGCGACGAGAATCTGGCTGACGACGCCCTCGTCGATCGCTTCGAACTCCATCGTCGCCTTGTCGGTCTCGATCTCGGCGAGCAGGTCGCCCGATTTGACCGTATCGCCTTCCTTCACCAGCCATTTGGCCAGGGTCCCCTCCTCCATCGTCGGTGAAAGGGCGGGCATTTTGAGTTCGATCGGCATCGTCGGATTTGTCCCTCTTGAACCTTGAAGGCGAGTCTTGCAGGCGCGGCCTGCCGCTACGGATTGTTCCCTCGCCTTAAGCCTTGCTTCGGTCAAGGTCCAGCGGGCCAAACTTGCGTTTCATACGAATGTGACGCAGTCTTGGCGCCAAGCAAAAACACGAGGGGTCGGGGCGATGCGGACATATCTGGTGGTGATCGATGACAGCCCGGAGGCGTCGCTGGCGCTTCGCTTTGCGGCGCGGCGTGCGGCCCGGACAGGCGGCGGTGTGATCATCCTTGCGATCATCCCGCCGCAGGATTTTGTCGCGTTCGGCGGGGTCCAGGCGACGATTGAGGCCGAAGCGCGCGAACATGCCGAAGAACTTGTGGCGACCGCCGCCGATGCCGTGATGCAGGAAGGCGTCACGCCGCAGAACATGATCAAGGCGGGCAAGCCTGCCGAAGTGGTCCGCGAAGTGATCGGGGCCAGCGACGAGATTGCGGCGCTGGTGCTCGCGACTGCGGCGTCGGGCGCGCCGGGGCCGCTGGTTGCGCATTTCACCGGACAGGATGCGGGAACCCTCCCCTGTCCGGTGATGCTGGTGCCGGGCGGGATCGATATCTCCCGGCTCGACGCGCTGAGTTAGCGCGCCGCGTCAGACGACGAGGGCGCGCGGCACTCCGGCGTCTTTCCATTCGAGGATCGCAAAGCCGAGCACGGCGAAAGCCTGCGCGATGACGACCGCGATGCCAAGCCCGGTCATCGCGTTCGCAAAGCTGGCGACCACCGCAAAGCTCGCCGCGACCCAGCCGAGGTTGCCGAGGGCAATGAGCTTGACCAGCGGGGCGCTCGGCACGGCCTGCCGCGCGGCTACGACCATCAGGAGCGCCGCGGCGAAGCAGATCCAGCCTCCCGTTGCGACGATATTCGCGGGCAGACCGAGCAGCGTACCGACGGGGGCGGCAGCGAGCAGACCGATGGCGAAGACACCCGTGCAGGTGATTGCGTCGGCGACGAGGATATTCTTGAGATTGAGGATCGACATGTTGGTTCTCCTTTCGACCCGCTCAAACTGGACTCGAAAATGAATGGCGTCGATTACGTCTGAGGTAATGGAAAGACCGAAGGCCCGGGTATAGCTCCCGTTACGAAGGAGAATGACGATGAAGCCCGCATCGCTTGGCGAACAACTTCGCGAATGGCGCGTCCGGCGCCGGATGAGCCAGATGGACCTCGCGCTCGACAGCGAGATTTCGACACGGCACCTGAGCTTCATCGAAACGGGGCGGTCGCGACCGAGCGCGGCGATGTTGCAGCGGATCGCTGATTGCCTCGAGGTGCCGCATCGCGCACGCAATGCGCTGTTGCTCGCGGGCGGCTATGCCCCCGACTATCAGGAACGACCACTCGACAGCACCGAAATGGCGGGGATGAAGGCGATCGTCGAGCATGTGCTGAAGGGGCACGAACCCTATCCCGCGCTCGCGGTTGACCGCCACTGGAACATGATCGCCGCGAACAGTGCGGTCGAGATTCTTACCCGGCTAGCCGCCCCCGAGCTGTTCGTGCCGCCGGTGAATGTGCTGCGGATCGCATTGCACCCCGACGGGCTTGCACCGCATATCGCCAATCATGGCGAGTGGCGCGCGCACCTGCTCGAACGGCTTGACCACCAGATCGACGCGAGCGCCGACGCCGGGCTGATCGCGCTGCGTGAAGAACTGGCCGGCTATCCCGCCGGCGCCGACGCGCACCATGGAAGCGAAGCGAACGGGATCGCGGTGCCCCTGATCCTCGAAACCCCGATGGGACAAATCCGCTTCGTCTCGACGGTGACGATCTTCGGGACGCCCGTCGATATCACTTTGTCCGAACTGGCGATCGAGGCCTTTTTCCCGGCGGATGCGGACAGCGCCGCGTTGCTGCAGGCGCTGGCAACGCAATAACGCAACCTAGCGTCGCTTGCCCTTGTGCTTGATGTTGGCGGGGCGGCCGCGCTTGCCCACCATATGCTTGCCGGCCTTGTCCTTCCCCATCGCTTTCCCCTTCACGCCGTCGCGGCGCGGCGGACGGTTGCGGAACCCACCCTCGGGAGCGTCGGGCAATTCAAAACGCAGCGCGCCGCTGACCGGGTTCGCGTCCATCAGCCTGAGGTCGAGCCGCTGGCCAACAGCGTAGCTGACCCGCCCATGCTCGCTGTCGAGGCTGCGCGCGGCCTCGTCATAGAAGAAGCGCTCGCTGCCGAGCGTGGACACCGGCACCAGACCGTCGCCGCCAAGCCCGTCGACGGTAGCGAAGAAGCCAAAGGGCTGCACCCCCGTGATGCGCGCCGCGACGATCTCGCCAGCCTTGCTCGCGAGATAGGCCGCGACATAGCGGTCGATGGTCTCGCGTTCGGCCTCCATCGCGCGGCGTTCCAGCGCGCTGATGGCTTCGCCGATGCGCGACAGACCCTTGGCGTCGGCTTCGCCCAAACCGGTGCGTGCAGGCAGGTCCTTTGGTTTACCGGGCACTTCGAGCTTGTAGCTGTCCACCAAGGCGCGGTGGACGATCAGGTCGGCGTAGCGGCGGATCGGCGAGGTGAAATGCGCGTAGCTGCCGAGCGCGAGGCCGAAATGGCCCGCGTTGGCGGGGCCGTAATAGGCCTGCGTCTGGCTGCGCAGGATCGCCTGCATGATCTCCGGCAACCGGTCGTCTTCGGAAAAACCGTCGATCAGGCGGTTGAACACCGCGGGGGTGATGACCTGTCCCAGCGCGAAGCTCTGCTCGAAGGTTTCGAGATAGTCTTTCAGGCCAACGAGCTTTTCGCGGCTCGGCGGTTCATGGATACGATACATTACCGGCGACTTCTTCGCCTCCAGCGCCTTCGCCGCCGCGACGTTCGCCGCGATCATGTAATCCTCGATCAGCCGCATCGAATCGAGCCGGTCGCGGACGCGAATTTCGGCGATGCCGCCCTGTTCGTCGAGGATCACCTGGCGTTCGGGGAGGTCGAGATCGAGCGGAGCGCGGGCTGCGCGCGCCTTGGCGAGAAGTGCCCAGCACGCCCACAGGTTCCGGAGTGTGGGGAGCACATCGGCGTCCCATTCATCGCGCGGCGCATCGGCATCATAGGCCGCCTGCGCATGTTCATAGGCGATGTTCGCGCGCAGCCGCACCAAAGCGCGATTGAAACGCCATGACGTCACCTTGCCATGCTTGTCGATGACGAGGTGACACGCCATTGCGGCGCGGTCCTGCCCGGCCTTCAGCGAGCAAACGCCCGCCGACAGCGTCTCGGGCAACATCGGGACGACCTGATCGGGGAAATAGACGCTGTTGCCGCGGCGCCGCGCCTCGCGGTCGAGTTCGCCGTCGGGGCGGACATAATAGCTCACATCGGCGATCGCGACGATCGCGCGGAAGCCGCCCTTGTTCGACGCGTCCTCGTCGGGGATTGCCCAGACGGCATCGTCATGGTCGCGCGCGTCGATCGGATCGATCGCGACGATCGGCAGGTCGCGCAGATCCTCACGCCCGTCGGGGGTGAGCGGCAGCTTCGCGGCCTTTTCGGCTTCGGCAATCGTTTCGGCGCCAAAGACATGCGGGATTTCGTGCCGCGCGATCGCGATCATGCTCAGCGATTTGGGCGCGAAGGGGTCGCCGATGCGGTCGACGACCTTCGCCTTGATCGCGGGGCCGCGCCCGGTCAGCTCGGCGCGCACGAGGTCGCCGATATCGGCGTCGCCCTTGTCGGCGACGGCAAAGTCATAGCGCGCACGCTTGTCGGCGGGGCGGAGCCAGATCATCGGCTTGCCGCCCGGCCCCACATCCTCGACGAGCACCCCGATCACCATCTCGGCGCTGGCCGCGAGGCGCTTCATCGGGTGCGCGACGTGGCCGCTGCCGCGTTCCTCGGTGCGCGCGAGGATGCGGTCGCCGACGCCGAGCGCGCCTTTGCGCCCCTGCTCGATCACGCGGAGCCGCGGCGCCGGGCCGGCGGCTTCCCAGCGATCAGGGACGGCCCAGACATTGCTGCCCTCGATCGCGGCGACACGCAGCACCGTGACGCGCGGCAGCCCGCCATGTTTGTGGAACGCGCGGCCCGGGGCAAGATCGACCAGCCCCTCGTCGGTCATGTCCTTGAGCAGCGCCTTCAGCGCGATCTTGTCGTTGCCGTGGAGCGCGAAATGCTTTGCGATCTCGCGCTTGCCGACTGCGTCCTTGCTCTCTTCGATGAAGCGAAGGATCTGCTGAGGCGTCGGCAGTCCGGTGTGTTGTTTGCGGGCCATGATCCGCGGATAGGGGGTAACGAGCGGGCCGTCACCCCCAAGCGCAGGTCAATAGGGTGAAATGTCGATCACCTGCCCCGACGAATTGGCGGTGCACGTCGAACGATAGTGGCCGGTCGCCATCGTGAAGACATAGTTGCCCCCGCCCTGGTTTCGCTGGCTGACCGCGACGCTGCTGCCGCCGGGCGCATTCTGATATTGATCGGCGCGGCGCTCGCACGCGGCGCGCGCCGCATCGGGGCCGCCGCGTGCGTAGCTGCGGTTCGCCATGCGGCGGTTCGACGCTTCCTGTTCGCCAGCCATGAAGCCGTCATGATAGCCTTCGCTGTCGTTGCGGTCATACTGGCCGCCATAGAGGCCATCGTTATAGCCGCGCGAATAGTCGCTGTCGTGGTTGGCATCGCCGTCGCCATGCTTCTTTTTGTGACTGGCGAGCGCCGCGATCAGGCCGACCGCCGCAATCGCCCCGACGGCTACCGCAGCATCTCCGCCGCCGCCATGGCCGCAGTTGCTTGAATCGGCCTTGTTGACGCTCGCATAGCGGCCATTGGAGACAACGACGCTCACGCAAGTGTTCGTGCCACGGTTCCACCAATACTGCGAGCCGCCGCTGGTTTTCGCCATCTCGTAGCCGCGCGACTGCATTGCGGTTTCCGCACCGGCGGCGCGTGCACCGACCAGATCGGACACGTCCGACGGTGTCTTGGCGGCGGCGGGCGCGATGCTGCCGAGAAGCATAGCTACGATGATCGGCGAACCGGCAATTTGTCTCTTCATGACCTTTTCCCCTGTAAAACGTCTGAAATGGAGATGCGCCCCTCCGCAGCCGGGTGCATCACCCGTGCCTTGCGGGCACTATCCTAGCAGATTTGTGACAGGGGCCGAACCGGTTTCATTGCCGGACTGCCTGCAATTTGCGTCAGTAGGTCCGCCCGATCAATACGCGTTCGACCGCCGGATCGCCGGTAAAGAAACAGGCGCCGTCGGCAGGAGCCGCGTCGAGCGGCGTGTTGCGCATCGTCAGCTTCAATGCCTTCAACTGCTCGACAACCTTGTCGAGCGCGGCCCCGGTCGGCCGCGACCATTGCACCTCGGCCCAGCCCACGAACTTTTCGTCCCCGGCGAAATGCGCCTTGAGGTCGGTGACGTCGCGACGAATATTGGCATGAAGCCGCTCGTGCGCCTCGGCGTGAAGGCTGGACTGAACGTCCACAAGGGTCGCCACCGCCTCGGCCACGAAGTCGCCCTTGGCGATAAATGCCGAATTGAGCTTGCCGTCGTCCTTGTAAAGCCGGTCGCGGCGGATCACCGCCACATTGCCGCCAGCGACGTCGCGCGGCCCCACTTCGACGATGATCGGCGCGCCCTTCTTGACCCAGCCCCAGCGCTTGGTCTGCGCCTTGTTCGCGCCGGTGTCGAGCAGCACGCGGACGGGCTCGCGGAACACGTCGAGCGCCTTGAGCCGGCTGTCGAGGTCGCGGCAATAATCGAGGATCGCCCCATCCTCCTCATTGTCGCGGAGCATCGGCACGATCACGATCTGGTGCGGCGCGATGCGCGGCGGGCAGCGCAGGCCGTCGTCATCGCCATGCGTCATGATGACGCCGCCGATCATACGGGTCGAGGTGCCCCAGCTCGTCGTGTGGCACAGGCTGTGGCCGCCGTCCTTGTCCTGGTAGCGGATGCCCGCCGCCTCGGCAAAGCCGGTGCCCAGATAATGCGAGGTGCCCGCCTGCAGCGCCTTGCCGTCCTGCATCATCGCCTCGATCGAATAGGTCGCAACCGCGCCCGGAAAGCGCTCATTCTCGGGCTTTTCGCCTGCGATCACCGGCATGGCGAGCACATCCTCGGCGAACGCGCGGTACATTTCGAGCGCGCGCCGCGTCTCGACCATCGCGTCGTCGCGGTCGGCGTGCGCGGTATGGCCTTCCTGCCAAAGGAACTCACTGGTGCGCAGGAACATGCGCGTGCGCATCTCCCAGCGCACGACATTGGCCCACTGATTGACCTTCAGCGGCAGGTCGCGCCAGCTCTGAACCCAGCGGCTCATCGCCGAACCGATCACTGTCTCCGACGTCGGACGGACGATCAACGGCTCCTCGAGCTTCGCCTCGGGATCGGGAACCAGCTTGCCCTTGTCGTTGGCGATCAGGCGGTGATGGGTAACGACCGCCATTTCCTTTGCGAAACCATCGACATGGTCGGCTTCCTTCTCAAAGAAGCTCAAAGGGATGAACAGCGGAAAATAAGCGTTCTGGACCCCCGCATCCTTGATCGCGGCGTCCATCACCTTCTGGATGCGTTCCCATATGCCATAGCCCCACGGCTTGATCACCATGCAGCCGCGGACGCCCGATTCCTCGGCGAGATCGGCTTCGGCAATGACATCCTGATACCAAGCCGCGAAGTCGGCCTGCCGGGTTACGCTGAGCGCATGTTTGACCATGATAGTTCGTATTTTCCGTAGCTGGGGCGCCTTGGCGGGCCCGATTATTTCTTTTTGGCGAGTTCGGACTTGAGTTCGGCGATTTCGGCCTTGAGCGCCGCGATTTCGGCATCCCTGGCCTTGCCGCCGCCGGCGCCTGGAATAAAGGCCCCTGCCGCCTGCTGGAACATCTCCATGTTGCGGCGCGTCAGTTCGGCAAGCGGGTTCGACCCCAAGGCGCCTTCGAGCGCCGAGCGGACATCCTGCTGATTCTTCCGGAATGCAGTCATCGACGCTTCGAGATATTGCGGCACCATCGATTGCATCTTGTCGCCATACATGCCGATCAGATGGCGCAGGAAATTGACCGGCAACAGCGTTTCGCCGCGCGTTTCCTCGTCCATGATAATCTGCGTCAGGACATTATGCGTGATGTCCTCGCCGCTCTTTGCATCGACAACGCGAAAATCGCGGCCGTCGCGGACCATCGTGCCGAGGTCTTCGAGCGTGATGTAGCAGCTGCGCTCGGTATCGTAGAGCCGCCGGTTGGCGTATTTCTTGATCGTGACGACGCCATCCTCCGCCGCCCCCTTGGACTTCGCCATCTTGACCCGCGCTCCTGCATTCCGGCGTCGACGACCCCGTCGCGCCGGATATTTGATGGCCGCCGCAATAGCATCAATTTATGATGCGTCGCAACATGCGGGACGCGCGGATGGGCGGCGTGGCGCGATGATTCGCGACGGCTGCCTTTGCAATGCCGCTTGTCGGGGCGACGCCGGGTCCGGCGCGCAACGGCGATACAGGAAAAAACGGGAAGGCGGTAAACGCAACTTAGTTTCAAGAGATATCAGATTTCTGGTATTTCCATCGCCCGAAACCGCTGCACAAGGTCATTCCTTTCACGCTGCGGAACTTTGATTCCACGCGCGACCGAATATTGGCGCATCGCGCCTGTTGCGAAAATGCAACAGCGCCGCACCAGAGTCTTCCGACTGTCAGAAAATTTTCATCAAGGGCTTGTGCCTTCGAAATTTTCTGTCTTTCTGGGGGGTAATCCGTTCATCCCACTCTTTGAACGGCTAACCGGGGAATACATCATGAAAAAGACTAGCCTGCTAGTGCGGGGCTCTGCCCTGACGCTTGCTCTGTTCAGTGCCATGCCTGCGATCGCGCAGGACGCGAGCGCTCCGGCGGATGGCGCGACGGAAGCTGCCGAAGGTACGATCGTCGTCACCGGCTCGCGCATTCGCCGTCCGAACCTCGAATCGACCGTGCCGATCACGTCGATCACCGGCGAGAGCTTCTTCCAGCAGGGTCAGACGAACATCGGCGACACGCTGAACGACCTGCCGCAGCTGCGCAGCACCTTCGCACAGCAGAACCCGGGCCTCGGCATCGGTATCGCGGGTCTTAACCTGCTCGATCTTCGCGGCCTTGGCACGCAGCGTACGCTGGTTCTCGTCAACGGCCGTCGTCACGTCCCTGCCGACATCCTGTCGAACGCCGTGTCGCCTGACATCAACACCATCCCGAACGATCTGATCGAACGCGTCGACATCGTCACCGGCGGCAATTCGGCGATTTACGGCTCGGACGCAATCGCAGGCGTCGTCAACTTCATCCTTCGCCGCGACTATGACGGCCTCCAGCTTCGTGCCCAGGGCGGCATCACCGAAGAAGGCTTCGGCGGCAACCAGTATTTCTCTGCCATGTACGGCAAGAACTTCGCCGAAGGCCGCGGCAACGTGACGCTGCATGGCGAATATTCGCGCCAGGATCGCGTGTTCGCATCGGACATCCCGGCGTTCCAGCGCCAGGATGCCTTTGGCGTGATCGACAGCGACGCCGGCGCCGGTATCGTCAATGGCGGCGACGGCTTCCCGGATCGTGTTTTCATCCGCGACATCCGCAGCTCGACGATCCACTTCAACGGTCTCGTTCCGATCAACCAGCGCAACGCAGCTGGCGCTGCCTGCGGCAACGGCACGCTCGCTAACAACGGCGGCCCGAACAGCCTCGGCACGCCGTACAACTGCACCTATATCTTCACCGACGAAGGCCGCCTCGTCCCGCAGACGGGCTCGCGCTACGGTGCGGGTATTCTCGGCGGCATCGCCGGGGGCAACGGCCAGACGGGCCGCGAAGGCAAGCTGCTTTCGGTGCTGCCGTTCACCGAACGCTACAACTTCAACATGCTGGCACGGTTCGAAGTCAACGAGCAGTCGGAACTGTTCCTCGAAGCCAAGTGGAACCGCGTCAACGCGCTCGGCAACAACGCCGGTCCGGCGGGCATCCAGGGCACGCTGCAGCAGTTCGATTATCGTGAGCGCACGCGCATCGATAACCCGTTCCTGAACCCGGCGGACCGCACGCTGCTTTCGAACCTGATCCTCAACTCGGGCTGCCGGCCTGACCTTCTGGTCACCTGCCCCGCCGGCGGCAACCTGACCGCAGCGGATCGCGCGGCGATCGCCGATGGTTCGTACCGCTTCGTCGTCGCGCGCTCGCTGCTCGACGTCGGCATTCGCGACGAAAAGTTCCAGCGCGACACCTGGCGCGTTGTTGGCGGCCTCCGCGGCACGTTCAACGATGACTGGAACTACGAACTGTCGATGAACTACGGCAAGTTCCGCGAAGACGTGACCACCACGGGCTTCATCGACCGCCAGCGGTTCATGCTCTCGCTGGACGCGGGCCGTAACCCCGTCACCGGCGCGATCCAGTGCCGTTCGCAGTTCGACCCCGCTTCGGCCGTCCGGTTCCAGAATGCCGGTTTCGGCGATCCGGCCGTCAACCAGAACCGCCTTGCCGCCGACATCGCGGCTTGCGTGCCCTATAATCCGTTCGGCGGCCTGGATAACGGCGCGGCGATCGATTATTTCAGCCGTACCTTCACCGCTTCGTCGGGGCTGTCGCAGTTCATTGCGTCGGGCTTTGTCGCGGGTGACACCAGCGGGTTCTTCAACCTGCCGGGCGGTCCGGTCCGCTTCGCGATCGGCGCCGAATACCGTAACGAGCGGGCGTTCTACGAACAGGATCCGTTCGTCACCGGTGGCTACACCAATGGCGTTTCGATCCCGTCGTTCCGTCCGAAGCCGTTCGAGGTGAAGGAAGCCTATGGCGAAATCCAGCTTCCGCTGCTGAAGGAAGTGCCGTTCGCCTATGAGCTGACGCTCAGCGGCGCGGGTCGTGTCGCAAAGTATCAGGGCAATGTCGGTACGGTTTATTCGTACAACGCCGGCGTCGACTATGCACCGATCGAGGACGTCCGCTTCCGCGCCAACTACAGCCGCGCGGTTCGCGCCCCGAACGTTTCGGAAACGGCATTCCCGCTGGTTCCGAACTTCCAGACGATCACCGATCCCTGCAACCCGGGGCAGCGCGGTACGGGCATCCGTGCAACGAACTGCGCAACCGCTCTGGGTGCGCAGCTCGGCCTGCTTACCGACGTCAACCAGTCGCTCGGCATCGTCAGCGGCAGCAACCCGAACCTGGTCGCGGAAACTTCGGATTCCTACACCTATGGCGTGGTCATCCAGCCCCGCTTCATTCCGGGTCTGAACCTGTCGGTCGACTATTACGACATCACGGTTAACGGCATCATCACGTCGCTGACGGCACAGCAGATCCTCAACAGCTGCTATGACTCGGCGTCTCTCGACAACGTGTTCTGCCGTCAGTTCAGCCGCAACCTGACCAACGCTCCGGTCAACGGCGATCAGCCTGGTCGTATCGTGACCAACTCGCTGATCGTGGCGCCGCTGAACTTCGCAAGCCGCGAACGCAAGGGTATCGACGTCAACCTGGCCTATCGCACGGCACTGACCGACGATGTCAGCCTGAACACGAACCTGATCTACACCCACAATCTGAAGATCAGCAACTATCAGGACTCGATCAATCCGAGCTTCGAGAACCGTATCCTCGGCGAACTGGGCGATCCGAAGGACGAGTTCCGCTGGGACGTCGACCTGGGCGTCGGTCCGTTCACCTTCGGCTACCGGATGCGCTACATCGGCCCGATGTACCTCAACACCTATGAGGATCTCAACGAGCTGAACGGCCTTCCGCCGGCGAACATCGACTATGCCGATGTCGATAAGTACCCGCGGGTGTTCTACCACGACCTGCGTTTCGAATGGGACGTCAACAAGTCGTCGGGTGGTCCGAACATCAACTTCTATGCTGGTGTCGACAACGTCCTCGACAAGATGCCGCCGTACGGCTCGACCGCGACCGGCGCTGGCAGCGCGATCTACAGCTTCCGTGGTCGCAGCTTCTATGCAGGTGCCCGCGCTCGCTTCTGATCGCTTAACCTGTCGCAGAATTCGGGGGACGAGAGCTTGCTCTCGTCCCCCTTTCTTTTGGCCGAGCGCCGACCGGCGGGCGCACGACTTGGCGCGCTGGTTGACCAGGGTCAGGAGGTTTTCGGTGTATTGGCGCCGCTCGGCGCCGGGCCGATCGCGCGGATGCTAGATCCAGATGCGCTCGAAACGCTTCCCCAGTCCGGTCAGCAGCTCATATTGCGACAGCCCGCTCGCCGCCGACACCGTCGGCAAATCATAGTCGAGCGCCAGCCAGTCGCCTTCGCAGATTGCAGCTGCGTCGCTGACATCGAACGCGACAAGATCCATCGACACACGGCCGATCAATGGCAGGGCGCGCCCATGCCAGCTTGCGCCCGCACCCGCCCCGGCATGACAGCGCAGAAAGCCGTCGGCATAGCCAAGGTTCGCAACGGCGATGCGGGAGTCGCGAGGGGCGACCCATGTCGCGCCATAACCGACGCTCTCGCCCGCGGGGACGTCGCGCACCTGCAGCACGCGCGTTTCGGGATAGGCGACCTGGCGAATATGCCCCTCCACTTCACCCCGCGGTGTGCCGCCATAGAGGGCGATACCGGGACGCGTGAGATCGAAGGCATAGTCGGTGCCGAGACAAATGCCCGCGCTGTTGGCAAGGCTGTAGCGCCGGGCGGGAACCGCCTCGCGAACCGTTTGAAAGGCCGCCAGTTGCTCCGCATTCTGGTCGCTATCCTCGTCGGCCGAAGCGAGATGGCTCAGCAGGACTTCGATACGAAGACCGTCGAGCGCGCCGGCCATCGCTTCTTCAACGCGAAGCCCGAGGCGGTTCATCCCGGTATCGACCATCACATCGCACGGGCGCCCTTCCCCCGCCTCGCGCCAGCGCGCGACCTGCGCGAGGCTGGCCAGCACCGGGCGCACCGGGAGCGTGCGCGCAGCGATCATGTCGCTCGCGCCGACACCATGGAGTACCGATAGCGACACGCCCTCGGGCAAGGGCATCAGCGCCGCCGCCTCGGCCCACGTCGCGACAAAGAAGTCGCGGCACCCCGCCGCGGCGAGATGGTGCATCACCGCACGCGCGCCGAGGCCATAGCCATCGGCCTTCACCGCCGCGCCGCACGCTGCTGCGCCGCTTCGGGCGGCAAGCCAGCGCCAGTTGGCGGCGAGCGCGTCGCGGTCGAGACGAAGGCGGAGCGGCGACGATACTTCTATCATATCTGCGCCCCTATACGGGTTCGCGGGCCGCGCCAATGGGGTGGTCAGACCGCGGGTGCGCGCGCCGTCGCCGCCTTGTCCCATTGCCCCTCGACCGGGTCCTTGAGCATGAAGGCCGTCACGAGGAATGCGACAAGCACCACGCCCCATGTGTACCACAGGCCGGCATAGGCATTGCCCGTCTTCGCGATGATGAAGCTGGCGATCAGCGGCAGGAAACCGCCGAAATAGCCGGTGCCGAGATGATAGGGGATCGACAGCGACGAATAGCGGACGTGCGGCGGAAACATTTCGGACAGCAGCGCCGCGACGGGGCCATAGGTGAAGCCCGACAACGCGCTGAGGCCGAGCAGCGCAAGGAAGATGACAAAGAGGCTGCCCGCGCCGGGAACCTGCTTCGCGAAATTATATCCCGTCGCTTCGAGCGCGGGCTGCAAGAGCGCCGGATCCTCGCTCGCAACCTCGCGATCGCCGATCCGGATCGTCACGCTGTCAAAACCGCTTTCGGTCGCGACCACCGTATAGGGCACGCCCAGCTTGGTCAGCTCGCCCAGCGTGCGCCCGCACGCCGTTTTCTGTTTCTGCGCGAAGGGATCGAAGCTGCACTGCGACCCCGTCACCATCACCGGCGCGCGTTCGGCGGCGGCGGTCAGAGCGGGGTTTCCGACGCTGCCCATCCACCAGAAGAGCGGGAAGAGCAGCACCAGCGTCGCGGCATAGCCCCACACGATCGGTTTCTTGCGACCGACACGATCGGACAGACGACCCGCCCAGATGAAGAAGCCCATGCCGACCGCGGCGGCACAGCCGACGATGATTTCGGCGGCGGTGTCCTCGACCTTCATCGGCCCTTTGAGGAAAGAGAGGCCCGAGAACATCGCGGTGTACCAGATCACCGTCAGCCCCGCCGCGATACCGAACAGCGCGATGAAGATACGGCGCGGGTTCCCGGGATAGGTGAAGCTTTCCTTGAGCGGGTTCTTCGCGAGTTCGCCCTC
Source organism: Pseudomonadota bacterium (assembly GCA_020160755.1). Lineage (GTDB taxonomy): Bacteria > Pseudomonadota > Alphaproteobacteria > Sphingomonadales > Sphingomonadaceae > Sphingopyxis. Next base: position 451,650 of record JAIUPN010000001.1, read on the forward strand.
CGCCTTCATCGCCTGGAACACCGGGCTTTCGGACAGTTTCAGGCGCATCCACAGCGAAATCGCGAGCAGGATGATCGAGAGCAGGAAGGGCACGCGCCAGCCCCAGCTTTCCCACACCGCATCGGGCATCAGCGCCTTGCATCCGAGCACGACGATCAGGCTGAGCACAAAGCCGCCCACGACGCTGGCCTGGATGAAGCTGGTATAGAAACCGCGCTTTCCGGGCGGCGAATGTTCGGCGACATAGACCGCCGCGCCGCCATATTCGCCGCCGAGCGCGAGGCCTTGCAGCACGCGGAGCAGGATCACGATGATCGGCGCGGCGATCCCGATCGTCGCGGCCGACGGGATCAGCCCGACGCCGGCGGTGGCGATGCCCATCAGCGTGACGGTAACGAGGAAGGTGTATTTGCGCCCGAGCCGGTCGCCGAGGAAACCGAACAGCACCGCACCGAGGGGCCGAAAACCGAAACCGACCGCGAAGCCGGCCCACACGAGCAGCGTTTCGAGCGTCGCATTGTCGCTGGGGAAAAAAGCCTTGCCGATGATCGCCGCGAGGGTGCCGTAAATGAAGAAATCATACCATTCGAACACCGTACCCGCCGACGATGCGGCGATGACCATGCGAATATCCTTCGCGGTCGGTTCGTAAACGGCGCCCGGTCCGGCGGCGGCACTTTCGGTCATATACTCTCCCCCGCCCCATCGCCTTTTGCATGGGGCTTTCGCCCTTCTCTACCGGGCAAGCGTCGCCGCGCAAGCCTTCTTGGCGTGGCGCCAATCCGGTGGCAGGATGGTATCCATGCAGTTCATCGACCTCTCGATCCCGATCACCAACGACGTGGTGTCAGACCCGCCGGTGATGCGCCCGAACATCACCTATATGACCCACGAAAATACGTGGGAGCAGATCGCGATGTTCTTCCCCGGACTGACGCGCGAGGATTTGCCCGACGGCGAAGGCTGGGCGGTCGAAATGCTGTCGCTGAGCACGCACAACGGCACGCATATGGATGCGCCCTGGCATTATCATTCGACGACCGACAGCGGCGCGTCGCCCGCTCCCTCGATCGACGAAGCGCCGCTCGATCTCTTCTTCCGCCCCGGCGTCAAACTCGACTTTTCGGATCGCCCGCACGGTCATGTCGTCAGCGGCGCCGAGGTCGCGGCCGAACTCGCGCGGATCGGGCACGACCTCCAGTCGTTCGACATCGTGCTCGTCCAGTCGGGCGCCGTTTATGGCACCGACAATTTCACCGACCAGGGCTGCGGGATGGGCGCCGAAGCGACGCTCTATCTGACGGAACGCGGCGTACAGGTCGTCGGCACCGACGCGTGGAGCTGGGACGCGCCATTCAGCTATACCGCGAAGCGCTGGGCCGAGATGCGCGACCCGTCGATCATCTGGGAAGGGCATAAGGCGGGGCGTATCCGCCCCTATTACCAGATCGAGAAGCTGACCAACCTTGCCGCGATCCCCGCGACGGGGTTCACCTTCAGCTGCTTCCCTGTGAAGATCGAACGCGCGAGCGCGGGCTGGATCCGGGCGGTGGCGCTGGTGGACGGCTGAACGGTCAAGATCGACCGAAGCCGGTCATTTGTCGGTCTTTTGCACCAACCGATAGTCCAGCGCTGATGAAAAATGCCTGTTTGATGGCATGAAACCGAAGACAGCGACAATGGGTCGAGATGGAGCCGCTCTATACCGCCATCACTAACTCGAACCGTTCGCAAGCAATTTCGAGGTCGTCATTGACGATGTAGGAGCTGCCCGCCAGCACGCGTCGATAATATGCTTCATGTGCCGTCCGCCACCATTCCAGCGTGAGATCTCCTTCGCCTTCGTCCCTGGCGAAGGCAGCGTCGACCTCACACAGCCGCCTGATTTCGACCGATGCGGTGCGAATGACCGCCTTCGCTTCGCCTGCCCAATTCGTGACAATCGCGTAGTCGCCGGGGCGAGGTATCGGATCGCCGGCCAGCCGAAGCTCGGCAATCGAGGTGGCGGTCGCGCGCTTGCGTTCCGTTGCGACCAGCTCGGCGCATAAGTCAGCGTCTGACCTGTTGTCGCAAAAGTGGAAGCTTATAGGAACATCGACGGGCGCCGCGGGATTCGCTGCCCGGTAAACATTCCAGATCTGTAAAATCGAAGGATGCATTGATACAGTATATCAGCGGCTGCGCTCATCTTCAATGAAGTCAACGCCATAACGATGCGATCAGCGTCAATTTCCCGTCGCCGTCGAATGGCCTCTATCGGATCGCGCTTTCCGGCAAGCGCCTGACAGCTTCACACCCAGACGCAGACGCAAAGGACCGTTGCGTGGTGCTTACGCCCGCCCGGTCAGCACGTCGGGGTCGGCCCAGCCGTTCACATAGGCGACGTAATAGAGGACGAAGGTCACCGTCGCGGCGATCGTCATCTGCAGCAGGATGCGTCCGGGGCGAAAGGTGGCGGGTGCGCCGGGTTCCTGTCCGCGCACCAGCGGCGTCGCATCATCGCTCGCGCGCCGGCCATGGAAGGGCAGCACGAAGAAAGCGCTGAACGCCCAGAACAGCAGGTAGATGGCGAGGGCCGAAGTCCATTTCATTGCAGTCGTTCCCCGATCAGATTTCGACGAGCATGACGTCGACGACGGGCTTTTTTCCCGTCCAGTCGGTCGCGACGCGGCGCACCCCGAGGCGGATCGCCTCGCGCAGCCGCTCCTCGTCGCGCGCGGGGCCGGTGGCCGCCTGCTCGGCGGCTTCGCGCATTTCGTCGATGAAGGCTTCACGCTCATCCTCGACCGGCACACCGCGGTAACTGACCGCGCTTTCGACGAAGCGCTTGTCGGAGAAGATCACCGCAACGGTGATATGGCCGTTGAGCGACAGCTTGCGGCGTTCGTTGATCGTCTCGCCGTCGGCGGGCAGGATGACATCGCCGTCGAGGATCAGCCGCCCCGCATGAACGCGCTCGACGATCTTCGCCGCGCCCGGCGCCAGCTTCACCAAGTCGCCATTTTCCTGCACCAGCGCATTCGGCACGCCCGTTTCGAGCGCGAAGCGGGCCTGTTCGTGCATATGGCGGATTTCGCCATGGACCGGCAGGACGAGTTTCGGGCGCAGCCAGCCGTAGAGCGCGGCGAGTTCGGGCTGCCCCGGGTGGCCGCTGACGTGAATATGCGCCTGCTTTTCGGTGACCGTCAGCACGTCCTTGGCGGCGAGCTGGTTCATGATCCGCCCGATTGCGACCTCGTTGCCGGGGATCTGCTTCGACGAGAAGACGACGGTGTCGCCCGCCTCGAGCTTGATCTGGTGGATGTCGGCCGCCATGCGCGCGAGCGCCGCGCGCGGTTCGCCCTGTCCGCCCGTCGCGATCACCATCACCTTGTTGCGCGGTAGGCGCATCGCCTCGTCGAAATCGACCGTCGGCGGGAAATCCTTGAGATAGCCGACCGAACGCGCGACGCCGAGGATGCGGTCGAGCGAGCGGCCCGCGACGCACAGGCTGCGCCCCGTCGCCTTCGCCACTGCGCCCAGCGTCGCGAGGCGCGCGGCGTTCGATGCGAAAGTGGTGACGACCACCCTTCCCTTCGCCGCGCCGACCGCCTGCTCCAGCCCCTTGCGCAGGCCGCCCTCGCTGCCCGAGGCTTCGGGATTGAAGGCATTGGTCGAATCGCAGACGAGAACGTCGATGCCTTCATCGCCGATGGCCGTGAGAGCTGCCGCGGTTGCGGGCTGCCCAAGGATCGGTTCGTCGTCGAGCTTCCAGTCGCCGGTGTGGAAGACGCGGCCATAGGGCGTGTCGATCACCACCGCGCTCATCTCGAGGATCGAGTGCGCGAGCGGGATCAGCCGGATGCCGAAGGGGCCGAGCTGGAAATTGTCGTCGATATCGACGGTGCGCAGGTCGACGTCCTTCTCCAGCCCCTCTTCGGCGAGCTTGTGCGCGATCAGCCCCGCGGTGAAGCGGTTGGCATAGAGCGGCACGCCGAGGTCGGCGGCGAGATAGGGCAGCGCGCCGATATGATCCTCGTGCCCGTGCGTCAGGACAATGCCGAGCAGGTCCTTCTTGCGATCCTCGATGAATTCGAGGTCGGGCATGACGATGTCGATGCCGGGATAATCATGGCTGCCGAAGGTCACGCCGAGGTCGGCCATGATCCATTTGCCGTCGCAGCCATAAAGATTGGCGTTCATGCCGATCTCGCCCGATCCGCCCAATGCGAGAAAAAGCAGCTCCTTGCCCGGAGTCGTCATATTGTTGGCTTCCGTTGATGATAAAGGTGCATCAGCCCGTTCAGTGTCAGGTCGGGTTCGATACGATCGAACAGGTGTCCCTGTTCCTGAAAAAGTGTCGCAAGGCCGCCCGTCGCGATGACCGTGAGCGGCTTGCCGATCTCGGTCTTCATGCGCGCGATCAGACCTTCCATCATCGAGACATAGCCCCAATAGACGCCGATCAGCATCTGACTTTCGGTCGTGCGGCCGATCACGGTCGTCGTAGCGGGTGCTTCAATCGCTATGCGCGGCAGCTTCGCAGCCGCGGCGACAAGCGCTTCGAGCGACAGGTTGACGCCGGGCGCGATGATCCCGCCGAGATAGGCGCCATCGGGGCCGATATGGTCGAGCGTCGTCGCGGTGCCGAAACTGATGACGAGCTTGTCCTTGCCGGGCTCGACCGCCTGCGCCGAGATCGCATTGACCGCGCGGTCGGCGCCCACGGACTGCGGCTCGTCGACCTTGAGCGCGATGCCCCAGGTTACCGGTTCGCGCCCCGCGACGAGCGCATCGACGCCAAAATATTTCACCGCCAGCAGCTGGAGATTGTGGAGCGCACGCGGGACGACGGTCGAAATGATCACCGCCTCGACATGGGCGCGGTCGTGGCCCTCGATGCGCATCAGCTGGTCGAGCCACACCATATATTCGTCCGCGGTTCGCCGGTCGTCGGTCGCGATGCGCCAGCGCGCAAGCAGTTCGGTGCCGCGAAACAGCGCGAATTTGGCATTGGTGTTGCCGACATCGATCGCGAGCAGCACGGTCAATTCCCCTCCTTCGCGGGTCGTTGCAGTTCGACGTCGCCCGCGTGGATCAGCATGACCTCTCCGCCCGCACGGCGCAAGCGCAGCGCCCCATCGGGTGCGAGGCCGTCGAATGTTCCGTCGATTCCCTGTTCGGATACGCGCAGCGGTGTCCCGATCGGGTGCGCCTGCGTGGTCCACGCGGCGGTAATGCGGTCGATGCCTTCGTGCCGCCAGGTCCACAGCGCATCGGTCAGCGCGACTGCGAGCACTTCGGCGAAGCGGTCGCGGTCGATCGTCACGCCCTTGTCGGCAAAGCAGACGGTGGGCCGGTCGGGCAGTTCGGGTGCCGAAACCAGATTGACCCCCATACCGATGACGATGCTGTCTCCTGCCCGCTCCAGCAGGATGCCCGTGCATTTCACGCCCTCGATCAGCAGGTCGTTCGGCCACTTCAACCGGACGTCGACAGCTGGTGCGAGGGTCGCGACCGCCTTTGCCAGCGCAACGCCGGCGACGAGCGACAGGCCCGCCGGCGACGGGTCGCCCGCGGTCAGATGCACCACGGTCGATCCCATGAAATTGCCGAGCCCGTCACCCCATGCACGGCCAAGGCGTCCGCGCCCGGCGGTTTGCCGGTCGGCGACGAGCCAATGCCCCTCGCCGACATGCTCGCCGCCTGCCAGCCGCGCCAGCAGGTCGGCGTTGGTCGAACCTGTCTGCGCGATCCGCTCTATCGGCGGGATCAGAACAGCACCGCAGCGGCGCTGGCCGAAACGACCGCCAGCACGGGAATGAAGAGATAGCCGATGACCGAAAGCCACAGCGCGCTCGCGGTGATCACCGCATCCTCGACGATCACGCCGCCGCCCGCCGGAATCTCGGTGTCCGACTTGTCATCGAAATACATCTTCTTGATGATCGCGATGTAGTAGAATGCGCCAATCACCGAAGCGACGATGCCCGCGACCGCCAGCGGCACGAGGTTCGCGTTCACCGCGGCCTCGAACACCAGATACTTCGGCCAGAAACCGAAGAGCGGCGGGATGCCGGCGAGGCTGAACATGAACACCGCCATTGACGCGGCGAGGCCCGGACGGCGCTGCGACAGGCCGGCCAGCGCCGGGATGCTCTCGATCTGGTTGCCGTCGGCGTCGCGCAGTTGCAGCACGACGAGGAAGGCGCCGAGCGTGGTCACGACATAGACGAGCAGATAGGTGAGCACGCCTTCGACCCCCTGCTGCGTTCCTGCAGCGAGGCCGATGAGCATGAAGCCGACGTTGTTGATCGACGAATAGGCCAGCAGGCGCTTGATATTCTTCTGCCCGATCGCGCCGACTGCACCGAGGATGATCGATGCGAGCGCGAGGAAGATGATGATCTGCTGCCAGGCGCCGACCGCAGGGCCCATCGCGTCGATCACGACGCGCGTCATCAGCGCCATCGCCGCCACCTTGGGCGCGCTGGCGAAGAAGGTCGTCACCGGAGTCGGTGCGCCCTCGTACACGTCGGGGGTCCACATGTGGAACGGCACGGCGCTGATCTTGAAACCAAGACCCGCGAGCACGAAGACGATACCGAAGATCAGCCCGATGTTGAGTTCGCCGCCGAGCACCTTCGCGATCCCGGCAAAGTCGGTCGTCCCGGTGAAGCCGTAGAGCAGCGAAATGCCGTAGAGCAGCATGCCCGACGCCAGTGCGCCGAGGACGAAATATTTGAGGCCGGCTTCGCTCGACCGGTCGTCGGTCCGCATGAAGCTGGCGAGCACATAGGCAGCAAGGCTGTTGAGCTCGAGCCCGACATAAAGCGTCATCAGGTCGCGCGACGAGGCCATGATGCCCATGCCAAGCGCGGCGAACAGGATCAAAGTCGGATATTCGGCGCGCATCGTGCCGCTGAAGAAGCGCGGCGCGATGAGGATGCTGACGAAGCTCGCAGCATAGATCAGCAGCTTGGCAAAGCCGCCGAAGCCGTCGACCGAAAGCGTACCCGAAAAGACCGTCGTTTCGACGCCGAACAGCGCAACGACGGCAGCCGCGGCAGCGGCGAGCGTCAACAACGCGCTGAGCTGGTACAGGCCGACCTGCCGGTCACCGAGGAAGGTGCCGATCATCAGCGTGATGAGCCCGCCGATCGTCAGGATCAGTTCGGGCCAGATGAGCATCAGGTCGGCGGTCATTGGACGCCTCCTGCGTGGCTCGATCCGTGGGTTGTTTCACCATGCGCCTTCGCGGGCTTCGGCTTGCCGGCAGCGAGATGCGCGTCGCCCGCGGGTTTCGCTGGCGCAAGCCGCGCAACCACGGTGGTCACATCGCCGCGCATCGGCGCGAGGAAGCTTTCGGGATAGACACCCATCCACAGCGCCACGGCGGCCAAGGGCGCCAGGACTGCCCATTCGCGGGGGTTGAGATCGGGCATCGCCTTCACATCGTCCTTGGTCAGTTCGCCGAACACAACGCGGCGGTAGAGATAGAGCATATATGCGGCCCCCAGGATGATCCCGGTGGTGCAGACGAAGGCGACCCAGCTTGAGGCTTCGTAAATGCCCGCGAGGCTCAGGAATTCGCCGACGAAGCCGCTGGTGCCCGGCAGGCCGATCGACGCCATCGTGAACAGCATGAAGAACAGCGCATAGGCCGGCATGTTCACCGCAAGCCCGCCGTAGCGGTCGATCTCGCGCGTGTGGAGCCGGTCATAGATCACGCCGACGCAGAAGAAGAGCGCGGCCGAGACGACACCATGGCTGAGCATGATGATCAGCGCGCCTTCGATACCCTGCTGGTTGAACGCGAAGAGGCCCGCGGTGACGATCGCCATATGCGCGACCGACGAATAAGCGATAAGCTTTTTCATGTCGCTCTGCACCAGCGCGACGAGGCTGGTGTAGACCACGGCGATCATCGACAGGCCAAAGACGATCCACATCAGCTGCGCCGACGCATCGGGGAACATCGGCATCATGAAACGGATGAAGCCATAGGCGCCGAGCTTGAGCAGCACGCCGGCCAGGATCATCGAACCCGCGGTCGGCGCCTGCACGTGCGCGTCGGGAAGCCAGGTGTGGACGGGCCACATCGGCATTTTGACCGCAAGGCTGGCGAAGAAGGCGAGCCACAGCCAGATCTGCATTTCCGGCGGGAAATTATAGACCAGCAGCGTCGGGATGTCGGTCGTGCCCGCTTCGTGGATCATGGCAATGATCGCGATCAGCATCAGCACCGATCCGAGCAGCGTGTAGAGGAAGAATTTGAACGCCGCATAGATTCGGTTCGCGCCGCCCCAGATGCCGATGATGAAATACATCGGGATCAGGCCGGCTTCGAAGAAGATGTAAAAGAGCAGCAGATCCTGCGCACAGAATACGCCGATCATGATCGTTTCCATAACGAGGAACATCGCCATGTAGAGACCGACGCGCTGCTTGATCGCGTCCCAACTGGCGAGGATGCAAAGCGGCATCAGGAATACGCTGAGCATGATCAGCATCAGCGCCATACCGTCGATACCGAGCGCATACTGGAAACGGCCGAACAGGTCGGCGCGCTCGGTGAACTGCCACTGCGCCCCGCCAATGTCGAACTGCGCCCACATCACGCAGCCGAGGACAAAGGTTGCGAGCGTCGCGCCGAGCGCAACGAAACGCGACATCCTGTCACCGACGAACAGGCAGAGGATGGCGGCGACCGTGGGGACCGCCAGCATCAGCGAAAGGATCGGAAAGCCGCTCACAGGAAATTCACCATGGCCCAGCTGGCGAGGCCGACAAGACCGAGCAGCATCACAAACGCATATCCATAAACATAACCCGATTGCAGCCGGACCGCGAGACGGGTCCCCCCAGCGACGAGCGCCGCCGCACCATCGGGACCGAAGCGGTCGATGGTCTGCTCATCGCCGCGCTTCCAGAAGAAGCGGCCGATCGCGAAGGCGGGCTTCACGAAGACGATGTTGTAGAGCTCGTCGAAATACCATTTATTGTACAGGAACTGGTGGAGCAGCCTGAACTGCGCCACGAAGCGCGCCGGCAGCGTGGTGTTGCGGATATAGCTGTTCCACGCGAGGAACAGGCCGATCGCCATCACCGTGAACGGCGTCCATTTCACCCACAGCGGGACTTCATGCGCGGCGTGCATCAGATGCTCGTCGAACGCGAGGCTGCCCTTCCAGAATGCCATGCCCTCTTCGGGATAGATGAACTGGTGGTGGAACGCGATACCCGCGAACACCGCGCCGATCGACAGCACGACCAGCGGGATGAGCATCGAGATCGGGCTTTCGTGCGGGTGGTAGCCCGCGGTTCCGTCGCTGTGCGCATCATGGTGGTGATGGTCGTCGTGCGCGGCGTGCGCATGATCGTCATGGCCGTGGCCGTGATCGTCGTGGACTGCGTGCTGGATATGCTCGCTCTGTTCCCAGCGCGGCTTGCCATAGAAGGTCAGGAAGACGAGGCGCCACGAATAGAAGCTGGTGAGGAAGGCCACGAAAATGCCGACCCAGAAGGCAATCACACCGCCGCCGCCGCTCGCATAAGCGGCTTCGAGGATGCCGTCCTTCGAATAGAAGCCGGCAAAGCCCGCAACGCCCGCAATACCGACACCGGTGATCGCCAGCGTGCCGAGCATCATCGCCCAATAGGTGATCGGGATCGATTTCCGCAGATTGCCGTAATAACGCATGTCCTGTTCATGGTGCATCGCGTGGATGACCGAACCGGCACCGAGGAACAGCAAAGCCTTGAAAAAGGCGTGCGTGAACAGGTGGAACATCGCGGCGCCATAAGCCCCCGCGCCAGCGGCGAAGAACATGTAACCGAGCTGCGAGCAGGTCGAATAGGCGATGACGCGCTTGATGTCCCACTGCGTCGTCGCGACGGTCGCGGCGAAGAAGCAGGTCGCGGCGCCGACGAACATCACGACACCCTGCGCGACGTCCGAGGTTTCGAACATCGGCGACAGGCGGCACACCATGAAGACGCCCGCGGTGACCATCGTCGCGGCGTGGATCAGCGCCGACACCGGGGTCGGGCCTTCCATCGCGTCGGGAAGCCAGGTGTGGAGGCCAAGCTGCGCCGACTTGCCCATCGCGCCGATGAACAGCAGCAGGCAGAGGATCGTCATCGTGTCGAGACGCATGCCCATGAAGGTGATGGTGCTGCCCGCCATGCCGGGCGCGGCCGCCAGAATCTCGGGGATCGAGACGGTGCCGAAGACGAGGAAGGTGCCAAAGATGCCGAGCATGAAGCCAAGGTCGCCAACGCGGTTGACGACGAACGCCTTGATTGCGGCGGCGTTGGCGCTCGGCTTCTTGTACCAGAAACCGATGAGCAGATAGGATGCGAGACCGACGCCTTCCCAGCCGAAGAACATCTGGACGAGATTGTTCGCGGTCACGAGCATCAGCATCGCGAAGGTGAAGAGCGAGAGGTACGCGAAGAAGCGCGGCTGGTCCGGGTCTTCCTCCATATAGCCCCAGCTATAGAGATGGACGAGCGCCGACACCGTCGTGATCACGACGAGCATCACCGCGGTCAGCGTGTCGACGCGCAGTTCCCAGTTGAACTGGAGCGCGCCCGACGAAACCCAGTGCAGCACCGGGGTCACCGTCGCTTCGCCGCTGCCCGTCACGAAGGACAGGAAGATCGGCCAGCTCAAGGCGCAGCTGGTGAACAGCGCGCCCGTGGTCAGGATTTTCGACGGCACATTGCCGATCACGCGCTGGCCGAGGCCTGCGATGATTGCCGCGAGCAGCGGCAGGAAAACGATCGCCTGAATCACCGGTTTACCCCTTCATCCGGTTGGCATCGTCGACGGCAATGGTGCCGCGGCCGCGGAAGTAAATAACGAGAATGGCAAGACCGATCGCGGCTTCACCCGCAGCGACGGTCAGCACGAACATCGAGAAGACCTGCCCAACGAGGTCGCCGAGCGCCGCGCTGAACGCGACGAGGTTGATATTCACTGCCAGCAAGATGAGTTCGATCGCCATCAGGATGACGATGATATTCTTGCGGTTGATGAAGATGCCAAGCACGCCGAGCGTGAAGAGCACCGCCGAAACGGCGAGATAATGGCCGACCGAAATCACAGTTCCATCCCCTGCCCGACGCCCGGATCGACCAGCCGCGTCGCATCCTGCGGACGGCGCTGGTTCTGCTTCGAGATATTCTGGGTGCGCACCCCGCCGCGCTTGCGATGCGTCAGCACAATCGCGCCGATCATCGCAACGAGGAGGACGATGCCCGCCGCCTCGAACAGGAAGATATAGCGCGTGTAGAGAAGCTCACCGATCTGCTGGATATTGCTCTTGTCGCTGACGACCGGCGCAGCGCGCGCCGCGAGATCGACCCCGCCCGCACTCCATGCGCCGACCGCGAACACGAGTTCAGCCGCGAGGATGATGGCAACGAGCGCGCCGAGCGGCAGGTAGCGCACGAAACCCGCGCGGAGCTCGGCGAAATCGATGTCGAGCATCATCACGACGAACAAGAACAAAACTGCGACCGCGCCGACATAGACGATGACGAGCAGCATCGCGATGAATTCGGCGCCCGCGAGCAGCATCAGCCCCGCCGCGTTGAAGAAGGCGAGGATCAGCCACATGACGCTGTGGACCGGGTTGCGCGCGAAAATCACCATGGCCGCGGAGGCGATGACGATCGTCGCGAACAGGTAAAAGGCGATAAGCTGGATCATGTGCGCGCGCCCTTATCGCCAGGGCGCGTCGGCGGCAAGATTAGCCGCGATCGCGCGTTCCCATTTGTCGCCATTGGCGAGCAGCTTGGCCTTGTCATACAGCAGCTCCTCGCGCGTTTCGGTCGCGAATTCGAAGTTCGGCCCCTCGACCACCGCATCGACCGGGCACGCTTCCTGACAGAAGCCGCAATAGATGCACTTGGTCATGTCGATGTCGTAGCGCGTCGTGCGGCGCGAGCCGTCTTCGCGCGGCTCGGCCTCGATCGTGATCGCCTGCGCCGGGCACACGGCTTCGCACAGCTTGCATGCGATGCAGCGTTCCTCGCCGTTCGGATAGCGACGCAGCGCATGTTCGCCGCGAAAACGGGGCGACAGCGGGTTCTTTTCGAACGGGTAGTTGATCGTCGCCTTCGGCTTGAAGAAGTATTTCAGCGTCAGCCAATGAGCTTTGACGAACTCCCACAAGGTGAAGCTCTTTATGAGGTGCGCGACAGACATGTCAGGCAGCTTCCTTCATCATTTCAGCGGACCGAACCGTGCATTCTGCCGTGTCGGTGCTTTCCACAGGGACATGCCCACCAGTAACGGCGTAGTAGTTCGTCAGAGTGGCCAGGCTGTTCTCGGTTGCGGCGATCTTCAGCTCGATGCGCTTGTCTACAAAACGCCTTTCGGCGCTCAGGGAATACCCCTCCGCATTGATCGTTCCACGCCAATTGTCGCCGCTTTGACTACCGTCAGGCCAAATGACCCAAATCTTGTCGATGCGATCACCGTTTTGCTGAAAACTAACGACATAGGGGTTCGCGTGACGTGTATCGTCCGCGGGAATGCAGATGAACGAAAAACTGATCGCTGAAGCCGCCAAGGTTTCGAGTAACATCATCATCCATACCTCGTCAGCATCAGATAGCCGGAGATCAGGAAGATCCAGAGAAGCGAGATCGGCAGGAAGACTTTCCAGCCCAGCCGCATCAGCTGGTCGTAGCGGTAGCGCGGGACGGTCGCCTTGACCCAGCTGAAGACGAAGAAGAAGAACAGGATCTTCGCGAACAGCCAGATGATGCCCGGAACGGCATAGAGCGGTGCCCAGTCGATCGGCGGCAGCCAGCCGCCCCAGAAGAGCACTGCGTTGAGCGTGCACATCAAGAGGACGTTGGCATATTCGCCGAGCCAGAAGAGCGCGAAGCTCATCGACGAATATTCGGTCTGGTACCCCGCGACGAGCTCACTTTCGGCCTCGGTCAGGTCGAACGGCGCCCGCGCGGTTTCGGCGAGTGACGAGATCAGGAACATCACCGCGAGCGGGAAGAGCAGCAGGTTGAAGCCGAAGGCGTTGACGATACCGAGGCCGTGGCCCTGCTGCGCTTTCACGATCTCGTTCATGTTGAAGCTGTCGGCGAAGAGCACGACGCCGATCAGGATGAAACCGATCGAGACTTCATAGCTGATCATCTGCGCCGAGGCGCGCATCGCCGAGAAGAAGGGATATTTCGAGTTCGACGCCCAGCCCGACAGGATCACGCCGTACACGCCGAGCGACGAGATCGCGAGAATGTAGAGCAATCCGACGTTGATGTCGGCGAGAACCGCGCCCGAATTGAACGGGATCACCGCCCACGCCATCAGCGCGACAGTGAAGGTGATGATCGGCGCGATCAGGAACAGGCCCCGGTTGGCGCCCGACGGGATGATCGTTTCCTGCAGGAACACCTTCAGGCCGTCTGCGAAGCTTTGCAGCAGGCCGAAGGGGCCCACGACGTTCGGACCACGGCGCAGCGCGATCGCTGCCCAGATCTTGCGGTCGGCATAGATGATCATCGCGACCGCGAGCATCAGCGGCAGCGCGATGAGCAGGATGCCGCAAATCGTCGCGACGCCCCACGCCCAGTTCGGATCCATACCCCAGGAGATGAAGGTCTCGGTCATTTCCGGGTCCCGTCCTGGTTGCGCCATCCGTTATGCGGACCGGGCTTTTCCGACTTGCGCGGATTGAACCCGCGCCAGACCGAATAGCCCATCCCGACCAGCAGGATGCTGGCAATCGCATGCACCGGGGTCATTCCGCGGCCTCCGCAAAGTCTGCGCCATGGATCAGCTCTTCCGAGCAGCGCTGCATCGTCGGCGACGCGCGGCAGATGGCGTTGGTGAGGTAGAAATCCTTGATCGGCGACGGGATCGCGCGTGCTTCGGGCTTCGCGGGCAGCTTCGGCACCGTCCAGCCATAGTCGGCGAGGCCTTCGACGCCGAGCGTCGGCACTGCAGCGATCATCGCCGCGCGGCACTGTGCAAAGCTGTCGAAGCCGAGCGAGACGCCGAGCGCATCCGCCAAAGCACGGAAAATGCTCCAGTCCTCGCGCGCGTCGCCGGGTGCGAACACCGCCTTCTCGCTGCGCTGGACGCGGCCTTCGGTGTTGACCGTCGTGAAGTCCTTTTCGGTCCATGCCGCGGCGGGCAGGATGACGTCGGCCGCATGCGCGCCCTTGTCGCCATGGTGGCCGACATAGACCTTGAACGTGTCGGGCAGCGCCGCAAAATCGACCTCGTCGGCGCCGAGGAAGAAGGCGAGCTTCGGCTTGGCCGCAATCACATCCTTGATCCCGCCGGGCAGGCCGTAGCCGAGCATCAGCGAGCCCATGCGCGCGGCCGAGAAATGCACGACATTATAGCCGTTCCAGCCGTCCTTCACCGCATTCACCGACTTGGCGAGCGCGAGGCCCGCACCGTGGACGCCGGGCACCGACAAGGCACCGCCGCCGAAGACCAGCATCGGGCTCTCGGCACCCTTGAGCGCGTCGAGCACATGCGCGGGAAGCTTCGCGACGAGCGACGCATCGTCGCCGAGCCACTCGGTCTTGTACGTCAGGTCGGTTTCGGGGCCGATGGCGAAAACCTTCGCGCCCTTCTTCCACACCGCCTTGCGGATGCGCGTGTTGATCAGCGGCGCTTCCCAGCGAAGGTTCGTGCCGACAAGAAGGATCACATCGGCATTTTCCGCCTCGGCGATACCAGTGTTGAAATTGACCGCCGAGAGGCTGGTGACGTCATAGTCGAGCCCGGTCTGGCGCCCTTCGAGCAGATTGCCGCCGAGCGCGGTGACGAGCGACTTCGCGGCGAACATCGTCTCGCAATCGGCGAGGTCGCCCGCGATCGCAGCGACCGACGAGCCGGCATCGACCGCCTTGATCGCCGCAAAGGCTTCGGCCCAGCTGGCGGGCTGAAGCGCGCCGTTCACGCGAACATAGGGCTGATCGAGGCGGCGGCGGGTCAGGCCGTCGACATGGTGGCGCGTCTTGTCGTTCGCCCACTCCTCGTTCACGTCGTCGTTGACGCGCGGCAGCACGCGCAGGACCTGGCGGCCGCGCGCGTCGATGCGCACGTTCGTGCCGACAGCATCCATCATGTCGATGCCGAGCGTCTTGGTCAGCTCCCACGGCCGCGCTTCAAACGCATAGGGCTTCGACGTCAGCGCACCGACCGGGCAGAGGTCGACGACGTTGCCCGACAGCTCGCTCGCGACGGCGCGTTCGAGATACGACGTGATCTGCATATTCTCGCCGCGATAGATCGCGCCGATATCTTCCACGCCCGCGACTTCTTCCGCAAAGCGGACGCAGCGCGTGCACTGGATGCAGCGGGTCATCACCGTCTTGACGATCGGACCCATATATTTCTCGGTGACCGCGCGCTTGTTCTCGTCATAGCGCGTCGCGCCACGACCATAGGCGACCGACTGGTCCTGCAGGTCGCATTCGCCGCCCTGATCGCAGATCGGGCAGTCGAGCGGGTGGTTGATGAGCAGAAACTCCATCACCCCTTCGCGCGCCTTCTTCACCATCGGGCTATCGGTCTTGATGACCTGACCCTCGGCGGTCGGCAGCGCGCACGACGCCTGCGGCTTCGGCGGACCCGGCGACACTTCGACGAGGCACATGCGGCAATTGCCGGCGATCGACAGGCGTTCGTGGTAGCAGAAGCGCGGGATTTCCTTCCCCGCCATCTCGCACGCCTGCAGAACGGTCGCGCCCTGCGGGACGTCGAGTTCTACGCCATCTACGGTAACTTTAGGCATTATTCGGCTGCCTCCAACGCGCCGCCATTCTCGCGGATGCGGCGCTCGATTTCGGGGCGGAAATGCTTGATCAGGCCCTGGATCGGCCAGGCCGCCGCATCGCCGAGCGCGCAGATGGTGTGGCCTTCGACCTGCTTGGTCACGTCGTACAGCGTGTCGATCTCGCTGATATCGGCGTCGCCGGTGCGCAACCGCTCCATCACGCGCCACATCCAGCCGGTGCCTTCACGGCACGGCGTGCACTGGCCGCAGCTTTCATGCTTGTAGAAATAGCTGATGCGGCTGATCGCCTGGACGACGTCGGTCGATTTATCCATCACGATCGCAGCGGCGGTGCCGAGCCCCGAACCGACGGCCTTCAGCCCGTCGAAATCCATCGGACAATCCATGATCTCCGCCGCGGGCACGAGCGGAACCGACGAACCGCCGGGGATGACGGCGAGGAGATTGTCCCAGCCGCCACGAATGCCGCCGCAATGCTTGTCGATCAGCTCGCGGAACGGGATGCTCATCTCTTCCTCGACGACGCACGGCGTGTTCACATGGCCGCTGATCTGGAAAAGCTTGGTGCCCTTGTTATTCTCGCGCCCGAAGGAGGAGAACCACGGCGCGCCGCGACGCAGGATCGTCGGGACGACCGCGATCGATTCCACATTGTTCACCGTCGTCGGGCAGCCATAGAGGCCCGCGCCCGCCGGGAACGGCGGCTTGAGGCGCGGCTGGCCCTTCTTGCCCTCGAGGCTTTCGATCATCGCGGTTTCTTCGCCGCAGATATAGGCGCCGGCGCCGCGGTGGACGAAAACGTCGAAATCATAGCCCGACTTGGCGGCATTCTTGCCGAGCAGGCCGGCGTCATACGCCTCCTGCACCGCGGCGAAGAGCGTCTCGGCCTCGCGGATGAACTCGCCCCGAATATAAATGTAGGCCGCGCGTGCGCGCATCGCGAAACCCGCGATCAGCGCGCCCTCGATCAGCTTGTGCGGATCGTGGCGGATGATCTCGCGGTCCTTGCACGAACCTGGCTCGGATTCGTCGGCGTTGATGACGAGGAAGCTCGGGCGATCGGCGCGCGGCTCCTTCGGCATGAAGCTCCACTTGAGCCCCGTGGGGAAGCCCGCGCCGCCGCGGCCGCGCAGGCCCGACGCCTTGATCTCCTCGATGATCGCGTCCTGACCGCGCTTCATCAGATCCTTGGTATTGTCCCAATCGCCGCGCATCTGCGCCGATTTGAGGTTCCACGGCTGGAAGCCATAGATGTTCGTAAAGATGCGGTCCTTATCGGCGAGCATGGCTTACCACTCCTTCCGATAGTCGTGGTTGGCCTTGACCATGTCCTTCAGCGTCGTCGGGCCGCCCTCGGGCTCGCTCGTGTGACGCTTGGGGTTCTGGGGACCGGTTTTCGGCTGTTCACCAGCAGCAAGCGCATCGAGGATGCGGACGGTGCTGTCGTAATCGAGATCTTCGTAATTATCGTCGTTGATCTGGACCATCGGCGCGTTGGTGCAGGTGCCCATGCACTCGACCTCGGTCAGCGTGAACAGACCATCGGGCGTGGTCTTGCCCTTGACCATGCCGCGGTTCTTGCACGCTGCCATCACATCGTCGGACCCGCGCAGCAGGCACGGCGTCGTGCCGCAGACCTGCACATGATAGCGGCCGACGGGGACGAGATTGTACATGGTGTAGAAGGTCGCGACCTCATAGGCGCGGATGAACGGCATATCGAGCTGCGCCGCGACATATTCGATCACCGGCACGGGCAGCCAGCCCTGCGTCTGCGTCTCGGCACCGACCTGACGCTGCGCGAGGTCGAGCAGCGGCATCACCGCCGAGCGCTGGCGCCCTGCCGGGTAGCGCGCGATGACCGCCTTCGCCTTCTCGGCATTTTCGGCCGTCCACGCAAAAGCGCCCCAGCGCGCGCGGGTTTCGGCTTCGTCGGGAATTTGGGGTGCGTCAGCCATTTTTTTCTCCGGTAGCCGGCGCAACAAACAGGCGCACCACAGCGAAGGCGCCAGTCAGATATACAGAGCCAAAAAATCCCATTGCCAGCAAACTGAAGCCCGTTCCTCGTTCAGCAGGGTCAGGAAAGGCTATTTCCAGCGCTATCCAGGCCCAAAGAACGAGCATGAGCAGACCCCATGTCCCTTTCACATATCGATAAAATCGTCCCGCCTGATCACCGCTCAGCCAAGCACGATAGGAATGCAGCAGACTCACCGGTCGCACTCCCCGAACACGACGTCGATCGCGCCAATGATCGCGGTGGTGTCGGCGAGCATGTGCCCCTTGGCCATCATGTCCATCGCCTGAAGATGGCTGAACGCCGTCGGGCGGATCTTGCAGCGGTACGGCTTGTTGGTACCGTCGCTGACCAGATAGACGCCGAATTCGCCCTTGGGGCTTTCGGTCGCGACATAGACTTCGCCCGCGGGGACGTGGAAGCCCTCGGTATAGAGCTTGAAGTGATGGATCAGCGATTCCATCGACTGCTTCATCTCGCCGCGCTTCGGCGGGACGACCTTGCGGTCGAGGCTGGCGATCGGGCCGGTGGGCATGTCGCGCAGGCACTGCTTGATGATCTTCGCCGACTGATAGACTTCCTCGACGCGGACCATGAAGCGGTCGTAGCAATCGCCGCGGGTGCCGACGGGAATGTCGAATTCCATCGCCGCATAGGCGTCATAGGGCTGCGACTTGCGCAGATCCCATGCGATGCCGCTGCCGCGGATCATCGGGCCCGAAAAGCCCCATGCCAGCGCGTCTTCCTTCGACACCGTCGCGATGTCGACGTTGCGCTGTTTGAAGATGCGATTGTCGATGACGAGGCTCATCGCGTCGCCGAACAGCTTCGGCAGGCGCTTTTCGACCCATTCGCCGATGTCGTAGAGCAGCCGTTCGGGGACGTCCTGATGAACGCCGCCGGGACGGAAATAGGCGCTGTGCATCCGCGCACCCGAAGCGCGCTCGAAGAAGTTCAGGCAATCCTCGCGCAGCTCGAACACCCAGAGGTTCGGGGTCATCGCGCCGACGTCCATGACGTGCGACCCGATGTTGAGCATGTGATTGCAGATGCGCGTCAGCTCGGCGAACAGCGTGCGAAGATATTGTGCACGCGCCGGCACGTCGAGGTCGAGCAATTTCTCGATCGCGAGGACATAGCTGTGCTCCATGCCAAGCGGCGAGCAATAGTCGAGCCGGTCGAAATAGGGCAAAGCCTGCAGATAGGTCTTGTATTCGATCAGCTTTTCGGTGCCGCGATGCAGCAACCCGACGTGCGGATCGACGCGCTCGATGATCTCGCCGTCGAGCTCCATCACCATGCGCAGCACACCGTGTGCCGCAGGATGCTGCGGACCGAAGTTGATCGTGTAGTTCGTGACGACCTGATCGCCCGCGGTATCGGCGGTATCGACCGGATAGCCTTCGAACATATCGCTGCCATGGTGCTTGACCTGGGGGGAGTCGGTCATGCGTCGCCTCCTTTAGGCTTGCGCGGCGCGCGCGGCTTGGCCGGAGCCTTTTCGGCCTTCTTTGTCGCGGGCGTTTTCGCCTTTGCGGTCGCGGTCGCCTTCGCGCCGTCGCGGCTCGTCTTGGCAGCCTTGATATTCGCCTTGGCGCCCGCGCCGGTCTGCTCGGGCTTTTCGGTCGTCTTCGGGGTCGGCGGCGGCGGCGCCTTGTCCTTCTCCGCCTTTTCGTCGGCCTTCTTGACGGCTTCCGCGGTCATCGGCGACGGCGCGCCCTTGCCCGGGCCTTCGCCCGTCCCGCCGGCCTTTTCATCGCCGGGCAGCACATAGTCGGCGCCTTCCCAGGGTGAGAGGAAGTCGAAATTGCGGAAATCCTGCGCGAGCCGCACGGGTTCGTACACGACGCGCTTGTCCTCTTCGCTGTACCGCAGCTCGGTATAGCCGGTGAGCGGAAAGTCCTTGCGCTGCGGATGCCCCTGAAAACCATAGTCGGTCAGGATACGGCGCAGATCGGTATTCCCGGCAAACAGCACGCCGTACATGTCGAACACTTCGCGTTCGAGCCAGCCGGCGTTCGGCCAGACCGGAACGATCGTCGGCACCGGCGTCGCCTCGTCGGTCGAGACGCGCACACGCAGACGATGATTCTTCGTGACGCTGAGCAGGTGATAGACCACCTCGAACCGCTCGGCGCGGTCGGGATAGTCAACCCCGGCGATCTCCATCAGCTGCTGATATTCAAGATTGTCGCGCAGACTGATCATCACCCCGGCGACCGCTTCGCGGGCCACGGTGATGCTGTCTTCGCCGACGAGGAAATCGTGCGCGAGGAGGTCGGTGCCGATCAATTTCTTGAGCGCGGCATCCAGCGCCGGCTGCGGCGCAACGAGGGGAGCGGGACTGGCCATCAGCGTTCGATCGTCCCCGTGCGGCGGATCTTCCGCTGCAATTGCATCACGCCATAAAGCAGGGCTTCGGCGGTCGGCGGGCAACCCGGCACATAGATGTCGACAGGCACGATGCGATCGCAGCCGCGAACGACCGAATAGCTATAGTGATAATAGCCGCCGCCATTGGCGCAGCTGCCCATCGAGATGACATATTTCGGGTTCGACATCTGGTCGTAGACGCGGCGCAGCGCGGGCGCCATCTTGTTGCAGAGCGTGCCCGCGACGATCATCACGTCCGACTGACGCGGCGACGCGCGCGGTGCGGCGCCGAAGCGTTCCATGTCATAGCGCGGCATGTTGACGTGGATCATCTCGACCGCACAGCACGCGAGACCGAAGGTCATCCACCAGAGCGAGCCGGTGCGCGCCCAGTTGAACAGATCCTCGGTCGAGGTAACTAGAAAGCCCTTGTCGCCGACTTCGCTGTTGAGGTCGTCGAAAAAGCTCTGATCCGGGTTCGTCCCCGGGGCGACCGGCATCTGGCCGGGCATGATGATGCTGGAAGTACTCATTCCCAGTCCAACGCCCCTTTCTTCCACGCATACACAAGGCCGAGCGTCAGTTCGGCAAGGAAAATCATCATCGTCGCCCAGCCGGCCCAGCCGATATTCTCAAGGCTCACGGCCCAGGGAAAGAGGAAGGCGGCTTCGAGGTCGAAGATGATGAAAAGGATGGCGACGAGGTAGAATCGCACGTCGAACTGGCTGCGCGCGTCCTCGAATGCCGGAAAGCCGCATTCATATTCGGTCAGCTTCGCCGGATCGGGCTTGTGCGCGCCGGTCAGCCGCGCAACGCCCATCGGCAGGAACACGAAGGCGGAAGACAGGCCGACGGCGATGACCAGAAAGATCAGAATCGGCAAATATTGCGTCAGATCGACCATGGGAGCTCGCAGTTGAGTGGTTCATATTTTGGGGTGTCTTGCACCCTTTGTTGCGGGCGCTTTAGGCCAGCACGCCGCGCCTCGCAAGCGCTGCGGGCAGGATTTTCGTATCGCGTGTGACCAAAAGCTCAAACGGCGCTGGTGACAGGCCCTATCACTGTGATACGCCGATGAAAGTGGGTCGTTTCGCTGCGCTTTTTGGCGTCGTTTCGATTTGAGGAGTTTCCATGGGATCAATTACCGTTCGCGCCGCGCTCGCTCTGGGAGCCGCTGCGCTTTTTTCAACGACTCCGGCACACGCCGAACTGATCAACGCGGCGAATCCCGCGACGATCAAGGCGATCGTCGAGTCGCAGGGCTGGCCCGCAACGATCATCACGAAAGAGGGCGACGACCCCTATATCGAGAGCAATCGCAACGGCCTGAAGTTCCTCGTCCTGTTCATGAACTGCGACGAGGGCAAGAAGTGCAAGACGCTGCAATATTATATGGGCTTCAGCGACGCGAAGGGCGTCTCGCTCGACAAGCTCAACAAGTGGAACAAGGACAAGCGTTTCGCCCGCGCCTACAAGGATGACGAGGGCGATCCGGTGCTCGAAATGGACGTCGACCTCGATTTTGCGGGCATCCCGCGCGAGAATGTCGGCGAAACCTTCAACACCTGGTCGTCGCTGATGGACAGCTTTCGCGAGTATGTATTCGAGAAATAGCGGACGACCCTCACCTTCGCTTTGCCCTTGCGCTGCCGTGTTATTCATATAATACAGTAGCGCAAGAGCAACCGGGAGGGCGACGATGATCAAGGCAGCCATGGCAGGCGCAATACTGGCGCTGGCAACGCCGGGCGTAGCGGCCGCGGAGACTCCGCCGCAAACAACCCCCGGCAGCGTCGAGGAAAGCGCTATCGGGGGCTTTCCCCACGCCAGCCTCTACCGCCTCCCCGGGCGCGAGCCACGCCCTCTGGTCATCATCCTCGCCGGAGCCGAAGGCGGCGACGGCGCCGGCAAGCGCTTTGGTCCCCTGCTCGCGAAGCTCGGTTACGCAGCGGTCGGCCTTCCCTACTACTCCCCCGACTGGGGCGCGCACGCGCCGCCGCCGCAATTCGCCGATCTTCCGGGAAGCTTTATCGACATTCGCGTCGATCAGCTGGCCGAACTCCGCACCGCGCTTTCGAAAACGAGAGGGGTCGACACCCGGCGCGTCGCGCTGTTTGCCGGCTCGAAAGGATCCGAGTTTGCGCTTATCGCAGCGAGTCATTTTCCGTGGATCGACGCGGTCGTGGCCTATGCGCCGTCGGATCTGGTCTGGGAAGGCTGGGGGCTGGAGACCCTCGAGGCCGAAGGGACGCGATCGTCCTTTTCATTTGAGGGCAAACCCCTGCCCTTCATGCCGTATCGTGGCTTTGTCGAAGGACTCACGGCGGGTCCCAAAGCGGACCTGCGGGCGATTCACGAAAACGGGCGTGCCGACCACCCCGACCGCGAAGCCGCCGCACGCATCCCCGTGGAAAATTATCGCGGCAGGCTGATGCTGATCGCCGGCGACCGGGACCAGCTCTGGAACTCAGGCCGGATGTCGCGGAATATTGTGGCCGCGCGCGAGAAGGCAGGCCTGAAGACGACCGCGCTGATCTATCCCGAGGCGGGCCATGACCTCGCCGGCGGATCGGATGAGCCGCGCGAAGACCCGCGTGGCGGCGGGACACCCGACGCCAACGCCGGCGCGCGCGCCGATGCATGGCCGAAGGTTGTCGAATTCCTCAGGAGCGCGCTGCGCCCCTGACGATTCAAGCGTTGCGGAGTGCGCCTGCGACGAGCTTCTGCAGTTTCGAATGCACCGCGGCGCTGCCGGCGATGAATTCGCTGCGTTCGATCGCACGGTCACCGCCACGGAAATCGCTGACGAAACCGCCTGCTTCACGAACAAGCAACATGCCCGCGGCGACATCCCACACCTGGAGATCGCTTTCCCAGAAACCGTCGTAGCGGCCCGCCGCGACCCATGCGAGGTCGAGGCTGGCGGCGCCGAAACGGCGGATGCCGGCGACTTCGGGCGCAACCGCACCGAAAATGCGGCTCCACTGCGCCATATTGCCATGGCCCATATAGGGAATGCCGGTCGAGATCAGGCATTCGTTGAGGTGCCGGCGCGACGCGACGCGCAGGCGCCGGTCATGCAGCCATGCGCCGCGGCCGCGTTCGGCCCAATAGCTTTCGTCGGTGACGGGCTGGTAGACAAGCGCCGCCGTGACGTCGCCCCAGCCGCCGCCGGGCTTCGGTTCCTGAACTGCGATCGAAATCGCGAAATGCGGGATCGCGTGGAGGAAGTTCGACGTGCCGTCGAGCGGATCGATGATGAAGCGCGGCTTGCCGGGCTCGCCTTCGATGATCCCGCCTTCTTCGAGCACAAAGCCCCAGCCCGGACGGTCGCGGCCAAGTTCGTCATACAGCGTGCGCTCGGCCGCCTGATCGGCCTTCGAGACGAAGTCCGCCGGGCCCTTTTGCGAGACCTGCAGATGCTCGATCTCGCCGAAGTCGCGGCGCAGCTTCGTGCCGGCCTTGCGCGCGGCGCGTTCCATGACGGTAATGATGCCAGATACGGCCATATCAAATCTCCACCCGCCCGAACTGCGGGCGGTGATTTCAGTTAGTCGGCGCGGCGGACATATTCGCGGTCGTACACGTGCACGACGATCTTCGTTCCGCTGGTGATGTGCGGCGGGACCATCACGCGCACCCCATTGTCGAGAATCGCGGGCTTGTACGACGACGAGGCCGTCTGGCCCTTCACCACCGCGTCGGCCTCGACGATCGTCGCTTCGATCGTTTCGGGGAGTTCGACCGAGATCGGACGCTCTTCCCAAAGTTCGAGCACGACCTCCATGCCGTCCTGCAGGAATTCATGCGCGTCGCCGACGACGTCCTTCGAGATGTTGATCTGTTCGAACGTGTCCTTGTCCATGAACACCAGGTCGTCGCCCTCGGCATAGAGGAACTGGAAATCCTTGGTGTCGAGGCGGACCTTTTCGACGGTGTCGGCGCTGCGGAAGCGGTTGTTGAGCTTGCGTCCATCGATCAGGTTCTTGGCTTCGACCTGCATATAGGCGCCGCCCTTGCCCGGCTGGGTGTGCTGGATCTTGGTGACCTTCCAGATGCCACCTTCATATTCGATAATATTGCCGGGACGGATTTCAACGCC
This sequence comes from Pseudomonadota bacterium, assembly GCA_020160755.1. GTDB lineage: Bacteria > Pseudomonadota > Alphaproteobacteria > Sphingomonadales > Sphingomonadaceae > Sphingopyxis. The sequence continues at coordinate 475,912 of JAIUPN010000001.1, forward strand.
GGTGATTTTCATCGCGCACACTCACAGTTCAAGATGGAAAGAGCAAAGCGGCGCCCTTCGGGGCACAGCTATCAGGTGCGCGCCTTTAGCCGCGCCAGCGCCGAAGGGCAAGCCGCGTGTCAGGGCGTCGCGACGACCATCGCGCGTGTGCGGCGATAGCTCAGCCAGACGAGGCCCACGAACAGGATCAGGCCGACCCACGGCGCATAGGGCGCATAGCCGTCGCCAACGACCGCGAGCGGCGCATCGCTGCCGCTGCCCGCGACAATGCCTGCATAGAGCACGCCGAACAGGCTTTCGCCGACGATCATGCCTGTGGCGGTGAGCACGCCCATACGGTGCGCGAAGCTCGCGTTCGGGCGCTTTGCCGCCCAGCGGTCATAGAACCAGCCGCCGACCGCACCGATCACCACCGGCAGAATCACCGCCATCGGCAAATAGATGCCGATGCCGATCGCGAGCGGTGGGAGGCGCAGCTTGCCCGACCGGCCAAGTAGCGCATCGACGAGGATGAAGCCGATGCCCGCGATCGCGCCATAAGTCAGCATCGTCCAGTTGAGGTCGCCGCCGAGCACGCCTTGCGCGAGCGACGAGATCAGCCCCGCCTGCGGCGCCGCAAGCGCGTTCGGCCCAGCCCCCGGCGCGCCGACGAAACCGAGTGTCTCGTTGAGCACATTGAGCACCGGCGGCACGACGAGCGAGCCGAAGATCACGCCGATAATCAGCGCGACTTGCTGTTTCCACGGCGTCGCGCCGACCAGCTGACCGGTCTTGAGATCCTGAAGATTGTCGTTCGAGATCGTCGCGATCCCGAAGACGAGCCCCGTGACGATCAGCGCATAGGCGACCATCGCGTTGACTTCGGCTTCACCCCCGCCGCGGCCGAGCAGGCCGAGGAGCAGCAGCGACGACGCGATGATCGCGAGGATGCCGATCCCCGACACCGGCGAGTTCGATGCGCCGATCAGGCCCGCCATATAGCCGGTGACCGAGGCGATCATCAGCCCGACGATAATGATGAAAAGGATCGCGCCTGCGATCAGTGCGAACGACGCGCCCGCGAGCGGGCCGCCGGCAAGCTCAGACCAGAGCAGCCAGCCGATCGGCAGCATCAACGCCAGCGATCCGCCGAACACCCAGTTGATCGACATATCCTGTTCTTCGATAGCGAGCGTTGCCCCGCCTTGCCGCGCACGGCTTGCCATCATCGCCGAACGGATTCCGCCGAGCACAGGGCCGGCGATTTTGACGAGTGTCCAGATGGCGGCGATGGCGATCACGCCCGCGCCAAAGAAGCGGACGTCGGCGCGGAACACCGTGTTTGCCAGCGTCTCGGCATCGCCCGCGCCGCCTTGCGTCAGGATCGGAAGCAGCACCCACCAGCCGGTGACCAGATCGACGAGCTGCGCCATGCCGACCGACAGGCCGACGAGGTGACCGACGCCGAACAGTGCAAAGGCGAGTCCACCGGCGATTCCCGTGGCGCCGCTGCCGACGGCGAACCAGCGCGCGACCTCTGCGCCCGCAAGCTTCATCTGGGTTAGCAGGGTAAAGCCCGCCGCAACGATGCTGTTCCACATCAGCGCCGAAAGCCCGGCGCGATTTTCCTCGGCGCCTTCGGCGCTCGCGGCGCCGACCTGCAACACTTCGGCGGCGGCGCGGCCTTCGGGATAAGGCAGATCCGAATCGACGACGAGCGCGCGGCGGAGCGGCACCGAAAAGAGCACGCCCAATATGCCGCCGAGCATCGTGATCGCGGTGGTTTCGAGGAGCGGGAAGCCCTGCCAGTAACCGACCATGACGAGACCCGGGAGCACGAAGATGATCGCTGCCAGCGTACCCGCGGCGCTCGCGATCGTCTGGACGATATTATTCTCGAGGATCGTCGACCCGGCCATATAGCGCAGCAGCGCCATCGAGATCACCGCTGCGGGGATCGAGGTCGCAAAGGTCAGTCCGACCTTCAGCCCCAGATAGACGTTCGCCGCGGTGAACGCCAAAGTCAGCAGGCCGCCGAGCAGGATCGCACGGATCGTCAGTTCGCGCCCGCGGGACGTCGGCGTGGTCGTTTCGGTCATCAAAATTCTCCCCGTCCGCTGTCTTGCGGCGCGCCGCGCCGAGCGCAAGCAAAAAGCCATGAACCGAGGCCGTTGGACCGAAACGCCAAAAGCGACGGGCCGATATCCTTTTGACGTATCGATCCAATATGACGCGCGCCACCGCTGTCATATCCGCACCCATGATGAGGAGCGACCTTTCCGACCTGACCCCGCCGCCTCCGCGCGGCAACGCAGCAACTTCGTCGCGCGGGGCACCTTGCGCCGGCCTCTTTGGCTGGCGCAAGGATGCGGCGGAACCGCGTGCACCCAAAAACGCACCGAAGATGCCGGGGCGCGATTACCCGGCGGGCTGATCGCCGAGGAGCGAGGCGAAGGCGCGCACGGCCGCGCCCGGCCCTTCGGCATACGCCCAAACTCCACCCGATACGGCCAGAAAGTCGGCGCCGGCTTCAATCAGCGCCGGTGCATTGTCGACGGTGATTCCACCGATCGCAACGCAGGGCAGCTCGAACATGCCCTGCCACCATTCGAGAATCTCCGGATCGGCCTGATGCTCGACCGCCTTGGTCGTCGTCGGGAAGAAGGCGCCGAAGGCCACATAATCGGCGCCCGCTTCGCCGGCTTCCATCGCAAGGTGGCGACTCGCGTGGCACGTCACGCCAATCTGCGCATCGGGGCCAAGGATGCGCCGCGCTTCTTTGGGATCGCCGTCGCCCTGTCCCAGATGCACGCCGTCAGCGTCGAGGCGTTTCGCGAGCGCAACATCGTCGTTGACGATGAATGCCACGTCGTGCGCGGCGCAGATCGCCTGCAGCGGTTCGGCGAGGCGCGCCGCCTCGTGCTGGTCGAGGCCCTTGACGCGAAACTGGAACGCCGCAACGGGTCCAGCGTCGAGTGCTTCGGCGAGTTGGCCGGGAAAATCGCCGCCGACATCGAGCGGCGAAATCAGGTAAAGCTGGCAGGTCGGTGCTTTCATGGCGCGTTCATAGCGGCGAGGTCACAGACGGGCAAATGCAGAAGATGTGCCGCCTCGCGATCCTCGCCCTCCCCGCCGCCCTGGCCCTTTCCGCCTGCGCCACGACGCCTGGCGCGCCGCTTGCCGACGGCAGCGATGTAGCGCTCGGTCAGAAGGCCTATGTCGACGGCCCGATCGTCCAGCCGGTCGAGGTGCTGGAAGACAGCCGCTGTCCGATGAACGCACGCTGCGTCTGGGCGGGGCGTGTGCGGGTGAAGATGGTCTGGATTCGCGGCAATGGCGAGAAACAGCCGTTCGAAGCTACGCTGGGCGAACCGGTCCAGCTTGCCGACGGGCATTTCACGCTCGAATCGGTGCGCCCCGAAAAGCGCACCGATGTGACGATCAAGCCGAGCGATTATCGCTTCTCACTCCGCTTCGCGGGCGGCTTCTAAACCACCCGCGCGAGCACGAACCCGTCCCATTTTTTCGCGCCGACGGTCTGAACCGCGGTGGCATCGAGGCGGGAGTCGGCGGCAAGCATGTCGAACAGCGCGCGGGTGCCGATGATCCGCTCGTCGTCGCTGTCGGCGTCGAGGACGCCGCCCTCCCGCACGACATTATCGACGATGATCGTCGTGCCGGGCCGACCGAGGCGAATCGCCTCTTCGACGTAGGCGGCGTTGCTTTGCTTGTCGGCGTCGATGAAGACGAAATCGAAGGGCGCATCCCCGGTCATCGCGGCAAGGCTGTCGGCCGCCGGCCCGACACGGATATCGACCTTGCCCGCCAGTCCGGCGTTTTCCAGATTCGCTTGCGCAACGCGCGCGTGATGCGCTTCGAGTTCGAGCGTTACGAGCGAGCCGTCGTCGGGCAACGCGCGCGCCAGCCAGATGGTCGAATAGCCGCCGAGCGTCCCGACCTCGAGGATGCGTTTCGCGCCCGCCATCTGCGCGAGGAGGAAGAGCATCTTGCCCTGTGCGGCCGACACGTCGATCGGGGGCAGCCCCTGTTCGGCATTGTTCGCGAGGGTGGTGGCAAGCACGTCATCGTCGCCAAGCAACCTGGCGGCGATATAGTCATCGACGGCTTGCCACCGCTCTCCCATCACTTCAGGCCACGGAGGCCGCGTGAATTTCGTCGATCGCGCCGCCGAGCGAGGCGTTGAAGTCGTCATCGCTCATCTGGTGGCGCAGGTCTTCGAGCAGGGCGCGGCTGAAGCTCGCGATGATGCCCGGGTTCTTCGCCAGTTCGACGCAAGCTTCGGGACGCGCAAAGCCGCCCGACAGTGCAACGACGCGCAGCACCTTCGGATGATCGACGAGCGGCTGGAACAGGCCCGCTTCGGTGGGCAGCGACAGCTTGAGCATTACCGGCGCACCGGCCCATGCGTCGAGCGCCGCGAGCGTTTCCTTAAGCAGCAGGCGGTCGGCGGCATCGCGCTCGGCGCTCTTGATGTTCACTTCGGGTTCGATGATCGGGACAAGGCCGTGCGCTGCAATGCGCGCCGCTTCGGCGAACTGCTGTTCGACGATCGCCTTGATGCCCGCCGGATTGGCGAGGTTGACGACGCTGCGCATCTTGGTGCCGAACACGCCCTTGGCGACCGCACGCGCGCACAGATCGTCGAGACCCGGATTGGCCTTCATCAGCTGCACGCCGTCGGCTTCGTCCTCGAGACCCTTGTCGACCTTCAGGAACGGCACCACGCCGCGTTCCCAGAGCAATGCCGGAACCGGCTTGCCGCCGGCTTCGCCGTCCATCGTGCGCTCGAACAGGATCGCGCCGATCACCTTGTCACCGTTGAAGCAGGGCGCGGTGACGATACGGCTGCGCATGTTGTGGATCAGGCCGAACATTTCCTCGTCGTTCGAGAACGCGTCCGCCTCGATGCCATAGCCTTTCAATGCCTTGGGCGTCGAACCGCCGCTCTGGTCGAGTGCGGCGATAAAGCCCCGCCCCGATTTGATCTGGTCGAGCATGGCGGCATTGGCGGTGGTCATAGGATCTCCGGTGGTTTGCATACGTATGTGGCGGTGCGCATAGCGACCCCTTGCCCGGGATGCAATGCGGCAGGAAAGTCTAGGCCTTCAGCGCGTCCACGCCCGGCAGCGGCTTGCCTTCCATCCATTCGAGGAAGGCGCCGCCGGCGGTCGAAACGAAGGTGAAGTCGGCCGCGACCCCGGCATGGTTGAGCGCCGCGACGGTGTCGCCGCCACCCGCGACCGAAATCAGCGAACCTTCGCGCGTGAGTGCAGCGGCGGTTTTGGCGAGCGCTACGGTCGCGGTGTCGAACGGCGGGGTCTCGAATGCGCCGAGCGGGCCGTTCCACACGAGCGTGCGGCAATTCTTGAGCACGTCGGCGAGCGCCTCGACCGCGGCCGGGCCGACATCGAGGATCATCTCGTCGGCGGCGACTTCGTGGACGTTGACGGTGCGCGTCGGCGGGTTCGGCGCGAATTCCCTTGCCACCACGACGTCATAGGGCAGATGGATCGTGCAGCCCGCCGCATCGGCCGCGTCGAAGATCGCGTTGGCGGTATCGACGAGATCATGCTCGCACAGCGACTTGCCGACATCGACCCCGCGCGCGGCGAGGAAGGTGTTCGCCATGCCGCCGCCGATGATCAGATGATCGACCTGGCCGACGAGATTGCGCAGCACATCGATCTTGCTCGACACCTTCGCGCCGCCGACGACCGCCGCGACCGGATGCGCGGGGTTGCCGAGCGCGGCGTCGAGCGCCTTGAGTTCGGCCTCCATCGCGCGTCCGGCATAGGCCGGCAAGCGGCGCGCGATACCCTCGGTCGAACCATGCGCGCGGTGCGCCGCCGAGAAGGCATCGTTGACATAGAGGTCGCCGATTTCAGCCAATGCGTCGGCAAAGGCCGGATCATTCTTCTCTTCGCCGGGGTAGAAGCGCGTGTTTTCGAGCACAGCGACATCGCCCGCGGCGAGCACCGCGATGCCCGCTTTCGCGCCCTCGCCGACGGCCTCGGGGATAAACATGACCGAATGGCCGAGCACATCCTCGACGCCGCCCATGACAAGGCTGAGCGACTGGGTCGGGTTCTTCGCGCCCTTCGGCCGCCCGAAGTGCGCAAGGAGCAGGACGATCGCGCCCTTGTCGGACAGTTCGCGGATCGTCGGCATCGCCGCCTGGATTCGCGTCGCATCGCTGACCGCGCCATCGATCATCGGGACATTGAGGTCGACGCGCACGAGCACGCGCTTGCCGGTGACGTCACCGATATCGTCGAGGGTCTTAAACGCGGTCATCGCTGCTTCCCTTCAGCTCAGAGGAATTTGGCGATCACGCCCGCCGTGTCGATCATGCGGTTCGAGAAGCCCCATTCATTGTCGTACCAGCTCAGCACGCGCACGAGCTTGCCGTCGATCACCGCGGTTTCGAGGCTGTCGATGGTCGAGCTCGCCGCATTATGGTTGAAATCGATCGAAACCAGCGGCTCTTCGGTGTAGCCGAGCACGCCCTTCAGCGGGCCTTCGGCCGCGGCCTTGAGCACCGCGTTGACTTCTTCCTTCGTCGTTTCACGCAGCGGCGTGAAAGTCAGGTCGACGACCGAGACATTCGGGGTCGGAACGCGGATCGACGAACCGTCGAGCTTGCCCTTGAGTTCGGGCAGGACGAGACCGACGGCGACCGCCGCACCGGTCGAAGTCGGGATCATCGACATCGCGGCGGCGCGCGCGCGGCGCGGATCGTCGTGAATCTGGTCGAGGATCTTCTGGTCGTTGGTATAGGCGTGGATCGTCGTCATCAGGCCACGCTCGATACCGAACGCCTCGTGCAGCACCTTTGCAAAGGGCGCGAGGCAGTTGGTGGTGCACGACGCGTTCGAGATGATCAGATGATCGGCGGTGATCTGGTCGTCGTTGACGCCGTAAACGACGGTCAGGTCGACTTCCTTGGCAGGCGCCGAGATCAGCACGCGCTTGGCGCCCGCATCGAGATGCTTCTGGCCACCAGCCTTGTTGGTGAAGAAGCCGGTGCATTCCATCACGATGTCGATGCCGTTGGCGGCATGCGGCAGAGCGGCAGGATCGCGCTCGGCGGTTACCTGAATGCGCTTGCCGTTGATGATCAGGTCGTTGCCGTCGACTTCGACGCTGCCGTTGAAGGCACCGTGCACGGAGTCATGGCGGAGCAGGCGGGCATTCGCCTTCGCATCGCCGAGGTCATTGATCGACACCAGTTCGAGATCGTGATCGGTACGCTCCAGAATAGCTCGCGCGACGTTGCGGCCGATGCGTCCGAAACCGTTGATTGCGACTTTCACTGCCATGTCGAAATAACCTTTCTGCGTAGGGGGCCGTCGGTCCTTATGCGCCGAGCCGTGCCAGGATCTGGGGGGTGATAGCATCGGCGGTCAGGCCGAAATGCTTGAACAGGTCTTCGATCGGTGCCGAGGCGCCGAAGCTGTCGATGCCGAAGCGCAGGCCGTGGCGGCCCGTATAGCGTTCCCAGCCGAAGGTCGTGCCCGCCTCGATCGACACGATCAACGCGTCATCGGGCAGGATATCGGCCTGGTAAGCCGCCGTCTGTTCGTCGAAAAGCTCGGTCGAGACCATCGAGACGACGTCGGCACCGTGGCCGGCAGCCTCGAGCTTTTCCGCGACTTCCATCGCGAGCGACACTTCGGAGCCCGTTGCGACGAGCACGACCTTACGCGACGCAGAGGCGGTGCGAAGACGGTAACCGCCTTTCAGGCAAAGATTTTCGGTGACGTCATGACGCAGCGGCGGGAGGTTCTGGCGGGTGAGCGCGAGCAGCGACGGCCGGCTTTCCTGCGCCAGCGCAAGCGCCCAGCATTCAGCCGTCTCCACCGCATCGGCGGGGCGCAGGACGAGCAGGTTCGGCATCGCACGCAGCGACTGGAGATGCTCGATCGGCTGATGTGTCGGGCCGTCTTCGCCAAGCCCGATGCTGTCGTGCGTCATCACATAAACGACGCGCTGCTGCTGGAGCGCAGACAGGCGGATCGCGGCGCGGCAATAGTCAGCAAAGACGAGGAAGGTGCCGCCGTAGGGCACGACGCCGCCGTGCAGCGCCATGCCGTTCATTGCAGCGGCCATGCCGAATTCGCGGATGCCATAATAGATATAACGGCCGGAATAATCGTCTTTAGTCAGGGGCTTGGTCGACGATGTTTTGGTGTTGTTCGAACCCGTGAGGTCGGCGCTGCCGCCGATGAGCGATGCGATATCCGCAGTCAGTGCGCCGAGCGTGTTTTCCGACGCCTTGCGCGTTGCCACCTTCGGCGGTTCGGCAACGAGGCCGTCGAGATAGGCCTTGAAGGCATCGCCCGGAACGACCTTGCCGCTCAGACGATCCTCAAATTCCTTTTTATTATCGTCACTTGCAAGGCGATCACTCCACTCCGAATGAAGTTTCTTGCCCTTCTCCCCGAAGCCCGCCCATGCCGACGCGATATCGGCAGGAATGACGAAGGGTTCGGCGGTCCAGCCGAGTTCCTTGCGCGCGGCGGCGATCTCGTCGGCGCCGAGCGGGGCGCCGTGCGTCGCCGACGTGCCCTGCTTGTTCGGCGCGCCGAAACCGATGATCGTGCGGCACGCGATCAGCGACGGGCGCGGATCGGCAAGCGCGGCGTCGATCGCGCGGCGTATGTCGGCGGGATCGTGACCGTCGCAGCTTTCGACATGCCAGCCGGTCGCGGCATAGCGCGCCGGGATATCTTCGCTCGTCGACAGGTCGGTCGACCCGTCGATGGTGATCTTGTTGTCGTCCCACAGCACGGTCAGACGGCCGAGGCCGAGGTGGCCGGCAAGCCCGATGGCCTCGTGGTTGATGCCTTCCATCAGGCAGCCGTCGCCCGCGATCACCCACGTCCGGTGGTCGACAAGGCCGTCGCCATAGAGGGCATTGAGGTGGCGCTCGGCGATCGCCATGCCAACCGAGGTCGCAAGCCCCTGCCCCAGCGGCCCGGTCGTCGTTTCGACGCCCGCGAGCTCGAAATTCTCCGGGTGGCCCGCGCACGGGCTGTGAAGCTGGCGGAAATTGCGGATATCGTCGAGCGTCGGGCGCGCATAGCCGGCGAGGTGCAGCGTTGCGTAAGCGAGCATCGAGCCGTGGCCCGCCGACAGCACGAATCGGTCGCGATCGGCCCATTGGGGGTCGGTCGCATCGAACTTCAGATAGTCCGAATAAAGCACCGTCGCGACATCGGCCATGCCCATCGGCATCCCCGGATGGCCGCTGTTTGCGGCCTGTACGGCATCCATCGCAAGCGCGCGGATTGCGTTGGCGAGCTGACGTTCGGGCAGTGTCATTTGTCCCCCGGAAATGGCTGGGCTGGTGCCGGGCACATCGCCCGGACTGGATGCGGACAGCCCTTTGCGGCGGCGGGGGCAGGAGTCAACCGCCCGTAACGGAAAATCCGCGCATTTTCGGCCGAGAGGGCAATTGCACGCCCTCGTCGCCGCTGCTAACCCTTCGGCATGGAACTCGATCTCGACGAATCCAGCCTGGCCATCGGCCGCATCGAACGCGCATTGAGCCGTATCGAAAAGGCCCTGACCGACCGCGCGAACCGGCCTGCCGCAGCCGTCCAGCCCGCCACAGCCGACCAGTCGGCACTGAAGGCCGAGGTCGCCGCTGTGATCGGCGAACTCGACCGGCTGATCGCGGAGGCGGACCGTGGCTGACGTCAAACTGACCATAGCGGGGCGCCCCTATGACCTCCATTGCGAGGACGGGCAGGAAGCGCAGCTCCTCCAGCTTGCCGCCGTCGTCGATGAAAAAGCGCGCGCGATGGCGGGCGGGACCGAGGTTCGCCAGCTCCTTTTCGCCGCACTGATGCTCGCTGACGATGCGCAGGACGCGAAAGGCAAGATCGAGAAATCCGAACCGCAATCCGATTCGCTGCGCGCGGCGGTTGCGCTCGCCGAAAGCCGCGAGGCTGCGGCGCGCGACGAACTGCGCGCTGCGATGACACGCGAACAGACGGCACTCAAGGAGCTGGAGGCCGCGCGGCAGGCAAGCTCGGCAGCTGCGCCGTCCGCGCCCCCCTCGCACGATCGCGCCCTCCTGCAAATTGCCGACCGGATCGAGGCGCTGGCCGCGAAAGTCGAGCAACTCCCTTGAGCAAGCACGCCCGCGCCCCTACATAGGGGTCGGCGGGTACTGCCCGGCACGAGCTTTTGCGAAAATCCCTGAGGCGATACATCATCCTAGGGAGCTGTCCCTGCCCGGACCCTGGTCCGACGTACATGGTTCCCACCTGACGTTACTGGCGTCAGAGGATCTTCCAGCAAACGACCTCGGCGGTCCCGCCAACCACGACAGCCAATCCATATCCCAGGTCTCAAGGGGGAGGCGATGACCGACTTGTCCGCCGACCTCGTCCAGCAAAAGCAGAGACTGCGCGAGAAGCTGCGCTTCCGGCGCAAGCATTTTGCCGCGAATCTCGACGGGATGGCGCAGCTCGCGGCGTTTCGCGCCCTGCCTGCGCCGCTTTCGGACCTTCTCGCCCGTCACGCCACTGTCGGCGCCTATGCCGCATGGGGCGACGAGCCCGATATCATGCCGATGTTCGCGAGCCTCGCCGAAGCGGGCGCGCTCGCGCTGCCGCATCATGCCGGACGGGTCGATGAAATGACCTTCCGCCGCTGGCAGCCGGGCGAATCGCTGGCGAAGGGGCCATGGAGCACACGGCAGCCCGCCGATGATGCATCAACGGCGACGCCCGACCTCATTTTCTGCCCGCTGGTCGGCTTCGACCGGCGGGGCGGCCGGATCGGTCAGGGCGGCGGCCATTATGACCGTTATTTCGCGGTGCATCCCGCCGCGCTGCGAATCGGCGTCGGCTGGTCGGTGCAGGAAATCGACACGGTCCCGCGCGAATCGACCGACATCACGCTCGATGCGATCCTGACCGAACAAGAATTCATCCTTTGTGGAGACCGTTTGTGAGCCAAATACCACCCGGGCCCCAACCAAGCTGGCGCAAGCCCGCCGGCATGTTCCTGATCCTTGCATTGATCGCGGTTTGGACGGGCATTGTCGTCAGCGTGTCACCATGGGTCGGCACATGGCCGGTGCTGGTACAGGCGGTCTTCTATCTTGCCGCAGGGATCGTCTGGATCCTGCCGCTGAAGCCGCTGCTGCGCTGGATGGAATTGGGGAAATGGCGCGGCTGAAGCGCCGCGCCATATTCCCGATTTCCAGTGATGGAAGGTCCCAAGACGCGGTGGCCATTCCGTCCGAAAATGGAAGGAATGGCGCGAGTGACGGGGCTCGAACCCGCGACCTCCGGCGTGACAGGCCGGCACTCTAACCAACTGAGCTACACCCGCGTGTGCTTGGGAGCCGCGCCAATATGGCCCCCGCCCCGACCTGTCAACCGTCGCTTTCATCCTGTGTGCGATTTAATCGATCGCGGACCTCGTCGGTGGTCGTCAGCGTGCCATGTTCGAAAAGGAAACCCGCGAGATCGGGCGTTCCGGTCGACGCGAGTACGGTCTGCAGGATCAGCAGCAGCGGCACCGCCAGCAAAGCGCCCGGCGTCCCCCACACCCATCCCCAGAAGCTCAGCGACACAAGAATCAGCAGCGGGTTGATCGTCAGACGCTTGCCGAGCACCAGCGGGGTGATCAGATTCGCCTCGACCAGATGGACGCCGATGAAGATCAGTGCGGGCAGGAGCGCGAGCCCGACCGCATCGAAGGTCATCAGCCCGCCGAGGCCGAGCAGCACCGCCGCGACGATCGGCCCCAGATAGGGCACGAAATTGCAGATGCTGACGATCCCGCCCCACATGAAGGGCGACGGCATGCCGAGCGCCCAGAGCAGGAGCGACACCGTCAGACCGAGAATCGCGTTGATCATCGTGATCGTCGCCAGATAGTCGGCGGTCGCATCGACGACATTCTGGATCACGCGCGCGGTCTGCATCGCGCCGTCGAAGCTGCCGCGGCGGCGAATCGTGCCCTTGCGCAGCCGGGTCCAGCCGGAGAGAAAGAAGAAGATGACGAGCACGGCGAAGAAGAGCTGGATCGCCGCCGCCGGCGCCGACGAGATGAAATAGTCGACGACCGAGGTCGGCGCGGTCGCCGCCACCGCCTGCGCCGTCGCCTCGGTCCCGCTCGCCACCGACATCAATGTCCGGTCGACGAAGCGTTGCAGTGTCGAATAGAAATCGATCAGCGGCGCAAGATTACTCTGGATACGCGGGATCGAATCGGGAAGCCGCGCGAACCAGCCCGTCGCGGGCACGACGATGATCGCGAGCGCGGCATTGATGATCGCAAGGAACACCGCGAGCGACAGGAAGGCGGCCAGCGCCGACGGCACGCCGCGCCGTTCGAGCCATTCGAGCAGCGGCACGAGCGCGATCGCGATGACGATTGCGGCGGTGAGCGGCAGAAAGAACTCGGCCCCCGCCTGCAAGGCAAAGGGCAGACCGAGGCAAAAGGCGGCACCGAAAATCAGCGCCAGCGCGGCAAGAAGCCGGTCGCGGCGGAAATCGTCGATCTCGATCTGGTGCAGCGGATTGACGCGCGGCGGCCGTCCATCCTTGCTGCCCCTGTCCTCCGCCACCCCTGTTCTCCTCGTCAGTCGCCGCACCTTACGCGCGCTTGGCGTGCCGCGCCAGCCGCCCCATTTTGCAACGAACCGATGCCCGTCTCTGTCCCCATTTGGAGCAAAACACGTCTTTCTACCTGCTTTTTAACCAGAAATTACCCTTTATCGGCGACTGAAGGCTCCAAGGACCAACCTATTCGGAGTCAAAGTGATGATGATAGCGCCTGTGGGGGGCGCGAAGCATCGGCTTCTTCCCTCTTGTTCAACCATTGCCTTGCTGGCGGCATTCTTGCTGCCGACGCAGGCTCACGCCCAGACCGCGAGCCCGCCGCTGACGCGCGCGGGGACGACGATCAGCAATACCGCGAGCGCCACCTTCGACACCGGCGGCGGATCGCAGACGATCGATTCGAACCGCGTCGACCTGCTCGTCGACGAACTGCTCGACGTCACGGTCGAATCGAACAATCCGACCGACGTTCCGACCACGCCGGGCGCGACCCAGCAGGTGCTGAGCTTCCGCGTCACCAATAGCGGCAACGGCGTCGAAAATTTCGTGTTGAGCACGATCGCCAACGCTGGCGGCGACAATTACGACCCCGTCGTCACCCAGATCTATATCGACGCCGACAACAACGGCAGTTTCGATCCGGCAACCGACACGCTCTATACGCCCGGGAGCGGCGATCCGCTGATCCAGCCCGAAACGAGCATCACCGTCTTTGTCATCGCGACGACGCCGGGAAGCGTCGTCGACGGCAATCGCGGCATCGTCAGCCTCGTCGCCGCGGCGAAGACCGGGACCGGCGATCCGGGCGACAGTTTTGCGGGACAAGGCGAAGGCGGCGGCGACGCCGTCGTCGGATCGACGGGCGCCGACGGGCAGGATGCGGGCGCGTTTGTCGTGTCCGCCGCCACGGTGACCCTCGTCAAATCGGCAGTCGTGACCAATTCGCTTGGCACGGCCGACCCGATCCCCGGCGCGACGATTACCTATACGATCGTCGCGACCGTCGCGGGCAGCGGTTCGGTCAACGGTCTGGCGATCACCGACAACATTCCCACAGACACAAGCTATGTGCCGGGCTCGATCCGGCTCGGCGGCAGCACGCTATCCGACGCGGCCGACGCCGATGCCGGCGATTATAACGGAACGCGGATCAACGTCGCGCTCGGCGCGGTTGCCGGCGGCCAGACCCGAACCGTGACCTTCCAGACCCTGATCGATTGATGGAGATGCACATGCGCACCATTATTTTCCTTTTGTTTGCCGCGCTGATGCCCGGCCAGGCGTTTGCCGCAAATCAGGTCGCGCTCGACAACCATGTGTTCGTCGAACGCGTGTCGACCGACGCGCAGGGCAAGCAGCGGATCCTGCTCGAAGAACCAAAGGTCGTCGTTCCCGGCGACCGGCTCGTCTTCGTGCTGAACTATCGCAATGCCGGTGCGCAGCCGGCGGACAAGTTCGTCATCACCAACCCGCTGCCCTCCGCAGTCCGTTTCGCCGACGCCGGCGATACCCGGCCGCAGGTTTCGGTCGACGGCGGCAAGCAGTGGGGACTGCTTGCCGACCTCTCGATTCCGATGACCGACGGCACGCGCCGCGCGGCCCAGCCGGCCGACGTCACGCATATCCGCTGGGCTTTCCAGAACCCGATCCCGGTCGGCGCAACGGGCAAGCTCATGTTCCGTGGAGTTGTAAAATAACTGAATAAATAAAGCCGCTTAATGGTTGCCAGCGGTGGGGAAACGGCAACCAGCATAAAGCCCAGGAGCTCAGCTATGACCAGCAAGCTGACATATATGGGTGCCATCGGTCTGGCGGCGCTTTCGAGCGCCGCCGCCACCCCGGCTTTTGCCGCCGGGACGACCGCGGGCACCACGATCACCAATACCGCCACCGTCGATTATCAGGTCGGAGGCGTCACGCAGGGACAGCAGCAGGCGGCGAACAGTTTCATCGTCGACCGCAAGATCAACCTGCTTGTCGAAGAAGTCGGCACCGTCACGACCGCCGTCGTGCCGGGCCAGGCCAATGCCGTCACGACGTTCCAGCTCACGAACAGCTCGAACGAGACGCTCGATTTCGCGCTCGTGGCATCGCAGATCGCCGGGGGCACCGCCGCGCATGGCGGGACCGACACGTTCAACGTCAACAATATCCGTATCTATCGCGATAATACGGTGACGGGCACGGTGGGCAGTTGGGACGCCGGCGACACGCTGATCACCAACTATATCGACGAACTCGTCGTCGATACGGCGATCCGGCTGTTCGTCGTCGCCGACATCCCGACGACAAGCACCGTTCCCGCCGTCGTCAACGGCGCGGTCGCCGGCGTAACGCTTCGCGCAACCGCGCGCGAAGGCGGGCTTGCCGGGACGCAAGGCGCCGCGATCACCGAAACCACCGGCGCGAACACCGCCGTGAAGGACACGGTTTTCGCCGACGTCACGCCGGGCGTCGCGGGCGACGCAGCGCGCGACGGGTCGCACAGCGATGACGACGACTATACGGTGCAGACGGCGACGCTGGCGGTCACCAAGACCAGCCGCATCATCTCCGACCCGATCAATTCGACAACCAATCCGAAACTGATTCCCGGTGCGGTCATCGAATATTGCATCGCGGTTGCCAACACCGGCAGCGCCACGGCGACATCGGTGGTGATCAACGACCCGGTTCCGGGCCAGCTGACGTTCAATACGGGGACGATCCTGCTGGGCGGCACGGTGACCAGCGGGACGTGCGATTTCAACGGCTCCGCGGGCGGCAGCTATGCTGCGCCCAACGTGTCGGGAACGATCGCGTCGATCGCCGCTGGCGCCGCCAGCACGCTCGTCTTCCGCGCGACCGTCAACTGATCGGATAACCGACGGAGCAGCGGGTGCGGCCCAAAAACCGCCTTCCGCTGCTCCATTCGGGGCTTGCATGGCACTCCGCTCCACATTTTCCGGCCTTGTGACCGCGCTGGTCGCGGCAGCCCTGCTGCCTGCGATACCCCCGGTGCGTGCGCAGGTGATCACGAACACAGCTTCGGCGCAGTGGACGCACGACGGGCAACCCGGTCAGGCGCTCTCGAATCGCGTCGACGTGACGGTGACGCCGCGCCCGGCGCCGGCGCCGACGATCGCGACCTATCGCCTCACGAGCGGCGGCGGCGACAAATCGGTGCCGCTCGCGCCGACGCAGTGTAACCGCCCGGCGGCGCGCAGCGCCACCAGCACGATCCCGCTCGCCGGGGTTTACGAGGGTATTTCGACCGCCCCGGCATCGCTGCAAAGCACCGACAATTTCCGCGCCGGCGAAGTGCTGGTCGTCGGGGTCACGCTCGCATCGGCCAATGTCGATCCGCAGGCGCGTGACACCCTGCCCGTCATCCTCGAACTGGAAAACGGCGATCGCGAGGCGATCACCCTGACCGAAACGGCAAATAACAGCGGCGAATTCGTCGGCTTCATCAACACCATCGGCGTCCCGCCCGCGGTCGCGCAAGGCGATTGCCGCCTGTCGGTCAATTCGGGGGCGCCGCTGGCGTTGCGCGTCAGCGACCAGGCGAACGCCAGCCTTGTCGCACTCGCGACGATCAACTTCCTCGTCGATCCGTTCGGCATCGTGTTCGACAGCGGCGACGGCGCCCCGGTTGCCGGCAGCCGCGTGACGATCATCGACGCCGCGACCGGCCAGCCCGCGCAGGTGTTCGGCGACGACGGCGTTTCGGCCTATCCGTCGAGCGTCGTGACGGGGCAGAGCGTCACCGACGCCGGCGGCACGACCTATAATTTCCCGCCGGGCGACTATCGCTTCCCCTTTGTCGCGCCGGGAACCTATCGTCTCGTCGTCGTACCGCCCGCACCCTACACGGCCCCGTCGAAATCGAGCGCGGCCGATCTCGCGGGCCTCCGCCGCCCCGACGATGGCCTGCCTTTCACGATCACGGGCGCGAGCTATGGCAACCCCTTCACGCTGAACAGCCCCGCACCCGTGCGCGTCGACATCCCCGTCGACCAGCCGGGTCTGCCGCTGATCCTGCGCAAGACGACCTCGACGCAGGTCGCGGTCCCCGGCGACGTGATCCAGTATCGGATCGAGGTCGCGAACCGCGACACGCGCCGCAGCACCGGGGCGGTGACGGTACGCGACGTCCTGCCCGCAGGTATGCGCCTGCGCGCCGATACCGTGCGTGTCGACGGCACCCTTGTGGCGCCCGTTGTCGCCGCCAACGGCCGCGAGTTCGCTGTCACGCTGCCCACCATCGCGGCGTCGCGCTCCGTCCTGCTCACCTATCTGGCCGAAGTCGTCGTGTCGGCGCAGCCCGGCAACGCGCTCAATCGCGCCACCGCGAACGATAACCGCGGTTCGACGAGTAACGTCGCCGAAGCGACGATTTCGATCAAACGCGACCAGCTCGGCGACCGCATGACAATCATCGGCCGGATCACCGACGGCGGCTGCACCGTCGATCCGGGTAAAGCCGACGGCATCATGGGCGTGCGTGTGATGTTGCAGGACGGCAGCTACACCGTCACCGACGAGGATGGCCGCTATCACTTCGAGGGCGTCCGCCCCGGCCTGCACGTTGTGCAGATTGATCCGTCGACGCTGCCGCTCGACCGTGAAGCCATCGACTGCGCACGTTCGACGCAGAGCGCCGGCAGCGCAATCTCGCGCTTTGTCGAAGGCCGCGGCGGTGCGCTGAAGCGCGCCGACTTCCGCGCCGTCGCGAGTGCGCCCCGCACCGCGCCGATCAAGGCGGCCATCGAGGCGCCGAAGGTGCTGAGCGATCCCGAAGCCGCGGGCGCGGGTCGCGACTGGCTCGCGGGTCAGGCGCCGGGCATCGGCTGGCTGTTCCCCGACACCGATCACAATCCGCGCGCGAAAGCGATCCGCGCCGCGATCAAGCACGCCCCCGGCCAGAAAGTGACACTCCGGGTCAATGGCAAGCCCGCCGACGCGCTGACGTTCGAGGGCGTGAATAAATCCGCCGACGGCAGCGTCGCAGCCAGCCTGTGGCGCGGGCTCGAAATCCGCGAAGGCGAAAACCGTCTAATTGCCGAAGTGACCGACGCGAACGGCGTGACTATCGAAACGCTCGAACGCACCGTCCATTATTCGATCACCCCGATGCGCGCGTCGCTGATCCGCGAAAAGTCGGTGCTGGTCGCCGATGGCGTGACGCGCCCGGTAATCGCGGTGCGCCTGACCGATCGCGACGGCAAGCCGATCCGCGCGGGACTGACGGGCGACTTCAGCGTCCCCGCCCCCTATTATCCGGCGGTCGAAGCCGATGCGCAGCAGGCGCGCCAGCTCGCGGGCCTCGAACGCGCGCAGCCCGTGTGGAAAATCGATGGCGACGACGGCATCGCTTATATCGAACTCGAACCGACAACCGCTTCGGGGACGCTCGCGATGGACTTTACCTTTCGCGACGACAAGGTGACGCGCAAACAGACGATCGAGACCTGGCTCGATCCGGGTAATCGCCCGTGGACCGTCGTCGGCTTTGCCGCGGGCACGCTCGGCTACAATACGCTGGGCGACCGGATGGAGCCGGTGGCGGAGACGCTCGACGATCTCAACGCCGACGCCCGTCTCGCGCTGTACGCAAAAGGCCGCGTCCGCGGAAAATGGCTGATGACGCTGGCGTATGACAGCGACAAGGACAAGGACGACGCCCGGTTCGGCGGCGTCATCGATCCGCGCGCCTATTACACGATCTACGCCGACCGCAACGAAACGCGTTATGACGCGGCGTCGGTGCGCAAGCTCTACCTCCGCCTCGAACGCCCGCAATTCTATGCCATGTTCGGCGATATCGAGACCGGCATTTCGGAACCCGAACTCGCCCGCTATCAGCGCGCGCTGAACGGCGGCAAGGCCGAATATCGCGGCCGTAACGTCGCCGCGACCGCCTTCGTCGCCGATACGCCCTATCGTTTCCGCCGCGACGAGATTCAGGGCAATGGCCTGACGGGTCCGTACCAGCTCGGCGCCAAGGACATCCTGCCGAACAGCGAGCGGATCGTCATCGAAACGCGCGACCGGCTGCACAGCGAGCGCATCGTCGACCGCGTGAACCTGTCGCGTCACGTCGATTATGACATCGACTATCTGTCGGGCACGATACGCTTCCGCGAGCCGGTGCTCAGCCGCTCGTCGAACCTCGACCCGCAATTCATCGTCGCCGAATATGAGGTCGACGGCGTCGGCCAGCGCGTGCTCAACGCCGGCGGCCGCGTCAGCTATCAGTCGAACGACGAGAAATTGCGCGTTGGTGCGACCTTCGTCCATGACGAGGACGGCAATACCAAGACCAACCTCGGCGGCGTCGATGCGCGTTATCGCCCGTCGCTCGAAACCGAGGTTCGCGCCGAGCTCGCGGTCAGCGATGCGAAGGCCGGCAATAGCGGTGCGACCGCCAACGGCACCGCAAAGGCATGGCTGATCGAGGCCGAGCATCACAGCAGCAACGCCGACTTCCTCGCCTATGTCCGCGAGCGTGAGGCGGGCTTCGGCACCGGCCAGCTTAACAGCGGCGAGAATGGCACGCGCAAATTCGGCTTCGACGCGCGCGTAAAAAGCAGCCGCACGCTGTCGGTCACCGGCAGCGCATGGCAGGAGGATTATCTCGAAACGAGCGCACGTCGCCGCGCCGCCCGCGCCCTGATCGAATATGACAATGGCACCAGCGTCGCGCGCGCCGGGCTGACGCACGCCGACGACCGCCTGACCGACGGCACGCGCAATCGCTCGAATATCGTCCAGCTCGGCGCGACGCAGCGGTTGATGGGCAAGCGCCTCGAACTCGACGCGCAAACCGAATTTGCTCTCGGCGGCAAGGACGCGAGCGTCGATTTCCCGACGCGCCACCGGCTCGGCGCGCGCTTCGCGATCAATCGCGACGTCAATCTTGTCGGCAGCTATGAAATCGCCGATGGCGATACGATCAAGGCGCGCACCGCGCGGCTGGGCTTCGATCTGACGCCCTGGTCGGGCGCACGCCTTCTCGCCACCGCGAACCAGCAGGAGATTGGCGAATATGGCCCGCGCAGCTTTGCGGCCTATGGCCTGTCGCAGTCGCTGAAGCTTGGGACACGCTGGTCGGTCGATCTCTCGGTCGACGGCAATCGCACGATCGGCGGGATTCGCGCAAAAGATGTGCTCAACACCGAACAGCCGGTCGCATCGGGCGGTTTCCTTGGCGGCAACGGGACATTGACCGAAGATTTCCTCGCGATCAGCACCGGGGCCACTTATCGCGCCGACCGCTGGACGCTGACCGGCCGCGCCGAATATCGCGATGGCGAGCTCGCCAATCGCTATGGCCTGACGCTCGGCGGGCTCCGCCAGCTCGGCGAAGGCCGCGCACTTGGCGCGCTCTTCACTTATGCCAAGGCGAGCGGCAGCGGCACGACGCCGACGACCGAAGTGATCAATTTCGAAATGAGCTGGGCGCACCGCCCTGCCGCTTCGCGGATCTCCTGGCTCAACAAGAGCGAGTTTCGTTCGGACAAGGTGCGCGATGCCGTTGCCGGTCAGCCGGGCCCGATCGGCGGCGGCGCGCTGACGATCGACGGCGACGCGACGAGCCGCCGCCTGCTCAACAGCCTGTCGCTGAACTGGACCCCGCTCGGCGAACGCGGTGCGGACGGCATGTGGTACGAGCGCGCCGAAATGGGCTTCTTCTGGGGTACGCGCTACAATTTCGACCGCTTCGGCGCCGACGACGTCAAGGGGTGGTCGAACCTGATCGGTGCCGACTTCCGCTTCAACCTCGGCGAACATGTCGATGTCGGCGCGTCGGGCACCGTGCGCGTCGGCACCGACGCCGATACGGTGAGCTGGGCGGGCGGCCCGACGCTGACGCTGGCGCCAATGAAAAATGCGAACATCACCTTCGGCTATAATTTCGCCGGCTTCCACGACCGCGATTTCGAAGATGCGCGCTTCTCGCGCTCGGGCGCCTATGTAACCTTCAAGCTGAAGTTCGACCAGACGAGTTTCGCGGGGCTGGGGCTGTAGGCCTGCCCTGCGCATAACGAAGCAATCCGGGGCGCGCGTCCACTGCCCCGGATTGCTTCGTCGCTATCAATCGGCAAACAGCAGGACCGGGGTTTCGATCAGCTTCTTGAGCGCCTGCACATAGCTTGCGGCATCCCAGCCATCGACGACGCGGTGGTCGCAGCTGATCGACAGGTTCATCAGCTTTGCGCGGCGAATCTCGTCGCCGTCGAAGACCGGACGTTCGACGATCTTGTTCGGGCCGATGATCGCAACCTCGGGACGGTTGATCACCGGCGTCGTCGCGATGCCGCCGAGCGGGCCGAGCGAGGTGACGGTGAGCGTGCCGCCGGTGAGTTCCTCGACCTTTGCCTTGCCGGTGCGCGCCGCTTCGGCAAGGCGGGTGATCTCGCTCGCGAGCTGCCACACATTCTTGTCCTGCGCGTCGCGGATCACCGGGACCATCAGCCCTGCATCGGTCTGCGTCGCCATGCCGAGATGCACCGCGCCGTAGCGCGTGACTACGCCGCCTTCATCGTCGTAGCGCGCGTTGATCATCGGGAATTGCGGGATCGTGCGGCAGATCGCGACGATCAGGAAGGGCAGCATCGTCAGCTTCGGACGGCCACCGCGATTGGCGTTCAAATCGGCGCGCATCTCTTCGAGCGCGGTGACATCCATTTCCTCGACATAGGTGAAGTGCGGGATCGCGCGCTTCGACGCCGCCATATTCTCGGCGATCTTGCGGCGCATTCCGATGACCTTGATCGGCTCGTCGGCGCGGGCGCGGCTCGCGCCAGGAGCGTGATAGCCCTGCCCGCCGCTGTAGCGGAGGAAGGCGTCGAGGTCGGCGTGACGGATGCGGTCGCCCTCGGCCTGAATCTGCGACAGGTCGACGCCAAGATCCCTGGCGCGGGCACGAACGGCCGGCGAAGCAAGCACAGCGCGGCTGTGGTCTGCGGTCGCGACGGGTGCAGGTGCAGGTGCAGGTGTCGGCGTCGGCGCGGGGGCTGCAGCGGGCGCCGGTGCAGCGACCTCGGCCACCGAGATTTCCTCGGCGCCCGGCGTTTCCGCAACGATTTCCTGTTCGACAGGCGTGTCGACGGGCGGTGCCTCGACATCGCCGTCGCCATCGGTCTCGATCACCGCCAGCGTCGATCCGATCGGGATCAGGTCGCCGACCTCGCCCGCCAGTTCGACGACGATCCCCGAAACGGGCGATTCCATTTCGACGGTCGCCTTGTCGGTCATCATGTCGGCAAGCTGCGCGTCTTCCTCGACGCGCTCGCCGATCTTGACGTGCCAGGCGACGATTTCGGCCTCGGCAATGCCTTCGCCGATGTCGGGCAGACGGAATGAATAACGGGCCATGGCGTCAGTCCTTCAAAATCTTGGTCAGCGCGGTCGCGATGCGCACCGGGCCGGGGAAATAGGCCCATTCGAGGCTATGCGGATAAGGCGTGTCGAACCCGGTGACGCGTTCGACCGGCGCCTCGAGATGATAGAAGCAGCGTTCCTGCACCAGCGCGGCGAGTTCCGCGCCGAAGCCCGAGGTGCGCGTCGCTTCGTGGATGATCAGGCAGCGGCCGGTCTTCTTTACCGATGTTTCGATCGCGTCGATATCGAGCGGCAACAAGGTGCGCAGGTCGATGATCTCGGCATCGATGCCCATTTCCTCGACGATCGTCTTCGTCACATGGACCATCGTGCCATAGGCGAGAATGGTGAGTGCTTCGCCCGAACGCACCGTTGCGGCCTTGCCGAGTTCGATACGGTAATAGTCTTCGGGTACCGCGCTCGCATCATGCTTCGACCAGGGCTCGACCGGACGATCATAATAACCGCTGAACGGACCGTTATAGATGCGCTTGGGTTCGAGGAAGACGACCGGGTCGTTATCCTCGATCGCCGCGATCAGCAGACCCTTGGCATCATAGGGATTCGACGGGATCACCGTCTTGACGCCGCAGATGTGCGTCATGATGCTCTCGGGCGACTGGCTGTGCGTCTGACCGCCGAAAATGCCGCCGCCGAAGGGGGTGCGCACCGTCATCGGGCAGATGAAGTCGTTCGCCGAACGATAGCGCAGACGCGCCGCCTCGCTGACGAGCTGATCGAGGCCCGGATAGATATAGTCCGCAAATTGGATTTCGGGGACCGGGCGCAGACCATAGGCCCCCATTCCGACCGCGACCCCGATGATGCCGCATTCGTTGATGGGCGTGTCAAAGACGCGGGTCTTGCCGTGTTTTTTCTGCAGGCCAGCGGTCGCGCGGAACACACCCCCGAAAAAGCCGACGTCTTCGCCCATCACGACCATGTTCGGGTCGCGCGCGAGCATGACGTCCATGGCGCTGTTGATCGCCTCGATCATGTTCATGGTTTTGGTTTCAGCCATTATTCGGGCTTCCAATTGGGGCCGAACTTGGCCTCTTGCTCGGCGAGCATCTGATCGCATTGTTCCTTGAGGTGCCAGGGCATCTCTTCGAACACATCCTGGAACATCGTCTCGAAGGGCTGGTGCATCCCGTGCCCCAGAATACCGAGCTTTTCCGATTGCTTCTGGGTCGTCTTGACCAGATCGTCGAGTTCCTTCGCCTGCGTCTCGTGGCGTTCGGCATCCCATTCGCCGAGCGTTTCGAGATGCTGACGCAGCCGCGCGATCGGGTCGCCGAGCGGCCATGCGGTCGCCTCGTCGGCGGGGCGATAGGCGCTCGGATCGTCCGAGGTGCTGTGGCCTTCGCTGCGATAGGTGAAATGTTCGATCAGCGTCGGGCCATTGTTCGTCCGCGCGCGATCCGCCGCCCATTGTGTCGCGGCGTAGACCGCGAGCGGGTCGTTGCCGTCGATGCGCAAGCCCGCGATGCCATACCCCACAGCGCGGGCAGCAAAGGTCGTGCGCTCGCCGCCGGCAAAGCCCGAGAAGCTCGAGATCGCCCACTGGTTGTTGACGACGTTGAAGATGACCGGCGCGTTATAGACGGTCGCGAAGGTCAGCGCCGAATGGAAGTCGCCCTCGGCCGACGAGCCCTCGCCGCACCAGACGGTCGCGATCCGGCTGTCGCCCTTCGATGCCGACGCCATCGCCCAGCCCACCGCCTGCGGATATTGGGTCGCGAGGTTGCCCGACACGCTGAAGAACCCATGTTCGGGCGCCGAATACATGATCGGCAGCTGGCGGCCCATCAGGTGATCGCCGCGGTTCGAGTAGATCTGGTTCATCATCTGGATCAGCGGGTAGTCGCGCGCGATCAGGATGCCCTGCTGACGATAGCTGGGGAAACACATATCGCCGCGGTCGAGTGCCATCGTCGAGGCGACCGAGGTCGCCTCCTCGCCGGTGCACTTCATGTAAAAGCTGGTCTTGCCCTGCCGCTGGGCACGGAACATGCGATCGTCGAACGCGCGGACGAGCATCATGTAGCGGAGCATGATGCGTAACCGTTCGGGGGTCAGCTTCGGGTCCCACTGCCCCTTCGCCTGCCCGTCGAAATCGAGCACGCGAACGAGGCCGTAGCTCAGTTCGCGCATCGCGTCGGGCTTCGTCGCTTCGCCCGGACGCGGGGTCGCTTCGACCGCCGGGACGTCGATATCACCAAAGTCGGGGGTATCGCCGGGGCGATAGCGCGGTTCGGGGATATGAAGCGACAGCGGCGGCAGATTGCTCGCCGCGCGCCCCTCATCCTTCGGGGGGTGCGTCTCGGGCATGTCCTCGTCCTTCGAGGCGCGAATCAGCGCCTAGTTATATTTCAACGTGGCGACATAATATTACAGTCGCCATACGAATGCAACGGCGGCGGTCAAACCGCGACGGGCGCCGGAATATGCGCTTGCGGCGCATAATCCTCGACCGCGAAATCCTCGAACCGATAGCCGAAAATGCTGTCGCGACGCCGCAGGATCCGCAGCCGGGGGCTGCCTTCCGGCACGCGCGACAGCTGTTCTTCGACCAGGTCCGCGTGGTTGAGGTAGAGATGCACGTCGCCGCCCGTCCACACCAGTTCGTGTGCATGAAGGTCGCATTGTTGTGCAATTAGACGGGTGAGCAGCGCCGCTTCGAAGACGTTGAAGGCAAAGCCGAGGCCAAGGTCGCACGAACGCTGGAACAAGAGACACGACAGGCCGCCGTCGCTGCGGACGTGGAACTGATAGGTCATATGACACGGCGGCAGTGCCATGCGGTCGAGGTCGGCGACATTCCAGCCGGTAAAAATATGCCGCCGCGACCCCGGATTGTTGCGGAGCGACGCGATCAGCGCCGATATCTGGTCGTGACCCTGTTCGCTGCGCCGATAAAGCCCCTCGCCCGCCGGCTCATAGCGTGGCCAGTTCACCCATTGGTGGCCGTAGACCGGGCCAAGGTCGCCCCAGCGCGCGGCGAAATCCGCATCGGCGACGATCCGCGCCTCGAAATCGGCGGCGCTCATCGCTTCACCCGTTTCGCGGCGATATTTATCGAGCGGCCAGTCGGTCCAGATTTTGACGCCTTGCTCGACAAGCGGACGGATGTTCGTGTCGCCGGTCAGGAACCACAGCAGCTCGCGCGCCGCGGTCTTCCAGTAGACCCGCTTGGTCGTAAGCAACGGAATCGCATCGTCGCGCAGCGAGAATCGCATCGTTTCACCGAAAAGCGAGCGGGTCCCGACGCCCGTCCGGTCGACGCGCTCGTCGCCCTCGACCCAGATACGGCGCATCAGGTCGAGATATTGAAGTTCATAATGGATGGAATCAGACAAGACACACTCCCGATTTTCTCCCTCCGTTGCTAGGCCTCGCGCCTCGCGCGGACAAGGGAGCAGCGGGAGCCCGCGCGAATGGCCGCGCAAAGCCTCCGATGCGGGGCATTCCTGCATTGGGAATCACCCGCTCCCGGCGCATGGCCCCGGCGATGACCCTGTTCGAACCCGTCGGCAAAGCGCCGGAACCGTCGGCGCTGGCCGGATTCGTGCCCCGCCAGTCCGAGGATATTGTCGCGCGCCATTTGCTGCGCCCGCTGTTCGGCGACGAACGCGAAACTCTGCTCCTTGCCGGATTCGATGCGTTCGAACGGCTGGTGCGGATGGAAAGCGCCGATGGCGACGCGACCGGGCGCTGCGTCATCCCGCCGCGTTGCTGGCGCGCGTTGCTGGGCGGCGACATCGCGGCGGTCGTGATGGCGCACAACCATCCTTCGGATACGCCCTGGCCGAGCGATGCCGACATCCGGACGACGCACGACGCCGCACTTTTCCTGCGGACCATGGGTATCGAACTGGCCGATCACCTGATTTTCGTGACCGACGGCCATTTCAGCTTTCGGACCGCCCAAATGATGTAGTTTCGACAATCGCATCGGGCGCACCGATTGCCGCTTGAAGTTCACGGAATGCGCGTCTAGAGGACCGCCCTGCCTTCGCATCGGCCCGCCGGTGCAAAGATCGGTCGGGGAGTAGCTCAGCCTGGTAGAGCACTGTCTTCGGGAGGCAGGGGCCGGAGGTTCGAATCCTCTCTCCCCGACCAATTTCCTGCATATTGCAGATTTTGCACCGTCTCTTCTTGTAAGTCGGCGCACAACACCCTAAATTCCTCTTACACCGCCGTGGTTTTCCCCCTTTCCATCGCGGTGAGTGCCCAGCCTTCATTGGCGCGGGCGCGTCCTCCCTGGACCCTGGCCACCTCGTACTTCGGTACGGGGTGGTTTTTTTATTCAGCCGCTTGCGGGAATATTTCGGCCGATGGCCGCGCCTGCCCTGCTTCCGCAACCATTTCAGCAAACCAGTGCGCCAGCCTCGCGATGCGCGCCGTGTCGGGCAGGCGGTCGGGCGTGAGATAGAGGCTGCGATCGATCTCGATCTGCACCGCGTGAATCGCATCGCCGGGGCGTCCGTGTGTCCGGACGATGTGCCCGCCGGCATAAGGCTGATTGCGCGACACCGATGCGTCCAGCCGTTCGGCCGACGCCATCACCAGATCGACAAGCCATGCGCCCGCTGTCGCCCCAAAATGATCGCCCACAACGATGCGCGCGCCGTGCCCCGGCTGCCCGGCCGGAATCGCCGGCATCGAGTGAAGGTCGATCAATATCGCATGGCCGAACCGGTCGCGCGCCGCAGCCAGTTCTTCGGCCAGCATCGCATGATAGGGCCGGTGAAGCGATTCGAGGCGCCAGTGCAGCGATGCGGGGTCGATCGGCCGCTTCCACAAGGAACCGCAGTCCGCGAGTCGCGTCGGGATGACCCCCAGCCCCGCCCTTTCCTTGCGGCCGGGCGCCGAGAACCGGTTTCGCAGCGACGGCGCGACCTCGCCCGGCGCCATCTGGCCTTCGCCGCGATTGCAATCGGCGACGGCGCGCGCCCACAGGGCCTGGATAATCGTTGCCCCCGCATCGACCGCGCCCGCGGCGATCAGGTCGCACCAGCCGTCCTCGAGCCGCTCGAGATGCGACCGCTCGACGCGCGCAGCAGACAGGATTTCCGACGGATAGATGCGCCCCGCGTGCGGCACAGACACGACCACCGGTCCATTCGCCGCGGGCCGGTTGACAGCGATGGCGGCAGACGGGATGCTGCGGAACGGCATGGGCCCTGCGTGGCAAAAAAGACGCGATGAATCCAGCGCTGCGTTAATTTGTTAAATCTCTGACGTTATGCAGGGTATTGCTTAGAGGACGCAGCCAACGGGAACCGGCGGCGTCGAGGGACCAGGGAATAATATTCAGCATGATTCGTATTTTGCTGGCCGAAGATGACGACGTGATGCGCGAATATCTTGCGCGCGCGCTGACCAGCGCCGGCTATCACGTCACCGCAGTCGACCGCGGCACCGCCGCGGTGCCCTACATCGATTCGGGGACTTTCGACCTGCTGCTCTCGGATATCGTCATGCCCGAAATGGACGGGATCGAACTCGCCCAGCATACGGCCAAGGCCGCGCCGCAAACACAGGTGATGTTCATCACCGGCTTTGCCGCGGTGTCGCTGCGCGCCGAGGAAAATGTACCGCAGGCGAAGCTGCTGTCGAAGCCGTTCCACCTCAAGGATCTGGTGCGCGAGGTCGACAATATGTTCGGCCGCGCCGACCGGTCGAGCCAACAATAATCACGACGGCGCGCGCGGGGGCTTGCCAAGCCGCCCGGAGGCCTTTAGGGGGCGCGTCACCCCAAGGGATGGGCGTGTAGCTCAGTGGTAGAGCACTGTGTTGACATCGCAGGGGTCGCAAGTTCAATCCTTGCCACGCCCACCATTAAAAACGCCGCCACCCCAACGGGTTGGCGGCGTTTTTGCTTTCAGGCCATTCCCTTCGCCAGGTCGCCCCGCGACGCATCGCCGATCTGGCTGCCACCGTCGCAGTCGAGGATCGTCCCGGTGATATAGCCGGCGGCGGGCGAGCAGAGGAACACCGCCGATTCGGCAACCTCTTCGACCTCGCCCCAGCGCTTCATCGCGATGCGGTCGAAATGCGACTGGCGCGTCGCGGCGTCGGGCGCGAGGCGCGCCATGCCTTCGGTCCCGGCGATCGGCCCCGGCGAGATGCCGTTCACCCGCACCTCAGGACCCCACTCAAGCGCAAGCACCCGAATCAGCTGGTTGATCCCGGCCTTTGCCGCGCAGGCGTGCGCCTGCAGCGCCGACGCGTTGACCGCCTGCCCCGCGGTGATCGCGATCAGCGACGCGCCGGGGCGGTTGAGCAGGTCGTGGCAGCCACGGAAGACGTTGAACGTGCCGTTGAGGTCGATGTCGACGACGGTACGAAAGGCGTTGGCCGACATACCCAGCGCCGGAGCGAGGAAATTGCCCGCCGCGCCCGAAATGACGATGTCCATCGGGCCGAGTTTTTCGACCACCGCCTCCATCACCCCGCGAATCGCAGCGTAATCGCGCACGTCACCCGACAGCCCGATCGCGTCGTGCCCGATTTCGCCAGCGGCGCGCGCCGCCTTGTCCGGGTCGCGCCCCGCCACCGCGACCTTCGCGCCGAGCTCGGCAAAACGCTTGGCAATGCCCAAGTTGATACCGCTGGTGCCGCCGGCGACGAACGCCGTCTTGCCCGCCAGCAGATTGTCCCGGAATGTCGTCATGCCCCTCTCCCTTGCTTCACCTCGATGGCACCGATGCGGGGTTGACGGATCGGAACCAGTCGCCTTTTGAAACTGGAACAGACAGCAAGGACGAACCGATGGCAAGTGCCGGCCCTACTTCGAACAGCTTCATCTCGCAGCGGCTGAAGCTTCACTACGTCGACTGGGGCAACCGCGGGGCGCCGCCGTTGCTGCTCGTCCATGGTGGCCGCGACCATTGCCGTAACTGGGACTGGGTCGCCGAGAAGCTGCAGGACCGCTATCACATCATCGCTCCCGATCTGCGTGGTCATGGCGACAGTGCATGGTCGCCCGACGGCAATTACGCCATGGACACTTTTGTCTATGACCTCGCCCAGCTGATCCACCAGCTCGACCTCGGCCCGCTGTCGATCGTCGCCCATTCGATGGGCGGCAATGTCGCGCTGCGCTATACTGGCCTCTATCCCGAAAATGTCCGCAAGCTGGTCGCGATCGAAGGCCTCGGCCCGTCGCCCAAGGTGATCGCCGAACGCGCGAAGACGGATTATGGCGAGCGCTTCCGCAAATGGATCGACGACAAGAGGCAGGCGGCGGGACGCACCCCGCGGCGCTATGCGACGCTCGAGGATGCCCTGGCACGCATGATGGGCGAGAACAGCTATCTGACCGAAGCGCAGGCGCGCCATCTGACGGTCCATGGCATCAGCCGCAACGAAGACGGCACGTGGAGCTGGAAGTTCGACAATTATCTGAACATCTGGCCAGCGTTCGACATACCGCAGGACGATATCGCCGCGCTGTGGGGCGCGATCGCCTGCCCCACCCTTCTCCTTTATGGTGCGAACAGTTGGGCTTCGAACCCGGAACAGGACGGCCGCCTGCGCCATTTCAACAACGCGAAGGTGATCGAATTCGAAAATGCAGGCCACTGGCTGCACCACGACCAGTTCGACCGGTTCATGTCCACGCTAGACGAATTCCTCTAAACAGGCTGCCGGTTGCGCGCGGCGGCGCGCGGTAAGAGGCGGCGCGATGGCGTATACGGGGCGGATTTCGGGGCGGCAAAAGGCTCTGTCGGGCGGCGGCGCGCTGGTCGCGGTTGTCGCGGTCGGGCTGGGCCTCGCCAGCGGCCTCGACCTCGACGTCGTCCGCAAGGCCAGCGAAGCGATCAGCGCGATCGCCATTCCCGCACCGCCACCCCCGCGCGAGGAGGTGGTGCCGTCGAGCGCCCCCAGCAAAAAGGCCAGCGGCAAGGCCTCGGCGGCGAACAAACATGCCAAAGCCGCCACCGTCGCCGCACCCCCACCAAAGCTGCCCCCGATTTCTCCGCCCGTAGCGGCGGCGCCGCATCCCGGCACCGGGACCGACTCTTCAGCGGGCGCCGCCCCCAACCCGGGCGCCGGATCGGGCGCGGGCGGGCGCGGTGACGGCACAGGTGCCGGCGGCACGGGAAGAGGGACCGGCGGCGGCTCGAAGGCGGTGTGGCGCAGCGGCACGATCCGCGACCGCGACTATCCCCGCGAAGCGAGCCGCGCAAGGGCTGGTGGAGAAGTCGAGGTCCGCTTCACCATCGAGGCGAGCGGCCGCGTCAGTCGATGCCGCGTTACGCGATCGAGCGGCGATGCGTCACTCGATCGCGTAACCTGCGACCTGATCGAGGAACGCTTTCGCTTCAAGCCTGCGACCGATGCCGCGGGCGATCCCGTAGCCAGCCAATATGGTTGGCGGCAGACATGGTGGCTCGAGCGGCGGCATTAGCCCCCTCTCCCATGGTATCAATTGCGACAATATCGCGAATGATTCGCATTAGAGTTGACTTTGCGATCAACTCTCAATAGCGGCGCCTCCGAACCAATCACAAAACAGGGGGTTTACCGTGAAGTCATCGACGTCCGCCTCATTCCTCGCACTCTCCTGCGTGGGTAGCCTGATCAGCGCTCCGGCCTTCGCGGCCGAAACCGACGCCGCACAGGACGCGCCCGGCAGCCGCAGCGATATCGTCGTCAGCGGCACGCTCGCTACCGAAGTGGAATCGCCGAAATCGACGGCACCGATCGTCGACACGCCGCAGACGATCACGGTCGTCTCGCAGGAACAGCTTCGCCAGCAGAATCTGCTGACGCTGCGCGATGCGCTCGCGACCATCCCCGGCATCACTTTCGGCGCCGGCGAAGGCGGCGGCGGTTATGGCGACTCGATCAATCTTCGCGGCTATTCGGCAAACAACGACCTGACCGTCGACGGGGTACGCGACAGCGCGCAGTACAGCCGCACCGATCCCTTCAACCTGCAGCAGATCGAGGTCTATAATGGCGCAAACTCGGTCTTCAACGGATCGGGCAGCGTCGGCGGAACGATCAACCTTGTCAGCAAGATCCCCTTCGCACGCAACGCGACGACGGTTCAGGCGGCGGTCGGCACCGACAATTATTACCGCGCGGCGGTGGACAGCAACTGGCGCCTCAACGACCTGATCGCCGTTCGCCTGAATGCGATGTATCATGAGAATGACGTCCCGGGCCGCGACGTCGAATCGTTCAAGCGCTGGGGCGTCGCGCCGTCGATCACGATCGGCGTCGACAGCGACACCAGCCTGACGCTCGCCTATATCCATCAGGACGATAACAATACGCCGATCTATGGTGTTCCTTATGTGCTGGGACAGGTGAACAACGGTCCGCTTCCCGGTGTCGACGACAGCGATTATTTCGGTATCGTCAATCTGGACAAGCAGAAGACCAAGGTCGATCGTCTGACGGCGACGTTCCGTCATGCGTTCAGCGACACTGTGTCGGTCCGCAACCTCACCCGCTGGCAGCGTGTCCATCAGTATAGCCAGACGAGCGCGCCGCAGGGCGTCTTCTGCCTCGCCAACGGGCTGCAGCCGATCGGCGCGAACGCGACCTCGACGGTCGGCATTCCCTGCCCCGCGGGCCAGAACACCCCAGGGACCTTCTACCCCTCGGGTCCGCGCGGCCTTGTCCGCGATCAGGTCAATGACCTGCTGCACAACCAGACCGACCTCACGATCCTCAGCGGTGCGAAGGGCGGCCTGTTCAACACGCTCGTCATCGGCGCATCGTACAGCCAGGAAGATTATTCGATCGAGAATGCGCAGCTGCTGCGCAACCCGGGCGGCGCGCTCCCGAACCCGGTACTGCCGCCGATCAGCCTGTCGAACCCGAATACCGTCTGGACCGGCCCGGTAAACTACGTCCGAACCGGCAACAGCTATGGCGACACGCGCAACTGGGCAATCTATGCGTTCGACACGCTCGAAATCTCGCCGATGTTCGAGATCAACGCCGGCGTCCGCTATGAAAATACGCGTACCGCCTTCCGCGCCGATACGGTGACCACCCCGGCGACGGGCGCGGTCTATACCCGCGGCGCCGATCAGGTCAGCGACGAGAATCTTTTCTCCTACCGTGCCGGCGCGGTGTTCCACCCGGTCGAGAATGTCAGCCTCTATGCCGCCTATGGCAATGCAAAGACGCCCACCTCGGCGAGCGTCCGCGCGGGCTGCGGCCTGCCGGCGAGCCCGACCGCGGCCGATCCCTGCGCGACGGCTCCGGAGAAGGCGCGCAACATCGAATTCGGCGCGAAGGCCGAACTGCTGGGCAAGAAGCTGCTCCTGACCGCGGCGATATTCCGCAACGAGCGCACCAACTATCGCGTGCCCTCGAACGACCCGGCGCAGCCCGCTTCGCTACAGATCCTCGACGGCCGCTCGCGCGTCGATGGCATCGCAGTCGGTGCAAGCGGCAATGTCACCCCCGAATGGGCGGTCTTCGCGAACTACACCTACCTCGACGGCAAGGTGAAGCAGAGCGTTTCGGACTTCTGCCTTGCCAATCCGGGCACCACCGGCTGCGGCAACAGCGTTGCCATTCCCGACCCGCAGCGCGGCGACCGGTTGTTCCAGACGCCCAGGCATTCGGGCAGCCTGTTCACGACCTATGTCTTCCCGTTCGGCCTTCAGGTCGGATATGGCCTGACCTATCAGGGCAAGTTCTCGACGCACCAGCGTAACCTCGCGCAGCGCGCACCGCTTTCGGTCGACGATTATCTGATCCACCGTGCCTTTGTGTCGTACGATTTCAAGAACGGTCTCGTGGCACAGGTCAACGTCCAGAACTTCACGAACGAGGATTATTACACCGGCGTCCGCAACAATGTGAATGCGACGACGGGCGCCGTCACGGGCGGCTGGGCGACCCCGGGCGACGCACGCTCGGCCGTGTTCAGCCTCTTCTATAATTTCTGATCCCGACGGGCGGGCGCGGCGATTGCTGCGCCCGCCCTTTTGGGCTTAGAAGCGACGCCATGATCCGCATCATTCCCGACGTGCTCGACGCCGACGGCGTTGCCCGGCTCCGCGCCATCCTCGATGCCGCCGACTGGATCGACGGCAACGAGACATCGGGTCCGCAAGCCGCGCTCGCCAAACGCAACCAGCAGCTCCCCGAATTCGGCGAGGCCGCTGGCGAAGCGGGGCGCTTCGTGCTCGACGCGCTCGGCCGCAGCCCGCTGTTCATCGCCGCCGCGCTGCCGCTCAAAATCTACCCGCCCTATTTCAACCGCTATTCCGGGGGCGAGAATTTCGGCGATCATATCGACAACGCGATCCGCCTGCGTCGCGGCAGCGATTTCCGGATGCGAAGCGATCTGTCGGCGACACTCTTCCTCGCCGATCCCGACAGTTACGAAGGCGGCGGGCTGGTCGTCGAAGGCTTTACCGAAACCCCCGGCCTCAAGCTCCCGGCAGGGCATATGGTTCTCTATCCATCGACCACAGTTCACCGCGTCGAGCCGGTGACGTCGGGTATGCGCGTCGCGAGCTTCATGTGGATCCAGTCGATGATCCGCGATCAGGGGCAGCGAAACCTACTGTTCGATCTCGACATGGGCGTGCAGGGCGCCGCCGCCGCACTCGGCCAGGGCGACGCCACCGTCGTTCGCCTGACCGGCGTCTACCACAACCTCCTGCGGCGCTGGGCCGACAGCTAGTCGAGCATGGCGCGCCATGCGCGCGAGACATGCTCGCGATCGCCCGCGACGACGCACGCAGCGAGTCCCTCGACGTCGGCAAGCGCTATCGCTGCTTCCGGCCCAAGCACCGTCAGCGCAGTCGCCCAGCCGTCGGCCATCATGCAGTCGCGGTGCAGCACCGTCGCCGACGCGACACCGTTGACGATCGGACGCCCGGTCGCCGGGTCGAAGCTGTGCGAATAATGCACCCCGTCGGCGCTGAAACCGCGGCGATAATTGCCCGATGTCGCGACCGACAGATCGTGGAGCGCGATGCGCCATGGCGCGATCGAGGAGGTCGGCGGCATTTCGACATCGACCCACCAGGGCTGCCCGTCGGCGCGAATCCCCTCGCCGCGCAATTCGCCGCCGACTTCGAGCAGGAAATGCCGGGTGCCGTTCGCGAGCAGCCATTCGGCGGCAAGGTCGACGCCGTAGCCCTTGGCGATCCCCGACAGGTCGAGCGCGGCGCCCTCGCCGCGGCGGATTCGCCGCGTTACGGGGTCAAAATCGATCGTGCGATCGGGTGTCGCAGTCTGTTCGGGGACAGCCAGGACCGGCCCTGTGCTGCCGAATCCCCACGCGTCGGTCAGATGGCCGAGGCCGGGGTCGAATGCCCCGTCACTGGCGCGCGCGATCCGGAGCGCCGCCTCGACGACATGCGCACATTCGGCGGGGATATCGTGCCATGCCCCCGCCGCGCCCCGGTTGAAGCGCGACAGGTCGGATGCGGCCTCCCACTGGCTCATCTGCGCCACGACAAGGTCGAGCGCCGCCTGAACGCCTTCGGCCACACCGGGAGGCGCCGAAACCGCGTGCAGCGACCAGCCCGTCCCCATGCTCGTGCCGGAGAAGCTTTGAACCGTCGCCCCCGCGTCGCGCCCGGCAAACGCCGCGGGCGTCAGCGCGCGGGGGATCAGGATACGGTCGGTCAGGGCGCCAGCACTTCCAGCGTTGTGACATAGCTCGCGCGGCGCTGCGGCGTCGCGGGTTCGGGTGCGCCTTCCGCACGCTCGGTCTGCGGCGTCGTGACGTTCAGCCAGTACAGTCCGGGCTCGGCCCAGTTGATCTCGACCTTGCCGTCGGCGCCGGTCTTGAGGTCGACCTGGCCGAGCTGGTCACGATAGCGGATGCCGCCGGGGATCAGCGTCACCGGAAGGCCCGCGACCGGCTTGCCGTCAAGCAGGAACTGGAAGGTCGCGGCTTCACCGGCGATCAGGTCGTTCGGGTGCGTCACCGGAACCAGTTCGATGCCCTTGCCCGTCGGTTTGAACAAGGTCGTCGTCGGTTCGCCGACGGTCACGAAAATCTCGTTGCGATTGTTCGATTCGGCGGTTTTCACGTTGGTCGCACCGGCGGGAATGCGCTCGGCGAGATTGGCGGTCGTCGTACCGCGCGGCAGGCGCTCGGTCTTGCCGCCCAGATCATAGCTGCCCATCACGCCATCGGACACCGACGCGATCCGCCAGGTGCCCTTTTGCGTCAGATGGACGTCGAAAGTGCTGCGATAGCGGCCCGTCGCCTTGTTTTCGATCGCGGCTTCGGTGCCGTCGGGCGCCCACGCCTTCATCGTGTCGAGGCGCAGCGGCTGGTGCTCGAAGTAGAAAAGGTCGTTCGAGACGGCGGCGTCGACGGTCACCCAGACGTCGTCGCCCGACAGGACGGTCGACGACGGCATCATCCACTGGCGGTGCGCGGAAGCCGGAACGGCGACCAGTGCCGCGAGCGCGGCGGTCGCGGCGAAACCCCAAATTCGCTTTTTCATTATCCTGTCCTTTTCCCAGTTCAGCGGAAGGCGACCGAAACGGCGCCCAGTTCAGTCGTTCCAGCGGCGCGCCCGCCCGCCCCGGCCTTCGCGGGCCAGGTGAACGGAATGCGCAGAAGCTCGCGGCCGCCGACCTCGCGCGCCGCCTCGATCACCAGCGTGTACGCGCCCGGAGCCGTCGCGCCGAGTTGCGCGCGCGAGAAGGAAACCTTGTGCGCACCCGGTGCACGCGTAGCTCCCGTGATGCCGTTGGCGGGGAAGGTCATCGAACGTCCCGCAGCGCGCCACCACTGGCGCACGTCGCGAAGCCACTTGGTGCCTTCGTTGGCTTTCATGTCATAGTCGTACCAGACCGCGACCGTCTTCGCCTTGGCCCCGGCCTTCTCGACCCAGATCGCGACATAAGGTTTGTGATATTCGGCGACCTTCAGCCGCGGGATGTTGATCGTGACATCCATCGTGCCCGGATCGGCCGCGAAGGCGGGCGCAGCGAACACCGCGCCGAGGCCGATCGTGCCGCCAAGGATGCGCGCGGGGGTGGAAAGCTGCATGACTGGTCTCCCTAGTGAATGAAGATGACGGCGATGGCGGCGGGAATCGCAAGACCCAGCCCGACGAGCGGCCAGGTGCTCTTGCGCTTCGCCGAATGGAGCTGGAGCAGGAACAGGCCGGTGATCGCGAAGACGAGGCAGGCGAAAGAGAAGATGTCGATGAACAGGCTCCACTCGCCGCCCGAATTGCGCCCTTTGTGGAGGTCATTGAGGTAGGAAATCCAGCCGCGGCTGGTGACCTCGCTCGACGCCGCGCCTGTCGCAAGGTCGATCGCGACCCACGCGTCGCCGCCGGGGCGCGGCGCGGGCAGATAGACTTCATCGGCGGACCATTCGGCCTCCGCCCTTGCCTTGACCGGAAAGCTGTCCTCGACCCACGCGGCAACGTCAGCAGGAAGCGGCGCCTTTTCGGTGTCGGGAATCGCCGCCTTCAATCGCGTGAGCAGTGCGGGCGGCATCTGCGCCGATCCCTGCGTGACGACGGGCGACCCTTCGATATCGGCGGCGTGATTGAGCGTGAAGCCGGTGATCGCGAACAGCAGAAGACCGATCAGGCTGACGGCCGAGCTCATCCAGTGCCACATGTGCAGCTGTTTAAGCCAAAAGGCTTTCCGGCTCTTCCTGGTCGCCGGTCGCGGGGATGTAGGTGCGTGCATCGAAAGGTTCTGACTGAGAATGATGCGCGGGCATTATCGAGAACGATTCGCAATTACAATAATTATTCCCGCTTTTCGGTTGGATAAAGCAACGCGTGTTCAGGCGGGACCGGCCCCGGTTGCGATCGGTTTTCAACGATGGGGAAAAGGTGGCGGAGACGGAGGGATTCGAACCCTCGGTGCCGCATTCACAGCACGACGGTTTAGCAAACCGTTGGTTTCAGCCACTCACCCACGTCTCCGCATGGTCTGCCGCGCTAACGACAGGCTGGCCTAGGCGGGTCGCTATAGCCATGCACTTCGCACCCCGCAACGGCAAAGATTGACCTATTTTACCGTCGCGGCAGGCATTTCGTCGCCCTGACGATTCGGTCTGGCTTAAATTCGACTCAAGTCATCGCCCGTTCATTGCCCGCCGCCGAAAGCGAGTCATGATTAACGCCGGTTCTGCCCGTGCGGCGCCATTTGATTTTTGGGGGTCCAATATGCGGAAGACATTCACCAGCCTGGCATTTGCGGCCGTCGCGTCGCTGGGCCTCGCGCTTTCACCGCTTCCGGCGGCAGCGCAGATGCGCGAAGTCGATCCCAATACGGCAATCGATTCGGATATCGACAACCCCGCCCCGCCCCCGGCTAACACGACGACAAGCGAACCGTCGTACGACAGCGACCTCGCCACTGGCGATCAGCAGACGAGCGGGGTTCCCGCCGACGGGAGCACCCCCGCCGCGGACGTCTCGGCGACGACGGTGGCCGCCGCCCCCGGATCGACGTACAAGAAGGACGACCTGATCGGCGCCGCTGAAGGCGTGTTCGGCAAGGGCGCGCAAGGCCTCGCCGGGATGATCGAGGACATTCTGAAGAAGCAGGGCGAGCCCAACGCTTATATTGTCGGCCGCGAGGCTGGCGGCGCGCTCGTCGTTGGTGTGCGCTATGGCTCGGGTACGCTCCATCACAAGATCGAGGGCGAGTTGCCCGCGTACTGGACCGGCCCGTCGGTCGGCTTCGACGCGGGCGCCAACGCCGGCAACACCTTTGTCCTCGTCTACAATCTCTTCGACAGCGAAGATCTCTACAAGCGCTACCCCGCGGGCGAAGGCGCGGCCTATCTGATCGGCGGCTTCAATGCGAGCTACCTGCGCCGTGGCGACGTGGTGCTCATCCCGATCCGCGTCGGCGTCGGCGCACGGCTTGGCGCGAACGTCGGCTATATGAAGTTCCGCAAGAAACAGAACTGGGTACCCTTCTAAGAGACAACCCCTTTGCCACGGGGGCGATAGCCCGCGCTTCGGCGCGGGCTTTTTCTTTGTGCGGATGATATTGCGCGGACGCAGCCCATTGGGAGATCGACGACATGACATCGCAGCCCGCCAGCGGCCCGCACTATTCACCCTTCACGATCGGCGGGGGCCTCATCTTCGTGTCCGGGCAGCTACCCCTGAAGCCGGGCCGTGACACCTCGTTGGCCGATGCGCCTTTCAAGGAACAGGCCGGGCAGACGCTGCACAATCTGAAATCCGTTCTCCGGGACGCGGGCGCCGACCTGACGCAGGTGATCAAGACGACCGTCTATCTCAGTGACATCGCCGACTGGGATCAACTCGACGAGGTCTACGGCGAATTCTTCGGGATAACGCGGCCGTCGAGGAGTGTGGTGCCGACCGGCCCGCTTCATTTCGGTTTCCGGATCGAGATCGAAGCCGTCGCTCTGGCGACGAAGGACGCCGCCTAGTCGCCGTCGAAGGCGATCAGCGTTTCGCAAGTGAGACCCGCAGCTTCGAGCCGCTGCGATCCGCCAAGATCGGGCAGGTCGATCACGAACAGCGCGGCCGCAACCTCGGCTCCGACGCTCTGCATCAACGCCGCGGTCGCAAGGATCGTCCCGCCGGTCGCCAGCAGATCGTCGACGAGGACGACGCGATGACCCGGCTGGACCGCGCCCTCGTGCAGTTCGAGCCGGTCAACGCCATATTCGAGTTCGTAGTCGACGCCGATCGTGACGCCGGGGAGCTTGCCCGCCTTGCGCACCGGAACGACGCCCAGCCCCATCGCGGTGGCCATCGCCGCCCCGAACAGAAAGCCCCGCGCCTCAACCGCGACGATGAAGTCGGGCCGGTGGGCGGCGGCGAGCGCGCTCAGCCGTCGCACGCTTTCGGCGAAACCGGCGGCATCGCCGATCAGCGTGGTGATATCGCGAAACTGGATGCCCGGCTTCGGAAAGTCCGGGATGGTACGGACGAGCGACGCGAGGTCGAGGTCCGGCTGAGGCGGGAGGGCGATCATGAAGCTCGCCCTCCCCGGCTCATCAATGCTTCTTGTCGGCCCAGATGTTCCGGTACGACAGATAGGTCAGCACAGTGAAGATCAGCAGGAAGAAGAACACTGCATAACCCACCTGGATGCGCTTGATCAGCTTCGGCTCGGCGGTCCAGACGAGGAACGCCGTGACGTCCTTTGCCATCTGATCGACGGTCGCCTTGGTGCCATCGGCATAGGTTACCTGATTGGGCGCCAGCGGCGGGGCCATCGCGAGGTTGAGGTTCGCGAAATAGGGGTTGTAGTGCAGCCCCGTGCCCGGCTTGAGTTCTGCCGGCAGGTTCGCGGGCGGATTCTGGAATCCGGTCAGCAGCGAATAGATATAATCCTTGCCGCCTTCGCGCGCCTTGGTGATCAGCGAAAGGTCTGGCGGCAGCGCGTTGTTGTTCGCGGCGCGCGCGGCGACTTCGTTCGCATAGGGCGACGGGAAATAATCCGACGGCAGGCCGTCGCGCGTCGCCGGTTCACCCGTGTCGGGGTTGATCGACGGAACCTGGAAGCCCTTGGCGAAGGTCTTGATCTGACCTTCGGAGTAGCCGAGGTCTGCGATGTCGCGGAAGGCGACGAGGTGCAGGCTGTGGCACGCCGAGCAGACTTCCTTGTACACCTGCATCCCGCGCTGCAACTGAGCCTTATCCCAATGCGGCAACACGACGCCATCGCTGGCGAGCTTCAGATGCCGGGGGTGTTTGTGAAACTCGTGCGCGACATTGGCTTCATTGCTGAGCGGTGTCGTGAAGATCGCGAGCACCAGCGCGGTAATGAAACCGAGACCGACGAGAAAACCGAGCGGACGAACCATGGCTGTATCAGCTCCTATTAAAGTCCGGCGCTCAGGCCGTTGCCGAAGCCGACTTCACGTCGGTGGCATGTTTGGCGAGGACCGCTTCGGTGATCGAATTCGGCATCGGAAGCGGGCGTTCGATCCGCGACACGATCGGCAGGATCACCAGGAAGTGAGCGAAGTAGTAGATCGCGCCCAGCTGGCTGAGGATCACCCACGGCTGTTCCGCCGGCTGCATGCCGCACCAGCCGAGAAGCAGGACGTCGGCGACGAGGATCCAGAAGAAGATCCGGTACAGCGGACGATAGTTCGACGACTTGATCGGCGAGCTGTCAAGCCAGGGCAGGAAGAACAGCAGCGCGATCGATGCGAACATCGCGATGACGCCCCACAGCTTCGCGTCGATCCACAGGAAGTTGAAGGTGAAGGCCTTCAGGATCGCGTAGAAGGGCAGGAAGTACCATTCGGGAACGATATGCGCCGGGGTCGAAAGCGAGTTCGCCGGGATATAATTGTCCGCATGGCCGAGCGTGTTCGGGCTGAAGAAGGTCAGCGCGACGAAGATCAGCAGGAAGACGCCGACGCCGAAGCCGTCCTTCGCGGTGTAATAGGGGTGGAACGGGACGGTGTCCTGTTCGTCCTTCACCTCGATACCCGTCGGGTTCGACGAACCCGGGATGTGCAGCGCCCAGATGTGCAGGATGATGACACCCAGGATCACGAACGGCAGCAGATAGTGCAGCGAGAAGAAACGGTTAAGCGTGGCATTGTCGGGGACGAAGCCGCCGAGCAGCCATTCGCGCACTGGCTCGCCGACGATCGGTATCGCCGAGAAGAAGCCCGTGATCACCTGCGCGCCCCAGAAGCTCATCTGGCCCCACGGAAGCACATAGCCCATGAAGGCGGTCGCCATCATCAGAAGGAAGATCACGACGCCGAGCAGCCACACCATTTCGCGCGGCGCCTTGTACGAACCGTAATAAAGGCCGCGGAAGATGTGCAGATAGACGACGATGAAGAACATGCTCGCGCCGTTCATATGCGCGTAGCGGATGAACCAGCCGGCGTTCACGTCGCGCATGATATGCTCGACCGAATTGAACGCGACGCTCGCGTTCGCGGCATAGTGCATCGCCAGAACGATGCCGGTGATGATCTGGATCATCAGCGCGGCGCCGGCGAGGACGCCGAAGTTCCAGAAATAATTGAGGTTGCGCGGCACCGGATAGCCGGGGCCCGTGGCATTGTAGACGAGGCGCGGAATCGGCAGCTTCTCGTCCATCCACTTCATCAGCGGATGCGTCGGCTCATAGGGTTTGGCCCAGGGAAAGCTCATCTTATCTCGCTCCTCAGCCGATCGTCACGACGGTGTCGCTGTTGAATTCATAGGGCGGCACAACCAGATTCTTGGGTGCCGGGCCCTTACGGATGCGCGCCGCGGTGTCGTAGTGCGAACCGTGGCACGGGCAGAAATATCCGCCGAAGTCGCCCTTGTTCTCGCCTTCCGCCGCACCGAGCGGCACACAGCCGAGGTGCGTGCAGACGCCGAGGGTGATCAGCCAGTTTTCCTTGCCGGGCTTGGTACGCTGGTCGATCGTTTCGGGATCGCGCAGGTCGCCCAGCGGCACCGCCTTGGCTTCGGCGATTTCCTTGGCAACGAGGTTGCGCACGAACACCGGCTGCTTGCGCCAGCTGGTCTTGATCGCCTGCCCGGGCTGGATCGCCGAAATGTCGATTTCGGTGGTCGACAGCGCGAGCACGTCGGCCGACGGGTTCATCTGGTTGAGCAGCGGCAGAACCACCGCAACCGAACCGACACCCGCGAAACTCACTGCCGCAATATTGATGAAATCCCGGCGGCGTACGCCATCTTCGATACCGGCGTTGAGTTCAGATTCACTGGCCATTCGACTGCCCTTGCATGGGTGAACTAACAAAAGTTCTCGAAGATATGGCCGCCCCTGTTGCACGCGCACGAAAGCGCACAACCCGGCGGCCCCTCCGGGAATTGCGGGCCTGATAGCCGCACAGTCCGGGCTTGCCAACAGGCAATTTCTGCTTCTGTTACTGCACGAAGGCACCAGACCGAGACCTCTCGATTCCTCCGGCCGTGGCAGCTATGGGCCATTTATGGAAATCGCCCTGTTTCAGCCGGATATTGCGGGCAATGTCGGAACGACATTGCGCACCGCCGCCTGTTTCGGCGTGCCCGCCCATATCATCGAGCCGTGCGGCTTCCCTTTCTCCGACGGCGCGCTGAAACGCGCGGGAATGGACTATGCCGTAAGGGCAAATGTGCGCCGCCATTCGGACTGGGACAGCTTCCACCAATGGAGCGTCGAGGCCCAGCGGCGCATCGTGCTGTTGACGACGGCGGGCGCGACGCCCCTGCCCGCCTTTGCGTTCGATACGAACGACGTGCTGCTGCTCGGCGCCGAATCTTCGGGCGTGCCGCCGCATGTTCATGACGCCGCGGCGGCGCGGGTCGCGATTCCGATGCAGACGGGCTTTCGCTCCTTGAATGTCGCGGTCGCGGCTGGCATCGCGCTCGCCGAGGCGCTCAGGCAAACGAAAGGCTTTCCGGCATGATCTCGCTCGATCCCCAGCAACAGGCGGCACGCGACTGGTTCGAATCGCTCCGCGACCGCATCTGCGCCGAATTCGAGAAGATCGAAGTCGAGGCGGGCAGCGATGCGCGCTTCGCCTATACGCCGTGGGACCGCGAGGCCCACGGGCTGGCGCCCGGCGAAGGCGGCGGCGGCGTGCGCGGGGTGATGACGGGTCAGGTGTTCGAAAAGGTCGGGGTCAACGTCTCGACCGTCGGCGGCCATTTCGCCCCCGATTTCGCCGCATCGATTCACGGCGCGGGCGAAGATCCGAGCTTCTTCGCTACCGGAATCAGCCTCGTCGCGCATATGGCGAACCCGCATGTGCCCGCGGTGCACATGAACACGCGCTTCCTCGCGACGACGAAGCGCTGGTTCGGCGGCGGCGCCGACCTCAACCCGCCGATTCCCTATCAGGAAGACACCGACGCTTTTCACGCGCGACTGCGCGCTGCGTGCGCGCCTTTCGGCCCCGACGTCTATGAACGCTATGCCAAATGGGCCGAGGATTATTTCTATATCCCGCATCGCGGCGTCCACCGCGGCGTTGGCGGGATTTTCTACGATCATCTCGAATGCGGCGACGACGCCGAGTTCGATCGCAATTTTCAGCTGACGCAGGCGGTGGGCGAGGCATTCCTCGACATCTTCCCGCAGATCGTCCGGCGGCGGATGGGGCTCCCCTTCACCGACGCCGAGCGCGACGCGCAGTTGATCTGGCGCGGGCGCTATGCCGAATTCAACCTTGTCTATGACCGCGGGACGCTGTTCGGGCTCAAGACCGGCGGCAATATCGACGCCATCCTGATGAGCCTGCCCCCGCTCGCCAAATGGAGCTGAAACAAGAAGGGCGCCCCCGTCACCGGAGGCGCCCCTTGTTTCGCTAGCCGGCGATCAGGCGAAAACGTCACCCGATGCGCGCGGCGCAAGCGCGCGATAGATGCCGATCGGCATCGAGAAGGATATCATGATCATCGGCAGGTAGACCGCGGCCGCCATGACGATCATCGTCAGGATTGCACCGACGACCGAACCGCCGGCGATCGCGCCGAGGATGCCACCGAAAATCATGCCCGCGATCAGCGCATAGATGAAGATCCCGATCGTGAAGAGCAGATAGAAGCCGACGATCGTCCACTGCGACGCCCCGGTCAGCCGCCACGATTCGCCAAGCCCCGTTACCGGATTGCGCGTCAGACGATCGGCCATCACCGGACCGGCGACCGAGAAACGCGCCTGCACCCACAGCATGAACACGATCACCGCGATATAGAGGATGATCATCAGGAAAATCGCTCCGCCGCCCACTGCGCCAGCAGCTCCCGATTCCAGCGCGGAGGGAGACAAAGCGCCCATCCCGCCCAGCGCGGCGCCGAAAATCAGCGTCAGGATGAACATGACGATGAAGATGAGGATATATGCCG
The DNA here is from genome assembly GCA_020160755.1 of Pseudomonadota bacterium. Lineage (GTDB taxonomy): Bacteria > Pseudomonadota > Alphaproteobacteria > Sphingomonadales > Sphingomonadaceae > Sphingopyxis. The sequence goes on from JAIUPN010000001.1 coordinate 519,662, forward strand.
CCAACATGACGACGAACATGCCGAACGCGAAGGCCGGGCCGGCCTGGAACGCCCAAGCGAAATTGGGCGCTTCGCCGGGATGCAGCCCGCCGCGCCAGATCAGCATCGACACGCCGTAAAGGATGACCGCGGCGATCAGCGCAAACAGGAAAATCTTGCCGATTGCGCCCATCACCAGCGACGGATCATTGGGCGCCAGCGCCATCGCCGAGAAGGTCGATCCGAGGAACACGTAACCGAGCAAGCCGACGACGACCAACGCGCCGCCAACCCACAACAGCATTTGCTGCCAATTCGCCTTCAGAAACCCGAAGGTTTCCGAGAAGGCCGCACCGATACTCATCTTTGTCATGTCACTTCCCCTGCTTTTGTAACAATTCTCTCCCAAGCTTCATTCGAGACGGGCTGAGCCAGACGGCTTCACCCTGGTTGCGACACGTTTCTTTTCGTTGATGGCCCCTGTCACTTGAACACGTCGGACGAAGTCCGAAGCGCGAGTTGTCGATAAGCCGCAGCCGATACGGCAACCGAGACCAGCCCGCCGATGCCCGCGACCACCGCCTCGACCAGCCCCGTCACCATACGGCCGGCGCCCCCGGCCCATCCCGCGACCACACCGACCATGCCGCCGATGAACAGTGCCGCAATCAGGAACACGAGGACAACGAGGAACATGAACAGGAAAATCCGCCAACCATTCCCCTTGGTGAGCACGAGACTCTCCTGAATGGCGGCAAGCGGATTATAGACCGTCCGGTCGGCAATAATCGGCGAAATGACCGAAAGTCGGCCCCAGAAATAGGCCGCAAGGCCGAGAAAACCCAACAACCCGAGGGCTACCAGCGCTATCCCGCCGCCGCCGCCGATGGCGATACCGGGCAGAAACAGCAGGAAAACAGCCAGCGCGAGCGTGACGAACAGGACGATCTGCACAGCGACCATCGTCGGAATCATCCGGAGCGCGAACATCAGCGCATCGCCGACACTCGTGCCGGTCCGCGACAGCCACAGGCGCAGCACGCCGACGCCGCCGATAGCGCCGATCACGCTGATCAGCAGCTGATAAGGCAATATCTCGCCCATCGACTGGCGAAAAACGGCCATGACCTGATCCATCGAGGCACCCGCCGCGGGCTCGATCGGGACGGGACCGAACCAGCTGAGCACGAGGTTCGGAAGGAAAATGAACACCGCAGCGATCGTCGCGGTCAGGGGCAAGTGCGATCGCAGCAGGACTATACTGTCGTCCCATGCCGCACCCATGTCGAATTTTGTCATTGATACCCCGTCATTTTCTGGTTCCCCGGTCGGCGGAAAGTGACGATCTTCGGCGCCGATGTCCAGCCCTCTCGCCAATCGCCTGCGAACCCCTTGCGCCGGGCGCGGCGGCGGGCCAGATAGCTGGCGCATGAGCCTGCTCCCCTCACCCGAATGGGCCCTTTCGCCGGGCCTGACCGCGTACGACGCGGCGCTCTCCGACATGGAGGCGCGCGCCGCCGCGATCCATGCGGGCGACGCGGGCGAACGCATCTGGCTGCTGGAGCATCCGCCGCTCTATACGGCGGGGACGAGCGCCGATCCCGCCGAGCTGCTCGATCCGCGTTTTCCGGTCTATGACGCGGGCCGCGGCGGGCGCTACACCTATCATGGTCCGGGCCAGCGCGTCGGCTATATCCAGCTCGACCTGACGCGGCGCGGGCGCGATGTGCGCGCCTATGTCTCCGCGCTCGAAGGCTGGGTGATCGACGCGCTCGCGCTGCTCGGGGTCGAGGCCCGCCGCGCCGAGGGGCGCATCGGCATCTGGACCGACGCGCCCGACGGGCGCGAGGCGAAGATCGGCGCGATCGGCGTGCGCGTGAAACGCTGGGTCACGCTCCACGGCTTTTCGCTGAACGTCGCGCCCGATCTCGCACATTTCGGCGGCATTGTGCCGTGCGGCATCGCCGAGTTCCCGGTCACCAGCCTCGCCGCACTGGGGCGCCCGGCATCGTTCGCCGAAGTCGATGCGGCGCTGGCCCGGACGCTGCCCACCTTTCTCGACAAGCTTTCGCCGAAAGACTAGGAACGCCGCATGACCCGCACCCTTTTCGCATCGCTCTCCCTGCTCGCCCTCGCCGCCTGCGGCAGCGGCGACACCGCCGGCAAATCGACGACCAAACTCGACGCGGTCGAGGTCCAGCCGGGCTCGGTGAGCGATTCGATGATCATCCTCGACGACGCGGTCAGCGACGGCACCGCTGTCGACAACAGCGTTCCCGACGATGGCACGAAGAAAGATGCCGCCAAGCCCGACGAGGCGGATGCCGCCGACGAGGCCGCGCCGGAAAGCGAAGGCGACAACAACCCCGAGGCGGTCGACATGCCGGTCGCGAAAAAGGCGATTACGGCCGATTCCGCTGCAAAAAAGAGCGAATAGCTCCTAACGCAATCCGAGATTCTTGTGCGTCTGCAGCGACAGGCGCCAGCGCGGATCGTCCATCACCAGATCGATGCACGCCTGAACATTGGCGGCGGCATGCGGATCGTCGAGCGGCTGGACGAGCAGATGCTTGAAATCGAGCGATGCGAGCTGCGCAACATCGCTGCCGGGTTGCGGCCAGACGAGTTTCAATTCGTCGCCACTCAACTGTACCAGTTCGCTGCCTGCCTTCGGGCTGACGCAGATCCAGTCGATGCTGCGCGGGACCGGAAGGGTGCCGTTGCTTTCGATTGCGATCGTGAAACTACGGGCGTGGAGCGCATCGATCAGCGCGCCGTCGACCTGCAACATCGGCTCGCCGCCGGTCAGCACGACATAGCGGTCGCCATTCCCCTGCCCCCAGCTTTCCGCGATGACATCGGCCAGCGCATCCGCGTGCCGATATTTGCCGCCGAGCGTCCCGTCGGTGCCGACGAAATCGGTGTCGCAGAACTGGCAGATCGCCTTGGCCCGATCCTTCTCGCGCCCCGTCCAAAGGTTGCAACCGGCGAAGCGACAGAAGACCGCGCGCCGCCCCGCCTGTGCACCCTCGCCCTGAAGGGTAAGGAAAATCTCTTTGACGGCGTATGCCATGGGATCAGGCGTAGCGCGTCGGGTCGGCGAGCCCCGCGTCGGCAAAGCCCTTGCTGCGCAGGCGGCAGCTATCGCACGAACCGCAGTGCAGCCCCTCTGGTGTCGGATCGTAGCACGACCAGCTCATCCCCGCGTCCATGCCGAGTCGCGCCGCTTCGGCGGCAATGTCGGCCTTGGTCATGTACTGGAGCGGCGCGTGGATGCGGAAATCGACACCCTTGTCGCCGTCGCGGGTCGCGAGCGCCGCGAGTTTTTCGAAGCCCTGAATGAATTCGGGGCGGCAGTCGGGATAGCCCGAATAATCGAGCGCATTGACCCCGATGACGATATCCTGCGCCTGCCGCGCTTCGGCGAGGCCCAGCGTCAGCGACAGGAAGATCAGGTTGCGCGCCGGAACATAGGTGATCGGAACGTCGCCGCCCCCCTCGACCTCGGGCACGCCGTCCTTCGGCACATCGATATCGGCGGTCAGCGCCGACCCGCCGAAGCGGCGCAGGTCGAGCGGCAGGACGATATGTTCGGCCGCACCGACATAGCCGGCAATGCGCGCCGCCGATTCCAGTTCGACGCGGTGGCGCTGGTTATAATCGACCGTCAGCGCGACGATGTGCGCGCCGGCTTCGCGCGCGAGGCCCGCGCAGACCATCGAGTCGAGCCCGCCCGACAGGAGGACGATCACCGTTTTTCCGGAAACTTGCTGCATCGGCGCCAGATAGGACCGCACCGCCGGGCGCGCAAGGGCCGCGCCGCATCAAAGAAACGGGCCGCGAGGCGATCGCCGCACGGCCCAGTTCGGCATGACAGCCGTTAGGGAGAATGGGCACACATCGGTATGCCGCGTCTCCCCTCTAACGCCGGACGGTAAATATATCGTTTGCTTCAGCAGCCGCCGGTACGCCGCGCTTCGATCGCCTGCGAGAAGGGCTTGCCCTCGGCGATGCCCTGCGTGTCGATCTGGACGAGGCGGTTCGTCTCGCTGCGAATGCTCGTGCGGCCGTGGCCGGCGCCGGGGCAGGTATAGTGGACGGTCACCGCATTCGGCGTGTCTTCGATGACATAGCGCGAACAGCTCGCGCGCGGGTGATAGACCTGGATCAGCCGGCGCGCATCGCCGATGCAGATCGTCTGTAGCACACCGTCCTTGCCGCGCTCGCGCAATTGCCAGCTGCCCTTTTCGAGCCGGTCGAGCATCGCGAGCGACGGCGCCTGCGCCGGAACCGCGCTCGCGCCCGCGAGCGCACAGGCCGCAAGAGACCATCGCAAGAAGGGAGAGAAGATCGCCATTTTACCCTTTTCCACTGGCCGCCCGTGACCGGGCTGAACTGCGACCCCGTTCTCCTTTAGCTAGCAATGGGTCCGCCCGATTTCAACCGCTTGACGTCAGATTGCACCGCTTCGTCGGCGGCGGACGGTCAGGAACCCGCCGAAATTTCGTCGAGCGGGATCGGGAAAATCCGCGAACAAAAGGCGCAGTCGACGACGATATTGCCCGCGTCGTCGGCCATGTCCGCCCGTTCGGCCACGGGGAACTGCGCCAGAACACCGGCAAAATAACCAGTGCTGCACCGACAGCCGCGCGACACTGCCGCGCCCGGCTCGACGCGCACTTCGTCCTCGTGGAACAGTCGCCAGGCGAGCGTTTCGAGCGACGTTGCGGGATCGGTAAGCTCCGCGTCCTTCAGCGTCGCGGCGATCGTGCGCGCATGGTCCCATTCAGGGTTATCGTGCCGGACGTGGAGCCGGTCGCGCCCGACCTCGCCCTCTGGCAAATGCTGGAGCAGCAGGCCGCCCGCGAGGCATCCCGCCTCGGCATCGTGCCGCGCGGCGATCTTGATCAGGCTTGAAATCTGCTCGGACTGCTCGAAATAATGCTCGGCCGCCTCGCCGATAGACGCGCCTTCGAGCGGGACGATGCCCTGATAGCGCTCGCCGCTCGCCGCTTGATCGAAAGTGATCGCGAGGAAGCCTTCGCCGAACAGCGCGAACAACGTCGGCTCGGGCCCGACCTCGGCCAGCCGCTCGGCATCGAACTTCAGGTAACCGCGCAGCTCACCGCCGCGATAATCGCACACGAGCAGCTCGATCGGGCCGCCGCCGGTCTGCGCCTGCAACGTCATCTGGCCATTCTCGTCCTTGAGCGTCGAGCCAAGCAGGACGGTGAGAACGAGCGCCTCGGCGAGCAGCTTTTCGGCGACCGGCGGGTAATTATGCGCCGCGATAATAGTACGCAGCGTCGGCCCGAGCCGCACGAGGCGCCCACGCACATGGCGCTCGGCGATGGTGAACAGCAGGGGCTGGTCGAACCAGGTTTCGATAGTTTCGCTCATGCTGCACTCACAATTTTCCGAGTGCCCACAGCAGGATCGACTTCTGCGCGTGCACACGGTTTTCGGCTTCGTCCCAGACGCGCGACTGCGGCCCGTCGATCACCGCGTCGACGACTTCATCGCCGCGATGCGCGGGCAGGCAGTGGAGGAAGATCGCATCGGCCTTGGCCCCCGCCATCAGCCGCTCGTCGACCTGATAGGGCGCCATCGCCGCAATCTTGTTGTGCGCGTGGTCCTGCCCCATCGAGACCCAAGTGTCGGTGACGACCAGGTCGGCGCCCGCTACGGCCTCGCGCGCGTCGCGCACGACGTCGATACGCGAGCCCTTCGCGCGCGCGGCGTCGACGAAGGCCGGTTCGGGGTCATAGCCCTGCGGAACGCCGGCACGGACATGAAAACCGAACAGCCCCGCCGCTTCGATCAACGACGAAAGGACATTATTGCCGTCGCCGAGCCAGGCGAGTTCGAGCCCCGGCAACGCCTTCCCGCTTTCGACGATCGTCAGCAGGTCGGCGACGATCTGGCACGGATGCGACAGATCGGTCAGCCCGTTGATCACCGGGACGCTCGCAAATTCGGCGAGTTCCTCGACCTTTGCATGGTCGTCGGTGCGGATCATGATCGCGTCGGCATAGCGCGACAGCACGCGCGAGGTATCGGCGATCGTCTCGCCGCGCCCGAGCTGCGTCACGCCCGCGTCCATGATCATCGGCGTGCCGCCGAGCTGGCGGATCGCGATGTCGAACGAAGCGCGGGTGCGCGTCGAATTCTTCTCGAACACCATGGCCAGCACATGGCCCGCAAGCGGGGCGTCGGCATCGACCCTGCCCTTCGGCCAGCCGGCGCGCGCTGCCTTGCGATCGATCGCATCGGCGAGCATCGCGGCGACCGCATCCCCGCCCGCGTCGGACAGGTTCAGGAAGTGCCGCATCAAACTTCAGGCGGCGTATAGCTCGCCGCGCCCGCTGACAGCTTCTCGATGAACTCGGCGATGTGGCTGTCGTCAATGTTGAGCGGCGGCAGCACGCGAACCACATTTTCGCCCGCCGCGACGGTCAGCAGTCCGTGATTGTCACGCAGATGTGCGACGAATGCGCGGCTGTCCGAATTGAGCTTGAGCCCGAGCATGAGGCCGACGCCGCGCACGCTGTCGAACAGCTCGTCATGATTGGGGATCAGCTGTTCGAGCGCGCCGCGCAGCCGCTCGCCAGTCGCCTTCACCTGATCGAGAAAACCCTCTTCGAGCACGACGTCGAGCACCGCCTGCCCCGCGGCACAGGCGAGCGGGTTGCCGCCATAGGTCGAGCCATGGGTTCCGATCACCATGCCGCGTGCGGCCTTTTCGGTCGCGAGGCACGCGCCCATCGGGAAACCGCCCCCGATACCCTTCGCGCTCGCCATGATGTCGGGCGTCACGCCATAATGCTCATAGGCATAAAGATGCCCGGTGCGCGCAACGCCGCACTGGACTTCGTCGAACACCAGCATCAGGTCGCGCTTGTCGCAAATGTCGCGCAGCGCCTGCAGGAAGGGCTGCGACGCGGGACGGATACCGCCCTCGCCCTGAATCGGTTCGACGAGGAAGCCTGCCGTATTGTCGTCGACGAGGTCGAGCGCGGCGTTGATGTCGTCGAACGGCGCATAGGCGAAACCGGGCAGCAGCGGGTCGAAGCCCTTGCGCAGCTTTTCCTGATTGGTCGCCGAGATCGTGCCGAGCGTGCGGCCGTGGAAGGCGTTGTTGAAGGTGATCAGCGTGTGTTTTTCGGGATTGCCCGCGCTCGAATGATAGGCGCGCGCGGTCTTGATCGCGCATTCGACCGCCTCGGCGCCCGAATTGGTCAGGAAGACCGTGTCGGCGAACGTGTTCTCGACGAGCCGCGCGGCATAGGCCTCGCCCTGCGGGCTGCCGTAGAGGTTCGACACATGCATCAGCGTCGCGGCCTGTTCCTGGATCGCCTTCGTCAGGTGCGGATGGCCGTGGCCGAGCAGGTTCACCGCGATGCCGCTCGCGAAGTCCAGATAACGCTCGCCTCGCTCGCCGATCAGATACGCGCCTTCGCCGCGAACCGGACGCACACCACAGCGGGGGTATACGGGCATCAGCGGCGTGATCGTCATGGCAGGCACCTTTCAGTCAAAAGTAAAAAGGCGACCCTCCTTGCGGGCCGCCCTTGGTCGGGCCGCTCCTATACCGCCGCAGTCCGAGGCGCGTCAACACGGCGCCGCAAGCGCGGCTAGAGCATTTTCGCCGCTTCCATCGTCAGCGCGAGCGAATGTTTACGCGCGGCGTGGTCGTACATCGACGATGCGATGATCACCTCGTCGACGCCGGTGCGCGCGACGAAGGCCTTCAGCCCCGCGGCGATATCGTCGGCGGTGCCGACCACCGAGCATTGCAGCACATGATCGAGGATCGCGCGGGCGTTCGGCGGCAGGCTGTCCTTGTAACCCGCAAGCGGCGGCTGCATCTTGCCCGGATTGCCCGTGCGCAGCGCCACAAACGCCTGCTGCTGCGAAGAAGCGAGAAGCTCGGCCTCCTCGCGCGTATCGGCGGCGAAGGCATTGAACGCCGCAGCGGCATAAGGCTCGGCGAGCTGCGCCGACGGCCTGAACTGGCGACGATAGATGTCGAGCGCCTCGTCGAGCGCATCGGGCGCGAAATGGCTGGCGAACGCATAGGGCAGCCCCAGCATCGCGGCGAGCTGCGCGCCAAAGGTGCTCGAACCGAGAATCCACAGCGGGATATGCGTGCCCGCACCCGGGACCGCGGTGATGCCGAGTTGTTCATCGCCGGCGAGGAAAGCCTGCAATTCCAGCACATCCTGCGGGAACTGGCGCTCGTCGCTGGTGAGCGTGCGGCGCAAGGCGCGCGCAACGCGCTGATCCGACCCCGGCGCGCGCCCCAGACCGAGGTCGATCCGGCCGGGGAACAACGCTTCGAGCGTGCCGAACTGCTCGGCGATCACCATCGGCGCATGGTTGGGCAGCATGATACCCGCCGATCCGATGCGAATGCCTTGGGTCGCGTGTCCGATATGCGCGAGAACGACCGCGGTTGCGGCGCTCGCAATCCCCGTCATGCCGTGATGCTCGGCAACCCAGTAACGGGCATAGCCGAGTGCTTCGGCGTGACGGGCCAGATCGGCTGCGTTGGCGAGCGACTGCGCGATCGTGCCGGTATCGGTGACGGGCACGAGGTCGAGGAAAGAGAGTTTCGTCATGAAACCGATATGCGGTCGGCGGACCCACGGTTCAAGCGCACGGCTTCGCCGGACCGGCGAAGAAAAACTATGCCCGTTCGTCCTTCGGCGAATCCATCAACACATAGGTTGTGATCGAATGCACTTGCGGCAACACGCCCAGCACCTCGGTATGAAAATGCTTGTAGGCGGCGAGATCTTCGGTCTCGACGCGCAGCAGATATTCGATCGTCCCGGTGATATTGTGGCATTCGCGCACTTCGGGGGCATCCGCCATCGCCGCCTCGAAATCGACCTGCGACTTTTTGGTGTGCGACGACAGACCGACCGTCACATAGGCGAGAAAGGTCAATCCAAGCTTCGCGGGATCGATCACCGCACGATAGCCTTTGATCACTCCGCTGCGTTCGAGTTCCTGCACGCGCCGCAGACAGGCCGATGGCGAGAGACCGACACGCTCGGCCAGTTCGAGGTTCGAGATTCGCCCGTCCCTCGAAAGTTCGTGCAATATTTTGCGGCCAATGGCGTCGATCTTGGTCATGGATTGCATAATCTATGCGAAAGCAGGTCATCTTTGCAATCCGCCGCGCAGCGAAACGCATTATATTGCGCGCATGAACCAGACCACCCTGCTCGCGCTCTCCGCCTTCGCGCTCGTCTCGTCGATCACGCCGGGGCCGAACAATATGATGCTGATGGCGTCGGGGGCCAATTTCGGGCTGCGCCGCACCGTACCGCACGCGCTGGGGGTCGGCATCGGCTTCACGCTGATGATCATCCTCGTCGGCGTCGGGCTGATGGGCCTGTTCGACCTTTTCCCGGTCCTGAACACGGTGCTCAAGGTGGTGAGCGTCGTCTATCTGCTCTGGCTCGCGTGGAAGATCGCCAACGCCGCCGCACCTGACACCGAGGCCGGGGCGCGCGGCAAGCCGATGACCTTCTTTCAGGCGGTACTGTTCCAGTGGGTCAATCCCAAGGCCTGGTCGATGGCGCTGACTGCGATCGCGCTTTACGCCCCAGACCGCAATCTCGGCGCGGTGCTGCTCGTCGCCGTGGTGTTCGGCATCATCAACCTGCCCTCGACGAGCCTGTGGGCGGTCATGGGGCAGGTGCTGCGCGGCTGGCTGTCGAGCCCGGCGCGGCTCAAGGCGTTCAACTGGACGATGGCGGCGTTGCTGGTCGGATCACTCGCACTTCTCATCTGATCCGATTGCAAGGTTGCGGTTCGCAACCTATGCACGGCTCTCCCCTCTTCTGACCGGAGAACAGAGCCATGCAAAGCCGCCGCCTCGGCAAAAGCGCCATCCATGTGTCCGACATCTGCATGGGGACGATGACCTTCGGCAGCCAGGCCGACGAGGCGACGGCGTTCCGCGTCCTCGACCGTTGTTTCGACGCAGGGATCAATTTCTACGACACGGCCGAAGGCTATCCGGTCCCGCCCGATACCAAATGGGTAGGTCGCACCGAGGAGATCGTAGGGCGCTGGATGAAGACCAAGCCGCGCGACGCGATCATCCTCGCGACCAAAGTGTCGGGACCGAGCCACGTCTGGTTCAAATCGCCGTGCCGGAATGGCATGACCGCGCTCGACCGCAGGAACATCTTTCAGGCCGTCGACGACAGCCTGACGCGGCTCCAGACCGACTATATCGACCTCTATCAGACGCACTGGCCCGATCATGATGCGCCCTATGACGAGATGATGGACGCGCTCGATGAACTCGTCCGCACCGGCAAGGTACGCATCCTCGGCTGCTCGAACGAGACGAGTTGGGGGCTGATGAAGTCGATCGCGGCGTCGGAGCGGCTCGGCGGCGCGCGCTACCACACGATCCAGAATAATTTCAGCCTCAACAACCGCCGCTTCGAGGACGAACTCGCGCAGGTATGCCGGCAAGAGGGCGTGAGCCTGATCCCCTATTCGCCGCTCGCCGGCGGGGTGCTCACGGGCAAATATCAGGGCGGCGCGACTCCCGAAGGCGCGCGCTTCTCACGCTACCTCAAGATGGAGGGCCGGCAGGCCGCGATGGGGCGTCGCTTCGTCAACGACAAGAGCCTCGCCGCGACCGAGCGCTACCTCGCGATCGCTGCCGATGCGGGCCTGCATCCGGTGACGATGGCGACGGCCTGGTCGAAGCAGCACGACTTTGTCGCCTCGACGATTGTCGGGGTCAGCGCTTATGATCAAGTCGACCCGATCCTCGACGCGATGGAGTTGGTGCTGAGCGACGATCTGATGAAGGCGCTGCACAAGGTCAGCAAGGACATCCTCTACCCGATGGGCTGAGTGGACGGCCACTCGAAGGTCAACGCGTCGCCGACGGGCAGCGCGCGCCATGCCTTCGACAGCCGCTCGAAATCCGCAAACACCTGTGGCCGCGCTGCGTCGACCCGCGCGCGTTCGTCGGCGCTGAGCGAGGCCCGCGTCCGTTCGGCTTCGCCGAGCGCCGCGCGCTGCCCTGCGCTGTCGGGGCGTGACTGGCTCCGCCACGCGATATCGAACAGGAAGGCTGCGAGTTCGGACAATTCGCCTTCGCGGCCCTGATTCTTGATAAGCTTCGCGCCCTTCGCGACCTGCTTGCGCGCCGCGCGCTGGTGTTCCTTTGCCGACAGCGCTCCGCCCGCCTCGACATGGAAGGAACCCGCGTCGCCGCCCGCCGCGATCTGGCCGAACACCCCGGTCTTCAGCCCGAGCGCCGCCTCGACGACGAAATGCACCATGTCGTGCGGCAGGTCGGGATCGAAGCCCGGCGCGGGGTCCATCACCAGCACCGGCAGCCCGGCACGCTCGATCCGCATCGAATACCGGCGCTCGCCCGACCGGATGAAATGGACTTTCATGGGGCCGGTCTATAGGTTCGCGGCAACCTCTTCAAAAAGGAATTGCGATGCTCCCTGCCCGCCGCGCGTTTTTCGCCCTCGCCGCCTTTTCTGCCATCATCGGCACCGCGCACGCAGCGAACCCGGTGATGTTCCGCGACGCGGGGTGCGGCTGCTGCCTTAAATGGCTCGAGCAGGTGAAGGCGTCGTTCGGACAGAAGGCCGTCGTCGTCAATTCGCCCGACATGAATGCGGTCAAGGACAAGCAGGGCGTGCCGGAGGCGCTGCGCAGCTGCCACACGGTGCTCGTCGGCGGCTATGTGATCGAAGGCCATGTCCCCGCCAAGGAGATTGCCCGGCTGCTCCGCGAAAAGCCCAAGGGTGTGAAGGGGCTCGCGGTCGGCGGTATGCCGATGGGATCGCCCGGTATGGAGCATGGCGACCACCGCGAGGCGTATAAGGTCATGACCTTCGGCCCCGCCGGCCAGCGCGTCTACGCCAGCTACGCCGCGAGCGGCGGCGCGCACGCGCACTGACCCGGCGAAGCTAGTCGCCGCCTCCACCGTCGGAGCCACCCCCGCAATCGCCTCCATCGGTATCGCCGCCGCCCGACAGGTCGCAATCGGCCCCGTCGTCGCGGCGTGAACGCCTCGTTCGCCCGCGATAGCGGACATGAAGGCTGACGATGCCCAGGATGAACACCCCAACGCCGGCGAGGGTGATCAGATTGCTGTCCATAGTCTGATCCCCCCTTCGTCCGGCGTCAGGCGAGTTCGGCCTTGAACAGCGCAAGCGTCCGCGCCCACGCCCTTTCGGCCGCGGCCTCGTTATAGGCGCGGCCATCGGGCGGGCACCAGCCGTGCATCGCGCCTTCGTAAACCTCGACCTCGTGCCACTGCTTGCGCGGTTCGAGGATCGCTTTCAGCAAGACCTTCTCGTTCGGCGTTTCCTTGTCGTCATTGTCGGCGATCGCGAACAGATAGCCCGCATTGGTTTTCGGAATGAGCAGGTGCGGGCTGTCGGGTTTGTCGGTGCCGACGCCGCCGCCGTGAAAGCTCGCCGCCGCGCCGACGCGGCCGGGTTTCAGCGCCGCGGTGTAGATCGTCATCGCGCCGCCCATGCAATATCCCGTCGTGCCGATCTTGCGCTTGCGATCGACCTCCTTTTGCGCGTCGAGGAAGGCGAGATGCGCCTTGGCGTCGGTCTCGACGATCGGGCGCGTGAGCAGCTTGAGGTAACCGAATAATTTCTCGCGCACCGCGGGATTGCTCCAGTCGTTCGCGGCATCGACCACCGGCGACTTCTGCCAGCGGTAGAAGGGGTTCACCGTGAGCACCGCATAGCCCTCTCCCGCCAGCCGGTCGGCCATCTGGCGAAAGGCGGGCCGCAGTCCGCGGATATCGGGCCACACGAGCACGGCGGGATGCTTCCCCGTCGCGGGCGCGACGAAATAGGCGTCGCAAATGCCGTCGGCGGTCCTGATCGTGACGTCGCGGCCCTTCACGGGCTTACCCGCCAGCGCGCGCGCCGGAAGCGCGGCCATCAGCGCGCCGGTCCCGGCAAGCACCGCAAAACTGCGCCGCGCGACGGGCATTCCGGTGCGGTCAAGATCGGCCTCGGTGTTGTCGGTGCACATCGTTTCTCTCCTTGGGGGCGGCTCCGGAAAGTCGCGGAAAACTGCGCAACTTCACGCGCAATTACATGTTTCGTCCCGTGATCGGGATCGAACGGAGCGCGAAGCTAATCCAGCATGAGATGATAGGACAGCGGTTTTTCGCGCGGGTCCAACCACCGCGTCGTCGGGTCAGGCGAAAGCGGCGACCTCGTCGAACGTGATCGCGACATGGTGCACCCCCGCGCCGCGCAACATCTCGCCATGCGCCGCGCGGTCGACGATATGCCCCGCACCGCAAAAGCCCACGACGGTCATCCCCGCCGCGAGCGCGGCACGCGCCCCGATCGGCGAATCCTCAATCGCAAGGCAGTCAGCCGGATCGACCCCCAGCCCCTTCGCCGCCGCGAGATAGATGTCGGGAAAGGGCTTGCCGCGGTCCCAGCCGTCGGCGCTGTAGACATGCGCGCCAAAATGATGCGCCAGACCGAAGCGACCCAGCGACATCGCGATGTAGTCGGGACTGCTCGACGAGGCGATCGCGCGCGGCTGCGCGCCGAGTGCATCGAGGAAGGCCGGCGCGCCCGGCACCGGCGCGAAGCCCTCGGCAAACCGCTCGCGTGCCCGCGCACGGTGCTGCTCGCGAAAATCGGACGGCAGCGGACGCCCGAAGCGCGCGACGATCCGCCGCTCGGTTTCCTGCCAATTGTGCCCGCAATAGTCGCGCAGGCAGTCCTCGTAGGTCGTTGGCAGCCCGATCGCGGTCAGACTCTCGGCAAGCGTCCGGTTCGCACGCACCTCGCTGTCGGCAATGACGCCGTCGAAGTCGAAGATGATGGCGCGGTATTTCATTGCCGATCCGGTCCCGTCATTCCCGCTTTCGGGGACATGACGAAGGGCTGCCTATTCCACCGTCACCGACTTCGCCAGATTGCGCGGCTGATCGACGTCAGTGCCCTTCGCGACCGCCACGTGATACGCCAGCAATTGCACCGGCACCGCATAGACGAGCGGCGCGATCAGCGGGTGGACCTTGGGCATCTCGATCGTCGCCATGCATCCGTCGCCGGCTTCGGCGAGGCCCTCGGCGTCCGAAATCAGCACGACCTTGCCGCCGCGCGCCATGACTTCCTGCATGTTGCTGACGGTCTTTTCGAACAGCGGGCCGGAGGGCGCGAGGACGATCACCGGCACCGCTTCGTCGATCAGCGCGATCGGGCCGTGCTTCATCTCGCCCGACGCATAGCCCTCGGCGTGGATGTAGGAGATTTCCTTGAGCTTGAGCGCACCTTCGAGCGCGAGCGGGTAATCGGGACCGCGGCCGAGATAGAGTACGTCGCGCGCGGGCGCGACGAGGTGCGCCATTTTCGCGATCTCCTCGTCATGCGCGAGCGCGGCGTTCAATGCGGCGGGCGCCTCGATCAGATGCTTGACGATCTCGCGCTCCTCATCGGCGCTGAGCTTGCCCTTCTTGAGCGCGAGGTGCGCCGCAAGCGCGGCGAGCACCGCGAGCTGGCAGGTGAAGGCCTTGGTCGAGGCGACACCGATTTCGGGGCCGGCATGCGTCGGGAGCAGCAGGTTGGCCTCGCGCGCCATGCTGCTCGTCGGCACATTGACGACGACCGCGATCGTCTGGCCGTTCGCCTTGCAATGGCGGAGCGCGGCGAGCGTGTCGGCGGTCTCGCCCGACTGCGAGATAAAGAGTGCGAGTCCGCCGGGTGCGAGCACCGGGTCGCGATAACGGAATTCCGACGCGACATCGATGTCGACGGGGACGCGCGCGAAGGTCTCGAACCAGTATTTGGCGACCATCCCGGCGTAGAAGCTGGTGCCGCACGCGACGATCGTTATGCGGTCGATCTTCGACAGGTCGAAGTCCATCTGCGGCAGCGCGACTGTCTGCTCGAGCGGGCGGATGTAGGAGGAGAGCGTCTGCGCGACGACGGTCGGCTGCTCGAAAATCTCTTTCTGCATGAAGTGGCGGTAATTGCCCTTCTCGACCGCGGCGGCGGTAACGCCCGACGTCGTGATCTCGCGCGTCACCGGATTGTTGCCGGCGTCGTAGATCTGTGCGCTATCCTTCGTGATGACGACCCAGTCGCCTTCGTCGAGATAGGCAATCTTCTGCGTCAGCGGCGCAAGAGCCAAAGCATCGCTGCCGAGATAGGTTTCCCCGTCGCCATAGCCGACGACGAGCGGCGAACCGAGGCGCGCGCCGATGAGGAGATCGGGATACTGACGAAAGGCGATCGCGAGCGCAAAGGCGCCGCGGAGCTGGGGCAGCACCGCCTTGACCGCGTCCTGCGGCGAGAGTCCCGCCTCGACCTGTTCGCTGACGAGATGCGCGACGACTTCGGTGTCGGTCTCGCTTTCGAAGCTGCGGCCGCGCGCCTGCAGCGCCTCGCGCAGCGGCTTGAAATTCTCGATGATCCCGTTGTGAACGAGCGCAACCTCGCCCGTCGCATGCGGGTGCGCGTTGCTCGTCGTCGGCGCGCCGTGGGTTGCCCAGCGCGTATGTGCGATGCCGACAAGGCCCGGCGCGGGGTTGCCCGCGAGTTCCTTGACGAGATTGCCGAGCTTGCCCTCGGCGCGGCGGCGGATCAGCTGCCCGCCCTCGACCGTACACACGCCCGCCGAATCATAGCCGCGATATTCCATGCGCTTCAGCCCGTCGACGAGGCGATCCGCCACCTGGTCCTTGCCGATGATTCCGATGATTCCGCACATGAATGAGGCTTTCGTTAGAGCGTGTAGGGAACGCGAATACCCGGCATCGCGGCCGGAAACACCTTGATATTGCGCGTAACGAGAATGCGTCCCGATATTTGCGCGGTGGCTAAGACGAATGCATCGGCCAGCGTCAAGCCTTTGCGTTCGGCACGCAGCGCGGCGGCGCGGCGAGCCACCGCATCGCCGACTTCCTCCAGCGCAAAGCAGCCGAGGAAGGCTTCGACCGCTTTCACCGACGCCGGATCGGCAGCCGACATGACTTCGGTCCAGCTGATCCGACTGATGCTCTTGCGCCCGGCGCGGCGGATTTCGGCGCGCGCCGCCTCGACGCCGTTCAGCGCGTCGATCAATATGTCGCTGTCGAACTGCGCGTCGATCATTCGCGCTTGCCCCTGAGGCGCCGCTGATATTTCAGCCCGTCGCCAATGTCGGCGCGGCCCTTCCAGACGCCGAACGCATTGTCGATCGCGTCACCCGATACATCGGCGCGGTAGGCGGTGACCGCACGGCGAACGAGTTCGGCGCGCGACACCCCCTGCCCGGCCGCAAGCGCGTCGAGCCACTGGATATCGTCGTCAGGAATGTCGGCGAGGAAACGCATGTCGCAATGATATCATATCATGATATCAAATCAAGCCGATAACATCTTCCGATAGACGACAAAGCCAGATTTCTCTGCGATGCGGTCGTAGAGCATCATCGCCGTGTCGTTTGTTTCGTGCGTCAACCAATAGACGCGCGGCAGCGAACGCTCTTTTGCAGCAGCATAGACGGACTCGATCAGCGCGCGGCCGACGCCCTTTCCCCGTGCTTCCGCGGCGGTGAACAGGTCTTGCAGGTAAAGCGACGGCAGCAACGACGTCGTGCTGCGATGCAGGAGATAATGGGTGAGGCCGAGAAGCGCGCCGCCCTGTTCAGCCACGAGCGCGAACATCGGCTCATAGGGATCGAAGAAGCGCTCCCACGTCGCCGCCGTGACATTCGCCGCCAGCGCGGTATCGCCGCTGCGGCCGTAGAATGCGTTATAGCCGTCCCATAAAGGCAGCCACCGGTCATAATCGGCGCGCGTCGCCGGACGGACGACCAGCCCGGTCATGTCCGGGCGAAATTGCGGTCGACGAAAAGATAGGCGAACTGCACCGGGTCGGGCACCGCACCATTGCCCTCGGCGAAGCGCGCCTTGCCGTCGGTCCAGATTTTCAGGATCTGCGCCTTCAGCTCGGGCCCGAACTTCATCTGTTGCTCGACGATCTGCTCCCAGCTTCCCTTGACGCCGAAACTCTGTTCGAGCTGCGGCACCATCGCCTTGCAATAAGTCTCGGTCGCATCGTCGAGATGCCCGATCACCTTCAGCACCCAGGCGTCGACAAAGCGCAGAAAGGGCTTGTCGGTATAGCGGTCACTCATCTCGTCTTCTCCGTCACCCATTCGTCGCGCAGCAAGCCGTAGATCAGCGAATCGCGCACGCCGATATGCGTTTCCCATTCACTGCGCAGATGGCCTTCACGCTGGAAGCCGAGGCGTTCGAGCAGTCCGATCGAACCGGCATTTTCGGGATCGGTGTCGGCGAAGATGCGGCGCAGCTTCAGTTGGTCAAAGCCGTGTTCGATCACCCGCGCGGCCGCCTCGCGCACGATGCCGCGGCCCCAATGATCGCGGTGCAGGATATAACCGATCTCTTTCACGTCGGGCTTTCCGTCGATCAGGATCACCCAGCCGAGCGCGGCATCGTCGCCCGCCGTGATCGCCCAGCAGAGATATCCCTGCCCTTCGGTGGCATTGCCTTTGACATAGTCCGCGGTCTCGGCGGGCGATGTATGCGGGCCGCTCGACCACCAGGTCATCACCTCGGGATCGGACAGCACAGGGAACAGCGCGGCGGCGTCATCCTCGCGCAGCTGGCGCAGCACGAGGCGCGCGGTGGTCAGCATCGGTGCGGGCATGGTCCTATTTGCCCGCCTTCTTCTTGCGCATCGCATCGTGGAAGCGGTCGGCCCAGCCCGGCTTGACCAGTTGCTCGCCGCGCACGAGGCGCAATTCGCCATCGGCGACGTCGCGCGTCACCGCGCTGCCTGCGGCGACGATCGCGTCGCGCCCGATCCTGACCGGGGCGACAAGCGCGCTGTTCGATCCGATGAAAGCGTTCTCGCCGATCTCGGTCTTATATTTGAAATAGCCGTCATAGTTGCAGGTGATCGTGCCCGCGCCGATGTTCGCCCCCGCCCCGACGGTGACGTCGCCCAGATAGGTCAGGTGGTTCGCCTTGGCGCCCTTGCCGAGCACCGCCTTTTTCGTCTCGACAAAATTGCCGATCTTGGCCTTTTCGCCGAGGACCGTGCCGGGGCGAAGGCGGGCGAAGGGGCCGACCTCGCACCCCGTGCCGATCGTCGCACCCTCGATATGGCAGTTGGCGCGAATATTCACGCCGTCGGCAACCGTCACGCCCGGACCGAAAAACACATTGGGCTCGATCGTCACATCGCGGCCGAGCTCGGTGTCCCACGAGAACCAGACCGTTTCGGGCGCACGCAGCGACGCGCCGCCCGCCATCGCTTCCTCGCGCTTGAACGCCTGCCACTGCGCCTCGGCCTGCGCCAGCTCGGCACGGCTGTTGATCCCGGCGACATCGTCGGGATCGGTCTTCACGACCGCGCACGAACGTCCGTCGGCGTTCGCGATGTTGACGATGTCAACGAGGTAAAATTCCTTCGCGGCATTGTCGTCAGTCACGCGGGCGAGCAACGCGAACAGGTCGCGCGCCTTCGCCGCCATCAGCCCCGAATTACACAACCGAACGGCACGCTCGGCGTCGGTCGCATCCTTGTGCTCGACCATCTTGATGACGCAGTCGCCTTCGGTGATGACGCGGCCATATTGCAGCGGGTCAGCGGGCTCGAACGCGAGGACGACGACCGCGGGCGCGTCGGCCGCGCCCAGCCGTTCGATCATCGAGCGCATCGTCGCCGCGGGCACGAAAGGCACATCGCCATAAAGGATCAACACATCCCCGTCGAAACCCGCGAGCGCGCTTTCAGCCTGCTGCACTGCATGGCCCGTACCGAGCTGCGGATCCTGCACCGCAAGTTCGGCGCTGCCCGCCAGCGCGGCCTCGAGCTGGTCGGCCTTGTCGCCGACGACCACGACCTTCTTCGCCGGCTTCAATTCATCGACGCTCGCCATCAGGTGCAGCAGCATCGGCCGCCCCGCGATCGGATGCAGCACCTTGTGCAGGTCGGACTTCATGCGGGTCCCCTTGCCCGCGGCAAGGACGATAGCGGCGATTGCGTTACTCATGCGCGCTGCCATGCCAGCAAATCATTGCGGTTTCCAGCACATCGCGCCATGCGCGGCGGATGAACGGATTTCCCTTCGCGATCGTCGGCTTCGACCTCGACGGCACGCTCATCGACACGCTTGGCGATCTCGCCGCCGCGGTCAATCATACGCTGACGCTGATGGACCGCGCGCCGCTTGGCGAGGATGCCGTGCGGCCGATGATCGGGCGCGGCGCGAAACATATGCTCGAGGAAGGGCTGCGGGCATCGGGCGGGGTCCCCGATGGCGCGGTCGAGCGGCTCTATCCCGAACTGCTGCACTTTTACGAAAGGCATATAGCGGGCAACAGCCGTCTCTTTCCCGGCGTCGTCGCCGCACTCGACCGGCTCGACGCGCTCGGCGTGCGCACGGCGGTCGTCACGAACAAGGCCGAGCATCTCGCGCGCCTGCTGCTCGCCGAATTCGACCTTGCCGATCGCATGGCGACGATCATCGGCGGCGACACGCTGGAGGTCCGCAAACCATCGCCCGAACCGATCCACGCGATGGTAGAGCGATGCGGTCGCGGGCACGCAGCCTTCGTGGGCGACAGCATCTATGACGTGACGGCGGCGAAAAATGCCGGGGTACCCAGTATCGCGGTCAGTTTCGGCTTTCTCGACCGGCCGGCGCAGGAGTTGGGTGCCGACCATGTGATCGACCATTATGACGAGCTGGTGCCGCTGCTCGCCTCGCTCTGACGCTTGCGCCACTTGGTCCACAAATGCCGCGCGAGCATCGCGGGCGGCATCCGCAGCCAGTGCGAGCGGATGTAGAAGGCCTGCTCCAGCACGGGGCGCGTGACCCGCCCCCAATCGTCGCGCGCGAACAGTCGGCGGACGAACCAGATATCGGACGGATCCTGCCAGTCCCATCCTTCGGGCAACACCGCGCCATAGACATCGCGCGACAGCCGCGCCGCGCGGTGGGCCGCTTCGCGCAGCCCGTGCAGCGCCGCGCGTGCGTCGAGCCGTCCCCAGAAACCCGGATCGGCCGCCGCAAAATCGCGCGTCATCGTGTGAAAGTCCCACAGGTTGCGCAGCCCGCCCCGCAAATCGCCGTCGGCGAGCATATGCGCGGCGCAGTGACATGCCATGTCGGCGGGGTTCAGCACCGCATGGCCATCACGGCTCGTCACCGCATCGCTGACCAGCGCGAGCGCGTCGGGTGTGATCCGGTGCGTGCGCGGCAGGATTGTGTGGTGAACATCGATCATCCGGTCGCGGCCCGAGTGAATCAGCGGCGGCAGCTCGTGCATATGCTCGCGGTAATAGAGGTCGTCATAAGGGTCCGACTTGACCCATTCCCAACCCGCGTTGAGGAGCGCGTTCTCGGCGCGGCGGATGTCGGTGGCGAGCACGAGGATATCGAGATCGCCAATCTGCCGCCCTTCGGAGCACGCCATCCCCATAGCGGCATAAGCGACGCCCTTCAGCAGCACGAATTCGATCCCCGCGGGAGCGAGCGCGCGCCGCGCCATCTCGGCCTCCCACAACGCCTGACGCTGTGCAACTGCCGCGGCGGCGCGCTGGTCGGCGAACAGCGCGGCGGCGGTGGGCGGCAAGTCGGCCTCCGCCAGCTGGTGTGCGAGCGTCGCAAGCATCGCTTCGCTGCGCGCGACCCCGATGACGCCGTCCCAGTCGCGCGGGGCCAGCGCGGCCGGATCGCGGCGCCCGACGAGCAAGTCGACGAAGGTCCGCACCGCGCTCACCGGGGCGTCTCGGCCCAAAGCTGCTCGACCAGCGCGATACCCGTCGCACTGTCGGGATAGGAAATACCGAACGCCGGGGTTCCGCGAACGAGCCGCGTCAGCGCCCCAAAGCCCGCCTCGCCAAGCGCCACATAGTTGGTCGACGCCTCGGTCAGCCGAACGAACGCCTCGCCCTCGCCCATCCGTTCGACCGACACCGCACCGCCGAAGCGCGGGAAGAGCAGCAGCGCGGGGCGCACAGGCTCGTGCATCGCCGCGATCGCATCGGCGCGCGGGACCAGGTGGCGGATATCGCCCTTTGGCGTGCCCGCGAGCAGCGGACCGAGCCGCGCCGCATCGACGCGCGCGGCGACCACGGCAATCGCCTCATTCTTGAGGCTGACCGCGCGCGGGAAAGCGAGGGCATCGCCGCCGGCGGGATCGATCAGCGTGAATTCGTCACCCATCAGCCGCCAGTCGCTCTCTCCGAGCAGCGCCGCGAGCGTCGATTTGCCCGACCCCGATTCGCCCGACATGATCAGCGCGCGGCCATCCCTTGCGACCGCGCTCGCGTGAAGCAGCATGTGGCGCCGCCAGCCGAGCGCGACCTGCAAATTCATCCCCATCTCGGCGGCGAGCAGCCCCATCGACAGCGGCAAGGGCAGCGCGTCGGGGACGATGAAGTCGCCGCCGATATGCACCGACGGGCGCAGCCAGCGCCGCCAGGGCCGCGCCGCGAACAGCCGCACCGTCGCATCGGCGGGGCGCGCATCGTCGCCCGGATAACCGGCATAGAGGCGTTCGAGCGCCGCGACGGGCTCCCGCCAGTCGCTGCCGATACGAAATTGCACCGGGCCGACCGCAATGCGCGCACTATGCCTCACGCGCGCGCCACCAGCCCCATCGCGGCGAGCTCGGCGAGGCGTTCGGCGAGGATCGGCCGCGCGTCCTCTGTCGCATCAAGATCGAAGGCGGCGGCCAGCCGCCCTGCCAGCTCGGCGGCGTTGCAGCTGTCGGTGCCCATCGCGTTCAGTATCTCGGGCATCGGCGATACGACGAGGTGCGTCTGCATCGACCGCCGGTCGAAGATCGCGGTCAGTTCGCCCAGCGGCTCGATGCGCAGCGCATCGGTCGGCGCGGCACGGTACGCACGATCAACCATAATCTTCAGCGGCGGCGGTCAGCTTTGCGAGAATCGCCATCAGCGTGGCGCGTTCACCCGCGCTGATATTCGATTCGAGCTGCGCCTCACTCGCCAGCGCGGCGGGAACGATCGCATCATAGAGCGATCGTCCGGTTTCGGTGAGATCGAGGTGGTGCGAGCGCCCGTCGGCCTCATGCGCCTGCCGCGCGATCAGCTGGCGGTCGGCGAGCGCCTTGGCGGCGCGGTTCACCGTCACCTTATCCATGCGCGTCGCCTCGACCAGCTCGCGCTGGGTCTTCGGCTGGCCTTCGCCGAGCACCGCCATCAACCGCCATTCGGGAATCTTGAGCCCGAAGCGATTCTCATATTCGGCGGCGATCCGGCTCGACAGGGCATTGGATGCGATGGACAGGCGGTAGGGCAGGAAATTATCGAGATTCAGCTTCTTCGCGGCCATGAATTGGTAACCCCCACACGCTCGAAAAATCCCGGCGTCGCCCATCCTATCGCCTGTTTCGGGCCTGTGAAGGGCAGAATGGCGTGAAAATCAGAAAGAAACGCGCGCGCCGACCCACAGCGTACGCGGGCTCGCGCGCTCGACGATACCCGACGACGAGATCGCGGCGGGAACCAGCTCATCGAAGAGATTCTCGCCGCGCGCCTCGATGCTGATCGCATCGGAGAAGCGCCACGACAGCCCGGCGTCGAGGGTCAGCGCGTCGTCGAGCGCGAGCAGACCCAGATCGTCCTCATTCTGTTTGCCGATATAGCGCAACGTCGCAAAGCCGCCGAACGGGCCGCGCGCGTTGCTCCGCAACGACACGCTGCCGCCATGCTTCGCAAGCTGTGCCGGACGGCGGCCATCGAGCGTCGCGGCGATGCCCGAGGCGTCAACCTTGGCATCGGTGAAAGCGTAAGTGGCGCGCAGCGTCGCCGAGCCGATCCGCTGTTCAGCGCTGACTTCGACGCCCTTGCTGTCGATCGCGTCAAGATTCTGCCGCTGGTTGAGGTTCGGCGCGAGCGTGACATTGGCGATGGCGTTCGTCAGATGGTTGGCGAAGAGCGTCGCCGACAATTTCGTATCACCATTGTCCCAGTCGATCCCGACCTCACCGCCCCATAGCCGTTCGGGCTTGAGCATCGCATTCGCGGTCGTCACCTCGGCGCCGACGCGGAACGGGCGATAGAGTTCGTTGAGCGTCGGGAGGCGCCAGCCGCGATAGGCAGCGGCGCGCAGCGTGAAGCGATCAGAGGCCCAGCGCACGCCCGCGCGGCCGCTGCCTTCCCAGCCTTGCCGCGCCGCAAAGCGCAAGTTCGTGATGACCGGCCCCGCGATATTGCGCTCGAGCCTGTATCCTTCGCCGAGCCACCAGCGATCGACGCGGCCGCTGAGGGTCCAGAGGAGACCGTCGCCGGGATCGCCCGACGTCCATTCGGCGAACGCCCCCACTATATCGCTGCTGCCACCCGCGATGCGGTGGCGGCCCGGAACTACACCCGTGAAGAAGAAATCCTCTTCGGTCCGGCCGGTCGTGCGGCGCCAATCGATCCCGATACGCAGCGGATTTTCAAAGCCGATCCCGGGCCGCAATTCGAATCGCGTGCCAAGCCCGGTCGCGGGAACCCGCTGGAACAGCGCTGGCACGAAGCTGTTCCGTCCCGCCGCTACGCTCGCGAAACCGCTTTCGAAATCACGAAGCTGGACATAGGCGAGCGCGAGCCATTGCGTCTCGCTGGCGGGATCGTGAACGAACCGCACACTGGCGTCGATCCCGTCGACCTTGCTTTGAGTAAAATCTGTCCCGCGATCACGGCGGTCGGCAAAGCCGCGCAGACTCGCCTCGACCCGGCTATCGTCCCCGGTGTCGAAGCGCAGGCGCAGGCCGAGCCCGCCCTGCTCATAAGGCGCTGCGCGATCGACGCTGCCGCGCTGTCCCTTGGCGATAGGTACAAATCCGTCGCCGCGACTGTAGCGCCCGTCCACCGCGACATGGCCGCTGCCGATCTCGCCACCAACCGATGCCGAAGCGTCCCAACTGTCGCGGCTACCATAGCCGAGGCTCGCCTCGGCACCATCGGTCATGGTCGAATAGAGACCGATTGTTCCAGCGAGCGCGCCGGGACCATCGGCGCCGCTGCCACCGCCGCGCGTGATGAAGATGCCGCCGAGATTGATTGCGTCATAGGCGCTCCACGCAACCCAGCCGCCGAACGGGTCGGCCTGCGGCACCCCGTCGAGGGTGACGAGCGCGCGGCTCGACGCGTTGCCGCCGAGGCCGCGGAGCGTGATGCCCTGACTCGTCGGATGGGCGGAGCGCCCGTCCGATCGACGAAATTGCACCAGCCCCGCCTCATCGCGCAGCCGGTTCTCGATCCGGTTGCCCAGACCCGGATCGAGGTCGGTCAGTGAGCTGTTCGCCTGGACCTTGTCGCTATCGGGCCGACTGAGCACGCCGCTGCCGTTCACGACGATCAGGTCCTTCGGCATAGGCTGAAACTGGAGAATGTGAGTCGCATCGAAGGGGTCGGCGGGCGTTTCCTCCTGCGCCATCGCCGCCGCCGGCAATACCAGCGACGCAACCCCCGTCAAAAAGCGGATCACGCCGGCTTGACCGCGTCGGGGTGCGCCTTCTGAAATGCTTCGAGTTCCATGCACGCGGCGTCGATCTCGATCAGCCGCGGGAAGGCGTCGAGCGGCACCTCGAAACGCCGCGCGTTGTAGATTTGCGGCACGAGACAGCAGTCGGCGATCCCCGGCGTATCACCGCCGAGATATTGGCCGTCGCCCGCCATCGCCTCCAATGCCTCGAACCCCTGCGCGATCCAGGTCGCGATCCAGCGGTCCTTGGTCTGTTCGTTAAGCCCCAAATCGCGTTTCAGATATTTGAGCACGCGGAGGTTGTTGAGCGGGTGGATGTCGCTCGCGATCACCTGCGCCCGCGCCAGCGCGATCGCGCGCGGCATGGCCTCTTCGGGGATCAGTCGCGGCTGCGGAAAGGCGCGGTCGAGCCAGTCGATGATCGCCATACTCTGGATGATCGGCTCGCCATCGACGACGAGCATCGGGACGAAGCCCTGCGCATTCTGTTCCAGATAAGCATCGCTGCGCTGCTCGCCCGCGATAAGGCTGATCTCGACGCGCTCATAGTCGAGCCCCTTGAGGTTCAGCGCGATGCGGACGCGAAAGCTGGCCGAGGAGCGGAAATAATCGTGGAGGACGAGCTGGGTCATGACCAGCCTAATGCGATGCTTTCGGCATCTCCGCAATCCATTGCCGCAGCAGCGCCGCGCCTTCCCTGTGCACCGTCGATCGCCCGACCTCGGGCATCGCAATACCGGGGTCGGTGCTTTCGAGGCGATAGATCAGGAAACTATGGTCGGGCTCACCCGGCGCGATGGCGAATTCCATGCCCCCGCTGCCGCGCCCCGCTGCGGTGGGACGCTTACCGATGCCATAGTTGACGCCCGCCGGATCGTCGGTCCAGCGCAGGAACAGCCCGCTGTTCGACGCGCTGCCCGCCGGATTATGGCAATGCGCGCAATTGACGTCGAGATAGGCGCGCGCGCGATCGGCGACGCTGCCGCTCTTCGGGTCGTCCCATTGCGGCATCGAGGGTTTGAGCCCGGCTGGATTTTCGAAATAGAGGCTGCGCAGCTTGTCGGACGCCGCAGGGTCGAGGATGAAATTGCGCGCCTTGGGTCCGATCGGGACGATCTCGCCGCCGAGGCTGTGGCATTCCTTGCACTGATTCTTGTTCGGCACCGCGTAACGGATGCTGTGCGCCTCGCCATCGGGGCTTTTGAAGGCCACGGGCACGCGGCGGCCACCAAGCGCCAGCGTCGCATCCTTGCCATCGGCGTCCCAGATATAGGGGAGCGCGGTCCAGCCCGACGCGCGGCGGATCAGCAAACGCGTTTCGACCGGGCGGCCGTCGTTGACGTCACTCCAGCCGAAGCTTTTGACGAGAACCGTTCCTACCGGGAATTCGATCACCCCGTCGCTTCCCACCTTCGCCTTCTTCCCCGCCGGGATCGAGACGAAGCGATGCTTGTCGGTGTAATCGCTGAACAGCGGCGCGCGCAGCGTGTAGCCGATGCCGGTGGACGGCGTTTTCGGATCGTTGCCGCGAAACAGCCCGAACGCCGACAGCTTCGCCGGCATCGCATCGCTCTCGACGAGCGCCTGATCGACCGCCGGCGCCACCAAGGCCGCCCCGCCGCTCGCACACAGCAGCGCCGCGCCGAGCGCGGCCAAAACGCGCTTCACTTGACCTTGGCCTCCATGCTTTCGGGCAGCTTGATCGTCGGCAGCGCCGCGGGCGGCGTGCCCTTCGACAGGTCGGCAGGTGCGGGCTTCGCCTCGCTCTGCGGCGTCTTCACATCGGGCAGGTTCAGCGACAGCACGCCCACCTTGTCGAGCACAATCGCATCGCCCGCACCGTCCCACAGCACTGGCGGGATGCTGCCGCCCATCGCCGCTGCGATCATGTCGCCGCCCGGAAACTTCGGGGCATAGCCCGCCTTGCCATGCTGGTTGCCGCGTACGACGATCTGCTTCGGCAGCGGCTGATATTTCGGATCCTTATGCTCGTAGCGATAGCCGACGATCATCACATTTGCGGTGCTATTGTCGGCGAACACATTGTCGAAAATCTCGACATTGCGGTTCGCCATCACGAGAACGCCGGTGCCGGTGGGCACGCTCGCGACGATATTGCCTTTCGGCGCGAAGTTCGGCGTGCTGTTGTCGTTGACGATATTCTCGAACACGCGGACATTGTGGCCGCCCTGCATCGGCAGGCTGGGGAGATCGAACACGAGGATACCGCCGGTATTCTTCGTCGCGATATTGTCGTGGACGTCGGCGTCGTAGCTGTTCTCGATTTCGATCCCGGCGACATTTTCGGTCGCGATCGAATCGCGGACGACGATATTCTTCGACTGGCCGACATAGATGCCCGCGTCCGACGCGCCGCGAACAAAGACGCTGTCGATCAGCACATCGCTGCTTTCGACCGGATAGATGCCGTATGCGCCGTTGGTTTCCTTCGGCCCCGCGGTCCATTCGACGCGGAGCTTGTGATAGACGATGCGGTCGGCGCCCTTCGACTTGATCCCGTCGCCCCTGGTGTTGAGCACAGCGAATTCGGTGAGGAAGACGTCGTCGGAGGTCACGAGCAGCCCCTCGCCCGCCCCCTGCTGTCCGGTAAAGTCGAGGATCGATCCGCCCTCGCCCGCCCCCGCGCCGCGCACGGTCACATTGGCGACGTCGAGCGACAGGCCGTCGGTCAGCTTCCACACGCCCGCGCCCAGTTGCACCGTATCGCCGGGCGCGGCGAGGATCAGCGCTTCTTGCAGCTTTTCGTTCGCGTCGGGCGTTGTCGCACTGACGCTGATGACTTTCGCCGCCGCCGGACTGGCGGCACATGCTGCCACGATGCAAAGCGTCGCCGCGTGGCGCAGGCCATGGAATCGCATATGTCTCTCCCCATATTTTCGGGGAACATGGTGCAAGACTTGACGGAAGCCAAGCGATGTTGCTGACATATGTGTAGCTAACCCGGGGAGAGGTCGCTTTGATTCACAGATATGCATTGGCGCTTGTCGCCCTGATTGCCGCGCCATCGATGGCCGCGGCGCCCGCGCCGATCGCCGGGCGCTGGAAAACCGACGATGGCAAGGCCGTCGTCGTCATGGCCGCGTGCGGCAACAAAATGTGCGGGCGCGTCGACCGCCTGCTGATCAAGCAGCCTGCGGGTGGCCAGCTCGACGAGCGCAATCCCGACAAGGCGAAGCGCAGCCGCAAGGTCACGGGGCTGCAGATCTACTGGGATCTCGTACCGCACGGCGACGGCTGGAAAGGCGAAGGCTACAGCCCCGAGGACGGCCGCTATTACAAGGCGCATCTGCGCGCCAACGGCGGCAAGATGACGATGAAAGGCTGTGTCAGCCTGTTCTGCCGCACGGTGACGTGGACGAAGATGAGCTGATTTTGGTCCTCCCTGTGCCGCAGGCATGGGGAGGTGGCAGCGCAAAGCGCTGACGGGGGGCTACCGACGCGACGTCGCCGCCCCCTCCACCGCTCGCTTCGCAAGCGGTCCTCCTCCCCATCGCGGACGCGACAGGGAGGATCGTGTCAATCCTCGCCCAAAATCCAGTCGACCCCCGCCGCGACGTGAATGCGCGTCGTGTCGTAGATCGGCAGCAGATTGGCGTCGGTGTCGACGAGCATCACCAGTTCAGTGCAGGCGAGCACGATCGCCTGGACATCCTGCTTCGCAATGTCGGTGATGAAGGTCTTCATCGTGCGGCGCGAGCTTTCGTTCGCCTTGCCGAGCATCAGCTCTTCGTAAATGATGCGGTCGATCTCGTCGGCACGCGTCGTATCATAGGGCGCGAGGGTCAATCCGTGGCGAACCAGCCGCTGGCGGAACCAGGGTTCGGTCATCACATTGCGCGTGCCGATGACCGCCGCGGACTTGATCCCGTCGGCCTTCATCTTCTCGCCGGTTTCGTCGACGATATGAAGGATCGGAATCGAAATCGCCGCGGCGACATCTTCCGCCACCTTGTGCATCGAGTTGGCCGCGATCATCAGCGCGGTCGCGCCCGCCGCCTCGAGCCGCTGCGCCGAGGCGATCAGCACCTCTTTCGCGTGCGTCCACCCTTCGGGCGTCGTGATCCGCGACAGCTCGCAATAGTTCAGGCTCTCCATCACGATCGGCGCTGAACAGGCGGTGCCGAGGCGCTTTTGCACCCCCTTGTTGAGATGGCGGTAATAAAGCTCGGTCGATGCCCAGCTCATTCCCCCGATCAGGCCAATTTTGCGCAAGATGGTCCTCCGGAATACAAAAGGACCGGGCCTTTGCCGGCCCGGTCCCGATCATGGCTAGATAAGTTGGCGCCGCCGGGCAAGGCCGGGGGCGCAAGTTTGCGGCAAAGCGTCAGTGCCCGCCGCCGTTGAGTGCCTTGACGATGTCGTCGGCCATCTTCTTGGCATCGCCGAGCAGCATCATCGTCTGGTCCATGTAGAAGACGTCGTTGTCGACACCGGCGTAGCCGACGCCGCCCATCGAGCGCTTCACGAACAGCACGGTCTTCGCCTTTTCGACGTCGAGTACGGGCATCCCGTAAATCGGCGACGTCTTGTCGGTCTTTGCCGACGGGTTGGTCACGTCGTTCGCGCCGATAACGAAGGCGACATCGCACTGTGCGAACTCGCCATTGATGTCCTCAAGCTCGAAGACCTCGTCATAGGGCACGTTCGCCTCGGCGAGCAGCACGTTCATATGGCCGGGCATACGTCCCGCGACCGGGTGGATCGCATATTTGACGTTCACGCCCTCTTTCTTGAGCAGGTCGCCCATTTCACGCAGCGCGTGCTGCGCCTGCGCGACCGCCATACCGTAACCGGGAACGATGATGACATTCTCGGCCTGGCTCATCAGGAAGGCCGCGTCGTCGGCGCTGCCCGGCTTCCACGGACGCTGTTCCTTCGATCCGCCATCGCCCGCCGCCGCGTCGGCACCGAAGCCACCGGCGATCACGCTGATGAAGCTGCGGTTCATCGCGCGGCACATGATGTACGACAGGATCGCACCCGACGAACCGACAAGCGCGCCGGTGATGATCATCGCGGTGTTGCCAAGCGTAAAGCCCATCGCCGCCGCGGCCCAGCCCGAATAGCTGTTGAGCATCGACACGACGACCGGCATGTCGGCGCCGCCGATCGGGATGATCAGCAGGAAGCCGATCAGGAAGCTGAGGCCCGTGATCGTCCAGAACACCCACGGCGACTGATCCTGCGTGAACCAGGCGGTCAGCGCGACAATCGCGGCGAGCGTGCCGAGGTTGATGACATGCCGTCCGGGCAGCATGATCGGCGATCCCGACATATTGCCGTTGAGTTTCAGGAAGGCGATGACCGAACCCGAGAAGGTAATCGCACCGATCGCGATGCCGAGGCCCATTTCGACGCGGCTGACGGTGTGGATCTGTCCTGCCGCATCGGCGATGCCGAATGCGCCGGGATTGAGGTAGGCAGCCGCCGCCACCGCGACCGCGGCGAGACCGACGAGGCTGTGGAAGGCGGCGACGAGCTGCGGCATCGCGGTCATCGCGATCTTGCGCGCCATGACGATACCGATCACCGCACCGATTCCGATCGCGACGAGGATTTCGACGAGAGAGATGGTATCGAGCAGGCCATCGGCGCCCACGGGTGTGTGGGTAAGCATGGTGGTGACCACCGCGATCGCCATACCGATCATGCCGAAGCGGTTGCCGTTCTGCGCCGTCGCCGGGCTCGACAGGCCGCGCAGCGCAAGAATGAACAGGATGCCCGAAACCAGATAGGCGATCGCCGCGTACGGATTTACCGCGCCATGGCCGCCGGTCGCGGCGGAGAGAATGGCCTGAATGTCCATCTCAGCGCCCCTTCTTCTTGTACATCGCGAGCATACGCGACGTCACGGCAAAGCCGCCGAAGATGTTGATGCTTGCCATCACGACCGCGGCGAGGCCGAGCCATTTCGACGACGCCGAACCGGCGGCGGCACTGGCAATCAGCGCGCCGACGATGATCACCGACGAAATGGCGTTGGTGACGCTCATCAGCGGCGTGTGCAGCGCCGGGGTCACCGACCAGACGACGAAATAGCCGACAAAGCAGGCCAGTATGAAAATCGAAAAAATCGCGATAAAATCCACGGGCTCGCTCCCCTGCTGATTCCGTTTCGCGCACCTCTTGCCGCGCGCCGCCCAGCGTGTCGACTCCAAAGCAGCCAAAAAGCAGCGCCCGCATTTCCAGACGCGGGAAATGCGGGCGTTCTGCGACATAAAATATCGCCTTGCCGGATCGACCGGCGATGTTTTTTACATTTTCGGAAGGAGCACCGCGTCGACGACATGGATGACGCCGTTCGACTGGGCCGCATCGGCCTGCGTCACACTTGCCTTGTTGCCGCTGCTGCTCGTGAGCAGGATTGCATCGCCGCTCTTCGTCGCGGTCAGATCCTGTCCGTCCGCAGTCTTCAGCACGGCCTTGCCGCCGCCTTCGGCAATCTTCGCGGCCAGATCCGCCGCGGTCAGCTTGCCCGGAACGACATGATATTTCAGGATTCCGGCAAGCACATCCTTCTGCGCCGGGCGCATCCAGCCGTCGCGCGTCACCGGCGGCACCTGCGCAAAGGCGGCGTCGGTCGGCGCAAAGACGGTGAACGGTCCCGCGCCCGACAAAATCTGCGCGACGCCTGCCTGCGCCAGCGCGGCGGCGAGCGTCTTGTGGACAGGCGACGCCGCCAGATTCTGGGCGATCGTGCTGCTCGCCTGCATCACGGACGGGTCCGCCGTGGCGGCCGGCGCGGTTTCGCTTCCTGAAGCCGTCGTCGCTTCGACCGGTGCGTCTTTTTTGCTGTCGCAACCCGACAGCGCGAGCGCGACCGCTGCGGCCGTCAAGATCAGATGGGTTTTCATGTCCTTATCCTTCAAATGACGATCGCAGCGGCGCGAATCGTCAGCCGAGGGTCGGGATCAACACGCCGTTGATGACGTGAATATTACCGTTCGACTGTTCGACGTCGGGCTGGGTGATGAAACCGCTGCTGCCCTGCGTGCCGTCGACCTTGATATTGCCCTGCACCTCGGTGAAGGTCAGCGTTTCGCCCTCGACGGTCGCCAGCGTCGCCTTGCCGCCGCCCGCCTTGATCTTCGCAAACAGATCCTCGGCGGTCACGCGCCCCGGAACGACATGATAGGTCAGAACCTTCGCGAGCGATTCGGTGTTGTTCGGATTCATCAGCCAGTCGGTCATCGACTGCGGCACCGCGGCAAAGGCCTGGTCGGTCGGCGCAAAAAGGGTGAAGGGCTGGCCCGCGAGCTTTTCCGAAACCCCCGCAACGGTCAGCGCGTTCGCCAGCGTCTTGTGATCGGGCTTGGTACCGATTTCGAGCGCAATGCCCGTCCGCTCGGCGGGTGCGGCGGCGTCGCCCGCGACGTCGGCGGCAGCATCGGCCGAAGCTGTGGCATCGACAGCAGCATCGGCGGCGGCATCAACAGCGACTTCGGCCTCGGCCGGTGCGGCGGTTTCCTGCGCATAGACGGGCGAGAGCGTGGCAAGCACAAGGAGGGGGGTGGCGAAAAGCTTCGCAGACGACATCAATCATTCTCCAGTTGGTTGAGAGTCAGGGTTACAAACCCTGAACGCATAGTAACCGGAGGAAGTTTCATGAAAAGGCCGAAATCGGCCATTTTTCAGGAAAAAGCACGATCCCGCGCCGGTCGAACCGGCTAGGGCGCCACCGCCAGCGCGGCAGCGGCGTCGCGCTTGAAATCGCCGAGATTCGTTCGATACACCATCAGGGAAATATAGCAGTCGCCTTCGCTCCTGCCGGCAGGCGGCGGGGTTTTGGGCCAGGCAAAGGCCTCCTTGCCATAGCGCTTTGCCAGTTGCTTGCGGACCGCCTCGAGTTCGCCGTCAAGCCCGCCCGCATTACAGCCGAGGCTCTTTGTCCGCGATTTGAAGGCGGCCATGCGCCAGAAGGCAAATTGCAGGCCCGGCGGCGGTGCCGCCGGCGCGGTCGCTTCCGCGAGTGCAAGAGCCAGCAGCAAGCTCACCCCAGCAGCCGCTCGTTCACAACCTTGCCGCCCTGCGTCAGGCGCACGGCATTGCCGATTTCCTCGTCGAGGACGGGCTTACCCGCTTCCTTGTCCCAAAAGGCCGAAAGGAAGTTGAACAGGTTGCGGCTGAACAGCGCGCTGGTGTCCGCGGGCATCAGCGCGGCGATATTCTTCGCGCCGATTACGGTGACGCCATGGATCTTCTTCGCCTCGCCCGAAACCGATCCTTCGACATTGCCGCCGCTTTCGGCCGCCATGTCGACAATCACGCTGCCGCTGCGCATCGTCGCGAGCTGTGCGTCCGAGATCAGCCGCGGCGCAGGGCGCCCCGGGATCAGTGCGGTGGTGATGACGATGTCCTGCTTCGCGATGTGCGACGATACGAGCTCGGCCTGCGCCGCCTTATATTCGTCGGACATTTCGGTGGCATAGCCACCCGCGCCTTCGCCCTCGATCCCCGCGACGCTTTCGACGAAGATCGGCTTGGCGCCGAGCGACATGATCTGTTCTTTGGTCGCGGCACGCACGTCGGTCGCGCTGACCTGTGCGCCGAGACGGCGTGCGGTCGCGATCGCCTGAAGCCCGGCGACGCCGACGCCCATGATGAACGCCTTCGCGGCGCTGACGGTGCCCGCGGCGGTCATCATCATCGGGAAAGCGCGGCCATAGGCGTTCGCCGCCATCAGTACCGCCTTGTAACCCGCAAGGTTCGCCTGGCTCGACAAGATGTCCATCGACTGCGCGCGCGTGATGCGCGGCATGAATTCCATCGCCAGCGCTTCGAGTCCGAGCTTGGCATATTCGTCGACGCGCGAACGCTCGCCGAACGGGTTGAGACCCGCCGCGAGCCAGGCGCCGTCGGCAAAGCCCGAGAGGCTCTTGGGGTCGGGCCCCTGGATACCGAGGATGATATTCGCGCCCTTCAGCGTGTCGGCGCGGCTGCCTACCTTTGCGCCCGCGGCGCTATAATCGGCGTCGGCGATCGAGGCCTCTGCCCCCGCCCCCGATTCAACGGCAACTTCGGCACCCAAGCCAATGAATTTCTTCACGGTTTCGGGGGTCGCGGCGACGCGGGTCTCGCCGTTGGCGAGCTCCTTCAGGACAGCGATGCGCATGCGCGAAGCCCGATCAGGAGGCGATGAGGAGGACGACGCCGACGACGACCACCGCGGTGATGATCGAGCCGATCTTGAACAGGCTGATGAAACCCGCGTAGGTTTCGTTCGCTGCCTTCATTTCCTGCTGTGCCATCGCTTTTCCCCTTTTCCTGCCGTTTCCCGCGAACAGAACGCGCAGCGCCCCGCCCCAGAATCGGCCTTCGCGCCGGTCTTAGCCACGCGCCCGGCGATGCTCAAGTGCGGGTTTGGCCTCGCTGCTTCGCTGTGCCAAAAGACGAACGGCCTTAATCGCCCTTTTACCCCTCTCGGATAGATATGCCCGCTTCAACAGAACAAACCCATAGCAATGTCGGTTCAGGGGGCAGATTCGAGACGATGACGAACACGCGCGACACGCGAATGGTGATGATCGTCGACAGCGAGCCTGCCCAGCAGCGCTTTCTGGCGGCCCTGGTCTCGCGCGGCGGCTGGCGCAGCGTCATCGCCGCCGACACCGACACCGCGCTCGCCAAGCTCGGCACGCAGGAAGGCATGGCACTCGACGCGGTGCTCGTCGACCAGGGCACGCCCGGGATGGACATTTCGGAGTTCGTCGCCGAGCTGCGGCGCTGGCGCCCCGCGCTGCCGCTTGTCGTCATCACGATGCGCAACGGGGTCGAGGTCGCGGTCGGCGCGATGCGCGCCGGTGCGAGCGATTTCGTCCAGAAACCGATCGCGCCCGACCGCCTGCTCGAAGCGCTCGACCGCGTCGTGTCGACCAGCGGCCCGCAGGGCGAACTCCGCCCGCTCACCGAAAAGCTGCGCGCGCCGCTGGCGTTCGAGGAAATCATCGGATCGAGCCCCAATTTCCGCAGCGCGCTTGCCATCGCCGCCAAGGCCGCGCGTGCGCGCGTCCCGGTGATGATCAATGGCAAGCCCGGCACCGGCAAGGAAGTCTTCGCCCGCGCGATCCACAGCGCCAGCCCGCGCGCGCGCGGCCAGCTCGTCATGGTCGATTGCTCGGCGGTGTCGCCCGGCCTGATCGGATCGGGGCTGTTCGGCCACGAACGCGGCGCCTTTGCGGGCGCCTTCGACCGTCAGGTCGGCCGGCTCGTCCAAGCCGATGGCGGCAGCATCATCATCGACCATGTCGAATGCATCCCGCTCGAGACGCAGGCGAAACTCGTCGAGTTCCTCAACAGCGGCGAAGTCCAGATGATCGGCGGCTCGATCCGCCAGAGCGTCGATGTCCGCATCATCGCGACGAGCGCGAGCCCGCTCGACAAGCTGATCGAGGCCGGGCATTTCCGCGAAGACCTGTTCTACGCGCTGTCGAGCGCGCAATTCACTTTGCCCTCGCTGTCCGAACGGCGCGGCGACGTCGGCCCGCTCGCGCGCCACCTGCTCGCGCGTATCGGCGGCCTGCCGGGCATGGCGACGATCGGCATCACCGACGACGCGCTGCGCCTGCTCGCCGCCTATGCCTGGCCGGGCAACGTCCGCCAGTTGCAGGACGTGCTGTTCCGCGCCGCGGTCGAGAGCAAGACCGACGTGCTCACCAGCGCCGATTTCCGTGCGATCGAGGCGACACTCGGCGGCGGCACGGCCGGCGCCGGCGAGGTCGCGATCAACGGCGAGGCGATCGGCGTCACGCTGTACCTGCCCGACGGCAATCTGCGCCCGCTCGAAGAGATCGAGGCCGATGTGATCCGCCTCGCAATCGGCCACTACCGCGGCCGGATGAGCGAAGTCGCCCGCCGCCTCGGCATCGGCCGCTCGACGCTTTATCGCAAATTGAGCGACCTCGGGATCGACACCGCGGCCTGATCAGGCAGTCAGCGCGGCATCGCGCAGCCCGCGCCATATCCGCAACGCCTGCCGATTCTCGGCGATATCGTGGACGCGCAGCAACTGCGCGCCCTGCGTCGCCGCCTGATAATGGAGCGCCACAGTGCCGCCGAGCCGCTGGTCGGCGGGCGCCTCGTTGTCGAGCGCGCCGATCATGCGTTTGCGGCTGGCGCCGAACAGGATCGGGCAGCCGAGCGTGTGAAACAGCGCGAGGCCGTTGATGAGCGCGAGATTGTCCCCGACGCTCTTGCCGAAGCCGAGGCCGGGGTCGACGATGATGCGCGACGCATCGATCCCGGCCGCGCGGCACGCAGCGACGCGCTCGGCGAGCATGTCGTAGACGTCGAACAGGACATGTGCATAGTCGCCGCCTTCGTGCGGATCGCTCTTCGCCGACGGTGCGTGCATCAGCACGACGGGACAGCCCGCGTGCACGACCACTTCCATCGCGCGCTCGTCGTAGCGCAGCGCCGAAATATCGTTGACGATGTGCGCACCCGCGGCGAGCGCGGCCTCCATCACCGCGGCCTTGCGCGTGTCGATCGACACCGCGACGCCGCCGCGAGCCAGCGCCGCGACGACGCCCTCGATGCGTTTGATCTCGTCGCCTTCCCAGATCAGCGGCGCGCCGGGGCGCGTCGATTCGCCCCCGACGTCGATGATCGCCGCCCCGGCGGCGCCCATCGCGAAGCCGACTTCGGTCGCTGCGGCGATATCGACATGCTTGCCGCCATCCGAAAAACTGTCGGGCGTGACGTTCAATATGCCCATGAGCTGCGGCTCGTTCAGCCGGATCGTCCGCTCGCCGAGCTGGAGCACGCCGCGCGGCCGCGCGACGCCAGCCCGCTGCGCATTGGCCGCCTCGGCAAGGGCGTCCGGCATCGCCGCGATCCAGCTATCCCATTCGGGAACCGGAACGATCGCCGATTTGACCATCGAACCGTCGCGCAGACTGATGTGCCACGCCGCGAACCAGACCATCGTGTCGGCGATCCGCGGGCAATCGTCATCGAGTTCGTGCGGCCGGTCGACGAAGCAGGTCGGACGGCAATAGATTTGCGCAGCCGCCGACGCGGCGCCGAAGTCAGGCTTAGTCAGCGGCAGAAACATCAGGCTTCGTTCGCGAGCAGCCAATCCTGCCGCACCGCGTCGATCACGCGCAGTTCCTTACCCGTGTCGATGTGCCAGAAGGTCCAGCCATTGCAGCTCGGCGCGCCTTGCAACCCCGCGCCGACCTTGTGGATCGACCCCGCAGGCTGGCCGTCGCATTCGAGACTGCCGTCGACGCGCACCTTCGCCTTCCAGCGGCGTTTCGTGTCGGTCAGCACCGTCCCCGGCGCGATCATGCCGCATTCGACGAGCGTACCGAAAGCGACGCGCGTCGCGGCCTTCGGCGCCATCATCGTCTTGACCGCGCTTTCGTCGAGCGGCAATGCCAGCTCGATACGCTCCAGCGCGGCCTCGATATAATCATCCTCGCGCTCGATGCCGATGAAATGGCGGCCGAGCCGCTTTGCGACCGCGCCCGTCGTGCCCGTGCCGAAGAAAGGATCGAGGATCACGTCGCCGGGGTTCGAACAGGCGAGCAGGATACGATAGAGCAGCGCCTCGGGCTTTTGCGTCGGGTGGACCTTCGTTCCGCCCTTCTTCAGCCGCTCCTGACCGCCGCAGATCGGGATCAGCCAGTCCGAGCGCATCTGAAGTTCGTCGTTGAGCGTCTTCATCGCGCGATAGTTGAAGGTGTAGCGCGACTTCTCTCCCATCGACGCCCAGATAAGGGTTTCATGCGCGTTGGTGAAGCGCGTGCCCTTGAAATTGGGCATCGGGTTCGCCTTGCGCCACACGATGTCGTTGAGAATCCAGTATCCATTGTCCTGCAGCGCGGTGCCGACGCGGAAGATGTTGTGATAGCTGCCGATCACCCAGATGCTGCCGTTCGGCTTCAGGATGCGCTTTGCTTCCTTGAGCCACGCCTGGGTAAAGCGATCATAGGTCGCAAGGCTGTCGAACTTGTCCCAGTCGTCGTCGACCGCGTCGACCTGACTGCCGTCGGGACGCAACAGGTCACCGCCAAGCTGGAGATTGTATGGCGGATCGGCGAAGATCATGTCGACCGATGCGGCAGGCAGGCTGCGCATCATTTCGACGCAATCGCCCTGCAGGATGCTGTCGAGCGGCAGGTCCGCGGGGTCGACTTTCGGCGTCCGCTGCTTCGTCGCCGGCGCCTTGACCCGTTCCATCACACCCATGCTTCACCCCGTTCCTTGCTCGTAAGGAGGCCCTGATGAGTCAGGCGGAGTCCGCCGTCAAGCGCAGGACTCTAGGGATTCCGCGTCACTAACTGGTTAACGATATGAGAACGAAAGGAGTCTGCCACACCATATGGAGTCGCCCGCGACTCGGAGACTCAACCACTGGTGGTGTGGCGATGAGGACTCACCCGCGAAAAAAATTTCGCGAGTGAGGGTCAAAGACCCGGATCGACCCCGGTCAGGTCGATCGAGCGTTGCCACAGTTCGCGCGCGAGCTTCGGGTCGCGCGCGTCGCGCGTCGCGCGCGCCGGTCCCGAGCGTCCTGACACTTCGCCCAGCCCCTGCGGACCCAGATAGTCGCCGCCCTGCACGCGCGCGCCCGTTGCCGCCTGCAACGTCGGCCACGCGCCCTGCGCCGCGCTATTGAAGAAAGGTGCGGCGAGCGGGGTCATCGTACGCAGCGGCAGCGGCAGGTGGCGCGTCAGTTCGGTGAGCGCGACGCCGGGATGGCATCCGATCGCCTGTGTCGCGCGCCCGGCAGCGCTCAACCGGCGGTCGAGCTCGAACATATGGAGCAGGTTCGCGAGCTTGCTCATCTGGTAGCGCGCCCAATTATGATAGCTGCGCGATGCCGACAGGTCGCTGTAATCCATCGCCCCGCTCTTGTGCGCGATGCTGCCGGTGATGACGATGCGGTCGTCGACATGGGGATGGATCAGCCCGGTGAGCGCGAAGGTTCCGAGGTGATTGACCCCGAATTGCAGCTCATAGCCCTGTTTCGTCAGCGTCCGCGGCGGGATCATCACCCCGGCGTTGTTTACCAGCACATCGATCCGCGGCCCCGCCAGCACCGTCTTCGCGGCATCCCTGACCTGATCGAGGTCGGCGAGGTCGAGCGGCTGGAACGACAATTCGGCTTTCGGGATATCGAGCCGGATGCGGTTCATCGCCGCCTCGGCCCTGTCCTCGTCGCGGCAGGCGAGGATCACGTGCGCGCCGCGCGCGGCAAGGACCCTCGAGGCTTCAAACCCGATTCCGGCATTGGCACCGGTGACAAGAAAACGCCGCCCCGTTTGCGCGCCGACGTCGTCGGCCGAAAATCCTCTGCTCATCGCCTGTTCCCCTCTTAGGCTTTTAGGCTGCGGGCGGTCAGACCAGTTGCAATTGTGCGACCGGGGCAAAGCTGGTCCGATGGTGCGGCGTAGGGCCATGCTGGCGCAGCGCCGCGAGATGCTGCGCCGTACCATAGCCCATGTTGGTTTCCCAACCAAAACCCGGAAAATCGCGCGCGGCGGCGACCATGAAGCGGTCTCGGTGCTCCTTGGCGATGATGCTCGCCGCGGAAATGCAGGGGTGCAGCGCGTCGCCGCCGACGATGGCGCGCGCACTGTAGCGCCAGCGCGGCAGGCGGTTGCCGTCGACCAGTATCTCGGCGGGCTCGAAGCCGAGCGCTTCGACCGCGCGCGTCATCGCAAGGAGGGTCGCCTGCAAGATGTTGATGCGGTCGATTTCCTCGACGCTCGCCTCGCCCACGCCCCAGCGGCAGCGTGCCTTGATCTGCGCTTCGAGTTCGGCGCGGCGTTTTGCCGTGAGTTTCTTGCTGTCGTCGAGGCCTGCGATACCGCCCTCGCAGAGCAGCACCGCCGCAGCAACCACTGGTCCCGCCAGCGGGCCGCGGCCAGCTTCGTCGACGCCGACGATCATATGCGCCATGGCGGATAGCGGCGATATTCGGCCG
This sequence comes from Pseudomonadota bacterium, assembly GCA_020160755.1. GTDB lineage: Bacteria > Pseudomonadota > Alphaproteobacteria > Sphingomonadales > Sphingomonadaceae > Sphingopyxis. Next base: position 559,107 of record JAIUPN010000001.1, read on the forward strand.
CCTGATAGAGGCACAGGCGATTGCCCGCCGGATCGGCCAGCCGCGCCTCGCGCCAGCCCCATTCCTCGTCCTTCGGCATCTGGTCGAAGCGCACGCCGCGGCGCGCGAGATAGGCGACCCACGCGTCGAGCGCGCCGCTTTCCAGATAGGCGGTCGCGCCGCCCGGTTGGCCTTCGCCCACATGGATCGACAGGGTGGCGCCATTGGCGGCCTCGAAGCGCGCATACCCATTGCCGGGGCTATCAACGATCTGCTTCAAACCCATTTGTTTGTAGAAAGCCACCGACACGGCATAGTCGTTCGCAGGCAGCGTGATCTGGTTGAGCGCCGGGCCGGTGAACAGCCCGTCGTTGCGAACGAACTGCTGCCCCATCGGGCCATGCCCCTGCCCCAGTCCCGGCGCGTCGAGCAGCGACAGCCGCACGAAATCGCGCGCACGCGCGATCGCGGGTTCGAGCGGCATTCCCTGCGCCAAACCGCAAGCGATCGCACTCGCAAGCGTACAGCCCGTGCCATGGCTGTGCGGCGTATCGATCCGCGGCGCCTCCCAGCGCGCGACCTCGCCCTCGCCCGTTTCGAGCAGCCGGTCGGTCACCGTGTCGCCCTCCGCATGGCCTCCCTTGACGAGCAGCGAGCAACCGTGCGCGAGCACCGCATCCTCGCCGCCGAGCGCTTCGAGTTCGGGCAGGTTCGGCGTCGCAACCATCGCGCGGTCGAGCAGCGCGCGGAACGCGTCGATCGTCGCCGCATCGGCGAGCACCGACCCGCTGGTGGCAATCATCACCGGGTCGAACACCAGCGCAGCCTGCGCGAGATCGGGCTGCGACAGGCGCTCCGCGACCGCCGCAGCGGTTTCGGCGCTGCCGATCATGCCGATCTTGACCGCATCGACGCCGATGTCCGACGCGACGCTGTCGATCTGCGCGAGCACCATCGCAGTCGGAACCGGATGGACGCCCTGCACCCCCAGCGTGTTCTGCGCGGTGATCGCGGTGATCGCGGTCATCGCATGGCCGCCGAGCATCGTGACCGCCTTGATGTCGGCCTGAATGCCCGCGCCGCCGCCGCTATCCGAGCCGGCGACAATCAGGACGCATGCGGTCACGCCTTATGCTTTCGCTCCGTCGATGCCGGGAACTTCGCCAGCGCAGCGCCCTCGCGGAGCGGCCGGTCGAGCAGGTCGCCGCCGCAATTGGGGCAAATCTCGTCGAGCTTGTCGGCGCAGTTCGCGCAGAAAGTGCATTCGAACGAGCAGATGAAGGCGCCGTGAAGATTGGCGGGCAGGTCGCGTCCGCATTTTTCACAATCGGGTCGCATTTCAAGCATGGTAAGTCTCTTTCAGTTCTAAAAAATCAAATGGTTATGCGGCCGCGGCACGGACCGCGTCGCAAATCATGTCGACGACCTGCTCGACCTGTCCGGCATCGTCGCCCTCGGCCATCACGCGGATCAGCGGCTCGGTTCCCGATGGGCGGATGACGAGGCGGCCGCGCCCGTTGAGCGCCGCTTCACCCTCGGCGATCGCCGCGATGACCTGCTTGTCCTCGAGCGGTTTGCCGCCGGCGAAGCGCACATTCTTCAAAAGCTGCGGCACCGGGTCGAACTGGTGCAGCAATTCGCTCGCGGGCTTGCCCGCTGCGACGAGTTCGGCGAGCACCTGCAAGGCCGCGAGCGTGCCGTCGCCGGTCGTCGCATGGTCCGACAGGATCATATGCCCCGACTGTTCGCCGCCGACGTTGAAGCCGCCTTCCTTCATCCGTTCGAGGACGTAGCGGTCGCCGACCTTTGTGCGTTCGAGCCGCAGCCCTTCGCCTTCGAGGAAGCGTTCGAGGCCGAGGTTCGACATCACCGTCGCGACGACGCCGCCGCCCTTCAGCCGCCCCTGCCGCGCCCAGCTTGCACCGATCAGCCCCATGATCTGATCGCCATCGATGATCGCACCCTTTTCGTCGACGACGATCAGCCGGTCGGCGTCGCCGTCGAGTGCGATCCCGATGTCGGCGCCGCTCGCCACGACGGTTTCCTGAAGCAGCCCGGGCGCCGTCGATCCACATTTGTCGTTGATGTTGATCCCGTTCGGCGTGACGCCGATCGCGACGACATCGGCGCCAAGTTCCCAGAACACTGTCGGCGCGCTGTTATACGCCGCGCCATTGGCGCAATCGAGCACGATGCGCAGCCCGTCAAGGCGCACCGATTCGGGCAGGCTCTGCTTCACCGCGTGAATATAGCGGCCGCGCGCGTCGTCGATCCGCTTGGCGCGGCCGATATGCGCCGCATCGGCGAGCTTCGGCTCGACGGTCAGCAGATGCTCGATCTGCGCCTCGTCCTCGTCGGACAATTTATATCCGTCGGGGCCGAACAATTTGATGCCATTGTCGTGAAACGGGTTGTGGCTCGCCGACAGCATGACGCCGAGGTCGGCGCGCATCGAGCGCGTCAGCATCGCGATCGCCGGGGTCGGCATCGGGCCGACCTGGACGACATCCATGCCAACGCTGGTAAAGCCCGCGACGAGAGCGTTTTCGAGCATATAGCCCGACAATCGCGTATCCTTGCCGATCACGACGCGGTGCTTATGGTCGCCGCGCAGGAAATGCGCGCCCGCCGCCATACCGACGCGCATCGCGACTTCCGCCGTCATCGGGACCTGATTGGTCAGGCCGCGAATCCCGTCGGTTCCGAAAAACTTGCGCATGACACCTCTGCTACCTAAGCCGACGGCCAGACAAATGCCTGCCCCGGCGTCCACGGGATGGCCTCCGCGGAGCATTTCCCGGCCCAAAAACCGGTTCCCGTTTCTTCCGGGAGGTGCTCTAAGTCACCCTCTTTTGCTTGGCAAGCAGGCCATAAAAAACGCCGGGAGAATCCACTTTGAAATCTGCTTGGTTCATCCTTTCGGCGCTGGTCGCCGGCATGTTGCTCGGGATCGGCGTCGAGATGATCTCGGTCGAGTGGGGCACGGCATCGCTTCCCTATGTCGAATGGATCGGGCTGCTCTGGCTCAACGCGCTCAAGATGACGATCATCCCGCTGATCGTCGCGCTCCTCGTAACCGGCATCACCGCCACCGCCGATGCCGCGCGGGCGGGCAAGCTGGCGGGCCGCGCGGTTGCGATCTTCATCGGCGCCAATATCCTCGCCGGGTTGATGACCCTGATCGTGCTGCCGCTTCTGCTCCGGACCTTCCCGATGTCCGCCGCCGCCGCGGAAGGGTTGCGTCACGGCCTGGGGGGCTTGACCGAAGCCGTGCCCTCGCCGACCTTCACCGATTTCATCCTCGGCCTCATCCCGACCAATCCGATTGCCGCGGCGGCCGATACGTCGATTCTGCCGCTGATCGTCTTCACCACCATTTTCGCCTTTGCGATCAGCCGCATCGGAAATGCCGAGCGCGCCACCCTGTCGGGCTTCTTCAAGGCGCTGGGCGATGCGATGCTCGTCGTCATCGGCTGGGTGCTCGCACTCGCGCCGCTGGGCGTTTTTGCGCTCGGCTATGCGCTCGCGATCAAGGCCGGCGTCGCGGCCTTCGGCGGCCTCGTCCATTATGTGCTCATGCTCTCGGCGATCGGCGCCTGCACGATCCTCCTCGGCTTGTTGCTCGCGGTGTTCGTCGTCGGCGTGCCCTTGCCACGCTTTGTGCGCGCGATGATTCCGACCTTCGCGGTGGCAATCAGCACGCAGAGCTCGCTCGCCAGCCTGCCCGCGATGCTGAAATCGTCGGAAGAACTGGGCGTCGATCCGAAAAAGGCCGACATCGTCCTGCCGCTGGCGGTCGCGCTGTTCCGTTTCACCAGCCCGGCGATGAACCTCGCAGTCGTCGTCTATGTTGCCTGGCTGTTCGGCGTCGAACTGACACCGTGGGAAATGGCCGTGGGCCTCGGGGTCGCGCTCGCCGCGGCGCTCTCTTCGGTCAGCCTGCCCGGCTCGATCAGCTTCGTGACCTCGATCGCACCGATCGCGATCTCGATGGGCGTTCCCGTGGCGCCATTGGGGCTGCTCGTTGCGGTCGAGACATTTCCCGACATTTTCCGTACACTCGGCAACGTCGTCGGCGACGTCGCAGCGACGAAATATGCCGCCGATGGTGTCGAAGACGATGTTCCCCTCGAAGGAGAAACCCCATGAAATATCGCAAGCTCGGCCACGGTCTCGAAGTCTCGGCGATCGGTATCGGCTGCATGCCGATGATCAAGGGCGGCAACATCCTCTATGGCGAGGCCGCCGACCTCGATGAATCGACGCGCGCGATCCACCGCGCGATCGACCTGGGCGTCACCTTCTTCGACACCGCGCAAATCTATGGCCCGTTCAGCAACGAGGAACTGCTGGGCGAGGCGATCCGGGGCAAGCGCGACGGGCTCGTCATCGCGACCAAATTCGGCTTCAAATTCGAGGGCAGCCAGATCGTCGGCGTCGATGGCTCGCCCGCGAACGCGCGCGCGGCGTGCGAAGGCTCGCTCCAACGGCTCGGCATCGACACGATCGACCTTTTCTACCAGCACCGCGTCGACCCCTCGGTGCCGATCGAGGAGACCGTCGGCGGGATGATGGAGCTGGTGAAGGAGGGCAAGGTTCGCCACATCGCGCTCTCCGAAGCCGGCCCCGAAACGATCCGCCGCGCCGCGAAGGCCGCGCCGATCACCGCGCTGCAAAGCGAATATTCGATCTGGGAACGCGATATAGAGGACGAGATCCTCGGCGCGTGCCGCGAGAACGGGATCGGCTTCGTTCCCTATTCGCCGCTCGGCCGCGGCTTCCTCGCGGGCGCGGTGCGCAGCCGCGACGAGCTTCCCGAGAATGACTGGCGCCGCAACGACCCGCGCTATTCGGACGAGAACTTCCCCGCCAATCTCGCGATCGTCGATGCGATCGGCGCGGTCGCCGACAGGCATGGCGTATCAAAAGCGCAGGTCGCGCTGGCGTGGCTGCTCGCGCAGGGTGATGATATCGTCCCGATCCCCGGCACCAAGCGCCGCGCGACGATGGAGGACAGCGTCGCCGCGGCCGACGTCACGCTGACCGCCGACGACCTCGCTGCGATCGAGGCCGCCGCGCCGAAGGGCGGGACGAGCGGACCGCGTTATGGCGAGATGGGGATGCGGATGGTGCGGTTGTAAGGACGACCGGTTTCGACCGGAAGCGGACCTTCCCATAGCCGTCACCCCGGACTTGATCCGGGGTCCACGACGACGGTGCGGCTATGGATCCCGGATCAAGTCCGGGATGACGAAAGTGAGTGAGCGAAAGACGGCTCCCCACCCCAAAGCGGACAGCCCGTCGCTACCCTTTCGCCTCCATTCGCGCGCACAGCGTGTCGACCTTCTCAGCCAGCTCGGCAATCCGCATCTGGTCGAGCTTCTCGTGCAGCCGCATGATTTCCAGTTCGGCACGCAGATTGATCTCGTAATCGACGCTCGCGGTCAGCCGGTCCTTCGCGGCCTGCCGGTTCTGGCTCATCATGATGATCGGCGCCTGCACCGCGGCGAGCGTCGAGAGCATCAGGTTGAGGAAGATGAAGGGATAAGGGTCGAACGCCAGCCCGAAGCGCTGCAACACTTCCGAATTGAGCAGCATCCAGCCGAACAGGATCAGCGCAAAGACGATGATAAAGCCCCACGAGCCGCCGACAGCCGCGACCTTGTCGGCGAGCCGGTCGCCCGTGCTCGCTTGCGCATCCTCGATATCGGCGGCGTCGCGGCTGCTCGGCGCGCGCTGCGCGATCGACTCCACGACCCGCGATTCCTCGACGTCGAGCTCGTCGAACGCGCGCCCGAGCAGCCGCAGCGACAGGTCGTTGAGGTGCGTGCTTGCGTTCATGCCGATCCTATCCCACCCAGCGCCAGATACCCGCGACCATATAGCCCAGCGCGCCATGCGCCCAGGTCGCGACAAGCCATAGCATAATCCCGCCGAACAAGGCATGCGGCCGCGGGATCGTATCGCCCCAAGGCGCGCCGCCGCCAACCTGCCGCGCGAACGGGACGAAGCTGGTCCGCCCCGCCCAGCCGCGCCAGCTATCGCCCATCAGCCGCGCCTTCTTCACATCCTGCCCCGCCGACCCGACGAGCGCGAGGAAGATGATCGTGGCGGACAGGATGATCTGCGCCGCGGTCGGCATCACGACGACATGCGCGACCGCCCACAGGGTGAAGCCCCACATCATCGGGTGCCGTGTGATCGCAAAGACCCCGCGTGGGACGGCAGCCGCATCCCTCGCCGCGTTCGGCGCGGGCAGCGCCGGATTGCCGATCAGCGATCCCATGAACAATATGCTCGCGAACAGCACGAGTAGCGATGCGACGATCCAAAGGCCGTCGCCGACCACCCAGTAGGGCGGTTCGGGCGGCATCCCGCGCCACGCCTGCACGACCATGATGAAGGTCGCGATAGCAACGACCGAATAGACGATCTGGAATCCTCGCTCGCCCAGTCGTCCGGCAAGCCCGTCACGGAGCGGGTGCGAAAGCGCGAGGTGCGAGCCCACGAACAGGACACAGGTGGTGATCAAAAGCGATATCGGTTGCACGGCCAATCCCCTCATCGAGCGAATTTCCCGCCGCCGACCGCCCCGATGGCGGACGACTCGCGGCATCGTGCCGGCACCATCCGCTACAAAGGTAACAGTGTCAACATGGGCAGCAAAGCGGGCGGGCGCCGAAGCGCCCGCCCGATCCTTAGCGGTCGTAAGCCTTGGGCAAAGCGCCTTCCTGCGGCGTTGCATAACGATCGCGCAAGCGGTCCTGCCGCGTCGTCAGCGACTGCGCCTTGCCGTCGATCCAGATCGAGGTCGGGCGGCTGCCGAGTTCGAGCGGATCATTATCCCAGATCACGACATCGCCGGCACGGCCCGGACGCAGCGAACCGATGCTGCCCTCCATGCCGACCGCGCGCGCGGGAACACTGCTGATCGACGCGAAGGCCTGATCCCATGTCATCCCGCTGGCGCCCGGCACGCGCGTCAGCCCGACGAGGTTACCGGCATATTGCGTCGCATAGCCCATCTTGTGCGCGTCATCGTCGTCGAACACGCCGACCGACACATCGACGCCCGCGGCCTTGAGCCGTCCGGCGTTCGACTGCGTCGCGCCGAGCTGTTCGAAGCTCGACGGCAGATCGGTGAGCGGCGAGACGAGTACCGGCACCTTCGCCGCTGCGATCTCGCGCGCGACCAGCCAGCCTTCGGTTACCCCGACGAGCACGAGCTTCAGTGCGGGGAAGTCCTGCCGCAGCTTCAGCACATTGACGATGTCGGCGGCGCGGTCGACGCGCACGAACAGCGGCGTCGTGCCGTCGATCACGCGCACCAGCGCATCGGCGTCGGCGCGCTGGATCATCGCGTCATTGCCCCATTCGGCGAGCGTCGCGGGGTTGCGGGCGTAGCTGCGCGCAGCGAGCAATTGTTCGCGGAAGAGCAGGAAGGTCGCCGCGCGGCTGCCCCCCGCCTTCGCCGATCCATCCTCGCCAAACGCAACATATTGCAGCGCGCGCGGGCGCGTCACCATGTCCATGTCATCGGCCAGATCGACGACCGCGCCCTGTCCGGCGAACAGATTGCTGCTGCTCTGCGGCGCGACGATCGCGCGCGTCACGCCCGACGCGCGGTTGACGGCGACCGGCGATCCCATCGGGTTCAGCGCTGGCGCGATATCGAGCCCCGCCGAAAAGCGCGAACGGGCTGCCGAACGGTCGTTGGTGCCGGTGACGGCGTCGACCTCGGTCAGCCCGACGCGGCTGAACGCCGCGACGATGCCCGGCGTCACATAACGCCCCTGAGCATCGACGCGCTCGACGCCCGCGGGCACCGCAACGCCGGCGCCTGCCGCAACGACCTTGCCACCGCGTACAACGACAGTACCGCCGTCGATGGGCGCGCTGCCGTCGCCGATGACGAGCTTCGCATTGACGATCGCGACATCCTGCGCAGCGGCGGGCACTGCAATGATGGCTGCGGCGGAAAGAAGGAGTACGCGGATCATTTCACATCTCCTTCACCCGGCTGACCCAGTTCGAAATCGCTCACCGGACGCCGTTTCGGATCGTTCGCGTCGAACATCAAAGCCCCATCGATCCACACCTTTTCGGGGCGCGTATAAGCGCTGAACGGATTGCCGTTCCACAAAACGACATCGGCCATCTTGCCCGGCTTCAGGCTGCCGGTCCGGTCGGCGATACCCAGCGCTTTCGCCGGATTGTACGACAGCCAGGTCCATGCCAGTTCGTCGCTGACGTCGATCCCGATGCGGCGGCCCGCGGCGCGCGCTTTCGCGGCCTCCTGATTGAGCCGCTGGATCTGGTTCGCATCGTCCGAGTGGACGATCGTGCAGGCACCGGCCTTGTAGACGAGCGGGATATTCTCGTTCACGCTGTCATAGGCTTCCATCTTGAAGCCCCACCAGTCGGCCCACATCGCCGAGCAGATGCCTTCCTTCTGAAGGATGTCCGCGATCTTGTACGCTTCGACCGCGTGGTGGAAGGTCGACACCTTGTAGCCGAACTCCTTCGACATATCGATGACGAGCGCCATTTCGTCGGCGCGGTAGCAGTGGTTGTGGACGAGGATCTCGCCCGACAGCACGCCCGCGAGCGTTTCCATCGCAAGGTCGCGGTCGACGGCTTTCCCGTCGTCCATCTTCTTCTTGTACGCCGCCGCCTTTTGCCAGGTCGCGCGGTTCACCGCGAAATTGCCCATGCGGGTCGAGGGCATCCGCCCCTTGCCGCCATAGACGCGCTTCGGATTTTCGCCGCACGCCATTTTCAGGCCATAGGGTGCGCCGGGGAATTTCATCCCCTGCACGGTGCGCGAGGGCACATTCTTGAGCGTGATCGAGCGTCCGCCCATCAGGTTCGCGCTCCCGGGCAGGATCTGGAGTGCCGTCACGCCGCCATTCGCCAGCGCGCGACTGAACCCCGGGTCCTGCGGCCAGACGCTATGCTCCGACCAGACTTCGGGGGTCGTCGGCGAGGTTGCCTCGTTACCGTCCGAATGGGCGTCAACGCTGGGCGACGGATAGTCGCCGAGGTGACTGTGGATGTCGATGATGCCGGGGGTCAGGAACTTGCCGGTGCCGTCATAGACCGCGATGTCGGCCGGGATCGGCGTATCGGGGCCGCCCACGGCCTCGACCTTGCCGTTCGCGAGCAGCACGGTGCCATTGTCGATCCGCCCGCCCTCACCGTCGAAGATGGTGACATTGCGGACCGCCGTGACCTGCCCCGCATAGGGCTTGTAGGTCGACGGATAGGGATCCTTGTTGAACTTTACCGGCTTCTCGGCGCTCGCGGCGGGCTTGTCGCCCGCCGAGGCCGTCTCTCCATTGCTCGCCGCACAACCGACGAGCGCCAGCGACACCGCAGCCAGCAGGCTGCCCTTCACACCCCGGATCATCGATTACGCCCCCTTGGGTTCAGGATGAACGCCAGCCGCCTGCGGCTCGGCGAGTTCCTTTTGACCAGCCAGATCCTCGGCATCGCGCAGCGAGTCGAGGTGCATCAGCTTCTTGATCAGCGGCGAGACGACGATCACGAGAATACCGAAGCCGACCGCCCAGAGGCCGATCGTCTGATAGACATCGAGCACCAGCGCCTTGCCGGCACCCTCCCCGCTCGCCTTTTCCGACCCCGTCGCCGCCGCGATCAGGCCCGCGGCAAAATTGCCGGTCGCCGATGCAAAGAACCAGGTGCCCATGATGAGCGACGCCATGTGCGCGGGCGCGAGGCGGTTCATGGCGCTGAGACCCACCGGCGACAGGCAAAGTTCACCGGTCGTGTGGAGCAGGTAGATCAGGAAGATGAACAGCACCGGCGTGGCATTTTCCATGCCCGCGGCTTCGGCGCCCCATTTGAGCACGAAGAAGCCAAGACCGAGCTGGAGCATCGCTAGGCCGAACTTGGCAGGCGCTGAAGGCTCCCACCCACGGCGGCCGAGCCAGGTCCAGAGCGCAGCGAACAGCGGTGCGAAGAGAACGATATAGCCGGCGTTGAGCGACTGGAAGACCGACGCCGGCACCCCTGCGCGATCGACATAGCGATCGGCGAAGAGGTTAAGCGACGAACCCGCCTGTTCGAACAAGGCCCAGAAGAGGATCGATCCAAGAATCAGGAACATCGCGGCGAAGATGCGGTCGCGGTCCTGCGAGGGCAGTTTCACGACGGCGGTGAAGACCACATAAGCGACGAGTGCGGCGCCCGCGACGCCGAGCAGCGTCCCGACCAGCGCCTGATTCTGCACCATCCACCAGCAGACGCCGACGGCGAGCAGACCGACGATGTAGAGAAGCCATTCGAACTTGATGCCCATGACGGGCTGCGCCAGTTTCGCCGGATCCTCCGGTTCGCCGCGGCCGAGCAGCAGCGGCTTGCCCCAGATGAAGACGATCAGGCCGAGCAGCATACCGAAGCCGGCGGCGCCGAAGCCATAGGACCAGCCATAGACTTCGCCGAGATAACCGCAGAGCAGCGAACCGAGGAACGCGCCGAGGTTAATCCCCATGTAGAAGATCGTGTAGGCACCGTCGCGGCGCACGTCGGTGCGCGGATAGAGCTGGCCGACGATCACCGAGATATTGGCTTTCAGGAAGCCCGAACCGACGATGATGAAGGCAAGCGCGAGCCAGAAGATGCTGAGGCTGGCCGGATCCTGTCCGCCATCGCCCTCGAACCCCATGATGAAATGGCCGAATGTCAGCAAGATCGCGCCGTAGGTGACCGCTTTTCGCTGCCCGAGCCAGCGATCGGCGAGGTAGCCGCCGAGCACCGGGGTAATGTAGACGAGCGCGGTGTACGCACCATAGATGACGCCCGATTCCCCGTCCGAAAACAGCCAGTGCTTGGTCAGGTAGAAAATCAGGAGCGCGCGCATCCCGTAATAGGAAAATCGCTCCCACATTTCGGCGAAAAACAGGACAAAAAGACCCTTCGGGTGGCCGAGAAACGTCCCGGCGGCATCCCCGTGCTGGGCATAGGCTTTGGTCATGGCGACCCTTCCCTGGATATGGTTATAGGCCCCGTAAGCGAGGCAGATGGCCGTAACACTAGCGTCAAAATTGCGTATGGGAAGAATCTAATTGCGCGTGAAACCGCTTCGGACGGGCCAAAAACTGTTGCGAATCGTTCGCAACACTTGCGCAAAGTGACGCGAAACGCCACATGGCGTACCATGTTCAACGACACCTCCTCGCTCCTCGCCCATCTCGCCACCCGCCGCTCGGGCAAGGCCCGCGACATGATCGCGCCCGGCCCCGATGCGGCGCAGCTTCAGGCCATCATCGCGCTCGCGCTGCGCACCCCCGATCATGGCAAGCTTGCGCCCTGGCGGATCGTGACGATCGCCGACGACCAGCGCGACGCCTTTGCCGCGCTACTGAAAAAAGCATGGGTCGCGGAAAATCCCGGCGCCGCGGGCATGGATCTGTCGGCGCTCGACCAGTTCGCGCATCAGGCGCCCACCTTGCTTGTGCTCGTCTCGACCCCGACCCCCGGTGCCAAGATACCCGTCTGGGAACAGCAGATGTCGGCGGGCGCGGTCGGCATGAACCTGCTCCACGCCGCGCACGCGCACGGCTTCGTCGCGAGCTGGCTCACCGGCTGGGCGGCCTTCAGCCCCGAGGTCGCCGCGGCGTTCGGCGCGGGCGACGGCGACAAAATTGTCGGGTATTTCTTCCTCGGCACCGCATCGCGCGACCTCGACGAGCGCCCGCGCCCCGAATATGATGATGTCGTTCGCACTTGGGAAATTTAGTTACGCCAATCGGTTACACTTTGTAACAATCCTAATTTGACTGTGCTGCTGTCTTATGGCATTAAGGCGGCATGCTCGATCAGTCCAAACCGGTGTACCAGCGCCTCCGCGATGTCATCGCGAACGCGATCCTCGACGGCCAGTTCCACGACGGCGACATGTTGCCGTCGGTACGCTCGCTCGCCGCGGAGGAAGGCGCCAACCCGCTGACCGTCGCCAAGGCCTATCAGACCTTTCAGGACGAGGGGCTGGTTACGGTCAAGCGCGGCGTCGGCATGTTCGTCGCCGAGGGCGCGACCGAACGACTGCGCGACCTGATGCGCGCCGATTTCCTTGCGAATGTCTGGCCCCCCGTCGCGCAGCAGATGCGCCGCATCGGCCTCGACGCGCGCACCCTGCTCGATCTGACCGAGGCTTAACGCCCGATCTGCGCGGCCTTGTCGCGCAAATCCGCGGCAGCCTGCTTGTTCCCGCGGCGCGCGAGCAGGTCGGCGTAAAATTCCATGATCGCAGCATTGAGCGGTTGCAGCCGATAGGCGCGATCGATCAGGCGCAGCGCGCGTGCATCGTCGCCCTTCGCAGCCCATGCCCGCGCGAGTTCGCGCAGGACCACAACGTCGCGGTCGCCGATCCGCTGGCGGACGCGCTCGAAATGCGCGATCGCGTCGTCCCAATGTTCGATATCCATCGCAAGATGCCCGGCGAGCCGGTCGGCAGCGATGCTCGACGGCTGGCTGTCGCGCAATGCGAGAATCGCCGCGCCCGAGCCGGCGATATCGCCGGCACGATATAGCGCGTTGGCGAGCCGAAGCGTCGTCCGTTCGCCCGCATCGAGCGCCCGCGCCGCACGATAGGACTGGATGGCGAGATCGAACCGCCCGCCCGCCAGCGCCGCATCGCCCAGCAGGATATGCGCGTCGGCGACGCCGCGGTTCGCATCGCGGATCCGCAAGGCGCGCGCGATAGCGCGAGCGCTGTTGCCGCTCGACAGGTCGGCCGAGATCGCGGGGATCGCTACCGCGGGGTTCAGCGGCTCGGCGTCGGCCGCCATCGTGAGCAGCCCGTAATCATTGTCTGCGGCAAAGGGGACGGCTTCGCCGCGCGCGAGCGTCGCCGCGCGGTCCAGATAGTCCGCCGACTCGATCCGCCGTCCCAGTTCGGCCGCGACGCGCGCCGCGAGGAGCAGCGACCAGCTGTCGGCGTCGGGGCGCGACACGATCGGCGCCAGCGCTTCCGACGCTCCGTCGGTGTCGCCGCCGGCCCAGTCGGCGGCGGCAAGGATCCGGCGCGCGGTGAAGTTGTTCGGCTGCCCTGCGATCAGCCGGTCGGCCCATGTCGCCGCGACCGCCTCGCCGCCCAGTTCGAGCTCGACGATCGCGCTCAAGAGCATGAACGACGGCTGCTCGTCGAGTTCGCCACGCGTCCGTTGCAGGAGGCTGCGCGCGAGCCGGTAATTGCCCGCGCGCGCAGCCAGCACCGCTTGCAGATAATAGAGCCGCGGATCGCGCGGGATGATCATCGCGGCGTGGCGCAACGCGATCAGCATGTCGCGATAGCGGCCGAGGTCGCCAAGCGTTGCCGCCTGATCGATCAACGCATCGGCATTATCGGGATCGGCAACGAGCGCCTTGTCGTACCAGCCGAGGGAGGCGTTCAGGCCATCCTCGGTGCGCACCAGATTGGCTTTGAACGCCAGCGCGGCGCTGTTCGCCTTGTCGAGTTCGATCGCATAATCGACCGCGTCGCGCGCGCCGCGGGTGTCGGCGTTGGCGTCGCGAAAGCGCGCGACATCGACCCACAGCGCGGCGCTCCGCGGCAGTTCGTGCACCGCGCGATCATAGGCGTCGCGCGCCGCGGAAAGATCGCCATTGCCGAGGTGAACGTCGCCCGCGACCCACGCCGCCTCGCCGATCATCTCGGGGATGACCGGTCCGCTATCGATGGTCTGGAGCGCGCGGGATCCGTCGCCCTGCATCGCATAGGCGCGCGCGAGCAAAGGGCGCAGCGCCGCCTCCTTCGCGCCCGCGTCCAGCGCCGCTTTCACCGCCGCTTCGGCGCCGACACCGTCGCCCAGCGCGATCGCGACGCGCGCCAGTTCGACCCGCCGCACGATCGATTTCGGATCGTCGGCGATCGCATTCTGCAACGCGGTACGGCGCTGTTCGAGCGCGTGGCGCGGCGCCGTCGACGCCCCGCCGCTGCACGCCCCCAGCAGCAGCGCCGCGATAAACGGCGCGCCGGCCCAGACGCGGCGCCAATCCATTCAGGCGTGCATCCGATATTGCTTGAGCAGGTCATAGAGCGTGGGGCGGCTGATCCCGAGCAACTTGGCGGCGGCGGAAATATTGCCCTCGCACTGCGTCATCGCGCGTCGGATCGCGACGCGGTCGGCGGCTTCGCGCGCGCTACGCAGGTTGAGCCACGCCTCCTCGCCCTCCGCAATTTCGCCCGCCATATCGAGATCCTCGCGCATCACCAGCTTGCCGTCGGCCATGATAACGGCGCGTTTGATGCGATTTTCAAGCTCGCGGACATTGCCCGGCCAGCGCCCCTCGTCGATCGTCTGCAACGCATCGGGTGCAAAGCCGCGGACGCCGGGATTCATCTCAGGCGCATATTGGTGGAGAAAATGGCGCGCGAGCAGCACCGCGTCGCCCGGCCGCTCGGTAAGCGACGGGATCTTCACCACCATTTCGGCGAGGCGATAATACAGATCGTCACGAAAGCTTTGCGCCGCGATCATCGCATCGAGGTCGCGGTGCGTCGCGCAGACGATCCGCGTGTCGACCGCGATCGCCTTGCGCCCGCCGATGCGCTCGATCGTGCGCTCCTGCAGAAAGCGCAGCAATTTGACCTGTAGCGGCAGCGGGATATCGCCGACCTCGTCGAGGAAAAGCGTCCCGCCATGCGCAAGCTCGATCTTGCCCTCGGTGGTCTTCACCGCGCCGGTGAACGCGCCCTTCTCATGCCCGAACAATTCGCTTTCGAGCAGGTTTTCGGGGATCGCCGCGCAATTGATCGCGACGAACGCGCCGTCGCGCCGTCCGCTCGCTTCGTGCAGACCGCGCGCCAGCAATTCCTTGCCGGTGCCGCTCGCGCCGAGCAGCATCACCGACACATCGAGATTCGCGACGCGTTCGATCGTCCGTGCGACCTTGTGCATCTCGGGCGCACCGGTGATCATGCCGCCAAGCACGCGATTGTCGCCGCTGCCCTCGCTTGCCAGCCGCGCGTTCTCGACCTCCAGATCGCGAACATGAAAGGCCCGGCGGACGATCAGCCCCAGCTCGTCGATATCGATCGGCTTCTGGTAGAAATCCCACGCACCGTTCGCGATCGCCGTCAGCGCGCTCGCCCGTTCGCCGTGCCCCGACACCACGATGACCTTGGTGTCGGGTTTGATTTCGAGGATCGTTTTGAGCGTCCGGAATCCCTCGCGCGTGCCGTCGGGATCGGGCGGCAGGCCCAGGTCGAGCGTCACCACGTCGGGCTCCTCGGCGCGCAGCAGATCGATCGCCGCGTCGTGGTCGCCCGCGATCAGCACCGCATAATCTTCGTACGCCCATTTGAGCTGCGTCTGCAGCCCCGGGTCGTCCTCGACCACCAGCAGCTTGCGGACAGAGGCCCCGCTCTCACTCATTTCGATGCCACCTTCATTACCCGCGCGTCGATCCCGGCGTCGCCATGCGCATCGGCGAGCGGCAGCCACAGGGTGAAATCGCTCCCCTTCTCCGGTTCGCTCGCCACCTCGATCGTGCCGCCCATCGCCTGCGCGACCTGCAGGGCTTCAAAGGCGCCGAGGCCAAATCCCGACTCCTTCGTCGACACGAACGGCTTGAACAGCTCGTCGCGGATGAAATCCCTCGTCATGCCCACGCCCTGATCGATCACATCGATGCGCACGCGCCCCTGTTCGGCGACCGCAACGACCTGCACCGGCGTGCCGGGCGCGGACGCATCGATCGCGTTGGCGACCAGATGCTGGACGACCTGCCGGACCGACGCGGAGTCGGCCCACGCCGACAGACCGGCCTGACAGCCGACGAAAAGCGCGCGGCGCGGCCGCGCTTCGACGGCAATTTCGTTCAATACCGGTTCGATCAGCGTCCGTCCGGCCTCGGCCGCCGGTCCACGCTCGCGCGGCGACAACCGGACGAGCAGGTCACTCAGCCGTCCCGCCGAAATTTTCAGCGTCTCGACCATGTCGGCACGAAAGTCGGGCTTGTCGGCGTGGCGTTCGGCGTTGCGCGCGAGCAGGCTGAGCTGGCTGGCCAGATTCTTGATGTCGTGCATGATGAAGGCAAAGCGGCGATTGAACTCGTCGAACCGCCGCGCCTCCGACAGCGCCTGCTGGCTCTGCGATTCAGCGAGGTAGCTCGCGGCCTGTTGCCCCGCAATGCGCAGCACGTCGAGGTCTTCCCAGTCGAGCGCGCGCGACACCGCGGGGCGGTGCAGCACGACGATCGCGATCATCCGCTGGAAATGCAGCACCGGCACGACCACCCAGGCGCGCGTGTCGGCGATCAGCCAGTCGGGGATCGCAAGATCCTCGTTCCCCTGTCCGCGACGTTCGGCGTCGAGATCGACGATGTGGCTCGTTTCCTGAAGCGTGAAAGCCGACCGCAGCGACAGGATCGCCCCCTCCTCGATCCCCACCGGCCAGTGCCACTGCTCGGCGATGCGAAAGGCGCCCGACGCGCCGGGAAGCATCAACAGCGCGCCCGGGCTGCCGGTCAGTTCGGCGAGCGCCTTTGCGACCCGGCGATACAGGTTTCGGTCATCCTCGCCGCCGCCCGCCGCCGCCTGTCCCAGTGTCGCGGTGAAGCGCATCCATTCGGCGCGATAGTCATAACGATGCTCGAAGAAATGTTTGGAAATCATCACCGACAGCCACGCGCGCGACCGCGCCGAGGCGAGCAGCAGCCCGCCCGCGCCGAGCGCAACGGCGAGCGAGATCGCCTGCGCCAGTTCGGCATAATCGCCGCCGAACATCCGCGCGACGGCGCCGGTCAGCCCGATCAGGATCAGATAGGCGGCGGCGCCGAGCAGGATCAGCGTGCGCATCGCTGCGGTGCGCGACAGGCGCATCCGCTCACGCCCGATATCGAGCGCCGCGAGGACATAGGTCGGCAAGGTGAGCAGCGCGACCGCGGGCAACAGCGCGACCAGCGTCGAGGCCGTCTGGCCGGTCAGCGCACCGATCAGCTGCGCGTTGAGTTCATACGCCCACAGCATCGCAAAGCCGCCCGCGACGGCCATCACCGGCATCCGCTGCCCGGCGCCGGCGTGGCGAACCCCGCCATCGATGATCAGCAACCCGCCGACCGCAACGAGCATCGTGGCAAAGGTCAGCGTCGGCGCCATCCACGGCTCCGCCGCCGCGCCCGCGCGCAGGTACGCCGCGGTACCGAGCAACAGCGTCAGCACACAGATCGTCGCCAGCATCTTCAGGATCAGCCGCAGCGGCCGCGACATCGGACCGCGGGACGACCAGAAGGTCGCACCCAGCCAGCCGAGCATCGCGAGGTCGCGCAGCGGCTGTACCACCAGCGACTGCGACGATCCCGGTCCAAAGACCGCGACGGCTGCGCACCAGAGCGCGGTCGCGGCGGCCGTCGCCACCAGGAGCCGCGGTGCCGGCATCAACGCCGCCATGCGTTCGCGCGGTCGCATCAGCAGCCACAGCGCAACACCGGCAAAACCCGCCAGCGCGAGACCGGACAATATCTGCGACAGCCCGGCGACCATGATCAGCGCGCCCCGTCCGGCCACAGCACGACGCGGACCGTCTGGAGCAGGATCAACAGGTCGAGGAAGGGCGAGTAATTCTTGGCATAGTAGAGATCATATTCGAGCTTCACGCGCGCATCCTCGACCGACGCGCCATAGGGATAGTTGATCTGCGCCCAGCCCGTCAGGCCGGGCTTCACCATGTGCCGCTCGGCATAATAGGGCAGCTTCTGTTCGAGTTCATCGACAAAGCTCGGCCGTTCGGGGCGCGGGCCGACAAAGCTCATATCCCCCTTCAGCACGCACCAGGTCTGCGGCAGTTCGTCGATGCGCAGCTTTCGGATGATCCGCCCGACGCGGGTGACGCGCGGATCGTTTTCGCTCGCCCACACCGCCTTGCCCGCGGCTTCGGCATCGGTGCGCATCGACCGGATCTTGAAGATGTCATAAGGCTCGCCGAACAGGCCGACGCGCGGCTGGCGGTAAAAGACCGGCCCGCGGCTGTCGAGGACGACCGCGATCCCCGCGACGATGACCAGCGGCAGGCCGACGATCAGCACGATCAGGCTGGCGAGGATGTCGAACAGCCGCTTGCCGACCTTGGAGATCCGCTGCCCCGCGGAGAATCCGTCCGAAAAGATCAGCCCGCTGGGGTTTGTCGTCGCGAGGTCGACACGCCCCGTTTCGCGCTCGATGAAGCTGGCGATATCGTTGACATGCACCCCCGTCGTCTTGACGCGGAGCAGGTCGTTCAGCGGCAGCGCGTTGCGCCGTTCCTCGAGCGCCAGCACCACTTCACCCGCGCGTAGCCTCACGACATGGTCCGACAGATTGTCGATCGCTTCGCGGGCGATGGCGCCCGGCACCGTCGTTTCAGCGCTGCTCATCGCGACGAAGCCGACCATTTCGAGCCCGCTTCCCGGCGCTTCGGCCAGCGCCGCAAGCCGCGCGGCACGCGGTCCGGCGCCAAGTACGAGGATGCGGCGGCGGAACGCCTCGGCCCCCGCCGACTGCGTCAGCGCGAGGCGGATGACAAAGAGCGACGCGATCGCGAAGATCATCGCATAAAGGCTGTTCGCGCGCCAAAGCGTCGCGGCGGGCAGCAGGAAGCCGAGCACCGACAGGAAAATCACCCCGAGCGAGATCGCCGCCAGCAGCCGCGCGGTGGCGAAGCGCATCGAACGCAACCCCTCGTTCCCGTACATGCCCGTCGCCATCATCGCGAGCGAATTGGCAAGCGCAAAGGTCGCGAGCGGTAGCCAACGGTCGCCGAGCGGCCCCGCGTCGAAACCCGCCTGGCGCGCATAGAGGTGCCACGCCCCCTCGGCCGAAGCGAGCAGCGCCAGAAACTCGATCAGCGCCAGCCAGACGACAGCGTGCGGAACATAATGTTTAAACAGCCGAAACATGGAAACCTTTCGCGCACCCGTTACTACAGCCGAGGCGTCAACTGTCGGTTAATTTTACACTTGCCATCGCGCTAAGGGGGGATGACCCGCGGCATCCGAGACGATAGACCCGATATCATGACGTTGATGATCCAGCCCGTAATCCTCTGCGGCGGCGCGGGCACCCGCCTGTGGCCCGAATCGCGCGGAACCCGCGCGAAGCAGTTCCTGCCGCTGACCGGCACACAAAGCCTGTTCCGTCAGACGGTCGAGCGGACGCCCGCGGGCACCGATTTCCTGCCGCCGATCGTGCTGTGCGGCGACGGCCATGTCGCGACGGTGCGCGACCAGATGGACACAAGCGAAGCATCGCTGCTCGTCGAGCCGATGCCGCGCAACACCGCGGCGGCGATCGCCCTCGCCGTCGCGTCGGCCGACGCCGATACGCTGCTCCTCGTGATGCCCAGCGACCATGTGATCGCCGACGTCCGGGCGTTCCATGCCGCGATCGCCAAGGGCGCACGCCTTGCGCAGCAGGATTGGCTCGTCACCTTCGGCATCACCCCCGACCGCCCCGAAACGGGGTTCGGCTATATCGCCGGCGGCGAGCCGCTGGGCGAAGACGGCTTTGCTGTCGACCGCTTCATCGAAAAGCCGCCGCTCGCCGACGCCGAGGCAATGCTTGCGACCGGCGGATATAGCTGGAATGCAGGGATCTTCCTGTTCCGTGCAGCGCGGATGCGCGACGCGATGCTGACGCATTGCCGCCCGATTTTCGAGGCGGCCGACCGCGCCGTCGCGGCGGGAATGCGCGATGGCGATGCGCTTTACGCCGACGCTCTCCAATTCGAACGCGCGCCCTCCGATTCGATCGATTATGCGGTTATGGAAAAGGACGACCGTGTCGCGGTCGTGCCCGCATCGATGGGGTGGTCCGACCTCGGCAGCTGGCACACGGTCCACGCGCTGGGCCAAAAGGACGCCGACGCGAACGTCGTCACCGGCGACGCCTTCGTGCACGACAGTCGCGGCAATCTGGTCCGCGCGGGCGACAAGCGCGTATCGGTCATCGGCATGGAAAATGTCGCGGTGATCGTCGACGGCGACGACATATTGGTCATGCCGCTCGACCGCGCGCAGGACGTGCGCCTGGCGGCGAAGGCGCGCGAATAGGCCGATGGGTTCATCCCGTTTCGCCGATGCGCCGCTCGGGCTGCTCGACCACTATCCGCACGAACTGCGCGCGCGCCACTGCCATGACGATGCTTTCGTCGCGGTCGTGCTCGAGGGCGGTTATCAGGAAGCGGGCGACGAAGGCCGCTTCGACGTGCGCCCCGGCGACGCGCTGATCCACCATCCGTTCGAATCGCACCTCGATCGCTTCGAGGCAAAGGGCGCGCGCGTCCTCGTCCTCGGTTTGCCCGCCGAACTGGCGGCAACGGCACATGTTCGTGGCCGCGTTGATGATCCCGATGCGCTTGTCCGCCTCGCCGCGCGCGATCCGCGTGCTGCGGCCGCCGCCTTTGCCGAACAATTTTGCGCGCTTCCCGATATGGCGCTCGACTGGCCCGACCTGCTTGCGCACGACCTGCGCAGAGGTACCCCGATCAGGCTCGGCGAATGGGCCGAGCGTATGGGCGTGCGCGCCGAAACGCTGAGCCGCGGTTTCGGGGCCGCCTATGGCTGCACGCCCAAGGCTTATCGGGCCGATGCCCGTGCGCGCACCGCCCTCGCGGCGATCCGCACGGGCACCGAAACCTTTTCAGACATAGCGCACCGCCTCCATTTTACCGATCAGGCGCATATGACGCACGCCGTCGGACGGCTCAGCGGCGCAACGCCGGGCGCGTGGCGCCGAGGTCAAATCGATACAAGACGCGGCTGACCCGCCCGTGTAGCATCCAGACAACACACCTCATCGGAGACGATCATGCTCGACCGCCGCACCCTCATCGCAACTCTCGCCGCGACCTCCGCGCTCGCGGGTGTCCGCAATCCCGCAGGCGCACTGACGGGGCAGGCGGCGTCCGGTGAAGGCGCACGGCTCACCGCGATCTACGACCGCTTCTATGACCGGATGATCGACGAAAGTCCCGAATTCGCGACCGCGCTCGGGCTCGACAAGGACGCCCGCCTGGTGCTCAAGGCAAAACTCGACGATCGCTCGCCCACCGGCGTCAAACGGAGCCACCAGCTCTACCGCGACGGTCTCGCCGAACTGAAAAAGATCGATGCATCCAAGCTTTCGGGGATGGACCTCGTAAACTACGAAACCTTCCGCGGGCCGTGGGAATATTTCGTCAAGGCGTATGACACGTTCGGCTATGGCCTCCACAGCTGGCCCGAACCCCATCCGGTGACGCAGCTCTCGGGCGGCTATCGCTCGGTCCCCGATTTCCTGATCAACCAGCACAGCATCGCGAACGCCGCCGATGCCGAAGCCTATCTCGCGCGCTGCGCCGATTTCGCGGTTCAGCTCGACAACGAAACCGGCAGGATCAAGACCGATCACGCGAACGGCGTGATCCCGCCCGATTTCGTCATCGACCGCACGCTCGGCCAGTTCGACCGCATCTGGGCGCCCGCCCCCGACGCAAACGGGCTGACGAAAAATCTCGCCGCGAAGACGAAGGATATCCCCGGCGACTGGGCGAAACGCTGCGCCGCGATCATCGAGGGCAAGATCTATCCCGCAATGCGCCGTCAGGCCGACGAGCTTCGTGCCGTTCGCCCACGCGCGACGCACGATGCCGGCGTCTGGCGCCTGCCGAAGGGCGACGAATATTATGCCTATGCGCTGCGCTACGCGACGACGACGGAGATGTCGGCCGAGGAGGTGCACAAGCTCGGGCTCGACCGCGTCGCCGATTTGAGCGCGCAGGCCGACGCGATCTTCAAGGCGCAGGGTATGACGAAGGGCAGCGTCGCCGAACGGATGCGCGCGCTCGGCAAGGATCCGCGCTTCCTCTATCCGAACACCGACGAGGGCAAGGCCAGGCTGATCGCCGAGCTCAACAGCCAGATGCAGGCGATCCAGGCACGGCTTCCCGAGGCTTTCGGCCGCCTGCCCAAGGCGAAGGTCGAGATCCGCCGCGTCCCTGCCGATATCGAGGACGGCGCCACCGGCGGCTATTACCAGATCCCCGCGCTCGACGGCTCGCGCCCCGGCGCCTATTATATCAACCTCCGCGATACCGCCGAAAATCCTTCGTGGACGCTGCCTACGCTTACCTATCACGAGGCATCGCCCGGCCATCACCATCAGATCGCGCTCGCACAGGAAGCCGAAGGCATCCCGCGCCTTCGCCGCCTGCCCGCCTATTCGGTCTACACCGAAGGCTGGGGTCTTTACGCCGAGCAGCTTGCCGACGAGATGGGCGTCTATGAAAAGGACCCGTGGGGACGCCTCGGCTATCTCCAGTCCTATATGTTCCGCGCCGCGAGGCTCGTCGCCGACACCGGGCTCCACCACTATAAATGGACGCGCGAGAAGGCGATCGCCTACTATAACGAGACACTCGGCACCCCCGAACCGTCGAACATCACCGAAATAGAGCGTTATTGCGTGTGGCCGGGTCAGGCGACGAGCTACATGGTCGGCCAGACGCGCTGGGTCGCGATCCGCGAAAAGGCAAAGGCCGCGCTCGGCGACAAATTCGATCTGCGCGGCTTCCACGACACCGCGCTGTCGGCGGGCGCCATGCCGATTTCGGTGCTCGCGTCGGTGATCGACCGCTGGACGGCTGCGCAAAAGGCCTGATCGCAAAGGGACCCGCAGCGTATCGCGCGCGGTCCGCGGCGGCGTCTATTGATCGGCGCCGCGCGGACCGATCGGCGGCTCGCCGTCGGAAGCCGCTGCGGAAGTATCGGCGCCGCTCATGATGCGGAAACGCAGCGCATCCCAGTCGGCAAAGCGCCAGAAGGAGGGGCTGTCTCTCCCCACGATCCGCGGATGTTCCATCGCCGGCGAGACGATACGCTCGATCGGGGCCATTTCGGCCAGCGTCTCGCAATCGAAAAAGGCCCGAACGACGATATTCTCCGGCGCGTCGTCGGCGCTGCCGATGACGACGCCCAACTCCCCCGTCGACAGCCTCACCAGCGTCCCGACGGGAAAAATGCCGAGGCTGTCGGCAAAACGATCGAGCAGCACGGCGTCGAAATGCCCCGCCCATTGGCCCATCCGGGTCAGCGCTTCGCACGGCGTCCATGCGTCCTTGTACGGCCGGTTCGACGTCACGGCGTCATAGACGTCACAAATCGCGCCCATGCGCGCGGCCAGCGACAGCGCATCGCCGGCGAGGCCATCGGGATAGCCGGTGCCGTCGATCTTTTCATGATGACGCAAGCACAGCTCGAGCGCCGTATCGGGGGCGCCGGGCGAACTCGCCAGCAGGCGATGGCCGGCGACCGGATGCGAGCGGACCGACCGCATTTCACCCTTCGACAGCGCGCCAGGCTTGTTGAGTATCTCATCCGAAATCGCGACCTTGCCGACGTCGTGCAGCAGACCCGCCACACCCATATCCTCCACCTCTTGCGGATCGAGTTCGAGATGACGGGCGAAGTTGATCATCAGCGCGCAGACCGCCACCGAGTGAAGATAGGTATATTCGTCCTTGTCCTTCAACCGGACGAGGTTGATCAGCGCCTTTGAATCGCGCTCGATCGATGCCCCGATCGAGCGCGCCAGCGTGACCATACGCCGCACCTCGACCGCACGCCCAAGACGTGCCGCCGCAAACATGTCGACGACGGCCTCGCGCGTCCGGTCGATCACCTTCCTGGCGCGACGGCATTCGGTGGCATGGCCGCGGCGGCGGCGCGGCGTGTCGCGCGGCGCGGGCGGCGCAAACGTCGGTGTCGAGCGAAACGACATCGCGTCACCCCACGGCCTTTCGGACGCCGGCGGCGGCTTGCTACGTGGTGACTTTGCCCCGTCCGCGGACGCCTGCGGGTCTGCGCGCGGCGCCAGCCCGCGCGCGGCATCGATTACCAGCCCGTCGATTCCCGAACTGCGAATCCGGCTCAATTGTTCGCGCGTCTCGACGCGAAAATAGCTCCGCCAGAACGGGTGATCGAACCACGACCCTTCAAAGGCGTGGATGAACATCCCGATCTCGACGTCTTCGGCTTCTATTCGAACAAGCATTCCCGGTCCCGGCGCGGTCGCTCCAACGCATTTGTTTCAGATACGGCAGGCGGCACAAGGGTTTAAGCCGGGGGCGAAGCTTTTCCTGCGAAACAAGCGCGCGCCTTACAGTCGCGACACGATGATGCGGTTCCGTCCCGCCTCCTTCGCGCGATAGAGCGCCCGGTCGCTTTCGCCGAGCAGATCAATCGGCCGCAGGTCCGCGAGCTCGACGGCGACAACGCAGCCGCAACTGATCGTGAGATGCGACGCGACCGGTGACGCCACATGCGGGATCGCCCGCGCCGCCAGTTCGTCGACGACGCACTGCAGAATTGGCCCGGGCTCATTTACCCCCGGCAGCAACAGCACAAATTCCTCGCCGCC
Source organism: Pseudomonadota bacterium (assembly GCA_020160755.1). Taxonomy (GTDB): domain Bacteria; phylum Pseudomonadota; class Alphaproteobacteria; order Sphingomonadales; family Sphingomonadaceae; genus Sphingopyxis. The sequence continues at coordinate 583,483 of JAIUPN010000001.1, forward strand.
ATAGCGGGCCGCAAGGTCATAAGGGCGCCGCGCCGCGCCGCGAAGGATGTCGGCTACCGCCATCAGCACCGCATCGCCGCGCAAATGCCCCTCCGCGTCGTTGAACAGCTTGAAATGGTCGACATCGACCATCGCCAGGGTCAGCGGCTCGCCGGTACGCGTCGCGTGAAGGCACGCCTTGCGCAACTCCTCATCGAAATGCCGCCGGTTGGCGAGGCCGGTCAGCGAGTCCTCGCGCGTCTTCCTTTCCAGGCTGGCCATCGCATCCTGCGCGTCGGTGATGTCGATGACGAAACCGACCGCGCGGATCGCGACCCCGTCGCCGTCGCGAATGATCGACGCCGCCGATCGAATCCAGCGCAGCGTTCCGTCGGACCGCACGATCCGGAAAATGATGCCGTAATTCTCCTCGCCCGCGTCCAGCCACTCCGCCGCGTCCCGCACCTCGGTCGCACGCTCGGCGTCGTCGGGATGGATAATGGTCCGGAATTCAGCGACCGAGCGGATCGGCCGCGCCGGGTCGCGGCCCATGACGCGATACCATTGCGGGTCGCACTGCATCGCGTCGCGCGCGATGTCATAGTCCCATATGCCCAGTCCGCCGCCCGCCGCCGCCATCGCCAGCCGGTCGTGCGCCAGGCGCAGCGCGGCGACGCGTTCGTCGATCCGCTGCTCGATCAGCGCCTCGTCCTCGCCCGCATCCCGGTCGAGCGCCACGCCGAGGAACAATTTGTGGCCGTCGACCATCTGGCACGTCAGCCGCACCTCGACCGGCATTCGCGTGCCGTCGCGATGGATGGTGACGTCGCGATAATTGGCCGAGAAACCCGCCGATGCCTCGCGCCATATCCGCGGGCTTTCGCCGCGCGCCAGCCCGTCGGAAATGTCGAGGATCGACATTTGCAGCAACTCCGCGCGCGTATAGCCGAGTTCGGCGCAGCAGCGCTCGCTCAGGTCGAGGAGGCGGCCCGATTCGTCGTGGATGAAAAATCCGTCAGGCACATTCTCTACAAGAGTCCGAAACCCCTCCGCACTGATAAGATTCACGGCGCAGCCCCCAACACGCGTTCACAACCGCCTGATGCCAGCTTTCGGGGCCGCCCGCTAGTAGCAGGCGGCCGGGCCCACCGCCTCCATGACCCTAGTCCCCCGCGAAATCGAAGGCGCTCACCCCACGCTCGCCTTCCCTGAACCGCAGCGGGCGGCCGAGCGGCGGCATCGACCGCTGGACGCAGCCGGTCCGCGTGCAGCGCCGGCATCCAAGACCGATCGGCGTCGCCGGGCTGCGCATCAAATCGATCCCGCGCGCGGCGATCAGCGGGGCGGCAACCTTGGCGTCTACTCCGACGCACACCGCAAAGCGCGCGGGCGTGCCGCTTCCGGTCGCACCGGGCGCCGCGACCGAACGCGACTGGGTGAACCAGCGCGATCCATCCTCCAGCTCGACGAGGTCGGCGACGACTTCGCCGGGCCGCGCGAAGGCCTCGTGCACGCCCCACAGCGGACAGCGCGCATCGCCGTCGACGAGCGACGACTGGCTCGCCCCGGCGTAGCGCTTGCTCCCCTGCCCGGCGCGGTCGATGCGCAGCATGAAGAAAGGCAGCCCGCGCGCGCCGACGCGCTGCAAGGTGGTCAGCCGGTGCGCGACCTGCTCATACCCCGCGCCGAAGCGTCGCTGGAGTAACAGCAGGTCGTAACCCGTCGCGTCGCACGCCCGCAGGAAACGGCTGTACGGCATCATCAGCGCCGCAGCGAAATAGTGGACCAGGTGGCGCTCAAACAGGCGCGCCGCGGCGGGTTCGGCAAATTCCGCGCCGGCGACCAGCGCGTCGATTTCACCCTTCGCCTCGACCTGCGCCAGCGTCGCCGCCGCCTGAAAGGTCCGCGAAGCCGGACGCAACAGCTCATTGAGCATCAATTGGCGTGCGTGCCAGTCGAGCCAGCGCAGCCGGTCAGGCATCACATCGCTCGGCAATATGCGGATGCCGAGCTGGTGCCGCGTGCGCAGCCGTTCCGAAATCGTGCCGTACAGGTCGCCGCCCGCGAGCCGCAGCTCATCCGCGAGTTCCTCGGCGCGCGCATCGAGGTCGGGGAAATGGTTGCGCCATTTCTCGATCGCACGGCGCACCGCAGCCACTTCGGGTGCATCGCCCCCGCCTTCGGCGCGCGCTTCGGGTGCCGCATCGAACAGCCGCGCGAACGCCGCCGCCGTCGCCGGCGCGGCCTGTAGCCACTCCTCGACCTCCTGCGCGCCGATCCCGAGGTCGGCGAAGCGCGGGTCGGCGAGCCGCCGCCGCAGCCCCGCCAGCCCGCCCGGCACCTCCTCGGCGCCGAGTTTCGCCGCGTCGAACCCGAAACGCTCGGCCAGCCTGACGATCACCGTTGCCGACAAGGGACGCTGCCCATGTTCGATCAGGTTGAGGTAGCTCGGCGATATGTCGAGCGCCTCGGCCATCGCGGCCTGCGTCATCGCCGCCTCGCGCCGCACCTTGCGCACCGCCGGCCCCGCAAATACTCGCCGCTCCGCCATGGGTTTGTAACTTTCTTTACTAATTTACACGCATGTTACCACCTATTGGCCATATTTCACAAATATTATTGACAAAGCTTTTCACTTTTGGCGCCGATCGCGTCAATTCCACCCCATCACCTCTCCACGCCCCAGCAGGGGCAGAGCCAAGGACAAGACGATGGGCTATCAGGAAGACATGGCGCAGGCAGGCCGCCTCATCCGCGATTACGACGGCACGTGGGACGGCATCAGCGGCGAAAGCATCGCCCGTATGCGCGCCCAGAACAAGTTCAGGACCGGCCTCGACGTCGCGCGCTACACCGCGCGCATCATGCGCGCCGATATGGCCGCCTATGACGCCGATCCCGCGAACTACACCCAGTCGCTCGGCTGCTGGCACGGCTTTATCGCGCAGCAGAAGATGATCTCGATCAAGAAGCATTTCGGCACCGTCAAGGGCCGCTACATCTATCTCTCGGGCTGGATGGTCGCGGCGCTGCGCAGCGAATTCGGTCCGCTGCCCGACCAGTCGATGCACGAAAAGACCAGCGTTCCCGCGCTGATCGAGGAAATCTACACCTTCCTCCGCCAGGCCGACGCTCGCGAACTCGGCATGCTGTTCCGCGATCTCGACGCCGCGCGCGCCGAGGGCGACGAACTCAAGGCGAAGCAGGTTCAGGCCGCGATCGACAATCATGAAACGCACGTCGTGCCGATCATCGCCGACATCGACGCGGGCTTCGGCAACGCCGAGGCGACCTATCTGCTCGCCAAGAAGATGATCGAAGCCGGCGCCTGCGCGCTGCAGATCGAAAATCAGGTCTCGGACGAAAAGCAGTGTGGACACCAGGACGGCAAGGTCACCGTGCCGCACGAGGATTTCAACGCGAAAATCCGCGCCTGCCGCTACGCCTTCATGGAACTCGGCGTCGAGGATGGCATCATCGTGACGCGCACCGACAGCCTCGGCGCGGGCCTGACCAAGCAGATCGCCTTCTCCAAAGAACCCGGCGACCTTGGCGACCAGTATAACAGCTTCCTCGATTGCGAAGAGGTCGAAGGCGCGGGCAATCCCGGCGACGTGCTGATCAACCGCGACGGCAAGCTGATGCGCCCGAAGCGTCTGCCCTCGAACCTCTATCAGTTCCGTGCCGGCACGGGCGAGGACCGCTGCGTGATGGATTGCATTGCAAGCCTGCAGAATGGCGCCGACCTCTTGTGGATCGAAACCGAAAAGCCGCACATCGAACAGATTGCCGGCATGGTCGACCGCATCCGCGAAGTCGTTCCCAATGCGAAGCTCGCCTACAATAACTCGCCGAGCTTCAACTGGACGCTGAACTTCCGCCAGCAGGTGTTCGACGCCTGGGAAAAGGACGGCAAGGATGTCAGCGCCTATGACCGCGCCAAGCTGATGAGCGTCGATTATGACGACACCGAACTGGGGACCGAGGCCGACGACCGCATTCGCACCTTCCAGCGCGATGCGGCGAAGCGGGCGGGCATCTTCCACCACCTCATCACGCTGCCGACCTATCACACCGCGTCGTTGTCGACCGACAATCTCGCGAAGGAATATTTCGGCGACGAAGCGATGCTCGGCTACGTCAAGGGCGTCCAGCGCAAGGAAATCCGTCAGGGCATCGCCTGCGTGAAGCACCAGAATATGTCGGGAAGCGACATCGGCGACGACCATAAGGAATATTTCGCCGGCGAAGCGGCGCTCAAGGCCGCGGGCAAAGACAATACGATGAACCAGTTTGCGGCCTGACGGCTGCAGGGGGAACCAGTTCGCCCCCTGACACGAGTTAGACGCGGGGGAAATGTTGCAGCCCCCGCGTCACCCCTCTTGGCGCGGGGTCAGCGACCCGCCCCGCGCCTCACGAGCTTTCCTGGGGAGGAAAGCCTGTCCGTCGGAAGCCGCAAGGCCTCCGGCGGACATTTTCGTCAGGACTTCGCCGCTTCCTCCTCGCGCGTCTTGACGAGCGACCAGATGACGCCGCCCGCGATCAGCGCCACCGTGACGCCAAGGCTGACCAGCGGCGGGAACTTCGCGCCGCCCAGCACGAAATCGGCCACGAAGATCTTCGATCCGATGAACACCAGTACCAGCGCGAGCGCATATTTGAGGTAATGGAAACGGTGCACCATCGCCGACAGCGCGAAATAGAGCGCGCGCAGACCAAGGATCGCCATGATGTTCGACGTGTAGACGATGAAGGTGTCGGTCGTGATCGCGAAGATCGCCGGCACGCTGTCGACCGCGAACACGAGGTCGGCCAGATTGATGACGACGAGCGCGAGGAACAGCGGCGTCGCCGCGAGCACGACCTTGCCGGTTTTCGTATCGGGCACGCGCACGAAGAATTTCTCGCCGTGCAGCTCGTTCGTGATCGGCATCCGGCGCGACAGCCATTTGACGACCGGATTGCCCGCGACATCCATCGGCTGTTCGCTGGTGAACAGCATCTTCACGCCCGTGAACACGAGGAAAGCCGCGAAGATATAGAGCAGCCAGCCATATTCGGTGACCAGCGCCGCGCCGCCCGCGATCATGATGCCGCGCAGCACGATCACCGCGACGATACCCCACAGCAAAGCGCGATACTGGTAGCGCGGCGGGATCGCGAAGGTCGTGAAGATCAGCGAGATGACGAAGATATTGTCGATCGACAGCGCCTTCTCGATGAAGAAGCCGGTATAATATTGGAGACCGGCCTCGCCGCCTTTCGCGGCCCAGACCCACGCGCCGAAGGCGGTGGCGATACCGATGTAGAGCAAGGAGAGCTTCAGGCTCTCGCCGATCCCCATCTCCTTGTTTTCCTTGTTGAGCACGCCAAGGTCGAACGCGGTGAGCGCGATGACGAGCGCAAGGAAGGCGAGCCAGAACCAGGCCGGTGTTCCCAGCCAGTCGGCGAACAGAAATTCCATGATGATATTCCCTGGATATGCCGAGCGCGCCGCCTTCGCAAAGGCAGCGCTCCCGATCGTCGATTATATGGGATTTAGTGCGCGAACGCCGGGCGCAGCGCAGGCCGCGTCGTCAGCGCGGCGAGCCGCTTTTTGACCGCCAGCTTCAGCGTTTTCAGGCGCAACAGGCGAAACGGATCGGCGCCGCGCCGCCGCACTTCGCGGCGTTCGGCCTCGTCGAGCTGGCGATGCAGCACGGTCAGGCGGTAAAGATTGGGATTGAGCGTCATAAAAGGCCTCCTGATTGATAAATCAAGCAGGTGACGCCGATGCCGGTCCCGGGGGTAGAGGGGAGATGGGCCAGAGCATCGGAGTCACCCGATGCGGTCCGACATCACGTGGCGGGAAATATCCCGCCGACGCCAGAGGGGCCCGGCCCGCATGAATCCCATCTAGGCGACAGGCATCGCTCTTTCAAGTCCCCGCCGCATCATGCTAGCCCGTATGACGCGCATCCGGCGCGCTGGAGCCCTGCATGTCCGTGATTGTCGACCATGATGGCCCGGTGACCATCGTCACCATCGACCGCCCCGCGCGCCGCAATGCGGTCGATCCCGAAACCGCCCTCGCCCTGCGCGGCGCCTTCACCGCTTTTGCCGCCGATACCGACGCGCGCGTCGCGATCCTGACGGGCAGCGAGGGCCATTTCTGTGCGGGTTTCGACCTCAACGCCGTGGGCGGTTCGCGTTACGACCCCGACGGCCCGGGACCGATGGGGCCGACGCGAATGCTGCTCGAAAAGCCGGTGATCGCCGCGGTCGAGGGCCATGCCGTCGCCGGTGGACTCGAACTCGCGCTCTGGTGCGACCTGCGCGTTGCTGCGGCGAGCGCGGTGTTCGGGGTCTATTGCCGCCGCTGGGGTGTGCCGCTGATCGACGGCGGCACCGTGCGTCTGCCGCGCATCGTCGGGCAAGGCCGTGCGCTCGATATGATTCTGACCGGCCGCGCGGTTGCCGCCGACGAGGCGCAGCGCATCGGCCTCGCCGACCGGGTCGTCGCCGATGGCGAAGCGCTGGCCGCCGCGATCGAACTCGCGAAGCAGGTCGCCGCCTTTCCGCAACTCTGCATGAACAGCGACCGGCTGAGCGCTTACCGCCAATGGGATTTCGACATCGAAGGCGCGCTCGCCCATGAGGCGCACGCCGGGGTCGCTCCGTTACGCGAAGGCGCCGCGGCGGGCGCGAAGCGCTTTACCGAAGGCACCGGACGCGGCGGCAGCTTCGCCGCTTTCAAAGAGGAATGACGATGAAGATATGGATCGCCGCCGCGCTACTCGCCCTGCCCCTCCCCGCTTTCGCGCAGGCGCCTGGAATCCCCTCTGCGATCTACACCGATCCTCCCGCCGACAAGACGCATCCCGCAGCGATGGAGGTCGTCCATATCCCGAGCGGCGGGATCCGGATCAATGGTGTCGTCTATGTCGCGCAGGGCGCCGGCCCGCACCCGACAGTCATCCTTTGCCACGGCCTCCCGGGGCTCGAGAAGAACCTCGATCTCGCGCAGGCGATGCGCCGCGCGGGCTGGACGGTGATCACCTTCAACTACCGCGGATCGTGGGGCAGCCCCGGCGACTATCGCTTCGCACAGAATCTGGAGGACGCCGATGCCGTCCTCGCTTTTGCGCGCGATCCCGCCAACGCCGCGAAGCTGCGCATCGACCCGAAACGCCTTGTCATCATGGGACACAGCATGGGCGGTTGGGTCACCGCGCTCACCGCCGCGCACGACAAGGCGTTGCTCGGCGCCGCGATGATTTCGGCAGGCAATATGGGGTGGCTGGGCAAGCTGCCGCGCGACCAGGCGGTGAAGGTGCTACGCAGCAACGGCATGGAGGCGCTCGCCGGGACGACGCCGGAGCTCATGGCCGATGAAATCCTCGCCAACACCGATAGCTTCGATTTCGTGAAAGCCGCGCCACAACTCACGGGAACCAATCTCTTCGTCCTGACGTCGGACGACGGGCTGGCACCCATGAGCAACGCGTTATCGGCCGCGATCGCGAAGGCCGGTGGCACCGGGGTGAAGACGACGCATGTCGCGACCGACCATAGCTGGTCGGATGCGCGGATAAGATTGCAGGCGGAGATCTTGAGCTGGCTGGCAACGCTGGCCCCACAAAATTAGATCCTCGGCCGCACGACTCGTTTCCGCATCGCGAAAAGGACAAGGCGGCCCCCCGGGGACAAGCCCGAGGGGCCGAAGTGGGAGGGGGCATTCTCGGCGCGCGTGCGAAGTCTGCAATTTTGCAGAACGCGCGGGTGTTGGCGCTGATTGGTATGTTAGCGCCACGCGACGCTGGCGATGGAAACGGACCCGCGATCAATCGATACGGTTAAAATGCGTCGTTTCCAGTTTTTGACGATTGTCGCTGGACCAGACAATCGTTTCGGTCATGGATTTCAGATCCCTGGCGACGGTATAGACTCGCGTCGATACCCGGGTGCCAGCTTTTCCCAGCGTCATGACCAAGGTGTCCGGTGCCGGCTGGCGCAGGGCAACGCTGTCGATGAAATCCAGATTGCCGGTGATCGGCACGGGGACGCCATCGAGTGCGGCCGTCGATTCCGAATGCTTCCGGGAGCCGTCCGGCGCGACGATTTCGACACGCGTTGTCCATTTTCCGTCTTGCGATGCACGGAACGTCATCGTCACCCGTTGAGGCCGCTCCTTCTCTGGCATGAGCGATGCGTCGAGCGACCAGCTTCCGACCAGCGGCAGCTGCGTGGATGCCGCGCCGTACGCGGCGTTCGATGTTCCGGCCTGATCGGCGGAGGGCGCGGCTGCGACCATCAATCCAGCGGCGGCCAGGGGTATTGCGATGAACATGGCGATCATTCCTTTCGAACCGCGAACCCCGACGGTTGCGGTGTGCGCCCAGTCGTTCACGCTGGCGCGCTGTCCCGGAAGATCGATATTTTCGTCACAAGTTTTTTGGAGGTCCATAAGGCGCGCCAGTTCGCGGCTGCTGCCGACCCCCGTCTTGCGGCGGGCAGCGCGCAAACGCTCGTTGATCGAGGTTTCCGAACGGCCCAGACGCGCGGCGATGGTCTTGACGGTATGCCCGGCGACCAACAGGCGAAGAACTTCCATTTCCCGGTCGGTGAGACATGCGGTCAAGCCGCGAGCGGGTTCATTGGCAGACATGTCTGTTGCTCACCACAGGCACACGAACAGGTCCATCCCAATTTATTTGGGAAATGGCAGCGGTGCCCGCCTGCGGGGCGGTGACACCATCCGGATTCCGCGTCTCCGGCTATTTTTTTGCCATCAGCTTCATCGTCATCGCCGTCAGCGCCTCGGTCGCGGTCGAGATGACGGCGGGCGCGTCGGGCGCCCAGAAGGGCGAATGGAGGCTGGGTAAGGTGCGCCCTTCCTTCTTCGCCGCGTCATATTCGGCCTGCGGCACGCCGCCAACCCAGACGATCAGGCTCTTGATGCTCTTGTCCTCGCGGCCAAAGCGGCTGAAATCCTCGCCCCCCATCACCGGCGGCATCTGGACGACGCGATCGTTTCCGAAGCTCGTCTTCAGATAGGCCGCCATTTCCTCGGTGAATTCCGGGGTGTTGAAGGTCGCGGGGGTATATTCGTCCTTCTGCACCGTCACGACGGGCATCTTGTCGTCGGGCATCCCCGCGGCGATCGCCTCGCCCTTCGCGATACGCGCGATCCCGTCGAGCAAATGGTCGCGCACCTCGTCCGAATAGCTGCGCACCGTAAGCTGAAGCTTGGCTTCGTCCGAGATGATATTGTGCTTCGCGCCGGCATGGAAACTGCCGACGGTCACCACCGCGCTGTCGAGCGGGCTGATCTCGCGCGAAACCAACGTCTGGAGCGCACCGACGATGCGGCTCGCGAGCACGATCGGATCCTTGGTCGTCTGCGGATAGGCACCATGCCCGCCGACCCCCTTCACACTAATGTCAACGCTGTCCACATTGGCGAGCGCGTAGCCCGGCGTGTAGCCGATCTTGCCCGCGGGAAACTGTGCCGCGTCGTGGAAAGCCAGCGCATATTCCGGCTTGGGAAAACGCGTATAGAGCCCGTCGGCGAGCATCATCCGCGCGCCCGCACCGCGTTCCTCGGCGGGCTGGCCGATCATCACCAGCGTGCCCGACCATTTCGCCCTGTTCGCCGCCATCAGCCGCGCAATGCCGATCCATGCGGTCATATGCGTGTCGTGGCCGCACGCGTGCATCACCCCCGTCTCGACGCCTTCCTTCGTGGTGACGCGCACTTTCGACGCGCCCGGCAGGCCGGTCTGTTCGGTGACCGGCAGGCCATCCATGTCGGCGCGAACGAGCACGACGGGCCCCGGCCCGTTCTTCATCACCGCGACGACGCCCGTGCCGCCGACCTTTTCGGTCACCTCGAACCCCAGCTTGCGCGCCTCGGCCGCGAGGATGCCCGCCGAACGCACTTCCATGAAACTGAGTTCGGGATTGGCATGGAAATCCTTATAGATCGCCATCAGCGACGGCATCTGCTTCTGCACCTCGCTGCCCAAGGTCTGCGCCGCCGCCGGCGCCGCGAGAGCCAGCGCCGTCGCGCCTGTCCACAAGATCCGCATGCAATTTCCCCTGTTTATCTGTTTATCTGTCTGTCAGCTCGCCGGGACCAGTTCGATCACGTCGAGCAAGGATTCATACGCCGGCGCGGGCAGCACCAGCCGCCAGCGATTGTCGCCGATCCGTTCGACCAGCCCTGCCATGTCGCGCATCCGGTCACTGCCGTAATTGACCGCCATCTTCTCGTCGCCGAGTTCGAGCGTACCGAGGAAGACCTGCCGTTTCAGATTGTCGGGAAAGATCAGCCCGACGGGCCGCTGCGACCCCGTGATCTTGGTCAGACTCGACAGGCCCTGTTCGGCCGAGACGCGGCAGCGGAACCAGCCATAGGCGACGTAGGAAAGCCCGGCCCGCCCCTGCGCGCCGATCTTGATCGTCCGGCACCGATATTCACCCGCCGGCAGATGCGGGTTCGGCAAGGCCGCGGTCGGTTGCAGCAACACGCCTTCACGATCGATATCGGTGCCAAACCCCTTGGCCCGGGCATCGGCCAGCGCGGTCTGCCAGCTACTGTACCATCCGCGAATCCGCGCCTGGTCCTGCACTGTCGCGGTGGCGCGCCATGTCCCCGTCTCTGCCGGCGCATCGGCCGACGACGGCGGCACGGGCGGCACCGTTCGACAGGCGCCAACCATCAGGCCCAGCGCCAGGGCTAAAATCAAACTCGTACGACCCCTCATTCTCCGTCACTCCCCGGTCCGGTTGCATTAACCTTAGGAGAGCAAAGGAGATTGCTCAAGGCCGCAGCGCTATGCCGCGGTCCAGCCGCCGTCGACGCTGAGATTGGCGCCGGTGATATTCGCCGCCTCGTCGCGCGTCAGGAAGGACGCGATCGCCGCGACCTGCTCGACCGTCACGAATTGCTTTGTCGGCTGACCGGCGAGCAGGACGTCGTTGATCACCTGTTCGCGCGTCATGTTCCGCGCCTTCATCGTGTCGGGAATCTGGTTTTCAACCAGCGGGGTCCAGACATAGCCGGGGCTGATGCAATTTACGGTGATCCCGGCATCGGCGACTTCGAGCGCGACGGTCTTGGTCAGTCCGGCAAGCCCGTGCTTGGCGGTCACATAGGCCGATTTGAACGGCGAGGCGACGAGCGAGTGCGCAGACGCGGTGGCGATGATGCGCCCCCATTTCTTCTTGCGCATCCCCGGCACGGCGTGGCGGATCGTGTGGAAGGCCGCGGTCAGATTGAGCGCGATGATCATGTCCCATTTCTCGGGCGGGAAATCCTCAACCGGCGACACGAACTGCATCCCGGCGTTGTTGACGAGGATGTCGACGCCGCCGAAATCCGCATCGGCGCGCTGGAACATGGCCTCGATCTGCTCGGGCTTCGTCAGATCGGCGCCGTCATAAGCGGCCTTGCCGCCGCTGGTTGCCTCCAGCCCCTTGCGCTCGGTCTCGATCGCGTCGGCTTCGCCGAAGCCGTTGATGATGATGTTCGCACCTTCGGCAGCGAGTATCTTCGCTATGCCCAGCCCGATACCCGACGTCGATCCGGTAACGAGGGCGGTCTTTCCTGTGAGGCGCATGAGATAATCCTTTCGGTGGGGGAGATTCAGGAAACGTCGGGTTCGGTCTTTGGTCGCAATGTATTGGATCGCACCGCGAAACTGTCCGACCGCCCTTCGACGATGCTGTCGGCCAGCAGATGACCGTCCTTCATTGCGGCCTCGACCGCATCGCGGCCGAGCGCCCAGTTGACCTCCATCGTCGAGCGCGAGAATTCGAAATCGCGCGCGCCGGTCTGCCATTTGGGCGGTTCGTGGATCAGCTGGACGACGTTGAGCGCCTTGCAGTCGACCATCTTGCGGACCGCTTTCACCTCGGACAGATCGGCGAATTCGGGCGGCAGCTTCTGCAGCATCCGGTCGATCAGCCGATGCTCCTTGCGCCGCCGCACCAGCCCGTCCGAAATGCGGCGCGTGCGGCTCGAAAAGCGGATATCCTTTTCGCGCGACCAGGCTTCCTCGAGGTCGTGCGGCCGCTCGCCGCGCGCAGGGAAGAGGTCAACCTGAAACACCAGCATATCCTCGTTCGCCGCGTCGACGACATGTTCGAGCGGGGTATTCGACACGAGTCCGCCGTCCCAATACCATGTGCCGTCGATCTCGACCGGCGGCAGACCGGGCGGCAGCGCGCCCGAAGCGAGGATATGGCGCGCGTCGAGCGTTTCGAGTTTCGTATCGAAATAGCGAAAATTGCCCGTCTCGACCGCGACCGCACCCACCGACAGGCGCACCTTGCCGTTGTTCACCCGGTCCCAGTCGACCAGCCGGTCGAGCGTCTGGATCAGCGGCGTGGTGTCGTAGAAGCTCACAGCCTCGGGCGTCTGCCGTGCGGCGAAGGCCGGCGGCGGAAAGCGCGGGGTGAAAAAGCCCGGCACGCCAAAGGCCATCACCTGCCCCGCCGCCGCCATATGCGTCCACTCGCGCGCCCAGTCGTTGTCGGCGGTCGGCAGCGACGGTAGCGCCGAAGACACGCCCTCCCAGAATTCGCGCATCTTGCCCACGGCCTGATCGCGCTCGTTCCCGGCGATGATCGCGGCGTTGACCGCGCCGATCGAAATCCCCGCCACCCAGTCGAGTTCGATGCCCAGCTCGATCAGCGCCTCATACACCCCCGCCTGAAAAGCCCCCAGCGCGCCGCCGCCTTGCAGGACGAGCACGACAAGGTCGGGCAAAGGCAATGCGGCACGGGCGGCGCGGCGGGGCATGGACTCGGCAATCCTTGGTTGGAGCTGCCGCGGATTTGTGCACCGCAACAGACGCGAATACAAGAGCAGGTGCCGAGAGCCGCCCCGCTTGGAACCATTTCATCTATCGAGGAAATTTGGATTGACCCGCTGCGCGCGCGTCGTAATCTCTATTTCCCAATCCATAGAAATGAAGGGTGTTTTATGAACAGCTTCCAACTTCTGACCGACGAAGAGGTTGAACTGGTATCGGGCGGTATCAGACTCGACGAATATAAAGGGGGCGACGACATTCGCGACCTCGGCCGAGGGAATTCATCTAGCCCCGCTTTCTGGGCAATGGGGCAAGTAAATTACATGACCGCCTTGATGAAATATTATTGAACTGAACCGGGAGTTGCGCCGCCGCGATAGAGGCGCAACTCCCCCCAGCCAAAACGGCGGGCAGTGCGCTGCATATCTGGCACACTGATTTTCGGTAAACGCCAATCGTCTGGCCACAGTTTCTTCTTGGAGGAACGGACAACACAATTTAGGCTCCGGCCATCGTCAACATTGATCGGTTTTCCTTGTGCGCCTAGATGAATTTGACCCTAGCGAAAATGTTCGCGACCTCGGTTCAAGCTCGGCGAGAGGCGGTGGCGGCGGCGGCGGACTGCTCCTTGGCCTGCTACCGCTTCTGCTCGGCAGGCGTCTCGGTTGCCTCGGAACAGCTTTGATCATTGGCCTCGCTTTCTTTGTCTTCAGTTCGGGCAGCTTCCAACTAGGTGACCTTACCGGGAGTTCACCCACGCAAGTGAGCGACGGTGGCGACAAGGTTGCGTGCGACAATCAGTCGGAAATGTTCGCATGCCGCGTCCTGCGCTCGACCGAAGATGTCTGGGGCGGTCTGATCAGCGGTTATCGGAAACCGGTACTCAACTTTTTCAAGGGCCGGAATGAATCGAGGTGCGGCCCCGCTCAATCGGCGATGGGTCCCTTCTATTGCCCAGCCGACCAGGGCATCTATCTCGATACCGATTTCTTCGGCGAGCTCGATCAGAAATTCGGCGCTGCGGGCGATGCAGCGCAAGCCTATGTCATCGCGCACGAGGTCGGCCATCATATCCAGACAATCAGTGGCATTTCGGATCAGGTTCGCCGTGCCCAAGGACGTGCGTCGCAGGCTGAGGGCAATGCGTTGCAAGTTCGCATGGAATTGCAGGCCGACTGCTATGCCGGGGTATGGGCCGCACGCGCCCGCACGCCCAGCGGCCAGCCGGTCATGGAAGCGGGCGATATGGAAGAGGCGATGCGCGCCGCCAACGCAATCGGCGACGATACCTTGATGCGTTCGGCGGGCCAGCGGCCGGTGCCCGAAAGCTTTACTCACGGCACGAGCGAGCAACGCATGAGCTGGCTGCGCCGCGGCCTGCAATCGGGGGATCCGCGCCAGTGCGACGCGTTCGGTTCGAATATCTGACGGCGGCGCTTGCGGCGGTCCTCGCCGCGGCGCCCGCATCGGCCGAAACCCTCTATATCCAGACCGGGCGACTGATCGACGGGGTGTCGAACGAGGTCCGCACCGGCCAATGCATCACCATCGAGGCCGAGCGCATCAAGATCGTCGCGCCATGTGGCAAGACACCCGAAGGCGCTACACGGATCGACTGGTCCGCCTACACCGTCCTTCCCGGTCTGATCGATCTCCACACGCATCTCGCCGACCTCGGCCAGAGCGCCGACCTCGCGGCACCGATGAAGGCGTCGCCCGCCGAAACCGCGCTCGTCGGCGCGCGCAACGCGCGTGTCACGCTCGAAGCGGGCTTCACCAGCGTGCGCGACGTCGGCACCTATCGCGGGCTGACCGACGTCACGCTGCGCAATGCGATCGAGCGCGGCGACGTGCCGGGCCCGCGCATGTGGGTCGCCGGCGCTTACCTGACGATCCCGAAGGGCGGCGGCGAACTCAACGGCGTCGTCCCGAACGAGGAACTGCCCGCCGACATGCGGCTCGGTGTCGCGGCGACGCCCGAAGAGGCGGCGGCAAAGACAACCTACCTGCTCGACCATGGCGCCGACTTCATCAAGACGATCGCGACCGGCGCGGTGCTTGCGATCGGCACCGAACCCGGCGCGCCCGAACTCACGCCCGAACAGCTGCGCGCGATCGTAAAAGTCGCCCATGCCCGCGGCAAGAAGGTCACAGCGCATGCCCATGGTGCGATCGGGATTCAGAACGCGATCAACGCGGGGGTCGACAGCATAGAACACGCCAGCCTCGCCGACGAGGCGACTCTCCAGCTCGCGAAAAAGCATGGCACCTGGCTCGCGATGGACATCTATAACGGCAGCTATATCGACGAGGTCGGCACGAAAGAGGGCTGGCCCGAAGAATATCTGCGCAAGAATCGCGAGACGACCGACGCGCAGCGCGCCGCGTTCCGCCGCGCGGTCGAGCTGGGCGTCAACATCGGCTATGCAACCGACGCCGGCGTCTATCCGCACGGGCTCAACGCGCGCCAGTTCTGCAACATGGTCAAATACGGGATGACTCCGATGCAGGCGATCCGGTCGGCCACCGGCCGCGCCGCCGAGGAAATGGGCCGTACCGACGTCGGCGCGATCGTGCCCGGCCGCTATGCCGATTTCGTCGCGGTGAAGGCCGATCCGCTCGCCGACATCGCCGTCCTCGAAAAAATCGACCATGTGATGAAGGGCGGCGTGCTGGTGCGATAGCGCGCCTTAAAGCTTGCCGCTCCGCGCCGCGGCGTGCACCTCGGCGCGCTCGAGCAACAGCGCCAGATCCTCTCGGCTGATATCGAAGGTTTCGCCAAGGTCATCGAGCGCCTTGTCGATATCGTCCATCGACAATCCCGACGCCGGCGCGGGCGGAAGCGCCTTGCCTTCGACGGGCTGTGCGCGGTGGGGATAGCTGTGCCCCGAAAAGCGATGGAACAGCCAGCCGATCGAAACCAGCAGCAGCGAGTTGACGAGCACGACGAACAGGAACTCGACGACATGCGCGGACAAAAGCGCATAGCCACCGAGGACTGCGCTGAGCGCCGCGGCGCCGCCGGGCGGATGCAGGCAGCGCAGCAGCGACATCGTCAGGATCGCCAGCGAAACGGCCACGGCTGCGGCAATTGCAGGATCGGGAACAAGCTGCGCGACCACGGTGCCGACGAACGCCGAAACGAAATTGCCCCCCGCAATTGACCATGGCTGGGCGAGCGGGCTGGCGGGAACCGCGAACAACAGCACCGCTGACGCGCCCATCGGCGCGACGATCCACGGGATCGACGAGGGGAACAGCGCGACGCAGGACAGGCCGACAAAACCGATCCCCAGCACCGCCCCGACACTCGCGATCACGCGGTCGCGCAGACTCGCCCCCGCGAGCAGGGGAACGAACAAGCGGGTGCTGTTCAACAGGGCGCGGAACATCAATTACCTTTTCGCTGCACGACCGGCCCGATGCGACCTTTGGAGCCGGCGGGCCAGAGAGGTTTATTTGCGCGTCCGCAAGCCAGAATATCGCGGGGCCGACCGACGGGGCAGGATCGTGAACCGGAAAAGGTTCGTCCTTGAACCGGCGCGCGGCATCGCTAAACCGCTTTCATGCGAAACCACATCCTTTGCAGCGCGATCGCGCTCGCCACCGCCCTCTCCACCCCCGCCTTCGCCCGGCCGATGACCGAGGTCGACCTTGCGACCTTGAAGCGCGTCGCGGCGCCGACCGCATCGCCCGACGGGCGCTGGGTCGTGTTCCAGATGACCGAAACCGAGGGCGAAACGTACAAGCGCTCGACCGGCCTGTGGCTCGTCGACCGCAATTCAAAGGACGCAAAGCCCGTCGCCATCGCCGACACCACGGGAAAGAATGAAACCGCCCCCGCCTTCGACAAGGACGGCATCCTCTATTTCCTTTCGAACGCCTCGGGCAAAAGCCAGGTCTGGCGCGTCGATCCCAAGACCGGCGGCGCGGCAACGCAGGTGACCGACACCAAGGCCGATGTATCGGGCTTCAGGATTTCGCCAGACGCGGCGAAGCTGCTCGCATGGGGCGACATCGCACGCGAATGCACCGACTTCGGTTGCGACGCCAAGGACAAGGGCGCGCTCACCGGCCCCGGCAGCGGCCGCCTTTACAAGGATGGCGCGGGCTTCGTCCGCCACTGGGACGAGTGGGAAACCCCCGGCACTTACAGCCGCCCCTTTGTCTTCAATCTCGCAGGCGGCAAGGCGACCACCGCGCGCGCCGTCGATGCGGGCCTGACCGGCGACAGCCCGTCGAAGCCCTTCGGCGGCGGCGAGGAACTCGCGTGGGGCGCCGACAGCCGCACCGTCTTCTTCACGCTGCGCAAGGCCGACCGGAACGAACCGATGTCGACCAATCTCGATATCTATAGCTGGCTGGTCGACAGCCGGATGATGCCGACGAACCTGACGCAGGACAATCAGGCGACCGACACCCTGCCCACCCCCTCACCCGACGGCAAATGGCTTGCCTATGCCGCGATGGCACGCCCCGGCTATGAGGCCGACCGGCAGGTGCTGATGCTCCGCAACCTCGAGAATGGCGAGACGAAGAAGCTGACCGACGCGTGGGACCGCTCGGTCGCATCGATCGCCTGGGCGCCCGACGGCAAGTCGCTCTATGTGACCGCGCAGGACACGCTCGAGCATCCGGTGTTCCGTGTCGACGCCGCGACGGGGAAGGTCGAGAAGCTGAAAGCGACGACCGAAGCCTTCGACGGCAATATCGGCGACGTCACCCCGCTGCCCGGCGGCGCTTTGCTCTATTCGCGCAACAGCGCACTCGCGCCGACCGATCTGTTCGTCCGCGATGCGAAGGGCAAGGTGAAGCAGATCACCGCGGTCAACGCCGCACGCCTCGCCGAGTTCGATCCGGTCGAACTCGATCGCATCCAGTTCGCGGGCGCGAACGGCGACAAGGTGTGGGGCATGATCGTCAAGCCCGTCAGTCCGGTGCAGAAGCTGCCGGTCGCCTTCATCGTCCATGGCGGTCCGCAGGGCAGTTTCGGCAACAGCTGGTCGACGCGCTGGAACCCGCGCGTCTTCGCGCAGCAGGGCTATGGCGTCGTCACCGTCGATTTCCACGGCTCGACCGGCTACGGTCAGGCCTTCACCGACAGCATCAACAAGGATTGGGGCGGCAAGCCGCTCGAGGATCTGAAGCTTGGCCTCGCCGCAGCGGGCAAGCAGGATGCGCAGCTCGACCTGAATAACGCCTGTGCGCTCGGCGCCTCGTACGGCGGCTATATGATGAACTGGATCGCGGGCCAATGGACCGACGGTTTCAAATGCCTCGTCCAGCACGACGGCGTCTTCGACCTGCGCGCGATGGCGTTCGAGACCGAGGAATTGTGGTTCGACGAATGGGATCATGGCGGCCCCTGGTGGGAACGTACCGACCCCGAAAAGTGGAACCCGGTGAATCATGTGACCAAGTGGAAGACCCCGATGCTGGTGATCACCAGCGAGAAGGATTTCCGCATCCCTTACAGCCAGGGTCTCGCCGCCTTCACCGCGCTCCAGCGCCGCAACATTCCGTCGGAGCTGCTCGTGTTTCCTGACGAAAACCACTGGGTGCTGAAGGGTGCGAACAGCGTCCAGTGGCACCAGACGGTGTTCAACTGGCTGGGCAGCCACCTCAAAAAATAATGACGACAGGGGGCGTGGGCAACCGCGCCCCCTTGCCGCCTCGCCCCCCGGCTGGCAAAGGCGCCCGGCTATGCCGATGGAAAAAACATTCGATCCCGCCGCTATCGAGGCGAAATGGGCCCATGAATGGGAAAGCCGCGGGCTGTTTCGCCCGGCGCGTCCCGATGCGACACCCTTCACGATCGTCAACCCGCCGCCGAACGTCACCGGCGCGCTGCACATCGGTCACGCGCTCGACAACACGTTGCAGGACGTGCTCGTGCGTTACGAGCGCCTGCGCGGCAAGGATGCGCTATGGGTCGTCGGCATGGACCATGCCGGGATCGCGACCCAGATGGTGGTCGAGCGCCAGCTCGAAGCGCGGCAGGACAAGCGCACCAATTACAGCCGCGAAGATTTCATCGACAAGGTCTGGCAGTGGAAGGCCGAAAGCGGTGGCCAGATCACCGGCCAGCTCCGCCGCCTCGGCTGCTCGATGGACTGGTCGCGCGAGCAGTTCACGATGGACCCGCATTTCACCGAGGCCGTGGTCAAGGTGTTCGTCGACCTGCACAAAAAGGGTCTGATCTACCGCGACAAAAGGCTGGTGAACTGGGACCCGAAGCTCAAGACCGCGATTTCGGACCTCGAGGTCGAGACGCACGAGGTGCAGGGCGGCTTCTGGCACTTCAAATATCCGCTCGCCGACGGCGTCACGCTCGACGACGGCCGCGATTATATCGAGGTCGCGACGACGCGCCCCGAAACGATGCTCGCCGACATGGCGGTCGCGGTGCACCCCGACGATGCACGTTACAAGAGCGTGATCGGCAAGGATATCCTCCAGCCGATCACCGGCCGCCGCTTCAAGGTTGTCGCCGACGAACATGCCGACCCCGAACTGGGGTCGGGCGCGGTGAAGATCACGCCGGGACATGACTTCAACGATTTCGACGTCGGCAAGCGCGCGGGGTTCAAGCCCGGCGAGATGCTCAACATGCTCGACGGCGATGCGAACGTCATCCAGACCGCCGACGGACTGATCCCGCAAGAATATCTCGGCCTCCACCGCTTCAAGCGCGACGGGATCGACGGCGCGCGCGAACTGGTCGTGACGCGGATGAAGGAAGCGGGCTTACTGATCCCGCACGTCATGACGTCAAAGGACGGCGACATCGTCGAGCATGACGCCGAGCCGCGCACGATCCAGACCCCGTTCGGCGACCGCGGCGGCGTGGTGATCGAGCCATGGCTGACCGATCAATGGTATGTCGACGCCGAAACGCTGGCGCAGCCGCCGATGGCGGCGGTGCGCGACGGCCGCATCAACATCGTCCCCAAGACGTGGGAAAAGACCTTCTTCAACTGGATGGAGAATATCCAGCCCTGGTGCGTCTCGCGCCAGCTTTGGTGGGGCCACCGGATCCCGGCGTGGTATGCCGAGGACGGCAGCATCTTCGTCGCCGAGACCGAAGAGGAAGCGCAGGAACAGGCTGGTGCAAGCGTCGCTTTGACCCGCGATGAGGACGTCCTCGACACCTGGTTCTCCTCTGCGCTCTGGCCCTTCGCGACGCTCGGCTGGCCGGAGAACACCGAGCTGCTCCGCCGCCACTATCCCAACGACGTGCTCATCTCGGGCTTCGACATCCTCTTCTTCTGGGATGCGCGCATGGCGATGCAGGGCATGGAGTTCATGGGCGACGTGCCGTGGAAGACGCTTTATCTCCACGGCCTCGTCCGCGCACCCGATGGCGCGAAGATGTCGAAGTCGAAGGGCAATGTCGTCGACCCGCTCGGGCTGATCGACCAATATGGCGCCGACGCGCTGCGCTTCTTCATGTCGGCGATGGAAAGCCAGGGCCGCGACATCAAGATGGATGACGCGCGCCTTGCGGGCTATCGCAACTTCGCGACCAAGCTCTGGAACGCCGCGCGTTTCTGCGAAGCGAATGGCATTTCGGCGTCGACCAGCTTCGAAGCACCCGCAGCGAGCCTGCCCGTCAACCGCTGGATCATCGGCGAGGTTGCCGCGACCGTCACCGCGATGGAGACGGCCTTCGCCGCGTACCGCTTCGACGAAGCCGCGAACGCGATCTACAGCTTTGCCTGGGACCGCTTCTGCGACTGGTATCTCGAACTGATCAAGGGCGCGATCGACGACGAGACGAAGGCCGTCGCCGGCTGGGTGCTCGACCAGATCCTCGTCATGCTCCACCCCTTCATGCCCTTCATCACCGAAGAGCTGTGGACCGGGCTTGGCGACCGCGCCGACTATCCGCTGATTACTGCCAAGTGGCCGGCGCCGGCCGCCGCGCGCGATGCCGATGCCAGCGCCGACATCGACTGGCTGATCAGGCTCGTCAGCGAGCTGCGCACCGCCAAGGCCGAGCTCGGCCTGCCGCCGGGCGCGCGCCTGACCGCGCATTTCCCGGCCTCGCTCAAGGCTCGTACCGACAAGCTGTCGGCGCAGCTCGACCGCCTTGCACGCCTCGAAGCGATCAGCTTCGACCCCGCGCCCGCGGGTGCCTCGGCGCAGCTCGTCGTCGAGGGCGAGACGATCACCGTTCCGCTCGAAGGCGTGATCGACATCGCCGCCGAACGCGACCGCCTGACCAAGGCACTCGCCGCAGCAGTCAAGGAACGCGACGGTCTCGCGGGACGCCTGAACAACCCGTCGTTCGTCGAGCGCGCCAAGCCCGAAGCGGTCGAAAAGGCACGCGCCGACCATGCGGCGAAGGAAGCCGAGGCCGATCGCCTGACCGCCGCACTGGCGCGGCTGGGGTGATGCGCGGCTGGCGGGTTTCATTTCTGGCAACGACGCTGCTTTTCGCTGCGCCATTGCCAGCGAATGAAGCCACCCCGCACACCCCCGCCACCGGCAGCGCCGAGCGCAACGCGATCCTCGACACGCTGCGCTCGCACCCCGATTTCCGCTTGACCTTTCGCCATCTCCGAGTGTGGCACGACGGCGATCGCGCGATCGCCTATGCCGAGGGCGACAATGGCGCGATCGGCGGCTTCAAGATCATCCTGACGCGCGACGGCACGGCGGGCTGGCGCAGCGTCTGGGGCGAAGGCGACGGCGGCAGCGACAGCTGCGCCGCCGGCGCGCGTCACTATCGATGGGCGCTGACGCTGATCCGCTCCTATCATGTTGTCCCTGACCGCCTGTTCCCGGGCGTTACCAAACAAACACGCGCGTTCGAACGCATGGCGAAGGGCGATCCCGAGCTCCAGTGTACGGGCGACCTCGAAGGCGGCCCGGAATGACGGCGTATCCGAGTTGAGCGACGAAACGCCTGTCACCCCCACTCCTGTCGCAGCGGCCGCCGATCCGGCCGCGAGCCCGGTCCCGCCGCGCCAGACCGCGCGCGGCGGTGGGCGGATGGACCTCACGCAGGGCCCGATCACCAAGACGCTGATCCTCTTCGCGCTGCCGACGCTCGCGTCGAACATCCTCCAGACCCTGTCGGGTTCGGTGAACTCGATCTGGGTCGGGCAATTCCTCGGCAACAGCGCACTCGCCGCGACCGCCAATGCGAACATCATCATGTTCCTGATGTTCGGCGCCTTCTTCGGCTTCGGCATGGCCGCCACCGTGCTGATCGGCCAGTCGATGGGCCGCGGCGATATCGATGCCGCGCGCCGCGCCACCGGCGGCGTGATCGGGCTTGCGCTGATTTTTTCGGTCGTGATCGCGATGGTCGGCTGGTTCGCGTCGGACCAGATATTGCGCTGGCTGGAAACGCCGTCGGAGGCCTTCGCGCTCGCCCACGACTATCTCCGCGTCACCTTCCTCGCGGTTCCCGCCTCGATGCTGTCGGTCACGCTGATGATGGCCTCGCGCGGTGCGGGCGACGCGATGACGCCCTTGCGCTTCATGATTCTCGCGGTCGTGCTCGACATCGCGTTCAACCCTATCCTGATCCTCGGCCTCGGCCCCTTCCCGCGCCTTGGCATCGCAGGCAGCGCGCTCGCCACTGCGCTCGCCGGGACGATCAGCCTCGCGGGTATGATCGGCTGGTTCTATGCGAAGAACCATGTGTTGCGCCTGCGCGGACACGAGCTGACCTATCTCTTTCCCAAATGGTCGGAGCTGCGCTTCATCATCGGCCGCGGCCTGCCGATGGGCGCGCAGATGCTCGTCATCTCGGGCGCCGGGCTCGTCATGGTCGGGCTCGTCAACCGCGAGGGGCTCGTGACCGCCGCCGCCTATGGCGCGACCTTACAGCTCTGGAACTATATCCAGATGCCCGCGCTCGCGGTTGGCGCCGCGGTCAGTTCGATGGCGGCGCAGAATATCGGCGCCGGGCGCTGGGACCGCGTCACGTCGGTGACGAACAGCGGCATCGCAATCAATCTCGTCATGACCGGCGTGCTGATCGTCCTCCTCCTCGCTTTCGACCGCGCCGCGCTCGCGCTTTTCCTCGGCAGCGAAAGCCCTGCGATCGAAGTCGCGCGCAATATCCAGCTGATCGCAACCTGGGCCTTCCTGCCCTTCGGCACGACGATCGTTCTTATCAGCACCCTGCGCGCCAACGGCTCGGTCGTTCCGCCGCTGATCATCCTCTTCCTGTCGACCTTTCCGATCCGCCTTGGTCTCTATTACCTCACATATCCCCATCTTGGTGCCGACGCGCTTTGGTGGAGCTTTCTGCTTTCGATGCTCGCATCGCTGGGTATGGCATGGGTGGTCTACAAGCGCGGACACTGGCGCCGCACACTCCCGCAACCGGGCCGCTGAGCGGCGCCCGGCTTTCGACCAAGGCGCGCGCAGCTTCGACTGGCGGCCCGGCGCCCGCTAGCCATCGGCCGTCTTTTGGCGCTAAGGCATCGTCAATGAATGTGACAAACCGCAAAGACGCGCTGCGCGACCAGCGCGCGAAAATGCTGGCGGCGGCGCCCGACTGGCGCGCCTCCGACGCCCGCGTCAATCCGCGCGTCGCGATCGGGTCGATCATCGCCATGTGGCTGATCTATTTCCTGATCACCACGGGGCTCGCGATGCTCACCGGGGCGCCCGAGCAATGGCCCTCGGCCGGACGCCGCGCCGTCGTCGTGGTCGCGGGCATCCTGTGCACCTTCGTGCTCTACCAGCTCCTCCGCCGCGCCCAGCCGCAAAGCTTCGGTGCGCGGCTCGCAGCGGCGCTCGGCGCCGCGGTGCCGCTGGTGATCGTCTATGCAACGGTCAATCTGCTCGTCTTCTATTACTGGTTCCCCGTGTCCGACGGCGCCAAGATCATCGAGGAAATGCAGTCCAAATATCCCGGCGCATGGGAAACGGTGCTGATCCTCGACAGCTCGATCCGCTGGTATTTCTTCTTTGCGGTGTGGGCCGCGCTCTATGTCGCCTTCGGCTACGCCAACGAGATGCGCGCGGTCGAACGGCGCGCCAATCATTTCCGGATGGAAGCCAAGAATGCACAGCTTCGCGCGCTGCACTACCAGGTCAATCCGCACTTTCTGTTCAACACGCTCAATTCGCTGTCGACGCTTGTCCTCAAGGGGTCGAAAAGCGAAGCCGAGACGATGATCATGAACCTTTCGTCCTTCCTCCGCTCCAGCCTCGCGGTCGATCCCGAACAGCTCGTCAGCCTCGATGAGGAGATCGCGCTCCAGCGGCTCTATCTCGACATCGAACAGACGCGTTTCCCCGACCGGTTGCAGGTCGCCGTCACGATGCCCGACGAGCTGAAAAATGCGTGCGTGCCGGTGCTGATCCTGCAACCCATCATCGAAAATGCGATCAAATATGGCGTCGCGCCGACCAAGGGAAAGATCGCGATCCGTCTGTCCGCCAGCGCCGAATACGGCCTGCTGGTGCTCCGCATCGAAAACGATATCGACCCCAAGGCACCCGTTCCGGCTTCGGGAACCGGACTGGGGCTCGGCAATGTCCGCGAACGCCTGCTGACGCGTTACGGTCCTTCGGCCGGATGCGAATGGGGCAAGTCGGACGACGGCGGCTTTGTCGTGTCGCTGTGGTTGCCGCTGGCACGGGAGGCTTGCTGATGATCCAGACCCTGCGCACCCTGATCGTCGACGACGAACCGCTCGCGATCGAACGCTTGCAGATCCTGACCGGGCAACAGGACGGCGTGTCGCTCGTCGGCACGGCCAGCGACGGCGCCTCGGCGCTGCGCATGGTCGATGCGCTCGCACCCGACCTCGTGCTCTGCGATATCGCGATGCCCGACCTCAACGGGCTGGAGGTTGCGGCGGCGATCGAGGGAATGGACAATCCGCCGGCTGTGGTCTTCGTCACCGCCTTCGACCGCTATGCCGTCGCCGCGTTCGATGTGGCGGCGGTCGACTATCTGCTCAAGCCCGTCTCGCCCGACCGCCTCGCGCGCGCGTTGTCGCGCGTGCGCGAATGGCGCGCGACCGAGCGCGCCCCCGCCCAGAAAAGCAAGTGGATCAACGAGTTCTGGGTCCAGAACCGCGGAGAGATGCTGCGCATCGACGCGGGTCAGGTCGATCTGATCGAGGCCGAGCGCGACTATATGCGGCTGCACGTCGGCGGGCGCAGCTGGCTGATCCACCAGACGATCAAATCATTGGAAGCGCGGATGAACCCCGACCAGTTCATGCGTATCCACCGGTCGAAGATGATCCGCCGCGAAGGCATCGTCGGGCTGAAGCACCATGGTGACGGCGCGTGGAGCGTCGATCTGGGCGAAGGCGGCGTGCACCGCATCGGCCGCACCTATCTGCACGACGTCAAGGCGATCATGCAGGGCTGAACCGAAAAACGGCCATGCCACCAGCCGGGGCATGGCCGCCTTTTCGTTACGGCATCGCGGGGCCGTCAGGGTGCTGCGTTGATGACGATCCGGCCGCGATCGGCGAGGCGCGTGCCGTCGCCGTTGAGCAGTCCGGCCAGCTTCACATCGGCGTCGGCCATTGCGCTATCTTCGCACTGCAGCGCCACCGCGCGCTCGCGCAGGCCTTGCCGGTAAAGCGGTCGGCTGCCGCACACCGTCTGGACCGCAAATTTGACGCGCGTGTTCAGCCGTTCGCGGCCCTGAGCGCTCGACAGGTTCAGGTCGTCATAACGGACAACAACGCTACGCCGATCGCCGGCGTCTTCGGCAGCGGCCGGGACGGCAAAGCCAGTGAGCGCAACCGACGCGGCCAGCAAAAGGGAAAATTTCGCCATGGGGGAGTCCTCTCTTTTAAAAGGATGCGGGATACCGGTTGGCGGACCGGGGAGACCGTCGTCCGATATCCCGCAAGGGGGTGATACTCCCTGGACGTCACGAGAATCGCGTTTGGATCGATCGGCGCGAACAGCGGCTCGATTTGCGGACGAAAGGCGTTCATCCATCGACCAACGGACAGCCGGTCGGCAATATCATGGCGCATGACTTGCATCATACGCACAGTCATGAGCAAATTGATCGATGGCGAAGAAATTATCTTTCGCCGTGCGTCGGCATAAAGGCGCGCGGCTGCTGCGCTGGTCGCTGCTGGTGCTCGCGGGCGCTGCCGGCGGAATCGCCCTTGGCGACATGGCGGCGGGATCGCGACTGGCCGGCGGATCGGGCGAGCCCGCGTCCTATTCGCACCTCAGCGCCAATCCGGGTGCGCTGATCGCGCAGGGTGAAGGCGCCGCTCGCTGCCCGGATTGCGCCGACAGCTATGGCGTCACGATGCGACTGCGCGCGAACCGCGACGACCGGATGAGCGACGAATTCCGCGAACTCGGTGCGGTCGAGGCCGATGCATCGCCGTTATATGCGGTGCGCGACGATTATCGCTACGGCGGCCGTTTCCCCGATCCCGAACCGCCGGCGACAGCCGCCACCGAAGACCCGCACATCACTGCACCGGCAAGCGAAAACGCATCCCCCGACGAAACGGCGCCCGTACCGGCGACTTGACGCCTTAGTGCGGCGGCTTTGCCGGAGCGGCGCAGCGCGTCGTATCGCCCGCCTTGCACGCGGCGGCATCGGCTTCCCACTGCATCCGTTCTTCGGCCGACATCGCGGCAACACGGGCCTTCTCCGCCTCATAGGCGGCCGTTTCGTCGATAAACACCTGCTGGTCGTGCGCGACCTGCTGCTGCGCGGCCGATACTTCCTGCGCATAGGTCGTGTTGTCTGCCTTGGCGCGCGCGGCCTGTTCGGCATTGAGCCGCGCCGTATTCGAGCGCTCTTCGGCGGTCGTGCCGTCCTTGGCGGGTTTCTGCGCGGTCGCCGTTGCGGCGGGCCTCTGAAAGGCCATCGCCTGCCCCGACGCGACCAGCGCGAAAGCGGCAGCGGCCAAAATTGTCCTGGTCATCGAAGCATCTCCTTCAATTCATCATTCTGCCGGTCCAACGCTTTGCGCAACCGGGCCGTTCCCGACCGCGAATTGACCTCGTCGGGGGCAACCGCCATGCTGGTCTTCCGCACCATGTCCGATTGGCCGATCATTTGCCAGCATTGCCGACGCACCCCCTTAATCGCCCGGTCTTTTTCACGCCGCTCGCGGTGCTTCTCGCGGCCGTGCTCCTCAGCCTGTGGCAGGGGAGCGCCGTCGTCGCGGTCGAAACAGCGATCAACGACTGGATCCTGCGCCATTTCTCACCATTTTTTGCCTGGGCCGGAATCGGCTTTCTCGTGCTGCTGGCGGGGATCGCGTTGTCGCCGCTCGGGGGACGGATCATCGGCGGAGCCGACGCGCGCCCGATACTGACGCGCTGGCGCTGGTTCGCGGTGACGCTTTGCACCACGATCGCCACCGGCATCCTTTTCTGGGGCGCCGCCGAGCCGCTGTTTCACCTCAACGATCCGCCCGCGATGCTTGGGCTTGAACCGGGCAGCGACGCCGCCGCGACCTTCGCCATGTCGACGATGTTCCTGCACTGGACGCTGACACCCTACGCGATCTACACCGTTGCCGGGCTCGCCTTCGCGCTCGTCTATTACAATCGCCGCGAGCCGTTCAGCCTGTCGTCGCTGTTCGTCCCCCTCCTCGGTCAGCGTGCGCACGGCCCGGTCGGGACGGGCATCGACATCATCTGCCTCTACGCGCTCGTCGCCGGTATGGCCGCATCGCTCGGCGCTGGCCTGCTCGCGCTTGCCGGCGGAATCGAGGGGATCGGCGGCTTTCATGGCGGCACCGCGCTGCGCTGGGCAATCGCTGCGGCGATCGTCGCGAGTTTCCTGATTTCGGCCGCGACGGGGCTCCAGAAAGGCATCGCAGGTCTGTCGGTGCTCAACACATGGCTGTTCTTCGCGATCATCGCCTTTGTGCTGATCGCGGGTCCGACCGCCGAGATGTTTGGCCTCTCGCTGCGCGGCGGCCTCGATTATTTCAGGACCTTCGTACCGCGCAATCTGGGACTCGACGTCGATACGGGCTGGCACCGCCAATGGACGATCTTCAACTGGGCGAACTGGTTTGCGTGGGCGCCCGTAACCGCCCTGTTCCTCGGCCGCCTCGCGGTCGGCTACAGCGTCCGCGCCTTCATCCTCTACAATCTCATCCTGCCGTCGCTGTTCGGCGCGGTGTGGATGACCGCGATTGCGGGCGCAACGATCGCGCTCGACCAGCAGAGCGGCGCCAGCCTCTATGCCATCCTGACCGCGCAAGGCCCCGATCCGGTGCTGTTCCGCCTGTTCAGCGCCTTGGGCGGCGGACCGGGAATCGCGGCGATCGTGCTCTTCGCGATCTTCCTCTCCTATGTGGCGGGCGCCGACGCCAATGTGTCGGCGATGAGCGCGCTGTCGACACGCGGCATCTCGCCCGACGCGCCCGAGGCGCCGCTCTGGGTGCAGGCGGTGTGGGGCATAACGGTTGGGCTGGTCGCGATCGTACTGGTTGCGGGCGGCGGCATCGACGGCATCCGCATGATGTCGGTGCTCGGCGGCTTTCCCGCGCTGTTCGTCATCGTCGGTGCGGCGCTGTCGCTGGCGGTGATGGCGGTACGGGGACGACATGAAGTCGCCCCCGCCCGATCCTGAGAAAGGGGTCTCAGGACTTACCAGATGCGTGTGCGTTCCTCGGGCTTCAGATAATATCTGGCGCCCGCGGCGACACTGAACGCCTTGTACCACGCATCGACGTTGCGCACAGGCCCGATAATGCGCCAGCGCGCCGGGCTGTGCGGATCGCTCGCGACCTGCTGCTTGATCGCATCCTCGCGCTGCTTGGTCCGCCACGCCTGCGCAAAGGCGAGGAAGAAGCGCTGGTCGCCGGTCAGCCCGTCAATCACCGGCGCGGACTTGCCGCCGAGCGAGCGGCGATAAGCGTCATAGGCGACCTCCAGTCCCGCGAGATCGGCGATATTTTCGCCCATCGTCAGGTCGGGATTGATGAACGAACCCGGCGCCGCCTCATAAGTCGCATATTGCGCACCGAACGCTTTTGCCTGCGCGTCGAAACGCGCCGCATCCTCGGGCGTCCACCAGTCGCGCACCGCGCCCTCGGCGTCGATCTTGCGGCCCTGATCGTCGAAGCCGTGCGTGATTTCATGGCCGATCACCGCGCCGATCGCGCCATAATTCACCGCATCATCGACACTTTCGCTAAAGTAAGGCGCCTGCAAGATGCCCGCCGGGAACACGATCTTGTTCTCCAGCCCGCCATTATAGGCGTTCACTTCCTGCGGGTTCATCGACCATTTCTTGCGGTCGACCGGCTTGTTGAGGTCCGACAGCGCATAGGCATATTCGAACGCCGCGCTGCGCTTCACATTGCCGTACAGATCCGCGGGGTCGATCTTCAGCCCCGAATAGTCGCGCCACTTGTCGGGATAGCCGACCATCACGTCCATCTTCGCCAGCTTGGCGAGCGCCGCATCCTTCGTCGCCGGCGCCATCCAGCTATTGCCCCGAATGCGGTCGCCCATCGCGAGCTTCAGGTTGGTGACGAGCACCTCCATCTTCGCCTTCGCGCTCGCGGGGAAATATTGCTTCGAATAGGTTTCGCCGACCAGTTCGCCGAGGCTGCCGTCGACGAGCGTCAGGCCGCGCTTCCAGCGCGGGCGCAGTTCGCCCACGCCGCTCAGCGCCTTGGTATATTCGAAGCGGCTGTCGACGAACGCTTTCGACAGATAGGGCGCGGCATTGTCGGCGACGTGGAATTGCTGCCACAGCTTGATCGTGTCGAGCGGAGTCTTCGCATAGAGCGCGGCGATGTCGCGCACGGCGGTCTTTTCGTTGACGATGATGCGCTTCTGCGGCGCGATGCCGGCCCCGGCGAACCAGGCCTTCCAGTCGAGCCCCGGTGCGTAGGCCGCGAGTTCGTCCGACGACATCGGATTATTGATCTTGCCGATGTCGCGGCGGTCGGCGATCGCCCAGCTGACCTTGGCGATCTCGGTCTCGAAGGCCATGATCGCGTCGGCCGCCTTTTCGGGGTCGGCGTTGCCCGCCATCTTCATCGTCCGCGCGATATAGGCACGGTACGCGTCGCGCTGCGGCTTGAAGCTGTCGTTCAGATAATAGTCGCGTTCGGGCAGGCCGATCCCCGCCTGCCCCAGCCACAGGACGTTGACCGTCGGGTCGGCGGTGTCGGCATAGGGGCCGCCGCTGACGATCGTTGACCCGAACGTCCCCTGCGTGCCGCCCATGAAGCGCGCCATTTCGCTCTTGTCCCCGATTGCGGCAACCGCAGCGACGTCGGCGAGCAACGGCCTGGCGGCAAGCGCTTCGACGCGCGGCTCGTCCATGAAGCTCTGATACAGTCCGCCGACCTGGCTCGTCGCCGGCGCGCCCGACACGACGGCGCGCAGCTGGCGCTGGGTCAGGTTATAGACGTCATAATCGACCCCCGCCGACGCCTGGTCGGCCGGAATCTCGGTGCGCGCGAACCAGCCGCCATTGGCGTATTTGTCGAAATCGTCGCCAGGCTTCACCGATGGATCGCGTGCATCGAGGTCAACGCCCCATTTGCCGAAGGTCAGTGCCTTGAGCGATCCGGCCTCGGCGTCGCCTCCCGCCTCGCCGGCGGCCGCAAAAGGTACGGACCGCATCGTTTCGCTGGCGAGCGCCGGCACGGCAAGCCCCGCAGCGATCGCGAGGCCGGCGGCCCCTGCAAAAAATCTCTTCATTCCCCAGTCTCCTCACATCCCGCGCACCGTCCCCGACGGGATCGCGGCCATGTTCGACTTGTCCGCCCGGGGCGCAAAGCGGTCAAGCGAACGCGCAGACACTGGTCGACGGGAATCCCTCGTTGGTAGATTTGTCTGCTTCGGATCGGGGAAGATATTGACGCGGAACATTTATATGCCGATGGCACGAGTACGGCAGCAGCCGCTTTCGCTGGGGGGCAAAACAATAAAGATATGGATGTCGGCGGCCTTGGCGACCGCGGCTTTTTACAGCATTCCCGGCGAGGCTCAGGAAAGTGCGACGGGCACGGCGGCGCAACCGGTCCGGGTTTCCGCCGAGCAACTGTTCGTCTTCGCGGATCAGGCGCGTGCGGCCCGCGATTTCGCGGCCGCAGAAACCGCCTATCGCGCGCTTGCGGGCAATCCCGACATCGAGCTGCGTACCGAAGCGCGCTTCCGGCTGGCGATGATGTTTGCCGACGACCTTGGGCGGCACCGCGACGCGGCGGTGCTGTTTCGCGAGATCCTCGACGAAAAGCCCGGCGCCGCGCGCGTCCGCGTCGAACTCGCCCGTATGCAGGCGATGCTCGGCGACCTGCGCGCCGCCGAACGCGAACTGCGCTCCGCGCAGGCGGCCGGCCTGCCCCCCGAGGTCGAGCAGCAGATCCGCTTTTATGCCGCCGCGCTCCGCGCCCAAAAGCCCTTCGGCGGGTCGGTCGCAATCGCCCTCGCCCCCGACAGCAATATCAACCGGGCAACGCGGTCGGACACGCTTGGCACGATCATCGGAGACTTCACGCTCGACGAGGATGCGAAGGCGCGATCGGGACTGGGGCTCGCACTGCGCGGACAGGCCTATTTCCGGACGGGCATCGACAAGCGCTCGCAGTTGCTTGTCCGTGCCTCGACCTATGCCAGTCTCTATCGCGCCGAGCAGTTCGACGACATCGCGCTTTCGATCCAGGCGGGCCCCGAATATGCGTCGGGAAAGGACCGGATCAACATATCGGGCGAAGCCACCTGGCGCTGGTACGGGCTCGATCCCTACAGCTTCTCCGCCGGTGTCGGGGCGACCTGGCAGCATCCGATGGGCGACAAGGCGCTTTTGCGCATCGATGGCCGTGTCGCCGACGTCAACAATCGCCGTAACGCGCTCCAGGACGCGACAAACCTTCAACTCGCCGCATCGTATGACCGCGCCTTTTCGGCCAAGTTCGGCGGCGGCCTCCAGCTCAGCGGCAATCGTGAGGCGGCCCGTGATCCCGGATATTCGACCACATCGGGTGGCCTTACGGCCTATCTGTTCCGCGAGGTCGGGCAAACCACCCTGACCATCAGCGCGGGCTATAGCCGGCTCGAATCCGACCGCCGCCTCTTCCTTTATCCGCGTCGGCGCGTCGACGACCGGCTCCAGGCTTCGATCGGCGGCCATTTCCGCTTTCTCAAGATCGGCAGCTTCGCGCCAACAGTGAAACTCGGTTGGGAAAAGAACAAATCGACCGTTGAGATTTGGGATTATTCCCGTATCAGTGCAGAATTCGGCATAACGTCCGCTTTTTAAAGCGTATATTGCCAGGAAACTGGGACAGAGGGGGGCCTCATCAAATGAAAAATCGCTTCGCGGTCGCATCGTCGTCGCTTGTTATGGCTTTTGCGCTGTCCGCATGCGGCGGCGGAGGCGGCGTCAACAGCACGCCCACGCCCCCCACACCGACGCCGACCCCTACTCCCACGCCAACGCCAACTCCGACTCCAACGCCTACTCCAACCCCGACCCCGACCCCGACCCCAACGCCTACTCCAACTCCGACCCCCACGCCAACGCCGACACCGACGCCTACCAGCAACGCCAATCTGCTGGGGCCGCTGGTCAGCGAGACGTTCGCGAACAATGCAACTATCGGTACGGCCAATTTTACCGCTGGCGATTCATCGGGAGCCGTGACCGACGGTCCCGTCACGATCAGTTATAGCGCCGCGAACCAGGCTTATACGCTGTCGAGTACAACGGGGTCGATCACGTTCCTGCCCGCCGATATCGACGCCGCTCAATCGAACGCCGGCGCGGTCGTCTATGTTCGTACGAACGGATCGACGACCGATACGCTGACGCTCACGCGGCCGGGAACCAGCGGACCTATAACCTACACATATGTCGGAAGCGCCTTTTGGCAGCGCACGACGGTCACGGGCGCAACCGGAAACGGCGCCATCAACGCTGTCGCCTATGGCGTGCCCACGCCGAACGCGGCCGTGCCCCGGACTGGCCAGGCGATTTTCACTGTCGATCTTATAGGCGCCCGGACGCAGGGCGGGTCGGTGTCCCCCATGTCGGGAAGCGGCAACACGATCGTCGATTTCACCAGTGGCATCGTCGCCACGGCCGGCAGGATCACCCAGGGTATCACCGGTGCAGGATCCTTCGCTTCGCAGGCCCGGCTGTCGAGCAGCGGAAACGCCTTTTCGGGAAGCTTCTCCTTCGACGATTTCGGTCATTTCGAGGGCACGATCAACGGGAAGCTCTACGGTCCGGGCGCCGAAGAGATCGGCGCGGCTTTCCGCGCTACCAGCGCCAACCTGCTCGCGGTCGGCACCATCATGGGTCGGCGCGGGACCGGGTCGATCGGCAATAGCCAGTTCAACGACAACAGCAGCAACATCACACAACCGGTCCTCGACAACAGCCAGTTGTTCGCGGCCGACGGAGCGACGATCACCACGACCTTGACCGGCGCATCGGGATCGAACGTGACCACCGGTACCTTCTCGAATGGTAGCCGCTCGTCGGAGGGGCCCGCGATCTTCTATGACTCGGCATCGCGCAGCTATGCGTTGATCGCGTCCGATCGGTCGCAAACCTTCTTCCCGTCCGATTTTCGTATTTTGACGGCGACGAACACCGAAACCTTTGGCCCCGGCGGCCGGACGGTCATGCCGACCAACGGCCAGTCGATCAACCTCACCTATGCCCGCGCGGGTGGCTGGACCTTCCGTGACGGCTCGACCAATGGCGTCACCCGCTACCGGCTCAGCAATTTCGTCTATGGAATGCCGACGACCGATGCGTCGCTGCCACGCACCGGATCCGCAAATTTCCGGATCATCGTCGGCGGCACGATCGCCGACGCCGACTATCCCAATCTGATGGGTTTCAACGGCGCGGGTGCGTTGGAAGCAAATTTCGGTACGGGGGAAATTCAGGGCCTCGGCACGCTCGATTATCGCGAGGATTTTTCGCTTTCCGGCCGCGCTACGGCAACGCCCACCGGAAATTTCAACCTGTCGGCGCAAATCTCGGGTTCGGCGAACCGTTTTAACGGGACAATGAACCTGACGGGGATCGGCAATTACAGCGGCGCCCTGACCGGCCGCTTCTTCGGCCCCGCAGCGCAAGAATTGGGCGGCAGCTTTTCGATCAGCGACGGCGGTACCGGCCTTGGCGCCGGTACGATCCTCGGCGTCCGCGATTCGACAGCGGTTTTGCCGTCGAGCGTCGTCCCGCTGCTGTCGCTGCCTGGCCCGACCGATCTGGCGAGCCGATACACGATATTCGGGAGTTCGGCGAACGCGGGCCACATCGTCGGGGTGAATTTCGACCCCGCCACCAACAGCTATGTGCTCGCCATGGCCGGTTCGCCCGTCGCGGGGACTCCGTCGACACCGCTACCGCTCAACGCCTCGAACCGCGACGCTGGGGCAAGCGACGCATCGTTCACAGCCTATACCGGAACATTCCAGGGTGCGCCCTTTACCGCAAAGACATCTTTGCCGGGCGCGAGCAATCCGACCATCGCCCTCACCTATACCGGCTATGCAACGATGGCTTACGGCTTGCCGCAGTTCCGGACGAACTATTTTGCCGTCTATGGTGTCGGCACGCCAGCACTCAACATGCCGCGTACCGGTTCGGCGACATTCGACGGAATCCTTGCGGGCCATGGCAGCGTGGAAGTTCGCAACGCGGGCGCGAACGGGACGCTCGACTTTTACAACCTGTCGGGAACCAGCCGCATGGTCGCCGATTTCGCTACCGCGAGCTTTGCTTCGACCTTCGGAATCAACGGGATCAATACAGTCGACCAGAGCAATCGCAGCTTTGGCAATTTCTCGGTCAACGGGACGATCACCGGCGCGACGTTCAGCGGGGGCATCAACGGCAATTCCTTCGCCGGCCAGTTCTTTGGGCCGAATGCGAATGAATTCGGCGGAATATTCGACTTTTTTACGACAACCATGCCGACCGCCGACCAGTCGATCCTGACCCGGCTGCAAGGGATTGCCGTCGGCGGGCGGGCACCGTAACCCCGCCTCATTGCAGCCGGACCGGACTGTTCCTATCTTGTCGGCGGGCCAGCATCGGCCGGTCGAATGCGCCCTTGCGCCCCTAGAACAAATCTGGAACATACCTCTCCCATGAGTCTCACCCACATTAAAGTGCGCGGCGCGCGCGAGCATAATCTCAAGGGCGTCGACGTCGACCTGCCGCGCGATGCGCTGATCGTCATCACCGGCCTGTCGGGCAGCGGCAAATCGTCGCTCGCCTTCGACACCATCTATGCCGAGGGTCAGCGGCGCTATGTCGAGAGCCTGTCGGCCTATGCGCGCCAGTTCCTCGAGATGATGCAGAAGCCCGACGTCGAGCATATCGACGGGCTGTCGCCGGCGATCAGCATCGAACAGAAGACGACGAGCCGGAATCCGCGCTCGACCGTCGCGACGGTCACCGAAATCTACGACTATATGCGCCTGCTGTGGGCGCGCGTCGGCATTCCCTATTCGCCGACGACGGGCGAGCCCATCAGTGCGCAGACGGTCACCGATATGGTCGACCGCGTGATGGCGCTGCCCGAAGGGACGCGCGCCTATCTGCTCGCCCCCGTCGTGCGCGGCCGCAAGGGCGAGTATAAGAAGGAACTCGCGCAGTGGCAGAAGGACGGCTTCGCGCGCGTCCGCATCGACGGCGAATTCTACGAGATCGGCGAGGCGCCGGCGCTCGACAAGAAATACAAGCATGACATCGAAGTCGTCGTCGACCGCATCGCGGTGCGCGAAGGACTGGGCACCCGCCTCGCCGACAGTTTCGAGACCGCGCTGAAGCTCGCCGAAGGGCTCGCCTATGTCGATCTCGCCGACGGCCCGGTTCCGGGGCGCGAGGAGGAAGATACCGGCGGCGCGATGAAGGGCGCGGGCATCCCCGCGAACCGGCTGATCTTCAGCGAGAAATTCGCCTGTCCCGTCTCGGGCTTCACGATCGCCGAGATCGAGCCACGCCTGTTCAGCTTCAACGCACCGCAGGGCGCCTGCCCCGCGTGCGACGGGCTCGGCGAGCGGCAGGAGTTCGACCCCGACCTCGTCGTCCCCAACCATGCGCTCAGTCTGAAAAAGGGCGCGATCGTGCCGTGGGCCAAATCGAACCCGCCCTCGCCTTATTATATGCAGGTGCTCGAAAGCCTCGGCAAAGCCTATGGTTTCGACCTGACGACGCCCTGGCAGGATCTGCCCGGCGAGGTGCAGCTTATCATCCTCTATGGCAGCGGCGGCAAACCCGTCGAGCTGACCTTCAAGGATGGCAAACGTAGTTACACGACGCACAAGGCATTCGAAGGCGTCATCGGCAATCTCAACCGCCGCCTGCTCCAGACCGAAAGCGCGTGGATGCGCGAGGAGCTGAGCAAATATCAGGCGCCGCATCCGTGCGAGACGTGCCACGGCGCGCGCCTCCGCCCCGAACCGCTCGCGGTGAAGATCGCGGGCGAGGACATCAGCATGTCGGCGCAGCGCAGCGTCGCCGACGCGCTCGGCTGGTTCAGCACGCTCGACGCGAAGCTGGGCGACACGCAGCGCCAGATCGCCAAGGCGATCCTGAAAGAGATCAACGAACGGCTGGGCTTCCTCAACAATGTCGGGCTCGATTACCTCAACCTCAACCGCACGTCGGGCACGCTCAGCGGCGGCGAGAGCCAGCGCATCCGCCTCGCCTCGCAGATCGGCAGCGGGCTGTCGGGCGTGCTCTACGTCCTCGACGAACCGAGTATCGGCCTCCATCAGCGCGACAACGACCGCCTGCTCGCGACGCTCAAGCGCCTCCGCGACCTCGGCAACACCGTTATCGTCGTCGAGCATGACGAGGATGCCATCCGCCACGCCGACTATGTCGTCGACATGGGGCCCGGCGCGGGGCTCCACGGCGGCGAGATCGTCGCCGAGGGCACACTGGAACAGGTGCTCGCGAACACGAACAGCCTGACCGCCGCCTACCTCACCGGCGCGAAGAAGATCGAGGTGCCGAAGCATCGCCGCAAGGGCAATGGCTTCGACCTCGTGCTCAAGGGCGCGCGCGCGAACAATCTCAACAATGTCACCGCGAAGATCCCGCTCGGCACCTTCACCTGCGTCACCGGCCTGTCGGGCAGCGGCAAGTCGAGCCTGATCATCGACACGCTCTATGCCAGCGCGGCGCGCGTGCTCAACGGCGCGCGCATGATCGCGGGGCCGCACGACAGCCTGAAGGGGCTGGAGCATTGCGACAAGGTCATCGACATCGACCAGTCGCCGATCGGCCGCACCCCGCGCTCGAACCCCGCGACCTATACGGGCGCCTTCACGATCATCCGCGACTGGTTCGCGGGGCTGCCCGAGAGCCAGGCGCGCGGGTACAAGCCCGGACGCTTCAGCTTCAACGTCAAGGGCGGACGCTGCGAAACCTGCACCGGTGACGGCCTCATCAAGATCGAGATGCACTTCCTGCCCGACGTCTATGTGACGTGCGAGACGTGCCACGGCAAACGCTACAACCGCGAAACGCTCGAGGTGAAGTTCAAGGGCCACAGCATCGCCGACGTGCTCGACATGACGGTCGAGGATGCGGCGGAATTCTTCAAGGCGGTGCCGTCGATCCGCGAGAAGATGGCGATGCTCGTCCGTGTGGGTCTTGGGTACATCAAGGTCGGGCAGCAGGCGACGACGCTGTCGGGGGGCGAGGCGCAGCGCGTCAAGCTCGCCAAGGAGCTCAGCCGCCGCTCGACCGGGCAGACGCTCTATATCCTCGACGAACCGACCACCGGCCTGCATTTCGAGGATGTGCGCAAGCTGCTCGAAGTGCTCCAGGCGCTCGTCGATCAGGGCAACAGCGTCGTGGTGATCGAGCATAATCTCGACGTCATCAAGACCGCCGATTATATCCTCGATCTCGGCCCCGAAGGCGGAGTCAAGGGCGGCGAAATCGTCGCTGCGGGCACGCCCGAACAAGTGGTGAAGGAGAAGCGCAGCTTCACCGGCCAGTATCTGGCGCCATTGTTGAAGTAATTGCCGCGCCCCCTATTGCGGACCCGATTGACAAGGCACTGACAGCCTTGCAAGTAACCTCCGGCCGCACTCTGCGGCTTGGGGGAAAATGGATGAATTACCTGAGGGGCGCGGCCGCTTTTGCGGTCTCTTTTACCATGCTTTCGATTTCGGTGCAGGCGCAGGAAGCCGCGGCACCTGCCGCCGAACCCGCCGCAGCGACTGAAACGGCCGCCGCGCCTGCCGCGGCTCCGGCCGTTGCCGCCGCCGTCCCCGCACTCGCCGTCGCGGCGCCTGCGCCCGGCCTGATGCTGCCCTCCTACACCGAAGTGATCCTGACGCCCGATGCCGAGGCGAACAGCAAGAAATTGCGCGAGGGCCACACGGTGCCGATGCGCACCGTCTTCGACGTGATGCACAA
Source organism: Pseudomonadota bacterium (assembly GCA_020160755.1). Lineage (GTDB taxonomy): Bacteria > Pseudomonadota > Alphaproteobacteria > Sphingomonadales > Sphingomonadaceae > Sphingopyxis. The sequence continues at coordinate 621,619 of JAIUPN010000001.1, forward strand.
TGGCGTCGTCGTGATCCCGAAAGGCACGCGCGGCATGGGCACGGTGACGTGGCGCACCGGCAAGGGCGCGTTCGGCAAGTCGGCGAAGATGGAAATCACCTTCAACGAACTGACCTTGCCCAACGGCCAGCGCCTGCCGCTGGCGGGGATGCACCGGCAGGAAGGCGAAGGAAACACCGGCGCCGCGGTCGGCGCGGCGATCGCGGTCGGCGTCTTCGGTGCCTTCGTCACCGGCAAGTCGGCGATCATTCCCGTCGGCCAGCATCTGATGGCGCGGACGAACGAGTCGCTCGCCTACTCCATCCCGGCGGGCGCGGTGGTCATCCCGACCGCGCAGCTCGCCCCCGCGGCCGGCGTCGCGGTGGTGGCGCCCGTGACCGCACCGGCTCCCGCTGCCGAAGGGGCTCCCGCAGCGACGGCCGAACCGGCCGCGCCGACGACGCCGACCGAAGGCTGACAATATATCGATCCCCTCCCGTACGCGGGAGGGGATTGGATCAATGCCACACCGCCGAGAGCGGGTAGAGCGCGATCAGCCAGACAAGGCACGCGCACACGATGCGCCGGTCCTTCGCCACGATCGCGAGCAGCGCGACGGGAAAGAAGCTCCAGCTGATCACGATGTTCCGCGCGTCGAGCGGCGGGAAGGTCGCGAGCGCCGCGACGGTCGCGAGCAGCGCGACATTGCACAGCAGGATGCCGCCAAGCACCTTGCGATAATGCTGGTCGAAATGCGCGTTCAAATCATCCCACGCCTCGGGATCGTCGGGGAAGACGAGGCTCGCCGCGATGAAATAGATCGCGGTGACGATAAAGCCGCCGAACAGCACCGGCCAGCTCAGCGGCAACAGGTCGCGCATCCCCCAGCCGTACATCCAGAAGGTCACGACGTCGCACGACACGAACAGGCCGAGCAGCGCGGTCGGCCAGCCGATCCGCACCTTGTGGCTCGCCTTCATCGCCTTCGCGAGCCCGCCGAGCCCTTCGGCGAGCGCGAGGCCGAGGATCAGCCCGAACAGCGAAAAGATGAATTCGAACCCGCTCATATGCCCCCGCACATCCACACTTCGTCACCCCGGACTTGATCCGGGGTCCCGCTACACTGGCGCGAATGGATGCCGGATCAAGTCCGGCATGACGAGAGAAAAATCGACCGCACGCATCGATCGGAACGGATTGAAGCCGCTACCCCATCAGCTTCGCGGTGATATCCTCGGCGGCATAAATCCGGATCACCGGCGGCGCGGACGACAGCGCGCGCATCTCGGCGACGAAGGCGCGAGATGCGGGCAGCGCGAAATGGGCGCGAACCGCATCGATGCTCTCCCACTCCTCGACGAACATCAGCCGGTCGGGGTTTTCGACATCGATATGGCAATGATGCACCAGACACCCCGGCTCGGAACGCGACCGCGCGCTATGCCCGGCGCCAAGCGCGATCATGCGCTCACGATGTTCGGGGGTGAGGATGACGTGGCCGGTGATGAGGATCATACAAATGCGACCTCACTGCTCTCATGCTCTTCGGTTCAAAGCCAAGCAAATCATCAGGGATATCAAAAAAGTCCCAGTAAAAACAATTAACAAAGCTTCAGACGGATCAGCCATTTTCGCGCTATCATTACCAGCTTTGCTTAGTGACAATAGCTTCTCCACGCCAAACTCTATCTTCAACAGGAAGAAAAAAATGGCATAGACTACAAGGCCAAAGGCATTAATCGCACCAGTTGTCGGGTTCAGCCTCGCCAAATCCCTAAACTCTTTAAAAAATAACTTTACTGTTGACGAGATACTTTCACCCAAGAACTTATTACAAGCCCAAGCAACAACAAAAATTAACAGTATCCAGAGCAGAAGCCCAACGCTCGGAGGTGACAACCTAGGGTTCCCAACCGTGGCGATTCGCCATTTCCATTAACACAAACGTCCCCCCCGTAACCAACCCAAACAAAGCAATAATGGGCTGGACAAAAACGATATTTGTTACCTCACCCACACCCCAAAGAAAAACAAATAACACAACGATATATGCCCCAAGAACTCCCGCCCCAATATGAAGCCTTTCTGCAACCTTAGGAGAAGGCGCAGCCGAAAGAAAGGTAGCACTCTGCTCCCCTTGACTCTCAATTAGAGGGCGGTCCGCCACTCTCTTCAGTATATCATAGAGATCGGAAATATCCTGATTTTCAACGACCCATTTTTTTGAACTTTTTGGAAGACCATCGTCATTCGCCGACGACGTAGCCAAGTGGCCTTGAGCGCCTAAAACGTGCCCTAAAGATACAGCAGAATTTGATACATTATACAGAGTATAGGAATTTTCCTGCCCAAAGGCAGAGCCGCCAACAGTGACTCCACCGGCATCCACTTTGGGCTTCCCTGTTAGGATGACAGGCGAAAAAAGTATAAGACTTTCGTTGCGAAGAAATTCTTCAGACACGCCTCGGTCTCTATTCACCAGAAGAATCCCCCTCCTTCGCGGATCTAGCAGAGATTGCGTCGATGGCAGATTTCAGTCCATCGACATCTACCTCATCCCGACGAATGAGTACTGTAATAGATTTTATAGCCAGCTCAGCCAGCACCGAGGGGGCCATTCTTATTCGAGCAGTTTCGGTCACTTCTGAAGCCAGCCCTACTCTTTCAATTTCCTTGTCACCTACCTCCGTATTAAAATGGGAGATGACTCGCGGCCCAAATTGGAGGAACGCTATTTCTAAATCTCGACCTAGATCAATGATCACTGGCTTATCAGTTACGCCGCGAAAGAGCGCTACATCCCTAACGACAGGCGTAGGTTCATCGCCATTCACCTCGTCTACCTTTTCCGCGGAAGGCACAGCTTCTTCTGTCATGGATATCCCGGTCAGTTAATGATGGGCGGTCCAGCGCCGACCATCAGAATGATATTAGTATATGCGAACGAACAATCAATGCCGGAAAGCACCGAAGCGGGACTTCAGGATATTTCATGACACTTATATGACAATCCCTGTCACATACACGTCACACAAAACCCCCATTGGCGGCTCAGCGAGTCGCCGCGGGGGTGGCGACTTGGTTCGGTAACGACCCCCGACAGGATCATTCCATGTTGCAGAAATTCGGTCTTATCGCTGGTGCGGCGACGTGCGCGCTGGCGCTTTCCGCGTGCCAGGATCAGGCGTCTTCGGGCGGCGGCGCGCGCGATTATATCAGCGCGGTCGGCTCCTCGACCGTCTATCCCTTTGCCACCGCGGTCGGCGAGAAGTTCGCCGAAGCGACGGGCAACAAGACCCCCAAGATCGACAGCACGGGCACCGGCGGCGGCTTCGAGCGCTTCTGCGCCGGCGTCGGCGGCGACACCCCCGACATCGCGAACGCATCGCGCCGCATCAAGAAGAAGGAATTCGACACCTGCGCCAAGAATGGCGTGAAGGACATCGTCGAAGTCCAGATCGGCATCGACGGCATCGCGCTGGGCGAAGCTTCGCGCGGCCCCGGCTTCAAGCTGTCGGAAGAAGATGTCTACAAGGCGCTGGCCGCCAACCCCTATGGCAAGCCGAACACCGCGAAGACGTGGAAGGACGTGAACCCCGCGCTTCCCGCGGTCGCGATCTCGGTCTTCGGTCCGCCGTCGACCAGCGGCACGTACGACGCGTTCAAGGAGCTGATCCTCGGCAAGGGCTGCGACGCCAATGCGGAGATGAAGGCGCTGAAGGACAGCAACAAGGAAAAGCACGAAGCGACCTGCACCACGCTGCGCGGCGCGCCTTATTATGTCGAGCAGGGCGAGAATGATAACCTCATCATCTCGAAGCTCGACAAGAACCCGACGAGCCTCGGCATCTTCGGCTTCAGCTATCTCGATGCGAACAAGGACAAGATCAAGGCGGTCCCGGTGCAGGGCGTCGCCCCGACCTATGCCGCGATCGCCGACGGCAGCTATCCGGGTTCGCGTCCGCTGTTCATCTATATCAAGAAGGCGCATGTCGGCGTCGTCCCCGGCCTCGCCGAATATGTCGCCGAGTTCCTGAAGGGCGCGGGCGACGGCGGTTACCTCAACGCCAAGGGCCTGATCGTGTCGCCGAAGGCGATCGCCGACCTTGCGGCGTCGAACGGCAAGGCGATGACCGCGCTGAACGGCGCCGAGCTCAAGTAAGTTTCCTCCCGCTAGCGGCCGGGGCGGGTTCGCCCTTCCCGGCCGCCGCTTTTTCGCGACTTTCTGAGGACGGACATAGCGACGTGACCTTCAACGCCGCCGCCCTTTTGCTTTTGATCGCAGGGTTAGCCCTGATCGGCTGGCTCGCCGGCCGTGCGCGGTCGAACCTGCTCGCCGGCCGTGCGGGCAAAAAGCTCCATTCGCGCCCGCAATATCATGGCTGGTATGTCGCGCTGTGGCTGTTCGCCCCCGCCGCGCTGTTCCTCGCCGTCTGGTCGGCGGTCTCGCCCGGGCTGATCACCAATCAGGTGATCGCGACCGAGGCGGCGCAGAGCCTGCCCGAATTCGGATTCGAGCGCGGCGCGATCCTGTCCGATGCGCGCGCCGTCGCGCAGGGCAAGCAGGCCGCAGTGCGGCTGCCCGCCGCGGCGCCGCTCGTGAAGCCCTATGCCGACGCGAGCCACAAATATGCGTGGATCGGCATCGCCGCGATGCTCGCGCTGGCGCTCGCGGGCGGGCTCTATGCCTTCACGCGGATCAAACCCGATTTCCGGGCGCGCACGCGGGTCGAAAAGATCGTGATGCTGTTCCTGCTGCTCGCGTCGCTCGTCGCGATCCTCACGACCTTCGGCATCGTGCTCTCCTTGCTCTTTGAATCGATCCGCTTCTTCCGCCTCGTCTCGCCCGCCGAACTGCTGTTCGGCACCGAATGGGCGCCGACGAGCGGCGCGCCGCAGCCCGACACCTTTGGCGGCATCCCGCTGTTCTGGGGCACGATCCTGATCGGCGCGATCATCGCGATGATCGTCGCCATTCCCATCGGCATGATGACCGCGGTCTACCTCACCCAATATGCCGCGCCGGTGGTGCGCAAATGGGTGAAGCCGATCCTCGAGATTCTCGCGGGCGTACCGACCGTCGTCTACGGCTATTTCGCCGCGCTGACCGTCGCGCCGGCCTTGCGCGAATTTGCGGTGATGCTGGGTATTCCCAACGCCTCGACCGAAAGCGCGCTCGCCGCGGGTATCGTGATGGGCGTGATGATCATCCCCTTCGTGTCCTCGATGGCCGACGACAGCATCAACGCGGTGCCGCAGGCGATGCGCGACGGATCGCTCGCGCTCGGCGCGACGCCGAACGAGACGATCCGTCAGGTGCTGATCCCCGCTGCGCTTCCGGGCGTGATGGGCGGCATATTGCTCGCGGTCAGCCGTGCGATCGGCGAGACGATGATCGTCGTCATGGCGGCGGGCCTCTCCGCCAACATGACCGCCAACCCCTTTGCCAGCGTCACCACGGTGACCGCGCAGATCGTGAAACTGCTCACCGGCGATCAGGAGTTCGACAGCGCGAAAACGCTCGCTGCCTTCGCGCTCGGCCTCGTCCTCTTCATCGTCACGCTGCTGCTCAACATCGTCGCGCTGCGGATCGTCAAGAAATACCGGGAAGCATATGAATAGGCAGACCGCCCCGACCGACTGGAAAGGCTCCGTGATGCAGTCGCGCATCGCGAAGCGCTACGCCGCCGAACGCCGCTTCAAGCTGTTCGGGCTGGGCGCGGTGCTGCTCTCGGGCGCCTTCCTCGCCTTCCTGCTCTTCGTGATGGTCGGCAACGGCGCGCGCGGGTTCATGTACACGCATGTCGCGGTGCCCGTCGATTTCAAGGCGATGCCGCTGACGATCGACACGGCGCGCCTCGGCGACGCCGACGCCGATCAGGTGATCGCGAACGCCGGGCTCGCCGACATCGTCGCCTTTGCCGCCGACGAGGCGCTGGGGGCCGACGGATCGAAGCTGATCTCCGAAAATGCGTGGAAGGAAGTGCGCAGCGCGATCAAGGACGATCCCGAATTGCTCAACGGCAAGACGGTGTTCGAACTGCCCGCCGCGTCCGAAGTCGACATCGCCGCCAAGGAAGGCGCCAAGGGCGTGCTCGGCGCGAAGGTCGATGCACTGGAGAAGGACGGCAAGCTGTCGACCGGCATCCACTGGCCCTTCTTCCGGAACGCCGACGCCACCGACCCCGCCGTCGCGGGCATCTGGGGTGCGCTCAAGGGATCGGTGCTGACGATCTTCATCGCCTTCCTGATCGCCTTTCCGACCGGCGTGCTCGCGGCGCTGTATCTGGAAGAATATGCGCCGAAGAACCGCTGGACCGACCTGATCGAAGTGTCGATCAACAACCTCGCCGCGGTGCCGTCGATCATCTTCGGCCTGCTTGCGCTAGCGGTATTCATCAACTGGTTCGGCCTGTGTCAGGCGAGCCCGCTCGTCGGCGGGCTGACGCTGGCGCTGATGACGATGCCGGTGATCGTGATCGCCAGCCGCAACGCGATCAAGTCGGTGCCGCCCTCGATCCGCGACGCCGCACTCGGCGTCGGCGCAAGCCCGGTGCAGGTGGTGTTCCACCACGTGCTTCCCCTCGCCTTGCCCGGCATTCTGACCGGCACGATCATCGGCATGGCGCGCGCGCTGGGCGAAACCGCGCCGCTGCTGCTCGTCGGGATGCGCGCCTTCATCGGCGACGTTCCGGGTGGCATCTGCTCGCCCTCGACCGTGCTGCCGATGCAGATCTTCCTCTGGTCGGACGAAGTCGACCGGGGTTTTGTCGAGAAAACCTCCGCCGCGATCATCGTGCTGCTTATCGTGCTGCTGTCGATGAACGCCTTTGCGATCTATCTTCGCAACAAATTCGAAAAACGCTGGTGATCATGACCCAAGACGACCTGACCATTACCGACCCCAAGATGAAGGCGCACGGCGTCGACGTCTTCTATGGCGAGAAACAGGCGATCAAGAATGTGTCGATCGACGTCGGCACCGATCTCGTCACCGCCTTCATCGGCCCGTCGGGCTGCGGCAAGTCGACCTTCCTGCGTTCGCTGAACCGGATGAACGACACCGTCGCGAGCGCGCGCGTCACCGGGCAGATCACCCTCGACGGCGAGGACATCTATGCGCCGTCGATGGACGTCGTGCAGCTGCGCGCCCGCGTCGGCATGGTGTTCCAGAAACCGAACCCCTTCCCCAAGTCGATCTACGACAATGTCGGCTATGGCCCGCGCATCCACGGCCTCGCGCCGAACAAGGCCGACCTCGACGTCATCGTCGAACGCGCGCTGGTGCGCGCGGGGCTTTGGGACGAGGTCAAGGACCGGTTGGCCGAAAGCGGCACCGCGCTGTCGGGCGGCCAGCAGCAGCGCCTGTGTATTGCGCGCGCGATCGCGGTCGATCCCGAAGTGATCCTGATGGACGAGCCCTGCTCGGCGCTCGACCCGATCGCGACCGCGAAGATCGAGGAGCTGATCCACGAACTGCGCGGCAAATATGCGATCGTGATCGTCACGCATAACATGCAGCAGGCGGCCCGCGTGTCGCAGCGCACCGCCTTTTTCCACCTCGGGACGCTGGTAGAGTACGGCAAGACGACCGACATCTTCACCAACCCGAAGCAGGAACGCACCAAGGACTATATCACCGGCCGCTACGGTTGATCCGCAGCGCAAAAGGACAAGAGTGATGGCACTAACGAACGACCATACCGTCAAGGCCTTCGACGAGGATCTGAACCGCCTGCGCGGGCTGATCAGCGAAATGGGCGGCCGCGCCGAACAGGCGCTGCTCCAGGCGATGACCGCGCTCAGCAAGGGCGATCTCGATCTCGCGGCACAGGTCGTGCGCGACGACAAGAAGATCGACGCGCTGGAGGCCGAGGTTGAACAGCTCGCGGTCCAGACGATCGCGCTCCGCGCCCCGATGGCCGACGATCTGCGCGAAATGATCGCGGCACTGAAGATCGTGTCGGTCGTCGAGCGCATCGGCGACTATGCGAAGAATATCGCGAAACGCGTCGCGCTGATGGACCAGACGCGCTCGATCGAGGCGATCCCGCTCCTGATGTCGATGTCGAACATCGTCGTCGAGCTGATCCACGACGCGCTCGACAGCTTCGCCGCGCGCGACGCCGAACTCGCGGTGCGGGTGACCGTCCGCGACAAGAATGTCGACGATTTCTACAACAGCATCTTCCGCACGCTCGTCACCTTCATGATGGAAAATCCGAAATATATCTCGGAAAGCGCGCATCTGCTGTTCGTCGCCAAGAACCTCGAGCGCATGGGCGACCACGCGACGAACATCGCCGAGATGGTCTATTATGTCGTGACCGGCGAGCGGATGGAAGAACGCGAGCGCGGCGAACAGCCCGAAGATGGCGCCGCGGAGCAGGAGCAAGGCTGATGCCGCAGCCAGACCTGCTGCTGATCGAGGATGACGAGGCGATCGCCGAACTCATCGTCTGGCACTTCGCGCGCGAGGGCTTTTCGGTCCGCCAGACCCCCGACGGCGAGCAGGCGCTCGTCCTCGTCGAGGAACGCGTCCCCGATATCGTCCTGCTCGACTGGATGATCGAGAGCCTGCCCGGCATCGAAGTTTGCCGACGCCTCCGCCGCAACCCGAAATCGGCGAACGTCCCGATCATCATGCTCACCGCGCGCGGCGAGGAAGAGGACCGCATCCGCGGGTTAGAGACCGGCGCCGACGATTATGTCACCAAACCGTTCAGCCCGCGCGAACTCGTCGCGCGTGTCCAGGCGGTGCTGCGCCGCCTGCGCCCCGCACTCGCCGGCGAGATGCTGACCTACGCCGATATCGAGCTCGACTCGGTCGCGCACAAGGTCGTGCGGAACAGCCAGATCGTTGCAATGGGGCCGACCGAGTTCCGCCTGCTGCGCCATTTCATGGAACATCCAGGCCGCGTCTTCTCGCGCGGGCAATTGCTCGACAGCGTGTGGGGGCAGGACAGCGACATTGAACTGCGCACCGTCGACGTCCATATCCGCCGTCTGCGCAAGGCGATCAACCTGCCCGGCACGAGCGACATCATCCGAACCGTGCGCTCGGCGGGTTACGCGCTGGACGCGGGCAAGAGCATCTGACGCGGGACGATCCGATCGAAGTTGAATTTCGTCCGCAGCGCGGATAGATTCCGCCCGCCGAGAATAGAGTAGCAGGCTGGTATCTCCTGCGCCCGCCCCCCGGGTTCTTCTCCGCCACGGCGCCGACCAGCCCTTGCGGCGGGTGGCGCTGAACGACAGCCGCCGCACCGCCGCTCCCGACGACGGAGTGCACCCGTGCAATATATCTATCTTACCATCGCCATCGTTGCAGAGGTCATCGCGACCAGCTTCATGAAACAGTCGGAAGGCTTCACGAAGCTCGTCCCGTCGCTGATTACCGCCGGCGGATATATCGTCGCCTTCTATTTCCTGTCGCTGACGCTCAGAACCTTGCCCACGGGAATCGCCTACGCGATCTGGTCCAGCGTCGGAATCGTCCTGATCGCGACCATCGCGTGGGTCTTTCAGGGCCAGAAGCTCGACACGCCGGCGATGGTCGGCATGGCGCTGATCATAGCCGGCGTGGTGGTTATGAACGGCTTTTCGAACAGCGCTGCACACTGATCGCGGAATTAGACGGATCCCGCCCTGCCAAGGGAAATGGCCATGCTCCGCGGCAGCCCCCTTCCCGACCGAAAGCCCCGGAAGCCCGCTAGCGATCGCTTGCGGACATTGGCTACCGCAGCGGTCGCCCGTTGACAGTGTTATTCAAATAGTACACCAGATGGGCTGTGGGGAACTTGCAAATCTCTGGCCATTCTCGATGGATCGTCGCCGCCGAGGTCTCGACCTTCGTAGCCTTGGCCCTGATATCCAAATATCTGCTGAGCTTGCTTTTCTGGCGCTATGCGGGGCCCGCGTCGCTGCTGCTGATACTTGGCGTATTGACACTTTATATGCGCGCCGTCGGTCGGCGATGGGCCTGGTTCCGCTGCCGGGATGGCGGGCCAAGCTGATGGTACTTCCCAAGGCGGGCCTGACGCTGGTTGCGTTCGCGCTCGTCGTCGCGCTGACGACGATTGCCGGCCCCGCGCTCGGGCTTGCGTTTCTGACCGAGGTGCCGGCTGGCGTGGATGACCGCTGGGGCGAAGTGGCTGGTAGCTTGCCCCATTATCTGCTGTGGCTTGGCATCGTCTGGACCGCCGCCGCCTTTGGCGAGGAGATGTTCTTTCGCGGCTACCTGGTAACCCGCCTGCAACTGGTATTCCCGGACGGCGCGCCTGGATTGATTTTCGCCGTCGTCGTTTCTGCCCTGATCTTTGGTTACGGCCATTTCTACTATCAGGGATGGCGCGGCGCGGTCGTAACCTGTGGGATCGGCTTGGCGTTCGGCACGATGTTCCTGCTGTTCAAGCGCAACCTATGGCCGCTGATCCTGCTGCATGGCATTATCGACACGCTGACATTTACCGCCATATTCATGGGAAGTGAGTAGCGGTCACACCCGGCGCCAAGCTGTCGCTCTTTGTTCGCCTCCTACCCCGAAGCCAACGCCCGGTCAGAAATCGACCTGCGTGCGCAGCCCGAAGGTATCCGCCGAATAGCTGCGATCGCCGTTCGCCGCAGCGACGCGCGCATCGTCGACCCAGACCTTGCCGTAGTTGGCGGTGATGCGGATATAGTCGATCGGCGCCCAGACGAGCCCGATCAGCGCGGTCTTCTGCTGCCCGCCGACGATGCCGGCATCGTTGAGGTCGAGATAGTCGTAGCGCGCATTGACCTCGATCGCGCCGATCCCGCCGGCGTTGATCGGCTTCGACGGCTTCAGCCGGTCGAACGCTCCGTCCTTGTAGCCGCGCGTGTCGCCGGGGGTCAGCACCATGCCGACCTCCGCATAGCCGCCGAAGAAGGTCGGGTCGGCGGCGGTGCTGCGCTTGACCTTCTGCCAGAAGGCTTCACCCGCGGCGTGGAACGGCCCTGCGAGCACGGCGCCTTCGAGGCCGAGGCCGCGCTCGCTCGCAATGTCGAGCAATCCGGTATCGACCAGCCGGACGTCGGTCGTGTGAACGAAGGGCCGCGCGCGATAGCGGTTCGTCGCCGCGGGGTCGTTCGGGTCGCGGTAATGCGCCGATGCGCCGAGGTGCAATTGCGTGTCGCCGAACTTCGGCATGAACACGACGCGCCCGTCGACACTGACGCTGTGGTTGCTGTCGGTCAGGTCGCGGGCGTTGTCGCCGAACACCCCGCCCTGCACCAGCAGCGCCTTGCCCTTGTACTGCGCCGACAGACCGACGCGGCGCTCGAAACCGAACGCCTGCGTGAAGGCGGCGCGCTCGGTGAAGCTGGTGAACAGGTCGCTCGTCAGGTCGTCGAGCGACCAGAAGGGCTTGATCTGACCCGCGGTGACCGAAAGCGGCCCGGTGCCATAGGTCATGTAGATGTCGGTCAGCTCGACCTCGCTGTTCGCGATGTCGGCCTCGACGCGATAGGAAAAGCCGCCCGGGATCTTGCCGTCGACGCCCAGGTAGACGCGGCGGAATTCGGTCGCGGTGCCGCCGCGGATGCCGGTGGCGCCCGCGGGCGCGTCGATGCTCGCCACGTCGAGCTGGATGCGCCCGCGCGGCTTGAAGCTCCAGCCGTCGGCGGTCTTGACCTCGGGCGCGCCCTTCCAGCTGATCTCGGTCGCGGGCTTGGCGGTGACCGACGGCGGCGCGGGCGTCGTCACCGGCGCTGGCGCCGGCTGCACGGTGGCGGCGTCGAGCCGCGTTTCGAGCGTCTGCACCTTTGCCTTCAACGCCGCGAGTTCGGCGCGGAGCTGCGCAGCCTCTTCGGCCGTCATCGCCTGGGCATAAGCGGCGGTCGGCAGGCTGAACATCGACGTCGCGAGCAGGGCGGCGGTCAGGGCATGGCGCATGAGGGAATTGCTCCGTTGCGAAAGGTTACAAGCTCGGGGCGCTGCTATGACGCTTGCGTGACAGATGCACGTCATTTGCGTGACATTTTTGTTTCAACCGTCATTTTTTCACCCCCTTGCCAGCAAGGCGCGAACGGCTAAGGACGTTCCAGTTTTTTCGGGCAACCTTTCTTGCGAGGGCGGCCCCTTCCGGGAGACCATCATGACGATCAAATTTGACGGCCGCGTTGCTATTGTCACCGGCGCCGGCGGCGGCCTCGGCCGCGCCTATGCGCTCGAACTCGCGCGGCGCGGTGCCAAGGTCGTCGTCAACGACCTCGGCGGATCGCGCGACGGCACCGGCCATTCGGACGCCGCCTTGCAGGTCGTCGAGGAAATCCGCGCCGCAGGCGGCACCGCCATGTCGAACGGCGGCAGCGTCACCGAATATGACCAGATGGTCGAAATGGTCGCCAAGGCGAAGGAAGAATGGGGCGGCGTCCACGTCCTGATCAACAATGCCGGGATCCTGCGCGACAAGAGCTTCGCCAAGATGACCCCTGACGATTTCGACCTCGTGCTGAAGGTACATGTCAGCGGCAGCGCCAATGTGACCAAGGCGTGCTGGGACCTGATGCGCGAACAGGCCTATGGCCGCATCCTGATGACCGCGTCGTCGACCGGCCTTTACGGCAATTTCGGCCAGGCCAATTACGGCGCGGCAAAGCTCGGCCTCGCGGGGCTGACCAAGACGCTCCACCTCGAGGGCGCGAAGTATAACATCCGCTGCAACACGATCGCGCCCGTCGCGGGCACGCGCATGACCGAAGACATCTTCCCCGCCGAACTGTTCGAGAAGTTCACCCCCGAGAATGTCGTTCCGGCGGCGCTCTACCTCGTCAGCGAGGACGCCCCGACGAACATGATCGTCGGCGCGGGTGCGGGCGCGTTCCACGCCGCCTATGTCACCATGACCCCCGGCGTGGCCCTGCCCGAAGGCGAGCGCACCCCCGAAGGCGTCGCCGCGGCGTGGGAAAAGATCATCGACCGCAATGGCGAGACCGTCCCGCAGTCGGGCAGCGAGCAGTCGATGAACGTCATGAAAGCGTTGATGGCACTGGGCTGAGGCTGATAGAGACACCCCGAAAATCGGCGATGCCTTCGAAGGAGGGTAGCCGGTCGAAGGGGTGTTCATGACGGACATGACAATGGGTGAAGGAATCGCCCTCCTCCAGCGACGCGGCAAGCTCGTAAAGGGCTTGCTCGTTGCCGGTTTTTTCATGCTCATCCTGGCTCTGGTCGGCCAGGTGGCCGAGCTGGACGGGCTGGTCTCGCTCGACGAGCGGGCGCCCGCCGAGGGCCTCAATGCGCTCTACCTTGGCGTGTCGGTCGCCGACCTCGGGCTGGCGCTGACCACCAATGTTGTTTTCTGCATGTGGATCTATCGCGCTGCCGCCAACGTCAAAGCGGCGCGCGTGCCCGGTTTCACTTTCACGCCGGCATGGGCGGTCGGGTGGCACTTCGTCCCGATCGCCAATTTCTTCAGACCGTTTCAGGCGATGCGCCAGATCTGGAACGCCAGCCACGGCGGCGATGGCGCAAGCCGGTATCGCGGCGAGCTCCTGCTGATCGGCTGGTGGGGGGCGTGGAGTTTCTCGCTCGCCGTCGGAGCAGTTCTCACCGCAGCGACGATCGATGCCAATTCCGCCGCTGAAGAGCGCGAAGCGATCCTTCTCGCGATCCTCTATTCGATTACTAACCTGATTCTCTATCCGCTTGGCTGGCGCCTCGTCGACCGCATCACGACGGCACAGCGCGAGCGGCTGACGTCGGCGCAGATCTTCTCCTGACTTATTGTATTGCATCAGCAATACAGCCCTGCTAGAAGCGACGCGGGGCAAGGGGATCGGACAGAAGGACGACCCCGATGTATAGTGAAAGCGACCTGCAAGCTGCGGTCGATGCAAAGGTACTGACGCCGGAGGCCGCGCTGGCTTTCCGCTCGCATATCGCATCGGTGCGCGCCGCCCCCGGAGCGGATGAGGAATCCTTCCGCCTTATCACCGGCTTTAACGATATTTTCGTCAGCATCGCGGCGGTGATCCTGCTCGTCGCGGTCGGCTGGATCGGCGCCTCGATCCATCCCGCGCTCGGCGGCGCTTTCGTCGCCGGCTCGGCGTGGTTCCTCGCCGAATATTTTACCCGCCAGCGCCGCATGGCGCTGCCCAGCATCGTCCTCGTCCTCGCCTTTTCGGGCGGCGTGTTCGCGACGATGGTCGGCTTCCTCGTCAAACATGGCGAATCCATTTTCGGCAACAGCCCCAATGAAACCGTCGGCGCGACGCTGATCGGAGCGATGGCGCTGGTCACCGCTGCGGCGACCTGGGCGCACTGGAAGCGTTTCATGGTGCCGATCACCGTCGCCGCCGGGACCGCCGCGCTCGCCGCGACCGCCGTCGCGCTCGTCCTCGCGATCACCGGAATGCCCAGCCCCGACGGCACGCTGCCGATGATCCTCGTGCTGATCGCAGGACTCGGCGTCTTCACTCTCGCCATGTGGTGGGACCGCAGCGACCGCGTGCGCCAGACGCGCCGCAGCGACGTCGCTTTCTGGCTCCACCTGCTCGCGGCGCCGATGATCGCGCACCCGGTCTTCCACCTGCTCGGCGTGACACGCGGCGACGATATCGGCAGCGGCGCCGCCCTGATGGTCGTCGGCATCTACGTGATCTTCGGGCTGATCGCGCTCGCAATCGACCGCCGCGCGCTGCTCGTCTCGGCGCTCGCCTATGTGCTGTTCGCGATGACGCAGCTCTTCAACACCTTCGGCGCGGTCGAACTCAATGTCGCACTGACGGCGTTCGTGATCGGTTCGGCGCTGCTGCTGCTCTCGGCCTTCTGGCAGAATGCCCGCGCGGTAGTCGTCGGCTTCCTGCCGCCGAACGTCGCCGACCAGCTGCCGGCGACAGTGCGGGCGATCAGTCCCCAACCAGCTTCATAAGCTTGCGTTCGACGGGGGCGAGTACATTCGAAAGCTCGTCCCCGCGTTTCAAAATCGCCCCGGCTTCGGAGACAAGGGCCCACATGCCCTGCCGGCTCCGCAAGGCGGGGCGTTTTTCTATGCGATATTCGGGGCGCTCTGCAGCGCGGCGAAAGGCCGAGAAGATCGCGGCGTCGCGGTGGAAATCCATCGCATAGTCGCGCCAATGCCCCGCAGCGACCATTCGGCCATAAAGATCGAGGATGCGCATCAATTCGGGGCGCTCGAAACCGGTTTGCTGCGGTACCGTCCGGCCTGCGAACGGCAAGGGTGTCACGGTGCCCATCAGGCGCCGGTCCGGCTCCCCTTGCGCCGCGGCGCTTCATCATCGACGGCGGCGAGTTCGCGTTCCTCGAGCAATGCTTTCAGCTGCTTCTGCATCAGTTCGAGCTGGCACTGCAGGATTTCGACCTTCTGCGTCGCGGGGTCGAAAGTTTCGCTGCACGGCGTGCCATAGGGCACGAATTCGCGGGCATATTCGGTCGCGTCGAGCAGGGTCGAGCGCGCCGGGATGCCGACCATCACCGCGCCTTCGGGGACGTCCTTGGTCACCACCGCGTTCGCACCGACGCGCGCCCGCGCGTTGACGGTCACGGGACCGAGGATCTGCGCGCCCGAGCCGACGATGACATCGTCGGCCAGCGTCGGGTGACGCTTGCCGCCGATCCCGTTCGCGGGGTCGGTTCCGCCAAGGGTAACGCCCTGATAGATGGAAACATTGTCGCCGATCTCGGCGGTCTCGCCGATGACGACGCCAAAGCCGTGGTCGATGAAGAGGTGGCGGCCGATCTGCGCGCCGGGGTGGATGTCGATCGCGGTCAGGAAACGCGACAGGTGATTGACGAAGCGCGCGAGGAAGAACAGCCGCGCCTCGAACAGCCAGTGCGCGATGCGATGCATACCCACCGCCACAAGGCCCGGATAGAGCAGAATTTCCCAACGCGACCGCGGCGCCGGATCGCGCGCCTTGATCGAATCGAGATAGGCGACCAGCCCGTTGAACATCGCATTGTCCCCTGCGACCCCGTTTGTTCTGCGCAAGATAGATGCTCGGGCGCGCCATTTCCACCCCCAGCGCATATTTAGTCGTCAGCGGCCGAAAAGGCCGATGCGCAGGAGGAGCAGGCCTTCGCCGCGCAGATGCCGCTCGCCATCGTGGCCAGCGATCGACGCGGCCCAGCGATCGAGCATCAGGAGAGCGCGGTTTCCGCCGAAATCGCCGCGGGGCGGCGTAGCGGAATTTTTGGCGTCGTCCAAAAGGCGGCGCGCCGCGGGTTCGGCCTCGACGACACCGGCGCCCCAGACGAGGCCCCAGCGCTTCGCGCCCGCCGCGTCGCCGCCGGACAGCGCGAACAACTGCCCGCCGAAGCTTTCGGAGGCCATGCGACGCTCGTCATCACTCTCGGCAAGCAGCATCGCTTCGGCGGCATCGACCAGCACGTCGAGCCCGCCCTGCCCCGCCCATGTCGCCTGAAGCTCGGCCAGCAGCGGCTCGCCCTTCGGCAGCGCATCGGGATCGCTCGCGATCATCGCCGCCATGTCGCGCCACCAGGCGAGCTTGATCTGTCCGATCAGCGGCTCGCGCGCGTCGATCAGCAGCTTGGTCAACCGCGCCGCGAGCCCCCACAGCGCCGCCATGGCCGCGCGCCGCACTTGCGGTACGGCGACCATGACGCGCGGATCGCGCATGTCGGGATAGAAAGCCGTCTCCGGATCGTCAGGCGCGATTGCGGACCGCCTTCACGGCCGCGACAACGCGCGGCGTATCGACAAGCGCGGCCTTTTCGAGATTGTGCGCATAGGGCAGCGGCACATCCTCGTTGCACACGCGCATGACGGGCGCGTCGAGATCGTCGAAGCCATGCTCCATCGCGACCATCGCAAGCTCGCTGGCGATCGAGCAGACCGGCCAGCCTTCCTCGACGACGACCAGATGGTTCGTCTTCTTGAGGCTCGCCAGCACCGTCGCGGTGTCGAGCGGACGCAGCGTGCGCAGATCGATGACCTCGGCGTCAATGCCCTCGCCCGCGAGCTGGTCGGCGGCTTCGAGCGCCAGCCCGACGCCGATCGAATAGCTGACGATCGTGACATCGCTGCCCTGACGCATCACCCGCGCCTTGCCGATCGGCAGGACATGGTCGGCAAGGTCTGGGACATCGAAGCTGCGGCCGTAAAGCAGCTCGTTTTCGAGGAAGACGACGGGATCTTCGGTGCGGATCGCGGCCTTCATCAGCCCCTTGGCATCGGCGGCGTCATAGGGCGCGATCACGATCAGGCCGGGGACGTTCGCATACCAGGGCGCGTAGTTCTGGCTGTGCTGCGCGCCGACGCGCGCCGCGGCGCCGTTCGGGCCGCGGAACACGATCGGACAGCGCATCTGGCCGCCCGACATATAGTTGGTCTTCGCCGCCGAGTTGATGATGTGGTCGATCGCCTGCATCGCGAAGTTGAAGGTCATGAATTCGATGATCGGCTTGAGGCCGCCCATCGCCGCGCCCGCGCCGAGACCGGCAAAGCCATATTCGGTGATCGGCGTGTCGACGACGCGCTGTGCGCCGAATTCCTCGAGCAGGCCCTGCGTCACCTTGTACGCGCCCTGATATTCGGCGACTTCCTCGCCCATCACGAAGACGCGGTCGTCGGCGCGCATTTCCTCGGCCATCGCGTCGCGCAGCGCTTCGCGGACGGTCAGGCGGACCATCGCGGTGCCTGCGGGGATCGCGGGGTCCGATGCGCGCTCGGCAGCGGCGGGGGCGGCAGCCGGAGCCACCGCAGGCGCGGGTGCCGGGGCGTCGGCCTTCGGTTCCGGCGCTGCGGCGGGTGCGGGCGCAGGCGCCGGAGCGGTCGCCTCTTCGCCCTCGCCCGTGATCGTCGCGATCACGGTGCCGACCTTCACATTGTCGGTGCCCTCGGCAACGAGGATCTGGCCGATCGTGCCCTCATCGATGGCTTCGAATTCCATCGTCGCCTTGTCGGTTTCGATCTCGGCAAGAATGTCGCCCGACTTGACCGTGTCGCCTTCCTTGACGAGCCACTTGGCGAGCGTGCCTTCTTCCATCGTCGGCGACAGCGCCGGCATCTTCAATTCGATGGCCATCTCAATATTGCTCCACCAGCACGTCGGTATACAGTTCATGAAGTTCGGGTTCGGGCGCGCTTTCCGCAAAGTCGGCCGAATCCGCAACGATCTGACGGATTTCCTTGTCGATATCCTTGATCTTGTCCTCGCTGACGCCAGCGTCGGTCATCAGCTTCTTCAGATGTTCGATCGCATCCGACTTGTCGCGCACCGCCTGCACTTCCTCGCGGCTGCGATATTTGGCGGGGTCGGACATAGAGTGGCCGCGATAGCGATAGGTCTTGAGTTCCATCAGCACCGGCCCCTTGCCCGCGCGCACCCATTCGAGCGCTGCTTCGGCGGCGCCGCGCACCGCGAGCACGTCCATGCCGTCGACCTGCATCCCCGGGATGCGGAAGCTTTCGCCGCGACGATAGAGCTGATCCTCCGCCGACGAACGGTTGACCGAGGTCCCCATCGCGTACTGGTTGTTCTCGATCACGAAGATGATCGGCAGCTTCCACAGCTCGGCCATGTTGAAGCTTTCGTAGACCTGCCCCTGGTTCGAGGCGCCGTCGCCGAAATAGGCCATCGCCACGCCGCCGTCGCCGCGATATTTGTGCGCGAAGGCGAGCCCCGTGCCGAGCGACACCTGCGCCCCGACGATGCCGTGGCCGCCATAGAATTTATGCTCGACGCTGAACATGTGCATCGACCCGCCCTTGCCGCGCGAGATACCCGCGGCGCGGCCGGTCAGCTCGGCCATGATCACCTTCGGATCGATCCCGTATGCCAGCATATGGCCATGGTCGCGGTAACCGGTGATCACGCTGTCCTTGTCGCCGTCGAGCGCCGACTGGAGGCCCACCGCCACGGCTTCCTGACCGATATAGAGGTGGCAGAAACCGCCGATCAGGCCGAGGCCGTAAAGTTGCCCCGCCTTTTCCTCGAAGCGGCGGATGAGCAGCATCTCGCGATAGAATTTTTCCAGCTCTTCGGGCGTCGCGTCATAGGGAACGGGATCGCGCGGTTGCTCGCGGTTGGTCGCGGCGGCCGGGGTGGATGCAGTCTTTTTCGGCGCGGCGGATGCGCGCGCGGGAGCTTTGGCCAAGGGAGGTTTCCTTTGCATTTAGCCGTTACGGCAAGGCCCCCTATAGGAGAGCCGCGCCGCACTTGGCAACGCCCACCATCGGCATCGCGCCGGCCAACCTACGTATGCAGCAAAAGGCGCAGCAACGCCGCGCCAAACGGCGCTCAGCGCTTCGCTTCGGGTTCCATCGGGATGATCACCTCGTCGGGATGATAGGCGCCGAGCTTCTCGCGGACATATTCCTCCGCAAGGTCGGGATCGACGCGTCGGCGGTCGAGCAGGTTGACGCGATTCTGAAGCTCATGCTCCTTCTTCGCGAGTTCGCTCAGCACGACGCGCTTCTTCTCGACCGACTGGCCATATTCGCCCCACGCGTACAGCCCGGTCGGCCCGAAGATCGCATAGCCGAGCATCGCCAGCACCGCGATCACCGCGAGCGCCGGACCGGTCGCCCGGCTCATCGATTTGCGGAATTTGTGGCGCTGCGTCATCCCGGCCCTTGAATCAGAGTTGATACTTGGCGTCAAGGCGTCACGCCCGCATCAGCCAAAAACATCACCCCGGCGTTCGCCGGGATGATGGACAGGAGATGGCGCTTTTCGCTTTGCGTTATCCGAAGATCGCAGCACCCGGATAACGCGCCATGTCGCCCAGCTCTTCCTCGATGCGGATGAGCTGGTTGTACTTCGCAAGCCGGTCCGAACGCGCGAGGCTGCCGGTCTTGATCTGGCCGCAGTTGGTCGCGACCGCGAGGTCCGCGATCGTCGAATCCTCGGTCTCGCCCGAACGGTGGGACATCACCGCGGTGTAACGCGCGCGGTGCGCCATATCGACCGCGTCGAGCGTTTCACTGAGCGTGCCGATCTGGTTGACCTTGACGAGCAGCGAGTTGGCGAGGCCGTCCTTGATCCCTTGTTCGAGGCGCAGCGGGTTGGTCACGAACAGGTCGTCGCCGACGAGCTGGCACTTGTCGCCGACGAGATCGGTGAGCGCCTTCCAGCCCACAAAATCATCTTCGCTCATACCGTCTTCGATCGACTTGATCGGATAGTCGTTCACGAGCGCGGCGAGATATTCGGCCATCTGTTCGGGGCTCAGCGAAAGCCCCTCGCCGCTGATCTCATACTTGCCATTCTTGAAGAATTCGGTCGCGGCGCAATCGAGCGCGAGCACGACGTCGGTGCCGAGCTTGAAGCCCGCCTGATCGACCGACGCGGCGATAAAGTCCAATGCAGCGCGCGTCGAAGCGAGGTTCGGAGCGAAGCCGCCCTCGTCGCCGACCGCGGTCGCGAGGCCCTTCGCCGACAGCCCCTTCTTCAACGTGTGGAAAATTTCGCTGCCCCAGCGCACCGCTTCGGCGATGCTGCCGGCGCCGACCGGCATGATCATGAATTCCTGCACGTCGATCGGATTGTCGGCATGTTCGCCGCCGTTGATGATGTTCATCATCGGGACGGGGAGCGTGCGCGCCGAGACGCCGCCGACATAACGATAAAGCGGCAGGCCGCGCGCGTCGGCCGCAGCCTTCGCGACCGCCAGACTGGCGCCGAGGATCGCATTGGCGCCAAGGCTGCTCTTGTTCGGCGTGCCGTCGAGGTCGATCATCGCCTGATCGATCTCGCGCTGGTCTTCGGCGTCGAGGCCGACCAGCGCCTCTGCAATGTCGCCGTTCACCGCGGCGACGGCGTTCAAAACGCCCTTGCCGAGATAGCGGCTCTTGTCGCCGTCGCGCAGCTCGACCGCTTCGTGCGCGCCGGTCGACGCGCCCGACGGCACCGCGGCGCGGCCGAAGCTGCCGTCTTCGAGCAGGACATCGACTTCGACGGTCGGATTGCCGCGGCTGTCGAGAATTTCGCGGCCGTGGATGTCGATGATGGCGGTCATGGATTTTGTCCTGCTGAAGCCCTGTCGGCAGGGCGGTAGGGAAAGGCGCCCGCCTGTTATCGAGAGGGTGACGTTAGTGCAACCGCTGCATAGGAATTTTGCGGAGGGATGGAACCATTCGGCTCGCCTTGCTATATATTCAGGCAGGACCAAAGGGGACGTTCGCTGATGCGGCGCCCGACAAAAGAAGAAGAGGACAACGCCGATGGCTAAAGCCGCTACTCCCGCGACGAAGAAAGTTGCCGCTCCCCGTCCCAAGGCGCCCGCAAAGGCCGCCGCTACCAAGGCTGCGCCCGCGCGTAAGCCCGCGGCTGCAAAGGCCGCCAAGGATCACCCGATCCGCGACCAGCTCGCCGCGACGCGCGACACGATCAAGTCCGAAGCCTCGAAAAAGGCCGCGTCGCTGAAGGATGAAGCGACGACGCTGAAGAATCAGGCCTCGGCCAAGGCGCGCGACGCCGCGACCAAGGGCAAGGACAAGGCCGCCGAAGCCGTCGGCAGCCTCGCCAAGCTGCTCGAAGACAGCGCCGGTACCGTCGACAGCAAGTTCGGCAAGCAGTACGGCGATTATGCCCGCTCGGCCGCAACGACCGTTGCCGGCCTCGCGACGACGCTCGACAAGAAGGATCTCGACGAGCTCGCCGCCTCGACCCGCGACATGGTCAAGAAGAACCCGGCGATCGCCGTCGGCGCCGCCACGGTGATCGGTTTCGTGCTCGCCCGTATGCTCAAGGGCAGCTCGAACGATTGACCGGACCTTGTCATCACCCGATCCGAACACCCCCGCGCCCGACGGGCGCCGCTTTGACGGCGTAAGCCACGGCTACGCGCCCGACGGGCGTCCCGAGACGGCGCCTCCGGTTCCGCTTGAAAAGATTGTCGGCGATGTCGTCGACAATCTCTCGGCGACCGCACGGGCGGAACTGGCGCTGCTCGAAGCGCGCGGCGAACTGGCGCTGCACGGCGCCAGCTGGACCGCCGCATGGGGGACGATCGCGGCGTGCGCGGTCGGTATCGCGATGCTCGCGCTTGCCTTCGGGGCGATCCTCGCGCTGGCGCCGCATGTCGGGCCGTTCGTCGCGACGCTGATCGTCGTGGCGATCCTGCTCGCCGTTGCCGGCTTTGCCGGGTGGCGCGCGCAGCGCAGCTACGGCGACATCCGCACCGCACTGCGGCGCGACCTGACGAACGAAGGAATCGACCCCGATGCCGCGGACGCGTAATCGCCTGATCGCCGCCGCGCGCCGCTCGATGCTCCAGCGCGCCGAGCTCCATCGCCGGCTCGACGTTGCGAAAGCCGCGCTCAAGCCCTGCGCGCTCGTCGACCGCGGCAAATACCGGATCGGTGAGAAGGTCGACGATGCCGCGCACGTCGTGCAGGAGCAGTTTCGTAACAACCGCCTGCCGATCGCGATCGCGGCGGCGGCTGGTATCGCCTGGCTGCTGCGCGACCCGATCAGGGAACATGCGCCCCGGCTGACGCGCAAGATCCAGGATCTGGCGGCGGACGTCGCCGATCATTTCCGTTCGGCCGACGAACCGGCGGACGAAGACGAAATCGAAATATTGGAGGAAGAGAATGAAGCCGTTCGGTGAAACCGCCCGCGAGACGCGTGCCAAAGCGAGTGAACTTGCGGAGAAAACCGCCGAAAATGCGCGGCTGACCGCCGAGGCGGCAAAGGCGCGTATCCAGGATGGCTATGGCCGCGCCCGCGCCGCGACCGAAGATTTCGCAGCAAAGGCCAGCGAACAGGCCGGCGTCGCGCGCGAAGCGGCGGGCGAGGCCTTCGAAAAGGGCAAGGCGCAGGCGAAGCGCGCGAACAGCAAGCTCAAGGACGCGGCGGAGAAACAGCCGCTGGCGCTCGTCGCCGGCGCGGTTGCGATCGGCGCGCTGCTCGGGTCCCTTCTGCCGAAGTCCGGTTCGAACGGCCGCAAGGGCGAGGACTGAGCCGGACTTGCCGTAAGGGCAAAGCGCTGGTAGGGGCCGCGCCTTCTCCCCTCCCCCGTGCTAGCCCGCAAGGAAAGCAACCATGAGCAAATTGCATCTCGTGTTCGGCGGACGCGTCACCGATCCGCAAGGTCTCGACTTCGTCGACCTGCACAATCTCGACGTCGTCGGCCTGTTCCCCGACTATAAGGCGGCCGAAAAGGCGTGGCGCAGCGCCGCGCAGCGCACCGTCGACGACGCCGAAATGAAATATGTCGTCGTCCACCTGCACAAGCTGCTGCAGCCCGACGCGGAATAATCCGAATTCGACGGCCCTTCGGGGCCGTCCTTTTATCAGCGAAAATTGTCGGCGTAGGCCTGAATCTTCAGCGTGCGCACCGGCGTCGGCGTAATCTCGACCTCGATCCCTTCGCGCTCCGCATAGGCGACCGCTTCTTCGCGGCTCGCAAAGGCGAGGCGAAGCTGGCGCTGCGTGTCGCCGCTGCCCGCCCACCCCATCAGCGGATCGGCCTTGCGCGCCTCGGCGGGGGCGAACTCCAGCACCCAGCGCTGCGTCCCGGCACGCCCCGACTGCATGGCATTCTTGGGCTTCTGGAAAATACGCGCTTTCATCGGGGTCGTCCTGTGTAACCGGGGCCTGTGCCGTCGCCTTAGCGCCAAGCGGCGCGTGCGGAAAGAGGGCTATTGCCCATCGCGGCGCGCTTGTGCTGCTTTCGTCATCAATGTCGGGCGCGCATTCGCCGGATCGTCGGGCCAGCTATGCTTGGGGTAGCGCCCGCGCATCTCGCGCGCCACATCGTGCCAGCTCCCACCCCAGAACGAGACGAGGTCGCGCGTCGTCTGGATCGGCCGGTGCGCGGGCGAGGTCAGCGCGAGCACCAGCGGCACCGGCGGATCGCCGATCGTGGGGTGGCGCGCGAGCCCGAACAGTTCCTGCACGCGGACGCTGACCGTCGGCCCGCCGTCGGCGCCATAGTCGATCGCATGGCGGCTGCCCGCAGGGGTCGTGTAATCGGCGGGCGCATGTTTTTCGAGCAGCTGCCGCGCCGGCCAGTCGAGCAGCCCGGTCAGCGCGTCGGCCAGTCGGCGGTCGCCGATGTCGCGGAGCCCGCGGCACGCGGGCAGCAAAGGCTCGAGCCAGATTTCGAGGCTGTCGGCGAGCGCGCCGGTCGACAGCGTGTCGATACCGGCGAAGGACGCGCGCTGGCGAAGCGCCTGCGACGCTGGTCCCCAGCCGATCAACCCCAGCCCCTTGCCGCGCACCGCCGCCATCCGCACCGCGACGTCATCCCCGGCGTTGTCGCTCCGCCCCGCCTGCCCGCTCGCCAGCGCGATCGCGCCGAGCCGCCGTTCGCGGCGATGATCGACGCGGTCGTTTGCGCTGTCATAACGGCTCGCCGAATGCTGGACGATGCGCCCTTCGAACAGCGCATCGACCTCGGCCTGTTCGATCGGCGCGGCGGCGAGGGTGCGCACCCCTGCGGCGTGACCCTGCGCATCGGCGATCGCGAGCCATTCGCTGTTCGCGAGTGGATCGACCGGATCGATGCGATAGGCGCGGCCGCCGACGCTCAGATACTCGCCGCGCTGCCCGGCGCGCTGGCGGGCGACGCGGTCGGGCCAGGCGGTGGCGATCCAGCCGCCGATCGAACGCGGCGCAAGGTCGCCTACCCCCGCCGCCAGCCTTTCCCCGATGGTCGCCAGCCGCCGCGCAAGGCGTCCCGCGCCTTCGGACCGGTCGCCCTTCTGCCCGCGCCAGCGCCCAAGGCGCGCCTCGACATCGACGCCGCGCCCGCCGAGACCGGGTTCGGTGAGCAATACCGCGAGCCGCCCCGCCGTCTCGGCCTCCCCCGCGCGCGCCGCGTCGAGCAGCATATGCGCGAGCGGCACCGGCAACGGGATCGCCGCGAGCGCCTTGCCGTGTGGGGTGATGCGGCCATCGTCGGCGAGCGCGCCGATCGCCTGCAATCGCGTCTTCGCTTCCACAATCGCCGCGGGCGACGGCGGATCGAGCCAGCCCAATTGGCGCGGGTCGATGATGCCCCAGCTCGCGCAATCGAGCACGACGGGCATCAGGTCGTTTTCATGGATTTCGGGCGGATCGAAGGGCGGCATACCAGCGGTGGCCGCGGCTTCCCACAGACGATAGGCGGCCCCCGGCCCCTGCCGTGCGGCGCGCCCCGCGCGCTGCGTCGCCGACGCCTGGCTCGCGCGCTCGGTGACGAGGCGGGCAATCCCCGCCGCCTTGTCGAAGCGCGGGCGTCGCGACAGCCCGGCGTCGATGACGATGCGCACGCCGTCGATCGTCAGGCTGGTTTCGGCGATGCTCGTCGCGAGGATCAGCTTGCGCCGCCCGTCGGGATCGCGAACGAGCGCCTTGCGCTGAAGTGCCGGGTCGATCTGACCGTGCAGCCGGTGGACCGCGAGCGGCAGGCGCGAATCCTCCACCGCGGTGGCGGCGCGTTCGATGTCGGCGGCGCCGGGCAGGAAGGCGAGCATGTCGCCTTCGGGCTCTTCGGCGAGCGCCTGCCGCACCGCACCCAGCACCGACGCTTCGAGCCGGTCCTCGGTGCGGCGCCCGATATGGCGGAGGTCGAGCGGCCAGATCTTGCCCTCGCTTTTCACCACCGGCGCGTCGCCGAGCAGGGCGCCGAAGCGCGCGCCGTCGAGCGTCGCCGACATCGCGACGAGGCGGAGGTCGTCGCGGAGGCCCTGTTGCGCGTCGATCGCCAGCGCGAGCGCGAAATCGCCGTCGAGGCTGCGTTCATGGACTTCGTCGAACAGCACCGCCGATACGCCCGATAGTTCGGGGTCGGCGAGGATGCGGTTGCGGAACAGGCCGGGCGTCATCACCAGCAGCCGCGTCGCCGCCGACTGCTTGCTGTCGAGGCGCGTCGCATAGCCTACGCGCCCGCCGACCGCCTCGCCCATTTCCTCGGCGATCCGCTCAGCCGCGCCGCGCGCCGCGAGGCGACGGGGCGACAGCAGCCACACCGCGCCCTTGCACCAGGGCTGCTTCAATATTTCAGGCGCGACGCGCGTCGTCTTGCCCGCGCCCGGCGGCGCGACGACCACGGCGTTGGGCTTGAGCAGAAGCGCCGCCATGATATCGGGCAGCACCGCATCGATCGGCAGCGGCTGCATCATGTTCGCGCCGCGGGATTGCCCAGTTCGATGTTGAGGCGAAAGGCTTCTGCGGCAAGGCGCGACACCTCTTCGGCCGTTACCCCGATCGCCTCGCTCATGATCAGATTGCCGAGCTCATATTTGCCGCTCGCCTTGATGCGCGGATCGACCGCGCGCAGCCTTTTGCCGCGCCAGAAGCCGAGCAGCACGCGATGCTCCTCGGCGCGGATCAGGATGCACGGACCGTTCGCCATGAAGACGAGGTTGGTCCATTTGATCGTTTCTTCGAAGCCAGCGGCCGCCAGAATCGCAGCGCGCATCATCTCGCAGCGTTCGCGCTGCCAGCCCGACAATGCAGCGATATAGGCGTCGGGGCTCTCGGCGGCCGGACCCATCATCGCCATGCCCTGTTCCCCTCAATAGGCGCGCGCGACCGCAAAGGCGACCGCCTCGGTCAGCGCTGACTTTGCCTGGCTCGCGCGGAAGCCCCCGATCGCATCGACCGCGCGCTGGCCATAATGGCGCGCGCGCGCCAGCGTGTCGGCGATCGTGTCATGCTTGTGGAGCAGCGAGGTCGCATAGGCGAGATCCTCGTCCGACGTGCGGTGCCCGACGATCGCCTGCTTCCAGAACTCGCGCTCCTCCGCCGATCCGCGCGCATAGGCGAGGATGACCGGCAGTGTGACCTTGCCGTCGCGGAAATCGTCGCCGACGCCCTTGCCCATCGTTTCGGCATCCGAAACATAGTCGATCGCATCGTCGACAAGCTGGAACGCAATGCCGAGGTTGCGGCCATAGGCGTCGAGCGCGGCTTCGGTCGCGTCGTCGCGCTCGGCAACAACCGCGGCGATCTTGCACGCCGCGGCGAACAGCTCGGCGGTCTTGGCGTTGATGATCGCGAGATATTGATCCTCGCTCGTTTCGATCCGGCGCTGCGCCGAAAGCTGGTTGACCTCGCCCTCCGCGATCACCGCCGAGGCGCGCGACAGGATCTTCAGCACCTTGAGCGAGCCGTCCTCGACCATCACCTCAAACGCGCGGCTGAACAGGAAGTCGCCGACGAGCACCGACGCGCTGTTACCCCAGATGATGTTCGCGGTCTTGCGGCCGCGGCGCAGGTCCGATTTGTCGACGACATCGTCGTGGAGCAGGGTCGCGGTGTGGATGAACTCGACCGCCGCGGCGAGCTTGCAATGGCGGCGCCCCGGATAATCGAGCAGCTTGCCGCACGCGAGCGTCAGCATCGGCCGCATCCGTTTGCCGCCACCCGCGATCAGGTGACCCGCGAGTTCGGGAATCAGCGGCACTTCGGACTGCATCCGGTCGAGAATGACCGCATTCACCTCGTTCATATCGGCAGCAACGAGCGCCATCATCGGGTCGAGCGAGGGCGGCCGGTCGCCGTGGAGCTGATGAATTTCCGCAGTCATAACGCGGCGAGCCTTGGCGCCGCGCCCACGATTTTGCAACGACTTTCGGCTTGCTTTGAGGCCCCGCCCGGTGCCAAGCGTGCCGGGCACAAGAGGAGCCGCGCACCCATGGACGACCAACTGAGCCGCTTTCGCCAGAGCATCGACAATATCGACGCGGCGCTCGTCTATATGCTCGCCGAACGGTTCAAGGTGACCAAGGCGGTCGGCGAACTCAAGGCGCGCGAGGGGCTCCCCCCCGCGGACCCCGGCCGCGAGGAACGCCAGATCGAACGGCTGCGTGAGCTGGCCCGCGACGCCGACCTTGATCCCGACTTCACCGAGAAATTCCTGCGCTTCATCATCAACGAGGTGATCCGCCACCACCAGCAGGCGAAGCGCGAGCAGGGCGCATGACCGCGGGCCACCCCATTTTCGCACGCTGGCCCGCGCAGCACCCGGACCGGCTCCAGCTTTTCTCCGCCCCGACGCCCAATGGCGTGAAGGTCGGGATCATGCTCGAGGAAACCGGCCTTCCCTATGAAGCGCACCGGATCGACATCATGGCGAACGAAAGCCATGACCCCGCCTTCCTCGCGCTCAATCCCAACGGCAAGATCCCGGCGATCTACGATCCGGAAGGGCCGAACGGAACGCCGCTCGCCTTGTTCGAATCGGGGGCGATCCTGATCTATCTCGCCGACAAGAGCGGCCGGTTCCTGCCCGCCGATCCGAACGCGCGTTACGAGACGATCCAGTGGGTGATGTGGCAGATGGGCGGCGTCGGCCCGATGTTCGGCCAGCTCGGCTTCTTCCACAAATTCGCCGGGCGCGACTATGAGGACAAGCGCCCGCGCGACCGCTACGCGGCGGAGTCCGCGCGCCTGCTCGGCGTGCTCGATGCGCGGCTGGCGGAACGTGCATGGGTGATGGGCGAAGATTACAGCATCGCCGACATCTCGCTGCTCGGCTGGGTGCGGAACCTGATCGGCTTCTACGACGCGCGCGAGATCGTCGGCTTCGACCGGTTTGGCCATGTCCAGCGCTGGCTCGATGCCGGGCTGGCGCGACCGGCTGTGCAGCGCGGACTGGAAGTGACGGCGGCGTAAGAGCGATGGGCAATGTTCGACCGTTTGCGGACGTTTCTGCGGTCGGCGGGATTTGCTAGCCTCGCCAGATGTTCATCAGATTCGTGATTGCCGATCTCGATGCCGATTCCGGGCGACGGCAAGGTCTTTTTCAAGCTGGTGAAGCTCTTGTTCAAAGCGGACGCATGAACCCGTTTGATCAAGAGCACCTTGAGCAGACGTATCGTTGGTTTAGGCTGCATTTGCCAGTGCCCACGCGTTTTGCTGTGTCGAGACGGCCTCATGCAAAAGCGCAAGCCCTGAGTTGGTTTCGCGATTCGGCCATCGGGCACATCGATCGCATCCGTGAGTACCAAAGAATTCTCGATGCTTACGATATCCCGGTCGAGATGCTTCGGACGACGCGACCTGGTTACATTGTGTTCGAGGACGAATATCAAATCGCTGCATATCCGTTCGCAGACACTCCCTGCTGAACGTCCGCTTTCCACCGCAAGCAGTCATTTGAACCCTACCCCGCCGGCAACCTGAGCCGCACGAGCAATCCGCCCAGATCCTCGCTCTCTTCCAACGCGATACTGCCGCCATAGATTTCGGCGACGTCGCGCACGATCGCGAGCCCCAGCCCCGTCCCCGGCTTGCCGCTGTCGAGGCGGACGCCGCGATCGATGACGCGGTCGCGGTCGGCGGGTGAAATGCCCGCACCATCGTCCTCGATCAGGATTTCGGCCATCGCGCCATCGCGCTGGATCGTCACGAAGACGCTGCCGCCGCCATATTTGGCGGCATTTTCGAGCAGATTGCCGACCAGTTCGTCGAGATCCTGCCGCTCGACGCGCACCACCAGTTCCTTGTCGCCCGCGGCGTCGAGCCGCGCGTCGGGATAGAGCGCCGCGACCGCGCGCGAGACGCTGTTCACGCTGTCCCACACCACCGCGCGCGCCTGTGCCGCGCCGCGCCGCCCGACCGCGCGGGCGCGCGCGAGATGGTGGTCGACCTGCCGCTGCATCGTCGCCGCCTCGCGCCGCACCGTTTCGGCGAGTTCCGATGTCGAACTGGTCGCGCTGTTGACGAGCACGGTGAGCGGGGTCTTGAGCGCGTGCGCGAGGTTGCCCGCGTGCAGCCGCGCCTCCTCGGCCTGTTTCTCGTTATGCGCGAGAAGCGCGTTGAGTTCGTCGACCATCGGCTGCACCTCGAGCGGCAGCGGCGCGGTGACGCGGCGATGCTGCCCGCCGCGCATCGCCGCGATCGCCCGCCGGATGTGGCGCAGCGGCCACAGGCCATAGAAGGTCTGGAGCGCGGCGAGGATGATGAGCCCGAGGCCGAGCAGCGCAAGGCTGGGGATCAGCGTCTGCCGCACCGCCCCAACCTGTGCGTCGAGCGCCTCGCGCGATTGCGCGATCTGGTACCGCCAGTTCGTCTTGCTGCCCGGCAGAATGACATTGCGTTCGAGGATACGCAGTTCCTCGTCGGGGAACTGGTTGCTGTCATAGGTGTGGATCTGGCTGTCGATATGCGGCGTCGGCGCCTTCAACGTACGCTCCCACAGCGAGCGCGACCGGTAGGGCTCCTGCTCGCCGCCGCTGATCTGCCAGTAAAGCCCGCTGTACGGCTCGAGGAAGCGCTGGTCGCCGAGCGGCTCGACCAGCCGCACCTCGCCGTCGGGGCCGATTTCGGACGAGCGGATCATCGCGATCAGCACATATTCGAGGCTCGAATCGAAATTGCGCGTGATCGCCCCGGTCAGCACGCGGTCGAGCGCGAAGCCGCCGCCGATCAGCAGCACCGAAATCCACAGCGCCGCGATCGCGATCATGCGCCGCGCGAGCGAGCCGGTGATCCGGCTCGTCAGCGCCGCGGGCTTGATCGCATCGTCCGCGCCGGTTCCGTCAACGGGTGGGATATCCGCTTCGGCCATGCCGAGCTGGCCCCTAGCCCTGCGGATCGTCGAGCTGGTAGCCGAGACCGCGGATGGTGGTGATGATATCTGCGCCCAGTTTCTTGCGGATGCGCGTCACGAACACCTCGATGGTGTTCGAATCGCGGTCGAAATCCTGATCGTAGATATGCTCGATCAATTCGGTCCGCGACACGACCTTGCCCTTGTGATGGAGCAGGTACGAGAGCAGTTTATATTCCTGCGCGGTCAGTTTGACCGGTTCGCCGGCGAGCGTGACGCGGCCCGACCGCGTGTCGAGCCGCACCGGGCCTGCCGTCAGCTCGCTCGACGCATTGCCCGCGGCCCGGCGGATCAGCGCACGGAGCCGCGCGATCAGCTCTTCGGTCTGGAAAGGCTTGGCGAGATAATCGTCGGCCCCCGCATCGAGCCCCGCCACCTTGTCGGACCAGCTGTCGCGCGCGGTCAGGACGAGCACCGGGAAATTGCGCTTTTCGCGGCGCCAGCGGTCGAGCACCGTCAGCCCGTCGATTTCGGGGAGCCCCAGATCGAGGATCGCCGCATCGTAATTTTCGGTCGAGCCGAGGAAATGGCCGTCCTCGCCGTCGGTCGCAAGGTCGACGGCATAGCCCGCGCCCTCCAGCGTCGCCTTGAGCTGCGGACCCAGCGTGGGTTCGTCTTCGACAATCAAAATCCGCATTCAGGCGCCTTTCCGTTGCGCGCCGGTCAACGGCCGGCCGCATGTTTAGACTGTGTATCAAGTCCGGACGATCATCGCAAAATCTCGTTGCGACGAAAGTCCGGTTCACGGGAATGTCAGGGTTTGCGTCCGACGATCCGGCCGGTGCGGGCGTCGACATAAACGACGACCACCTGGTTGCCGTCCATGAATTTCAGCGCGTAGATCATCCGGCCCGCGTCGAACTGCGGACCGCCGAGATAGGTCATTTCGTTATACGGCGGGCGCCCGCGAATCTCGGCTACCAGCCGGTTGAGCGGGATCACCTGCCCCTGCGCCGCGGCTTCGCGGAGATTGTCCTGATCGCGGTCGCCGCGGGCGGCCGCGGGCGCGGCGACGAGCAGCGCGGCGGTCAAAGCAAAGATGGTCGTGCGGATCATGGTCGAACGATAGGCCCCGCGCATTGAATAGCCGATGAATAGCCGGGTCAACCTTCGTTTATCCAGCCCCCGCGTTCGCGCATAGCGTCTGGCGGGCGCGATGCATCCAATTTTAATCGCGATATGCCATCGCTGCGGGCAGCGGACCTGGACCGCGATGGTGTCGCTGACCGAACCCGGAGAGGGCGGCGAGACCGATTTTCCGCGGCTGGGCATCGCGCTGCGCCAGCAGGCGGGGGCGCTGATCCTGTGGAACAACATGACCGCTGACGGGCGGCCGAATCCCAACACGCTGCACGCCGGTAAAGCGCGGGATCAAGCATATCATCACGAAATGGTACCGGCAGGAGCCCTGGCGCATCCTGAATCCGGTCAATCCACCCGCTTATTGACCGTCAACCGGTCGGCGGATGGTGGGCGCGACAGGGATTGAACCTGTGACCCCACCCGTGTGAAGGGTGTGCTCTACCGCTGAGCTACGCGCCCGTTCCGGTACGGACCAAAGCCCGGCGTCCGAAAGCCGGACGTCCATAGCCGTTGCAACGATGATTGCAACGGACATTTCATCGAAATGGCAGGCTTAAACAAATCGGGCCACGGCTTTCGCCGCGGCCCGAGATGTTTTTCACCAAAAGGTGCCGGCCAACTTAGTTGACGGCGTCCTTGAGGGCCTTGCCGGCCTTGAACTTCGGCTGGTTCGACGCCGCGATGGTCATCGTTTCGCCGGTGCGCGGGTTGCGGCCGGTCGATGCCTTGCGCTTGCTGACTGCGAAGGTGCCGAAGCCGACGAGACGGACTTCGCCGCCCTTCTTCAGCGAACCCGTGATCGCGTCGAAAACGGCTTCAACCGCCTTGCTCGCGTCACCCTTGGTCAGGCCGCTCGAGTCAGCGACGGCGGCGATCAGGTCTTGTTTGTTCATGCCTAAGGAACCCCTGCAATATGGTTGGTTTAAATGATTCTCATGGCCCGAAGCCATGGCGCGTCACTAACGATGTTTAGCCCCGCCTTGTCAAAGCAAAAAAGGCCGAAAAACGCCCCAAAACGTCGATTTTGCGACGAATTTGGGACGAATTGCCGCGAAGCCGGTCTGACTCAGTGCCGAATCGTCGTTTCGGGATCGGTTCCGGCCGGAACCGGCGGCGATGCGGCCAGCTCGTCGGCTTCGGTCCATTCGATCGGCACGACGGGCGACACCAACGCTTCGGCCAGCACTTGGTCGACGTGGCTGACCGGAATGATTTTCAGCCCGCTCGTGATATTCGCCGGAATTTCAACGAGGTCCTTCTCGTTTTCTTCCGGGATCAGCACGGTCTTGATGCCGCCGCGCAGCGCCGCCAGCAGCTTTTCTTTCAGACCGCCGATCGCGAGAACGCGGCCGCGGAGCGTCACTTCGCCGGTCATCGCGACGTCGCGGCGCACCGCAATCCCGGTCAGCGTCGAAATCATCGCGGTCACCATGCCGACGCCCGCCGACGGGCCATCCTTCGGTACCGCGCCTTCGGGCAAGTGGATATGGATGTCCTTGCGCGCGAACAGGCTGGGCTTGATGCCGTAAGCGGGCGCCCGCGCCTTCACGAACGACAGTGCGGCCTGAACCGACTCGGTCATCACTTCGCCGAGCTTGCCGGTGGTGCGAACCTGCCCCTTGCCCGAAGCGGTGACCGCCTCGATCGTCAGCAATTCGCCGCCGACCTCGGTCCATGCCAGCCCCGTGACGGCGCCGACCTGATCTTCCAGATCGCCCATCCCGTGGCGGAACTTGCGCACGCCCGCGAATTCGGACAGATTTTCGGGCGTCACGGTGACGCTTGTCGCCTTTCCCTCGAGAATCCGCCGCAGCGCCTTGCGCGCCAGACGCGCAATCTCGCGCTCGAGCGTGCGGACGCCAGCTTCGCGGGTGTAATAGCGGATCAGGTCGCGCAGCCCTTCTTCGGTCAGCTCGAACTCGCCGGCCTTCAGCCCGTGCGCCTCGACCTGCTTCGCGATCAGGTGCAGCTTGGCGATCTCGACCTTCTCGTCCTCGGTATAGCCTTCGAGCCGGATGATCTCCATGCGGTCGAGCAGCGCCTGCGGCAGGTTCAGCGAGTTGGCGGTGGTAACGAACATGATATCCGACAGGTCGACGTCGACCTCCAGATAATGGTCCTGGAACTTGCCATTCTGTTCGGGGTCGAGCACCTCGAGCAGCGCCGACGCCGGATCACCGCGGAAATCCTGACCCAGCTTGTCGATCTCGTCGAGCAGGAACAGCGGGTTCATCGTGCCCGCCTTTTTCAGGTTGGTCACGATCTTGCCAGGCAGCGATCCGATATACGTCCGGCGGTGGCCGCGGATTTCGGCCTCGTCGCGCACGCCGCCCAGCGACTGGCGCACGAACTCGCGCCCCGTCGCCTTGGCGATGCTGCGGCCGAGCGAGGTCTTGCCGACGCCCGGAGGGCCGACGAGGCACAGGATCGGGCCCTTCAGCTTGTTGGTGCGCGCCTGCACCGCCAGATATTCGATGATCCGGTCCTTGACCTTTTCGAGCGCATAATGGTCGTCGTCGAGCACGGCTTGTGCTTTGGCGATGTCCTTCTTGAGCTTCGACTTCTTGCCCCACGGCAGGCCGATCAACGTGTCGAGATAGTTACGGACAACGGTCGCTTCGGCCGACATCGGCGCCATCGCGCGCAGCTTCTTCAGCTCGGCGTTCGCCTTCGCCTTGGCTTCCTTCGACATTTTGAGGCTGTCGATCTTGAGCTGCAGTTCGGCGAGGTCGTCGCCGCCCTCGCCATTGTCGTTGCCGAGTTCGCGCTGGATCGCCTTGAGCTGTTCGTTGAGATAATATTCGCGCTGACTCTTTTCCATCTGGCGCTTCACGCGGCCGCGGATCTTCTTTTCGACCTGCAGCACGCCGAGCTCGCCCTCCATGAAGGCGAAGACCATTTCGAGCCGCTTCGACGGCGCATCCTCGACGAGCAGCGCCTGCTTGTCGGACACCTTGATGTTGAGATTGCCAGCCACCGAATCGGCGAGGCGCGAGGCATCGTCGATCTGCGACAGCTGCACCGCGGTTTCGGCGGGCATCTTCTTGTTGAGCTTGGCGTAATTTTCGAACTGGTCGACGACCGAACGCATCAGCGCGGCGGTATCGACGCTGTCGTCGATCGTGTCGCCGATCGGCTTCACGCTCGCCATCACCGTCTTGTCTTCGTTCGAGAGCGCGACTAGCTTCGCGCGCTCCTTGCCCTCGACGAGCACGCGGACGGTTCCGTCGGGCAGCTTCAGAAGCTGGAGCACGGTGGCGATCACGCCGACGTCGTACAGATCGTCGCGCTGCGGATCGTCCTCGCCCGGATCGAGCTGCGCAACGAGGAAGATTTCCTTGTCGCTTTCCATCGCGGTTTCGAGCGCGGCGACCGAACGGTCGCGGCCGACGAACAGCGGCACGATCATGTGCGGGAAAACGACGATGTCACGCAGCGGAAGAAGGGGATAAGATTGCGTCATTACGGCTCCTGGACGGGCCCCGCGACCGGGCGCACCGCCCTTCTTATAGGTGGTTCTTCGCTAATATGGCGTAACTTCGCACGCATTCAATGTCGCTGCGCTGAACAGCGGGGCAAAACCGGCTCAGAACGGCAGCTTGAAGCCCGGAGGGAGCGGCAGGCCGCTCGTCATCTTGCCCATTTCCTCGTTGCTCGCTGCATCGGCCTTTTCGCGCGCGTCGTTGAACGCGGCGGCGAGCAGGTCTTCGAGCATCTGCTTGTCCGAGGGAACCATGAGGCTGTCGTCGATGTGGATCGCCTTGATCCGGCCTTTCGCGGTCGCGGTGATCTTCACGAGGCCCCCGCCCGACACGCCTTCGACCTCGACGCTGTCGAGCTTCGCCTGCGCTTCCTGCATTTGCGCCTGCACAGTGGCAGCGGCTTCCTGTGCCGCCTTCATCATTTCTTCGATCGATTTCATGGGTTGGACCTATGGCGATTGTCTTCGTCTTCGACAAGTCTCGCGTCGGGAAAAGCCGCCAGAGCGGCCTTCACGACGGGCAGTTCGCGGATTCGCGCGTCATTGTCGGCGAGCGTCGCGGCGCGGATGGCGCCAAGGCTCGGCCGCCCTTCCCCCTCGCCCGCCCGCACCTGCCAGCGACTGCCGGTCGCGGCGAGCAGCGCATCGCCCAGATCGCGCGCGAACGACGGCCCGAGTGCGGCGACCGGTGCGAAAACGAGGTTGCCGGGCTCCAACTCGATGATTCGCATATGATCGTAGACATCGACCGCAAGCCGATGATTTCCGGTACTTTCGAGTAGCTGATGAATTTGCGCGACCGTCAGCGCCGACGCGGGCGCTTCGGCATTCGACGCGACCTGCGCTTCGGCTGCGGCGACCGGCGCGACGACCATGCTTTCGTGCCCTGCGGGCGCTGTCGGCGCCCCGATCGGCATCGTCGGCACCCCGCCCTTTTCGAGCAGCTTCGCGAGCTCGCCGGGGTCGGGCATCGACGCGGCATAGATCACGCGCAGCAATAGCATTTCGAGATGTTCGAGCGGATTGTTCGCGCGCAGCACCTCGTCATGCCCCTTGAGGAGCAATTGCCACAGCCGGTTGAGCGGTGCAAAACCCAGCTTTTGCGCCCAGTCGCCGATGCGTTCGCGGTCGGCGTCGGCGAGCGCGGGGTCGTCGTGGCGCGACACTTTGGCGAGCGTGATCGCGTGCGTCAGGTCCATCAGCCCGCGCACCATCGCGACGGGTTCGATGCCAAGTGCATATTGCGCGCGCGCCAGATCGATCGCCGCACCGGCATCGCCGCCCAGGATCGTCGCCATCAATTGCCCGATCGCCGAGCGGTCCGAGAGACCGAGCATCACGCGGACCTGATCGGCGCCGATCCGGCCACCGCCGTCGAGGTCGGCGTGCGCGATCGCCTGATCGAGGATCGACAGACCGTCGCGCACCGACCCTTCGGCGGCATTGGCGATCAGCCAGATCGCGGGCGCCTCCGCCTCGACGCCTTCCTTTTGCAGGATCGCGCTGAAATGCGCGAACAGCATATCGGGAGTGATACGGCGGAGGTCGAAACGCTGGCAGCGCGACAGCACCGTCACCGGCACCTTGTTGACCTCGGTCGTCGCGAACAGGAATTTGACGTGCGGCGGCGGCTCTTCGAGCGTTTTCAAAAGCGCATTGAAGGCGTTACGCGACAACATGTGCACTTCGTCGATGATGTATATCTTGTAGCGCGCCGACACCGCAGCGTAGCGGACCGCCTCGATAATCTCGCGCACATCGTCGACGCCGGTGTTCGACGCGGCGTCCATCTCGATCACATCGATGTGGCGCCCCTCGGTGATCGCGCGGCACGGCTCGCACACCCCGCACGGGTTGATCGTCGGCCCGCCCTGCCCGTCGGGGCCGATGCAGTTCAGCGCCTTCGCGATCAGGCGCGCGGTCGACGTCTTGCCGACCCCGCGCACCCCGGTCATCAGGAAGGCGTGCGCCAGCCGGTCGCGCGCGATCGCGTTGCCGAGCGTACGGACCATCGCATCCTGCCCGATCAGTTCGGCAAAGGTTTGCGGGCGATATTTGCGGGCAAGGACGCGGTACGGCCCCGATGACGGCTGCGGCGCTGTCTCGGGCAGGTC
This sequence comes from Pseudomonadota bacterium, assembly GCA_020160755.1. Taxonomy (GTDB): domain Bacteria; phylum Pseudomonadota; class Alphaproteobacteria; order Sphingomonadales; family Sphingomonadaceae; genus Sphingopyxis. Next base: position 658,772 of record JAIUPN010000001.1, read on the forward strand.
CATTCCCAGCATCGGGGTTTCGTCGTCGGCGGAATCGCTCATGGCCCCGTCTTAGGGGCGCGCCGCGGTCTTGTCGAAGGGGGAAATGGGTGGAAGCCGGAACGACCCGCGGCGAATTCGTTGCGGCTGCTTCCTTCCGGACCTGACCGGGTTGGCGAAGACCACGTCCGCCCGACTTCCGCGGCGCATATGGCGGCGGATGCGGCAAAATGCAAGCGGCCTGCTCAGTCGGGCAGATCCGCGACGATGATGCGCGTGACGTCGGCGATCACCGCGCTGGCTGCGTCGCCCTCCACCGTCGGCCGGTCGAGGTAAATCGCGATCACATATCCCTTGCCGCCCGGCGTTTCGACGAACGCGACGTCATTATAGGCGGTACCGCACGTCCCCGTCTTGTCGCCCGCGACCCATCCCTGCGGCAAGCCCGCGCGGATACGCCGGAGCCCCGTCTCGCTTTCGATCATCCAGCCGCGCAATTGCTTGCGGTAGTCGGCATGGAGCCGGTTGCCGTACACATAGGCGGCGGCGCTCGTCGCCATCGCGATCGGGCTCGTTGTATCGCGCTCGTCGCCCGGCGCGTTTTCGTTGAGTCCGGGCTCGATCCGGTCGAGCCGGGTCACCGTGTCGCCCGCGCGGCGGAGTGCTGCGCTGAAGACCGCCGGACCGCCCATTTGTTCCAGGATCAGGTTTGCCGCCGTGTTGTCGCTGAGCACGACCGCGTCGCGCGCGGCAGCGCCAAGCCTTTGCTCGCCTCTCCCGTCGGGACCGACAAGCTTTTCCGTACCGGGCGACCACGACACAAGATCGCCGCGCGTGAAAGGCAGCGGAGTGCGGAGCGACACGCCTTTTTCCGCGCGCTCGAACACCTGCCCCGCGAGCAGCAGCTTGAAGGTCGAACACATGGCGAAGCGTTCATCGCCGCGATCGGCTGAAACCAGCTTCCCGCGCGCGTCGACGACGGCGATGCCCAGCCGGCCGCCACTACGCTTCTCGATCGCGCGCAGGGCCTTCGCCGCGACCACCGAATCGCCCGTCGGCTCGCCGGGCATGGTGGCACAGGCGGTCAACGCCAGCAGCGCGGGGGCAGCAAGGAGCGCCCGCATCAGCGCGGCCCCTGCATATTGCGGCTCTCGGCAGGGATATGAACGGTCAGCCCGTCGAGGTCCGCGGTCAATATGATCTGGCACGACAGCCGGCTCGTCCGCCGCACGCCGGCGGCAAGGTCGAGCATATCCTCTTCCATCTCGCTCGCCGGAGGCAGACGGTCGAAATCCTCCCTCGCGACGATGACATGGCAGGTCGAGCACGCCATCTGCCCCTCGCATGTGCCCTCAAGCGGCATCATGTGCGCCTGCGCGACGTCGAGCAGGATCGAACCCGGTTCGGCCTCGGCCTCGGTGCGCTCCTTGCCGTCGGCGTGGATGAAGGTGACGCGCATCAGTTCACCCCCTGCAATCGTGCGGCGCCCCTGATCGCCTCAAGCCCGTTGCGGAGTTCCTGTTCGGACGTATAGCGCCCCCAGCCGAGGCGGATCGAGGCGCGTGCGTCGGCCTCGCCCAATCCCATCGCGCGCAGCACATGGCTGACCTTGCCCGACCCGCTGCCGCACGCGCTGCCGAGCGAGAAGGCGACGTCGCGCGCGTCGGACATCAGGCGAAGGCCATTCACGCCCTCGCGCCGGACGTTGAGATTTCCATGATAGCGGCGGTTCGCATCGCCGTTGATCGTCCATTCGGGGAGCAGGTCGAGCGCAAGCGACCATAGCCGCTCGACATGGTCCGCGTCGGCGTCGAAGCGATCGGCCGCGAGCGCGGCGGCGGCTCCGAAACCGGCACAGAGCGCGGGCGAGACCGTGCCCGAGCGCATCCCCTGCTCCTGTGCGCCGCCGAACATCAGCGGCGGCAGGTCGACGCCGTCCCGGACCCAAAGCGCGCCGACCCCCTTCGGTCCGTGAATCTTGTGTGCCGACAGCGCGATCAGGTCGGCGCCGTCGGGGATCGCAACGCGACCGTAACCCTGCACCGCATCACACAGCAGCAAACTGCCCTTTGCGTGCGCCGCCGCGGCAAAATCGGCGACGGGCTGGATCGTGCCGACCTCGTTGTTCACCAGCATCGTCGCGACGATCCCGCCTTCAGGAATCAACGCGCTATCGGGCGGCAGCGCCAGCCCTTCGCCATCGACCGGCAGAATCGTCGCGTTCAGCCGCTCGAGGCATTGCAGCGATGCGGCATGTTCGATGCTGAGCCCCGCGACCCCGCCGGGCATCGCCTCGGCGCCGCGCAGCAGCGCCCAGTTGAGCGTCTCGGTCGCGCCCGACGTAAAGAAGACGCGCCCGCCCTTGGGGAGCAGCGCCGCGACCTGGTCGCGCGCGACCTCGACCGCGGCGGCGGCGGCGCGGCCCGCCTTGTGCGTGCTCGACGGATTCGCGAAACCATCGCCCGCGCCCGGGCCTTCCAGCCAGCGCAGCATCGCCTCGCGCGCCTCCGGAGCGAGCGGCGTAGTGGCTTGGTAATCGAGGTAAATCATCCGGCGAGAGAGTCCTTGTTGCGAACGATTCGCAAAAGTTGCATGTTGAGACCTATTTTCTATATAGGCGCCATCTTCGCTCCGCCACCCCGCCGTCCCGGCGAATCGGTGGCAAGCCCCAGAAACATAAAGGTGCGCCCATGCCCGACGTCATTTTCCCCGGCCCCGAGGGCCGCATCGAAGGCCGTTTCTCGCCCCCGCCGCGCCCGCGCGCGCCGGTCGCGCTGATCCTTCACCCGCATCCGCAGGGCGGCGGCACGATGAACGACCGCATCACGCAGGCGATGTACAAAAGCTTCGTCGCGCGCGGTTTCGCGGTGCTCCGCTTCAACTTCCGCGGTGTCGGCCGCAGCCAGGGCACGTTCGATAACGGCATCGGCGAACTGAGCGACGCCGCGTCGGCGCTCGACTGGGTCCAGTCGATCCATCCCGAGGCGCAGACGACGTGGATCGCGGGCTTCAGCTTCGGCGCGTGGATCGGCATGCAGTTGCTCATGCGCCGCCCCGAAATCCGCGGCTTCCTGTCGGTCGCGCCGCCGGCGAACATGTATGACTTCAGCTTCCTCGCGCCGTGCCCCTCGTCGGGCATCATCGTCGCGGGCGGGCAGGACGAGATCGTGCCGCCGAGCGCGGTGCAGAAACTGGTCGACAAGCTGCGCACGCAAAAGGGCATCACGATCCATCACGACGAGATCCCGCGCGCCAACCATTTCTTCGAGCATGAGCTCGACCAGCTGATGAAGTCGCTCGATAACTATCTGGATATGCGGCTCGCGCCCGATTCGCCGATCCGCTGACAAAATGCTCCTCCCCGCGCGATGCGACGGGGAGGACTTTCTTTATTTCACCGGCACCAGCCAGATCGCGACATTCGCGAACATCACCAGCGCGGCGACGAGCATCAGCAGCGCGCGGCGGCGATCCCCCTTGCGAAACACGAGGACGGCGCCGCCGGTCAGCAGCACGCCGGTGAGCATCAGGATGGACATGATCGTGTCGGACATGGGGCGGCTTTATCGGCGCCGTCACAAATTTGCCACCTCGCTTATGGCCAATCCGCGCCGCTTCGCCTAAAGGGCCGACATCGATTCCCTTAGACCCCGCGGGAGCCGCACCATGCGCATCGCCATCGCCTCCGACCACGCCGCTTACGAACTGAAAGCCGCGCTTGCCGACTGGCTACGCGAGGCGGGCCACGAGGTCGAAGACCTCGGCACCAACGGCCCCGACAGCGTCGATTATCCCGATTATGGCTACCGCCTCGCCGAAGCGATCGCCGAAGGCCGCGCGACACGCGGCGTCGCGCTCTGCGGATCGGGCATCGGCATTTCGATTTCGGTCAATCGTAATCCCGCTGCGCGCTGCGCGCTCGTATCCGAACCACTGTCGGCGAAGCTGTCGCGCGAACATAATGACGCGAACGTCATCGCGATGGGCGCGCGCCTGACCGGCATCGACATGGCAAAAGCCTGTCTCGACGCCTTTCTGACCACCGAATTCGCCGGCGACCGCCACGCGCGCCGCGTCGACAAGCTTTCCAATCCCCCTGTCAATTTGGCCCAACTGGAGACCAGCCGATGACCACAGACACGCTCGACAAGCCCATCAAATCGGCCGGCTATTTCACCGACGGCGTCGACAAGGTCGACCCCGCGGTCGCGGCGGCGATGAAGCATGAACTCGACCGCGAACAGCATCAGATCGAGCTGATCGCCAGCGAGAATATCGTATCGAAGGCGGTGCTCGAAGCGCAGGGTTCGGTTTTCACGAACAAATATGCCGAGGGCTATCCCGGCCGTCGTTATTATCAGGGCTGCGCGCCGTCGGACGAGGTCGAAACCCTAGCCATCGATCGCGCCAAGCAGCTCTTCGACTGCGGCTATGCCAACGTCCAGCCGCATTCGGGGGCGCAGGCGAACGGTGCGGTGATGCTCGCGCTGACCAAGCCGGGCGCCACGATCCTCGGCATGAGCCTCGACGCCGGCGGTCACCTGACCCACGGCGCGGCCCCCGCGATGTCGGGCAAATGGTATAATGCCATCCAATATGGCGTGCGGCCCGACGATCATCTCGTCGACTTCGACCAGGTCGAGGCGCTGGCGAAAGAACATCGCCCGACGCTGATCATCGCGGGCGGTTCGGCCTATCCGCGCACGCTCGACTTTGCGCGCTTCCGCAAGATCGCAGACGACGTCGGCGCGCTCCTCATGGTCGACATGGCGCATTTCGCTGGCCTCGTTGCCGGCGGCGCGCATCCCTCGCCGATGGAACATGCGCATGTCGTCACCACGACGACGCACAAGACGCTGCGCGGCCCGCGCGGCGGCATGATCCTGACCAATGACGAAGCAATTGCGAAGCGCATCAATTCCGCGGTTTTCCCGGGACTCCAGGGCGGCCCGCTGATGCACGTCATCGCTGCTAAGGCTGTCGCGTTCGGCGAAGCGCTGCGCCCCGACTTCAAGGATTATGCCAAGGCGACGATCGCCAACGCGCAGGCACTCGCCAACCGGCTGAAAGCACGCGGCGCCGATGTCGTCGCGGGCGGCACCGACACGCACCTCGCGCTCATCGACCTCCGTCCGCTGGGCATCACCGGCCGCGATGCCGACGAGGCGCTCGAACGCAGCGCGATCACCTGCAACAAGAATGGCGTCCCCTTCGACCCGCTGCCGCCGGTGAAGACCAGCGGCATCCGCGTCGGTTCGCCCGCGGGCACGACGCGCGGTTTCGGCATCGCCGAGTTCGAGCAAATCGGCGACATGGTCGCCGACGTGCTCGAAGCGCTGCGCGACAAGGGCGAACATGGCGACGCCGATGTCGAAGCCGACGTCCGCAGCCGGGTCCGCGCGCTGTGCGAACGCTTCCCCATCTATCAAGGCTGAAGACGATGGCACGACAGCATCCCGAGGAACCGACGCTGGTCGAAGTGACGATCGAAGAGGTCAAGGCGATGGGCAAGCAAGGGCTGGCCCATCCCTCGACGCGCCCGGTGCTGACCGGCGGCGCGGTCGGCGCCGTCGTCGGCGCCGTGCTGCCCGTCGTGTCGTGGCCGGTCGGCCTGCTGGCAGGCGCTGCCATTGCGCTCTATTCGCGGGTGAAACGCTGACCCATGCGTTGTCCGTATTGCGGCCATGAAGACAGCCAGGTGAAGGACAGCCGTCCGACCGAGGACGGCGCGGCGATTCGCCGCCGGCGGCAGTGCGAGGATTGCGGCGCGCGCTTCACGACCTTCGAACGGATCCAGCTCCGCGAAGTCGGCGTGCTCAAGGCAGACGGCGGCCGCGAGCCGTTCGACCGCGAAAAACTGATGCGCAGCATCCAGATCGCGTGCCGCAAGCGGCCGATCGACGGCGCGCGTATCGAGCGGCTGGTGTCGGGCATTCAGCGCCAGCTCGAAACCTCGGGCGAAAACGAAGTCAAAGCGCAGCAGATCGGCGCGATGGTGATGGAAGCGCTGAAGGGCTTCGACAATGTCGCCTATATCCGCTTTGCGAGCGTGTATCGCGAATTTACCGAAGCCAGGGATTTCGAGGAGTTCGCCTCCTCCATTACCGAGGCCGCACGGCCGATCAAATGACTACGGCCGCTCCGCCTCCCGTCATCGTCCTCGTCCGTCCGCAGCTTGGTGAGAATATCGGCAAGGCGGCGCGCGCGATGCTCAATTTTGGGCTCACCGAACTCCGCCTCGTGACCCCGCGCGACGGCTGGCCCAATCCCGACGCCGGCCCGGCGTCGGCGGGCGCCGACATCGTGCTCGCCGAAGCGCGGGTCTTCGACAGCCTCGCCGACGCGGTCGCCGACTGCACGACCATCTATGCCACTACGGTGCGCAGGCGCGGGGTGATGAAGCCGGTGCTGACACCCGAGGCGGCAGCAAAAGAGGTTCATGCGAGCGCGGGCCGCTCGGCCTATGTCTTCGGCGCCGAACGCTCGGGCCTCGAAACCGACGATGTGACACTGGCGCACAAGATCGTCACCGTGCCGATCAACCCCGCCTTCGCCTCGCTCAACCTCGCGCAGGCGGTGATCCTGCTCGCCTATGAATGGTCGAAGGGTGTCGCCCTTGCGAGCCCGCCCGAAGTGCCGCTCGACCCGCCGGCGCCGCACGCCGAGATGGAAGAACTGATCGGACACCTGGTTCGCGACCTCGACGCCAGCGGCTATTTCTTTCCGCCCGAACGGACGGAAATGACGCTGCGGACGCTGCGCACCGCGCTCACCAAGACAGGTTGGTCGTATAATGATATCCGGATGATGCACGGCATCATCACGTCGCTGGGCCGCAACCCACGGGCACGATAGCGACGCTGCTTCGCCGGGCCGGCGGCGCTCGTAAGTCGATGGATCAAGACAAGAATTGACAATCGATTTTTGACATGCTGCATGTCAAATCATCGCTTGCCCCGGTCATGACGGCCGGGCTGGCTGCATTCCCCGGGAGTCCGATTTCATGATGAGCCTACTGCTTTCGCTCGCCCTCGCGGCGTCCGGAACCGATACTGCCAGCACCCAGCCGGCGACCGAAACCGCGGCCAAGCCCGAAAAGGCCAAGCCGAAGCTGATTTGCCGCCGCATCGCCGACACCGGCAGCCGCCTTCCCGAACGCGAGTGCCGCACCCAGGAAGACTGGAATCGGCAGGCGGACAGCATCGGCAAAAGGATGAATAGCGCGAAATAATATTGTTCGTCGGCGCGCCTGATACGCTGGTCGAACAGGCGCTCGACGATCTTGTCAAGGTAAGGACGGTGCGGTTTCGTCACCCACTTGGCTATCGCAGGAAATATCCCTAGAAAGCCGCATCCCTCCAAGGAGCGAATATTGTTATGATCTCTGTGATACTTTCACTGGCCTTCGCGGCAACCTCCGCGAACGTGGCTGCGGACACCCCGGCGAAACCCGCCAAACCCAAAAAGGTTTGCGAAAAGATCGAAGTCACCGGCAGCACGGTGCCGAAGCGCGTGTGCCGCACGGTTGTGGTCGAGCCGGCGAAACCGAAAGACGAAGCGACGCAGGCCGCCACCGAAAAGCCGGCGCCGGGCGCCACCAACTAAACCAAAGAATCAGTTGCCGGTGCGCAGGCGGTCCCACTGGCCCGCCTCATAGGCGATCGATTGTTCGACCAGCTCGTTCCATACGGCACGAAGCCGCTCGGGCACGAGTCCGGCGGCTTCGGCTTCGCGCGCGACATTGTCGAGCACCTCGGCCTTGCGCGCTTCGTCGCGTACAGTGCCGCGGTCGGTCTTGATGCGGGCGGCGGCGTCCATATAGCCGAAACGGCGGACGAGCAGCGCGACGAGTTCGCGGTCGATCTGGTCGACCCCGGCACGCACCTCGGTCATCGTCTGGCATTGTTCGGGGATTTTGACAGCGGTCATGCGCGCAGCCTTTAGCGGCTTTTTCCATTCTGTCGAGCGGCGGCTGTAACGCTTGACTTTGCGCGGTTCGCCGTCTAGTCGCGCGCCTTCGCAATGGACCCCGCACCCCGGTGAAGCGGCGGTCGCATATGGCATCTGTCCATATGGTGCGACCCGGGAACCGCCGAAATCCTTCGGCAAACAGCAAATTGGAGACGACATATGTCGAAGCGCCAGAGCGCCAAGTATAAACTCGACCGCCGGATGGGTGAAAACATCTGGGGTCGCCCGAAGAGCCCGGTCAACCGCCGCGAATACGGCCCCGGCCAGCACGGTCAGCGCCGCAAGGGCAAGATGTCGGACTTCGGCATCCAGCTCCGCGCGAAGCAGAAGCTGAAGGGCTATTACGGCGACATCACCGAAAAGCAGTTCAAGAAGAACTATTTCGAAGCGTCGCGCATGAAGGGCGACACCGGCCAGAACCTGATCGGCCTGCTCGAGCGCCGCCTCGACGCCGTCGTCTACCGCTCGAAGTTCACCCCGACGATCTTCTCGGCACGTCAGCTCGTCAGCCACGGTCACGTCTATGTGAACGGCGTGAAGTGCAACGTCGCCAGCCGCCTCGTGAAGCCGGGCGACGAAATCACCCTCGGCAAAAAGGCGCAGGAAATGGCGCTGGTCGCCGAAGCTCAGAGCCTGCCCGAGCGCGATCTGCCCGAATATCTGGCGGTCGACGGCACCAAGACGACCTACGTCCGCGTGCCCACGCTCGACGAAGTGCCCTATCCGGTGAAGATGGAACCGAATCTGGTCGTCGAATTCTATTCGCGCTGATCCAGCGGTTCACTCGCACAAAATCAAGGGGGCGGTCCGGCAACGGACCGCCCCTTTTCGTTTCAGCGCGGCAGGAAGGTGGAAATCCGGCCGAGCATCGCGGTCCGCGTGCTGCTGTCGGTCAGGCCGTGGGCCAGCCCCGGATATTCAATCAGTTCCGCTTTCTTGCCTGCCGACGTCAGCGCCCGCTGCATCAGTCGCGCCTGCTCGATTTCGACATTCTGATCGAGCGTACCGTGAAACATCAGGACGGGTGCCTTGATCCGTTCGGCATTTTGGGCAGGCGATCCTTCGCGGACGTGCGGGCCGGAGCCGATGAAGTCGCGGGTGATCGCACCGCTTGTATATTTGAGGCTGTCGTCCTTCAGCCTGGCGAGGTCGGTCACGGGCGCAATCGCAACGATCGACCGGAACAGGTCGGGCGCAATCACGCCCGACTGCAGCGCCGCATAGCCGCCATAGGACCAACCCACGATCGAAAGCTTTGCGGGATCGGCACCCTCGGCGATCATCCATCGCCCGGCGTCGGCCACATCGCCGATGGCGGTTCGCCACGATTGAAAGCCATTATTCTGGTACCACTTGTCGCCATAGCCCGACGAACCGCGAAAATTGGGCTGCACGACCGCGAAACCGCGCTGCGCGAAATATTGGGCGATCCAGTCGAATCCCCATTCGTCACGAGCGGACGGACCGCCATGCGGCATGACGATCGCGGGCAGCCCCTTCGCGTCGCTCCGCCCGGGCGGCAAAGTTAGATAGCCGGGTATCATCGTCCCGTCGGCGGCGGGGTAGCGGATGGCCTTCACCGGCGACAGAGCCCGGTCGGCGAGCAGCGGCCGTTCGTCGAGCAGCGGACGTAGCTGTTTCGCCGCCGGCGTGTAGCGATAAAAGCGCCCGGGATCGACGTCCGACCCGGCCCAGACGAGCCAATGCGCTTCGTCGGTCGAGGCATCGATGAAATAGACGTCACGGCCGCCCAGCGCCTTCGACAACGACGTCGCCATCGCCGACACCTTGGGGTCGGTCGTGATCATATGGCGCCGCTCGGTCGCGTAGGTCACGCCGACCACGCGCTGGTCGCGCCCGACCCGGATCAGGCCATCGACGTCGACTTCGGGATGCCGGTACAGCGTCTCGCCTTTTCCGGTGCCGTCGAGTTTGACGGCGAGCGCCGCCATGCGTCCGTCGACCTTGCCGAAACCGATTGCCTGGTTGCTCGCGGCATCGACGACATAGGGATCGAACCCTTCGCGCGAGGATATGTCGACGGTCGACAGCGCCTGCCAGTCCCGTCCTTCCTCCGCCTTGAAGAAATAGCGTCGCGTATTGCTCAGATTTCCGGTGCGTCCGGCCATCGGATGCGTTCCCATGACGCGCACCCTGCCCTTGCCGTCGGTGATATATTCGGTCGCGTCCCGCCGGGGCTTTTCGATCACCTTGATCGACCCGTCGGTTACGTTCATCAAGTCGACGCCCATGCCCTCCTCGTCCTTCACGATCAGTGAGGCCGACTGGCGATTGGCTTCGGGAACGTGGCTGCGCATCACCAATATGCCGCCGTCCGATCCCGGTTGCCAATCGATGACGCTTCCACCCCGGAAATCGAACCCGACGGCATTGGCCCCGCGGCGTGTGCTCAATGTCCTGACGTTTCCACCCGTCGCATCGACGCCAAGCAAGGAGGTAAAACCAAAAATATATTCGCCGATCTTTTCACGGCCGCCAATCTGGCAGACGAGCCGCGCATCGGTTGCCCATCTGCACCATTGCAACATTTCGGGCGCGCCGCTCGCGCGCAGGATCCGCCGCGGCGCGGCACCGTCCGCAATCTCCACGACAAAAAGATCGTTCGCCTGCCCCTTGTTGGGCGCCACGAATGCCAGCCGCTGCCCGTCGGGCGACAGGCTGATATGCGTAACGCCCGACAAAGTACCAAAGCGGCGCGCGAGATCGTCGTCTTGCGCCCGCACCGCCCCCGTGGGCGAGATAGCAAAAGCGAGCGCCAGAATCGCAGGCGCCCATTTCCATCGGCCATCTCGCACCATCGATATCTCCCCCTTTGCTTTCCCCTGCGCACAACTTCTGGGCAAGGGCATGAAATTATCAAGCGACTTTGGTACCTTATTGGCATTTTCCATCGATATCATGCTGCGCCCCGCCCTTCTTGCATCGGCCCGCCGTGGCTGGCACAAGCCCGCTCGTCGCAAATGAAACTTTCCGAGGAATTTCCATGCTTCGTTTCCCCCGAACCACCGCAGCCTTTGCGGTCCTTTTGACCGTCGCGGCGTGCAACACGTCCGACAAGGCGGCGACGTCCGCTGCCGCCATTCCCGACGTCCAGATCCCCGAACTGTCGCTCGCGACGTTGCAGGAGGTGACGAAGGAATTGTCGTCGGACGCCTATGAAGGTCGCGCCCCCGGTACCCCGGGCGAGGAAAAGACCGTCGCCTATATCATCAAGAAGTACGAGGAAGCGGGGCTGAAGCCCGGCAACAACGGCAAGTGGACGCAGGACGTGCCGCTGGTCGAAATCACTGCGAAGAATGCGACCCCGCTCTCCTTCACCGGCGGCAAGACGCCGGTCACCGCGCAATATGCGAAGGACTATGTCGCGTTCAGCTACCGCGTGCAGCCGAAGACCGAGGTCAAGGACAGTGATGTCGTGTTCGTCGGCTACGGCATCAACGCGCCCGAAAAAGGCTGGAACGACTATGCCGGGCTCGACGTGAAGGGGAAGACGGTCGTCGTCCTCGTCAACGACCCCGACTGGCAGACGAAGGAAGCCAAAGGCGAATTCAACGGCCGCGCGATGACCTATTACGGCCGCTGGTCGTATAAATATGAGGAAGCCGCGCGCCAGGGCGCGGCCGCCGTGCTGATCGTCCACGACACCGAACCCGCCGCCTATGGCTGGAATGTCGTCGAATCGAGCAATACCGGCACCAATTACCTCGCCGAAACCAAGGATGGCGGCGCGAAGGAAACCCTCGCCAATGGCTGGATCCAGCTTCCCAAGGCGAAGGAATTGTTCGCCAGCGCCGGGCAGGATTTCGACAAGCTCCGCGACGCCGCGAAGAAGAAGGGCTTCAAGCCCGTCGCGCTGACCGGCGTGAAGGCGAATTTCGGCTTCGACAATGAAATCTCGAAGAAGATGTCGCGCAACGTCATCGGTGTGCTGCCGGGCGCCAAGCGTCCCGACGAATATGTGCTGTATACCGGCCATTGGGACCACCTCGGCCGCTGCACCCCCGTCGCTGGTGACGATATCTGCAACGGCGCGGTCGACAATGCGAGCGGCATCGCGGGCCTCGTGACGCTGGCGCAGGCCTTCCACAAGGCGGGCGCCCCCGATCGCAGCATCGTCTTCCTCGCCGTCACCGCCGAGGAATCGGGCCTGCTCGGTTCGAAATATTATGCCGAAAACCCCGTCTTCCCGCTCGCGCAGACGGTTGGCGGCGTGAATATGGACGCGCTGAACGCGATCGGCCCGGCGAAGGACATCGTCGTCGTCGGCCGCGGCAAGTCCGAACTCGACGCCTATGTCGCGAAGCTCGCCCAGATGGAAAAGCGCGTGGTCAAGGACGAGCCGACCCCTGAGAAGGGCTTCTACTATCGTTCGGATCATTTCAGCTTCGCCAAGCTCGGCGTCCCGATGTTCAACTTCGGCAGCGGCGACGACCTGGTCGAGGGCGGCGTCGAAGCGGGCAAGAAGGCAGCGGAAGACTACGAAAAGAACCGCTACCACGCGCCGGGCGACGAATATGAGGCGATCACCAACTGGGGCGGCATGATGTCCGACCTGCGCCTCTATTACGCCGCGGGCCGGATGCTCGCGATGACCGACGCGTGGCCGAACTGGGTCGAGGGCGACGAATTCCGCGCCGCCCGCGACAAGTCGCGCGCCGCAAAGTAACCGGAACGGCGCCCATGACGCTCAAAATGCCCGCAGAATGGGCGCCGCACGACGCCGTCTGGATCGGTTTCCCGCACCTCGCCGAGGAATGGTCGGGTCAGATCGATGCCGGACGGCGCGATATCGCCGCCTTCGCCAACGCCGTCCATGACGGCGGCCGCGGCGAAGAGGTGCGGCTGGTGGTCAACGACGCGCGGCAGGCGGACATCGCCGCCGCGCTCGTCGATCCGGGCGTGCGCATCCTTGTCCAGCCGCTCGGCGACATCTGGCTGCGCGACACCGGCCCGATCATCGCAGGGACGGGCACCGCCCGCCGCGCGCGCAATTTCGAATTCAACTGGTGGGGCGAAAAATTCGTCATGCCCGGCGATCAGGAAGTCGGCGCCGCGCTCGCACGGACCAGCGGCCTGCCCGTCGACGATCAGGACTGGGTCCTCGAAGGCGGCGGCATCGACGTCGACGGCACCGGCCTCTGCGTCACCACCGAAGAGTGCCTGCTCAACACGAACCGCAACCCGACGCTGACGCGCGAGGATATCGCGGTACGGCTTCACCAGTCGCTCGGTATCGACCGGCTGCTGTGGCTCGGCGACGGCCTCGTCGGCGATCATACCGACGGGCATGTCGACAATCTCGCGCGCTTCGTCGGCGAAGGGCGCCTCGCGCTGCCCGTCGCGGCGGGTTCGAACGACCCCAATGCGCATATCTACGCCGATGCGCGCGCGCGCACTGCGGCGTTCGGCGGGGTCGAGATCATCGACCTCCCCTCGCCCGGGCGTGTCGAAATAGACGGCGAGATTGCGGCGGCGAGCTATATGAACTTCTACATCGGCAACAGCACAGTGGTCGTACCGACCTATGGCGTCGCCAACGATCAGGCCGCGGTCGATACGCTCGCCGCGCTCTTCCCCGACCGCCGTGCGGTCGGCGTACCCGCGCGCGGGATCATCGTCGGCGGCGGCAGCTTCCATTGCTCGAGCCAGCAGGTACCGCGATGATCGCGAGTCTTTTCGCCCTGCCTTTCCTGTTTTCCGGCAGCAACGCTTACATTGTCCGGATGGAATCCTCGCAAGAGCCCGAGCATTATTTCCGTCTCGCCTATCCGCTTACCGCCTTGCAGGCCAATGCCGAAGGCGATGCAAAATTCGAAATATGGGTCGATAAGGAGGGGCGACCCGTAAGCTGCAAAATAACCTCGTCATCGGGACATCCCGCCCTGGATGCAGAAACCTGCAAACTGATGATGGCCAAAGGGAAATGGCGACCGATGAAGACGCCAGAAGGCGATCCGAAAGAATTTGCCTATTCGGATACCGCGCAATGGCGCCTGGATTCGTCGACAGCCCCGACCCCGCAAACCCGATATCGGCAGGACGATGAATATCCGCCGGCGGCGTTGGCGCTCGGGATCGAGGGCGTATCAAAGGTCGAACTGGCAATCGACGCGGCGGGCACACCAAAATCCTGCAAACTGCTTCAGTCGGCAGGCCATCCCGACCTCGATCAAGCGACGTGCAACCTCCTGATGGGGATGGTCGGATTTCGGCCCAAGGCAGACACGGACGGCATCGTCAGGCCGCTCATATCGGTACAATCGGTAAGATGGGAAATTCCTCGGCGGACATCCAAAGACAAGACGAGCAAAAGCGGAAGCGAATAGGCCCGCGACACCCCCGAAGCGCCGGCTGGACTTCGGCGCTATGCCGATAGCGCCTTTTCTCGGCGCAACGCGCGTGGCATGAGGCGCGCCATGACCCGCACCATCACCGTCGCCGCGCTGCAGCTTCCCTTGCCCGGCCCCGTCCAGCCCAATATCGAGGCCGTGACCGCGCTCGTCGAGCAAGCGGCGGCGAAAGGCGCGCAGGTGATCCTGCCCCCCGAACTCTTCGAAGGCCCCTATTTCTGCCAGGTCGAGGATGAGGAATTGTTCGCGTCGGCGCGCCCGACCGCCGAGCATCCGAGCGTCATCGCGATGCAGGCGCTCGCTGCCAAGTTGAAGGTCGCGATCCCGACGAGCTATTTCGAGAAGGACGGGCCGCATTATTACAACACGCTCGCGATGATCGGCCCCGACGGGGCCATCATGGGGACGTATCGCAAAAGCCACATTCCGGATGGCCCCGGCTATGAAGAGAAATATTATTTCCGCCCCGGCAACACCGGCTTCAAGGTGTGGGACGTTTTCGGTACCCGCATCGGCGTCGGCGTCTGCTGGGACCAATGGTATCCCGAATGCGCGCGCGCGATGGCGCTGATGGGCGCCGAACTGCTTTTCTATCCGACCGCGATCGGCAGCGAGCCCTATGACGCCGATCTCGACACCAGCCGCATGTGGCGCCGCGCGATGCAGGGGCATGCCGTGTCGAACTGCATGCCGGTGATCGCGTCGAACCGCATCGGGACCGAGGGCGACGCCAATTTCTACGGCCACAGCTTCATCACCGATGAATGGGGCGATATGACGCAGGCGTTCGGTGCAACCGAAATCGGCGTCCTGATCGAAACGATCAACCTCGACCGCGCGGCGAAGCATCGCGCCGGCATGGGCTTCTTTCGCGATCGCCGGCCGCAGCTTTACGGGCGCCTGGTCGAAGATATCTGAACGCAGCTTGGGGGCAGGCAATGGAATTACCCGACGACATTTTCACCGAGCCCGAGGACGTCGATCCCGAAACGCTCGCCAACCTCGGCCCGCTGCTGCGCCTCGCCGGCGTATGGGAAGGCGAACGCGGGGTCGATGTGAACCCGAAGGCCGACGGCCCCGAAACGCGCAAATATTATGAGCGGATCGAAATGCAGCCGATCGATCCGCAAGCGAACGGTCCACAGCTTTTCTACGGGCTGCGCTATCACCTGCACGTCAACACCCGCGAGGAAGATATCACCTTCCACGATCAGGTCGGATACTGGCTTTACGAAGCTGCAACCGGCCTGATCCTCCAGACGCTGGCGATCCCGCGCGGACAGATCGCGATCGCCGCAGGACATGCGAAACCGGGCGATAAACAGCTCGTCGTGAAGGCGGAGCGAGGCCAAACCGAATATGGCATCTGCTCAACGACCTTCCTTGATCTCGCCTTTCGAACCGACCGCTACGAATTGACGGTCGACTTCCACGACGACGGATCGTGGAGCTATGTCTCCGATACGATGCTGATGGTGAAGGGCCGCGACGAATTGTTCCGGCACCGCGACCACAACCGGCTGACGAAAATCGCCGAACCCGATCTCAACCCCTGGGCAAAAATCGTCCGCGGCACATCATAAGCGTCAGTTCTCGAAGCGGTGAATGCTTTCGAGGTCGGCGCGGTCGAGCGGCTGCGTCAGCCACAGGCCGCCGCGCCCGGCGCGCGACCAGCGCACGATCGCCCGGCGCTTGATCCCACCTGCGAGGATGAGGTCGAGCTCCTTGCCGACCTCCAGATGGCCGTCGTGGATGAAGCCCGCGCCGTTCTGCGACATGTCGACAAGTTCGATGTTGCTCGTGCTCTCGTCGGTCACCACCTGCGCCTGCGTCCGGACCGGCAGCCGCGGCTGGCGATAACCCGTGGCGCGCTGCTCGGCTGCGAGTTGCTTCAGGACATCGGCGACATCGACTTCCTCGTCGAACGCGACGCCGCACCGTCCTGTCTCGGACCACACAACCTCGCCGCGGATCATCACGGTATCGGACAGCGCGATCTCCAGCTTTTCGCCGACGGTGATCGGGACATCGGCCGCGAGCATCATGCCGCGATCGGACATATTGCGAACACGCCACAGGCCCGCATCGCCGTTTCGCACCACCTTGGCGATCCGCCACACGGTGCGATAACGATCGCCGCCGCGGCGATCGGCGGCGGCTCCCTGCTCCTCTGCCGGATCGGAGAGGCGATGTTGGTTCATGTCGTCTACCTTATCGAAACAGCGTCGGAAGGAGCAGTATGTCCCGAAAACTACTGCAAATACTCAATATATACTCAGGCCAGATAGCAGAATTATGCTTATTATTCAAACATGTCGCACGCGATCGTTAACATGGTCTCAACCGTCGTTTCTCGAAATCTCGCCTGCCTTATAATGAAGCGCGGACAAGTCTCGCATTTTGCGTAATTTAACGGCGTCGTAGCGGCCGCATTAAGGATGAAATCGAACCGATGGCAGAGGGCGTTGGAAAACGGTCACCGCCAACCGCGATCAGCGGCACTATGCGATGGTGTTCGCGCATGAAATGAGGCACAAATCATCGCAATGGCGGGACATGGAAGATCAGCTTGTCGGGGGAAAGACATTCTGCGCACGCCCCGACCGCGATACTTTTCCGGTGCCATACACACCCGATCCTGACCGATGGCCGACGATGACCAATCCGACATTCGGGCAGCGCTCTCCGGCGATCGCGGCGCATTCGAACGGCTTTTGAGGCGGTACTATGATCGCATCCACGGTCTGGCCTGGCAGATGACGGGATCGCGGACCGACGCCGACGACATTGCACAGGACGTCTGCTGCATCCTTGCCGAAAAGCTTGCCGACTTTCGCGGCGACGCCAAATTTTCCACCTGGCTTTGCAGCATCGTCTTCAACGCCTGCCGCGCGTCGCGCCGCCGCCGCCGCGCCTTTTCGGTCTTCACCGACCGGCTGGCGGTAATGGCCGGGCTGATGCGGGCACCCGACGGCCGCGACCTTTACGACGAAGTCTGGATCAGGAGCGCCATATCGCGGCTGAAGCCCGACCTGCGCGACACCGCGATCCTCGTCGCGGGCCAGCAGCTGACGCACGCCGAAGCCGCCGAAATACTGGGCATCGCCGAAGCGACGGTGTCGTGGCGGATGCACGAGGTGCGCCGCCTGCTCGGCGCCAGAACGGAAACAGCCGGCTGACGATCGGCCCGCGTGAACTTTTTTTTCGCAAGGCCGCCAAGGAAAATCCGGCGACGCGCATCCCAGTAACATGCGGGCGATTTTGCACCGCTGTTTCGAGGGAGGCATCCATGTCCCGTTTCTGCCTGACGCTCACCGCAGGGCTGTCGATCACGCTCACCGCCGCCTGTTCCCAGCCGGCCAGCCCCGATGTCGCATCGCCATCGTCCGAAACCGGTGCGACCGGGCAACGCGCCGAAGCCGCCGAGGCGGATTCGTCGATCGTTGTCACCGCGACACGCATTCCCCGTCCGCAGTACGACACGCCGCTGGCGGTCACCGCGTTCAGCTCCGACGAGATCGCCGCGCCGCCGCCCTCGCCGAGGGTCGTCACGGGGACTCTCGTTCGTGCGCCGCACCCCGACATCCAGATGCCCTATTATCAGGACGTCGGCCGCGACAAATTCACCGCGACGCAGGAAAATCCCTTCCGGATCGCGCGCGACGAGCCGGTTTCGACCTTTTCGATCGACGTCGACACCGCGTCCTATTCCTTCGTCCGCGCCTCGCTGAACCGCAATGTCCTGCCGCAACCTGCCGCGGTACGGACCGAAGAGCTGATCAACTATTTCCCCTATGACTATGCGGCGCCGCGCACCACGCAGCAGCCTTTCACATCGAACGTCGCGGTTTTCCCCAGCCCCTGGTCGGCCGGGCGCAAGCTCGTCCGCGTCGGGATCAAGGGATATTCGGTCGAGCGCGCGGCCCGGTCGCGCGCCAACCTCGTCTTCCTGATCGACACTTCGGGCTCGATGGACGCGCCCAACAAGCTGCCGCTGGTCAAGCAGTCGCTCGCGCTGCTGCTCGACCAGCTCGACGGCGACGACCGCGTGGCGATCGTGACCTATGCGGGCAGTGCCGGCACCGCGCTCGAACCGACGCCCGCGAGCCAGAAGGGCAAGATCTTGTCGGTGATCGACCAGCTCGGTGCGGGCGGCGGCACCGCGGGCGCCGAGGGCATCCGTCAGGCCTATGCGCTGGCCGAGCAGAATCTCGATCCGAACGGCGTAAACCGCGTTGTGCTGGCGACCGATGGCGACTTCAACGTCGGCATCACCAGCCAGGATGAACTCAAGGGCTATATCGAACGCCAGCGGGCCAAGGGCATTTTCCTCTCGGTCCTCGGCTTCGGCATGGGCAATTACAACGACGCGCTGATGCAGACGCTGGCACAGAATGGCAACGGCGCCGCGGCGTATATCGACACGCTGGGCGAAGCGCGCAAAACGCTGGTCACCGAAGCGACCTCGACGCTGTTCCCGATCGCGAAGGACGTGAAGATCCAGGTCGAATTCAACCCCGCCACGGTCGCCGAATACCGGCTCATCGGCTATGAAACGCGGATGCTCAATCGCGACGACTTCGACAATGACAAGGTCGACGCGGGCGATGTCGGGTCGGGTCAGACGGTCACCGCGCTGTACGAGATCGTCCCGGTCGGCGGCGCGCGCACGATGGGCGACCTGCGCTACAGCACCCCCGCGCCGCGTTCCGGCACCGCCGCATTGTCGAGCGAATATGGCTTTGTGAAGATCCGCTACAAATTGCCGAAATCGGATCGCAGCGAGCTGATCTCGACGCTGATCGACCGCCGCGTCGAATTCGCGCGCTTTGCCGACGCGCCGCAGGATGCGCGCTTCGCGACCGGGGTCGCGGCCTTTGCCGAACTGCTTCGCGGTGGTCGCCATAACGGATCGATGACCTATGACGATGTGCTGACGATCGTCGGCGCATCGCGCGGTTCCGACGATTTCGGCTATCGCAACGAACTGGTGCAGCTGGTGCGCGCCGCCAAAAGCGCGGGTGCGATGGCCCGGCTGAACCGCTGAACCGGCGCGGCGGGACGGCGGCGTGCTGACAGCGCGCGGCCGCCCCCCCGCCGAATGGCGCGGAACATCATCGTGCCATTCGACCGGCCCGATTTTGTGCGTATAAGACATGCCGATGCCCGACGACGATATCATGGCCGCGCTGCCGCATCCGCCTCCGCCCTCGCCCAAGCGCCGTGATGCGGCGATCGGCGAAGCGATGGCGCGTTTCGGCGGCGCCGGTCAGGCATCGCCCGACCGTATGACGCAGCCCGCGGCGCGGCCCGCCGGCTGGTGGGCGAAAGCCCGCCGCCCGCAGGCGACCGCGCTCGCCACCGCCGCACTGGTCGCCGCAATCGGTCTTCCCGTCGCGTGGACGATCGACTTCCGGCCCGACGCCCCGGCCGAACAGGCCGCCCCTGCCGTCGCCGCTCCGCGCGATATGGTACCGCCCGCCACCGCCGAAGCGACCGCCCCAACCGATACCGCGACGGCGCCTTCGCCTTCGCCCGCCGACACCAGCATGGTTTCGACACCCGGCGCTCCCCCCAAGGCCGACGCCGCACCCGCGCCCGCGCCCGGTCATGTGGAGCCCGCCCGGCTCGCGCAGGCCGCGCCGCCGCCATCGCCCATGGTCGCCGGACGCGCGGTCCGGTCCGACGACGAACTGGTGGTGACCGGCTCACGCGTCTCGCGCCCCGCGCTCGAACAGGCCTCCCCCGTTGCCGCCTTCTCGGCCGAAGAGGCGCCGCGCGACGCGGCCGGATCGATCGTCGTCACCGGCGCCAGGATTGCGCCGCGGGGCAAGCCGCCGCGCGGCGACTGGAATGCCTGCACCGTCAACGACCCCAGCCAGACGCTGACGCGATGCCGGAAGATGGCGAACACGGGCGCAAAGGATGCCCGGAGCCGCGCCGACACCCATCTCGCCGACGGCCTGAAGCAGGCATGGGCCGGCAATCTCGACGAAGCGATCGCCGCATTCGATCGCGCGATCGCCGTCGCGCCCGATCTGTCGGTCGCCTATCTCAACCGCGGCATCGCCTATGACCGTCAGGGCGACCGCGCACGCGCGATCGCCGACCTCGATCAGGCGGTGAAATATGCCCCTAAATCGGCGCGCGCTTATTATAACCGCAGCCTCATCCTGCGCGAGAATGGCGACGCTCGACGCGCGAACGCCGATGAAAACCGCGCGATCAACCTCGACCCGCGATATCAGAAAATATTGCGCTAGCCCCGCGGGCTTGCGACGTTTCAGGGTGGGTGGTGCCCCTGGCCGGACTCGAACCAGCACTCCTTGCGGAACCGCATTTTGAGTGCGGCGCGTCTACCAATTTCACCACAGGGGCACATAATCACAGGCGCGAAAAGCGCGGCGCATCCCCTAAAGCGAAGCGCCGCATTTTGCCAAGCTATTTCTTCGTCAGCCGGGCTTTACGGCGCTGTAGAGCGAGATCGAACCTGTCGGCGTAGGGATCACCGCCCGTTCGGCGACATCCTCGAAGCCCGCGTCTTCCATCAGTCCGGGCAAACAGCCCTTCGCATTGGGCTCGGTCAGATCGAAGCCGTCGATCATCTGCACCTGACGGAACAGGAGGCGCATCAGGAAGGAGCGCTGCTCGCCATAATCGGCGATGAACATTTGCCCGCCGGGCCGAAGCAGTCGCCATTTCTGGCGAAGGATCGATGATTTCACAGCGACCGGGCACTGATGGAGCACGAGGCTGGACGTGATGCGATCGCACCCGGCGAGATGCGGAATGTCGTCGAGTGCATCACCCATTGCATGGACCCAGTCGACCGGCGCCGCCGCGGCCTTTGCCCGAGCGATCGCCAGCACGGCGGGGTCGGGATCGACGCCGGTGACAAGTGCGCCGGGCGCCTTCTGCCAGAGCGCGATCGCCAGCGTACCGGTTCCGCAGCCGATATCGACGATCCGCTCACCGGGCTGCGGGTCGATCAGCTCGACCAACGCGCTGCGCCACCGCCTTTCGCGGGTCATCAAGGCGATGACCCGATCGTAGCGATCGATATTGCCAGCCCTGCCGAGCGCGGGCACGAAATCATTCGATGTCGTCGTCATGGCCATGGTCTAACGGCACACGGCGAGCGGCGATTGAACGAAGCGGCTGCGGATATCGCTAGAAGGCGTCGCCTGCCCGGATCCCGAACATTCGCTTGATCGTGCGCGCCAGATGCGCGGCGTCGGCGAAGCCCGCGCCATGTGCCGCGCCGGTCAGCCCCTCGCCAGCCTGCAGCGCCATGATCGCCACACGCAGGCGCCGCCACAGCACATAGCGCCGGAAGGGCGCGCCGATCTCGGCGGCAAAAAGATGGCGCAGGCGCCCTTCGGACAGGCCGGTCGGCCCGGCGATATCTGCCAGCCGGACAACGCCATCGGCGAGGCGCGCGTCGAGCGACGCAGCCGCCAGCGCAATCCTCGGATCGATCGACCGCTGTCCCGGCCGGTCGATCCAGTCGCGCCAGAAGCCCTGCTCGATCCAGCCCGGCGGAAGGGCGGCGCTTATGCGTTCACGCAAGGGCGGCGACGGCGGCATCCGTCCGGTCGGTTCGACGAAAAATATCTCGGCCTGCCCGCATGCCTCCAGCCGGTGCGCGACATTCGGCTCGATGAGCAGGCAGCACCCTTTGGCGACGCGCCCGTCGGCATAGCGGACCACTGCGGGCGCCGGCGCAAACACGGCCTGTGCGGCGAAATGACGGTGCAGCACGGAATCGCCCACCGACCCGGTCCAGCACGCGACAAAATCGTCGATCGCAAGATGTCCGGCCCAGTTGGTCGCGGCGAGTCCTTCGCGAACTATTTCTTGAGCTCTTTCGCCAGCGTCTTCGCCGTCGCCTTGCCATAAGGCGGCTTGAAACCCGCGAGCCCCGCGACGTCGAGCTTCGGCTGGCGATAGACGGCGCGCGCGTGGCTGAAGGTGCGAAAGCCATCGATCCCGTGATAATTGCCCATCCCCGACGGACCGACGCCGCCGAAGGGCAGATCCTCCATCGCATTGTGGAACAGCACGTCGTTGACCGTCACGCCGCCCGAGATCGTCCGCGTGAGCACGCGATCCTCCTCGCTCTTGTCCTGCCCGAAATAATAGAGGCCGAGCGGACGGTCGTTCGCGTTCACATAATCGATCGCCTCGTCGATATTCCTGTACGTCTTCACGGGCAGGATCGGACCGAAGATTTCGTCCTGCATCACCTTCATATCGTCGGTCGGATTGCGCACGATATGAAGCGGCATCTTGTGGCCGTTCGAGCTCGCGAAATCCTCGCCGCCGGGGTTGACCTCGATCACCTCGGCGCCCTTCTCGCGCGCGTCGGCGAGATAGGATTGCAGGCGGTCGTAATTGCGCGTGTTCACCACCGACGTATAATCGTCGTTGGCCAGCAGCGTCGGGTAAAGCGCCGCCGCGCCCTTCGTCACGCTGTCGATCACCTCGGCTTCCTGATCGGCGGCGACGAGCAGGTAATCGGGCGCGAGGCAGATTTGTCCCGCGTTCATCATCTTGCCGAGCGCGACGCGCTGGCCGACCAGATCCTTGTTCGCGCTGCGCCCGATGAAGGTCGGCGACTTGCCGCCGAGTTCGAGCGTAACGGGAACGAGGTTATCGGCGGCGGCGCGCATGATATGCTTGCCCACGCTGGTGGCACCCGTGAAGATCATATGGTCGAAGGCAAGTTTCGAGAAGGCCACACCGACGTCGGCGTCGCCGGTGAACACCGCCATCTCGCTCTCGTCGAAATAATCGGGCACGAGCCGCGCCATCAGTGCCGAAACATTTTCGGTGAACTCGCTCGGCTTGATCATCGCGCGGTTGCCCGCCGCGAGGATGCCCGCCATCGGCACGAACACCATGCCGACGGGGAAATTCCACGGGCTCACGACGCCAACGACGCCCTTCGGCTGATAGACCACCTCGGCCTTCGCACCGAGCAGCCCGAGCGGGAAGGTCGGCTTGCGCTTCTCGCCCTTCGACCAGGCCGCCATATGTTTCTTCGCATGTTTGAGCGCGCTCACCGACGGCATGATGTCGGTCATCAGTGTCTGTTCGCGGCTGCGGTGACCGAAATCCTCGCTCACCGCCTTCGCGAAATCCTCGGCATTGTCGATGAGCAGCGCGATCGCGCGGTCGATGCGGTCGGTGCGCACCGCAAGGCTTTCGGGCATCGCGGCGGTAAAGCTGGCCTTCTGCGCCGCGAGTATCTCGTGCATCCGCGCGGTTTCGCCCGCAACATCCTTGATCGCCGTAGCCATAACCCGTCTCCCCTGCCGTTTTGCGGCGGCCGTTTTTTCACGCCGCGCGGCGGGTTGCAAGTTGAAACCGGCCACCCATCTCTTCCCTGCCCCTTTCGCAAGTGCAGCAAAACCGCTAAGCGACCCGCCGACGTATCTTTCCCCACCGGAGTCTCTCGATATGACCGCCACCGATCCCGTCGTTTTCCTCTCCTATGCACGCACCCCGATGGGCAGCATGCAGGGCAGCCTGTCGGACGCGAGCGCGACCGATCTCGGCGCGACCGCGGTCAAGGCGGCGGTCGAACGCGCGGGCGTGTCGGGCGACGATATTGAACGCATCTATATGGGCTGCGTACTCCCCGCCGGCCTCGGTCAGGCACCGGCGCGTCAGGCCGCGATCAAGGCGGGCCTGCCCAAGTCGGTGCAGGCGACGACCGTGAACAAGGTTTGCGGTTCGGGCATGCAGACGGTGATCATGGGCGCCGAAGCGCTCGCCGCGGGCAGCGTCGATCTGATCGTCGCGGGCGGCATGGAATCGATGACCAACGCCCCCTATCTGCTCAAGAAGCATCGCGGCGGCGCGCGCATCGGCCACGACACCGCCTATGACCATATGTTCCTCGACGGGCTCGAAGACGCCTATGAGGCAGGCCGTGCGATGGGCACCTTTGCGCAGGATACCGCCGACGCGTACCAGCTCAGCCGCCAGTCGCAGGACGAGTACACACTCGAATCGCTGAGCCGCGCGAAGAGCGCGATCGCCGACGGCGCCTTCGCCAATGAGATCGCGCCGGTGACGATTGCTGGCCGCAAGGGCGATGTCATCGTCGACACCGACGAAGCGCCGGGCAAGGCAATGCCCGACAAGATCCCGACGCTGAAGCCCGCCTTTGCCAAGGACGGCACGATTACGGCTGCGACGAGTTCGTCGATTTCGGACGGCGCCGCCGCAGTGGTGCTGAGCCGCCAGTCGGTCGCCGAGGCGAAGGGCGCCAAGCCGGTGGCGAAGCTCGTCGCGCACGCCGCGCACGCACAGGAGCCGAAGGACTTCACCGTCGCCCCCGTCGGCGCGATCAACAAGGTGCTGGCGAAGGCCGGCTGGAGCATCGCCGACGTCGACCTGTTCGAAGTCAATGAAGCCTTTGCCTGCGTCGCGATGTTCGCGATGCACGACCTCGGCATTCCGCACGAAAAGATCAATGTCCACGGCGGCGCGACCGCGCTCGGTCACCCGATCGGCGCCAGTGGCACGCGCATCATCACGACGCTGATCGCGGCGCTCCAGCGCCACGGCAAGACGCGCGGCATCGCGAGCCTCTGCATCGGCGGCGGCGAAGCGACCGCGGTCGCTGTCGAACTGGTCTGAGGTCCCGATCTTAGAAAAGTTGCACGGCGCCGTCGCAAGACGGCGCCGTTTCGTCGTCCTGTGACGACAAATTGCGACACTAATGTCCTGAAAATAAACGGCGCATTCCGTTTCCGTTCAAACGGCTCCGCCTATTCCATCCTTGTCATCGGGCAGATCCCCTCCCCCTGACCGATTGAAAGGAATGGCATCATGAAGAGCAAATTTCTCACCGCCGGCCTGATCGCCGCGATGATGGTCCCTGCCGTGGCGCAGGCACAGACCCGCGAGATCCGCAACGACCGCAAGGAACTGCGCGAAGAGCAGCGCGACCTGCGCGACGCCCAGCGTCGCGGCGACCGCAGCGATATCCGCGATGGACACCGCGACGTCCGCGACGCGCGTCAGGATCTGCGCGAAAGCCAGCGTGACTGGCGCCAGGATCGCCGCTATTCGAACTATCGCGCCCCGTTCAAATATCAGCAGTTCCGCGTCGGCTCAACGCTTCGCCCGAACTATTACGCTCCCAGCTATCGCCCGGCCTGGGACAGCCGCTGGGGCGTGCCGCGAGCTGGTCGTAACCTGACCTATGTCCGCCACTATAACGACCTGCTGCTGGTCAACGAGCGCAACGGCCGGGTTGTGAAGGTCTATCGCAACCACTTCAACTGGCGGCGCTAAGCGCCAAGGATTGAAGAAGCGCCGGGCGGAAACGCCCGGCGCTTTTTCGTGCGCCCTTTTCTTTTGCCGCGCTTCCGCGATCGGCCTAGCCTTTGCTCCTCTGTGATGGGGAGAGATAATCATGAAAAAGCTTGCGTTGATTGCGGCGATTTCGCTGCTGGCGGCCTGCTCGCAAAAGTCTGAAGAGAAAAAGGAAGTTGCCGCGGAACCCGCCGCGGAGGCTGCCCCGGCGCCCACGACCGACTCGGGAACGCAGCCCGGCACCTATGACGTCAAAATGGCCGACGGCACGATGGCTTCGACGGTCATCAATGCTGACGGGACGTATATTGACACCGACCCCAAGGGCAAAGAGGTCAAGGGCCTCTACGCGAGCCACGACGGCAAAGATTGCTTTGACCCCGAGGGCGACGCCTTGGGCATGTGCTGGGCAGTGAGCAAGCGCGGGGCCGACGGCAGCTTCACGGCGACCGCCGATGACGGCACCGTGGTGACAGTCACGCCGAAGAAGAAATAATCATTCCAACGCGGGGGCGAGTTCAGTCGCCCCAGATATGGTCGGTCTGGACCCAGCCCTTGCGGCCCTTGACGTCGAACAGGCACCAGCCGTTCTTGCAGTCGGTGATCCGCCCGACGACGCCGGGTTCGGCGCGATAGGCGACGGCTGCCGATACGCTGGCATCCTCGCGCATCGGGCGGACCTCGCCGGTGACGATTGCGGTGCGCGTACGGCTCAAAAGCCGCGCCGCCATCCAGCCCTGCGTCCCGTCGGGATCCTCGATCTTGCGCCAGGTCTCGAAGCGCGCGACGACCTTGACCGGCAGATCCTTGCGCCGATATTCCCAGATCACCGGAACGTCGGGCGACGGCCCCTTTCGCATCCGCGCCTCGTCGACGTTGATCGACGCCCAGTAAGGCAGTGCGACGTCGGATTGTGCGGCGGCCGGTCCCACGGTGGCCATCAACACGGCGGCGGCTAATATCTGGCGGCTGGTCATCACTCTGCCTTGTCAAACTCATACCTGCATTTCAACCGCTCACCGCGCAAAAGGCTGCGTTCATCCCCAGCTTTTCCCGCTTCTTTCCGCGCCCGCGCTCTTGACCGCCGTGCCGCGGCGCGCTCTATCGGCGGCCATGCCCGATTCATCCCGTCCGAAACGCCCGCGCGTCATCGTCACCCGCCAGTTGATGCCGCATGTCGAGGGGCGCATGGCCGAATTGTTCGACGTGTCGCTGTCGGCGCGCGACGAGGCGTTTTCGACCGAAGAATTGAAGGCCGCGGTTGCCGACTGCGACGTCTTCGTGCCCACGGTGACCGACCAGATCGACGCCGATGTGATCGCGGCGGCGGGCGAGCGGCTCAAGCTGATCGCCAATTTCGGCGCCGGGGTCGACCATATCGATCTCGCCGCGGCGCGGGCGAAGGGCATCATGGTGTCGAACACCCCCGGCGTCTTCACCGAAGACACCGCCGACATGACGATGGCACTGATCCTCAGCGTCCCGCGCCGGCTGGCCGAGGGCGAAAAACTGATGCGCTCGGGCCAATGGGCCGGCTGGGCGCCGAGCGCGATGCTCGGCCACCGCGTCGGCGGAAAATTGCTCGGCATCGTCGGCATGGGGCGCATCGGCCTCGCGGTCGCACGCCGTGCGCGCGCGTTCGGCCTGTCGATCCATTATCACAACCGCCGCCGTCTTCCCGAAGCGATCGAGGAAGAATTGGGCGCAAGCTACCACGCCAGCGTCGACACGCTGCTCCGCATCAGCGACGTCGTGACGATCCACTGTCCGCACACCAGCGAGACGCACGAGATGGTCAACGCCGCGCGGATCGCCGCGATGAAGCCGACGGCCTATCTGATCAATACCGCGCGCGGCGAGATCGTCGACGAAAAGGCGCTGGTGGCGGCGCTCCAGACCGGCCGGATCGCGGGCGCGGGGCTCGACGTCTATACGCACGAGCCCGCGGTCGACCCCGCGCTGCTCGCGCTCGACAATGTCGTGCTGCTGCCGCACCTCGGCTCGGCGACGATCGAGGGCCGCGAAGCCTCGGGCGAAAAGGTCATCGCCAACATCCGCGCCTGGTGTGACGGCCACCGCCCGCCCGACCAGGTACTGGAGGGGTGGGCCTGACCGGAAGGCGTCAGTCCAGCGGCTTGTTCTTCACCGCCGTCTGGTCCGCCTTTTCCATCGCGTCGTCATAGAGCGCGATCAGTTCATCGAATTTGGCCCGGAATGCGAGCGCTTCCTGCGCGAACGGAATGCTGCTTCCTTCGGCAATCGCATCCGACAGCAGCCAATCGAGATGGCGCGCGGCCGCGCCCGCGCGGTCGCCGCGGGCAGTATCGCGCTTAAGCGCGATCATCGCGTCTTCGACCAGTTGATAGCGCTGGCTCCAGACTTTCAGCCAATTCTCACCCTGCTCGCCGTAGCGACGCAGCCAGACGATCTGCGGATCGTCGGGATCGATTTCGTGCGGCGCCGCGAGCACCACCCTGATCCGCGCGTAGAGAAGCTCCTGGAACAACTGATCGGGTTCGCGTTTCCACCGGTCGAGCATCTGCGGATCGGGGTTGCGATAATCGCCGTCGGGGAAAAGAAAGCGGTCGACGAAGATCGGATGGTCGAAGGTCAGCGGGCGCAGCTCGGGAAATTCCAGATATACCGCCATCTCGGTATAGGTGCTCGCTTCGCGCTCGTTCCGGAAATTCTTCGCTTCGAGCGTCGCGAGATTGATGCCCGCAATGTGCGGCATGTTCGCGGCATGATAGATTTCGTGGAGGTAGCGCAGGTCACGGATCACCGGATTGGCATAGTCGCACAGCAATATGCCGCCCCACCACGCCGAAAAATGCGTCCACTCGGCCTTTTCATTCGATGCTTCATAGAAAAGGCGCGGCACGCGGGCAAAGCGCTCGATCAGCCGGAACACCGCGCCGCCGCTTTCGTGCGATCGGCGGATCGGTCCGTCGGACCACAGGCGCTTCACATAGTCATGGATTTCATCGGGCTGGACGAGCAGGTGAAGCGTGTCGGTCTTCACGCTGGCGCACCTCGGTCATTTGCCCATGAGTCCAACAGCGACGGTCCGGTGAGCGGCGCCATGCCGGGATCGATCAGGCACGTCATGGCGGGCGTGAGACATAACCGCACGACACGTTCTTCGCGGCTTCCGCGGAAGACTTGCTTCACCAGATCGCCCTGTCCGTCGTCGGCCGGCGCAATTCCGAGCAGCATCACGTCGGCCGGCGCCAGCGCAGGAACCCCGAGCGCGCTGCCGACGCGCCGCGCTGCCTCTTCCTGTACCGCACGATATTTCCGAGGCAGATCGAACACGCCGTGACGCGTCATCATCCCGGTCGCCCATGCCAGCGACTGGAGATTCTTGAACCATTTGTTGCCAAACAGCGATGGCAGCCCGGTGCGCGAAAAAACGCCGCCTACCCGGTGGTAATAACCGCCGAACGGCTTGCTGTGGCTGATGACAAAGGCAGGGATGTTCGGCGCATGCAGATCGATGGCAAAGGCGCGCGCAACGCTGCCGACATAGGTCAGGTCGGGGATGACCGGCACGCCGGGGCATTCGGCCGCCATCCGTTCGATAAAGTCCGGGAAATCGGACCACACCATGCCGTCGATCGCCGACGGCTGGCTGATCCAGAACATGGCCCCCTCGGGCATGGCAGACGCCACGGTACGCCAGTCCTGTCGATCGTGGCGGACCACCGCCATCCCGAGCGACGCCGCATAGGCCGGAAAGCCCTCATATTCCCCGTCGAAGATATGGATCGACGGATCGAAGCCGTCACGCCGGCTGGTGGCCAGATATTCGGCCATGACCTTGAATATCCCTTCGCTCGCGCCCGCTGTCGGGTAGCGGAAGGGGAACAGGTCGGCCGGGAAATCGACGACCGGCCGCGACCATCGGGTCCATTGGTCGAAATAGGCGACGTGCATGTCGTCCTGTTTCTGCGACCAGGGCTCGCGATACATGTCGAAATGGCGGCCGCGATCCTCGACGATCGCGGCCAGCGCCGCTTCGGATTCGGGCATCACCAGCGAATAGATCGTACCCGACGCGCCGGCGGCGAGCAGCGCCGCCTTGATATGCGCGTCGGTATAGGCCGGCAGTTCGCCGGGCATCGTGCGATCAATCCCCCGTCAAAATCCGGTCGACGAGTTGCTTCACCGTCGGCGTGAAGTTGTTCGAGTAAAAGGGATCGGTCTTGAAATTGAACGCGGCATGGCCCGCGAACATCAGATTCTGTTCGGGATCGCCACCGTGCGCGATGTCCTGCAGCGTCTTCTGGATGCAGAAGCTGCGCGGGTCGGCAAGGTAGCCGGTGGTGTAATCGTCATGGTCCTTCCACGACGAAAAACCGCAATGCGACAGGCAGCCCATGCAGTCGGTCTGATCCTTGCGGATCACCGCCTTATCCTCTTCGGTCACGAAGACGACAGTGTTGTCGGGGGTTTTCAGCGCCTCGGTATAGCCTTCGGCCGCCCAGTCGCGCGCGCGCGCGCGGTCGTGCGGGGTAACCCAGAAATTCTTGCCCTTCACCCCGACGTCGAGCTGGACGATATGATCGCCCGCTTCCTGCTTCGAATAGGGGATCTGGCGTTCCGAGCGCGCTTCGAGGTCGCGCAGGAAGGGCGTGCGCACCGCGCTGGAATAGAAACCCGTCGGCGAGAAACGATGGAGCAGCACGTCGCCGTCGTCGAGGGTCCGGAGGCGGTCCTTCCACGCCTGCGGGATCGGGCTTTCCTCGGTCAGCAGCGGGCGTGTGCCGTACTGAAAGACGATCTGGCCCAGTTCGGGATTGTCGATCCACTCTTCCCAGTCGCGCAGATACCAGACGCCGCCGGCCATCACGATCGGCACGCTGTCGGCGATCCCCTCGGCACGCATCGTTTCACGCACCGCGGCGACGCGCGGATAGGGATCCTGCGGCACCAGCGGGTCTTCGGCGTTCGACAGGCCATTGTGGCCGCCGGCGAGCCAGGGATCTTCATAGACCACCGCGCCCAGAAGATGCGGGACCTTGTGATACGCGCGCTTCCACAGCGCGCGAAAGGCGCGCGCCGAGCTGATGATCGGCAGGTACATGACATTATGCCGCTCGGCGATCTCGCTGAGCTTGTAGGGCATACCGGCGCCGCAGGTCACGCCCGCGACCATGCCCTTCGTCCGTGCCAGCACGCCTTCGAGAATCTGCTGCGCGCCGCCCATTTCCCACAGCACGTTGATGTTGATCGCGCCCTTGCCACCCGACACTTCATACGCGCGCTCGACCTGCGCCACCGCGCCATCGATCCCGTACTGGATCAGTTCCTCATGCCGTTCGCGGCGCGTCAGCGCGCTATAGACCTGCGGGACAATCTTGCCGTCGGCGTCATAGCTGTCGGCGTTCACCGCCGACACCGTGCCGATCCCGCCCGCGGCGGCCCAGGCGCCACTCGACATATGGTTGGTCGCCGACACACCCTTGCCACCCTCGACCAGCGGCCAGACTTCACGTCCGCCGTAAAGGATGGGCTTCAAACCTTTGAACATTCTAAATCTCTTTCTCTCCACCGGTCGCGATGTGCATCCCGGCCCCCGTTTGCCGATTCCGTAAGCGGAAGAGCGGTGCTTTTGTCAATCGACCCCGATCCAGCGCCCGCTGAACGGGCCATATCCTTCAAGCGCGCGAGCATAGAGTTTTTCATAGGCCGCGACCATATGTGTTTCGTCGAAGCGGTCGCGGGCGACGATCCGGTTCCGGGCGCCGATTTCGGCCCGCAGCCCCGGATTTTCGACCAGTTTCTGCAGCGCCGCACGAAAAGCCGGTTCGTCGGCGGCGATATAGGGCCGGTTCGCTTCCGATACCATCGCGGCGACATCACCCACCGCGGGGCTGGCGACGGGCAGTCCCGCCGCCATCGCCTCGACGACCGCAATCGGCATCTGCTCGCTGCGCGACGACAGCGCGAGAAGGTCGAAATGCCCGATCCAGCGCGCGGGTTCGGGCATGAATCCGGGCATCACGAGGCGCCCCGCCATGCCGCACGCGGCCGCTTCGGCCCCGATCGCCTCGCGCTCGGGTCCCTCGCCGACGATCACAAGGCGGACGTTCGGCGGCAGGGTCGCCACCGCACGGACCAGCCGCGGCAGATCCTTGACCTTGCGCAGCCCGGCGACGGTGCCGATCGCCACCTCGCCTTCGCGGCGGCTGAAACCTGGAATCGCAACGTCGGGGCCGCTGGCATAACGCGCGGTATCGATCCCGTTGCGGATCATTTCCACGCGGTCCCTCGCCCCCCATTCATCGACGGCAATCCGTTGTAGCGCGGTCGAAGGAACCACGACCGACTGCGCGGTGCGCAGCCCCACGCGGCGGAACAGATTGCGCTTCCAGTTGCGCCGGATACTCTCATCCTCGTTAAAGCCGTCCTCGTGGTGAATCAGCGCGGGCATACTGTGCCACAGGCGCGCGACATGGACCCGGCGCGCCATCACCCCGTCCATTGCGCCCCAATTATAGCTGAGCACGAGTTCGAACCGCGTCATATAGTCCGCAAGGGCGCGATAGCGGGACAGCGACGGCTTGCCGTGGAGCGGCGGCGCGTCCGCGGGAAAATCGACGACCACGCCGGGATCGATGGCATCGCGCGCGCCGAGCGCCTCGGGCATCGCCGACAGGATCGTGTGATGCGCCCGGTCGCCCATCAAATTCATCAGCCGGACGGCGCGCGCCTCCTTGCCGCCGAGCGAGAAACTCGAATGGAGGTGCAGGATGCGGATCGGCCAGGGCGTTTCGGGCTCGTCCGCGCTCACGCTTGCGGAAGCTCCGCGACCCACGCGTCGATCGCGCCGCGCGCTTCGGGTTCGTCCATCGTCGGCGCATGTCCGACCCCGGGCACCTCGACCAGCCGCGCGCGCGGCAGTTCGGCGACCATCTTCTCGCCCGCCGATCGCGCGAGAATGTCCGAAAGTTCGCCGCGCAGGATCAACAGCGGAACATCGCCCAGCGCGCGGTACACCGGCCACAGGTCCATCGCGGCATCGCCGCCGGCGGAGACGCGCAGCGGCGCCGCGATCTGCTTGTCATAATCGGTAACGATCCGCCCCTCGGCGGTCAGCCGGTGGGTGCGCTTGGTCAGCCGCAGCCAGTCGTGGATTTCATACCCCGGATAAACCGCACCGTTGAGTTCGGCGAGTGCGCGCGCCGCGTGCATCCACGTCGGCTGGCTGCCGCCGGCACCGATATAGTCGCGAATCCGGTCGAGCCCCGCGGCCTGGAGTTCGGGCCCGACATCGTTGAGCACCGCGCCGACCAGCCGCCCCGGCAGCGTCGCCGCCATCAGCATCGCGACCAGCCCGCCGAGCGAGGTGCCGATCGCGGCGAACCGCTCGATCCCCAGCTCGTCGAGCAGCGCGACGACATCCTGCACATAGGTCAGCGGGACATAGGTCATCGGATCCTTGGCATAGGCGCTTTCGCCGCGGCCGCGAAATTCGATCACGATCACCTTGCGATATTGCGCGACATGCGGCGCCAGCGTCTCGAAATCGCGGGCGTTGCGCGCAAGGCCCGGCATACACAGGATCGGCGGCGCCTTCTCGCTGCCATCGGGCCCCGCATAGACGCGCGCGTGCAGCCGGACGCCGTCGGACGACCACCAATATTGGTCCGACCAGTCGCGGCGGCTGTCCTGCTTTGCCAGAATGGCGCGTCCCCTTGCTTGGTGCCTTTGTTCTATCCCGCACGCGGGACTCGCCTGCGTCTATCGCCAACCACGCCGCGCGGCGCAAGCAATCCGTGCCACGGGCGCGGCGCAGGTTGCCCCTGCCCGCTTTCGCCGATAAGACGCGGACGACCATGAGCGAGCCCCTGATTTCCTTCGAACCCGCAACCGGCGAAGAGCTGTGGCGCGGGCCGGTCAGCGACGTCGATGCCGAAGTCGAAATAGCCCGCCGCGCCTGGCCCGAATGGGCGGCGAAACCCGTTACCTTCCGCACCGAAACGCTCCGCCGCTTCGTCGACCGGGTGAAGGCCGAGGGCGAAGCGCTCGCCGATCTGATCGCGCGCGAGACCGGAAAACCGCTCTGGGAAGCGCGCACCGAGGTCGAATCGGTTGCGAACAAGGTCAATATCTCGGTCACCGCCTATGCCGAACGCACGCCCAACCGGCGGATCGAAGGCGCGATGGGACTGCGCAACGCGGTGCGCCACAAACCGCATGGCGCGCTCGCGGTGCTCGGCCCTTATAATTTCCCGGCGCATCTGCCGAACGGCCATATAGTCCCTGCGCTGATCGCGGGTAATTCGGTGCTGTTCAAACCGTCGGAAAAGACGCCCGCGGTCGGCGCGAAGCTCGTCGAGCTTTTCCACAGCGCTGGCGTGCCGCAAGAGGTGCTGCGCCTCGTCATCGGCGGCCCCGAAACGGGCAAGGCGCTCGCGGGCCACGAAGGCATCGACGGGCTGCTCTTCACCGGCTCGGCGCGCACCGGCCTTGCGCTCAACCGCCAGTTCGCGGGCCAGCCGGGCAAGATGCTCGCGCTCGAAATGGGCGGCAACAACCCCATCGTCGTGTGGGACACCGCCGACATCCGCACCGCCGCGGTGCTCGTCGCGCAGTCGGCCTTCCTCAGCGCCGGGCAGCGGTGCAGCAACGCCCGGCGCCTGATCGTCCGCGACACCCTCGCCGACAAGCTGATCGAGGAGGTCCGCGACCTCGCGAACCGGCTGATCGTCGACCATCCGCACGCCGACCCCGCGCCCTATATGGGGCCGGTGATCGACAATGAGGCGGCCGACGGGCTGACCGAAAGCTTTCTGATCCTGATGTCGAACGGCGGACAGGTGATCCGCCACATGACGCGGCCCGTCGCGGGCCACCCCTTCCTGACGCCCGGCATCATCGACGTCACCGCGATGCCCGAACGCCCCGATATCGAGCTGTTCGGCCCGCTGCTCCAGGTCATCCGCGTGGCCACGTTCGAGGCCGCGATCGCCGAAGCGAACAACACCGCCTTCGGCCTGTCGGCGGCGCTGATCGGCGGCACACCGCAGCTCTACGACCAGTTCTGGGCCAATGCGCGTGCGGGCGTGATCAACTGGAACCGCCCGACCAACGGCGCGTCGTCGGCCGCGCCTTTCGGCGGGATCGGCCTGTCGGGCAACCACCGGCCGAGCGCCTTCTATGCCGCCGACTATTGCGCCTATCCCGTTGCATCGTCCGAAAGCGACGCGATGCGCGCGTCGATCGGCGTCGGATTGCGCGATCCCGAGGGCTCGCAGCTGGTGACGAAGAAATATCTTTGATTTCGTCACGCCGGGCATGATCCGGCATCCATTGTCGCGGTGAAACCATGCCCCCCGATCAAGTCCGGGGCGACGAGCGTGGTGGAGGCAATTTTACCTTCACCAGCGTCAATAAAGGCTGCTTTGCCAATCGCGGCCCGCGCGATCATCTACGCTGAATGGAAAAGACTCTCCCTCCCGCGGGCAAATTGTGGCTCGTCGGCGCCGGCCCGGGCGACCCCGACCTGCTGACGCTGCGCGCCGCGCGACTGCTGGAATCGGCCGATATCGTCGTCCATGACGGGCTCGTCGGCGAAGGCGTGCTCGCGCTGATCCCGCCGCATGTCGAACGGATCAGCGTCGCCAAGCAGCGCAGCCGCCACACGATGAAGCAGGACCTCATCAACGAACTGCTCGTCCGCGAGACGCGCGCCGGCAAACAGGTCGTGCGCCTGAAGGGCGGCGATCCGTTCATCTTCGGCCGCGGCGGCGAGGAGCTCGACGCGGCGCGCGAAGCCGGCGTGGTGTGCGAGGTCGTCCCCGGAATCACTGCCGCC
Source organism: Pseudomonadota bacterium (assembly GCA_020160755.1). Taxonomy (GTDB): domain Bacteria; phylum Pseudomonadota; class Alphaproteobacteria; order Sphingomonadales; family Sphingomonadaceae; genus Sphingopyxis. The sequence goes on from JAIUPN010000001.1 coordinate 694,247, forward strand.
GCTGGCTGCGCGGCGCAGGCGGGCCTCCCCCTCACCCACCGCGAGGATGCGAGCGCGGTCAGTTTCGTCGCCGGGCAGTGCAAGGATCTGACCGATCAGGACTGGTCGGGGCTCGCGGGACATGGCCGCACTCTCGTCATCTATATGGGTCTCGCGACCGCCACCGCGATTGCCGACAAGCTGATCGCCGACGGCGTGTCGCCCGGCCTGCCCGTCGCGGTCGTCGAGCGCGGCACCACCGCCGACGCCCGCGTACTGCGTAGCTTGCTCACCGATCTCGGCGACCTCGTCGCACGCGAGAAAGTCGCCAGTCCGGCCTTGATCATCGTCGGCAAGGTCGCGGCGCGCGCCGACGCGCTCGACTGCCTCGGCACGCCGGGCGTCGCCGCTCAAATAAGGGATTTCACATGAAACTGCTCACGGGCAACGACCTGAAAACAGGATTTGTCACCTGGTGGACCGGCGCCGACTGGTCGCTGCATATCGAAGACGCCGCCGACGTCGGCGAGACGGGCGAGGCGATCCTCGCCGCCGAGGAAGGCGCACGCCGCGTCAACGCGCCCTATATCATCGCGGGCGAGGCGACCCCCGACGGCCCGCGCCCCGCGCACATCAAGGACCGCATCCGTGCGCTCGGCCCGACCGTGCGCCCCGACCTGACATTGAAACCCGCCGATCCCGCGGCCGGCGACTGGGTGATCTGACATGTATAAATATGACGAATATGACCATGCGATGGTCGCCGCCCGCGTCGCCGAGTTTTCGGATCAGGTGAAGCGCCGCATCGCCGGGGAGATCACCGAGGACCAGTTCAAGCCGCTGCGCCTGATGAACGGCCTCTACCTCCAGCTTCACGCCTATATGCTGCGCGTCGCGGTGCCCTATGGCACGCTCGACAGCCGCCAGATGCGCATGCTCGCCCATATCGCGCGCAAGTACGACCGCGATTACGGCCATTTCACCACGCGCCAGAATATCCAGTATAACTGGATCAAGCTCGAAGACGCGCCCGCGATCCTCGAGGATCTCGCCTCGGTCGAGATGCACGCGATCCAGACAAGCGGCAATTGCATCCGCAACATCAGTTCGGACCAGTGGGCCGGCGCCGCCGCCGACGAAATCACCGACCCGCGCCCGTGGGCCGAACTGCTCCGCCAATGGTCGAGCTTCCACCCCGAATTCAGCTATCTTCCGCGCAAGTTCAAGATCGCGGTGATCGCGGCGAACGAAGATCGCGCCGCGATGCGCCTCCACGATATCGGCATCCAGATCGTCGAGAAGGACGGGCAGCACGGCGCTGCTTTCTACGTCGGCGGCGGCATGGGCCGCACCCCGATGATCGCGCCGCTGATCAAGGATTTCGTGCCGCTGGCCGACATGCTGAGCTACGCCGAGGCGTGTCTGCGCGTCTACAATCGCTACGGCCGCCGCGACAATATCTACAAGGCGCGGATCAAGATCCTTATCCACGAACTCGGCGCCGACGAATATCGTCGCCAGGTCGAGGAAGAATTCAAGCATGTGAAGTCGCTTGGCATCGATCCGCCGAAGGCCGAATTCGACCGCATCGCGAAGCAATTCGCCCCGCCCCCGCTCGATGCCTCGGCGCCCGACGATATCGACCGGAGCGATCCCGATTTCGCGGTCTGGGTCGACCAGAATGTCGCGGAGCACAAGGTTTCGGGCCATGCGATCGTCAACATCAGCCTGAAGCCCGTTGGCGGCATCCCCGGCGACGCCAGCTCGGCGCAGATCGATGTGATGGCTAACCTTGGCGAGAAATACAGCCACGACGAACTGCGCGTTACCCACGCGCAGAACATCGTGCTGCCCCACGTTCGCAAGGCCGACCTTTACGCCGTCTGGCAGGCGCTCGACGCCGCGGGGCTCGCGACACCGAACCTCGACCTCATCAGCGATATCATCGCCTGCCCGGGGCTCGACTATTGCAGCCTCGCCAACGCGCGCTCGATCCCGGTCGCGCAGAAGATCGCGACGCGCTTTTCGGACCTCGGCCGCCAGAAAGAACTGGGCGAACTCAAGCTCAAGATTTCGGGCTGCATCAACGCGTGCGGCCATCACCACGCCGGCCACATCGGCATCCTTGGCGTCGACCGTAAAGGCACCGAAAACTACCAGCTTTCGCTCGGTGGATCGGGCGCGGAGGACGTCAGCCTCGGCACGATAACCGGTCCCGGCTTCGACGAGGATGGCGTCGTCGACGCGATCGAACGCGTCACCGACAAATATCTTGCGACGCGCACCGAGGGCGAGCGCTTCGTCGACACCTTCCGCCGCGTCGGCATGGCCCCCTTCAAGGAGGCGATCTATGGTTGAGCATATCCATTCCGACGGCGAAGAGCCCGCCGTCACCCTCGACGCCTTCCTGTCGCAGTCGAACGCGACCGCGGTGCGGCTCGAACCCGACGAGGACGCGCGCGCGCTGATCCCGCACCTCGACCGGCTCGCGCTGATCGAGGTCGCCTTCCCGAAGTTTCGCGATGGCCGCGGCTATTCGTCGGCGCGCATCCTGCGCGAGGCGGGCTATGTCGGCGAACTGCGCGCGCAGGGCGACGTCCTCGTCGACCAGATCGCCTATATGAAACGCTGCGGTTTCGACACGTTCGCTCCCGAAAAGGCGCTAAACCCGGTCGATATCGAGGCGGCGCTGGCGCGCTGGCCCGAACATTATCAGAGTGCCGCCGACGGCGCGGTGCCGATCTGGAAGCTGAGGCATGGCTGACGTGGCTGCCTCTCCCCCCAAAGGCAGCGAGGATCGCACCCGCGACCGGATCGACGTGGCGCCGCGCTTCACGCAGGCCGATGTCATCCGCCTCAACAACCTGTTCCGCGGCCAGGATGCCGCCGAGGTCGTCGCAAGCGTCATCGGCGCGGGACTGCTCGGCGAAACCGCGATCGTGTCGAGCTTTGGCGCCGAAAGCGCGGTGCTGCTCCACCTCGTGGCGCAGGCCGCGCCCGACATGCCCGTGCTGTTCCTCGACACCGGCAAGCATTTTCCCGAAACGCTTGCCTATCGCGATACCCTCGCGGCGAAGCTGAAACTCAACATCGTCAACCTGACCCCCGATCCCGAAGATCTGGCGGCGAAGGACGCGACCGAACTGCGCTGGTCGTACGATCCCGACGGCTGCTGCGAAATCCGCAAGGTGAAGCCGCTCGAAAAGGCGCTCGCCGATTTCGACACGTCGATCACCGGCCGCAAGGGCTTCCAGTCGTCGACGCGGCAGGGCCTCGCGCGTTTCGAACTCGACGGCACCACCGGCCGCCTGAAGTTCAACCCGCTCGCCAACTGGACGCGCGAAGAGCTCGACGCCTATTTCGCGGCGCACGACCTGCCGCGCCACCCGCTCGAGGCCGAAGGCTATCCCTCGATCGGCTGCTCGCCCTGCACGTCGAAGGTCAAGCCGGGCGAAGACCCGCGCTCGGGCCGCTGGCGCGGCTGGGACAAGACCGAATGCGGCATCCACGCCGAAGTGACGCCGCTCGGCGACGATCCGGCGAACGACCCGGCGTTCTGACTTAGTGGTGTGTGTGCCCCCTGTGAAGGCAGGGGTCCATCTCCCGTCCGTGCGGCAAAGCGCAGCTTCCGATCGAGAGAGATCGTGATGGGCCCCTGCCTTCGCAGGGGCGCAGCTAATTACTCATAATCCTCGAACGCCATGCTGTCGTCGGCGAGATCGCTGAACTTGGTCGTCTTCGCCTCGAAGTGCAGACGCACCTTGCCGGTCGAGCCGTGACGCGATTTCGCGACGATGACTTCGGCCAGACCGAAAACGCGCTCCATTTCGGCCGCCCATTCCTCATGCTGCGCGTGGATCTTCACATCGTCGCCCTCGACCGGGCGCTTGGGTTCGCGCGCCGCGACATAATAATCCTCGCGGAACACGAAGAGCACCATGTCGGCGTCCTGTTCGATCGAGCCCGATTCGCGAAGGTCGGAGAGCTGCGGGCGCTTGTCTTCGCGGCTTTCGACCGCACGGCTGAGCTGCGACAGCGCCATCACCGGTACGTGAAGTTCCTTCGCCAGCGTCTTCAAACCACGCGAAATTTCGGAAATTTCCTGCACGCGATTGTCGCCGCTCTTCGACGAACCCTGCAACAATTGCAGATAGTCGACGATGACGAAGCCGATGCCATGACGTCGCTGCAAACGCCGCGCGCGGGTGCGCAATCCGGCGATCGTCAGGCCGGGCGTGTCGTCTATGAACAAGGGCAAGGTCTGGAGCTGCTGCGCCGCGCGGCTCAGTTGCTGGAACTGCTCCTTGCTGATCTTGCCCATACGCAGCGCCTCGCCCGACACCCCCGATTGTTCGGCGAGCACGCGCGTCGCGAGCTGGTCGGCGGACATTTCGAGGCTGAAGAAAGCGACCTTCGCGCCCATATTCTTTTCGGGCGGAATGCCGTCATCCTCGTCGCGGCGGAAGCGTTCGGCGGCGTTATACGCGATATTGGTCGCAAGCGAGGTCTTGCCCATGCCCGGACGCCCCGCGAGGATCATCAAGTCCGAATTGTGCATACCGCCGATCTTGGCGTTCATGCTCGAAATGCCCGTCGTGATCCCCGACAGATGGCCGCCCGAATTGAGCGCGCGCTCGGCCGCCTGGAGCGCCACGAGGCTCGCCTGGCTGAAATTCTTGACCGACCCCATCTCGGCTTCGCCGCCCGCGACGCGATAGAGCGCGGTTTCGGCTTCCTCGATCTGCGCCTGCGGGTCGACGCGTTCGCTGGTGTCGAGCGCATTGTCGACGAGCGACCGGCCGACGCCCGCCAGTTCGCGGAGAAGCGCGAGGTCGAAAATCTGGCGTGCAAAGTCGCGCGCGCCGATCAGGCCCGCGCCGCTGCCCGTCAATTGGGCGAGATAGCCGACGCCCCCGACCGCCTTCATCGCCTCGTCGGCCTCGAAATAGGGCTTCAGCGTCACCGGCGTCGCGATGCTGTTGCGCTCGATCAGCGCCATCGTCTGCTGGAAGATGCGGCCGTGGAGCGGTTCGAAGAAATGTTCCGGGTTAAGCGCCACCGGCAGATCTTCGACGACTCGGTTGTCGATCAGGATCGCGCCCAGAAACGCGGCCTCGGCCTCGATATTGCGGGGTAATTGGCGCTCATCCCCGGTGTTGGCCGGGGTCGGAATCAGGGCTAGCTCTGGCATGGCGACCCTCATGGGGTACCGCTTCGGGCGGCGCAACAGACGATGCCCGACAGCTTATCATAGCTGTGGGTTGCTGTGAATAAGTCGCCCCCTTGCCCTTCGTGCGCGTCCAAGTAGAAGCACTTGCAGCATGAGCGACGCAGACCCTTCCAGACAGCGGATCATTTCGGTCGAACTCGACGAGGGGTCGATCGTCTGGCGCAATCCCGATGTCGAGCAGGAACGCCGCGTCGCGATCTTCGATTTGATCGAGGATAACAAGTTCGTTCCGCAACGCGGCCATCCCGACGGCTATGCCGGCCCCTACCGGCTCATGCTGCGTGTCGAGGAAGGTCGACTGATCTTTGAAATATCACGCGAAGATGGCTCGCCGCTGGAGGCGATCATTCTCGGTCTCGGCCGTTTCCGTCGGCCGATCCGCGACTATTTCGCGATTTGCGACTCCTATTATCAGGCGATCAAGACCTCGACCGCGCAGCAGATCGAGACCGTCGACATGGCGCGGCGCGGGCTGCACAACGAAGCGGCCGAGATGCTGATGGACCGGCTCGACGGCAAGATCGCGGTCGATTTTGACACCGCGCGAAGGTTGTTCACGCTCATCTGCGTGCTGCATATCAAGGGCTGACGATGGCGACGGGGGCAATCAGGGGTGGAAAGGCGGCGAAGGCCGCCGGCGCGTGGCGCGCCGCGATCGCACGCACGCTGCGCCGGATCGGTGCCGCAATCGCCCTGCTCCTTCTCGCGGCGGGCCTTGCGCTCTGGTGGGCGGCGCGCTGGATTCCCGACCGCGCGCTCTATCCGACGCAGGGCGTCACGATCGACGCGGGCAATGGCGATGTCCATTGGGGTTCGATCAAGGCCGCCGGCGCCGATTTCGCCTATATCATGGGGACCGACGGCTCGGCGGACATCGACCCGCAATTCACCCGCAACATGACCGCCGCACGCGAAGCCGGGGTGCAGGCAGGCGCGATCCACCGTTACAGCCTCTGCCAGCTTGCGACCGATCAGGCGGCGAACTTCATCCGCCATGTGCCGCGCCGTGCCGATGCGCTGCCCGCGGTCGTGTGGCTCGACTATGACGACCGCTGCCCCGACCGGCCAACGCGCGCCCTGCTGCTGTCCGAACTCGCCACCTTCCTCGCGCAGATCGAGGCGCATATGGGCAAGCGCAGCCTGATCGCTCCCGGCCCGGCGTTCGAGAGCGATTACAGGGTGACCGAGGGCATCGCGCGCACGACCTGGCTGCGCCGCGACTTCTTCGAACCCGATTATGGCGCGCACCCCTGGGCGATGTGGCAGGCGAATAATTATGTCCGCCTGTCGGGCGCCAGCGGCACCGTCGGCTGGAATGTGCTGCGCCCGCAAGGAGAGATGCGATGACCGAAACCCGTGACGCACTGATCGACGCCGCGCGCGACGCCGCGCGCCGCGCCTACGCCCCCTATTCGGGCTTCCACGTCGGCGCCGCGCTGCTCCTCAAGAACGGCGATGTGGTGACCGGCGCCAATGTCGAGAATGCGAGCTACGGCCTTACCCTCTGCGCCGAAACCGCGGCGGTCGCGAAGATCGCCAACGAGGGCTGGATTGGCGAGCTTGCCGAGGTCGCGATCGTCGGCGGGCGCCCCGACGGCGACGCGCTGATCGGCACAGACCCGGTCAACCCGTGCGGCCGCTGCCGCCAGATATTGAACGAAGCCGCCGAGCGGTCGAAGACCGACATCCTCGTCCATTGCGCGTCGGGCGACGGCAGTGCGGTCAAATCCTACAAGCTCAGCGCGCTGCTCCCCGCGGCCTTCGGGCCCAAGGACCTCGGTCTCATCGACTGACCGCTTGCGCAACCCCCACAGGACCGACAAGAGACATCATGGCCATTCTTTCCGACCGCTGGATTCGCGAAGCCGCCCAAACGCAGGGCATGATCGAACCCTTTGTCGAGGCGCAGCGCCGCGACGGCTGCATCAGCTACGGCCTCTCCTCCTACGGATACGACGCGCGCGTCGCGCCCGAGTTCAAGATTTTCACCAACGTCGATTCGACGATCGTCGATCCCAAGGATTTCGACCCGAAGAATTTCGTCGACCGCGAAACCGACGTCTGCATCATCCCGCCGAACAGCTTCGCGCTCGCGCGCACGGTCGAATATTTCCGCATCCCGCGCGACGTGCTCGTCATCTGCCTCGGCAAGTCGACCTATGCGCGCTGCGGCATCATCGTGAACGTCACCCCGCTCGAACCCGGCTGGGAAGGCCATGTGACGCTCGAATTTTCCAACACCACCCCCCTGCCCGCCAAGATCTACGCGAACGAAGGCGCGTGCCAGTTCCTCTTCCTGCAGGGCAACGAGCCGTGCGAGACGAGCTACGCCGACCGCGCGGGCAAATATATGGGGCAAAAGGGCGTCACGCTGCCCAAGCTCTGAGTGATCGCGTCATGGCGCGGCGTTCCTGACCAGCTCCGGGGCGACGCCGCAATCCGGAGTGTGCGCAAACCGCACTGACCGGAACCCGACCGCCTTCCCGCGCGTCCTGTCTGCACAAGCGGGCGGGGCGCGTTAGCGAAGGAATGCCCATGTCCATGATCGCCGTCTTCATCGGCCGCCTGTTCATCGCCGTGATTTTCGTCGTGTCGGGGGTCAACAAGCTGATCCATGTCAGCGACACCAGCGCGATGATCTCCACCAGCGGCCTGCCCGGCGGGCTTGCCATCCCGGTCGGCCTCTTCGAACTCGTTGCGGGCATCTGCATCGCGCTCGGTATCGCGGTCCGCCTCGTTTCGATCCTGCTCGCCGGCTTCGTGCTCGCCACCATCCTCTTTTTCCACCGCGAGTTCACCGACCCCGTGCAGGCGATGGCGGCGATGAAGAATCTGGCGATCGCGGGCGGCCTGCTCTGCCTCTTCGGCTGTGGCCATACGCGCTGGAGTTACGATGCCCTGCGTGCGCGCCGCCGCGACGAACTCGCCGCGCACCGCGCCCAGCAGCACGCGGCCGACGCCGAACTCCGCGCCGCGCGCGCCGAGGGCCGCGCGGAGGCGACCGGAACGCCCGATGTGGTCGACAAACGCCCCTTCTGGCGCCGCTAGACCTTCGCGCTTGGCAAGCTCCCCCGCCTGCGCTAGCCTCCCCTTGACGTTTACGTAAAGGGAGCATGGCCATGGCGGGGACCCGCGATCTCGATATCATCGTCTATGGCGCGACCGGCTTCACCGGACGCCTCGTCGCCGAATATCTCGCGCACCATTACAAGGGCCGCAAGGACGCGCCCAAATGGGCGATGGCGGGGCGTAGCATCGCGAAGCTCGCCGAAGTGCGCGACCTGATCGGCGCCGGCGAGGAAACCCCGCTGATCGTCGCCGACGCGAGCGATCCCGCGAGCCTCGACAAGATGGCTGCGAGCACGCAGGTCGTGCTCACCACCGTCGGTCCGTACCAGCTTTACGGCAGCGAACTCGTCGCCGCCTGCGTTCGGGCGGGAACCGCTTACGCCGACCTGTGCGGCGAACCCGGCTGGATGCGCGAGATGATCGACGCGCATCAGGACGCCGCCAAGGCGTCGGGTGCGCGCATCACCTTCAGCTGCGGGTTCGACTCGATCCCCTTCGACCTCGGCGTCCTGTTCCTGCAGGCCGAAGCGGTGAAGCGCCACGGCAAGCCTGCACCGCGCGTCAAGGGGCGTGTCCGCAAGATGGCGGGCGGCGCGTCGGGCGGCACGGTCGCCAGCCTCACCGAAACGCTGAAAGCCATCGCGAAAAAGCCGTCGCTCGCGCTGCTGCTCAAATCCTCCTTCGCACTGACCCCCGGCTTCGAGGGACCGTCGCAGCCGACCGGGCTGATCCCCGAATATGACAGCGCGACGGGCACATGGACCGCGCCCTTCGTGATGGCGCCGATCAACACCAAAAATGTCCATCGCACCAATTTCCTGCTCGGCCATCGATGGGGCGCGGACCTCGTCTATGACGAAATGGTGATGACGACGATCGGCGACGCCGGAAAGGCGATGGCCGAAGCAATGGCGAAAGCGAACCCGTTCGGCGATGCGCAGCTCAAGCCCGGCGAAGGCCCGAGCAAGGAACAGCGCGAGAATGGTTTCTACGACATCCTCTTCATCGGCGAATATGAGGACGGCACGACGGTGTGCGCCAGCGTCCAGGGTGACCGCGATCCCGGCTATGGTTCGACGTCGAAGATGCTCGCCGAAACGGGTATCGCGCTGCTCGAAAACAAGGGCGAAGGCGGCGTGTGGACGCCGGGCGCATTACTCGGCGATGCGCTGATCGGGCGGTTGACCGCCAACGCCGGACTGACTTTCCAGATCGAGGAATAAGACAATAATGACGACCTCTCCCGGCGCGCTCGACGCGCTGCTCTCGACGCTGCGCACCGAAGACGGCGTGGCGAAGGCGCATATCGACGAAGGATGGATGCAGGGCCGCACCGCCTATGGCGGGATCAGCTCGGCGGTCGCGCTCGCGGGCACGATGGCGCTCCACCCGACCGAAACCCCGCTGCGCTATGCGCAGATCAGCTTCGTCGGCCCCGTCGGCGGCGACTGCACGGTCGAGACGCGCGTGCTGCGCCAGTCGAAATCCTCGCTGTTCATCGACGCCGGTGTGTCGAGCGATCAGGGCTTCGGCACCGCGGCGGTCTTCGCCTTTTCGGGCGACCGCAAGAGCCATGTCGACCACAATCGCCTCACCATGCCCGACGCGCCCGATCCCGACACGCTGGCGCCGGTGCCCGATCATCATGCGCGGCCCAGCTTCACGCGTCATTTCGACATGCGCCCGACCACCGGCCCGCGCTTCGCGTGGAAAAGCGAGGTCGGCGAATATCTGACCTGGGTGCGCTTTGTCGAGGAACCCGCATGCCACCCCGCGGTTGCGCTGCTCGCGATGGGCGATGCGCTGCCGCCCGCCGCGATGGCGCTGTTCAGCGAATTCGGGCCGATCAGCTCGATGAACTGGACGGTCAACATGCTGACCGGCGCGCCCGCGACCGACGACGGCTGGTGGCTCCTGTCAGCGAAGACCGGCTATGCGCGTAACGGCCTGTCGGTGCAGGACATGATGCTGTGGAACCGCGCCGGCGAGCCGGTGCTCAGCGGCAGTCAGGCGATCGCCATCTACGCCTGAACGGGCAGCGCGATCACCGCATCGAGCCCGCCGCCCGCGCGATTGCCGAGCGTCAGCTCCCCGCCCTCGCCTTCGGCGATCTCGCGCGCGATCGACAGGCCCAGCCCGGCGCCGCCGGTCGCGCGGTTGCGCGACTGCTCGCCGCGCGCGAACGGTTCGACGAGGGTCCGTATCTGTTCGGCCGTCAGGCCGGGACCGTCGTCCGAGACGATAATCCGCGCGCGCCCCGCCTCGGCCGTCACCGAAAGCCGGCCGCGCTGCCCATAAGCAAGCGCGTTGTCGGCGAGGTTACGCAGCGCGCGTTTGAGCAGCATCGGGCGCACCAGCACCATGACGTCGGCGACGGCGCCCACGGTCACGTCCTTGCCGCGTTCGACATATTCGGCGGCGAGTTCGCCGATCAGTTCGCGAAGCGGCACGCGTTCCTGCGGTTCGGTTCCCGATCCCGAACGCGCGAGCGCCAATATGTCGCTCAGCATCGCGGTCATTTCGTCGATGCTCGCGACCATCTTTTCGCGCAGCCGGTCGTCCTCGACGCCCTCGACCCGCACGCGCAGGCTTGCGAGCGGCGTGCGCAGATCGTGCCCCACCGCGCCGAGCATCCGGTCCTTGTCCGACAGCATGGCGGCGATGCGCGCGCGATAGGCGTTGAACGCGCTGATCAGGTCGCGAACGTCCGACGGACCTTCCTCATCGAGCGGTGTCGTATCGCGAAGCGCGGGGTTCGCGCGCGCCGCGCGCGTCAGGTCGCGCAGCGGCCGTGCGGCGCGCCAGGCGATCAGCATCACCGGAACGAGAAGCAGGAAATAGAGCGACAGCGTCTGCCAAATGAGGAATCCTTGCAGACGGTTCCCGCCGCCCGGCATGCGGCTGCGCACGCCGTAAAAGCGCCCGTCGATCTCGGCAACGACGAGCACGGTGCGCCCCGGCAATTGCGTCCGCCCGATGCGCGGCGGCTGCGGCAAGGCCCATGCCTGCACGCCTTTCGACGATATATTCGCCTCGGCCAGCAGATTGCCGACATAGCCCGCGAGGTCGGGAAGCGCGACCGAGCGATCGGGCACCGGCGGCGGCGCGGTATCGATCCAGACCTTCGGTTCGTGGCGCGATCGGCGCCGGTCCTTGCGCCGTGCCTCGACGTCGGTTTGCGCGCGTTCCTGCCGGTCCATCGCATCGATGATCCGCGCCACCGCCATGCCGCCGCCATGCGCGAGCGATTGCTGCTTCTGGCCGCGCGCAAGCAGCGCGAAGTTGACCGCCTGCGCGACGAACAGCACCACCGCAACCGCGAAAACCAGCTGGCCGATCAGGCTTCGGGGCCACAGGCGCAGCTTCATGCGGTGGGTCCGATGCGCTTGACTTCGCACGCGAGCGTATAGCCCCCGCCCCACACCGTCTTGACGATCTGCGGGTGCGCGGCGTCCACCTCGATCTTCTTGCGCAACCGGCTGACCAGATTGTCGATCGCGCGGTCGAAGATATCGGCCTCGCGCCCGCGGACGAGGTCGAGCAGCCGGTCGCGGCTCATCACCTGCCGCGGATGGCGGACGAGCGCGTGAAGCAGATGATATTCGCCCGACGACAGCGCGACTTCATTGCCCTGGGCGTCGACCAGAACCCGCTCGACCTCGCGCAGCACCCAGTCGCCAAAGGCGTAGCAGGTGCCGCCGGGATCGAGCGCGCGGCCGCCCTGCTGCGTCCGGCGCAGCACGGTGCGGATGCGCGCGACAAGCTCGCGCGGGTTGAAGGGTTTGACGACATAATCGTCGGCACCGATTTCCAGCCCGATGATCCGTTCGGTATCCTCGGCGCGCGCGGTCAGCAGAATCACGGGAATGTTGCTCGTCTCGCGCAGATGGCGCGTGAGCGACAGGCCGTCCTCGCCGGGCATCATGATATCGCTGACGACGAGGTCGACCGTCTGGGCACGGAGCACCGAGCGCGCCTCGGCGGCGCTCGCCGCGTCGGTCACCGCAAAGCCCTGCGCGGTCAGATATTCGCCCAGCGGTTCGCGGATCGACGGTTCGTCGTCGATCAGCAGGATGCGCGGGGTATCGCTATCGGTCATCGGATATCCACGTGAGAAACTGGTTCGCCCACCGGCCGCGGGGGCCGGTGGGCGATAGCTGACAGGGACCGGCGGCAAAGGCAATGCCGGGAGGGGGGGATGGCCTGCTGATAGCCGCCGGCCCCTGCCAAATGGCTTATTCGCCGGCGGGCGCCGCCGGGGGCGCACCGCGCTTGGCGCGCCATGCACCGCGCTGCGCCTGACGCTCCTCGGCGGTCACCTGACCGTCCTTGTTCGCATCGGCCGCGTCGAAGCGCGCGAGCGCCGCGGTCTGGAATTCCGCCTGGCTGATCGCCTTGTCGCCGTTGGCGTCGGCCTTGCCCATCATCATGCCGTGATGACCGCCGCGCTTGCCATGATGGCCGCCGCGCATACCGTCACGCTTGCCTTCGCCCGCATCGGCGCGCCTGTCGCCGCGTTCGGCGCGTTTCGCCGCACGATCGGCACCATGCTGGTCCCATTCGGCCTTGCTGATGCTGCCGTCCTTGTTGGCGTCGAGGCGCTCGAACATCTTCGCCTGCATCTCGGCACGCCGCGCGGTGCGATCGGAAGCGTCGAGCTTGCCGTCCTTGTTCGCGTCCATTTTCGCGAACATCTGCGTCGCATGGGCCTGCGCTTCCGCACGGGTCAGCACGCCATTGCCGTCGGCATCGCCCTTGGCGCCGCCGCCGGGGGCGGCGAGCACCGGCACAGCGATCAACGCGGCACCGAGCGTCGAAAATATGATCTTCTTGTTCACCTGAAGAACTCCTTCAAGGGACCTTCTTGGGGGAAAGTTCCGGTCCCGATGAAAGCCTTCTAGGTGCGATTTGTCCCAGTGACGTGCCGGATGAACGCAAAATTGTCGCAAATTGTCGCAGAAACGGCGCGCCGTTCATTTGGCGGCAAGCGGCGCCGGCAGCAGGTGGAGCAGCCCTTTGGTGAAACCGCGCGGCGCCACCGACACATGATCCTCGTCGTTCAGCACGTCCCCGCGAATCTGCAGCGCCGGATAGGCGCGCGCTTTGAGCGTTGCAACCAATGCCTCGCTGTCGCCGACCATATCCAGCGTCTTGTTGAAACGGGGATCGCCAGCACGCGCGCCCTCATATTCACCGGTATAGACATAGACCTTCGCGGGCAGGTCGCGGTGCGTGGCGGCATAGGCCTTTTCCATCGCGAACATGTGCCGCTTGCCGAACCACAGCGACGGGCTTCCGAGGATGTAGCCGCTGAACATCCCGGGTTCGGTGAACAATATCTGCGCGCCCAGCAGCGCGCCATAGGAATGACCGAGAAACAGCTTCTGCCGCGGATCGGTGCGATAGCGGCGCGCGACAAAGGGCAGGACCTGATCGCGCAAATAGGTCTGGTACGCCGCACCCCCGCCATGCACCGTGCCAGCGGACGTGTCGCTCGGGCCATCGGCGGTCGGCGTATAGTCGCGCCGCCGGCTCCGCACCGGATCATCGTCCCTGGCATAGGATAGCCCGACGAGGATGAAATCCTGCACCTTCGGTCCTTCGACGTTGAGCCGCCGCGCGATCTGTCGCACCACCGGAAAGGCATAGTCGGCGTCGGTGACATAGAGCACCGGATAGGCGCGCTGCGGATCCTTCGCATAGGATGGCGGCAGGCTGACGAAGACCTGATAGTCGCGCCCCGACACCGGATCGGGCACGTCCCACACCTCGCTGCCGAGCAGGGCATAGGGCTTGCCCTGCCCTTCCTGCGCAACCTGCGCGGCGACGGCCGCACCATCGCCCTGTCCCGTGACCGTCCCGCCACATCCCCAAAGCAGCGCCACGCCCAAGGCAGCAACTGCCCGATATCCCCTTGCCATTTCTGTCGAATCTCCACCGCCCGTCCCGGAAGACCGGGCACTCCGCAATCCACAGCGGGCTGGCAAGGACGTCGCCCGAACGAACGGTCAGGTCGTTCATGGCGCGCGGCAGGGCGATCGAAAACGGCAGGAGGGCAACCGGACCCGGCCCGGCAAAGCGCCCGAAACGAGTAAGCCCCGTCGCATTTCTGCGGCGGGGCTCCCTGGACTTCGTCCGAAGACAGAAGCCATATCCACTCTTTCTTTCGATCAAGCGGATAGTTGAAACGCGGCGGATCGCGGATGGTTCCCGCCGCGCCGAATTTTTTCCAGCCGGCTTGCGCGCCGCCTCTCACCCGGCCGGCCTATAAGCGCTTGCCAAGCGGGCGCGCGATGCGTTTATGCACGGACGATCGAGGGAGTTTTCATGCACATGTCTTCACACGTCCGGCTGCTCGCAGCCGCCGCCATTGCCTCTTGCCTGCCTGCTGCCGCCGCCGCGGCACAGAATCCCGACGCCTCCCCGACGCAGGGCACGGCTTACCTCAACAGGCAAATGGCGGCGCTGGCCGAACGGAACGGTGCCGACGGCTGGCGCGTGACGCCGAGCGGATTGCGCTGGCGCCGGATCGCGGGCGACGGCAGCGGCGCTCGCCCCGGCCCCACCGACGAGGTCACCGTCCATTATGTCGGCACCTTTGCCGACGGCGCCGAATTCGACAGCTCGGTCCGCCGCGGCGAGCCCACGACCTTCCCGCTTAATCGCGTCATCGACGGCTGGCAGGAAGGCGTCGCCTTGATGGGCGTCGGCGACAAGGTCGAACTCGCGATCCCTTGGCAGCTCGCCTACGGCCCCGAAGGCAAGGGCCCGATCCCCGGCGGCGCAACCCTGTTGTTCACGGTCGAGCTGCTGGGCATTGCGCCTGCGACATAAACACGAATGGGGAGAAGGCCATTGGCGACACGCGCTTGGAAATATGGCATCGCTACCGTCGCGGGCATGCTCGTTGGCTATGTGCTCGCAACGGCAGCAGATCTTGATCTTGTCCGATGCGCGGCAAACGCTTTGAACCAGATCAAGGCCGGCGAATGGCTTCAGGCTGTTGCTACCTTTTTCGGTGTCATCGCCACCATCGCGGGAACACTGTTGATCGAGAACATCTTGCGGCGACGTGAGGACCGGCAACGGTCCAACCTTCTCCGCGAGACGTTACAGCTTCTCTCATCCACCTGCGAAGCCATCAATGCCGCTCAAATCGCTGAACCTGAGGACATTGACGAATTCCGCACGCTGATGCGGAAACAATTCGCAAATCTGGTCAATGGACAAGCATCGCTAGACTTGGCGAAAGCGGCCGCGCCGGCTCGAACATTCGATCTCTGGAGCAGTCTGAACATCATAGAAGAACAGTTCCGGCAGCACCGGGGCATGCTGGTCACTGAACAACGATTGGTGTCGGGAGATGCCAGCTTAGCCGTCGTCAGAATCGCTCTGTCCAAAGCCCATGGATTTCAGAATTCCATCAGATTTGCGATTGCCGACGCAATCCGCGAGCTTGAAGATCAGTCTTAGTAGACTAGCCAGCGATCAGCCAAAGAAATTAGGGGGCACCTGGAGCGGGTAGCGGGAATCGGCTTTCAGCGTACCTTGATCGTCGGCCGCGCTTAACCGCGCCCTTGCGGCGCTTCGCGGCGGCGTTCGATTCCCACTTCTAGCATCGAACCGCATCACGCCCGTCCTCCTGCTCGCCGGCGCGCGCAATTTTGCGCGAAACCTCAAATTTCGCGGTTTCCTGTCGGGCCTATGAGTAAAGGGGGTATGTAGGGAACTACCTTACATTTCTTACATCGGCGGTTTTCTGCGGGTTTTCGGTCTAACATTTCCCTTACATCGGTCTTACAATATTAGACAAAATCAATCTTACATTTAATATTATATTATTGAGCAAAATCAGTGACGTAAGATTGATGCCGACGAAATGTAAGGTCAGATCAGAGGCGATGTCTGACATTCAAAACCGCGCATTCTCAACGGTTTCCGGCATACAATCGGGGGCAGGTAAGGAATGTAAGACGGTTTCGCACCCCCTCCCCCTCCCCGGGCGGCATCGCCTGCCCGGGGCCATGCATCATAATCGATAAAAAAGGCGAAAGCGGAGCGTGGGGGCGAGCGCGGCGCGTGGGGGTCGGGGACGGCACCCCTTGCCGCTCTGTTCTCATTCTGTTCTCATTGGGGAATGGCGGGACGAGTCGGAAGCATCGAGGACATCGCGTGGCGGGGGCATAGGCTGCGCTTGTGGTGCTTTGGGTGCGGTCGGTGGCGCACGCTGGACGAGGGCAAGGTGCTGCAGTTGTTCGCCGACCGAGGATGGGCGCTCGACCTAGTCGCGGCCCGCCGCCGCTTCCCCTGCAGGCGATGCCGTTCCTCTGCGGGGGTGATGATCCTGCCGGCGCGTCAACTCCCTCTAGCGTCCCCGCCTCCGCCGGCAGAGCCTGCGCGCAAGCGCAGCTGGGCAGATGAGGTCGCGGAGTTCTTTCACGGGACGAGGAGCAAGCGAAAGGAGAAGCCGCTGCCTGCGGCGGCCCGAGCGGCAATAGATCGCCTGAAGACGTCGAAACCGCGTCCTATTCCCCGGCGCAACCAGATCGATGATCTCGATTAGAGTGTAGCGAGGCGCACTTCCGCAGTCGGTGTCGAATTGTTACGACGCAAGCATGGAACCATTCGAACAGCCGGACGAGTCGGTCCAGTTCGCGAGCGAGGCTGTGAACGAATTTCATGCCGCGCAGAGGGAATTTTTTGAAGACAAGGACTTGGCAAAACCCGCCGTTGAAAAGGACGAGGCAACGGGCGAGGACGTCTTCAAAATGAAGATCACGAAGCCAATTCCGCTTTTGTTGCGTCGAAAGGCTACGGAAGCCATTACGACCGCGCGCCATAGTATGGACCAATCGATATATGCGGCGATCACCTGTATCGAGGGCAAGCCACCGAAGCAGTCTGTCTATTTCCCGCTGGCTAGCAGTCCCAATGATCTAGAGAGCATATTCAAGAAGGGCTTCATTCCGGAAGCGCTTTTCGAAGTGATACGCGGTCTTGAGCCCTATCCGTCTGGCGCCGGCTACCCTGGCGGCAGCACGATGGCGCGTCAAATGTGCTCCGTCGCGAACAACAAGCATACTGTCGGGCTTTCATTCCGCGGCAAAACGACCGGATCAACGGTGATTACCGGCCCGTTCTATATGGAGACCGGTCCGGGCCTGATGGCCTTCCCGGGCCCCATGGAGTGGGACTCTGCCAAGCAAGAAATCATCATTTGCCGGGGCCACGGCCTTTCGATCGCGATGTTAGGCGGGATCTCGGTTTCTGTCGAAATAGTCATCGAAGATCCCAAACTCGACGCTCCCCTAGAGGCGGTGATGGGCCTACTTGAGATAACTGGCTTCGCGAGCGAGATTTGCCGACGTCTAAGGGCAACCTGCGAAGCAATGAAATAGCGGCTCGACCTCACGTCGCCCCCCCGCCATTCCCCTTCGGCTCATATGCCCGAAACGCGAACGCCGGGACGCCCAGGCGATCGTTCATCCGCATGAAGCGGCTGATGATCGGCGCGATCTCGTTGGGGAAGAAAACGTCCATCGCGCGGCCGACGTCGCCAAAGCCGCCGTTGTTCTGCGGCACGATGCCGAGCAGCTGCGGGGGCACGCGGTGCGCGGCCAGCATGTCGTCGCGTGTCATCGTCTTGATGTTCGAAAATTCGTCCTTCGCCGCGACTTCGGACAGCGGGATGACCTGCACCCCGTCTTTTTTGCCGTTCGGGATGTTGAGGAACAGGTTTTTGAAGTTGCCGCGCCCCTTGGCATTCTTCAGCTGATCCTTGACGTTGTCCTTCGTCTCCTGGTCGGCGAGCGCCTCCGACAGATAGAAAATGAAGCCCGCATGCGCGCCGTTGAGGTAATATCGACGGCGGAACAGGGTCGCATTCTCGTTGAGCAGGCCCGACTGCAGCGCCGCCAGCCATTCGGGCACGCCATAGATCTCCTGCAGCACGTCGGGCTGCTGAAGCTGGTGAAGCTTCCAATCGCTGAACTGATGTTCGACGCCAATCGGACCCTGCACGAAAAAGGCGGTTCCCGGCTGCACCCCCATGCGCGTCCAGGCCGCCAGGCTATGCCGGAACGACATCGCCCGCCCGCCCAGATTGTCGATCTGCTCGAGATAGCCATTGCCCATCTGCAGGAAGTCGAGCGCGAACCGCTCGAAATTGTCGCTATCGAGCCAGCGCGTCGGCGTGAAATGCTCCACCAGCAGATTGACCTTCAGGCCGATCGCGCTGCGGTGATGCGACGACATGTTGAAAGACTTGCCCAGGCTGACCATCGGCAGGGGCGTCTCGTACCACCGGCTGTTGTGCCAGATCTCGAAATAGGTCCAAAGGTCGCGCGCGCCGATGACGCTGTCGGGCTCGCCAAAGGTGAAAACCATCGGCCCGGCGCCCGCGGTCGTTGTCTCGATCGTCGTCAATTCGTTCATGGCAGGATCCTTTGCCGTCAGTCGAAGAAGAAGGCCTCGCCCTGTCCGGCGGCGGGTTCGCCACCGTCGAGGGGTTCGACCAGGAGGGAATGAAGAATGGCCCAGGCGATATCGGCGTGGCCGACCTCACCATTGCGCGCGGCGACATAGGTCACCTGCTTGCCCGATTTCGTGATCGCGGGGCGGATGGCCATGAAGGCGGCCATGACGTCGGTCCACCCGGCATCGATCTCGATCCGGCCTTTGCGGAAGATGTTCTGGCCCTTCATCACCAGCTGCGCCTTCACCAGCACCGAATATTCGATCTTGCGCGCGGTCGGGAACCATTTGCGCACCTGTTCCCATACCGCCAGGCCGTGACCGGTCGTGTCGATCGCGATGTCGACGACGTTATATCGCGCCGCCGCCTTCTTGATTTCGTCCGCCTGCCCTTCAAAATCCTTGCCGTTGCAGCGGATCTTCTCGAGCACGCGGAATTTGCCACCCGGGCGATCGGGAAGCGCCACAACGGCCAGCGCGGCATCGTCCCGCCCTTGCTTGTTCGGGTCGTAACCGATCGAAACCTGCTGCTCGCCAAAAGGCCGGCGACCGGGCAAATCGATCTCGGCGGGCTTGAAATCCTTCCAGACATAAAAACTGTCGACGCGCGCGCTGGCGATCATCGACCAGGGGAAGCTGCTGGCAGTGTCGTCGATTTCCTCACAATCATATAGATTGGAGAATTCCTCTTCGCTGCACTCCTGGCGGATCTCGTCCAGGTCGAGCAGCTCGCCCATGCCACCGGCGATAGCGTCATGGATGGTGACGATGTGCTGCCAGCTGCCGTCGGGCATCATCGCGCCGTTGCGCAAATTCCGCTTCGTCACATCGAAATGACGTTGCGCGGCCTTCGACTTGCCACGGTTCCACTCCTGCCCCGACCAAAAGGCATAGGCTTCGTGCGTCACGCTGCTGGGCGTCGAGAAATAGGTGCGCTTGAAGATCTTGTGCGTCGCCATCGCACTGGCGACCTTCTTCAGCTCCGCGAAACCGTGGACCCAGAAGAATTCGTCGAAATAGAAGTCGCCGGTCTCCCCCTGCGACGTGTTGGCGTTGGTGGACAGGAAATAGACGCCGACCGGCTCGCTACCCTCGCCCATGTCGATCATGATCGGGTCGCCGGTCAGGTCGACGCCGGTGATCTTCTTGACCCAAGCGACCAGATATCGACGGATGATCAGCGCCTGGCGCTTCGACGCCGACAGGAAGATCTGGTTTCGGGCGCCGCCGGCGAGATAGCTCTCGCGGATCTTCATCATCGCTTCGCGCGCAAAATACCAGGTTGCACCGATCTGGCGCGACTTCTTGATCTTGCGCGTGCGCTGGTGGCGCTGGTCCCACCATTTTCCTTGATGCGCAAAGTTGCGTTTATGGAAGTCTTCCTCGAGCGCGTCCCACTGCTCGTCGGTCAGGAAATTCTTGCGCTTTTCGGCGCGCTTCGCTTTCGCAGGGCCGTCGTTGCGTCGATTGATATTGGGGTTCAGGTCGGCTTCGGTGCCGTCGTCGGTCCCATATTTGCGGATCCGCGCCATGCGCTCGAGCTGGCGGCCCATGAAGTCGATCCGCTTCATGTCGCCTTCGGTCAGCTTTTCGCCCTTGTCGAGCATCGCCGCCATCCGGACTTCGATGCGATCCTCAATGATCTTGACGGTGTGCGCGGTCCCCCATTCGCCGCGGCGCTTCCAACTGCGGACGGTCGGGTGAGGAACATTCAGCTCCGCCGAGATCTGTTTCAGCGTCCACCCGCGCCAATAGAGCGAACGAGCCTCGCGCTCCGGATCCCGGTCGAGTTCGACAGGGCCAGGGATCTTTCCGGGGATGGGTGCATCGGCAACGGGCATGGCGTGCAGCCATGCCCTCTATTCCCGCCGCCGCGCGCCTGCCCGCCCCTGTAAGGCGCGACGATACAAGGCAAGCGCGTTGCATGATGATGTGTTTTTGAGCCCTTAGGCGACATCACCGAACGCCGGCCCGCTCACCGTCGTCCAGGTCGACACCTGATCACGCCGATGGAGCTGTCCCGATGAATTTCAAGCGCACCAAGCCTTTCCTACTCGCCACCGCCGGTTCGACGGTCGACGGCCGCACGATCGACGAAAACATGATCAAGGAAATGGCGAAGAGCTATGACCCCAAAACCTATGGGGCGCGGCTGAATATCGAACATATCCGCGGCGTTTCGGGCGAAAAGCCTTTCCGCGCTTATGGCGATGTCGCCGAACTTTCGACCGGCGAGGTCGACGTCAACTTCAATGGAACGATCGAAAAGCGCCTTGGCCTCTTCGGTGCCTTCGACGTTACCGAAGACGCCCAGGCTCTGAACGCTGCCCAGCAGAAGGTCTTCCCGTCGATCGAGATCGAACCGAACTTCGCCGGCAAGGGCTTCGCCTATTTGATGGGCTGCGCCATGACCGACAGCCCGGCGTCGATTGCCACTGATCGCCTTGCGTTCAACATCACCCGTCCCGGCGCGCTGGTCTTCAGCCGAGACGAAGGAGCGCTCCTCGAGTTCGCCGACGACAAGGGCGATGTGACCCCCGAAGGCGGCAATTTTCTTACGGCCCTGACCGGCATCCTCGACAAGTTCGGCGCTAATTTCGGCAAGAAGGAAGATCCACAGCCGGTGCAGCAGCCCGCAGTTGTCCCGGGCGCCATCGACATGACGGCGCTGACCGGCCTGTTCACCGACATGGGCAAAGCTTTCCAGGGCACCATCACCGCCCAGACGAACGCAGTGCGCAGCGAGATCGACCGGATTGATCTGAAGGTGACGAACCTGGCGAAGGATGTCGAAACGACCCCGGCAGGCGGGCAGCCCACCCGCCCGCTCGCGAACGGCAACGCCAACTTCACCAAAACCGCCTTCTGACCGCCGCCCGAACCCGCGCACAGCAACCGACGCCAAGGAATCTTTTCGATGCACAGCCAGACCCGTACCCTCTTCGCCGCCTATGTGTCCCAGATCGCGCTGGTCAACGGCCTTACCGCTGACGCGGCGCAGACCAAATTCGCCGTCGCACCCACCGTCGAGCAAAAGCTCGAGGAAGCCATTCAGGAAAGCAGCGAATTCCTGCAGGCGATCGAAGTCGTTCCTGTCATCCAGCAGGTCGGCCAGAAGGTCGGCTTGGGAACCACGCGCACGCTCGCCGGTCGCCGCGACACCGCCGCCGGCAACGCCCGCAATCCGACCGATCCGACCGATACGGCCGACCGCGGGCAGTATTTCTGCAAGCAGACCAACTTCGACTATGCGATCCCCTATGCGAAGATCGACGCCTGGCGTCACAAGCCGGACTTTCAGACGATCCTCGCTACCTCGATCGCCAAGCAGCAGGGTCGCGACCGCATCATGATCGGCTGGCACGGCACATCTGCAGCCGTTCAGACCGACCGCGTTGCCAACCCGCTATTGCAGGACGTCAACGAAGGCTGGCTGCACAAGATCCGGACCAACGCGCCGGAACAGGTGCTCGATGATGGCGATCTGACCGTCTTCAACAACGGGGCCAACAACCCGGGATTGAAGAAGATCTACGTCAAGGCCGGTGTCGACCTCTACGATCACGAAAATGTGGCGACGAAAACGACCGCAAAGGCAGATTACAGCTCGCTGGAAGCGCTGGTCCTCGACGCGAAATCGATGATCCCCGAACATCGCCGCAACGATCCCGACCTTGTCGTGATCATCGGGCAGGATCTGCTCGACGACAAATATTTCACGATCGCGCAGAAGACGGGCGCGACGGCAACTGAAGTCGAAGCGACCGATCGCATCCTGCGCTCGGAAAAGAAGATCGGCGGCCTTCCGGCGGTCAGCGTACCCTTCTTCCCGGCCAATGGCATCCTGATCACGACCCTGAAAAATCTGGCGATCTACGTCCAGGAGGGCAGCCGCCGCCGCCTGCTGAAGGATGAGCCCAAGCTCGACCAGGTCGAAAACTACGAAAGCGTCAACGAGGCTTACGTGGTCGAGGACTACGATATCGTCGTGCTGGTCGAGAACATCGCCATTGGCGAAGCACCCGCACGCCCTGCCCCATAACACCCAGAGAGGGCGCTTGACGCCGGGGCGGCTGTGACGGGCCAAACCGGGGAAGCCCGCGCGAAAGAGGCGACGGACGTCACGCCGTCGCCTCACCCTTCGAAAGGAGCCCCGCTCATGACCAGCCTTGCCAAACGCCGCCGCGAACAAGTCCTCGCCGCCCGCGCCGCTGCCGCCGCAGGCGCGCCCGTCGCAGGCGTAGCCCAGCCGATGGCCGAAGAAGATCCCGGCAGCACCGAGTATCGCACCCTCCTCGCGGTCCTGCACGAAGATCTGCGCCAGCTCGGCGAAACTCAATCGGTCACCGCCCGCAACCCGTTGAAGGCCGAAATGGCCGTTAAATATCACGCGTGGATCCTTGGCGCGCTCGAGGCCGGCGAAGCTGGCAATGCCGCCCAGGACGAGATCGTCACCACCAACATGATCTGGGCGATCGACTATCGCGACATCGACACGGCGCTGGCTCTCGGCGCGCATGTCCTGACGCACGGCCTCACCCTGCCCGAACGCTACAATCGCACCCCGGCGTGCCTGATCGCCGAAGAAATCGCCACCGTCGCCATGGCCGAACCCGGCGCCGTCACGCTCGAGCAGCTGCAGCGCGTCGCCGCACTGACCGAAGAGCGCGACATGCCCGACCAGGCGCGCGCCAAATTGTTAAAGGCACTGGGTCGCGCCAGCGCCGCGTCCGCCGCCGCGTTCGACCCTCAGGCCGACAATGCGGTGGCGGGCGGCAAGGCCGCGCTGCTCGAGGCCGCGATCGGCGCCTTCGGCGAGGCGATCCGGCTGCACAAGGATTGCGGCGCAAAGACCGATTTGCGGAACGCGGAAGGCGAGCTGAAGAAGCTCGCGCCGCCCGCCACGTAACCAGCTCGCCGCACGGCGCTCGGGGGGCGGTGAGGGTTCGGCATGCCTGTCATGGGCACTGTGTCGCACCCGATCCCCACCCCCCGTAAAAACGAAAGGAGGCCAAAGATGAGCGATTTGATTTCGACCCCGCCGTCGCCCGCCTCCCCTGCCGACAGCCAGGTCGTTGCCGATGGCTGGTTCCCGCCGATCAAATGCAACGACGTGCGCGACGCCCTGCGCCTGGGCGAAGGTGTCGTTCCGCATGTACGCCTGGTCGCCGCGATCAAGGGCGCCATGCTTCAGGCCTTCCGCCAGCTGTCCGACTGGCGATCGGCGCACGCCGACATGGGCATCGCCCAACTCGCGGATGTTCCGGACGATATTACACTCGACGGCGAGCCGCGCGCAGTCGAGCTGTGGAACCGCATCATCCGCTATTACGCCGGCGCCGAACTGGCCGACGGATATCGCGACCTGGTCGCCGCCGATCAGCAGTCGCAGCGCAACGATGAAAAGCGGATCTCCGCCGACGATTATCGCCGCATGGCGCACCACGCCGTTGCGGATCTGCGCTCGATCGGCGTCGACACGCCCGTCCAGCGCAATCATGCGGAGCTGATCTGATGCAGGCCGTCGCCCAGGCCGGCGAGACGCTGGACGCCATCTGCTGGCGGATGCTCGGCACCACCGCGGGCATCACCGAACAATCATTGGAGCTCAACCGCGGACTCGCCGCGCTGGGCCCGCGGCTGCCCGAGGGCACGATCGTCGAACTTCCCGAAATCGGCGAGGCCGCGCGGCCACAGCGGGAAACGGTCCAGCTGTGGGACTGACCAAAGGAGCAAGACCATGCGCAGCGTGCCTGCCCGCGGGGGAAACGAAACGATGAAACTGGATCCATTCTATCTGCTCGGCGCCTACGGCGTCGCCGGCGTTGCGGCGGTCGACCGGAACCCTGCCTATGCGCTCGAATTCATGTTCGCGCTCATCACCGGCGGATTGGTCGCCTTGTGCTTTTCGCTGCTGAAGTCGCGCCAGCGCAAGGCGGACGGAATCGACACGTCATTGTGGGCGATGGTCGCTCTGTTCGGATCGACCGGCTTTGCGTTCGTACTCGCCCCCGCGCTCGACGGCCGCGTCATCCCGCTGGTCGGTATCACGCTGACCCCGCCGCTCGCCGCGTTCCTGATCGCGGTCGGCGGCACGCCTTTTATCGAATGGCTACTGACCGGCGAGGCGTTCGGATTGTTCCGGCGCTGGATCGAAAAGCGGGAGAAGGACGCGTGAAACAGCAATATGCCGACAGCATCGCGGCCGTCATCCGCCCGCTCGCGCCGGGCGCCCGGCTGGTCGACGCCGACGTCACGCTGATCGACCAGCTCGCGGCGCAATGGGACGCACGGCGACCGAAAACGCCACCGCCGTCGACGCCATCGCCGACGCTGGTCACCGAACCTATCGACACGATCCGCCTGACCCCGCGCACCGCGGCGGAGCTGGTCGGCCATGAAGCGATCGTGCTGGAATGGTATCTCGACAGCGAGAATGTTGGTACCTGGGGCATCGGCGTCACCAACCGCAGCGGCCATAGCGTCGACCGCTACAAGGATAAGCCGCAAACGGTCGGCCACTGCCTCGAGATCTATATCTGGCTGCTCAACAACAATTACATCCCCGACGTCCGCAAGGCGTTCGCGGGATGCAAGCTGACCGAGGCGCAGTTCGCCGCCGCCTTGTCGTTCCACTACAACACCGGCGCGATCCTGCGCACCGACTGGGTCCAGCTGTTCAAGGCCGACAAGCGTGACGCCGCCCGCGACTTCCTCGAAACCCATTATCTCAACAGCGGTGACCTGACCGAAAGGCGCGCCAAGGAAGCCGAACTGTTCTTTGACGGCGTTTGGTCGGGCGACGGCACCGCGCTGGTCGTTCCGGTCGCGAAGCCCTCTTACAAGCCGTCCTTCCGTAAGGCCGAACGGATCGAGGTCGCGGGCATGCTGCAAGGCCGGCTCGCCTCCCCCGCCACCAATCCCCGCTGATATCAGGAGTTTGCCATGCGACTATTGAAGGGCTTCTACATCCTTGCCGCGCTATCGCTCTGCGCCTGCGCCCCTGTCCAGTCGGCGATCAGGGGCATGCCCGCGGCGCCCGTCGAACTTGCCGACAAGACAACGCTCGACGAACAGACGGCGCTGGGCCTTGAGCTGGCCTATCAGGCGGCGGCGTTCGCGATCCTGACCGCCACCGACGCCGGGCTGATCCGGGGCGCAGCCGCGGAAGCCGTTGCGGCATGCGACCGCGCGGCGCACCGCGCCGTCGTCGCGCTCCGCCTTGCCTATGATGCTGGCAACGCCCGAAGCTATACCGACGCCGCGAAGATCGCTCGAAAGGCCGTGGCGGACCTGCTCGCGGCGCAAAGCGGGGAGTGCCTGGCATGATCGACTACGCCAAGCTGCTCGCCATCATCGAAACCGCTGGCAGGACCGGTCCGGCCTTCTTCGATCTCGCCGAACTGGTGATCGCCACCTTCACCGGCGGAAAGCAGGAGGCGCAGGGAGAAGCGCTACGAGAAGCGCTTGCCGCCGCCCGTGCGCGGTCTGACGAACTGCACCAAGCTGTGCAAGACAAACTCGCCGGCGCTGCCGGTCAGTAAAGGAGCGCGGCGCGCATGAAGAAACCCGACCTATTGCGCGCCGCCCTCGTTGCGATCGATCCCGAACTCGCCCGCGATCCGCATGCGCTGATCATGTGGGTCGACCAGGGCAGCATCGCGTCGCCGATGACGCCCAGCTTCAGCTTCGCCTACAGCTACCAGCTCAACGTCCTGTTGATCGGCTATGGGCGCAAGCAGGCGCCGCTTGCGATCGCCATGCTCGACTGGCTGCGCGTCCAGCAGCCCGACCTGCTGCAGCCGAACAAGGCCGCCATCGCCTTCGAAGTCGATTTCATGGACAATGCTAGCGTCGACCTGCAATTCAAGCTGCAGCTGACCGAACAGGTCCGCACCGTGAAGCGCCCCGATGGCGGGTTCGACATGGAATTCCTTGCCGAACCCGACCCGCTGTTGACCGACGATCTCGGCATCGGGGGCAGCGATCCCGTCCCGCCGCTGGCAAGCATCTGGTTCAACGGCGAAAGGCTGATCCCCGACGCGCCGCTGCCATGATCGAGCACAACCTAGACCGCCTTGAACCCTTTCTTTCGCGCATCGCCGCCGCGCTGTCGCCGCGCGAGCGTAGGGGCCTGTTGACCAAGATCGGGCAGTCGCTGCGCCGGTCGAACAGCGCGCGCATCGCCGCGAACGTCCAGCCCGATGGCACCGCGATGGCAGCGCGGCGCCCGCGCCCGGGCACCAGCAAGCGCGGCAAGATGTTCCGGCAGTTGCGCCAGGCGCGGATCCTGAAGGTACGCGCCACCCCCGACCAGGTCAGCATCGGCTTTGTCGGCCAGGCACAGCAGGTCGCGCAGGTCCATCATTTCGGGCAAGAGGATGAAGTCGGCCGCACCCGCGACGGCCGCACCATTCGTGCCCGCTATATCGCTCGCGAGCTGCTCGGCTTTCATCCAGACGACGAAGGTCGGACATTCGAAGCGGTCGAAAAGCATCTTTCCCGCGGCACCTGATCGCACGGAACCCTTGTAAGGCCCGCCGATACAGGGCCGCCGCCTAGCGCGCGCGCGTGCCTTCGGCTTTCCCTGCCCGTCATGCCGCCAATCTCGTCCATCGCAACGTCGCCCGCCATCGACCTGTCGGAACTGCCGCCTCCCGTCCTGGTGCCGCAGCCCGATTTCGAGGCTCGCCTCGCCGCCAAGATCGCGCGCCTGATCGTCAGCATGCCCGAATTCGACGCGCTGGTTGAAAGCGACCCCGCGATGAAGTTGCTCGAGGCTGACAGCTATGATGAGCTGCTGATCGCCCAGCAGTGCAACGACGCCGCGCGCCAGATGCTGCTGGCCTTTGCGACCGGCGCCAACCTGGACAATCTCGGTGCGCTCTATGGTGTCGCACGTCTGGAAATTACCCCGGCGAATCCCGTGACCGGCGCGCCAGCCGTCATGGAAAGCGATACCGAGCTGCGCGGCCGTATCCTGCTGGCGCCCCACAGTTTCAGCGTGGCGGGGCCCGAGCTGGCCTACGTCTATTTCGCGAAATCGGCGAGCGGCGACGTTCTCGACGCGTCCGCCACGTCACCGACACCGGGGCAAGTCGTTGTTTCCGTCCTTTCGCGGACCGGCGATGGCAGCGCGCCAGGCGGCACGCTCGCCGCGGTGACGGCCATGTTGACGGCCGATGCGGTGCGGCCGCTAACCGATGAAGTCATCGTCCAGTCGGCCGATGTCGTCGATTTCACGATCGCCGCCGACCTGTACCTCTATGCCGGACCAGATCCGACGCTGATCGAAACGACCGCCGAATCCTCGCTCAATGCCTATCTGGCGAAAGCGCGCCGCTTGGGCCGTGACATTCCCCGGTCGGCAATCATTGCCGCGTTGCACGTCGCCGGCGTCCAGCGCGTCGCGTTGACCAGCCCCGCCGTCGACCAGGTAATGACCCCGCTTCAGGCCGGATGGTGCACCGGGATCAATCTGAATTACGCCGGCGTCGCTGAATGAGCGCCCTGCCGCCCGAACTGCTCGAAAAGAGCATCCTGCCTCCAAACGCCACCGATGCGGAACGCGCGATCGAGGATGCGATGCGCGCCGACATCGACCTGTCGGAGGTCGGCCACCTGTGGAACCCGGCAACCTGCCCCGCCAACATTCTCCCCATCCTCGCCTGGGGCTTTGCGATCTCCCGCTGGGATCCGAACTGGACAGAGGCCGAAAAGCGCGCCGCCGTGGCCGATGCGATCCCGTTCCATCGCCGCAAGGGCACGCGGGCGATCGTCCGCGAAGTGCTCGACCGCTTCAATCCACTGCTGCAGATCGTCGAATGGTGGCAAATGAGCCCGCGCGGCGAGCCGCACACCTTCGAAGTCCGCGCCGCGGCGGCCGACATCCCCGCCAGCTTCCTGACCAGCGAGACCGCCGCCGCCATTATTCGCGACGTCGCGTCGGTCAAACCCGCCCGCAGCCATTTCACCTTCGTGCAGTCGCTCGAGGCCCAGGCGACGGCCTGGGGCGTCGCCGCCGCCACCTCCGCGACCTTCAGCCGGACGCGGCTCGACGCGGCGCATGATCCGGATCCCTATTGGGACAGCCTTTTGCAGACCGAAGATGGTGAGCCGATCGCCAACGAAGCCGGCGCCTTGTTGGAGACAAACTGATGGCCGCCTTGCCGATGATCATCACCGACGCGGGCTGGGACGCGATCGTCGATGCCCAGAATGGCGGCACCGACGCTGTCGAGATTACCGAGCTGGGGTTGACTGCGACGCCGTTCGTGATGGCACCTACACTGACCGCCCTGCCCGGCGAGTTTCGGCGCATCGATACGGTTGCGGGTCAGGCGGTGTCAGAAAGCATCATCCATATCGTCGCCCATGACCCGGCGGCAATCGTCTACAATGTGACCGGCTTCGGCCTCTTCGCGTCCGATGGCACCTTGATCGCGGTCTACAGCGCCGTCGCCGATCCGATCCTGTCCAAGGCGCAGCTGGCGACCAGCCTGTTCGCGCTCGACATTGCGTTCGGCAATGGCGTTGCGGCCGTGATCGAATTCGGCGACGCGCTGTTCCTCAATCCGCCGGCATCACACACGGTCGCCGGGGTCGCGAAGCTCGCCGACGACGCGACCGTCGATGCCGGCGACGATGACGAAACCATCATCACGCCCAAGCAGCTGGACCGGATGCTGAAGGCTTTGATGCCGCGCGGCATTGTCACCGAATGGTGGGGATCGCTGCCCGACATTCCCGTGGGCTGGCTGCTCTGCAACGGGGCCAACGGCACGCCCGACCTGCGCGACCGGTTCATCGTCGGCGCGGGCGGCGCCTATGACGTGGGCGATACGGGGGGCAGCGTCGAACATGGGCACCCGGGCAGCGCGGTCGCGGCTCATGTGCTGACCGAGGCCCAGATGCCAGGACATCGCCACCTGACCACCGTTGCGGCGGTCGGCAGCGGCGCATTGACCGCCGCGAATTCGATCTTCGAAGCCAGTAACAGCGGCGGCGACAGCGAATATTCCCTGGATGGCACCGTAGCAGAGCCGACGATCGGTCGGACCAGCAGCACGGGCGGCGGCGCGGCGCATGATCACGGCCTGACCATCGACGCCGCCGACAGCAGGCCGCCCTACTTCGCCCTCGCCTTCATCATGAAAGCCTGACGCATGGCCAAGATTTCCCAGCTTCCCCCCGCGGGGCCGCTTGTCGGCAATGAACCCGTCCCCGTTGTCCAAGACGGCGAAACCCGGGGCGCCGTGATCGGCGAGGTCATCGCATCGATCACCGAAGCCGCCGAGACCGCGCGCGACATCGCGCTGACCCAAGGCCCATATTATCCGAATGTCGCAGCGGGCGAAGCGGTGACGGCGAACGGTCAGGAATTTGCGGTCGCGCCTGGCGATGGATCTATTCACTGGTATCGGCGCACGGTCGGTGGGTCAGTCGAAATATTCCAGGGTGCAAGCAAGGCGTTGATCGATAGCAAGATCAGCATCGCAGCGCTCGCGGCAGGCCTCGCGTCGATCGGCACGCCGGTCGGTGATTTGAACGACTGGATGCAGGGTTGGGCAGGCCCTGTCACCAAAACCTGCGGACCGGGCGGCGATTTCACGACGTTTATGGCGGCGCTCGATTGGTATGATGAGTTCGGCGGCAGCGACGTTGTCGAGATTCTCATCACCTCGCTGAACACGCCGGCAGGCAATGGCGGCAGTATGTCCATCCCGGTGGGAGGTCGTACCGTGCGCAATCTGCACAGCTCGAACCTGTTCATAACCGGTCCGGCCTTTGCTGAGGGCAAGGCGGTGCCGCGAAATTCTGATATGTCGGGGGTGGAGGCCGACGACCGCGCCTTCCTGCGCAGCCAATACGGGGCATCGATCCGGTTCGACGGCCCGAAGGATCTGACGGGCGGCTTTGGCCTTGCCTTCCCCCACGGCATCGGCGGGGTTGCCCGCATCCTAACCGAGAACGCCTCGCGCTATGGCTGGGATTTCGGTTTCAACGTATCGCACGGTAATGCCGTCGGTGGCGCGCGCGCACGCTTCAGCGACTGCGCTTTCGATGGCAATGTGTGGGCGGTGTCCGCCGCGGGGTCCGATGTCGCGTTCGTCGGCACGCGCAACTGGTTTGGCTATCAGCAGTCGGGCGGGCCGCTGGTCATGTTCGGTGGCAAGCTTTCGACGGGGACGGCGGAATTCCACGTCTACACGCCGCCGCTTCCTGCCTGGGTCAACTCGCCGAAATACGGCCTCGCCTGCTATGGCGTCCACCTGATGATGAACCCTGACGGGTTCGCCAACAAAATCGATTTCTTCGGGCAGTTTCTACACGGCGCCTATCTCGTGATGGGCAGCTGGGGCGAGATGCTCGTTCCAAAGTTCGACCGCGTCACCCAGCCCCTGACAATCAATGGCAATATTCGCATCAACGCCTTCGCAATCAGCAATGCAAACCCGGCGAACACCAATCTTACCGCGGGCTCGGTGCAACCGGGCATCCCGGGCAATGAAGGATCGGGCGCGTTGATCTCGGTCGGTCCGCTTGGCGCGTTGGCGCATCATGGCGGGACGATCGTCAACTGTATCGCCGCCTATTATCTGCTGCATCAGGGCGGCCCGTCGAAGGGTTACCCGAAGATCGCGGTATCCGGCTCGAAGGCGACGACCGACGCGATCCGCACTTATGCGACGATAGCGGCGGGATGGATGGAAATCACGACGCCACAAGCGGGTTCGGTCGATCAGAGCCAATGCCTCCATGGTGGGGTGATGTTTCATTACGGCAATGCTGGGATGTCCTTCAGCCCGGCGCTGGGGACCTCCAGCGGCGGCAACGCGAACTGGTCTTAAGGAGAAAAACTATGAGCGACCCCAGGGCGGACAAGGTCTACCTCAAGCTGAAAGAGGCGCTTGCGCTCTGCGAAACGCAGACCGACCGCGATGCCGTGCAGGGGTGCATCACCAATATCCGCCACGAATGTGCATGGGCCGATGCCGATAGCCCGCTGGTGCCTGCACCCGATGGCGTGTCGTCAATCACGGCTTCCCTAGAAGATCCAGCCCTGTAACCGGCGCGGATACAAGGGCCGGCTCTGGCAATTGACGGCCACTCGCTCTTTGTGGCGGGCATGGCCGCGCCCGAAGACATCCCTCTCGATCCCGCCGCGATGATCCGCGTCGCAACAGTCGCCAGTGTCGACCTGGCGGGCGCGCGCATCACGGTGCATCATGCCGACGAGGACGGAGAAGATGTTGAATCACAGCCTCTCCGTTGGTGCTACATGCGATCGGGCGAGACGCGCATCTGGTCGCCCCCTTCGATCGGCGAGCAGGGCGTGCTCTTTTCGCCTGAAGGCGATATCGGCGGCGCCATCTTCCTGCCAGGGATCACGCGCGACATGTTCCCGCCGGCGGGAAATTCGCTTGAAGAAGTGATCGTCTTCAAGGACGGCGCGCGCATCGCCTACGACCCTGAAGCCCATATCCTGACCGCCGCCCTGCCGGCAGGATCGACCGCCAACATCACAGCTGAACAGATCAACCTTACCGGCAACGTTGCGATCGATGGCGACGTCACGGTCACGGGCACCCTGACCGCCGACACCGACGTGATCGGCGGTGGCAAGAGCCTCAAAGACCACCGGCACTTGGGCGTTACGCCCGGCGTCGGCGTGTCGGGCGCACCGCAATGATCGGCGTAGACCGTCACGACGGCCGCCGGATCGAAGGCAACGCCCATCTGGCACAATCGATCAGCGATATCCTGTCGACCCCGATCGGCACCCGGGTGATGCTGCGCGACTATGGTTCGATGATCACCGACCTGATCGACCAGCCCGCCAACAGCGTCACCCGCCAGCTGCTCTTCGCCGCATCGGCCGTCGCGCTCTCGCGCTGGGAACCGCGCATCAGGCTGACCCGCGTCGGCATTTCGACCGACAATCGCGACGGCGCCGTCGTCATCGACATCGAAGGTGAGCGGCGCGACCTCCCCGCCGCCAACGATCACGTCCGTCTTTCCATTCCCATCCGGCGGGGCGGCGTTGCCGTCGCCGCAGCATAAAGGAGCCAGCCCATGACCGTCAGCCACGGCATCAAGACCAATCTGCTCACCACCGGCGTTCGCACCCTGGCGCCCGTCGCCACCGCCATCATCGGCATCGTGGTCACGGCGACCGCAGCCGCCGGGGCGCCGACCGATGCGCTCAACCTCGCCTTTCCGCTCAACAAGCCGGTCCTGGTCACCGATATCCGCGACGCGATCGGCAAGGCGGGGACCGGCGGCACGCTCAAGTCCGCGCTCGAGGCGATCGCCGACCAGACGACCCCGATCCTTGTCGTGGTCCGCATCGAGGAAGGCGCGGATGATGAAGCAACCGAGACAGCCATCATCGGCACGATCGGCGTCGATGGCCTCGCCACGGGCATGCAGGCGCTGCTCGACGCCGAAGTGCAACTGGGCATCCGTCCGCGCATCCTGGGCGTTCCCGGACTCGATACGCAGGCTGTGACCGTTGCCTTGGCAATCGTCGCCCGCAAGCTGCGTGGCTTCGCCTATGCCGCGGCGGTAGGCGACACCATCGCCGAAGCCGTCACCTATCGCGGCGAATTCGCCCAGCGCGAGCTGATGCTGTTGTGGCCGAACTTTACCGGCGACTTCGCCGGCGACGCCGTCGCGCGCGCGCTTGGCCTTCGCGCCCGCATCGACCAGGAACAAGGCTGGCACAAGACGCTGTCCAACGTCGCGGTCGACGGCGTCACCGGCGTCGACAAATCGGTCTATTTCGACCTGCAGGACGATACGACTCCCGCCGGCGTGCTCAATAGCGCCCACATCACGACGATCATCCGCACCACCGGATTCCGCTTCTGGGGCAACCGGACCTGTGTCGACGAGACGCTGCCGCACTATAATTTCGAAAGCGCGGTGCGCACCAGCCAGGCGCTGCAGGATATCATCGCCGAAGGGCTGGCCTGGGCGATGGACCGCCCGATGACGGTCAGCCTGATCCGCGACATCCTGGAGACGATCAATGCCGAAATCCGACGCCTGATCGCAGAGGGACGCCTGATCGGTGGCCTCGCCCGGTTCGATGGTGCGTTGAACCCGCCCGAGAACCTCGCCGCCGGCAAGCTGGTCATCGACTATGAATTCACCCCCTGCGCGCCGGCGGAGAGCCTCACGCTCAACCAGCTCATCACCGACAAATATTACGCCGGCTTCGCCGATCAGCTCAACGGCTGATCGGTCCCCCTGATTTCCGCCATCTAGCGAAAGGAGACGGCCATGGGCCTCCCCCAGAAACTCAAGAACTACAACCTCTTCAACGACGGCGAATCGCATCTCGGCGTCATCGAAGAATTTACCCAACCCAAGATCGCGATCGCGATGGAGGAATGGCGCGGCGGCGGCATGCTTGGTCCGATCATGGTCGATAACGGCCTCGAGGCGATGACGGCCGAATGGACCAACGGCGGCATGGTGCGCCAGACGCTTCGCCAGTTCGGCATCAGCCGCGTCGATGGCGTCTTGCTGCGCCTGGTCGGCGCGTACCAAGCCGACGACGGCAGCGGTGTCGACCAGGTCGAGATCGTGATGCGCGGTCGACACCAGGAGATAGACATGGGCAATGCCGCAGCGGGCAAGGAAACCCAGCACAAACAGAAATTCCCACTCGCCTACTACAAGCTGTCGATCAACGGCCGCGTCGAGGTCGAGATCGATCTGCTCAACAGCGTCTTCATCGTCGATGGCGTCGACCGATACGCCGATATCCGCAGGGCGCTGGAACTCTAACCACCGATTTCGGTCCGGCCTGACGAGCGGGGATGGCCGGCATCGAATAGGGGCGGCGGGCACCCAACGGCCCGTCGCCCCGTCCTCTAATCCCCGCACTTACAAGGACACCCGCTCATGAACCTCGAACAGACTCCTGGCACTGCCGACGCACTCACCCCTGAAGCCGTCGTGGAGACAGCGCCGAATAGCAAGTTCGTCCCCGTCACCCTCGATGATCCCATTATGCGCGGCGACAACGCGATCGGTACGGTGACGTTGCGCAAGCCCATGGCGGGCGAGCTTCGCGGGCTGTCGCTAGACGATCTGATCGGCTCCGACATCACCACGCTGCTCAAGCTGCTGCCCCGTATCACCGACCCCTTCCTTACCGACCATGAAGTGGCGCAGCTCTCGCCCGTCGATCTGGGTCAGATGGGCGGTGCTGTGCGCGGTTTTTTTATGACGAAGGAACAGTCGGCGATCATGAAGAAGATGATCGAGGACTCGTCGTCGAGGAATTGATGGCCGACATCGCCGCGATCTTTCATTGGCCCTTGGCCGCGCTCGAGGCGCTTGAACTTCCGGAGCTGCTCGGCTGGCGCCGCCGCGCCGTTGATCGTTTCAATCGCATGTGGGGCAAGGGCGACCGATGAGCGGCGCGCTCAACCTGGTGGTGAACCTGATCGGCAGCGACAAGCTGACCGGCATGTTCCGCAATTTCATCGGCACGGGCAAGACCGCGAAACAGGTCATGAAGGACATGGCGCGCGAGGCATCGGGCCTTGAGCGCGAGCTGAAGGACGTCCGTCGCGAATTGGCCAGCGCCAGCGGCAACATCACCGACCTGGTCAGCCGCGAGCGTGAGCTGCAGCGCCAGCTCGAGCGCAGCAACACCGAACTGGCGAAGCAAAAGCGACTGCTCGAGATCGATGCCACGGCCGATGCGATCCGCGCGCGCGGCGACGCGCTGAAGGATGCGGGCCGTGACAACGTCGTCGAGGGGCTGGGATTGCTGGCGCCGATCCTGCTCGCGACGAAGGCCGCCGGCGATTTCTCCAGTGGCATGGTCGATATCCAGCAAAAGGCGAACCTGACCAACCGCGAGACGGCGCAGATGCGCGTCAACCTGATGCTCGCCGCCCGCGCCGCCGGACAGATGCCGGAGGATATGCGCGCCGCGGTCGACGTGCTGGCGGGCAAGGGCCTCGATCCCCGCCAAGCGGCGCTGATGGTGCCCGCGATCGGCCGCCTGGGCACGGCTTTCAAGGTCGACCTGGCCGATGGCGCCAGCGCCGCATTCGCCAACCTCAACAATCTGAAGGTGCCGATCAACCAGACGACGGAAGCGCTCGACATCATGGCCGCGTCGGGCAACGCCGGCGCATTCGAGATCCGCGACATGGCACGTCACTTTCCGGCGCTGACCGCCCAGATGCAGGCGATGGGGGAAAGCGGCTTGTCGGCCGTCGGCAACCTGTCGGCCGCGCTGCAGATCGCGGAGAAGGGCACCGGCAACGCCGACCAGGCTGCGAACAACATCCAGAACCTGTTGGCCAAGATCAACTCGCCCGGCACCATTAAAGCGTTTCAAAAGAACTTCGGCGTCGACCTGCCCGCGGCGATGGCGAAATTGAAGGCGCAGGGCATCGATACCTTCGAAGCCATCGCGATAATCACGCAAAAGGCCACAAAGGGCGACCTGAAAAAGCTCGGCTTCGGGTTCGAGGACATGCAGGCGCAGGGCGCGATTCGCAGCCTGATCCAGAACTTGGACGAATATCGGCGAGTGCGCGACGAATCGATGAAGGCCAAGGGCACGGTGTCGGGCGCCTTCGACACCCGCATGCTCAACGATGCGAACGTCAGCTGGACGGCGCTGAAGTCGGGCATCTCCGAACTCGCTATCACGCTCGGCACCACCTTCCTGCCCGTCGCCGTGACGACGCTGGGCTATATCAACCGCGCCGCCGGGTCCGTGGCAGCATGGGCGCGCGAGCATCCCCAGGCGGCAGCGCTGATAATCCAGCTGGTTGCGGGCCTTGCCGTCTTCAAGATCGCGCTCGGCGGTATCCAGTTCGCGCTCGGCGGGCTCTTCGGACCTCTCGCGACCGCTTACAAATTCTTCGCTCGCCTGTTCCCCGCCGGTATCATGGCGTCGCGCGCCATGGGCTTGCTGGTCAACGGCGCGATGATGTTCGGCCGAGCGATGCTGTTCGTCGGCCGCGCGCTGCTCTTGAACCCCATCGGCCTGCTGGTCACCGGCGTCGCCGTCGCCGGCTATCTGATCTGGAAGCATTGGGACAAGATCAAGGGCGCGTTCCGCTCGGGCATCGGCTATCTGGGGCAGGCGTGGGCATGGATGAAGGGCAATGCGCGCAACATGCTTGAGTTCAGCGGCCCGATCGGCCGCGCCGCGCTCTTCATCTGGGACAATTGGGCGACGATCAAGCGGGCCTTCGGCAGCGGCCTTTCCTATGTCATGGGTCTGGGCGGCCGCTTTGTCAGCGCCGGACGGGCAATTATCGACGGCCTCGTGTCCGGCATTCAGGCCGCACCCGGCAGGATCTGGGCGGCGCTTAAATCGATCATCGGCGGCGCATGGCAGAAGTCCAAGGAATTCCTGGGCATCGCGTCGCCATCCCGCCTCTTCACGATCATGGGCGATCATATCAGCCAAGGCTTGGCGATCGGCATTAACC
This sequence comes from Pseudomonadota bacterium, assembly GCA_020160755.1. Classification (GTDB taxonomy): domain Bacteria; phylum Pseudomonadota; class Alphaproteobacteria; order Sphingomonadales; family Sphingomonadaceae; genus Sphingopyxis. The sequence continues at coordinate 731,477 of JAIUPN010000001.1, forward strand.
GTGGCGGCCGCAATGCCGTCGGGTCGATGCGTCGCGTTGCTGGCGGTGTCGTCGCCGCCGGCGCGCTCTCGCTGTCGCCAGCGATGGCCGGCGGCCCGATCCAGCCCGCAGCGCGCTCGCCTCTGGGCGCAGCCACGGCGGCGGCACCGATGCATGTCGAGATCCACGTCCATGCCCGCGACGGCCAAAGCGCCCGCGAGATCGCGAAGGAAGTGATGAACGAGATCGAGAAGCTGAAGGGCGTGAAGAAGCGCTCCGATTTCGGGGACGATGAATGAAGATCCCGACCAAGATCCCGCTGCCCGTGCGCTCGATCGGCCTGCCCTTTGACGGGTGGAAGACGCGCGTCGATGCTGCGCGCTATCAGGCCGGGCGCCTCCAGCGCCTGGTCAAGGGCCTGTTCCCCGATCCTGCGCCCGTACCCGGGCTGGACGCACCCAGCGTCGCCGGACCGCGCACCCTGATGTCCTTCGGCCTGTTCGTCTTCGGCATGGATACGCTCGCCTATGACAGCTACCAGCGCCGCCGGAGCTGGCGCCACGCCGCGACCGAACGCTTCGGCGCGCGATCGGCGCGACAATTTGTCGGTCCCGGCGACGACTTCGTCACCCTCCCCGGCAGCCTGATTCCGGAAATCGCCGGCAGCGTCGGCGCGATCGACCGGCTGGTGGAGATGGCGAGCACCGGCGATCCCTATCCCCTGGTGGACGGCGCCGGTCGGCAATGGGGCGAATATGTCTTGGTGAACCTGGACGAGACGGGGCGCAACATCATCGCCGGCGGCCTGCCCCGCCGGATCGATTTCACCATCGACCTCGAGCGCGCCGACTAATGGACGGAAACAAGGCGGCGATCCGTCTGACCCTCGACGATGGCACCGACCTTTCCGACAAGGTCAACCCGCGCCTGATCTCGCTCACCTTGACTGAAAAGCGCGGCGAGGAAGCCGACAGCCTGGAGATCACGCTGCACAACCATGACGGCCAGCTCGCGCCGCCGCGCAAGGGCGCGATGCTTCAGCTGGCGATGGGCTGGGAAAAGGGCACCGATGTGACCGTCGGCATGGTCGCCAAGGGGCGGTTCAAGGTCGATGAGGTCGAACGGTCGGGACCGCCCGACATCGTTAGCATCCGCGCGCGCGCTGCCGACCTGGCGGGATCTTATCGCGAACGCCGGCGCAAGATCTGGAAGGACACGACGCTGGGCGCGATCCTGACCGAGATCGCGGGCCGCAACAGCCTCAACCCCAGAATCCACCCCGACCTCGCTTCAAAGCCGATCGAGGCGATCGAGCAGTCGGCGAAGAGCGACATGGCCTTCGTCCGCGATCTAGGCCGCCGATACGACGCCGTGGCGACGCCAAAGGGCGGCGCGCTGGTCTTCATGCCCATCGGCGCCACAACCACCGCTGGCGGCGCCTCCCTGCCCTCCTCCGCCATCACCAAGGCAAAGGGATGGGCATGGCGCTTCGCCGCGACCGCGCGCGATGAATATGACGGCGCCCAAGCGCAGTATCGGGATCTCGATGGCGGCAAGAACCAGACGGTCACCGCCGGCGGCGGCAAGCGCAAAAAGCTCCGCCGCGTCTATGCGAACAAGGCCGACGCCGAAGCGGCCGCCCAGGGCGAAGCCAGCAAGCGTAAGCGCGGCGCCTACACCTTCGAATATGATCTGGCCTATGGCGACCCCGCGCTGATCCCCAACGCCCGCGTCACCCTGTCGGGCTGGGATAGCGAGATCGACGGGATTAGCTGGCTGGTCGACGAAGCGACCCACAGCCTGGACGGCAGCGGCGGGTTGAAGACGTCGATCAAGCTGGAGAGCCGTTAGACGAAGTCATCCAGCCGCGGGTTGGCGAACAATTCATGCACGTAACGGATGGGCCAAACCATGCCGAGTTGCGCCGCAAGCTCATCTTTTGTGCCTATTCGACCGGTATAATGCCCTAAGATTTGCGTAGCATCGTTGCCGAAATATACATTGCCCTCTGGCGTCGTGTAACCGCCCCTCGCCCTTGAAATGACAAGTGCCCCCGACATCCCATCCCTCGAAGCGGTGTCGACCAAATAATGTCGGTGACCTGGCTGGTCGATCACGGCATCGGGTTCAACGGCCAGTGACCCTCGTTTCCAGATTGGCAATCCCATGCGATGCAGATTTTTTGGGAAACCAAGAATGAAAACCTCGCTTCCGACAGCGAACAGGTGGTTTTGTGTCCCAATCTCGTTTGCGAAGAGAGCGGCGCATTTCGGTGGCAATGTCGCGTCGAAGAATACGGCCGCTAGGTCAACCTCCCCAAAACCGAGGGGATGAATATACCAAATCGGATCGCCTTCAGCATCGTAAAGATCGAGCATGTAGTGGGAATGTCCGAAGTCGCTCATCAGCAAGCTAACTTCGATCTTGTTTGGCCTGGCGCCGGTCTCTTCTGATAGCGCCTTCTTGGTTTCGGGGTGTGCGCCGGTCAGACAATGCCATGCTGTCACCAGCGCGATACGATCGGGAAGCCGCCATAAAAAGCCAGTGCCAGTCGCAAGTTCCCGATCGTCACGGTACATCTTCAGATGAACGGCTAAGCGGCTAAAGGGGTCAACGGTAATGACTTTCGGCGGTGGCATAATTTACTCCTTGCGCACCATCTGGGCGCCAACCCAGAAATACAGCTGCCCGTGTTCATCGCGCGACGCATACCCCAGGTCGATCGCGGCTGTCATCGCCTCCCCATGCGGGCGCCAGGCCGTTACTCGCCGCCCGAATAGGAAAATCGCATAGCGTTCGCCGGACTGCCGGACGCGAACGCTACTTCTTGCCGCCGGCAATACCCAGATCCACGTCCGTCGCCCCGAGCGAGCCAGCCACGGCAGCCAGGCCGCCGCCACAGAGCATCGTTCCCTGCTGTATCGATTGTGTGAGATCCTCCAACTCCGCCTGCGCCGAGATGCTGGTGTCGCCGTCGATGATATCCTTCAATTTGCGGGCGCCGATCCATTTGTCGAGATAGGACGCATCGCAAGCCTCGATCGCATCCGTCGCGCTTTTCCTGCTCTTCGCATCGAAGCTCGCGGGGATCCCGAGCTTCTTGATGTCGCCCCCCGTCGTGACGCAGGAATTCTCCGCGCGATCGGCGGCGCGATAGGCCGCGACGGGATCGCCGCTATCCGCTGCTTTCGCCACGTTGGTCATCGCGGCATCACAAGGCGCGCCGATTGCCGTCACATGTTTGAAGAGCACGATCGCGTCGCCTTTTGCGCTGCCCGTCGAAATCGATGATTTGGCGGCCTCGTCTCCGCGCGCACACCAGCCCAGCGTAAGGATGATCAGAACGAGGGCGACGGCCGCGAAGATCATCGCATGCCGATGCTCTCTTTGTCGGGCCGCGACGGCGCCTGGCGAAAAATCTGTTTGGCAGTGCGGGCAGCGCGACGCCGCAACATGCAGCGGTTGCTTGCATTTTGGACAAGCAACCTCATTCCACTTCGCTTTCTTCCCCATGCCCCGCCCCAATTAACCTAGTGTTTCCCGATCGACGCCACGACGCGGCCGATCACGTACATCTCGTCATCATGCGCAGTTTCCGGCCCCACCGCCGGATTGTCGCTATTGATTTTGTAACTGCCATCCGGGTTCGCCCAGATCCGCTTGACCATACCGATGTCGGCAACTGCGACCGACCAGACTTCGTTCTGCTCGTTGATCCGTTTGCGCCTCAGGTCGATGATAACGATCGCGCCGTCCAGCAGCGTCGGCTTCATCGAATCGCCCTTCACCCGTGCAAAGACAAGCATGTCCGGTGGCGCGTCGGTAAACTCGCGCAGCCAATCCTTATGGAAATAGCGCCTCGTTTCCGCCACCGCGCGATCATCGAGATAGGTTCCGCCGGCACCAAGCGTCAGGTCGACCTCTTTCACGCCGATCAGACCCAGTTCGGCGAGCGCATGTTCATCGAGAGGCGGCGGTTGAGCGCGAAATGATCGACGTCCATCGGCAATGGCTGGCATGCCGACATCATCATCCTCGCCGGTCAGAAACTCCGGCGTGGTCTGCAGTTCCCGGGCGATTCGGTGAAGGTGCCTGGTTGTTTGCGACTTCCCGGAAATCAGGGCGGCGATGCTTGGCTGTTTGATCCCGATGCGCCGGGCCAGCTCCGCTTGGGACATACCGATTTCGTCCAGGCGCTTGGCCAGCCTATTGCCGCGGATCGAGTAATTTTCGGCAGCCGTCATGGGCTCGGGACCTATAGGAGTGTCTATAGGCAGCACACTGCCGTTTTGTCTATTGACCACCTATAGGACCTTCTATAGCTATAGGTGCATGGAAACGACACCAACCCGATTTGAAGCCCTCACCACCTGCCGCGATCGTGCAGGGTCTGACAGCCAGCTGGCGCGTGATCTCGATGTCACGCAGCCGACCGTCTGGCGTTGGCTGAAGCAGACCAAGCAAATGCCACCCGAATATTGTCTGAAGGCAGAGCGGATCTACGGCGTTCCGAAAGAGTATCTGCGCCCCGACATCTATCCCCGCGACGTCATGGTCGACCAGGCAGTCGAAGACCGCTTCTGCGGCATCGACATGCGCGCCGGCGAACGCCGCGAAGCCCCGCGACGAGTGGCCTGACCATGGCCGGGGGGCTCCAACATCATCATCAAATTGACGGGCATGCAGCCCCGTCGATCCGGTCCGCCGCTTTTTCCTTCCGGGCGGCGACATCGGACTGCGAACAGGTCGCGGAGGCATCGCCCCTCTACCCCGCTCCCGCGACCTGTTCGCCCTTGTCATCCCCCGTCCCCTGCGGCCGCTGCGCCGGCACCCCTGCCCGCCGCTGCTGCCTGACCATAGCTGCCAGCCTGATCGCTACGCCGATAGCCGGTAACTTTCATAACCTTACCGCCCCGACCGGAGAGCCCGCATGAACATCTGTGAACTGATAGAAGCTGTCGGGGTCGACCAGGTAGGCATCCAATATCTCGATCGGTGCGCCGACTCGCTCAATTATGACGCGAAGCGCGGCACTCGGATCACCTTCGGCACCGAAGAACCGCTGAACCTGCAGGGCACGGAACGGCTCGGCATTGTCGTCTGGCTCGACCGCAAAGCCGTCGCCGGCGCGCTGAAGGGAGAAGCCGCGTGAGTACCGACCGCACAGTTACCCTCACGCCAGAACTGCAGGAATTGAAGGCAGCATGTCGCGCCCTAGTCCGTGCTTTTGGCGGGCAGGCCGCGGCGGCGGAACGGCTTGGCACCCGGCAACAGCGGATCAGCGACTGCTGCAGCGCGAACACCGACACGTTCCTGCGCCTGGACGAAATCGCGATCCTCGAAGCGGAGACCGTCGGTTATCCTGGTCATCCGCACGTCACCAATGTTTTGGCCCGCCAGCGCGGCCGCGAGACGGTGGAAACGCCAGCGGCAACCGCGACGGGGCGCGATCTGCTCAAGCTCTATGCCCGCCAGTCCAAGGAAAACAGTGACCTTTGCGAAGCGGTGCTCGACGCCAAAGCGGATGGCGAAATCGACCTCTTCGAAGCCGAAGCCATTGACGACGCGATCGATGACGTCGTCGCCGGCGCCTTGGCAATGCGGGCTGAAGTCCGCATGATCATCCGGGAGGCGCGCCAGTGAACGCTCCGGCCCAGCAACCGCGTAAGCGCAACATCGTCGCGGGTGACGATCCGAACCTGCGCCAGCGGCATTCGATGATCGCCTGTCCCCACTGCAACGCGCCGTCGGTCATCCGCACTTCGGAAATGGTGACGCCGACCAGTAAGGATCTGTTCTGTCTCTGCCAGAACCCTGACTGCGGGTTCACTTGGAAAGGGCAGATCAGCATCGTTTACGGCCTGTCACCCAGCGCCATTCCGAACGAGCACGTCGACATCCCGATGGCGCCGGCCAGTCTGACCCGAAAGACCTATTTCCCGCCGCCCGGCGGTTACGACACCGCGACGATCGACATGTTCGATACCGAACCGACCGACCAAGCAGCCTGATCTCCCAACCCCGCTCAAAACCCGCTCTCCGGCGTTTCGTCGGCCCCCTGACTGCACCCTTTTGATAGGTCCCTGATGTCATTTTCCGACAAGATTATTGCTGGCCTCAAAGCACAGTTCGCCTTCAAATCGGTGAAGGGAAGTTGGCTGCAGGAAGGAACCTGTCCCGGGTGCGGAAAGAAGGAAGTCTACTGCGCCGCTGACAATCCCAGAATGGTCAAATGCGGCCGCATCGAAAATTGCGGCTGGGAAGACAGCGTCCGCAACCTGTTGCCCGACCTGTTCGAAGACTGGTCCAAGCGCGAGCCCGCGACCGAAGCCAACCCCACTGCCACCGCTGACGCCTATCTGTCGCACGAACGCGGGCTCGATCTGCAGGGAATGCGCGGATCCTATTCGCAGGAACTGTTTCGCGACAACGAAAGCGGACAGGTGTCGGCCACCGTCCGCTTCCCGCTGCCCAACGACAGCTGGTGGGAACGGCTGATCGACCGCCCGGGGCGCTTCAAGAAAAAGGCAAACTTCAAATACGGCGGCAGCCACCGCGGCCATTGGTGGATGCCGCCGGTGCTTACCTGGGAAACGCTCGCTGCCGAAGAAGATATCTGGCTTGTCGAAGGGATCTTCGACGCCTGGGCGCTCAACCAGGTGGGCATCACGGCCGTCAGCCTGATGTCGGTGAACAACTATCCAGAGCATGCGCTTGCCGAACTGCTCAAGGCCATCGCCGCTACAAACCCTAAGCACCGCCCGCGCCTGGTCTTTGCCTTCGACGTGGGCGCCGCCGGCGTCAGCTACACCCGCAAGTTCGTGAAAAAGGCCCGCGAAGAAGGCTGGACCGACGCGACAGCCGCGCAGGTCCGCCCCGATGGCGAAGGAACCAAGCTCGATTGGAACGACCTGATGCTGCGGCATCTCGGTTGGAAGGGCGAGGCCGATCACGCCCCCTTCAGCGATACGATGATCGAGGAATATCTGTGGAACGGCGCGGTGACGATCGCCGAGACGGCGCGCGCCAAGGCGAAGCTGATCCACAAGCACCGCGGACTGTCAAACTTCACCATGCGCTTCGACAACCGCATGTGGGCGGCCAAGGTTTCCTATGAGGAAGAGGGCGGCGGCGCCAAGGAGCAGCGGCTCGACGTCGAGGAAATCGCCAACTGCGCCTTCCGTATCCTTTATATGGAGCGGGACGAGACGCTCGACGAAACCAATTATTTCCTTCAGCTCGACTTCCCCGATGGCCAGCCCACCGTAAAGGCGCGCTTCAGCAGCAATGCCTGCGCCGCCGGCGGCGAATTCAAAAAGCGATTGATGGCCTTCGCCGGCGGCTGGTCGGGCACCGCCGATCAGCTGGACCGGCTGATGCGTCAGCAGACGCGGCGCATCAAAAAGGTCGAGCCCCTGCCTTTCACCGGCTATTCCGAGGCCCATAACGCATGGGTCTTCGGCGAGATCGCGGTTCGCGACGGCCGCCTGGTCCAGATCAACAGCGAGAAATATTTCGATTTCGGCAAGGCGGCGCTGAAGCTGCGCACCCCCGAACGCATCCTGTCGATCAACTATAATCCCGATCGCCGCGACTTCCCCTGGATGAAAGATCTCTGGGCCGCATGGAATGTGCGCGGCTACGCCACCCTCGCCTTCTTCGTAATGTCGCTCTTCGCAGTGCAGATCCGCAACCGCCACGACAGCCTTGGCTTCCTCGAAATCACCGGCGACCCGGGTTCGGGCAAGACGACGATCATCACCTTCATGTGGAAGCTGTTCGGTCGCACGAAGTACGAAGGCTTCGATCCGAACAAGGGCTCGATCGCCGGTGTCGCCCGCAACTTCGTCAAGGTGTCGAACCTTCCCGTCGGCCTGATCGAGGGCAACCGCGACACCGAACGCGGCGCGCACCGGCGGCAGTTCGACTGGACCGAACTGCTGACCCTGTTCAACGGCCGATCGCCGCGCGTCACCGGCGCCCGCACCGGCGGCGCTGAGACGGTCGAGCCCCCGTTCCTTGGCTCGATCTACCTCATGCAGAATGATCGCATCGACAGCATCCCCGCGGTGCTCGAGCGCCTGATGTCTTTTTCCATCAACAAGGAACATTGGACCGATGGCAGCGCCGCGGCGGCACGCCGGATCCAGCGGACGCCGATCGACGATCTGTCGGGCACGATCGTCCATATCGTCCGGCAGGAAAAGCGCTGGCTCGAAACCTTTTCCAAGCAGTTCGACTATCACGAACGCCACATGGCCGACCGCACCAGCGGGCTGCACAACGATCGCTGCATCCTCAACCACAGCCAGCTGATTGCCGCGCTCGAGGCGACGGCCGAGATCCTCCCGATGGACGAGGATGCGATCGGGCAGACCATTCGCTTCATCGACAGCATGGCGCTCGATCGCCAGCAAAGCGCCGGCGGCGATCATCCCCTGGTCCAGCAGTTCTGGGACAATGTCGATTACATCCTCGATATCGAGGCCAAGGCGGGCACCAAGCCAGAGGACGGCATCAACCGCCACCGCGACGCCGGCAAGCTTTTCGCGATCAACCTCAACCAGTTCGATCAGCGCCTTCGCAACCTCAATATGACGCCCATGCGCATGGACGAGCTGAAGAAGGTCCTGCGCGGATCCCGCCGCCGGAAATTCGTCGCGGACAAGAGCGTGAACGGCCCGGACGGCCGCGGCTCGCACTGCTGGGTCTTCGAAAATCCCGAAGGCCGAACCTCCAACTATTCACCGAAGGGAGACTGACCATGGTCTGTGAAGTCACGCGTTTTCAAGCCGCCACCGAACCGCCGACGATCCACGCGACACAGCGCGACGCCGTCACCGCAGAGATCGCGATGCTGATGGGTTGCCGATCCGATGAAGTCGGCACCCCGTTGGTCGCCCGCCTGATCGTCGACCGCGCGCCGGCGGTGATCGCCTGCCTGTCCCAGCTCCACCCCGCCCAAGTCCAGGGAGAATGATGATGCCCAACACCTGCAATATCCACGTCTGCGCCCGCTGCAGCATCGAACATAACAGTGCAACCACCTATGACCCGCCCGGCTGGATCTGGCGCGGGGGCCGCCTCTATTGCGACGGCTGCGCCAGCCTGGTTCCCGACGCGATCGACGACTGCGTCCCCGCCCAAGCGAAGGAGTGCGACGACCGCACCGCACGGCGCGAGAACGTCTTCGCCCAGGCCAATCGCCAGATCGAAAAGATGGCGCGCGAGCTATCCCCGACCCAGCGCGCGGCCCTGCTGCAGCTACGCCAGGATGGTCGCGGCGATTACGACCCTCGCCTGACCGCCGCCCGCAAGGCGCTGCATCAGAAAGGTCTGGCCGACTCCCCCGTGTCGCTAGGCTTCGGCCGCAATATGATCGCGTGCTTGCAGCACCCGACCGCCCTTGGCCGGGCCGTCGCGGCCTGCCTGCAGAAGGAGGCCGCGTGATGGCTTGCGATTGCATCAGCACCGTCGACGCCATGCTCGCCGAACGGAACACCCGCATCATGCTCCCGATCATGCTCGGCGGCGACCAGACGCCGCCGCCGATGATCGTCACCGAGCAGATCGAGACGGGCCGCGGCAAGAAGAAGGCCTCCGGCATGTTCGCGACCTTCTGCCCCTTCTGCGGCGTCCTCTACAAACCGGCACCTGCCGAACCGGGGTCTGGCCAATGATTGTCATCCGCGTCGAGCTCTGGTCGGCAATCGACGGTCAAAAGACCGAGATCGCCCGGGCCATGATCAACAATGTCGGCGGCACGCTGAAAGTCGGCGACTATCAAGGCGAAACCTATCGCGGCCGATCTGTTGACGCCCTCAACACCGCCATGCGCCGGCAGCAGGTCACCCGATCGGGAACGGTCACCGGCCACCGCCGTCTGGACCTGCATGTCTGGCACCTGCTCGCAAAGATGCTCACCGCGATGGGTTACGGCAAATGAAGCCGCCCGCCGATCCCCGTGCCCAGTGTCACGCCAAGATGCCGTGGCCGACGAAGGCCGCCGCGCTCGATCATCGCCGCCGCCTACTCGATCGCCGGCGGAACCCCCGCGCCTGCCATAAGGAAAAGGCCCGCGGCGTATCCGCCCTGCACCCTTACCGCTGCCCATCCTGCCACCAGTGGCACTTGGGCAACCCCAGCGAGGGAAAGGTCGCGAAATGACCAAGCTGTCCGACCACGCCCTGCGGGTCCGTATCGCCGAACTCGAGGCGATCAACCGCACCCGCTCCCTCACCCAAGCCGAAAGCCAGGAGTGCGAGCGGCTTGTCCATATTCACCGATGTAGGGTCAACGCCCGCCAACGCTCGATCGAGCGCAACGCCGCGCGCCTGTCCCTGCTAACAGGAGGCCTACCGGCATGAGCGCCCCTCTTCCCGACTTCCCGATCGACAGCATATTCGGCCAATCCCTGACCGACGTGATGCGCGAACGCGCCCGCGCGATCGTCACCTTCGGCCACGACGCTGCGGCCGACGACGCGATCGGCCTGCACGCCCTGGCGGCCCGCGCGACCGCCTTCATGCAGATTGCCGACGATCGCGCCACCGGCGGCCCCGCCGCGCGCATTCTGCCCGCCGCACGGAAAAAGGCCGTCCAGGCCGTCGCCATCGGCCTTGCCTTCATCGACGCGATCGACCGAGAAATGGCGCGCGAAGGATCCGGCGAATGAAGGCGCCGCCCTATGCCCCCGCCGACATCCAATGGCTGCGCGACAATTATGGTCCTCTCGGCCCGCGTCTCTGTGCTGAACATCTGGGCCGAACTCGCCGCGCCATCTATGCCAAAGCCAACGAGCTCGGACTGCACTCGAAAGGTGAGCAGCGCGCCCGCTCGCCGCTGCTCGCTGGTGCTGAGCTTGAGGAAGCGATCCGGCTTCGCGAGGATGATCGCTGGTCATTCGCTCGCATTGGCAAGCGCTACGGCGTCTGCGAGGCCGCCGCGACCAATGCGGTGCTGATCGCCCTATGCCCCCGCAAGGGGCATTCCCCTGCCCGACGCGACGCGCATGGTGGTCTCTTGCCCTCGGAAATCGACCGCCTGCGCCTGATGCTCCAAATGGGCACCAAGGCGGTCGATATCCAGCTGCGCATGGGTGTCAGCGCGGCATGCGTTGCTGAACAGCGTCGTCGCTACCAAGCTGACCTCGCGACCCGCGAAAGAGCGCCACTTCCCCCTTACGGCAACGGCGAACGCTATAGCGGAGTCCGCGTGTCCAAGGCCGATCTGCGCCGTGTCGAAGCGATGCTGCTTCAGGGCTTTGGCTCGACCCGCACTTGCCGCGAAACGGGCGTCAGCAATACTGTGTGTAAGCGGGTCCGGAATAACTTGGTGAAGCGTCTTGCTCGCAAGGGCCAGTCTCTCCCCGGATGCGACATCGACGGCAACCGCCAGCGCCAACTTCCCGGCCTTCGAAACGTCCATCCCGCGCAGGTTAGCGCGATGAAGACCCTGCTGGTTGACGGCATCCCCGTCCGCCGTGCGGGCACTATCACCGGCATCGGTCACTGCAGCGCCTATAGGATCCGCGACGAATTGAACGCCGAGCGCGCCGCCCAGGGCAAGCCGCCCATCCCGCGGATCCACGTCAACAGCACCGCCGGCAGGAAAGCCGCGAAAGCCGCCGAATGGCTGAACGGCCCCCGCGATATTGTCCGCTTTCGACAGCTCATCATCGAACTCGGATACGACGCGGCCGTCATCGCGATGAAAGCCGAGATCCGCGATCGCGAGGATGCCGCGCGCGCCGCGCGCCAGGCGGAACGCGATCGGCCGCGCACCTTCGAAGAACAGCTCGAGCGCGTCCGCGCCGGCGCCAAAATCTCGATCCGCCAACCCATCCGCAAAGCCGACCCCGCCTACACCCTGGGCGGCGTCGCGACAGGAGCCCTTTGAAATGACCGATCACCGCGAATGGCAGCGCAAGACCTCGCTCCAGCACATTGAGCGCCAGCGCGCCGAACAGCCCGGCGCGCCTATGCCCGATAAGCATTTGGCCACGAAGGCCGCCCAATATGTCGGCTCGACGACAGATCAGGTCCTCGCCTGGATGCGAGGTGCGAAATGAAGGCGCTGACCATTTGGCAACCATGGGCCAGCCTGATCATGGCTGGCGCCAAACCCTATGAATTCCGGGGCTGGCGCGCGCCGCGATCGCTCATCGGCCAGCGCATCGTCATCCACGCCGCTGCTCGCCCAGTCGACGAAGAGGCGGTTTCCAACCTCTACTACGTCATGAAATTCTGCGGCGAATGCGACAGCATCGCCCGCGAAGCGCAAGAAACTTGCCTTTTCCCAGCCAAGGCGGTGGAGGTCTTCGAGCAGCATCTTCCCGCCTATGGTGGCAAGGGCCTGCCGATCGGCGCCGGCCTTGGCACCGCCCTTCTGGGCGAACCGCGCAACGGCATCGAGATCGCCGAAGAATTCGGCGTACCCCGCGCCAACGACAGCGAGCGCGACGATCATGCCAACTGGGGCTGGCCCCTCACCGACATCGAGATCTGGGACGAACCCATCCCAATGAAGGGCAAGCAAGGCTTTTGGAACTGGCCCGAACCCAAGGATTTCGGCCTTTGATCCCGACCATAACCATCGGCCCGCACCGCCTTTTTCTGGGCGATGCCTATGAAACCCGCGCGAAACTGGGGTTTCAGGATTGCGACCTGTTCGATCCACCTTACTTGATCCGCGCAAGCGGCGGCGGACGCTACCGCAAGAAGCGCCCGATGATGGATCAGCTGATTATCGAGGATCTGCACAAGGATTTCGATCATTCGATCATCAACCCGCTGCAGTGCGGCGCCGTCGTCGTCTTTGCACACAACGACCAGTTACCGAAGCTGCTGCCCTTACTCGACGGCAGCTTCCACCGACAGGCGCTTTGTGTCTGGCAAAAGACAAATCCCCAGCCGATCGCCAATAAGCATTATCGCTCGGATCTCGAATATTACGTACACGCATGGTCGCGCGGCTATCATCCCGCCGGCGCGATAGGCGACAAGCTACGCCACAGCCGTGTCTCTTCGCCTCGAGGCGCGGCGAAATTCGACCATCCGACGCCGAAGCCCGACGCCCTAATGGACAAGATCGTCGGCAACGTCGCGGGCGAAACCATCTGCGATCCCTTCATGGGCACCGGCTCAACCGGCGTCGCCGCAATCCGAGCGGGCAGAATCTTCACCGGCATCGAGCACAATCCCAAGCATTTCGAAACCGCCGTCGCTCGCTGCACGGCCGCCTTCCAGGAGCGCGCCGCAGCGTGAGCCAGGCAGGTCGCCCTGATCCTGATTTGATACGTTTCGTGCAGGCCCTTGCCCGCGCGACCGCGGCGCGCGACATTGCCGCCTCCCGTTCTTTACCGAATCGACGCCATGCGCACCGTCATATACGCCCGCTTCTCAAGCAATCTTCAGAATAGCCGGTCGATCGATGACCAGGTCGCCGTGTGCCGCGAGCGGTGCGAGGCCGAAGGTTGGACGATCGTCGACGTCTTCCGCGACTATGCGATCGGCGGCGGCGCCGGCGTCGACGAAAACCAGCGCCCCGGCCTGTTCTCCATGCTCGAGCTGGTCGAACGCGGCGGCATTGACCAGGTGCTTGCCGATACCAGCAGCCGCATCGCCCGCAACCAGGGCGACGCGCACCATCTCCGCGACCGCATCAACTTCGCCGGTGCCCGAATCTTCACCCTAGCCGATGGCGAAATCAATGCGCTCACCGGCGGCATCAAGGGATTGCTCGATGAACAGATGCGCAAGGATCTGGGCCACAACATCCGCCGAGCCCAGCGCGGTCGCGCGTCTCAAGGATTGTCGCCCGCCGGCATCGCCTATGGCTACCGCAAAATCCTGCAATTCGACGATCGCGGCAGGGCGATCAACGGCTTGCGGGAATTTGACCCTGACACCGCTCCGATCGTGACGCGGATCTTCACCGAATATGCATCGGGCCGATCGGCCCGTCAGATCTGCGAGGATCTGAATAAGGACGGCATAGCGCCGCCGAGCGGTCAGTTCTGGCAGGTCAACACGCTCGCCGGCAGCAGGACGCGGCAGGACGGGATTTTACGCAACTGGCTCTACAATGGTCAGCTGGTCGTCGGCCGCACGCAAAAGCTGATCGACCCGCGCACCCGCAAAACCCGCATTCGCCCAAGGCCGCGCGAAGAATGGTCATTCAATCCGGTCCCGCACCTTCAGATTATCGACGATGATTTGTGGCAGGCGGTCGAGCTGCAGTTCGCCAAATTCGCTGATCGCCCGCGTGAACATGCACGTCGCCCCGCGAAGCTTCTGTCGAAGCTTTGCGTCTGCGGCGAATGCGGCAATTCCTATACCATCGTTCGAAAGACCCGCTGGGGATGCCGCGGCTTCCGCCAAGGCGGGCCTTCGGTCTGCACGAACAGCCGGACGATCGACAACGACGATCTAGAGCGTCGCGCCATCAACGGCCTGACCGAGCAGCTGCTCGATCCCGACATGGTGTCAGCTTTCGTCCGCGAATATCATCTCGACTATACCCGCCGCGCTGGCGAGATCACGGGACGCGAAGCCGCGATCCGCGCCGAGCTGTCGGAATGCGAAGCGCGAATCGGGCGTCTGGTTGCGGCGATCGCCGATGGCGGCGGCGCGTTCGCCGAGATCCGGCAGGCCCTTTCCGGCGCGACGGCCGAACGCGATGCGCTGCAGGGCGAGCTGGCGGATCTCGACACCTTGCCCGTCGTGGCGCTCCACCCCCAGATCGCGGAGCGATATCGCGCCATGGTACGCGACCTCGCCACCGCGATGGACAATCCCGAAGCTTTGAAAGTCGCCGCGCCCGAACTGCGCGCACTGATCGACACGATCCTGATCACGCCCGCAAAGGCAGAGAAAGGCGTGGATATTCAGATCGTCGGCCGCCTCGCCAACATGATCGCGATGGCCACTGGCGCCCCGATGAACACCGCCGCACCCTCAGGTACGCTAACGATGGAGCGGGTAGCGGGAATCGAACCCGCCTAGCTAGCTTGGAAGGCTAGAGCATTACCACTATGCTATACCCGCATTCCCAAGGTCGGCGGCGATTGCCAGTTCGCCCCGATTTCGTCAAGCGCTTCGTCACGCGCGCCATTGAGAACATTTTGGCAACATGCTAAAGATGCGCGGTGCAAGACGGCGACGACCATGGCCCCGACGCTCCGGTGGACGCTCCCGTCCGCAAGATCATCCATGTCGACATGGATGCCTTCTATGCCTCGGTCGAGCAGCGCGACGACCCGTCGCTGCGGGGGCACCCCGTCGCGGTCGGTGGCTCGTCGCGGCGCGGCGTCGTCGCGGCGGCGAGTTACGAGGCGCGCAAGTTCGGCGTCCGCTCGGCGATGCCCAGCATCACCGCGAAGCGCCAGTGCCCCGGCCTGATCTTCGTCCCGCCGCGCTTCGAGGTCTACCGCGACATCTCGCACCAGATCCGCGCTATTTTTCGCGACTATGCCGACGAGGTCGAACCGCTCTCGCTCGACGAGGCCTATCTCGACGTCAGCGCCGACAGGGCCGGGCTCGGCAGCGCGACCGCGACCGCGCGGCTGATCCGCCGCCGTATCCGCGAGGAAACCGGCCTCACCGCCTCTGCCGGCGTCTCATACAACAAGTTCATCGCCAAGCTCGCCTCCGACCAGAACAAGCCCGACGGGCTGACCGTCATCCCGCCCGGAAAGGGCGCGGCGTTCGTCCAGACGCTGTCGATCCGCCGCTTCCACGGCATCGGCCCCGTCACATCGGCGAAGATGGAGGGGCTTGGCGTGTTTTCGGGCGCCGATCTCGCCGGGAAAGACCCGATGTGGCTCGCCGAGAACTTCGGTAACAGCGCCGAATGGCTCTATAATCTCGCGCGCGGGATCGACCACCGCCGCGTCAAGTCGAACCGGCCGCTGAAATCGCTGGGCGGCGAGCGCACCTTCTTCAACGACCTGATCACCGACACCGAAATCCGCGAGGCGCTCGCGCATGTCTGCACCGTCGTGTGGGACCGCGCCGCGAAAAAGGGCGCACGCGGCCGCACGGTGACGCTCAAGCTTCGCTACGCCGACTTCCGCACGATCACGCGCGCCAAGTCAGTGCCGTCGCCGATTCTCGACGGCAATTCGCTCCTCGCCGCGGGCGAAGCGATCCTCGCCCCCCTGCTCCCCACCGAACAGGGCATCCGCCTGCTCGGCGTGACCTTGAGCAAGTTCGAGGGCGAAGAGGATGACGAGGAGGACAGCGCCGCTGCACCCGCCGACCTGCTCAGCCTCATTTAATCCATTCGAACGGGCAGCCCGCGCTCATTTTTTCTGCGCGGCGAACGCGGGTGCATGGCTCTTCACGGCCTTCTGCATCTTCTTCGACAGCTTCGAATAGTCGCAAAGATAGAGCGTCTCGTTCTTCACGACGAATCCCGCCGCGGTCGGACCTCCCGTCTGATAGATCATGCCGTCGCGGCGGAACGGTTTGACGTTGACATAGGAGGCGCCTCCCGAAAATCCGAAGCGCATTTCGGTAAAATCGTGAGCCGCCGGGCGCGTTTCAACGATATCGTCGAACGCGGCCTCCGGCCCCTGCTCGTTCTTGTCACCATAATAATAGACGCTGCCCCAGCGCTTGCCGTCATAGACGTTCAGATGCGTCGTGCTGTGGCACGGGTCGATCGCCGCGGTCCATAAACCCTGCGGTATCGGCAGGCTGATCTCCTTTTGCGCCATGGCCGGCGCCGCCATCATGCCGATCCCGGCAACAAGCAATATTCCGATTCCGCGCATCCACGCCCCCACCATGATCGCCCCGGCGACCATGGTGCCCGCGATGATCGATACGATCAACCCGCGTCGGCGAACCGGCGCTCCTTGGTCGCGGTAAAGCGGATCGCCGGGTGGCGCTGCGTCACATAGCCGACTTCCCACACGTCCTTCGCCATGAACACCGGCGCGCCGTCGCGGTCGGTCGCGCTCGCGCCGCGATGGTCGGCCTGGAACGCCTTCAGCGCCGCCGCATCGTCGCTCGCGATCCAGCGCGCGGTGTCCCACGGCGACTGTTCGAGCTTCGCCTCGACCTTATACTCGGCCTCGAGCCGGCTGATCAGCACTTCGAGCTGGAGCTGACCGACGACACCGACGATCATGTTCGACCCGATTTCGGGATAGAAGACCTGGATGATCCCCTCCTCGGCCATGTCGTCGAGCGCCTTCCGGAGCTGCTTGGTCTTGGTCGGATCGACCAGCGCGACGCGGCGCAGCAATTCGGGGGCGAAGTTCGGCAGCCCGGTGATCGTGATATCGGTGCGTTCGGACAGCGTGTCGCCGACGCGCAGCGTGCCATGGTTCGGAATGCCGATGATGTCGCCGGGCCAGGCCTCTTCGGCCATTTCGCGGTCCTGCGCGAGGAACAGCATCGGGCGGCTGATCGCGATCACCTTGCCCGTCCCGCCCTGCATCAGGCGCATCCCGCGCTCGAACTTACCCGAGCAGAGGCGCATGAAGGCGATGCGGTCACGGTGCGCGGGGTTCATGTTCGCCTGCACCTTGAACACGAAGCCGGTGACCGCCTCGTCGTCGGGCTGCACCGGCGCGGGCTCGGCAGGCTGCGGCTGCGGACCCGGCGCGTGGCTGGCGAGCGCCGCGAGCAGGTCGATGACGCCGAACTCCTTGAGCGCCGATCCGAAATAGACCGGCGTCAGGTCGCCATTGCGGTACGCCGCCGCATCGAAGGGCGCGTAGCAGGCCGACGCCAGCTCGGTCTCTTCCTTGAGGTGTGCGAGCGCCCCGGCGCTGAGCTCGGCGGCGAGCGCCGGATCGGCCAGCCCGGCGACCTTTCCGCGATGGCCTTCGTACATGCGCGACGCATCGGCGCCCGGACGCATGATCGCCGGATCGACGAGGTCGTAGATCCCCTCGAACTGCCCGCCCATGCCCGCGGGCCAGTTCATCGGGCAAACGTCGAGCGCGAGCCGGTCGGCGACCTCGTCGAGCAGCTCGAACGGCGGCAGGCCTTCGCGGTCGACCTTGTTGATGAAGGTGATGATCGGCACCGAACGCAGACGGCACACCTCGAACAGCTTCAGCGTCTGCGGCTCGATCCCCTTGGCGGCGTCGATCACCATCACCGCGCTGTCGACCGCGGTGAGCGTGCGATAGGTGTCCTCGCTGAAATCCTCGTGTCCCGGCGTGTCGAGCAGGTTGAAGGTCAGCCCCGCATGTTCGAAGGTCATCACCGACGAGGTGACCGAAATCCCGCGCTGCTGCTCGATCTTCATCCAGTCGGAGCGCGCGCGCCGCGCGGCGCCGCGCGCCTTGACCTCGCCCGCGATATGGATCGCGCCGCCCGCGACGAGCAATTTCTCGGTCAGCGTCGTCTTGCCCGCGTCGGGATGCGAGATGATGGCGAAGGTGCGGCGGTCGGGGCGGTTCCGGGTCATGGCGCGGGCGGTTAGCAGGTGGCAGGGCAAGTGGAAAGGGGCTGGCGTCCCCGCCCCCGTCGCCGCATGATCCGGACATGCGCACCCTGCTTCTCGCCGCCGCCCTGATCGCCGTCCCCGCCGCCGCACAGGATTCGCCCTTCGTCGGTGAATATAGCCTCGCCGAAGGTCCCGACGTCGGCGGCGGCCTGCTGATCCGGGGTGACGGCCGCTTCCAGTATATGCTCGCGGCGGGCGCGCTCGACGAACGCGCCGAGGGCCGCTGGGAAACACGCGGCGATACGGTCTGCCTGACCACCGATCCGAAACCGGTGCCGCCCGCGATGGAGAAAGGGCCACTGATCGAGGTCGAAGGCGCCATTCCGACCCTGCTCGTCACATGGCCGAACGGTCGCGGCATAGCGGGCGTCGACTTCGTCATCGGCTTCGACAGCGGCGATCCGGCCGAGGATTATACCCAGGTTTATGGCTGGACGATGCCCGAGGACGACAAGCGCATCCCGCGCTGGGTCGAGGTTCGCGAGCCGATCTACGGCATCACCGCGCCGCGCTACGAGCTCGCCGAAGCCGATGGCGGCAAATTGCGCGTGATCATCAGGCCCAACGATATCGGCGTCGTCGATTTCGAAGGCGCCTGCGCGGAGAAAACCGAGCGCGGCCTCACGCTGCACCGCGCCGAGGGCCGGATGCGGTTCGTGCGGCTGGGCGGGGAATAACGGCGCCGGCGAGCGAACCGGCCGCCGCGCCCGAAATTCATCGGATGCATGGACCGTTATCGAATTTATGATATATCATTCCACTATCACGATGGGGGTTGCGATGGCATATCAAACATATTGGGAGCGGATTTCACGTTTCGAACGTGTCATATTCTTTCTCTTCGCCCTGTTCTCGGCGGTCGGCGCGATCAGTTCGCTTGGTTTCATGCTCATATGGATCGGGGCACTCAGGGCAGGCGGGCGGGTCTGGGACGATGGCATCTATCTGAGCGTAATGGCGATGCTCTCGATTTTCATCTCGCTGTCCTATGTGCTCATCGCTGTTCTCAGAAGCGCGAACCCCGCCTTCTGGGCCAAACGCGCTATCATTCCGGTCGTCATGCTCTCCCTCCCCCTCGCCGCGCTTTTCGTCGAAGCATTCTGGATCGATATGAACCCCAAACCTCCCGAAAGAGGCCACACCGTCGATTATTGAGGCGCAACGTCCCGTGAGACGATGCCCCCGGCAGATGATCCTCTCGCCTTCCCGCCGGGTTCGGCCCAACCCTCTTGCACTCGCGCCGCGAATGCGTCACAACTTTACGTGAACGTAAAGGTAAAGACCAACGAGAGCGCAGAGGATTCTTCCCCATGACCCTTCCGACCTTCGACACGATCAAGCTCGAACTCGCCGACCATGTCGCGACGATCACGCTCAACCGCCCCGACCGGCTCAATTCGATGCCGCCCGCGATGGCCGACGACATTCGCGAAGCGCTCGACCACCTGCCGGGCCTCGGCGCGCGCGCGCTGCTGATCACCGGCGAGGGCCGCGGTTTCTGTTCGGGCGCCGACCTCGCGGGCGACCGCTCGGGTGGCGGTGCGGTCGGCGGCGGTGCGCGGAGCCGCAACGCGCTGCGCGGTCATTATAACCCGATGCTGCTCGCGCTCGCGAACCTCGACATCCCCGTCGTCGTGGCGGTCAACGGCCCTGCGGCAGGCGTCGGGTGCAGCTTCGCGCTCTCCGGCGACATCACCATCGCGGGCAAGAGCGCCTATTTCCTTCAGGCTTTCGTCAATATCGGCCTCGTCCCCGACGGCGGCTCGTCGTGGCTGCTGCCGCGCCTCGTCGGCGTGCCGCGCGCGTTGCAGATGATGATGCTGGGCGAGAAGATTTCGGCCGATCAGGCCGCCGACTGGGGCATGATCTACAAGAGCGTTGAGGACGCCGATCTCCTGACCGAAGCGAAGGCGCTTGCCACACGCCTCGCGAACGGCCCGACGATCGCGCTTGGCACGATGCGCAAGGTGCTGCGCGACGGCCTGACGCAGGATTTTGCGACGACGCTCGATGCCGAAGCCAAGGGCCAGTTCGTCGCGGGTGGCACCGCCGACGCGATGGAAGGCGTCATGGCCTTCCAGCAGAAGCGCAAGACCGAATTCAAGGGCAAGTAAGCCCGCAAATGCGAACCCCGGCGAAAGCCGGGGCCCTTGCTCCATGCCATGCCCCCGGCTTTCGCCGGGTTTTTTGCCTACTCCGCCGCTTCCTCGACCATCACCTTCTTGTAGATGCTCGTGCGCGGATAGGAGCAGAGGCGCATCACCATCGGCTCGAAAAACTCGAGGGGCTCGCTCTCATAGTCGGGATCGAACGCCGGCGCGTCATATTTTTCGCAGAATTCGGCGCACGCCGCATAATGCGGGCTATCGCGAAACTGGTCGCGCATGTCGCGGTCGAGCCCCAGATAGTGGAAGAAATAATGGCCCTGGAAAATGCCGTGATGCTGAACGATCCACAGATTTTCCTCTGACAGGAAGGGCTTCAGGATCGCCGCCGCGACGTCGGGATGGTTGAACGCGCCGAGCGTGTCGCCGATATCGTGGAGCAGCGCCATTACGACATATTCCTCGTCGCGGCCGTCCCTGTGCGCCCGCGTCGCGGTTTGCAGGCAATGTTCGAGCCGGTCGACCGGAAAACCGCCATAATCGCCGCCGAGCAGCTTCAGATGATCGAGGATGCGCTTGCCATTGTTCGGCGCGAACTCTTTCTGTTCGCGCGCGATAATGTCCCAATCTTCCTGCGTTCCGTCGATCATCGACCGGAAAGTGGCGTGATCGTGCGTCATCTCGTTCATGGCAGCCTCTCCTGTATTTGAGAGTGAGCCTACCCTATTCGTTGTTATTGGCAACATTATAGGTTTGGACCTCGGCCTGCGTCAGGCAGCGCCGCGTCGACTTGTCGTCGGCATTCGCCAGCGCCTTTTGCTGGTACATGACCTCGGTCAGCAGCTTGCGCGATACGCCCATGCGGATCAGGAAATCATTGTCCTCGCTGGCGAGCAGCGCCGCATCCTGTTCGATGTCGCCGATCAGCTCCTTGGTCGCGTCGGTCCCCATCGCGACGCTCATGTCGATCGCGCTGCGATCGCCGGTGCGCGTGAACATATGGACGATGAACAGCCCGCCCGGATCGATCACGCGCGGCTGGCCGCCCATGAAAATGAAATTGCACGCGCTGAAACAGGCCCAGCCCGCCGGAATGCGCGTGACGAGGCCGAAGTTCGAGCGGATGATCCGCCCCGCAGCATTGCCCGCGCGCGCATCGCCGCCCGGCGAGCGCAGCCAGATTTCGCTGACGTCGGGATTGGCGGCCAGCGCGGCTTTCAGTCGGTCGGGCAGCCCGCCGTCGATCCGCCCTTCGGCGAGCAGCACCTTGCCGCCCTTCTTTGCGACCGGCGTGAGCTTCATCGTTGGATTGGCCGACCAGTCGGGATTGAGCGGGCATGTCGGGTTCGCGGGGTCGACCGCGGGCTTCGCGGCGCCGGTCAGGCAGGCGATCAGCCCCGCCGCGACCCCGATGCGGACAAGCTTATGCCGCAAGGACATAGCGCGCCTGGCCCGGCCCCTTGCACATCCGCTTCGACACGCGCGTCTCTTCGCCTTCGACGATCACGATGTCGGTGACGTTCATGCACTGCGTCCCGTCGGCGAGCTCGTTCTTTGCCGCGACGGTCGACGACCCGCTGACGTTGGCACGCGTTTCGCTCGTCCAGTTCGCGGTCGCGCCGACCTCTTCGCCGCGCGTCACTTCCTCGGTCGCCGCCGCAGCCTGAACCTGTTCGGCGGGGTCGAGGCGGCACGCGATCGCGTCGGTCAGCGTCCCGCTGACCTCGCCGATCGGCACATAGCTATAGACGCCGGCCTTGCTCGCCGCGTCGCCGACCGCGTCGTTGATCACATTGCCGAGGATGCTCCGGCCGATGCTGCTGCCCTTCTTGCCCTTGGGACAACCGCCGTTGCCCTCTTCGCTTGGTTTCGGGGCCGGGGTCGTGACCTTGCGGAGCAAGCCGCCGAACTGCGCCTGCGCGGGGGCCACCGCGAGCAGACAGGCCGCCAGAACGGCCGGAGTCGCCAAAATTTTACGCATCATCGAATCCATCCTTGTCGCGCCCGAAACCGGGCTGGCCTGCGACCCTTATTATGCGCGGTTCATGCCACCCGCTGTGATTTTCATCAACCGTGCAACTTATGTCATCCAGACAGGTTGAATTAACGCTGAATATGTCACAGTAACGCCGCCATGCTATCGCAGAAAACCCGCTATACGATCCGTGCGTTCCAGCATCTTGCCGACCATTGGGGCAAGGGGCAGGTCCAGCTCGCGGATATTGCGGAGGCGCAGAATATTCCGCCCAAATTCCTGACCGTGATCCTGTCGGAAATGGCGCGCGAGGGGCTGCTCATCTCGCAGCGCGGGCGCGACGGCGGTTACCAGCTCGCGCTGCCCCCGATCGACATCAGCTATGGCGACCTCGTCCGCCTGACGCGCGGCTCGCTCGCGCTCGTCCCCTGCGCCGCGCGCAACGCGCACGAGCATTGCAAAAATTGCCTGCCCGAGGCCGAATGCCGGATGCGCAGCCTGATGCTGAAAGTCCGCGACGACACCGCAGCGATCCTCGACCGCATCACGCTCGCCGACCCGATCGAGATGCAGCCGCTGTTCGAAACCGAAGCAGCCGAATAATCACACGATCCCGAATGCAAAAAAAGGCCCGCTTTCGCGGGCCTTTTTGTGAAATGGTGG
Source organism: Pseudomonadota bacterium (assembly GCA_020160755.1). Taxonomy (GTDB): domain Bacteria; phylum Pseudomonadota; class Alphaproteobacteria; order Sphingomonadales; family Sphingomonadaceae; genus Sphingopyxis. The sequence goes on from JAIUPN010000001.1 coordinate 754,667, forward strand.
AGCCTAGCGGGATCGAACCGCTGACCTCCTGCATGCCATGCAGGCGCTCTCCCAGCTGAGCTAAGGCCCCGTGCCATTTCATGTCGCCATGGCCAATTGACTTGGCTGCTGCGACCGGGACGCCGCCTTTAGCAGCGCCGCCGCGTGATGCAAGGGGCCAAATGCATCTTGCGACGCCTTTTTGACCCCTCACGGAAAAAATCAGGTTTCGACGTCGTCGTCGTCCGCCGTTGCGACGCCCAGATCGTCGTCGCCGCCGAGGTCGACGTCGTTGTCGGGCGAATCGCTGTCCTCGTCGACATCGACGTCCAGATCCAGATCCTCGTCGACGCTGTCTTCCTTGACGACCTTGCCGGGCTTTTCGATCTGCTCGAACGGCATCGGCTGCTTCGATTTCAGCACCGATTCCGGGATCCAGTTATAGCCGCAGTTGATGCAGCTGATCGGATCGTCCTTGGTCAAATCATAGAATCGGGTTGCGCATTTCGGGCAGCTACGCTTCGTGCCCCATTCAGCCTTGATCATATATGCCTCGTAACCCTTTGGAAACAGGATAAGAATATCGGAAAAGCGACGGAAGCTGAATAGCTATCCGTCAGATCGGCGTGCGCCTTGCCAGATTGCAAGGCCGCTGTCAAAAGCCGCACGCCATGACCGATCAAACCGCCACGCCGCGCAGCTTTTCCGCTTCCGTTCCGCTCAAAGGCGGGATCGCGATTCCCGGAGACAAGAGCATCTCGCACCGCTCGCTGATGCTCTCCGCGCTCGCGGTGGGCGAAAGCCGCGTCACGGGGCTGCTCGAAGGGCATGACGTCCTTGCCACCGCCGCCGCGATGCGCGCGATGGGCGCGACCATCGAACGCCGGGACGATGGCGAATGGCGTATCCACGGCGTCGGGGTCGGCGGGCTGCTCCAGCCGCGCGAAGCGCTCGACATGGGCAACAGCGGCACATCGACGCGCCTCCTCATGGGCCTTGTCGCGAGCCACCCGATCACCACGACCTTCGTTGGCGATGCCAGCCTGTCGGGCCGCCCGATGGGCCGCGTGATCGATCCGCTGTCGCAGATGGGCGCCGACATCAGCGCGTCGCCCGGCGGCCGCCTGCCGCTGATGGTCCGCGGCCTCACCCCTGCCATCCCCCTTTCCTACCGCCTGCCGATGGCGTCGGCGCAGGTGAAGAGCGCGATACTGCTCGCCGGCCTCAACACGCCGGGCATCACCGAAGTGATCGAACCCGTGCCGACCCGCGACCATAGCGAACGGATGCTCAAGGGCTTCGGCGCCGACCTCGCTGTCGAATTGGGCTCCGACGGTACCCGCCATATTCGCATCCGCGGCGAGGCCGAGCTGAAGCCGCAAACAATTGTCGTCCCCGGCGATCCGTCGTCGGCCGCCTTCTTCATCGTCGCGGCGCTGATCGTTCCCGGCTCGGACATCACCATCGCCAATGTCGGGCTCAACCCGACGCGCGCCGGTCTGGTCGAGGTGCTGCAACAGATGGGCGGCGACATCTCCCTCGTGAATGCACGCACCGTCGGCGGCGAGCCCGTCGCCGACCTTCGCGTCCGCCACAGCGCGCTCAAAGGCATCGCCGTCGACCCCGCTGTCGTACCGAGCATGGTCGACGAGTTCCCGATCCTCTTCGTCGCCGCCGCGCTCGCCGAGGGACGCACCGTCACGACCGGACTCGACGAATTGCGCGTTAAGGAAAGCGACCGCATCGCGGTGATGGCGGCCGGCCTCAAGGCGATCGGCGCGCGCGTCGAAGAAAGCGACGACGGCCTGATCATCGATGGCACCGGCGGCGACCCGCTGCCCGGCGGCGCCACCATCGCAGGCCACCTCGACCACCGCATCTGCATGAGCTTTGCGATCGCCGGCCTCGTCAGCAAAGCGCCGGTGACGATCGACGACATCGCCCCCGTCGCGACGAGCTTCCCCAATTTCGAAGCGTTGCTCGCAGGCTTGCAGCAATGATCATCGCGGTCGACGGCCCCACCGCATCGGGCAAGGGCACGATCGCGAAGGCGCTCGCGGCGCATTTCGCCCTGCCGGTGCTCGACACCGGGCTGCTCTATCGCGCCGTCGGTTACCAGACGCAGCTCAATCATGGCGACCCCGACAACGCCGCCGACGCGCTCGCGGCGTGCGACTTCCCCGACAGCCTGCTCGGCGATCCGGCACTGCGCTTCGAAAGCACCGGCAGCCTCGCCAGCCGCGCCTCGGTCCATCCCGCGGTGCGTAAGGCACTGTTCCAGCGGCAGGTCGATTTCGCGAACCAGCCCGGCGGCGCGGTGCTCGACGGCCGCGACATCGGCACTGTCATCGCGCCGCACGCCGACGCCAAGCTGTTCGTGACCGCCAGCCCCGAAGAGCGCGCGCGCCGCCGCCATGCCGAAATGCTCGGCCGCGGCGTCGAAATCAGCTACGACGCGGTGCTCGCCGACGTCCACGCCCGCGACGCGCGCGATACCGGGCGCGCCGATGCGCCGCTGCTCCGCGCACCCGACGCGATGCTGCTCGACAATACGGACATGGACAAGGCCGCCGCGCTCGCCGCCGCGATCGCCTTCGTCGAGGAGCGCCGCAAGGCAGCACGCTGAAACCGGCTTTCCGCCTTGCTTCGGCCGGGTTTCGCGACTATATGCGCGCCGTCCGACAGGCTTTTTGCCGGTCGAGGCACGGACAAACCGCCGCCCCGAACCGGGCGTCGGGCGTGACGGGACGCACCCGCCGCGTCCATTTTGCTTTGCCCGAGCCTTGCCCGTGAAGCGCCCGGAGGATGTCTTGCTCCGCATCCGGCGGGCAGGACGGATCGGCCACAAGACCAGCGGAACCAACCGCTTGGCCGGAACAAATGAAGTAAGGAAACTCTCTATGGCCTCTACGGCTTTTCCGTCGCGCGACGATTTCGCCGCGATGCTCGACGAATCGCTGGGTGGTGCTGATGGCGGCTTTGAAGGCCGCGTCGTCAAGGGCACCGTGACCGCGATCGAAAACGACCTGGCAGTGATCGACATCGGCCTGAAGAGCGAAGGCCGCGTGCCGCTTCGCGAATTCGCGATGCCGGGCCAGAAGGCCGACATCAACGTCGGCGACGAAGTCGAAGTCTATGTCGACCGCGTCGAAAACGCCAATGGCGAAACCATGCTGTCGCGCGACCGTGCTCGCCGCGAAGCCGCCTGGGACCGCCTCGAAGAAGAATTCAACAAGGAAGCCCGCGTCGAAGGCGTCATCTTCGGCCGCGTCAAGGGCGGCTTCACCGTCGACCTCGGCGGCGCCGTGGCGTTCCTTCCCGGTTCGCAGGTCGACATCCGCCCCGTGCGCGACGTCGGCCCGCTCATGGATCTGCCGCAGCCCTTCCAGATCCTCAAAATGGATCGCCGCCGGGGCAACATCGTCGTGTCGCGCCGCGCCATCCTCGAAGAAACGCGCGCCGAACAGCGCTCGGGCCTGATCCAGAACCTCGAAGAGGGCCAGATCATCGAAGGCGCCGTCAAGAACATCACCGATTATGGTGCGTTCGTCGACCTCGGCGGCATCGACGGCCTGCTCCATGTCACCGACATGAGCTACAAGCGCGTCAACCACCCGAGCGAAGTCATCAACATCGGTGACAATGTCCGCGTCCAGATCATCCGCATCAACCGCGACACGCAGCGCATCAGCCTCGGCATGAAGCAGCTCGAAAGCGATCCGTGGGAAGGCGTCGCCGCCAAGTACCCCGTCGGTGCGAAGCTGTCGGGCACGGTCACGAACATCACCGATTACGGTGCGTTCGTCGAACTCGAACCCGGCATCGAAGGCCTGGTCCACGTCAGCGAAATGTCGTGGGTCAAGAAGAACGTCCACCCCGGCAAGATCGTTTCGACCAGCCAGGAAGTCGACGTCATCGTCCTCGAAGTCGACAGCGACAAGCGCCGCATCTCGCTGGGTCTCAAGCAGGCTCAGTCGAACCCCTGGGGCGCGTTCGCCGAAACCCACCCGATCGGTTCGGTCGTCGAAGGCGAAGTCAAGAACGCGACCGAATTCGGTCTGTTCGTTGGCCTGCCGGGCGACGTCGACGGCATGGTTCACATGTCGGACATCGCATGGGGCATCTCGGGCGAAGAAGCGCTGCACCTCCACCGCAAGGGCGAAGCCGTGCAGGTCGTCGTTCTCGACGTCGACGTCGAGAAGGAACGCATCAGCCTCGGCATCAAGCAGCTTGAAAAGGGTGCTCCGGCCGTTGGCGGCGGCGCCGCTGCTGCCGGTTCGCTGAAGAAGAACGACGTTGTCACCGTCTCGGTCCTCGAAGTCCGCGACAATGGCCTCGAAGTTCAGGCTGGCGACGATGGCGCTACCGGCTTCATCAAGCGCGCCGACCTTGGCCGCGACCGCGACGAACAGCGCGCCGAGCGCTATCAGGTCGGTCAGAAGTTCGATGCGATGGTCATCGGCTTCGACCGCTCGAAAAAGCCGAACTTCTCGGTCAAGGCGATGCAGATCGCCGAAGAGAAGCAGGCTGTCGCGCAGTACGGCTCGTCGGACTCGGGCGCCTCGCTCGGCGACATCCTCGGCGAAGCGCTGAAGGCCGGCAAGAAGGACTGATAATTTCACCCTTCTGCCGCAAGGCAAAAGAAAAGGCCCGCAGAGTGTCCCTCTGCGGGCCTTTTTCTTGCGGTGATATATTTTGACCGGACAGTGATTCATGATACCTTCCCCGTGCGTTGGGAGGGGTCTCACGCAAAAAGGGCCGGCAACGACCGGATGCCCGCCTCGGCGGGAATGGCGTGAATATATATACATAGGGGAAGCACATGATCCGGTCAGAACTGGTTCAGAAGATCGCTAGCGAAAACAGCGATTTGCGGCTCGAGGAAGTCGAGCGCATCGTCGACACTTTTTTCAATTCGATTGTCGATCAACTCGCTTCGGGCGGGCGGGTCGAACTCCGGGGCTTCGGCGCCTTCTCGACCCGATCGCGCGACTCGCGCACCGGCCGCAACCCGCGAACGGGCGCGGCGGTCGACGTGAAGGCGAAAAACGTGCCCTATTTCAAACCGGGGAAGGAAATGCGCGAGCGTCTGAACGACTGACACCGCGCACCCTGGCCGTCACGGCCCGCGATACCGGCCTCAGTTCTTGAGCCGGTATCCGGTCCTGAACATCCAGAAAATCACGCCGAGGCACAGCGCGAGGAAGAACGCGACCGCGCCCATGCTGACCTCGATGCCGACGTCACCCTTGCCGAAGAAGGTCCAGCGGAACCCGCTGATCAGATAGACGACGGGGTTGAACAGCGTCACCGTGCGCCACGCCGCGGGCAGCATGTCGAGCGAATAGAAGGCGCCGCCGAGGAAGGTCAGCGGATAGACGACGAGCAGCGGGATCACCTGAAGCTGCTCGAAACTCTGCGCCCAGATGCCGATGATGAAGCCGAACAGGCAGAATGTCACCGCCATCAGGATCATGAACGCGATCATCAGCAACGGGTGCGCGACCTGCACGTCGACGAACAGGTGCGCGGTCGCAAAGATGATTGTCCCGATGATCACCGATTTGGTCGCGGCCGCGCCGACATAGGCGATCACCGTTTCCAGCGGCGACAGCGGCGCCGACAGCATCTCGTAAATCGTCCCCGTCCATTTGGGCATATAGATGCCGAACGACGCGTTGCTGATGCTCTCGGTGAACATCGTCAACATCATCAGCCCCGGCACGATGAAGGCGCCATAAGGCACGTTGCTCACCTCGGTCATCCGGCTGCCGATCGCCGATCCGAAGACGACGAAATAGAGCGCCGTCGTGATCACGGGCAACATCAGGCTGGTCCAGAAGGTGCGCCCGAAACGCGCCAGTTCGAAAGCATAGATTGCGCGCACACCGCGCCAGTTCGCGGTCATGCGGCGTCTCCCCGGGTTTCATGCACCAGCCCGACGAAAATATCCTCGAGCGAGCTTTGTTTCGTGTGCAGATCCTTGAAGCCGACGCCGATATCGCTCATCCGCCGCAGCAGCGACGGCACGCCCGTCGCCTCGGCCTGGCTGTCGAATTCATAGACGAGTTCATGTCCGTCACCCGCGAGTTCGAGCTTCCAGTCGCCGAGCTCGGCGGGCACCGCCTGCAATGGCTCGGCGAGATTGAGCGTCAGCGTCTTGCGCCCCAGCTTCTTGATCAGCGCATGCTTTTCCTCGACGAGGATCAACTGCCCCTTGCTGATCACCCCGACGCGGTCGGCCATTTCCTCGGCCTCCTCGATATAATGGGTGGTCAGGATGATCGTCACCCCACGCTCGCGCAGCCCGTGCACCATCTGCCACATGTCGCGGCGCAGTTCGACGTCGACACCTGCGGTGGGCTCGTCGAGAAAGAGGATTTCGGGTTCGTGGCTGAGCGCCTTGGCGATCATCACGCGGCGTTTCATCCCGCCCGACAATTCCATGATCTTGGATGTGCGCTTGTCCCACAGCGACAGGTCGCGCAGCAATTGCTCGATAAAGGCGGGGTTACGCGGCTTGCCGAACAACCCGCGCGAGAAGCTCACCGTCGCCAGCACCGTCTCGAACGCGTCGGTGTGCAGTTCCTGCGGCACCAGCCCGATCAGCGCGCGCGCCGCGCGATAATCGCGGGCATGGTCGTGTCCGGCGACGGTCACCGTCCCGACGCTCGACGTCACGATCCCGCAGACGATGCTGATGAGCGTCGTCTTTCCCGCACCGTTCGGCCCGAGCAGCGCGAAAATTTCGCCCTTGTTGATGATAAGGTCGACGTCGCTCAACGCCTTGTGACCGCTCTTGTAAGTTTTTCCGAGGCCGGAAATCTCGAGGACTGGAGTCATGCCGCCGGGTCTAGCCGAGCCGCCCGACCGCGTGAAGCGGCAAACATCGCTTGACCTCCATCGGCCCATCGGCTTGACCGGCACCGCGCGTGCGGACGTGGCGAAATCGGTAGACGCAGCAGACTTAAAATCTGCCGGCCTAGTGTCATGCGGGTTCAAGTCCCGCCGTCCGCACCAGCAGCCGGTGCTTCAACGCCGGATGAGCGCTTTCACCCCCGCCCGCAGGCCCATCCGGTCGAGTGCGACCTTCCCCCACGCCGCCAGCCCGTCCACCCCCCGCATCGCCGCCAGCGCAGCATGATTGCGCAAGGTTGGACGCAGCAGCAGGACGTCGGCACACGGCACCGAAGCGCGGCCGAATTGCGCCTTGTGCGCGCCATCGCCCTCGGTGAAATCGAACGCGCGAAAGCCGCCTTCGTCATAGAGCAAACGCATCGCCTCGACATGCAGCACGGTGCCCGGCGACAGATCGGCGAAATCGGGATCATAGCCGAGATGCGCGTAAACAAGCACCCCGCGCTCGACCGGCAGGTAGAGATAGGCGATCGGCCGCCCGCCCGCGTACAGCAGGAAGGCACGAACCTCGTCCGCTGCCGCCGCCGCAACAGCCTCCGCCACATCGGCTGCACCGGTGGGCAACCCCGCCTGCATCAGCCGCGCCTGATAGGTACGCCCGGACAGCGCACCGGCGACCGCCATGAACCCGGCCACCTCGTCGGCGGTTCGATAGGACCGCACCGAAAAACCGCCTTCGAACTGGTCGGCCAGCCGCCGCGCCTTGCGCGACAGGGTCGAGCGCGTCTTCGACGAAAAGCCCTGCCACCAATCGTCGAAGCTCTTCCCTTCCATCGCGATATAGTGGCGCGGATAATCCTGCCGCACGGCGACCAGCCAGCCCGCCATCGACGCTGCAATCGCGGGGAGCCGCGCCCCGGGCAGCGAGCGAAGCAACCACCCGTCCTGTCCCGCGGGCGGCAGATCATCGGGCGAGCCGGTCAGCACGGCGTCGAGGCCGTGCGGCACGACGCGCAGCCGGCGGCGCACATGGCCGAGCGTCCGCCCCGCCACCTCGATGCGTAGCGCGACGCTTTCGTCCGCTTGTCCTTCCGCCCGATGCTGCATTCGCTCCCCTTTGTTGCGATAGCCCTATTCCGCTTTCGCAGCACATGGTTATGATTGGCTTATGGTATCTGGAGGCAAAGGGCATAATGACGGCACAAGGCAGACATGGACGCACCGCCGCGATCGCGGCGGCGGCGGGCCTTGCGCTCACCGTGTCGAGCTGCGGCCTGTTCGGCGAGCGCGGCCCGGTCCGGATTGCCGCAATGGGCTCGCTCAACCCCGCCTCGACGCCGGTCGACGGCGAATTGTCCGCCGCCAACGCCGCCTTGCTCGACGCCACCTCGCAAGGCCTCGTCAGCTATGACGGCGAGGGGCAGATCGACACCGGCCTCGCCGATCGCTGGACCGTGACCACCGACGGGCGCAGCTATATCTTCCGTCTGCGCGAGGCCAGATGGACGAACGGACGCAAGGTCGCCGCCGAAGATGTCGCCGCGATCCTGCGCTCCTATCTGGCGCCCGCCAGCCGCCATCTGCTGAAGGATGATTTTCCGGAGGTCGAGACGATCAAGGCGATGACCGACACCGTCATCGAGATCCGGCTCGCGGTGCCGCAACCCGCGCTCCTCGAACTGCTCGCGCAGCCGTCGATGGCGATCGTCAACAAAGGCATGGGCTGGGGCCCGATGCGCGCGCGCCGGATCGGCCGCGCGGTGTTGCTCTCGCCCGCTCCCGATCCGCTTGCCGAAGATCCGGAGGCAGCCGAAGCGGCGGCGAACGACCCGGCGTCCTCGATCGAACTCGTCGGCACGTCGCCCGCGGGCGCGCTCGCGCGCTTCAAGAACGGATATGCCGACGGCGTCGTCGGCGGCCGCTTTTCCACCCTGCCCTATTTCGTCGCGTCGAACATCGGCCGTTCGCGGCTCGTCGTCGATCCCGTCCCCGGGCTGTTCGGCCTGTCCTTCGTCCGTGCCGAGGGTTTTCTCGCGACCGACACCAACCGCGACGCGCTCGTCCGCGCGATCCGGCGCGAGCGGCTGGTCGAAGCTTTCGGGCTCGCCGAATGGCAGCCGCAGGTGACGCTCCGCCCCGCGCTCTACGCCCGCGACGGCGGCCCCGCCCCGCTGGTCCCCGCATGGGCCGACTACGACGAGGCGTCGCGGGTCGCGCAAGCGAAGCGCGCTGTCGATGCCTGGCGCGGCGCCGGGCGCATGATCGAGCCGCTGCGCATCGCCGTTCCCGACACGCCGGGCGGGCGCATCCTCTTCGCTTATGTTTCGGCCGACTTCGCGGCGATCGGCGTCCCCAGCCTCCGGGTCAAGATGGCCTCGGCCGCCGACCTCCGCCTGATCGACGAGGTTGCGCCCAACGACGATGCCTTGTGGGCCCTTCGCCGCCTTTCGTGCCGCCGCGACACGCTGTGCAACCGCGATGCGCAGGACCTGATCGACCTCGCGACGCGCAACATCGACCCCGGCCAGCGCGCACAGCAGGTCGGCGAGGCCGAAGCGGTGCTTGCCCGCTACGCCCCCTTCATCCCGCTCGCGACGCCGCTCCGCTGGTCGGTCGCGTCGCAGCGCCTGACCGGGCTGCGCGCGAACGGCCGCGCGCAGCACCCATTGAATCATTTGATTGCCATACCCAACTAATACAGCGGCGCTGCAACTTCGAGCGCTTTTGAAAGGACCCCGATGGCCCCTTCGACGCCGAATCCCGACGCGATCTTCGACGCGCTGATCTCGAACCGCAGCGACCCCGCGGCGCTGCGCAAACGCGTCGAGACGCTCGAAATCCTGCTCGAACGCAGCTTTGTCATCCCCGGCATCAACCGCCCGGTGGGCCTCGACGCGATCGTCGGCCTCGTTCCCGTGGTCGGCGACGTCATCGCCGCGACGATGGGCGCCTATCTGATCTGGGAAGCGCGCAACCTCGGCATGCCGAAATGGAAGATCTGGCGCATGGTCGGCAACCTCGGCGTCGATACCGCGCTCGGCGCGGTTCCGCTCGTCGGCGACGCGTTCGACTTTTTCTTCCGCTCGAACACGCGCAATCTCAAGATCATCAAGAAACATCTCGACAAGCACCACCCCGGCACGATCATCATCGACCAATAGGCGTTTCGTCTTCTTCCCCTGAGGTGTGCAATGCTGCTAACACGGCAGCGCCACACCCCAGGGGAGATTTTCCGAATGATCCGCGCCAGCCTTGCCGCGCTTGCCCTCAGCTGTTCGATCGCCGCCGTGACGGCGGCCGCGCAGGACGCAAAAGATCCTTACCTCTGGCTCGAGGATATCGAGGGCGCAAAGGCGCTCGACTGGGTCAAAAAGGAAAATGCCGCGACCGACCGGCTGATCACCGGCCGCCCCGGGTTCGAGGCCGACCGCAAGCGTGCGCGCGAAATTCTCGACGACGACCGCCAGATCGCCGAGCCCGGCGAGGTCATGGGCGACACGATCACCAATTTCTGGCGCGACGCGGCCAACCCGCGCGGGCTGTGGCGGCAGAGCCCGCTCGACGCGTATCTCGCGGGCAAGCCCGTATGGACGACGCTGATCGACGTCGACGCGCTCGGCAAGGCGGAGGAGCAGAGCTGGGTCTGGCACGGCGCCGACTGCCTCGCCCCCGACTATAAACGCTGCCTCGTTTCGCTGAGCCCCGGCGGCACCGACGCCGACGTCGTGCGCGAATGGGATCGCACGACCAAAAGCTTCGTCGACGGCGGTTTCGTGCTGCCGCAGGCGAAGAGCAGCGTGACGTGGGAGGACGCCGACGCCCTGCTCGTCGCGACCGACTATGGCGCAGGCAGCATGACCGCGTCGGGCTATCCGCGTATCGTCAAGCGCTGGAAACGCGGCACGCCGCTGGCGTCAGCCGTGACGGTGGCCGAGGGCGCGCATGAGGATGTCGGCATGAATGCCTTCGCGCTCGTCGACGGTGACAAGCGCTGGCCGATGATCAGCCGCGGCAAGACCTTCTACACCACCGACTATCTGATCCGCGTCGCCGGCGGCGAGACCTATCATCCGACGATCATTCCCGACACCGCGAGCCTCCGCGACGTGCTGGACGGCCAGGCGATCGTCTTCCTCAACAAGGAACTGGGCGAGGGTTTCCCTGCGGGCTCGCTGATCTCGTTGTCGCTCGAGGATATGGCGGCCGACCGGCAGGTGGCGGTCACTCCGGTGATGGCGCCGACGAAAGCGCAGGCGGTCGAGGATGTCTCGGCAACCGACAATATCCTCTGGGTGAAGGCGCTCGACGATGTCGAGGGCAAGCTGTTCGCGCTGCGCCGCGATCCCGCGACCGGCCGCTGGAGCCAGAAGGAGGTGCCGCTCGCCGCCAACGCCACCGTCACCCTCGCGGGGACGATCGGCGCGCGCGATATCGTCCTGGCGACCGCCGAAACGATGCTGATGCCGCCGACGCTCTATGCCGTCGGCGAGACCGGCGCGCCGCAAGCGGTGCAGAGCCTGCCCGCAACCTTCGACGCGAAGAACATGCTCGTCGAAAAGCGCTTCGCGACCTCGAAGGACGGCACCAGAATACCTTACTTCCTCGTCCGAAAGAAATCGGACAGCGAAGCGCCGGTTCCCGCGCTGATCCACGCCTATGGCGGTTTCCGCGCCGCGCAGACGCCGGGCTATCTCACCGGCCAGCCGTACCGCGCCGGCCCGCTTGGCCTGTTCTGGGTCGAGGACGGCAATGCCTATGTCCTCGCCAATATCCGCGGCGGCGGCGAATATGGTCCGGCCTGGCATCAGGCCGCGCTCCGCGAAAAGCGCCAGAACAGCTTCGACGATCTCCATGCCGTGGCCGAGGACCTTGTGAAGACCGGCGTCAGCGCGAAGGGCAGGATCGCGATCTCGGGCCGCTCGAACGGCGGCGTGCTCGTCGGTGCGGCGATGACGCAGCGCCCCGACCTCTATGGCGCAGTGATCTCGGGCTCGCCGATCAAGGATATGTGGCGCTACGACAAGATGCTCGCCGGCGCCTCGTGGGTTGCCGAATATGGCGATCCCGACGTGCCCGGCGACTGGGCCTTCCTGTCGAAATATTCGCCCTATCACAACATCCGCAAGGGCGTGAAATACCCGCCAATCTTCCTCTATCTTTCGACCAAGGACGACCGCGTCCACCCCGGCCATGCGCGCAAATTCGCCGCGCGGCTGATGGAGAATGGCAACCGCGTCTATTATCACGAATATCTGGAAGGCGGCCATTCGGTCGGCGCCGATCATGCCGAGGATGCGGTGCGCGCGGCGATGCTCCACGCCTTCCTGACACGCGAACTCGTCGAGAAGAAATAGCGGGCATGGCGGGCAGGATCGCGCTGATCGAGGCGGGCGGCACAAAGTTCGTCGTCGGGGTCGGCGACGCGTCGCGCCAGATCCTCGCGCGGACGCGGATCGACACGACGCGCCCCGGCGAAACCATCGCCGCGACGATCGACTGGCTGGGCGCGCAGGGCGACGATTATTCGGCGGTGGGCATCGCCAGCTTCGGCCCGCTCGACCTCGATCCGGCGTCGCCGTCATGGGGACACATCCGGCGGACGGTCAAACCGCACTGGAGCGGCGCGGACATCGCAGGCCCCCTCGGGCGCGCCCTTGGCTGCCCGGTCGCGATCAATACCGACGTCAACGGCGCGGCGCTTGCCGAATCGATGTGGGGCGCCGGCGCGGGAATGGAATCGGTACTTTACCTGACGGTGGGTACCGGAATCGGCGGCGGCGCGGTCGTTGATGGACGGCTGATCCACGGCGTGAGCCACCCCGAGATGGGGCACATACGTATGCCGCGCCACCCCGGCGATCCGGGCTTCGCCGGCAATTGCCCCTTCCACGGCGATTGCCTCGAAGGTCTCGCGGCGGGGCCGTCGATCAAGGCTCGGTGGGGCGCGTCGCTATCCGAACTCCCGGCCGACCATGCCGGGCATGGGATCATCGCCTGGTATCTCGCGCAGGCCGCCGCCACCTTTCAGGCAATCTTCGAGCCCGCGCGCATCATCCTCGGCGGCGGGGTCATGGCCACGCCCGGGCTGATCGAACGCGTCCGCGCCGAAGCGAGGACCGCGTCGAACGGCTATTTCAGCGGCGATCCCGAAATGGTCATCGTGCCCCCCGGTCTCGGCGATGACACCGGCCTGCTCGGCGCGCTTGCGCTGACCCTCGTCGACGGCCATCTCCGCCGCGTCGCGAGCGGCTGAGGCGACGCTCAGCGTATCTGCCGCTTCTCCAGCTTGCGCGCCAATGTGCGGCGGTGCATCCCCAGCCGGCGTGCGGTCTCCGATATGTTGAAATCGGTCTCGACCAGGGTCTGGTGGATATGTTCCCACTCGACGGTCTTGATCGACGTCGGGCGCGCATCGAGCGGGGCATCGGCATTGCCCTCGGACCGTTCGAACGCCGCCTCGATATCGTCGGTGTTCGACGGCTTGGCTAGATAATAGGAGGCGCCGAGCTTGATCGCCTCGACCGCGGTCGCGATGCTCGCAAAGCCGGTCAGCACGACGATCCGCATCGCCGGGTCGAGCGCGCGCAACGTCTGCACGCACACAAGCCCCGACGCGCTGCCAAGCTTGAGGTCGACGACCGCATAGCCGGGGCGCCAGCCGGTGAGCAGGCCGTCGAGCGCGTCGGGGCTGTGCGCGACACGCACATCATAGCCGCGCCGCTCGAACGAACGCTTGAGCGTCCGCGCGAACGCCTCGTCATCCTCGACGATCAGCAATTGCCGCCGGTCGCTCATGCGGTTTCTCCGTCGCCGCGCGCGAGCGCCGAAATGGGCAGGAATATCCGCACCAGCGCGCCGCCCGCATCGCGATTCGACACGCTGGCGCCGCCCCCGAGCTTGCGCAACACGTTGACGAGCAGGAACAGCCCCAGCCCGCCGCCGGGGCGCCCCTTGGTCGAACGATAGGGCTGTCCGAAATTCTCCAGCATCTCTGCGCTGAAACCCGGCCCGCGATCGGCGATCTCCATCACCAGCATGTCGCCGTCGCGCGATGTCGTGATACTCGTCCAGTCGGGCGACACCTCGGCCGCATTGTCGAGGATGTTGCCGATCACCTGCCGCAGCGCGGGGTCCGAGACGATCGCGACGTCGGCACCGAAGCGGTCGTTGAATTCGACCGTGCCGGGGCGGCGCACCGCGCGCGTATGCTCGACAATCTCGTTGAACGAGGCACGCATCGTCGTGAGCTGCGGCCCTTCGCCGCGCGCCTCGCCCGCCGACATCAGGATACCGCTGACGATCGCCTTGCAGCGCTGCACCGCCACATCCATGTCACCCAGATCCTCCTGCAACTCGCGGTCGTCCTTCAGCCGCGGCGCGGCCTTCCAGTCGCCGATCAGCACCGACAGCGTCGACAGCGGCGTCCCCAGCTCGTGCGCCGCGCCCGATGCGAGCAGCCCCATGCGGACGATATGGTCCTCCTCCGCCGCGCGCTGACGGCTCGTCGCGAGCGCGGCGTCGCTGTCACGCAAATTGCGACTGATGCGTGTGACGAAGGCGACGAGCAACACTGCGATCAGCAGGAAACAGACGAAACTGCCCTGCAGATACAGCTCCATAGGGTCGGCGGCATAGCGCGGCGGCAGGACGAGCGGCGTCGGATCGACGCGCAGCGTGGCGAGCGCGGCGAGCGCCGCGACGACGATCGCCCACGACGATCGCGGGGTCAGCAGGATCGCGCCGATCACGACCTGGAGCAGGAATAGCGAGGCGAAGGGATTGGCGAGCCCGCCGCTATGGTGGAGCTGCCACCCCAGCGCCGCAACGTCGAACAAGAGCGCCGCGGTCAGTTCGATATTGGTGACCGCGCGGCCGCGACGCAGCAAAGCGATACTCGCGAAGTTGATCGCGATCAGCACCATGATCGCGGCAAGCAACGGCGCGCGCGGCAGCACTATGCCCATCGGGCCGCTGGCGATCCCGATCGTCGCGAGCTGCCCCCCGACCGCGAGCCAGCGCAGCTGGATCAGCAGCGCCATATTGCGGCGGCCGGCGCTGGCGCCGGCGGGGCCTTCGGGCAGGATCGTCGGGCGGGTCATCAATCCCGGATACGCCACAGCCGCCACGCAAAAAAGAGGCTGAGTCCGCAAAGCGCAAACCAGGTCAGCGCGTAGATCATGTGATGGTCGCGAAACTGCACGACGGTCAGCCCGCCGACGGGATAGCCGCCGGGGTTCGGCCGCGCGTCGGCATCGACGAAATAGGGGGCGGTCCGGGCGAGCCCCCTCGCCTTCGCGATTGCGGCGACATCGCGCGAATACCAGCGCCCCGCCGCCGGATCGTTCGTGCGCAGGAAGGCGCCTCCGGGCTCGGTGACGCGAAGCAGGCCGGTCACCGTCGCAGTCCCCGCGACATTGCCCGCCGCGCGCATTGCCGGATCGCGCCGGTTCGTCGGTACGAAACCGCGATTGACCAGCAAGGTGAAAGCAGGAGTTTCGAGCGGCGTCAGCACCCAGAACCCCGCGCCACGGTCGGTCACCGCCTGCACCAGCGTCTCGCGGTCGTGCCGGAAAACGCCGGTCGCGGTCACCCGGCGATAGGCATCACGCTTCGCATCGATTGCGGGCCATGTGTCCGGCCCCGGCGCCGCCACCGGCGCCGCGTCGATCCGCGCGTCGACCGCGGCGATCAGCTCATGCTTCCAGACCCGCCTCTCGAGCTGCCAGACGCCAAGCGCCGCGAGGCCGATCGCCGCGATCAGCGCCGCGGCGGCAAAGGCCGCGCGGCGGGTGCGGGTCAAAGCACCTGGCCCGCCGTCTGACTGGTCGGCTCGTGCGGCATCGGCATCATATTGGTGTTGAGATGGTGCATCACCCACAACGAGCCCGCGAGCATGATCACGACGACGATCACCGTGAAGATCAGCGAGGTCAGCGACCAGCCGCCCTCGGCCTTCGGGGTCATATGGAGGAAGAAGACCATGTGGACGACGATCTGCACCACCGCAAAGCCCATGATGATCGCGCCCGTCGCACCCGCGCTCAGCGGCATCGTCATCACCAGCCAGAAGGGGATGGCGGTCAGGATCACCGACAGGACGAAACCGATGACATAGTCGCGCATCGTCGCATGCGGCATCTCGATCTCGTGATGGCCGTCGGCGGTGTGATTGTGGGGATCGGCGCTCATCGCAGCACTCCCATCAGATAGACAAAGGTGAAGACGCCGATCCACACGACGTCGAGGAAGTGCCAGAACATGGAAAGGCACATCACACGGCGCTTGTTCGCCGCGATCAGCCCATGCTTTGACAACTGGAACATCAGCGTCACCAGCCACACGATACCGAAGGTGACGTGCAGCCCGTGCGTGCCGACGAGCGTGAAGAAGCTCGACAGGAACGCGCTGCGCTGCGGCGTCGCGCCGATCTCGATCAGGTGATGGAATTCGTAAAGCTCGATCCCGAGGAAGGCGAGCCCGAACAGGCCGGTGATCGCGAGCCAGATCTGGACGCCCTTCACCTCGCCCTGCTGCATCTGGAGCACCGCAAAGCCGTAGGTAATCGACGAGAAGAGCAACATCGCGGTGTTGAGCGCGATCAGTTTCAGGTCGAACAGGTCCTTCGGCGCCGGCCCCGCGGCATAGCTGCCGCCGAGCACGGCGTAACAGGCAAAGAGGATCGCGAAGATGAGGCAATCGCTCATCAGATAGATCCAGAAGCCCAGCATCGTGCTGTGCCCCTCGGGATGCGGATGCTCGTCGAGGTCATAGAACTGGACGGGCGCGTCTGCGGTCATGGTCTTGGCACTCATCGCATCAGGCTCCGGCCGCCAGCTGGCGGGTGCGCGCTTCCTCGACCGCGGTGACCGTCGCCGCCGGGATGTCGAAATCGCGCTTGTAGTTGAAGGTGTGATAGATCGCGCCGACGATCGTCGCGACAAAGCTCAGCGCGACGAGCCACCAGATATGCCAGACCAGCGCGAATCCCATGACGAGGCAGAAGCCCGACAGGATGATCCCCGTGCCGGTGTTGCTCGGCATGTGGATGTCGCGATAGCCGCCCGTGGGCCGCTGGTGCCCGCGCTTCTTCATATCGTACCAGGCATCGAGGTCGTGGATCACCGGCGTGAAAGCGAAATTATAGTCGGGCGGCGGCGAACTGGTCGCCCATTCGAGCGTGCGGCCGTCCCACGGATCGCCGCCGGTCGTGTCGCGCAGTTCCTTGCGGCGCCAGATGCTGACGCCGAACTGGATGAGCATCGCGCCGATGCCCGCGGCAACGATCAGCGCACCGATCCCCGCGATCACGAACCAGATTTGCAGGCTCGGGTCGTCGAACACGCGCATCCGCCGCGTCACACCCATCAGGCCGAGGATATAGAGCGGCGTGAAGGCGACCCAGAAACCGACCACCCAGCACCAGAAGCTGACCTTGCCCCAGAACACGTCGAGCTTGTAGCCGAACGCCTTGGGCCACCAGTAGTTGATCGCCGCGAACAGGCCGAACAGCACGCCGCCGATGATCACATTATGGAAGTGCGCGATCAGGAACAGCGAGTTGTGCAGCACGAAGTCGGCGGGCGGCACCGCGAGCAGCACCCCGGTCATACCCCCGATGACGAAGGTCAGCATGAAAGCGACCGTCCACATCATCGGCAGCTCGAACCGGATCCGGCCACGGTACATGGTGAACAGCCAGTTGAAGAGCTTCGCCCCCGTCGGGATCGAAATCACCATCGTCGTGATGCCGAAGAAGCTGTTGACGCTCGCCCCCGACCCCATGGTGAAGAAGTGGTGCAGCCAGACGAGATACGACAGGATCGTGATACAGATCGTCGCATAGACCATCGATGTATAGCCGAAGAGCCTTTTGCCCGAGAAGGTCGAGGTGACTTCGGAGAAGACCCCGAACAGCGGCAGCACAAGGATGTAGACCTCGGGGTGCCCCCAGATCCAGATCAGGTTCACATACATCATCGGCGATCCGCCGAGATCGTTGGTGAAGAAGTTCGTACCGACATAACGGTCGAGCGTCAGCAGCACGAGCGTTGCGGTCAGGATCGGGAAGGACGCGACGATCAGGATGTTCGCGCAGATGCTCGTCCACGTGAAGACGGGCATCTTCATCAGGCCCATGCCCGGCGCGCGCAGCTTCAGGATCGTGACGATCAGGTTGATGCCCGACAAGGTCGTTCCGATCCCGGCTATCTGGAGGCCCCAGATGTAATAATCGACGCCGACGTTGGGGCTGTAGGAAATTCCCGACAGCGGCGGATAGGCGAGCCAGCCGGTTTGCGCATATTCGCCGACGAACAGCGAAATCATCGTCAGCACCGCGCCCGACGTCGTCATCCAGAAGCTGAAATTGTTGAGGAAGGGGAAACTGACGTCGCGCGCACCGATCTGCAGCGGCACGACATAGTTCATCAGCCCGGTGATGAACGGCATCGCGACGAAGAAGATCATGATCACGCCGTGCGCGGTGAACACCTGGTCATAATGGTGCGGGGTCAGATAGCCTTCGGACCCGCCGAACGCCATCGCCTGCTGGATGCGCATCATGATCGCATCGGCAAAGCCGCGCAGGAACATGATCAGGCCGAGGATCATGTACATGATCCCGATGCGCTTGTGGTCGACGGTGGTGAACCACTCCTTCCACAGATAGCCCCACAGGCGGAATTTGGTGATCAGGCCGAGCACGGCGATGCCGCCGAGGACGACACCGATGAAGGTGACGACGAGGATCGGCTCGTGCAGCGGCAGCGCCTCGAGCGACAGCTTGCCAAGGATCGGGCCGGTTTCGGGTGCGGGATGCGGGGTCATGTTGATCTCGGCTCGGTTCAGGACATCGGGCGGTCGGCGGCGACGGGTGCGCGCAGCGCCGTGCGTTCGGGCTTGGCAGGATGGGGAAGCCCCTCACCCTTCAGTTTTTCCGGAGCGACCGGTTTCGCGTCGGGGCGGTCGTTCGACATCACCGGCGAGCTGCAATAAGCGGCGACATAGCGCATACTCCAGCGCGCCGCCTCGGCCGTGCCGCGCGCGGCGAACTTGTCATAGGTGACCTGCCGGACATTCTGGATGCCCGCGATGCCGGCGCCGCCCGCGGCGTCGACCGACATCATGTCGTGCATACACATCTTGCCGGGCTCGACGCACATGTTGACGACCGCGTCGAACAGCTGCGGATCGCTCGCGGCGAAACGGCGGACGGGTTCCTTGTGCGTCGGCTTTTCCAGCTTCAGATAGGCGGCGCGGCTAAGGTCGCCTTCGGCCGAGGCTTTGGCGGTCGCGACCCATTTGTCGAACTCGCCCGCGGGCAGGCTCTTCACCGCGAAGCGCATGTTCGAAAAGCCCCAGCCCGAATAATTGGCCGAAAAGCCTTCAAACTCGCCGGTCTTGTCGAAGACGCCGTGCAGCTTGGTTTCCATGCCGGGCATCGCATAAATCTGTCCGGCGAGCGCGGGCACATAAAAGCTGTTCATCACCGACGAGGAAGAGATGCGGAAACGGATCGGACGATCGACCGGCAGAGCCAGCTCGTTCACCGTCGCCACGCCCTGTTCGGGATAGATAAACAGCCATTTCCAGTCGAGCGCGACGACCTGCACGTCGAGCGGCTTCACCTCGGCCGCAACAGGCTTGCCCGGCGCGGTGCGCGCGAGCGGGCGATAGGGGTCGAGCAAATGCGTCGCGACCCACGTCACAGCGCCAAGGCAGATGATGATCAGCAGCGGCGCCGACCAGATCACGAGTTCGAGCTGCGTCGAATGGTCCCAGTCGGGCTTGTACGTCGCCTCCTTGTTCGACGCGCGATATTTCCACGCGAAGAAGATCGTCAGCGCCATCACCGGCACGATGATCAGCAGCATCAGCACGGTCGACAGGATGATCAGATCGCCCTGCTGGCGCGCGACGTCGCCGGCCGGATCGAGCACAATCAGCCCGCAGCCCGACAACAGAGGCAGCGCGGCGAGCAGCGGCAAAAGCCGCAATCGGGCGGAAAAACGGGGGAGATTGCTTGGCATGATGCGCGCCTAGGCCTCCTTTGTTGCAGTGCACATAGGACATTTTGTCCAATCCCGCGACCGTTCATCATCGCGCAGGGGCATTTTCATTCCGGGCGATTTTGCCCTATGACCGACTCGTGCCGCCGCATCTTGTCTTGCGGAGGGCGCCAGCTCAAGGATTGTTGCCATGGCTGCCGATACCGTCCCCACCACCGAGGTCGAACGCGACGCCCGCGCCCTCCACGGCGCTGACGACCACGGGGGCGCCCACCGCATCGACCCGGCCGAAATCGCGATCGGCGTCATCATCGGCCGCACCTCCGAATTCTTCGACTTCTTCGTTTATGCGATCGCATCGGTGCTGGTTTTCCCGAAGCTGGTCTTCCCGCACCTCGATCCGCTGACCGGCACGCTCTGGTCCTTCGCGATCTTCGCGCTCGCCTTCGTCGCGCGCCCGGTTGGCACGATCATCTTCACCGCGATCGACCGCGCCTATGGCCGCGGCGCGAAGCTCACCATCGCGCTTTTCCTGCTCGGCGGCTCGACCGCGGCGATCGCCTTCCTGCCCGGCTATGAATCGATCGGTATCGGCGCCGCGCTGCTCCTCGCACTGTTCCGCATGGGACAGGGCGTCGCGCTCGGCGGCTCGTGGGACGGTCTCGCCTCGCTGCTCGCCCTGAACGCGCCCGAAAACAGGCGCGGCTGGTATGCGATGATTCCGCAGCTCGGCGCGCCGCTCGGCCTCATCGTCGCCAGCCTGCTCTTCATGTTCCTGATCTCGGCGCTGCCCGCGGAGGATTTCCTCGCGTGGGGCTGGCGCTATCCCTTCTTCGTCGCCTTCGCGATCAACGTCGTCGCGCTCTTCGCGCGGCTGCGCATCGTCGTGACCCCCGAATATGCCGAACTGTTCGAGAACCGCGCACTCCAGCCCGCACCTTTGCTCGAAACGGTGCGGTCGGAATGGAAGACGATCCTCATCGGCACCTTCGCGCCGCTCGCGAGCTTCGCGATGTTCCATATGGTCACCGTCTATCCGCTCTCATGGGTGTTCCTGTTCACCGACGAAACCCCCGTGCGCTTCCTGATGATCGAGGCGGTCGCCGCGGTCGTCGGCATCGGGACGATCATCGCGTCGGGCTATCTCGCCGACCGCATCGGGCGCCGCACGCTGCTCGCCGGCACGGCGGCTGCCATCGCCGTGTTCAGCGGCTTCGCACCGCAGCTCCTCGACGCCGGCGAAATCGGCGAGGCGACCTTCATGATCCTCGGCTTCGCGCTGCTCGGCCTCTCGTTCGGACAGTCGTCGGGCGCGCTGTCGTCGAACTTCCATCCGCGCCACCGCTATACCGGCTCGGCCTTCACCTCCGACCTCGCCTGGCTGTTCGGTGCGGGCTTCGCGCCGATGGTCGCGCTCTGGCTGTCGAGCCAGTTCGGGCTGATCGCCGCGGGCGCCTATCTGCTTTCGGGCGCGGTCGGCACGCTTGTCGCCCTTTGGCTCAACCGCGAACTCGCAAGCACGATCGGCTGACCCCGACCCGATGCAATTCAGGGCGAAGATCGAACGCAGGGGGATCAATCCCTTTGTGATGGTCAGCGCCGCGCGGGCACGACGGATCAAGCCCGGCTGGAAAAAGCCCCTGCCCGTGCTGATGCAGGTGAACGGCCAGCCGGAGCCCGCCTGGCGGGTCAACATGATGCCGGCGGGCGACGGACGCTTCTATCTCTATCTCGACGGTGTCGTCCGCAAGGCATCGGGCACCGATGTCGGCGACACCGTCGACGTCTCGGTCCTTTTCGATCCCGACTACCGCAGCGGACCGCAAGACGACATGCCCCCGGAATTTGCGGCGCGCCTCGACGAAGACGCCGGGGTCAGGGACCGCTGGGACAGCCTCCCGCCGAACCTCCGGAAAGAAGTCCTGCGCTACCTCGCCAATCTGAAATCGGATGCGGCGAGAGAGCGCAACATCGATCGCGCCATCGCCGTCCTCGGTGGCGCAAAGGCGCGTTTCCTCGCACGCGACTGGAATTGAGCGCGGCCGCCCCGCTCGATGTAAACGAGATGCCCGCCTGCCGGGCTTGATCGCGCCGGATATCGCACCTCAGCGAGTGCCTTCCCCCAGCATATAGTCCGCCACGCTATAGGAGTGGCTGGCCTGATAGGCGTTCCTGCCGCGGTTCATGTGCGTCAGGTTGAACCGCCGGATGATGCGCACAGCGCGAGCAGCCGTGAGGAAGTCCCCGATGGACGCCATGCCCCGGATCCTGACGATCGAGATGTCGGGGCCCTCCGGAGAGGAGACGCTTACATTTTCGGGCTCCCGGACGCACGCCTCGAACAGCGCCTCGTCGACCGCCTCGGGCACAAGCACGCCGCCGGGTGTCAGATCCGAAAGATGCACGATGAACCGCGCGCGAAGGTCGTCCCCGTCGGCATAGAGGGTGAACAGCTCCATCCAGCTTGCATTGACGCGAACCAACGGCTTGTCCGACGTCGATGGCAGGCAGGAAACCGACCAATAGGCGCGCTCCGTCGCGCGGGGCATGGGAATGCACGTCCGGCCGTATAGCTCGAGGATCTCGAACAGCCCGGACGCCTGCGGCCGGCGAAGCAATTTCCCGAAGCGAGGCGCGTATTTTATCCGCTGCTCGATCGAATCGTGCCGCTCCTCGGCGTCGGCCGGCTCCACCCTTCCCTCCAGCCACGCGGCCTGCTGTTCGATATCGAGGAACTGGCGCAGCCCCTTGGGACTCTGGCTAGGCTTGCTCATGCACCGGGAATGCGGGATGCGCGGCCAATCATCAAGAGCCGCGAAAAATCGGAGACCTGTGCCTTCAGCGGCTTGCAGCGCCCTCGCGGGGCGGTGGTGGACAGGGCTGGATTCGAACCAGCGTACGGAAACCCGGGCAGATTTACAGTCTGCTGCCTTTAACCACTCGGCCACCTGTCCATGGGGTCCGCGTTGGGAAGCGGTCCAATGGCGAAACGAGGCTTGCCTGTCAATGCCAGTCATGGGAAAGGCGCGCGCTATGAGACAATTTTCCCGTCACCGCCGCCCGCAGGGCCCGAGCACGCGTGGCCAGCCCATCCGTTTCTGGGGCCGTCACGCCGTATTGGCCGCGCTCGCCAACCCCGAACGCACCGTCAAACGCATCTGGGGCACGCGCGAAGCGCTGGGGCAGCTCGACCTGCCGCCCGTGATTCCGATCAGCTACGCCGACGTCACCGACCTCGCGCGACTCGTCGCGCGCGATGCGCCGCATCAGGGGCTGGTGATCGAGGTCGACCCGCTCGAGAATGTCTATCTCGGCGACCTGCTCCAGGAAGAAGCCGACGCCGGCAGCCGGCGACCGCTCGTCATCCTCGATCAGGTCACCGACCCGCACAATATCGGCGCGGTGCTCCGCTCGGCGGCGGCGTTCGATGCAGCCGCGATCATCACGCAGGACCGCCACAGCCCGCCCGAAAGCGGCGTCATCGCGCGCTCGGCTTCGGGCGCGCTCGAAACCGTGCCGTGGGTGCGCGTCGTCAACCTGTCGCGCGCGCTGGAGGAAATCGCCGAGGCGCAATATTGGCGCATAGGGCTGATGGGCGACACCGAAACGACGCTCGCCTCGACGCTCGACGGCAGCAAGGTCGCGCTCGTCCTCGGTTCGGAGGGCGACGGGATGCGGCACAATGTCATGGAGCATTGCGACGTGCTGGCGAAACTGCCGATCTCGCCGCGGATGGAGAGCCTCAACATCTCGAACGCCGCGGCGATCGCGCTCTACGCGGTCGCGACGGCGCAAGGCTGATCGTCATCCCGGCGAAAGCCGGGATCGCTCACCTTCTGAATGGATGATAGCGCACCCCGCCTTCGCGGGGGCGACCGTATAGGTCAGTCTTCCGCCGCGATCCGCACGCGGAGGCCGTCGAGCGCCTCGCTGAACGGGATCTGGCACGACAGGCGCGAACCTTCGTCGCGGTCGGTCGTCGAATCGAGCAGGTCGTTCTCGTCCTCGCTCATCGCGGGCAACTGGTCGGTCGCGCCGGCTTCGACATGGACATGGCACGTCGCGCACGAGCAGCAACCGCCGCACAGCGCGAGCAGTTCGTCGAAGCCCGCGTCGCGGATATTTTCCATCACCGTCAGGCTCGTGTCGCCTTCGATCTCATGTTCGGTCCCGTCGCGCGTCACGACAATCAACTTGGCCATGCTCGTCCCCATATCTTCGTTGTCGCTGGCGCTATGTCGCGCGTTGCGCGGCAAATCAAGCGTTGCTAGTGATAGCCTTAGGAACAAAAGGAGAATATGCGATGGGCCTCAGCCAGCAACAGCTGAACGCGGGAATCGACGCGCTCGCGGCGCGCGATACAAACTTCGCGCGCGCGCTCGGCAACGTGGGCTATCCCGAACCGCGCATCCGCGAGCGAGGCTACACCACGCTGCTCCGCACCATCGTCGGGCAGCAGGTCAGCGTCGCGGCGGCCAATTCGATCTGGAACAAGCTCGAGGCGCAGTTCGGCGAGGGCTGCCCGGCCGAGGTCGTCGCGGCGGCCGATTTCGACACGCTGCGCGGCTGCGGCCTGTCGGGGCAGAAACAGGGTTATGCCAAAAGCCTCGCGCAGCTGATCCTCGACGGCGAACTCGCCTTCGACGCCCTCCCCGCCGACGACGAGGACGCGATCGCGCTGCTCACGCGGGTCAAGGGCATCGGCCGCTGGTCCGCCGAAATCTACCTGCTCTTCGCCGAAGGGCGCCCCGACATCTGGCCCGCGGGCGACCTCGCGGTACAGGAAGCCGTCGGGCGCATCTTGCAACTGGGCGCGCGCCCCGGCGAGAAACAGGCGCGCGAACTGGCCGAAGCCTGGCGCCCGCATCGCGGCGCCGCCGCGATCTTCAGCTGGCACTGCTATAATATGGATGTGATCTGAGCGAATGACGAAGTTGAGGACACAGACAGCAAAAAGGCCGGGTGGAGCATCCTCCACCCGGCCTTTTTGTTGATCGTCAGCCGAAGCTTATTTCTTCGCGGCAGCCTTCTTGGCCGGAGCCTTTTTGGCAGCAGCCGGCTTTTCCTCGGCTTCCGCCTTCGGAGCCGCGGCCTTCTTCGCCGGTGCCTTCTTGGCGGGCGCGTCCTCGGCCTTGGCCTCTTCCTTCACCGCGTCCTTCTTGGCGGCCGGCTTCTTCGCGGCGGCCTTTTTGGCGGGCTTGTGGTCGTGGTCATGGTCGTGGCCGCAACCCGGGCCGTGGACATGGCCGTCGTCGTCGGCTTCGATCGCGGCTTCCAGTTCCTCGCGGGTGGTTTCGCGGTCGCTGATCTCGGCCTTTTCGAACAGGAAGTCGACGACCTTGTCTTCATAAAGCGGTGCGCGAAGCTGGGCCGCGGCGAGCGCATCCTGCTGGACATATTCCATGAAGCGGCCGCGATCTTCGGGGCGATACTGCTGCGCCGCCTGCATGATCAGGCGCTGCATTTCCTGCGCCGACACCTGCACGCCATGCGCCTGGCCGATTTCCGACAGGAGCAGGCCAAGGCGGACGCGGCGCACCGCGATCGCGCGATAATCGTCGCGGTCGTTTTCGAGCTCCGCCTTCGCCGCTTCGGGATCTTCCTCGTGGCTGACTTCATGCTCGAGCTGCTGCCAGATCTGGTTGAACTCGGCCTCGACCATCGTCGGCGGCACGTCGAAGTCGTGCGCGGCGGCGAGCTGGTCGAGCAGCTTGCGCTTCATATAGGTGCGCGTCAGGCCGTTCAGTTCCTGTTCGACCTGATCCTTCATCAGCTCTTTCAGCTTGTCGAGGCTTTCGAGGCCGAGCGACTTCGCGAACTCGTCGTCGATCTTCGACGCGGCCGGAACCTTCACTTCCTTCACCGTCACGGCGAATTCGGCGGGCTGGCCCTTGAGGTCCGCAACCGGATACTCATCGGGGAAGGTCACCTTCAGCACCTTTTCGTCGCCGACCTTGACGCCGACGAGCTGGTCTTCGAAGCCGGGGATCAGCTGACCCGAACCGATTTCGACCGCCATGTCTTCACCCGTGCCGCCGTCGAAGGCGACGCCGTCGACGCTGCCGGCGAAGTCGATGATGACCTGGTCGCCCTGGGCGGCCTTCTTGGTCTTCGGCGCTTCCTCGAAGCGCTTCATCTGCGCGGCGAATTCCTCAATCTTGGCCATCACGGCCTTGTCGTCGGCGGGAACGGTCAGGCGCTCGAGCTTCAAACCGTCGATCGACGGCGCCTCGATATCGGGCAGCACTTCGAGGCTGACGGTCAGCTCGGCGTCCTTGCCGGCTTCATAACCATCGTCGAGCGCCACGGCGGGCTGGAGCGCGGGGCGAAGCTTTTCCTTCGCCATCAGGTCGCGAACGCCGGCGTCGATCGCCTTGTTCAGCGCGTCGGCGCTCAGCGCCGGACCGTGCATCTTGCGGATCAGGTTCGACGGAACCTTGCCGGGGCGAAAGCCGGGCATGCGGACGGTCGGGGCGATGCTCTTCACCTCGTCGTCGACGCGCGCGTCGATATCCTTGGCGGTGATGGTGACGCGATATTCGCGCTTCAGGCCTTCGTTCAGCGTTTCGACGGTCTTCATTGCCTTGGTCTTATCCTTGCTCAAAATCTCGTATCGAACCCCGCCGGAGCGGCGGAGTTCCCCATGATCCCGGCCTGCATTGCAGATTGGTGCGGGCGAAGGGACTCGAACCCCCACATCTTGCGATACTGGTACCTAAAACCAGCGCGTCTACCAATTCCGCCACGCCCGCAGGTGTTTTCAGCCGGGTGCACGAAATCGCGCGCTGCCGCGCACGCCCGTGCGGGCCGCGCGGGGCTATAGCAGACGCATCGCCGAGGGCAAGGGCACAAAGCCGCCTGTTCCACGGGCGGAACAGTGGGCGCGCCCGTTCGTTGGTTAACCCGAGGAGAGTGACAATGACCAACGCCGCCGACCCGCTTCCCAAACCGAAGCCCGACACGATCGAACCGCAGGCGCCGCCCGAACAGCCGGTGCAGCCGACCCCGGTCGAAGACCCCGCCGGCCAGCCGAACGAAATCCCCGGCCGCCCCGGCGGCGGCGATATCGACCAGCCCGGCCGCGGCCCCGACGAGCTGCCGTCGCAGCAGGTTTAAGGGCACCACCACGAAGTTTAGCTTGCTAACCACTTGACCCGCCCCCTCCCCAGCCGCCACGATGCGCGCCGGGGAGAGAGACATGAACAGACTGACCGCCGCCATCGCGTTGCTGCTGGCGACCACGGCGCCCGCAATCGCGCAGGACACCACGCTCTACCGCGGCGGCCCGATCATCACGATGGACGGCGAGACGCCGCAAATGGTCGAGGCCGTTGTCACGCGCGAGGGCCGCATCGCCTTCGTCGGCACCGAGAAAGCGGCGCGCAAGGCTGCCGGAAAAGACGCCGCCATTCGCGACCTTGGGGGCGCCACCCTGCTCCCCGGCTTCATCGACGCGCATTCGCATTTCACCGCCGCGACGATGAGCGCGGGCGGGCTCGACCTGCGCGACAAGGCGCATGCCGGCGTCACCGACATTCCCGCGCTGCAGGCCGCGATTCGCGACTATGCGAAGTCCGTCCCCGCCGGCCGCTGGATCGTCGTGTGGCAATATGACCATGAAAACCTCGCCGAAAAGCGCCACATCACCCGCGCCGAACTCGACGCCGTCGCCGCCGACCGGCCGATCGTCGTGCTGCACGTCTCACTCCACGGCGCGGTCGCGAACAGCGCGGCGCTCACCGCCGCCAGCCTCGACGAAAGCACCCCCGTCCCGCCCGGCGGGATGATGCTCCGCGACGAGGCAGGCAAGCTCAACGGCGTGCTGCTCGAAAAGGCGATGTTCCTGCTGATCGCCAAAATGCCGCAACCGACGCCCGAACAGAAGCTCGCCGCGCTCGATGCCGCGCAGAACGCCTATTTCGCCGAAGGCTATACGCACGCGCAGGACGGCGCGACCCAGCCCGCCGACATCGCCTTTCTCACCTCGCCGCAGGCGCGCGAGCGGCTGAAAATCGACCTTGCGCTCTTGCCCTTCTCGCCCGGTCTCGACGCCCTGCTCGCGCAGCCCGACCTCAAATTCGGCACCTATCAGGATCATGTCAAACTACAGGGGATCAAATTCGTCCTCGACGGATCGGTGCAGGCGCGCACCGGCTATTTCACCCGCGACTATGCGCGCGGCAGTCCGGAAGGCGCGCATCCCTGGCACGGCCAGCCGGTATTGTCCGAAGCCGAATTCTGTGCGCAGGCGCGCAAGGTCCACGACCGCGGCTGGCAAATCTTCGCCCACGCCAACGGCGACGCCGCGATCGATATGGCGATCCGCTGCTTCGACGCGCTCGGTATCAAGGCGGCCGACAACCGCCGCCCGATCGTCATCCACTCGCAGTTCCAGCGCCGCGACCAGTTGCCGCAATATGCCCGCATCGGCGTCGGCCCCGCCTATTTCTCGAACCACACCTGGTATTGGAGCGACGTCCACCGCACCAACTTCCCCGCCGAGGTCGTCGATTTCATCAGCCCCTTCCGCTCGGCACGCGCGGCGGGGCTGATCCCGTCGAACCACAGCGACTACAGCGTCACCCCGCTCGACACGCGGTTCATGCTCTGGACGTCGATGGCGCGCGTCTCGCCGACCGGCGTCGTCAGCGGCGCCGACGAGCGGATCGGCGCCTATGAAGCCTTGCAGGCGCTCACCACCGGCCCCGCCTGGCAGGTCTTCGAAGAGGATCGCAAGGGTCGCATCAAGCCCGGCCTGCTCGCCGATTTCGTGATCCTCGACAGGAATCCGCTGACGACGCCCGGGGGCGCGATCAAGGACATCAAAGTGCTCGAAACGGTGAAGGAAGGGCGGCCCGTCTGGAAAGCCGGGCGCTAGCCCGGTCCCGCGCGGACCGCCCCGCGATCAGGGCTGGCCCGCGGCCGGATCGCCGGCCGGCGCTTCGGGCGCAGCAGCAACAGCCTCCGCCACTTCGGCTACCTGCTTGCCGCGCACATAGGTGAAAACGCCCGCGACCGGCATCACCCGGTCGACCGTGATCCCGAACCAGTTATCCCGCGGCCCTGCGGGTTTGAGCGCCGCCGGAAGCACGCTCCCCGCGGGCAGCCGCGCATCGGCAAACGTCGCGCCGCCGAGCTGGAAGGGCGTCGTTCCATCGGGGTTGTTCACGGGCAGAAGGTCGAGCGCGACAACCTTGCCCGCCGGCGCGTCGAAGGAAACCGTCCCGAGGCAGGCACAGGTGGCGCCGACAGCATAGAAAATATAGGCGCCCGGCGGCGCTTCCTGGAGGTACACCGACCCGTCGACCTTGCTGAAGCGGTTTTGCGGGCCGAGGTACATCGTGTGCTTCTGCTCATAGCTCGGATAACCGAAGTTCTCCAAGGTCGGCTCGGTCGGCTTCCGGCGCTTGCTTGGGTCGTTCCCGCCCACTTTCGCTTCGAGTTCGATCGACGCGACGCGCTTTCGCCACGACAGATGCGCACGGGCAAACGCCGCCGCCCGATCAGCTTCATGCGCTGCGGCGGCCTCGTCGCTCGGAAGGCGCATCAAGACCGGCGCGATCTGGCCCGGCGAGCGCACCAGAATATAGGCTTTGGCAGGGTCGAGCGTCACCGGCTGCGGCTTGTCGGTGATCGCCTTTGTCGCCCATTTCTCCTTCTTTTCTTTCTTTGCGGGCTTTTCGGCGGCCGCTGCGGACATCGACGGCAACAGCAGCGCCGCGGCGCCGATCATCAGGCAACGCGCGATCATATTCCCAGCTCCCCCGTCGCGGGCTTCGTTCCCGAAGCCACCTTCGCCTGCTGCGCCAGCATCGCCTGGCGCTTGCTTTCCTCTTCGCTCGAAAACCCTTCCTCGAAGTGGAATTCCTGCCACAGGTCCTTTTGCAGGCCATAGCGCGCATAGCCCTTATACCCCATGCAGCGGCGCATATTGGTGCGGCGCAGGCTGCGCTTGTTGGCCGATCCGACCACCGCCTCGGCGATCAGGCTGCCCAGCAGGCCGCCCGCGGCGCCCGCCATCGTCCCGGCATAGGGATAAGGTACCTGCTGGTACTGCAAGCCGCTTTGCAGCCCCTGCGCCATCCCGTCGCATTCGCGCAGGTCGGCCAGCGCTTCCTCGAACCCCGTATCGGCGCGATGGAAATAGAAATATTTGTCGTAATCGGCCCGGTCGGCGTCGGTCTCGGCGAAGTCCAGCTTGGGCATCACCACCGAGGCGGGATCGGGTATGATTTTCGTGACATCGGTGCTTGTTGCGGCCTCTTGCGCCGTAACCGGGCTCGCCAGCATGGCGGCGGCGGCCAGCAACAGGCCGCCCATCTTAACGGACTCCATTCATCCCCCCCTATTTACGGGGGCCCGATGATTCCCCGCCCCCGCCGCTGTGCATGATACAGCACCGCGCCCGCTGCAAGGGGGATCGCGAACCAACGCGCTTCCGCCCGCCCCGGTTCGCTGTTAATCCCTGCCTTCCCTCACCGGCCACAGGAGCCCCGCCATGCGTTCGACCGCCGTCATTCTCGCCCTCGCCGCCATCGCCCTGCCGATGAGCGCCGCCGCGCAGTCGGCGCCCGACGTCGCGGACCTCGTCGGCGCCCGCGGATCGAGCGGCGAAACCCAGCTGCTCGCGCGCGGATACGAAAGCCGCGGCGGGAATGTCGTGCGCGACACGCGCTTCGTCTTCTGGTGGAACGAACGCGCCGGTCGCTGCATCTCGGTCGCGACGATGGACGGGCGCTATTCGGCGATCACCGCCGTTCCCGCCGCAAATTGCGACAGCGGCCGCGACGCGGACACCGAATATGTCCGGCCCGCCGATCATAGCGTTCAGCCCGGTGAGCGCGGATATTATGACCCCGGTTCGCTCGTCCTCGTCTGCTACGGGGCGGGCACGCGGCCGACGGTCACCGCCAAACCGACGTACAAGTGGAACCCGTGGGATCATAAATGGGAGTGGAGTAACGAGGTCGGCAACAGCGCACAGGGCTTCACCAGTGACGTCCAGATCGAACTCTACGGCGATCAGGGCCGCATCCATCTGGGGCCCAAACTGGTCGCCCCGATCCACAGCGGCGACGATCACGGCTGGTGGGACCTCGACAACCTCGTCGTCACTCCCGACCGGATCACCGCGAGCTACCGGATCAACGGCCTGAACAAGCCGAAGCTGACGATCGACCGGCGCTCGGGCCGGATTACGATTCAGGCGACGACCAACTTCTCGGGCCAGTGCGACAGCGGTGACTGGGCCGCGGGGACCCGGCGCTTCTAACGCGCCGGGCGCCGCGCGCGCATCCTCAGCCGAGCGCCTTTTTCAGCAGTTCGTTGACGACCTGCGGGTTCGCCTTGCCCTGCATCGCCTTCATCGTCTGCCCGACGAAGAAACCGAACAAAGCTTCCTTGCCGCCCTTATACTGCTCGACCTTGTCGGCATTGGCGGTCAGGATCTTGGCGATTTCGGCCTCGATCGCGCCGGTGTCGCTCGTCTGTTTCAGCCCGTCGCGCTCGACGATCACGCCCGCGGCGTCGCCGCTTTCGAGCATCTTCTCGAACACCGTCTTGGCGATCGTTCCCGAGATCGTGCCGTCGGCGACCAGGCCGAGCAATTCGCCCGCCTGCGCCGGCGTGACCGGGCAATCCTCGAAGCCCTTGCCGAGCCGGTTGAGCGCGCCGAACAGCTCGCTCGACACCCAGTTCGCCGCCGCAGCCGGCTTCGCGCCGGTTTCGAGCAGCGTGTCGAACCACAGCGCGCTCTCGACCTCGGCCGTCAGCACGTCGGCGTTATACGCCGAAATACCGGCCGCCAGATAGCGCGCGCGCTTGGCGTCGGGCAGTTCGGGCAAGGACTCGCGGCACTCCGCCAGAAACGCATCGTCGAGTTCGAGCGGCAACAGGTCGGGATCGGGGAAATAGCGG
The DNA here is from genome assembly GCA_020160755.1 of Pseudomonadota bacterium. Classification (GTDB taxonomy): domain Bacteria; phylum Pseudomonadota; class Alphaproteobacteria; order Sphingomonadales; family Sphingomonadaceae; genus Sphingopyxis. Next base: position 786,427 of record JAIUPN010000001.1, read on the forward strand.
TAATCATGCGCATCTTCCTTCGACCGCATCGAGCGCGTCTCGTTGCGGTCGGGGTCGTACAGCCGCGTTTCCTGCACCACCGTGCCGCCGCTTTCGATCAGCTCGACCTGACGCTTCGCCTCGCCCTCGATCACCGCCATCACGAAGCGCACCGAATTGACGTTCTTCGTCTCCGTCCGCGTGCCGAATTCGTCACCCGGCTTGCGCACCGACACGTTGACGTCGGCGCGCATCGAGCCTTCTTCCATATTGCCGTCGCACGACCCGACATAGCGCAGGATCGAGCGCAGCTTGCGCACATAGGCCCCGGCTTCCGCAGGCGAGCGCATATCGGGGCGCGAGACGATCTCCATCAGCGCGACGCCCGACCGGTTGAGGTCGACATACGACATCGTCGGATGCTGGTCGTGCATCAGCTTGCCCGCGTCCTGCTCGACATGGATACGCTCGATCCCGATACGCTTGGGCTCGGGAATCCCCGCCTTTTCATCTTCCTCGATCGTCAGCGAACCTTCGCCGACAAGCGGGTGATAAAGCTGCGAAATCTGGTAACCCTGCGGCAGATCGGCATAGAAATAATTCTTGCGGTCGAACCGCGACCATTTGTTGATCTCGGCCTCGATCGCCATGCCGGTACGCACCGCCTGCCGGATGCACTCGCGGTTCGGCACCGGCAGCATTCCCGGCATCGCGGCGTCGACCAGCGACACCTGCGTGTTCGGCTCGGCCCCGAACGCCGTCGCGGCGCCCGAGAACAGCTTGGCGTTGGAGGTAACCTGCGCATGGACCTCGAGGCCGATCACGACCTCCCACTCGCCGGTTTCGCCCTTGATGCGATAATCGCTCATCTTACCACCACTTATCGGCGCGGGCGTTGAAGCCCGCCCGCTCTTCAATAGCCAGCCCGGCGTTCAGCACGCCCTGCTCGTCGAACGCCTTGCCGATGATCTGCAAGCCCAGCGGCAGCCCTTCGCGGTTCAGCGCCGCGGGGACCGACATCGCGGGCAGCCCCGCGAGGCTCGCGGGGACCGCGAACACGTCGTTCAGATACATCGACAGCGGATCGGCGGTCTTTTCACCGAGCCCGAACGCCGCCGACGGCGCGGTCGGCGCGAGGATCACGTCGCAGCTTGCAAAAGCCTGCTCGAAATCGCGCGCGATCAGCGTCCGCACCTTCTGTGCCTGCGTATAATAGGCATCGTAAAAGCCCGCCGACAGCACATAGGTGCCGATCATGATGCGGCGCTTGACCTCAGGGCCGAAACCATCGGCGCGCGTCGCGGCATACATGTCCTGCAATCCCGCGCCCTGCGGCAGGTCGCGCAAACCGTACCGCACGCCATCGTAACGCGCGAGGTTCGACGACGCCTCGGCGGGGGCGATGATATAGTAAGTCGGCAGCGCATATTTGGTGTGCGGCAGACTGATCTCGACGACCTCGGCCCCCGCATCCTTCAGCATCGCGATACCCGCATCCCACATCGCATCGATTTCGGGGTCGATGCCCTCCAGACGATATTCCCTGGGAATACCGACCTTCTTGCCCTTGAGATCGCTTGACAAAGCCGCTTCCCAGTTCGGAACCGCCATGTTCAGGCTCGTCGCGTCCTTGGGATCGAAGCCCGCCATATTTTCGAGCATGATCGCGCAGTCCTTGACGTCGCGCGCCATCGGCCCGGCCTGATCGAGCGAGCTTGCGAACGCCACAATGCCCCAGCGCGAGCAGCGACCATAGGTCGGCTTGATCCCCGAAATGCCCACGAACGCCGCGGGCTGGCGGATCGAGCCGCCGGTGTCGGTCCCCGTCGCTGCGGGGCACAGCCGTGCCGCGATCGCCGACGACGAACCGCCCGACGAACCGCCCGGCGCAAGCGCGGCATTGCCGCCATCGTTGCGCTTCCACGGGGAGATGACATTACCGAAGTAGGAGGTCTCGTTCGACGACCCCATCGCGAACTGGTCGAGGTTCAGCTTGCCAAGCATCCCGCAACCCGCGTCCCACAGCTTCGCCGACACGGTCGATTCATAACGCGGCACAAAGCCTTCGAGCATATGGCTCGCGGCGGTCGTCTGGACGCCGTTCGTCGCGAACAGATCCTTCATCCCGATCGGCACGCCCGACAGCGGCTTCAGCGTCCCCGCGGCGCGGTCGGCGTCAGCGGTTTTTGCGGCCGCAATCGCATGCTCGGGCGTCTCGACGATGAACGCGTTGAGAGCCTTCGCGCCAGCGACATTGGCGTTGAACGCCTCGGCGACCTCGACGGCGCTGAAATCGCCCGCGCGGTGTCCATCGCGGATTTCCGCAACTTTAAGGTTGGTCAGCTCGGTCATTATTCGATCACCTTGGGAACGCCGAAAAAGCCGTGCTGCGGCGCAGGGGCGTTCGCGAGAATATCGTCGCGGCGGTTGCCGCCGGTCAGCGGGTCGGCGTCGACGACATCGTCGCGCAGCCGCAGCGTGTTCGGGATCACCGCGGTCATCGGCTCGACCCCGGTCACATCGACCTCGCCGAGTTGCTCGACCCAGCCGAGGATACCGTTGAGTTCACCTTCCATCGCGGCGGCTTCCGCATCGCTGATCGCGATGCGCGCCAGCGACGCGATTTTCCTTACTGTTGCCTGATCGATTGACATGATCGCCCTAACTTTAACGAAGCCGCGCCGCTAGCATCCCCGCCGGATCGCTTCAACCATGATCCTCCCTGTAGCGAAGCCATGGGGAGGTGGCGGCGCGAAACGCTGACGGAGGGGCCAATAGCGCGACGCCGCGGCTCCTCCACCCTCCGCTTAGCGGTCGGCCCCCCCTCCCCATGGCTTCGCCACAGGGAGGATCGACTCACTCAAAATTCTCCCCGACCGGCTTGCCGTTGACGAAGACCTGCTGCCGCGTGACCGGTCGCACCTCGACGCTCGCCCGTTCCAGATCGTCGATAGTCAGCCCCGGGCCCGCGCTGCCGCGCCCGAACGCTTCATAATCCTGCCCCCACGCTCCGGTCTGCGGATCGCGCGCAAACAACCCGACCGAACTCCCGCGACCGACCACCGCAATCCGCGCGTCGCCCAGTCGATAGGCGATGCACGGCGCGGTGTTGCACTGGCCGTATGTAGCGAGGGCAGTGTAGGCCTCCACAGGCAGCGTCGCCCCGGCAGGGAACACCCGCAGCTTCTGCTCGATCGTCTTTGCGGCATAGGTCACATCGCTCGCATCGGGGCCGTCGCCCGCACCGTTCAGTTCCCAGCGGTTCTTCGCCTTCAGCGCCCACTTCGCCAGATCGGCCTTCGTCTTGTCGACCGACTTCGCAATATCCCCCAACGCCGCGCGTCCCTCGGGTCCGAAATCGAACGCCATCGCCGCCCAGTCGAATTTCTCGACCGGCACCGCCCCCGATTTCAGCCGGGCGAGCTGGTCGCGCGTCGAGATCGCGCCGAAATCCATGACCGGCAGCGCGAGAAACAGCGCGAGCAGCATCATCGCGATCGCCAGCTTCTGCTGCAAGGGCCGCAGCACATCGTCAAAGTCCCACCGCCCCTTCACCGCCGCCCAAAGCCCCGCAAAACCATAAGCGAGCGCGATCATCGCCGCGGTCGCGCCCCAGATGCGCTCGGGTGTCCAGCCGTACTGGATCACGCGCAAATGCATCGAATAGAAAGCGATAATCGCCAGCGGCAGCACCGCGACGACGAGTACCGCCGCCGCGCCGTGCAAGAAACGGTTGCCCGACCGCTCCTCGCGCCCGTTGCCGATCACCGCATTGACGAGCAGCACGGCGAAAGCAGCCGCCCCCATCATCAGCGCGGCGGTCGAAAAGCCCGATTCCCACAGCGGCTTCAGCCCCGTGCCGACAAGCGACAGCAGGAACAGCACCACCGCGACCGCCAGCACCGGCGCCAGCACCGCGAGGACGATCATCACCAGCTTCTGGAGCGTCGCCACCAGTCTGTCGCGCTCGCGAAGCAGGCCGACAGCGCCGCCAAACGCCGCCCCCGCGAGCATCCACGGGAACCAGCCGGTCTCGAACGCTTCCATGACGAGATTGATGCCGATCAGCTTGAACATCGAACCGATCAGCAGCACGAGCAGGAAGGTCAGCCCGGTGAAGGCCAGCCCCGCCGCCCCGATCACTGCATCGGTCCACGCATGGCTGTGCAGCCGCTCATACGGCATTTGCCACAGCTTCCAGAAACGCCAGTCGGGCGCGACGTCGCGCCGCGTCTGGAACAGCGGCGTCGCGATCAGCACCGCGAGCAGCCCCGACCAGAAAGGCCATTCGAACACCGACGCGTTGACGTTATACCCGACCGAGGTCCAGACGATCAGCGCGATCACCACGCCCCACGCCAGCGCAAAGCCGAGCGCCCACAACCAGCGGCGCAGTTCGACGCCCAGCACGAACACGAGGGTCGACACGGTGATGAACGCCGCCAGTGCGTTGCGCCCCGGGTCGTGATCGGGCGCGTAACGCCAGTCGATCGTCAGGTGAAAGGCGAGCCCCGCGAGCGCGCAGATCGCCGCCATGATCCATGGTCGCTGCGGCCAGGGCAGATCGCTGGCATCGAGGCGGGCCGAGACGGGCGGAGCCGAATCGGGGGCGGACACGGTTGCGGCAGCATCGGTCATGCCCCACATCTGGGCTTGTTTCGCGGCGCACGGCAAGCCAAAGCTGCGCCGCACTCTCCCCCCGACCGTATGGAGCGCCTTTTGGCCCGCAAATTTCTCTACGTCATCGCTGCCATCATCCTGCTGATCCTCGCCGCCGGGGTCGTGTACCAGCTCTTTCCCGGCTGGCTCGCGCGCACCGCCTTCGTCCCCAGCACCGAATTCAAGCCGCAGGCCGCGGTCGCGCCCAATGCCTATGACGATCCCAAGATGTGGTTCGCGCGGCCGGGGATGGAACAGGATCCCTCGGCGTGGCGCCCCGCCGCCGACGGCAGCGAAACCCCCGGCACCGAGCTTCCCGGAGAAAAAGCCGCAGCGCCGCTGATCCCGCCTGCCAGGGCCGCCGAGGCGGCAACCGGAACCCCCTTCACGAGGGGCGATGCCGCGGTCTTCTTCGTCCACCCGACCAGCTATTACAGCCGTTCGAGCTGGAACGCCCCGCTCGAAGACCGCGATTCGGACCACCGCGCCAACCTCTTCGTACAGGGCATGGCGAGCGCCTTTGCCGACGCCGGCGAGATCTGGGCGCCGCGCTATCGTCAGGCGACGCTCGGCGCTTTCCTTGCCGAGGACCGCGTGACCGCAGGCAAGGCGATCGATTCGGCGTACCGCGACGTCGAGGAGGCGTTCGACGCCTTCCTCGCCGCACAGCCGAAGAACAAGCCGATCATCCTCGCGGGTCACAGTCAGGGCGCGCTCCACCTCACCACCTTGCTCCGCACCAAGATCGCGGGCACCCCGCTCGCGAAACGCATTGTCGCGGCCTATGTTATCGGCTGGCCGATCAGCCTCGACACCGACCTCGCCGGCCTTGGCCTCCCCGCGTGCCAGACCCCCGAGCAAAAGGGCTGCATCCTCGGCTGGGCGAGTTTCGCCGATCCCGCCGATCCCGCGATGGTCACCGCCGCCTATGACGGCACGATCGGTTTCGACGGGCGCCCGCGCGCCGAAACGCGGATGCTGTGCACCAACCCGCTCACCGGCATCCCCGACACCGAAGCCCCGGCAGAGGCCAATATCGGCACGCTCAAGCCGACCGAAGGCTTCAGGTCGGGTTCGCTGATCGCGGGCAGGATCGGCGCCCGATGCGACGACACGCGCGGCTTCCTGATGATCGGCGACGCCGACATCGCCAAGGATTATGTCGTCGCGGGCTATGTGCTCCCCGGCAACAATTACCACGTCTACGACATCACCCTGTTCTGGGCGAACGTCCGCGCCGACGCGCTCCGTCGCCTCGCGACCTATGAAGGCAAGCCCTCGCCGGTGCCGCCGCCGGCGGCGCCGGTGGCACACCCGACGCGTCCGGCGGCACCCACGGCTCCAGCCTCGTCACCCCGGACTTGATCCGGGGTCTATGGTCGCGAGATCGGGCCATCGATGCCGAAACAGGTTCAGCATGGCGGATTTAGGCGATAAGGGCAGCGCATGATCACCGCCGCCGCCCCCGACTTCGCCGCACTTTTCCCGAACGGCGGCCGCCTTGCGGGACTCGACGTCGGCACGAAAACCATCGGCGTCGCCTTCTGCGACGTGAACTGGAGCTTTGCGACCCCCGACAAGACGATCATCCGCAAGAAATTCTCGCTCGACTTCGAAACCTTGAAAGCGCTGATCGCGCAGCACAATATCGTCGGCCTCGTCGTCGGCCTGCCGCTCAATATGGACGGCAGCGACAGCCCGCGCACGCAGAGCACGCGCGCCTTCGCGCGCAACCTCGTTCCGCTCGCCCTCCCCCTCCTCCTCTGGGACGAACGCTGGTCGACCGCCGCGGTCGAGCGCGCGATGATCGCCGCCGACGTCAGCCGCGCCAAACGCGCGGAGCGCGTCGACAGCGCCGCTGCCGCCTTCATCCTGCAAGGCGCGATCGACGCCCTGATCCGCCAATAGCGACACGCGCATGACCCCTTATCTTTTCCTCTGGCTGCTTGCCGCCAATATCGTCGCCTTCACCCTGATGGTCGTGGACAAGCGGCGCGCCGAAACGCGCGCGCGGCGCATCCCCGAAAGCACGCTCCTGCGCTGGGCATTTTTGGGCGGCGGCTTCGGCACCTTCGCCGCGTCCCGCATCATCCGCCACAAAACGCGCAAACAACCCTTCGCGACGTGGATGATGGTCTGGCTCTGGCTCCAGATCGTCCTGCTGATCCTCTGGATGCTCGGAATATTGGATCCATGGCTCGCCTCTGCGCTTGCCTATTTGCGCGCCGCCACCTAAACGCTCGGCTTTAATGACAAGCGCAAAAACCCGACCCGCCAGCGACTATCCGCCCGGCGGCGATGCCTTTCGCCATCGCCACCTCATCGGCATCGCCCAACTCACTCCGTGGGAGATTTCCTACGTCCTCGACGCCGCCGAAGAGTGGGTCGAACTGAACCGCAGCGGCGCCGCGAAGCACGACGACCGGCTTGCCGGGCTCACCATCATCAACGCCTTTTTCGAAAATTCGACGCGCACCCTGCTGTCGTTCGAAATCGCGGGCAAGCGGCTCGGCGCCGACGTCGTCAACATGCACGCCGCGCAGTCGAGCGTGAAGAAGGGCGAAACGCTGATCGACACCGCGATGACGCTCAATGCGATGCGCGCCGATGCGATGGTGATCCGTCATGGCAGTTCGGGCGCGGTCCAGCTCATCGCCGGCAAGGTCGATTGCCCCGTGCTCAACGCGGGCGACGGCCGCCACGAGCATCCGACGCAAGCACTGCTCGACGCACTCACGATCCGCCGCCGCAAAGGCAAGGTTGAGGGCCTTACCATCGCGATCTGCGGCGACGTGCTCCACAGCCGCGTCGCGCGCTCGAACATCCTCGCGCTCACCCTGCTCGGCAACGAGGTGCGCATCGTCGCGCCGCCGACGCTGACCCCGCCCGCGATGGAGCGGATGCACGTCACCACCTTCACCGATATGGATGAGGGCATCAGGGACGCCGACGTCGTGATGATGCTCCGCCTCCAGAACGAGCGTATGGACGGCGCCTACCTCCCCAGCGCGCGCGAATATCACGCGCTCTACGGCCTCACCCCCAAACGCCTCGAAAAGGCCAAACCTGATGCGATCGTCATGCACCCCGGCCCGATGAACCGCGGGGTCGAGATCGACAGCAGCGTCGCCGACGACCCGGTCCGTTCGACGATCACCGAACAGGTCGAAATGGGGGTCGCGGTGCGCATGGCGTGTCTCGACATATTGACGCGCCGCAAGCGGGGAGTCGCCGGATGGAACTGAAGCCGCTCCACATCATCGGCGCGATGCTGATCGACGGCGACACACCGCGTCCAGGCAGCCTGCTCGTCGTGGACGGCCGCATCGCCGCGCTCGATCCGGCGGAAATCCCCGACGGCACCGAAACCGTCGATGCGAAGGGCCAGTGGCTCGCCCCCGGCATCATCGACCTCGGCGTCTTCGCGACCGACAAGCCCGCCTTCCACTTCGGCGGCATCACGCGCGCCGCGCTGATGCCTGACAACGGCCCGCTCGACGGCGCCGGGCTGGTCGAGCGCGCCGCCAAGGGCGGCAAGCCCGACCTTTGGGTCCACCCGCTCGCCGCCGCGACCAAGGGCCTCGAAGGCAGGGAACTTGCCGAAATCGGTCTGATGAAACAGGCCGGCGCGCGCGCCATCGCCACCGGCCGCAGCCGCATCGCCGACAGCGGCGTGATGCGCCGCGTGCTCAGCTATGCCGCCTCGCTCGGCCTCGTCACGATCATCCATGCCGAGGACGAGGGTCTCACCGCCGGCGCAGTCGCGACCGACGGGGAGATGGCGACGCGCCTCGGCCTCGCCTCGGCCCCCGCGATGGCAGAAGCGATCGCAATCGCGCGCGACCTCGCGCTCGTCGAGGAAACCGGCGCGCCCGTCCATTTCCGGCAGGTCACGACCGCCCGCGGGCTCGACCTGATCCGCGCCGCCAAGGCGAAGGGCCTCCCCGTGCTTTGCGGCATCACCCCCGCGCATCTGCTTCTGTCGGACACCGCGATCGGCGATTTCCGCACCTTCGCACGCCTCTCGCCGCCGCTGCGCAGCGAGGATGACCGCCACGCCTGCCTCGCGGCGATCGCCGACGGCACGATCGACGTCCTTGCCTCGGGCCACGACCCGCGCGGCCCCGAAGACAAGCGCCTGCCCTTCGCCGAGGCGCTGCCCGGCATGGCGGGCGCCGAAACCCTGCTCGCGCTCGGCCTCGGCCTCGTGCGCGACGGCCATGTCTCGCCCGGCCGGCTTTTCGAACTGCTCGCGGGCACCCCCGCCTGCCTGCTCGGCGTCGACGCGGGCAGCCTCGCCGTGGGCAAGGAAGCCGACCTGATCCTCGTCAACGACGCGACGCCCTGGCAGGTCGACGCGAAAAAGATGGCGGCGTGGGCGGGCAACACCCCGTTCGACGGCATGCCGGTGCAGGGCCGCGCAACGATGATGTGGAAGGGCGGCCAGCGCATCCGCTGATCCGGGCTTTATCTCGCTGATTTAATTCGATACCCCCTGTGCGCGGGGGGATCGAAAAACAGCGAGGTTGACCCGATGCGCCGTCTTGCCCTTCCCGCTCTCGCAACCACCCTGTTCGCGACGACCGCCGCCGCACAGATGACGCCCGTTCAGGGCATTCCCTGCGCGCAGGGCCTCCCCTGCAACGCCCCGCCGCCGCAGGTGCTGCAACAGATGTATGGCGGCGGCGACGTCGCCCCGCCGGGTCAGGTCATCCCGTTCCAGCAAGAGAAACAGGATTATGTCGGCGGCTATATGGTCAACAGCTTCGCCGCGATCGCCTTCTGGCGCTCGGCATCGGGTCAGCCCGGCTATAGCTATGGCGCGCTGCGCGGCGACAACCGCGAACAGGCCGAAAGCTACGCGATGACGGCGTGCCGCGAGGCGGGCGGGCGTGACTGCGTCGTCGGCCTGTGGGGCGCAAACGGCCATTTCGCGATCGCGCGCGACAAGGAAGGGCAATATTATGCGGGCTTCGCAGGCACCCCCGGCGGCGCAAAACGCTCGGTGATGGATAGCTGCAAGAGCGCAGGCGCCAAATGCAAGGTCGTCGAGACGCTCGAAACCATGCCCTATTTCTTTCGCTTCTGACCGCGCTCAGCGCGCGCCCGGCGCACAAAAATGAAGCCCGCCGGCAAGCCGGCGGACTTCAAGAGAGCAAGATGGCCTTGGGACCACCCTCCTCGGGTCGCACCCAATCAATGGCCGATTCGGCGGATTGTTTCGCTACCCACGTGGGTAGGAGACAGAATATTTTCATTTTGTCGCTTTGCGCTTGCCATCACGTCTCCACTCCTATCCAATGGGCGGGCTGCGGGTCTTCTGGGGGGAAGTGCATGCAGAGCGAGCCGGTTCCGACCTTTCCGAGCGATCACAACGCGCCCGCCGAATGGGACGTGCTCAATACGCTGATCGGCGAAATCTACGATTCGGTGCTCCATCCCGAAAGCTGGAACGAGACCCTCGCCCGCATCACCGGCACCCTCTGCCCGCTCAGCTGGGAAGCCGCCTTCATCCTCTGGGAAAGCAGCAATCCGCCGAGCGCGCGTTTCGTTGCCGCGACCGGCCTCGCCGCGGGCATCCAGGAAATCTACACCGCGGTCTATGCCGGCAGCCATCCCTGGTCGCGCAAGTTCCAGCGCTATGGCAACGGCAGCGTCGTCGACAGCTATGACATCATGACGCGCGAGGAATTTTACGAGAGCGAATTCTTCCGCAACTTCCTCAAACCCTATGGAATCGACCGGCTCGTCGGGGTGTTGCTCGACCGCCGCGACGGCGACCGGCTCGGACTGATGCTCCCCGGCCCCGGCGACCGCGATGTCGATCGGCTGAAGCGCGGGCTGCGCGTCCTTGCGCCGCACATGCAGCGCGCGATGCGGATCAGCGACCGCATCGCCTCGCTCGACCTCGCCGCGGGCGCCGCGCGCGCCGCCGCCGACGCCGCGCCCTTCGCGATCTTCAGCCTCGACGACCAGCTCAATATCCTCGCCGCGAACAACCGCGCGCCGCGCTACGAACAGGCGGGCTTCGTCCGCACCATGCACGACCGCTTCGCCTTCACGCATCCCGCCAGCCAGAAACGGCTGCTCGATCTCGTCAAAAGTCCCGATCCGACCGGCCTCGCCTTTCATACGAGGGACCCCGCGGGCGCCGAATGTCCCGTGCTCGTCGCGCGCGTCACACGCCAGTCGGCGCAGCAGCTCGGCGGCGTCCGCCTCGGCGCCTCGCTGATCGTCACGCTCGGCAGCGCGCCGGGCGAAACCCCGGTGGTCGAAATCGACCGCGTCGCGCAATGGTTCGGACTGACCCCCGCCGAAGCGCGCCTCGCGGTAGCGCTCGCGCGCGGCGACACGCTCCGCGATTACGCGGCCCTCAGAGCGGTCAGCCTCAACGCCGTCCGCTTCCTCCTGAAGGGCATTTTCCGCAAGACCGGCGCGACCAGTCAGGCGCAGCTCGTCGCGCTCCTCGCGCGCCTGCCCGCACCCGCCGAGGGGCATTGACGCGCCGCCGCCGCTTCGCTCTGGACAGAATCGAATCCCCGCCGCTACCGGCACCGGATGGGTATCAACGCAACGATCATGAACACCGCCACCGGCCAGCCGATCCAGAAAATGAGTTTCGGGCGGATGCCGAAACCATGGGCCAGCTTCAACCTCGCCACCGGCGAGCTCGTCACCGCCGAACGGATCGACGTCGAAAAGCCCGCGCCCGGCAAATTCGCCGCGACGGTCAACGTCTGGGTGACGGTCAAGCCGAAGCCCTGACGCCCGAATGCGCGGCAACGCGCTAGCTGCGCAGGATCTTTTCCATCGCCTTGCCCCTGGCAAGCTCGTCGATCAATTTGTCGAGATAGCGCACCTCGCGCATCAGCGGGTCTTCGATAGTCTCGACGCGGACGCCGCACACCACGCCCGTGATCAGCTCGCGCGCCGGGTTGAGCGCGGGCGCGTGCGCAAAGAAATCCTCGAAATTCGTGCCCTTCGCCAGCTCGCCCTCGAACGCCTGCTGGTCATATCCGGTCAGCCAGCGGAAAATCCCGTCGACCTCCGCCCTGGTGCGCCCCTTCTTCTCCGCCTTGGCGATATAATGCGGATACACGCTCGCGACGCTCATCGAATAGATGCGGTGCTTCGTCATGGGGCGTCTCTCTTTCTACGCATTCCCATAAGGACTGGCGTCAGGATTCGAACATTGTTTCCAATGTCCGGCTCAGCAGAACGGCCGCCTCGCTCCAGCACGACATATCGTCGGGCGCAGCCGCGGACCGCGCACCTGTGACCAGCAAGAGGATGGCCGGGCCTCCATTGCTCACAATGATTCCTTCGGGACGAGTCCCTGGCGGGCAGCGGTTCAAGCCGTCGCCGCTAGCGCGCAGGAAGGCCGCGCGAAGCGTTGCGAGATTCGCCTTGCCAAGCTGACCCTTCTTGACCGATCGTTCCAGATCGGGGTCTTCGCAACGCTCCCGCAAAGCCACCGGCGTCAGCGAATATGTCCCCGTGATCAGGTCGATTTGCACATGCCCCGCCGGGCACCATTCGGACCCACCGATGGTCGAAAAAATCGACGCCGTTTGACCGGGGCGAAAATCGTCTCGCGATACGGCAGGCTGGCCCGCCAGCATCAACGCCGTGACAATTCCCATCATCAAAGGAGCATCTCCGGTTCCGATCTATCGCGACTCTCTCACCCCATCACCCACTGCCGCCGCGAATAGCCCTGCGCCCAGAGCAGCGCGGTCAAATCATGATGGCGGATCACCGCCGCTGCCGCCTCGCCCGCGGCGGGGTGCGGATAATAGCCGATCCCCAGCCCCGCGCTCGTGATCATCGGAATGTCGTTCGCGCCGTCGCCGACCGCCAGCGTCTCGGCGAGCGGCAGGCCGTGCTTCGCCGCCTCGGCCTTCAGCGTCTCGAGCTTCGCCGAACTGTCGACGATCGGCTCGGTCACCTTGCCCGTCAGCTTGCCGCCCGCGATCTCCAGCTCGTTCGCGACGATCCGGTCGAACCCGATCGCCTCGCCGACCGGGCCGGCAAAGGCGGTGAAGCCGCCCGAAATCAGGATCGAGTGCGCGCCGTGCGCCTTCATCGTCTGCACCAGCGTGCGCGCGCCGCGCGTCAGCTTGACCCGCTCCATCCGGCATTCGGCCAAGGTCGATTCGGGCATCCCCGCGAGCAGCCCGACGCGCTCGATCAGCGCGGCGCGAAAATCGAGCTCGCCGCGCATCGCGCGTTCGGTGATCGCCGCGATCTGCGGCTTCAGCCCGGCATAGTCGGCGAGTTCGTCGATGCATTCGACGGTGATCATCGTCGAATCCATGTCGGCGATGATCAGCTTTTTCGTCCGGTCGCCCAGCGGCTGGACGACGATGTCGAGCGCGCCATGGTCCATATGCGCCAGTTCCTTGCGCGCGCTGACGAGGCTGCCGTGAAAGACGATATCCGCCGCGTCATGCTCGTCGAGCCAGTGCGGCGCGCCGACATCGTGCCCCGTCGCCGCGAGCCGGTCGATCCCCTCGCGAACCACCTCGTCGGTCAGCTTTCCGGCTGCTATCAGCGTGGCTACGAACATGGCTGCTCCTTCTTCATCCTCCGGCGACGCGCCGCCTCTCGCACTTATTGCTGGCCCCACCGCCAGCGGCAAGAGCGCATTGGCAATCGCGCTCGCAAAAGCGCTCGGAAACGGGATCGTCGTCAACGCCGACGCCAGTCAGGTCTATGCCGACCTCGCGATCCTGTCAGCGCGCCCGTCCGATGACGAGATGGACGGCGTGCCGCACCATCTGTTCGGCCATGTCGACGCCGCCGAGGCGCACAACGCCGCGCGCTGGGCCGATGAAGCGCGCGCCGTCATTGCGGCGGCACACCGCGCCGGCGCGGTTCCGATCCTCGTCGGGGGCACCGGCCTCTATTTCCGCACCCTCCTCGACGGGATCGCGCCCGTCCCCGAAATCGCCCCCGATATCCGCGCCGTCGTGCGCGCGCTGCCGGTCGCCGACGCGCACGCCGCGCTGACGACCGCCGACCCCGCCGCCGCCGCGCGCCTCAACCCCGCCGACACCACGCGCGTCGCGCGCGCGCTCGAAGTCGTGCGTTCGACCGGCCGTACTCTTGCCGACTGGCAAGCCGCGACCGAGGGCGGCATCGCGGGCGACGTCACGCTCGCGCCGCTGATCCTCCTGCCGCCGCGCGACTGGCTCCGCGCCCGCTGCGACCGGCGCCTCGTCCAGATGTTCGAAACAGGCGCGATCGAGGAAACCGAAGCGCTGCTCGCGCGCGACCTCGACCCCGCCCTCCCCGCGATGCGCGCGATCGGCGTGCCGCAGATCGCCGGCTATCTTCGCGGCGAGATCGACCGCGCCAACGCGCTCGAGGCAGCGCAAGCCGCCACCCGCCAATATGCAAAGCGCCAGTTTACGTGGTTTCGCCACCAGCCCCCATCCGATTGGCTGCGCCATGAAGAATCATTAAACATCGATTCGATCAACAATTTAGCAATATTATTACGTGATAAGCTGTTGACAGGATAGAATCATACACCTATTGCCCGCAACCCTGTTGCAGCGCACAAGCGCTGCGTTTTTGTGTTGGAAGGAGTTTCGTCGTGACGGAAATGAGTGGTGCCGACATGGTGGTTCAGGCGCTGGTCGACCTCGGGGTCGACACGGTGTTCGGCTATCCGGGCGGCGCGGTCCTTCCCATCTATGACGCGCTCTACAAACACCCGACGATCAAGCACATCCTCGTCCGCCACGAACAGGCGGCGACACACGCGGCCGAAGGTTATGCGCGCTCGACCGGCAAGCCGGGCGTCGTGCTCGTCACCTCGGGTCCCGGCGCAACCAACGCGGTCACCGGCATCACCGACGCGCTGCTCGACTCCATTCCGATGGTCGTGCTCACGGGGCAGGTGCCGACGACGCTGATCGGCACCGACGCCTTCCAGGAATGCGACACGGTCGGCATCACGCGCCACTGCACCAAGCATAATTATCTCGTCATGGATCCCGACCGCCTCGGCCCGATCATGCACGAGGCGTTCTACATCGCCACGCACGGCCGCCCCGGCCCGGTCGTGATCGATATTCCGAAGAATGTGCAGGTCGCGACCGGCACGTACCGCGTGCCCGAAAAGATCGAGCATCAAAGCTACCGTCCGCAGGTCGAACCCGACGCCGACGCGATTGCCACGGCGGTCGCGATGATCGCCGCGGCCGAACGCCCGGTGTTCTACACCGGCGGCGGCGTGATCAACGCCGGCCCCGATGCCAGCGCGGCGCTGCGCCAGCTCGTCGCGCTCACCGGCGCGCCGGTCACCTCGACCTTGATGGGCCTCGGCGCCTTCCCGTCGGACGACGGTAAATGGCTCGGTATGCTCGGCATGCACGGCACCTATGAAGCGAATATGGCGATGAACCGCGCCGACCTGATCATCGCGGTCGGCGCGCGCTTCGACGACCGCGTGACCGGACGTCTCGACGCTTTCTCGCCCGATTCCAAAAAGATCCATATCGATATCGACCGCAGCTCGATCAACAAGATCGTCCCCGTCGACCTCGCGATCGTCGGCGATGCCGGCCGCGCGCTCGATGCGATCATCGCGGGCTGGCAGGACGCGGGCCACAAAGCGCGCGATCTGGGCGAATGGTGGCGCCGCGTCGACGGCTGGCGCGCGACGCGCTGCCTCGACTTCCCCGAAAAGAAGGAAGCCGGCGCCGACATCATGCCGCAGCGCGCGGTGAAAGCCTTGTTCGATGCGACGCGCGGACTCGACCCGATCATCACGACCGAGGTCGGCCAGCACCAGATGTGGGCGGCGCAGCATTTCGGCTTTTCGGCGCCCAACCGCTGGCTCACCAGCGGCGGGCTCGGCACGATGGGTTATGGCTTCCCTGCCTCGGTCGGCGCGCAGATCGCGCACCCCGACCGCCTCGTCATCTGCATCGCGGGCGAAGCCAGCTTGCAGATGAACATCCAGGAAATGGGTACGGTCAGCCAATACCGTCTGCCGGTGAAGATCTTCATCCTCAATAACGAGTGGATGGGGATGGTCCGCCAGTGGCAGGAACTCACCTATGAAAGCCGCTATTCGAACAGCTATTCGGACAGCCTGCCCGATTTCGTGAAGCTCGCCGACGCTTACGGGTGGACGGGCCTGCGCATCGACAATCTCGGTCAGCTCGAGGACGGCATCCAGAAGATGATCGAGACCCCGGGTCCGGTGATCGTTGATTGCCGCGTCGCGCAGCTTGCGAACTGCTTCCCGATGATCCCGTCGGGCGCCGCGCACACCGAAATGCTCCTCCAGCCGAGCGACGTGACCGGCACGATGGACGACGAAGCCAAGGCACTGGTGTAACATCATGAAAATCAAGACCGAAGCCGGCGAGCGCCATGTGCTCGCCATCACCGTCGATAACGAGGCCGGGGTGCTCGCCAAGATCACCGGCCTGTTCACCGCGCGCGGCTACAACATCGAAAGCCTGACCGTGGCCGACATCAGCTCGGACCATGCGTTGAGCCGCATCACGATCGTCACCAACGGCCCGCCGCCGGTGATCGATCAGATCATCGCGCAGCTCGAACGCCTCGTTCCCGTCCACAAGGTGGTCGACCTCAACGACGCGGGCGAAGCGCATGTCGAACGCGAAATCGCGCTCGTGAAGGTCGCGGGAACCGGCGAGAAGCGCATCGAGGCGTTGCGCCTCGCCGACGTCTTCCGCGCCAAGGTCGTCGACACGACACTGACCAGCTTTATCTTCGAAATCACCGGGAACAGCGACAAGGTCGACCGCTTCATCGCGCTGATGCGCGAATGCGGGCTGGTCGAGGTCGGCCGCACCGGCGTCGTCGCCATCGCCCGCGGGCCGGAGGCGCTCTAAAACACTGTTAACATCGGGCTCCGGCGCAGGCCGGCACCCACTCTCCCACATCAAATCACCCCCTCGCGGGGCCACAGGACTAGAAGGGGTTTTCCAATGCAGGTTTATTACGATCGCGACGCCGACCAGGATCTGATCAAGGGCAAGAAGGTCGCCGTCGTCGGCTATGGCAGCCAGGGCCACGCCCACGCGCAGAATATGCGCGACAGCGGCGTGAAAGAGGTCGCGATCGCGCTCCGCCCCGGTTCGGCGACCGCGAAAAAGGCCGAAGCCGCGGGCTTCAAGGTGCTTTCGAACAAGGAAGCCGCCGAATGGGCCGACGTGATCATGATCGCCGCCCCCGACGAGCATCAGGCGAAGATCTACGCCGACGACATCGGCCCGAACATGAAGCCCGGCGCCGCGCTCGCCTTCGCGCACGGCCTCAACATCCACTTCGGCCTGATCGACGCGCGTCCCGACATCGACGTCTTCATGGTCGCGCCGAAGGGCCCCGGCCACACCGTGCGCAGCGAATATCAGAAGGGCGGCGGCGTCCCCTGCCTGATCGCGGTTGCACAGGAAGCACAGGGCGCGGGCGCGTCGGGTAACGGCTTCGCCAAAGCGCTCGCCCTCAGCTACGCCAGCGCGGTCGGCGGCGGCCGCAGCGGCATCATCGAGACGACCTTCAAGGAAGAGTGCGAAACCGACCTCTTCGGCGAACAGGCCGTGCTCTGCGGCGGCATCACCCACCTGATCCAGGCGGGTTTCGAAACGCTGGTCGAGGCGGGCTACGCCCCCGAAATGGCCTATTTCGAATGCCTCCACGAAACCAAGCTGATCGTCGACCTCCTTTATGAAGGCGGCATCGCGAACATGCGCTATTCGATCTCGAACACCGCCGAATATGGCGACATCAAAACGGGTCCGCGCATCATCACCGACGAAACGAAGAAGGAAATGAAGCGCGTCCTCGCCGACATCCAGTCGGGCCGCTTTGTGAAGGACTTCGTGCTCGACAACCAGGCCGGCCAGCCCGAACTGAAGGCCAGCCGCAAGGCCGCCGCCGCGCACCAGCTCGAAAAGACCGGCGCTGAACTGCGCGCCATGATGCCGTGGATCGCCAAGAACCAGCTCGTCGACAAATCGAAGAACTGACGGCGAAAATCCTCCCTGTCGCGCAGCGACGGGGAGGATCCATGGCCTTCCACATTCGCGGGCGAAGCGCTAGGACCGGAGCATGTCCTCCGACCTCCCCTTCGCCTGCGCCTGCGGCGCCATCTCCGGCACCCTGCTCGATGTCGGCCCCGATCAGGGCGACCATGTGGTGTGCCATTGCACCGACTGTCAGGATCTGACACGCCATCTGGGCCACGCCGACCGCGTGCTCGACGCGCATGGCGGCAGCGCGCTCTACCAGTCGCGCTGCGCGCGTCTGCGCATCGACACCGGCCGCGAGCGGCTCGCCTGCGTCCATCTGACCGACAAGCCGACGCTGCGCTGGTACGCCTCATGCTGCGGGATGCCGCTGTTCAACACCTATGCGAACGGCAAGCTTCCCTACATCACCACCCAGCTCGCCGCCTGCGATCCGGCGAAGCGCGAGGCGCTGGTCGGGCCGCCGCGCGGTCATCTTTTTACGCAGGATGGTATCGGCGACACGAGCGCGCTGCCCGAAATGAGCATGGGCCAGCTGATGCGCCGTTTCTTCCCGCGCATGATCCGGGACCTGCTGTCGGGCAATCGCCGGCGCTGCCCGCTGTTCGACGCGAAAACCCTCGAACCGATCGCCAAACCTCATCGATTGACCGGCGAAGAAATGCTTGCGCTCCGCCGTCGCTGAGGCGGCACGCACGCCTTTGTCATTTCGATCCGATGCCCTAAGGGGAGCCCCGATGCCGGGCCTCTCTCCCTTCTCTGCCCATCGCGCCGATCTCGCGGCGCTGGCGCACGACAGCCGCCGCCGCACCCTTGCGCAGCGCGCGGGGCGCGATTTCGCGTCGAACGACTATCTCGGCCTCGCCGATAGCGAAGCCTTGCGCGCCGCGCTCGCCGCAGGGATCGAACGCGGCCTGCCCGCGGGCTCGGGCGGCTCGCGCCTGCTGCGCGGCAACCACGCCGAGCATGAAGCGCTCGAAGCGCACGCCGCGCGCCACTATGGCAGCGAGGCCGCGCTCTTCTTCCCCACCGGTTTCGCCGCCAACGCCGCGCTGTTCGCGGCGCTCCCGCAACGCGGTGATCTCGTCGTCCATGACGAGCTGATCCACGCGAGCGCGCACGACGGCATGAAGCTCGGCCGCGCGGGCACCATCGCCGCCGCGCACAATGACGCGCAGGCCTTCGACGACATCATAACCCGCTGGCGCGCCGGCGGCGGCGCGGGCACCCCGTGGATCGCGGTCGAAAGCCTCTATTCGATGGACGGCGACCGCGCCCCGCTCGCTGCCCTCGCCGCCGTCGCCGACCGCCACGACGCCATCCTCGTCGTCGACGAAGCGCACGCGACCGGCGTGTTCGGCCCCGGCGGCGCGGGCCTCGCGCACGGCCTCGCGCGCCGCGACAATCTCGTCACCCTCCACACCTGTGGCAAGGCGCTCGGCGCCGAAGGCGCTTTGCTCTGTGGCCCCGCGATCGCCTGCGACTTCCTCGTCAACCGCGGCCGCCCCTTCATTTTCTCGACCGCGCCCTCGCCCTTGATGGCGTGGCTCGTCCGTCAGGCGATCGAGATCGTCGCGAACGAGCCCGAGCGGCAGGAGCGCCTCCACGGCCTCGTACGCCACGCCGCCGAACGCCTCGTCCCGCTCGGCATCCCCGCCAGCGGCACCCAGATCCTGCCCGTGATCATCGGCGACAACGACCGCACGATGCGTATCGCGGGCAGCCTCCAAGGCGCGGGCTTCGACATTCGCGGTATCCGCCCGCCCACCGTGGCGCCTGGAACCGCGCGGCTGCGCATCGCGATCACGCTCAATGTTGACGAAGATAACATTGACGATATGGCCGATGCGCTTGCCTCGGCGATGGCCTCGGCATGACGCGCTTCGTCGTCACCGGCACCGACACCGGCATCGGAAAAACCATCTTTTCTGCGGCTTTGGCGCGGGCCACCGGCGCACCCTACTGGAAACCGATCCAGTCGGGCCTCGAAGAGGAAACCGACACCGAGATCGTCGCGCGCCTCGCGAGCGTGCCGGTTCGCGCCGAAGCGTACCGCCTCGTCACGCCCGCCTCGCCGCATATCGCCGCCGAAATTGACGGCGTTAACATTGACGTCGAAAAACTGACCCCGCCGCCCGGCGACCTGATCGTCGAGGGCGCGGGCGGCGCGCTCGTCCCCGTCACGCGCACCACCCTCTACGCCGACCTCTTCGCGAAATGGCAGGTCCCGGTGATCGTCTGCGCGCGCACCGCGCTCGGCACGATCAACCACAGCCTGCTGACGATCGAGGCGCTCCGGTCGCGCGGCGTCCCGATCCACGGCCTCGCCTTCCTCGGCGATGCGGTCGAGGACAGCGAGGCGATCATATCCGGGATTTCGGGTGTCCGCCGCTTGGGCCGGTTGCCGGTCATCGATCCGCTAAACGGCGAAACGCTGGCCGATGCGTTCAAAGC
The DNA here is from genome assembly GCA_020160755.1 of Pseudomonadota bacterium. GTDB lineage: Bacteria > Pseudomonadota > Alphaproteobacteria > Sphingomonadales > Sphingomonadaceae > Sphingopyxis. The sequence goes on from JAIUPN010000001.1 coordinate 806,535, forward strand.
GAACTTCAACGTCGCCGACTTCCTCTAAACCTCGTCATTCCCGCGAACGCGGGAACCCAGCGAAAGCAAGGACTCCAACCGCAAGGTTGGCCTTTTGTTACACGGGCAGAACTGGGTTCCCGCTTTCGCGGGAATGACGAAGGAGTATAGGGACGCGCGATGACCACGAACCAATCCCCCGTCTGGCACCCCTTTACCCAGCACGGTCTCGGCGACCTCATCCCGCTGATTTCGCGCGCCAAAGATGCGCGCCTCTACGATGCGAACGGCCAAAGCTGGATCGACGCGATCTCCAGCTGGTGGGTCACCACCCACGGTCACGCGCACCCGCGCATCATGGCCGCGATCCGCGCCCAGACCGAAAAGCTCGACCAGCTCATCTTCGCCGGCTGGACGCACGAGCCCGCCGAGACGCTCGCCGCCGAACTGGTCCGCATCACCCCCGCCCCGCTCACGCGCGTCTTCTTTTCGGACTCGGGATCGACCAGCGTCGAGGTCGCGCTCAAGATGGCGCTCGGCTACTGGTTCAACATCGGCGAGCCACGCAGCCGCATCCTCGTGCTCGAACACAGCTATCACGGCGACACGATCGGTACGATGTCGGTCGGCGAACGCGGCGTCTACAACCGCGCGTGGCAGCCGCTGCTGTTCGACGTCGGCACCATCCCCTTCCCTTACGAAGGACTCGAACAGGCGACACTCGACGCACTCGAAGCCGCGTGCGCCCAAAAGCCTGCGGCCTTCATCGTCGAACCGCTCATCCTCGGCGCGGGCGGGATGCTGATCTATCCCGCATGGGTGCTCGCCGAGATGCGCGCGATCTGCGCGCGCCACAATGTCCTGTTTATCGCCGACGAGGTGATGACCGGCTGGGGCCGCACCGGCACGCGCTTCGCGTGCGACCAGGCGGGCGTGATCCCCGACATCGTCTGCCTGTCGAAGGGCCTGACCGGCGGCAGCCTGCCGCTCGCGGTCACGCTCTGCATCGAGCCGATCTACGAAGCGCATTTTTCGACCGACCGCGCAAAAACATTCTATCATTCGTCGAGTTACACCGCCAACCCGATCGCCTGCGCCGCCGCGAACGCGAACCTCGAAATCTGGCACGACGAGCCGGTGCAACAGCGCATCGACGCGCTCGCCGACGCGCAGGCCGCACATCTCTCGCTGCTTTCGCACGATCCGCGCGCCCAAAACCCGCGCCGCCTCGGCACGATCGCCGCGCTCGATATCGTCGTCCCCGACAGCGGTTATCTCTCGAACCTCGCGCCGCGCCTGATCGCCTTTTATCGCGACCGCGGCGTCCTCCTCCGTCCGCTCGGTAACACGCTCTACGTCATGCCGCCCTATTGCATCACCGCCGACGAGCTCGCGCAGGTCTGGGACGCGGTCAGTACATCCCTCGACGCGGTTCGGGATCCGGCCTGATCGCCAGCCGCACGAGATCGCTCCGGTCCAGCGGCACGCGCACCAGCCGGTCGAATTGCACCCGCGCGCCGGTCATCACATATTCGTTGATCGTGGAGTCACCGGTCGCCGGATCGACGCCGCGTTCGGGCCCAACCTCCAGATAGCGCCCGCGAAAGCGGACGAGGGGGCACACGCGATACCCCGCGAGGCATATCTCGCGCGCGCCGAAAAAGCCTGAAATCGGGTCGTAAACCATCCCGTCTTCGGGAGAGTTCAGCGAGCCGAGATGATAATTGGGGCCCATGGCTTCGCCCCGCGCGTACAGCCGCCCCCGTCCCTCGGACTCGATCATCACCAGCTGCCAGCTATTCCAGAACGCCGCGCGCGCCAGCTTGCGGCGCAGCGCGGGATCGTCGACCGCCGAAAGGAAGCCCGCCGTCCCTTGATCCGCATAGATTTGGGTGGCGCCTGACGCGAAGTCGGGCCGGTCCTCCGCCATCCGCCACAGCGCCTCGGTCCGCTCATTATAGGCGGTACGGAAGCAGCCGATACGATCCCATTTCTCGATCATCGCCATGCACGTATCGCGCTCGCGCAGCCATTGCCGCTGCGTCGCCACGACCGACCGGTCCTTTCGCCAGGCGAGGACATAGGCTTCGTTCAGTTCATGATCCACGTCCGCGAAGGCCGAAGGCGCGTCGGCTTCATCCCCTGACCGCTCGCGGCAGATGTAATGTTCGGTGACCGAACGCGCGCGGGTGCAATCGAAGCCCGGCGTTTCGGGCCGGTCGAACGCGGCCCACACCTGTTCGAGCTCGCGCCGTGACAGCACGACCCGTCCCGATTCCGGCCTGGCGCCGACCCAATCGTATCGCGCGGGCGTCCAGCTCGTCGCCTCGACCAGCACCGGCCCGGCAATCCGGCTGCGGCGAAGCCAGTCGAGCTGGATCATATGCAGCCGCGTGTTCGCGATCGTCGCGCCCGTCAGGTCCCAGTCGGACTTCGACGCCATCAGCAACGCTGCGCCGGTCAGGTCCGCGCCGGCGAGCGACACGCCCGAACTGTCCTGCCCGCAATTATCCCCCTGCCCCAGCCCGCAGCGGAATTCGAAGCCCGTCATATTCGCCGACCGGAAGCTTGCGCCCTGCATGGAAGTGATCGCGCCGCCCTCGAACGAACTGCCCGACAGATTCGCGTGCGACGCGTCGACCTGCTCCATCTTGGTCCACTGAAACCGCGTCCGCCGGAACGTCGCACGGCTCAGATTGGCCCGGTCGAGCGTCGATGCGTCGAACACCAGCCCGCGCCCGTCGAACCCGCGCCAGTCCGACGCGTTGAGCTCGGCATTGCGGAAGCGGCTGTTCGTCCCGCGCGCGCGCGTCCATTTCGAATGCACCAGCTTCGCGTTGCTGAAGCACAGGTCCGAAATATCCTGCCCCGAAAAGTCCGCGTGCGGCAGGACGAGGCCGTCGAAATTGACCTGCTGCCCCGGATAAAGCCCTTTGATGCGGATAACCTCGGCAACCGTCCTGATCGCGCCCGCCTTGATCTCGACCCCCTTGCCGCAGGACTGCGAGGCGAAAGCCGGGGCAGCGGAAATGGCGGCAAAAAGACCGGCGCCGATCGCGAGACGGGAAAGCATCCTGATTTGGCCCCCTTCTTGAAAACAGCAGCGTGCGCGGCCGATTCCACGGCCGGGCTGCCGCGCCTTTCATGCGCTCGCTTTTCGTCCGGAGCAACGTGCAACCGATGCGCCAGCCAAATGATGCACAGGCTCTGGTTTTCGGGCGTTCGAACCCCCATCTGGATAGCATCGCCCCCATGTTGACCATAGCCGGGCGTCCGCAGTTCGGCTTAGGTTCATCTAGGCCGCCCAATCTGCGATGCAGGGGATATGGGGTCCGGGAATAGATCGATCATGCAGACAAAAGCAGCCTTCCTCCTCCCCCTGTTCGCGGCACTCGCCCTCGCCGCGCCGGCGCTTGCGCAGGATGACGGCTCGCTTGCCCAATCGGGCCATCCGCCCGAGCGCACGTCGGTCCTCTATACCTATGGCGACGAGCCTTGCCCCGAACCGAAGGGCGACGAGATCGTCGTCTGCGCGCAGCAGCCCGAATCCGAACGCTACCGCGTCCCCAAGGAGCTTCGCGAGGAGCTGAAGGAGGATGAGGTGGCCGGCGGCGGCAGCTGGGCATCGGCCGTCGACAGCTATACCAATGGCGCTGCGGCAGCGAGCCGCCCGAACAGCTGCTCGCCCGTGGGCTCCTATGGCTTCACCGGCTGCGCCGCCGCTGCGCTACGCAACTGGTTCGAGGCACGCCGCGCGCCCTGAGGTCAGGCATCGACATATATATACCCCGGTCGGGGTATGACCCTCCTGCATATCGATGATACCCGCCGCCGACCAACGGCTTGCCTCGGCCTGCCGGTGGATGGTGGGTACGGCGTTGCATGGCAACGCCGACGCCTGGCCTGAGGGGGGATATCGGCGGCTCGCGACCCGCCGCCGGTATCTTCCGACCCCTGATATCGTCTAACGCAGCAAACGGTTCACCAGCGCCGCCAGTTCGGCCTCGCGTCCGACATCGCTCTTGCGCAGGATCGACTTGATTTGCGTGCCCAGCGTTTGCGGGCTGGTGCCGCGCGTCGTGGCGATCTCCTCGCGCGCTTCGCCGTTCGCCAGCCGCAGCGCGATCTCGGCCTCCGCCGCGGTCAGCCCCAGCGCGGCGCGCAGCGGCGCCGTGCGCACCGCCGGAATATCCGCCGCGGGCCGCGCGACGACCAGCACGCGCGGCTCGAAGCCGAAATCCCATTCGCGCCGCGGCAAACGGAACAATTCGCAGAGCAGGCCGCCCACTCCCGCGTCGGGCGATCCGATCCAGTGTTGCTGCATCGCTTCGTCGGGCGACGTGCCGTCGAGCGCGCGCGCGAGCCCCGCCTGCAATGACATGTCGGCATCGCGCCGCGCCGCGCCGAGCCGTCCGCGGCGCAGGCACAGCGCGTCGCCGCCGCTCGCGCCGACGATGGCTTCGGCGGCCGCCGACAGCGCGGCGACCGCGCCATGCCGGTCGATCAGGAACGCCGCGACGCCGATCGCATCGAACGCCCCGACCGTCATCGCCGCGCCGCGCTGCGCGATCGCCTGCTGCATCCGTACCGCCGCCAGCGCGCAGGTCGCGCCCGCGGCGAACAGCTTGCGGTCGCGCTGTTCGGTGCGGCCGTCGTCCTCGGACCGCAGCGCCGCCAGCCCGACCAGCAGCCCCTCGCCCTCGACCAGCGTCGTCTGGCAGCCGTGAACCCCGTCCCAGCGGCGGATATGCTCTTCATAGTCGTCGGTGCCGCTGTGCTGGCGCGCGATGTCGTAATGCGCCTCGCTCAATATTTCGAGCGGCCGCGCGCTCACCGCGACGCGCCAGTTCACGTCGGGGCGCCAGCCTTCGATCTCCTCGAACTCGCGCTGATAGGCTGTGTCGATGTCGGGCAGGAAGTTAAACAGCGTTGCCGCGTCGCCGATCCCCAGCAACTGCGCGCGCGACGACCGCGTCCGGCGCGCCAGCAAACGCAGCGCCGCGTTCCACCCGTCCGCCTCGAATGGCGCCGCCAGAAAGGCATTTTCGACCTCGCCCATTTCACGGGCAAACAGGCTATCCATCACGCAAGGCCCCCCAGCCTTCGTTTCCTGTCGCATTGCAGCATGAACGGGCGCGCCGCACAAGCATGTTGCCGCCCCTTGCCGGCACAGCCCGAACCGAAACGCTGCGTTTCTCCGGCGCTTGTTGACGCCGTCCCTCGCCTTCGCCTAGCTTCCGCGCCTTCCCCAACAGGAGACTGTCCCATGCGTCGCATCCTCCCCTATGCCGCCCTTGCCCTCGTCGCCGTCGTCGCGACCCCGATCGTCGTTGCGCAGGGCGGCTCCGCCCCCGGCGCGCCCGACAAATCGCGCGTCACCGCGGGCACCTACGCCGCCGACCCGCTTCACACGATGGTCGTGTGGGAAGTCGATCACCTCGGCTTCAGCAAATATACCGGCATCTTCGGCGACGTGACCGGCACGCTCGTCCTCGATCCCAAAAACCCCGCCGCCGCCAAGGTCGACGTGACGATCCCCGTGTCGAAGGTCACCACCGCCAGCGCGGGCCTGACCAGCCACCTGCTCCGCGCGGGCAAGGACGGCGGCAAGCCCGACTTCTTCGGCGCCAGTCCCGCCGACGCCAAATTCGTCTCGACCAGCGTCGTCCTCGACGACGACGGCGACGAGGCGAAGGTCACCGGCAATCTGACGCTCAACGGCGTGACAAGACCCGTCACCCTCGACGTCGATTTCCACGGTGCGGGCGTCGGCATGAACAAGAAGGAAACCGTCGGCTTCCAGGCCGAAACGACGATCAAGCGCAGCGACTTCGGCATCAATATGGGCATCCCCTATGTCAGCGACGCCGTCGAACTCGAAATCCACGCCGCGTTCGAAAAGCAGTAAGCGGCTTAAAGAACCCTCGTCATTCCCGCGAAAGCGGGAACCCGGAGCGGGATCAGCCTATGCAAGCTCTGGGTCCCCGCTTTCGCGGGGATGACGAGAGAGGGGGGAACATTCTTTCCCTCACGCCAATCTGTCACACGCAACGCCTATGAACGGGGCGGGGCCATCGCTGGTCCCGCCCCTTTTTCGTACAGGAGCCGTGTGATGAGCGAACTGGTACGCGAAATTGTCGAAGTGAACGCCTCGATCGACGGCGACGAGGAAAATCCGCTGCTGGTCGTCGAGGCCGAGGGATTTGCCCCCACTGCGGGCTGGGCGAATGTCCGGCTCGACCCGCACGTCTACATCACCCCGCCCGACGACGGCGTGCAGGATTTCGACCTCGTCGGCGACCGCCCTTCCGGCGATGCCGCCGAAGTCCTCAGCGAAGTCGAGGCCGCATGGGAAGGCCCGCTCGAATACTGGTGCATCGGAGTCCGCGTCCATGCGGTCGACAATCTGATCGAGGACGAGGTGTACGAACCGTGGGACGAGGATGACGACGCGAGCGAAGCCGCCTGACCTCTGCGCCGCGACGATCCCCTGCACTGCGCCGGGCCGTGGGCCATCTTGCGGCCCGGCGTCATTTTCGGTTCATCGCAGGGCCAGCAACCGCGGCGTAGCGTGCCTCCATCTCAAGGGAGGATCCTCATGCGCCATATCCTGCTTCTCGCCGTCGCCCTCACCGCCACCCCCGCGCTGGCGCAGGCCAACCCGCAGATCGACTATCCCGCCTTCCAGGCGCTCACCGCCAGCGTCGCCCCTGCGCGCGCGACGCGCCTGATCGCCTTCGACGCCTTCAAGGCGGAGGCCGCGAAGCCCGGCACCCTGCTCCTCGACGCGCGCTCGAAGGACGCCTTCGCGCGCGGCCATATCAAGGGCGCGGTCAACCTGCCGCTTACCGACTTCACCGCGGAAAGCCTCGCCGCGGTCGTCGGCGCCAACCCCGGCCGCCCCATCCTCATCTATTGCAACAATAATTTCTCGAACCACCGCAGCCCGGTGCCGCTCAAATCGGCACCGCTCGCGCTCAATATCCAGACCTTCATCAACCTCGTCGGCTATGGCTATCCGAACGTCCTCGAACTCGCCGACGTCGTCGATTTCAACGATCCGAAGGTGGAATGGGTGACGGGCTGAGCCCCTCCGCGACGCAATTTTCGCATTCCCCTCTTGCATCCGGCGACATTTTAAACCAATAGCCTGCCCATGCGCGGCAACGCCCTTCTTCTTCTGCGACTTACACGCCCTTGGGCGTGACACTGGCTGCGCGCTAGTCGCGGCCACCCGCTCAAGGGTCCGATCGACAAGCACCGCAACCACCCAGAAGAAGTTTTCAGACCATGACCATGCTCCGCGACCCCTCGGTCAAGTACAGCTCCTTTCCGCAGATTCCGCTCGCGAACCGCGAATGGCCCGGCCGCGTCACCACCAAGGCGCCGATCTGGCTCTCCACCGACATGCGCGACGGCAATCAGGCGCTGATCGACCCGATGGATGCCGAGAAAAAGGCGCGCTTCTTCGACCTGCTCGTCCGCATCGGCCTGAAAGAGATCGAAGTCGGCTTCCCCAGCGCCGGCGCGACCGAGTTCGACTTCATCTCCGGCCTCGTCAAATCGGGCCGCATCCCCGAAGACGTCACCCCGCAGGTGCTGACCCAGAGCCGCGCCGACCTCATCCGCACCAGCTTCGACAGCCTCGCGGGCGCAAAGACCGCGATCGTCCACGTCTACAACGCCGTCGCCCCCGCGTGGCGCAAGATCGTCTTCGGCATGGACAAGGCCGACATCAAGCAGATCGCGATCGACGGCGCAAAGCAGCTCCGCGACAATGCCGCGCGTCTGCCGCAGACCAACTGGCGTTTCCAGTACAGCCCCGAATGCTTCTCGACGACCGAGATCGATTTCAGCATCGAGGTGTGCGAGGCGGTGATGCAGGTGCTCGCCCCCACCACCGACAACCCGATCATCCTCAACCTCCCCGCGACGGTCGAGGCGGCAACGGCGAACATCTACGCCGACCAGATCGAATATTTCGGCAAAAACCTGCCCAATCGCGACGCCGCGATCATCTCCCTGCACACCCACAACGACCGCGGCACCGGCGTCGCGGCGGCCGAACTCGGCCTGCTCGCGGGCGCCGACCGCGTCGAGGGCTGCCTGTTCGGCAATGGCGAGCGCACCGGCAACACCTGCCTCGTCACCATCGCGCTCAACATGTACACGCAGGGCGTCGACCCCGAGCTCGACTTCTCGAACCTCGACGAGGTGATCCAGACGGTCGAATATTGCAACAACCTGCCCGTCCACCCGCGCCACCCCTATGGCGGCGAGCTCGTTTACACCGCTTTCTCGGGCAGCCATCAGGACGCGATCAAGAAGGGCTTCGCCGCGCGCGAACGCCAGAATGACGAGCGCTGGGAAGTCCCCTATCTGCCCATCGACCCCGCCGACCTCGGCCGCAGCTACGAAGCGGTGATCCGCGTCAACAGCCAGTCGGGCAAGGGCGGCGTCGCATGGGTGCTCGAACAGGACAAGGGCCTGAAACTGCCCAAGAAGATGCAGGCGAGCTTCAGCCACGTCGTACAAGCATTGGCAGACGAGACGAGCCGCGAACTCGGCGCCGAGGACATCTGGCACGCGTTCGAGGGCCAGTATCTGGCCACCGAAGCCAAGCGCTTCCAACTCGTCGACTGGCATGAGACCCATTCGGGCGCCGACCGCATCTTCGCCGGCAAGCTCACCATCGACGGTACCCCGCGCAGCGTCAGCGGCCGCGGCAACGGCCTGATGTCGAGCGTCATCGCCGCGCTCGCGGAGTCAGGAGGTCCGCTGATGGACATCGTCGACTATAGCGAACACGCGATCGGCCAGGGCAGCAATGTGCAGGCTGCGGCCTATGTCGAATGCCGCACGGCGGACGGGAAAAGCCTGTTCGGCTGCGGGCTGGATACGGATGTGGCGACGGCGAGCGTGCGGGCGATCCTCAGCGCGGCCAACGGCGCCTGAGGCCGCCTTAAGCTTTCGCAAAGCTTGCAATGCCTAATCTCCCGGCGGGGAGAAAAGCCATGCACGCTCGACACGTCGCCGTCCTGTTCGCCATCGGCATCGCGCTGGCCGGCTGCGCCAAACGCTGGGAGCCCGAACAGGGCCCCGGCCCGCTCAAGTTCGTCGAGGCCTGCCCCGGCCGCAAGGCCCCGATGGTCGCCGACTTCGGCCCGAAAGGCGTCTCCGCCGCCTATCATTTCGTCGTGACGGGCGCGTCGGAAAAGGAGATCGCCGCCCTGATCGACCGCGCCGAGAAGGCCGGGCTTGAGGTCCATCTCGCCTCGCGGATGATCGTCTTGAACGGCACCGACGCACTGTTCGCCAGCAGCAAGGCGCCGCTGCTCGACCAGCCCGCAGTCGACGCCGAATTCGCGGCGATCTGCGCGATCAAGGTCCGGAGCACCCACCTGACCAACGTCGAGTACAACCGCGTGGGTATCGAGGACGAGTGGATCCGCATTCGCTGAACCAGCATCCGCTGCGCCCGCGTTCGGGCGGAGAAAGCCTAAACCGCCGCCCCGACCTGCACCATCCCGCGCAGCCGTTCGGCGTCGCGCGACGGAGGGGTGCCGAAGGCACGGGCGTATTCGCGGCTGAACTGCGACGCGCTTTCATAGCCGACCGAATAGGCGGTGCGGCTCGCCTCGGCGCCGCCGGCGAGCAGGCGGCGCGCGGCATGCAGCCGCAGCGTCTTCTGGTACTGCAGCGGGCTCATCGCAGTCGCTGCCTTGAAATGGCGGTGAAAGGAGGCGACGCTCATCCCCGCGATCTCGGCGAGCGCATTGGTGCGCAGCGCCTGGTCGTAATGCGCGCGGATCCAATCGATCGCGCGCCGCACGCGCGACAGCCGGCTGTCGTCCTGCGCGATCTGACAGAGCTGGTGCCCCAGCGGCCCCTGCAGCAGACGATAGAGGATTTCGCGCTCGCGCAGCGGCGCCAGCATCCCGATGTCGCCCGGACGGTCGAGCAGCCCCAGCAGTCCCGCCCAGGCGTCGAGCAAGTCGGGGGTCAGCTCGGAGACCGCGAAACCCGCCTGATCGGCCTCGGCGGGTTCGGTGCCGATCGCCGCGGGATCCATGCTGGCGATCAGGTCGGTCAGCACCGCGCGGTCGATGCGCAGCGCGACCGCGACATAGGGCTTGTCGGGGGTCGCCTCGATTACCTTGCCCACCGCGGGCAGGTCGAGCGAGGCGACGAAGTAGCTCGACGCGTCGTAAGTGATCACCGTATCGCCGATGACGACGCGCTTCGCCCCTTGCAGGATCAGGCAGGTGACGGGTTCGTAGAGCGTCGCGGTGCCGCTCGTCGGACCGGTCATCCGGCTGATCACGACGCGCGGGATCGGCGCCTCATAATAAGGCGAATCCACGTGCTGCATGACGTGCGCGCGCAGCGAGTCGAGCCGTTCCTGCATGGCGCCAACATCGGATGCGTGCCCGCGGAGCGCAAGGCGCACATCGGCGATGCGGCGCGCATTGATAGAAATAGGCAAGCAGATGCCATGATCGGGCAGCGCGCCGGGAGGCGGTGCGCCTATCTTGCCGGTGACAGGGCACCCCCTCCCCCGCCCTGCAACCACAGGAGTCCATCATGACCCAGTTCAACGCCAAATCGACCACCGACGACGTGCTTTCGGGCGTCGACCTTTCGGGCAAGCGCTTCCTCGTCACCGGGGTCTCGGCCGGGCTCGGCGTCGAGACCGCCCGCGCGCTCGCTGCCCACGGCGCCGATGTCGTCGGCGCCGCGCGCGACCTCGCCAAGGCAGAGGGCGCGACCGCCATCGTCCGCGACGCCGCGGCAGCGGGCGGCGGCAGCTTCGAGCTGATCCAGCTCGACCTCGCCTCGCTGACCAGCGTCCGTGCCGCCGCCGATGCGCTCGTCGCCGATGGCCGCAAGTTCGACGTGATCATCACCAACGCCGGCGTGATGGCCGCGCCCTTCGGCAAGACCGAAGACGGGTTCGAGACGCAGTTCGGCACCAATCATTTGGGCCACTTCACCTTCGTCAACCGCATCGCGCCCTTGATCAAGGACGGCGGCCGCCTCGTCAGCCTCGCCTCGTCGGGGCACCGCTTCTCGAATGTCGATCTCGACGACCCGAACTTCGACCGCGGCGATTATGAGCCCTGGACCGCCTATGGCCGCTCGAAGACCGCGAACATCCTCTTCGCCGTCGAGTTCGACCGCCGCCACAAGGATCGCGGCATCCGCGCCGCGGCGCTCCATCCCGGCGGCATCCACACCGAGCTCGGCCGCCACCTCGACGACGGCGCACTCGAAGCGCTGGTCGAGCAGATCAACGCCGCGGCGCGCGAGGCGGGCGGCGAGAATTTCGAGTTCAAGTCGATCCCGCAGGGTGCCGCGACCTCGGTCTGGGCCGCTGCGGTCGCCGATCCGGCCGCGATCGGCGGGCGCTATCTCGAGGATTGCCAGGTCGCCAAACTCGCCGAAGACGAAGGCCTGCGCGAGGGCGTGCGCGCCTATGCGATCGATCCCGACAACGCCAAGGCGCTGTGGGCCAAGAGCGAGGAGATGGTCGGCGAACGCTTCTGATCGCTACCTCTTCCGCAGCGGGCGGGCGGCAAGGCTTGCCGCCCGCCCGTTTCGCTTCCTATAGCCGCGCGATGTTCACCCACCGCCTCGCCGCCCCCGCCGACCTCGAAGCGCTGCGCGCCGTGATGGCGCTCGCCATCGCCGAGCTTCAAAAAGGCTTCCTCACCGACGCGCAGATCGCCGCGAGCAACGCGGTGATGGGGCTCGATACGCAGCTGATCGCCGACGGCACCTATTTCATCGTCGAGGAGAACGGCCGGATTGCGGGCTGCGGCGGCTGGTCGCACCGCGCGACGCTCTATGGCGGCGATCATAGCAAGGATCTCCGCGATCCCGCGCCGCTCGATCCCGCGACGGACGCGGCGCGCATCCGCGCGATGTACACCCACCCCGATTTCGCGCGCCGCGGCGTCGGGCGGTTGGTGATGGCGCTGTGTGAGGATGCGGCGCGCGCCGCGGGCTTCCGCCGCGCCGAGATGATGGCGACCTTGTCGGGCGAGCCGCTCTACCGCGCGTGCGGTTATGAACCGATCGAACGGATCGAAGCGCCGGGGCCGGACGGCGTCGCGGTGCCGCTGATCCGCATGGGCAAAGCCCTGACGCCTTAACCTTTGTAGACCATCCAGCCGATCATCACCGCGCCGGTCGCGACGAGCGCGCCCGACACCCAGCGCCACCGCCCGGTACCGCGCCACATCCCGTTCCATATCGGGTGCCGCGCGACCGCCGCGCGCGCGCTGTGCGCAATGCGGTGCGAATAGATAGCGGCGCCCGACAGCGCGAGCCCGGTCATCAGCAGGCCGAAGAGGAACCACGGTATGCGCGTCCAGTATCCGGCAAAGGTCCCGAAATGCAGCGGGTCGGCCATTTCGGAAATCCGCTGGTGGACGCCAAGGTTGCCGCCGTCGCTCGCCATCACGACGCGGGCGGTCGCGGCATCGACCCATACGGCATTGGCGCGCGGCCGCACCAGCCAGGCGCTCCGCTGCCCCTGAAAGATGAACGCGCCCGATTTGTCGTCGGGGAACTGCACCGCCTCGATCTCCAGCCCCGGATCGGCGCGGCGCACCGCGGCGAGGCTCGCGGCCAGCCGCGCCGCCACATCGGCGGGTCTGCTCCCCGCCGGCATCGCGGCGATCGCCTCTGCCGGTTCGGGCAGGTCGGGCGCGTCGCCGCCAAGCTGCTCGACCAGATACCAGAGGCCGGTGAGCGCGATCAGCGCGACGAACCACAGGCTCCACACCCCCGCCAGCCGGTGGAAATCGCCCCATGCGGTGCGCGCGTCGCGCCAGCGGATCGGCTTGAAGAAACCGCGCCACCATTTGCGGTAGACGACAAAGGAGGTGACGACGCTGATGATCAGCAGGAATGACAGCGACGCGACGATCGGGATGCCATATCTGGTGGGCAGGTTCAGGTGGCGGTGCAGGTTGCGCAGCACGCGCTGGCTGTCGACGAAGCTCTGTTCGCCCTGCACCCGCCCCGTCGTCGGATGGACGTGCAGGTAACCGCGGCTCTCGTCGGCGCGCTGGAAGGCGACGCGCACCGCAAAGGCGCGCGCGGTCGGGCGACCGATATAGTTGATCGACGCCACCCCCGGATAGCGCGCGGCCTGTTCGGCGATCCGGTCCCAGCGCGGCGCGCCCTCGACCGACGAGGGGGCAACGCGCAGCGTCGGGTGGAGCAACCAGTCGATCTCGGCGCTGAGCACCGCGAGCGTTCCGGTGAACAGGATGAATGCGAGGAACAGCGACAGTTTCAGCCCGACCCACTGGTGCACCACCCACCACAGGCGGCGTCCGCCGGCCTTTTTAGGCTGGGTCGGGGCGGCGACGCTGGCCACGGGTCAGAACCTGTACCCCACTTCGACAAAGGCCGAGCGCGGTTCGCCGGGAAAATGCCCGCCGCGGTCGTTGAACCCCGAAGCGGCATAGGTTTTGTCGAAGATATTGTCGACGCGCAGCCGCACGTCCCACGGTCCGCGCGTCCACGTCACCGACCCGTCGAAGATGAAATAGGCGTTCACCGGCTGGTTCGACAGGCTGATCCGCTTCGACACATAATCGCCGCCCAGCGCCAGCGCGAGGCCCGTGTCGGGGATCTGGTACCGGCTCCAGAAGCCGAGCTTGGCTTTCGGCGCATTGGCAAAGCGCCCGTTCGGCACCGAATTGGTCGGCGGGGTGCGGCCATTATCCTTCGTGATCCGCGTATCGTTGAACGCATAGGTCAGCGTCAGCACCCAATTGTCGGTGAGGTCGGCGGCGACATCGAGGTCGAAGCCCTTCGACGTCACCTCGCCGAACGCGATCATATTGTTGATGCCGTCGCCTTCGGGGTCGCCGCGCGGGTCGGACTGGAGCAGATTCCGGCGCTGGATCCGGTAAACCGACAGGCTGCTCTGGACCCGGCCGCCGAGCAGCGCGGTCTTGATTCCGCCCTCGATCATGTCGCCCGTCGTCGGGGCAAACGGGCCGCCGGCGCGCGGGTCCTGCGCCGATGCCGACTGCGGCTCGAAACTCGTCGCATATTGGGTGAACAGCGACACATCGTCGCGCACCCGCCAGACAAGGCCGAGGCGATACGTCTCGTCGCTGCCCTTGAAGCCGGTGCGCGTACCGTTCGCGGCGAAGCTGATATCCTCGAAACTGTCGGTGCGGATCCCCGCGACCGCGATCAACCGTCCGACGGTCAGTTCGTTCAGGACATAGAATCCGTGGCGCCTGGTCTTGCTCGTCGTCCGCGTCTGCGCGGGCATATTATATTGGGCGGGATCGCACGCCTCGTAAACCGGGTTCACGAAATCGAGCGGACACGGCAGGCCAGCCGCGGGCGCCGCGCGGCCGGTAAGCTGCGACGCCAGCGAAACCCCGTCGTCGGTACTGTAGTCGAACCCGGCGAGCACGCGGTTCGACACATTCTCCGAAAAGCGCGCCGACCAGACGGCGTTGCCGCCGAACGACCAGATGCTGCTGTCGCGAAGCTGATCGCGATACTGGCGCGCAACCGCATCGAACCGGCCGTCGCGGTTGCGGTCGAGCAGCGTGATCGGCTCGTGATATTTCTGCGTCTCGGTCGCATCGATCCGGCGCGCGGTCAGGTCGACATGCAGATTGTCGGCGGGGTCGAGTTCGAGCTTGCCCTGAAAGGCGGTCGAACGCAGCTTCAGAAAATCGGACGGCTCATTATGGTTCCAGCGCCGGTCGGCAAGGAAGTGGCCATCGGCGTCGACCGCGATCCCGCGCAGGCGGTTCGCGGCCAGATCCTGTTCGATCCGCCATATCTGCGCGGTGAACTTCGCGATCCCGAGGTCGACGGTCGCCCCGCCGTCGAGCAGCAGCGACTTGTTGCCAGCATGGGTGCGCGGCAGGTCGCGATCCTCGAAAAAGGCGCCGCCGCGCAGCGAAATCACGTCGTTCACCGGCCCGGTGGCTTCGACCTGTCCGCCATAGCGATCCCCGGTCCCGCCGACGATCTTCACCGATCCGGCAAAAGTCTGCGACGGCTTCTTCGTGACATAGTTGAACAATCCCCCCGGCGCGCTCTGCCCATAGAGCATCCCTGCAGGACCTTTGAGGAACTCGACGCGTTCGATGTTGAACAGCTGCGGGACGGCAAACCCGATATAAGGGTCGCCGCGCAGCCCGTCGTAGAAATTCTCCTGCTGGCGAAAACCGCGCGCGGTGACCCCGGCATAGGAAAAGACGCTGACGCCCGAAATGTTGCGGTACAGGTCCTGCGCGTCGCGCGCGCCCTGATCCTCGATCAGCTGTTCGGTGATGACCGTAATCGACTGCGACGAAGCCAGCGGCTCGGTCGGCATCTTGCCACTCGCGGTTTCCTCGACGCGATAGAGTTGCGACGCGCGCCCGGTGACGACAATCTCGTCGATTGCAGCGCTCTCGCCGGCTTCGGCTTCATCGACCGCCGCTTCCGCCGCCACCCCCGGCACCGCCGTTGCAGCCACCACCGCGCAAATCGTCACCATCTTGCGAATCATTCTCACCACCCCTTTCGGCGCGCCGATTAGAGTAATTGAGAATCATTTGCAAATAGAGTGGCCGGATGGTGTCCGCGTGCGGCTAATCGACGACCCAATAATCGGTCGCGCCACCCGGCTCGTGGCCGCGACGACAGATGATTTCCCCATCCTGCGTCAGCTCGGCCCAGTCGCCGATCGGTTCGCGCTCCATCATCACCAGCGCAGCGGCCACGTCCTCGGCCTCGAACGCCACGCGCTTTTCCATCCCGAACCACGCATCGCGGTATCGCAGCACATAGGTCGTGAGGGCGGGCGCGGAATCGGCGGGAGAATCGGGGCGCGGCAGACAGTCGCATTCGCCGTCGCCGGAGCCGCTGGAATTAGGCCGGGGGAGCTTCATTGGGGGGAGCCTTCGGTGGGGGAAACGAAGGGGACGGTTCCGATAGCCTGTTCGGCCGTGACCATCGCCGGGGCGAAAAGGGGTTTGCGATGTGTCTCCTTGCCGCGCTCTGGCCCGCGCGAACATATGGACGACGCCGCTATCGACAGCGAGCGATCCAAAAAAATATAACATTTCATTGCCATACGTCCGCCAACCCGCGGCTGCGCGTTCGACGAGCGGCGTTATCGAATCGACAAACGACTTGACGATCGCCGCGCGCCACTTTGCGCAATCGGTCGCCGAGAAGTAACATATAAAGAATTCTTTATATCGTTGTTGACAGGCCTCGCCCCTACGCTATGCTTTAGCGTGTCGAGGTTCTCCGCGTCGTTTGCACGAAGTGGAGCTAAGACGGGAAGCCGGTGAAAAACCGGCGCTGCCCCCGCAACTGTAAGCGGTGAGCGGCGGTCGATACGTGTCACTGGTTCGGCAAGGAACCGGGAAGGCCAGACCGCCGCGCTGATCCGTGAGCCAGGAGACCTGCCTCGTCAGATAACGTCCTCCGGCGGGGTGTCCGGTCAGGCCGCATGCACAGCTGCGCCCGACCCTTGCTTTGCGGGCGCGGAGTCCCGTGTGTACGCGTCTGCCCGGCGCCTTGCCCCTTGCAAGGTGTTTGTGAAATGACTGTCCGCGTCGCCACCCTCGGCTTCCCCCGCATCGGCCTTCGCCGCGAGCTCAAATTCGCGCTCGAAAGCTATTGGGCGGGCAAGTCCTCGCTCGCCGAATTGCAGATCGCCGCGGCGGGCCTTCGCGTCGCCAGCTGGGCGCGGCAGAAAGCGCTCGGCGCCGACATCCTGCCGTCGAACGACTTCTCGCTCTACGACCATGTGCTCGACACCAGCGCGCTCATCGGCGCGATCCCGCCGCGCTACGACTGGGCGGGCGACACCGTCGACCCCGATCTCTATTTCGCCATGGCGCGCGGCGCGCAACAACCCGCGGCCTGCGGCCATGCCCACGGCGGCGATACGACCGCGATGGAAATGACCAAATGGTTCGACACCAACTATCATTTCCTCGTCCCCGAACTCACCGCCGGCCAGACCTTCAAAATCGCCTCGACCAAGATCTTCGACGAATTCGAAGAGGCAAAGACACTCGGCTACGCAACGCGCCCCGTCCTCCTCGGCCCCGTCTCGTACCTGATGCTCGCCAAGGGCAAGGCGGTCGAACCGCTCGCGCTGTTGCCCCAGCTTCTCGACACCTATGCCGAAATCCTCGCCCGCCTCGCGAAACTCGGCGCCGAGTGGGTGCAGATCGACGAGCCCTGCCTCGTCCTCGACCTGACCGATGCGCAGCGCACCGCCTTCGCGCGCGCCTACGCCCGCCTCGCCACGCGCGGCCCCAAACTTATGCTCACCACTTACTTCGGCGGCCTCGGCGACAATCTCGATCTCGTCGCCGAGCTCCCCGTCCACGGCCTCCACCTCGACCTGGCCCGCGCGCCCGAACAGCTCGAAGCCGCGCTGGCCAGGCTCCAGCCGCACGTCCTGCTCTCGCTCGGCGTCATCGACGGCCGCAACATCTGGCGCGCCAACCTTCCCGACCTCTACTGGCGCCTCAAGGAGCTGGCGGGCCAACGCGACCTCATCCTCGCGCCGGGTTGTTCGCTCCTCCACACCCCCGTCGACCTCGCGCTCGAAACGTCGCTCGATCCCGAAATCGCGCAATGGCTGAGCTTCGCAGTGCAAAAGATCGAAGAACTCGCCGCGCTCGCCAAGGCACTCAACGATGGCGAGGACGCGAGCTTCGCCGCCTTCTCGGCCTCGCGCATCGCCGCGGTCGCGCGCCAGACCTCGCCGAAGATCCACGACCCGGCGGTCGCCGCCCGCCTCGCCGCGCTCGACAAAACCGCAACGAACCGCACCTCGCCCTTCGCGGTCCGCCGCGACGAGCAGCAAAAGCGCCTCGCCCTCCCCGCATATCCGACCACAACGATCGGCAGCTTCCCGCAGACCCCCGAGGTCCGCAAGGCGCGCGCCGCGCACATCAAGGGCGAGATCGACGATGCCGCCTACGACCGGTATCTCCGCGTCGAAACGCGCGCCGCGGTCAAATGGCAGGAGGAAATCGGCCTCGACGTCCTCGTCCACGGCGAGTTCGAGCGCAACGACATGGTGCAATATTTCGGCGAGCAGCTCGCGGGTTTCGCCTTCACCCGCGCCGGCTGGGTGCAAAGCTATGGCTCGCGCTGTGTCCGCCCGCCGATCCTCTACGGCGACGTCTCCCGCCCCGCGCCGATGACCGTCGGCTGGTGGCGCTATGCGCAGGACCAGACCGGGCGCCCGATGAAGGGCATGCTCACCGGCCCCGTCACCATCCTCAACTGGTCCTTCGTCCGCGACGACCAGCCGCGCGAGACCAGCTGTCGCCAGATCGCACTAGCGATCCGCGACGAGGTGCGGGATCTCGAAGCCGCCGGCGCCGCGATCATCCAGATCGATGAAGCCGCCTTGCGCGAAGGCCTCCCGCTCCGCCGCTCCGAGTGGCAGCATTATCTGGACTGGGCGGTCGAAAGCTTCCGCATCACATCATCGGGCGTCCGCGACGACACGCAGATTCACACCCATATGTGCTATTCGGAGTTCAACGACATCATTCGCGCGATCGGCGCGATGGACGCCGACGTCATCTCGATCGAGACCGCGCGCTCGCAGATGGAACTCCTCGACGCCTTTGCCACCTATGCTTATCCGAACGAGGTCGGCCCCGGCGTCTATGACATCCACAGCCCCCGCATCCCTGCCGAGCGCGAGATGACCGACCTGCTGACGCTGGCGGGCAAGCATCTGCCGCCGCAGCAGATCTGGGTGAACCCCGACTGCGGCCTCAAGACACGCAAATGGGACGAGGTGCGCCCCGCGCTGATCGCGATGGTAGCGGCTGCACAGGCGATGCGCACCAAGGCCCGGATCAAGGAGGCCTATGATGCCAACTGATCAGGCGATCATGCCCGACGGCCAACCCGCCGTCCGCGTCACCGCGATGCCCGCTAACGCCAATGTCTATGGCGATATTTTCGGCGGCTGGCTGATGGCGCAGATGGATCTCGCGGCCTCGTCGGTGGCCTCGCGCCACGCGCGCGGCCGCGCGGTGACGATCTCGGTGGAAGGCATGTCCTTCCACCGCCCCGTCTTCGTCGGCGACGAGGTGTCCGTCTTCGGGCGCCTCGTCAAAGTCGGCCGCACCTCGATGCACGTCGAGGTCGAGGCTTGGGCGCGCGATCGCCACGCCGACGAAGACAACAAGGTCACGCAGGTGGTGTTCATCTTCGTCGCGGTGGGGCCGGACAGACGACCGCGAGCCGTCCGTCCACTCGCCGAAGCAATCGCCTAGGCCAAAGCGCCGCCGCGGGGTCATTCTCCGGCGGCGCCTTACAATGTCCCGCCGCGCCCCCATATAGGCACTATCGCGGCACAGGTTCTTCGTAGGCCGCCGCGGCTGAGAGACGTGTGCGCTCCCGCTTACAAGGAGGAGCCGCACCCATGAGTTCCGAAACCAGCCCAGCCACCACACACCCCGGCAATCAGCCGACGACCGACGAAACCGCACCCCCTGCCAAATTCCGATCAAACGGCTTCTTTCGCCAGAAACGCACTCCCATTTCGCGCGACGACGCACGGCGACAGGGCGACATCAGCCAGCTCGCCTTCCTGACAATGGGTGGCCGTGATCCCGCCATCGCTTTCCTCAACACCGAAAACCCCGAACTCGGCGGCCGCCCGCTCGCATTGGCGACGGCCAGCGCAGAAGGCTATGAACAGGTCGCCAATGCGATCCGTGCCTTTGCACGCGATCCGGGCTTCGAATGAGCCGCGCGATGAATCTCGCGCTTCCCGAAAGCGAGGTGAAGCAGATCTGCCTGTCACAAGGTGTCAGCATCAGCGCAATCGAACCGCTTCGATCGGGCGGCACGCGCCTCGTCTGCACCACCAGTATCGGCGCCGAAGAAATGCGTTTGCGCCTGCGGGACCACATCATCGAAGGTGGAGTCACCCGCCACCGCTTTTACCGCCCGCCGGGAACGCAGGGCGGATATTAACCGCCGGCTCGAGCTCGACCGGCCGCCGCCCGCACAAACGGCGACGATGTAACTATCCCGTCGGGGCAATCGCGCGATGTCTCACGCGTCATCGCCCGACATCTTGCGTCCGACCCGGCAAAAGCCCTCGATGTTTCCGGATTCGCTGACGCAGGGGCGGCGCGGATTGGCTATTCGCCGCCCCGCTTCGCCCGGCGGCGGCGCCACAGGATCAAGCCGCCGACCCCCAGCCCGAACAGCCCGAACATTCCCGGCTCGGGCACCGGCACCGCGCCGCCGCTCGACGAACCGCCGCCCGACGATCCGCCCGTCGAGCTGTCGCCGCCGGTCGAGGTGCCACCCGTCGGCGGGGTCACATAGCCGCCCTTGAAGGTGCCGATGTGCATCTCGCCATTCTGCTTGAGGCTGCCGAACACTGCCGACCCCTGGATGTAATTGCGCGTTTCGGCATCGGCGAGCGGCGCGAGCACCGAACCGCCCCACGCCGTGGTCAGCTTCAGATCCTCGGCTTCGGGAAAGTTCCAGATCACCCGTTCGCCAAGGTTGTTCGTGCCGCCGAGGAAATTGTCGTTGAGGTTCACCGTCCGCCCGCTGACGTTGACGATCGCGGTGTCGGCGCCGTTCAGGTTGAACTGGATCTCGCCGATCCTGTCGAGGTCGGCGGCGGTGATGTTGAACACCGCGAGCCCCTGCGCATTGGGCTGCGCGTTGAAGGTGCCGCGATTGCCCTGCACGCTCAGCTGGCTGTTCGCGGCCAGCGTACCCATGTCGAACGACAGGCTGCCCATGCTGCTCTTGAGCTCCGCCTTCTGTTGCTGAAGCCCAAGCCCGAATCCGGGATCGCTCCGGTCGAGGTTGGACAGAACCGTATTCTGGTTGACGTTGGTATTGTTGATCATCCCGCCGACCTTCACCGTCTGGTTCGGGCCGTTGAGGTTGAAACCGCTCGTCACATTGCCGCCGACGACCGCCCCCGACCCGTTGTTGAGGTTCTTGTGGCCGCCATTGACGTTGCCGACGACGGTCAGCCCGGGCTGCCCGTTCGGCGACGTGGTGGCGCGGATACCATAGTTCGAAGAATTGCCGGTCAGGTTGCCGCCGACAAAGGTCCGCCCCTCGACCTCGGAGGACGAATCGAGGTTGCCGAGCACGACGAGATTCCATTCGCGCAGCGCATCGATCCCGGTGATCGTCTTGTTCTGCGCGAGCACGGGAAGCGTCAGCGCGGTCGCCAGGATCGCGGCGGGAAACAGGATACGGGTCGGGAAAGCCAAGGGTTTATCGTCCGTTTTCAAATGGAAGGCGCGGGCGCCCATAGGGCGTTCGTCGCCCGCCTTACACCGGACTGCGACAAACCGTTGTCCCGTTCTGAAACAGCGACCCGAAAGCATCGCGAGGCCGTGCCAAAATCGCGATGGGCGCAGATCGGGAAAGATCCCGGCCGATGACAGGACACCGGTCGCCCGGTGGCAGTGAATTCAGGCAACCTCCGCCAGCGATTGCGGGGTCGAAAAGCGCTGTCGATATTCGTTCGGCGACAGCCCGATCAGGCGATGGAATAATTTGCGGAACGCCGCCGCATCTTCATAGCCCACGGCCCACGCGATCTGGTCGACCGTGCGCCGCGTGAATTCGAGCAGCTCGCGCGCCTTGCCGACGCGCAGGTGCTGGACATATTCGACCGGCGTCATGCCGGTGGCGGCCTTGAAGCGGCGCTGGAAGGTGCGCTCTTCCATCCCCGCTTCCCCCGCCATCTCCGCCACGGCGACCGGTCCGACACCCCGCGCCTGCAGCCAATGCTGGACGCGCAGGATCGCCTCGTCGCCATGCGTCAGCTTCGGCGCAAAGCTCGCGTAATTTTTCTGCTCGCGCCCCGATGGGTCGATTAGCAGGAAGCGTGCAGTCTCCATCATCACCGTCGGGCCGAGCAGCCGCTCGACGATCCGGAGGCCGAGATCGGTCCACGCCATCAGTCCGCCCGCGGTGACGATGTCGCCGTCGTCGATCACCATCCGGTCGACCTCCATCCGCACATCGGGAAAGCGGCTCTTGAACTCCTCGGCGAAGAACCAGTGCGTCGTCGCCGGCCGCCCCGCGAGCAATCCTGTCGCCGCGAGTGCGAAGGCACCGCCGCAATTCGACGCGAGCACCGCGCCATGCGCGTGGCGGTCGAGCAGCCAGCGTGCATAAGGCTCGACCTCGCCGGGCTCGAGCAATTTGTGCAGGCTGCCGGGCGCAATCAGCACCGCGGGTGAATTGCCTGCGGGCTCGTCCGGATGGCTGTCGAACCAGCGCGCGAAGCCTCCGCCCTCCTGCAGGCGCCAATGGCTGGCGCGGATCGGGCTGCGGCCATGGTCGATCGCAAAGCGCCCCGCGACATCGAACAGGTCGGTGATTCCGTGCACCATGCCCATCTGGCAATCGGGATAGGTCATCATCCCGACCTCGATCAGCGGCACGGTCGCCGCGTCGGGCACGTTCAGCTTGGGCATAGCGGCTCCCCAATCGCACACTTGTCGGAATCGACCCGCATAATGTCGTATCCGCCAATCCCGCGCAAGCGTGGTCCGGCCTATCTCCAGATCACCGGGACGGACACCCCGCCCTTCCCAATCGAAAGGAACGTCATCATGACCACGATCACCACCCGCGACGGTACGAACATTTTCTTCAAGGACTGGGGTCCGAAGGACGGACAGCCCATCATCTTCTCGCACGGCTGGCCGCTCAGCGCCGACGCCTGGGACGCCCAGATGGTCTTCTTCGCCAATCAGGGCTTCCGCACCATCGCCCACGATCGCCGCAGCCATGGCCGTTCGGACCAGGTCTGGGACAATAACAATATGGACCAGTATGCCGACGACCTCGCCGAACTGATCGAACAGCTCGACCTGAAAGACATCATCCTCGCCGGCCATTCGACCGGCGGCGGCGAAGTCACCCGCTATATCGGCCGCCACGGTACGGGCCGCGTCGCCAAGGTCGCGCTGATCGGCGCGGTTCCCCCGCTGATGCTCAAGACCGAAGCCAATCCGGGCGGCCTTCCGATCGACGTCTTCGACGGCATCCGCAAGGGCACGTTCGACAACCGCCCGCAGTTCTTCAAGGATCTGACGCTGCCTTTCTACGGCTACAACCGCGACGGCGCGGTGGTCTCGGAAGCGGTCCGCGACGACTTCGTCCGGCAGGGCATGAACGGCGGCCTCAAGGGCCTGCTCGACAGCATCCGCGCCTTTTCGGAAAGCGACTTCAACGAAGATTTGAAGAAGTTCGACAGGCCGACGCTCGTCCTCCACGGCGACGACGACCAGATCGTGCCGATCGGCGCCGCCGCGCTCTCGACCATCCAGATCGTCAAGCACGCCGTGCTCAAGGTCTACGAAGGCGCCGACCACGGCCTGACCGTCACGCATCAGGACCGGTTCAACGCCGACCTTCTCGATTTCATCAACAGCTGATAAGGAAGAGGCGCGGGCCCCCGACCGCGCCTCCTCGCTTCAAGGAGACGTGTCATGATCCTCGGTTTGACCATCCCGCAATTCACCGTGCTGCATGTCCTGATCAGTTTCGTCGGCATCGGCGCGGGCCTTGTCGCCCTTCCCGCCTTCGCCCGCGGCCGCATTCTGCCCCGCACCAACGCAATCTTCCTGTGGTTCACCTTGCTAACCAGCCTCACCGGCTTCCTCTTCCCGATCGTCGCCTTCACCCCGGCGCTCGGCACGGGCATCCTCTCGACGCTGATCCTCATCTTCGCCTTCGTCGCTTATTATGGCCGCAAGCTCGCCGGCCGCGCCGCGACCGTCTACGCCGTGAGCGCCACCGCGGCGCTCTATCTCAACATGTTCGTGCTGGTCGTGCAGTCCTTCCTCAAGGTCCCCGCACTCAACGCGCTGGCCCCGAATGGCACCGAACCCCCGTTCGCCGCAGCGCAGGGGGCGCTCCTCCTCGCCGCGATCCTCTTCGGATATGTCGCGGTCAAGGCGAGCCGCCGTCGCATCGCCACCTGACCTTCACGCCCATAGGACCCAAGGGCGGCCCCACGGCCGCCCTTGTCGTATCAGGCCCCGCATCAACCCCACAGCGCATTGAGCGCAATCACAATCCCCACCTCGGTGAAGTTCCCGAGACCGTGCGCGACGATCGGCGCGAGCAGGCTGCGCGACCGCTCCATCAACCAGACATAGGTGAGCCCCCACGCGAAGGCATAAATCTGCTGCGCCAGCGCCTGATAGAAAGGATCGACGGTGAACGACTGCCAGTGCGCCAGCCCGAACATCAGCGCGACGAGATAAGCGGCGACGGGCAGGTCGAGCGATCCGATCCGCAGCCGTCCCGGCACCAGCACGACGAGCATCCCGACCAGCAGCCCGCGAAAGATCGTCTCCTCCGCCAGTCCCGTCGTGATCATTCCGAGCAGATAGCCTGCGGAATCGAGCGGCGCTTTCGAATAGCTCATGTCGGGCGGCGTCTGCCCCGCAAGCGCGGGCCAGTAATCGGCGACCAGCATTAGCAGCCCCATGCCGACCCCGATCAGCGCCCCGACACCCGCATAACTCGCGCCCGGCGGCCAGCGCAGATGCGGGTCGGCCGCAGGGAGCAGTCGCCGCATGACGAGGATCGCGGCGAAACCGAACAACGCCTGAAAGGCAATCGCGAGCAGCAGGAATACCGACACATAACCATCCCAGAGCGGCGCCCCCGCCCGATAGATTTCGCGCGCGGGAATGCGGCCGAGTTCGAGGATCACCTGCATCAGCACTGCCGCCAGCACGATCGGCCACAAGCGGAAACGAAAACCGGAAAGCGCCACCAAGGGGCGCGGCGAAGCGGAAGAGAGACGTGTCATACGCCGGGTCTAGGCGCGAAGCGGCCCGCACTTCTTGAACAAATGTGATGCGTGTCGGGGGAGGTATTGACTCGGACGCCCGGATCGCGCGGGATGCGATCGACGCTGTCAAAGAGGGAGGTGCGCGTGATGACAATACTCACGCGATATCGCACGCCGATGTGCAGGGACGCGGAGCCGGCCGCGCGCGCCGGAGACCTTGCAGGCACCCGGCCGTCATGATCGCGGCGCTGATGATCCTGAGCACCGCGTCGGCCGGTCCACCCGACGCGAGCGTCATCGAGTATCTTTTGCTCAGGAAGGAATATTGTACCGTCACTGTCGACGGGTGCAGTGATCACGAGGGACGGCAGATACGTTTCAACACCCGTTATGCCGTCAGCAATGTCGTTTGCGAGGAAGTGGACAGGTCGGAGCAGCCGCCCCGGTCATGGCGTTGCGGTTTCGACGTCAGACAGACGCGCTGGATGGAGGGGGAGCAGGTCGGCGAGGCGCAGATCGACCGGCGGACCGGGATTTTCGACCTTACGCGCTTCACCGTCCAGGACGGAAAAAGGGAAATCCCCAGCATTCTGTGGACGCAGCGTACGCGGGAAGAATCGCGCTGACATTGGAATGTCGTTTGCGGTCGCGTCACGCTCGCCGGGCACGTCTGGAAACGATCGGAAGCGGACCTATCCATCATCGTCACTCTCTAACGAGACACGTGGCTCGTTAGACTTGATCCGGGGGCCATGACGACGATGCTGCTATGGATCCCGGATCAAGTCCGGGATGACGAAAGAGGGTGAGCGAAGGTCCGCTTTCCACCCCAAAGCCGACCTCGGTTCACCCCGCCCCGACCCGCCAGTGCCGCGGCGACATCCCGGTCAATCGTGACACCGCGCGCGTCATATGCGCTTGGTCGGCATAACCCGCCTCCGCGGCGACCCCGGCAAGGCTGTCGTCGCCCGCAACGATCATCCGCCACGCCCGTTTCGCCCGGCAATCGGCGCGATAGGCGGCGGGCGACACGCCATAGAGCTTCTCGAAACTGCGCGAGACATGCTCGCGCGACTGCCCGTGCGCTTCCGCCCATTCGCCGATCCGCGGCGACGCCGATGTGCGCAGCGCCGCCGACAACCGGTCGGGCAGATCGCCGTCTTCCGCCTCGATCGCCGGAGCAAAGCCGTCGAGCAAGGCGTCGACCGCTTCGACCGGATCGCGTCCGGCCAGCCGGACGATCCGGTCGGGATCGGCGATGTCCGCGCGCGCCGGCCAGTCGCGCCCGTCGAACGGCAGCGGCAGGTCGAGCACCATCGTCCGCCGCGCCGAAATGCGGTCGCGGTGCGCCGAAAACGGGCCGTGAAACAACACTTCGCCTTCGCGCGCCGCGATACGCCCCGCATCGCCCGCTTCCTCATAGGCGCCCGCCAGCACCAGCGTTGCATAGGGCTCGCGGTGATGGTGCCGCGCGATCTCGGCGGCGACGGGCAACAGGCTGGGCTGGAGCAACTGCATCGCGCCATCCTGTCGCGGCGCATGGCCGACCGCAACCGCTCCCTGATCAACCCCCGTTACCGGTCGATGGACAGCGGGGGTCTTCACCAACTAGGAAGCCCCGATCCCGCACGAATTTCGAGGAGAGACTGCCATGACGACACCCCCCTTTACCCTTCGTGCGATCGACCATGTGGTGCTTCGGGTGGTCGATCTCGACCGCATGGCGGGCTTTTACCGCGAGGTTCTCGGCTGCACCGACGAGCGCGCGCAATCGGAAATCGGGCTCTTCCAGCTGCGCGCCGGCAGTTCGCTGATCGACCTTGTCACCATCGACGGCAAGCTCGGCGCGATGGGCGGCGCGGCCCCGGGACCGGAGGGCCGCAATGTCGACCATTTCGCAATCGCCGTCGCCCCGTTCGACGAATCCGCAATCCGCGCCCACCTCGACCGGCACGGCGTTGCGGTCGAACAGGCCGGTCCGCGCTACGGCGCCGAGGGCGAAGGACCGTCGATCTATATCAGCGATCCCGAAGGCAATATCGTCGAACTCAAGGGTCCCGCCTTCGACTGAGTATCTTGCGCTGCCTTCCGTTTACGTTAAGGTCAGTTGCAAACCGCAACCGGAGAGACTGATTCATGGCCCTTCCCCCGATTTTCGACCGCCTGCGCCTGCCCGTCATCGGTTCGCCGCTGTTTATCGTGTCGGGCCCCGAACTCGTCATTGCGCAGTGCAAGGCCGGCGTCGTCGGCAGCTTCCCCGCGCTCAACGCGCGCCCGCAATCCTTGCTCGACGAATGGCTGCACCAGATCACCGAGGAACTCGCCGCCTGGGACCGCGACAATCCCGATCGCCTCTCTGCACCCTATGCGGTCAACCAGATCGTCCATAAATCGAACGACCGGCTCGAACAGGACATCGCGACCTGCGCCAAGTGGAAGGTGCCGATCACGATCACCTCGCTCGGCGCGCGCGAGGAGCTCAATCAGGCAGTGCATGGCTGGGGCGGCATCACGCTCCACGACGTCATCGACGACCGCTTCGCGCGCAAGGCGGTCGAAAAGGGCGCCGACGGTCTGATCCCCGTCGCTGCGGGCGCGGGCGGCCACGCCGGCCGCCAGTCGCCCTTCGCGCTCGTGCAGGAAATCCGCGAATGGTTCGACGGCCCCGTCGCGCTGTCGGGCGCGATCGGTCACGGCCGTTCGATCCTCGCCGCGCAGGCGTGCGGCGCCGACCTCGCCTATATCGGCAGCGCCTTCATCGCGACCGCCGAAGCCAATGCCGATCAGGGCTACAAGGACGGCATCGTCGAAGGACGCGCCGCCGACATCGTCTATTCGAACCTCTTCACCGGGGTCCACGGCAACTATCTTCGCCAGTCGATTGTTTCGGCGGGCATGGACCCCGACAACCTGCCCGAAGGCGACCTCAAGACGATGAATTTCGGCTCGGGCGGCAATACCAAGGTCAAGGCGTGGAAGGACATCTGGGGTTCGGGCCAGGGCATCGGCCCCGTGTCCGCCGTGCGTCCGGTCGCCGAATTCGTCGCCGAACTCGAAGCACAATATCTCGCCGCACGCCGCGAGCTCGAAGCGAAAGTCAGGCTCTGACATCGCTTCCGAACAGCCTGTCGATCGCCTCGTCGAGATAGGGGCGATCGACGAACAACCGCATCGGGTCGCGCCGGTTGAGCCAGAAGCCTGCACCATCGCGATCGGTCAGCGCGCGCCGCGACGACATCGCTATACCCCTGATGCGGCCCGCGGTGCAGCGCATGTCCAGACCGAAGCGCTGCCGGTTCGCAAGCCGGCAGCACCAGTCCGTTACGCCCGAAATGCCGGAGCGCGAATCCTTCGGCGTGCAATTGTTCGAACATCGCCGCCATCTGGGGTCGCTGTAACAGCGCAACAGGGATCAGGTGGTGGCGCTGGAACCCCGTCGTCGGCGGCGGCGCGCCGTGCCAGCCGCGCGTGGGCATCAACCGTCGCGGCCGAACTCGACAACCACCGTCGATCGCAGATTTCCGCTCGCCGCGCGCGGCGAAAGGTCGATCCACTCACCCGCCTCCAGCCCGCGCATCGTTCGATCGTGCCGGACCGGGCCGTTGAGCATCATGTCGAGCGCAAGCCGCGAAAGCCGGCGGACCATTTCGGCGACCGTCCAGCCGCCAGGTATCCGCGCTTCCAGTTCCTGCCCCGAAAAAAGCACCAGCCCCCGCGTCCCCATGCTGGCGCCGGCGCTGGTTTCCTGCCTGCGAAACGCGACGAGATGAAGCACCGGCGGCATACCGCTCGCCAGCATTTCGGCGACCGACGCGCGAAATTGGAGCGCGTCGGACCACAGCCGCGCGGGTGACCAGAAAATATGGCTCGCATCGAACAGGTCGATCAGCAGCACCATCATCTTGAAAAATTCGCGCATCCGCGTCGCCGTGCCGGGCGCCTCGCCGGGTTCGGGGATGAAAATCCAGCACGCGCCGCGATCGCGCCATGTCGGCGACAGGCTGGCCGCAAGCAGGCTGGTCGACGGATGCCCGGGGTCCGCCATGTCGAGCGCCGCGCCGGCCGCAGGACCAGCCAGCACCGACGCCGCGCCGAAGGTCAGGCGAAAACAGGGGGCAGCGATCCGCCCCGCGCCATCGGGATTGTCCGCGCGGACCAGTTCGGGCTGCAACCCCATGTGACGCAGCGAGCTTTCGAGCGCGCTGTCCGACCCGCCCTGCATTGTCGCTCCGACAATCAGCGCAAAGGGTTCCGGCGGAACCGGGAGGATCGGGGTATCGCGGTTGCCGTCGTCCATCGCGTTGCACGGCCTTTTTTGGTTCGCGCCTGCATCGCAAGACTGGCTGCAATGTTCAAACGCTTATTGGCCACATGTCGGGAAGTTAACCTTGCGCCCCCGCGTCAGATAGCGACCTGGCTCCCCAGTTCGACGACGCGATTGGTCGGCAGACGAAAATACTCCATCGCGCTTTCCGAATTGCGCAGCATCCATGCGAACAGCTTTTCGCGCCAGATCGGCATCCCCGGCTTGCTCGCCGCGATCAGCGTCTGCCGCGACAGGAAAAAGCTGGTTTCCAGCATCTTGAACTCGCCGCCGCAGCTCGTGACGCGGGTCAGCGCCTCGGGCACGTCGATCGGCTGCATGAAGCCGTAATTGAGCACCAGCCGGTGGAACCCCTGCCCCAGATCCTCGAGCAGGCAGAATTTCTCCGGCTGGACGAAAGGCACGTCGGCAATCTTGATCGTAAGCAGGATGATCCGCGCGTGGAGCACCTTATTGTGCTTCAAATTGTGGAGCAGCGCGTGCGGCACGCCATCGCTGCTCGACGTCATGAACACCGCGGTGCCGGGCACGCGCGTCGCGCTGTTCGCCGCCGATTTGACGAACACCGGGATCGGCATCGCACCTTCGGCCATTTCCTGCTGCATCAGCTTGCGCCCGCGCGACCAGGTGGTCAGCAGCGTAAAGATCGTCAAACCGATCACCAGCGGCACCCAGCCGCCGTCGGGCACCTTGATCAGGTTCGCGCCGAAATAGGCGATGTCGACGATGAAGAAGACCGCGAGGATCGGCAGCGCCTTCCACGCCGGCCACTTCCACAAGGTGAAGAGGACGACGCTGAGCAGACAGGTGTCGATGAACATCGCGCCCGTCACTGCAATGCCATAGGCCGCGGCAAGGTTGCTCGACGATCCGAAGAAGAGGACGAGGATGATCACCATTACCATCAGCCCCCAATTGACCATCGGGATATAGATCTGCCCCGCCGCCGAAGCGCTGGTATGTTCGACGCGCAGGCGCGGCATGAAACCGAGCTGGATCGCCTGCTGGGTCAGCGAGAAGGCGCCCGAGATCACCGCCTGGCTGGCGATGATCGTCGCAAGGATCGCGAGGATCACGACGGGAACCTGCCATGCTTCGGGCATCATCTGGAAAAAGGGATCGGCGATCAGGTCGGCGCGCGGCCCCATCTCCGCCTCGAGCACCATTGCCCCCTGCCCCATATAGTTGAGCATCAGCGCCGGCAGCACGAAGGTCAGCCAGCTCAGCCCGATCGGCCCGCGCCCGAAATGCCCCATGTCGGCATAGAGCGCCTCGGCGCCCGTCACCGCGAGCACCACCGCGCCGAGCGCGATAAAGGCGGTGAAACCATCGACGTAGAAGAAGCGAAGCGCGTTCACCGGGTTCAGCGTCTCGATGATGATCCCCGGATGGTCGACGATGTGGATCAGGCCGAGGATCGCGAGCATCGTGAAATAGGCGAGCATGATCGGCCCGAACAGCATCCCGACTTTCGCCGTCCCGCGCGACTGGATCGCGAACAGCGCTATCAGGATCGCGAGCGCAATCGGCACAATATAGGGTTCGAACCCCTTGTTGACGTAGCTGAGACCCTCGGTCGCCGAGAGCACCGACATCGCCGGGGTGATCATGCTGTCGCCATAGAAAAGTGCGGTCGCGAACACGCCGAGCAGGATGATCGGCCAGGTCCAGCGCTTCTCGCCCGACGAGCGGCTGATCAGCGCGAGCAGCGCAAGGCTGCCCCCCTCGCCCTTGTTGTCCGCCTTCATTATCGTCAGCACATATTTGAACGTAACGACAAGCATCATCGACCAGAAGACGAGGCTGAGCACGCCATAGATGTGCAGCCGGTCGGCCTCGATCGGATGATGCCCGGCAAAGGTTTCACGAAACGCGTAGAGCGGGCTGGTGCCGATGTCGCCGAACACGACGCCGACCGCGCCGACAGCAAGCTTCAGCTTGCTATCGCCATGATGTCCGTGACCCGGATGGGCCGTTTCGGCGGCGGCCGGGGCAGCGCTTTCTGCGCCACCTGCCCCCTGGTGCGACTCAGCAGTCATCGCGCGCCTTTAGACGAGCCTGCGCTGTTGGAATAGCTTTCAAATCACGACCCGTCCGCTGCGCCGGCAGGCGGCGCCGGCGGGCCCAGCGCCTGCCGCAATTGCGCCAGCCGCATTTCGAGGTCGGGGCGCCAGGGTGCATCGGTGGGGCTGCGGGCGAGGAGCTGGCTCCACACCGTTTCGGCCCCCTTCAGATCGCCGCCCTGCGCGAGCGCCAGTCCGGCGAAGAAGGGCGGCGCGGGATGCGAGGGATCGCGCCGCGCCGCCTCGTCGAACGCCAGCGCCGCCGCCGGCGACATGGCACCGCCGCTATGCGCGGCAAGGGCATTGCCCAATCCAACCCACAGGTCGACATTGTCGGGATATTTATCGAGCCCCTTTTCGAGCGTCTTCGCCGCGAGTTCGGTCTTGCCGGTGCGCGCAAAGCCATCCGACATGCCGAGCCACTGCGCCGCCGGACCGAAGCGTTCGGCCATTCCCTGCCGCTGGTCGGTGATCGCATCGCCGAACCCCTCGGGTTCCTCGGGGGCGGCAACGGGCTTCCCCGGCAGCGACGGGCTGCCCTGCAACGCATAACCGGCGAGGCCCAGCATGATCGCCGCGCCCGCCAGCGGCCGCGCCGCGGCGGGCAGCTTGCCGAACCAGAAGATGCCGCCGATGACGAGCAGCGCGACGAGCAGGATCCACAACCAGATCATGGCGCGTCCTCCGCGTCGCCCTCACCGCGGCGAAACCGGCCGAACGCCAGCCATCCGCCAAGGGCGAGGAAAAACAGCGGCCCAAGCCACAGGAACGCCGTCGCCGTGTCGAACGGCGGGTCGTAACTGACCCAATTGCCATAGCGCGCGACGAGCCAGGTCTTGATTTCGGCCGGGCTCTCGCCCGCCGCGATTTTGCTGCGCACCTCGTGCCGCATGTCGCCCGCAAGTGGCGCGTCCGAATCGGCGATCGACTGACCCTGGCAGACGAGGCAGCGCAGCTCCTCCATCAACGCCTTCGCGCGCGCTTCCTGTGCCGGGTCCTTGAGCTGCTGATAGGCATAAGGCGCCGGCGGCAGCCGGTCCTGCGCCGCAAGCGGCAGCGCCAGCGCGCCGAACAGGCAGAGAAGGATAAGCCGCAGGCTCATTTCATCGCCTCGAGCTTCGCGACGATTTCGGGCACCTGATCGGCAAGGATCACGCCCTGAATCTGTTCGCGGATGATGCCCTTGCCGTCGATCAGGAAGGTTTCGGGCACGCCCGACGATCCCAGCGCGATCTGGACACTGCTCTGCATGTCGGCCCCGATGCGGTCGAAGGGATTGCCATATTCGCGAAGGAACATCGCGACATCCTCGGGCCGGTCGCGGATCGCGATGCCGTCGATCGGCACGCCCGCGGCCTTCAGCGCCTCGAGTTGCGGCGCCTCGGCGCGGCACGGGATGCACCAGCTCGCGAAGACATTGACGAGGCGTGGGCGTCCGTCGGCCAGCTGGCTGCTCTTCAGCCCCTCGACCCCCGCGGTCGCGGGCGGCAGGTCGAACAACGGCATCGGCTTGTTGATCCACTGCGACTGGATCAGCGTCTCCGCCGGCGTCACCAGCCGATAGACGAAGGCACCGAACAGCAATCCCATGATCGCGAGCGGCACAAACAGGACCCAGCGGTTCTTCACGCGAAACGTTCCTCAGCCTTACGCGCGCGGCGGGCGCGCCAGATGGTCAGCAATTGCGCGCGGCCGAGCAGCGACAAGGCCGCGCCAAGCGCGATCAGCCCGCCGCCGAGCCATATCCACCACACCAGCGGTTTCCACCACAGGCGGATCTGGTACCGGTCGGCGCGCCCGTCGTCACCCGTCACCGGCTGCCCCAGCACCGCATAAAGCTGCCCGCCCGGCCGCGTGAGCAGCGCCGCCTCGTTCGTCTCGGTCGGCGCGGTGCCCATCAGCCCGGGGAAAGTGCGCGCTTCGGGGCGCATGGTAAAGCTGCTGCCCGACGATGTCGTGGCGACCAGCGTGCCCTCGATCGCGGTATAATTCGGTCCGGCGATCGGCTTGACCCCGACGAACTTCACCGAGAAATCGCCGACTTTCACCACATCGCCCGGCGCCGCGGCAACCAGCCGTTCCTTGATGAACGCGCTTTCGGCGCCCATCCCGGCAAGGCACACCGCAACGCCGAAATGCGCGACCACCATGCCCCACGTCGGCAACGGGGTGCGGCGGAGGTTGCGGCCCCACAACGGCGCAAGGCTCGCGACCGCGACGATCCCCGCCACGGTCATGCCGAGCAGCGGCAATATACCGACCTTGCCGCCGAACAGGATCAGCGCGAACAGCACCGCCGCACCGGCAAAGATCGCCAGCGGAAGCCGCGACCAGAGCCGCTTGCCATCGTCCTTGCGCCAGCTCAGGAGCGGCCCCGCCACCATCACGAGACAGAGGATCAGCGCCAGCGGCCCCGCAACCTTGTTATAATAAGGCGGCCCGACCGAAATCTTTTCGCCCATCGCCTCGGCGACGATCGGATAGAGCGTCCCGAGCAGGACGAGCGCGAGGATCGTCGTCAGCAGCAGATTGTTGATGACGAGCGAGCCTTCGCGGCTCAGCAGCGCGAACTTCTTGCCCTCGGCGACGCTTCCGGCGCGCAGCGCGAACAGCGTCAGCGCGCCGCCGATATAGATCGCCATCAACGCCAGCAGGAAGGTGCCGCGCTCGGGATCGACGGCGAAGCTGTGGACGCTGGTGAGCAGCCCCGAACGCACGATGAAGGTGCCGACCATCGACATCGAAAAGCCGATGACCGCGAGCATCACCGTCCACGCGCGCAGGGCGTTGCGGGTGGCGGTTACCGCGACCGAGTGCAACAGCGCCGCGCCCGCGAGCCATGGGATCAGCGAGACATTCTCGACCGGATCCCAGAACCACCAGCCTCCCCAGCCGAGCTCGTAATAGGCCCAATAGCTGCCCGCGGTGATGCCGAGTGTCAGGAAAATCCAGCTCCCGAGCACCCACGGCCGCATCGCGCGCGCGAAAGCAGGTCCGATCTCGCGTGTGATCAGCGCGCCGACGGCAAAGCTGAACGCAACCGACAGACCGACATAGCCGACGTAAAGCGTCGGCGGATGGAAGGCGAGCCCGATGTCCTGAAGCAGCGGGTTCAGCCCCTGCCCGTCGGGCGGCGCCACCGGAAGCCGCTTGAACGGGTTCGACGAAAAGAGAAGGAAGGCGAAGAAGCCGAGGCTCAGCGCCGCCTGTGCGGCGAGCGTCGCGACCAGCGTATCCTCGCGCAGCCTTCGCTCGAAAATCGCGATCAACCCGCCCGACAGCGACAGGATCATCAGCCAGAGCAGCATCGATCCTTCGTGATTGCCCCATGTACCGGCAACCTTGAAGATCATCGGCTTCAGGCTGTTGCTGTTGCGCGCGACGAGCTCGACCGACATGTCGGACCGCACGAACAGCGCGATCAGCAGACCGAACGCCGCCGTGGTCAGCACCCCCTGCGCGACGCTGGCCGGGCGGACAAGCGCCGCCAGATCCTTCGACCCGCCGCGCAGGAACAACGTCGCCGCGACGAGCGAGAGGCACGCGAGCGCCGCCGCCATCCACAGCAGCGCGAGACCGAGTTCGGCGATCATGTCGTTGCCGGCGCCTTCATATTCTTCGGCATATCGCCCATCTGCGGCGGCATATAGCGCTCGTCATGCTTGGCGAGGATGCGGTCGGCGACGAAGGTGCCGTCGGCACGCATCCGGCCGTCGGCGACCATGCCCGATTCCTCGCCGAACAGGTCGGGGACGATACCCGTATATTCGACCGGAACCGACGCCTTACCGTCGGTTGCGACGAAGCGAATCGTCAGCCCGTCGCTCTGGCGCACGATGCTGCCCTTCGCGACCATGCCGCCCAGCCGCATGGCCTCGCCAACTTCGGCCTTGCCGCCCTCGATCTCG
Source organism: Pseudomonadota bacterium (assembly GCA_020160755.1). Lineage (GTDB taxonomy): Bacteria > Pseudomonadota > Alphaproteobacteria > Sphingomonadales > Sphingomonadaceae > Sphingopyxis. The sequence goes on from JAIUPN010000001.1 coordinate 841,647, forward strand.
ACCGGGGTACGGAAATAGGCGGCCTCGTCGCGCAGCGCGCTCGCCGCGAGCACGCCCGCACCCGCGACGCCGCTCAATGCGACCAGCGCCAGAATCAACCGTTGGTGCTTGGCTTTCATTTCCTGTCCTTACGAAGCGCGTCGCTGCGCTTCTCGGCCTTTTTCATGGTGCTCCAGCTCGTCCACAGGACAAGCCCGGTCAGCACGATCGTCAGCCCATAGGCCGCGGCGACAAATGCCCATTGCCCGCCTCCGCTGATCACCCCCGTCACCCCTTTAATCCTCCTCGTCGGCCAGTCGCCGCAATCGCGCCGCGACACGGTTATCGGCGATGATCCGTCGCATCCGCATCAGCACGATCGCTCCGAATAACAGCGAAAAGCCCAGCACCGTCAAGAGCAGCGGCCAGAGCAGCGCCCCGTCGATGCTCGATCCGCCGAGCGTGATGCTCGGTCCCTGATGCAGACTGTTCCACCATACCACGCTGCGATTGATGATCGGGATATTGATCGCGCCGACCAGCGCATAGATCGCGGCGCCGCGCGACAGCGAACCGCCCTGCCTTTGCCCGTCGTCGCCGCTCGTCAGCGCAATGAAGCCCGCGTAAAGGAACAGCAGGACGAGCATCGAGGTCATCCGGCCGTCCCATTCCCACCAGGTGCCCCACGTCGGGCGCCCCCAGATCGAACCGGTCGCGAGGCACAGCGCGGTGAACAGCATTCCCGGCACTGCGATCGCGCGCGCGGCGATACCCGACAGCGGGTGGCGCCAGACGAGCTGGATCAGCCCGGCAATCGCCAGCGAGGTCCAGCCGCCCATGCCGAGCCACGCCGACGGCACATGGACATAAAGGATACGCGCGGTTTCGCCCTGCTTGTAATCGCCCGGCACCATCGCCAGCCCGGCCCAGCCACCCGCGAGCACGAGCAACAGCCCGATGCCGAGCAACCAGGGCGTCAGCGGCTTGGCAATCGCAAGAAAGCGCGTGGGATTGGCGTAGGCGTGCATCGGATCGCGTCGTCCTTAGGCGAGCCGGAGAAAGGGGTCCAGCAATTTGCCCGGCGCGACCCGGCGGCCCTTCTCTCGCCGCCCGCGTGCACGCCGTCAACCCGCGGCGCATAGCGCGGTTCGTCGCCGTCCCGATTGAGCGAGGTCAAAAAAAACAATAATTGCGAATGAAGCGAGGGGCGCCCTTACCCCTCGGGCCGCGTCCATATCCAGCCGCCGGTCACCGCCGCCGCAACGACCGGCAGCATCACCCACGGCCATGGCGAAAAGATCGCCGCAAGGACGATGCTGAACGCAAAGGCCGCCGTCGCCGCGATCTTGCCCTTGCGGCTGATCGCGCCCTTCTCGCGCCAGGCGACGATATGATGCCCGAAATGGGGATGGGTCAGCAGCCAGTTTTCGAGCCGCGGCGACGAGCGCGCAAAGCAAAATGCGGCAAGGATCACGAACGGCACGGTGGGGAGCAGCGGCAGGAAGGCGCCAATCGCGCCAAGGCCCAGCGACGCCCAGCCCGCGATCAGATAGAAATGCCGTTTCATCGACGGCTGGCTTAGCGGAAATCAGGCCGCGCGCCAGCCCTCGACCGTTAGCCCCGCCCGATCAGCTTCTGCGCCATCCGGTCGGCAACCGCCGACGCGGGTGTGCCGCTCGCCTTGCTCTCGGCCCAGATTTCGGCAAGCCGCCCGGGGATCAGGCGGATGCGGCTCTCGACTTCCTCGCGGCTGCCCTGCCCCAGATATTCGAGCGCGACGTTGATGATGCCGCCCGCGTTGATCACATAATCGGGGGCATAGACGATGCCACGATCGTGGATGCGCTGTCCGTCGACTGCGGTCGCCAGCTGGTTGTTCGCGCCGCCCGCAATGATCGGCACGCGCAGTTTCTCGATGCTTTGCTCGGTCAGGATCGCGCCGAGCGCGTTCGGGCTCAGCACATCGGCCTCGATCTCCATGATCGCCGCCGAATCGGCAAGCCCGGCACCCAGTTCGTCGGCGAGTTCCTTCGCGCGCGTCAGATTGACGTCGGCGAGCGTCAGGATCGCGCCATCGGCGGCGAGCCGCCTCGCGACGCCGCCGCCCACGCTGCCCACGCCCTGAATCGCGACGCGCACCCCTTTTGCACTATCGGTGCCGAGCCCCTGCTTGATGGCGGCGAGGATGCCCAGATAGACGCCGAGCGCGGTCTGCGGGCCCGGATCGCCACCGACTTCGTCGCCCGCGACAGGCAAGCCGCTGACATGCTTGGTCTGGTGGGAAATCGCGACGATGTCGGCAACCGACATGCCGACATCTTCGGCCGTGACATAGGCGCCGCCCAGCGAATCGACCGCGCGGCCGAATGCCGCAAGCAGTTCGGGGGTCTTCGCCCCGCCTTCGTCGGCGAGGATCACGCCCTTGCCGCCGCCCATCGGCAGCCCGGCCATCGCATTCTTGTAGCTCATGCCGCGCGACAGGCGCAGCGCGTCGGTGATTGCCGCCGCGCGCTGCGGATAATGCCAGTAACGCACGCCGCCCGCGCCGGGGCCGAGGTGGGTCGAGTGAACGGCGATGACCGCCGTCAGCCCGCTCGCGCGATCGCGGAACATGTGGACATGTTCATGATCGTCGAAATCGGCGAAATCCCAGACAGCGGACATTGGCTCATCCTCGTATTAGAAAATTACGTCAGGACGTAATAATGCAACGAGCGCGCCGAGTCACCCCAAAAGCGTCCATGCGCGATGTTAGAGAGATGGGGCGACCAACGGGGCTCGAACCCGCGACCTCCGGTACCACAAACCGGCGCTCTAACCAACTGAGCTATGGTCGCCACATAAGCGAAGAGCGGCGCACGAAGCACCCTCGACAGCGCGCGGCGAATAGGCGCGCATCCCCCCGTTCGTCAAGCATTGTTCGCACGCGCTTCCCTGCTAAAAAGCGCGCCATGGCTGCGAATGATCATGTCGACATGGCGACCTCGGGCGCCGACCGCACTGCGGAGCGGCTTGCCGCCGTCCCCGGCGTCCGCCGCGCGCCGACGCCAAAGCTCCAGCAGTTCATGCTTTCGGGCTTTCTGGGCGCCGACACCTGCGCCGCGTTGATCGCGCAGATCGACCGCGACGTGCGGCCGTCGACGATCGCCGATCCGAACGGCGACGAGGCGTTTCGTACCAGCACGACCTGCGACCTCGACCATCGCGACCCGATCGTGGTCGCGGTCAACAACCGCCTCCACGACCTCACCGGCATCCCCCGCGAATATGGCGAGCCGATGCAGGGCCAGCGCTACGACGTCGGACAGGAATTCAAGGCGCACACCGATTATTTCGATCCGCACGGCGCCGACTGGGAAACCTATTGCGCAATTCCGGGGCAGCGCAGCTGGACGCTGATGATCTATCTGAACGAGCCCGCCGCGGGCGGCGCGACGCGCTTCCTCGCGACGGGCAAGATGCATCAGCCCGAGGCGGGCAAGCTGCTCGCATGGAACAATGTGCGGCCCGACGGCACCGCGAACCCCGACACGCTCCACCACGGGATGAAGGTGCGCAAGGGCCGCAAATATATCATCACGAAATGGTTTCGCGAGCGGCCGTGGCCATGGGCCGAGGGGGAGCTGGCCTAGCCAGCCCCCACCCCGCTTTTACTTCACCAGACGATACTGGAAGTTCAGCGTCAGCGTGTTGGAAACGCGGCCCGGCTCGACCGGGGTCGCCTTTGCCGAACCGGCGTCCATCGCCATGCGCACCATCGGCATCGGCGGTTGCGGGCCAAAGCTGCCGCCTTCGCTGATCGAAACGAGCTCGACGCCGCGGAAACCCGCCAGACGCGCATAATCCTGCGCCTTCGCTTCGGCCGCCTTGATCGCGGAACCGCGGGCGCCGACAAGCTGTGCGTCGGGGTCCTTCATGCCGAACGACGGCCCGTCGATGTTGGTGCCGCCCGCGGCGACGAGGGCGTCGAGCAGCAGGCCGATGTCCTCGATCTTCGATGTCGTCGCGCGTACGCTGTTCGACACCTGATATCCGAGGAAGCGCGGCGGCTGACCGTCGCCGCGATTGTTATAGTCATACTGCGGCGACAGGTTGATGCCGCTCGTCTGGATGTCCTCGGGCTTGATTCCGCGCGCCTTCGCCGCGGCGATCAACTTGTCCATTGCGGTAGCATTGGCACGCATCGCCTCGACAGCGGTCGGCGCGGTTGTCGTGACGCCGGCGCCGACGCTCGCCTGATCGGGACGCGAGCGCACTTCCTCGCTGACCGAGAAGGTCAGGATCGGCCCCTGGATTGTTGCTGCTGCCACCGTCGAACCTCCCTGCTGCGCAAGCGCGGGCGTTGCCGCCATCAGCGCCAGTCCGGTTGCCATAACGGCGAACAATTGCTTCGTCATTTCATTCTCCTGTGAACCGGGCTTCCGGTTATCTGTGATCTCCGCCCCGTAACGCAGACGGAGCGAACCCGTTCCGGCCTTTGTACGCAGCGCGCTTGCATGATGCTGAACGCGCCAGTAGCGAGCCGTTCATCATGGCAGCACCGATTTTATCATATGAAGGCCTCGGCCTTGTGCAGGGCAGCGGCTGGCTGTTCCAGGACCTCGACATCTATGTCGGCGAACGCGACCGGCTGGCGCTGATCGGCCGCAACGGCGCGGGCAAGACGACCCTGCTCAAACTGCTCGCGGGGCAGATCGACGCCGACAAGGGCAAGCGCGTGATCGTGCCCGGCACGCATGTCGTGATGCTCGAACAGGAGCCCGATTTTTCGGGCTTTGCGACGCTGATGGATTTCGCCGTCGACGCGCCCAACGCGCCCGAAGCCTTTGAAGTCGCGGCGATCGCCGACCAGCTCGGCATCGACATGACCCGCACCGCCGCCAGCGCGTCGGGCGGCGAACGCCGCCGCGCCGCGCTCGCCCGCGCGCTCGCGCAGAACCCCGACGTGCTGCTGCTCGACGAACCGACCAACCACCTCGACCTCGCCGCGATCGACTGGCTCGAAAGCTGGCTAGCACGCTACACCGGCGCCTTTGTCGCGATCAGCCATGACCGCACCTTCCTCACCCGCCTGACGCGCCAGACCCTGTGGCTCGACCGCGGCAGCATCCGCCGCAAGGAAATCGGCTTCGGCGGGTTCGAGGAATGGAGCGACGCCGTCGCCGCCGAGGAAGCGCGCGCCGCGCAGCGTCTCGACTCGAAGCTACGACTCGAGGCGCACTGGCTCGAACGCGGCGTCACCGCACGCCGCAAGCGCAACCAGGGGCGGCTCGAGAAGCTCAAGGAAATGCGCGCCACGCGCGCCGCGATGATCGGCGGCCCCGGCGTCGCCAAGCTCGGCCTCGCCAATGACGATGTCCGCTCGAAATCGGTGATCGTCGCCGAGGGCGTGTCGAAAAGCTTCGGCGACCGCACGATCATCAAGGACCTCGATTTCCGCGTCCAGCGCGGCGACCGCATCGGCATCGTCGGCGCCAACGGCGCGGGCAAGTCGACCCTGCTCAAGCTGCTCACCGGCGAAATCCAGCCCGACGAGGGCAAGATCACCCTCGCCCCGACGCTCGACGGTATCGTCATCGACCAGCAGCGCAGCCTGTTGTCGCCCGAAAAGACCGTCCGCGACATCCTCTCCGACGGCGGCGACTGGGTCGAGGTGCGCGGCGTCAAAAAGCATATCCAGGGCTATCTCAAGGAGTTCCTCTTCGACCCCGGTATCGTCGAGGCCAGCGTCGGCGCGCTCTCGGGCGGCGAGCGTTCGCGCCTCCTCCTCGCGCGCGAATTCGCCCGCGAATCGAACCTGCTCGTGCTCGACGAGCCGACGAACGATCTCGACCTCGAAACGCTCGACCTCTTGCAGGAAGTCATCGCCGACTATGCCGGCACCGTGCTGCTCGTCAGCCACGACCGCGACTTCCTCGACCGCACCGTCACCGTCACCCTCGGCCTCGACGGGTCGGGCAGGGTCGACATCGTCGCGGGCGGCTATGCCGACTGGGAGGCGAAGCGCGTCAAGCCGAACAGCGTCAAAACCAAGGCCACGACCGCCGCGCCACCACCCCCGCCGACCGCGCGCAAGAAATTGAGCTACAAGGACCAGCGCGACTACGACCTCCTCCCCGGCCGGATCGAGGAGATCGAGAAGGAGATGGGCGTGATCGAGACCGAACTGTCCGACGGCACCCTGTTCACGCGCGACAACGCGCGCTTCCATGCATTGACGGCCAAGCTCGACACGCTGCGCGAGGAAAAGGCGGCGGCGGAGGATCGCTGGCTCGCGCTGGCCGAAGAGGTGGAAGCACTGGGATAATCACGAGGTTGCCAAATATTGCGCCCCCCTTCAGAAGCACAATGAGGGGGAAAAGACATGGCCAACTATTCGGAAATGCCGGAGTCGGAAATACCGGAACTGAAGGGCGTTGCAGGCTGGCTGGGCCTGTTCGTTATCATCCTGTCGGTCATCTCGCCGTTGCGCAGCATCATCCAGACTGGCCTGACCCTTCAGATTGCGCCGGACATCGAAGCGCAACTGGGAACGAAGTGGACAATATATGCAGGCTTTACCTGGAGCCTGACAGCCGCGACGGCCGTGGCGACGCTCTATTTCGCCTATCGCCTCATATGGGTCCAGAATCGATCCACAGTGCGCCTCGTCATCAGAGGATTATGGGTAGTGACTGCCGGTGCCCTCGCACTGGACTTCATCGTCGCCAGCATTTTATGGCCCGAAAATATCGCGCAACTTGACCCTGAGTATATGAAGGGCATCTTCCAGTCGCTGATATTTGCCACGGTCTGGTCGCTCTACCTCATGAAATCCCGGCGCGTCGCGAACACCTATGTAGACGATCAATCCGAAGCGCAGCAGATATTTGGCTAAGCCTCACCCGGTCCCGTAAAAGCGCGCCAGCCGGTCGAGCGCCAGCCCCAGCACCAGCTTGCCCGATCGCGCCGGCCACCCCAGCATTTTCTCGGCACCCCCAATCCCCTCGCCCGCGCATATCACGCGCCAGCAAATATCAGCCAGCCCCGGCCCCACCGCGTCGAGCGCGCCATGAAAGCGCCGGTGCGCGTCGATCCGCGCCAGCGATGCATCCGACGCCCGCGCGCCGCCGCGACTTTTCGCGGGCGGTGCCGCATCCCAGCGCATCGTCACCCGCCCCGCAAGCCCCGCGCGCTCATAATCTGCGCGCAGCCGCTCGCCGGCACGAAACTGTGCATCGGTCAGATGCCCGCGCGACGCGAGCCAGGCGATCGGGCTTTCGGCCACATGGACCGTCACATGCCGCATCACCTGCGGCCCCGCCTTACCCGGATCGATCCGGTCGTCGGGGTGAAGGCGCGTCTCGAGGCGGCGTGCGGTCATGCGATTCTCCTTTACTACGTCCGGGCTTGACACTGGAATATTTTGTAGGAAAGAAGAAACCGATTTGGTTATCTGAAGGTTGCCGCCATGATCAACAGCATCCGTTCGGTCCGCCGTGCCAAGGGCCTCACCCTCGAAGAAGTCGGCCAGCGCTGCGTTCCGCCGACCACCGCACAGACGATCGGCCGCCTCGAAACGGGCACGCGGACGCTCTCGCTGGGCTGGATGAACCGCATCGCCGCAGCGCTCGGCGTCGACGCCGCCGAACTCGTCCAGTTGCCGCAGGACACCCAGCTCACCATCACCGCGCTCCTCGGTGCCGAGGGGGCGCAGGCCCCGACGCGCGTCGAACAGGCGCTCACCGCGCGTCCGGGCGAAGATATGGTCGCGGTGCGCGTCACCTCCTCGATCGGCGACTATCGCGCCGGCGACGAAATCTGGTGCCGCCGGATCGCGGGCGACTGGGCCAGCGTGCTCAACCGCGACCTGCTCGTGCCGCGCCCCGCGGGCCGCTTCTTCTTCGCGCGCCTGCTCAACGTCGATGGCGAAAAACTCCATCTGCTCCCGCTCGGCACCGGGCAGCGCCAGCAGGTCGTCAGCAACCCGCCATGGGCCGCGGTTGCGGTTCGTCTGCTTCGTTCACTCTGAGTGCCCGCCCCCTCGCCCCTGCGCGTCCTCTCGATCGCAACGCTGTTCCCCGACGATGCGCGGCCGAACTTCGGCCTGTTTGTCGAAAAGAGCCTACGCGCGCTCGCGGCGCAGCCCTGCATCGACCTCACGGTCGTCGCGCCGGTCGGTTTGCCGCCCTTTCCGCTATCGCTCCACAAACGCTATCGCGCGCTGCGCGGCTTGCCGCGGGCCGAGACGTGGAACGGCCTCACCGTCCTGCGTCCGCGCTTCACACTGATCCCGCGCCACGGTGCCCGCTTCAACCCGCAGCGGGTCGCGCGGGCAGTCCTTGCTGCGGTGCGCGGACGCGCGTTCGACGTCGTCGATGCACAATTCTTCTACCCCGACGGCCCCGCTGCGATGCGGGTGGCGGACCGGCTCGGGCTGCCCTTTTCGGTCAAGGCGCGCGGCGCCGATATCAGCCATTTCGGGCATGACCCCGCCACGAAAGCGCAAGTGATCGAAGCCGCCGGCAAGGCTGCGCGCCTGCTCGCCGTATCGGGTGCCATGCGCGACGATATGGCGGCGATCGGCATCGACCCGGGCAAGGTCGCCGTCCACTATACGGGGATCGACACCGCGCGCTTCCACCCCGGCGACCGCGCTGCCGCGCGCACGGCGCTCGGCATGGGCGACGCGCCCTCCATCCTGACCGTCGGCGCGCTGATCCCGCGCAAGGGGCAGACGCTGGTCATCGAGGCGCTGCCCGCGCTTCCGGGCGTCCATTACTGGCTCGCGGGCGCCGGAGAAGAAGAAGGCCACTACCGCACGCTCGCACAAAAGCTCGGCGTCGACACTCGCGTCCATTTTATGGGTCCCGTCGCGAACGCCGAGCTGCCGCAGCTTTACCGCGCGGCTGACGCCGTCGTCATGCCGTCGGCGAGTGAAGGCCTCGCCAATGCGTGGGTCGAGGCGCTCGCTTGCGGCACGCCGATCGTCATCAGCGACGCGGGCGGCGCCGCCGAGCTCGTGACCTCGCCAACCGCCGGCCGGATCGTCGAGCGCACACCGGGCGCGATTGGCGAAGCGGTGCGGACGATTCTCGCAAATCCGCCGGCGCCCGCCGACGTCGCGGCGAGCCTTGCCGGTCGCTTCGACTGGGATCGCAACGGCCGCGAACTCGCCGCGCATCTTCGCCGCTGCGCGGGGCCTGAATACGGCAACGCCGGCCCGCTTTAGAAAAGCGGGCCGGCGCCATATTTTTTTGCCAGACGCCGGACTCAGACGACGGCGCCGTCGTCCTTGCGCTCGATGCGTTCGCCACCGTCCATGCCCGCGACCGTGCGCGGAACAAAGCTGTGCGGGCCGACCTTCAGCCACACCAGCACCGGGGTCGACATCAGCACCGACGAATAGCCGCCGATGAACACGCCGAACAGCATCGCAGCGGTGAAGCCGAAAATCACGTCCGGGCCAAAGATCAACAGCATACCGAGTGCCAGAACCATCGCGACCGTCGTCATCACCGTGCGTGACAGCGTTTCGTTGATGCTGAGATTGAGCAGCGGCACGATCTCCATCTTGCGGTATTTTTTCAGATTCTCGCGAATACGATCATAGACGACGATCGTGTCGTTGAGCGAATAGCCGACGATCGTCAGCAGCGCCGCCACGCTGTTCAGGTCGAACTGCATCTGCGTGACCGCGAACAGGCCGAACGTCAGCGACACTTCGTGAAACAGGCGCCCAAGCGCACCCACGCCGAACTGCCATTCGAAGCGTATCCAGATATAAATCGAGATGCCGAGGATCGCGAGGCCGAGGCTGATCGCGCCGGTGCGTATCAATTCTCCCGACACCTTGCCCGACACGGTTTCGACCGAGCCGGTCTTCGCGGTCGGGAAGGCTTTGTGGATACCCGATACCAATTGCTGCCCCGCGCGCTCGGCGGCGGCCTTGTCGCCGTCGGGAAGCGCGGTACGGATCGAGACGGCCTTATCCGATCCGAACTGCTGGATCGTCGCTTCGCCAAGGCCGATGTCGCCGACCTTTTCGCGAATTTCGTCGATTGGCGGCATCCCCTGCGTGAATTCGACGCGAACCGACTGGCCACCGACGAAGTCGACGCCGAGGTTCAGGCCTTTCACCGCGACCAGTGCGATCGACACGGCCACGAGGAAAAAGCTCATGAAAGAGGCGACTTTTCGCCACCGCAGAAAGTCGATATTGGTGTCGTCAGGAACGAGTTTCAGCAAGCGCATCGTTTCGCTCCCTTAAATATTGATCGACGTCGGGCGCTTGGTCCGCAGCCAATGGGCTACGAACATGCGCGTGACGGTAACGGCAGTGAAGACGCTGGTGACGATCCCGATGGTCAGAACCACCGCAAAGCCCTTGATCGGGCCCGAACCGAACCAGAACATCAACGCGGCCGCGATGACGTTGGTGACGTTGGCGTCGAAAATCGCGCGGCTTGCCTCGCTATAACCCAGTTCGACAGCCTGAAAGACCTTTCGCCCCCGTTTCAATTCCTCGCGTATGCGCTCGTTGATCAGCACGTTCGCGTCGACCGCGGCGCCGATCGTCAGCACGAAGCCCGCGATCCCCGGCAGCGTCAACGTCGCGTTGAACGCCGCCATGACCGCGATGATCATGAAGACGTTAAAGACCAGCGCGACGCACGCATAGACGCCGAAGCGGCCGTAGACGACGAGCATCAGCACCAGCACCGACATCGTCGCGATGATGCCCGCGATCGCGCCCTTGCGGATCGAATCGGCGCCGAGTTCGGGGGTGACCGTGCGTTCTTCGACGACGGTCATCTTCACCGGAAGCGCACCCGAGCGCAGCGAAATCGCCAGCGCATTGGCGCTCGCAACGCTGAAGCTGCCCGAAATCTGCGCGCTGCCACCCAGAATCGGCTCGTTGATCGACGGCGCCGACAGCACCTTGCCGTCGAGCACCATCGCAAAGCGCTTGCCGACATTCTGCGCCGTGACCTTGGCAAAGGTTGCCGAGCCGCCCGAATCGAAACGGATCGAGACGACCGGCTGGTTGTTCTGCGGGTCATAGCTTTGCTGCGCGTTGATCAGCTGCTCGCCGCTGATCATCACCTGACGGCGCAGTACTTCAAACGCGGCACCATTGCCCTCGCCCTCGGCATAGGGAACGATCTCGCTGCCAACGGGAACGCGCCCCGCCGCCGCCTCATTGGGGTCGGCGTTGGTGTCGACCATGCGGAATTCGAGACGCGCGGTCTTGCCGATCAATTCCTTGAGCGCGGCCGGATCCTGAAGGCCCGGCACCTGCACCACGACGCGGTCGGTCCCTTCGCGGATAATTGTCGGTTCGCGCGTGCCGAGCGCGTTGACGCGCTTGTCGATGATGTCGCGCGCGGTATCCATCGCGTTCGCCACGGCCTGCGTCTGCCCCGCGCTGGTCGGGGTCATCTCGATCCGCGTCGAATCGACGACCGTGATATTCCAGTCGCGCTGCCCGGTCAGCTGCGCGCCGCGCGTTTCGCTGAACAGGCGCTCGCGCGCCTCGTCGAGCTTCGCAAGGTCGCGGACGAGGAAGCTGATCTTGCCGCCCGCGGTCGACAGCTCGCCGATCGCGATATCGTCGTCGGGGCCGCTTTCGCCGCGCATCGCTGTACGCACCGTCTTTTCCATATTCGCGAGCTGCGTCTTGCGCAGGTCGGCGATGTCCGCTTCGAGCAACAGGTGGCTACCACCGGCAAGGTCGAGGCCCAGATTGACTTTCGCCTGCAGGAACGACGGGAGACTGTTCACCGTCTTTTCGGGAAGGAAGCTGGGAATGGAGAAGATGATACCGAGCAGCAGGCTGATGCTGATGCTGATTGTCTTCCAGCGCGGGAAATCGAGCATGGTCTAAAGATCCGATAGCAAGCGCGGGGCCACGAAGGACGCGGCCACCGCCGCGTCAGTCGTTGGCGGGCTTGCCACCGGGCTGGAGAACGTCGGCGAGGGTCGATTTGACGACCTTGATCTTCACGCCCTGTGCGATTTCGACATCGACGAAATCATCGTCGACGCGCGTGATCTTGCCGACGATGCCGCCGCCGGTCACGACCTGGTCGCGCGGCTTCACCGCCGCAACCTTGGCGCGATGTTCCTTGGCGCGGACCTGCTGCGGGCGGATCAGGAAGAACCAGAATACCGCGAAGATCAGCAGATAAGGGACCAGCATCAGGAAACCGGCAGCCCCGCCGCCCGATCCGGCCGCCTGGGTCAGAAGCAATTGCGTCGACATGAGTGAAAAACTTTCCGTTCGTAAGCAGCGCCGATCCCCTTGCGGAACCAGCACGCAAATATGGCGCGGCGCCTATCACGCAGGGGACTTGCACGCAACCGGTCGTGCGCGCCCCTCCCCCTTGGCAAGCGCGGTCGAAATGGGAATGATCCCCATCAGATCAACCCCGCACCATCGTTCGCCGCAATAACAGACCATCGCCGCTTGCATCGCCCGCCAACCCGCGCTAGGGGCCTCGCCTGCCCAACAGGGCCGGTCGGGACGTAGCGCAGCCTGGTAGCGCATCACACTGGGGGTGTGGGGGTCGGAGGTTCGAATCCTCTCGTCCCGACCAAATTCTGAACCGCCCATATTGCGGTCCGCATCCTCACCGAAAGCGAGAAACGATGCAGGCAAGCGTGCTGATCGTGATCGCCGCCTTCCTGACCTCCATCCTTTCGGGCGTCTTCGGCATGGCGGGCGGCCTCATCTTCATGGGCGTGCTCGCATGGCTGCTTCCTGCAGCGTTCGCGCTGGCACTGCACGGCGTCATCCAGTTCGCATCGAACACGTGGCGCTTCCTGCTGCACCGCCGGCACGTTGCCTGGCCCGTCCTGCTGTGGTTCGGGATTGGCGCGGCGACGGCCATCGGCCTTTTTTCGCTGCTGATCTTCTCGCCGACCAGATTTTACGTCTTCCTCGGCCTCGGCCTGATGCCGATCCTCGTCTGGCTACCCGAACGCTGGCTGTCGCTCGATGCGACAAGGCCCGGCCACGCGGTCGGCGGCGGCTTCGTCTCGACCGGCCTCGCGCTCGTGTCGGGCGTCTCAGGTCCGGTAACCGACCTGCTGTTCGTCCGCAGCAAGCTGAACCGCCACCAGGTTGTCGCGACGAAGGCTGTGATGCAGGCGATCGGGCACGCGTCGAAAATCCTCGTTTACGGCGGGTTGTTGCTCAGTGCCCCGGCGCGCGCGGCTATTCCGTTGCCGGTGACCGCCGTCGCGATTCTCGCATCGATGGCAGGCATCATGGTCGGCGGCACTCTTCTCGATCGCATCAGCGAGGCGCACTTTCGTACCAGCCGCCGCTGGATCATCACGATCGTCGGCGCCGCATTCCTCGTCCAGGCAATCAGGATCGCCCTCGCCTGAGGTCTCCGCATTGCTATTCGCTGCGCCCGCACTGGCCAAACCGTGCGCCCGCGCATAACAGCCCCGCATGGAATTCGCCCCCGAAATCTTCGCCTTCCTGATCGGCGTCGCCTTTCTCGCCGGGGCGATCGACGCCATGGCGGGCGGCGGCGGCCTGCTCACTATCCCCGCGCTGATGGCGGCGGGCGTTCTCCCGGTCGCGGCGCTCGCGACCAACAAGCTGCAAGCCACGATCGGCACCTCATCGGCCTTTCTGACCTTCTGGCGCGGCGGCCATGTCGATCTTCGCCGCTTCGCCCTCCCCGCGGCCGGCGCCTTTGCCGGATCGGTATTCGGCGCAACCGCGGTGCAATATGTGCGCTCCGACTTTCTCGCCGCGCTCGTGCCGATCCTGCTGATCGCGATGGGGTTCTATTTCCTCCTCGCCCCGCCGATGAGCAGCGTCGACCGCCATGCGCGCGTCGGCCCCATCGGACTCACCCTCATCGTCACCGCGCTCGGCTTCTACGATGGCTTTTTCGGTCCCGGTGCCGGCTCGTTCATGACGCTGACGCTCGTCGCGCTCGGCGGGCTCGGGCTCGTCCGCGCGATCGGCAACACCAAATTCCTCAATCTCTCGACCAATGTCGCGGGGCTTCTTGCGATGATCGTCGGCGGCCATGTCCTCTGGCTGCTCGGCCTGTCGATGGCGGCGGCGAATGTCGCGGGCAACCAGCTCGGCGCGCGGCTCGCAATCCGCTTCGGCGGGCGCGGGGTACGGCCGCTGCTCGTGATCATGTCCTTTGCCCTGACCGCCAAGCTGCTCACCGACCCTGCGAACCCGCTCTGGGCGCTCCTTTAGGGCTGGCCCTCCTCCGCCGGCGGTGGGGCTTCCGCCCGCGCCTTTTGCTTCGCGGCGAGTTCCGCCTTGTCGATCACGCCGTCGCCATTGGCATCGAGGAACTTGATAAAGGCATCGATCCTTTCTGGCGACGCCTTGGCCGGATCGCCCTGCTGCTGCGCGCGCATCTCAGCCATCTTGGTGATTTCGGCCTTGTCGAGCTTGCCGTCGCCATTGGCATCGATCGCCGCGAACATGCGACCGCCGTCCTGCGGCGGCTGGGCGGCCGCGATGGCTGGAACCGCGAGGCCGATCGAAGCGGCAATCATCGTCAATTTCTTCATTCCATATCCTTTGGTCATATCGGCACCAGCGCCGGAACGCCCCACCGCGGACATGGCAGCTTGCGTGTCGCAAAACTATGGCATCGACTTCGGCTCGTCACGGTTTCAGCACGACCTTGCCGACGACCTCGCGCCGTTCGAGCATCGCGAACCCTTCGCGCCAGTCGGCAAGGTCGAGCGATGCATGGACGTGCGGCCGGATTTTTCCCGTCGCCGCCAGCGCATCGATCGCCGCGACATTTTCCACCCCGCGTTCGGGAAAGCGCCGCCCATATTCGCCCGCGCGCACCCCCACGACCGAGAAGCCCTTGATCAGCGGCATGTTCACCGACACCTCGGGGATCCGGCCCGATGCAAAGCCGACGACGAGCAACCGCCCGCCGAACGCAATGCAGCGGGTCGATTCGTCGAACACGTCGCCGCCCACGGGATCGAAGATCACGTCCACGCCCTTCCCGCCCGTCAGCGCCTTCACCTCGTCACGAAATCCGGGGTCCGCGGCAATCACCGCCTCGGGCGCATAGAGGCGCGCGACCGCCGCGCGCTTCTCCGCGCTGCTCGCCGTCGCGATCACCGGCGCGCCAAGCGCCTTTGCCAGATCGACGGTCGCCAGTCCGACACCGCCGGCCGCGCCGTGCACCAGCACAGTCTCGCCCGCGTTGATCCGCGCGCAACGGACCAACGCGACGTAAGCGGTCAGATATGCGACCGGATAGGCGGCCGCTTCGTCCCAGTTCAGCGCGTCGGGCTTGTGGCGAAGCGACGCCACCGGAACGACCGTATATTCGGCCATCGCGCCGAAGCGGTTGCCACCGACCACCGCATCGCCGGGCGCCCAGCCATCGACGTCCGGGCCCACCGCTTCGACCTCGCCCGAAAATTCCAGCCCCGACACGAACGGCAGGTCGGGCTTCAGCTGATAGCCGCCGCCCGTCATCAACAGGTCGGGGAAATTGATCGCCGCCGCGCGCACCCGCACGCGCACCTCGCCCGGTCCCGGCCGGGGCAGCGGCAGCTCCGCCAGCGCCGCGCCCGCATGATCGGGCAGCAATTCGCGCACCTGCAAAGCCCGCATGGCGAAAAACCTTTCCTACAATATCCCTATATGGTTCGTTCTTGATGTTCATCGAACCACAGGAGCGAATCATGCCACGACCCGACCCATCGGCCTGCGATGCCGACGCGTTGATCGACGCCGTCATCGACCGCGAAGGCCGATATGTAAACCACCCCGCCGACCGCGGCGGCCCCACCTGCTGGGGAATCACCGAAGCTGTCGCGCGCGCGCAGGGCTATGCGGGTCCGATGCGCGAGCTGCCGCGAAGCGAGGCCGCGTCAATCTATCGCCGCCTCTACTGGCTGCGTCCCGGCTTCGACAAGGTCGCACTCCGCGCTTCCAAAATCGCCGCCGAACTCTTCGATACCGGGGTCAACATGGGCACCGGCACCGCCGCGGGCTTTCTTCAGCGCGCGCTCAACGCGCTCAACCGCGCCGCGCGCGACTATCCCGACATCGCGGTCGACCGCGATGTCGGCCCGCGCACACTGTCGGCGCTCGACGGTTTACTGAAAGCGCGTGGCAAGGGCGGCGAAACCGTCCTCCTCCGCGCAATGGAGGCGCTTCAGGGCGAACGCTACATCGCGCTCGCCGAACGCCGCCCGAGCCAGGAGGCCTTTCTCTACGGCTGGCTCGCCAACCGCGTCGGCGAACACTGAACAGGCCGCATGGACGATTTTAGCAACTTTCAGGACAAGGGTATTTTCACATGAGCATCATCGAAGGCCTGATCGGCCCCATCGCCAAGCTGATCGACAAGATCATCCCCGACCCCGAGGCGCGCGACCGCGCCAAGCTCGAACTGCTCAAAATGGAGGGCAGTCAGGAAATGGAGGCGATCCGCACCCGGATGACCGCAATCGTCGCCGAGGCGAACAGCGCCGACCCGTGGACCAGCCGCGCACGGCCGAGTTTCCTCTACGTCATGTACGCATTGCTGCTCTGGGCTATCCCGATGGGCCTGATAGCCGCGGCCCGCCCCGACATGGCGAAGGGCATCGCCGACGGCATGAACGCTTATCTCGCGGGCATTCCGGAATCGCTCTACGCGCTCTTCGGCACCGGCTATCTGGGCTACACCGCCGCGCGGGCGTGGGGGAAAGCGAAGGGCGTCGAAGGCTGAGCATCGGCAACAGATAACTGCGCTCCCCGGCGAAAGCCGGGGAACAGCTTATCCCTCGACTACGCGCGCCAAATTCGCGAGCGAGCCGGTCAGCCCCTCCAAATGATCCTTCGCCGAGATCCCCGGCGGCACATGATGTGCGTCGATCGTGACCAGCGTGCCGCCACTCTGCCGCGACAGATACCAGTGCATCTCCATCGTTCCCGAAAAGCGCGGGTCGTCGGACACGAATTCGACCTGCCACACCACCAGCCGCCCGTCGTCGAGTGTCGGAATATAGACTTCCACAACATCGCTATCGTCGTCGCTCTTGGTCTCGACATCGGCGTCGTCGAAAGTCAGCCGCATCAGGAAGCCGCCGCCCGCGCGCAGGTCGACATGCTCGAACGTGCCCGTCGCCCCTTCGGGCGGTAACCATTGCGTCAGCTTTGTCGCGCTCGTGAACGCCGCAAACACATCGACCAGCGGCGCGGCGATCAGCCGTTCGGCATGATCGATGCGCCGCGTCTTCTTGGTCGGTTTCAAATCGTCGCTGCCAGCGCGGCCATCACCGCCGCCACGGCGTCGTCGGCGGCCTTGCCGTCGGGCCCGCCGCCCTGCGCCATGTCGGGACGGCCGCCGCCGCCCTGCCCGCCCAGCGCCGCGACCGCCGCCTTGACGAGGTCGACCGCGCTGAGGCTGGCGATCTTGTCGTCGGTCACACCGACCGCGACCGACGCGCGCCCGTCGTTGACCGCGACGAGCATCGCAACGCCGCTGCCGACCTGCTTCTTGAGGCCATCGACCGTGCCGCGCAATTCCTTGGGATCAAGCCCGTCGACGACCTGCGCGAGGAATGCTGTATCGCCGACCTGCTCGACAGCCGGCCCGCTAGCCGCGCCGCCACCGCTGCCCCCCGAACCATTCAGCGCGAGCGCCTTTTTGGCATCAGCCAGCTCGCGCTCGGCTTTCTTCAGCGCCTCGGCCAGCTGCGCAACACGCGCCGGCACATCGTCGGGCGACGTCTTGAGCGCCGCCGCCGCCGTCTTCAGCGCCTCGTCGCGGCCGTTCAGCCAGACCCGCGCGGCATCGCCGGTCAGCGCCTCGATACGCCGCACACCCGACGAGACGGCGGATTCGCTGACGATCTTGAACAAGGCGATGTCGCCGAGCGCGCGGACGTGCGTCCCGCCGCACAGCTCGACCGAATAGCTGTGATCGTCCGAATGCCCCATGCTGAGCACGCGCACCTCGTCGCCATATTTCTCGCCGAACAGCGCGAGCGCGCCCGCCGCGACCGCGTCGTCGGGGGTCATCAGCCGCGTCGTCACCGCCTCGTTCCCGCGGATCTGCGCGTTCACCTCGGCTTCGATATCGGCGATTTCCTCCGGCGTAAGCGCCTTGGGATGCGAGAAGTCGAAGCGGAAGCGGTCTTCGGCAACGAGACTGCCCTTTTGCGTCACATGCCCGCCGAGCCGATTGCGCAGCGCCGCGTGCAGCAGGTGCGTCGCGCTGTGGTTGGCACGAATGCGGTCGCGCCGCTCGGCGTCGACCGTCAATTGCACCGTATCGCCTACCTTCAGCGTCCCGGCTTCGAGCTTCGCCTGATGCGTGTGCAAGCGGCCGAGCGGCTTGCCCGTGTCGCTAACCGACGCTTTGGCGCCGCCCAGCGTAGCGATCGTGCCCGCGTCGCCCATCTGGCCGCCGCTCTCGCCATAGAAAGGCGTCTGGTTGGTCAGCACGACGAGTTGGTCGCCGGCCTTTGCCTCGTCGACCGGCACGCCGTCCTTGACGAGCGCGATCACCGTCGCCTCGCCCTCGGTCGACGTGTAGCCAGTGAATTCAGTGCTGCCGTTGGCCTCGGCAATGTCGTACCAGATCTCGTCAGACGCCTTTTCGCCGCTACCCTTCCACGCCGCGCGTGCTGCCGCCTTCTGCTGCGCCATCGCGGCGTCAAAGCCCGCGCGGTCGACCGCGATGTCCTGCGTGCGCAGTGCGTCCTCGGTCAGGTCATAGGGGAAGCCATAGGTGTCATAGAGCTTGAACGCGACGTCGCCGGGCAGCGTCGCACCCGCGGTCATGCCGACGGTCGCCTCGTCAAGCAGGCGCAGCCCCTTGTCGAGCGTCTGACGGAACTTCGTCTCCTCGCGCTCCAGCGTCTCCGCGATCAGCGGTTGCGCGCGGATCAGCTCGGGATAGGCGGCGCCCATCTCGGCGGTCAGCGACGGCAGCAGCCGGTACATCAGCGGATCCTTGGCGCCGAGCAGATGCGCGTGGCGCATCGCACGGCGCATGATCCGGCGCAGCACATAACCACGGCCCTCGTTCGACGGCAGCACGCCATCGGCGACGAGGAAGCTCGATGCGCGAAGGTGATCGGCGATGACGCGGTGGCTCGCCTGCGTCGCGCCCTCGGCCGGGACGCCGGTCAGGTCGACCGACGCAGCGATCAGCGCCTTGAACGTGTCGGTGTCATAGTTGTCGTGCACGCCCTGCAGCACCGCCGCGATGCGCTCGAGCCCCATGCCGGTGTCGATGCTCGGCCGCGGCAGGTCGATCCGGTCGCCGGGGCCGCGCTGGTCATACTGCATGAACACGAGGTTCCAGATTTCGACGAAGCGATCGCCATCCTCTTCGGGCGATCCCGGGGGCCCGCCCCAGATATGCTCGCCATGGTCATAGAAGATTTCGCTGCACGGACCGCACGGGCCCGTGTCACCCATCGACCAGAAATTGTCGTTCGTCGCGATGCGGATGATCCGCTCTTCGGGCAGGCCGGCGATCTTCTTCCACAGGTCGAACGCCTCGTCGTCGGTGTGATAGACGGTGACGGTCAGCCGCTCGGGCGCGAGGCCCCAGACCTTGGTGATCAGCGTCCACGCGTGATGGATCGCCTGTTCCTTGAAATAGTCGCCGAAGGAAAAATTCCCCAGCATTTCAAAGAAGGTGTGGTGCCGCGCGGTAAAACCGACATTGTCGAGATCGTTATGCTTGCCCCCGGCACGCACGCACTTCTGCGAAGAAACTGCGGTCTTGTACGGCCGCGTTTCGAGGCCCGTGAAGACATTCTTGAACGGCACCATACCCGCGTTGACGAACATCAGCGTCGGGTCGTTGTACGGCACCAGCGGCGCCGAAGGTTCGATATGGTGGCCCGTCCCCCCGAAATAGTCGAGGAAAGAGCGGCGAATGTCGTTGGTCGATGTCATGCGCGCGAATTAGGCATTTTGGGGCGATGCGACAAGGTGATTAGTGTCGATCGCCGTGATCGACACAATCGGTCAGAAATTGGTCGCGATCCCCTTGCCCAGATAGCAGGGCAATTGCTGCAGCACATCGGCCTTGGGCACCCCGTCCTCGATCAGGTCTGCGGGCACCTCCGACGTATCGGTGCGCACCACGGTCCATCCGTCTGCAGGCGTCGCGCGGTGGACGACGACATAGCCGCAATCCATCGTCCTGTCCTCGCGATCCCCGCGAAAATCGAAAGCGGCGTAGAGCCCCGACGGCTGCCCTGCGGGATCGAGATACCAGCTGAGGCGTAGCGGACGGATCCGGCCGTCGGCCCACAGGGTCGTCCGCTTGCGCAGATTCATTTCCCATTCGAGCCGCGGGTTCGCCGCCTGGAACGACAAGCGCAACATCGCATAGGCGGCCGCGAAATCGCGGCGTTCGAGCGCGAGCGTATATTCGGCGAAACGGTCGACGGCGCCTTCCTCGTCGGATGGCGACGGTTTGAACGTGACGCCCTCCGGCGCGATCACCTCCCTCTCGACCTCGGGCGCGAGCGCAGGTGGTGCCGCAAGCGCGGCCGGACTGCCGAAAAGCAAGGCCGTCGCCGCCAGCATGGCGCGGCCCCGACAATCAATAGCCATAATAGGCGCCGCCCTTTTCTCGCGCGCGCCGCCACGCCGGACGGTCATGACAGCCGTTCACGAACGCCGCGAGCTTCGGATAGCGCGGCGCCATGCCCTGCATGATCGCGATTTCGGCCGGGAAGCTCAGCATGATGTCCGCCGCCGACAGGTCGTTGCCGATGAAATGGCCGTTCGCGCCGACACGGCTTTCCATATAGGCGAAATGGGCGTCGAGTTGCTGCGCGATGCGCGGCTCGATTGGCGCGGCCGCCTCACCGAGGCGCGCGGTGTAGATGCGCAGCAGGATCGGCGTCATCGCCGATCCTTCGGCGAAATGCAGCCATTCGAGGTGGCTGATATGATCGTCGCTGCCGCGTTCAGGTACCAGATGTCCGCCGCCGTGCCGTTCACACAGATATTCAGTGATTGCGCCCGATTCGGTGACGACGCGGCCATCGTCCTCGATCACCGGCGACTTGCCGAGCGGATGGACCGCGAGCAGTTCGGGCGGCGCAAGATTGGTCACCGGATCGCGATCATAATATTTGATCTCGTACGGCGCGCCGATTTCCTCGAGCAACCACAGGATGCGCTGCGAGCGGCTGTTGTTCAGATGGTGGACGATCAGACTCATGACGCTCTCCTCGTGGGTTCAGGCTTGGCAAGGACCGTTGCGGTCGATCAGCGCCGCCAACTCGCGCACCAGCTTGGCGGCAAGGATCGCGGTGACGCCGCCGATATCGCGGCCAGGATGCAATTCGACGATGTCTGCGCCGACGATCGGTGCCGTCTGCTTGTGCAATATGGCGAGCACCTCGCGCACGGTCAGTCCGCCCGGTTCGGGATGCGCGACCCCCGGAGCCGCCGACGGATCGAGGCCATCGAGGTCGATCGAGATATACAGCGGCCCTTCGAGCACCGGGACGGCATCAGGGGTAAAACCGGCCATGGGAACAATCTCGACGCCGAACCGGTCGGCCTGCTCGCGACAGTGACCGTTGAGCGTGCGAATGCCGACCTGTACCAACCGCTTGGCATGGCCGGCTTCACAGATGCGCGCAAAGGGCGAAGCATGGCTGCGCGGGTTGCCGGTAAAGTCGTCGTAAAGATCGGGGTGCGCGTCGAAATGGAGGATATTGACCGGGCCGAAGCAGGTCGCGACAGCCTCGACAAGCGGGAAGGTCACCGCATGGTCGCCGCCGAGCGCGAGCGGTACCTCACCATCTTCGTGCAGCATCGTAACGTGACGGCGGATCGCCGCATCGTCGCGCGCCGTGTCTTCGGTCAGCGGCAAATCCCCATCGTCCGTAAAGGCGATCTCGGTACCGATCTCGGGACCCAGTTCGCTCGCCATATTGCCGCGATCGCTCCACAAGGCAGCGCGGATCGCGGCGGGGCCGGCGGCAGCCCCGCGTTCAAAGCTGCTGTTGATGTCGGTAGGAAGGCCGAAAAGACGGATCGCTGGCATCCCTCGCTTGTAGCCGTTGGCAGGGGCGGCGCAAGGATCAACGGCAGGCGGGCCGACCTGTGGGGAGAGCGATGCAGGTCCAAGGGGCATTGGGGCCCGCCGCCGTTTCCCCGGTCGACCCGCCAGAAGCGGATCGACCGGATTGGCTATCAATTGTCGTCGTCGCCCTCATCGTCGGGGCCGGCCATCATTTCTTCCGCCACCGCCTCGGTGCGGCCACGAATTGCGGTTTCGAGCCGCTCCATCAGCTCAGGATTGTCCTTAAGGAAGGTTTTGGAGTTTTCGCGGCCCTGCCCGATGCGGATCGAATCATAGCTGAACCAGGCGCCCGATTTCTCGACGATGCCAGCCTTGACGCCGAGATCGAGAATTTCACCGATCTTCGAAATGCCCTGCCCGTACATGATGTCGAATTCGACCTGCTTGAACGGCGGCGCGACCTTGTTCTTCACGACCTTCACACGCGTGGTGTTGCCGACGATCTCGTCGCCATTCTTGATCTGGCCGGTGCGACGGATGTCGAGACGGACCGAAGCATAGAACTTCAACGCATTGCCACCGGTCGTCGTTTCGGGGTTACCGTACATCACGCCGATCTTCATGCGCAGCTGGTTGATGAAGATCACCATGCAGCGCGAGCGGCTGATCGAACCGGTGAGCTTGCGCAGCGACTGCGACATCAAACGCGCCTGGAGCCCGACGTGGCTGTCGCCCATTTCGCCTTCGATTTCGGCGCGCGGGACGAGCGCGGCGACCGAGTCGACGACGAGCACGTCGATCGCGTTCGAACGCACGAGGGTGTCGACAATTTCGAGCGCCTGCTCACCGGTGTCGGGCTGCGACACGATGAGTTCGTCGATGTTGACGCCGAGCTTGCGGGCATAGACGGGGTCGAGCGCATGTTCGGCGTCGACGAAGGCGACGGTGCCGCCGGTCTTCTGTGCTTCGGCGAGGGTATGCAGCGCGAGCGTCGTCTTGCCCGAGCTTTCGGGACCGTAGATTTCGATGACGCGACCGCGCGGCAGACCGCCGACGCCTAGGGCGATATCGAGGCCGAGCGAACCGGTCGAGATCGCCTCGACCTGCATGGCTTCCTTCGAGCCCAATTTCATCACCGAGCCCTTGCCGAACGCGCGATCGATCTGCGCGAGCGCGGCGTCGAGCGCCTTCTGCCTGTCCGTGTTGTTCACTGATTTCCCCGATTCGACGAGTGACAATTGTCCGGCCATGACCGTCCCTTTCCAGCTCTAGAGCGACGGTCGAACCATCGCAACGCCGAACCTGTGTACGGCATTTGTTCTCATGGAACAAGAGTGGAACAAAATAAAATGAGGGCGGAAAAAAAGGGCACTATTCCATTGAAAATTCTTCCAGCGCAGCCTCGATATCGCTGATCCGAAACGGCTTGGTGATCAATTTGCGATGCGCGTGGGCCGGCGGAATGACGTCGCCCCCGCCCGAGGTGAAGGCGAACGGAATGCCGCGCTCGGCCAGTGCGTCGGCGACCGGCCAGCCCTTTTCGTCGCCAAGGTTGATGTCGACGAGCGCGCCGGCGAGCGGCCCGGCGGCAATCAGCGCGAGCGCTTCTTCATTACTCGTCGCCTGCGCGGGTTCCGGAAGGTCGAGCGCATCGAACATGTCGACGAGCATCATGCCAATCAGGACGTCGTCCTCGACGAGCAGGATGCGGAGATCACTCGCCATCGGACACCCGATGCGCAGCATCGTCGAGCGCCGCCGAGGTCGCCTCGGCCAGCTGCGCGACCGAGAAGGGTTTGGGCAAGAAGGCGACATCGTCGATGTCGATCGACTGGCGCAACTGCTCCTCGGCATAGCCCGACATGAACAGGACAGGCAAGTCGGGACGCCTGGCACGCATCGCGCGCACCATCGCCGGACCATCCATCGTCGGCATCACGACATCGCTGATGATCAAATCGACCTTCTCCATATGGCCAAAACGTTCGAGGCCCTCTTCGCCCTGCGAGGCGGTGACGACGCTATAACCCGCGCGGGTCAACGCGCGTTCCGCGACCGCGCGCACCATGTCTTCATCCTCGACGAGCAGGATCGTGCCGGTGCCCCACTGGCTCTTCTTGGGCTTCGCGGGCGGCGGCGCGACAACCGGGACGTCGCCGTCGGCGCGGTGGACAGGCAAGTAGATAGCGAAACTCGTCCCCTGCCCCGGCTTGCTGTCGGCGAAGATAAAGCCCGCCGATTGCTTGATGATCCCATAGACGGTCGAAAGGCCGAGCCCGGTGCCCTTGCCAATATCCTTGGTCGTGAAGAAGGGTTCGAAAATCTTGGGGAGCACATCCGCGGCGATGCCGGTGCCCGTGTCGCTGACCCTCAGCGCGCAATAATCGGCGGGCGGCATGAATTCATTGCCCATCTGGCGCACTTCGGCAGCCGAGACAGGATAGGTCTCGATTGTCAGCGTGCCGCCGCCCGGCATCGCGTCGCGCGCGTTGACCGCAAGATTGATGATCACCTGTTCGAGCTGGCCCGGATCAGCACGGACCGCCCCCAACCCGCGGCCATGATGCACCGCGAGCTGGACGGTTTCGCCGATCAGCCGCTTGAGCAAGTGCGATACTTCCGAGATCACGTCGGGCAACTGCAATATCTGCGGCCGCAGCGTCTGTTGCCGCGAGAAGGCAAGCAGCTGCCGCGTCAGACTGGCGGCGCGGTTGGCATTGCTGCGAATCTGCTGGATATCGTCATAGTCGCTGTCGCCCGGCGTGTGGCGCATCAACATCAGGTCGCACGCACCGAGAACCGCAGTCAGGATATTGTTGAAGTCGTGCGCGACGCCGCCGGCAAGCTGACCGACTGCCTGCATCTTCGACGCCTGCGCGACCTGACGCTTCAGTCGCGATTCCTCGCTCGAATCCTTGAGGCTCAGCAGCACCGCCGCCTCGCCCAGCCCGCGCACACCGACGACGCGCATCGAAACCGGGTCACCGCTCTGCCCCGCGAGCCGGATCGACAGGTCGCCGCCAACCTGCTGCCCGCTGCTGTGGCGGCGGATCATGTCAGCAAGCGGCCCCTTGTCCTCGCCGACGACGATATCGCCGGGGTAACGCGGCATCTTGCCATCGGGGACGCCCGCCGCGCGTACAAAGGCCCGGTTCATATAGAGAAAGCGCCCGTCGCGATCGACCATCGCGAGCCCGAAGGGGAGCAGCGACAGCAAAGTTTCGACATAGGTTTGCGCCGTGCCGCGATCGGCCGGCCCCATTTCCTCGTCGAGCATCGCGAGCAGCATCGGCGTATTCGGATCGGCGGGCGCCAGCGGAATCTGAATCATCCGCACCGGCGTCGCGCGGTCGCCCTCACGCGCGAAATAGAGCGCGCCGCCCTCGTCGAGCCGGATCATCGGGGCGACGTCGCGGCCCGCATAGTGGCTTGCATCATCGTCACCCAGCGCGCGGAGAAGGAAGGCCTGGTTCGCGACGCGCAACCGCCCTTCGGCACTGACCAGCGCCGCCATGATACCCGCGTGCCCAAGCGTGCGACCAGCCGGCCCGTCGAGATGACGCACGATTTCGGCCACGAGGTCGAGGCGTTCGAGCGCCGAGAAGCGCCAGACGAGATAATCCTCCGCCTGCCCAGTTCGTGTCACCTGCGCGCGCAATTGCAGCGGGCCGATCGCGATATCGTCGGCGCGCCCCTCGCCGTCGCGCCATGCGACCCGGCCGGCATTCTTGAGCACGTCGGCGCCGCGGCCTTCGAGCGGCAACCCCGGCGGAGTAACGAAACCATTAAACCAGGTGGCAAACAGGTCGTTCGCGCACACCATCCGGCCCGCGCGATCGGTAACCGCGATCGCGACATCATCGTGATTGACTGCCTGCCGCAACATCGTCCAGTCGGGCAGCGCGGCCTCGCCAATGACTGCCGCGGGGAACAGGCGCCGCGTGAGCAGCACACCGCCCGCCGCGACCGCGAGCCCGGCGAGGAAACCCGCCGCCAGGATCGCATTGCCCGTCGCCCAGAATAGCAGCCCCGCTGACAGCAGAGCGATCCCGCCGAGCAGCCCAATGTCGAGCCGCGTCAGGCCCGCCGGGGCCGACAGCGGCCCGGCGGGTCCCGCCCCCCTGATGAAATCACCATCAGCGGAGGGCAGGCTTTGCACGGTCAACGACAGACTTTCTTTTCAGCGCATCACCAGATGCGAACGCGGTCCTTGGGTGCCAGATAGAGCTTCTGGCCTTCCTTGATCTGATAGGCCTTATACCAAGGGTCAAGATTGCGCGAGACCCAAGTCCGCTGGATCGAGGGCGAATGCGGATCGGTCGTGATGCGCTGCGACAGATTCTGCTCGCGATAGTTGCGTCGCCACACCTGCGCCCAGCCGAGGAAGAAGCGCTGGTCGCCGGTCAGCCCGTCGATCACCGGGGCTTCCTTGCCACCCAGCGATGCCTTATATGCATCATAGGCGACGGTCAGGCCGGCAAGGTCGCCGATATTCTCGCCCAGCGTGAATTTGCCGTCGATATGCTCGCCGGGCAGGATCTCATAGGCGTTATACTGCGCGATCAACGCAGCCCCCGCGGCCTCGAACGCCTTGACGTCCTCCGGCGTCCACCAGTCGGCGAGCTTGCCGGTGTCGTCGTACTTCGCGCCCTGATCGTCGAAATGATGACTGACCTCGTGCCCGATCACCGCGCCGATACCGCCGTAGTTGATCGCGGGGTCCGCGTGCGGATCGAAGAAGGGCGGCTGCAGGATTGCGGCCGGGAAGACGATCTCGTTCATGCCGAAATTGGCATAGGCATTGATCGTCATCGGCGTCATGAACCATTCCCAGCGACGGATCGGACCACCGAGATGGCCGATGTTGTCGTCATGCGCGAACTGGTTCGATCGGAGCGCATTGCCGAACAGGTCGCCCGCACGGATCTCCAGCTTGCCATAGTCCTTCCACTGGTCGGGGTAGCCGATCTTGGTGGTGAAATTGGCCAGTTTCTTCCGCGCCTTCACCTTCGTTGCCGGCTGCATCCACGTCAGCCCGTCGATGCGGCGGCCCATCGCGCCGAGGACGTTCTTAACCAGCTCGTCCATCGCCGCCTTGGTTTCGGGCGGGAAATATTTCGCGACATAGTCCTTGCCGACCGCATCGCCGAGATTGCCCGTCGTGAAGTCGACCGCGCGCTTCCACCGTTCCTCCATCTGCGGCGTACCCGACAGCGCGGTGCTGTAGAAAGAGAAGGCTTCCTTTGCGACGGCGTCGGGCAGGACGCCTGAAAAACCGTCGAGGCTGCGCACGATCAGCATATCGCGGATCACGGCGATCGGCGCATCGGAAAGCAGCTTCGCCTCGCCGGTGAAGGCACTCGGCTGCGACACGATCAGCGTTTCCTCGTTGACCCCGAGACCGCGAATGAAAGTCGGCCAGTCGAAACCGGGCGCAGCCTTCGTGAGTTCGGCAACAGTCATCTTGTTATAGGCTTTGGTCGCATCGCTACTGTCGTTCTTGTCCCAATGGACGGTCGCGACCTGCTTTTCGAAATCGTAGATCGCCCTCGCGCGTGCCGCCGCGTCTTTCTCGCCGGCAAGCGTCAGGACATTTTCCAGGTGCTTCAGATAAGCCGCCTGCAACGCTGTGTTCCGCTCATTTTCCTTCAGGTAGAAATCGCGGTCGGGCATGCCGATGCCGCCCTGGAAGATGATGTAGGTGTAGACGTCGGGATTCTTGTCGTCCTGCCCGACATAGCCGCCGAAGAAATGCTGCACCCCGTTGCGGTCGGCTTCGGCGAGCAGCGCCGCAAGACCCGGCTTTTCGACGGCGCGGATCTTGTTCAGCCAGGGCTGGATCGGGGCGAGCCCCTTTGCCTCGACCGTCGCCGAATCGAGGTACGAGCTGTAAGCGCGGCCGATCATGCTGTTCGGGTCGCCCTTGGCTGTGTCGAGGATTTCGCGCGTGCGCGTCTGCGACAGGTCGTTCAGCGCGGTGAACATGCCATAGTTCGACTTGTCGGCCGGGATCTGGGTGTTCTTCGCCCAGGTGCCGTTAGCGTAGCCGTAGAAATCGTCGCCCGGCTGGACGCTCTTGTCCATTCCACCGAGGTCGAAGCCGAAATCGCCGATTTCGGGTTTTGCCGCAGTCTGCGCAGCGGCAGGCGCGGTAGCGGCCTTGTCCTTGGCGGCAGCCGGAACGGCGGCAATCATCAGCGCGCCAAGCGCGGCGGTCGCCATGAGGCGCGAAGAAATATGCAGAGTCATGATATTCCCCAGTATTCGATATGAAGCGAAAATCCGCGCCGCACCGACGCGGCACAGATTAGCGATGCGACAGCTATACGCTCGCCGTTCGGGGGTTCAACCGGCCGCGGTGTCGCTGGTCGATGCCTCATGTCGTTGGTCGCGCGCGCGCGCCAGCTTGCGCCGCCAACGGAGCCGAATCCAGTTATCCCAGAAGATCGAGGCGAGGATGTAACCGACCACCGCCGAAACGACCGAAATGACGAACAGACCCGCGAGCATTGCTGGAGCGGCATCCGAAAAGACCCAGCGCACCCAATCGCCCGCCGAAGCACCATGCTCGATCATCGCCGAGAAGGTCGCGCTGTTGGCATGCAGCCCGAACAACCAGTCGCCGAGCCACACCGACGCGATGATGATGAACGGCGTGGTCACGGGGTTGGAGAGGAAAGTCATCGCGGCGCCGATCGGGATATTGGCGCGGAACGGCAGCGCGAGCAACGCGACGCCGAGGATCTGGACCCCCGGGATGAGGAAAAAGATGCCGACGAACAGCCCGAGCGCGGTGCCCCGCGGGACCGAGGTGCGCGTAAAGCGCCACAAATGGCTATGCGCGACGCGGTGCGCGAACGGCTTGACGAAGCGGCTCTCGAGCAGCTCTTCGCGCGACGGCGAATTGCGGCGAATCCAGTTCATCACCGCCGCCTTGTCGCGAGGCTTGCCCCCCCTCATCCGCGGTCCTTCATCAGCCGCTCTTTGTCACGCTTCCAGTCGCGTTCCTTGATCGACTCCCGCTTGTCGTGTGCCTTCTTGCCCTTGGCCAGCGCCAGTTCAACCTTGGCGCGGCCACGGCCGTTAAAGTACACGCTCAAGGGGACGAGCGTCATCCCCTGCCGCATCACGCCCGCGTGCATCTTGTTGATCTCGCGTTCCTTGAGCAGCAATTTGCGCGGCCGGCGCGGTTCGTGGTTATGCCGGTTACCGTGGCTGAATTCGGGAATGTTGCTGTTGACCAGCCACACCTCGCCGCCCGTCACCTCGGCATAGCTTTCGGCGATCGTCCCTTCGCCAAAGCGCAGCGACTTCACCTCGGTTCCCTGCAGCACGATCCCTGCCTCGAACACCTGCTCGATGGCATAGTCGAAGCGCGCGCGCCGGTTCTCGGCGACGACCTTCTTCTTGTCGAATTCGGCGGCGGATTGGGGACGGGCCATGACGAAAGCTCAGATCACTCCTGCCGACGAGAGCGCGGCATCGACGGCGACGCGCGATGTGGCGTTCGCCGGGATGATAGGTAGGCGCACTTCGGGCGAAAACCAGTCGTGAACGCGCGACAGCGCATATTTGACAGGGCCGGGCGAGGAATCGGAGAACATCGCCTGGTGCAGGTCGAACAAACGGTCGTGCAGCGCCAGCGCGCGTTCCCAGTCGCCCGCGGCGCTGGCGGCGGCGAAATCGGCGCACAGACGCGGCGCGACGTTGGCGGTGACCGAAATACAACCGGCGCCGCCCATCACGGCGTGCGGGAGCCACAGATCGTCGTTACCGCTCAATTGGCAAAAGTCCTCGCCCGCGCCAGCACGATGGATTGTCACGCGTGCGAGGTCGCCGCTGGCATCCTTGATCGCGACGACCGAGGGGATTTCGGCGAGCCTGCACATTGTTTCGGCGCTGATGTCGGCGACCGTGCGGC
Organism: Pseudomonadota bacterium; assembly: GCA_020160755.1. Taxonomy (GTDB): domain Bacteria; phylum Pseudomonadota; class Alphaproteobacteria; order Sphingomonadales; family Sphingomonadaceae; genus Sphingopyxis. Next base: position 871,548 of record JAIUPN010000001.1, read on the forward strand.
CGGGGACGTTATAGACGACGATCGGCAAATCGCTGGCATCGGCGAGCGCCCGGAAATGCGCGATCATGCCTTCCTGGCTCGGCCGGTTGTAATAGGGCGCGACGATCAGCGCGGCGGTCGCACCCGCGGCCTGCGCATGGCGCATATGACGGACCGCGGTCGCCGTGTCATTCGACCCGCAGCCGGCGATCACCGGGACGCGCCCCGCCGCAGCCTGGATGCAGCTGTCGATCACCTGATAATGCTCGTCGAAGCCGAGCGTCGGGCTTTCGCCGGTGGTGCCGCACGGAACGAGGGCGCTCGTCCCCTCTTTGATCTGCCAATCGACGAGGCGTGCGAAGGCCGGAGCATCGAACGCTCCATCGCGAAATGGCGTCACCAAAGCGGGAATCGACCCCGAAAACATGCACCGCTCCTTTACAAGGACATGGCTCAGCCGATAGAATCCCGGCCAGCGCGCCGCTATTGGACGTCTATTCAGCGCCCCGCAAGGAGTTTGGCACTAACATGGCCGTCATGATCACGTTGCCCCGCATTTCCCGTCTGGCCCTTGCCATGGCCCTCCTGATCCCTACCGCTGCGACCGCCAGCGAACTGACCCCTGAACAAATGGCATGGTATCGCGCGCAGATGGGACTCGCGGCCCAGTCGGGGGCGCCGCCGTCGACCAATTCGGTCGGCGATGCAGTACTCGAATGGCGGAGACTGACCGCCAACACCGGTGCATCGTTCGACCAGCTTTCGCGCTTCCTGATGACCAACAAGGGCTGGCCGGATAGCGACGCCATGCGCAAACGCGCCGAAAAATCGATCTCGCTCGACAGCTACGATCCGCAGCGCACCCTCGCCTATTTTCAGGCCTATCCGCCGCAGACCGCGAGCGGACATCTGCGTTATGCGCTCGCGCTCAATGCGTCCGGCCGTCGCGAGGACGCCAATAACGCAGTGCGTCGTGCGTGGACCAGCGGGCCTCTTGACGATTATGAAACGAGCCGCGCGCTGAGCATGTTCCCCGGCGCAATCACCCCGGCCGATCACGACGCTCGGATGGACAGGTTGCTGTGGCTCGGCGCAACGTCGGCTGCGGGCCGTCAGCTCGCCTATACGTCGCCCGACAAGCGAGCGGTCTTCGCGGCGCGCCTCGCGATGCGCAATGCGTCGGTCGACGCCGCTTTCCAGGCATCGGCGGTCGAAAGCCAGAATCCGTCGCTCACGCGCGCCGATGCCGGCTATATCACCGACAAGGCGACCTGGCTGCGCAAGGCGGGCCGCGTCGGCGAAGCCCGCGCGCTGCTTGCTGCCCCGCGCTCGCTGGCAAAAGCGCCGACAGACACCGAAGAATGGCTCGAAACGCTGCTGACCAACGCGCGGCAGGCCAGCGAAAGCGGCGACAAGACCACCGCCTACAATATCGCGCGGCAGCTCGACGACGCCTTCCCTGGGGGTACGGTGATCCGCGAAACCGCCCTTGGCGTGCGCGATGACTACACGTCGCTCGCCTGGCTCGCGGGCCAGCTCGCCTATCGCGACCTTGCCCGCCCGGCCGAGGCGGTGCGCCTGTACCGCGCCTATGGCGAAGCCGCCCGGTCGGCGCAGACCCGCACCAAGGGCTTCTATTGGGCCGGCCGTGCTGCGCTGGCGGCTGGCGACCGCGCAACCGCCAACGCGCATTTCACCGATGCCGCGCAGCACTATGATCAATTCTATGGCCAGTTGGCGCTGGAACGGCTGAGCCGCCCGCAACCCAGGCCTACGCCGGATCCGACGATCCAGGTGAGCAATGACGAACGCCGTGCTTTCGATGACGATCGGCTGGTCCGCGCCGCGCGCGCGCTGGGTGAAATCGGGGCGTGGCGCGAACAGTCGCTGTTCCTGCGTGCACTGGCGCAAAAGGCGACCTCGCCCGCCGACCATGTGCTCGCGGGCAAGCTCGCGACGCAGATCGGGCGCCCCGACCTTGGCGTGATGATCGGGCGCAGCGCGCAGGCGAACAGCCTCGATGCGGTCGAGGTGTCGGGGTTCCCGACCGTCCGCGTCCCGGCGGGACATGAAAGCAACTGGACCTTCATCCACGCGATCACGCGGCAGGAGAGCCAGTTCGACCGCGCGGCGGTCAGCCACGCCGGCGCGCGCGGCATGATGCAGTTGATGCCGGGCACGGCACGCGAAGTCGCGGGCAAGCTGGGGATGAGCTATGATGCCGGCTCGCTGACCACCGACACCAATTACAATATGATGCTGGGGTCGACCTATTTCCAGCAGATGCTGCGCTACTTTGGTGGCAGCTATCCGCTTGCGGTCGCGGCGTACAACGCCGGGCCGGGCAATGTGAACAAATGGCTGCGCGCCAATGGCGATCCGCGCGGCGGCGGGATCGAAATGATCGACTGGATCGAGGCGATCCCGATTTTCGAAACGCGCAACTATGTCCAGCGCGTGCTCGAAAATGCCGTCGTCTACGACACGCTGCGCGATGGCAGCGGATCGCGGCAGCAGGCGCCGCTGAGCTTTTACCTCGGCAAACGCACCCCCGGCTGACGTCCGATGGCGGCGGAGAAGACGAATATTATCAGCCCGGCGGGCTACGCCACGCTGCGCGGAGAATATGACGCGCTGCTGGGCGACGAGCGGCCGAAGCTGGTCGAGGTGATTAGCTGGGCCGCGGGCAATGGCGACCGCAGCGAGAATGGCGACTATATCTACGGCCGCAAGCGGCTGCGCGAGATCGATCGCCGGCTGGGTTTCCTTGCGCGGAGAATGAAGGCGGCGCGCGTAGTCGACCCCGCGCAGCAGCCCGACAAGAGCCGCATCTGGTTCGGCGCGACGGTCGAGCTTGCCGACGATGATGACGCGCGGCGTGTCGTCACGCTGGTCGGCGACGACGAAGCCGAGGCGGGCGAAGGCCGGATCGGCTGGAACAGCCCCCTCGCCCGCGCGCTGCGTGGCGCCGCGATCGGCGATTTGCGGGTCGTGCAACTGCCCGCCGGCCCTAAGGAATGGGAAGTGATCGCGGTCAGCTATCCCTGACCGTCACGCACCGATCCCCGCGATCAGGTCGCGCTGGTCCTTCCTGAGTTCGGGAAGGTCACGCGCAAGCTTCGCCCAGTGCGCAGCCTCCCGCGCGTCGGCCGCGACGCCGACCCCCTTGGCATAGGCGTAGGCGAGAATCGCGCGCGAGCCCGCGAAGCCCGCGCGCGCCGCAACCCCGCAATCCTCGATCGCGCTGGCCAAGGTCTTGTCGGCGAAATGCGCCTCGCAAAGCCAGTGGCTCCCCTCCGGGTTGCCCGCATCGGCGATGGTGCGCAGCCGTACGAGGTTCGCCGCGCGCGTATCGGCGAAATAGGTCAGCGCGAAGATCGCGGCCGGATGCCCCTTTTCCGCCGCCTCGGCATAGAGCGCCTGCGACCGCACAAAGTCGGCAGGGCCAAAGGTGCCCGCCGCCAGCCGATAGGCGAGATGCGTCTTCGCCTTGGAAAAGCCGGCGTCCGATGCCGCGACATACAGGTCATAGGCGCGCTTCACGTCGGCGGGCGCCGGATCGTTTTCGAGGAGCAGATAGGCGAGTTCCTGTTGCCCCGCCGGAAAGCCCTGCGCCGCCGACGCTTCGAGATAGGCGCGGGCACGCGGCAAGTCCCTTTTCAGCCCGACCCCAAGCGAAAGCATATAGCCGGCGAGCTGCTGCGCGAGCGGATGTCCCCCGTCGGCGAGCGCGACGATCTCGCTTGCGCGGTGACGCGACAATACGTCAGCGATCAGGATCGGCTCGTCCTCGATCGCAAGACGATCGAGCGAAATATCGGCGAGCGGATCGATCGCAGACCTGGCTCCGCGCGTCGCGGCCACCCCCGAAGCAGCGACGGGCGCCTGCACGACCGACGGCGTCCGGGCTATTTCCGGCGGCGCGACGAGATAATAATCGTCGAACCAGCTACCATAATGAAAGGGCTGCTGCGGTCCGTGCTCCATCCCGAAGGTCCGTTTGTACACTTCGCGCGACACGACCTTGAAATAGTCGGATATTTCAAGCCCCGGGATCGCGAGCTCCTTGACCACCGCCGCCGCGAACGGGCTGACGGGCGAACCCACGGGCGCGAAATCGAGCGCAGGCCTCCCCTTCGCGGTCGAATAGAAAACCGCCCCCTGCCCGATATCGAGCAGGCCAAGCGGCGCCGATCCGGCCTCACCGCCCGTGATGTTGACGTCCTCCACGCGCACCACCGGCTCCGCCGTCCGGCACGCGTCAACGAAGAGCAAAGTGAAGGCTCCCTGAGGGACGACGTGCTTCACCAGCGCCTCGATCGACAGATAGCGCTTCTCGACGTCGGCGCGGCGCGTCGCGGGCGGCGCGTCCATCGGCACCAGCCAGTTGCGGCCGCCATATTCGAAACCGTGTCCGGCGTAATAGAGGACGACCGACTTCGCCCCTTTCGCTTCGGCGGCGAATTTGGCGAGCGCGGCATCGAGCACCGCCTTGTCGGCGTTGCGGACGATCCGCGGCGCGATACCCGCCTTCGCGAAGGCATCGCAAACATAGTCAATGTCGTTCACGGCATTTTTGAGCGACGGCCATTCCCAGTCATTGTAGGCGCTGTTGCCGATCAGCAGCGCGACGCGGTCACCCTGTAGCGGCGCGGCGCCGCAGGAACCCGACGGCTGCGCCATCGCAGCCGGAGCCAAAGGGACAAGTCCGATAAACGCGGCGCCCAGCGCGCCGATCCGCCACATTTTTCCCAACTGTCTGCCCCCTCGACGCTTTTTCCGATCCCCGCGAACAATGGCGGAAATCTGCGCAACTTCACTCTGAATTCGCATATGTGCGGCTTCAGGCGACCCCAAAAGCAACGGTAGGTCGGCAGGATGATGTAGGAAAGCGAAAAACCGGCCTGTGCGCCCGATCACCCGCAGCGGCTGGACGATATGATAGCAGGTGATAATCTGTCGATAGCCGAGGGGGAGAATGAGCGATGCGCGGCCTGGGATTGATCGCAGCCTTTTCGTTGTGCGGTATGGCCCATGCCGCACCCGGCCGGCCGGCGATTCCGCCGATCACCGACGCGATGCTGAACGGCTGGCTGGAACCCGGCGAAGAGATCGAGACGCGCGCCGATGGCGACCTCAACGCGGATGGTGACAACGACACGGTGTATGTCGTCGCAAGCCCCGACGCACGCACGCTCCGCGTCATGCTAAGCTATCGCAGCGAGTTCGATATCGGGCATTCGCCGGCGGGCGAGCTGAAGCTTGAGCCCGACCGGCTGGGCGCAGCGGGGCTGACGATCGACAAGGGCGTGCTGAAGATCCGCGACCTGACGGGCGGTACCACGGCGCTGTCGGCGACCTATCGCTACCGCCCCGCCGCGACGAAGGACGGGCCACGGATGCGGCTGATCGGGCTCGATGCGACGGTATATAGCCGGACCTATGCACACGACGGCAATGAAATGAGCTGGAATGTCGCCACCGGCGACACGATCGCGAGCCTGCTCAAGGTCGCGACGAGCGGCGACCGGGGCTACGACAAGCTTCATACCCGCAAATTCAGGCAGCCCGTCCGCACAATCTATATGGAGGACACACCCGGCGCCGAAGAGGAGCTTGTTCGCCTCACGAAGGCGAAATGAAGCCCGGGATCAGGGCTGCAGCAAAACCGGGATAATCCAGATCGCGGACATTACGACAATCACCGCGGCCAGCGAAAAAGCCAGCACATAGCGGACATTATGTCCCTTTACGCCACTGCTCGCCTCGGTCTCGGTCACTTCGACATGGTCATCGACGACTTTCATGATGCGTTCCCTTTCAACTGGTCCGCGTAGAACGCGGTCCGCGCACGGGCGGTTCCCGATTGCGGCGTTGGGGAGAGGTGCCAGAGGGTCTGTAAGCCGGGTTCTGTCCATCCCCTCGCGGAGACTGTGCGATCATTCCTCTAGGCGAACGGTTACCCGAACGCTCAAGCAGTCAACCCGGACGGCTGGGCCGGAATCAGCCCTGAGTTGCCTCGTACCGTCCCTATTCGACCTTGCTCCCGGTGGGGTTTGCCGTGCCGCGCCTGTTACCAGCCGCGCGGTGCGCTCTTACCGCACCCTTTCACCTTTCGCCGGGCCGAAGCCTTTGGCGGTCTGCTCTCTGTGGCACTTTCCCTGAACCGGCCCGAAGACCGGCCCGCCGGACGTTATCCGGCACCGTGATTTCCGTGGAGCCCGGACTTTCCTCCCCTTTCTTGCGAAAGCGGCGATCGCCCGACCCTCTGGCACGCCCGAGTATAGCAATGTTGCGGGCGGTTGGCGAGCGGAACAAAAGCCTCGCGCTTGGGCCGCTGGTCCGGCCATAGGGAGACAATCGCCAATCGATGCAGAACAGGAGCAATGCGTGACTCAACCCGGCCAACCCCCGATCGACCGTCGATCCTTCCTCGCGGCGGGCGCCATGGCTCTTGCCTTGAGCGGATACAGTGCCCGCGCGGCCGGGAAGCGGCGCTTCGTGATGGACGGTCTCAGCTTCCTGCCCGAAGATCTTGCCGAAATCGAAGCGTCGGGTCTCGGCGGGATGATCTGCGACATCTCCGAAATCGAAGAGGTTCGCGACAAGGATAATGTGCCGCGCTACCTCAGGACCTTCGAAAAATGCAGCGCCGCACTCGACGCGGCCGTCGCGCGGCTTGCGAACCGACCGGAGGCTTTTGTTGCCCGCAAAGGGTCCGACATCGGCACGCGTCCGGGTTGCGCCACCTTCCTGCAGTTCCAGTCGTGCGAGCCTGTCGGCACCGACCTCACGCGCATCGCCGATTTCCACCGCCGCGGCCTGCGCGTCCTGCAATTCACACACCATAACAATAATTTGTTCGCCGGCGGTGCGCTCGAACGCGAATGGAGCGGATTGACCCCGCTCGGCATCGAGGGGTTGGCCGAGATGAACCGCGTGGGGATCGTCCCCGATGTCTCGCATGGCTCCGAACCCACGATGCTCGGCGCCGCGCAGCGCAGCTCGACACCGATCCTGCTGTCGCACGGCGCGTGCAAGGCGATCGTCGACCACCCCCGCTGCGCCTCCGACACCGTCATCAAGGCAATCGCCGACAAGGGCGGGATGATGGGTATTTTCATGATGAGTTTCTGGCTGACCCGCGACGCGACACCGACGGTCGACCATCTGATCGCGCAGATACGCCACGTCGCCAACATCGCGGGTATCGAAGCGGTCGGGATATCGAATGATTTCCCGATGGCGGGACAGACCAACCTAGTCGCGCTGAACAACGACAATGCCGAAGGCGTGAAGGAATATCTGCCGTGGTGGCAGGCGATGCGCGAGCAAGGGATTGCCGGCTTCGACTGGACGCCCGGGCATGTCGTCATTCCGGAACTGAACAATATCCGCCGTATGGCGACCATCGCGGCGGCGCTCGACAAGGCGCGGTTTCGGTCACGCGATATCGAGCGCATCATGGGCGGGAACTGGCGCCGCGTGCTTATCGACGTGCTGGGCTGAAGCCAAAGAAAAGGGGCGGCCCCGCGAGGAGCCGCCCCTTCCTGTTTGCAGGCGCCCGGCAAACCGGGGCCCGATTTTTTAGAAGCGGAAAACCGCACCGACGTAGAGATTGCGACCGAACGGATCATAGCTGTCCGCCGCAGTTTCCGTACCGGTGATGTTCGACGCGCCGTTCTGGTTGATGACCGGCGGCTTCTTGTCGAACAGATTGTCGATGCCAGCGTAGAATTCCAGGCGATCCTTGTCGACGGAGAAGCGCGCCTGGACGTCGTGATACCAGTAAGCCTTGACGAAGTTCTCGTCACCAAGGCCCGGGTTGCCGCCGAGCGTATCCTGCATCTTGCTCTGGTAGTTGGTGCGCCAGTTCAGGCTGAAGGGCCCGGTCTGATACGTCACCGACAGGTTCGCACGATGCTTGAAGCCGGCACCGAGGCGACCGTCGCCGTCGAGCTGGCCACGGTTGTCCTGGACGTCCCCGCCCGCAAAGGACTGCAGCGTCAGCTTGTCGAGATAGGTGTAGAACAACGCGAAATCGAGGCTGCTGTCTTCGCCCCAGCTCGTCTTGTAACGCGCCTGAACGTCGATACCCGCGGTTTCGATGTTTGCCGAGTTAATCGGGTACGCGTTGATCTGATAGAGCGTTCCCGGCGTGCGCGGACGCGGCGTTCCCACCTGTTCGCGGACGATCAGGCTGCAAAGCGGCGACGTACCGCCCGACTTGACGCATTCGTCGATCGAGCTCTGGCGGGGAATCAGCTGGATCGCGTCTTTCACCTTGATGTTGAAATAGTCGACCGTGACGCTGAGGCCGGGCACGAAGCTCGGCGTGAACACCACGCCAGCCGTCAATGTCTTTGCGGTTTCTTCCTTGAGGTTGAGGTTGCCGCTGTCTTCACCCTCGATGCTCTGACGATCGGCATTGTTGTCATAGGTGAAGGTGCCGTTCGCGGCGATCTGCTGTGCGATACCCGGAATGGAACGGCAATAAGCGTCGTTCGACTCGGGGCGGTTGGACGTCGCGGTTACGCCTTCGCACGGATCGACCAGACCCGACGGGAAGGTCTGCGACGCGCCCTGGTACAATTCGCCGATGTTCGGCGCGCGGGTTGCGCGCGAATAGACCGCACGGAAGCGGATATCCGACGTCGGGGCCCAGTCGCCACCGATCTTGTAGCTCCAGACCGACCCGACGGTGTCATAATAGTCGCCGTAGCGCACCGCCGCTTCGAGGCCGAGATATTCGGCGAAGGGGACGTCCGACAGAATCGGCACGACCGTTTCACCATAGGCTTCGAACACGCGGTACTTGCCCCGCGTGTTGGACAGCGCGTTGCTCAGCGTGTTGCCCGACTGCGTCTGGGCGTCATAGACTTCGCTGCTACGCTCGGTGCGATGTTCGATGCCACCGGCGACCTTCACGTCACCGCCCGGCAGACGGAAGACCGAGCCCGAGGTGTTGAAGGCGAACACTTCCTGGTTGATCTTCGCCTTATAGGTCGAAAGCTGGCCATTGTTGGTGATGTAGGCGACCGATTCAGGCGAGGCCATGCCCGCACCGAAGAGGTTGAACGGCTTACAACCGGCAGCGCGTGCAGCGGCATCGCGGCACACGGCCGTCGCGGGGTCGGCGCCTACCGCATCGAGCGCATAATAGAGGCGATCGCGCAGGGCGGTTTCCGACGCCGTATTTTCGACCGTCTGGCTGCGGTTGTAATAGGCGTCCCACTTCCAGTCGTCGAACAGCGTGCCGCGAAGGCCCGCCACCGCGCGGTAGAATTCGCGGTCGGCACGATTGGAGCGATCGAACAGGCCGTTTGCGCGCTTGGTGAAGCCGATCGTGGTCTGGCCGGCCGCGATCGCGGCATCGCGGATCGTCTGCGGAACGAAGGGGTTGTTGATCGAGATGCCGGGCAGGATCGTGCCGTCGGGGAGCTGGGCGTCGGAATTGTCGAACGCCTGCGGCTCGAGCCGCGAGCGCGACTTCACCTTGGCATAGGTGCCTTCCGCGAAGAAGGTGAGCGAATCGTTGATGTCGAAGTGGCCGAGGCCGTTGACCAGATAGCGCTCGAGCGGGACCGCGATATAGCGGTCGCCATTGCGGTTGTAGCCATCGACAGGCGCGTTGTAGCCTTCCTTGAGGTTACCCGCCTGATCATAGGTGTAGCTGGTATTCCCGACGAAGAAGCGGCCTTGGGGCGTAAAGCCGCTGCGGAAGGGGACGTCTTCGGCCGAGATGGCGCGCTTGTAGGAACGCAGGCCGGTGTCGCGGTCATACTGGCCGGCGAGCGTGATGTTGCCGCGGCCGTCCGCGAAATTCTTGCCCACCGTCAGGCCGAGCATCTGGCGGCCGTTGTCGCCTTCGTCGCTGATACCTGCCTGGGCGCGGCCGCGAATGCCTTCGAAATCATCCTTGAGGATGAAGTTGACCACGCCGGCCATCGCTTCCGAGCCATAGACGGCCGACGAACCGCCCGTGAGCACTTCGACGCGCTGCAGCAGGTCGGTCGGGATGTTGTTGATGTCCACGGCCGACGTACCGCCGAGGCCTGCCGCGACGCGGCGGCCGTTCACCAGCACCAGCGTGCGCGAGTTGCCGAGGTTGCGAAGATTGACCGTGGCGACACCGTTGCCGCTGGTCAGGAAGTTCGAGTTGGTGCGTCCGATGCCGGTGCCGATCGACGGCATCTTGTTCAGAATGTCCGAGACATTCTGCGAACCCTGCTGAAGGATCGACGCTTCGCCCAGCACCTGAACCGGGCTCGAACCTTCGAGTTCGGGGCGCCCGATGCGCGAGCCGGTCACGACGATCGTATCTTCGCTCGCTTCATCGGCGGTGGCGGCGTCCTGGGCGTGCGCCGGCGCCGAAAGCATCACCACGCTCAGAACGAGCGGCGCGGCAGTCAATTTCAGTAGGGGGAGATAGGCTTTTTTCACGGTGCAGTATTCCTCGCTGCTTATGGCAGAATCGGAAGGGACGGCACCCGGGAGAATTGCACCCTTGCGCCGTCCCCCCTGCCGAGGCCGATGGGCCTTCGGGCCGGGCGCGTAAAGGAGGTTTCGGGCCGGGCCGGAAATTTCCTGCGATTTGTGACCTATTTGCAACAGGATGCGAACGGCGCGTCAAAAACACGCCGTCGCGCGCCGGGGCAATACGCGATTTCCCTTACGGTTCCCGCTACCCTCCTTCGGGTTGCGGGAGCAGAAGCGCGAGCAGGATCGCGCGGCATTCGCCATCGATCGTGCCGTCGATCAGTTCGGGGCGAAAGCGCCGCTGGAACGCGACCGTCGCGGCGAACCCGTCGGTCACATCATAGCCGAAGCGTTCGAGCGCGAGCAGGAAGCCCGCGTCGGTCCATAAGGGATCGGTCAGTTTCTTTGTCGGGCGCGGCAGCGCGAGACGGCGGCGTGCGAGTTCTTCCCACGGAAAAAGCTCGCCTGGGTCTTGTTTGCGCGTCGGAGCGATGTCCGAATGCCCGATGATATTGCCGCGCGTGATCGCGTGCCTGTCCTTGATCAGATGAACCAGACGAACGACCGACGCGACCTGCGGGTCGGGAAAGGGCACATAGCCCCATTCATGCCCCGGATTGACGATCTCGATCCCGACACTCGCCGAATTGACATCGCTGATCCCGCGCCAATGCGACTGGCCGGCGTGCCAGGCGCGCTTGTCTTCGGGTACCATATGGGTGATCTGGCCGTCTTCGCTGACGACATAGTGCGCCGACACTTTGGCTTCGGGGTTGGCAAGCCAATCAATGGCTTCGGCGCCGTCCTTCATGCCCGTATAGTGCAGCACGATCATCGAGATGGGCAGCGCACGTTCGTCGAAATTGGGAGACCAGCGTTCGATAAAATCGCTCATGCGTATCGCGGTTCCTGCCTGCGCCGCCCCCAATGCGGATTGGCACCCACCTGCGCCAGCGCAGCAAAAATTGCAAGGTCAGGCGGCGGCCGCGCGGCGCACCTGCTGGTCGGCGGGCTCGTAGAGACCGCGCAGTCGCGGACTCGCGACGAACTGGTCGGTCTGCCCGAGCACCGTCTCGCCTGCCCCCAGCACGAGAAAGCTTTGCGGCGCCGCCATCGCGCGGAGCCGCGCAAAGGCTTTCTGACGCATCGGTGCGGAGAAATAGAGGAGGAGGTTGCGGCAGAAGATCAGGTCGGCGGGACTGGCGAGCGGCGGCCGGTCGGTGAGCATGTTCTGCACCGAAAAATCGATCCGGCGGCGCAAATCGGCCTTGGCGAGCCAGCCCCCCTCGGTCTGGTCGAACCAGCGCACCATGCGCTGCACCGGCAGGCCGCGCTGGATCTCGAACTGGCTGTACAGGCCGACGCGCGCGCGGCCGATCGCGTGATAGCTGACGTCGGTGCCGACGATATCGACCTGCCAGCCCGCCCATTTCTCGCGCTGTTCGGCGATGAGCATCGCCATCGAATAAGCTTCCTGACCGGTCGACACGCCGCAATGCCAGATCGTCACCCGGCGCCGCAACTTGTTGATCTCGCGTATCTGCTCAAGCGCCGTCGCAGCTATTTCATCGAAGACACTATATTCCCGATAGAAATAGGTTTCGTTGTTGAGCATCGCGTCGACGGTGTCGTCGAGCAGTTGCCGGCTGTTCGAGGTGACGAGCGCCGCGACCAGCGCATCGAGGTCGGCGATCCCGTGGCGCTGCATCACCGGTTTGAGCGACATTTCGATGCGCCAGATGCGGTTCGGCGACAGCGTCTGTCCGGTCCGCGATTCAAGCACCCCCATCAGCACCCGATAGGCCGATTCGCTGGCGCTGCCGCCCATCATGGCTTGCGACGCCCCTGCCCGCGCCCCGGCAGGAAGCTGCCGAGCATCAGCGCGATCGCGTCGGGGTTGAGCGTCGCGGCGGCGATCCCCGCCTTGGCGACCGCACCGGGCATCCCCCAGATCACGCAGCTTTCGGGGGCCTGCGCGAAAACCGTTCCGCCGGCCTCTTTCACGCGCGCCGCGCCGATCGCTCCGTCGCGGCCCATGCCGCTCAGGATGACTGCAATGCCGCCCTTGCCAAATACGTCCGCAACCGAATCGAGCATCGGGTCGGCCGACGGACAGCAGCCGTTGTCGACGACGCGGTGGTCGAGCGCAATTTCGTGGCGACGGCCGTTGGCAACGACGAGAAGGTGCGCGTCGCCGGGCGCGAGATAGATGCAGCCACGCTCGACCACCATGCCCGCCGCGGCAACATAAACGCGGCGCGTTGTCATCGTCGCGATCTGTTTGGCGTAAAATTCCATGAATGCGTCGGGCAGATGCTGGGTGAGCAGGATCGGGGCGCTGATCCGGGGATCGAGATGCGCGAGAAAATTGGTGAAGGCAGGGATACCGCCGGTCGAGGCTGCGACCGCGATGCATTCGATCGGCTGGTCGGTGTCGATCGCGAGCGCGGGCGGCGCGGGCGTACGGCGTTCGGCGACAGGAATTGGCGCCGGATGGTCCTGCCGATGGCCAAGCGTCATGATCCGTTCGGTCAGCACCTCGGCGAAGCGGCCCGAAAAACTGCCGCGACCGGGTTTGGCGAGCGTATCGCTGGCGCCGAGCGCGAGCGCGTCGATCGCGGCGGGGCCGCCCTCGAGGCAGTTCGACGAGAGAATGAGGACGCGGGCCTTTTCGGCGCGTTCCAATATGTGCGGCAGCGCATCGATGCCGCTCATTCCGGGCATTTCGATATCGAGCACGACGACATCGACGGGTTCGCGCGCCAGATAATCGAGCGCGTCCTGCGCCGACGCGACCGACGCGCAGATTTTGAGGCCCGGCCGCTGGTCGACGATCCGTTCGAGGATGCTACGGACGACAAGGCTGTCGTCGACGAGCATCACGCGCACGGTGCGGGCTGTGGGTTCGGGATCCGATATCAGGGGTTGTGGTCGGCCCATAGAAACAGCCTCAAGCGATACCGACGAGTTGCAGCTTTCCTTCGAGCGTTTCGCGGTCGAACGGCTTCATCACATATTCGTCGGCGCCCGCTTCGATCGCCGCGCGGATATGATCGATGCTGTTTTCAGTGGTGCAGAACACGACCCGCGGCCGTTCTTCATGGCCATAGTCGAGGTCGTTGAACGCGCCGAGAAATTCCATGCCGCTCATCACAGGCATGTTCCAGTCGAGCAGAATGACATCGGGGCGATTGGCGCGGCAAAAGGTCAACGCCTCCTGCCCGTCGGCGGCTTCCTCGACGGCAAATGACATGCTTTCAAGGATATGGCGCGCGACCTTGCGAATGACTTTGCTGTCATCGACCACCAGACAAGATTTCGACATCAAATTAACTCCGACCCCCGGGATTTGGGCCTGTTTACGGTGAAGGGGTGTTCAGCCCGTTAATAGACGGCAGAAATCATGCAGCCTTTAGGGCTGGTAACGTGATGAAATGCGACGGATCGACGACGAGCAGCGAAGCACCGCGATGTTCGATCATCGCATCGGCGACGCGGGCCCATCCGGGGAGCAGCTTGCCCGCGATCCGCGTTTCGGGCGCTTCGATGAAGCAGACATCCTCGATCTCGTCCGCGAGCAGCGCATAACCATGTTCGGCGACCTCGACGACGATCACCCGCTGCCCCGGCGCAACCAGCACCGGGGGGAGGCCGATGACGACGTGCGGATCGATCAGCGTGAAGACGCGGCTGCGCAGCGCAAAAAGTCCAGCGACATGCGGCGGTGCTGCGGGAACCTCGACCGGTGTGCCGACGGTGACAACCGAATTGATCGCACGGCTGCGCAGCGCGACGCGCGTGTCGGCAATGCGCGCGACGAGGTAGAGTTTGTCCATCATGCGCGCGCGCTCCCAACCCGATCGCGCAGCGCGTCGAGCAGCGCCTGACGATCGTAACGATAGACGGTTTCATCGCCGGGACCCGCCGCCGCGACCGAATTGCGCAGGCGGATCACCGGCACGCTGCCGCCCGCATGGCCGCAGTCCTCGCCTTCGGCGGTCAGGCACAGTAACACATCGGGCGCCTCGTCAGACGGCTCGTCGCCCGAGATCACGCGATAACCGGCGTTCCGCAGGATCGGCGCGAGGAAATTGCCGCCCCAGCCGTCGCGATCGTCAGCGAGGCGACAGAGCGGCTGACGTAGTGTCGGCGCGGCGGCCCCTCCGGCATATTGTTCCATCAGCCAGAACGGGTCGATGAGCTCGACCGGCTCCCCGCCGACAAGCACGACGCCGGCGATCAGCCCGGGTGCGGCCGACGGCTGCACCGCGTCGGGCAAGCGGACGATGTCGATCACCTCGGCGATCGGATAGCATAGCACCGCCAGCCCGTCGTAGAGACGGAGCAGCTTCAGTGCCCCCTCGCCGCCCGGCAGGGACGCCGCATGGACGGGGAAAATATCGTCGCCGATCTGGACCTGCACACGGCCCGCGCTTTCGAACAGAGCCGATGCGGGGATTTCCTCGACACGCTCGATGACCGACAAACGGATGCCGCGAACGCGGGCATTCGTGTCGCGGAACAACAGCAATTGGGCGGCGTTGCGCGCCGCCGCAGCTTCAGCCTCGGCCTCTGCCATCCGGTCGTGACTGCGCCCCGTTTCGCTCGCATCGATCCCCGACGCGGCGAGCATGCCCTGAACATCAAGCAGCAGCACCGGGCGGCCGTTGTCGGGCAGGGTCGTGCCCGCATAGAGTCCGGTCGCCATGATCATCGGCGCTGCGGGCTTGATCACCAGTTCCTCATGATCGTGGATCGCCGCGACGCTGAGCGCATAGCTTTGGCCCTGCCCCGGACGGACGATAACAAGCGCGCGGTCATCGACATCGTCGCCATGATGGCGGCCGCGACCGAGGACGGTTTCGAGGCGGAGCAGCGGATATTGCTCACCGCGCACCGTCGCGAGCTCGCCGCCGCCGACGCGGTCGACCCGCACCGTGTCGCCGCCTTCGAGCAGGATTTCGCGGACGGCGCCGCGCGGGATCGCAAAATATTGCCCCGCCGCGCGCACCATCAGGCCCGAAATGATTGTCAGCGTCATCGGCACACGAAGCAGGATCGTCAGGCCGCGCCCTTCTTCGTTGCGCAGTTCGACGACGCCGCCGATCTTTTCGACATTCGCCTTGACGATATCCATCCCGACACCGCGGCCCGAGATGGCGGTGACCTTTGCCGCGGTCGAAAAACCGGGGCGGAAAATCAGTTCGAGCTTTTCCTTCGATCCCAGCGCGCGCGCCTCGGCCGCGGTGACGGCGCGCGAGGCGACCGCCTTGGCGACGAGCGCGTCGGGCGACAGGCCGCGCCCGTCGTCCTGGATCGCGATTTCGATCTGGTTCCCCGACTGGCGAGCCGAGACCGAGATGGTCGCGGTAATGTCCTTGCCCGCCGCGACGCGGTCCTCGAGCGCCTCGATGCCATGGTCGATCGCGTTGCGGACGATGTGGATCAGCGGATCGCGGATATTCTCCATCATCTCGCGATCGAGCTCGACTTCGCCGCCGCTCGTCTGGAAGGCGATCTTCTTGCCCATCTCCTGCGCGAGGTCGCGAACGATACGCGGCAGCGGCGCGAACAGCTTGTCGATCCGCTGCATCCGCATCTGGCTGACCGACTGGCGCATCCCGGCTATCGAATCGGAAAGGCGGTCGAACGAGGCGATGACCGACAGGTCCGCCCCCGATTCGCGGAGCATCCGCGCAAATTCATTGCGCGCGAGGACGATGTCGGTGACCCCCGTCATCACGCTGTCGAGCAGCGGCAGCGGCACGCGGATCGATCGCCAGCTTTGCAGTTCGGCGCTGAAATCATCCTCACGGCGCAGCGGAACGCCGGCAACCTCGAACGGCGCGTCGAGCGTCGATCCCTGCTCGGCAAGCGCGCCGATGACGTCGCGGTCGTCGCCCGCGGGTTCGGTCCCGTTCTGGCCCAATGCCGTGCACAGGTCGCTCAGGCGATCGAGAATTCCGAGCACGCCCGAAACGAGCGCGGCGTTCGCCTGGCGATTGCCGCGGCGAACCTGATCGAGCGCGTCTTCGGCGGCGTGCGACAGCGCGGTGATGCGCGGCAACGCGAGGAAGCCCGAACTGCCCTTGATCGTGTGGACGAACCGGAAAATCGCGTCGAGCTGCGCATGGTCGGCCGGATCGGCTTCCCACGCGACGATCGCCCCACCCGCCTCGGCAAGGATTTCCGCCGTTTCGGCCAAAAAGTCGTTCAGCAGATCGTCCATCGCCGTACCGGTGCGCCCCAAAAACCCAAGGCTCCACCATGGCGAACAATGGTTAAGGAGGGTTTTACACAAAGCGGCCGAGGCCAGCCAAATAGCGGCGAAAGAGGCCGAACGCCGCCCACGCACACCGCGACGCGATATGATGTCGACTCTTGGTCAAATAGGCCTAGGCTGGGCAAGCAAAGGCTTTCGTGCGACCCCGAAAGCCGATGGGGCTTCCTTTGGTCAGGACCGCAGAGGATGAAAGGGCCTCGCCGCTTTGTGAGGCCCTTTTGCAGTGCGTTGACTGTCCGCCGCGATATCCGGCAGAAGCCCGCTTCAACGTCCCCTGAGCACCGCTCCAACGAGGAGCGACGTGGGAGTTTCGCGCGCCAGCATGACGGTGCCGTCATTCTGCCGTGCCACCGCCTGTACCAGCACCGCGGGCGCGGTGCGCGACGTCATCGGGCTCGCGCCCTCGCCCTCGGCAAGGATGCGTTCGACGTCGGCGTCGAGGAAGATGCGCTCGGCCTCGACATGCAGCGCGATCTCGATACTCCCTTCGCCCTGCTTTTCGCAGCCGATGTCGAGCCGTCCGCCGCGTACCAGCGCATCGACGAGCAACAGCGAAAGGTTGAGGATGATCTTCACCGCGGGCTTGGGCAGCGGGTCGGTCCCGATCATCCAGTTGAGCTCGATCGCGCGGTCGCCGATGATGCCGTGGATCGCCGATCTGGCCTCGTCGGCCGGAACCAGCTCACCGAACCCGCCCGCCGACCCGAACGCGAGGCGGAAGAATTTGAGTTTGTTTGCCGAAGTCCGCGCGCTTTGTTCAAGCAGCTCGAAACAGCGCTCGCGCATCGCCGGGTCTTTCTCGTCAGCGAGCAGTTCGAGGCCGTTGGCAAAGGCCCCGACGGGGCTCAGCAGGTCGTGACACAGGCGCGAGGCCAGCATCGAGGCGAAATCGACGCGATCGTCGGTCATGGATGAACAGGCTCCCCAGCGCAGTGTCCGGACGTTTCCGGCGTGCGCCGCTCCTACGGCACCGGACCCGGTCAGAGCAAGCGCGATACGGTGGACCGTGACCCTTGAATTCCGGCGTCCCAAAACCACATTCACATCAATGCAGGGGGATGACGACATTTTGACCGTGGCGCTCGCGGATAGCGCGGCCGGGCTGCGGCTCGACCGGGCCCTGGCCGAAGCGCTGCCCGGCCTGTCGCGCGAACGCTTGAAGAGCCTGATCAAGGGTGGCCGCGTCGTCGACGCGAGCGGGGCGATCCTTTGGGACCCCTCGGCGAAGGCCGCGGCGCCCGGAACGATCGAAGTCCGCCTGCCCGCGGCGTTGCCCGCGCACAATGTCGCGCAGGACATGAATCTGGTCATCGCCTATGAGGACGAACATCTGATCGTCATCGACAAGCCCGCGGGGATGGTCGTCCACCCCGCCGCGGGCAATCTCGACGGCACGATGGTCAACGCGCTGCTCCATCATTGCGCGGGGCAATTGTCAGGGATCGGCGGCGTCGCGCGGCCCGGAATCGTTCACCGCATCGACAAGGATACGAGCGGGCTGATCGTCGCAGCGAAGCACGACAAGGCGCACGAGGGCCTCGCGAAGCAGTTCGCAGCGCACAGCATCGACCGCCGCTACCTCGCGCTCGCCACCGGCCGGCCGATGCCCGCGAACGGTACGATCGATGCGGCGCTCGGACGCTCGACGACGAACCGCAAGAAGATGGCGGTCGTTGCCGAGGGGCGCGGCAAGCACGCGATCACCCATTATCGCACGATCGAACCGCTGAAAAATGCGACTTTGGTCGAATGCCGGCTGGAAACCGGCCGCACGCATCAGGTGCGTGTCCACATGATGCACATCGGCCATCCGCTGGTCGGCGACCCGGTCTATGGACGCGCCAAAAAGCCGCTGTCGGAGGTGCTGAAGGCACGGAATTTCGCGCGTCAGGCATTGCACGCAGCCCATTTGGGCTTTATTCATCCGGTGACCGGTAACAGGATCGCGCTCGACAGCGAACTCCCAGCGGACATGCGGGAACTGATCGACGAATTGCGCGTTTAGGTTTCGAATGAAAATCTATCTCGACCGCTGGAACCAACCGCGGCATATTTTGACTCAAGATTCTAAAGGGAAGACGCTCTCCAATGGCTAAAAGCAATGTTCCGGCCACGGTTCCAGCGCTTGGCGGCGAAGCCAGCCTGAATCGCTATCTGGCCGAAATCCGCAAATTCCCTCTCCTGACCCCCGAGCAGGAATATATGCTCGCGCGGCGGTTTCAGGAGCATGGCGACAATGAAGCTGCGGCGCAGCTCGTCACGTCGCACCTCCGCCTCGTCGCGAAGATCGCGATGGGTTATCGCGGCTATGGCCTGCCCGTCAGCGAACTGATCAGCGAAGGCAATATCGGCCTGATGCAGGGCGTGAAGAAGTTCGACCCCGAACGCGGCTTCCGCCTCGCCACCTACGCGATGTGGTGGATCCGCGCGTCGATCCAGGAATTCATCCTGCGGTCGTGGAGCCTCGTCAAAATGGGCACCACCGCGGCGCAGAAGAAGCTGTTCTTCAACCTTCGCCGGATGAAGAACAACCTCGCGGCGTTCGAGGATGGCGACCTGTCGCCCGAACATCTGACCAAGATCGCGACGGACCTCGGCGTCACCGAGGACGAGGTCATCAGCATGAACCGCCGCATGGCGATGGGCGGCGACACCTCGCTGAACGTCCCGATGGGTGAGGATGGCGACAGCCAGTGGCAGGACCTGCTGGGCGACGAAGGCCCGTTGCAGGACGAACGCGTCGCGGAAGCGCAGGAACGCGACGTGCGCCATTCGCTGCTGAACGAAGCGCTCGAAACCTTGAACGAGCGCGAGCGCCACATCCTGACCGAACGCCGTCTGACCGACGACCCCAAGACGCTGGAAGACCTGAGCCAGGTTTATGACGTCAGCCGCGAGCGCGTGCGCCAGATCGAAGTGCGCGCGTTCGAAAAGCTGCAAAAGGCGATGCTGAAGCTTGCGGGCGACCGGCGACTGATCACCGCCTGATCGGCGCCACCCCCTTGTGCCCGCGGCCATAGCGCGGATGCAGAGGACGCCGCCGAACTTCTGGGGCGCAAGCCTCAGAACCGGCGGGCGAAACCAAAATAGAGTTCGACGTCGGGGCTGTCGCGATTGAGGCCGACATTGGCGCCGATGTCCCACTGGCTGTCGGCATCGGGTTGCCAGCCGGCCGAAAGCCCGGCCAGCGCCTCTGTCGAGCGTCCGCCGGGATCGCGGTCGCGGGTCAGCGACACTTCGGCGGCCATCGAGATATCGTCGGAGACCCCGAAACCGAGGCCGACGACCGAACCATAGGCAAGATGGCGACCGTCGCCATCGCCGTCGACCGCCGCATCGACGTGCGGCGTGAAACCGAGCGACACCGCGCCGAGCTCGAAGCTGACCGGCACGATCAACCCCGCCCCCCAGTCGCCCGCGCCGACGCCCTCGCCGCCGACCGGCAGCGTCGCGTAGGGCATCAGCGCGATCGAGGTTCCCGAGCCGTTGGGGTTCTTCAAATTCTGGCGCAGCGCGAGCGTGACGTCGCCCGTCCGCGTCCGGCGCGCGACATCGCCGCTCGCCCGGTCGCGTTCGCGCACATGCCCCAGCATCGTCCAGCCGACCTGCACTTCAAGCGAGGGCGTGAGCCCGGCGCGAAGCAGCGCGTCGCCGAACGCGAAAGCGTCGGTGCGGCTGGCGCTATTGCGGTCGAGCGTCCAGTCGGCGATCCCGGCCTCCAGCACGACGGCGCCCGCATCGACGGTGCAGGCGGGGGTACCGAGCCCCGGCCGGTCGGGGCAAAGATCGCGGCGATCCTCCTGCCCTAGCGCCGGCGCGGCACAGGCCAGCGCAGCGAGCAGCACTATGAATCGAAGCGGCATCGGGTTTCTGTTCATCCGTCTTCTTTTCCGAAATTCGCACGATCGATCAAGCCCGCTTGCCTCGGGACGGCAACCGGTTAATTTGCCCGCATGGCAACTTCTTCCCGCGCAAAGACGCGCAAGCTTCCCTGGTATCTGCGACCGTTCAAATGGCTGCTGTGGTTCATCGCGATCTCGGTCGCATGGGTGCTCATCTATGCCGTCCTGCCGCCGCCGGTGACGCTGACGATGCTGCTCGACAGCAACGGGATCACCAAGGATTGGGAAAGCCTGTCGAACATCGACCGCAATATGGTGCGCGCGGTGATCGCCGCCGAGGACGGGAAATTCTGTTCGCACGACGGCTTCGACCGCGACGCGATCGAACAGGCGATCGAGCGCAACGCCAAAGGCAAGAGGATGCGCGGCGGATCGACGGTCAGCCAGCAGACCGCGAAGAATGTGTTCCTGTGGCAAGGCAGTGGCTGGACGCGTTACGTGCGCAAGGTGCCCGAGGTATGGTTCACCTTCCTGATCGAAAAGATCTGGGGCAAGCGGCGGATCATGGAAGTCTATCTGAACGTCGCCGAGACGGGCATCGGCACCTACGGTGTCGAGGCGGGGGCGCAGCGCTATTTCAATCATGGCGCCGCCAAACTGGCGCCACGCGAGGCCGCACGCATCGCCGCAATCCTGCCGCTGCCGAAGAAACGCGAAGCGGTGAGCCCCTCGGGTTTCACGCGCCGTTACGGCAACACGATCACCGCGCGTATCGGCCAGGTGCGGCGCGACGGGCTGGATGCGTGCGTTTATAAATAGCGTCGGTTTTGGGGTGGGGAGCGGCCTGACTTCTTTCGGCGCTCGAAATAGACAAAGCGGCGATCGGTGGAAGTGACTATGCTGTTCCAAATGGATCAAACGGCCGTCCTTCAAATGCTCCTATCAGGCGACTCTCTGCGACTTTGCGCCCTGAAGACCGTGGCGGCGCTCGATCTTCCTGACTGTTGGATTGGCGCCGGCTTCGTCCGCGACGCCGTGTGGGACCATCTGCACGGTTACGACGTTGCTGACCCAACTGGCGATGTAGATGTTATATGGTATGACGCGGCCTCGCCACAGGCCGATGTTGACCGTCGCATCGAGCAACAGTTGCGAGATGCATTGCCTAAGCTTTGCTGGTCAGTGAAGAACCAAGCCCGGATGCACCTTCGCAACGGGGATGCTCCTTACACGTCGGTGGCCGACGCGATGCGGCATTGGCCCGAGACGGCAACGGCTGTCGCAGCCCGGTTTCTAATATCCTCGATAGAGGTTAGTGCGCCTCACGGGCTCGATGATTTGTTTGCGTTACGATTGCGCCCGGCCCCTCGTTTTCTCACCGAAAAGCTGCCGGTTTTTGTGCATCGCGTTTCTTCCAAGCGCTGGATCGACCGGTATCCGAGGCTTTCCCTTGAACTGGCAGCTGTCGGGCGAGCTTGAAGGACGTTCGAACGGCCGCAATCGGTCGAAACCGGCCGCACACCCTAACGCCGGAGCGCGATCAAGCCGGTTTCCAGCTCTTTCGCTCTTCGGCCTGCTTGAGGACCTCGAATGCCGCCTGTCCTGCCGCGAAACGCTTCGCGGCTTCGGCATCGCCGGGCTTGACGTCGGGGTGGCATTCCTTCGCGAGATTGCGCCACGCCTTTTTCGTCGCCTCGAAATCGGCGTCGGGTTCGAGGTCGAGTATCTCGAGCGCGCGCATCTCGTCGGCGCTGCGGCTGCCGTCGCCCGACCCGCCCCACGCATAATGCTGCGCCCGCGCGTAGCTGTTCGCGCCGCGTGCCTCTTCGGCCGCGCGCGCCGCGGCATCTTCGGCGCTCAGCCCTTCGAAATAGTCCCAGCCGCGATTATATTCGGCGGCGTGCGTTTCGCAGAAATACCAGCGTTCGGGGCTGTTCGGCGACTTGGGCGCGGGGCAGTTTCCGGGTTCGGTACAGCCATGGCGATCGCAGAGGCGCACCTTCTGCGCCTCGCGCGACGAGCCATAGGGGCGCCAGCGGGGAAAACCCCAATCATCGGATCTTTTGGCGCGGCTCATCGTCCCCATGTAGCGGCTGGAGCGCGCGATTGCTAGGCCAAGGAGGCCGAAAACCTAGTCTTTCGGCTTGTAGCCGAACGCCTTCGCCGCGAGCTTCACGACCGCCGGGTCGCGATCGGAGGGCGTCATCGGCACCGCCGACTCCAGCGTTTCGACGATATAGGTCAGCGCCGCGATGCGTGCCGCCTTCTTGTTGTTGCCGTCGATCACTTTCCACGGCGCCCAGCGCGTGTTCGTCTGCGCGAACATCTCTTCCATCGCGGCGAGATAGTCCTTGCGCTTCGAGCGGTTGCGATAGTCCTCGGTTCCGGTTTTCCAGCGCTTCCACGGATCGTCGAGGCGATCGGCGAAGCGCCTGTCCTGCTCGTCCTGTGTGATGTGGATGAAGAGTTTGACGAGGTTCGTGCGGCTGCCGGTGAGCTGCGCCTCGAACTCGTTGATCTCGTCATAACCTTTGCGCCATTCGGCTTCGCTCGCGAAACCCTCGACGCGCTCGACGAGCACGCGGCCGTACCAGCTGCGGTCGAAGATCGAGATTTCGCGGTTGCCGGGCAGGCGTTTCCAGAAGCGCCAGAGGAAATGACGCGCCTTTTCCTCGTCATTGGGCGCAGCTATCGGCCACACTTCGAAATAGCGCGGGTCGAGCGACGCGGTCAGCCGCTGGATGATCCCGCCCTTCCCCGCCGCGTCCCAGCCCTCGAACATGATGATGCTGCGCTGACCGTGGATGATATGTGCCGCCTGAAGCCGTTCGAGCCGATCCTCGAGCGCCGCGAGGGTATCGGAATAGTCGCCATCATATCTGGCGCCGGTTTCAAAGTCGGAAAGGGAGATGCTCATTCATCCATCCTAGCGCGGGCCGGGCTTCCGACCAAGCGCGCGATCAGCCGATGTCGTTTTCTGGCACAGCGCGCGCGACGTTCGTTATGCGCCGCACATCAGAGCAGCTCCGCGAGCAGCGCGGCGACGCGCGCCGGGTTTTCCATTGGGATGAAGTGCGTGTGGTCGCCCCAGAGTTCGTCGCGCCCGGCGCCGATCGCGGGACCAAGCCCCGTCCACGTCGGGCTCAGCGAGAAATCGAGCTCACCGCCGCGCTCGCCGGTCGGGGCACGGATGACGGTCGACGGCACCGACAGATAATGCAGCCACTCATGCGGACTGGTGCGTAGCGCATTCTGGTAGACCGAGGCTTCGAGCGCCGGCGGACAGGCCAGCTCCAGCCCCTGTCCGTCTGCGACGGGGAGCAGGCCATGGATGCAATAGTCGGCGAGGACGCGCGGATCCCAGTTCGCATAGGGCGGCCGATCGGCGAAACGCGCGCGCATCTCTTCGGCGCTGGCCCATGCGTTACGCCGGCGCGCTACCGGGTGGTCGGCGGGATCGGGAATAGGCCCCGCGTCGCCCGCGTAGAAGGCAGGATCCATGATCACCGGGTCGATCAGGACGAGGTGGGCGAAAGCGGCGGGCCGCTGCGACGCAAGCCGCGTGAGCACATAGGCGCCCATGCTGTGCCCGCAGCCGACGAGCGGATGGCCGCCGAGGCCGTCGAGCAGTGGCAGCAGCGCGTCGGAGGTCGCCGCCCAATTGGCAAGCGTCGCGGGACGAAAGCTGCGCCCATGGCCGCGATGGTCGGGGGCGATGACGTGCGTGCCCGCGGGAAGCGCCGCGACGACCCGGTCCCAAAGCCGAGCGTGAAAACCCGTCGCGTGAAGCAGGAGCAGCGAAGGCCCATGCCCCCGCTCACCCCATTCGAACCAGCAGATGTCGCCTTCCGGCGTTTCCAGCCGATGCTCCCGCGGTTCGCTCACGCTTTAGCTCTTCGGGCCGTCGACGAGGCGGATGCTGAGTTCCTTGAGCTGTTTTTCGCTGACCGGCGCCGGCGCGCCCATCATCAGATCCTCGGCCTTCTGGGTCATCGGGAAGACGATCACTTCGCGGATATTGGGTTCGTCGGCGAGCAGCATCACGATACGGTCGACGCCCGGCGCCGACCCGCCGTGCGGCGGCGCGCCGAATTTGAAGGCGTTGATCATGCCCGCGAAATTGGTGTCGACGTCGGCCTGCGAATAGCCCGCGATCTCGAACGCCTTGTACATGATGTCGGGGCGGTGGTTCCGGATCGCGCCCGACGACAGTTCGACGCCGTTGCAGACGATGTCGTACTGGTAAGCGAGGATATCGAGCGGATCCTTGCCCGTCAGCGCGTCCATCTCGCCCTGCGGCATCGAGAAGGGATTATGGCTGAAATCGATCTTGCCGGTGTCCTCGTCGGCCTCGAACATCGGGAAGTCGACGATCCAGCAGAATTCGAAGCGGCTCTTGTCGATCAGGCCCAGCTGATCGGCGACGCGCGTGCGCGCGAGGCCCGCAAGCTTCGCGGCCTTCGCCTCGACGCCCGCTGCAAAGAAGATGCCGTCGTTCGGGCCGAGGCCCATCGCGTCGGCGATCGCCTTCATACCGTCCTGGCCGTGGTTGTTGGCGATCGGGCCGCCGAACACGCCGTCCTTCTGCGTCGCATAACCAAGGCCGGGGAAGCCTTCCGACTGCGCCCAGCTGTTCATCTCGTCGAAGAATTTGCGGCTCTTCTCATGCGTTTCGGGGGCGGCAACGGCGCGGACGACCTGACCTTCCTCGACCATCGTCGCGAAACGGCCAAAGCCCGATCCCTTGAAGAAATCGCCCACGTCATGGACCAGCAGCGGGTTACGCAGGTCGGGCTTGTCGCTGCCATATTTCAGCATCGATTCGCGGTACGGAATGCGCTGGAACGGCAGCGACGATACGGTGCGGCCCTTGCCGTCGAAATCGGCGAATTCCTCGAAGACGCCGTGCAGGACGGGTTCGATGGCGTTGAAGACGTCGTCCTGCGTGACGAAGCTCATCTCGAAATCGAGCTGGTAGAATTCGCCGGGCGAGCGGTCGGCGCGTGCGTCCTCGTCGCGGAAGCAGGGCGCGATCTGGAAATAGCGGTCGAAGCCCGCGACCATCAGCAGCTGCTTGAACATCTGCGGCGCCTGCGGCAGCGCGTAGAATTTGCCGGGATGAACGCGGCTCGGCACCAGATAGTCGCGTGCGCCTTCGGGGCTGCTCGCGGTCAGGATCGGCGTCTGGAATTCGGTGAAGCCCTGATCGATCATCCGGCGGCGCAGCGACGAAATCACGTTCGAACGCAGCACGATATTCTTGTGCAGCCGCTCGCGGCGGAGATCGAGGAAGCGGTTGGTGAGGCGGATTTCCTCGGGATATTCGGTTTCGCCGAACACCGGCAGCGGCAGGCGATCGGCGGCCGACTGCACGGTCACCGCGCTCGGATAGATTTCGATCTCGCCGGTCGCCAGCTTCGGGTTGAGCGTCTCGGGCGACCGTGCCGCGACCTTGCCCGTGAAGGTCAGGACGGACTCGGGGCCCAGCGCATTGACGGTGGGATAAAGGTCCGAGCCGGTTTCCACCACGATCTGGGTGATCCCGTAATGGTCGCGAAGATCGACGAAGAGAACATTCGCATGTTCGCGCGTACGATGCACCCAACCCGAAAGACGGACTTCCTCGCCGACGTTGGCGGCGCGAAGATCTGCGCATGTGTGGGTACGATAGGCGTGCATCATTTCGTCTTTCAATGTTCGGGAGCGCGCGCAGGAAAAACGCGCCGATATGGCCGCGCCTAAGGCAGGTCGGCGCGCCATTTGTCAAGGGTCGAAGGCCAAATCAGCAGGTCAATCCGAGGCCATCGAGCACCTCGCTGCCGAACAGCGCGCGATGTGCCGGATCGGGCAGCAGCCGGTCGCGCGCGGCGCGCCAGCGACGGAAATCCTCGCCATAATCGGCGGCGACGCGCGCCGCGTCGAGCCGGCAGCTTTTTGCCCAATGCCGGGTGAAGGCGACGCCCTCGGCATCGAGACGTTCGACGACACGCGCATAGGCATCGGCGGTGCGCTGGCTCCGCGGGCCGTCGAAATCGATCACGGCGTTGTGCGGGAAGCGCGCGGGTGCCAGCAATCCCTGCGCACGCTCCATGAAGCGCACGGTGACCACGGTCGAGCCGCCGTGCCGTGCATAGACGGCGCAAACGAGTTCAAAGACATGCGCGAGATCGGCGCGGTCGATGGTCACCGAGGCATTGAACAGGTCGGCGAGCGGCCGGTGCGTATCGAGCCCCTCCCCCCAACTGCCATAGACCGGCGGCGCGCCGACATCGGGGCCGCTCGCATACCCCTGTTTCATCGCGAATTGCAGAAGCGGCCCTCTTGCCCACGGATAATCGTTGAGGAAACGGCCGAGCAGGCTGAGCGCGTCATAGCCCGCGCCCAGCTGACCCGGCGTTGCACGCGGATAATCGTCGCGCCAGGGCTCGCGATACAGGAAACGCAGCATCGCCGGCCGCTTGAACGGCTTGTACGGATTGACGATCATCTGGACGAAATCGGGGTCCTGATCGAGCGCATAGGCCGCCGAGAAACGCCGGAAGTCTCCCGCCGCAAGCCAGCGCAGCGCCGCCGCATCGACCTTCCGCAAATTCTGGATCGGGCGGACGAGGAATTTCGGGACGCTATCGACAACGAGCGCGGTGACGATACCGAGCGAGCCGACCGGCAGCTGTGCCGCGGCAAACGTCGCATCGTCGCGCAGCGGCGTCGAACCGGTGGCAGCGACGAACGCGTCGCTCATCACCCCCGCACCGGGTTCGATCCAGTGGATGCCGGCGGGGGTGACGATCTGCACGGCGCGGATATGATCCTGAATACCACCGCGCGCGATCATCGAACCGTGCGTGCCCGTCGCTGCGGCGCCCGCGAAGGTCTGGCCATTGCCCGCACCGCTGGTCCACAGCGAGCGCCCCTGTTCCTCGAACTTGTCCGAAACCTCATCGACGAGCGCGCCCGCTTCGACGAGCATCAACGCGTTCGCGTCGATGCCGGGCCGTACATCGTCGGCGCCGATGCGAAAGCAGCGGTTGAAGCGGCGCGTATGGAGCAGCCAGCTTTGCGAACTGATGTTGACGTTCGACGGCGACCAGCCCGCGCCGAGCGGCCGGACGCGGCGCTGCGCCGTGGCTGCCTGCGTCAGCCAGTCCTGCACCGACTTTGCCGCAATGGCGATCTCGTCGCGGCCGCGCGGCGCGTCGCCGCTGCGCAAGGCAAATCGCGTCGCCGCCTCGCACGTGCCGGTGCCATGATAATTGGTCCAGCGCCCCTCGTCGCCGAGCTTCACGATCGGCATCACGCGTCTCCCAGCGGCAGGATGCCGGCGTGCGCGCGCCACGCGACGGTGACCGGACGAAGGAAGCCGAAGGTCGCGATGGCCACGAGCATCTGGCGCCGCGTCGCGAAGACGCGGACGTCGCACAGGCCGTGATCGGATTCGGGCGCCACAAAGGGCTGCGCGGCGGCGCTCGCGAAACCCCAGCCCTTCAGCGTCACGACCATCGATTCTTCGTCGAGCGGTCGCGGATTGGCGATCGATACGAAAATATCGGCCTGCCCCGCGGCATATTGCCCGAAAAGCAGCACAAAACCGAGCGCGGCAAGCGCCCAACCGAGCCACATCATGCCCCAATTCCCTTCGTCTTTTTCCCCAGCCGGTGTTCCGGCTTCGCGACCCGAAGAGCACGGACAATTTTTCCTGCCCGTTACTTCCAACTAGCTGTATAGGCGCGCTATGCAAGTCCATCCGTTGATCGAAACCAGCGCCGCGCTCGTCGAATTTTGCGACCTCATTCGGAACAGCGATTTCATCGCTGTCGATACCGAATTCATGCGGGAAAATACTTTCTGGCCAGAGCTTTGCCTGATCCAGGTGGCCGACCGCGACCATGCGGCTGCGATCGATCCGATGGCGCCCGGCATCGATCTGAAGCCGCTGCTCGACCTGCTCGTCGCCAATGAGGACATGCTGAAGGTCTTTCATGCGGGCGGACAGGATGTCGAAATCATCTTCAACCTGACCGGCAAGACCCCGCACCCGATCTTCGACACGCAGATCGGCCAGATGGCGATCGGCCAGGCCGAACAGGTCGGCTATTCCAACCTCGTCGAGGCGTGGATCGGCATCCAGCTCGACAAAGGCGCGCGTTTCACCGACTGGAGCCGCCGCCCGCTCGACAAGCGCCAGATCGACTATGCGATCGGCGACGTCACGCATCTCGCGAAGATTTTCCCGATGATGCTCGACAAGCTGATCAAGACCGGCCGCGGTCACTGGCTTGACGAGGAAATGGAAAAGCTCGCCGACCCCGCCAACTACAGCGTCGATCCCGACAAGGCGTGGCAGCGGATCAAGATCCCCTCGCGCAAGCCCGACGTGCTCGGTCGCCTGCAATCGCTCGCCGCATGGCGCGAGCGCGAGGCACGTTCCAAAAACCTGCCGCGCGGCCGCATCGTCAAGGACGAGACGCTCGCCGACCTCGCCGCGCATCCGCCGAAGGATCAGGACGGGCTTGGACGCGTCCGCGGGCTGTCGGCGACATGGAAATCGAACGATATCGGCGCGCGGCTGATGGATGCGCTGACCAATGCGAAGCCGATGGCAAAGGACGACATGCCCGACCGCGCGCCGCGCGGACCGGGGCTCGGCAAGGAAGGCGTGCTCGTTGCCGACCTGCTCAAGCTGCTGCTCAAGATTCGTGCGCGCGAGCTCAACGTCGCGGCGCGGCTGATCGCGCGCAGCGACGACCTCGAAACGCTGGCGGCGGGCGGCCGCGACGGCATCGCGATGATGGAGGGCTGGCGTTACGAGGTGTTCGGCCACGCCGCGCTCGACCTCGTCGAAGGCCGGATGGGTTTCGCGGTCAAAAACGGCAAGCTGGTGATGAGCGAGATCGACAGCGCCGCCTGAACGGCCGGCCCATATCATTTGCGCGGCACCCGGCGTTGCCCCATAAACGGCTCCATCAAAATGAAGGAGCAAGCCATGCGTTATCCCATTGCCATCGCCTTGGTTGCCATCGGTCTTGCGGGCTGCAACGCATCGCCGACAAAGACCGAAAGCCCCGCCACGGACACGGCAGAATCAGCCGCACCCAGGGCCGACGCAACGGCCCCACCCGCCGCCGAGCTCGTCCGCTATAGCTGTGCCGACGGATCGACCGTCGAGGCGCGCTATCCGACCCCCGACACGGCGCAGATCGTCACCAACGGCAAGACGGTGGACATGAAGGTCGCGCAATCCGCGAGCGGCGCGCGCTATGTCGGCGGCGGCTGGCAATGGTGGACGAAGGGCATGACCGACGGGATGCTCGCGCCGCTCAAGGCCGGCGAAGACATCGCATCGGCCGCAGGGACGAGCTGCACCGCGGCGGCAGCCCAAACCGTCAACTAGTCCGGCATTTCGACCACGGGTTCGGCGCCCAGCGCATTCGCCAGCGCGCGAAGGCGCCGTTCCACGGCCTCGCCCGCCAGATCATGCCATTCGCGTGCGAGGGCAAGCCGCAGCTTGCCGTCGGCGAGCGCGATCGAACTGCCGCCGAGCGGGGCCTGGATGCCGCCGGTCAGGCGCTGTGCAAGACGGATCGCCAGCCCCCATTGCCGCGCCCGCGCCAGCCGTTCGGGCGACACGAGGCCGCCCATCGCCGGGAATTCGGCGTCGGCGCCGCCAAAGCCCGCGTAGAGGGCCCGCGCGAGGAGGATGCGGCCCGGAATATCGATGCTGCGCCAGTTGCCGTGCAAGCCGATCTCGGTGCCCCGCTCGGCGCGGAAATCGGGGTTTGCCGACCAGGCGACGTCGCTGAGCAGGCTGGCGGCGAGACGGACGCGGCTGTCGACAGGCGCCTCGTCGGCGAACAGCGGCGCGATCCATTCGGCGATCGCGCGGCCGTGCGGGGCGAAACGCGCGAGGCGGCGGCCCTCGAATTCGGCGGCGACGATCAGCGGGTCCTGCGCGCGCGTTTCGGCGTCAAGCGCCTGATAGAGCAATCCTTCGCGAAGCCCCGACGAGGACACCGTCATTTCGGGCACGTCGAGGATGTTGACGAGCGTCGCGAGCAGCGCCGCCGCATCGGGCAAGGCCGCGGCGCGGTTCGACGCCATGCCGGGAATCGCGCGCAATTCCTCGAAACTCAGCCGTCTCGTCGCGCGGGTAAGGCGGCGCAGCGCGGTGCGCGGCAAGCTGTGCTGGTCGAGCACCGCGAGCGGGTCCTTCGTCAGCTCGAGATCGAGGCGCGAGAGCGCACGCCACGAACCGCCGACGAGATAGAGCGGTAGCCCGGCAAGGCCCTCGCCGGGCCAGCCCGCGGCGCGGAGCATCTTGCGCACCGCGCGCTCGAACGCCTGTTCGCCGTCTTTGCGGAGCGCGGGCAAACGCAGCACGCCGAGCGGAAAGGATGCGCGGCGGCCGACCCGGCCATCCGACACTTCGGCGAGTTCGAGACTGCCGCCGCCGAGATCGACCGCGATACCGTGCGCGTCGGGAATCGCCGCAAGCACCCCATGCCCGGCCGCTTCGGCTTCCTCCTCGCCCGACAGCAGGCGGATGTTCAGCCCCGCCTCGGCCGCGGCGGCGATGAAGTCGGGGCCGTTCGCGGCGTCGCGCACCGCGGCGGTCGCGACGCACTGCACGTCCTGCACATCCATATGCTTCGCGAGCAGCGCGTAACGGCGAAGCGCGACGAGGCCGCGCTCGGCGTCCTGCGGCGCGATCCGGCCGTCGATCGCGAGGCCGCGACCGAGCCCTGCAGCGACCTTTTCGTTGAAGATCACCGCCGGCGCGCGCGCGGGTCCTTCATAGACGACAATGCGCACCGAGTTCGAGCCGATGTCGATGACCGCCGAGCGGTGGACCGTCTGTTTCGGAGGGCGCAGCAAACAGGATTCCGTTTCAGTCTTCGCGTGTGTCGAAAGCGAGCGTGGGAACATCCTGACGCTTGTGAAGCGCGGTGCCGCGCCCCGACAGCGACGGGTTGTTCATGAAATAATGATGCAGGTTAAAGGGCTTGTCTCCCGGCGCGACCCGCACCGAAGTCCCGTCGGACTGGAGTATCCAGCTTTGTTCATTGTCGATCAGGTTCGCGACGAGCACCTGATCGAGAATCTGGTCGTGGACCGTCGGGTTTTCGATCGGGATCATATATTCGACACGGCGGTCGAAGTTACGCGGCATCCAGTCGGCGCTGCTGATGTAAAGCTTGGCGCCGCGATGCGGCAGCGGTGCACCGTTGGCAAAGGCCCAGACGCGGCTGTGTTCGAGGAAGCGGCCGACGACCGATTTGACGCGGATCGTTTCGGACAGGCCCGGCACGCCCGGACGCAGGCAACAGATACCGCGCACGATCAGCTCGACCGGCACACCCGCGGCGCTCGCCTCGTAAAGCTTGTCGATGATGTCGGGATCGACGAGGCTGTTCATCTTGGCCCACACGCCCGACGGCAGCCCCGCCTTTGCCGCTGCAGTTTCGGCGTCGATCAGTTCGGAGAGATGCGCGCGCATGTTGAGCGGCGACATGGTGATGAGGTCGAGCCGTTCGGGTTCGACATAGCCGGTGATATAATTGAACAGCTGCGCCGCGTCGCGCCCGGCGCGCGGGTCGGCGGTGAAGAAGCTGAGATCGGTATAGATGCGCGCGGTCACCGGGTGATAATTGCCGGTGCCGAAGTGGCAATAGGTGCGATAACCCTGCCCTTCGCGGCGCACCACCATCGAAATCTTGGCGTGCGTCTTCCACTCGATGAAGCCGTAGACGACCTGCACCCCGGCGCGTTCGAGCTGGTTCGCCCAGAGGAGATTCTGCTCCTCGTCGAAGCGCGCCTTGAGTTCGACGACCGCGGTCACCGACTTGCCCGCCTCGGCCGCCTCGATCAGCGCGCGGATGACCGGCGACTGATTGCCGGCGCGATAGAGCGTCTGCTTGATCGCGACGACGTCGGGATCGGCCGCCGCCTGACGGAGGAAGGAGAGCACGACGTCGAAGCTCTCGTACGGATGATGGACGACGATGTCCTTCGAGCGGATCGCCGCGAAACAATCGCCGCCATGTTCGCGAATGCGTTCGGGAAAGCGCGCCGAATAGGCGGGAAATTTGAGGTCGGGCCGGTCGACGTCGACGAGCGCGGACAGCGCCGCGAGCCCGATGAAGCCTCCGATCTTGGCGACGATCGCTTCATGCCCCTGAATATCGGCGCCGAGCACTTCGGCGATTTCGCCGGGCATGTCGGCTTCGAGTTCGAGCAGGATCACGCGCCCGCGGCGGCGGCGGCGGATCGCGGTCCGGAACAGGCGGACGAGATCTTCGGCCTCTTCCTCAAGTTCGATATCGCTGTCGCGAATGATGCGGAACACGCCGAGCGACCGGATCGTGAAGCCCGGAAACAGCAAGTCGCCGAAAATCTCGATCAGATATTCGATCGGGACGAACGCCCCCGGTTGCCCCGGCACCGGTACGAACCGCGCGAGCGAGGCGGGAATCATCACCAGTTCGCGGATCGTCTCACCGGTCGCCTTGCGCTGAAGGTCGAAGATCACGCCGAGGCCGCGGTTCGGGATGAAGGGAAAGGGGTGCGCCGGATCGAGCACCTGCGGGGTGAGGATCGGGAAAATCTGGTCGATGAAATATTGGCGGAGCGCTCTGCGCAGCGCTTCCTTGTCCGACCCGGTGCCATGGACAATGATGCCCTGTTCGCCGAGCAGCTTGTGGAGCAATTGCCATTCGCTCTGCTGCTGGTCGACGAGCCGGTTCACCTCGGCCTCGATCTCGGCAAGCTGCTGTCCCGGCGAGCGGCCGTCGGCCGAGGGATCGTCGATCCCCTGAAGCTGTTGTCCCTTCAGCCCCGCAACGCGGACCATGAAGAATTCGTCGAGGTTGCTGCCCGAAATCGACAGGAAACGCAGCCGTTCGAGCAAGGGATGCGCGGGATTGCGCGCCTCTTCCATCACCCGGCGATTGAAGGCCAGCCAGCTGAGTTCGCGGTTAAAGAAGCGTTCGGGGCCGAAAGTGGGCGGGGTCGCCGTGGTGGCGGCATCATTCTGTGCGCGTAGGGGGCCGCCGGCTATCGACATGTCGCTTCATCCTGTCTTTCGAGCAAATCGGGATCGATGAGCCCCTGTGACAGTAATGTTTCACGAGTAAGACGAACGCTAACGCCCCGCCCTTTTTCGAGCGAAGCCGCGTCGAGCGCCGCGACGACACGGTGGATCATCGCATAGCTGCGCTCCATCCGCGGGACGATATAGGAGGCGACGCCGGGCGCGAGCGCCATGCCGCGCTGCGCGAACAGCGCCTCGATCAGGTCGCGCGCGAGGCAGTCGTCGGGATCGCCGATCGTCAGCACCGGCACCGCCGCGAGCCGCGAGCGCAGGTCGGGAAGCACAACATTCCATTCCGAAGGCGGCGTATCGGCGATGATCAGCAGCGGCGCGCCGCTGGCCTGCGCGGCATTCCACGCGTGGAAAATCTCTTCTTCCGCAACGCTGTCATGGCCATCGATGACGCGGCCGCCGGTGTCGCTCGCAAAGAGGCGGCCGATGAGACTGCGCCCCGAACCACGCGGTCCGGTGAGCACCGCGGTGCGGACGGGCCAGGTCGCGACGTGGCGCAGATAGCGCACGGCATCGGCGTTGCTGGTACCGACGATCAACGGACCGTCGTTGCTGCCACCCGCGCTCCAGTCGAGCGGCAAGGCGATCTGGCCGGACG
This sequence comes from Pseudomonadota bacterium, assembly GCA_020160755.1. Classification (GTDB taxonomy): domain Bacteria; phylum Pseudomonadota; class Alphaproteobacteria; order Sphingomonadales; family Sphingomonadaceae; genus Sphingopyxis. The sequence goes on from JAIUPN010000001.1 coordinate 905,828, forward strand.
CTGCGCGCGCCATCAGCGGCTGATCCGCAGCGTGCTGCCGCCCTCCTGCACCTTGTAGCCGCGCGCGGCGAGCGCGGCCTTCAGTGCCGCGACATCGCCGCGGAAGGTCACGCGCATCACCGAGGTGCCGCCGAGCGCGAGGCTCGTCGTCGAGGCGGACTGGACCCCCGAAATACCGCCCACCGCGCGCTCGGTCGCGGTGACCGAATCGACGTCGGGAGAGCTATATTGGACGGTGAAGCTTTGCACCCCGACGGCGGCCGTGGTCGGCACGCTTGTATCGGTTTCGGCGGGCAGCGCCTCTTCGTCGGCCGCGACCTCTTCGGGCAAGTCGGCCTTTTCGACCGGCTTCTCTAGGACGAGATAGGTATCGGTGCGCAGCACGCCGGCGGCCAATGCGTCGATATAGATGCGGTCCATCCGCGCGACCGCCTTTTCCATCATGTCGGGCAAGGCTGCGGGGCTGGGTCCGGTCATCGTGAAGCTGGAAATCAGCTTGCTGTCGGGGCCGAAGCGCGCGGTAAAAGTGCCTTTGATCGGGCCACCGGGGTAAGAATATTCGACGCGCGCGATCGGGGTAAGCACGTCGGCGGCACCATATTGGTCGAGGATTACCCGCCACCAGACGCGGCCACGACGGCCGGTCTGCCCCGCGTTGATCAGCAGCGTATCGGCGCCGGTGCCCGCGGTGCGGACATAGTCGATCGCGCTCTGCCCCGTATTATATTCGGCCCACGCGCGCTGCCATGCGCTGCGCTGTTCGAACACCTGCGGGATGCCGTCGATCGAATAGACGGGAATCACGAGCAGCGGCGGCGAACGCAGCGTCCGCCCGCTGACGCCGAGAATCTGGCCGGCGCGGACGCGGTCGAACTGGACGCCGAGTTTGGCGACATAGCGGCGCGGGCCGATCTGTTCTTCCTCGACGACGACCGCGGTGACGATGCCATCGAGCACCGAATCGCCGAGTGCGGGTCCGTCGCTGCCGTTCAGCTTGCGATAAAGCTGCGCCCAGCCCTTGCGCTGCGCCTCGCGCCAGCCCTTCGAGCGCGCGTCGTCCGCGTTATCGCCGGTGACGTCGACGAGAATGCCGCTCGCGAGAAAATCGCCGCTGCTGTTGATCGGGGTGATGCCGCGGTCGCCGCGGGTAATCTGGCCATCGACGATGCCGGCGAGAAGAATCGCAAAGAACAGACCGAAAAGTGCGGCCCATCGCCAATCGCGCGGACGAGCCGCGTCGAGAGAAAAGCGAGGTGCGAAGCGGGGGAAAGCGGCCGAAATCATATCTTCTCTATGCTTTGCCCAAAAGCGTGGCCCCGGACAAGGAAATCATGGCATTTCGTGGCCAGAGTCGTTAGTCGCGCTGGCCATGGATTCCAAGCACAACCCACCCGCCTCCTACACTTATGCGCAGGCCGGCGTCTCGATCGAAACCGGCAACGCGCTGGTCCGTGCCATCGCCCCGCTCGCCCGTGCGACGCGCCGCCCCGGCGCCGACGCCGACCTCGGCGGTTTTGGCGGCTTCTTCGACCTGAAGGCGGCGGGGTTCAACGATCCCCTGCTCGTCGCGGCGAACGACGGGGTCGGCACCAAGCTGAAACTCGCGATCGAATCGGGCAAGCATGACGGCGTCGGGATCGACCTCGTCGCGATGTGCGCGAACGACCTGATCGTTCAGGGTGCCGAGCCACTGTTTTTCCTCGATTATTATGCCACGGGCAAGCTCGATAACGATGTCGCGACCGAAGTCGTCGCGAGCATCGCCGAGGGATGCAAGCAGGCCGGATGCGCGCTGATCGGCGGCGAGACCGCCGAAATGCCCGGCATGTATTCGGACGGCGACTATGACCTCGCGGGCTTCTGCGTCGGCGCGGTCGAGCGCGACCAGGTGCTGACCGCCGACAAGGTCGCGGCTGGCGACGTGATTTTGGGCCTCGCATCGTCGGGGGTGCATTCGAACGGCTTTTCGTTGGTGCGGCGCCTCGCGACCGACAAAGGCTGGAAGCTCGACCGCCCCGCCCTCTTCGACCAGAACATCCTGCTGATCGACGCGCTGATGGCGCCGACGCGCATCTATGTGAAGAGCCTGCTCCCGCTGGTGAAGACCGGCCAGATCCATGCGCTCGCGCACATCACCGGCGGCGGACTGCTCGAAAATATCCCGCGCATCCTGCCCAAGACGCTGCACGCGCATGTCGACGCCGACGCATGGGACCAGCCGCGGCTGATGGCGTTCCTGCAGGCGCAGGGCAATATCGAACCCGAGGAAATGGCGCGCACCTTCAACTGCGGGATCGGCATGGCGGTCGTCGTTGCCGAGAGCGATGTCGACGCCGTTACCGCCGCGCTCGAAGCGGCGGGCGAAACCGTCCATCGCATCGGCCATATCGCCGAGGGCGAAAAGGGCTGCACCGTGACGGGCGGCGCCGAGACGTGGAGCGCACGTGCGCCGTGGAGCGCCACGCATAATGGCTAAGGCGCGTGTCGCCGTCCTGATTTCGGGCGCCGGCACCAATATGGCGGCGCTGCTTTACGCCGCAAAGGCTGCGGATTGTCCCTATGAGCTGGTGCTCGTCGGCAGCAACGATCCCGATGCGCCGGGGCTAAAGATCGCGGAGGCCGAGGGTATTGCGACATGGGGCCTGTTGCACAAGGGCATGAACCGCGACGCGTTCGACGCTCTGGTCGACGCGCAATTGCGCGCGGCGGGCGCCGAGTTCGTCGCACTGGCGGGCTATATGCGCATATTGTCCGACGAGTTCGTAGCGCGCTGGGCGAACCGGATGATCAACATCCACCCGAGTCTGCTACCGCTCTACAAGGGGCTGAACACCCACCAGCAAGCTATCGAGGCGGGCGACAAATTCGGCGGGTGCAGCGTCCACGTCGTGACGCCCGGCGTCGACGAGGGGCCGGTGCTGGCGCAGACCCCGGTCGCGATCCTGCCCGACGACACGGTCGAGACGCTGGCGCGGCGGGTGCAGTTCGCCGAACATCAGCTTTATCCCGCCACGCTCGCCGCCTTCGTCGCACGCGAGCGGTCGCCCGATTATTTGCGGGATCGCGTGCGCGAACTGGCGATGGCGCTGCCCGAAGCCGACGAGGTGGTGTCGCACGGCATGCCCTGCTTCGGGATCGTGAAGGGCAAGAAATTCGCCTATTTCACCGAGGATCATCACGGCGATGGCAAGATCGCGCTGCTGGTGAAGATCAGCGGCGGCGAGGAACAGGCGATGCTGATCGAACTCGACGAAGACCGCTATTACCGCCCCGCCTATTTCGGCGACGGCTGGGTCGGCATCCGCCTCGACCTCGGCGACACCGACTGGGACGCGATCGGCGAATGGCTGCGCAAAAGCTGGCTCGCGATCGCGCCGAAGAAGCTGGCCGGACTGATGGGCGTAGCGGACGAATTCTGATGCGGGAGACGGCGGTCAGTTTGCTGAAAACCGCACTGGCCGCCGTCATCGTCATTCCGCTCGGGGTCGGTATCGGCAAAGCGATCGAATATGGCACGGTCGATCTGCTCGGCGACCGATTGGGATTCGACGGCGCGGCGCTGCTTGGAACCGCGGTATTTATCGCCCTTGCGCTGATGGTGTCGAGACGCTGGACGCGGCGGCAGGCACGAAAAAGGCCGCCGGATCGCTCCGGCGGCCCTTCGCTGCCCTAGGGCAAACGGCGTTTAGCCGACGATCTCTTCGGGCTTGAAGAAGTAGGCGATTTCGATCGCTGCATTCTCGTCGCTGTCCGAACCGTGAACCGTGTTCGCTTCGATGCTTTCGGCCAGTTCCTTGCGGATCGTGCCGGGCGCTGCGTCCTTGGGGTTGGTCGCGCCCATGATGTCGCGGTTCGCCTGCATCGCGTTCTCGCCTTCGAGGACCTGCACGACGACGGGGCCGCTGATCATGAAGTCGACGAGTTCGCCGAAGAAGGGGCGTTCCTTGTGGACCGCGTAGAAGCCTTCGGCCTGTTCGCGGCTCATGTGGATGCGCTTCGATGCGACGACGCGCAGGCCGGCGTCTTCGAGCATCTTGGTGACGGCGCCGGTGATGTTGCGACGCGTGGCGTCGGGCTTGATGATCGAAAAAGTGCGGGTAACCGCCATGGGGGAAGCTCCTGTGTTGTTATTGTCTGCGATGCGCGCGCCTCTAGCGGCGCTTTTGCTGCACTGCAAGGACAGAGCGCGGCGCGGCGATCAGCCGCCCGAACCATAGGTTACCGCACCCTCGACCATGTCGCCGTTCTGGGTCGCGGTGATCTGGATCGAGGTTTTCGCATCGTCCGGCTTTTCGGCGCTGATGATGATCGTGTCCTCGGCGTTCATTTCGGACTTCACCTTCAGGCCGGCGGCCTCGATCTGGCGCCGGTAGTGCGCAACGACGTCAGCCGCCCGGCCCTTGACCTCGAAGCTTGCGAGGCCGCCCTGCTTGCCCTCGGACGATCCCGCGAAACCGCCCGTCATCTTTGATCCGGGATAGGGCGTCATGCCCGCAGGCAGCTTCGCCTCGCCGCCGAACTGGACTTCGCCTTCCTCGGTCTTGATCGTGACCTTGCCGTTTTCGCCGTCTTCGCTGCTGCTGATGCTGTAGTCGGCGGTCTTGCCCGTTGCGGGGTCGGTATAGGTGCCGCTCGCGACCTCGGTCTCCGATTTCGAGCCGCAGCCCGCGGCAAGCAGCGACAAGGAAACAGCAAGGGCGGTGGAAAGGAACGGGTTCGGGCGCATCGTCGGGCTCCTGTGCAAAGATCGAATCGGCCGCATGGGCCGCGGTGCCCGGCCTATGCGGCGGTCATTGCGACGCGTCGGTGACCCGCGTCACATCCAGGTCATCAGGGCCCCTCGGACCAGCGGCCGTTTTCGTCCTGTTTCCAGAAACGGTTGTCGACATCTTCGCGCGCGGCGAGTGTGCGCCAGAGCGCGCGTGCGTCGTCGATGCGGCTGTTGTCGAAGAGGAGGAAGATGCGTTCGAAGCCGAGCGCTTCGTCGCGCCATTCGCCGTCGGCAAGCGCGAGGTGGCTGGCGCGGTTCGGCGGCGAGGCCGCGAGCGTGCCCGATATCAGGATCGGCTCGATCTCTTCGTCGGGCGACCCCGCAACCCCATGCGGCAGGAAGCTCGCGGGGGTCAGCGTCCACAGCGCCTCGTCGATCGCCTGCCGCTGCATCGCGGACGCGGCGACCACGAGCAGGCGGTCGCCGTTCGCGAGGATGCGTGTCGCGAGCGCGGGGAGCACCCGTTCGACCGGGTCGCGGGTCAGCCGGTAAAAGTCGACGCGCGCCATGCTCCCCTGCCCCGATCCGTTCAGCCTTCGTGGTTGGCGGCGATGTAACGGTCGAGCAGGCGCACGCCGTAACCGGTCGCACCCTTCGCCCACACCGGGCCATCCTTGTCGGCCCACGCCATGCCCGCGATGTCGAGATGCGCCCAGGCAACGCCCTCGCCGACATAACGCTTCAGGAACTGCGCCGCAGTGATCGAGCCGCCTTCGCGCGGGCCGATATTCTTCATGTCGGCGATCGGGCTGTCGATCAGCTTGTCGTATGCGGGCGACAGCGGGAAGCGCCACAATTTGTTGTTCGACACCTCGCCCGCAGCGAGCAGGTCGGCGGCGAGCGTGTCGTCGTTCGCAAAAATGCCCGCATATTCGTGGCCGAGCGAAATCACCATTGCGCCGGTCAGCGTCGCGAGATCGACGATCACCTTGGGGTCATAGGCGCTTTGTGCCCAGCTGATCGCATCACACAGGACAAGGCGGCCTTCGGCGTCGGTGTTGAGCACCTCGACCGTCTGGCCCGACATGGTGGTGACGACGTCGCCGGGGCGCATCGCATTGCCGTCGGGCATATTTTCGACAAGGCCGACGACGCCGACGACATTCGCCTTCGCCTTGCGCCCCGCGATCGCCTTGATCGCGCCCGCGACCGCACCTGCGCCGCCCATGTCCCATTTCATCATGTCCATGCCCGCGGCGGGCTTGATGCTGATGCCGCCGGTGTCGAAGGTGACGCCCTTGCCGATGAAGACGACGGGTGCGTCGCCCGGATTGCCGCCGTTCCAGCGCATCGCGAGCAGCCGCGGCGGGCGCGTCGAACCCTGTGCGACGCCGAGCAGCGCGCCCATGCCGAGCGCCTTCATCTGGCGTTCGTCGAGCACCTCGAGTTCGACGCCGAGGTCGGTCAGATGCTGGCAGCGTTCGACGAAGCTTTCAGGATAAAGAATGTTCGGCGGTTCGGCGACGAGCGTCTGGGTCAGCGCGACGCCATCGGCAATCGCTTCATTTTCGGCCCAGCGATCCGACAGATCGCCGTGCGGCGAGGCAATGATCACGGTCTTCAGGCTCGGCTTCGCCTTGTCGGCGAGGCGCGTGCGATAGGTGTCGAGGCGCCAGTTGCGCAGGCGCGCACCCATCGCAAAGGCCAGCACGTCATCGGCATCGCTCTGCCCCGCGCTCGCGAAATCGACGTGGACCGCCGTGACGCCGCTCGTCTGCAGCTTCGCCGTCAGCGCCGCGCCGCCGCGCTCGAGGTCGAACTCGCTGCCTTCGCCGATCCCGACAAGCAGCAGGCGCTTCGCCTGGTCGCCGTCGATCGCCGCGGTCTCTGCCACGGTGCCCGCCGCACCGTCGAAGCGTGCCTGCGCCGCCGCGGCGCCCAGCAGCGCGCCGAGAGCGCCCGCTTCGCCCTTGCGGACCGGAAAAGCGACGACGTCGGCAGACGCATCGATTTGCGCGACAAACTGAATGTCCATGCCTTAACTTTCTTATGCGATGATTGATTGGAACGTGGCGGACCGATAGGGGTTTCGCTTGCGAGTTGCAAAAACAAAGCTGCCGGTCCAATCCGGCAAATGTCTATATAGGGTTCGGGACAAAGGGATTAAATGAGCTGGGCTTTGTTCCATCGGGCGGCGCCTGCGCGGCCGTTCTGGCTCGCGACGGCGAGCGGCCTGGCTTTGGTCGCAAGCCCGGTGCTGGCCCAGACCGAGGCGAATCCGGCCCGGCCGGAAGCGGTCGCGGGCGAACCCGACCTCCAGACCCCCGACGTCGTTCCGACGACCACCGACGCGCCCGCGGTCCAGTCCGAGGATCAGATCGGCTTTGCGGCCGATAACCTCAATTACGACAGCGATACCGAGGTCGTCGTCGCCGACGGCAATGTCCAGATGAACCGCGAAGCGGTCGAGATGCGCGCGGACAAGGTGACGTGGAACCGCCAGACAGGACAGGTGTTCGCCGAGGGCAATGTGATGATCAAAAACCCCGAAGGCGATATCGCCTATGGGGACAAGATCGAACTGACCGATAGTTTGCGCGACGGTGTCGTCGACAATCTGCTCGTCGTGCTCGACAATGGTTCGCGCCTCGCCGCCATCAAGGGAACGCGCTTCGACAACGGCAATATCGAGCTGGAAAATGCCGCCTACACCCCCTGCCCCGTCGAGGATGACGCGGGCTGCCCCAAGAATCCGAGCTGGCAGATCCGCGCGGTCAAGGTGCTGTACGACCGGGCGAAGAACAAGGTGCGGTACAAGGGCGCACGCGTCGAGATTTTCGGCCTGCCGCTGATCCCGCTTCCCGGTCTCAGCCATTCGATCAACAACGAGCCGAGCAGCGGCATATTGGTTCCCGAAATCCGGCTCGACCGCAGCAACGGGTTCGAAATCGCGGTCCCCTATTATCTGCGCATCGCACCCGACCGCGACATCACGCTCACCCCGCACGTTTACACCAGCGCCGCCCCGATGATGGAGGGCGAGTTCCGCGCGCTCACCGACATCGGGTCGTTCCGCATCAACGGTTATGCGACCTATGGGTCGCTCGTTCCGTTGACGGGCGACGATCCCGACAGCCGGAAACGATTCCGCGGCTATCTGGAAAGCGCGGGCAAGTTCCAGTTCGATCCGCGCTGGAGCCTGACCTATTCGGGGCGCATCGCGACCGACCGCACCTTCATGCGCCGCTACGACATCAGCCGCGACGACCGGCTGCGCTCGACCTTCGAGCTCGAACGAATCGGCGGCAACTCCTACCTCTCGATCGCCGGCTGGGCGACGCAGACGCTGCGCGCGAACGACATTCAGGGACAGCAGGCGATCGCGCTGCCGATCATCGACTATCGCCAGCGCTTCGCCGATCCGCTGCTCGGCGGACAGTTCGAACTGCAATTGAACACGCTCGCGATCGGACGCACCGCCGGGCAGGACACACAGCGCGCCTTTGCGGGGGCGCAATGGAATCTGCGCGGCCTGACCCCGCTCGGCCAGGAAGTGACGCTGACCGCGCTGGTACGCGGCGACGTTTATCACAGCGACGAGAATCTGCTGACCGCGATTCCCGGCTATCGCGGCAAATCGGGCTGGCAGGCGCGCGGAATCGCCGCGGTTGCCGCCGACATGCGCTGGCCGTTTATCGGCGAATTTGCGGGCGGCACCCAAACGCTGACACCGCGCGTGCAGCTGGTCGCGACGCCGCCGATCAAGAATCTTGACATCCCGAACGAAGATTCGCGCGCCTTCGACCTCGAGGACAGCAATCTCTTCGCGATCAACCGCTTCAACGGCCACGACCGCTTCGAGGATGGCGCTCGCATCACTTATGGCGTCGAATGGAACTACAGCCGCCCCGGTTTCAGCATCAACAGCACGGTCGGGCAGAGCTATCGCCTGTCGGACAAGCCCGCGCTCTTCCCCGACGGCACCGGGCTGACCGACCGCACGTCGGACATCGTCGGTCGCACGACGATTGCGTACCGAGATTTCCTGCGCCTCACCCACCGTTTCCGGCTCGACAAGGATAATCTGGCGGTTCGCCGCAACGAATTCGACGCGACGATCGGCAGCCGCTCGACCTATGCCGTGGTTGGCTATTCGCGGCTCAACCGCGATATCCTGCTGCTTGGCGAGGATTTGCAGGACCGCGAAGAAGTCCGCGCGGGCGGCCGCGTCGCCTTTGCAAAACACTGGTCGCTGTTCGGCTCCGCCATCGTCGATCTGACGCAGCGCAGCGACGATCCGCTGAGCGGCGCCGACGGGTTCGAACCGATACGCCACCGCCTGGGCGTCGCTTATGATGACGATTGCCTGTCGATCGCGCTGACCTGGCGGCGCGACTATGCCGACACCGGCGATGCGAAACGCGGCAACAGCTACTCGTTCCGCATCGCATTCCGCAATCTGGGGTTCTGACAGGTTCCGCTCAGCCTAGGTTCAGTGTCCGCGGGCTATCTGCCGGCATCAAACCGTCCCACATCGCGGATTGCGCTGGACCATCGGGCGTTTCCGCTGATACGGAGCGTCCGGACTTTCTCGAATAGGGTAAAGATGACCAAATTTTCGACCATGACCGGCCTGCTCGCTCTGGCCGCCGTCGGCGTAACGCCCGTGCTGGCCCAGACCGTCGCCGACAGCGAAGTGCCGACGACCAGCCTCAACATTCCGGGCAATGTGCAGCTTTTCGGCGATGCGAAGCCGAACGTCTATCGTCCGTCCGCCTCGGTGAACGGCGAGATCATCACGGCGACCGACATCGAACAGCGCATGGCGCTGATCCGCATTGCGAACAACAATGCCGAGCTGCCGCCCGAAGAGCTTCAGCGTTTGCGCAGTCAGGTGTTCAGCAACCTGATCGACGAGAAATTGCAGATTCAGGAAGCGAAGGCGGCCGAGATCACGATCGACGAAAATGTCGTGAACGACCAGTTCGCGCGGCTCGCGACGCGTTTCAAGCAGACGCCCGACCAGTTTTCGACCTATCTGGCATCCAAGGGCTCGTCGGCGGCGGCCGTGAAGCAGCAGATCCGCGGCGAATTCGCGTGGGATCGCCTGTTGTCGCGCAACATCCAGTCGACGACCAACGTCTCGCCCGAAGAGGTCGAGATCGTCGTCAAGCAGCTCAACGATTCCAAGGGGCAGGATGAATTCCACCTCGGCGAAATCTATCTGTCGGCGACGCCGGAAACCGCCGCCGCGGTCAGCGAGAATGCCAAGAAGATCATTCAGGCATTGCAGGCGGGCGGCAGCTTCGCCGCCTATGCCCGCCAGTTTTCGGAAGCGTCGACCGCCGTCGTCGGCGGCGACCTTGGCTGGGTGAAGGCGGGCCAGCTTCCCGCTTCGATGGGCGAAGCCGCGACGCAGATGCAGCCCGGCCAGCTTGTCGGGCCGGTCGAGGTACCCGGCGGCATCTCGATCATGCTGATGATCGATCGCCGTCAGGTTCTGACCGCCGATCCGCGCGACGCAATCCTCAGCCTGAAGCAGATTTCGCTCGATTTCCCGGCGGGCACGACGCAGGCCAAGGCGTCCGAACTCGCTAGCAAGTTCGCCGAAAAGACGCGCGGTATCGCCGGCTGCGGCGCCGCCGACGCGGTGGCACAGGGCCTGGGCGCCACGGTCGTGTCGCGCGACAATATCGAAATGCGGGCACTGCCGGCCCCGCTGCAGGCGACGCTCGCCAACCTTCAGGTCGGCCAGACAACGCAGCCGTTCGGCGCCGCGAACGAAGGCGTCAGTGTCCTCGTCCTGTGCGGCCGCGACATGCCGCAAACCGCAACGGCCCCGAACCTCGAGCAGATCGAACAGAAGCTGCTGGAGGACAAGGTCAACAAGCGGGCTCAGCGCTATCTGCGCGACCTGCGCCGGGATGCCGTGATCGAATATAGCTGATGACGGATACCAACAATCGACGTCCGATCGCGGTCACCATGGGGGACCCGGCGGGCGTCGGTCCCGAAGTGACGGCCCGCGCGTGGGACGCACGCCGCGAGAACAACCTGCCGCCCTTCGTTGCCATCGGCGATGCCGCCGCGATCTCCGCCGTATGGGACGGTCCCGTCGCGCGCGTGACCGACATGGACGAGGTGGTTCGGGCGTTCGGCGACGCGCTGCCTGTCTGGCACCTCGAGGACAGCGGCCCGCTGACCCCCGGCCAGCCGACGCCGGCAGGCGCAACCTGCGCGCTCCACACGCTCGAAACCGGAATCGGGCTGACGCGCAATCAGGCGAGTTCGGCGCTCGTCACCGGATCGGTGTCCAAATATGCGCTGCACGGCATCGGCTACACGCATCCGGGCCAGACCGAATTCATCGCCGAACGCTGCGGCGTCACCGCGACCAACGCGGTGATGATGCTCGCGGGGCCGAGCCTGCGCGTCGTCCCGCTCACCGTGCACATCCCGCTCGCCGAAGTGTCCGAACGGCTGACGACCGAGCTGATCGTCGCCAAGGCGCGGATCGTCGCGCGGGGGCTGCGGCGCGATTTCGGGATCGAAACGCCGCGCATCGCGCTCGCGGGACTCAACCCGCACGCCGGCGAAAGCGGCCAGCTGGGCGGCGAGGAAGAGCGCATCATGGCACCCGCGGTCGCGCAGCTCGCCGACGAAGGACTGATCGTCGACGGGCCGCTTGCCGCCGACGGGCTGTTCGCACCCGCGATCCGCGAACGGTACGACGCGCTGCTCTGCGCCTATCACGATCAGGCGCTCGCCCCGTTCAAGGCGCTGCATTTTCACGACGGCGTCAACCTGACGCTCGGGTTGCCGATCATCCGCACCTCGCCCGACCATGGCACGGCATTCAACATCGCGGGCACCGGCACGGCCGATCCCGGCCCGACGATCGCTGCGATCGCGATGGCGGCCCGGATGGCGCTGGCCCGCGAGCGCAGCTGCGCACCCGCAAAGTGAGGGTCGAGCCGCAGGTTCCGCTTCCGCCGCTGCGCGAGACGGTGCGTGCGCACGGCCTGTCGGCGAGCAAGGCGCTGGGGCAGAATTTCCTGTTCGACGAACAATTGCTCGACCGCATCGCGGCGCTGCCCGGCGATCTGGGCGGCGTGACGGTGTTCGAGGTCGGTCCCGGCCCCGGCGGGCTGACGCGCGCGTTGCTGCGCGCGGGCGCGAAGGTCATCGCGGTCGAGCGCGACGACCGCTGCCTGCCCTTGCTCGCCGAGCTGGGCGAGGCGTTTCCGGGGCAGCTGACGGTGATCGCCGACGATGCGATGGCGGTCGACGTCGACGCGCTGACCGGCGGCGCGCCCTATCATATCGTCGCGAACCTGCCCTATAATGTCGGCACCGCGCTGTTCACGCGCTGGCTGGAGCCCGCGGCGTGGCCGCCGCGCTGGCTGTCGCTGACGCTGATGTTTCAGCTCGAGGTCGCCGAACGCATCGTCGCCCCGGTCGGCACCGATGCCTACGGCCGCCTCGCGGTACTCGCGCAATGGCGGTCGACCGCGAAGATCGCGATGAAAGTCCACCGCTCGGCCTTCACCCCGCCGCCCAAGGTGATGTCGGCGATCGTCCATGTCACGCCAGCCGATCAGCCCGAAGGCGTCGCGCCGAAATTGCTGTCGAAACTGACCGAAAAGGGGTTCGGCCAGCGACGCAAGATGCTGCGGCAGAGCCTGAAGGGTGTCGAGGGGGCGGTCGCCGTCGCCGAAACGCTGGGCATCGATCCGACGCGGCGCGCGGAGACGGTCAGCGTTGCCGAATGGGTCGAACTGGCGCGCGCGCTCGGCGCCTGACCGAAATCAGTTCTGTTTGCTGGTGCCGACGGTCGCGACGACCGGCTTCGGCACGAGCACTTCGGCCGCGACGACGCGCTTCGATGCGCTCGACGCGATTGTCTTTTCCAGCGCCGCGACCTGCGGGCATTTACTGTCGCAGATGCGCTGCGCCTCGGCGAGCTTTTCGCGCGCGAGTTCGAGCGCGCCCTTGTCGGCGAGCGCTTCACCCTGCCCGGTCAGCGCGACGATGTCATTGGGTTCGAGCACCAGCGCCTCGCGATAGAGGCCGATCGCCTTGCCCGGCAGGCCCTGCGCGCGCGCGACCTGTGCGAGCGCGATGATCGCCGAGCGGTTGCGCGGGTCGGCGGCGAGCGCCGATTCATAGAGGTCGATCGCAAGGTCGAGATCGCCCCCGTCCTGCGCCTTATGTCCTTCTTGCTGGAGCGCGATCGAGCGAGGGAAGATGTCGTTGTCGGCGCGCTGCGCGTCGGATGCGGTAGGCAGGCTGGCGAGGATCAATCCCGCCGAAAGAGCCAGAAAACCGACACGCATCGCATTCTCCCATCGCTTCATTACGGGGGATGCTAACATGGCGATGTCAGTCGTGCGAGAAAAAATCCGTCGCATCCGTCACGCCCCGGCGTGAACAGGAAACCATGCCCCGCGGCGCGGCCGATGCCGTCCGGCAGATAGCCGACATCGGCCGTCCAGCCCGGATGCCGGTTCAGAAAATCGTCCACCTGTGCCCGCCCCTCGCGCGTGATGATCGAGCAGACAGCATAGAGGAGTTTGCCCCCGGGCGCCACAAGATCGGCGCCGATATCAATCAGTTTGGCCTGATCGGCGAGGTGGCGATCGAGCCGCGCGGGGGTCAGGCGCCAGCGCAGTTCGGGGCTGCGCCGCCAGGTCCCGCTGCCCGAGCAGGGCGCGTCGACGAAGACACGGTTCGCCTTGCCCTGCCAGTCGGCGAGCATCGCGGGTTCCTGTCCGGGGTTGAGCAGCCGCGTTTCGATGCGCGTCGCCCCGGCGCGTTCGGCGCGCGGTGCCAATTGCTGAAGTCGGGCGCGATTCGTGTCGCAGGCGAGGATGTCGGCGTCGTTTCCGGCGAACGATGCGATCGCGAGCGTCTTGCCCCCACCGCCCGCGCACAGGTCGACGATCGCCTGCCCCGGAGCGGCATCGAGCGCGGCGGAAGCATATTGGCTCGCCGCGTCCTGTACCTCGAACCGGCCCTCGGCATAGGCGGGATGCTGCGCCGCGGCGGTTTCGGGTGGCAGGCGCCAGCCGTCGGGCGCCCCGGCGATCGCTTCGCCTTCGGGGAAAAGCGTCGCGAGATCGGCAACGTCGGCCTTGATGCGGTTGGCGCGCAGGTCGAGCGGCGCGCGGGCGAGCATCGCCGCACCTTCGTCTTCCCCAACGAGCGGGTCGAACAGGTCGATCAGCGCCTGCGCGGCGAGTCCGGCTTCGCCGCGCGTTTCGTCGTCGGCGATCGGCGCCGGCCCGTATGACGAGCCGTCGAACAGCTCCGCCAGTTCGGGCTGCGTATCGACGAGCGCGAGCATCGCCGCGCGGCCCGAGGCCGGCACCGACCGCACGCTGCGGATCGCATCATAGACATGGTTTCGGATCGCGCGGCGATCCTTCGACCCCGCATAACGGCGCGCACGCATCGCTTCGGCAAAAATCGCGTCGGCGGGCGCGCCGCCCTCACGCGCGGCGGCGGCAATGGCGTCGAGGATTTCGATCGCCGCCTGAAGTCGCGCTGCGGGCGTCATCGACCGGCCTCAGCCGACCGGATAATTCGGCGCCTCGCGGGTGATCGCGACGTCGTGGACATGGCTTTCGCGCAGACCCGCATTGGTGATGCGCACGAACTTCGCGCGCTCGCGCAAGTCCCCCAGCGTGCGGCTGCCGGTATAGCCCATCGCCGCCTTCACGCCACCGACGAGCTGGTGGATCACGTCCTTCGCCGGGCCCTTGAACGGCACCTGCCCTTCGATGCCTTCGGGAACCAGCTTCATCTGGTCCTTGATGTCCTGCTGGAAATAGCGGTCGGCCGAGCCGCGCGCCATCGCGCCGACGCTGCCCATGCCGCGATAGCTTTTGTAGGTGCGGCCCTGAAACAGGAAGGTCTCGCCCGGCGCTTCGGCCGTCCCCGCGAGCAGCGAGCCGACCATGACGCTCGACGCGCCCGCAGCCAGCGCCTTGGCGATGTCGCCCGACGTGCGGAGGCCGCCGTCGGCGATGACGGGCACGCCCAGTTTCGACGCCGCCTCGACGCTGTCGAGGATCGCAGTCAGCTGTGGCACGCCGACACCCGCGACGACGCGTGTCGTACAGATCGAGCCGGGGCCGATGCCAACCTTCACGCCGTCGGCGCCCGCATCGATCAGGGCCTTCGTCGCATCGCCGGTGGCGACATTGCCCGCGAGCACCTGCACGCGGTTCGACAATTTCTTGATGCGTTCGACGGTCGCACCGACGCCCTTGCTGTGGCCGTGCGCGGTGTCGACGACGATCAGGTCGCATTCGGCGTCGAGCAGCGCTTCGGCGCGCTCGATCCCGCTGTCGCCGGTGTTGGTCGCCGCTGCGACGCGCAGCCGGCCGGTGCCGTCCTTGGTCGCTTCGGGATAGTTGACCGCTTTTTCCATGTCTTTGACGGTGATCAGGCCGATGCAGCGATAATCGTCGTCGACGACGAGCAGCTTTTCGATGCGGCGCTGGTGCAGCAGCTTGCGCGCCTCGTCCTGCCCGACGCCGGGGCGCACGGTTGCCAGATTATCGGCGGTCATCAGCTCGCGCACCGGCTGGCCCGGATTGTCGGCGAAACGGACGTCGCGGTTGGTGAGGATGCCGACGAGCTTGCCGCCCGTTTCGACCACCGGAATGCCCGAAATCCGGTGCTGGTCCATCAGCGCGGTCGCATAGGAGAGCGGCGCGTCGGGGGTGATGGTGATCGGGTTGACGATCATGCCGCTTTCAAAGCGCTTGACCTGCCGCACCGCCGCGGCCTGCTCCTCGATCGTCAGATTGCGGTGGAGGACCCCGATGCCGCCGATCTGCGCCATCAGGATCGCCATGTCGGCCTCGGTCACCGTGTCCATCGCCGACGACAGGATCGGGATATTGAGGTTGATTTCGCTGGTCAGCTGCGTCGACAAATTCGCATCCGACGGCAAAATATCCGACGCGCCGGGCACCAGCAGAACATCGTCGAAGGTCAGGCCGGTGATGATTTCCATGGGTGCCACTTTCTGGTGCAGGCGGCGCCTGCCCCGCATTTTCGGAGCCGCGCACGCGATTCGTTTGGTGGCGGCCCATGTAACCAGTCGAGCCCAAGCGCGCCAGTGGGACGAACGAATATTTCGCAGGGGTCGGAATCATTTACCGGCGCCGGAATTTCGCACGCGCAGCACAGCGCAATGTAACCGGTTGCATTGCCCTCGGCGTCCCGTTAGACCCGCAGCATAACATAGTTTCGGTGAAGAGGATATCTGCATGGACCTGCCCAGCCAGGCGTCCGCCAATAGTGGCGGACGGTCGAATGCCGTTGCGGCTTTTGCCGCAGTCACCGTGCTTTTCTTCGCCTGGGGTTTTATCACTTCGCTGATCGACCCGCTCGTCGCCGCGGTGAAGGGTATCTTCACGCTGAGTGACGCCGAAGCGCAATTATCGGCGTCGGCCTTCTTCATCGCCTATGGCCTGATGTCCTTCCCCGCCGCCGCGCTAATCGCGCGTTTCCATTCGGTGCCGTCGATCCTTACCGCGCTGTCGACGATGGTCGTCGGCTGCCTTGTCATGCTCGCCGCTGCGAACCTCGCGGTTTACCCGCTCGTGCTGGCCGGCCTCTTCATCCTCGCGAGCGGCATCACTATCCTGCAAGTCGCGGCCAATCCGCTCGCGGCAGCACTCGGCGATCCGAAGCACAGCCATTTTCGCCTGACCTTCAGCCAGACATTCAACAGCTTCGGCACGTTCCTCGGCCCGCTGATCGGTGCGCACCTGTTCCTCGAAGGTGTCGAGGTCAAGGAAGGCACGGTGGTCACCGAGGCCGTGCGCGCGCAGGCGCTCGCCGGGATCGATTCAGCCTATTTCTGGATCTGCGGGCTGATCGCCGCGCTGCTCCTCTTCTTCTGGGTCAGCCGCCGCATCGTCAACGAAGCCGTTCCCCCCGCCCCGATCGGCAGCCGCGCCGGAATGGGCGAGCTGATCCGCGAGGCCTTTTCGTCGCGCTGGGCCTTGCTCGGCGGGCTCGCAATCTTCCTGTATGTTGGCGCAGAAGTCGCGATCGGAACGCAGATGGCGCTGTTCCTCAACAGCGATGCCGTGTGGGGACAGTCGGACGCGCCGTTCGGCCTGTTCGGCTGGATCATGGGCAGCGACGGCGTTCCCGGCGTTTCGCTTCAGGAAGCCGGCAAGGCGGTTGCGCTTTACTGGGGCGGCGCGATGGTCGGCCGCGCGATCGGATCCGTCCTCCTTGCGCGGGTCTCCGCGGCGAAACTGCTCGCACTCTTTACCGCCGTCGCGGCGCTGCTCTGCCTCTATGTCGTGTTTGTCGGCGGGGTAAGCGCGGGCTTTGTCGCGCTGTCGATCGGCCTGTTCAATTCGATCATGTTCCCGGTGATTTTCACGCTGACGCTCGAACGATCGACCGCGCGCGCCGAGGCGACATCGGGGCTGCTCTGCACCGCGATCGTCGGCGGTGCGGCGATCCCCTATCTCGCGGGCCATTTGTCCGACGCAGTGGGCTATGCCGCTGCGCTGGCGCTGCCCGCCGCCTGCTACGTCCTGCTCTGCATCTTCGCCATCGCCGCCGGGCGCGCCCCGGCGCGTCAGGCCACCGCGGGCGCGACGGTCCACTGATCGCGGCAGACACGAGGGGATAGGGAAGCCATGGCCGGACTGTCGATCGAGGGCGCGCGCAAAAGCTTCGGCGAGACCGAGGTGCTGAAGGGCGTGTCGATCGAGGTCGCGGACGGCGAATTCACCGTGATCGTCGGCCCGTCGGGATGCGGCAAGTCGACGCTGCTGCGGTCGGTCGCGGGACTCGAGGAGCTGACCGGCGGGCGCATCCTGATCGGTGAGCGCGACGTCACCGACCTCGCCCCGTCGGCGCGCGGCATCGCGATGGTGTTCCAGTCCTACGCGCTCTACCCGCACCTTACCGTCTATGAAAATATGGCGTTCGGGCTGCGCATCGCGAAGGCGGACAAAAGTGAAATCGCACGGCAGGTCCAGCGCGCGGCGGAAATCCTGAATATCGAAAGCCTGCTCGGCCGCAAGCCCGCCGCGCTCTCGGGCGGGCAGCGCCAGCGCGTCGCGATCGGCCGCGCGATCGTGCGCCAGCCGGAGATATTCCTCTTCGACGAACCGCTGTCGAACCTCGACGCCGACCTCCGGGTGCGGATGCGGTACGAGTTTGCGGCGCTCCACCGCACGCTGGGCACGACGACGCTCTATGTCACCCACGATCAGGTCGAGGCGATGACGCTTGCCGACCGCATCATCGTACTGCGCGACGGACAGATCGAACAGGTCGGCACCCCGCGCGAACTTTACGAGCGGCCGGCGAATATCTTCGTCGCGCAATTCCTTGGCACCCCGCGCATGAACATCGTGCCGGTGACGGTCTCGGGCGCCGGGCAAGCCACATTCTCCGACGGGCGCATCGTCGCCCTGCCCCCGCACGCGGAAGCACTGTCCACCGGAACGCGCCTCTCTGTCGGCATCCGGCCAGAGGATATCGCGATCGGCGCCGCTTCGGACGCGCTTCCGCACCGGATCGGTTTCATCGAACGGCTCGGCGGCCTTGCGACCATCCACCTCCACGGCGCCGCCGGCGACGAACCGCTGGCGTGCCAGCTCCGCGACGACGGCAGTCTGCGCGAGGGCGATGTCGTGCCCGTCCTGCTGCCCGCCGACCGCCTGCACCTGTTCGATGCCGAGGGCCGCGCGCTGCACGGCGAGGCGCGCGAATGACCTTGCCTACGCAACATGTAACCGGTTACCATGATAATGTTTCCGTGCCCGGCAACAGGACAAGGGACGGAGTCGCATCGGCGACCCCGCACCAACGGAGCGAAAGGGGACGAGCGGCATGGCCACATTGAGGGACGTCGCCCGCGAAGCGGGGGTTTCTGTCGCCACGGCGTCGCGCGCGATCAACGGGCTCGGCAACGTCACCGCGCCGACGCGCGCGGCGGTGATGGCGGCGGTGAAAAAGCTCAATTTCGTTCCACACAGCGGCGCGCGCAGCCTGACGCGGCGCAAGACCGACACCGTCGGCGTCATCCTGCCCGACCTGTTCGGCGAATTCTTCTCCGAAATCATCCGCGGCATCGACCTTGTCGCGCATGAATCGGGTATGCACCTCCTGCTCGGCAACATGCACGGCAGCACGCACGAAACCGCAGCCGCGATCGCCGCGATGCGCGGCCGCGTCGACGGGCTGCTCGTGATGCCGCCCGATCTGAAGCCCGAGCTGCTGGCGGACTATCTCGACCCCGCGCTTCCCACCGTGCTGCTTAACTATGATGCGGGTCCGCTCGACCTGCCCTTCGTCGCGGTCGACAATTATCAGGGCGCCTATGCGATGACCGAGGCGCTGCTCGCGCGCGGCGCGCGGAACATTGTCCATATCGCGGGCCCCAAGCACAACCGCGACGCGCGCGACCGCCAGCGCGGCTTCGTCGACGCGATGGCGAAGATCGGCGGCGTGCGCAATCCGGCGATCCTGCCCGGCGATTTCTCGGAGGAAAGCGGCGCCCAGGCGGCGCGCCTGCTGGTGCAGGGACAGCTTCCCGCCGACGCGGTCTTTGCCGCGAACGACCAGATGGCGGTCGGTCTGATCGCGGGGCTCGCCGAGGCGGGCAAGTCGGTGCCCGGCGACGTCATGGTGGCGGGCTTCGACGATATCCCGCTCGCGCGGCACCTCAACCCCTCACTGTCGACGATGCAGGTTCATATCGACCGGCTGGGGTCGACCGCGATGATGATGCTGCTGCGTATCCTGCGCGGCGAGACGCTGGGCGCGGCGAGCGCGACGATCCTGACTCCGGCGCTGATCGCGCGCGGAACGACCGGCGGCGCAGCGAACCGCGTGGCCGCGCAGCCCGCAACGGCGGCCGACGCAAGCGCATGACCTGTCGTGGCGCCCGATGCAGGTGACGCGGCGCCATTTGACGGGCGCGCTCGCCGCGCTGCCCCTGCTCCCGATGCTCGGTGCGTGCGGTGCGCGGCGCGAGGGCGCGCTGACGATCTGGGCGATGGGCAACGAGGGCGCGAACCTGCCCGAATTGCTGAAGACGCTTTCCTTGCCCGCGAATATGCCACCGATCGAGGTGCAGCCGCTCCCCTGGACTGCGGCGCACGAAAAATTGCTCACCGGCTTTGCCGGCGGATCGCTCCCCGCGATCGGGCAGGTCGGCAACAGCTGGATCGCCGAGATGGCGGCGATCGGCGCGATCGCGCCGGTGCCCGCATCGGCCGAGCCGATCCTCGCCGACCAGTTCGCCGCGGTGGTCGACACCAACCGTATCGCGGGGCGGACCTGGGCGGTCCCCTGGTATGTCGACACGCGGCTGCAGTTTTATCGCAAGGACCTGTTCGCGCGCGCCGGCCATGCCGCACCGCCCGCCGACTGGACGGGTTGGAAAGCGGCGCTGCACCAAGTGAAACGGCTCGCGGGCGACGGCAATTATGCCCTGCTCTACCCGCTCAACGAATATGAGCAGCTCACGACGCTCGCACTGTCGGCGGGCGCGCGGATGCTGCGCGACAACGGCGCGCGCGGGGCCTTTTCGGATCCCGAATTCAAGGCGGCACTCGCCTTCTACAAGTCGCTGTTCGACGAAGGGCTCGCGCCGCTGGCATCGTCGGCGCAGATTTCGAATGTGTGGAACGAGTTCGCGCGTGGCTATTTCAGCGTCTTCCTGTCGGGACCGTGGACGATCGGCGACATGAAGAGCCGTCTGCCCGCCGCGATGCAAGGCAAATGGGGCACCGCGCCCAACCCCGGCCCGGACGGCATCGGGTCGGCCGCACCCGGCGGATCGAGCCTCGTCGTTTTTGCCGGCACCGAAAATCCGGGCGCGGCGTGGGAGATACTCACGCGCCTGCTGTCCCCCGCCGCGCAGCTCGACTTCCATGAACTGACGGGCAGTCTGCCCGCGCGGCGATCGGTGTGGCGCGAAGCGGGACTGGCGAGCGACGCGGCCGTCGCACCCTTTGCCACGCAGCTCGACCATGCGACCCCGCTGCCCAAGGTTCCCGAATGGGAACGCATCGTCACCGAGATGCAGGTCGTCGCCGAACGCATGGTGCGCGGGCAGCTCGGCGTCGACGCGGCGGCGAAGGAAATCGACCGCCGCGCCGACCGGTTGCTCGAAAAGCGGCGCTGGATGCTCGACAAGGGTAAGGCGCTGTGAGCGCGGCCGACCACGGGCGGGAAGCACGCGCCGGCTGGGCGATGAGCGCGCCCGCGCTCGCGGCGATCGCGGCCTTTTTCGTCGTGCCGGCGATCGCATCGCTGTTCCTGAGCTTCACCGATTTCGACATCTATGCGCTCGCCGATGCGGGCAATCTGCGCTTCGTCGGATTCCGGAATTACGAGCGGCTGATCGAAAACCCGCTGTTCTGGAAAGCGATGGGCAACACGCTCTGGTTCGTCGTCCTCGGCGTGCCCTTCATCGTCGCCCTGTCGCTGTTCGCGGCGATGCTCGTCAATTCGCGCTGGCTCAAATGGCGCCCGGTGTGGCGCGTCGCGCTGTTCGCACCCTATGTCACGACGCTCGTCGCGACCGCGGTCGTGTGGCGCTACCTGCTCCACACGCGCTACGGCCTCGTCAATTACCTGCTCTCGCTGTTCGGCATCGCGCCGATCGACTGGCTGGGGAGCCCGAACGCGTCGCTTCCCGCGATCCTGATCTTCGTCGGGTGGAAGACCTTTGGCTATAATATGATCATTTTCCTCGCCGCGCTCCAGACGGTGCCGCGCGAACTCGACGAGGCGGCGCGGATCGACGGCGCGGGCTGGTTTACACGGTTGCGTCACGTCACCCTGCCCGCGATCGCGCCGACGGTACTGCTTGTATCGGTGCTGACCGTCGCGGGGATGTTCCAGCTCTTCGCCGAACCCTATGTGATGACGCAGGGCGGCCCCGCCCAGTCGACCGTCACCATCCTCTACTTCATGTATGAGGAAGGGTTCAAATGGTGGAACCTCGGATCGGGCGCAGCGGTCGCCTTCCTGCTCTTCCTCTGCATCCTCGCGGTGACGCTGGTGCAGCTCAAGCTAGCGAAACGCGGGGGCGCGATATGAGCGTGCGTCGCTGGTCTGTCACCCTGCTCGCGGCGTTCGTCACGCTGCTCACCGTCGCGCCCCTGCTGTGGATGGTCTCGGTCAGCTTCATGGCGCCGGGCGAGGCGGCGCAATTCCCGCCGCCGCTGCTTCCCGAAACGCCGAGCCTTGAAAATTATCGCACGCTGTTCGGCACCTTCGGCATCGGGCGTTTTCTTGCCAACAGCCTGCTCGTCTCCACGCTCGCGACCGGCCTTGCGCTGCTTTTCACGATCCCGGCGGGTTATGCCTTTGCCAAGCTGCGCTTCAAGGGACGCGATGCGACCTTCCGCCTGCTCGTCGCGGCGCTCGTCGTGCCGGGGCAGATCGGGATGTTGCCCTTGTTCCTCGAGCTCAAGGCGATGGGGCTCGTCAACAGCTATGCCGGCGCGCTGATCCCCTGGCTCGCGGGCATTTTCGGCATCTTCCTCGTCCGCCAATATTGCCTGTCGATCCCCGACGAGATGCTGGAGGCGGCGCGGATCGACGGCGCGAGCGAGGGGCAGATATTGCGCCGCGTCGTCCTGCCGATCCTGACTCCGATCATCGTCACGCTCGCGCTGTTCGTGTTCCTCGGCAGCTGGAACGACTTCATGTGGCCGCTGATCGTCCTCGCCGACCAGGATCTCTACACCCTCCCCGTCGCGCTCGCCGCGATGAGCCGCGAGCATGTGCAGGACAATGAGCTGATGATGGCGGGCGCCGTCGTCACCACCCTCCCCGTGCTCATCCTCTTCCTCGCGCTCCAGCGTTTTTACCTGAGCGGTCTCCTGACCGGGAGCGTCAAGGGATGACCCGTGCAAACAAGGATCGAATGATGACATATTGGACCGCGGCGCTGCTGGGCCTCGCGCTCGCCGCATCGCCCGCCGCCGCGAGGACGAAAGCGGCGGCCGTCGCCGAAGGGCAGACGCCGCAACCGCCGATCGAGGCGGGCAATTATCCCTATCAGCTATTCGTGCCCAAGGGCTATCTGACCGACAGCGCGGCACCCTATCCACTGCTGGTCTTCCTTCACGGATCGGGCGAACGCGGCGACGATGTCGCCAAGGTCAAGGTCCACGGCCCGCCGAAGGTCGCCGACCGCGACCCGGCCTTCCCCTTCCTCACCGTCTCGCCCCTGCTCGGCGCCGATGAGGACTGGGATATCGACAAGCTCGACCGGCTGGTCGACCACATCGCAATGACATATCGCGTCGATCCTGCGCGCGTGTACCTCACGGGCCTCAGCCGCGGCGGCCACGCGAGCTGGCGCTGGGCGATCGCCGAACCGAAGCGTTTCGCCGCGGTCGCCGCCGTCGCGGGGCGCGGCAATCCCGGCGAAGCGTGCCGCTTGATGGACCTGCCGGTCTGGGCTTTCCACGGCGACCGCGACGATGTCGTCGTCCCCGAAGGCAGCTTCAACATGGCGCGCGCGATCCGCGCCTGCGGCGGCCGCAAGGTTCGCCTGACCATCTATCCCGACCTCGGCCACAACGCCTGGGATCCCGCCTATGACGACCCGGCGCTCTACGCCTGGCTGCTCGAACAGAAACTTCCCTCTCCACAGAACATAACCAAGGACAAGAAATGACGCAGACCGTATTCCCCGACGACTTCCTGTGGGGCGCGGCGACCGCCGCTTATCAGATCGAAGGATCGCCGCTGGCCGACGGCGCGGGGGCGAGCATCTGGCAACGCTTCAGCCACGACCCACGCCTGATGGCGGTCAAGGGCGATACCGGCGATGTTGCGTGCGACCACTATAACCGGATGCCCGCCGACGTTGCGCTGATGAAGGAACTGGGGCTCAAGGCCTATCGTTTCAGCGTCAACTGGGGCCGCGTACTGCCCGAGGGCATCGGGCGCGTGAACGAGCCGGGGCTCGATTTCTATGAGCGGCTGGTCGACGAACTGCTCAAGAACGACATCGAGCCGCTGCTGACGCTCCATCACTGGGACCTGCCCGCGGCGCTCGACGACAAGGGCGGATGGCTGAACCGCGACAGCGCCGACTGGTTCGCCGACTATGGCTCGGTGATGTACCGCCGCCTCGACGGGCGCGTGAAGAAGTGGGTGACGCTGAACGAACCGTGGGTGATCACCGACGGCGGCTACCTCCACGGCGCGCTCGCGCCCGGCCACCGCAACCTGTTCGAAACGCCGATCGCGAGCCACAATCTGATGCGCGCGCACGGTGCCGCGGTTGCGGCGTATCGCAGCGAGGGCGCCCATGAAATCGGCCTCGTCGTCAACATCGAGCCGAAATATCCCGCCAGCGACAGCGCCGAGGATATCGCCGCGACCGCGCGCGCGCACGCCTATATGAACCGCCAGTATCTCGACCCGGCGTTGAAGGGCAGCTACCCCGCCGAACTCGCCGAGATATTCGGCGAAGCCTGGCCCGAATGGTCCGCCGAGGATTTGAAGGCGATCTGCCAGCCGGTCGATTTCATCGGCATCAATTATTACACGCGCAACGTCGTACAGGCCGACCCGAACCAATGGCCCCTCGGCGCGTCGCCGGTGCGGCAGAATGCGACGCACACGACGACCGACTGGGAGGTCTATCCGCCCGCGCTCACCGACATGCTCGTCTGGTTCCGCGACACCTATGGCGACATCCCCGTCTATATCACCGAAAATGGCGCCGCCTTCTATGACCCGCCGAAGGCCGGTCCCGACGGCATCGACGACCCGCTGCGCTGCGACTATCTGCGCACGCACATCTCGGCGATCGGCGATGCGATCAAGCAGGGCGTCGACGTCCGCGGCTATATGGCGTGGTCGCTGCTCGACAATCTCGAATGGTCGCTCGGCTTTTCGAAGCGCTTCGGTATCGTCCATGTCGATTACGAGACGCAGGTCCGCACGCCGAAGCGCAGCGCGCGCTTCTACAGCAGCGTGATCGCGGCGAACGGCGGGAACCTCGGATGAGGCGCTGGCTGCTTGTCCTCGCCGCGGCGCTGCTCGCGCAGCCCGCAGCGGCGAAGGCGCGCGCCGACCATGTTGCGGCGATGAGCTATAATATCCGGCTCGACCTCGCGTCGGACGGTGACAATGCGTGGCCGCACCGGCGCAAGGCGCTCGCGGGCGTAGTCGCCTATTATGCCCCCGATATCGTCGGAATGCAGGAGGTGCTGCTGCACCAGAAGCAGAATCTCGAGGCTGACCTGCCCGCTTATGTCTTTGTCGGCGCCGCGCGCGACGACGGGAAGGACAAGGGCGAATTCTCGCCGCTCGGCTATCGCCGCGACCGCTTCGCGCTCGTTGCCTCGGGCACCTTCTGGCTCTCCCCAACACCCGACGTGCCGGGCAAGGGCTGGGACGCCGCCTATCCGCGCGTCGCAACGTGGGCGCGGCTCAGCGACAAGGCCTCGAAGCGCGTCCTGCTCGTCGTCAACACGCATATGGATCATGTCGGGACCACCGCGCGGCTCGAAGGCGCGCGGCAGATCCGCCGCTGGATCGGCGTGCATCGCAAGCCGGGCGACGCCGTGGTGCTGATGGGCGATTTCAACAGCCCGACGACCAGTCCCGCCTATGCCGCGATCACCGAGCCCGGTGCCGGCGCGCTGCGCGATACGCTAACGATCAGCCGGACGCCGCATTTCGGCCCCGCCGGTACATTCAACGCGTTCAGGATCGAACAGGATGAGGCGAGCCCGATCGACCATATCTTCGTCGGCGAGGGCGTGAGCGTGTTGCGTCACGCGACGCTGACGCAGCAGGCGGGCGGCAAGCTGCCGTCGGATCATTATCCGGTGCTGGCGGACCTTTGCATCGGCAAGGGCTGCTGATCGGAGCGCCCCGGCGAAAGCCGGGGCACGGCCCTATTCGGCCTTCGCCTGATCGAGCCAGCCGCCCTCGAACCCGATGCGCTTCAGCCCGCGCACGATATGCGGGTTTTTGCGCATCACCTTCCACACGAAACCGCTGCGATGATTTTCCATCATCGCGAGGATCGGTCCCTGATCGATGCCGAGATAGTCGTTGGCGACCCAACCCTGGGCCGCGTCGACCGTGCCGCTGCGCATATCCGGATCGGCGAAAGTGAAGCTGGGGTTGAACGCGTCCTTGAAGCCGTAGCGCGTGTAAAGCCGTGCACCATATTGCGTGCGCATCGCCATCAGCGCCGGGATCGCTACTTCGGGCGCGAACGGCACCGATCCGCCCGCCGCGGTCGGCACGATCGTACCGTCATCGACGACGCGGATCGCGCTGACGCCGCGCGCCATATAGCCGTTGAAGAAGCGCGGCGCGCCGTTCACGCGATATTTGTCCTTCGAATATCCCGGCCCGTCGGACGCGGTCCAGCCCCAGATGTCGGCGCTGTACCCTGCCCATTTGTTCGGGTTGTCGGCGCCATAGGCGCGCTGCGACAAGGTCGCGCGGCGGCTGTTCTCGAAATAGTCGATCCCCTTGCCGCGCATGAATGCGTCGCGAATGCCGCGAAAATCGACCCAGACATGGCTGTACTGGTGCCCGAACATCGGTTCGAACTGCAGATGCTGCTGCCCGTAATAGCTGCCCCAATCCTTTTCGAGATCGGCCGCCCAGCCCTTGTCCCACGCATCCTTGCCGACGGGATGCGTCGGCGAACCGAGCGCCAGCACATAGACGAGCATCCCCTCGTTATAGCCGACCCAGTCGTGCGTTTCGAAACCCTTCTCGGGCTTCCAGCCCATCGTGATGCCGTGCGAATTCGCCAGATTCGCCGCCTGCGTCCCGGTCCTCGTGCGCTGGACGAAGGTCCAGTCGACGCGCGTGTAGATCTTTTCCGCAAGGTCGCGAATTTCGGCCTCGACCGGATCGTTGCGGTCGTAATAGCTTTGCGCGAACAGCGCGCCGCCGAGGAACAGGCTGGTATCGACGGTCGACAGTTCGTTGGTCTTGAAGCGGGTACCGTCGTCATTCCGCAGGAAATGATAGAAGAAGCCCTTGTAGCCGGTCTTGCCGGCGGCTTCCGGCCCCTGCGGCGCGTTCCAGTAAAAGCGCAGGCAATCGCGCGTGCGCAGCGCCGCTTCGGCGCGCGTCACATAACCGCGCTCGGCGCCGATCCCGTACGCGGTCAGCGCAAAACCCGTGGCGGCGATCGACGAAAAGGGATTGCTCGGCCAGCGGTCGGGCGCCAGGCAGCGCGTCGTGTCGGTGGTGTCCCAGAAATAGCGGAAGGTGCGCTCGGTCAGCTCTTCCGAAAAGGCGGCCTCGGTGATTGGCGCGAGGGTCGCGGGAGCGGGAACCGGAGCCGGCGCAGACGGTGCGGGCGCGGCGGTACAGGCGGCGGTCAGGGCCACAAGCGGCAGGGCGAGCGCCCCGATCCGGAACGACATTCGATACTCCAAAAATTGGGCGCCCGGCCCGCGGGAGGGGGGTGCGGGCCGGGCGCCTGGTCAGCCGGTCAGAAAGAGAATCCGGCCGATACCTTTACCGTACGCGGCGGATTTCCGCCAACGCCGTTACCCGAGATATCCAGATAGTTGGGCGAATTCGGGTCATTGTTATAGTCTACATAGTTGCGATCATTGAACAGGTTCAGGATGTCGACGCGGAGCCGCAGGCGCGATTCCTCGCTGATGAACTTGAACGGAATATATTTGGTGATCGCGACGTCCATCTGGCGGAAACCCCAGCGATCGCCGTTGCTGTGGGCTTCGTTCGAAATAACCTCGCGGATCGGGTTCGCTCCGCCAATGTTGCGGAACGTCTTCAGATAGGGCGGCGACGCAATCTGGAATTTACCCGACAGCGTCACCCCGATCGGCAGGTCGACCGAGCCGGTCGCGACGAGGCGATGCTTGCGCACCCCGCTCGAACGCGTGACGGTATAGTCGTCGAGCGACGGGTAATCGAGGCTGAACGTCTCGCCGAACTGGCGGTTTTCCTCGGCCTCGGTGTAGGTATAGGTCGCCGAGAAGCTCCACGGCGACGCCACCGTGTAATTCTTGACGAGCTTGAGATAAGCCGAATCCGCGCTCGTCTCGATCCCGTTCGTCCCGATGATGATCGACCCGAAGCCCGGAGGTGCGAAACCGAAGGGCGAGTTCGGAACCGCGGGCGCCGGCGGGAAGAAGGTGCCGTCGGGACGGCGGTTGCCGAGCAGATAGGCGAAGCCGTCCTTCGACTCGATATGGCTATAGCCCACCTCGGCTTCAAACAGCGGGGTCACCCTGGCGCGGAAGCCCAGGCTGAACTGATCCGAATAAGGGACTTTCAGATCATTGTTGATGAAACGCAATTCGCGCCCGCCGCCCGGTCCGGCACCGGCGAGCAGTTGCTGGCGCCCCGCTTCGGTCAGGTAGATCGGGTTCCACGCAACGCAGGTGGGACCCGCCGCGCAGCTGTTGTTCGGGTCGCCGGTGATGAAGTTGAAGGTCCGCGTCGTGTACGAACCGGTGCTGATTTCCTGTTGCAGGAAGTCGAACTGGTTGCGGTCGTACGAGCGGCCGAAGCCGCCGAAGACCACATAGCGCGCGTCGTCGTCGAGTTCGTAGCTGAAACCGATGCGCGGCTGCCACGCGCCCGTGAACGCCTTGCGCTCCTTACCCGTCGAGATGAAGTCGCGGATGTCGTAATCGGCGTTGACGAGGTTCGGATAATTGGCCGGCGAAACGGCGTTCACCGCATCGGCCGGGTGGACGAAGTCGAGGAAGGCCGGCGTACGCTCGTAATCCCAGCGGACGCCGAGATTCAACGTCAGCCGGTCGGTCACTTCCCAGTCGTCCTGCACATAGATGCCGAACTGGAAGTTCTTCGAATTGATGATCGGGCTGCCGTTGCCTGTCGAGGCGCCGAACTGGACGCGATAGGGCACATCGTCGTTGAACGTGCCGCCACCGGGATTGAACGCCGGGTTATAGGTATAGACGGGGTTGAAGCCGTTGAGCTGAAGCGAATTGAGCTCGACCCATTTCGCCTTGGCGCCGACCTTGATCGTGTGCCCTTCGAACCCGGTCCAGGTGAAGTCGTTCT
Organism: Pseudomonadota bacterium; assembly: GCA_020160755.1. Classification (GTDB taxonomy): domain Bacteria; phylum Pseudomonadota; class Alphaproteobacteria; order Sphingomonadales; family Sphingomonadaceae; genus Sphingopyxis. The sequence continues at coordinate 934,611 of JAIUPN010000001.1, forward strand.
GGACGCCCCAACCCTTCTGGCCCTTTTCCTGATAGTTGCTGCCGCCGCCGACGCGCAGGATATCGCCGCGAACGACGGTGCCCGGCTGCGGGTTGGTCGGTGACGGTCCGGCATAGGCGAAGAGGAAACCGTTCTCGAAGACGGTAGGCGTCGGTGCCCACTTCACGTCTTCATAGGTCACTTTGAGATCGTTGACCCAGTTGTCCGCCGTATGTTCCCAGCGGCCGGTGATACGCAATTCCTCGACGTCCTGCGAACTGATCGTCTCACGCGCGTTAAAACCGCTGCTGAGGAACTCGCCGCTTTCCTTGCGATATTTGCCCGAAAGCTCGATCAGGTCGCTGTTCGACGGCTGAAAGCTGAGCTTGCCGAAATAGAGGTCTTCGTTGAAGGTCGCGTTGGTCGGACCGAATACGCCCTGATATTCCGAGGGAAAATAGGTAACCGGCAGGCTGAGCCCGGGCCGGATGTCGATCGGGTTTTCCTGCCGTTTGCCTTCATAGGTCACGAAGAAGTGCAGCATATCCTTGATGATCGGGCCGCCGAGCGCCCCGCCGAACTGGAAATCCTTCGTCTTGACCTTGGTGCCCGTCAGTTCCGACGGCCGGTGGTCGCGCAAGCTCTGATCGGTATAGTCGACGAAGACCTCGCCGTGGAAATCGTTCGTCCCCGACTTGGTCACCGCCGAGATCGCGACCGAGCTGACCTGATCGAATTCGGCCTTATAGTTGGAGGAAAGGACGCGATACTCGCCCACCGCGAGCTGCGGGAACGGGTTGCCCTGCGTCGAATCCTGGCCGGTAATGCCGTTCTTCAGAACATAGTCCTTCTGCCCGACGCCATCGATGAAGATGTTGACCGAACGGCTGTCCTGCGCCCCGCCCTGCAGCCGCGACTGGCCGCTGGAACCCGTCACGAACTGGACGCCCGGCGCAAGGTCGGCAAAGGCGAGGAAGTTGCGGTTGTTCTGGGGCAGCACCTCGATCTGGCGCTGCGTGATGTTCGTGCCGACCTCGCCGCCTTCCATCGAGCGGATGCGGCTGCCGGTCACGATGATCGCATCCCCATCGGCCGAGGCGATGTCGGGCTGCGAGAAGTCGAAATCGAGCACCGCGCTCTGGCCTACCGACAGGGTGAATTCGTCGGTCCGGCGCACGCCGCCCGGCGTGGTGAGTTCGAGACGATAGGTGCCGACAGGGAGCGACGCGATATTATAGCTGCCGCTTTCGCCCACCGTGACGCTGCGCGTCAGACCGGTGTTGACGTTGATCGCGGTGACCTGCGAAACGCCGCCGTCGGCCTTCACCGTACCGCGGAGCGACGCGCCGCCGACCTGCGCCTGCACCGGCGTCGCCACCCCAATGGCGAGCGCGGCACCGGCGCTGCTCCATGCCAGCGCGGCAGCGAGCGTGCGGGCGCGCGACCGGCGCGCGGAAACGGTCTGAAAATCATGCGAAAACTTCACGGCATCCTCCCTTTTTGGCCCCCGACATTCCCCGCGGTCGTTTCTTCGCTGGCCGGCCTTGCCTCCGGTGCAGCGACGAGTCGCGGGAAATCGCGTCGTTGTTTTTTTAGTTTGTAACCGGTTTCACGATCACTGTATAGGGGGAAGCGACACAGACGGATGCAATCGGGGGCCAGCCGGTTTTCGGCCGATTTCGGCCAATCCTTGTGACAATATATAAGCAAATCCGACCGGGAAGGACGAATCATGCCGCCGATGACGCGCAACCTTACATGCCTGACGCTGGCCACCCTGATGGTGGGGGCACAGCTCTCCCCCGCCCCGCTGCTTGCAAAGCCCGCTGCCACCGCAAGCCAGAAGACCCCTGCCGATTCCGCTGGCTGGATGCGTCCCGATCCGAAGATGGATCGCTTCATCGCCGACCTGATGGCGAAGATGACGCTCGACGAGAAGGTCGGCCAGTTGAACCTGCTGACCAGCAATTGGGAATCGACCGGGCCGACGATGCGCGACAGCTACAAGGAAGACGTCCGGGCGGGGCGCGTCGGCGCGATCTTCAACGCCTATACCGCCAAATATACGCGCGAGTTGCAGGCGCTCGCCGTCGAAGGGACGCGGCTGAAGATTCCGCTGATCTTCGGCTATGATGTGATCCATGGCCATCGCACGATTTTCCCCATCTCGCTCGGCGAGGCCGCGAGCTGGGATTTACAAGCCATTGAAAAGGCAGCACGAATTTCGGCGATCGAGGCATCGGCCGAGGGCATCCACTGGACCTTTTCACCGATGGTCGACATCGCGCGCGACGCGCGCTGGGGCCGCATTTCCGAAGGCTCGGGCGAGGATGTCTATCTCGGCAGCCTGATCGCCAGCGCGCGCGTGCGCGGATATCAGGGCGACGACCTGTCGCGCCCCGACACGATCCTCGCGACCGCCAAGCATTTCGCCGCCTATGGCGCAGCGCAGGCCGGACGCGACTATCATACCGTCGACATTTCGGAACGCACGCTGCGCGACGTCTATCTGCCGCCGTTCAAGGCCGCCGCCGACGCGGGCGCCGCCACCTTCATGACGTCATTCAACGAATATGACGGCGTACCCGCGTCGGGTAACCACTACCTGCTGACCGACGTGCTTCGCGACAAATGGGGGTTCAAGGGCTTCGTCGTAACCGATTACACGTCGATCAACGAAATGGTCCCGCACGGCTATTCGAAAGACCTGAAGCAGGCCGGCGAACAGGCGATCAACGCCGGGGTCGACATGGACATGCAAGGCGCGGTCTATATGGAGAATCTCGCCAGATCGGTGACCGAGGGCAAGGTCGACATCAAGCGCATCGACGCTGCGGTGAAGGCGATCCTCGAGATGAAATATCGCCTCGGCCTGTTCGAGGACCCCTATCGCTACGCCGATGAGGCCCGCGAAAAGGCGACGATCTACAAGCCCGAGTTCCTCGAGGCCGCGCGCGATGTGGCGCGCAAGTCGATCGTGCTCCTCAAGAACAAGGACAATGCCCTCCCCCTCGCCGCCTCGGCGAAGTCGATCGCGGTGATCGGCCCGCTCGGCAACAGCAAGGAGGATATGATCGGCAGCTGGTCGGCGGCGGGCGACCGCAAGACCCGCCCGGTGACCTTGTTCGAAGGGATGCAGGCGCGCGCGCCGAAGGGGACGAGCGTCGCCTACGCCAAGGGTGCGAGTTATGATTTCGACGCGGAGGGCAAGACCGACGGCTTCGCCGAAGCGATCGCGCTCGCGCAGAAATCGGATGTCGTCATCGCCGCGGTGGGCGAGCATTGGAATATGACCGGCGAGGCGGCGAGCCGCACCTCGCTCGACCTGCCCGGCAACCAGCAGGCGCTGCTCGAAGAGCTCAAGAAGACCGGCAAGCCGATCATCGTCGTGCTGATGAGCGGGCGCCCGAACAGCATCACATGGGCAGACGCCCATGCCGATGCGATCCTCGAGGCGTGGTATCCGGGCACGATGGGCGGCCATGCGATCGCCGATGTGCTATACGGCGATTACAACCCGTCGGCCAAATTGCCCGTCACCTTCCCGCGCAATGTCGGGCAGGTGCCGATCCACTACGACATGAAGAACACCGGTCGGCCGATCGAACTCGGCGCGCCCGGCGCGAAATATGTGTCGCGCTATCTCGATACGCCGAACACCCCGCTTTATCCGTTCGGCTACGGGCTCAGCTACACCAGCTTCACCTATTCGCCGGTCACACTCGACAAGGCAAAGGTCCGTCCGGGCGAGAAACTGACCGCGAGCGTCACCGTGACCAACAGCGGCGCGCGCGACGGCGAAGAGGTTGTTCAGCTCTATGTCCGCGACCTTGTCGGGTCGGTGACACGCCCGGTGAAGGAGCTCAAGGGTTTCGAGAAGGTGATGCTGAAGAAGGGCGAGAAACGCACGATCCGCTTCACGCTCACCGATGCCAACCTCGCCTTCACGCGGCAGGATATGAGCTGGGGCAGCGAGCCCGGCCAGTTCAAACTGTGGGTCGGGCCGTCGTCGGCCGAAGGGTCCGAAGCCGCATTCGAGCTGACCGAATAGCCCGGCCTTGCCGCGGCTGGCGGGCGGGGTTAGGCGCAGACAGGTGAGTCCCGACACGCCCGCCCCGCCCTCCGCGCTCGCGCCGTTCCGCTACCCGGCGTTCCGCGCGATCTGGATCGCGAACCTCGCGTCGAACATGGGATCGATGATCCAGTCGGTCGCCGCGGCGTGGCTGATGACCGAACTGACCCAATCGCACCTGCTGATCGCGCTGGTGCAGGCGGGCGCGACGATCCCGATCCTGCTGCTCGGCATCTTCGCGGGGGCGATCGCCGACAATTTCGACCGGCGGCGCGTGATGCTCGCGGCGCAAACCGGGATGCTGCTGGTCTCGGCGGCGCTGACGCTGACGACATATCTCGATGCGATCTCACCGCTGTCGCTGCTCTTCTTCACCCTTGCGGTCGGGTGCGGGACCGCGCTCAACGGACCCGCCTGGCAGGCGTCGGTGCGGCTGCAGGTCGGGCCACGCGACCTGCCGCAGGCGATTGCGCTCAACACCATCGCCTATAATCTTGCGCGCAGCGTCGGCCCGGCGCTCGGCGGGCTGCTGATCTCGATTGTCGGCACCGCGGCCGCCTTTGGCCTCAACGCGATCAGCTATATCATACTGATCGTCGTGCTGCTCCGCTGGCACCCGGAAACCGCGCCGCGGCGCCGCACCTCGATGCTGACCGCGATTGCAGCCGGAATCCGCTTCTGCGCGCATTCGGACCCGGTGCGCCGCGTGCTGATCCGCGGCTTTGCTTTCGGTTTCGGCGCCGCGGGGTTTCAGGCGCTGCTGCCGTCGCTCGTCCGCGACCGGCTGCACGGCACCGAAATCATCTATGGCCTGTGCCTCGCCGCCTTTGGCGCGGGGTCGATCGTCGGGGCTCTGTGCGTCGGCGCCGCACGGCACCGCTGGGGCAGTGACCGGGTGGTGACCGCGGCATCGCTGATCTTTGCCGCCGCGATGCTGCCGGTGGCGTTGACGACAAGCCTTGGGTGGGCCGTCGTCGCCGCCTTTGTCGCCGGCGGGGCGTGGGTGTCGATGCTGACGACACTCAACGTCGCGATGCAGCTCCGTTCACCCGAGGAGATCCTCGGTCGCTGCCTGTCGATCTATCAGGCGGTCACCTTCGGCGCGATGGCGCTCGGCGCCTACACGCTGGGCCTGATCGCCGACCTGTCGTCGCTGCCGGCGGCGCTCTTCATCTCGACCGGCTGGCTTGTGCTGACCGCGATACTCCTGCGCTTCGTCGCGCCGATGCCGCGGCGCGACGAAGGCAGGCTCATGCCCTGACGGCCGGTTCGACCTGAATGGTCGAGTCCGCGATATCGAACCGGTCGTGGAGCAATCTGGCGATATCGTTTTGCAATCCGCCGATGTCGCTTTCCGGCGACGCGACGGCGTGGACCGCCGCGCGGTTCATGCCGTTGCTGATCGACCAGACGTGCAATTGTCGCAGCTTCACCACGCCGGGCACGCGCTTCACCATGTCGCGAACCTCGCGAAGATCGATGCCGTCGGGAACGCCTTCGAGCAGGATATTCACCGTCCCACGCAGCAATATCCACGTCCGCGGCAACACCCACAGACCGATCAGCACCGCGACCAGCGGGTCGATCCACGTCCAGCCGGTGAAGCGGATCAGAACCGCACCGACGATCACACTGGACTTGTAACGGTTTTGTGCCGGTCACCTATCTCATTATGCCACCTTGGCTTCGAACGCGAGGGGGCTGATGCC
>JAIUPN010000002.1 GCA_020160755.1 Pseudomonadota bacterium
CAGGTCGAGCCGCGACAGCTGCGCCGCCAGGGTCCCGCCTTTGCCGATCCGGGTCTCCTCTTCGAGGCGTGTCACCAGATCGACGGTGTTGAAGTAGCGGGCGCGAGCGCCCCTTCGCACGACATTGGCGGTGATCGCGATGGCGAGGTGGGTCTTGCCTGTCCCCGTGCCGCCGACCAGCACGATATTGCGGCGAGGCGGGAGGAAGGAGCCATCGTGAAGGGAGCGGATCATCTCCTCATTGATCGGTGTGCCCTCGAAGCTGAACCGCTCCAGGTCCTTCACCACGGGCAGCCTCGCAGCCGTCATCCGATAGCGGATGGAGGCTGCATCCCGGTGGGTCGCCTCAGCACGGAGCAGGTCGGTCAGTATCTCCATGGTGGTGCGCTTGCGCTGGAGGCCGGTGGTGACCGCCTCGTCGAACGCCGCCGCCATGCCCTTGAGCCCGAGGCCGCGCATCGTGTCGATCATATCATGCCGCTGCATCATAGCCTCGCAGCAGATCATAGCGGGCACAGTCGGCGAGCGGAGGATGCTGCAGCATCCGGTCTTCCGAAGTGACGATGCTGTGGGGTGTCGCCGGCTCGCGGCGCCGGGAGAGGATGTTGAGGATCAGCTCGTCGCTGGCCGTTCCGTTCGCCAACGCTTCGCGCACGGCAGCCTCTACCGGCTCCAGGCCATCGGTGAGCACCGCCGAGAGGACCCGCACGAACCTGCGATCGGCCTCGTCCCCGGTGCCGAGCCTTCGCCGTAATCGGTGCAGGGCGGGCGGCAGATCCCAGTCCTGGAACGGTGCGCCGTTACGCAGCGCGCCGGGCTTGTGCGCGAGGACCGGCAGATAATGCCAGGGATCGTATATCGTGCGGTTCCGACCGAAGTGGCGCTCATGCTCCCCGACGATCGCATCGCCGCAGCGTATGACGATGCGATCGGCATAGGAGCGCACCTGAACGGTCCGGCGTGCGGCCGTCGACATGACCGAGTAGCGGTTGCGATCGAAGCTGATGAGGCAGGTGCCGGTGACGGCATGCTCGCTCTCATGGAAGCCGTCGAACGGTGCCAGGATCGGCTGCAGGGCCGGTCGCTCCATATCCAGCGCCTCGGCGACGGTAATATCCCCGCGTTCGGGATGGGCATGATGCTCGGCCCAGCGCCGGCACTCGGCCTCCAGCCACCCGTTGAGCTCGGCCAGGCTGGCGAACCGGAGTCGCGGCTGGAAGAAGCGGCCTCGGATCGTCTGGACCTGCTGTTCGACCTGGCCCTTCTCCCATCCCGCCGCCGGCGAGCAGGCGGTCGGCTCGACCATGTAATGATCGGTCATGATCAGGAAGCGGCGGTTGAACACACGCTCCTTGCCGGTGAACACGGCCGTCACCGCCGTCTTCATATTATCGTAGATACCGCGTCGCGGCACACCGCCGAAGAACGCGAACGCCCGGGCATGGGCATCGAACAGCATCTCCTGGCCCTCGCGCGGATAGGCCCGGACATAGGGTGCGCGCGAGTCGCAGAGACGCATATGCGCCACCTTCACCCGCATCGGCTTGCCGGCGATCTCCACATCCTCGTGGCTCCAGTCGAACTGGTAGGCCTCACCCGGCTGGAAGGTCATCGGGATGAACGCCGGTGCGCCTTCGCCAGCATCCTTCCGCCGCGCAGCACGCCAGCGCGCCGCATAGCGGCGCACCGCATCATAGGATCCATCGAACCCCTCGCGCACCAGCAGGTCATGGATACGCGTCATCCGTAGCCGATCGCGGCGGCCGCGACCTTCGTTCTCCTCAAGCAGCGCATCGAGACGATCCTGATAAGGACCGATCCGCGGCAGCGGCTGGACTTTGCGCTGATAGTTGAACGCCGCCTCCGGCGACCGGATCGCTTTGCGGACGACCTTCCGCGACAAACGAAGGTCACGAGCGATCGCCTTGATCGCCTTACCCGCTGCATGCTCACGCCGAATCCGAACCACTGTCTCCACGATCAACATCCCGTTCTCGCCAACTGATCAAAACCAGTCGGCCGACTAAATCCCCGGGATGAAGGGGTCCTTTTTGCACGCCGATCACCCCACGAAGGGGGTGCCTATTGCACGCTGATCCTCACATTGATCTCAAATTGCGTGCGCCACTGACCGAGCTGGTACGGCGTCACCATCTGACGGGCTATCTGGGCGCCTGCAAGATCGAGGACTCGGTCTTTCTGGAGCGGACGGGCCAGCAGCGCCACGCCAATGAAATCCAATGGTATATTGGCCGGATCGCCCGTGCGCTGCAGTTCATGGACGCAACCGGTCTCAAACCCTCAAGCGCCCGCAGATGCTATCCGACGCACGAGTATGACAGTCGTCCGCCCGTCGCGGATCATGATCATTGCTGGTTCGATCCCGAAGCGCGGGTCCATATATTGTCGACAGAACCCTATCCCGGACGAACCGAACGAGGCGAACCCCGACAGATCGAATGGGAACGGCGGCATGGATGGAGCACCATCTATGTCAACTGGGGCAGCATTTATGGAAACGGCACTGAGTTCATCCTTTGTTGCCCCGCAGCCTACGCCGAAGTGCTTTCGGCCAAGGTTGAACTCCTCGAACGCTCGTCGCCAGCCGTCGAGGATGAAGCGGTCGTGATCGAGACATTTGATCCCGCCGCGCGCAAGGTCATCGTCTTCGATTAGGTTTGCCGGAAGGAGCGGGGCTGCGGGCGCGCTCTTTCCCGCCGGCCTGTCGGTCGGCTCCTGAGGGCGCGGCACCTGATGTATCGGGCCCCGCCGCACTCTGAACCGGCGGCATTTCCAAATTGCGGGCGTTGAAAGCCGACATGCCCCGGCTTTCCGCCCGCACTCATTGGGCACATGGCCGCCTTGTTGCAGGGTGCGCTCCATTGATCAGGCGCTCGCTGGGCGCTCGCGGTCCGTCAGCCACGGTTCGGCCTCGATAATGATTTCAGAAAAATACATCCAGATTTGGGGCCAGTTTCCATTGCGACAATTCCGGTTTCGACCAGAACATCTTGGCGCCTTATCAATACGGGCGTGTGACCGGGTTCCGTCACGTATGTCCAGGCGAAAGCTAAAGGTGACGGTATGCGCTCCCGACGCGCGTTTCCTTTGCGCGGTCACCTTTTTACCCTGATCGCACGTTCAGAAAATAAACGGATTATAAAATAGAGCAGCTTTTCGCTGTGGCTTAGCGTCGGACTGCGACTCATTTCGGTCGCGAATGATGAAAGGAAAAGCCATGGACAAGCGTGAAAACGGTATCGTCGATCTGGGCGATGCGCGCACCGAAACCCGCGGCCTCGGTGTCGAAGGTCCGATCGACCTTGCGACGCTCCAGCGGACATACAACGCCGGCATCCAGACCGACGACTGATGCACCGGGCGTGCGGCGCCTCGGTGCCGCACGCACGCATATATCTCATATGGCCTCCTACCGCCTCCGCTCCGACCTCAGATATTGCGCAATAGGCACACGGATAATTTGCCTCGATCTTTCGGCGAGCCGCTACTTCCTGCTGGAAGATGTTGCAGCCGAAGCGTTTGAGGCGTTTGCGAAGGGCAAGGCGAGTGAAGAGCAGACCGCTTGGCTGGTCGAACGAAATCTGGTCGAGGCTGGCGTTCCCACAGTCCCACCATCGCTGGCTCCTGATCCGACCGAAAGCATCTTCGATGGTCCAACCGGGGCATCGCACCCTTGGCTTATCTTGGAAGCCGTCGCCTCCCAATGGCGCGCTCGCCGCAACCTCGCAGCCCGGCAGCTTGGCACTCTCCTTATCCCGACGGGGCTGCCCGAAACTGGACTAGATCCCTGCAGACTCGTTGCCGCCGCCTTTGCCCGGGCATCGCGCTATCGCGATGCGACCGACCAATGCCTCGTCCGGGGGCTTGCCATGCGAACGATGCTTGCGCGCCGCGGACTGGGCGTCGATCTCGTCATCGGAGTGATGCTGCCGTTCGCAGCGCATTGCTGGGTTCAGGCAGGCTCTGTCGTACTCAGCGATCCCCTGGACCGCGTCCGGAATTTCAAGCCCTTGCTGACGGTGCGATGAGACTTGCCTTCCGCCTCGACATTGCGCCGTCGGGTCTTCCGCCGTCGCCTGCCAGCACCGCGACGGAGTGTCCGGTCTTCAGCTCGTCCGTTGCGCGGTTATGCAGTGCGGCGCCGTGTATCGATCTTGGGGAAAGGGGCTGCATCGTCGGGCCGCTCTTCCGGCGTGAAATACCATCGGGCCGCGTGACCGATCTCAATCGGGACGAACGGCAATCGATCGCCGAGACGCGCGGCTTGGCGCTGCTCGCTGGCTATTGGGGTGGCTATATTGCCATGCTGATCGGCGATGACGGAACAGTTTCCTTGATGCGTGATCCGTCCGGAATGATGCCATGCTATATGCGCCGCGCGGCGAGCGGTGTCGTGCTGGCCAGCGATATGACGGCCATCGCCGAGCCGGGACAAGTCGCCGTCGATTATAGCGCGCTGGCGCGCATGTTTGGCGGGATCGACTTCATCGGCCGAAAGACAGGCATCGATGGCGTCGAGGAACTGCTTCCCGGCGAGCGTCTCGTCGTAACGGCTGACGGGAACCGGATCGAGCAGGCATGGTCCCCATGGGACCATGTTCGCCCGCCTAAGGGCTGCGGGTTCGAAGCTGCGGCTGTCGCTCTGCGTGACACGCTCAAGGACAGCATCGGCGCCTGGTCGACCGGCTTCGACAACATCTTAGTCGGCGTGTCGGGCGGGCTCGACAGCTCGATTGTAGCAGCGGCGCTCGGCCCGCGCATACCAAGGTTCCGGTGTCTGACCATGGTCGAGCCCGGCACCGATGGGGATGAGCGGCGCTATGCTAAGGCCCTCGTCGATAGGCTCGGTGTCGGGCTTGATGCGCCGATCTTCGACCTCGGCACCGTCGACGTTACTAGGCCGGTCATGCGCCACCTGCCGCTGCCCATTGCTGCCCACTACTTCCCCGCCCTTCAGGCCGAGCATCGCCGACTCGCGCGCGACAGGCCGATCGACGGATATTTTTCGGGCAATGGCGGCGACAATGTTTTCTGCGCCCTGCGCAGCGCGGCGCCGCTTGCCGACCGTTTTCTTGCACAGGGACTTCACCCGGGACTGTTCGCTACCGCGCGCGACCTTGCCGACTTGACCGGCTCGGGCATGATCGACGTCGTCCGCGCAGGCTGGGAACGCATTCGGCGACGGAAGGGCGGGCATCGCAGGCGTATCGATCTTACGGGCCTCGGATCTACGGGCCGGGCCGCTGCTGTGGCGGAAGGAGATCGGCATCCCTGGTTCGCGGCGCCGCCGGGCGCGCTCCCGGGCAAGGCAGCGCATGTTGCCATGCTGGCCCGTGCCCAAAAGAGCATCGAACTCTATCCCCGTGCGATCAGCCCGCCCCAGATCACCCCTTTGCTGTCGCAACCGGTCCTCGAACTCTGCCTATCGATTCCGTCGTGGTTTTGGGTGCGAGGGGGCCGCGATCGTGCGGTAGCGCGCATGGCGTTCCGTGATCTCCTTCCCGATCTCATTCTCGAACGCAGGACGAAAGGCAGTCCCGGCGGGTTTGTCCGGCGCGTGTTTGACGCTCAAGGAACGATGGCCGTCGAAATGCTTCTGGAGGGCAAGCTCGTCGGCGCCGGGCTGATCGACCCCGACTGGCTTATCCGAGCAAGCAAGGAAGGCTGGCGGGACGATGGACGCGATCACCGGATCCTGACGTTCGCGGCGGCCGAGGCATGGACGCGCTGGTGGGAGGAGGGAGGCCGGGTCGAAAGCTAATGTCGGTTCTCATCGTTCGCCGTTTTGGCGCTGCAACTGCGCGGGGCCGCGTCACGCATCTTGTCCCATAGCGCGTAGCGGTCGGCGTGAGGCGATTGTGGATCGCGCTTGCCGAGGAGCCAATAATCGAACCACGCGATATTTTCCTCCATCGCAAGAATGCGGTTCGACGGGATGTGGAAGATGTGCGTTTCATCTGTCGCTGTGTTCTCGCCCGGATAAAGGCTGAGCTGCGCGGGAACACCGGCCTTGCGGAGCGCGGCGTGAAGATCAATCGACGGAATGAGCGGTGCCGCGACCTGTTGCAGCACCGCGCCGCAAACTTCGTTTGCACGAAGCGACGGAGAGAGCCGGCGATAATTTGCGAGCGCCGCCGGATCGGTTGGCGGCCCGCCGAACACCGTGCCGTAAGAACCTGCCACGTTGAAATAGAAGGCCGGTTCGAGATAGCCGCCGTCGCCGCTCGATGCCGCGCGGAACATCGAGCTGTTCGTGATCGTGACATTCGTCATTTGCGAGCCGAAGCTGTAACCTGCGATCCCAACCCGCGCCGGATTCACGATCCCTCGATCGACGAGCTCCTTCACGGAATCTTCGAAGGTCGCGACCGAGTTCAACCAAATTAGCTGCCTCAGCTTCTCTGGCGAAACCGCCTTCGTCTCGCTGACCCAGGCTTCATAGGCGGCATCGATTTCGGCGTTTTGGCGGGACGTCGGACTATTGACGAGCAGTACGACATAGCCCCGTTCGGCGAACAGTTGCGCCGGATATTCCCATTGATTTTCGTGCGTTGCAAAGCGGTCGTCCGCGTCCGATGCATGCGTAATGACGATCGCCGGATATTGCCGACCCTTTGTGTATCCGCGCGGCCAGACGATATAACCGGTCGCCTTGTAACCATGTCGATTGATCCAAGTTCGGGGTTCGATCCGAAGCGGCGCGATCCCTTCGTGATCGGCCGAGACCGATGCCACGCGGGTTATGCCGCCACTCGCAACGTCGACGCGCACCACCGATGGCGGCACCGTCTGCGATTGCGCGATGCAGGCGCCTTTGGTGAGCGAGACCGTAAAGTCGCAATAGTTGAGGCTGAGAGCGCTACTAATCGTTCGGACACGATCATTTTCGATGATTGCTAGCCCGAAGCGAGGATTGTCGATCGTGCGGAACCCCGCAATCGCGCGCCTTCCATCAGGCGACAGGAAGCCGCCGGCCGCGCGGGCATCGCCCACCGCAAAGGGAAAGCGTCCGAAGCTCCGCCGCTCGTCGCCGGGAATGGTTTCGACAAGCTCGCGCGTATCGCCGGTGCCTTCCGACGACAGCCGGCCGCCATGAAGGCCGGGGAGGCGCCAGTAACCGCGAGCGGCTTTGCCATCCACCACTCGAATTTTTTCCGATGTGAACGACCAGCCTATCGTCACAACCTGCTGCCCTCCGGCGGGGTCCGTTTCCATCACATCGAACCGCACCTCATCCTTCTCCCACTGGACGAAGCTCCTGTCGAAAAATGTCCGAAGGTCGCTTTGCGGACGCGTCGCGAGAAGAATGTCCCTGCCCTCAGGATCGCGGAGGTAGATCGAGGCAGTGGCCCGGCCGGGGGCGCGGCGCTGCGCGCGCTCGGCAGTGACCGCGTCGTCGTAGCGCATCGCTTTGACGAACGGTGCGGCGTCAAGGACGACATACCAGAGCCAGCGCCCATCGGGAGACCAGCTGTGCGCCCGCACCCCCGTAGCAAGCGGCGCATGACCATAGCCCGGAAGCACAGCACCCTCGGTATCGCCATAAATTGCAGTCGCAGGATGCGCGACGATCGGGGTTACAGCGCCGCTCGCCCCTATCCGATAGAGCTGGACGCCATTGCCCTTATCGAGCCGCGCGCTCCAGTCCCCCGTTCCGGGAATGCGCTTCAGCTGATCGATCCACGCGGCTCGCTGCAGCTCGCGGGTCGTGCCCTTTTCCAGATCAACATATCGCAGCAGCGCGACCGTCCGGTCGCTCTGGCGGTCGGCGATCCGCACGACATAGATCGCGCTCTTCGCATCCGCCGAGACCGCGAGATCCCGTACCTCGGGGACCGTCAGTTGATCGTCGATCGTCCAGCTGCGGCCGGCTTTCTGTGCGGCTGAGGCCGGCGAGGTCGGCAGCGCCGCGCCGAGCAGTGCCGCCCCTGCGAGCAGAAGAGGGCGGATCATGCTCACCACTCCTGCCGCACGGTGAGGCCGACGAAGCGCCCCGCCGGTGAATAATTTGTCGTATCGTAGGGCGTCTCGCTGGGCAGGGCGGTGACAATCGCCGTCGGCTTCGCATTGAACAGGTTGAGCGCGGCAAGCGACACGTCGGTCCGCTTGCCAAGGCGCACCCGCGCCGTGAGGTCGAGCGTGGTATAGGAGGGAATGCGCATGCGCACCGCCTGCCGATCGTCATCGAGCCCGCTCATATGGTTGACGAAGGCGGCGAGCGTGAAACGGTCGCCGCCATAGGTAACTCCGGCACGCCCGCGAAAGCGCGATGGCCGGAACAATGTGCCGGCGAGCGACGTCCAGGCAGCGCCGGGAAGGATCTGCTGGCGGCTCTTCAGGAAACTGCCCGCGGTCGAGAGCGCAAGCTCTTTCCCACCATCGAATTCAATGCGGTAGCGCATCGAAAGATCGACGCCCGAATAGCGCTGGCGCGCGATATTGCGGTCGCGTGCGTCGATGAAAGCAACGATGGTCGCAGGGTCGTAGGGCCGGCCCGTACTATTCTCCAGGCCGAGAAGTGCGCCGTCAATGATCGCGGCAAGATCGTTCGCATCGGGGTTTAGCGTAACAAGATCGGCATAGAGCGGATTATCGAGCACGCCGACGAGCGACGGGATCGGCGTCGCGACGCGGTCGGTGTAATCGATCCTGTACCAAGTGGCGGAGAATTCGAGGCCGCGCGCAGGAGTAAGCTGCGCGCTCAGCGTAATATTCTCCGAACGCTCGGGTCCGAGGCGACTGTCGGGGCCCGCCGCGAAGATGACGTTCGCGCTCGCCGGATAACCGTTCCCATAGCGGGCAGCGCGTCCCATGATCGCCGAATAGCCGCTATACTGCTGGTAGAGCGTCGGCATTTTGAACGAACGCCCCCACGAAGCACCGAGGCGGAGGATCTCCGCCGGCTCCCAAACGACGCTGAGCTTGGGGATCATAATGCTCGGCGCGTCCGAATAATCCTCGAAGCGGAGCGCGGCTGTGAGCGAGAGCGAGTGCAATCCCGCAATCTCTTGCGCGGGTGCCGTGACCGGGACCAGCAGTTCGCCATAGGCAAAGAGATTGTCACGCCGCCGCCGGACATCGCCCGTGGGGGACGCCGCGAAGAAGTGATTGCGCCGCGCCCCACCGCCGACGGCAATGCGCACGTCGCCCGCCGGCAGGGCGAACAGTGGTCCTTGGAAGCCCGCTTCAAGCGCGAGGTTGCGGTTGAAAAAATGTTTGTCGATGTGTGCGAGCAAATTTCCCCCGAAAAAGAGGTCGGAGAAGCCGCCCGTGCGATCGGTGCCGAAGAAGCCGCTCGCCTTGAAGCGCCAGTCCCCGCCGAGCTCCGCAGAGATGTTTGGGGCGATCCCGAAGGATTCCGAGGTACTGACATTGTCGAGCCCCAACTGGTCGGGGGCGAGCGCCAGGCTGTATCCGGTAACCGAGTGTAGCCGACTCTTCTTGTAAAGAAGGTCGGCAGCAAGCGTCACATCCGGACCGATCGCCTGATGTCCACTCAGGAGCAGCGAGTGCCGCCAGGTCGCGGGAAAGAGCATCGTTTCCGCATTGGCGGCGTCCGCATAATCGCGATCCCCCGCGCGGATCGCCGACGAACGGCTATAATCATAGGCTGCGAGCAGCCCGCCCGACGACCACGCCTTGCCGCCGAGCAGCCCGTACTGCTGCTGGACATTGCCGCCATCGGTCGATGCGCCGACGCGCGCCATTGCCGACGCACCGTCATAGTCGCGCTTGAGCAGGATGTTCACCACGCCCGCGACGGCGTCCGCGCCATAGATGGCCGAGGCCCCATCCGCGACGATCTCGATCCGCTCGACAGCGGAAACAGGGATGGCGCTGACGTCGATCACCGATGACACGCCGGTATAGGCGAAGCGATTTCCATTGATCAAAGTCAGCGTTGCATTGGGACCGATCCCGCGCAGGTTGAAGGTCGAGGCGCCGTTGACGTTGGCGTTCTCGTTTGGCGCTCCCTGGCCGTTGCCGATGCCGGGGTTGAATCCGCCGCCGAAATTCTGCGGGAGGCTGCGCGCAACTTCGCCGAGATCGGCCTGGCCTGCGTTACGGATATCTTCGCTCGTCACTCGGACAACCGGGGCTGCGGACGGGGCGCCCGCGATACGGCTGCCGGTCACCACGATGTCTTCTTGTGCCGGACTGCTCTCGGACTGCGCTCGCCCCAAAATGATGACCGAACCGCGCTCGAAGCGCGGGGTCAGCCCGGTTCCGCGCAGCAGGGTCTCGATTGCTTCGCGCGGAGTGATGTTTCCGTCTAGCGTTGGGGCCTTCCGGCCTGCGAGATCGGCACTCGACGCATAGAGTTCGATTCCTGCCTGCGCAGCCACTTTTCGCAGTGCCTCGTCGAGATCCTGCGCTGGCAGATCGAAGCTCTGGCGATCCTGCAACTGAGCCGCCGCGGCAACGGGATGCAGACAGGCCACACCGGCCATCAGCGACAAGCAAAAACGAGACTTTCCGGACATCATCATACTCCCCCTGGGTTGTGACCGGGTGCTTGGGCACACGGCCTTTGGGGGAGCGATGACGCCGGGTCGGCGACCGCCTTAGGGGAATGATGAAATAATTATCGGTGGCGCAGGTGGATGCCGTCGGCGCGCTTGCTGATCTCCAGATCGAACAATTGGGCGAGCCGCTCGGCCACTGTCTCGGGCTGGCTGATCCTGAACCGGCCCGACGCCTCGAGCCCCGCGGTTCCTGCGTCGTCGATGATGATCGGCTTCGCCGCGTAGCGATTGGCTTCGGCAGTGAGCTGATCGAGCCGGACCGAGCGATAGTCCGCCCAGCCCGACGGCCATTCGCGGCTGTCTTGCTGTGTCGGCGATGCGGCTGGTGGCTGCTCCTTGCCGTGCGGGCCGTAGGTCACGGACCGTCCCGATGACAGGACTTGGGCGTGCCGGGCGCCGGTTTCCGGGGCGCCGCCGAAGCGAATATCGGCCTCGCCGCGCAGCATCGTTACGCTGAGCGCGCCATTTTCCTCGAAACCGATATCGAATGCCGCATCCTCGGCCGTGACCACGCCGTCGCCGGCCTCGACGCGAAGCGGTTGTTCATTCTTGCTCACCGAAAGCCGGACGCGCCCCTTGGCGAGCCGCAGATGGCGTGTCGCTTGCGCAAATGAGACTTCGAGCCGGCTATCGGTGTCGAGCACTGCGGTGGAACCATCGGCAAAGCGGAAGCTGCGGATCTCCCCGCGGCGGGTGACCAGCGGCTCGGCCGCGCGCGCCGCGAGCGCACCGTCTCCGAGCGGACCGGAAAGCGGAGCGCCTCCGGCGCCGAAAGCCAGAAACACCACCGCAGCGGCGGCGATCACGGCTCCCGCCGACAGCCAGCGTCGCCCGGCCCGGCGTCGGCCGCTGCGCTGTTCGGTTTGCGCAGTGCCGTGACGCGGCGAGGATTTCAGGATCGCCGAGGCGGCGAGATTCTTCGCGATCCGTTCATAGGCCGCCTTGTGATCAGGCGAGGCCGAAAGCCAGGCGTCGAACTCGCCGCGGTGCGCATCGGGGTTCTCGCCGCGCATCTTCACGAGCCAGGCGTGCGCTACCGTGTCGACCGGATAGTCGTCAGACGCCTCACTCATCGGCCGCCGTCCACCACCTTTGCGATAAAGCCGAGCGCCCTCATCATATGATATTCCACCGTCGCGATGCTGATGCCGAGGCATTCATGTATCTCACGATAGCTGAGTTCGTCGACCCGGTGCATCAGAAACACCCGGCGTGTCTTTGGTGGCATGGCGTCGACCGCCTCTTCATAGAGCCGGAGAAGGTCGTCGGCTTCCATATTCCATTCCTGCTGCGGCGGGCTGGCGGCATCGCTTTCCTCCTGAAAGGAAAAGAAAAGCGCGGGGTTGCGCCGCTGCCTCCGGGCGCGGTCGATCAGCAGGTTCTGCGCTATCCGGCGAAGGAAGCCGCCCGGATTGGCGAGGCTGTGACGCTGCTCGCTGCCCGCCGCGCGCGCGAAAACTTCCTGCACGAGATCCGGCGCTTCTTCGGGCCCAGCCCTTCGGCGAAGAAAATGAAAGAGCCAAGGACCATGCGCCCGAAAAGCGTCATCGAGGTCGCAAGCGTCCGCCGGTGCCACGACGGGCCGGTCGTCGGGATGCGCGTGACAGGCCGACGACACCGAAAAGGGGTGGCGCTCCTGCGACAGTTTCTTGGCAGGGTATGATGACAATTTACACAGCCGATTGGCACGAGATCGCTGGCCGGCGTTTGCCCGGCTATCGATCTTCCAACGCTGTGCCGCCGTTTGGCCGCGTGGGAGCGGCATGGTCCGGAACGGCCGCCAGTCCGACAAGGACGGGCGTTCATAATGGCTGGCGAGAATATCGCGCGGGCGTTGCCAAATCTGTCCCGCACCCCGAATCATGTCAGCATGGCCGCGCAAAGACAAGGATTATGGGCAGAATCAGACGTTGGGCACCGGGTCTGGCACTATGACGCGCCTCCAAGCAGCCGCGCATAGCTGGCCGCTTCGCCGGCGCGGCGTTCGTGATAGCGGAGCAGAAGGTTGCGCGTCTCATGCGGCGGGCCGCTTGTCAGCGCGGCCGCGAGCGCATCCAGTTCGGCGACTGTTTCGCCGACAAGCTGTTCGTCGAGGTGCCGCGCCAGATGGAGGCGGTCGCCGAGCGCGGTGATGCTCGCGACCAGTTCGCCATTGCCCGACCGCGCTGCCATTTCGATGAACAGTCCGGCGGTTCGATCGGGATAGTCGCCATCCTGCGGAGCCGGCGTCGCGCGCCCGCGCGGGGTCGTCGCAAGCGCAGCGAGCAGCAGGATGAGATGGAGTTCGAGCATGTCGCGATACTCGGTCTCGGACAGGCGATGCGCGTGAAACCCGTCGCCATGGCTGAAATCGACCATGCGCTCGCCCGCCAGTCGGTAGAGGCAATCACGCACCGGCGTCACGCTGACCCCGAGCTGATCGGCGATCTTCGCCGATTCCAGCCGGCTGCCAGGCACCCAGCCGCCGGCCATCAGCCGGCGCTTGATCGCTTCATAAGTTGGCTCGACGACATGCGCGGGGCTCATGCGCCGTTCCGCTCGGCCGCCGCGAACTCTGCGAGCATCGCCATCTGGTCGGGACGCAGCCCATCGACCGCGCCGATATGCTCCGGGATATCGCCTCCGAGGAGTAACGAAGGGCATTGGCCTTCATAATTGCCGAGATTGGGACGGTGCTGGCGATAGCCCGCGAGCGCGGCAAGCTCGCGCGGGAAGCCGCGCGCGATCTCGGGGGGATAGGCGAGCCATAAATTCTCATAAGGTTTGAGCCAGCCGAGGCTGTAGCCGATCACGACACCGCGCCGCACCTGGTCGGTGATATTGGCGCCGGCGCCATGCGCGGTCGAGCCCAGAAAGCAGATCGCGGCGCCCGGGTCGCACGCAGCGATGATCGGCTCGCCGGGGTCGATCTTCGCCATGCCCTCCGCGCCATGGCTGTGAGGATAGATGTGCGTTGCGCCATTGTCCGCGGTGAAGGGGGTGAGCGGCCAGATGACATTGAGCAGATATTCGTGCGCGCCTTTTTCTCCCGCCCACATGTCATGGTCGCGGTGTGGAAACTGCCGGATCTCGCCCGGATGGATTTCGATCGCCTGCGCGACATTGAGCTGGATGCTCTCGCAGGCGTCGCCGAGAATGGATTCGACCGCCGCGAGGATTGTCGGTTCGAGCGCCAGTGCCTGCGCCCAGACCGAGCGCTTCATCAGGGCGCCGAATCTTTTGGTGCGGTGACCGTAGAAGTCGCCGCGCCCGAACGGTGTCGCGGCGAAGACCGGATCGAGATCGGCGTCGAGCGCCCCAATCGCATCCGGCGGCATCAGGTCGGGGACGATGCAGTATCCCGTCTCGCGCAGTTCCCGGGCAAGATCATCGGACGCAAGACCGGTCATGCTTCCGCCTCCCCATCGTCGTCGGCGAGGCGGAACGAGAGCGGCGCATAGACGCCGCCGCGCTTGAGGTCGTCGAGCACATGCGCGTCGATATGGATGTGCAATGCCATCAATCTCCCACCCGGATCCGCGGCCTTCGGCCCGAGCGCGTCGCATCTCCAGCCGAACTCCCGGACCTGATCGAACCAGCATAGGTCGGCGACGCCGGTATAATCGGTGATGCCTTCGCGCAGCGCATGCTCTGCAAGGGCGGTCACCAGCTGGTCGCGCGCGGCGCGGCGCGATGCTGCGTCCTGGTCCCGGTCGAGGCAGAAGCGGCTGATCTCGCACACGGTGGGGCCGCGCGGCACGTCGCCGGCGCACAGATGCGCAAAATGATCGCCAAGGAGATGTGCGCCCTCGGTCGGGAGCAGCCGCGCCGAGGCGCGGTGGCGGCCATCGGCGTCGAGCAGGATGAGATAGCGCGCCGCCGGCGTGTCGAAATGGTCGAGCTCATATTGGCCGGCGAGTACTGGCAGGTCCCATTTGAGCAGGTCGATGAAGACGCTCTTGCGCGCGGCGAACATGGCGCGCAGCGCCGCGTTCCCGGGCGCGGCGGGCGCCCGCGGGGTCGTGTCGATCATGATGATTCCTCGGCTGTTGGTGCCGGGAATCAAATCATTTTCCGTGGACTGCGCGTATCCCCAGATATGAGGATGATCCGCGCGATTCCAGAAGCTCTTGATAGTTGAGCCTGTCGCTCGTCGTCACGCGGGTGTCATCCGGACGATCAGCCGTGCGGTGTACCGGCCCGAAGCGTCTGGAGCAGCGGACAGGCGGGATCGTCGCCGGCCTCGCAAGCCCGTACCGAAGCGGCGAGGACACGCTCCATCCGCTTGAGATCGGCGATCTTCGCGCGCACATCCGCAAGGTGCGACGAGGCGACGTCGCGCACCTCGGCGCAGGCAGCCTGGCCTCCAGTCGCGAGTTGGAGCAGCGCCCGCACCTCGTCGAGGGTGAAACCGAGCTCTCGGGCCCGGCGCACGAAGCCGAGGCGCCCTACATCCTCCTCGCCATAGTTGCGGTAGCGACCGCGCCGGAGCGGAACGTCGAGGACGCCGATCCGCTCATAATAGCGGATCGTTTCGATGTTGCAGCCTGTGCGGCGCGAGAGTTCGCCGATCTGCATCGCTCTGGTTGCGGCCATCGCAAAAATACCTCTTGAGTCTGTAGCTGCTACAGATGCTACGGCGTCCCCTCACACCGCACAAGGAACCGATCCCAATGCAGAATCGCCCCAAGGGTATCGACGCCGGCGCGTTCACCTTAGCCGGCATCGCCGCGGCTTTCGGCGTTGCATCCTGTTGCGCGCTGCCCTTCCTGCTGGCCTCTGCGGGGATCGGAGCCGCATGGCTCGGCGGCATCGCGATGGTCGCCATGCCCTATCGCACGCCGCTTCTTCTGATCGGGGCGGCATGCCTCATTCTCGGCGCCTTCCTGCTGTTCCGCCAGCAGCGCGCGGCCGCGCGCTGTGGCCCCGGCGGTGCCTGCACGCCCCGCTGGGTGCGCATCCTGACGCTTGCCGGCCTCCTGCTTGGCGCGGCGCTGCTGTGGGCGGGCTACCATTATGTCTGATGCCGGCCCCGACCTTCGTTCGACGATCACCTGTCCGCAGTGCGGCCATCGCGAGACGGAAACGATGCCGACCGACGCCTGTCAGTTCTTCTATGACTGCAAGGGCTGCGGTGCCGTGCTGAGGCCCGAGCCCGGCGACTGCTGCGTGTTCTGCTCCTATGGAACCACGCCCTGCCCGCCGATCCAGATCGGAGGCAAGGGCGCGTGCTGCGACTGAGCGGCACGCCCTTGCCTCGGCTGTCATTCCGGGCGTGCCTGCCTCCTTGCTGAATTTCCGGACAAGTCGTCGTTGACGCGGTCAGCGCGCGTGCCACCAGTCATAGACGTCCCCGAATCCGATGAGGCCATCGAACAGCGCGCAGAGGGTCAGCATCTGGCCGCAATGCACGTCATAGCGGTCGCGCGCGGTCTTGAGATGCTGGACGACCGTCACTTCGCCGATCCCGAGAATGACCGCCACTTCGGCCGCGGTCTTGCCGCGTGCGGTCCATAATACGCACTCGCGCTGCCGTTCGCTCAGCGTCGCTTTGCTTTTTAGCGGCACGGCGCCGACGAGCTGGCGTGCCGAGACGATCGCGAGCGCGCCGATGATTTCGGCAATGCGGAGCATATCGTCCTGAAGCTCGCTTTGCGGGCGCAGGACGAAAGAGCAGGCGCCGCTGGCCTCGCCAGGGAGGTGGCGCGGCACCGTATAGCCGTCGGCGAGACCATATTCGCGGCCGACATGGAGCATTTGCCGGTCGCTGCGGGTCAGCGGGATGTAGCTTTCGATCTCGTCCCAGCGGAAGCCGGTCATCGACCGTTCGCCGGCGCGGCGCACCGGATCGGCACCGCCAAGATCGAAACCGACATAGACCTTGGCCCAGGCATCGGGGTAATTGTGAACCAGCAGGGATGCCGGCTCGGCATTGCCGCGCCGGTCATAGGCGAGCGCGAAATGGTCGAAGCCGAGGCGCATCGATGCGCGCGCGAGGGCTTCGAAGAGCCCGTCCTCATTCGTCGCCGTGGAAATTTCGAGGGCGAGTTCCTCCATCAAACAAAAATGCTTCACTGTGACCGTCCGGTCGCCGGCACGTTCCCAACCCGTCGATCCCGCGAGCCGCTCCCTGGGTCGCCGGTCCCGGTTCCTCTCCGGCACGGACGACAGATGGGACATTATGCGACTGGTCCCGGCCCTCGGCGAGGCGGGCTTTTGCCCTGGCCCCTGCTGCGCGACGGCGATCGCCTCCCGGTCCTAATCGATTGGCCGGAAACGGGAAAGGCGCGGGCCCCGGAAAATTGGCCCCAGATCTGCATCTATATTCCGGTCGCCGGACGGTGCCGCGGGGCGCCGGAAAGAGAGCGAGAGGAAGGCACGGGTCCTGGTGAGCGGATCGAAGGAGGCGGGAGTGGCCCTGCCTCCGGTCCGCCGCGGAGACCTTGCATGACATATCATCCCTTCTTCCTGCCCCGGGCGCTCGCGCGGCCCGGCGTCCGCCCGGCCGGCATGTACGCCCCAACCCTGGCGGGCAGGGCGGCGACATGAAACTCCTGACCCCCGATCTCGCGGCGCACCTGCGCGCCAACGACGCGGCCCGTCGTGCAGCCGTCGCGCGCGGCGGGCGCGAGCCCGATCCGGCGCCCGTCGTGCGCTTCTTCAACCCGGTGGGATCGGCGACCTGGCTCGCGACCGAGATGGACGAGGACGGCATATTGTTCGGCCTTGCCGACCTTGGCTTCGGATGCCCCGAGCTCGGCAGCTTCGCGCTGGCCGAACTCGAAGCGGTCCGGCTGCCGTTCGGCCTTGGTATCGAGCGTGATCTCGGCTTCACGCCGCATCATCCGCTCTCGGTCTATGCCGCGGCGGCTCGCAGCGCGGGCTCGATCCTGCTCGGCGAGCGGCGTTTGCGCGAAGCGGCAGCGCGGATGAGCGGGCGTGGCTGCCGGATTTCCGGGTGCGGATAGGTCCGCCTGCGGCGGCCCCAAAGGGAGAGGAGGGCCGGGTTTTCGTGACGGGCTTGAAAGCCGGGAGAGTGTCTCGCGGCGGCCCGTCATGGAGAATGGCCATGGCCAGAACTGCCGCCAAAATCACCCTCAGCCCGTCGCGCGACATCCCGCTCGACCGGCTGGTCCTGTCGCAGTCCAATGTCCGGCGTGTGAAGGCCGGCGTGTCGATCGACGCGCTGGCCGACGACATCGACCGGCGCGGGCTGCTCCAGAGCCTCAACGTCCGGCCGCTGCTGGGTGCCGACGGCCAGGAAACCGGCCGGTATGAGATACCGGCCGGCGGGCGCCGCCACCGCGCGCTGGAACTGTTGGTGAAGCGCAAAAGGCTCGCGAAGGATGCGCCGATCCCCTGCGTCGTGCGCGCTGCCGACAATGATATCCTCGCCGAGGAGGACAGTCTCGCCGAAAACAGCTTTCGCGAGCAGCTTCATCCGCTCGACGAGTTTCGTGCGATGCTGGCGATGGTCGAGAAGGACACCGGCATCGAGGAAATCGCCGCGCACTTCCACACCACGCCGGCCGCGGTGCGCCAGCGGCTCAAGCTCGCGGGTGTCTCGCCGAAGCTTCACACCCTCTACGCCGACGATGCGATGACGCTCGACCAGCTGATGGCGTTCACCGTGTCGGACGACCATGCGCGCCAGGAAGAGCTGTGGGACCAGCTCGAACACAGCTTCAACAAATCGGCGGCCTATATTCGGCAGAAGCTGACCGAGAACAGCGTGCGCGCCGCCGACAAACGGACATGCTTCGTCGGTCTGGGCGCCTATGTCGAAGCCGGTGGCGGCGTCGTGCGCGACCTGTTCGAAGCCGACGGCGGCGGCTGGCTCACCGATCCGGCGCTTCTCGATCGGCTGGTCGACGAGAAGCTGAAGGCGGAAGGCGAGCGCGTCCTTGCCGAGGGCTGGAAATGGGTGACGACCTCGATCGACCTGCCGTGGGACGCCACGCGCGGCCTCCGCGAAATCGACCGCGAGGTGACCCCGATGAGCGAGGACGAGCTGGCGCGCGTCGCCACGCTCGAGGCCGAAGCCGAGGAACTCGAGGGTGAATGGGCCGATGCCCCGGAGGTTCCGGCCGAGGTCCACGCGCGTCTCGATGCAGTCGAGACCGAGCTCGGTACGCTCGCGGACCGGCCGGAGCTGTTCGACCCGGCCGAAATGGCGATCGCCGGTGCCTTCGTCTCGATCGATCGCGATGGTTCGGTGCGGGTCGAGCGTGGATTCGTGAAGCCCGAGGACGAGCCGAAGGCGGAAGCGTCCGAAGACGAAGCGCATTCGGCCGCGGACGGCGATGCCCGGTCCGCCGGCCCGGACGCGGGCGGCGAAGCCGCGGTGTCGGCGGACGCCGGGGAGGACGAGGAGGTGGAGACACTCCGGCCCCTTCCCGATCGGCTCGTGTCGGATCTGACGGCGTGGCGCACGCTCGCGCTTCAGGACGCCTTCGCGCAGGATCCGGCGACCGCCTTCGCTTCGGTTCTCCATGCCCTGGTGCTCGGCTGCTTCTATTCGAGCAGCAGGGAAAGCTGCGTTCAGGTGTCGCCGAACCGCGTCTATTTCACCAACGCGCCGACCAATTTGCGCGATTGCGGCCCGGCGCAGGCGATCGACGCGCGCGCGGCCGAATGGAAGGAGCGGCTCCCGCAGTCGGACAAGGAGGTGTGGGACTATCTGCTGACGCTCGATGGCGAGGAGCAGACGAAGCTGTTCGCGCATTGTGCGTCGCTCTGCGTCAACGCGCAGGCCGAGATCGTGCCCAAATATGACAATGGCCGCATCTCGGCGCATGGCGTCGAGCGCCGGATCGCGCACAGCCATGTGCTGGCGCAGGCGGTGGGACTCGATGTGCTCGGCGCGGGCTGGCGTCCGACGGCCGACGGCTATTTCCGCAGCGTGACCAAGCCGCGGATCATCGCCGACGTCGCCGAAGCGCGGGGCGATAATTTTGCCCGGATGATCGACCATCTCAAAAAGGCCGATATGGCACGCGAGGCCGAGCGGCTGCTCGAAGACAGCGACTGGCTCCCGGCGCCGCTGCGTAATCCTGACCTTGAGCCCGCTCCGGTTCCGGATGCGGCGAATGATGACGCCGGGGGCGCACTTCCGCCGGGTCTCGCCGACGCGCTCAATGACGATGTCGCGGGCGGCGATGTCGTCGCGGCCGAATAGCCGCCGCGGGCCAGGACGGCCCATCCCGATCCCAAATTTGAAAGCCCGACCGCGTGCCGGGCTTTCCTTCTTCTGGAGAATTGAAATGTCCAATCTTGCCAATCAACTGTCACCGGTGACGATGCCGGGCGCAGACCATGGAGGGCGTCATGGCTGACCGTGTTCCAGTTTCGATTACGATCGGCGGCTATGCCGACCAATCGACCTTCGCCGAGCTTGCGGGCCTGATCGCCATGGAGGGCCTGTCGACCGAATGGGATGGTCCGTCCTTCGAGCCCGGCCATCGCACCGTCGGCGAGGCGGTGTCGCTCTATGCCCATGAGGTTGCCTGGGGCCGGGTCGAAGCCCTCGAAAGCTTCTGTGCCGAGAAGGGGCTGCCTTTTGTTCGCTGGTCGGGGAGCTATCCCGGCGAATGGAGCGCCGAACGGATCGTCTTTCGCGGTGCCGGCTCGATCGATTCCTACATGGTCGACGAATCCGACCGCGTCATGATCGACCACTATCTGGTGAACGAGCGCGGGAGCATCGAGGCGGTCCTCGCCTATTTCGACGCGGCGGCCTTTATCGTGCCGCCGCTGGTGGTCGAGGGCGATCCCCCACCGGTGGATGCGGCTGCTGTGGAGGAGGCGCGTCATGGCTGACTATTTCTCCCAGACGGTCATCCAGCCCGATGTCCCGGTCGCGGCGATGACTGTGCTCGAGCGCAGGATCCTTGGCGAAATCTTCGAGCATGAGGATATGGGCGACGACGTCTATTTCTTCGCGAGCGCGGGTCCGAACGACTTTCTGTTCCTGTCGGTCGATGAGGCGAGGGCGCTGCTTGCGGAAAGCGAGGGTGTTCAAAGCTGCGCAGCCGAATTGGTCGAAAAGGAACTCGGCGAATGCGAAGCGGAGGCGACCGAACTTGAGATCGACATGTCGATGTTCGGCTATGAGACCATCCTCCAGGACATCGTCCGGCGATCGGAGACACTCGATCATTTGCAGGTGATGATGGCCTGGACCTGTTCGAAGATGCGCCCCGACGGCTTCGGCGGCATGGCCATCTTCATCACCGCCGACGACATCGACACGATGTCGACGACGGGCTTCCTCGAGGAGGCGCTTGGCCGGCTTCAGAGCGACCGTCCTACGGGATGATCGATCCAGTGCTGACAAACCGACGGAAAAGCCCGGCTCTGTGCCGGGCTTTTCCTTTTTGGGGAGGTAGGTCCTTGTTTGGGAGGCAGGCGTGTCCGCCTCCCTTTTTCCCACCTCTTCGACCCGTTCAAAGGAGGCAAGCCCATGCCCGAGATTGTCGAAACGACCATATATGGTCTCGAAGAGCTTTCCGAGCCGGCAAAGGACCGGGCCCGTGCATGGTATCGCGAGGGCGGCTTCGATTATGATTGGTACGATACGGTTTTCGACGATTTCGAGCGCATCTGCGACCTTGTCGGCGTCGAACTGGCGACGCAGCGGGTCCGGCTGTTCGGCGGCGGCACGCGCGCGCGAAGCTGCATCTGGTTTTCGGGCTTTGCGAGCCAGGGCGACGGTGCCTGCTTCGAGGGTGTCTATCGTTACGCCAAGGCTGCGCTGAAGAATATCCGCAGCTTTGCGCCGAAAGACGCCGAGCTTCATCGCATCGCGGGCGCGTTGCAGGCGGTCCAGCGCCGCAACTTCTATCGGCTATCGTCGGTCGTCGTGCACCGCGGCCGATATCATCACGAATATAGCATGGCGATCACCGTCGAGCGTGATGACCCGAGGATGCGGGAGATGACTGCGGATGCCGAGGATGAGATTGGCGAAGCGCTGCGCGATCTGGCGCGCTGGCTCTACCGGCAGCTCGAGCGCGAGTTCGATTATCTGAACTCCGATGAAGCCGTCGACGCGGCGATCCTGGCCAATGGCTATGGCTTCACCGAAGCCGGGGAACGCTTTGGCTGAGAGGGAGAGACGGGCCGGAAGGGGATAGCCCCAGGGTTCAGGAGAGAGCGCCTGGCGGCTGCCCTTCAACGCCTCTCCAGGATATTCCCGCCATGCGAACCATTTTGCCCGACGCCGCAGCCGGCGCCGCCCCCATTTCCTCATCTCTTTCCTCACCTGCAGCCACCCCGGCGGCGCGGCTCTTCGATGCGGCCCAGCGCCTGCTTCCGCTGCTTGAGGACGGAACGCCCTTCGACACCGGGCAGATCCGGATCGCGATGACGTCGGCCTACGGCCAGAAGGATGCCGAGGGCGCATGGGACTGGAAGATGGCCTATGACGCGTGCGAGGCGGCGCAGGTCCTGCTGCTGCGCCGCTATGGGCGCGCGCTGGCCGCGCGCAGCCGCTCGCCGCAGCGCCAGCTCGCGATGTGGCAGCGCATCGCGGCGCGTGTCCCGACCCAGACGCGGCGCTCCGAGGAAGGACAGTCCTTCCAGCAATTCTCGACCCCGCTGCCGCTCGCCTTTGTCGCCGCCTTCGCTGCCGCGATCCGGCCCGGCGATTGCGTGCTCGAGCCCTCGGCGGGGACGGGCATGCTCGCCGTGCATGCGGGTCTTGCGGGCGCGACGCTCGCGCTCAACGAATTCGCCGAACTGCGCGCGGGCCTGCTCGAGCTGCTTTTCGCGCCGACACCCGTCAGCCGTCACGATGCCGCGGCGATCGACGACCGGCTCGATCCGGCGGTTGTGCCCGATGTCGTTTTGATCAATCCGCCATTCTCCTCGCTCGTGAATGTCGACCGCAAGATGAAGGGCGCGGCGCTTCGCCATATCGCCTCGGCGCTGGCGCGTCTGAAAGACGGCGGCCGTCTCGTCGCGATCCTCGGCGCCGGCTGCTCACCCGAGGCGCCGGCATGGCGCGACGCCTTCATCCGCTTGCAGGAAAGCGGCACGCTTCGTTTCTCGGCGGCGATCACCGGCAAGGTCTTTGCGCGGCATGGCACGACGATCCCTACCCGCCTCATCGTGATCGACAAGATTCCCGCGGGCGATCCCGCGCAGCTTCTACAAAGCCGCGGTGAAGCGCCCGACCTTTCCACATTGCTCAAATGGGTCGAGGAGGATCTGCCGCCGCGCCCGGCACCGCCCGCTTTGCTCGCCGCAACGACGACGGTCGGGCCGGCCCGTACGGTCGCGAACATTGATCGCGCATGGGCCCCGGCTTCGGCAAAGGCTGCGCTGCCCGCCGATCCCGGCGTCGAGCTTGGCTATGAAATATTGGACTGGATGCCGCCCGAGGGCCAACTCGGCGACACCATCTACGAGCCCTATGCGCTCCAGTCGCTCCTCATTCCCGGCGCGAGGCCGCATCCCACCGCGCTGGTCCAGTCGGCCTCGATGGCATCGGTCGCGCCTCCCAAGCCTGTCTATCGACCGCATCTGCCGGCGCGGCTGGTCAGCGAAGGCATGCTGTCCGACGCGCAGCTCGAATCGATCATCTATGCGGGTGAGGCCCATGCCGGGCATCTCTCGGGCGCGTGGACGGTCGATGCCACCTGGGACGTCGTCGGCGCCGCATCCGATGACGCGGAAGGCGCGGTGCAGTTCCGGCGCGGCTGGTTCCTCGGCGACGGCACCGGCGCCGGCAAGGGCCGCCAGGTCGCGGGCATCATTCTCGACAATTGGTTGAAAGGGCGCCGCCGCGCGCTCTGGATCTCGAAGTCGGACAAGCTGCTCGAAGACGCCCAGCGCGACTGGTCGGCGTTGCAGCAGGAGAAACTGCTCGTCACCCCGCTGTCGCGCTTCCGCCAGGGGGCGCCGGTGAAGCTCGGCGAGGCCATTCTTTTCACCACCTATGCGACATTGCGTTCGCAGGGGCGCGAGGGGAAGGCGAGCCGGATCGAGCAGATCGTCGAATGGCTCGGCCGCGACTTCGATGGCGTCATCATCTTCGACGAGGCCCATGCGATGGCCAACGCCGCGGGCGGCAAGGGTGAGCGCGGCGATCAGAAGCCATCGCAGCAGGGGCGGGCCGGGCTTCGCCTCCAACATGCGCTTCCCGAGGCACGCATCGTCTATGTCTCGGCGACGGGGGCCACCACCGTGCAGAATCTCGCTTATGCCCAGCGCTTGGGTCTCTGGGGCGGCAGCGATTTCCCGTTCGTGTCACGGGCGGATTTCGTCGCGGCGATCGAGGACGGCGGGGTTGCGGCGATGGAAGTGCTCGCGCGCGACTTGAAGGCGCTCGGCCTCTACGCGTCGCGGTCGCTCTCCTTCGACGGCGTCGAATATGAACTGCTCGAACATGCGCTGACGGGCGAGCAACGGCGCATCTACGACAGCTATGCCGCCGCCTTCCAGGTCATCCACAACAATCTCGATGCCGCGATGGAGGCGGCGGGGGTGACGAGCGCCGAACATGGCACGCTCAACGCGCAGGCCAAGTCGGCGGCGCGATCGGCGTTCGAGAGCACCAAGCAGCGCTTTTTCAACCATCTCATCACCGCGATGCAGACGCCGAGCGCGATCGCGAGCATCGCGCGCGATCTCGAGGCGGGCCATGCGGCGGTCGTCCAGATTGTCTCGACCGGCGAGGCCTTGCAGGAGCGGCGGCTCGCCGAGATCCCGGCGGACGAGTGGAACGATGTGTCGGTCGACATCACGCCGCGCGAATTCCTGTTATCCGGAGATCTGGATAACACATATTCTTTGCAGTCGAGATTTATGTCGAGCGGTTCGCGCGCAGGCGTGGCTTTGCGTGATGAACACATCGTTTCTACTCCAGATAATTAAGGTGACCCCAGCCCCAACAAGCTGGAGGAACTATGACGTTGCCAAAGACGGTCGTTTCATACGGACGGCCCAAGCCCTGGACGGGGGACGCTCCCACCTCAGATGCTCTATCCACCGCCTTCCACTCTTCTCTTCTGGGGAGTGCGGCGGGATCAGCAGCGCTTTACAAAGCGGCCGCTCGCCATTTCCTGTTCTGGATCGAGCAGCAGGGCATCGCGGTGAGGACGGTCGATGACGCTGTCGTCCGACGTTTCGAGAAGCATCGCTGTCGCTGTCAGGGTTTTTCCCGTCACAAGCCCAACCGGCCGACCTTCACCAGCAAGGTCCGCCGCTTCGTTCGCTTCCTGGAGGATCAGGGCATCGTCGCCGTGCCCGATGATATCGATCATCTGGACACGTTGTTGGCGGATTTCGCGACATTCCTCGTGCAGGAGCATTACAGCGCTGCGAGCATCAAGAGTTATCGATCGGAGGCGGCGCACTTTGCCGCCTGGGTCCGGGTCATCCGCCTGCGCTGGGAAGATGTCAGAGACGAAGATGTTGCCCAGTATGCTGGCCACGATTGTCGATGCCCGGTTTACCGTAAGCGCGGGACGCTGGTCGGTCACCATGGGCCGCTTCGCCGCAGCAAAGGAGCCCGGCGCTTTCTTCGGTTTCTTCGCGATCGGAACATTCTCTCGCAACTCGATTACCGGGATCACCAGGATGATAATCTGGCCGCCTACAAGACATGGCTGAAGGCCCATTGCGGCAGCTCTGCCGAGACGATCCGGCGCTACTGCGGAGAGGTGAAGCACTGGCTTTCGGAACTGACCAAGTCCGCGGAACTGGACGCGGGCATCATCAGGCGGATAGTCAGCCATCGCATTGCTGAGGCGCCGGGTTCCGCCTCCACCATTGCAGGCATCATGCGGAGCTACGTGCGTTTCCTCATTTCGCGTGGCGAGTGCGAGCCGGCGCTCCAGCATGCCTTTCCGCCCATCAGGCGTTATCGGCTCGGCACCCTGCCGCGCTACATGGATGATGCGACGGTCGAGAAGATCATCGCGTCCTGCCAGACCGATACCGCAGTGGAGATCCGCGATAAGGCCATCATCCTGCTGCTGGCCAGGCTCGGATTGCGGGCTGGCGATATTTGCCAGTTGCGCTTGACCGATATCGACTGGAACGACGGATATCTTCGGGTGAGCGGGAAGAGCAGACGGCCCGACCGCCTGCCGTTGCCACAGGATGCCGGGGACGCCATCCTCGACTATATCGAGCTAGCTCGTCCGCCGGTCGACGAGGAGCGGTTGTTCGTTCGAGTGCAACCTCCTTTCCGACCGTTCAGTTCGTCGGCCGAGATCGCAGGCATCGTAGCGCGTGTATTTGACCGAGGCGCCATCGAGGGCGTGCCGACGGGCGCCCACGCCTTCCGGCATTCGCTGGCAACACGGATGCTGCGCGCCGGCGCCGGCCTTGAGTCGGTCGGCACGATCCTGCGCCACCGTTCCCCGGCGACCACCGCTATCTACGCCAAGGTCGATGTCCCGATGCTGCTCAAGGTCGCCCAGGATTGGCCGGGAGACGCGGCATGATGAACGCGCAGATCGAGCGGTATGTCGCATTGCATCGCAGTTTCGGCCGTAAGTTTGAAGTGCAGGAGCGATACCTCCGAATCTTTGCCAACTATGCTCATCGTTTTGGCGATCGGCACGTCACAGTCGAGCGGCTCTACGATTGGTGCCGGTCAGCGAGTTCCCAGAACGTGGCGAGGGACAGGTTCGACCATCTGCGCCGTTTCTGTCTCTATGCCCATGCCGAGGATCGGCAGCACCAGGTGCCGCCAGCAGGCGTCTTCGGGAGAGGGAAGCGACGCCGCCCGACGCCACATATCATCGAGCCCGAGCAACTCAGAGCGATCATGCAGGCTGCCCTTGATCTTCCGCCCGAAGGCAAGATCAGTTCGCATACCTACCACTATCTCTTCGGCCTGCTGGCGACGACGGGTCTGCGGATATCCGAGGCGCTCGCACTCCAGCGCGACGATGTGGTCAGCGATGGTCTCATCATCCGCAACGGCAAGTTCGGCAAGCAACGCCTCCTGCCGATCCAGCCATCGACGCGGGCGGCTCTGGACACGTATCTGAACATCCGCCGAAGGCTGAACGCCCGTGGGGATGATCTGTTCGTAACCACGAGAGGCTGCGCGCCGCACCGGACCGTCGTTCACATCGTCTTCGTCCGATTGGCTCGCAAGCTGGGTTTCCGCGGGCCGACCGGAACGCCGGGCATTCGCGTCCACGATCTGAGGCACACCTTCGCCGTTCGATCGCTGGAGTCCTGCCCGCGCGATCGGGAGGCGATCCGGCATCATATGGCGGCGCTCAGCACCTATCTCGGCCATACGGATGTGGCCAACACTTATTGGTATCTCGAAGCAACGCCGGTCCTCCTTCGCGACATCGCCGCCGCAGGTGAGCAGCTTTTCCTGGGAGATGCAGCATGACCGCGCTCGCTCCCCATCTCGCCGCGTTCCTGCGTGACCATCTTCCCAGGGAGCGCAATGTCAGCCCGCATACGGTTACGACCTACGCGAACTGCTTCGGGCTTCTGGTTCGGTTCGCAGCCGACCGCCTGAAGCGGCGGCCTACCGACCTAGCGATCGAGGATTTCGCTCCCGAGCTGATCATGGCATTCCTCGACCACGCCGAGGATTCACGTAAAAACAGCCCCAGAACCCGCAACGCTCGGCTCGCGGCGATCCGGGCGTTTTTCCGTTACATCGAGTATCGCGTCCCAGCGTGCCTCGATCTCGCGCTGCGTGTTCGTGCCGTACCGACGAAGCGGACGGACACGACCCTGATTGACTATCTGACACGGGACGAGATCACCGCGTTGCTCGACGCACCCGATCCCCGGTCTCGCCTGGGCACCCGGGATCGCGCCATGTTGCACCTCGCCTACGCCGGCGGTCTGCGGGTCGCCGAGTTGCTGTCGCTACAGATGCAGGACTTTCCGGAACGCTCGCTCGCAACGGTCCACATCATTGGCAAGGGCCGACGCGAGCGTGTCCTGCCCCTGTGGCGCGAGACGCAGGCAGTATTGCGGGCTTGGCTCGCCGTCAGGCCGGCATGTCAAGCGATGGAGATATTCCTCAACGCCAAGGGCGAACCAATGACGCGCGATGGATTTGCGTTCAGGCTGGCCACGCATGTCGCCACGGCGGCGAAGAAGCAGCCATCGCTGTTACGCAAGCGGGTCACGCCCCATGTGCTGAGGCATTCCTGCGCAATGCACACGCTCGCCGCGACTGGCGACATCCGTAAAGTCGCGCTCTGGCTCGGCCACGCCAGCATCCAGAGCACGGAAGCCTATCTGCGTGCCGATCCTGAAGAGAAGCTGCAGATCCTCGCCGCGCACGGGTCGCCGATGGTCAAGCCAGGCCGGTTCAGGCCCCCAGATGATCCGCTGATCATGATGCTAAACGATATCAGGAAACGGTGCTGAGGATCGCACTCCGATTTCAGCAAGAAGCCCATCGCCGAGTAGTTGTATTTGTCACATCTACTCGGCGATCTATCAATGCATCGATGAGGCGGAAAATTTCCTAAGATTTCTTTGATTTCATAAACGGCGCTCGCCAACTGGCTGATAAATCCGTTTCTCGCGGTTCGAGATTACCTTCGACCCTGATGAAGAAGTCGTCCAGGTCCGCTCTCACTTCCGGACTCTCTCCCCCCGCGGTCGCTTTCTCGTTCCGGGAAAACGGCGAAAAATTGGCTGAACTCTCCGGTCCGAAAAGTCCTCTAGGGTTACGGCTTGTCACAGTGATCGTCGGCAATATCCTTCCACCACTTTCGAGTCTGCTGCCCATGTCGAGTAATGTAGCAACAGCCGCCGAAAAGGACGCGCCGTACAATTCATAGAGTACAGTGCTCAAACGAGACTCGTAATTTAAATCCCCGCACTTCAATCCCGAGAAAACACCCGCGTTATCGGTGGATTCTTTCAATGATCGTTCTGCCGCCGCCACGCTGCGATAACCGGCAGCCTGCGCGATAGCCTTCCGATACCACGTGTACTTAGGGGCCGGCAGGTTTTGGTATTCGGGATGGGATAAAACTTCGGAGACAGCCTTCTCCAGTTGCGCTGCACGCTCCGAAAAAATTCCCTGGGCATGAGTTTTGGGGCGCTTGGAACGCGACATCGTACAATCCTCCAGTCGTACATTGCAGGAGTCACGTACGGCTCTTCACTCCCGCATATCGACGGATCGATCGTTGCGATGAATTCTGGCTGGGATCACCCCTTCGAAGCCCATCACTGAGCCTGCCGTAGCCGCGCTGTGCCAGCAAGCGCTCAGGCATATCTAGCCCATGTCGGGTAACAAAACAAGGAGCGCATTCGTCATCCCGTCGAATGATCGCTCCAAGCAACATAGCAGTTCCTCCAGCTTGTTGGGGCTGGGGTCACCTTAATTATCTGGAGTAGAATCGATGCCCTCACCCCGCAAATCCGCGCCTACGCGCGAACCGCTCGACATAAATCTCGACTGCAAAGAATATGTGCTCGATTATCTGGCATCGAGCTTCCCGGTCCAGCTGTTCGAACCCTGCACCGACGGCGACGGCAATCTTTCCTCGCGCCCGGCCTATGACGGCGATGGCAATATGATCGTCAGCCGCGAAGCCTGCCGCCGCCGCGATGCGATGATCGAGAAGCTGGCGAGCTTGCCCCCGGTGCCGGGCGCGCTCGACCAGATCGTCCAGCATTTCGGGGCCGACAAGGTGGCCGAGGTGACCGGGCGCTCGCGGCGGATCGTGCCGCGGGTCGGCGATGACGGTGACCTCCGTTTCGCGGTCGAAAACCGGCCTGGCAGCGCCAATATCGGCGAGACCCATGCCTTCATGGACGATGAGAAGCGAATTCTCGTCTTTTCGGAAGCCGGCGGCACCGGGCGGTCCTATCATGCCGACCTTGGCGCGAAGAACCAGCGCCGCCGCATCCATTATCTGCTCGAGGCGGGCTGGAAGGCCGATGCCGCGATCCAGGGGTTCGGACGCACGAACCGCACGAACCAGAAGCAGCCGCCGATGTTCCGCCCGGTATCGACCGACGTGAAGGCGCAGAAGCGCTTCATCTCGACGATCGCGCGGCGGCTCGACACGATGGGCGCGATCACGCGGGGGCAGCGGCAGACGGGCGGCCAGAATATGTTCAGCGCGCACGACAATCTGGAATCCTTCTATGCCCGCGACGCGCTCCGCCAGCTCTACATGCTGATCGTGCGCGGCAAGGTGGAGGGCTGTTCGCTGCTCAGCTTCGAGACCGTAACCGGGCTGTCGCTGCTCGATGCCGAAGGCGGGATTCGCGACGAACTGCCGCCGATCACGACCTTCCTCAACCGCATGCTCGCGCTCACCATCGACCTTCAGAATATATTGTTCGAGGCGTTCGAGGCGCTCCTCATCGCGCGGATCGAGGCGGCGGTGGCGGCGGGCAGCTATGAGGTCGGTCTCGAAACGCTGCGCGCCGAGAGTTTCGTCGTCACCGATCGCCGGACGATCTACACCCATCCCGGCACCGGCGCCGAGACCCAGCTTCTGACCATCGACCGGAGGGACCGCGTCGTCCCGCTCTCGCTCGGCAAGGCGCTCGATCTCGCACGGACCGAGGACGCGGCGTTGCTGGTGAACGGGCGTTCGGGCCGGGCAGCGGTCAAGCTGCGCGCGCGCAGCCTCATCGACGACGAGGGTGCGGTGCATCGCCGTTTCCGCCTGATCCGCCCGATGGAGACAGTGCTGATCCTCGCCGAGCAGTTCGGGGCGAGCCACTGGACTATCGTCGATGCGGAGGCGTTTACCGCGGCGTGGGAAGCCGAACTTGGAGAGCTTCCCGACTATGAGACCGGAACACTGCACATGGTCTCGGGGCTCCTGTTGCCGATCTGGCGCAGCCTGCCGAACGAGTCGACGCGGGTCTACCGGCTGCAAACCGATGCGGGCGAGCGCGTCATCGGCCGCCGCGTATCGCCCGCATGGGCCGCGCGGATCGTCGATGACGGGCCGCCGAAGCTGTCGGCCGAACAAGCCTGGTCGACGCTGCTTGCGGGCGAAGCCGTCCTTCACCTCGCTGAGGGTCAGCGCGTCGCGCGCGTCCGCTCGATGAACGATTGGCGGATCGAGCTCACCGGTTTCAACGATCTGGGGATCGAGCGCCTCAAGGCATTTGGCTTGATTTCGGAGATCGTCTCGTGGAAATTGAAGCTCTACGTGCCGGCAGGGGCTGCTGGCGCCGATGTGTTCGCGAAGCTCGTCGATCGGTTTCCGATTCTGCGGGTCTCGGATCGCAAGGCCGCCTGAAGGAGCCCCGCATGGAAAGTCCAGCCCGTGAACTTGCGCGCCGTCTCGCTGAGAATGCCGAGGCGGTGTGCCGCCACTATCTCTCGAACGGTCGCCGTGAAGGCCATTATTGGCTCGTCGGCGATGTGCATAATGCGCCGGGGCGAAGTCTTTATGTCCGTCTCAGCGGTGACGACGGCAAGCCGCGCGCCGGCAAATGGACCGATGCGGCGACGGGCGATCATGGCGATCTGCTCGACATCATCGCCGCGAGCTGCGCGCATATGAGCCTCGGCGAAACGCTTGCCGAGGCGCGGCGCTTCCTGAGCCTGCCTCCGCCTGATCCGGTGAAGCGCAACCCGCGTCCGCGGCGGGCGAGCCCGGGAAGCAGGGAGGCGGCCGCGCGGCTTTGGGCGGCTTCCAAACCCATCGCCGGGACGCTGGTGCGAACCTATCTCGCGGGCCGCGCTCTCCGGCGGGGCGGGGATTTGCCGGCGCTGCGATATCATCCGCATTGCTATTATCGCCGGTCCGAAGAGGATGCCCCATCGGTCAAGCCGGCATTCCCGGCGATGATCGCGGCGGTGACCGATTTGGACGGCTCGCACATGGGCGTCCATCGCACATGGCTCGATCCGGCACGGCCGGCCAAGGCGCCGGTGGCCTATCCGCGGCGCGCGATGGGACATCTTTTGGGGCATGGCGTTCGCTTCGGGCTGGCGGGAGAGGTCATGGCCTTCGGCGAGGGTATCGAAACCATGTTGTCATTGCGCGAGGTTGCGCCATCGCTGCCGCTCGTCGCCGGTCTCTCCGCGGCGCATCTCGCGGCGCTCCTGTTTCCGGCATGCCTGCGGCGGCTCTATGTCGCGCGCGACGATGATCCCGCCGGGCGCGCCGCTTGGGCGGCGCTGACCGAGCGCGCCTTGCCGCTGGGCATCGCGGTCCACCCGCTCGAACCGCAGCACGACGATATCAATACCGATCTTCGCCGGTTCGGCCCGGCGCGGCTGGCGGAAAACTTGGGGTCGCAGTTGACGCCTGTCGACGCGGAGAGATTTCTTGGACGATGATGCCTGACAAAAAAGGGTTCGGCTTGGAGCCCGGACGCTATCGCGCTCTTTCAGCTATCGAGGCTCTTCTTTTCATAGATGGTCGTGATGGCCGTGCCGTCCCACATATAGCAGAGATGCCGTTCCTGCCGGCTGTTGGACAGGAGGCGCGGCCGGAAGACGGCGGCGCATTCGCCGCCGGGATCGCGGACGCTTTGGTAGAGGATACCGTCCGCACCCGCATCGCGCAGTTCGGCCCCGAGCCCTTGCGCATGGATATAGCTGTCCGGATCGTAGAGATACGCATGGCTGTCCGCGAGACCGCGAATGTCGTGGAGACCGGCCTCAAGGTCGACGGCATAGACGCGCATGTCGATCTCCTGCGCGGGCTCGTCGGTCGCTGCGAGGAATCTGGCGCGGTGGTGCCGCGTTTCCGCGATCGCGGTGTCCAGCGTGAGGCCGGCGTAGAAGACACCGAAGCTGCCGTCGGTAAAACGGCTGCCCTCGGGATTGAGATGGGTGAAGGCGGCCATGATCGGTGTCGTGCCGGGACCCGAAACACGGTCCTCGGGCGGCACCAGCGCGAGCACGCCGACTTCGTCGCGGAGGCGGTCGTTGGTCATCGCCTCGATCTGGAAGACCGCCTCGAGATCGGCCGGCTCGGCAACCTTTTCGAACAGGCCGATCGGCGGGAAGCGGCTGGGGATGATGCGATAGCAGGGCGTCCAGCTCGTCGCCGTCACCGGAATGTCGAGCGGCATGGGCTTAGCCGCGCTGCCCGTCGATATATTGCCGCACGACATAAAGGTCCGAGACATTGCCCGACACCATCCGGTCGAGGGCGGACTTGCCGGCGAAGCTCTTCGCCTTGTTCGGCTTGCGGACCCATTCGTCGGCGGTCTGCGGCACGAGAATCTGCAAGCCCTTGTAGATGCCCATGACATAGGAAATCCGCTCGAGCGCATCCTTCGAAAGCGCCGCGACCTCGCCGCGTTTCCAATTATGCAGCGTCGAACGGCTGTCGAGCCCGAGGACCGCCATCTGCTCGCTTTCGCTGAGCTTCCACGCCTCGGCGATGTTGAAAAAGGTGCGCAGCGCCGGGCCGGTAAGATCCTTCCGGTCGATCATCTTGGCTACTGCCGTTGCCATGTCGGGCTCCTTTCATGGCCCATATGTTCCTTTATTGAACAAAAGTCAATATTTCATCCGAAAAGAAGCAATGACGCGCGTCTCTGACCCGGTCCGTCATCCTCCGGGCGAACAGGTTGGTCTTCGCCCCATCCCGGCAGAGCCCGCGCCTCCGGCCTTCGCTGGAGGGCGACTGCGGCAGCGCGCGCGGGCCTCGCAATGGCCTGGCGTGCGGCTATTTTCCGCCGGGGCTCTGCCCCTTTGCATCGCGAGGCAAAATAGCCTTCGCCCGCCATCCTTCGCTGCGCTTCGGCCGCCCGGACTCTGTCCGTGCGGTGCGGACCCGCACCCGCCGCCGCGGAGGCGTCGCCGCGAAGGCCGCGAGAGGCGCGGCCGCCAGATGCGAGAGACGCCATGACCGACCTGTCCGACCTTCCCGAACGCGGCGAACCGCATGAACCCGGCGCCAGCGCTTATCTTCTTCAGGAAATGCAGCTCTACGGCCATCGTCCCTATGACGACGAACCCGACGGAAGGCCGCTTCCCGACGACCGGCTTGCCGGCGGCGCCGTCGCCGACATCTTCGACGCGATGACGAGCTGTCTTATCGACACACGCATCGAGCCCGATCTCGAGGATTTGCTCTGGAACATTGTCAATATCTTCCACCGCGCCGGCGAGCGGATCGAACGCGACCTCGATCGCAACGAACAGGCCCAGCGCGAGCAGCAGCGCGAGCAGGACGGCAGTGAAATCCGCTCGGTCGAACTGGAGCGCAAGATCGCCGAAGGCATCACGATGATCGAGCGCCGCGACACC
Source organism: Pseudomonadota bacterium (assembly GCA_020160755.1). Classification (GTDB taxonomy): domain Bacteria; phylum Pseudomonadota; class Alphaproteobacteria; order Sphingomonadales; family Sphingomonadaceae; genus Sphingopyxis. The sequence continues at coordinate 33,724 of JAIUPN010000002.1, forward strand.
ATGGAATTTTTCCGCGAATGCGCCGCCGAGCAATTCCGCCTTCATGTCCGCAAGGCGTGGATGCCGCGCACCGGATCGCGCGCACAGCACAAGACGCTGACCGCGTCGATGATCGACAGCCGTGATTTTCTCGACAAACGGCTGCGCGAAAAGGCCGCTGTATTGATCCCCGAAGGCACCCGCGTCGCCTTCAGCGGTGGTCCCGCCTGCAACGATCACCAGCATATCTGGGCCGCGCTCGATCGTATCCATGCCCGCCACCCCGACATGGTGCTGATGCATGGCGCAACGCCCACCGGGGCCGAGCGCGCCGCCGCCTGCTGGGCCGATACCCGCCGCGTGCCGCAGGTCGCTTTCCGGCCCGACTGGAACCGCCACAAGAAGGCCGCGCCCTTCAAGCGCAACGACCGGATGATCGACGCGATGCCCGCCGGGCTGGTCGTCTTCTCGGGCACCGGCATCCAGGACAATCTCGTCGACAAGGCGCGCGCCTTCGGCATCCCCGTCTGGGATTTTCGCGTGCCGCCCGAAACTTGACGGCAAATTTGACTGCAACATAGCTTGCCATCGGGCGAGCGGACTTACAGGGTGAGAATAGTCATGCGAACCGATCTCGATCATCTACCGCCGAACAAGCAGCGCGAACTCGAGCGCGTGAAGGCGATCATCTTCGAAGAGTTCGAGGATGCGATCGCGCTGGCGACGATGGGCTGGAAGAAGAAGGGCCGGATCGAAAAGCTGATCCTCTACGGCAGCTATGCCCGCGGCGGCTGGGTCGACGAGCCGCATACCGCCAAGGGCTATCGGTCGGATTTCGACCTCCTCATCATCGTCAACGACAAGCGCCTGACCGAACGCGTCGATTTCTGGCTGAAGCTCGAGGACCGGCTCATTCGCGAGCTAGCGATCGACAAGACGTTGCACACGCCGGTCAATTTCATCGTCCACACGCTCCAGGAGGTGAACGACGGGCTCGCGCATGGGCGCTATTTCTTCATGGACGTCGCGAAGGACGGCATCGCGCTCTACGCATATGACGACAAGGAATTGCACAAGCCCAAGCCGAAGACGCCCGAGCAGGCGCTCGCGATGGCGCAGGAATATTTCGACGAGTGGTTTCCGCTCGCCATGCAGCGGTTCGAATTATCGGCAGTAGGTCGAGAGAAAGGCTTCCTGAAGCCCGCAGCGTTCGACCTCCATCAAAGCTCCGAATTCCTCTATCACTGCGTTCTGCTGGTCTGCACCTTTTACACCCCGCATGTTCACAACCTTGGTTTCCTCCGCACACAGGCCGAACGCATCGATATGCGGCTGGTCAATGCTTGGCCGCGCGAGACGCGCGCCGATCGCGCCCGCTTCGAGAAGCTGAAGGAAGCCTATGTGAAGGCGCGCTATTCGAAGCATTACCGCATCACCGAAGAAGAGCTGCTTTGGCTCGGCGGCTGCGTCGAGGAACTGGGGCGTGCGGTCCATGCGATTTGCTCGGAGCGCATCGCCGAGCTTGAGGAGCAGTGCCGCCCGGTATGATCGCCGGGCTAGTCGGCGGTGCTTTCCGCCTTTCGCAAGGCGTCGGCGATCATCGCGGCGACTAGCAATCGCCAACTGTTAGGTGCAGCGATCGTGTTTGGCTAATCCTTGCCCATGAACCGCTTGAAACGCTCACGGCCTTCGACCGTTTGCACCGCGACGTCGGCGTTCGTGCATTCATCGCCGCGCGTCGAGCCGGCCCGGCAGTCGGCGACGACCTTTCGCGCCTCATCGAGATTCGCCTCGAAATACTGGGTGCTGCGCGGCTCGCTTTGACCGCAGGTGGACAGGATCAACCCGAGTGACAGGATAGCGGAATGTCGCAAATTCATTCTCCAGCCAGAAAATCGGAAGGAGAATATAGCCGCCGAGACCTTGGACGAAAGGCGAACTGGAACCAGATCTGGTTCTATTTCCCCAGGTCGATCAGTCTCCTAATCCGCCCTTCCTATGCCGCCTGCGCTTCATAGCCGGCTTCGCGGATCGCCGCGATGAGCGACGCGCTGTCCGCGCCGGTCTCGACGCTGACCCGCCTTTCGGGAATGTCGGTTTCCACCTTGGCTTGCGTATCGATGCCCTGGATCGCCTTGGTGATCGAGCGCGCGCAGCCGCCGCATGTCATCCCGGGGATATTGAAACGGATCGTCATTGTACCTCCAAACTTCGATTGAAGCTCGAAGATGGGGCTTGCCATCGTGGCAAGGTCAATGCCCCGAAGTGCATTTTCTTCCCCTTGACCTTCCCATCGTTGGAAACCCCACATCCCGGTCGAACGAGCAGATCCGGAGAAATATGTGATGTCCGATGTTATCGAGTTGAGGCAGAAAAGCGATGTTCCCACCACCGGTCCGGAGCGTCTGAGCGTCGCCGTCGCCGGCATGACCTGCGCCTCCTGCGTCGGCCATGTCGAAAAGGCGATCGGCAAGCTGCCGGGCGTAACCGGGGTCGCCGTCAATCTGGCGACAAACCGCGCCGACGTGACATTCGCTGGAGCGTCCGATCCCGGCGCTGTCGTGCAAGCAGTCGAGCGCGCCGGCTACGAGGTGCCCGAGGCCGATGTGGAAATCGGCGTCGCGGGCATGACCTGCGCCTCGTGCGTCGGGCATGTCGAAAAGGCACTGTCCAAGGTGCCGGGCGTCAGCAGCGCCACCGTCAATCTGGCGACCGAAAAGGCCAGCATTCGTTATCGCGCCAGCATCGCGTCGCTGGAAGATTTGGAGGCCGCGATCAGCGCCGCCGGTTATGAACCGCGCCGGGTCGAGGGCGACAGCGCATCGCCCGATCAGGAAGCTTCGGCGCGCGAGCAGGAACTGGGCAGCCTGCGCCGTTCGCTGTTTCTCGCGGCGGTGTTGGCACTGCCGGTGTTCATCCTCGAGATGGGCTCGCACCTCATTCCCGCTGTCCATGATTTCGTCATGGGTACGATCGGGATGCAGACGAGCTGGCTGATCCAGTTCGTCCTCACCACACTGGTGCTCTTCGGGCCCGGGCTGCGCTTTTTCCAGAAGGGTATCCCGGCGATCCTGCGCGGCAACCCCGACATGAACTCGCTCGTCACCTTGGGGACGAGCGCCGCTTGGGGCTATTCGCTCGTCGCAACCTTTGCTCCCGGCGTCCTGCCGTCCGGCACCGCCAACGTCTATTATGAAGCGGCGGCGGTGATCGTCGCGCTGATCCTGCTTGGCCGCTATCTCGAGGCCAGGGCGAAGGGGCGGACGTCGGAGGCGATCAAGCGGCTGGTCGGGCTTCAGGCGAAGACCGCGCGCGTCGTGCGCAACGGTGCGGCGCTGGAAGTCGCGCTCGCCGATGTCAGGACCGGCGATATCGTCCAGGTCCGTCCGGGCGAACGCGTGCCGGTCGATGGCGAGGTCGTCGACGGCAATTCCTGGGTCGACGAGTCGATGATCACCGGCGAGCCGGTTCCGGTCGCCAAGGCCGCGGGCGCGGCGGTCGTCGGCGGCACGATCAACAAGACCGGCGCTTTCACCTTCCGTGCGACCAAAGTCGGCGGGGATACGGTGCTGGCGCAGATCATTCGCATGGTCGAGCAGGCGCAGGGATCGAAGCTGCCGATCCAGGCAATAGTCGACAAGGTCACCGCCTGGTTCGTCCCCGCGGTGATGGGGATTGCGGGACTGACCTTCCTCGTCTGGCTCATCTTCGGCCCCGATCCGGCGCTGACCTTCGCCTTGGTGAATGCGGTCGCGGTGCTGATTATCGCCTGCCCATGCGCGATGGGGCTCGCGACCCCGACCTCGATCATGGTCGGCACCGGCCGCGCCGCCGAGCTGGGGGTGTTGTTCCGCAAGGGCGAGGCGCTCCAGACGCTGCGTGACGTGACCGTCATCGCGCTCGACAAGACGGGCACGCTGACCAAAGGTCACCCCGAACTGACCGACCTTGAACCGGCCGCGGGCTTCGGGCGCGATGAAGTGCTGGCGCTGGTCGCCAGCGTCGAAAGCCAGTCCGAGCATCCGATCGCCGAAGCCATCGTGGCGGCCGCGAGCGCGCGGGGGCTTGACGTTCCATCGCCTGCGGCGTTCGAAGCCATCCCCGGTTACGGCGTATCGGCAAAGGTCGGCGGCCGTGAGGTTCAGGTCGGCGCCGACCGGTTCATGACCAGGCTGGGCCATGATGTGTCGGCCTTTGCCGCCAAGGTCCGCGAACTCGGCGCGCAGGGCAAGTCTCCGCTCTATGCCGCGATTGACGGCAAGCTCGCCGCGGTGATCGCGGTCGCCGATCCGGTCAAGGACACGACGCCCGAGGCGATCCGCGCGCTGCACGCCCTCGGGCTCAAGGTCGCGATGATCACCGGCGACAATCAGGCGACGGCCGATGCCGTCGCGCGCACGCTCGGGATCGACGAAGTCGTCGGCGAAGTGCTGCCAGACGGCAAGGTCGATGCGATGAACCGGCTGCGTGCTGGCGGCCGCAAGGTGGCTTTCGTCGGCGACGGCATTAACGACGCCCCCGCGCTTGCCGAGGCCGACGTCGGCCTGGCGATCGGCACCGGCACCGATGTCGCGATCGAGTCCGCCGACGTCGTGCTGATGTCGGGTGACCTGCGAGGAGTGGTCAACGCAATTGCGCTGTCGAAGGCGACGATCCGCAACATCCAGCAGAACCTCTTCTGGGCATTCGGCTATAATGCGGCGCTGATTCCCGTCGCCGCGGGGGCGCTCTATCCGCTGAATGGTACGTTGCTGTCGCCGGTGTTCGCCGCCGGCGCGATGGCGTTGTCGAGCGTCTTCGTGCTAAGCAACGCACTCAGGTTGAAGACCTTCCGGCCGGTGATCGCTGCCGACAAGGGAAAAGAAGGAGAGGCGGCATGAACATCGGCCGCGCCGCGAAAATATCGGGCGTCTCTCCAAAGATGATCCGCTATTACGAACAGACGGGTCTCATCCCCAAGGCTGCGCGTCAGGACTCGGGTTACCGCGACTATGACGACGCCGACGTGCACCGCCTGCGCTTCATTCGGCGCGCGCGCGATCTCGGCTTTACCGTGGAGCAGATCGGCGAGCTGCTGGGCCTCTGGTCCGACCGAAGCCGCGCCAGCGCCGACGTCAAGGCATTTGCGCTCGGGCATATCGATCGGCTCAAAAAGAAAGTGGCTGAAATCGAGGCTATGGTCCGCACACTCGAAACGCTTGCGGATCACTGCCACGGCGACGACCGGCCCGATTGCCCGATTATCGAAGGGTTGGCGGAAGAGGGCGGTGCGACGCCGCATCTTGAACCGCGCCAACCCCGACGCTTCGGTAGGTCCGGCGGGCAATAGGTGCGGCGGCAAAAACCAGTCGGCTGAAACTGACGCGCTGACGCAGCTTTAGAATTCCGTTAGCCCTTCTCGGGCGCAAATCAGACCGCTTTGCGCCTGATGTCGGTCGTTACTCCTCCAACGCTAAGTCCGGAAAAGCGGACATCAAATGTTCGGTGCTAGTTCGGCTTTGATTGCTGACGCGCGAGCTCTTTCCGAGGTCATATCGTATCCTCCCTCCAAACCAGCGGAACCGACCGTAGATTTTGTAGGGCACTCGTTGGCGCTTGCATGTCGGAATTTCCGACATTATAAGAGGGCAATGTAGAGAAATCGTGTGAGGTTCGAATGGCGACTATTGCTCCCCCCGTTCCGACGATTACCGCCTTTCCGAAGAACGATGTCATCAAGGCATTGGTCGACGAATTGCTTGAGGTCGCCCGCACTGAGGCACAATTGCGAGGCATCTCGCTTCCGCAGGATGAAGCTGGCGCCAGGAATGCGCCGGTGCCCCTCGATTCTCTCTCGATAGTCGACACGCTGTGTGCGATCGAGGCGGTGATCGGCTTCGAGTTGCGCGACAATATCGTTCAGACCGGCGGCTATGTCTCGGTCGAGGACGCGCTCGGGCATCTGGTGCCCCGTATCGAAAAGGTCTGGATCAAGAAGAAGGGAGTCAAGCCGTGACACAATTGTCGCTGGGGCAGTCGGCCGATGACGAGGCTGAGCGGCGCCGGCTGGGCGACCGATTGCGCGAAGCGCGGAAATATCTGGGCCTGAAGCAGGACGAGGTGGCTAGCTATCTCAAGATACCGCGCACGGCTTTGACGGACATCGAGAGCGGTCAACGTCGTGTGGAGGCGATCGAACTCACGCGCCTCGCCAAGCTCTATCGACAGTCCGTTGCCTATTTCACCGGCGAGGACGAGGCGTCGGCGAGCTTACCGGCCGATGTCGCCCATCTAGCGCGGCGCGTCGTCGACCTGTCGATTGAGGATCGCGCCGAACTTGGCCGCTTTGCCGAATATCTGAGGGCGCGATCGTCGGGCAAGGCGGCCTGAGCCGTGGCGCGCGACTATACCAGCGCTGTCCGGGCAGGCGTGATGGCGGCGGGCCGCCTTCATCGCCAGCTAGGCACCCAAGCTCTGATCGAACAACATGGCGGCAACGTGGATGTGTTTGGCGCGATCCATGCGCTCGACCTGCCGCTGCTGTTGCGCCCGCTCAAGGGCCTGCTCGGAGCCTATCTCAGTGAACCGGCACCCGGCGTGCTGGTGACGACCGAACGGCCGATGAGTATTCAGCGTTTTACTGCCGCGCATGAGCTGGGACATTTCTCGATGCGGCACGAACCGAGCCTCGACGACGAGAGCATTCTGCGCCGAATGCCGATGAGCCCGGAACCTGGGAACCAGTTCCAGGAAACCGAGGCGGATGCGTTCGCGATCGCCTTCATGATGCCCAAATGGCTCATCGCCCAGCATTGCGCACGGCAGGGCTGGACCGTCGCCGACCTCCGCCGACCAAATGTCGCTTATCAGCTCTCGCTGCGCATCGGCGCCAGCTACGAGGCGACCTGCCGTACATTGGTCCGCTACGATCTCATCTCAGATACGATCATGCGCGAGCTTCTCGACACCAAGCCCCGGAGCCTTAAGGTGGATTTGCTCAAGGATTATCGCCCCGAAAATTATCGAGGCGATGTCTGGCTGCTTACCGAGCACGACCAAGGCGTGCGCCTCGACGGCAGTCGCAATGATCTGTTCGTGCTGCGTCTCAAGGAGCATAGCGGCGGTGGCTATCTTTGGGATCTCGACCAGCTGATCGCGAGCGGCTTTGCCGTGGTGCGCGATGAGCGCGAAGCGTTCGATGCCGAAGCGATCGGTGGGCCGGTCGTTCGCCGTGTCACCGCAGCAGCTGAAGCAGCAGGGCGCGGTCGCATGTCGCTCAACGAACGGCGTCCTTGGCAGCCAGCGGCCGCGCATGCCAACTTTACGATCGACTTCGATCTTACCGGCCCGGAGCAGGAAGGCCTTTCCCGCGCCGAACGGCGTCATCTCCTTGAGGCGGCCTAACAAGCATGATCGCAATCAAGACTGATCTTCGGCACCTGCTCGGGCCGGTGCGCGATCAGGGCGCGCGGCCGACTTGCCTCGCCTTCGCCGCGAGCGATGGACACGCCGCTTTGCGCGATGGTACGCCGCTCTCTTGCGAATATGCCTATTTCCATGCCCAGCGCCGCGGCCGCCGCGCAGCCGATCAGGGCGCAACGCTATCCACGATGCTTGATGCGCTGCGGCTAGACGGACAGCCTGCCGAAAGCGGGTGGCCCTATCTCGACATCGTGCCGGGCGATCAGTGGGCGCCGCCCGCCATGGCCGGACCGTGCTTCGGTCGGAAAGGCGGTACTGCCACTCTCGATTTCTCTTCGATTCTGGCTTCACTCGATGCCAACCGACCAGTGCTTCTGCTGTCCACCTTGTCGGCCTCTTTTTTCCAGCCGACCGGCGAGGGATTGGTCGATCCAGCGAATGACGAGATGCCCGATGCCAGCCTGCGCCACGCGATCCTCGCGGTTGGCCATGGCCTTGCCGACGGGCAGAGCGCGATTTTGGTGCGCAACAGCTGGGGTGTCGGCTGGGGCGTTGCAGGCCATGCTTGGCTCACCGAGAAGTTCCTGAAGCCGCGCTTGTTCGCGACGGCGATCCTAACGGAAGAGATCGATGTACCTTCCCATTCCGCCGCAGCCTGATTGCGTATCCGCCTGGCGTGAAGCCGTCGCGCTCGTTGATGCCCGGCCAGGCCATCACGATTTCAATGTCGTCATCGACGTGGCTAATCCGCTCGCGCGGGCCAGCCTCGCCGATCCGGTGGTCTCAGCCGTCGACGAATTTTTCAGCAAGCACGGCGCCAAGCGCATCGAGACCGTTGCCAACACGATCTTCCCGGCCGCCCTCTATCACCGATACGGATCGCCGCTCTTCTTCGACCGCTTCCGAGACAATGTCTTGCCGAAGGTGCGCAACAAAGGTGATCGGTGGTCGGGCTACTATTTCGAGCGGATGATGCAGCTGCCACAGCTCAAAGGCGAACCGATCAACCAGCTGACGGACATCATCCGCCGCCTCAAGGATCCATCGATCAGCGCGCTCAACAAGTTCGAACTTAGCGTGTTCGATCCCGCGCGCGACGTCGATGATTCACCCTATGGCGGCCAGTGCCTCAGCTTCGCGAGCTTCAAGCCGATCGGCGACGGCAGCAACCGGAGGCTGGCGCTGACCGCGATGTACCGGAACCACTATTATATCGAAAAGCTGCTCGGCAATCTGATCGGTCTCGGCCGATTGATGGCATTCGTCGCCGCCGAAGCGGGGATCGCGCCAGGGCCGCTGACGATCCTGTCCACTCATGCAACAATCGACACTGACAAATGGAACCGGACCGACATCAAGGCGCTGCTTGCGGCCTGCGATCAGGCCAATGCGCAGGTCGCAGCGGCCGCATAGCGCGGTTCGAGCGGAAGTTCAGGCGCGCGAGGGGTGTTGGCGATGCCGTACAGGTCGAACATACCATCGATAAACTCGCGCTGACCGCCATAGCTCGGATGACGGATAGCGGTGGTCGGAATGTCGAGCCCGTCGAGCGCCAGATGGGCGTCGCGGCCAATCGCGATGATCCGCTTGGGTTGAAGCATCGACACCAGCGCCTGCAACAGGGGCCAAGTCGCTTCGCGCTCGGCGCGCGTGTGGCAGCGATTGGACATTGGATCGTCCGCTTCGTGCGGATGGAAGGGAAACACGTTCCAGAGCATCACCGGCTGGCCGATCCGGCTCAGCACCTGCCAGACGATCGCGGCCGTGCGCTCGGCGATCGCCGGTCCCTCGGTGGCGCGCTCCAGCGCTATGCCGCCCATCAGCGCGGCGGCATGGGTCAGATGCACCTCGTCGGTGAGCGGCACGCCGGTCCTGCGGCCGCCGCGATAGCCAAGGTCGCGGGCGATCCAGATCGTCTCCACGCGCGCGTCGAGCGCGGCAGCGATTACACCCTCCAGATTGGCCCGGCGTCGGGCGGCCGCATCGCGACGATCATGGATCGAGCATCGATCGCGCCATGGATTGAAGACCGAGGGCAGGTCAGCAGCCGCGAGCGCCGTTACAAAGCTTTTGGGGGTCATCACGGCAACTCCTTGATACGCAAGCGGCGGCGGGCGAAATCGATACCGATTCGCGCCCGTCGGTTCTTCTGGAGGAAACGAAAAGCCGCGTAGCCTTGGAGAATTGCCTCCTCCCAGAGCCATAGCGGGCAGCGGTCAGCCTCGTAGCCGGCGACGAATTGGCGAACATGTTTGAGCATGTCCAGCGGAAGTCCACCTGGCTTCACGCCTTCGAAGAAATTGAGCTGCTGGGCCTGTCCGAATAGCCAAGACGTTACCCCTTCCTCGATCAGTATAGCCCGAGCACCATCCTCGGCGTCGTCCAGCTTGGGGTCGCTCTTTCGCTTGAGTCGGAGCAACGCACGAATGACAGGCGACCAGCCTAGCACCGCGACATAGGCATAGTGGAAGACGTCGTGGAACCGATAATCGTCCGGTTCCATGGCGTTATCGGTCAGCCGATCCCCGACATATACGCCGCGCGAGCGCTGGTAGACATAGACTTGCCCGCGCACCGTGCGCTCATAAACGTCGACTTCCATCGTCCGCGGAAGTTGTTCCTCGGCATCGTTACTCTCGTCGAACGCTGGAGGATATTGCCGTTCGCGGGGCCAGCGGTCGAATATCTTCTGGAGATTCTTGATGGCGGCCCCTTCCAGCGTAACGCCGGAATCAGTGGCGGCTTGGATCAAACGGCGCATGATCGCCACCATACTCTGGGCCACGGCTGCGCGGTGGCCCGGCTGACCGGCGCCGTCGATGTCGCGGGCCAGGAGTCCGACCTCGCCTGCCAGTCCCAGCAGCCCATGCTCGAACTTCGGCATCGGTGCCTTGGCGAGCGGCATATGCGCTGGTTGCAGCGCGTGCAAACTGAGGGCGGCATTGGCCCCGGCGCGGTAGACGCCGTCGGCGACCAGCGCGGCGGCTGCGATGTCGCTCAGCGCTAGCCGATGTCGGCGCGCAACCGCGGCGAGATACCAGAGCACATCGCCAATCTCCTCGGCGACCGCCTCGGCGTAGCCCAGATAGGACGCGGCATCTCGCTGCTTCTTCTTGGCTTCGGCGAGTAGGCTGCCGGTTTCGCCGACCAGACCCAGCATCGTAAAGCCGATCGTCCCTGGACCCTTGCGTTGATCGGTCCGCGCTGCCTCGCGAACATATTGATCGATGGTCAACGCTTCGAAGTCGTCGGCCATTAGCTGCGTTTCCGTCGATCGGTGATCGCGCCCTCCGGCACTGTCACGCCGTAGGCTGCCAACGCCCTCAGTACGACCATACGGAGCGGCTCACGGGTATCAAGCGCACGCTGACCGAGATCGCGTTTGGTCGCCGCAGGGACTTGAATTTGGAGATGCTCGTCATCGCCACCGCCCGTCGTTTCGTCAAATTTCATGAAACTATAAAATCATATTTTCATGAAATTTGGAAGCAATGCTTTTCATCGAGATGTTGAGACCGCCCTTGGGGCGTTACAGTTTGGAGAGCCGAGGCAGCGCGGCGCTTGAGCAACTGAGCGAGTGTCGGCTTCTTGGGATCAACAGCCCGAAAGCCGTCGGTCCGCAATTGATGACGTGGACGGCTCTCCAACTCCCCGCGGTATGATCTGCGGGATGAGCTGGAGGAGAGCAACGATGGAGAAGATTGCGACGATCGGGTTGGACATCGCGAAGTCGGTGTTTCAGGTTCACGGTATTGATGCCGCAGGCGAAGTCGTGGTGCGCACCCGATTGCTACCGAGCGGGCGTCAGATGAAGATCTCGGTTTTCCTGAAAGGAAGAACTCTCCTGGGTCGCAAGGCGCGGAAAGCTTCGCGAACAGATCGATGATTGTACGGCAGCGCCAAAAGATCGTTAGTCGGATGGAGTAGCCCGTTACCTTGTGCGGATCATCGAAGGCTGCGAAACGTGATCGACCAGCGCGGGGTCGGCATCGCCGCAATGCTGTGTTCCCACTCGTCGCGAATCTCGCCCTGCATATGATAGATCGAGCGTGGCGCGAGTTCGGCCGTGCGGCGCTCGAACCGGTCGGCGCATCTACGACGATAGCGCATGGTGGCCGTCGATCCGAGCGACACGCCGATCACATTCTCGAAGACCGGGCGATCTTTGTGCCAGCCGATCCCGGCACCGATCCCGTATTGGATGAGGAGCGCCTGCTCGAGAGCGGTGTTTGGGAGACCGGCAAAGTCTGCGGCGCGTTCGCGGAGCGGTTCGAGCCACGCGGGAATGGGGTCGCCCGGCGCAAAGCGGCCTGTCTGGAAATCGTAGGTCCAGCCGAACGAGCGGGTAAGCCGCTTTCCTTCCCATAGTTGGAACTGGAACGGGGTAAGATTTGCCGCTTCGACAAGGGCGATCAGACTTTGCTCCTCACCGGGAGCGACGAAGTCATTGCAGTAGCTAAGACCGGCAGGAAGCGACGTGCCGAACAGATCGGCTTGGCGCCCGGGCATGGTGCGATCCAAGCTTTGCGTTGTCACAGTGGCAGATCGGCTTGCGCGCGAAGAGGCTCGACGAAAAACGTGTGGCGCGGCGGCTCTTCGAACAGCACCTCGTTGGGCTGCGTGCCATCGAGCCAGTGCATGACGTTGCGCCGCTCGACGATAACGCCGTGCCGCGTCTGGTAGGGAAGCACGTCCGCGCCGGCCGGGATGGTGAGGATCCGGTAGGAGAGCGGCCAGTCGGCAAGCGGGGGATCCCAGATGGCGGCAAGATAAAAGAAATTACCGCTGTCGAGCGTGACCCTGTACCTGTGGTCGCCGGTGCCCATGCGGAACTCAGACGCCGGGATCAGGCAGCGGCGCTTCGGAAAGACGCGGCCTTCGGAGCGGACGAAGCGGAAATTGACGCCGTCCGAGAAACGCGGATCGCTTCCCCAGACCGCCTCGACCATTTCGACCTCATTTTCATCCTCGGGATTGCGCCTTATGAGCGCACGTCGTCCGCCGTCCGGGGCATCGGGATCGAAAGGGGTTGGCGCTATTCCCATACGTGGAACATAATGGGAACGAAGATGAGTCGCAAGGGCCAGGGAACTTCTGCGAATGTGCAATGATTACAGGCTGGAAGTCGACATCGCCTCGATCGCCGAGGATTTCGACGACCTCCAGATCAAGATCAAGATGCCCGAGGGCGCGCCGAACGTCCCGGCGCGCGAGGATGTGCGAATCACCGACATGGCCCCGATCGTGAAGGCGAGTGACGGCGATGCGGTCGGCGAGCTCGTCAACCGGCGCTGGAGCTGGCCGGGGCAAGGGAGCAAGCCCGTCTACAATATCCGCTCCGAAGGGCGCGATCTTGGCGCGCAGCGCTGCCTCGTCCTCTGCGACGGCTTCTATGAATTCACCGATCCGACCGACAAATCGCAAAAGCGCCTCGATAAGTGGCTCTTCACGATGAAGGATCATCGCTGGTTCTGCATGGCGGGGATCTGGCGCGATGCCTTTGTCGGCGAAGCCTTCAGCCTGCTCACGATGGACGCCGGTCCCGATATCGCACCCTATCATCATCGCCAGATCATTCCGCTGCCGCGCGATCGTTGGGCGGACTGGCTCGATCCGCGCGTGCCCGCGGCTGATATTCTGCAATGGCTTCCCGAAGGCAGCCTCGAGGTTCGCCAGGTCTATGGCAAACCGCCGGCGCAGGGAGCGCTTGCCTTATGAGCGACCATGACGGGCTCGATCGCTTCGTCGAGGCGCAGGCGGAGATTTATCCGCGGGCTCTCGGCGAGATCGGCCGTGGCCAGAAGCGCTCGCACTGGATGTGGTTCATCTTCCCGCAGCTCGCCGGGCTCGGGCGAAGCGCCATGGCGCAGCATTATGCGATCGCCGATCTGGGTGAGGCCCGCGCCTATCTCGCGCACCCGCTCCTCGGTGCCCGCTATTCCGAATGCGTCGCGGCGCTCCAGGATGTCGCGCTGAGCGATCCCGTCGCGGTCTTCGGCGAGGTCGACGCGGTGAAGCTGCGCTCGTCGCTCACCTTGTTCGAGGCGGCGAGCGATCGCCCCTTGTTCGCGGCGGCGCTCGATCGCTGGTTCGGCGGGGTCCGCGACGAGCGGACGCTGGCGCGATTGGCGCGCGCCGCCGATCGCTAGGCCGCCGGGTCCGAAGCTTTGGGGGTCAGGATCAATGTCCGGCCTTCGACGCGCCAAGACTTCAGCTGCGAGAGGAAGTTCATGCCGAGGACGTCGGTGTCGCCGAGTCCCGGCGAAATGACGATTTTCAGCTTTCGCGCCTCGATGCCGCCGATTCGGAGCCGGTCGACGGTGCCCGCGTCGGCGCGCACGGTGCCGTTCGCGGTTTTCATGAGCAGAGGCACGAGCGTCGCATCGGCCTTAACGCCCCCGGCCGCAGCGGTCGCCTCGGACAGCGCGGTGACCGTGGCGCCGCTGTCGACCAGCATTCGCCGCTTTGTGCCATTGAGTTCGACCTCGGCCCAGAAATGCCCGTCGCGGCTCATCGGAATGCGGACCTCGTTGCCGACGACCTCCTGCGTGTCGAGACCGAGGTTAGCGGTGATTCGCGACAGATTGGGATCGAAGGGCGCCTGCTGAAGCACGAGGAAAATGCCGAAGGCGAGGAGCGCAAAGGAGAAAAGCGCGCGAAGGACGCGGCCGACATAGGGAATCTTGAACAGGATGACGAGAATCAGCGCGGCGCCGACGGCGTAGATCGCGAGTTCGTTCCAGGGAAGATCGGTGGTGATCGGCATGAATTTATCCGCCCGATTATAGCGGCGAAGGTGTCGCGTCACTGAATGATCCACAGTGGGCCGCCGCAGGTCGCTTGACGTCCGTTCCGACAGGGTAGAACATATAGGGAACATTTGAGTCGAACCGGATATGACCGCGCCGCCTTTCACGCAGCCCCGGCCAAGCGCCGAGGAGCTTCAATCGCTTCGCGAGGCGGTGGCGCGCGCCCAGTCAGTACGCGGGCCGGTGCTGCCGTTCGGCGTTGGCCCGCTCGACCATCTTCTCAGCGGCGGCGGGCTCGATGGCGCGGGCCTCCATGAGGTTGCGGCCGCCTCTGCGAGCTGGAGCGACGACGCGGCGGCGACCTTGTTTGCTGCCGGGATCGCCGCGCGCTTCGCGGCGCCGGGCCTGTCGGCGCTCTGGGCGCTGACCCGCTTCGATCTTTATGCCCCCGGGCTTGAACAGGCCGGGCTCGGGCCTGAGCGGGTGCTTTATGCGCAGGGGAAGACCGACAAGGAACTGCTTGCGATGTGCGAGGACGCGCTTCGCGACGGGGCACTCGCCTGCGTGGTGGCCGAAGTGAAGGCGGCCGACCAGACCGCGACGCGCCGGCTGCAGCTCGCGGCCTCCGAAGGCAAGACGCCGATGCTGCTCTATCGCCGCTACCGGCGTTACGGCCAATGCCCGCTCACCGATCTCTCGCTGGCCTGCACGCGCTGGCGGATCGGGAGCCTTGCCTCGTCGCCGCTTACGATGCCCGGCGTCGGGCGCGGGCGCTGGTCGGTCGAGCTTGTCCGCCAGCGCGGCGGGCCGCCTTTTTCCCTCGAACTGGAGGCGTGCGATGACCAGGGTCGCCTCGCTCTTCCTGCCGCAACTCGCGATCGAGCGATTGCGGCGGGCGGCGTCGATCTCGCGCTCGGGCACGCCGCCTGAGTTCGCGCGGCTCGAACCGCGCTTGCCCGAGCCCATCGACGATAACCCCGGAGCCTGTTCAGTGCCGCGCGGCGGCGGCTGGCGACCGGGCGCGCGCTGGGCCCAGGAAAACTCGGCGCATGCACGGCCCGACCGGGCCGCTATCGATGCGCTGCCAGCACACCAGCGGCCGCCGATGCGCGAGCTGGGACGGCGAAGCGAAGCGGCTGCGCCGGTCTTTCGCATGGCACGCAGCGACGACGGGAGCGCGGCGACAGGCAGCGCGCTTCCGATAGCTATTCCGTGGGGCGCCCGCCCGACGATCCTCGTCGCGCGCTCCGGCCAGCGCGATATCGTCACTGCCGCTTGCCCTCTGGCGCTCGATCTCGGCCTCGCGCCCGGCCTGGCGGCAGCGCATGCACGAGCGCTCGTGACCGATCTGGACGTGCTCGATGCTGCTCCCGAGGCCGATGCGGCGTGGCTTGACCGCCTGGCTCTCCATGCGGTTCGGCACTGGACGCCGACTGCGGCGGTGTCGGGAAGCGACGGGCTCTGGCTCGACCTCACCGGCACCACCCACCTCTTCGGCGGCGAGGCGCGCTTCGCCTCGCGGCTTGTGTCGTTCCTGCGCCGCCTCGGTTTCACCGCGCGCGTCGCGATCGCCGGAACCCCCGGCGCCGCGCACGCGCTCGCGCGCTTTGGCGGCGCGGCGACTTTGGTTTTGCCGGAAAGGGAGGAAGGGGAGGCGCTTGCGCCGTTGCCGCTTCGCGCGCTCCGGCTCGCGCCGGAGGCGCTGGCGGCGGCAGCGCGCTTCGGGATCGAGCGGATCGTAGACCTTTATCCCATGCCGCGCGGGCCGCTCGCGCGCCGGCTCGGGCGCGGCGCGGTCGAGCGGCTCGACCAGGCGCGCGGGCATGTGCCCGAGCCAATCGTGCCCGTCGTGCCGTTCGAGATGCCTTTCGTATCGAGGCGGCTCGTCGAGCCGATCGCGACGGCCGAGGCAATCGAGCAGGTGATCGCCGATCTCGTCGGCGATCTTGTCGCCGATCTGCACGAACGCGGCCTTGGCGTGCGCACGGCGGTGCTCAGCTGCGAGCGCGTCGATGCGCGCGAGCAGCGCGTCGCGGTCGGGACGGCGCGGGCGACGCGCGACACTAAGCATCTGCTACGCCTCTTCAAGCTCCGCATCGACCGGATCGAGCCCGGGCTAGGGATCGAGGCGATGGCGCTCGCCGCGCCGCAGGTCGATGCGCTGACGCCCGAGGCGATCGGCGCGGGGCTCACGGACGAGCCGCGGACGCCCGATATTGCGCCGCTCGTCGACCAGCTTGCGGGCCGCGCAGGCGAGGCAGCGCTGTTTCGCCTCTCGGCTATCGAAAGCGACGTGCCCGAGCGCGCGATCGGCCGTGCCGGCCCGCTCGCAACGCCGGACGGCTGGCCGGCCTGGGTCCGGCCCATCCGTATGCTCGCGCGGCCCGAGGCCCTGTCGGGCGTCGTCGCGCTGCTCCCCGACCATCCGCCGCGCCGCTTCGCGTGGCGCGGGCGGAGCTACCGCGTCGTCGCGGGCGACGGACCCGAACGCATCCATGGCGAATGGTGGCGGCGCGCGGGCGAGATGTGGGCGGTCCGCGACTATTTCCGGGTGGAGGCGGAGAGCGGCGAGCGCTTCTGGCTGTTCCGCCGCGGCGACGCACAAGAGGGAAATACCGGCGATTTGAGCTGGTACATGCACGGCGTGTTCGGATGACGACCTATGTCGAGCTCCAGACGACCAGCCATTTCTCCTTCCTGCGGGGGGCTTCGGCGCCCGAGGAGATGTTCGCAGCGGCGGCTTTGCTCGGTCATTCGGCGCTCGGGCTCTGCGACCGCGGCAGCGTCGCCGGCATGGTCCGCGGTCTCTCGGGGCAGGAGGCGACGGGAGTCCGGCTCATCCCGGGATCGCGGATCGATCTTCGCGACGGCCGTTCGCTCTTGCTCTATCCCAAGGATCGCGCCGCCTGGTCACGGCTGACCCGGCTGCTGACGCTAGGCAAGGCGCGCGGCGGGAAAGGCAATTGCTGGCTCGACTGGACCGATGTCGCGGCATGGGCCGAAGGGCTGGTTGCCATCCTGCTTCCCGATGCCGCCGGCGAGCGGACGCGCTTCGACCTTGGCGAACTGCGGGATGTTTTCGGCAGCGATGCCTATCTGGCGCTTGCGCTCCGGCGGCGCCCCGGCGATTTCGCGCGGCTGCGCGCGCTCGACGCGCTAGCCCGCGAAGCGCGCATACGCTGTGTGGCGTGCGGAGACATTCTCTATCATGCCCCCGAGCGCCGGCCGCTGCAGGATGTGCTGACCGCGATCCGCGAAAAGACGACCGTCGACGCGCTCGGCTTCAAGCGCGAACGCTTCATGGATCGCGCTATGAAGTCGCCCGCCGAGATGGAAAGGCGCTTCGCGCTCTTTCCTGACGCGATCCAGGCGACCGCCGACATCGCCGCGGCCTGCCGCTTCGACCTCGCCGAGATCCGCTACCAATATCCCTATGAGGAAGTGATGGCGGGGCGGAGCGCGCAGGAGGCGCTCGCCGCGCTCACCGAGGAAGGCGCGGTTCGTATGTTTCCGGGCGGCGTGCCGCCTGCCTATCGGAGACAGATCGATCATGAGCTGCGGCTGATCGGCGAGCTTGGCTACGCACCCTATTTCCTGACCGTCAACTCGATCGTCGCCGAGAGCCGGCGGCGCGGGATCCTGTGCCAGGGTCGAGGGAGCGCGGCGAACAGCTGCGTCTGCTTCCTGCTCGGCGTGACCTCGATCGATCCGATCAAGCATGAGTTGCTCTTCGAGCGTTTCGTCTCGGGGGAACGCAAGGAACCGCCCGATATCGACGTCGACTTCGAGCATGAGCGGCGCGAAGAAATCATCCAGTGGATTTACGACACCTACGGGCGGCATCGCTCCGCGCTGACCGCCGTGGTCACACGCTATCGGACGCGCGGCGCCGTGGCCGAGGTCGGCAAGGCGCTCGGACTGCCGCGCGACCTGACGAAAATGCTCACCGGCCTCGTCTGGGGCTGGTCGGTTGACGGCATTCCCGAGGAACAGATCGCCAGCCTCAATCTGAATGCCGACGATCATCGCCTGAGACTGACCCTCGATCTCGCGCGCCAGCTGATCGGAACCCCGCGCCACCTGTCGCAACACCCCGGCGGCTTCGTGCTGACCGAGGAGCGTCTGGACGACCTCGTCCCGATCGAACCGGCGCGGATGGAAGACCGGCAGATCATCGAATGGGACAAGGACGATATCGACGTTCTCAAATTCATGAAGGTCGACGTCCTGGGCCTTGGGATGCTGGGCTGCATGAACCGGGCCTTCAACCTGCTTCGCGATCATAAGGGTATCTCGGTCGGTATGGCCGACCTGCAGGACGACGATCCGGCGGTCTACGGCATGATCCAGAAGGCCGATACATTGGGCGTCTTCCAGATCGAGAGCCGTGCGCAAATGTCGATGCTGCCGCGGATCAAGCCCAAATGCTTCTACGATCTGGTAATCGAGGTGGCGATCGTGCGTCCGGGTCCGATCCAGGGCGACATGGTCCATCCCTATCTTCGTCGCCGCGAAGGCAAGGAGAAGGCCGACTATCCCAAGCCTGAACTCCGCGCCGTACTCGAAAAGACATTGGGTGTGCCGCTCTTCCAGGAGCAAGCGATGAAGGTTGCGATCGTCGGCGCGGGTTTCACGCCCGCCGAGGCCGATCAACTTCGCCGAGCGATGGCGACCTTCAAACTCACCGGCGGCGTGTCGCATTTCTACCACAAGCTGGTCGGCGGCATGGTCGAGCGCGGCTATCCGAAGGACTTCGCCGAGCGAACCTTCAAGCAGATCGAGGGCTTCGGGAGTTATGGCTTCCCCGAAAGCCACGCGGCGTCGTTCGCGAAGATCGCTTATGCGTCCTGCTGGATGAAGTATCATCATCCCGACGTCTTCTGCGCCGCGCTGCTGAACGCCCAGCCGATGGGCTTTTATGCGCCTGCGCAGATCGTGCGCGATGCCCGCAATCACGGAGTCGAAGTGCGGCCTGTCTCGATCAACCACAGCCACTGGGATTGCACGCTAGAGGAAACCGGTGACCGCTATCTCACGGTGCGGCTCGGGTTTCGCCAGGTACGCTCGCTTGCCAATGTGCACGGCGCGGCGATCGTGGGTGCGCGGGGCGATGTGCCTTACGACTGCGTCGAAGATGTCTGGCGACGCGCCGGCGTGCCGCGCGCCGCGATCGAGCGGATCGCCGAAGCCGATGGCTTTGCCTGCCTTGCCGAGGATCGGCGCCAAGGTCTCTGGAAGGTTCGGGGTCTCGGCGAAGCGCCGCTCCCGCTGTTCGCGGCGGCGGATGCCCGCGAGGCGAGCTTCAGCCCCGAGGGGCTCGAACCGGAAACTTCGCTACGGCCGATGACGGAAGGGCGTGAGGTCGTCGAGGATTATCGAACGCTGCAACTTTCGTTGCGCGCGCATCCGCTGAGCTTCTTGCGCAAAGAGCTTGGTGGCATGGGCATCGTCCGCTGCGCGGATCTCGCCCATATCAGGGATGGCCGCAATATCGAGGTCGCCGGGGTGATCCTCGTTCGTCAGCGCCCCGGCTCGGCCAAGGGCGTCCTGTTCGTAACGATCGAGGATGAGACCGGCATCGCTAATGGCATCCTTTGGCCCGACCGCTTCGACATTTACCGGCGGCAGATAATGTCGGCCTCGATGATCGCGATGCGCGGGCGGCTCCAGAAGGAAGGCGAAGTTATCCACATCATCTGCGACCGTATCGTCGAACACGACGCCATGTTGCGCTCGATCGCGCAGGGCGATGTGTCCATAGCGTCGGGTCGTGGGGATGGGGCGCGTAACGGTGGGGGGCCGGACTCGCGCGACGCGCCGCTTCGCATCCGGAGCCATGATTTCCATTGAATGGACCGAAATACGCATTGACCCACCGAAAGCCGGCCGACTACTAACGGCCAAGGACCGGACGAAGCTGCGCGAGGAGCGGGCCTTCGCACTGATGGCGCTCGGTCACTGGATCGGCGATATCCATCAGCCGCTTCACCATCGCCTATCGCGCGGTCGATACGCTCCAGGCCAATCGCAATCTTGTCGCGGTGAAGAATTGGGTCGCGACGGCCCCGGCGGACTGGGCCAATGAATCCTATTCGATCACCCTCGCGCCCGCGACCGCCTATTGCACCATCGTCGGGGCGAACTGCCAATATTCGGCCGCTGCGCTGAAGCAGACCAATCCGAAACGTATCCAACGGATCGATCAGGCCTATCTCGCAGCCTATCAGGGTGCCGCATCCGAGCAGGTTGCCAAAGCGGGCTTCCGCCTCGCGCATCTGCTCAATCTCGCGCTCGATCCCGCTTATGGCGGCCCGACCTGACGGCAGCTGGCGGTTCAACGGACGCTTGTGGTATCTTTCGGGGTCAGGCCGGACTGGGCCTTATCGCCGTTGGAAATAGACACGTTCGGCCGCCATGTCGGCGATCGCATCGAAGCCCGCTTCGCGCCAAGCCCGTCGGTGGGGAGGCTCGGCCTGCTCGTTCATGCACCACCATTGCGGGTCGGCCGCAGCGCGCGGCAACAAGCCGCGGACGATGCTCTCGATCTGGGCAAAGCTCAGTTCGACACCCGGGGCGTCGTTGCGGACTTTCCACCTTCGCAAAAAGGTCCCAAGCGCATCATATTTGCCCATGGCGGCATCCCCAATCCCGGCAACAATGAGTCAGGACAAGCTCTGACCCCTTAAACGCGCCTGCCGCTTTCAAGGCGCTACCGACCTTGCAGCGGATCGTCGTGGCGGAAAGACAGGTGGCGCGCGATGCCACAAGTGCCCTTGTCCAATAGCCGATGAATGACGGCGGCAGCAAGCCTCCCCGGTCGATCGTCCACCCCTCTAGGGCGCTTTTCTATGGGCCTCGGATCGCCTCCGGCCGTCAACCCCGTTCGGGGTTCCCCGTCACGATGTTCCGGTGACGGCGGCTCCCGGCCCCTCGTGCAAGCGCCATCGGGATGGTCCCGATCAATCCAGGAGACTTTATCATGGCCACCATCGCAAATCTCACCGTCAAGGCGGACGGCAGCTTCGAAGGCACGCTCGCCACCCTCAACGTCACCGCGCCGATCGCGATCGTCCCGAATGGTCGCAAAGCCAAGGACAGCGAGCCCGATTACCGCATCGTCAGCCGCAAGAACGGCTTCGAGCTCGGTGCCGGCTGGAAACGCTTCTCGCAGAACACCGGCGCCGAATATGTGTCGGTATCGCTTTCGGCACCCGAGTTCGGCACCATCTACGGCAATATCGCTAATGCGCCGGGCGACGATCCGATGAAGAAGGTCATCATCTGGAACCCGCCGTCGTGACAGCCCGTGCCGGTCCCGCTTTCGAGCGGGGCCGGTCGGCTTGCGCCAATGCTCTTGTGCGCAGGGATCTCGGTCAGTTCGGGACGGCTGCAAAACCCTCGAAGGCGAACGGGTTGAGGAACTGCCGCCGCCAAAGGAACGCGCGCTCGGCGCCGCCGAGCGCCGCTTCGTCGCACACGGCGTCCCAATGGGCCTCGATCGCGGCCTGCTGGCCCGTGATGATGGCGCGCGCGCGCGCATCGTCGAGGTGAAAGACGGGCGCGGCCTCGAGACACAGCGACAATTGGCTGAACCGCCGGTTGCCGAGGATGAGCATCGCCTGCGTCGCCTCGCCGCCGGTGCGGCCTTGCGGGCAGATGTCATAGGCGGGCGTAAGCTCCAGCGTCCCGCCGTCCCAGAAGGCGGCATGGTTGCGCGCATGATCGTCGGTGTTTCCGGACAGAATGTTGAATATGATGCGCGCGTAAAGTTCGGCGAGCGTCGCTGCGGGATCGACGAACCGGTGACGGATCACGGTCGCGAGATCCTCATAGCTCGCATAGCGCGCCTCGGTCTCGTCGAGGGCAAGGAGGGTGAGCGCCGACACCACGCCGCGCCGGACCCAATTGTCCTCCTTGGGCGCGCGATCGAAACGCTCGACGAGCAACACATCCTTGCCGAGCGCGCGCGCAAGCTTGACCGGCGCGACATCAAGGCCCGCGCGCGCGGCGAGGCGCATCGCGACATATTCGGCTTTCACGACATTGTAGATGTCGGCTGCCGCAGAAAATTTGGCGATATATTTTCGTGCGCCATCGTCGATCAGCGCCTTGGGGCGGGCGCCGCCAAGCGATGTGCCATGTTGCAGCGCCTGGTCGAGCTCGGGCGTGAGCGGCGCGCCCCGCTCGACGCGCTCGGCCGACTCCATCAGTTCGGCGAGCGTCGCATTCTGCCGCTGGCGCGCTACATAGTCGGTGGCCGACGCCTGGAAATCGAGCATGCCGATGCGGTCGGAGCCGGATTCGAGGAGATAGGTCAATTCGTCGAGTTCGGCTGGAGCCAGCTCACCCTCGTCGCGCCCGCCGATCCGGTTGATGATGACGCGCCGGCCCCACGCATCGGGCGACCCGTCGCGGATCGCGCCTGGCAACTGCATCTTGCTCGCCGGCTCGATCAGGCCGGCGCGCAGCGGCAATTCGGGCTCGTAGATCGCGATGGCATCCGCGCGGGCCAGATAGCTTTGGCCATAGTTGAAGGTGAGCCGGCTATCGCGCGCGCGCGCGAGCCTGCCCGCGACGACCGGCTCGGTTGCCCCGGGCAGCCATATCCAGACGAAGGCTTCGCCGGCAGGCGCGACGTCAGAAGTCATCCTTCACCTCGGATCGCGGCTTGTGAACGGCCTTGGGAAGCAGGCGCAGCTTCGTTTCCTGCTCGACGAGATGTCCAGCGAGACGGTCCCGGTCGCTGTCGAACAGCGCGACCCCGACGATCGCGGCCGCCTCGAAGACGAGGCCGATGGCGCAGCGCGGGTCGCCCTGCTCGATACGGCGCATCATGTCGCGCGACACGCCGCTGCGCGTCGCGAGGTCTTCGACGCTCAGCCGCCGTTCGATCCGCCGGGCGCGAATGAGCCCGCCCAGCAGGCGCACAGCCTCGCGGGTGTAGCGCGAATAGCTGCGCGGGATCTTTTTTGTCGTCTCGTCGGCCATCGACCATCCTTTCGACCTTCTAGGCTGCAATCGGCACAAAAGTCAAGTTGATGGCTTACACGTAAGCCTTAATTGGCATTATGACGTTTCTGTAAGTCAGACTGTGGGAAATTCCGCATGGCTTGTCAGGTTCGGCATGGCGCTGCCCACGGGGAGCGGGCCATCCCGCTCGAATGCCGCTGATCCCTGGGTGCGAAGCCAGGCCTCCTTCAATCAACCCGTAAAGGGTCCGCTACGCTCCGCGTGCGGCCGCAGCTTCGCTCGCGGTGATTGCGGCCTGTCCCCGACCGGCGGGGCGACTGTCGAGCGGGAATGGCCCGCTCCCAACGACAGGAGCTTGACCCATGCCGCTTTCCACTGCCCAATCGCTCGGCTGGAACCTTGCCCGCACGATGATGACCATCATCGTCCTCATCGAAACCGTCAAAGGCTATTCGGTGATGCCGCTCGACGAGTTCGACGGCGATCCCGACATGATCGTGTGCGAATATGACCCCTTCGGCCGCTGATCGCATCCATCCCGGTCCGGGGCAGCGCCGCTCGCGGCTCTGTCCTGGCTCGATTGCTGTGGGGACAGGCGGGCATATCACGCCGTCGACGTCGCGGTCGGCGCGCCCGGCGGGGCGACGCCCATGACGCTGATGATCATCCTCGGCGGTATCGCCGCACTCTATCTGACCGGGCTGCTGTTCCGGCTGGCGTCCTTGGCCTTGCCCGTCTGCCTCGGCCTTTGCGCCTTCCTCCTCCTTCGCGATCAAGGCAATGGATGGGCCGCAGCACTTGCGATGGGACTGCTTACCGGCATCGGGTTCCATCTGGCGGGGCGGTGGCTGTTCGCTCGAACCACCTCGGCAAGTATCCGGCTCCTGATCGGATTGCTTTTCATGGCTCCGGCGGGCGCTGCGGGCTTAGGAGCGGGAACGGCGCTGGCGGACCTTCTCGGTATCGACGGCGGTTGGCGAACTTGTCTCGCGATGCTTGTCGGGGTCGCGGCGGCCTGCGCGAGTTGGCGGTCGTTGGCGGCGGACCGGTCGTCGATGGGCACGATGCGAGATACGCCGACCGTTCGATAGCGCGGCATCCGGATCCGCCGGTGTTTCTTCGTCGCGGACGGCCTGGCCATTCTGCGCTTCCCGGTCGCTGGCCACGCCAGCACGGCCTCTCGGAATGCGCCATCTGTCAGAAAGCCGCTGCGCTGGCCCGGAACACCGCAACGGCCATGTCCGACTTTCTTCCCCCGGCGTGCCGCCGTTCCTCGCGAGACAAGAAAGACGGCCCGTGTCCGTCCTCCGCTGCGCTGCGGGCCTGACGGCTGCGGCACCGGCCCCTTGCTGACCACCGATGCGCATCGAAGCCGCGCTGGTGCGGCCCGAGCCCAAGGAAAGGACAAGCATCATGGCCAGGATCGGCACATTCAAGAAGGTTTCCGGCGAATATCGGGGACAGATCGTCACTCTCTCGGTGCAGGCGAAATCGGTTCGCATCGTTCCGGAAGACAATCCGAGCGGCAACGCCCCCAGCCACCGCGTCTTCATCGGCGAGGCCGAAGTCGGCGCCGCCTGGGAAAAGAAGACGCAGGACAAGCGCCCCTATCTGTCGGTCAAGCTCGACGATCCGACATTTGCCGCCCCCATCTTCGCCCAGCTTTTCGCCGGCGAAGGCGAGGAACATGATCTGGTCTGGAACCGCCAGGCCCGCCGCGGCGGCGATTGAGCTCCCCATATCCCGCCCGGCAGCAGCCGGGCGGGATACCCATTTCTGGGGATCGGCCTTCCGCGATGTTGGAATAGGCCGATATCATCCGATCGCGATGCTGCCGTCATCCCAATGGAGGTGGCGGTGGCAGGCACGATCGGATTACAGGTGACGCAGCGGGCGCCGCTCGATTTTCCGGGCTTCGCGCAGGAGTTTCTGCGCCGCAACCCTGCTTATGTCCGCGACTATGACTGCGTTATGACCGGCGGGCGCCGCGGCGATGTCGCCGCGCGGGAGGCGATGGCCCGGCGCTGGGGTCTTTGCTTTCCCATGCCCGCCGACCCGCTCGGCGCGTGAAAGTCCTGCGTTCTGGTCGGCGGCGATCTGCGGTTACACGAACATCCTCGACGTGGCGCCGCCGGGATGCCCGGCGGCTGACGCCTTCGCGGTTCCGCCGCCCCATCTTGTCGTCGCCGATCGCCGCCTTGAAGATGGCCGGCACTTCGTCTTCGCCGACGACCGGGCCTGGCACCGCCTGTGGCTTCGCACCGACGGCGCCGGCGTCCCGCTTGCGAACCTGATCCTGCGCGATTCGCTGGTCGGCCTGCGTCACGAGGCGGCTGCGCGGTTCGATCGATGGCTCGGCGATGCGCCCGGTCTGGCGCCGCCCGGTTTCTTGCCGACCGCCTATCAGGCGCGCCGCCTCGGCATGATGCTCGCCATTCTCGATATCCTGCAGGGACCGGGCGGCGGTGGCGTCACCTCTCACGATGTCGCGCGCCTCATCATCTACCCCCGCCTGTCGGTCGGCCGCGGCGCCGAATGGAAGTCCTCGTCCGAACGAAGGCGAACGCAGCGCCTGATCGAGGAAGCACGCGCCCTGATGCAGGGCGGTTATCGGGCACTGCTCGCCGGCCCTGCGGGGCGACAAAAATTGCCCTGAATTTTAGCCGCTCCGGCTCCCGCTCCTCTTCGCGCCACCACGCTCCTCGACCCGCCGCACCGGCTTTTTTCGGCCCGGCGGCTGGAAGGAGCACGCGAATGAATCCCCCCTTGCCCGCCCTTGGCCCGCGCTATCTCAGAACGCCCGATGCCGCGCTGCATCTCGGGCTGTCGGCCCGGACGCTCGAGAAGCATCGCTGCTACGGGACCGGGCCCGCCTATCGCAAGCTTGGCGGACGTGTCGTCTATGGGATCGAGGATCTCGACGCCTGGGCCGAGATCGGCCGGCGCTCTTCGACCTCCGATCCGGGCAAGGGAACCGTCCATCCGGCGCGGCCGGTGCGCCGATGATGCCGCGCGATCGCATCGCGGCGGCGAGCACGGCAGAGGCGCAGCGGCCGCTGACCGAGGTCGAACTGACCTGGATCGAAGGCCGCACCGAGCAATGGATTCGCTTTGGCCGCGTGGCCGCCGAGCGGATCGTCAGCCGCCGCAAGCGCATCGTCATGTTTCGTCCGGGAGCGACCTTCGCCTATTTGCGCTGGTCCTCGAACGACTTCGGCACCATCCACTCGAGCATCCAGATCGTCACCGCGGTCGCTGTCGGCGATTCTTATACGGCGCTGCCGTTCATCCGGCCCGGCGGCGAAATTCTGCTGCACATCGAGAGCTGGCCGAAGGTTTCGCGGGTGCTCGAAGCGATCGATGCGGTCGAGGCCGCCGGGGTCGATCCGTGCGATGCATCCCCCGATCACTGGCGTCATGTCGCCGACCGTCTCGCAGCCGGGATGCCCTTTCGTCCCTATAGCGCCGAGCGCCATGCGGCATGGCTACGCCGCCGGGCGATCGAATTATGAACCGCCGCTACCTCCCTATTGCCGTTGCCGCTGTGACATTGCTCGGTCTTTCAGCCTGGTTCGTGCCAGCGCCGCGCCTGCTATGGAATGCGAGCCAAAGCGCGCCGGTCGGTCTGTATCGCATCGATCCCGGCGCCGCGCCCATGGTCGGCGATTGGGTCGCGATCGAACCGCCAGCTGATCTCGCCGCCTACATGGCGCGGCGCAAATACCAGCCTCGCGGCGTGCCGCTTATCAAGCGCGTTGCCGCGCTCCCCGGCGCGCGCGTCTGTCGCTCGGGCGTCTTCGTGACCGTCGACGGCCGGGCCGTCGCCCGCGCGCTGGCGCGCGACCGGGCCGATCGGCTGCTGCCGGTCTGGCTCGGCTGCCGCATCGTCCGGCCCCGCGAAATCTTCCTGATCAATGCGGCGCCGGACAGTCTCGACGGGCGGTACTTCGGGCCGCTTCCGACCACCGGCCTGCTCGGAACGGCGCACCCGATCCTGACCCGCGGCGCCCCGGGCGCGCCCCTGCGCTGGCGCCCTTCGGGCCGCGATCTTGCTTTTCCCCGTAGCGAAATGGAGTGATATCGATGCTCATCGGAACTTTCGAAAAGCGCGGCGACGGCTATGCCGGCCGTCTGCGCACGCTCACCTGCGATGCCGACATGGTTATCGTTCGGGCGCAGCCGTCGGCCGCTGAACATGCCCCCGAATGGCGGCGGTTCGTCGGCGACGCCGCAAGTGGAATCGAAATCGGTGCGGGCTGGAATCGCACCGGCGAGCGCGCCGGAGCGTTCATCGCCGTGCAGATCGACGACCCCGCCTTCGCGGTTCCGCTCCGCGCGAACTTGCTCCGCGCGTCGCAAAAGGATGACGAACATCATCTGCTCTGGTCGCGCCCGTCGGCGCGCGAGCGGAGCTAGACCATGGCATACGGGCCGCGATCGTCCTGCATCGCCATTGCGCTCGCGCTGCGCCGCGCGGCGATCGGCTGCGCACTCGGCGCGGCGTTCAGCGGCGCATCCGCTGCCGTCGCCGCGCCGGCGGTGCGCGCCGATGTCCATCCCTATGCGGCATCGGTCGCCGAAGCTTCGCAGCGTTTCGGTATCCCCGAACGCTGGATCTGGCGCGTCATGCATGCCGAAAGCCGGGGCAACGCGCGCGCCGTCTCGCACGCCGGTGCGATGGGGCTCATGCAGATCATGCCTGCGACCTGGGCGATGTTGTCGGCGCGCCACGGACTGGGCGCCGACCCGTTCGATGTGCGCTCGAACATCCTTGCGGGCGCGGCCTATCTGCGCGCGATGTGGGATCGCTACCGCGATGTGTCGCTGATGCTCGCGGCCTATAATGCGGGACCGGGCCGCGCCGACGCTTTTGCGTCCGGACGGCGCGGACTTCC
Organism: Pseudomonadota bacterium; assembly: GCA_020160755.1. GTDB lineage: Bacteria > Pseudomonadota > Alphaproteobacteria > Sphingomonadales > Sphingomonadaceae > Sphingopyxis. The sequence goes on from JAIUPN010000002.1 coordinate 61,718, forward strand.
GGCCGAAACGCGCGCCTATGTCGCGCGGATCGCGCCCGAGCTTGGCGCTTCCGGCATTGCTTCGCGCGCCGCCGCGCCGCCTTCGGCCGCGCCGGGCTGGCAGCGATCGACACTCTTTGCCGCGCGGGGCGACAACGCCTCCATCGTCGAAGATCGCGCGCGGGCCGTCTCGGACTCGAGCAGTCTGCCGAATAGTCCGACGGCCGCTGAGCCAGCCACCGGCGCCGGGCGGCACCCGCTCTTCGTCCCGCTTTCCGGTCAGGATCGTCGATGAAGACCTTCCTCGCTCCGCCGCCTCCGTCTGCGCCTTGTGGGGTAAAGCCGGCAAGGAGGGACGGGATTGGCTGGGATGGAAGGGAAGTATGGCGAGATAAAAGGGCTGCCAGCCGCTTGGTCGAAGGGGCGCGCAAATCAGCGGGAAATCCATATGGCTCGCAATTGCCTGGCCATATGATGTCGAACATTACGAAGAAAATTCAGCGGCTTGGAATATGGCAGGCCTGCCGTGAGCGGTGACGACGGTGAGTTCAAGATCCGGCCGGGAAGGGTGCGGGACCGCGGGGCCGGGGCGTCACGCCGGGGGCGGAGCCTTGCGGGGCAGGTGCGCCGCTCCATGGCGCGCAAGGGTTTCGCGCGCCGTCCGCCGGGGTCCGGCGGTGGCACCGGGCATCATGGCCGCGGCCGCCGCGCGCTCGCGCGAGTGCGCTTCCGTGCCGACGGCCGCTGCGTCGTCGTCAAGGCGCGGATCGTGCGCCACAAGGGGCAGCGCTTCCGCTCGGCGCCGCTCGCGCGCCATATCCAATATCTCGAACGCGACGGCGTCACCCGCGACGGCCGCGACGCCTCGATGTTCGACGCGGAGGGGGACGCAGCCGACCGCGCCGGCTTCGCATCGCGCTGCGAGGATGATCGTCATCATTTCCGTTTCATCGTCAGTCCGGAAGATGCCGGGGAAATCGGCGACCTCAGGCGCTTCACCCGCGACCTCATGGCCGACATGGCAAAGGATCTCGAGACGCGCCTCGACTGGATCGCGGTCGATCATTGGAACACCGACAATCCGCACATTCACATCCTTGTGCGCGGCGTCGCCGACGACGGCAAGGATCTTGTCGTCGATCGCGGCTATATGAGCGAAGGGCTGCGCTGGCGCGCCGAGGATCTCGCCACGCTCGAGCTCGGGCCGCGCAGCGCGCGCGACATCGCCGATGCGCTCGCGCGCGAGGTCGACGCCGAGCGCTGGACGAACCTCGACCGGACGCTCGAGCGGATGGCAACCGAGGGTGCAGGCGAGATCGATCTTCGACGGGATGGGCGGGCCGATGGGCATCTTCATCGGCAGTTGCTTGGCCGGGCAGCGAAGCTCGAGGCGCTCGGTCTTGCCGAGCAGATCGAGTCCGGCATCTGGGTCATGCGCGGCGATGCGGAATCCGTGCTGCGCGACCTCTCGGTTCGCGGCGACATCATCAAGACCATGCACCGCGCATTGACCCGCGATGGCGGCCGCTTCGACCCGTCGGTGCTTGCTCTCCACGACGATGTGCCGACGGATCCGGTCATCGGCCGCCTCGTCGATCGCGGGCTTCACGACGAACTCGCCGGTAGCGCCTATGCGATTGTCGACGGCGCCGATGGACGCACGCACCATCTGCGGTTCGGCGACATCGAGTTGACCGGCGACGCGCGGCCCGGGGCCATCGTCGAGCTTCGCTCCTGGGCCGACGCGAAAGGGCAGATGCGGCAATCGCTCGTGACGCGATCGGACCTGCCGCTCGGCGCGCAGGTGACGGCGCCCGGCGCGACCTGGCTCGACCGTCAACTCGTCACCCGCGAGCCGGCTGCGAGCCATCAAGGCTTCGGACGCGAAATCCGTGATGCGATGGATGCGCGGTCGCGCCACCTCGCCGGGCAGGGACTGGCGAGCCGCCAGGGGCAGCGCGTCATTCTCGCGCAGGGTCTCATCGATACCTTGAACGCGCGCGATCTCGACGCGGCGTCCCGCTCGATCGCCGAGCGCACCGGCCTCGCGCACAGACCTTCGGGGTCGAATGACTATGTGAGCGGCATCTACCGCGAGCGCGTCACTTTGTCTTCGGGCCGTTTCGCGATGATCGACGACGGGCTCGGTTTCCAGCTCGTTCCCTGGCGCCCGGCGCTCGACAAGCATCTTGGCCAGCATGTCACCGGAACGATGACGCCCGGCGGCACCGTCGACTGGGCGCTCGGGCGCGGCAGGGGCATCGGGCTGTGAGGCCGGGCATCCATCATGGGAGGCGAGCGTGAACGACAGGATTCTCTGGGGCCAGATAACGGCCGTGTTTCTGATCGTCCTCCTGGCGGTCTGGGGCGCGACACAATGGACGGCGGCGGCGCTCGCCTTCCAGCCCGAACTCGGCGAACCCTGGTTCCGCCTCGGTAATTATCCCGTCTATCCGCCGCCGGCCTTCTTCTGGTGGTGGTTCGCCTTCGACGCCTATGCGCCGCCAATCTTCTACAAGGGGGCGCTGATTGCGGCGTCGGGCGGGTTCGCCGCGATCATCGTCGCGATCGCCATGTCGGTATGGCGCGCCCGCGAACGGCAAAAGGCCGAGACCTATGGGTCGGCGCGCTGGGCGGGCCGGCGCGAGATACGCGCTGCCGGGATGCTCGGGAGCGAAGGGGTCGTGCTCGGCCGGTTCGGCAAAGCCTATCTGCGCCACGATGGCGCCGAGCATATTCTCTGCTTCGCACCGACACGGTCGGGCAAGGGCGTGGGGCTCGTCGTGCCCACTTTGCTCACCTGGCCGGGAAGCTGCATCGTCCATGACATCAAGGGCGAGAATTGGCAGCTGACAGCGGGCTTTCGCGCGCTGCATGGCCGCGTGCTGCTCTTCGATCCCACCAACGCCAAATCCTCAGCCTATAACCCCCTGCTCGAAGTGCGCCGCGGCGAATGGGAAGTGCGCGATGTCCAGAATGTCGCCGATGTCCTCGTCGACCCCGAAGGCAGCCTCGAGAAACGCAACCATTGGGAGAAGACGAGTCATGCCTTGCTCGTCGGCACGATCCTCCATGTCCTCTATGCCGAGGAGGACAAGTCTCTGGCGGGCGTGGCAGCCTTTCTCTCCGATCCGCGGCGACCGATCGTCTCGACGCTGCGCCGCATGCAGACGACCCGGCATCTGGGGGACAAGGGCGTGCATCCCGTCGTCGCCGCGGCCGCGCAGGAATTGCTGAACAAATCGGACAATGAACGCTCGGGGGTGCTTTCGACCGCCATGTCCTTTCTCGGCCTGTATCGCGACCCCGTCATCGCGGCGGTGACGGGCCGGTCCGAATGGCGGATTGCCGATCTGATGGCGGGGGACCGTCCGACCTCGCTCTATCTCGTCGTGCCGCCCGGCGACATCAGCCGCACCAAGCCGCTCATCCGCCTGATCCTCAACCAGATCGGACGGCGGCTCACCGAGGATCTCAATCCCGGCGCGCGGCCGCGGCGCCTGCTCCTGATGCTCGACGAATTTCCGGCGCTGGGCCGCCTCGATTTCTTCGAAAGCGCGCTCGCCTTCATGGCGGGATACGGGATCAAGGCCTTCCTGATCGCCCAGTCGCTCAACCAGATCGAGAAGGCCTATGGGCAGAATAATGCGATCCTCGACAATTGCCATGTCCGGGTGAGCTTCGCGACCAACGACGAGCGCACCGCCAAGCGCATTTCCGATGCGCTGGGGACTGCGACCGAAATGCGCGCGATGAAAAATTATGCCGGCCACCGCCTCTCGCCCTGGCTCGGCCATCTCATGGTCTCGCGCACCGAAACCGCCCGCGCGCTGCTGACGCCGGGCGAGGTGATGCAGTTGCCGCCCGGCGAGCAGATCGTGATGGCCGCCGGCGTGCCTCCGATCCGGGCTGCGAAGGCACGCTATTACGTCGACCCCCGGTTCACGAGCCGCATTCTCGCACCGCCACCGCCTGCCCGGACGCCGAGACGGGCGGACGATGACTGGACGCCGCGGCCGCAGGAGCCGGCGCCCGTTCTTCTGCTTCCCGGACCCGGACCCGGGCCTGCCGGACGCCGCGCATCGGCAGCGGAGGACGGCGACGCGAAAGCGGCGGCGCCGGCCGGGGGCGCGGCGGCGGAAGAGGGGGCCAATTCGGGAATCCGGCGGGAGCCGGGCCTTGCTGACCATGAGGATGTGGTCCCCGAACCCATGCCCGAGGTCAACGAGTTCGATTTCGATCGCGGCGGCGAGGGGAGCGACGCGGCGCGCGACCGGCGCGCCATGGACCGGGCGATGCAGCGCAATGCGCGCAACGCATCGCTCGATCCGGGCGATGGAATCGACCTGTGAAAAAGCCCGCGGTCAAACGGACCTTCCGCCTCGATGCCGCGCTTTGCCGCGAACTCGACGAGCGGGCGCGCAGCCGGCGCATGACGCGAACCGATATCGTCGAAGCCGCCCTCGCATCCTTGCTCACACCCGATCAGGAGGAGCGGCTCGAGGCGGTGCTTGCCCGGCGCCTCGACCGCCTGTCGCGGCAGATCGAGCGGCTCGAATGGCATATCGAGCTGTCGAACGAGACCGCCGCGCTGTTCATCCGATCCTGGCTGACGAACAATCCGCCGCTCCCCGATGCGGCGCTGCAGGCGGCGCAGGCCACCGGCAAGAAGCGGTGGGAGGCGTTCGTCGATACCCTCGCGCGCCGGATGGAACTCGGGCCGAAGTTCCAGGAGGAAGTGTCGCGCGATAAGCCGTCCGGCACTCATTCCTCGCCGGCCGCGAAATAGGCGGTAAGCCGGTGCGCGACTTCGGGCGCCAGCTGGATGAAGTTTCGCCGTCCGTCGGCGGGATCCGATGTGCGGACCAGGAGCTCGGCGTCGCAGAGCCGCTGGACCAGCCTCAGCGCGCTGCTCATCCCCAGCCCCGAGGCGATGCCGAGGCTGCTCGTCGACACCGGCTTCGCCTCGCCTTCATGAATGAAGAGGTCGATGAGCATGTCCCACGCCGGCTCGCCGAATAGCTCATCATTGCCCAGAAGCTGTTTGCGCAGCAACCGCCGGCGCAAGGTCCGGCGCGCATTGGCGAGTGCGAGGTCGGCAACTCCCTTCTCTGTCTCGATGCGGTCGCGGTGCCCGTCCCCGAGGGTCAACGGCGGTCCCGGTCTTCCCCTCGGCGGAGCTTTGCCGGCGGCCAGCCTATGGTGCTCGCGCTGGGTGACGATAATATGGTCGATGAGTTCGACGTCGAGCGCCCGGCCGATGTCGCGCAGGAGTTCGGTGACGCGAATATCGCTGTCGCTCGGGGTCGGGTCACCGCTTGGATGATTATGGACCAGCAGGATAGCTGCCGCGTCCAGCTCGAGCGCGCGCCGGAAAATCGTGCGCGGATAAAGTGCCAGCTGCCGAACCGAGCCATGCTGCATTTGCTCGTCGGCGACGAGCCGGCGCGACGCGTCCAGAAACAGCACGCGAAGAATTTCCTCGGGCAGCGCGCCCATCGAGGTCTTGAGATATTCGATCAGTTTTGGGCTGGAGGGTTCGATCACGCGACCGAGCAATTCGGCGCGCATGGCTTCGAGGCCGGCCTCGCGCGCGGCAAGCAGAAGGCCTATGACCGGACTCTGCTTGCCGAGAATTCGCGCCAGCGCCTCGGGTGACCGCGACCAGATGCGATCGAGACTATGAAACTCGGCAAGTAGCGTTTCGGCTATCGATTGGCTGTTCTCGGGATCGATCGACGCGACGAGATGTACCAGGACGGCTCGCTGTCGCCGCGCGCCAGGCGTCGCTGGTGCCGCCAGGTTGCGAGGATGAGGATCGGCGGAACCAGCCACGAGGTCGCGACCTGCATCGTCAGATAAGCCGCCGGATGAATCTCCACATCGAGGAACCGGCTCGTGTGCGCGAGGAGCGGGAGTATATGGAGCACCGCGACGCACATGGGCCAGAAGCGATGCGCAAAAAGCGCGAGCAGGGTGGTTGCGGTCGCGCCGAACAGGTCGATCGCTAGATGGCCCGTGTCCAGCGATGCGAATTCGACCGGTACGAAAGCGTGGAGCATCTTGTCCGCTCCCACCATGGTCAGCGCGATCGCGGCCATCGCGCGTTCGGGTCCGCCCCCGCGCCAGGCGGCATAGCCAAGAGCAACCAGCAAGAAAGCGAGGAAAAATGCCATGCGCATCGCCCGAACCTTTCATGCTGATTGCTCCGGGTCAATCGGGGTCAGGCGGCCGCCGGAAGAGGCTCGGAAACCGCACCGGCGATCGCCGGGCATTCATGAAGGTCATAGCCCGCCGTCTCGCGTCCGATTTGCACGAGATCGCCATGGACGCGAAGGATGTCACCGCTCACATCGACCAGCGCCATCTGTGCCTTCGCGAGCCGCCGGATCGTTGCATGGCCGCTGGTGGCCGGCACCCCGATGGTATCGCGGCGTGCGGTCACGACACTTGTCATCAGCGAGGACACCGCGATGAGGGCATCGTCGACTCTGCCTTCCGCAGCCGGGACGTCGCGCTCGAGACGAGCTGCTGCGAAGTTGATTTCTTTGGACATGACTTCTCCTTTTCCGGAAAGCGGGGGCGATCCGGCGATTGCTTGGGCACAAGGGAAAGGGATCAGCCGGAGATCAGCGTCGTCAGCGCCTGGGCGATGGCGAGCCCCGATAAGATGAGCAGGACCAGTGCGACCATCATGGCCGCCATGATCAGCGCTCGCCTTGTCCGGGCATGGTCATGCCTCCAGAAATCCCTGAACGGCGGGCTGGCCTCCATCGGCCCGTCCGCCGCCAGGACACTGTCATTCAGCGCCATCGCGTCGGCCGGGCCTCCGTCCGGGAAGTGGGATGGCACGAGCGTAGGCGGCGGCGGAAGGTCGATCGGATCGCATGTGATCCGATCATAGGTCTGTTTGAGGCGGGCATAGACGATCGCGGTCTCGTCGCGGTTCGCCGTCCCCAATATGTCGCGCGCCTTGGTCAGCCGGAGATCGACGGTGGGCTTGGCGATTCCGAGCTGCCGCGCAATCTGCTTCGAGGTCTGTCGCTCGATCAGGAGATCGAGGCAGGCCCGCTGCTTGTCAGTGAGGCGCGCCCAGCGTTCGGCGTCCTCAAATGTGTGCGACCTCGAATCACTCATGTTCACACTCTTGTCAAAATTGCCTCCGGCACAAGCCCCGGGGGTGATTCGCGGGGGCGCGGCCGCTCGTTCGCGATGACGGCGCCTACGCCATAGCCTGTCTTTCAACGCCACGCTGCGACGCGCTCAAAAGCTTGTTGAATTGGGGCAATCCCTGCGTCTCTTACTCGGCCCCGTCGCACGGACACTCCGGTCCGGCGCCGCGAAACGGGGTCCTCCCATGGCAGCAGAACCGATCCGGCTCGAAGCGCGAAATCGCAGCGCGCGCATGTTGCAGACCGCATTCGGAGCGGCGATCGCCGGTTGGCTTGCCGACCCGCAAGTCGTCGAGATCATGCTCAATCCGGACGGCCGCCTCTGGGTCGACCGCTTGGGTGCTGGCCTTTCGGATAGCGGCACATGGCTGAGTGCAGCCGATGGCGAACGCATCATCCGCCTCGTCGCGCATCATGTCGGCGCCGAAGTTCATGCCGGAAGTCCCCGCGTATCGGCCGAACTGCCCGGCGGCGGCGAACGGTTCGAGGGACTGCTGCCGCCCGTCGTGATCGCTCCGGCCTTCGCGATCCGCAAGCCGGCGGCCACCGTTTTCACACTCGACGACTATGTGGGCGCGCGCATCATGGCGCCGGCTGCCGCCGCCTCGCTGCGACATGCGGTCGCCGGGCGGATGAACATTCTCGTCGCCGGCGGCACCGGAACCGGCAAGACGACGCTCGCCAACGCGCTGCTCGCAGAGATCGCCGGCACCGATGACCGGGTCATCCTCATCGAGGATATACGCGAGTTGCAGTGCGCCGCGCGCAATGTCGTCGCCATGCGCACCAAGGACGGGGTCGCATCGCTCACCGACCTCGTGCGCTCGTCGCTCCGCCTCCGGCCCGATCGCATTCCGATCGGCGAGGTGCGCGGCCCCGAAGCGCTCGATCTGCTGAAGGCTTGGGGAACAGGGCATCCGGGCGGGATCGGTACGATCCACGCCGGAAGCGCGCTCGGGGCGCTCCGCCGCATGGAGCAGCTCATCCAGGAGGCGGTCGTAACCGTGCCGCGCGCGTTGCTTGCCGAAACCATCGACCTTGTTGCCGTCCTCGTCCGCGATGGGACCGGCCGGCGCCTGTCCGAACTGGCGCGGGTAGACGGGCTCGATCCCGCCACCGGCGAATATCGCCTTGTCCCGCACACACAAGAAGGAGAAAGCTCATGATCCGTGCCGCCCGGCAAGGCGCCCGCCGCGCCATGCTCACTTCGACCGCGATCGTCGTCGCGATGATCGTCGCCGTCCCGGCCCATGCCGGCGGCTCGTCGATGCCCTGGGAAGCGCCGCTCCAGTCGATCCTCGAGAGCATCGAGGGTCCGGTCGCGAAGATCGTCGCGGTGATCATCATCATCGTTACCGGCCTCAGCCTTGCCTTCGGCGATACCTCGGGCGGTTTCCGCCGGCTGGTCCAGATCGTCTTCGGCCTGTCGATCGCCTTCGCGGCATCGAGCTTCTTCCTCTCCTTCTTCTCCTTCGGCGGCGGGGCGCTCGTCTGATGGCACAGGAGGCCGACATTCCGGGCTTGTTCGCGCCGGTCCACCGCGCGCTCGCCGAGCCGATCCTGCTCGGCGGCGCGCCGCGCAGCCTGGCGATCGTCAACGGCACCCTCGCCGGCGCGATCGGGCTTGGCCTTCGGCTCTGGATCGCCGGCCTTGCCCTCTGGGCGATCGGCCATGCCCTTTCGGTCTGGGCGGCGCGGCACGACCCGCAGTTCGTCGACGTCGCCCGCCGCCACCTCAAATTTCCTGTCTGGATGCGCCCATGATGAACCTCGCCGAATATCGCACCAAATCGGCTTCCCTCGCCGACTATCTTCCCTGGGTGGCGCTCGTCGCCGAGGGCGTCGTCCTCAACAAGGATGGCTCCTTCCAGCGCACTGCGCGCTTTCGCGGTCCCGACCTCGACAGCGCGACCCCGGCCGAACTCGTCTCGGTGACCGCGCGGCTCAACAATGCGCTGCGGCGGCTCGGCTCGGGCTGGGCGGTCTTCGTCGAGGCGCAGCGTGTTCCCGCGATATCCTATCCGGTCTCGGATTTTCCCGACGCCGTCTCGGCGCTGGTCGATGTCGAGCGCCGCGAGCAGTTCCGCGAGGAAGGCGCGCATTTCGAAAGCTTCTATTATCTGACCCTGCTCTGGATGCCGCCCGCGGAAGAGGTCGCGCGTGCGGAAGCCTGGCTTTATGAGGGGCGCTCGGAGGCGGGAGTCGATCCCAAAGAACTGCTGAAAGGCTTTGTCGACCGCAGCGGGCGGCTCCTCCATCTGATCGAAGGCTTCGTTCCCGAGGCCGAATGGCTGGGCGACGGCGAGACACTCACCTATCTCCACAGCTGCGTCTCGACCAATCGGCAGCGCGTCCGCGTCCCCGAAACACCCGTCTACCTCGACGCGCTGCTGACCGACCAGCCGCTCGTCGGCGGGCTCGCGCCGCGGCTCGGCGAGCATCATCTCCGCACGCTGACGATCACCGGCTTTCCGACCGCGACCTGGCCGGGCCTGCTCGACGAGCTCAACCGGCTCGCTTTCGCCTATCGCTGGTCGACGCGCGCGATCATGCTCGACAAGACCGACGCGACGAAGCTGCTGACCAAAATCCGGCGGCAATGGTTCGCCAAGCGCAAATCGGTCGCCGCGATCCTCAAGGAAGTGATGACCAACGAGGCCTCGGTGCTCATGGACTCGGACGCCTCGAACAAGGCGGCCGACGCCGACATGGCTTTGCAGGAACTCGGCGCCGATCATGCGGGCATCGCCTATGTGACCGCGACGCTGACGGTGTGGGACAAGGATCCCGCCATCGCGGCCGAAAAGCTGCGGCTCGCCGAGAAGGTCATCCAGGGCCGCGATTTCACCTGTACCGTCGAGGGCATGAACGGGGTCGACGCCTGGCTCGGGAGCCTGCCCGGGCATGTTTATGCCAATGTCCGCCAGCCACCCATTTCAACGCTCAATCTCGCCCACCTCATACCCTTGTCAGCGGTGTGGGCGGGGGCGGAACGGGACGAGCATTTCGGTGATGCCCCCTTGCTCTATGGCAAGACCGAAGGCTCGACTCCGTTCCGCCTCACTCTTCATGTCGGCGACGTCGGCCACGGCCTCGTCGTCGGCCCGACAGGCGCCGGCAAGTCGGTGCTCCTCGCGCTGATGGCGTTGCAGTTCCGGCGCTATGAGCATGGCCAGATCTTCGCCTTCGATTTCGGCGGCTCGATCCGCGCCGCGACGCTCGCCATGGGCGGCGACTGGCAGGATCTGGGCGGTGCCTTGCAGGATGACGGCGGCGGCGTCGCGCTGCAGCCGCTCGCGCGCATCGATGAGGCGGGCGAACGCGCGTGGGCCGCTGAATGGCTGGCTGCGCTCCTCGCGGGCGAAGGCGTGGCGGTCGATCCGGCCGCGAAGGAGCATCTCTGGTCGGCGCTGACGTCGCTGGCCACCGCGCCGGTCGTGGAGCGGACGCTGACCGGGCTTGCGGTCCTCCTCCAGTCGCAGGAATTGAAGCAGGCACTGGCGCCCTATCTGGTCGGCGGACCCTGGGGACGGCTCCTCGATGCGGAGGTCGAACGCCTCGGCGACGCGCGTGTGCAGGCGCTCGAGACCGAGGGGCTCGTCGGCGCCGCTTCCGCTCCCGCGGTGCTCGCCTATCTCTTTCACCGCATCGGGCAGCGGCTCGATGGCTCGCCGACCCTGATCATCATCGACGAGGGCTGGCTTATCCTCGACAGCCCGGCCTTCGCCGCGCAGCTGCGCGAATGGCTGAAAACGCTGCGCAAGAAGAATGCGAGCGTCATCTTCGCGACGCAGAGCCTCGCCGATATCGAGAGCTCGAGCATCGCGCCCGCGATCATCGAGAGCTGTCCGACGCGCATCTTCCTCCCCAATGAACGCGCCGCCGAGCCGCAGATCGCGCGGGTCTATGAGCGCTTCGGCCTCAACGACCGGCAGATCGAGATATTGAGCCGCGCGACCCCGAAGCGCGACTATTATTGCCAGTCGCGGCGCGGGAACCGGCTGTTCGAACTGGGCCTCGGCGAGGTCGCGCTCGCCTTCACCGCCGCGTCTTCCAAGACCGACCAGATCCGCATCGGCGAACTCGTCGCCGAACATGGCGGTGATGGCTTTGCCGCCGCCTGGCTGCGTGAGCGCCGCCTCGACTGGGCGGCCGATCTCCTCGCCAATCTCGAATCTTCCACCCTGAAGGAGTGAATGACCATGAAGACGCCGATTTTCCATTGTGCCGCCGCGCTGCTCGTCACCGGGTTCGGCATCACGGCTGCGGCCGTGTCCGCCCCGGCCGCGGCCCAGGTGGGCGGGATCGTCCACGATCCCCGCAACTACGCCCAGAACATCCTGACCGCCGCGCGCACGCTCGAACAGATCAACAATCAGATCAAGCAGCTGCAGAATCAGGCGACGTCGCTGGCGAACGAGGCACGCAACCTGTCGGGCCTGCCCGTTTCGACGCTCGAGGAGCTGCAAGGTCAGGTCGACCGGACCCGCGCCCTGCTCGGCGAAGCGCAGCGGGTCGCTTTCGATGTCGGCGACATCCAGAAGGCGTTCGACGCGCGCTACAAGGGCGGCGCGCTGACGGGCACGCAGGCGGAAATGGTCGCCAATGCCGAAGCGCGCTGGAACGACAGCGTCGGTGCTTTCCAGGATGCGATGAAGGTCCAGGCGGGCGTCGTCGGCAATATGGGCGATGCGCGCCGCTCGATTACGACGCTGGTGACCGCGAGCCAGTCCGCGACCGGCGCCCTCCAGGCGGCACAGGCGGGCAATCAGCTGCTCGCGCTCCAGTCGCAGCAACTCGGCGATCTTGCCGCTGCGATCGCCGCGCAGGGGCGGGCGCAGATGCTCGATGCCGCCCGCGCGGCGGCTGCCGAAGCCGAAGGACGCGAGCGCTTCCGCCGCTTCCGCAAAGGCAATTGAGATGGGCCGGGCGGCCAGGATCGCCGGCGCGGCAGTGCTGGGCGGAATCGCCATGACGCTCGCGCTCGTCGCCGTGACCCTGCCGCCCGCGCCTCGTGCGTCCGCCCCCCAGGTCTCCGGGGCGGACGCACACCCGGCGCCGGACGATGGGCTTCGCCGCTGCCGGACCATCACGACGGCCGACCCCGATTGCGAAGCGGTATGGGAAGCGAAGCGTCGCCGGTTTTTCGGTGAGCGGAGGAACGAGCGATGAACGACACGGGCGTGATCGACCAATTTCTGTCGGTCTTTTCGACCTATATCGACAGCGGCTTCGGACTGCTCGGCGGCGAAGTCGGCTTCCTGTCGACGACGCTCATCGTCATCGACGTGACGATCGCGGCGCTGTTCTGGGCGTGGGGCGCCGACGAGGATGTCATGCAGCGGCTCGTCAAGAAGACGCTCTATATTGGCGTCTTCGCGTTCATCATCGGTAATTTCCAGAGCCTGGCGACGATCATGCTCGAAAGCTTTGCTGGCCTTGGGCTGAAGGCGAGCGGCGGCACCATGGCGATCGGCGACTTCATGCGCCCGGGCGTCATTGCGGCGACGGGCCTCGATGCCGCGGAGCCGCTTCTTGATGCGAGCAAGGACCTATTGGGGCCTATCGGGCTCTTCACCAACTTCGTGCAGATATTGATCCTGCTGATCGCCTGGGTGATCGTCGTCCTCGCTTTCTTCATCCTCGCGGTGCAGGTCTTCGTGACGATTCTCGAGTTCAAGCTCGTCACGCTCGCGGGCTTCGTTCTGATCCCCTTCGCCTTTTTCGGCCGCACCGCCTTCATGGCGGAGCGCGTCCTTGGCCATATCGTTTCCTCGGGCATCAAGGTGCTGGTGCTCGCCGTCATCACCGGGATCGGCACGACCCTCTTCGATCGCTTCATGGGTGCCCAGATTGGCGCCGAGCCCGACATCGAGCAGGTGATGGCGATCGCGCTTGGCGCGCTCACATTGCTGGGTCTCGGTATCTTCGGTCCTTCGATCGCCAATGGCATCGTCGCGGGCGGTCCCCAGCTCGGCGCAGGCGCTGCGGCCGGCACGGCCGTCGCCGCCGGCGCCACGCTCGCCGCAGGCGCGGCGGGTGCGACGCTGGCCACCGGTGCCGCCGCCACCTTTGCGCGCGGCGCTGCGGCTGGCGCTACCCGCACTGCGGGCAGCGCATCGGGCTCCTACGCCGCAGGCGCGGCCGGGAAGAGCGGGGCGCAGGCGGTCGGTGCGGGTCTCGCCAGTGTCGCGCGCTCGGCGGCGAGCGCTGCGGCGTCCCCGCTTCGGCGTGCCGCCGAGCGGACCCGCGAGCAATTTGCGGCCGGCCGCGCGGGTCAGGCGGCGAAGGCCGGGTCGGCACCTGCTGCCGGCACGCCGCCCGCGTGGGCGACCGCGATGCGGCAGCGGCAGGCGGTCGCGCAGGGCGCGATGGTCGGCGCGCAGACCCTGAAGGGCGGCGATAGCCACGGCGCTGGCTCCGCACCTGACATCAGCGAAAGGGATTGATATGATTTTCCGCAGGCCCTCCAATCATTATGGGATCTCGCCCGTCCCGGTCACGCCGCATCAGCGCGCGGGGCAGATCTGGGACGATCGCATCGGCTCGTCGCGCGTCCAGGCGAAGAATTGGCGGCTCGCCTTTTTCGGCACCCTGCTTCTGTCAGGCGGCCTCGCCTCGGCTCTGGTCTGGCAGTCGCTGCGCGGCACGATCACGCCCTGGGTGGTCGAGGTCGACAAGCTCGGCGAGGCAAGGGCCGTCGCGCCCGCAGACGCCGACTGGTCGCCGACCGATCCGCAAATCGCCTTCCATCTCGCACGCTTCATCGAGCATGTCCGGTCGATTCCGGCCGACCCGATCGTGCTGCGCAAGGACTGGCTCAGCGCCTATGATTTCACCACGGCGAGCGGCGCGCAGGCGCTAAATGAATATGCGAGGCTGAACGATCCCTTCGCGGAGATCGGCAAACGACAGGTCGCGGTCGATGTGTCGAGCGTGATCCGCGCCTCCAAGGACAGCTTTCGTATCGCCTGGACCGAGCGCCGCTATCAGGACGGCAGCCTTCTGGAGACGTCGCGCTGGTCGGCGATCGTCACCGTGACGGTTCAGCCGCCCCGTACCCCCGATGCTTTGCGGCGCAACCCGCTCGGCATTTTTGTCACCGCCATAAATTGGTCGAAGGAGCTCAGCCAGTGACGCGTTTTCTCGCTTTCGTGACCGCAGCCGCGTTCGCGTTTCCTGCCCTCGCGGCCCCCTCCGACGTCAAGATGCAAGTCGGCCGGGCCAATGACGCGGCGCGCGTTCAGCCGGACCGCGCTACTTTTCTTAACGCGATCCAGAAATATGCCTGGGCCGATGGCGCGCTGTTCCAGATCTATACAGCCCCGGGGCAGGTCACCGACATCGCGCTGCAGGAAGGTGAAGAGCTCGTCGGACCCGGACCGGTCGCCGCCGGCGATACGGTCCGCTGGATCATCGGCGACACGCTGAGCGGCGCCGGTGTGTCGCGGCGCGTTCATATTCTCGTCAAGCCGACCCGCCCCGACATCATGACGAACCTCGTCATCAACACCAACCGCCGCACCTATCATCTCGAACTGCGCGCAACGCCTTCGACCTATATGGCGGCAGTCAGCTGGTCCTACCCGGCCGATGAGCTAATCGCATTGCGAGCGGCCGAAACCGAGCGGGAGCGCACTGCACCCGTTGCGGGCGGCATCGACTTTGCGGCGCTCAATTTTGGTTATCGGATCAGCGGCGACAAGGTGCCCTGGCGCCCGCAGCGCGTCTTCGACGACGGCCGCCAATTGTTCGTCGAGTTTGGCGACGGCATTGCCGAGGGCGATATGCCCCCGCTCTTCGTGCTCGGCGACAAGGATGGTGCGGAGCTCGTCAATTACCGCGTGCGAGGCCGGTTCCTGATCGTCGACCGCCTGTTCGAACGCGCCGAACTGCGGCTCGGCAGCGGGCGCGGCGCGAAAAAGATACGGATCGAGCGCGACGACAAGCGCCGTCGGGGGCGGTCATGAGCGTGCCGGAACGGGAAGGGAAGGCAGAACCGCCTCCCGAAGCCCTAGCGGCGGAATGCCCCGTCGCGCCGTCCAGCCCCATCGGGTTTCGGCTTGAGGGCGAGATGCCGCCTGTAATGCGCCTCTCGCGCCGGGCGCTCGCGGTCATCGGCGGCGCGGCAGGCTTGGCGATCGCAGGTGCTCTGCTCTGGGCGCTGCGATCGCCTGCGCCCCAGGCCGGCAAGAATCTCTATGAAACCGATCGCCCCAACCGCTCGGAGGTCATTACGGGCGCGCCCGCGGATTATGGCGCGGTTCCGAAACTCGGGCCGCCGCTTCCCGGTGACCTCGGCCGGCCGATCGTCTCGGCGCAGAGGGAGGGTGAGATGATAACGCCGCCGCCCATGGCGCCTGTTCCACCGCCGACCGATCCACGACAGCGGGCGGCAGATCAGGCGCGCGAGCGGCGGATCCAGGAAAGCGACGCGGCGCGTTCAAGCAATCTTTTCCTGGCAAGCGGGGGAAGCAGCGCCTCGGCCAATGCCGCGGAACAACCTGCGCCGCCCGCGGCGCAGGCGATCATCCCGCCGGGCGCAGAAGCCCCGGCTCGTCCCTTTCTGAGGGGAGATGGTCCGCGCCGGACAGGCAGCGGCGAACGCATCGTCCCGCTCGCTTCGCCCTATGTCGTGCAGGCCGGGAATATCATTCCGGCGGCGCTGATCACCGGCATCCGTTCCGATCTTCCGGGCCAGATCACAGCGCAGGTAACACAGAATATCTATGACAGTCCGACGGGACGCATTCTCCTGATCCCCCAGGGCTCGCGCCTGATCGGAGAATATGACAGCGAGATCGTGGCAGGGCAAAATCGCGTGTTACTGGCTTGGGATCGATTGACCCTTCCCGGCGGCCGCTCGATCGCACTTGGCCGGCTTCCCGGGGCCGACGCCGCCGGAATGGCGGGGCTGGCGGATCGCACCGACTATCATTGGGGCCATATGTTCAAGGCGGCGCTCGTATCGGCCCTGCTCGGCGTCGGCGCCGAACTCGGAGCGGACGACGACGACCGGCTCGTTCGTGCGATCCGGTCGGGATCGCAGGATTCGATCGGCCAGACCGGGCGGCAAATCGTCGAACGGCAACTCGCCATACCGCCCACTATTACCATCCGTCCCGGTTTCGCGTTTCGGGTTATCGTCACTCGTGACCTGGTGCTGGAGCCGCTTTTCAGCGGTGAATCCCGATGAGCAAGCTGCGGCTCGGACCCATCGCCGAGGATCGGCCGGTCAAGGTCACGGTTGAACTGTCGGGCGGCGTTATGCGCGATCTTGCTGACTATGCCCGCGTTCATGCCAGGGCCAACGGGCTCACCGAGCCTTTGCCGGTGGAGCGGCTGATTGCTCCGATGATCGAGCGCTTCATGAGCGGTGACCGCGAGTTCGGCAAGCTGCGGCGTCGATCCTGATCGGCACCAGTTCGCGGCCACAAGACATCACGCCCCCGGCAACTTGGCCAGCTGTGCGGGTGTCGGGATAGGGGCGTTGCGATCCTTGCGCTCCGAATAGCGGTCGACGAGCTGTTCGGCGTGGCCGCGCGTGAGCACGGTAAAGCGCACCAGCTCTTCGGCGACATCGACGATGCGGTCATAATAGCTCGACGGCAGCATGCGTCCTGCCTCGTCGAACTCCTGATAGGCCTTCGCGACGCTCGACTGGTTGGGGATGGTGATCATCCGCATCCAGCGGCCGAGGATGCGCAGCGTGTTGACGCTGTTGAACGACTGCGATCCCGCCGAGACCTGCATCACGGCGAGCGTGCGGCCCTGTGTCGGACGGAGCCCTTTGTAGGCGAGGGGAAGGTGATCGACCTGCGCCTTCATGATGCCGGTAATCTGGCCATGGCGTTCGGGGCTGCACCAGACCTGGCCGTCGGACCAGATGGAATGCTGCCGCAGTTCCTCGACCGCCGGATGATCGTCGTCGGCGATGAGGTCGGGCATCGGCAGGTCGGAAGGGTCGAAGATGCGGGTCTCGCAGCCGAAAAGCTGGAGCAGACGCGCCGTTTCCTCGACGACGAGGCGCGAGTAGGAACGCTCGCGCAGCGATCCGTACAGAAGAAGGATGCGCGGCGCGGGATCGAGCGGCCCCAGACCAAACGCCGGCTGTGCGTGGAGATATTCGGGGCTCAATGCGGGAAAATGGTCTGCGTCGGAGAGCGCACGCAGGCGGCTGTGGGTCTGTTCTGTCATGATACTCAGGCTTGTGAAGGAACGCTCGCCGGGAACCAGCGACGTCCGAGGCGGAACGCAACGCTGACGAGGAGGATGAGGACGGGCACCTCGACAAGCGGGCCGATGACCGCTGCGAAAGCGATGGGCGAGGCGAGGCCGAAGGCGGCGATTGCGACAGCGATCGCCAGCTCGAAATTATTGCCCGCGGCGGTGAAGGCGACCGCGGTCGTGCGCGGATAGTCCGCTTCGATCAGCTTACCCATCCAGAAGCTGATGAGGAATTGCACCACGAAATAGATGGTGAGCGGGATCGCGATCCGGATGACGTCGCCGGGGATGGTGAGTATCTCGCTGCCCTTGAGGCTGAACATCGCGACAATGGTGAAGAGGAGCGCGACCAGCGTGACCGGGCCGATTTTCGGCAGGAATCGCGTTTCGTACCATTCTTCTCCCTTGGCGCGGGCGAGGACGCGGCGCGTCAGATAGCCTGCTAGGAAGGGGATGCCGAGATAGATGAGGACCGCCTCGGCGATCGTCCGGAAGCTGACGTCGATGACGCTGCCTTCGAGTCCGAAGAGCGGCGGCAGGACCGTCAGGAAGAACCAGGCGTAGACGCTGAAGAAGAGGATCTGGAAGATCGAGTTGAAGGCGACGAGTGCCGCGACATATTGATTGTCGCCTTTCGCAAGCTGGTTCCAGACGATCACCATCGCGATGCAGCGTGCGAGGCCGATGAGGATCAGCCCGGTCATATATTCGGGCCGGTCCGAGAGGAAGATGACCGCGAGCGCGAACATCAGAACCGGGCCGATGATCCAGTTCTGGATCAGCGAGATGGCCAGGACGCGCTTGTCTTCGAAAACGCGTGGCAGTTCGTCGTAGCGCACGCGCGCGAGCGGCGGATACATCATCAGGATGAGGCCGATCGCGATCGGGATGTTCGTCGTGCCGACCGACATGGCATCGATGGCGGCGGGCAACCCCTCGAAAGCTGATCCGAGCAATACGCCGACCATCATCGCAAGGAAGATCCACAGCGTCAGGTAGCGATCGAGGAACGTCAGGCGTTCGCGTTCGGCGGATGCGGTCATGGCTGGCTCAGGTGCGGACGCGATGACCGTCGGCATCGACCACCTGCTCACCATCTTCCTTGGCGAAGGCGCCGAACTGACCGGCCGGAAGAATGTCGAGGACTGCCTCGGACGGGCGGCAGAGCTTCACGCCGAGCGGCGACACGACGAGCGGCCGGTTGATGAGGACAGGATGCGCCATCATCGCATCGATGAGCGCGCTGTCTTCGAGGCTCTCGTCGCCGAGCCCGAGTTCGGCGAAGGGTGTGCCCTTCTCGCGAAGCAATTCCCGCGGGGTAACGCCGGCCCGCGCGATCAACTGTTCGAGCAGCGCACGCGACGGCGGTGTCTTCAGATATTCGACGACATGCGGCTCGATCCCGGCATTGCGGATCATCGCGAGAGCGTTGCGCGAGGTTCCGCATTCGGGATTATGGTAGATGACGATATCGGTGGTCATTGGGCCGACTCCGCTTGGCCGGTCGCACCTTCGGCGCGGCCGATTTCCTTGAGCTTCCGTTCCATTGCCATTTCGTCGATGCTATCGTGCGGCAGCGCGAGGAACAGCGAGATTCGGTTCGACAGATAATGGAGCGCGCGCTCGAACGCCTCGCGCTGACCGGGGCCTTCGATCGCGGCCGGATCTTCAATCCCCCAATGAGCGCTCATCGGCGGCCCGGGCCAGATCGGGCATGTCTCCCCGGCAGCATTGTCGCAGACGGTAAAGATGAAATCGAAGCTGGTAGCGTTTGGTCCCGAGAATTCGTCCCAGCTTTTCGAGCGCAGACCGTCGGTCTCGAACCCGAGCTCATCGAGAAGCGCGAGCGCCTGTGCATGGACCGTGCCTTTGGGAAAGCTCCCGGCGCTATAGGCACGGAACCGCCCCTCGCCCATGCGGTTGAGCAGAGCTTCGGCTAGAATCGAGCGGGCGCTGTTGCCGGTACAAAGGAACAACACATTATAGATATTGTCGGTCATCGACTTCTCTCTCAGGGGCTGCATATGCCGATCAGCAGCAGGCAAGGTCGGCGAGCAGCGGTTCGCACAGTTCAGCGCGTCCCTGACAACAGTCCTTTGCGAGGAAGAGCATCAGACCGCGAAGTGCGTCGATGTCCGCTCGTTGGATGATTTGCCGGCCGCGCCTTTCCGGTATTACCAAGCCTGCCTTCACCAGAACCGCGAGATGCGTCGAAAAGCTACTCTGGCTGAGCCCCGACGCTTCGACGAGCTGTCCCGTCGATAGCCCTGCGGGCTCATGCTGAACGATCAAGCGAAATGCATCGAGGCGCGTAGGGTGCGCCAGAGCGGCAAGGATGGACAAGGCAGCATCGGTCTGCATACATCGGGATTATCCGATGTATGCAGACCTGTCAATTCATATCGGAAATACACGATGGATCAGTTCGTCGACGCGCGCAATGGGCTTACGGCGCGGATGCCGGCGGGATGGCAACCGATTGGGGGTCGTCCCCCTACACAGACTGATTGCCAGCTCTGTCAGGCCGCCCGGCTCCGATGGCCCGTCGATTATACCAGAAGCCGAGGATTATGATGAGCAGCGCGGCGGCTTGCATCAGGATGACTTGCAGCGTCGGATAGATACCCAGGATCGTGATCCGCGGCCAGCCGACCACGGGCATTATCGAGAGCATACCCGCCTCCTGCAGCGCCGCCGTGCCCTTGCCCGCCAATACGGTGGCAAGCACCGCCATGAGCGCCGAGCTGTACGTGAAGAATTTGCCGATCGGCAGCCGCTGGCTGTAACGGAGCATCGCCCAGGCTATGGCGGTCAACAGGATGATCCCGGTCAAAAAGCCGCCGAAAACAGCTCCGCCGCTGCCTTGCGACGTCAGCGCGGCATAAAACAGGATGGTCTCGAACACCTCGCGATAGACGGCGAGGAAGGCGAGCCCGAACAGGAACCAGGACGAGCGTTTCGAGAGCGCCGCGCTCAGCTTTGCGTGAATATAGCGCTGCCATTGATCGGCTTGGGATTTTCCGTGCATCCAGATACCGACCGACAGCAGAATGACGGCCGCGAGCAAGGATCCGAAGCCCTCGGTCAATTCGCGACTCGCCCCGCTGACGCCGATGGCATAGGTCGCGAGCGCCCAAGTGAGGCCACCCGCGGCAAGGGCGGCAACCCAGCCAGCATGCACATAGCGCAGGGCTTCCGGGCGCTCGGCCTTTCGCAGGAAAGCGATGATCGCGACGACGACAAGAATTGCTTCCAGGCCCTCGCGCAGCAGGATCGTCAGGGCCCCGGCAAAGGCCGATGCGCTGCTCGCCTGTTCGGGGGCAAGCACCTGCTCGGCCTCGGTGAAGAGCGTATCGAGCCCTGAAATCTCGCGGCGGACTTCCGCGACGGGTGCGCCCTTCTGGATAGCCGCGCGCACCGCGCCCATTGCCGTCTCGATCCGGGCCATGAGGGCGCCGTCGCGCGAGGCGAGGAGCGGCTCGAGGGGTTCGAACCCGTCAAGATAGGCGGACAGCGCAAGTTCCCCGGCTTGCTGCCTCTTCCCGGCAGCATATGCGGTGAAGCTCTGTTCGAGCCGCTCCCGCGCCAGCGCCAGCGATCCAGTTCCCGGCCCCGCGACGGCCTGAGGATTGGCCCTGAGATAGGCCATCACGGCGTCGGCCTCCGGTTGTCCGATCTTCGCACCGAGCGCCGCCGGCGTCATTGCCGTCAGGGTAGGCATGTCAGGCACCAGGCGGCGGACGGACGCGTCGGATTGCCAGATCCGCTCGCCCTGCGTCGTATCACGGAAAGCGAAGCGGCCGCTGTAGAAGGCGAGGGCCCAGCGATCGGCGGCAGGAAGGTCGGCGAAGCTCTGCATCCCCGTTCCGTCCAGACCTTGCTCGATCACCTGGTAGAGTCCAAAAAGGCTTCGTTCGCGGGCGCGTACCGCATCGGAAAAGGCGATCGGCGGTGGATCGAGCCTGGCTGCGTCGGGGCCGCGGCCATCGCCCGACATGCCGTGGCATGATGCGCAATTCTGCGCATAGAGAGCGGCGCCCCTTGCAAGATCGGGACTTTGCGCCGGCGCAAGCGGCACCGGATAGGCGTTGAGCAACGCCGCCGCGACCGATCGGGCCTGCCGCGCAACCTCCTGCGGGCTTTCCTTGGCGACAACGGCGGCTTTCAACCGCTTCGCACCAGCCAGCAACCGCGCGCGCGCGCCTTTGGGTGGAAGCGCCGCAATCTTCGCGGCGGCCGAATCGGTGAACTCCAGCATTTCGGTATATTCGGCCTGGCTGACGACACGGCCGTCACGCACCGCGCCGGAATAGTCCACGGCGACATAATCGAGCAGGCGCCAGATCGTCTGCACCGAGGCCGTGTCGGCGCGTGCGATAGCCGGAAGCAGCAACAGCATGGCGAGCAACATGGCCGTGGCGCGCCGAAGCGTGGAGTATGCGCTCATCTTGCTATGCCCGCGACGGGCGCAGTTCGGCGCGTGCGTTGCGTACGATCTCCGTTGCCGAATGCAGGAAGAGAAGGGCGATGACGCCCGCCACCAGAAGATCGGGCCAGGCGCTGCCCGTCCAGCCGACCAATATGGCCGCGACGATGACCGCGATATTCGCGATCGCATCGTTTCGGCTGAACAGCCAGATGGCCCGCACATTGGCATCGCCGTCCCGAAATCGCGAGAGAACCAGCGCCGCGGTCACGTTCACGGCCAAGGCGACCACGCCGATGCCGCCCATGAGTTCGGCTTCGGGTGGCTCGGCATTTAAGGCCCGTGCCACGGCAAAGGCGATCACCCCCAGCCCGAGCGCACCGAGGAACAGTCCCTGGGTCAGCGCGATCCGTGCCCGGCTTGCAGCAGACCAGCCGAGCGCCAGTAGTCCCACCAAAGTGATCGAACCGTCGCCAATAAAGTCGAGCGAATCCGCTTTGAGGGCCTGACTGTTGGCGATGAAGCCGCCGATGATTTCGCATACGCCGAAACCGAGGTTGAGTATGACCACGATCCAGAGCGCCCGTCGATAGGCGGGATCACGCTCGGCACGCACGGTGTCACCGGTGCAGCCGCAGTTACTGTCGTTGCTTTCGCTCATCGCGTTGTCCTACATTCTCCAGTAACTGTAGAATCAAGACATTTCTGAGGTGCATATGGGCCGCGACGTAGGACTTCCCATCGGAGCGCTGGCGAGCCGGACGGGCACGAAGGTCAATACGATCCGCTATTACGAGGACATCGGCCTCTTGCCTCATGCCGCGCGCACTGCCTCCGGCCGTCGCAGCTATGGTCCCGAGGATGTCCGGCGCCTCGCGTTTATCCGGAGCGCGAGGGGGCTGGGATTTTCGATCGACGAAATTCGTTCACTTACCGCACTTGCGGCAGGGCCCGAGCAGGACTGCGCCGAGGTTCGGGCTCTGGCGGCGCGGCATTTGCTCGACGTCGACGAGCGTCTGGAACGCATGGCGCGCCTTCGCGCAGAACTCGCCCGGATCGTTCAGCTCTGTGAGGGCGGCCGCATAGCCGATTGCCGAGTGATTGAGGCGATCGAGGCGACGCTGCCGTCCGCGGTCTAGCGGTAGTCCCGTGGACTCCATCATTCGGTCTTCATCTTGTTATCTTTCAAATTCAGGGGTCGTCGCCCGCCGCGCCGCGAGTCTCCTTCCGGGCATCGCGCAGAATTTCGATGCCGCCCTTAATGGCAATCAGCGCAGTGGCGAACCCGACGAGCAAGTCGGGCCAGTTCGTGCCGAGCCACCAGACGAGGACGCCGGCGATCAGGATGCCGCCGTTCGAAACGAAGTCATTGAAGCTGAAGGTCGTTGCCGCGCGAAGGTTGACATCGGGATTGTGAATGCGCTGAAGCAGCTTCAGACAGGCATAGTTCACCACGGCAGCGACCGCCGACATAATCATCATCGTCGCGCCGATCGGTTCGCTACCCTGAAAGTAGCGCCGCCCGACATCGAACAGGACGCCGGCCGCGAAGATCAATAGCATGACGCCCGACGCTGTAGCCGCGCGGGTCTTCCATTTGATGCCATGGCTTAGCGCGACAAGGCTCAGGGCATAGACCGCTGCGTCCGACAAATTGTCGAGACCATTGGCGATGAGGGCGCTCGAATCTCCCAGCGCGCCGGTTATGAGAAAGGCGATGGCGATCGCCGCGTTCAGGAAAAGAACAATTTGGAGGGTCCGCTTTTCGCGGTCGGTGCCCGCTGACTTGTCTATCATTTAACGCTCCTCATACCCACCATCCCCAAAAGGAGGCGGAACCCTTTAGGGTTCCGCCTCTGTTCGCGACTGGCCGCTTGCCGCCCATGCGATGCAGCAAACCGCCAAGGCCTGGCTTCAGGTTGCGAGGCCGGACTCGCGCCGCGGCCCGGCGACTTCCTCTTCTTCGATCTTCGCGCTGCGGCAATGGACCAAGAGGTACAGCGCCGGCAGGACGAGCAGAGTGAGGATCGTCGACGAGATGATGCCACCGATCACCACCGTTGCGAGCGGGCGCTGCACTTCCGAACCCGCACCGACGTTGAGTGCCATTGGCACGAAGCCGAGCGAGGCGACGAGCGCGGTCATCATGACCGGCCTCAAGCGGGTGAGCGCGCCTTCGCGGATCGCCTGGACAAGCGGTCGGCCACGTTCGCGCAAATCCTTGATGAAGGACAGCATCACCACACCGTTCAGCACCGCGACCCCGGAGAGCGCAATGAAGCCGACCCCCGCCGAGATGGAGAGCGGAATGTCGCGAAGCGCCAGCGCTGCGACGCCTCCCGTCAGCGCCAGCGGCACGCCCGAGAAGACGATGGCCGCATCGCGAACCGATCCGAACAGCATAAAAAGCAGTCCGAAGATCAGCAGCAGAACGAGCGGCACCACGATCTGGAGGCGCTCGGTCGCCGACTGCAGCTGCTCGAACGTCCCGCCATATTCGATATAATAGCCATCGGGCAGAACGACATCGGCTTCGACCTTCTGGGTCAGCTCGTCGATGAACGAGCCAAGGTCGCGCCCGCGAACATTTGCCGTGATCACCGCGCGGCGCTTGCCATTTTCGCGGCTGATCTGGTTCGGCCCCGCCGCGAGCGAAATCTCCGCCAGCTCCGAAAGCGGCACGAAGCCACCCGCGGGAAGCGCAACGGGGAGATTGCCAAGCGACGCGAGGTCGGTGCGAATGGCCTCGGGAAGTCGGACGATGACGTCGAAGCGCCGGTCGCCCTCGAAGAGCTCGCCCGCCTGCCGCCCGCCGGTCGCGGTCGAAACCGCGTCCTGGACTGTCTCCATGCTCACGCCATAGCGCGCAAGCTTGTCGCGATCGGGCGTGACCGAGAGCATCGGCAGGCCGGTGACCTGTTCGAGCTTCACGTCCTGTGCGCCCGCGATCCCGCCGGCCACTTCCTCGATCGCCTGCCCCGATTCGAGCAGTTGGTCGAGATCGTCGCCGAACAGCTTGATCGCGACGTCGGCGCGAACGCCGGCGATCAGTTCATTCATCCGCATCTTCACCGGCTGGGTGAACTCATAATTGTTCCCCGGCACCTCGTTCACCGCCTTATTGAGTTCGGCGACGAGCTGGTCGCGGGTCTTTCTCGGATTGGGCCACTCCTTCCGGTCCTTGAGCATGATGAAATTGTCGGCGACCGACGGCGGCATCGGATCGGTCGCGACTTCGGGCGTGCCGATCTTCGCGAACACCCGCTCGACTTCGGGGAACTGTCTGATTCTCTTCTCCAGCGCCTCCTGCATCGCGATTGACTGGGTGAGGCTCGTTCCGGGAATACGCATCGCGTGCATCGCGATATCGCCTTCGTCGAGGTCCGGGATGAACTCGGACCCGAGACTGGTCGCCGCCACGCCGCTCAGCGCGACAAGCGCCAAAGCACCAGCCAGCGCAGCCTTCGGCCACTTGAGGACGCGGTCGAGCATCGGGCGATAGCCCTTGCCGAGACCGCGCATCAGCCAATTTTCCTTTTCCTCGACCTTGCCGGTCACGAACAGCGCCACCGCGGCCGGAACCAGGGTGAGCGACAGGAGCAGAGCAGCGGTAAGCGCGAGGACGACGGTGATCGCCATCGGGTGGAAGGTCTTTCCTTCGACGCCTTCGAGCGCGAAGATCGGCAGATAGACGGCAGTGATGATGATGATGCCGAAGATGCTCGGCTTGATCACCTCTGCGCTCGCCGAGGCGACGAGACCGAAGCGTTCGTCGCGATCGAGCAGGCGTCCGAGCCTGTGCTGTGCCTCGCCGAGCCTGCGGAGGCAATTTTCGACGATGATGACGGCCCCGTCGACGATGAGGCCGAAGTCGAGCGCGCCGAGGCTCATGAGGTTCGCCGATGTCCGCGTTTGGAGCATGCCCGTCAGCGTCATCAGCATCGCGACCGGAATGACCGCCGCCGTGATCAGCGCCGCCCGGAAATTGCCGAGCAGCAGGAAGAGGATCACGATGACGAGCAGCGCGCCCTCGGCGAGGTTCTTCTGCACCGTCGAAATGGTCCGTTCGACGAGCGCGGTGCGATCATAGAGCGGCTTCGCGACCACGCCCCTCGGCAAGGCACGCGAGGCTTCGACGAGGCGTTCGGCCGAGGCCTGCGCCACCACGCGCGGATTTTCGCCGATCAGCATCGAGACCGTTGCGAGGACGACCTCCTTGCCATTCTCGGTTGCCGCGCCCGTGCGTAGTCCCGAACCGATCGCAACATCGGCGACGTCGGCGATCCGGATCGGAACGCCGCCCCGGGTGGTGACGATGATCTGCGACAGGTCGCGCTCATTGTTCGCCTGACCAGGAACGCGGATCAGGATTTGCTCGCCGCTGCGCTCGACATAACCGGCGCCGCGATTGGCATTATTGGCCTCCAGCGCGGTGACGACATCGTTGAGCGAGAGATTGAGCGCGGCGAGCGAGGCCGGGTTGGGGGTCACATGATATTGGCGGGCATAGCCGCCGATCGTGTTGATTTCGGCGACCCCCGGGATCGTGCGCATCTGCGGCCGGATGACCCAGTCTGACATCGTTCGAAGGTCTTCTGCCGTGTAGGGCGTGCCGTCCGGCTTTCGTGCG
Source organism: Pseudomonadota bacterium (assembly GCA_020160755.1). Taxonomy (GTDB): domain Bacteria; phylum Pseudomonadota; class Alphaproteobacteria; order Sphingomonadales; family Sphingomonadaceae; genus Sphingopyxis. Next base: position 88,152 of record JAIUPN010000002.1, read on the forward strand.
CCCGGTTCGGCTTCGATCGAGAACATGAAGATCTCGCCGAGGCCGGTGGAAATCGGACCCATTTCGGGTTCCATCCCCGGCGGAAGCTGGCCCCTCGCAGCCTGGAGCCGCTCGCCCACCTGCTGGCGCGCGAAATAGATGTCGGTCCCGTCCTCGAAGACAACGGTGACCTGACTCAGGCCGTAGCGTGAAATCGACCTTGTATAGTTGAGGTTGGGGATGCCCGCGATCGCGGTCTCGATCGGGTAGGTGATACGCTGCTCGGCTTCGAGCGGCGAATAGCCTTCGGCCTTGGTGTTGATCTGGACCTGGACGTTGGTGATGTCGGGAACGGCGTCGATGGGCAACTTGGTCGCGCTCCACGCGCCGATCACGCACAGAAGCGCGACGACCGCGAGGACGAGCCATCGTTGCCGGATCGAAAAGCCTATGGTTCTGGCTAGCATATTGTCCTGCTCCCCGATCAATGGTCGTGGCCCGCGCCGGACTTTTCGATGTCGGCGCGAACGAGGAAACTGCCCTTGGTGACATAGGCGGTGCCGGGCTTGATGCCCGACAGGACCTCGGTCCATTCGGGCGACGAACGGCCGAGTTTCAGCATCCGGACCTCATAATCCCGCCCGAAATTGGCATAGACCACCTTGAAGTCGCGGAAGGGCTGGATCGCCTCGGTACGCACAGCCAGCGGCACGGTGACGGGATTGACCATCACGCGGCCGCGCAAGGCCATTCCGGGGCGCAGCGTTCCCGAGCGATTGGGAATGGTTGCGCGGATCAGCGCGGTGCCCGCCTCGACATTGCCGTCAGGCAGGAACTGTCCGAGCGGTGCGGTCGCAATCGCGGCGCCGTCCTGCGTCTCGACCGTCACCCGCATGCCCGGCCGGATGATCGCGAGGTCCCGCGGGAAGATGTTGAAGACGACCGTCGTCTGCGCCGGATCGGTGATGACATAGAGCGCCCGCCCGTCGGTGACATCGCCGGGGTTGGCGTTGCGCTCGGCAACGATCCCGCCGACCGTCGCATGCACGGGATAGACCTGGAGGCTCTCGCTCGATTCAATCCGCGCGAGAAGTTCGCCGCGGCGAACCGTATCGCCCACCGCCTTGGTCACCGAGACGACGCGGCCCGGGAATTGACCGCGAATTTCGGAACGGGCCGTTGGCGACAATTGGACGGTGCCATAGAGTTCGCGCATCTCGCCGACCGTCGCCGGTCCGACGATAGCGGTCTCGATCCCGCCGGCCTTGGCGGCGTCGGCCGCGATCCGCGTGCGTCCCTCGGGATTGGCATATTGCCAGACGTGGCGTTTGCCGCCAGTCACCGCGACGACTTTGACATCGAAGCTGTGCGGTTCGGTGACGACGCCTTGCCCTGCGAGGAACTTGCCTTGCGGGCGGAAGGTGAAGCGATCGACGTCGCCACCAAGCCGCGTGAGCGAGATCGCGAGCTGGACTTCCTTGGGATTGACCGGCTTCCCGTCTCGGGTGGCAAAAACTCGGAACTGCGGCTCGGTGCCATTCTCGAAAATCGTGACTTCGACAGCGAAATCGCCATTCTTGAGCAATTTACCGCCATTCGGGCCCTCGGCGTCTTCTTCGCCTTCGCCCTCGTTATGGCTCTCGCCTTCTGCATGCTTGTCTTCGCCTTCGGCTCCGCCGCCGCAGGCAGCGAGGGGGACGGCAAGGAACAGCGCCGCCGCAGCGGCGGGAAATGGAAATTTCTTCATGGAATATTCTCCGCAAGGGGAGCCGCATCGAAGCGGCCGGTCAGGCGATCGATTTCCGCGAGCAAATCGCGGTAGCGCGTCATGGCCTCGGCCCACTGACCCTGAATCTGGATGATGACGTCGGCGGCATCCTGCACATCGGCGAACAGGAAGCCGCCGCGGGCATAGCCTTCGCGCACCTGACCGAGCGTCTTCACCGCCTTGGGATAGACGTCGTTCATGATGCCCTCGGCCCGCACCCGTGCGGCGTCGGCATCGGCGCGCAGCGACGCGAGGCGCCGCAGCCGTTCGAGGCGGCTCGCTTCGGACTGGAATTCGAGCTGCCGCCGTTCGGCCTGGGCCCGGGCGATATTGCCCTGGTTGCGATCGAAGCGTCCGAGCGGGATCGAGATTCCGCCGAGAACGGCGACATCATTGGTCTCGCGAAGGAAGCGAGTGCCGCCCGACACCGTATAGTCCTGGTGCGTGCGGCTTTGCTCGACGACAACCTGTGCCCGGGCGCGGTCGACGGCCGCGTCGAAGACGGCCGCATCGGCCTCGGCGAGCGGTGGATCGCGCGGATCGGGCTTCTCGATCCCCTCGGCAATGACGAGGCTATCGGGCGTGCCGCCCCAGAAGGAGGCCAGCAGCGCGCGCGCCGACTGACGCTTCGCCTGGGCCTCCTTGAGCGCCAGTTCCGCTTCGAGGATACGAGCATCGGCGCGCGTCTCGACGAACAGCGGATCCTTGTAACCCCGCACGCGGCGGATCGCCTCGCTGCGTATTTCCTTCTCGAGCTTGACGCGATCCTCGGCGATCCAGACCATCTGCTCGGCGATCTGGACGTCGATATAGGCGCGCTGCACGTCCTGGGCGATGTCGAGCCGGACGAGCCGCCACTGCGCCTCGGCCAGAACGACCCCGCGCTCGGCAAGCGCCATCCGCGCCTCCCGCTTTCCGCCGCGCTCGAGCGGCTGCGAATAGGTGACGGTCAGTTCTGACTGTCGGAACAGGCCATAGCTGCCCGTGCCGACGCCATTGTCCATATCGACCGAGACGGTCGGATTGGGACGAACGCGGGCTTGCAGCTGGTCGGCACGCGCGGCGTCGACCCCCGCTTCACCCGCTCTGAGCTCTGGCGATGCAGCGATGGCCCGCTCGACCGCCTGGTCGAGCGTTAGCGGCTGAGCCCATACGGACCCCGCCAGCAGCGCAGCCCCGGCCAACAGGGCGGCGCGCATATGAATATGCATGAATGATCACTCCTGAACGGTTCGGCTGAGCGCAGGCCGGGAAGGGCTGCGCGGCAGGCGTCGTTCAGGCGAGGGGCGGGTTCAGGGGAGGCGCGAGGGCGCGCGAAGCGAGGCGCGTGGCGGGCAGCGCGAAGTGCAGGCCGCCGGAAAAGCAGGATAGATCGTCATGGCCCGCAAGGGCCTGGTCGGATGCGACCGGGCAATTATGGTGGCTGCCGTGGAGGTCGGCATCCTGCTGACCTTTTTGCGTGTCCTTGCCCGACGCATGGCCCGGTTCCGCATGGTGGGACAGATGCGAATCCGTCGCATGGTGCGTCATGCCCGCCATCGCCGGTGCAGCATTGTGGAGCCCGCTGAGAAGCAGGATTAACACAAGGAACAGCCGAAGGGGAGCGCCGGACATGCGCGCGCCCCTAACAGCGAATGGCTTGTTCCGGAAGTCCAAAACCGGATCAGCCCTTTCGGGCGTCGCGTTCGGTCGCCGACCGGGCCGCCTCGATCAGTACCGCCAGGCCCTCCGGCAGCGGCATCGGATCGAAGGCGCTCACGTGCGCGCGTCCATTGTTCCCGGCCGGGAGCCGGCCGGTCAGCGAGCCGAGCGGGACGAGCAGGAACCGCATCGCCTGACCGGCGGCTTCGCGGCTATCGCCGAGTTCGATCGCATAGCGGAACATGTGCCAGTGCGAGGCCAGATGCGGGCCCATATAGGGCTGGCTCAAGATATGCTCCCATTCCAGCGCCCGCCACGCGGCGGCTTCATCGCCGAATCGTCTTGATTCGCGGAACAGGCGACATTGGTCGCGCAGGAGCGGCGCGACGATGGCCCGGGTCAGCGGTTTTTCAGTCGATGTCATCATGCAGGGTCCCCATTTTTGTCCAGGGAAGGCTTTTGCACCCTGTAGTAGATACAGGGTCAAGCCCTCATGTTGCCGTTCGCCGCCTCAATGCGAGATTTCCGATTTACCGACCTGTCCGGCACGAATCCCGCCGCCCGTGCGCGGGCCAGTACAAAAAAGGATAGAAGCAATAGCGTAAGGCCGGAACTAAGATTGAAAGACAATCGTAGCACTATTGTGCTTAACGCCCGGTTGTTCGACGGATATCCTGTTCCTCTAGGCGGTGTAATAAGTATTTCTAAGACGGATACACGCCTTGGTTGCAATCATGAGATAACATTACAGCATCCTTTCGGGGGTTCGAATAGTGCCGCCGAAGTTGATTGAAAATCTTCTACTTTTCATCGCGCTATTTCGATGCTAGGGGCCGGTTCCAATGCGACGGGTAATCCTCCTCTTGCTGACCTTTCTCCTTGCATCCGGAACGGTTGCAGGATCGCTCGCGCATGCGACCGAGGATCGGGCCGAGGCGAGCCTTTTTGTCGCGGCGATCGAAGCGGGCTGCGTGAGTGCGCCGGCTACCGAAAGCGCCGAGCCCGACAAGAAAAAATCGTCGCCCGGCGAAAAGCAGCAGGTGCCTGCCGCCGCTCATGGTTGCCATGGCCACCATTCGGGCGTCCCGGCGGAAACGCTTTCGGCAGCGACCGAAACGCCTGCCCCTGAAGCGCATACGCGCATCCTGACGGCCGCCTTGCCGCCCGTCGCCTACATCGGGACGTTCCGCCCTCCAATCGCCTGACGCTCTAGGTCTGCGCGCGCCCTTCGCGTGCGCTTCTCCCTGGAAACGTCAGGAGTCTCCTTTTCATGAAATCCATAGTTGTCGCCGCGAGTATCGTGGCGCTCGTTGCAGGCGCAAATTCCGCGCCCGCCGCTGCCCAGTCGGCAGCGACGGAGCTGGTGGGACCGCCTTCTTCCGCAGGCGAGGCCGTGCGTACCGGCCCGCTTCCCGCTCGATTGTCCCTCGCCCAGGCGATGGAGGAGGCCGACGCGCGCTCGCCGCGCGTGGTTGCCGCCGAAGCCGAAGTGGAGGCCGCGCGCGGTCGCCAGCGTCAGGCGGGCTATCGCTTCAACCCCATCCTTAACGTCGATGTCGAGAATTTTGCAGGCACTGGCCCCTACTCGGGTCTGAATGGTCTCGAAACGACGGTCTCGGTCAATCAGCGTCTCGATATCGGCGGGCGCCGCCGCGCGCGCATGACGCTCGCCGACGCCGAGTTTCTGGCCGCGCAATATCGGCTTGAGATTGCCCGCGCAGATCTCGCGCTCGAGGTTCGTAACCAGTTCGCGACCGCGCTCGCGGCCCGCGACAGTCTGGCGCTCGCGCGCGAGAATGAAGCGCGCGCTCGCGAACTCGTCCGCGTGGCGCAGGCAATGGTCGACACCGGGAACGAGCCGCCGCTGCGGGCCTTCCGTGCCAACGCGGCGCTGGTCCAGGCAACCGCCGAACTGCGCACCGCCGAGGCCGAGGAACGGACGGCGCGCCGTTCGCTGGCAGCGCTTCTCGGCAGCTCGGTTGCTCCGGCCGAACTGGTCGAAGGCGACCTGTGGGTGATGCCTGCCTCGGTTGACTCGCTGGCCACGCTCGACGTGCGGCTTGCCGAGACCGACCGCCTCATCGCCGAAGCTCGCCTCCAGGGGCAGCACGCCGACGGTCGCCTCGACCCATCGGTTGGCTTCGGGGTGCGGCAGCTTCGCGATACAGGTGATCGCGCGCTCATTGCGAATGTCTCGGTGCCGCTCCCGATCTTCGATCGCAACCGCGGCAACATCTCGGCCGCCAAGTCCGACGTTGCTGCCGCCATCGCGCGGCGGGAGAATGCGGTCGTCAACGCCGAGGCGAAAATCGCCAACGCCCAGGCCGAACTCGACGCCGCCCAAGCTCGCCTCGCGGCGCTTGAGGGCAGCGGCATCGAGCAGGCGCGCGAAGGTGTCCGGCTCGCCGAACTCAGCTACCGCGCCGGCAAGTCATCGCTCGTCGAATATATCGACGCGCAGCAGGCTTATGCGGCAACGCAGGCCGAGCTGATCGCGGCGCGCCAGGCCCGGGCCGAAGCCCGCGCCATCCTCTCGCGCCAGGCCGCCGCCGACGGCGATGCGGATCATCAGCCATGAGCGCGCCGAGCCTTCCAGTGGACGGGGGCGCATTCGCTGCCGTTCTTCCAAGTCAACAGGGGTGCGCCGCCGGTCGGCGCGCGAACCGCATCAACAGCGGAGATAGAATATGATCACCAAGGACAAGCGTCTCCTCGGCACTGTCGCGGGCGCCATGATACTCGCCGCCGTCACGGGCTTCGGCGTTGCACGTTGCACCGCCGACCCGGCCGCCGCACCGGCGGCCGAAGGCGAAAAGGAAGCGGCGAGCGAAGCCCTTCCGAGCAGCCTCGCCATCGCGCCCGATGCGATCAAGGCCGCCGAGATCGGCGTCGAGACGATCGGCGCCGGCGGACTCGGTTCGGAAATCATCTCGCAAGCGACCGTTACCGCCGCACCGAGCGGCGAGGCGATCGTCACCGCCCGCGCGGGCGGTGCGGTCACACGCCTCTTCAAGCGGTTAGGCGATCCGGTCAGCGCCGGCGAGACGATCGCGATCGTGCAGAGCCGCGACGCGGCCCAGATCGCGGCCGAACGGATTGCCGCCGATGCGCGCTCGACCCTTGCGCAGAAGAATCTCCATCGCGAGAAGACGCTGTTCGATCAAAAGGTGTCGGCGCGGGTCGATTACGAGCAGGCGCAAGCCGAAGCGGCGGCCGCCGCAGCGGAGGCGCAACGCGCGCGTGCCGCAGCGAGCGCCGCGCAGGTTACGCGCGATGGCAGCAGCGTAATCGTGGCCAGCCCGATATCAGGGCGGATTACGGCGGAGAACGCCAGTCTGGGCGCCTTCGTCCAGCCCGAAACCGAATTGTTCCGCGTTGCCGATCCCAGCAAGGTGCAGATCGAGGCCGCAGTCGGTCCGGCCGATGCACAGCGGCTCTCGCCCGGAGACCGCGCGATCATCGAACTTCCCGACGGGCGGACGATCGATGCCCGTGTGCGGGCTGTTACCCCCGGACTTTCCGGCGACACGCGATCGGCGACTGCCGTGCTCGATGTGCCCGGAGCGCTGCAGCCGGGCCTTGCAGTCCGGGTGCGTCTGCTTCCGGGCCGCGGCGCCGAAACCGGTGGGCCGGCACGGATCGTGATCGCCGACGAAGCGCTCCAGACGCTCGAAGGGCGCGACGTTGTGTTCGTCCGCACGAAGGACGGCTTCCGCGCGCAGCAGGTCACCGTCGGCCAGCGCAGCGCGGGCCGTGTCGAAATCCTCTCCGGGCTGAAGCCGGGCCAGATCGTCGCGACCAAGAACGCATTCCTGCTCAAGGCCGAACTCGGCAAGGGCGCGGGCGAGGAGGAATAAACCGTGATCGCGAAACTGATGGCGCTATCCGTCCGCGCGCGCTGGGCGGTACTCTTTCTCTTCCTCGTGATAGCCGGGCTCGGCGTATGGCAGCTGACCAAGCTGCCGATCGACGCGGTTCCCGACATCACCAACAAGCAGGTGCAAATCAACACGATCGATCCGCGTCTTTCGCCGGTCGAAATCGAGAAGCTCGTAACCTACCCGATCGAAATCTCGCTCGCCGGCATTCCGGGGCTCGAGACGACACGCTCGATCTCGCGCAACGGATTCAGCCAGGTGACGGCAATCTTCACTGATGAAACCGACCTCTATTTCGCGCGCCAGCAGGTGGGCGAACGGCTTCTCCAGGCGGGCGAGAATCTTCCCGATGGGGCCCAGCCGCAGATCGGTCCCGTGACGACGGGTCTCGGCGAGGTCGTCATGTACACCGTGGGCTACAAGAACCCCGACGGGAAGGGCGCCAAGAAGGTCGCGGGCCAACCCGGCTGGCAGCCGGACGGCAGCTACCTGACCCCCGAGGGCGATATCCTCACCGACGAGATCGCCAAATCGGGCTATCTTCGCACGGTTCAGGACTGGATCGTCAGCCCGCAGCTCAAGTCTGTCGGCGGCGTCGCCGGCGTCGATTCGATCGGCGGCTATGCCAAGACCTTCGTGGTCGAGCCCGATCCGACCCGCCTCACCAGCTACGGTATTTCCTATAGCGAACTTGGCGAAGCCCTGGAACGCGCCAACCTCGCGGTCGGTGCCAACTACTACAATCGGGCAGGCGAAGCCTATCTCGTGCGCGTCGATGCGCGCGTGCGCTCGGTCGACGAAATCCGCAACGCCGTCGTCGCGACGCGCGGCGGCGTGCCCGTCACGGTCGGACAGCTCGCCAATGTGAAAATCGGCGGCGACCTCAGAACCGGTGCGGGCAGCATGAACGGCAAGGAGGCGGTCATCGGCACAGTGCTCATGCTGATCGGGCAGAACAGCCGCACTGTTGCGGAGGATGTATCGGCGAAGATTGCGCAGGTGTCGAAAACCCTGCCGCCCGGCGTCGAAGTGAAGGTGGTGCTCGACCGCGCCAAGCTGGTGAACGCCACCGTCGGGACGGTTGAAAAGAACCTGACCGAAGGCGCGCTGCTCGTGGCGGCCGCGCTCTTCTTCCTGCTCGGCAACTGGCGTGCCGCGATCATCGCGGTGCTCGTTATCCCCTTCTCCTTCCTGATGATGGCGATGGGAATGAACGCCTTCCGGGTTCCGGGCAACCTGATGAGCCTCGGCGCGCTCGACTTCGGTCTGATCGTCGACGGGGCGGTGATCATCATCGAAAACTGCCTCGCCAGACTGGCGCACCGGCAGGAACATGAAGGGAGATTGCTCAACCTTCGCGAGCGCCTCGAGGAGACGATGCGTGCCAGCCAGGAGATGATCAAGCCGACCGTCTTCGGGCAGGCGATCATCCTGCTCGCCTTCGCGCCGCTGCTGATGTTCACGGGCGTCGAGGGCAAGACCTTCTCGCCGATGGCCATCACCATCATGCTCGCGCTCGTCGCCGCCTTCATCCTTGCCATCACGCTGGTCCCGGCGCTCGTCGCGCTGATGATCCGCGGCAAGGTTGCCGAGAAGGAAGTCTGGGCAATCCGCAAGTCGAAGGAGCGCTATCTCCCGCTGCTCGATAAGGCGCTCGCAAAGCCTTGGGCTTTCATCGCCGGCGGCTTTGCCTTCTTCGTCCTTGCCATCCCGGCCTTCGGACTGCTGGGCTCGGAATTCATTCCGCAGCTCGACGAGAAGAATATGGCGCTCGCCTCGACGCGCGTGCCTTCAGTGAGCCTCGAACAGTCATTGGCTATGCAGCGCAACGTCGAGACGGCGATCTCAAGCCTGCCCGAAGTCGAGCTGATGTTCTCGAAAACGGGTACAGCCGAGGTGGCGACCGACCCGATGCCGCCAAACATCTCGGACGGCTTCGTGATCCTGAAACCGCAGGACCAGTGGCCGGCGGACGTCAATTCGAAGGCCGATGTCGTTGAGCGCATCGAGAAGGCCGCCGGGGGCCAGCTCGGCCAGCTTTACGAGGTTAGTCAGCCGATCCAGCTTCGTTTCAACGAACTGATCGCGGGTGTGCGCGGAGACGTCGCCATCAAACTCTACGGGGACGACCTCGACAAGATGTCGCTCGCCGCGAACGAGATGGTGCGCGTGCTCCAGGGCATTCCGGGTGCGGGTAGCGTCAAGGCCGACCAGGTCGGTGGCGCTCCGACGCTCGACGTGAAGCTCGATCGCAATGCGATCGCGCGCTACGGCCTGTCGGTGCAGGAAGTCGCCGACACGGTGTCGGCCGCACTCGGCGGCCGCGAATCCGGCCTGCTTTATGAAGGCGACCGCCGGTTCGACATCACCGTGCGCGTGCCCGATGCCACCCGCGTCAATCTCGACGACATCCGCGCGCTTCCTGTCCTCCTTCCCTCGGAAGGCGGCAATCGCGGGCAGATACCGCTCGCGCAGGTGGCGCAGATCCGGCTGACCGAAGGGCTCAACCAGATCAGCCGCGAGAATGGCAAGCGGCGCGTCGTCGTGCAGGTGAACCTCGAAGGCCGCGACGCGGGGTCCTTCGTGGCAGAAGCGCAGGCGAAGATCGCTAATGTGAAGCTCCCGGCGGGCTACTATCTCGAATGGGGCGGGCAGTTCGAAAGCCTGCAGGCCGCATCGAAGCGGCTCTCCATCGTGGTGCCGCTCTGCTTCGCGGGCATTTTCATCCTGCTCTACATGGCGCTCGGCACCTTCGGCCGCGCAACCGCCGTGTTCCTCGCGGTCCCTCTGGGTCTCGCGGGCGGGGTATTCACGCTGGCGCTTACCGGGATCAACTTCTCCGTGTCTGCGGCGGTGGGCTTCATCTGTCTCGCAGGTGTTGCGGTGCTCAACGGTCTCGTCGTGATGACGGCGATCCGAGAACGGCTCGAGAATGACGTCCCGCTCACGGAGGCAATCCGTGAGGGCATGACCGAGAAGATGCGCGCGGTGATCATGACCGGTTTCGTGCCCGCGATCGGCTTCGTGCCGATGGCGATCGCGACCGGAACCGGCGCCGAAGTGCAGAAGCCGCTCGCGACCACCGTCATCGGCGGCCTCATCGCGGCGACTATCCTGACGCTTCTCGTCCTGCCCGCGATCGCCAAGGTCTTACTCGGGTCGAACTGGCAGCCCGGTTTCATGAAACGCAAATCCGAACCGGCCGGCACGCCGGTCACTGAATAGGAGAGGATCATGCAAAAAGCGTCCAAGCTCTTGCGCGTCTATACCGACGAGTCTGCCTTCTTCGGCGATCAACGTGTCTTCGAGTTCATTGCCGAACTCGCCCGCCAGCAAAAGCTGGCGGGGGTGACCGTCCTCGAAGCGGTCCTCGGTTTCGGACGCTCGGCGCATCTCCATCGCAAGCATGCGCTGGAGAATGACCGGGCGGTCGTGATCGAGATCATCGACGAGGAGCAGCGGCTCCGCGACTTTGCGGCGCAGCTGACCGAAATACCGGACGTCGGGCTAATCACGCTCGAAGCGGTCGACATCCTCGGCGGGAAATCCGCCGCGGAGCCTCCCGATGTCCAGAGCTGACCGGCAAATTGCCGGTTTCCACCGCGGCGCAGGTCCCCGGCCTGCGTCGCGGACCAGCTTGCCGGAGCGAGGGGGCGGCCGATGTTTTCGGTAGGCTCCTCGCTCCGCCTGCCGGTCCCGATCGGGCGGGTATGGCGGCTGATCGTCGACATCGAGCGGTACGGTGACTGGCATCCGACGCTCCGCTTCACCGATCGCCCCGGTGATGAAGAGCGACTGGACTATGTCTACTCCCCGCGCGGGCCGCGAGGCCCCGAGCTGTCGGCCGAGGGCCGGATCACCGGTCTCGACTGGCTCTCGGGTTTTTCATGGCGGACGGGCCTGCGCGGTCTGCTCGTCATCGAGGAAAGCTACCGGCTCGAAAAGCTCGGTCAGGGTGTCGAGGTGACCCACCGGCTCGACTGCCGCGGGTTCTTCTCCTGGCTCGGCTATCCCTTTCTGCGCCGTGCCTGCTCGGTTTTCCTGCGCCGCTCGAACGCAGCGCTCGAAAAGCATTTCCGCCGCACCACCGTCCAGTCCCGCTACGCGCGGCCGAGCGGACGGCGCGCATGATTTTAGTTTCGAAACCTGGCCGTCGGAGGCCCCTCTCATTCGCCCCCCTCACCACGGGCAGGGATCTCCGGCGGTAAGGGAGGTGCGGGAGCCGGGTCGCATCCCGCAGAGGCTCCCGCACCTCATCCTGCCGTGCGTTTAACATGCGCCCCGATCGCAATGCCGATCGCCAAGAGAAAAGGATGGCATCATGAGTGACCAGTTGCGGCTCGATATTCCGCTTCTCCTTCCCGAGGTCGCCGATACCGCCGACCGCTGCGTCGCGCGCCTCACGAGCGAACTCGAAGGACGTGACGGCGTCGACAAGGTCCATGTTGTTCGCTCAAGCGACGGTTCGCCGCCGCAGCTCTGCATTCACTATCGGCCGGACATACTCCCGCTCGAACGGGTGCGCCAGCTGGCGCGCAGCGCCGGCGCCGTACTCACCGGTCGATATCAGCATCTCTTCTGGAACGATCTCGAAGGTGTCGGCCACGCCCGGCGTGCGCGGACGATCGGGCTGCGCCTTCGCGAAATTCCCGGCGTGATCGAGGCCGAAGTCGGCGCGGCGGGGACGTTGCGCGCCGAGTTCGAGCGCTCGGAAACCTCCATCGAGACGATCAGAAAGATACTTTTGGATATGGGCGTTACCCGGAAATCGGCCGCCGTCGCCGCGGCTGTCCCGGCCCAAGAAGGCCACATCCATGGTGACGATGGCCATGATCACGGCCCCGATCATGCCCATGGGCCGGACCATAAACATGGCCACAAGGGATCGGATGATCATGATCATGGTCATGATCATGGCGGAATATTCGGTGAGCGCACCGAGCTGATCTTTGCGCTCCTCTGCGGCCTCGTCCTCGGCATCGGCTTCGCCATCGAGAAATCGGGCGTCGCTCCCGAATGGGTCAGCTTCGGCTTCTATCTCGCGGCCTATGGCTTCGGCTGCTGGTTCACCGTCCGCGAAGCGATCGAAAATCTGAGGCTCAAGCGCTTCGAGATCGACACGCTCATGCTCGTTGCCGCAGCGGGCGCGGCGGCGCTAGGGGCATGGGCCGAAGGCGCGCTGCTGCTCTTCCTCTTCAGCCTTGGTCACGCCCTCGAACATTATGCCATGGGACGAGCCAAGCGCGCTATCGAGGCGCTCGCCGAACTCGCGCCGCAGACCGCGATCGTAAAGAGCGCCGACGGCAGCACGCGCGAAGTGTCGGTCGAACTGCTGCAGATCGGCGACACCGTCGTCGTCAAGCCCAACGAGCGGCTCCCGGCCGACGGATTCGTGACAGTGGGCCGCACCGCGGTCAATCAGGCGCCCGTCACCGGCGAAAGCGTGCCCGTCGACAAGGAACCGGTGGCGGACCGGGTGCTGGCCGCCGCCAAGCCCGATGGGCTCGATGCGAAATATCGTGTCTTTGCGGGCACCATCAACGGCTATGGCGCGATCGAGATCGCGGTCACGCGGCTTGCCGCCGACACCACGCTCGCCAAGGTCGTCAAGATGGTGAGCGAGGCGGAAACGCAGAAGTCGCCGACCCAGCGCTTCACCGACAAGTTCGAGCGCATTTTCGTGCCGAGCGTGCTCGCCCTCGTGTTCGTCCTGCTCTTCGCCTGGGTCGTCGTCGATGAGCCTTTCCGCGACAGCTTCTACCGCGCAATGGCGGTCCTCGTCGCGGCAAGCCCATGCGCGCTCGCGATCGCGACGCCGAGCGCTGTGCTTTCGGGCGTCGCGCGCGCCGCGCGCGGCGGGGTGCTCGTGAAAGGCGGCGGGCCTCTCGAGAATCTGGGATCGCTGACCGCGCTCGCCTTCGACAAGACGGGTACATTGACCGAGGGCAAGCCGCGCATCACCGATGTCGTGCCCGCTACCGGCGTGCCCAAGGAAGAGTTGCTTCGCATCGCCGTCGCGGTCGAGCGGCTCAGCGACCATCCGCTTGCCGCCGCGATCGCGCGCGATGGCGAGGCCATGCTGACCTCGGCGCGCGTGCCGGTGGCGGACGACCTCAACAGCCTCACGGGGCGCGGCGTTACCGCGAAGGTCGAAGGCGAGACTGTCCAGATCGGAAAGGTGGAGATGTTCGGGACCGACGGCATCGCGCCGATCGGCGACGAAGTGGCGACGGCGATTGCCGGCCTTCGCGAACAGGGCCGCACGACGATGGTGGTCCGTATGGGCGACCGCGATCTGGGCGCGATCGGTCTGATGGACACGCCGCGCGAAGCGGCGCGCACGGCGATCGCTAGGCTCCGCGAGCTCGGGATCAGACGTATGATCATGATCTCGGGCGATCACCAGAAGGTCGCCGAGTCGATCGCCGCCGAAGTCGGGATCGACGAGGCCTGGGGCGACCTGATGCCCGATCAGAAGGTCGACGCCATTCGCGATCTCAAGGCCGAGCAGCCGGTGGCCATGGTGGGCGACGGGGTCAATGACGCGCCCGCGATGGCGAGCGCAACCGTCGGCATCGCCATGGGCGCCGCTGGGTCGGACGTCGCCCTCGAAACCGCCGATGTCGCGCTCATGGCCGACGATCTTGCCCATCTGCCCTTCGCCATCGGGCTCAGCCGGCAGACGCGGCGGATCATCCGCCAGAATCTCGTAGTGAGCCTCGGCGTCGTGGTCGTGCTCGTGCCGGCAACCATCCTCGGGCTGGGCATCGGCCCCGCGGTGGCCGCGCATGAGGGCTCGACACTGGTCGTGGTCGCCAACGCGCTACGGCTCCTCGCCTATCGCGACCGCAGCGCGGCCTGAGAGGCCAACGCGGCGGCGAGGCGAGACCGGAAAGGGGAGAGCGGATGAACTTCAAGAATATCTCGGCCTGGTCCATCCGGAACCCGATCCCGCCGCTCGTCATGTTCTTCGGCCTGACGGTCGCGGGGATCGTCTCCTTCCTCATGATGGGGGTCCAAAGCGATCCCGACATCGATTTTCCGGGCGCGATCGTCATCATCGCGCAGCCGGGCGCCGCACCCACCGAACTCGAAACGCAGGTCACCCAGCGCGTCGAAGCGGCGGTGCGCACGATCGAGGGGATCGACGAGCTCAACTCGACCGTCACCGAGGGCCAGTCGCAGACCTTCGTCCAGTTCGCGATCGGGACGCCGATCGACCGGGCGGTCACCGATATCCGCGACAAGATCACCCAGATAAGGAGCAACCTGCCGAACGGCATCCTCGAACCGCAGGTCATCCGCCTGTCGACCTCGGGCAATACGCTGGCTTATTGGTCGGCTTCGGCCACCGACATGACGCTCGAGGAATTGAGCTGGTATGTCGATAATGTCGTCGCCAAGCGGCTGATTGCCGTCCCCGGCATGGGCGACGCCTATCGACGGGGCGGCGTCAGCCGCGAAATCCGCGTCATCCTCAACCCCGAACGCATGCGCGCTTACGGCCTGACTGCCGCCGCGGTGAACACCCAGCTCGTCCAGCTCAACGTCAACGCCGCGGGCGGCCGGATGGAGGTCGCTGGATCGGAACAGGCGGTGCGCATCCTCGGCAATGCCAGTAGCGCGAACGCGCTCGGCGAAACCCTGATCTCGGTCGGCACCAACCGCACCGTGCGCCTCGCGGACATCGCCGAGGTCAAGGACCTCTACGCCGAGCAGCGCTCGGTCTCGAAGCAGGACGGACGGCAGGTGCTGACCTTCGGGTTCGAGCGCGCGAAGGGCGCCTCCGACGTCACCGTCTATGACGCGGCGGTCGAGGAGTTGCGCAAGCTCGAGAAGGAAAACCCCAAGATCAAGTTCACCGAGCTGTTCAGCGATATCGAATATACCAAGGGCCAATATCATTCGGCGATCAACGCGATGGTCGAGGGCGCGATCCTCGCGGTCATCGTCGTCTTCCTGTTCCTGCGCGACTGGCGCGCGACCCTTATCTCGGCGCTCGCAATCCCGCTCTCGGCGGTCCCGACCTTCCTCTTCATGGACCTGATGGGCTTCTCGCTCAACATGATGACCCTGCTCGCGCTCAGCCTTGTCGCCGGCGTCCTCGTCGACGACGCGATCGTCGAGATCGAGAATATCGTCCGCCACATGCGGATGGGCAAATCCGCTTACCAGGCCTCGATCGACGCCGCCGACGAGATTGGCCTGGCCGTGCTCGCGACCACCATGACGATCGTCGCGGTCTTCCTGCCCGTCGGGCTGATGCCGGGGGTCGCCGGACAATATTTCAAGAATTTCGGGCTGACCGTCGTCGCGGCGGTGCTGATGAGCCTCGCGGTCGCGCGCATGATCACGCCGATGCTCGCCGCTTATTTTCTCTCCGCGCAGGGTCCGCAGAAGCATGGCGAAGGCCCGCTGATCGACACCTATATGCGCGTGCTGCGCTGGAGCCTCGATGCCAGGGCCGCCGATGCGGCCCGCGCCCGAGGCGATCGCTGGAAATGGCTCGCCTACATCAAGGATCACCGGCTCTGGGTCGTCGGTATCGGGGTACTCGCGCTCTTCGCGACCATCTTCAGCTTCTCGCTGCTCCCGATGACCTTCCAGCCGTCGATCGATTCCGACACGAGCCGCGTCGCAATCCAGCTCGCTCCGGGTGCAACGCTCGAACAAACCGAGGCAGTGGCCGACGAGGTGACCGATCTCATGAAGCGCGACCCGCTCGTCGAATCCGCCTTGTCGCGGATCGATGTCGGCACGGCGACGGTCTATCTGAAATTGCGCAAGGACCGCGAACTCACCTCGACCGAGTTCGAAAAGGACCGCGCGCCGCGGCTGGCTGCGGTTCCCGATGCGCGCATCAACTTCCAGTCGCAGCATGGCGGCGGTGGCGGCAGCAGCCGCGACATCTCGATCACACTCGGCAGCGACGACCCGAAGAAGCTTGAAGATGTCGGCAACCGGCTGCTTGCCGAAATGGCCAAGGTGAAGGAAATCCGCTCGCCGCGCGTCGAGGGCAATCTTCAGCGCCCCGAGATCGTCATTCGCCCGCGCTTTGCGCTCGCCGCGCAGCTCGGGGTGACGACACAGGCCCTCAGCCAGTCGATCCGCGTCGCGACGCTTGGTGAGATTGACCAGAACAGCGCGAAATTCTCGCTATCCGATCGGCAAATCCCGGTTCGCGTCGCGCTCGCGGAAACCGCGCGCGAGCGGCTCGATACGCTCCGCAATATGCCGGTCCCGACCCGCAACGGCGGAACGGTGCCGCTCTCGGTCGTCGCTGAGATCGGCTTTGGCGCCGGCCCGACCCAGATCAATCGCACCAATCAGGTGCGCCAGCTCACCATCGGGGCCGACCTCGCCCCGGGTCTGGTGACGGGTCAGGCGATGGAAAAAGTCGAGGCGCTGCCCGCGCTCAAGCAGCTTCCCGCCGGCGTCACGCGGCTCGTGCTCGGCAGCGCCAAATGGCAGGCCGAGATGCTGCGTAACTTCGCAATCGCGGTGGTGTCGGGCATCTTCCTCGTGCTCGCCGTTCTGATCCTGCTCTATCGCAAGATCATCCCGCCCTTCGTCAACATGGGTTCGCTGCTGCTCGCCCCGCTCGGCGGTGCGATCGCGTTGCTCTTGACCGGCTATCCGCTGTCGCTCCCCGTCTTCATCGGGGTGCTGATGCTGCTCGGTATCGTCGGCAAGAACAGCATTCTGCTCGTCGATTTTGCGATCGAGGAAATGGCGTCCGGCGTGCCGCGCGACGAGGCGATCGTCGACGCGGGGCACAAGCGCGCGCAGCCGATCCTGATGACCACGGTCGCGATGGTCGCGGGCATGATCCCGACCGCGCTGTCGCTCACCGGCGACGGTGCATGGCGCGCGCCGATGGCGGTCACGGTGATCGGCGGTCTCATCCTTTCGACGATGCTGACGCTGCTGATCGTACCGGCGTCCTTCAGCCTTGCGGCGGGCTTCGAGCGCCGGATGGCCCCGCGCCTGCGCCGCTGGTTCACGACCGGCGGCGCGCACGCCGACCCATCGCCTGCGGGCGTCACCGACATCGGCGCGGGGCAAAGCCCGGCGGCCGATCGATAGAGGAGTGAAGTTGATGGAGTTCGAGCGGGAGCATGACCTCCCCTATAGTCCGGAACAGATATGGGCGGTCCTCGGCGATTTCGAGAACCACCGGATCTGGAATCCCTATGTCCGGATCGAGCGGCTTGCCGAGGACCCGATCGCGATCCGCTATTCGATGCGAATGGATCCCAACAAGCCCAAGTTTCTCGAAGTCTCCGCGACGGTCCTTTCCGCGCGCTCCGGCGAGGAACTGATTCTCGACGTAAAGCCGAGCTTCATCCTCCAGTTCGAGGAGAGCTATATCCTGACCCGGACGCCGGAAGGGACCAAATTCCTCCATCGCTATCGCTGCCGCGGACCTTTTGCCTGGCTCCGGCTTCCCGGCATCCAGACGAGCTTTCAAAGGATGCTCGCATCGATCGACGGCATCCTGCTCAGCTACCTCAAGTCCAAGTACAGCAAGCCGCAATCGCCGCCGCGGCGGCCCAAGTCGAAGTTCAAAGGTGGTCGGCGATGACGAGCTTTCCGATGCTCGCGCCGCACAAATGGCGTCCGCTCGGCGCGGCCTGGGCAATTGCCCTCCTGTCGAGCCTAGCTGTCCTCTTCGTCGGTGAGGTCATGGGCCAGGCGCCGTGCGATCTCTGCTGGTTCCAGCGCGCTTTCATGTTTCCGCTCGCGATCATTCTCGGCATCGCGGCGTTCATGTCGGACCGCGCCGTCGTTCCTTATGGGCTGGCGCTGGCTTTCGGCGGCGGTCTCGTCGCTTTCTATCACAGCCTGCTCTACGTCGGCGTCATTCCGGCCCAGATCGTCCCCTGTACCGGCGGCCCGTCATGCTCGGGAGAGAGCATGGCAATCGGAGGCGTGCCGCTGCCCCTCCTGTCGCTGGCCGCGTTTGCGCTCATCCTTATCCTCTTGCTCAACTTCCAAAGGAGACTGAAATCATGAACAGACGTATCGGTGTCGTTGCCACGCTTGTCCTCTCGGCACTCGCCTTCACCGGCGGCGCGATGCTCTACAGCGGAACCGCCGAGGGCGAACCCACGAAGAAGGTCGTGGCGGGGCCGGTCGACAGCCTCATTCGTCCGCACTCTCCAATCATCGGTCCAAAGAATGCGCCGGTGACCATCGTCGAATTCTTCGACCCCTCGTGCGAGGCCTGCCGCGCCTTCTATCCGACGGTGAAGGGCATCGTCGCCAAATATCCCAAGGATGTGCGTCTCGTGATGCGCTACCTGCCGCTCCATCCCGGCTCGGCCGAGGCGATCGTGATCCTCGAAGCCGCGCGCGTGCAGGGCAAGCTCCAGCCCGTAACGGCGGCGCTGCTCGAGGCGCAGCCCGACTGGCACGACGGCAAGATGGACGGTGCCTGGGCCGCGGCCGAGAAGGCCGGCCTCAATGTCGCGAAGGCGCGCGCGATGCCGACCACCGATGCAATGGCCTGGATGGAGCAGGACATTGCCGACGCGCGTGCGGTCGGCGTCAAGGGCACCCCGACCTTCTTCGTCAATGGCGAGATGCTCGTCCAGCCGAGCCCCGAACAGGTCGAGGCCAAGGTTCAGGCCGCGGTCGCGGCGATGGGGCAATGAGCCGGAGCGGGGTGTCCCTTGACGGGGTAGCGAGCCGCTCCAGCATCTCGTCCTGCCGCAGCACTGGCCCGAGTGATCCACCGGCTCGTGTTCGGGTGCGATATTCACAGTGCGTTCAATGACGAAGGGGGAGTTTGCAGGTTCGTAAAAGGAGAGACAGACATGCGAAAATTTGTGCAGTTCGCGGCGGCGCTGCTCGCATTTGCGATCCCGGGCACCGCAATGGCTCAACATCATGGTGATCGTGGCGGCTGGAGTGGCAGCCATGATGCTCCGCGCGGACATGACCGCGATTACCGGCCCATTCGGCACAGCGCCCCCACTTATGGCCACGACCGGGGCTATCGTTCCTACGATCCCTATTATCGCGGCAACGCTCATCGGTTCGAGCGGCGCGATCAATACGAACGGCGCTACCAGAAGAGGCGACAGCATCATCATCACCGGGGCCGTCACTGGCGAGGCTAGGCGCGGCGAATGCCGTCTCCGCGTCAGGTAGAGCGACCTCTCTGATCGACAACAACCTTGCCTTGGTGCGCAAAGCCAGGGAGGGCATCGTCGGCGACGATAGCAGAGCCGCTTCAAAGGCCGGCGTAAGGCTGCGCCAACAAGCAGGCCGTGCTGACCTTCGAGCCGTTTGCCAGCGCAGGGCCGTTCATACGCGGTCACAGTTTCATGGATATCATTCGGGTAACCGGATTGGAGCCGCATCGCCCGCCGGGGCTACCGCTCACGGATCACGAGTTCGGTCCCGGCATAGCGCTCCGGGCGAACATGCTCGATCCGCTGCGTCCGGCGGCTCGCCCTGTTCATGAAGGTGACTTCGACGGTCACCGGCGTCATGGAGGCGAGGCCGAAGTGGACCGGCTGGGTGCCTTGCGAATTATAGCCTTCGCCGGTCGAGACCAGACGCGTCGCGACGATCTGGCCGGCGGCGTCGTAGAGCCGGACTTCGGCGCCCATGCGAGTGAAACGCCCCGCCTTGTCGAGGACGCGCACGGAAAGGCTGCGGCGGGCGGTTTGCTTGCCCAGATCGTTATGGAAGAGGAAATGGCCGCCGGTCGCGGTGTATCCGCGTGTGACCGAGAGATCGAGCGCGCCGTCGCGGTCATAGTCGATCCACTGGATGCCATGATCGGCGACGTTGAGCGCCGAACCGGCGGGCAGGATGTTCTCAAAGCCCTTGCCTCCGAGGTTGCGATAGAGGCGGTTTGCGGGCTGCTGCGCGCCCGATTTGCCGGTGTAGGCGGTAACGAAGAGGTCGAGCCAACCATCATTGTCGAAATCGCCCCAGGCGGCGCCGACCGCATGATTGTCCTCCGCGAGGCCGAGCTCGGGCGCGACATTCTCGAAGCTGCCGTCGCCCTTGTTGCGGTAGAGGATATTGACGCCGTAGCTCGCGACAAACAGGTCGAGTTCGCCGTCATTGTCATAGTCGCCGACCGCGCAGCCGACGCTGCCGTCTTCGGCCGAACGGCCGGGGCGGTCCATGCCGAGCGCGGGAGCGACGTCGACGAAGCGACTGCCGTCGTTGCGCCACAGTGCGTCGGTTGCGCCCGACTGGTTGGCGAGGAAGAGATCGAGATCGCCATCGCGGTCGTAATCGAACCAGCAGGCACCCACGGTCGGCCGCGCGTCGTCGCCCGCCTGTTCGGCGTCGACGCGCACGAAATGGCCCGCATCCTGGCGAAACAGTGCATTGGGGCCAGCGCGGTCGGCAGTAAAAAGGTCGAGGTCGCCGTCATTGTCGTAATCGACCCAGTTCGATTGCCGCGCCGAGCGTCCGGGAACGACGGGCGTGAGGTCCTGGCGGACGAAGCGGCGGCCGCTCTCATTGCGGAACAGAAGGTTGGCTTCGGTCGCCTTGGTGGCGCCGGCATAGAGATCGAACCAACCATCGCCGTCATAGTCGCCCCATGACAGCCCGCGCATCTCGGCGCCGGAGACGGGCAGGCCCATCGCGGCACCGATGCTGGTGAAATGGCCGCGGTCGTTGCGGTAGAGGCGAATTTCGCCGGTCTTGATCGACACGGCGAGGTCGAGATCGCCATCACGGTCGAAATCTGCCCAGCTGTTGGAGAGCGAGCCGGGAATGGTGAAATCGGCGGTCTGGACGGGCGCGAAGGCGGGAACGGTCGTCCCGGCCGCCCCGCCGCCGGCAATGCCGGTCGAAAGGGCGGCCCAGGACAGGATCCGCATCAGTTCATCGCGCATGATGCGGACTCCTGAGGATGGTGGGGATTAGAAATCGAGCGCGATCCGGCCATAATAGTAGCCGCCATATTGACCGAACGGCCCGGCGCCATAAGGCGCGAGCCCGATGGTGTTGGCGACGGTCGTGCGGTCGGGATAGACGTCGAAAATATTATAGGCGCCCGCGGCGACCCGAAACGTCTCGGTTACGCCGTAGGAGACCTCGAGATCGGTGATCCACTTGGCGCCGAAGCTCTGGTCGTTGACGGGAAGGCCCCCGACGAGATTATCGAGCGACTTGAATTTGTCGTAGCGCGTTTCCTTGACGTTAATCGTGAAGGGACCGGATTCGAAGTTGGCGCCGAGGATCAGCTTGGTCTTGGGAGTCGAGGTGAACCAGCCCTGCGTGCGCCGATCGAACAGGGTGAGGCCTAGGCCTGCGAGCTCGCTCGGGTTGGCTGCGATCTTCCGGATGTCGGTATCATTATAGTTGAAACCGACGCTCGTGCGCAGGCGTCCGGCGCTGCCGACGTCGAACGCATAGGTGCCGACGACATCGACGCCCCGGGTGCGGGTGTCGACGGCGTTGGTGAAGAAGCGCACCGACTGGTCACCCGAGAAGCCGTTGGCGATCAGGATGTTCCGGATCCCCGTTCCCGACAACAGGCCGGTGAGGGTGATGCGGTCGTCGAGATCGATCTGATAGGCATCGACCGAGAGCGAGAGACCCGACGCCGGCGTCAGCGTGAAGCCGAGGCTGTAGTTCTTCGACTTTTCGGGCTTGAGGGGCTGCGCGCCGAGCGCCTGCGCGACCGCCGAGTTCGTTTTCACGATCTTGGTGAGCACCGGGATATAGACGCCGCCGACAAGGTTGATCGACGTCGAGGTCTGCGCGAAGTCCTGCTGCGCCAGCGAGGGCGCGCGGAAGCCGTTGCTGAACGCACCTCGCAGTGCGAGCCAGTCGGTCAGCTCATAGCGTGCGCTCACCTTGCCGCTGAAGACGCTGCCCGAGCTGTCGTCGAAATGCTCGAAGCGCCCCGCCGCGGTGACGAGGAAGCGCGGGCTGACGTCGAGCGCGAGATCGACATAGCCCGCCCAGATGTTGCGGTTCACGTCCGCGGCATCTTCGGGGGTAACGACGATCGCACCCTGCGCCCCGACCTGTGCCGGGCGCCCGGCGAGTGGGCCGGTCGGGTAGAAATAACCCCCGGCACGGTAGCTGTCGACGTCGAGCGGCTTGGTGACGTAATTCTCGTAGCGATATTCGGCACCCATCGAGACCTGAAGCGCCGTCTCGCCGCCGAGCTCGATACGGCGGGTGAGATCGAGGTTGTTGGTCCACTGGTCGAACGCCGAACTGAAGGTCTTGAACTCGGTCGGGCTCGACGGACCGATCGACGCGTTGAGCGTATTTTCGGCGCCATTCTTGGCATAGTTGCGGCCATAAGTGCTGCTGAGATCGATGTTCCAGCCCGCAGTCTCGCCGCGAAGGCCGCCGGTGAATTGGAAGTCGGTTTCCTGCAGCGTGTAGTAAGGCGTGAAGCCGTCGGGATAGATCTGGATGATGTTCTGGTTGCTGTTCGGGCGGCGGCCGGCCTGGCCGACGCGCGCGTCGCGATAGCCGAAGGTGCCATCCGAGTAGAAGGTGACGTTGCCGAGCGGCAGGACGAGCGTTTGCGCGACCTTGACGTCCTTCACGTCGGGGAGGCCACCTTGATAGGTGCGGCGATTGGCGGTGAGCTCGCGCGGATCGGGTACACCGCCGGCGAGCGGGAAATAAAGCGCCCCGGTTACGTCGGTGTTGCGCACGGCGGCGTTGGCCTTCTTGCCTTCGACCGACAGTGTGAACGAACCGCCGTCGCCGAGCGCGAAGCCGTGCGAGACGCTGCCCGAGATGGTCTCTCCGTCGCTGCCGCTGCCGTCTCGGCCATAGCGCTGGCCGGCTTCGAACGTCGCCTTGCCGCCCGAGTCGTTGGTTTTCAGGATGACGTTGATCACGCCCGCGATCGCATCCGAGCCATATTGCGCCGAGGCGCCATCGCGCAGGACTTCGATGCGCTCGATTGCGCTCGACGGGATGAGGTCGAGATCGACCGGGTTGCCGCCCTGCGACGTCGCGCCCGAGTTGAAGTCGATGATCGAGCTGTTGTGACGGCGCTTGCCGTTGACCAGCACGAGGACATGGACGCCCGAAAGGCCGCGAAGGCCCGCGGGGCGCGTCAGGCTGTTGAACGACGAGCTGCCCACGGTCGTCGACTGGAACGACGGCACGAGCTGCGTCAGCGCGTCGCGCAGCTGCATGCCGCCGCCGAGCTTTTCAAGCTCTTCGCCGCCGATCACGTCGATCGGGGTCGGGCTCGAAATGACGGTACGAGCTTGGCCACGGGTGCCGGTGACGATGATTTCGGACTGGGAGGCCGTTTCACCGGCGTCGTCGGCCGGGGCATCCTGCGCGAAGGCAGGCATGGAAATGGCGGCGGCGACGCAGGACGCCCCCACCAGCAGTCTCGTATATTTTTGCATGGTCTTGCTCCTGAATACGGAAAATCGTTCCCCCGGTGAACCTGCGATTTTTTGTTTTCCGCTTGTTCGGCGCTTATCCTGCGGCCCTCAACTTGCGCGGTGGCGCTGCGGTGTCCTGCGAAAGGGTGTCGAGCCCTTGCCGCAAATCCGCGATGAGGTCATCCACCCTTTCGAGCCCGATGTGCAATCTTAGCAAGGGGCCGGGATAGCTGAGCTTGTGGGTCCGGGCCTTGAGCTGCGGGTCGACGGGAATGGCGAGGCTCTCATAGCCGCCCCAGCTGAAACCGAGACCGAAAAGCTTGAGCTGCTCGACCATCGCGGCGACAGCCGTTTCGGGCGCGGGCTGGAGTACCGCGCCGATCAGGCCGCAGATGCCCGTGAAATCGCGCTTCCAGATCGCATGACCCGGATCGCTCTGCAGCGCGGGGCACATCACCGAATGGACTTCGGGCTGCGCCTCGAGCCATTTGGCGACCTGAAGCGCGGCGGCGCCATGCTGCGCGAGACGGGTATGGAGCGTCCGCAGACCGCGGATCGCCATATAAGCGTCGTCGGGCGATACCGCCCAGCCGGTCTCATAGCTCGACGCCGCGAGCAGTTCGGCGGCATGGCCCTTCGTCGCGGCGAGCCCCATGAACACGTCCGAATGGCCGCAGACATATTTGGTGAGCGATTGGATGCTCACGTCGACGCCGTGATCGAGCGGCTTGAAGAGGACGCCGGCCGACCAGGTATTGTCGATCACGGTCATGATCCCGGCTTCCTTCGCCATTGCGGCGATCGCCGGGATGTCCTGCATTTCGAAGCTCAGCGAACCGGGGGATTCGAGAAAGATCACGCGGGTCTTCGGCGTTATCATCGCGCGGATGGCTTCGGCATCGTCGGCGGGATCGAAGTAGCGCGCGGTGACGCCGTAGCGCGCGAGTGTGCCGGCAAGGAAACGCCGGGTCGGATTATAGACGGTGTCGCAGGCGAGAACTTCGTCGCCGGCGGAGAGCAGCGCGAGCAGCGTGCCGGTGATCGCGGTGAGCCCCGAGGGATAGATGAAGGCTTCATCGGCGTTCTCGAGATCGCGCAGGGCATCGCGCAGCGTGCGCTGGGTCGAGAGGCCGACGCGGCCGTAGGTTACCTTGCCGCCGTCGTAGAGCGCCTCACAGCTGGGCAGGAGAACGGTCGAGCCGCGCTGGATCGGCGGACCGGGGGTCCGCTGGAGCGCGTCGCACGGGGTATCGCCGTGGATGAGCCGCGTCTGCTCGTGAACCATACTGCAAAGCGTCATCTATATTTTCTTTCTCAGATGGAATTGGAGAGGAGTTTCTGCCGCTGCGGCGACACGCCGTTGCGATGTGCCGCGACGAGATCGCTGCGGCGGACGACCGAGAGCGCCTTGGCGGCCTTGGTCACATGTTTTTCGATGGCGCTCGTCGAGATGTTGTAGCGGTTCGCGAGGCTCTTCAGGCTCGACCCCTCGACCCGGATCGCGACGAGGATTTCCTGCGTCCGCTCGGGGAGCTGGCTGAGCATGGTCTCGACAGCGCGGACCTCATCCTTGGCGAGCAGGATGCGCAGCGGCGACATCTCGTCGACCGGATGGTCGGGCTCGTCGAGCTGGCAATGGCAGTCGCTGCGGCGCGTCGTCTGGCGGCGGTGGCGGTCGATGAGCGCGGCCTGCGCAGCCTGGAACAGATAGCATTTGGGATGGGCGACCGCGGCGGCATCGGCGCGGCGAATGATGCTGAGGAGAACATCCTGGAGAATGTCGTCGAGGTCGGCGACCGGGACGCGGCGGCGGAGATATTTCCTGAGCAGCGGGAGGTGCGGCCAGAAAGCTTCGACAAGATCGGGCGCGGCGTTGTCGGACGGCAAAGCGGGAGGGGCCGGCGGCTTTTCCGGAGGTGGAGCGATAAGTTCGAACGTCTGCCAGCCATCGCCGGCCGTGACGTTTTCAGTCTCATACTCGGCCCCATAGGCACTGAATGTCATCGTGCGTCCCCTTGTGACGACATTTTATGACATGGATGCCGGGATGAATTCATCACCGACTTTGGCGGGAATTTGACGAATGTTGGGATATTTGAACCGATAATTCGGTATTTGGTCGATCAAATGATCGAAATCCTACATGAACAATGTCGGTCCGGTCGAATCATCTGTCCCGGAGTCGCCTCGGAACTGCAACATTTGGTGAGGGGCCGCAAAACTTCCTCGCGGAATCGCGCTTTGGGCGATGGGGTGTTCGGTTCGTAGCGCGTCAAAGCCAAGGGGCCTCCCGCATCGGGGAGGCAGGAGGAGTGATCGCATGGCGAGAACCTGGCTTATTTTGTCGGCGCTGGTCGCTGGACTGGCGCTGGGCGTGGGATGGACGCGGCTCGGGCTCGCCGGTCTCATCGATGCGGTAACGATTGCGGACAGCATCGGCGGTATCTGGCTCGACGGACTCAGAATGACGATCATCCCGCTCGTCGTCTCGCTCCTGATCACCGGGATCGCAAAGACGGTCGATAGCGCGCGCGGCGATCGCGTCGCGATGCGCTCGGTCGTCACGTTCATTGCGCTGCTATGGATTTCGACCGCGATGGCGGCGCTCCTCATTCCCGCGCTGCTCGGTATCTTCCCGATGCCGGCCGACGCCGCGCGCTCGCTCACGGGGAGCCTTACGACATCGGCCCATGTCGAGGCGCCAACGGTCGGGATTGCCGCCTTCCTCCGCTCGATCGTACCGACCAATCCGTTTGCCGCGGCCGCGAACGACGCGCTTCTTCCGCTCATCCTCTTCACCGCGGTCTTTGCGGTTGCGCTGGCGCGGCTGCCCGCGGTGCAGCGCGAGCCGGTGACCGCATTCTTCGACACGATCGCGAGCGCGGTGCTGCTCATCGTCGGCTGGGTGCTCGCGCTCGCGCCGATCGGCGTGCTCGCGCTGGCCTTCGGGGTTGGCGCGCGCGCCGGCACCTCGGCGATCGGCGCGCTCGCCCATTATGTCGTGATCGTGTCGAGCGCCGGGCTTGCCGCCTGGGCGCTCGCCTATCCGGTCGCGGTATTCGGTGGCCGCGTGCGTCTTCTCACCTTCGCGAAGGCGGTCGCACCCGCGCAGGCGGTCGCGCTCAGCACCCAGTCGTCGCTCGCCTCCTTGCCGCCGATGCTGAAGGCATCGACCGATCTCGGGGTCGACCGCTCGGTGTCGCGCGTATCGCTGCCGGTCGCGGTCGCGATCTTCCGCGTTACGAGCCCGGCGATGAACCTCGCGGTCGCCATCTATGTCGCGCACTGGCTTGGCATATCGCTCGCGCCGTCCACGATCGCGGCGGGCGCCGCGGTGGCAGCGATCACGACGATCGGGTCGGTGAGTCTGCCTGGACAAGTGAGCTTTCTGACCTCGATCGCGCCAATCTGCGTCGCGATGGGTATTCCGATCGAGCCGCTCGCCCTGCTGATCGCGGTCGAGATGATCCCCGATCTCGTGCGGACGGTTGGCAATGTAACCATGGATGTCGCTGCGACGACGGCGATCGCACGGATGGGGCCGGCGTCGGATGCCGTCAGTGAGGGCGCCGATGGATATGGAGGCGGCGAGGATGACGCCTCGCCGCGACCCGCGCCTTCTTTCGTTGGCGCGCAAGACGTTTGAAGGAGGAAAACCATGACCCGCGTTTCACTCGACGATGCCGACGTCCGGATCCTGGGATTTCTTCAGGAGGATGCGACGCTCTCGGTCGCGGCCGTCGCCGCCAAGGCCAATATGTCGCAGAATGCTTGCTGGCGGCGGATCAAGCGGCTCGAGGAAAGCGGGGTGATCTCGCGGCGCGTCACGATCCTCGACGCCAGTGCGCTCGGTCTCGACCTTACGGTCTTCGTGAGCCTGCGCGCTTCCGAGCATAGCGAAGCCTGGCTCGAGATGCTCAACTCGGCGATTCGCGACATTCCGGAGGTCGTCGAATTCTACCGGATGACCGGCGACGTCGATTATCTGCTCAAGCTCAGGGTCGAGAATATGGCCGCCTATGACGCGGTCTACCGGCGCATCATCCGGTCGATCCGGCTCACCGATGTGAGCTCGGCCTTTTCGATGGAAGAAATCAAGTTCACCACCGCGCTGCCGCTCACGGCGCGCCCGTCCTGACCTTCAAGACGGGCGCGGCGCGGGGCGTCAGCGCGTGTAGCGCTTGCCGAGTTCGGTGGCGCGCGAGGTCAGCGGCTGCTCCTTGCCTGCGATGAAGATCGCGGTCGGCTGGGTCAGCGGCTCGAGCGGATCGCCGTCCCAGATCACGATGTCCGCTGCCTTACCCGCTGCGATCGAACCCATCTGGTCGGCGACGCCGAAGATGCGGGCGGGTGCGAGCGTGAGCGCCTCGATGCCGGCGGCATAGGGAAGCCCGCGCGATACGGCGAGGCCGGCATTATAGCGCATCTCACGGACGCGGTGGCCGGCGTCATTGCCGCCGATCGCAATATCGACCCCCGCTGCCTTCAGGATCGACGCGTTCTGGAGCGAGGCACCGAGCATGTCGAAGTTCGCTGGGATGTTCGAGGTCGGATTGATGAGCACGGGGACCTTCGCCGCCGCGATTTCGTCGGCGACGCGCCAGGCTTCCTCGGCGCCGGACAGGATGATCTTGAGCTTGTAGTCGCGCGCGAGCTTCAGCACCTGCTGGATGTCGGCGGCGCGGTGGACGACGACGATCAGCGGCATCGTGCCGGCGAGCACGGGCTTCAGCGCCGCGACGTCGGCCTGCGAGAGCTCGAAGGGATATTCGTCACGCGGTGCCTGGCGTGCGAGGTCGAAAATCTGGCGCAGCTGTACGAATTCCGCGGCGCGCGAGCCGCCGATGCGGGCGGCACCGTCCTCGCCGAGTTCGAGCATCATGCCGATCCCGGGCCGGTGGAGGATAGCCGCGCCCTCGCCGAGCGAGATCAGCGCCGCCTTGCCCGCGAATGGCAGTTCGCGTTCCTTGTCGCTGTCGTCATAGTCGGGCATCACGACCGCATGGGTGACGCCGCCGAGCCGCGCGATAGGTATGAGCGTCGACGCCGGGTTAAGCCCGTACTGGACGTCGAACGAGGCGCTGATCCCCGAATTATGCGTCTTGTTGTCGACCGAACCGTCGACCGAGCTGACCTCGAGTAGGCCGAGCGCGGTGTTCACCGCGATGAGCCCCGGAGTGACCGTCGCGCCCTTGGCGTCGATCGTGCGCACGCCTGACGGGACGGCGACATTTGCGCCGGCGGCAGCGATGCGCCCATCGCGCACGAGGATCGTGCCATTCTGGACCTCGCCGACGGGGCCGGGGGTCAGAAGATGCGCGTTGGTGATCGCGAAGGTCTGCGCTGCGACCGGTGAGGCGGTCGCAGCGAGGGCCAGGGCGATGCCTGTGAAAACTGGGAGCCGTCGTTGCATCTCATTCCTCCCCGACCGGTTGGCCGATTTCAAAATCGCTTCGGTAGCGCGTGGCGGGATCGCTCGTGTCGAGAACGAGCGCGCCGTCGATGAAGACCTTCTCGGCGATGGCGTAGACGCTGAACGGATTCTTGCTCCACAGCACGACGTCGGCCATCTTGCCCGGCTCGAGCGAGCCGGTCTTGTCGGCAATGCCCATGATCTTCGCGGGATTGAGGGTGATCCACTTGATCGCCTCCTCCTGCGGAATGTCGATCCCCGCGCGGCGCCCGGCGGCGATCGCGACCGCACTTTCGACGTTGAGGCGCTGGATCAGTCGCTGCTCGTCCGAATGGATCGCAACGCAGACGCCCGCCTTGCTCAGGATCGCGGCATTTTCCTCGATCGCGTCATAGGCTTCCATCTTGAAGCCCCAGCGCGTCGCCCAGGTCGCGACGCAGACATCGTCGGCGACGAGCAGGTCGGCGATCTTGTAAGCCTCGACCGCATGGTGAAAGGCGCGCGTCTTGTAGCCGAACTCGTGGCCAACATCGAGCATCACCGCCATTTCGTCGGCGCGGTAGCAATGGTTCTGAACGAGGATGTCGCCCTTCAGCACGCCCGCAAGCGTTTCGAGCCCGAGGTCGCGCTTGGGCGCCTCGCCGCCTTCGCCGCGCGCGCGCTTCTTTTCATAGGCATCGACCTTGCGGCCATATTCGGCGGCGTCGATCCAGGCGCGGCGGAAGCCCGCGACTTCGCCCATGCGCGTGGCGGGGGCGCGGCCGCGGCTGCCGTAGCGACCTTTCGGATTCTCGCCGCAAGCCATTTTCAGCGTGTAGGGCGCGCCCGGGAATTTCATCTGCTGGACGGTCACCGCGGGTACATTCTTCACGCTCACGCCGCGGCCGCCGAAGAGGTTGGCCGAACCCGGCAGGATGAGCAGGCTGGTGACCCCGCCGGCGCGGGCCTTGGTAAATACGGGATCCTGCGGCCAGATCGAATGCTCGGCCCAGACATGCGCGGTATAGGGGTCGATATTTTCGTTGCCGTCGGCGTGACCCTGGACGCCGGGCGCCGGGAAGACGCCGAGGTGCGAGTGGGCGTCGATGATGCCGGGGGTGACCCACTTGCCGCGCCCGTCAATGACGCGCGCGCCCGAAGGGACGGCGACATCGGCGCCGACCGCGACGATCTTGCCTGCCGCCATCAGCACGGTGCCATCGTCGATCCGAGTGCCGGTGCCGGTCAGGATCGAGGCGCCGACGATTGCCGTGTCGGCGGCGGGACGCGGTTGGTAGGTGCTCGCGAACGGTGCGGGCGCCGGCGCTGCCGCCGGTTCCGCGGGCGGCGGCGGGGTGCTGGCAGGACGCGCCGGAGAGACGTCGGCGGCGCAGCCCGCGAGAAGGGCGAGCGCGGTGCCGAGAAGCGCGGCTCGCGCGGCGCGGCGGCCGCGAGCCGGGGAGATGGTGTCGAAGAAATGTCGTGTCACGCCGGGATCACCTTGTGCGAAACGATGGGAAGGGCGGTATTCCGGCCGCCGCGTTGGGGGGACGCGGCGGCCGGGCGGGAGGTGCGTCAGAAAGTCTTGCGGACGTTGACGTACCAGTAGCGCGGGATCGGCGAATGAAGCGAACCCATGTAGCCGAAGCCGCTCGAATCAATCGGCGGTTGCGCATTGGTAATGTTGCGAACCCCGACACGCAGTTGGGTTCCATCGGTGAACCCGCCTTTAAGGTCATACTGCACATACAGGCTCGCGGTGGTGTACGCCTTTACGATCAGGTTTTCTCCGCCGATCGAAATGTCGTTGTCGATGACGCTGCCGGTGTAGCTTACAAAGCCGCCGGCCGTGAATTGCCCAAGCTTCCAGGTAAGCGAGGCCGAGCCGCGCCATTTTGGGAAGGCGTCGCGGCGAACCTGATTACCGCCTTCCGGAATGACCGTGTCGATGTTGATGTCGCCCGCCGCGCGCGCATCGAGCAGGACCCGGATGTCAGGGGACACGTCGCGGAAATATTTGAGCAGATAGGCCGCGTTGGCGGACATGGTGAAATCGCCGATTCCCGTGTCGCGAAGCCCGACGTTGAGCCCGAAATCGATCCCGCGCACCGTCTGTGGTTCCAGGTTGCGATACTGGTCGTCGACATATTGCACCCGACCGACCGGTGCGATGCCAGTCCCGGCGAACAATGCGATATCGTCGGCAGTCGGCGCCAGGCGGACCACGGTGGGATCGCTCGACCCCTGAAGGCGGAGGAGATAATCGCTGATGAGCGCGTTGCCTTCGCCGAATACGCCGACGATGCCCTTCTGCTTGACCTGCCAATAGTCCACCGTGAAGGTGGTGCGGAGTCGGCCGGTATTGAAGGCCGGCGGCTGGAGCACAGTACCGATCGTCCAGGTGGTCGAGGTTTCCGGCTTCAGGTCGGGGTTGCCCGCGCGCCGTCCGGTGGTAACAAAACCTTGGGCGCAAGCGTCGAAGCTGGTGATGCGGCCCGCGCGCAAATCGGCCTCGCAGCGGATATAATCGGTCCGCGTATTGCCGCGTGTGATGATCGTTGCCTTGGTCTGCTCGAGGTTCGGCGCGCGGAAGCCTTGCGCCCACGAGCCGCGGATTCGCCAGCCATCGAAGAGGTCCCAAGCGGCGGCCACCTTGGGTTTCGCGATGCTGCCGAAATCCGAATAATGCTCGTAGCGGCCCGCCAGCTGTAGCTCGAGGCTGCGAATGAGCGGAACATTCATTTCGGGCGCGATCAGTGGCACGGCCAGTTCGGAGTAGGCAGCGAAAACCGTGCGCGAGCCCTTGGTGTCGGGGGTCGGGCTGACGCCGAACAAGTCGGATGGCTGGACAATACCGGTGACCGTGTCTGTCCAGGTGATTGTTCCGTCGACGCGCTCGTCGCGGTCGTCGAGATAGGAATCGCGACGCAGCTCAAAGCCAAGCGCCATGCCGACGTTGCCGGCGGGCAACGTCAGAAGATCGGCCTTCGATGCCCGAAAATCCCACTGCGCCAGCGTAGATTTGCCCGCGCGAACAGTCTTGATCGCGATAGCGTCGAGAGCGGCCTGATTGCTAGGTGTCGTGTCGGGACCGGTCGGATTGGTCGCGCTGCCGCCATTGAACGGATTATAGGCATCGGGCGTCGAGAGCGCGAGGCTTTGCTGGAGAAGCGTGGCGCTGATCCCATCCTGAACATCGCGGACCGTTGCTTGCGAATAGAGCGCCGCCGTCTCCCAGTTGAAACCGAGCGCCTCGCCGCGAAGCCCCAGCAATGCCCGGAACTGGCGGTTGGTGACATCGACGACGGTTGGTCCCATGTCCACAAAACGATAGCTTGTGATCGTCACCGGCAGGCCGGCGGCGGGCGCGTCGATCCCCGCGAGGCGGTTCGGGTTTAACGTGCCATTGGCGAAGGTTACGGGGCCAAAGGGGTTCCAGTAGTTGGACGCCGGCACCGTCATCTGGATCGAACCGATCGAGAAGACGCTGTCCTGGATGCTCCGCGTCTTGGCATAATAATAGCCGGCTTCGCCGAAGACGGTCAGATTGTCGCTGAGGTCATAGTGGCCGTTCGCGAACACGTTGACACGATCCAGCCGGGGAATAATCGAAAGCGGATAATTGGCTTGGGCGTCCCACCTTGTGTTGCGATCAGCGCCGGTCGTGGCACGCGTCGCATCATCGATACAGATCCCGCCCCCCAGATCGGCCGAGCAGCCGCCATTTGCTGTCGGCTGGATCGAAAACACCCCGCCCGTGGTCGTGATATTGGTCGTTCCGCGGCGTACGCGAACGCCGGTGGTGAAATTGCCCCACTGGGACAAAGTGCTGGTGTCGTCCAAGCTGTTCGAGCCAGCGAACACTGTCCCCGCGAAATCGTCGAAGAAGCGGTGATCGGATGTCGCGGTATAATCCTGGTCCTGTGAGGACAGCGCCGTGCGGTTGGTGTAGTTGAACAGCAGCGAAATATTGCCGCGATTCTCGGCGAAGTCGGTGCCGAGATAACCTGAGCCGTTGAATTCGCGCAGCCCCGTTCCCTCTGCTCCGCCATATTGGACCGACAAACCGCCGCCGTTCACATTGTCGCGAAGGATGGTGTTGACCACGCCCGCCACGGCGTCGGTGCCATAGAGGGCTGCCGCGCCGTCGCGGAGCACTTCGACGCGCTGGATACCGAAGACCGGGATTGAGTTGCTATTATAGGTGATGACCGGCGCCAGCGACGTGCTCGCCTGGCTGCTTGGGTGCTGCACAAGCCGGCGCCCGTTGAGCAGGACCAGCGTGTTGCCGACTCCCAGTCCGCGCAGATCGATGGACCCGACGTCGCCGCGCGCGAAATTGCTGCTCGTCTGACCATTGCTGCTGTTGAACGACTGGTCGCTCATTTGCGGGATCGACCGCAACAGTTCGTCGCCCGACACCGCAGCGGTCGCCGCAATCTCGTCCTCGCCGACCACGGTTACGGGCAAGGCTTCGGTGATCTTGGTGCCAGCGATGCGACTGCCGGTCACGACGATTTCTTCGCCGCGGGGAGCCGTTTGCGGCTCGGTCGCGGCCTGGGTCTCCGCCGCCTGTTCCTGGGCGGCCGCGTTTTGTGCGGCGATCATTCCGATCAGCGATGCTGCGGCGAGAATATGCTTGCGGTAGTTCGAATATGTGCGGTTCGTCATGCCATGTCCCCTTGTTTCGACCCGATCGGCGCGTCGTCCTCCGTGCGGCGGATGGATTTCTCCCCATCTCGTCTCGCTATGACGCAAGTTATCGACGTATCCCCATCAACATTGGCGCAGAAAATTACAACCTTTTGCACTACAGCGAAATTTTCCAGTTTCTGCCGCCTGGCGCCGTTCAGGCCAGTTCGATCACCGCATCGACCTCGACCGCGAAGTTGAACGGCAGACGGTAAACGCCGATCGCCGAGCGGGCATGTTTTCCGGCTTCGCCGAACACGTCGACGATGAGGTCCGAGCAGCCATTCATTACGGCCGGGATCTCGTAGAATTCGGGACCTGCCTGGACGTAACCGCCGAGCCGGAGAACGCGAGCAACGCGGTCGAGATCGCTGTCGGCGGCCGCCTTGAATTGCGCGATGAGATTGATCGCGCAGAGCCGCGCGGCAATGATGCCGTCGGCGAGGCTGCAGTCGGCGCCGACGGTGCCCTTGATCCCGCCGCTGGCATGGGTCGAGAGCTGGCCCGAGATCTGGACGATATTGCCAGAGCGCGTCGATGATACATAGTTTGCGACGGGCGGGCAGACCTGGGGCAGTTCGATCCCGAGACTGGCGAGACGGCTTTCGATACGTGACATATTCACTCCTTGGCTGTGAGAGAGGGTAGTTGTTCGGCGGGTGCGGGCGTGCCGGCAGCGGCTTCGCTCGCCATGCGGCGACCCTCCCAGCGGTCGATGACCGCGGCGGCGACCGAATTGCCGACGACGTTGGTCGCCGAGCGGCCCATGTCGAGCAGATGGTCGACCGCGAGGATCAGGAGCAGCCCGGCCTCGGGCAGTTTGAAGTAGGCGAGTGTCGCCGAGATCACGACGAGCGACGCACGCGGGACGCCCGCCATGCCTTTCGACGTCACCATGAGCAGGAGCAGCATGGTGATCTGCTGGCCGATGGTCATGTCGATGCCATAGGCCTGCGCGATGAAGAGCACGGCGAAGGTGCAATACATCATCGAGCCGTCGAGATTGAAGCTGTAGCCGAGCGGCAGGACGAAGGAGACGATGCGGCGGTTGACGCCCTGCTTCTCGAGCTCCTCCATCGTCTTCGGATAGGCGGCTTCCGAGCTGGCGGTCGAAAAGGCGAGGAGCACCGGAGTGCGGATGCCGCGGAACAGTCCGAAGGCGCGCGTGCCGATGATCGCGAGCGCGGCGAGGAAAAGCACAAGCCAGAGCGCGCCGAGCGAGAGATAGAAGCCCGAGACGAAGCCCGCATAGGTCACGAGGACGCCGGGGCCCTGCGTCGCGACGGTCGAGGCGAGCGCGGCGAAGATTGCGACCGGGGCGGTCTTCATCACGAAGCCGGTTACCTTGAGCATGATCGCGGCGACCTGCTCGACGAGGGCGAGCACGGCGGGAGCCTTGTCGTCGATGGCGGCCACCGCCGAGCCGACGAGGACCGAGAAGACGACGATCTGGAGGATCTCGTTCTCGGCCATCGCCTGGACGATCGATTGCGGGATGAGGTGGGTGACGAATTGCTTGAGCGAGAAATCGCCGGTCGCGACGACGCCTTCAGCGCCGGTTGTCGGCAGGTCGAGCGCAAGGCTCGCGCCCGGCTGGAGCAGGTGGACCATGACGAGCCCGATCGAGAGCGACACGATCGAGGCCCCGATGAACCAGCCCATCGTCTTCGCGCCGACGCGGCCGATCGCGGCGGCGTCTTCCATATGCGCGATCCCAGCAACGAGGGTCGCGAAGACGAGCGGCGCGATGATCATCTTGATGAGCCGCAGAAAGAGGTCGGTAAGGATCGAGAGATTGTCGGCGATTTCGGCGGCTCTTGCGGCCGGGTAATGCGAATTCACGAACCAGCCCGCCGCAATCCCGGCGACCATGGCGAAGATGAGGATGAAGGCGAAAGCTCTGTTCATGACTGTCCCGTTCCGGCTTCGCCCCGGCCGGGGCGTACAGGAAGCAGAGACGCAAGTGCGGCGCGGTTCCGCAGCAGCAATGCGGTCGACAAGCGCATATTGTTGCGACATGGCGGGCGCGGACCGAACAGGCTGGTGGGGATATCTACCGCCGCTGCGTCAAAGCAGGGCAGGGCGACAATCAGACAATCGAGGAGACGCGCGTGGCCAGTTTTCGGAAGATGATCGTAGCGGGAACGGCGCTCGCCGCCGGCCTTGGCTGGGCGAGCCAGTCGGTACTCGCCGAACCGGGCGGCGAGCTGGTCGCGATCACCGGCGCGACGATCTTCGATGCCACGGGCAAGGATCCCTATCGCGGCACCGTCGTCGTGCGGGATGGCCGGATCGATGCGGTCGGAGCTGACGTCAAGGCTCCCAAGGGCGCGAAGATAGTGCGTGCCGACGGCAAGGCGCTGCTCCCGGGCTTCATCGACGTCCATACGCACTGGTCGCCGTCGGGCTCGCCCGCCGCGCTGCCGCAGATCGCCAACGCTTACCTCTCGAGCGGCGTGACGACCGTGAACGACTTCCACCAGCAGCCCGAAGCCTTCGCGCCGCGCCGCGCCTGGCTCGCCGACATCTACGCGCCGCACGTCAACTTCGTCGCGCGCATGAGCACGCCGGGCGGCCACGGCGCCGACTGGGGTGACACCAATACCACCAAATGGGTCGCGACCGCCGAGAGCGCGCGGCGCGAGGTGCAGGCGCTCCAGCCCTATCGCCCCGACTATATCAAGGCTTTCGCCGACGGCTGGCGCTACGGCCAGCTGCCCGAGGAAACCTCGATGAACGTCGAGACCCTCGCCGCACTCGCCGACGAGGCGCACAAGCATGGCCAGCGCGTGCTCACTCATACGGTGACCGTCGAACGCGGCAAGCTCGCCGCCGACGCCGGCATCGACGTGATCGCGCACAGCATCCAGGACGGCGTGCTCGATGCCGACGCGATCGCCCGGATCAAGAAGGCGGGCACCTTCTACGCCCCGACGCTCGCCATCTATCAGCTGAAGCCCGACGAGATCGGCCCCGGGCGCAAGGACGATGCCGCGACGCGCCTGCGCATTCGCAAATATGGCTTCGCCGAAGAGAATGTCCGCAATCTCCACGCGGCCGGCGTCACGATCGCGGTCGGGACCGACGCGGGGATCGGCGGTGCGAAGCACGGCGTCTCGACGCTCCAGGAAATGGAATTGCTCGTTGCGGCTGGCCTCACGCCGAAGGCGGCGCTGCTCGCGGGCACGTCGAATAGCGCGCTCGCGCTCGGACTTTCGGCCGACCGCGGCACGATCGAGAAGGGCAAGCGCGCCGATCTTGTGCTCATCGACGGCAAGCCGTGGGAAGCGATCGGCGATGTCGAGAAGATCGACCGTGTTTTCGTCGACGGCAAGCTCGTCCATGGCGCCGGGGTGAAGCTGCCCGCGGGCAACCTCGCCACGACGCTCCCGGCGTTGCCCGCCGAGGCGCTGATCGACGATTTCGAACGCGCCGATGGACGGAGCTCGCTCGACACGCTCCGCCTCACCGACATGGATGGCGGCGTCGAGCGTTCCTCGGTGGTCACCAACCGCGTGACCCACGCGGGCGGCGACGGCTCGGCGCTTGCCTTCGCGGTGCAGATGTCGCTCAAGGACAAGCCCGAGGGCGGCATCCTCGTGCCCTTGAGCCGTGGTTCGGTCCGTCCGGTCGATGCGCGCAAGTTCGCAGGCGTCCGGCTCGATATGCGCGGCGCCGGCCGCTATCTCCTCGTGGTCAACACGCTCGCAGGCGAATTCACCGCGCCGATCGAAGCGAAGGAAGGCTGGTCCGAGCTGCGCGTGCCCTTCTCCGCGCTCGTGGCGACGCGCCCCGGCCGCGGCGATGCGCCGTCCTGGCGCGGCGACGATCTCGTGCAGGTCGGTGTCGTCGTCCAGCGCGAGGCGGGCGCAAGTTCATGGGGCGAAATCGACAATCTTCGCTTTTACTGATTCCCGCGCGGCGCCGCTTACGGCGGTCTGCCGCAAAGCGAGCGATCCTTGCTCCATCCGTGTCAGACTCGGTTGGGCAATATAGGAGTGGGGTAAACTCGTTTCGCTGCGTCTCTTTCTATTGAGAGCGGATGCATTTGCTCAGAATCGCGCGTCCGCTGTTCCTGGAAGGAGTATTCGCTGATCATGGAGGAGGACCGGGCTGCATGGACTTTAGCAGCGGATGTCCCGCTCGCGGCTGCACGGCATCAGCTTATGTCGATAGCGAAAGATACGGCGGCGGTGCGCGGCTTCTTCGATCCCGAGACCTCGACGATCAGCTATTTGGTCCATGATCGGCGCACGAAGCGCGGCGCGGTGATCGACAGTGTGCTAGACTATGACGCAGCTGCCGGGCGTACCTCGACCGCCTCGGCCGAAGCGATCATGGAGTATGTCCGCGCCGAGGGCATCGCGATCGACTGGCTTTTGGAGACCCACGCGCATGCCGATCATCTCTCGGCAGCAGCTTGGATCAAGGAAAGGCTCGGCGGCGCGATCGCGATCGGCGAGCATATCCGGGACGTTCAGGCTGTGTTCGGCGACATCTTCAACGCCGGACCCGAATTTCGCCGTGATGGCTCGGATTTCGATCGTCTCTGGTCCGATGGCGACCGTTTCGCAATTGGCGAACTGCCAGTTACCGTGCTCCATGTTCCCGGTCATACGCCAGCTTGTGTTGCTTATGTGATCGGCGATGTGGTGTTCGTCGGCGACACGATGTTCATGCCCGATTACGGCTCGGCGCGCGCTGATTTTCCGGGCGGCGATGCTGTTTTTCTGTTCCGGTCGCTCCGCCGCATCCTTGAGCTCCCCGGCGATACGCCGCTCTTCATGTGCCACGACTATCTGACCGCGGAGCGGCAGGAGCACCGCTGGCAAACGACCGTCGCCGAGCAGCGTGCCGCAAACGTCCACGCGCGCGATGGTATCTCCGAAGACGAGTTCGTCGCTCGCCGCCGCGCGCGCGATACCGAACTCGCGATGCCTCGGCTGCTGCTGCCTTCGATACAGGTCAATATGCGGGCGGGGCGCTTGCCGCCCGCGGAGGACAATGGCGTCGCCTATCTCAAGATACCGATCGATCGGCTGTGAGCGCCGACACCTTTCCCCGAATGGAGAAACAATGACCATCAGGAGCCTGACCCCAGCACTCAGCGTGTCGCCGCAGATCGACCCGGCCGATGTCGTCGCGCTCGCCGCGTCGGGGTTCCGCTCGATCGTCTGCAATCGCCCCGATGGCGAGGAAGCAGGGCAGCCGACGGCAGCGGCGATCGCCGCTGCTGCAGAGGCGCACGGCCTTCGCTTCGTGCATATTCCCGTCATGTCGGGCGGGATCGATGAAGGCGATGTCGCCAAAATGGCCCGAGCGCTCGCCGACCTCCCGGCGCCGGTTCTGGCCTATTGCCGCTCAGGCGCGCGCTCCGAGCAGCTTGCCGGTATGGCGTCGGCGCGCGGCGCCGATGGTAGTGTCGCGCATTATGATATCATCGTGATCGGTGGCGGCAGCGCGGGGATCGCGACCGCAGCGAGCATCCTGCGCCGCCGTCCCGGGGTGTCGATCGCGATCGTCGAGCCATGCGCGGATCATTATTACCAGCCCGGGTTCACGATGGTCGGCGGCGGCATTTTTGCGGCCGAGGCAACCCGGCGCGACGAAGCGGGGCTGATCCCAGCAGGCGCCGAATGGGTCCGCGGCGCGGCGGCATCCTTCGATCCCGCGAGCGACCGGGTGACGCTGGCCGATGGGCGCGTGCTCGGCTATCGCGCGCTCATCGTCTGTCCGGGGCTCAAGCTCGACTGGGACGCGATCCCAGGGCTCGCCGGAGCGCTCGGCGCGGACGGCGTAACGTCCAACTATCGATACGATCTTGCGCCCTATACCGACCGTCTGGTGCGCCGTTTTCGCGGCGGCCGTGCACTGTTCACCCAGCCGCCGATGCCGATCAAATGCGCGGGCGCCCCGCAGAAGGCGATGTATCTCTCGTGCCACCGCTGGGAGCGTGCCGGGTTGCTCGGGCAGGCCGAGGTGCAATTCCATACGGCGACGCCGTCGCTGTTCGGGGTCGCTGCCTATGTGCCTGCGCTCGAAGCCTATATCGCGCGCTACGCCGTCGATCTGCAGCTAGAATCGCGTCTCGTGTCGATCGACGGGCCGGCAAAAGTCGCGCTCTTCGAGCAGCGTCGCGGCGACGCCGTCCGCCGGGTCGAGGAACGCTTCGACATGATCCATGTCGTCCCGCCGCAGGTCGCCCCCGAATTTATCGCATCGAGCCCGCTCGCGGCGCCCTCCGGCTTCGTCGCGGTCGACGAGGCGACGCTCCGCCATAGTGTGTACGCCAATGTCTTCGCGCTCGGGGATGTCGCTGCAACCACCAACGCCAAGACCGCGGCCGCCGCGCGCAAACAGGCGCCTGTCGTGGCGCTCAACGCGCTCGCCGCGCTCGATGGCGCTCCGCCAGTGGCAGCTTATGACGGTTATGGGAGCTGCCCACTCACGGTCGAAGCAGGGAAGATCGTCCTCGCCGAATTCGGCTATGGCGGGAAATTGCTCCCGACCTTTCCCAAATGGATGATCGAGGGCACGCGGCCGTCGCGCATCTCCTGGCTGCTCAAGGAAAAGATTCTACCGCCGGTCTACTGGCACGGCATGCTGCGCGGCCGCGAGTGGCTCGCGGCGCCGGCGCCGATCGGTTCGGGGGCGTGACGCTCGACACGTTTCAATATCTGCTCGGCGGCCTGTCGGGCGGCATCGTCGGCTTCACCCTCGGCCTTGTCGGCGGTGGCGGCTCGATTCTCGCAGTGCCGCTGATGGTCTATCTCGTCGGGGTCGCGAGCCCGCATGTAGCGATCGGGACGAGCGCGCTCGCGGTTGCCGCCAACGCGGCCTCGGGGCTCGCGCAGCATGCACGCGCCGGGACGGTCAAATGGCGCTGCGGCTTTCTCTATGCGGGGAGCGGCATCGTCGGCGCGCTCGCAGGCTCGACCATCGGCAAGGCGATCGACGGGCAGAAACTGCTCTTCCTCTTCGCGTTGCTGATGCTCGTCGTAGGCGTGCTGATGCTGCGCGGGCGAGACAATCCCGGCATCGAGGGGGCCGCCTGCGATCGCCATAATGCGCCGAAAGTGCTCGGCTATGGTCTCGGCACCGGGGGCTTTTCGGGATTTTTCGGTATCGGCGGCGGGTTCCTGATCGTGCCTGGGCTGATCGCCTCTACGAAGATGCCGATCCTCAACGCGGTCGGCACCAGCCTCGTCGCGGTCACCGCCTTCGGGCTGACCACGGCGCTGAGCTATGCGGTGTCGGGATTGATCGACTGGCCGCTGGCCGCAGTCTTCATCGCCGGGGGACTCGCCGGCGGTATCGCCGGGACACGCGCCGCGCGTCAATTATCGAGCCGGGGGGCGCTGACCGCGATCTTCGTCGGCCTTATCTTCACGGTCGCAGCCTATATGCTCTTCAGGAGCGCGAGCGCTCTTTTCGCGACCGCGGGCGGTTGAGGTTCCTGCCGCCCGCCGCCACCGTCTATTTCATCTTTTCAATCCGCGTGATCGTTCCCGCCTTGCCGTCCCAGTCGAGCTCGAAACTCACCCGGTCTCCGACCGCCAGACCTTCCAGCAGCTTCTGCGGCGCGGCGAAGCCCATCGTCATCGCCGGCCAATCGAGTTCGGCGATCGCGCCATGATCGAGGGTGATCTCCCCGGCCGCGGTGTCGATTGCGGTCACGCTTCCCGTGCCCTTGCCGTGCCTGGTTTCGGCCGGCATCGCCATGGCGCCGACATCCTTCGCGGGCGCGGCCGCGTCTTCGGCCGGTTTCGAGGTTTCGCCTTGCTGGCCGCAAGCGGCAAGTCCTGCGGTGAGCGCGAGGCCCAGCGCGAATGTGACAGATTTCTTCATGTCGCTTCTCCTTCGGGTTGAATGGGATTTGCCGCGCGTCTCCGCATGAGCAGATAGGCGGCGGGAATGATGAACATCGACAAGAGCGGCGCGGTGAGCATGCCGCCGACCATCGGCGCTGCGATCCGGCTCATCACCTCCGAACCCGTCCCGGTCCCGACGAGGATCGGGAACAAGCCGGCGAGGATGACTGCGACGGTCATCGCCTTGGGCCGCACGCGCAGCAGCGCACCGTCACGGACCGCGGCCTTGATGTCGCCGTCGTCGCGGGCGGCGAGCGCCTGTTTGAGATAGATAAGCATCACGACCCCGAACTCGGCGGCGACGCCAGCGAGCGCAATGAACCCGACTGCGCTCGCAACCGACTGGTTATAGCCGAGCAGATAGAGCAGCCACAGGCCGCCGGTGAGCGCGAAGGGCAAGCTTGCCATAATGAGTAAAGCCTCGTCCCAGCGGCGGAAGGTCAGATAGAGCAGGACTAAGATGATCGCGAGCGTGACCGGCACCACGATCTTCATCCGTTCGGTCGCGCGGACGAGGAACTCGAACTGTCCGGTGTAGGAGACGCTCACGCTGGGGGGCAGCTTGACGTCGCGCGCGATCGCCTGCTGGATGTCCTGCACCAGCCCCTGCAGGTCGCGGCCGCGGCTGTCGACATAGATCCAGGTTACCGGACGTCCATTCTCGCTGCGCAGCATCGGCGGGCCGTCGCTCACCTTCACGCTGGCGACGGTGCCGAGCGTGATTTGCTGGCGCGAAGGCGTCAGGATCGGCAGGCTAGCGAGTTCGCCGATACTGTCGCGCAGCTCGCGCGGATAGCGGACGCTGATCGGGTAGCGCGCGAGCCCCTCGATGGTCTGGCCGATCGTCTCGCCGCCGATCGCGCCGGAGACGATGGACTGCACGTCGGCGACATTGAGGCCGTAGCGCGCCGCCGCGGCGCGATCGATGTCGACATCGATATAGCGCCCGCCGGTCAGCCGTTCGGCCAGCGCCGAGGCGACGCCGGGCACGGTCTTCACGACCGTTTCGATGCGTTTGGCGGTCTGGTCGATCGCCGCCAGATCCGATCCCGCGACCTTGATACCTACCGGGCTCTTGATCCCGGTCGCGAGCATATCGATGCGGTTGCGGATCGGGGGAATCCAGAAATTGGCGAGCCCCGGAACGCGGACGCGCGCATCGAGTTCCTCGACCAGCTTTTCCTCGGTCATGCCGGGACGCCATTGCTCTTTCGGTTTGAAGCGGATCGTCGTTTCGAACATCTCTAGGGGCGCCGGGTCGGTCGCGGTGTCGGCGCGCCCTGCTTTGCCGAACACGCTCTCGACCTCGGGCACCGTCTTGATCAGCCGATCGGTTTGCTGGAGCAGGCTCGACGCGCGCGCCGCTGAAATGCCGGGAAGCGCCGAGGGCATGTAGAGCAGGTCGCCTTCGCGCATCTGCGGCATGAACTCGCCGCCGATCTGGGTCATCGGCCACAGGCTGGTGGCGAAGACGAGGCCGGCGATCGCGAGCGCCTTTTTGGGGCGGGCCAGCACCCAGTCGAGTGCCGGCCGATAGGCGTGGGTCAGCCAGCGATTGATCGGATTGGCCTGTTC
The DNA here is from genome assembly GCA_020160755.1 of Pseudomonadota bacterium. Lineage (GTDB taxonomy): Bacteria > Pseudomonadota > Alphaproteobacteria > Sphingomonadales > Sphingomonadaceae > Sphingopyxis. Next base: position 131,300 of record JAIUPN010000002.1, read on the forward strand.
GGCGGGGATCCGGCCGCGGATCAGCCAGCCCATCAGCACCGGAACCAGCGTGATCGAGAGTATCGCGGCCGCGGCCATCGCATAGGTTTTGGTGAATGCGAGCGGCGCGAAGAGTCGCCCTTCCTGGCCCTCGAGCGTGAAGATCGGGATGAACGAGAAGGTGATGATGAGGAGGCTGAGGAAGAGCGCCGGCCCAACTTCGGCGGCGGCCTCGGTGATCACGCGCCAGCGTTCGGCGCCCTTCAATTCCTCGCCCGGATGATCGCGCTCCCAATGTTCGAGATGCTTGTGGGCATTTTCGATCATCACCACGGCTGCGTCGACCATCGCGCCGACCGCGATCGCGATGCCGCCCAGCGACAGGATATTGGCGTTGAGCCCCTGCAGCCGCATGACGATAAAGGCGATGAGGATGCCGAGCGGCAAGGTCAGGATCGCGACCAGCGCCGAGCGCGCGTGCCAGAGGAAGAGCGCGCAGACGAGCCCGACGATGATGAACTCTTCGACGAGCTTCGAGGTCAGATTGTCGACCGCGCGGTCGATCAGCCCCGAACGGTCGTAAGTGGTGACGATCTCGACTCCGGGCGGCAGACTGCGCTTGAGCTCGGCGAGCTTGGTGCGGACGCCGTCGATAACCTCGCGGGCATTCTTGCCCTCTCGCATGACGATCACGCCGCCCGCGACCTCACCCTCGCCGTTGAGCTCGGCGATACCGCGCCTTGTGTCGGGGCCGATCTGGACCGTTGCGACGTCGCCCACCGTAACCGGAATTCCGCCGCTTGCAGTGCGGAGAGGAACCGCGCGAAAGTCGTCGAGCGACTTCAGATAGCCGCTCGCGCGGACGATATATTCGGCTTCGGCGAGTTCGAGGCTGCCGCCGCCGCTTTCCTGGTTGGCGCGCTTGAGGGCGTCTGCCACCTCCGGCGCGGTCACCCCGAAGGCGGCGAGCTTCTGCGGATCGACGATGATCTGATATTGGCGCACCATGCCGCCGATGCTCGCGACCTCGGCGACGCCAGGGACCGATTTGAGTTCGAAGCGGAGGAACCAGTCCTGCAGGCTGCGCAGTTCGGCGAGATCGTGGCGGCCGCTCTTGTCGACCAGCGCATATTCATAGATCCAGCCGACCCCGGTTGCGTCGGGGCCGAGGCTCGCGCGTGCGCCCTCGGGGAGGCGGCTTTGCACCTGGCTCAGATATTCGAGGACGCGGCTGCGCGCCCAATAGGGATCGGTGCCGTCGTTGAATAGCACATAGACGAAGCTGTCGCCGACGAAGCTATAGCCGCGCACGACGCGCGCTCCGGGCACGGAGAGCATCGTCGTCGTGATCGGATAGGTGACCTGATCCTCGACGATCCGCGGTGCCTGGCCCGCATAAGTGGTGCGGATGATGACTTGAACGTCCGAGAGATCAGGCAGGGCATCGACCGGCGTCGTGCGGACCGCGGCGATCCCGAGCAGCGTCAGGATCAGTGCCGCCGCGACGACAAGTCCGCGCGCCGCGACCGAGGCGCGAATGATCTTCGCGATCATTGCGCAGGCTCCAGCGGGCGCACGGTGAGACCGGTCAGGCTCGCTTCGGAATCGAGCAGGAACTGACCCGACGCGACGACCTTCTCGCCGGGTGCGAGCCCCCGCAATATCTCGGTCTTGCCGCCGCCTTCGCGCCCAGCGACCACTTCGGCAGGATGATAGCGACCGTCGCCCTTCTCGAGCATCACGATGCTGCGCGTGCCGGTGCGGATCACCGCTTCGCTCGGCACCAGCAGCGCCGGTTTGGCATCGCCGCCGAGCGCTACCGCCGCGAACATTCCGGGGCGGAGACGCCCGCCGCGATTGGCGAGTTCAATGCGCACCGTCAGAGTCCGACTGTCGGCGGTCGTCGTCGGCAGGATCGCCACGACCCTGCCGGCGAAGCTCTCGCCGGGAAAGGCGGTAAGGGTCGCCGTCGCCCGCTGGCCGATGTTGACCAACCCGGCCTGCGCTTCGGGTAGCGCCGCGTTGAGCCATACCGTGCCGAGCCCCGAAATTTCGGCGAGCGTCTGCCCCGTGGCGAGCGTGACGCCCGCGCGCGCATTAAGTGTCTGGACGACGCCGCCGATCGGCGCGCGTACCGTCAGCCTGCCGCCGGTTCGTCCGGTCCGGTCGACCTCGGCAATCACCCCTTCGGGCATGCCCATCAGCCGCAGCCGCTGGCGTGCCGCTGAAGTGAGGTCGGGGCGTCCGAGTTTCTTGACGCTCAGATATTCGGTCTGGGCGCCGCCCCATTCGGGCAATTGCAGGTCGGCGATCGGGGTGCCGGCGCCGATGACGTCGCCGGGGGCGAGGCGATAGACGCGCTCGACGAAACCGCCCGAACGCGCCTGGACGATCGCGACGTCGCGCTGGTTGAATTCCACACTGCCATTGACGTCGAAGGTCGCGGCAAGGCTGCCCATTTCGGCGGCGACGACGCGTATTCCGAGGCTCTGCCGCGCGGCCGGATCGACCGTTATGCCGGGGCCGGTGCCAGAACCGCCGGCTTCATCGGCATATTTAGGCTCGAGCTGCATATCCATGAAGGGCGACTTGCCGGGCTTGTCGAACTTCTGGTTCGGAAACATCGGGTCGTAATAATAGAGGATCTTGCGGCCGTCGGCCGTTGCTCCCCCCGGCGTCTGACTGTCCCCGTGCTGTCCCACCCAGTAGCCGCCGCTGCCCGCGATCAGCACGGCAGCCAGGATTCCGGCGCGCCAGCGCGCCGCTGATGTTGCATCGGTCATCGCCCTGTCTCCCCATAGATATAATTGATCCGGATCGCATCGCGCGCGACCTCGGCTTCGCGCGCCAGCGCATCGACTTCGGCTTCCGCCAGCGCGAGTGTCGACAGGAGTGCAGTGCCGAGGTCGAGCTTTCCGGCGGCGTAGCTGACAAGGTCGAGCTCAGCGCGCTTCTTCGCGAGCGGCACCAGCCGCGACCGCGCATTGACGAGCTGCTCGCTGTGCATGCGATGATCGGCCAGATCGGCGTCGAGCGACGCCGCGATGTCGCGCTTCGCGGCCTCGCGGTCGAGGCGCGCGCGCGTCGCTTCGCTGGCTCGCGCCGCGATCTTCGGGTCCTGCCGCTTTTTCGAGAAGAAGGGCAGGTCGATCGTGACGCCGAGCGTGACGAGGTCGCCATAATTGGGCTCGCGACGTCCATAAGCCGCATTGACGCTCCAGTCGGGACGCTTGTCGGCGCGCGCAAGGCCCGTTTCGGCGTCGGCCGCCAACGCGCGGGCATCGAGCGCGCGCAGCCGCGGCAAGGCGTCGATGCCGGCGCGCAGCGTCGCCTCGTCGACCGTCGGCGGCGGCGGGTCGCCCGCCGTGTCGGCGGCGGAGTCGCCGGTGAAACGCGCGAGCTGCGCGCGGGCGCGGGTGATCTCGGCGGCGAGCGTGCTGCGGCGGTCGTTGATCGCGGCGCGAAGCTGATCGGGCTCCAGCGCTTGCGCCGGGCGCGCCGCGCCGCTCGCTAGTCGCGCCGTCACCGTTGCTTGCAGATCTCCGAGACCGGCGTCGAGCAGGTCGAGTTCCTTCAGCCGCTTCTTGGCATAGAAGAGATCGACCCAGGCAAGCGCCGTCGCGAGCCGGATGTCCTGCGCGGTAACTGCCTCGTCGGCGCGGGCGATTCCGATGTCGGCCTGCGCGCGCGTTGCGCGCGCCCGGCGTTTAGCGGGATTCGGGAAATCCTGACTGATGCCGATGACCTGCATCGTGAAATCGTCGCGATTGAACCGCCCCGCGTCGGGACCGGTCACCGGGAAATCCTGAATGGCGAGATTGAGCTTCGGGTCGGGAAGGCGGTCGGCGGCGATCGCCGCCGACCGCGCGGCATCGAGCCCGGCTTCTCGGGCTTGTAATTCAGGCGCTCGCGTTTCCGCTAGCCGAAGCGCATCATCGAGCGACATCGGTTCGGCGTGCAGGGCCGTGGGCAGCGCAAGCGCGGCTGCCGCAAAGAAAAGGCGCATGATTTCCCCCTTTTTGGATCGGGCGAGGCCATCCCCGGCGCTTAGGCGCCGGGGACGGAGATATTACGCCGCGGGGTGCGCCATGTGGCCGCCGGTCATTTTTTTCATGCAATCGGCCGGATCGGCCTTCATCATGTCGCAGTCGCAGTCGGCCATCTGGGTGGACTTGTCCTTCACCCAGACGCGGACCCGCGAGGTGGTATTGGACTTGTTCGGTCCCGGCACCTGGCGGGTCTGCCATTCATAATGGCCCCCCGGTGCTTCCTGTGCGAAAACGGGAGCGGCAAGCGTTGCTGCCGCGAGCGCGGCAACGGCAAAAATCGGTTTCATGTCGAATTCCTCGGTTGAAAAGCTGGGAAAGGCGCGCCGGAAGCGCCGGTGCGCCTTTTGCAGTTCAGCCGAAGGATAGAGGTGGATCGGGTTCGGGGCCGAATGTTCTGCCAGCGAGCCGCCGGACAGGAAGCGGATCGAGCAAGCCTGTGACATGCGCTTTCGCTTCGAGCGGCATAGCCGGCGATACGACGGCGGGCGGAAGCGCGCAGCCCATCTTGGCGATGCAGTCGAGCGTGAGACCTTGGCAGGGTCCCTTGTCCTGCGACTTGTCGATGCCCATCATCTCCGCGCATTCGTCGCTCATTGCGGACGCGGTGATGGCCCTGTCGGGCATCGGCATCGCTGAAGCGAACGCCGCTTCCTGGGCCAAGAGACCCAGCAAGGCTCCGAGAAGGAGCAGGAGCGAGAAGCGGCGCTTCATGACGAAAGCATGATCCTTGGCGCATTCCGCGTCAACTTCATTCTGGCAAGCCGGACAAATCGGAGAGCCCAATTCCATCGGTCAAACGTCCTCTGTACCATTTTTTGAGGGATGGGGCGTTCTGGTGCGTAATCAATCTCAGTAGGGGATGTTGGGTGTTTGAACCCGGAAGCCGTAAACAGCGGTTTCCGGGCATGCATGTTTTTGTCCTCGACTTCCCCGAAACTCATTTGGGCTGCGCGACGGCGCAGTTCTTCGAAACAGGGGAAGCGTAGTGAACAATCTATACTGTTGCTCGTTGAAGAAGCGCACAATGCAGCGAACCTCGCTCGCGGCGATTGCGATGGCGTTCGCAATGCCTGTGCAGGCTCAGGAAGCCCAGTCGGAAGGCCTCGCGGAGATCATCGTAACGGCCGAGAAGCGCGAGGAAAATTTGCAGTCTGTTCCCGTCTCGGTCACAGCGATGACCGGCGAGGCGCTTACGGCAACGGGCATATCCAACGTCGAAGACCTGCAATTTTTCGTGCCGGGCGTGTCGATCACCAACGATTCCATGGCGATCATCAATATTCGTGGAATCGGCACCTCCGCGTTCGGCGTTGCGACCGATCCCAGCACGACGGTCCATTACGACGGTGTCTACATCTCGCGTCCGACGACGAGCTATCAGGATTTGTTCGACGTTGAACGCATCGAGGTTCTACGCGGTCCGCAGGGCGTTCTCTTCGGTCGCAACTCCGCCGGCGGCACGCTCAACATCATCTCCAAGATGCCAACGGAGGATTTGACCGGCGCGCTGGGGCTCACAGTCGGAAATTATGAGAAGCGCTCGCTTAGTGGCACGATTTCGGGGCCGCTCGGAGCGGGCGTCCGAGGCCGTCTCACCTTGCTTGCCAACCAGCGTGACGGCATCTACCGCGACATCGTTTCGGGACGGCGATACCAGAATGAAGACAATCTCGCCGGACGACTGACGCTTGCGATCGACGCTAGCGACCGTCTTGAGATCGTGCTGCGGGCGGATGCCAGCCGCGATCGCGAGACCGGCGCACGGTCTGTCCGGCCCTTTTATCCGCAAGGCTTCATCGATGCGGGGGCGACGATCCCGGCCAATGACAAAGAAGCCGCGCTCGACCGCCTGCCGCGTTACGACGTCGATGCTTGGGGCGTGTCCTCGACGATGAACTGGGATGGTGGTCCGGTCACGATCCGCTCGATCACTGCGCTGCGCAAGAGCAAGGTCGTCCAGGCGCTCGATGTCGACTCGACCGACCTCTTCCTCCGCGATATCGAGTTTTTCGAACGCTCTCGCAGCTTCACGCAGGAGTTCCAACTGCTCAACAATGATGCAGACAAGCTGCGCTGGATCGTCGGAGCCTTCTATCTCAACGAAAAGGGCAATGACGAAATACGGATCATCGAACCGGGCCGTCGGCTCGCGATCCCGGAAAACAATACGACGAACGCTTTCGCGCTTTTCGGTCAAGCGAGCTACGAACTCATCGAGCGCCTCCGTTTGACCGGGGGGCTCCGTTATTCCTACGAGAAGAAGGATTTCGCATATCGGGTCTTGCTGAACGGAAACCAGGTCGATGCCGGCCAGCCCAGATCATCCTGGACCGCCTGGACTCCGAAAATCGGGATCGATTACGACGTTGCCGACGACGTTATGGTTTATGCGTCGGCAACCCGCGGATTCAAATCGGGCGGATTCCAGCTGGGCGACGGGCGGCCCTTCCTCCCGGAATATATTTGGAGCTACGAAGTCGGCTTGAAATCGACGCTCCTCGATCGGCGGCTTCGAGCAAATGTTTCGGCCTTCTACTATGATTACACCAATCTTCAGGTGGTTGAGTATAACAATGGCGTTGCCAGTACCACCAACGCCGGCAAGGCGACGATCAAGGGGGTCGAGGCGGAACTGATGGCGCGGCCGTTCGATCGTCTGACGCTCACATCGACGATCGCTTATCTCGATGCTCGCTACGATGTCTATTTTGACGATGGCGGTGCAAGCCTCAAAGGCAAGCGGCTGCCCAACGCGCCCAAGTGGAACATCACTCTCGGCGGAGAATATAAGGCGTCCCTGGGCGGCGGAATGCTGACATTGCGGACCGACATCTCTTGGCGCGACAGCGTCTTTTTCAAGCCCAGCAACAATCCGCTCTTTTCCGGAAACGCCACGACTCTCGTCAACGGCCGTATCGCCTGGCAGCCAGCTAGCGAAGCGTGGGAAATTGCACTTTATGGCCGAAATCTGACCGACGAGCGATATGTGAGCTATAGTACGATCGGGACGGACGCCACCGGTGTCTCGAATCCGACCCTTCCGCTCTACATCTACGGCGAGCCGCGTCAGTACGGGCTGCAGCTGCGCTATTTCTTCTGAGGTTCCTCGTCTCGCGAGGTTCTCCGGCGGCTCCCCTACGGTCGTCGGTCCTCCCGGGCGCTAGCGCGCCCGGGAGGAATACCTCGCCTGAACGCAGGTCATGATACGTTCTCGTTCCACAGGGCGCCGTCGCGTGAACGGGTTGACTCACGCCGACAAGGGTCGGCGATATGCAATTGTCGATGAGGTCAGTGCCCTGCGTGTTCGCCCGCCTCGCTTGTTTCCTGACTCGCGGCCTTGGCCTCTGTCATGCCTTTCATCATCGCGTCATGGTCCATTGGCACATTCTGCGTCATTGCCTGATACTGAGCCGGCGACAGGCTTGGAAGTTGCCGGATGAACGCGACCATATCCCAGATAAGACGATCATCGTGCGTTTTTCCCCACGCCGGCATGGCGGTCATCTTGATTCCATGCTTGATGATCCAGAATTGCTCCGAGGCAGAACGGTCCGAACCTTTGAACAAGATGGGCGCTTGCGGATACAGCCCCTGACTCATTTCGGTTTTTTCCATTCCGGGCGCCAGATGGCAGCCGCTGCACATCTCCGTGTATAGTCCGGCGCCCGATGCGATCCGCGCCGGAGCCGCCAAATCCGCCGGCACCGCGATCGATCCGGACCGGGCTGCGATGGATTGCTCCCTGAATGTTTCGATGACGCTGTAAGTCAGTCGGCTATGAGGTGCATCGGCCGCTATATTGTACAGGCCGAGATAGACGGTGATTGCTCCAGCGCCAGCTATGACGGCAACGGCCAGGAGCGTGAACGCCAAGCTAGGCATGTGCTTCCGGAAATCGAAGTTTCGAAAACGCTCCATCGTCTATCTCCCTCAAAACAAGCGTTGAGCTGTGAAGCCGAACGCGATGCAAAGGCTGTTCAACAGATGATACGCACCGCAACAGGTTTTCCCTTGTCGCAAAGGAGACAGGTGGTTTGCGTACTTACCGCGTCGAGGTAATTCCGGGCGCCCCTTACTCGATCGGACTTATGCGTTTCGTTCAGGCGCGGGCTCGGCGAGGCCTCAGGGCCCGCCCGGGCCCGCGAGCCTCGGGGGCGAGCCCTTTCTTCACGCGATCAGGCGCCGCCCGCCGGCCGCACCTTGGGCTTGCGTGAGGAACTGTGCAGATTGAGGATCTGCCACTTTCCGTTTTCCCATTTAAGGACGCTCGTTGCGACGCCGTCCCGCTCGATTGTTTCGCCGCTCGCGAGTACGATCGAGAAGCTATAGGTCTCGGTCGCGATCGCTACATCGCCTTCGCCCCGAACCGATATCTTGTAGTTGCGGAAGGCAAAGGATCTGAACTCCTTGAGTTCGGGACCGAGGTGATGGTCGCGATAGTGGGCGAAATTCCCTTCGACGCCGCCCGACTCGAATATCTGGGCGTCTGGCGAAAAGAGTGCCTCGACGCCGGTCAGGTCCCGCTTTTCCATCGCTGATTTATACTGCGCGAGCGCTGCCGCCGCGCCCTGATAATCCACAGGCTCGGTCGCCTGAGCCGGGACGGCCACCAGCATGGCCAATGTGATTGCTGTAATCGTCAGTCGTCTCATATCACTTCCCCTTATTGCGTCCGAACTTCTCCGGTGGTTTCGATCAGATTCTGGCAAAGCGCAGCCGCAATGAATTGGCGATGACGCTGACGGACGAGAGTGCCATCGCAGCGGCGGCAATGACTGGCGAGAGCAATAGTCCGAAGACCGGATAGAGCACGCCCGCAGCGACCGGAATCCCGGCGACATTATAGGCGAAAGCGAAGAAGAGATTCTGGCGGATGTTCGCCATCGTCGCATGGCTGAGATGCCGCGCCCGCACGATGCCCAGAAGGTCGCCGCGCAGCAGCGTCACACCCGCGCTTTCGATGGCGACATCGGTTCCCGAGCCCATCGCGATGCCGACGTCAGCGGCGGCGAGCGCGGGGGCGTCGTTGACCCCGTCGCCGGCCATCGCGACGATCCGGCCCTCGTCGCGCAGCCGCTGCACGACCGCACTCTTCTGGTCGGGGAGGACGTCGGCCTCAACGTCGTCGATGCCGAGGCGCCGCGCGATCGCCTCGGCGGTGACGCGATTGTCGCCGGTGAGCATGATGACCTTGATTCCGGCCTCGCGCAGCGCCGCGAGCGCGTCGCCCGTCGTTTCCTTGACGGGGTCGGCGATGGCGATGACCCCGGCCGCCTTGCCATTGACCGCGATGTAGATCGCCGTCGCGCCGTCTGTGCGAAGGCGGTCGGCTGCCTCGGTGAGCGCGCCCAGATCGACGTCATATTCTTCAAGAAAGCTCGCATTGCCGAGGACTATCGCCTTGTCGTCGACGACCCCGACGATACCCTTGCCGACCGGCTGGTCGACCCCCGATGGCTCGACCAGCGCGAGGCCCCGGTCCTCGGCGGCCTTGACGATCGCGGCCGCCAATGGATGTTCGCTGCTGCGCTCGAGGCTCGCGGCAATCCGGAGCAGATCCTGCTCTTCGAAGCCTTCGGCGACTTCGATGGCGACGACCGAGGGCCTGCCTTCGGTCAGCGTCCCGGTCTTGTCGACGACGAGGGTGTCGACCTTCTCCATCCGTTCAAGCGCCTCGGCATTTTTGATCAGCACGCCGGCTTCGGCGCCACGCCCCACGCCGACCATGATCGACATCGGCGTCGCGAGGCCGAGCGCGCAGGGGCAGGCGATGATGAGCACCGAGACGGCGGCGATAAGGCCGTAGGCCATGGCGGGCGTGGGGCCGAGAAGCGACCAGACAATGAAAGCGACGATGGCGACGACGATGACGCCGGGCACGAACCAGCCCGAAACGGTATCGGCGAGACGCTGGATCGGCGCCCGGCTGCGCTGCGCGTCGGCGACCATTTGTACGATCCGCGCGAGCATCGTGTCGCGCCCGACCTTCTCGCTGCGCATGAGCAGGCCGCCCGTCTGGTTGATCGTCCCGCCGATCAGCGCCGCGCCGGCCGCCTTGGTGACCGGCATCGATTCGCCCGTAACCATCGATTCGTCGACTGTGCCGCGGCCTTCTACGACGATGCCATCGACGGGGACTTTTTCGCCCGGACGGATGCGCAGCATGTCGCCGACCGCGACTTCCTCGAGCGCTACCTCCTCGTCGCTTCCATCGCTGCGGACGCGCCGGGCGAGCTTCGGTGTCAGGTCAAGGAGCGCGCGGATCGCGCCGCTCGTCGTTTCGCGGGCCCTGAGTTCGAGCACCTGCCCGAGTAGCACCAGGACCGTGATGACTGCGGCGGCCTCGAAATAGACCGCGACCGAACCATCGGCGGCGCGGAAAGCTGCCGGGAAGATTTGCGGGAGAATCGCCGCCATCATGCTGTAGCCCCAGGCAACGCCCGTCCCCATCGCTATGAGGGTGAACATGTTGAGGCTCTTGTTGCGGATCGAGAGCCAGGCGCGCTCGAAGAAGGGCCAGCCAGCCCATAGCACAACGGGGGTCGCGAGCAGCATCTGGATCCAGTTGTTCGTCTGGCGGCCGACATATTGGTGGAGGCCCGTCAGATGGCCGCCCATTTCGAGCGCAACCACCGGGAGGGCGAGAAGGAGCCCGATCCAGAAGCGCCGCCGCATATCGCGATATTCTTCGCTGGGGCCGTCCGATGCTGTCGGCATGACGGGCTCGAGTGCCATGCCGCAGATCGGGCAGCTTCCGGGGCCGGCGCGCTGGATTTCGGGATGCATCGGGCAGGTCCAGATGGCGCCTTCGGGTGCATCGGCTGCGGCCGGCTCGCTTTTTGCGGCATAAAGATCGGGATCGGCCTCGAATTTGGCGAGGCAGCCTGCGCTGCAGAAATAGTGATGCTTGCCGCTATGCGTCGCGGTGTGAGGTGTGGTGGCCGGATCGACCGTCATGCCGCAGACGGGATCGGTCGTGCTCCCGCTGCCTTTTTCTGCGCCCTGATGATCGTGCATCGCCGCCGCTCCCGTATGTGTCGGATGCCCGCCTCGCGGCGGGGCGGTCCAAACGCCACCGGTCGAGTTCGCCGCTGGCGTCGTTCCTGGCGGTTCCAGAATGGAGCCGCTTCTATCGATACGCAAGAAAGGCGATTATCCCTTGGATTTTCTTTGCCCTGTGCCGTCAGGTCCCGGGCTTTCGGGCCTCGATGATCGCGATCGCACCGGTTGGCGTGCGGAACGTCTCAAGTTCGCGAACATCGCAAAAGCCTGCCTCTCTCATCAGCACCGGGAGCAATCCATCGGCGTTGGGTTGGGTGTCCTGGACGCCGTCGAGCTGCTGGATCGTCAGGCGGAACAGCAACCGCATGAGGCGGCTGCGCTGTTCTCCATAGTCGGCGACATAGAGTTTGCCGCCCGGCGCGAGCACCTGCCGGGCCTCGCGTAGCAGACGTGCCTTTTCCTCAAGCCCGACCTGATGAAGGACGAGGCAGATCGCAATCTTGGAAGGCGAGGGCCAGTCATCGATCGCCGAAGCCGCGAAAAAGCCAACTCGAAACTCCGGCGGTGGAACAATCTGCGCGGTCTTCGTTCGGGCAATTCGCGTCGCGGCCTCGTCGGGGTCGAAACCAAGATAGCGGACGTCCCGGCTATGGCGAGCGATCGCCAGCGCGAGATTTCCCGTACCCGAGCCGATATCGAGAATGACGTCACCCTCGCCGAGCGCCATATGGCGAACGAGACGGTCGCGCCACACGCGCTCGCGCGTCGTCACCGCGACGCCGAAATCATAAAAGGGCGTCAGGAAGTGATATCCTGCCGCTGGCGTGTAGGATCTTGCTACGGGTTTCGGGTCGGGCATGGCCGTCTCCTTTCGACGCTTTGGCTTGCCGCCGGATTGCGGCCGCACTCGCCGGTCTCGAGGAGGCGCTTAGGGGCAAGCAGGCGCGGCGGTCTTGAATGTTTCGCCGGAGCGACGCGGTGCGAGGCGCATCCGGCTCAGGGCACGATTTCGAACGCGAAGGCGCTAAGGCCAGCCGAAGGCGTCACGCCTAGCCATTGAGCGCAGCGGCGCGTGAAGTGCGACTGATCGGCGAAGCCTCCCGCCGCCGCGGCGTCGGCGAGACCTCCGCCGCCGACCAGCGCCCGCACGGCGCGTTGAAGCTGGAGCCACTGCAGCAATTTGGCCGGAGGCACGCCGAAGTCGCGGCAGACGATTTCGCGAAGGCGCGAGGGCGAGAGGCAGGCGACGTCGGCCAACGCGCGCGCGGTCGACAAATCACTAGGGGCTGCGAGCGCCTCGGACAGGCGTGCATCCACCGGACGCACCTGCGACCGGTCGAGATAGTCGGACGCCCAGCGCTTCGCGTCCGCGCCGCTAGCGATATCGCATAGTCCGGCCGTCTCTACTGGTGTCAACAGGACGGGCGCCGATCCGGCGGACAGCCGCGCGTCGGCACGAAAAAGCGGGTCGAGATAAAATGATCGCACGAGGGCACCCGGCGGTCCCAGGCGGTGCCGGACATGCGATGCGATGGCAATGGCGTGTCCGGCTGGGACTATCATGTCGGCATCACCGGAAATTTCGAGGTCTCGTTCGACGGCGAGGCTGATCTGATGCGCCACATGGCTATGAGGACGGCTGCTCCCGATGCGTGCGTCAATCAACGCCCAGCCGGCCCCGAGCATGATCGAACCGGACCATGAGACGGTGCTGGCGGTCAAACCGGATCGACGGCGACGAAGGGTTCGAGCGTGCCGAACCAGGCGACCAGCGCGAGTATGGCGAGCGCGGCCGACGCTTCGATGACCAGGCTTCTGCGCATGGCTGCGATCGCGAGGTCGGGGTCGGCGGCGACATTGTCGGTATTGGTCTCCGGGACGGCGGCCGCGAGCGCCGGGGTCAGCTGCCAGCGGTTCGCCGCCGCGAGCGCTAACATCAGTCCGAACAGCGCAAGCTTGGCGAGGAGCAATTGTCCATAGGGCGAGCCGAGGGAGCGGCCGAGATTCTCGGCGCCGACGATCATCTGGCTGTTGACGAGGCCGGTGGCGGCGATGACGAGGACGCAGATCGTACCGACGCGCGAGAATTGATCGAGACTCCGCGACGAAATTTGGAGTCCCCCCGGCCATTCGCGGAGGCGCTGGGGCGAGATCAGCATAAGAAAGGCGCCGATTGCGCCGATCCAGACCGCCGCTGCGATCAGGTGCAATATGTCGCTGGCCCGATGCAGGGTGCCCGCCGCGCCCTCGGTCGCGCCCGCATGGCCCGACCAGACCAAGGTCGCGACGGCGACCGAGCCGGCAAGAGTGAGTATGGCGGCTGCGATTGTCGGCCGGCGCGTCATCCAGACCGCCGCCGCCAACGCAACGAGCAGCGCGGCGCTCCGGTAGATCCAGGCCATGCCGACCTCGGTTTCGCGAACCAGATCCCAAAAGGGTTGGGACTCCAGGGAGAGGATGCCCACGCCCTGCATCGAGGCCGCGAGCACGCCCATTCCGAGGGTGGAGACGAGCAGCCCGATGGCGCAGAGCCATCGTTCTGCGCGCCAGATCGCGGCCATCATCGGCTGCGGCTCATGGCGTTCGCTCCGTGTCAGCGCAAAAAGCGGGAACGCAGCAAGGCCGGCGATGAGCATCAGGTCCGCATAAAGTGCGAACCTGATGCCGATCAGAACGGGGTCCCCCACCGTCTTTTACTTTACGGTGAAGCTGAATTCGCTGCCCATGCGGTGGGTATCAGCGCCCGCCGCCGACCACGTGACCTTGTAGGTTCCGGCTGTCAGCGGCCGCTTGAGCATCAGCATCGCCGACTTGCCCTCTTTGCCCATCATCGACGAGTAAGGCACCTTCATCGGGGCATGATTGGCCATGCCGGGCATGCCGGTCATGACCAGCTCGGTCTTGAGGGTCGAGGCGACGATCTTTTCGTTGAACTGAAGATTGACCGACGTGACCTTCGAAACGGTCGAATTGGCGGCGGGCGTCGAGCTGACGAGCTTGGTGTGCGCGCTTGCCGTGGCCGGCATGAGAAGCAGAGCGAAAGCCGCCGCTGCAGAGGGGAGAAGAGACTTGAACATGAACACCTCCAAATGCGTGTCTGTCCTGCTAATACGCAGGATATCGGCATGGCCCTCAAATATTCCGGAATAATATTCTGGTGTGAGGGGTGAGGCGCTTCGGCGCGTATGTACAATGATGGAAAGGTTTGAAGAGACGATCGATGGATAAGGAGCTTCGCATTTTGAACAGGATCGATCTGCCCGCAGCGCTCGATGCGCTCGATGATCGCATCATGGGCGCATTGGCGATCCGCCGGCGCGAAGCGGTAGCGATGCGCCGCCTGATGGCGCTCGCGGCCTTTGTCTCGCTCGGCGGCGGTGTTTTTGCGGGGAGTGCGATTTCCCAGCCGGCGGTCGCGGCAAGCCCCCTGACCCCATTCGGCCCGCCTAGCGCATTGGTGCCTTCCACCTTGCTGGATGTACAGTAGCAATGCCGTCGCGCCGTCTTCTTCTCTTGGGGCTCATTGCCTTCGCCGCGGCGATTGCCGGCGTGTTCATCGGCCGTCTGGCGGCCGATGCGCCCAAAGCCAGCGAAACCGAACTTCATGCGCTTCTCCACGGCCAACTCGACCTGACCCCGGAGCAGGAAAAGAAACTCGAGCGGATCGAAGCCGACTTCGCCGGTCGCCGCCAGGCGCTCGAACTCGAGATGCGCGCCGCCAACGTCCGGCTCGCGCAGGCGATCGAAGCCGAGCATGGCTATGGACCGCGCGTCACCGAGGCGATCGACGAGACGCATGAGGTGATGGGGACATTGCAGAAGGAAACGCTCCAGCATCTCTTCGCGATGCGCGGGGTTCTCAACCCCGATCAAGCGGAAATGTTCGACAAAAGCGTGGTCAAGGCGCTGACCGCCGATGCGCGGTGAGCGCCGACCTATCGCAATGTAGCGACCAGGATCTGACGGCCTTTGCGCGCGCGCACCGCGAAGACGCCTATCGCGAGTTGCTGCGCCGTTACAAAACGGGCGTCTACCGGCTCATCGTAAAGCAGATCGGCGATGCCGACGAGGCGATGGATCTGACGCAAGAGACGTTCGTCTCCGGCTTTTCGGCGCTCGATCGCTATGATGGCGAACGCCCCTTCCGCACATGGATCGCCCGTATCGCGCTCAACAAATGTCGCGACTGGGCACGACGGCGAAAGGTGCGCGCCTTTTTCTCCCGCGCGCTCCCGCTCGAAAATGCGCATCACGTAGCAAGCGATGGTCCTGGGCCCGATTCCGCGGCGACCGACAGGCGAGAGCTCGCCAAGGTTCGCGGGGCGATCGATCAGCTGCCGCAGAATTTGCGCGAAGTGTTGCTCCTCCGCGGTGTCGACGAGGTCAGCCAGGCCGAAACAGCGGTCATTTTGCGCGTCAGCGAGAAAACAGTCGAAACGCGCCTCTATCGAGCGCGGACCAGGCTCCGGGAATTGCTCGCGGGAACATCTGCGAGCGCCGAGGGTTGAGGGTTCGACCGCTCGTTCAGGCGGCATCTCCTCATCGTCCGGCATTTTTATTGAGGGGCAGCCGTGCCGCCTGCGTATAGCTTTAGGAACAGTCAGTAACGGTCGGAAAGAATATGCAGATGGAAAGGCGTCGGTTCGTCAGTGGAGCTTTGGGTGGAGGGGCTGCTGCGGCGATGGCCGCATGGTTCCCGGCCTGGGCCCAGTCGGTGTCGTCCGGCATCACCGCGCCGCTTCCGACCGTATCCGGCAATGACATAACGCTGCGCATCGCCCGGCAGACGATGCGGATCGACGGCAAGGTCAGCCGCGCGATCGGGATCAACGGCACCGTGCCCGCGCCGCTCGTCCGTCTAAAGGAAGGGCAGACAGCGCGCCTGACCGTCGTCAACGATCTCGACGAGGACAGCTCGATCCACTGGCACGGGCTGATCCTGCCGTTCCAGATGGACGGCGTGCCCGGCGTCAGCTTCCCCGGCATCAAGCCGCGCTCGAAGTTTGTCTATGAATTCCCGGTCGTTCAATCGGGGACTTATTGGTATCACAGCCATTCGGGGCTTCAGGAACAGCTCGGCCATTATGGCCCGATCGTCATCGATCCCGCGGGCGCCGACCCGATCGGCTACGATCGCGAGCATGTCGTCGTCCTGTCCGACCACAGTCAATTGTCGCCCGAGGCGATCTTCCGCAAGCTCAAGGTCAATCCCGGCCATTTCAACATGCAGCGCCAGACGCTGGCGGGCCTGCTCGCCGGCAAGGATCAACCGCTCAAGGAGCGGATCGATTGGGGCAAGATGCGGATGGACCCGACCGACGTCGCCGACGTCAATGGTTCGACATACACCTTCCTCGTCAACGGCCATGGTCCGCGCGACAACTGGACCGCGCTCTTCAGCCCGGGCGAGCGGGTGCGCCTGCGTATCGTCAATGCGTCGGCGATGACGATCTTCAACGTCCGCATCCCGGGCCTCAGGATGACCGTGGTGCAGGCCGACGGCCTCAATGTCGTGCCGACCGAGATCGACGAGTTCCAGATCGCGGTCGCCGAAACCTATGACGTCATCGTCACGCCGGTCGAGGACCGTGCTTATACGCTCGTTGCCGAGGCCAATGACCGGTCGGGCATGGGACGCGCGACGCTCGCACCGCGCGCCGGCATGGTCGCCGAGGTGCCGCCGCTGCGCGAACGCCCGCTCGCGACCATGAAGGACATGGGCATGGGCGACATGTCGGGCGGCTCGATGGCGGGTATGGACCATTCGGGCGGCGATATGGGCGCCATGCCCATGCCGGCGAGCGACCCTTCCTGTCCCCCGGAACATGCCAAGATGGGCCATTGTACGCCAGCGGGGGAAAGCGGCGCGATGGCGGGCATGGATCATGGATCGGGCGGAGGCATGCAGCACAGCATGCGCGACTTCGGTGTCGCGCCGCAGGTCAAGCGCGACCCGAGCGTCCAGACGATCTCGCCGATGCCGATGGATCGCATGGACGAGCCGGGGCAGGGACTGGAGAATGTCGGGCACAAGGTGCTGACCTATCACGACCTTGTCGCGCTCGAGCGCAACCCCGATACCCGCGCCGCCTCGCGCTCGCTCGACATCCATCTGACCGGCAATATGGAACGCTTCATGTGGTCGTTCGACGGCATCAAGATGTCCGACTATCACGAGCCCATCCCCTTCATCGAGGGCGAGCGCGTGCGGATCAACCTCATCAACGATTCGATGATGAGCCACCCCATCCACCTCCACGGTCATTTTTTCGAACTGGTGACGGGCAAGGGCGACCGGTCGCCGCGCAAGCATACGGTGCTTGTCCAGCCGGGCGGCATCGCGAGCTTCGATTTTACCGCCGACGCGCTCGGCGACTGGGCGTTCCATTGCCATCTTCTCTATCACATGCACGCGGGAATGATGCGCGTCGTCAGCGTCCGTCCGAAGGGAGACGGCGAATGACCCGGGTCGCGCTTCTCCTCGCGGGTATCGCCCCGCTGACCTTTGCTGTGCCCGCCGCGGCGCAGTCGATGGATCATTCGATGCATGGTGCGGCGCCCGCGCCGACACCCGCTCCCTCGCCAACGCCAGCGCCGGTAGCGCAGCCCGCGCCCGAAGCGCCCGCCGAAGGGTCGATGGAGCAGATGGACCATGGGAGCATGCAGGGCATGGACATGGAGCCCAAAACTTCGACCTGCCCGCCCGAACATGCGGCGATGGGTCATTGTACGCCCGAGGCGGAGGCTTCGGGCAAGGGCGCTTCTGACATGGACGCGATGGATCATGGCACGGCGGCGCCGTCCGATCCCGATTGTCCGCCCGAACATGCCAAAATGGGCCATTGCACCCCGAAGGGCGGGTCTGCGGACCCCATGGCCGGAATGGAAGGCATGGCGACGATGAGCGGCGCCAGCGGCACCGACTTGCCGCCGGGCGATGCTACCGCGCCTGCGCCTCCCGGCGACTGGTATGCCGATCGCATTTATCCCCAAGCCGAAATGGAGCATTCGCGCCACGACATGATGAAAGAGAATGGTGCGCAGACCATCGCTTTCATCAGCTTCAACCTTGCCGAATATCAGGCGCGCAAAGGCCGCGACGGCTTCCGCTGGGACGGTGAGGCCTGGTATGGTGGCGACATCAACCGGCTGACGCTCAAGAGCGAAGGCGAGGGCGTGTTCGGCGAAGGCATCGAGAGCGCCGAGGTACAGGCGCTCTACAGCCGGGCGATCGGACCCTATTTCAACGCGCAGGCGGGTATCAGGCAGGATCTTGGGCCCGGCCCCGACCGCACCTATGCGACGATCGGCTTCGAGGGGCTCGCCCCCTATTGGTTCGAAGTCGAGGGCGCGCTGTTTCTTTCGAACAAGGGTGACCTGCTCGCCCGGCTCGAAGGCTATTACGACCAGCGCATCACCCAGAAACTGATCCTCCAGCCGATGGCGGAAGTCAATTTTGCGCTGCAGGATGTCCCCGAGACCGGCGTTGGTTCGGGGCTTTCGGATTTCGAGCTCGGGCTTCGCCTGCGTTACGAGGTCGTGAAGGAATTCGCGCCTTATGTCGGCGTCGAATGGGCGCGCAAGGTCGGCGATACCGCGCGTTTTGCCCGCGCCGCGGGCGAGGATGCGAGCGGCGTCAGCTTCGTGATGGGGGTGCGGGTCTGGTTCTAGAAGTTTCGCGGGGTGGCGACACGTCGAGGAGAAATGCCGTGAAACCAGCCTATCGCAGCCTCGCGCTGCAGACGATCGTCAGCGGCGTCATCATGTATTTGGTGATGTTCGTCATGATCGACCGCCTCTCGAGCTTCTACAATAATCTCAACATGCTCTACATGACACTGATGATGGTCTCGCCGATGGTCGTGCTGATGATCGTCGCAATGCCGGGCATGTTCCCGTCGAAACGTCTCAATACGTTCCTGCTGCTGGGATCGGCAGTTGCCTTCTTCGGGAGCTTCGGGCTCATCCGGACACAGACGACGATCGGCGACACGGCCTTCTTGCGTTCGATGATCCCGCATCATTCGGGTGCGATCCTCATGTGTGAACAGGCTTCTCTCAAAGATGCCGAGATACGCGAACTCTGCCGCGGCATCATCGCGGGGCAGGCAGCCGAAATCGAACAGATGAAATCCATTCTCGCGAGGAAATGACATGAAAAATCCGATGACGCGCCGTCATCTTTTCGGCCTGATTGCGGTCGGATCGGGGATGGCGCTTGCGGCATGCAATTCTGCCTCGGGCCCGGCGGCGACCAGCGATAAGAATGGCGCGGCGCCCGCGCCGGGCGCCGAGACGTCCAGCCCCAAGCGAATGCTCGTTTATCGCGATCCCGAATGCGGCTGCTGCGAAGCTTGGGCGGATATCGCGCGCAAGGCGGGTTATGATGTGACTGTCGAGAACCGCTCTGACATGGCCGCCGTAAAGACGCGATATGGTGTGCCTGGCCAGCTGGCGTCGTGCCACACGGCAGTTATCGGCGGCTATGCCATTGAGGGTCATGTGCCGATGCAGCATGTCGCGAGGCTCCTTCACGACAAGCCACGCGACATTCGAGGGATCGCCGTGCCCGGCATGCCGCGCGGCTCACCGGGAATGGAAATGCCGGACGGAAGCGTGGACGCATTCGAAGTGATGGCGTTCGGCAGCGACGGCAAGGTTTCTGAATTCCGCGCATGACCTGCCGACACCAAGAGGAGACAGATATGGCGAGATTCATTCCCCTGGCGAGCGCCGCCGCGCTGATATTTGCTCTGGCAGGATGCGGCACTGAGCCCGCGCAGCAGAGCGACGTCACACCGGAACAGAGTGAGGTCACTGCCGGTGAGCCGCCCGCAATGGTCGAGACCATGCCCGTAGCGGACGAGACGCCCGCTGTGTCTGCCCCGACGGCGCCGACCGAAGAAGCGATGCCTCCGGAGAAATCCCGCCCCAAGCAAGAACCTGCCGCGAAGGCTGCTGTGCCGCCGCGGGCAAAGGCCGCGCCGGAAGCGCCGAAACCTGTCGAACCCGAGCCCGATCCTCATGCCGGGCACGATATGGAAAAAAAATAAGGAGCATGTGCCGACGCGGCATGTCGCCCGGGCGGTCGAGGACAAACTGCGCGATGTGTCCGACATCGCCGCACCCGGCATGCCGCGCGGTCGGGTGCTGTTCGATGCCGTGCAGCGAGAGATATAACCATATGGAATAACCATCTCGTTTATAGCGATGAGTGGTGATTATTTCTGGTCATGCCAAGGCCGCGAAGATAGCTCGGTGGCGAAGCCGAGAGCTTTCGCAAATGGGAGGGGACCATGAAGAAATTGCTTCGCACGAGTGGCTCGATTATCGCCGTCCTGGCAGGCATTTCGGCCGCCGCCGCCTTCGCGCAGGATAACGCCAAAGAGGCGCCGCAGCCGGGCGCGTCGCAGGGCGAAATCGTTGTGACGGGCACGCGGCGGAACGATCTCAAGGCGGCCGATTCCGCTCAGCCGATCGACATTATCACCGGCGCCGAACTGCTCGAAAAGGGCACGGCCGACATGAACGATCTTCTCCGCACCGAGGTCCCGTCGCTCAACGTCCAGCGCCTCGTCAGCAACGACGGCGCCGTTTTCACCCGGCCTTTCTCGCTGCGCGGCCTGCCGCCGGACCAGACGCTGGTGCTCGTGAACGGCAAACGGCGCCATCGCGGCGCGACGGTCCAGTTCACCAATGTTCCCTATATCCGGGGATCGCAGGGACCCGATCTTTCGGCGATTCCGTCGATCGCGATCGGCCAGCTGGAGGTTCTGCGTGACGGCGCGTCGGCGCTCTATGGATCGGATGCGATCGCCGGCGTTCTCAATTTCGGTCTGCGCCGCGATCGCGAAGGCGGATTGCTGATCGCCCGCTATGGCCAATTCTACAAGGGCGACGGTGAGGATTTCCTCGTCCAGGGCAATGTCGGGCTTCCCTTCACCGACGCCGGTTTCGTCAACATCAGCGGCGAATATGTGAACGCCAGCACGACGTCGCGCGGTATCCAGCGTCCCGACGCGCAGGCGCTCATCAATGCCGGCGTTCAGGATGTCCCGGTCCCGGCGCAGCGCTGGGGAAATCCCGAATCCGAGGCGGCGCGCATCTTCGTCAATGCCGGCATCGAACTGTCGGACGAGATGGAATTCTACACCTTCGGCAATTATAGCTGGAGCCGCGGCACGACGGCCTTCTTCTACCGCAATCCCAATGCCAGCTTCATTTCCACCTCGATTCCGCTCACCAATACGCCCGGAGGACAGCGCTTCAGCTTCCGCCAGCTCTTTCCCGGCGGCTTTACCCCGGATTTCGGCGCCACGGTGACCGACGCGGCGCTTGCGGCCGGCCTCAAGGGCGAATTCTCCTCGGGCCTGACCTATGACCTCAGCGCTTCCTATGGTCAGAACCATGCTTCCTACCGGATCGAAAATACGGTCAATCCGTCGCTTGGTCTCGCGTCGCCAACATCCTTCAAGCCGGGGCAGCTCGAGCAGCGCGAACTCGCTTTCAATCTCGATCTCACTTACCCCATCGCGATCGGCACCTCCGATCCGCTGACGCTTGCCGGCGGTCTCGAGTATCGGCGCGAGACATATGAGATCACGGCCGGCGACATCGCATCATGGCAGGTTGGTCCTTTCGCGTCGGTCATCGATCCCGATACCGGAAACCGCGTCGGACTGCCGGTCGGCTCGAACGGCTTCCCGGGCTTCAGTCCCATCCAGGCGGGCGAGTTCGCGCGCAGCAACTGGGCCGCCTATACGTCGCTCGAAGGCAATCTCACCGACGCGCTCCAGTTCGGCCTTGCCGGCCGCTACGAGAATTACTCGGACTTCGGCTCGAAATTCACCTGGAAGATCAACGGGCGATATGATTTCTCGGACGTCTTCGCGGTGCGCGGATCGGTCAACACCGGCTTTCGGGCGCCGACGCCGGGCCAGTCGAACGCCTCGCAGGTCCAGACCAACATCGACTCGATAACCGGGGCGCCGCTGACCGCAGGCATTATCGCGCCCAACAATCCGGTGGCGCAATTCTTCGGCGCGACGCCGCTTCGGCCCGAGAATTCGTTCAACGTCGCCGGCGGCATCGTGGTGAAGCCCTCCAATCGCATCACCTTCACGCTCGACTATTTCAACATCAAGGTCGAAGACCGGATCGCCGTATCGGGCAATTTCAATCTCACCCCGGCGCAGCGTGCGCAGCTCGCGGCGCTTGGCATTCCCGGTGGGGATTCCTTCCAGCAGGTGAGCTTCTTCACCAATTCCTTCGACAGCCGCACCCAGGGCGTCGATGCGGTGCTCACCGTGGGCTTCGACCTCGGCGACGGCAAGGCCACGCTCGGCCTCAACGGCAACTATACCAAAACCGATGTCATCAAGGCTTCGCCGGTGATCACTGCGGACCGCGAGCGGCTGCTCGAACTCGAGGGCTTCGTTCCGAAGTGGAAGGGCAATGCGTCCTTCACTTATGCGGGCGAGCGCTTCGGCTTCGTCGCGCGCGCGAACTATTATGGCAAATGGACCGACTATGGCGCCGCACCGGCTGCCGACCAGACGGGCGGCGCCGAACTGCTGGTCGATCTCGAGCTGTCCTACAAGGTCAGCGACATGCTCAAGCTTGCGGTCGGCGGCGAGAATATCTTCGACAATTACCCCGACGTCGAGGCGCGGCAATCCCAGATCAACAACGGGATCCGATATCTCCGCTTCGCGCCGACGGGGTTCAACGGGGGCTTCTGGTACGTCCGCGCGACCGCCTCCTTCTGATCGGTGGCCGTGAGGGCCGTGCGGCGTCTTGTGTCTTCAGCTGGCGTCGGAGCCGAACATCGCGTCGCGGTGGGATTCGAGCACCGCGATAAAGGCCGCAGCGACTTGGGACATCGGCCTCAACTTCGGCGTGAAGAGCATATATTCAAAATGGACCTCCGGCGCGAAATCACGGACCGTAAGGCCCCGCTCGGCATAATCCGCTGCGGTCACGGGGTTGAGGATCGAACATCCGACCCCCTGCATGACAAGCGCGCAGATGGTCATCGCATATTGGGTTTCGATGACCATCTCGCGGTGGACGCCCGCGTCCTCGAAAATGCGATCGATGCGGTGACGCACGCCGTCCTCGAGCGCGAGCGAAATGAAGGGCTCGCCCTCGAGATCGGCCGGCCGAATGACGTCCTTGACGGCCAGCCGGTGACCGGCAGGGAGAACGCAGGCGCCGGGGCAGCGCAGGAAGCGCTCCATCCTTATGCCGGGCAATTCGCGCGCCGGCGTCGCGAGCCCGATGTCGAACTGCTGGTTCGCCATCCATTGCCGCACCGTCGAGGAACTGCGGGTCTGGAGCTGAACGGTGACGCCGGGATGCGTCTCGCGAAAGGCCGCGATCACGCGCGGCAGGAAACTGACCGCGAGCGCCGGGAGGGCGGCGATCCGGAGCGTGCCGGTCGCCATGTTGCGGATGTCTTCCGCTACCCGCTTCAGGGCCGCAATACCGGAGAAGCTCCGCTCGACTTCGTAGAAAAAGGCGTCGGCTTCGGGCGTCACGGTGAGCGCGCTGCCACGCGAGCGCAGGAAGAGCTGAAAACCCAGCTGATGCTCGAGCTCGGCAAGCATCTTGCTCACCGCGGGTTGCGACAGGTTGAGCGACTGCGCGGCCTGGGTGACCGATCCCGAGAGCATCACGGCCCTGAAGGCTTCGAGGTGACGCAGGTTCATTGGACATCGCTCCCTATAGCTGTTTCTTATGGCACTAGCAGTGAAAGCCTCGTTTATGAATAGGTCGCACGCACCGCGCCGCTGGTTACCGGCGCTGCTCGCCGCAGGCGCCCTGTTACTCGGCGGCTGCGGCCGCGAGCCCGCCGGCACCGGTGGGCATGAAATCGCCGCGGCGAAGGGATCGACCCTTGCGCGGATTCGCGCGCGCGGAACGCTCAATTGCGCAATTCATACGGGGCAGCTCGGCATGTCCTATCTCGACAAGCGCGGACGCTGGCAGGGCTTCTTCGTCGATTACTGCCGGGCGCTCGCCGCCGCGGTCCTCGGCGATGCCCGCAAGGTCCGGTTCATGCCGGTCGCCTCGAACAAGCGCTTCACGATCGTGCAGACGGGCGAGGCCGATGTCCTGTCGCGGACGACCACATGGACGCTGACGCGCGACACCGACCTCGGGGTGAATTTCGTCGGCACCATGTATTATGATGGTCAGAGCTTCCTGGTGCCCCGGCGATCGGGCGTGCGGCTTCCGGCGGATCTCGATGGCGCGTCGATCTGCATCACCAAGGGGACGACCTCCGAACTCAACACCGCCGAATATTTCGAGCGCAAGGGGTTGCGTTTCCAGTCCGTCGTGTTCGAGAATCCCGAGGAAGCCAAGCTCGCCTTCTTTGCCGGGCGGTGCGACGCAATGACCACCGATGCCTTCACGCTGACGGTGATCCGCCTAGCCGACACCGCGCATCCCGACGATTATGTGGTGCTGCCCGAGCGGCTCACCAAAGAACCGGTCGGCCCAGTCGTGCGCAGCGACGACGAGCAATGGTATGAGATCAACAAATGGGTGCTGAACGCGCTCTTCGCTGCCGAGGAAATGGGGGTCACCCGCGCGAATGCCGCGCGCATGCGTATGGCCTCGCGCGACCCTGAGGTGCGCAAGATGCTCGGCGGCTTGCCCGGATTCGGCAAGTCGCTCGGCCTCGACGATGACTGGGCGTACCGGGCAATCGAGGCGACCGGCAATTATGGCGAAATCTTCGACCGGCACATTACGCCGCTCGGCGTCGAACGCGGACAGAATAAGCTCTATCGGGACGGCGGGCTGATCTACCCGTTGCCGATGCGATGAACCATAAACACAGGCGGCTTGCCATCGCTGCGTTGCCCTGGCTGCTGATCGCGGGCGGGCTTGTGGTCGCCTACGGCCTGTTTGCGACATTGGCGGACAATCTAGCGGACCGAAACATCCGGACGGGGTTCGGTTTCCTGTTCGACCGGGCGGGCTTCGCGATTGGCGAAACGCTGATTGCTTACGCGCCGGGCGATTCCTATGCCGCGGCGCTGGCGGTGGGTCTTCTCAACACGCTCCTGATATCGGCGCTCGGCATCATCTTCTCGACCTTGCTCGGCCTCGCGGTCTGCATGGCGCGCCTGTCGTCCAACTGGCTGCTTGCGAGGCTCTCCGGCCTTTATATCGAGCTGGTTCGCAATATTCCGCTGCTGCTCCAGATGTTCGTCTGGTACGCCGCGCTGCTGTTCGGTCTGCCCGGACCCGGCCCGGGCGCCGTCGGACCGTTCGACCTCGATAATCGGGGATTGCACCTCCCCGCGCTCTCCTTGGCCGATCCGGGACGGCCGGTCTTGCTCATCGCGATCGTCGCCTGTGCGATCCTGCTGGGTGCCGTGCGGCGAGGAGCCGTTCGCATGCGCACTGCGCTGGCCTTCGCCGGCATCTCCCTGGTGCCGCTCTTGCTGTGGGGCGGGATCGATCTGCCGCGGGCGGGGCGCTTCGGAACCGTCGGCGGATTGTCGCTCTCCACGGAGTTTCTGACGCTGGTCGCCAGCCTTTCGGTCTATGCCTCGGCCTATCTGGCCGAGATATTCCGCGGCGCGATCCTCGCCGTTCCCGCAGGGCAGAGCGAGGCCGCCAAAGCGCTCGGCCTGTCGCCCGCGCAAACAATGGGACGGATCGTGATGCCGCAAGCGCTGCGCATCGCCATACCGCCGATGACGAGCTGGCATCTTAACACGATCAAGAACAGCTCCCTGGGGGTCGCGATCGGATATCCCGAATTTGTCTCGGTGGTCGATACCGTCATCAGTCAGACAGGGCAGGCGATCGAGGGCGTCGGCCTGATCGTCGCGACCTTCCTGCTGCTTTCGCTATCCTTGTCGTTCGTCACCGGCCTCTATGCCCGCCAGTTGGGCTGGAGCGTCGCCGGGCAGCCCGGCCGGAGCATCCAGTCGGCGCCCCTCGAACCGTTTCCGCTGCGCTCGGCGGCCGCCTGGCCGTCGTGGATGCGGCGCAATCTGTTCAGGGGAGGACGCCAGTCGATATTGACCATCGCGATCCTCGCCATGACCGCGGTTTTCGCCGGCAAGGGGCTCTCGTGGCTGCTGTTCGACGCGACCTTCGCCGGGGGCGCGGCCGATTGCCGTTTGGCCAGCGGTGCTTGCTGGCCATTCCTCCGCGAAAATGCGAGGCTGATATTGTTTGGCACCTATCCCGAAGTCGAGCAGTGGCGGTCCGCAGCAGCGGCGGCCGCGCTGCTTTCATGCCTTGCCTTCTCCTTCGTCCCTCGATTTTGGCGCAGCCGCCTCGGGCTTGTCTGGCTCGGCGCAATCGCCGTGGCGGTACTTCTGCTACGAGGAGGATTCGCGGGCCTTTCCTATGTCCCGATGGAGAAGTGGAGCGGCCTGCCGGTCACATTGCTGCTCGCGAGCCTCGCGGTTGTCGGCGCGTTTCCGCTGGCCATACTCCTCGCGTTCGGCCGCAGGTCGACGCGGCGCGGCATTCGCTGGCCGAGCGTCGTCTTCATCGAGCTGGTTCGCGGAACGCCGCTGATCGGGGTGCTCTTCCTCGCTGCGGTCCTGTTTCCGCTGTTCGTGCCCTCTTATCTCTCGATCGACAGCCTGCCGCGCGTCCAGCTCGCGCTCATATTCTTCACTGCCGCCTATATGGCCGAGGTCATCCGGGGCGGCCTGCTGGCGGTTCCCGTCGGGCAGGCCGAGGCCGCGCATGCTCTCGGCCTCACCAAATGGCAGGCGCGGCGCCACATCCTGTTGCCGCAGGCGCTGAAAGTCAGCGTACCCGGGCTGGTCAACACTTCGATCAGCGAGGTGAAGAACACGACGCTCGTCCTCATCGTCGGCGTCTTCGATTTGTTGCAGACGACCCGCCTCTCCTACGTCGAGGCGCAATGGCGACCCTATTTCGCCGAAGCCTATCTTTTTACCGGGACAATCTTTTTCCTCCTCTGTTTCTCCCTGTCCCGGCTCAGCATGAAGATCGAACGGAAACTAAACTATGCAGGATAATCACGACAGAAAATGGCCCGGGGAGCCGGCAAGCCCGAAAGGGCGCGCCTGGCAGGATCCGACGCGTGCCGTGCACGGCGGTCCCCGCCCGCGCGATCAGCGGGGCCTCATCAATCCGCCCGTCGACCGGGCCTCCACAATTATCTACGATAGTGTCGAAGCCTATATGGACCGGCACCAGGGTCTCTACGATGAAGTCATCTATGGCCTGTACGGAACGCGAACGACCTTTGCGCTCGCCGAGGCTGTCAGCGAACTTGAAGGCGGCTGCAACACCGTCATCACCTCGTCCGGAACCAGCGCGATCGCGCTGGCCCTCACGGCTTTCGTGGCCGGGGGCGATCATCTGCTCGTTGCGGATTGCGTCTATGGGCCGACCCGCAAGTTTCTGACCGACGTTCTCGCGCGTTTCGGGGTCGAGGTGGAATATTTCCGGCCCGATATCGGAGCGGAGATTGCCGGGCTGTGCCGCAGCAACACGCGGCTCATCTATATGGAGACCCCGGGCTCGCAGACATTCGATATGATCGACGTCCCCGCGATCACGGCGGTTGCACGCAGCCGGGGCATATTGACCGCTCTCGACAACACCTGGGCGACGCCGCTTTTCTTCAAGCCCTTGGCCCACGGGGTCGACATCTCGCTTGCTTCGGCAACCAAATATCTCTCGGGGCACTCCGACTGTCTGCTCGGCACGATGACGGCCGCCAGCGATGCCGTCTACCGCCAGCTCAAGGACGCGGCGGCGCGCTGGGGCAACTGCGCGAGTCCCGACAATTGCTATCTGGTCCACCGGGGCATCAGGACGCTCGATGCGCGCCTTGAACGCCACCAGCGCACCGCAACGACGCTGATCGAATGGTTCGCCCAGCAACCCGAAGTGGTTGCGGTCCGCTATCCGGCTCATCCCGCCGACCCCGGCCATGCGATCTGGAAGCGGGATTTCACCGGTGCGTCCGGATTGTTCGGTGTTCAGCTCGACGGTCTTACCCCGCCCGAAACTAGCGCCTTTTTCAACGAATTCTCGCTATTCCAGCTCGGTTCGAGCTGGGGCGGCTTCGAAAGTCTCGCGGTTCCGGCGTGGCCCGCTCCGATCCGCGATTTTCCCAATGGCGAGGCAGATGGGGCGCTGATCCGCATTCACGCCGGCCTCGAAGCGCCGCAGGATCTGATCGCCGACCTCGCCGCAGCCTTCGCGCGGGTACGAGCGCTCCGCGGCCGGGGGCAGGCGTCATGACCGACGCCTCGGGCCACGCGGCCGTCAGCTTGCGGCAGGTCGACAAATATTATGGCGCCTATCATGCCCTCCGCTCGATCGACCTCGAAATCGCCCCGCGCGAGCGGATCGTGATTTGCGGGCCTTCGGGTTCCGGCAAGTCGACGCTCATTCGCTGCATGAACAGGCTCGAGGTGCCCGACTCCGGCGCCGTCCTGATCGAGGGGGCCAAGATTACCGACGCGTCGCGGGAGGCCGTTGCGGCGCTCCGCGCCGTCGGCATGGTCTTTCAACAGTTCAATCTGTTCCCGCACAAGACGGTGCTGGAGAATTGCACCCTCGCGCCCGTCCTCCTCGGCGGCTTGTCTCTTCCGGAGGCGGAGGCGCGCGCCATATCCTATTTGGACAAGGTGAGGATTGGCGACCAGGCGGGCAAATATCCAGGGCAGCTCTCGGGAGGGCAGCAACAGCGGGCCGCAATAGCTCGCGCTCTGGCGATGGAACCCAGGATTCTTCTCTTTGACGAGCCGACATCGGCGCTCGATCCCGAGATGATCAAAGAGGTACTCGATGTGATGACGGCCCTTGCCGGCGAAGGACGGACGATGGTGTGCGTGACGCACGAAATGGGATTCGCGCGCGAGGCGGCCGATCGCATTCTTTTCATGGATCAGGGCCAGATCATCGAAGACGCAAGGCCGGCCGATTTTTTCGCCGCGCCGAAAAGCGAGCGCGCACGGACCTTTCTCGAACAGATACTTTCGCATTGAGCGGCTCAAGTCGGTCGCCCCCAAGCTGTGCCGACCCACTTAATCATGTCATTTCATAAGCAAGCCGAGGGAGGGGCCAGCCGGCTCCTTGTGCGAAAAGGCTCAGGCCGGAAAAAAAATTTCAAAATTGATGAGGGGTAGAGCTTTGGGGTGCGTATCTAATAGGTATCGTGCGCCCGGAATTTCCTTCATAACTAATTGATATGATTCAATAAATTCCTATTGACCTGTATATACATTTGATGCTCTCTGAGGGGAATCAGCCAACCATCAGGGGGTTTCGCTATGATGACCAGGACAATTTTGCTCGCCAGCGCCGCAGCGGTCGCCACTTTTGCAACACCCGCGCTCGCGCAGAGCGGTGCCGCGACACAGTCACCTGCCGCCGAGGATGCTCCGAACGGATCGGACATCGTCGTGACCGGCTCGCGTATTCGCCGCCAGGACCTCGCGGGCGTCGGCCCGGCGACCGTCGTGTCGGCCGAGCAGATCGAGAACACCGGCGTCGTCAATATCGAGACGGTGCTGCAGCGCCTCCCCGCCAATGCGGGCTTCGCGGGCAACCAGACCTCGGCTTATTGGGCGAACAACGGCTATGGCACGGCGCAGGTGAACCTGCGCGGTCTCGGCATCAAGCGCACCCTCGTGCTGCTCAACGGCCGCCGCCTCGTCGCGGGCGGCACCGGGGCGAACTCCTCGCCCGACCTCAACATGATTCCCGTCGCGGCGCTCGCACGCACCGATGTGCTCAAGGACGGCGCCTCGGCAATCTATGGCGCCGACGCGATGGCGGGTGTCGTCAACCTTGTAACGCGCACCGACTATGAAGGTCTCGGTCTCAGCGTCCGGCAGGGGATCACCGAAAAGGGCGACGGGTCGGATTTCACCGCCGATCTTTTGTGGGGCATCCGCAACGATCGTGGCGGCTTCATGGCGGCGGTCACCTATCAGAAGACCAAGGCGGTCAACATGGCGACACGCGCGCCCTGCTCGCTCGCCGAAACGACGCCGGGCCAGTTGTCGTGCGTCAACAGCGCCTCGACGATTGGCGGTCGCGCGGTGCTGCCCAATGGTCAGCAGATCAACTTCAATCAGGTGCTGGGCGGCAACGGCAATTTCTTCGAGCCCTACAGCGCGGCGAAGCACAATTTTAACTCGAACCCGTTCCTGAACGCAGTGAGCCCCGTCGAGCGCGTCAGCACGGCGTTTTTCGCCGACTATGATCTGACCGACAATATCGAGGCATTCGGCGAATTCCTGTATACCTTCCGCAAGTCGAACCAGATTGCGACGCCGGGAACCCTGCGCAATCTGGCGATTTCGGCAAGCAACCCGACCAACCCCACGGGTCAGAACATCGTTCTTATCCAGCGCCGCCTTGCCGAGCCCGGCCCGCGCCAGTTCTTCCAGGAAACCGATACCTGGCAGGGTACTTTCGGTCTGCGCGGCAAACTGTCGAACGACTGGGGCTGGGAAGTCGCGGGGGCCTTTGGCCGCAACACAGCGGTTGATGGTTCGACCAACATCGCCAATCTCGAGCGCGTCGCGAATTCGCTCGATACGACCAAGTGCAGCCTCGCGGCCGGTGCGACGATCCCCTGCGCCGACTATCTTGGCTTCGGCGACCTGACGCCGCAGGTTCTCGACTATATCCTCTTCACGTCGCGCGATCGCGGCGGGAACGAGCTCGCGACGGTTACGGCCGACATCAATGGCGATCTGTTTAAGCTGCCTGCAGGTCCCGTCTCCTTCGCAGCAGGTCTCGTCTATCGCAAGGAGAAGGGTTGGCGCGACCCCGATCCGTTGACGGTGCTCGGTATCGCGAACACCAACCAGCAGGATCCGATTTCGGGAACGAGCACCGCGAAGGAAGCCTATATCGAGCTGTCGGTGCCCGTTCTAGCCGACACACCCTTCTTCCAGTCGCTTACCCTTGACGGCGCGGTTCGCTACTCGAACTACGACCTGTTCGGCAGCGACTGGAACTACAAAGGGAGCGTCGACTGGGTCATCAATGACAGCTTCCGCCTGCGCGGCACTTACGGCACGGGCTTTCGCATTCCGAATGTCCCCGAATTGTTCGGCGGCGTCTCCGAGGGCAATCTGACCACCACCGACCCTTGCTCGCGTTATGCGACCAGCGGCAATGCGACGCTGATCGCCAATTGTCAGGCGTCGGGCGTTCCGGCCAATTATGTTCAGCTCGGTACAACGATCCTGACGACCGTCGGCGGCAATGAGAATCTGAAACCCGAAAGCTCTACGACCTGGACGGTCGGCACGGTGATCACGCCCAAGGGGCTCGTGCCCGGCCTGTCGCTCACGGCGGACTGGTTCGATATCAAGATCAAGGATGCCATCCGCGCCATTCCCGGGTCGACCAAGCTCAGCATCTGCTATGCGAGCCAAAATCTCTCGCATCCCTTCTGCGACGATTTCACGCGCAGCACGCTGACCGGCGAAGTTACCTTCCTTTCGGCGCAGCCGATCAACACCGGTCGTGAGGAAATGAACGGCCTCGACCTCGGCCTCGTTTACAACAACAATATCGGCAGCGTGAACGTCTCGCTCGACGTCAACCTGACCTATCTCAACAAATATGTCGTCCTTCCCTTCCCGGGTGGCGCACCGATCGATTTCGATGGTTTCATCGGCGGCGGCAACGGCGGTTATCCGAAGTGGCGCGGCTATGGCGTGCTAACCGCTGAAAAAGATGGTGTCAGCGCGACTTGGTCGACGCAGTGGATCGGCAAGGCGACCGACTTTAATGCGGCTCCCGGAGAGATCGGCTACAGCACGCCGAATGTCTTCTATCACAACCTCCAGGTCGCCTATGAGATTGACGAGAAGACGCGCTTCCAGCTTGGTGTCGACAACCTCTTCGATCGCAAGGCCCCCTATATCCAGAGCTTCACCGATGCGAACACCGACACGATGACCTACGACCTGCTCGGCCGGCGCTTCTATGTCGGTTTCCGCACCGCCTTCTGAGGAATTGGGAGATGGCAATCCGTTGGCCGCTGCTCGTTCGGCGAACGCATAAATGGCTGGCGCTGGTCGTGGGCATCCAGGCTTTGCTCTGGACGTTGACCGGCTTCTACATGGTGGTCGTTCATATCGACACCATCCACGGCGATCATCTGGTGCGCTCCCCGGTGGCCCAGCCCTTCGACCTCGACGGCCTCGCAGCGCCGTCGAAGGTCGTCGCGGCTGCGCCGGGGGTGTCCGAAATCCGTCTCCAGCGCTTTTTCGGCCAACCGGTCTGGCGCGCCGAGACCCCTGAAGGCGCGCGCCTGTTCGACGCGCGTTCGGGTGCGCCGCTGCCTGCCCTGACCGAGTCCCAGGTCCGCGAACAGGCACGGCGCATCTACACCGGTGACGGCAAGATCGTCTCAGTGCGACTTTTGACCGAGGCACCTCAGGAAATGCAGGCGCGCAGGCCGCCCTATTGGCAGGTCGAGTTCGAAGGCTGGAACCGCCCGACGCTCTATCTTTCGCCGACGACCGGTGAGCTCATTTCGCGCCGCCACGCATTGTGGCGCGTGTTCGACTTCGCGTGGATGCTCCACATCATGGATTATGAAGAGCGGACTGACGTCAACAACCCGTTGCTGCGCATCGCGACCTGGAGCGTCTTTGCCATGGCACTGACCGGTGCGTGGCTGCTGATCTGGTCCTTCAAACGCCGCAAGAGGAAGCAGGCATGAAACGCATCCGGCTGACGCCGCTCTTTTTTCGGCGCATCCACAAATGGGTGGGGCTCATCCTGGGTCTCCAGTTCCTGCTCTGGGCGCTCAGCGGTTCGGTGATGGCGCTGCTCGACAAGGACAAGGTCGGCGGTCACGGCGGCGGCATGTCGCATGCGCATGCCTTACCCGCGGGAGAGTATTTCGACATCGCCGGCCTGCCGCGCGGTGAGCCCGTCACCGGGGTGGTTTTGCGCGATCTTGGCGTCCGACCGATCTACGAACTCCGCACCACCAAGGGCGTGCGGCTGGTCGATGCTACGAGCGGCGAGGATATTCGCGTCGATGAGGGGATGGCCCGCGAAGTCGCGTCGATGATGAACGAGGCACCAATCCGCAAGGTGAGCGTGATTGCGAAGCCAAACCTGGAATCACGCGACCATGAAGGTGCGATGTGGCGCGTCGACTTTGCCGACGCCGAGAATAGCAGCGCCTATGTCTCGCTCGACACGGCGCGCTTCCTCGTGATGCGCGGCGATACCTGGCGGACCTGGGATTTCTTCTGGATGCTCCACAACATGGATTATGTGAACCGGAAGAGCTTCAACCACCCGTTGATCATCTTCGTCGCTTTCGGGGCGCTGTGGCTTTCGGGGACCGGTTTCTATCTGCTCTTCAAAAGCTTCAGCCGCGCCGATTTTCGCTGGCTGCGCCGTCGCCGCAAGCCCGTCGTTACCCGCAGCACGGCCTGACGCGTCAGTCGTCGACCGAAAAGGCGGCGGAAAGCTCGAAGCGCGTGCCGGGATGGGAGAGCCAGGCGTGCGACACCAGCCGACCGTTGCTCCAGGTCCGCCGGGTCATGCGCAGAACCGGTTCCCCCTCGTTGAGACCAAGCATGCCGCGCGTGCGCGCGTCGGGCATTTCCGCGCGGACGCGGTGTTCGACCCGCTCGAGCGGCGCGGTGCGCGTCAAATATTCGTTCGGCGTCAACTGCGTGAAATCGAGCGTGCCATAATCCGGCGCGGCAGACGCAAGCACGAACCGCTCTTCGAGCTGGATCGGGAACTCGGCCTCGTGGTGGACGATGATCGAGTGGAAGATTTTCGTGCCCACCGGCACCTCCAGCAACACGGCGGTTTCGGCGCTGGCCTTCTCCTCGACATTCTGGATGACTCTCGCCCGGTAGTCATGACCGCGTCCGCGAATTTCCTCGGCGATATTCCGGATCTCGATCATATGGCCGATCGGCTTTGGCTCGGCGATGAACGAGCCACTGCCTGCGCGGCGGACGATGATACCTGCCGATTGCAATTCGCGAAGCGCCCGGTTCGCCGTCATGCGCGAGACGTCGAATTGCCCGACCAGATCGGCTTCCGACGGCACGCGGTCTCCCGGTTTCAAACGGCCTTCGCGGATAGCATCATGGATGCTTTGCTTAATCGCTGCGTAGCGCGGTGGGGCATCCGGGGAAGCGCCGTCGGCAGACCGCTGGGCGCTGTTCGAGTTCAGTCGAGGCATAAGATCCATCACCCGTCTATACAGGTGAAACCATTCAGATTCCAAGCGTTCCGACGTGAATTTCCGTTAGGCTCCTTCCAAAGTCATATGACTGCAAGAAACGATTTGCGGCATCGGGGCGACTGGTGCCTGATGCCACCGATTTGTGACGCAAGTCATCTCGCCAAATGACTATTGGGCTTGCCCATGCCGGCCAAAAGCTCGGCTACCTTGAGTGAAGCTCGGCGATTAATCAGGGCCTGCTGATGCTGTGGGCAGCGGCGGAAGCTCGTTCAGGAATTCGCGGATGCCAGGCGCCAGGCATCGAGCGAAATCCTCGGCTGTCACGATCGCATCCGACATTGCTGCCGCAGCCAGCTTGCCGTGCGGCAGCAGGTCAGCGAGCTGCTCCGCTAACGCTTGTGGATGCCTCTCGTCCATTCCTGGAATAATCAGCGTCGGCATTGCTATAGCTGCGAGTTCGCTGACGCCGCGGAAGGCGCGGTCATCACCTATTGCCGCGGCAGCCGCAATGCTGGCCGCATTGCTTCGCGGAATCGCGTCGTGAACCATCTCGCGAATGACTGGCGCCAAATTGGGCAGTATTGGCGCCCAGGCCGCATAAAGCCCTTCCTCGCGGACGCGCGCCGCGAACTCTCTCATAAATGCCGTTTCAGCTACTTTGGCCTCGTCGTCTTCGATGTCTTCAACGCTGATCAAAATGGCCGCTCTCACTCTCTCCCGATGGGCGAGTGCGGTTCGCAAAGTGATCGTGGCGCCGAGCCCCGCACCGCCGACAATGGCGGAATCTGCCTTCAGGTGATCGAGAAGCGCGATCACGTCGGCTGCGTAGGACGCCCAGGTGTGTTTCGCTTCCTCGCTGCAAAGGG
Source organism: Pseudomonadota bacterium (assembly GCA_020160755.1). Classification (GTDB taxonomy): domain Bacteria; phylum Pseudomonadota; class Alphaproteobacteria; order Sphingomonadales; family Sphingomonadaceae; genus Sphingopyxis. The sequence goes on from JAIUPN010000002.1 coordinate 166,414, forward strand.
ACCGGCCATAGCCACGGACATCGGGCAGCAGTACCGCATGCCGGTCGCACAGCTGGCGCGCCAAGGGTATCAAACTTTGGTGATCAGGGCCGCCGCCATGCATGAGCACAACGACGTTGGCGGTCGGCAGCCTGCGATAGGGATCTACAAGCGCAGCAAAGAGCGGCCAGCCGTCAGGTCCGGAATAGGTTATGTCGATTATGTCGGTCCGCATGCTAACCGCCACGAGCTGCCGAGAGGATGATCGCACCGTCATCCGAAAGACCATTTAATCGGGCTATATCAAGCAGCCTCTCCAGATCGTCGCGCAATCCGCAAGGCTCCGGGATCTCGTGAAGCCTCTGTCTGGCCGATAATTCGATTTGGGAAACGGAGAGGGGCACGAGAAAAAGCCTACAAGAATAGTCGATCTTGAAGCCGGCGGTCAGAAATGGGGCGGCGAGATCAGCTGGCTGGGGGCAGGGATTGTGCACAAGACCGGCCCGGCGGTCTATTACCTTTATCCATTCGTCATATAGCTGTGCTGCCAGCTGCGATGGAATGGCCGCATCGTACCAGCAATCCAGCACCACGACACCCAAACGTGCGACCCGGATTGCCTCCTGAAGCCCCCTATGAAGGTTTTCAAGATGATGCGCGGCGTATTCCAAAGTCACCACATCAAAGCTTTGATCCGGGAATGGAAGTGCCTCTGCTCGTCCGAGGTGTATTTCCAGACCTAGCGCGCGGCCTTTCTCTACGGCCTCTTCCTCCGGGTCTATGCCGACGCAGTGGGCGACATCGGCTTCGCTGAATAGCTGCAGCGAAGCACCATTGCCGCACCCTACATCCAGTATCGACGACGGCTTGAAGGCGAGCACGCGCGATAGGAATTCTTTGCGATACTCCCCGTGCGGGCGAGGCATTTCTTCCGGCTCTCGCTGTTCGACCATCTTCAACGACATCTGCAACTCCACCTGATGGCGTCTGGTAGGCAATCCGCGTTACGTCGGATATATGCTAGCATGACAAGTAATATTCTGAATCGGACATGTTGTGACAATTGCCGAAGGCGGGGCCGATGCCCTTTCAGTAGACCGTTCGGTATTTCCGGCGGGGTTCAGGGGCACGTGGCATGTTCACCCTGCCGCACAGCTCATCTATCCTAGCCGCGGTGTGATGATCCTCGAAACGGCGGCTGGATGCTGGGTGGTGCCGCCCCAGCAAGCCTGCTGGCTCCCTTCCAATGAAAATCACCGCGTGCAAACTTCAGCTGGCTTCGAAATGCTCAGCGTTTACTGTCGCGGCAGCGTGCTCCGCCGGCTGCCCGAGGCTCCCGGTGTCGTTGCGGTGAGTGGCCTCCTGCGCGAGTGCATCTTTGCCCTCGAAAAGGCAGCGCCGCGCTCCCGGCGCGTCAGTTTGGCGATCTTGTTCTCCCAGGAAGTGTCCGTCGAAATTGCGCCATCCCTATTCGTCCCTCAACTGCGGTCCTCGCGTCTCAGAAAAATCGAGACCGCTCTCTCGCGGGAGCCGGGGAATGACAAACCATTGTCGGAGTGGGCGAGCGAATTGGGCGCGAGCAGCAGGACCCTGGCTCGCGCATTCGAGCGTGAAGCGAATATGACTTTTACAGATTACAGAAGACAGGCGCGACTTCGGGCCGCCCTGGTTCGCTTGGCCGAAGGAGAGCCCATAACCAATATCGCCCTGGATTTGTCATTTGGCTCGGCCAGCAATTTCATCCGTATGTTCCGTCAGGCGACCGGCGTCACCCCGGGGAAGTATTTCCAAAGCCAGTCCAAGCGGAGGTAGATGGTCGAATTTCGGCGCGCCGCTAACTGCGGCTTGCGATCTGAATTCAAGCTTCCCTCCAAAATCGCGTAACCCTGTCCCATCTAGGCTGCCTTGCGAATTGGTGCCTCCTGTCGATCGAGGAACTCGGAGAGAGCCGCCTTCCGCGATGCGCGATCGAGCGAATACGCACGCTGCTTGAAGATTCTTCCGTCGAGCAGGGCGGCAATGTAGCCGGCCAGTGTGTCGGCCGCCATAATCAACGCCGCGTCCAGGACATGGATATATTTGCTCGTTACCGATCCCTTCGCATGACCCATAAGGGCGGCGATGGTGACCTCGGTGAAGCCCAGGTCATTACCGATGCTGGCGAAGCTGTGGCGCAGAACATGCGCAGTGACGCCTTCGAGGGGCGAGCCCAGGAATATCTCGTCCCAATGGTTTGGAAAGCCGCCAAATGCCGTGTCCTCACCGCGCGGGCCAGGAAACACATATGTGCCATTGTCTTCGCTTTGATGCTGCTCGAGGAATTCTACAACCGGCAGGCCGACAGGGCGGACCGACTTTCCTTCCTTGCTCTCGGAGAGGCGAAGGCAACTTCCGTCGATATCGACATCGCACCATTTGAGATTGATAATCTCACCGCGTCGGCAACCTGTAAGTGCGATTTGCCGGATGATATCGATCGTCGGGCCGAACTTCTCGATTTGCGCAGCGGCCTTGAGCATGCGGCCAAGAATTCGATACTCGCCGTCGTTGAGACGCCGCGAACGGACATTGTCTTTGGGACGCTTGATGCCATGCGCGGGATTGCTGTCGATGATGCCGAGATCGACGGCATAGGTCAGTATTCCGCCAATCAACCCCAGCGTCCGAGCCGCCGTGCCTGGCCCGCCCCGCACATTGGCGCGGCCGCGGAGCTTTTTGGTCTTGATGAAGGCTTTGGTCTTCCCCGCCATGATATCGCGCATGGCTTTCGTGAGGATCGCCTTAGTGAGGTCTTTGACCCGGCGGGATCCGAGGAGCGGGATGACGTGCCGTTCGATCCGGCCCAGATCGATGTCGACGGTCGATTGCTTCTTTGGGCGGCCCCCTTTGCCCAGAATGAGTCCATCCCTGAGATCCTGCATGTAGAGCTCGCATAGCTCCTTCATCGACATCGCTTTGTTGAGTTCGGCCCGTTCTTCGGCAGGGTCCTCACCTTGAGCAACCCTACCGAGCTGGGACTTGGCCTCCCGCCTGGCAGTTTCCGGAGTCCAGACTCCGTGGATGCCGATCGTGTAACGACGCGAGCGGCCTCCGGCGCGATACTGAATGAGGTAGCTGCGCTTGCCGGTGGGGAATATCCGGAGCCCGAAGCCAATTAGTTCATCGTCCCAGAGGACATAATCTTTCGTCTCTGCTACAGCTGCATCGACAACGCGCTTGGTCAGTTTGACCATCGAGCCTACTCCCGTTTGGCCCGGTTTTCGCGTAAGCACCACGTAAGCACGCGGAAGGAAATCAGGGCGAATTCAAGGTTACGGCAGCGCAGATCGACAAATCAAGAATAGCGTTTTATTATAGTGGCTTAGGCTAGAAAAACTTGCTCTGGCGTAGGCTGGCGCAAACATGCTAGTACCCCCTCCGAAGGCAGAGGCCAGGGGTTCGAATCCCTTCGGGTGCGCCATTTTCCTTTATATTTCAATCAAATGACGGGATTTCGACAAGGGGTTCGGGCGCCCGGATTTGCCGGGTAAGCATCGCGCTCGCGTAGCGGGGCTGTTGCAGGTTGAATTCATCCGGTCGCGGATCGAATCGACGCAAGCCCTGCTCCATATTCCGGCGCTTGGGAATCATCCTGAAGACCGCCGGCGATCGCCCCCTGTCTTCACCAAAGCGCGCGGTGTCCACCGGCGATACCCCGAAAGACCAGCTGCGATCGACCGAGCTAATCTGCGCATCGATCAAGCGCGCCTTTGGTTTGGACCCTCTCAGGTCCTTCCCATAGGAATTGCCGCAACAAGGTCGCCGCGGGCGGCCGTGGCGGCGATCACAAAGGAGAGGCTTGATGGATCCGGTGGCAATGGCGCAGACGTTGGGGGCAGGCTTGCTTTCCTTTCCCGTGACGCACTTCGATGCGGATGGTCGCTTCGATGAGGCGCCCTATCGCGAGCATTGCGCATGGATGCTGGAGCATGAATTGACAGGCCTGTTCGCCGCAGGCGGGACGGGGGAATTTTTCTCGCTGACCCCGACCGAGGTCGTCGATGTCGTCCGTGCCGCCGTGGCCGAGGGGCAGGGCAAGGTGCCCGTCATTTCGGGCTGCGGTTATGGCACGGCGATTGCGGTCGAGATCGCGCGCGGGGCCGAAAAGGCCGGAGCCGATGGCCTGCTGCTGCTGCCGCCCTATCTGGTCGGGTCGAAGCAGGAGGGTCTCGCGGCGCACGTCGAAGCGGTGTGCAAGGCTACCGGGCTGGGTGTCATCGTCTACAACCGCGACAATGCGATCCTCGACGACGAAACATTGGCGGGCCTTTGCGATCGCAACCCGAACCTCGTCGGATTCAAGGACGGTGTCGGCGACATCGAGCTGATGACGCGCGTCTATGCCCGCATGGGCGACCGCCTGACCTATATCGGCGGGCTCCCGACCGCCGAGACCTTCGCGACGCCCTACCTCACCATGGGCGTAACCACCTATTCGTCGGCGATCTTCAACTTCATGCCCGAATGGGCGCTCGACTTTTACAAGTCGGTGCGCGCTGGCGACCAGGCCGAGGTGATGAACAAGCTTCGCCAGTTCGTGCTGCCCTATATTGCGCTTCGCAACCGCGGTCGCGGCTATGCCGTATCGATCGTCAAGGCCGGGTGCCGCGTCGTCGGACGCGATGCCGGACCGGTGCGCTCGCCGCTGACCGATCTCAGCGCGGCGGAGGAGCAGGAGTTGCGCGCGCTGATCGAGCGCGCGTCGCCAAAGGCTCTTTCAGCGGCGGCCTGACGGGATTAGGCTGGGCCATGTTCGAACTCAGCCAGCTTCGCTGCTTCGTCGCCGCCGCCGAGGAACTTCACTTCGGTCGCGCCGCGCAGCGGCTCAACATGACCCAGTCGCCCCTCAGCCGGCAGATCCAGCTGCTCGAACGAATCCTCGACGTGACCTTGCTCGAACGCACGAGCCGCAACGTGTCGCTGACGCCCGCCGGCCGTGTGTTCCTGATCGAGGCACGGCGGATCGTGCGGCTCGCAGAAAGTGCGTCGCTGTCGGCACGCCGCGTGGCCAAGGGAGACGCCGGCAAGGTCGGTATCGGCTTCACCGCCGTGTCGGGCTATACGCTCGTCCCGCGTATCGTGACGCAGGCGCGAGCGACGCTTCCGAATATCGAACTCGAACTGCGCGAGATGGTGACCAGCGACCAGACCGACGCGCTGCTCACCGGTCTGATCGATATCGGTTTCGTGCGCCCGCCGGTCGAGCGCGGCGAGTTCAATTCGGTGCTGGCGCTCAGCGAACCGCTCGTCGTCGCGCTGCCGCTCGGCGATCCGCGTCAGGCGAAGTCCGTCCTCGAACCCGCCGACCTCGATGACCAGCCGCTGATCATGTATTCGCGTCAGGGCGCGGGCTATTTCCACGATCTGCTTGCGCGCCTGTTCGACGAGGCGGGCGTTGCGCCCCACTATGTCCAGCATGTGACGCAGATCCATTCGATGCTGGGGCTGGTGCGCGCGGGGCTGGCTGCCGCGGTGGTGCCGCGGTCGGCGATGGGGCTGCACCCCGACGATGTGCAGTTTCGCGAGCTCACGACGACGCCCGAACAACCGGTCGAACTCTACATGGCCTGGCGCCGCGACAACGCCAATCCGGCGACCGAACCGATGCGCCGGCTGTGCATGGAGGTCATGGCCGCGTGATCGCGCGCCGCCACCTGATGGCGGGCGCGGGAGCGGCGATGCTGCTGCCGTCAGCGGCGTGGACAAAGGGCACAGATCCGGTCGCGACGATGCGTTATGGCCGCGTAAGGGGGCTTCGCGAGCAGGGCGTACTGACGTTTCGCGGCATCCGTTACGGCGCCGACACCGCGCCGCGCCGCTTTGAACGCGCCCTGCCGCCGACGCCCTGGCGCGGGATCGTCGATGCGACCGCTTATGGCGCCGCTGCACCGCAGACGAAGGCAAGTGAGCCCACAAGCGAGGACTGCCTGTTTCTCAACATCTGGACCCCGGCGCTCGATGGCGCGCGGCGGCCGGTGATGGTCTATCTGCACGGCGGCGCGCACGCGCACGGGTCGGGATCGGACCCGCTCTACGATGGCGGCAATCTCGTCCGGCGCGGCGATGTCGTCGTGGTGACGCTCAACCACCGGCTGGCGGCGCTCGGTTACGCTTATCTCGCACGGCTCGGCGGGCCGGCGGAGTCGGGCAATGTCGGCAATCTCGACATCATCCTCGCGCTCCAATGGATCCGCGACAATATCTCGGGCTTCGGCGGCGATCCGGGCCGCGTGATGATCTTCGGTCAGTCGGGCGGCGGCGCAAAGGTCGTCACGCTGATGGCGATGGAAGAAGCACGCCCGCTGTTCCACAGCGCCGCGACGATGAGCGGCCAGCATGTCACGGCGGCCGGCCCGAACCATGCAACCGGGCGGGCGAAGGCGTGGATGGCAAAGGCCGGCGCGGCATCGTTCGACGCGCTGCGCACGCTGCCGGTCGAACGGCTGGTCGCGGCGATGGGCATGACCGATCCGATTGAAGGAAAGGGCGAGATCAGCTTCACCTCGACGCTCGACCATCATGTGCTGAAGCGCCATCCCTTTTACCCCGGCGCGCCGCGCGAGGCGGCGTCGATCCCGCTGATCGTCGGCAACACGCATGACGAGACAGGGCTGTGGATCGCTGCGACGCTGAAGCTCGGCGACACCGACTGGGCCAACCTGCCCGCGCGGCTGGAGCGGGAGATCGTCAAGGACGTCGACCCGGTGTGGCTCGTCGAGCGCTATCGCGCGCTCTATCCCGATCGCTCGCCGGGGCAGATATTGCTCGCGGCGTCGACCGCGGCGCGGTCATGGCCCGGGCATCTGATCCAGGCCGAGGAGCGCGCGCGGATCGGCGCGCCGACGTGGATGTATCAGCTCGATTTTCCTTCGCCCGAGGCCGGCGGCGTGCTTGGCGCGTTCCACACGCTCGATATCGGGCTGGTGTTCGACAATGTGCAGCTTGCCGGGGCGCGCACCGGAAACAGTCCGCAGGTGCGCAAGCTGGCCGGACAGATGGCCGATGCCTTTATTCGCCTCGCACGGGACGGCGATCCCAATGGCGGGTCGCTGCCCCCATGGCCGCATTATGACCTCGACGCGCGCGCAACGATGATCTTCGACCGCGACATTCGCGTCGAGAAGGACCCGCGCCGCGCCGAGCGCGAACTGCTGTCGGTCGCGCCCTATATCAAGCCGGGCGGTTAACCCTGGCGATCCCAGGGAAAGGCGAGGGTGGGGCGATTGGCGTAACGCGCCATCGCCAGTTTGAAACGCATCCCGCAGCCGGGTTCGAGGCGGAGCGCGAAATGCCGCCCGCCGACATGCTGCTTGCCGCCTTCCCATGCGATGGTGTCGATCCGGTGTTCGGCATAAGCGCCGCCCTGCACGATCAGGTTGCGCGCTGTCGTGCCGGTGTTGACCAGCGTGACCTCGGTCTGCGTGTCTCCGAGGCTGTGTACGAGCGCGGCGATATCCTCGGGAACGCCGGCGCGGCGGCGGTCGGCATCGAAATAGCGCAGCCGGCAGTGGAGCGGCACGCCGCCCTGCGGCGCGGTGGTCGGCGACCAGGGCGGGCGGGCGATGTGGAGGCCGCCCGTCATCGTCTGGATCAGCGCTCTGGCGGCGGCGGGGTTGATGGCGAGCGTCCAGTCGGCCAGCCGCTCGCCGGGTGTCGTCTTGTCGGCCTCGGCCACCGTGGCGCGTTTTGCCACATGGTCGAGGTCGGCCTGCAACGCATGTTCGGGGTAGCCGGCATTGCGTCCTTCCAGAAAGTCGATCCACGGATGGCTGCCCGCCGCTTCGCGGTCGGCGGCTTCCTGCGTCGCGTACCAGATTTCGAAGCCGTTGGTGCGATAGGGGCCGGGCTTCCACCCGTACCAGCCGTCGGCATTGTGCATCGTCGGGGCGGACATCACGCCGTCGACCAGCTTGCTCTCCTCGTTGATACGCATGTTCATCTCGCGCCAGAGGCGCAGATAGTCGCGGTCGCCCGAGAGCAGCAGGGCGTTGAAGAAGGTGGTGATCGATCGCGGTACGCGGTTGCGGTTCTCACGCTCGCCGGTCTGCGGCACGACGGGCGAGAATCCCCAGCCATAGACGCCCTGCCACCAGTCGGCGCCGACGCGACCATCGGCGCCGACGCGGCTCGGCAGGATGCCGCCATTGGCGCGGGCGCGTTCGGCCCACGCGGTCAGATAGTCGAGCGCCCATGTCCGGAAGCGATCGCCCGCGCCGAGCGCATAGGCGTTGAGGCCCAGCGTCGTGGCTTGCAGGTTCAGCGGATTGTCGCCGACGACGTCGCCATATTCGGCATAATGCGCGAGGAACTGGCCGTAATCATCCTCGCCATGTTCGAGGTGGAAGGGGGCGGCGTCGAACGGGTCGCCCGCCCAGTCGAGCGCGGTGACGGGTCCCGGTGCCGGTCCGCGGCTGCCGTTCATCAGGCTGCGCATCACGCAGTGCTTCGGGTCGTAATTGGCGACCGACGTGTCGCGGCCGGTGTAGAAATCGGCGAACCGCCGCGTGCGATCAAGGAGCTTGCGATCGCGCGGCGCGCTCATCCCCATGACGTTGAAGCTCGTCAGTCCCTCGGCATTATGCTGCCAGTCCATGCGGACGGGGAATTCGCGGTAATACATGCCCTGCCGCGCGATCGCGACATCGATCGTCCGCGCGGCGGTATATTGGCGGATATGGCCGTCCCAGAAGCGCTGCGCGAGGGCGAGCATTTTGTCGGGGGCGCCGAGCGCGTGGAGCGTCACCCAGTCGTTCGTCGCTTCGGCCGCATCGTCGGGGCCGTCATTGGCACCCCAGCGCGCGAAAATCTTCAGGGCATCGTTCGCATCGACATATTTGGCATAAAAGGCCTCGCACGCCGCTGCATTGGCCGCGAGCAGCCGGCGCTGGAGCGTGGCCCAGCGGGGCGCCGGCATCGGGGTCGCGATCCGGATCGGCCGGCCGGCGGGTCTGGCCAGCGCCGCGGGCGCCGCGAGAATGGCGCCGCCCGCGGCAAGGAACGTCCGGCGCGAAAAGGTCATGCAGTCAGTTCCAGCCGTCGGATCGGGCCGACGATCCACGCATAGGCGACGATGGTGAGCAGGCAGTGGACCGCGACGAAGGCAAGCGCGAGGTCGAACGATCCGGTCGCGGCGACGATATAGCCGACGACGATCGGAGTCACGATACCGGCGATGTTGCCGAACATGTTGAACACCCCTCCCGACAGACCCGCAAGCTGTTTCGGCGCGACATCGGCCATCACCGCCCAGCCGAGCGAAGCGACCCCTTTGCCGAAAAAGGCTATTGCCATCAATGTGATGACGACCCATTCCTCTTCGGCCCAGACGCAGGCCAGGATGGTCGTCGCCAGCAACATGCCGACGACTAGCGGCGTCTTGCGCGCCTTGTCCAGATTGCCGCTGGTCTTGAGGATGCGGTCGGAAATCACCCCGCCGGCAAGCCCTCCGACGAACCCGCACGCGGCGGGCAGCGCGGCGGCAAAGCCCGCCTCCATGATGTTGAGGCCGCGTTCCTTGACCAGATAGATCGGAAACCAGGTGACGAAGAAATAGGTCAGCACATTGATGCAATATTGGCCAAGATAGATGCCGAGCATCATCCGGTTCGACAGCAGCAACCGGAAGTTGGGCCACGAGAAGGCGGGGGCGGTCTTGCTGCGATCTTCCATCGAGACCTGTCCGCCGCCCTCGCGGATATGATCGAGCTCGGCCTTGTTGACACGCGGATGGTTGTCAGGCCCGTGGATCTGGCTGACGAACAGCAGCGCGGCGAGAATGCCGAGCGCGCCCATCGTCCAGAACACCGAGCGCCAGCCATGTTCGTGAACGAGCCAGCCCATCAGCGGCGCAAAGGCGACAAGCGAGAAATATTGGGCGCTGTTGAAGATCGCCGAAGCGGTACCACGCTCCGCGCCGGGGAACCATGCCGCGACGAGGCGGGCGTTGCCGGGAAAGGAGGGCGCTTCGGCGAGGCCGACGAGGAAACGCAGCAGGAAGAGTGTCGCGACCGCGGTGAGGCCGGGGATCAGGCCGACGAATCCCTGTGCCGCGGTGAACAGCGACCAGATCAGGATAGCCGAGGCATAGACTTTTTTCGTCCCGAAGCGGTCGAGCAATGCACCGCCCGGGATCTGCGCCAGCGCGTAGGCCCATGCGAAGGCAGAGAGAATATAGCCCGTCTGGATGGCGCTGAGCCCCAGCTCACGCGACGCTTCCTCCCCGGCAATCGAGAAGGTTGCGCGATCGGCATAGTTGATCGTGGTGATAATGAAGATCAGCGCGATGATCCAATAGCGCGTTCTCGTCGGTTTTTCGGCGTCGTGGATCATGATCCTCTCCCTGTCGACCGGAAGCGCTCGCGGCTTTTGCGGTCATGCGAGAGGCTAGCGGCTGCGCTTCCGGGGGTCCAAGCCGATTGTTGCAACGATTCAGCCAAATCATAGCTGGATCGCGATCGAAAGTGCTGATTTTCCGGAATCGGTGCGTGATCGGCAATGATTCATGCTGGATTGAGGTTGGCCTTATCGCGAACTTTGGCGTTAGCCTTGTGCCATTCTAACCGACGACTTGCCGCGTGACGGCAAGCAGGGAGAGGGGATTACCAATGGCTACTTCCGCAATGTGCAAGATCAAGACCGGCCTTTTTGCAGGCTCGGCGGCTTTTGCCATTCTCTGTCCGACCATGGCGTATGCGCAGGAAGAAGCGGCGAGCGTCGCCGGGCAGGAAGGCGCAGCCGATGCGACCGACGCAGGCGCCGAAGGCGATATCGTCGTCACCGGCTTTCGCCAGAGCCTGACCAGTGCGCTGAACATGAAGCGCAACGAAACCGCCTCGATCGACGCGATCAAGGCCGAGGACATCGCGGAATTTCCCGATCTCAACCTTGCCGAGTCCCTCCAGCGCATCCCGGGCGTCGCGATCAGCCGCGTGAACGGCGAAGGCCGCAACATCTCGGTCCGCGGCCTTGGTCCCGAATATACGCGCGTGCGCATCAACGGCATGGAAGCGATCGGTACCAGCGGCGGCACCGACAATTCCGGCGGCGTCAACCGCGGCCGCGGTTTCGACTTCAACATCTTCTCCTCCGACCTGTTCAACAGCCTCGCGGTACGCAAGACCGCGAGCGCCGACGTCGAGGAGGGCTCGCTCGGCGCGACCGTCGACCTGCAGGTCGCGCGCCCGTTCGATTTCAAGAAATCGACCGCCGTGCTGTCGGTTCAGGGCAGCTACAATGATCTCGCGCGCAAGCTGACGCCGCGCTTCTCGGGCCTCGTCACGGTTTCCAACCCCGACGAGACGTTCGGCGTGCTCGTATCGCTCGCTTATGAAGAGCGCCGCCTGCGTGAAGAAGGCGCGAACATCACCCGCTGGACCTATGGCGGCTTCAACGGCGGCTTCAGCCCGCTTTCGACGCTGCAAGGCTATACCCCGGCACAGATCAACAACAGCAGCAACCTCGACACGGCGCTGTTCCATCCGCGCATCCCGGGCCTCGTCAGCTACGATATCCGCCAGAAGCGGCTTGGCGCCGCGGTGTCGGTCCAGTTCCGTCCGTCGGACAGCACGCTGATTTCGATCGACGGCCTCTATTCGCGCCTCGACGGTACCCGCGCCGAAAGCCAGTTCCAGGCGATCAGCTTCAGTCGGTCGGGCAGCGGCAAGCCGCAGACGATCATCCGGTCGGGGGTTGTCGACGCGAACAACAACATCATCAGCGGCACCTTCGACAATGTCGATCTGCGCACCCAGTCGCGTTACGACGTGCTGAAGACCGATTTCCACCAGCTCACCGGCAACATCGAACAGGAGTTCGGCGACAAGCTCAAGTTCACGGGCCTCGTCGGCTATTCGAAGTCGGCCTTCCGCAACCCGGTGCAGACGACGGTGACGATCGACGCGGCGAATACCAACGGTTTCTTCTACGATTTTTCGACGCGGTTCCCGACGATCAAGCCGGGCGTCGACGTCAGCAACCCGGCGACGTTCGCCTTTACCAACGGAACCTCCGAAGTTCGCATCCGCCCGCAGACCGTCGACAATAGTTTCGCGACCGCCAAGGGCGCGCTGGCTTGGGAGGTCAGCGACATGTTCACATTGAAGGCCGGTCTCGACTGGCGCCGCTTCACCTATGACTCGACCGAACAGCGCCGGTTGCAGGGCGAAACCGTCGTGACGACGCTGACCGCGGCGCAGCTTGCGCCGCTGACCACCGTCTATTCGGGCTTCGGGCGCGGGCTGAACCTGCCCGGCAACACGATCACGAGCTGGGTCGTGCCGAACCTGCCGGCCTTCCTTGCCGCGCTCGATACCACGGGCAATCCGACCTACGCGACCGGCGGCGTCGAAAACGCCACCGCGCGCGGCTCCTTTATCACCGTCGAGGAAAAGGATCTCGGCGGATGGGGGATGGCCGAATTCAACCTCGAAAGCGCGGGCCTGCCGCTGCGCGGCGATATCGGCGTGCGCTATGTCGATACCAGGCAGGTATCGACTGGCTATGCGAGCCAGGGGGCGACGATCAACCTTGTCGAGGCGAACCGCTCCTATGGCCGCTGGCTGCCGTCGGCGAACCTCGTGTTCGACGTCAGCGACAATCTGCTCGTCCGCCTCGCGGCGGCGAAAACGATGGCGCGCGCCGGCATTGCGTCGCTCACCCCGGGCGGCAACCTCAATGTGTCGGGCGGCAACCGCACCTTCAGCTCGGGCAATCCCGATCTGAAGCCGACCGAATCGACGAACTTCGACGCCTCGGTCGAATGGTATCCGACGCCGGGCGCCATCTATGCCGTCTCGGGCTTCTACAAGGATATCGGGACTTTCGTGCAGTCGCTCAGCACATCGGTGCCCTTCGCCGACCTGGGACTCCCCGCGTCGCTGCTCACCGGCACGACGGCGTCGCCGACCGATATCTTCATCGTCAGCCAGCCGGTCAATTCGAGCGGCGGCAAGCTCAAGGGCTTCGAGATCAACATCCAGCAGCCGTTCAATTTCTTCGACGGCTTCCTGTCGAACTTCGGCATCCTCGCCAACTATACCTATGTCAGCTCGAACATCGAATATCTGACCGCCGCAAATGGCAGCACATCGGTCCGGGCGCCGTTGGTGGGCCTGTCGAAGCAGGCGGCGAACGCGACGCTCTATTACGAAGATTCGAAATTCTCGATCCGTGGGTCGGCTTCCTATCGCTCGAAATATCTGACCGCGGTGCCGGGAACCGAGGGCAATGCGTGGAACGGCACGAACAGCACGCTGAACTTCGACGCGCAGCTTTCGTACAACGTCAACGACCGGCTGAAGCTCAGCCTCGAAATGATCAACCTGACCGACGAGAAGAACGACCAGTTCGTGGACGAGACGAACCGTCTGAACGTGCTCACGCACAGCGGCCGCCAGTTCAATTTCGGCCTGCGTTACAGCCTGTAAGCGGAGAGATACGGTGATCGACGGCAGCATCCTGATCGGGCAGGGAGCGCGGCGGAGCGAAGCGAGCTTCCGCGCTTATGATCCGGCCACCGGCGCCGTCGTCGGCCCCGCGTTCAGCATATCGGGCGGACAGGACGTCGCCGATGCCTGCGCGCTCGCCGCGGACGCGGCTGGGGTCTTCGGGTCGCTGGCCCCCGCCGTCCGCGCCGCCTTTCTGGAAGCGGTTGCCGATGCGATCGCCGGGATCGGGGATATGCTGATTGAAACCGCGATGGCGGAGACGGGGCTGCCGCGCGCGCGACTCGAGGGTGAGCGCGGCCGGACGACCGGCCAGTTGCAACTGTTCGCGTCGGTCGTGCGGCAGGGCGACTGGCTCGACGCGACGCTCGACAGTGCGCTGCCCGATCGCGTGCCGCCGCGTCCGGCGCTGCGGCGCATGAATCTGCCGCTGGGTCCGGTCGCGGTCTTTGGCGCGTCCAACTTCCCGCTCGCCTTTTCGGTCGCGGGCGGTGACACGGCGTCGGCCTTTGCCGCCGGCTGTCCGGTGGTGGTCAAGGGGCACAGCGCGCATCCCGGCACGGGCGAGCTGGTCGCGCGCGCCGTCCGGAAGGCGGTCGCCGACTGCGGTCTGCCTGAGGGCGTATTCTCCTACCTTCCCGGCAAATCGCACGAACTGGGTGCGGCGCTGGTCGCCGATCCGCGGATCAAGGCGGTCGGCTTCACCGGCTCGCGCGGGGGCGGTCTCCACCTCGTCGAAATCGCGCGCAAGCGCAAAGAACCGATTCCTGTCTATGCCGAGATGAGCAGCGTGAACCCGGTAATCATCCTCCCGGGCGCACTTGCTGATCGCGGTATTGAACTGGCCGGCGCCTTTTCTTCCTCCCTTACACTCGGCGCCGGCCAATTTTGTACCAATCCCGGAACGATCGTCGCGGTCGACGGTCCGGCGCTCGATATATTCGTCGGTGCGGCCGCCGACGCGCTCGCCGGTGTCGAGCCCGCTACGATGCTGAGTGCCGGTATCGCCGCGGCTTATGCCGAGGGCGTGGCCGCGCTCGACCGCAACCCCGCGGTCGAACGTGCATCCACCGAGCGTGGTGCCGGCCACAACCGCTGCGCGCCCGCGTTGTTCGATACGACTGCGGAGGCCTATGGCCGCGATGCATCGATCGGCGACGAGGTGTTCGGAAGCGCCGCGATCGTGGTGCGCTGCCGCGACCTCGCCGAGGTCGCGGCTGTCGCCGCGGACATGGAAGGCCAGCTGACCGCGACGATCCATATGGATCGGCGTGATATGGATGCCGCGCGGACGCTCGTGCCGCTGCTTTCCGGCAAGGTGGGCCGTCTGCTGGTCAACGGCTGGCCGACCGGGGTCGAAGTGACGCACGCGATGGTGCATGGCGGGCCGTTTCCCGCAACATCGGATAACCGTTCCACCTCGGTCGGATCGCTTGCGATCGCGCGCTTTCTGCGCCCGGTCTGCTTCCAGAACCTGCCAGACGAAATGCTGCCGCCGGCGCTTCAGGATGCCAATCCCTGGCACCTGTCGCGGCGCGTCGACGGCGAGCGGCGCGCGGTTGCCGCGAATATGCCGCCGGCCGGGTAACGCGACCGCGCGGTGATTTCATTTCAGGGAGAGGCACCATGAGCCTTGTTTTCGCGTTGCTTCTTGCCGGCAGTGAACCGGCAAAGATGGTCGTCATCGACGAAGCCGACACGGTGCAGGAAGGCCCTGCGCCGCATGGCAAGATCGGGCAATCGACGGCATGGCGGATCAGCGACGCGGTCCCTTCGCCGCGGAGCTTCGAGTTCAGAAAGCGGAAGCTCCACGTCGGCGCAGCGATCGGGGTGCACCCGATCGACCATGACGAAATCTATTATGTGCTGTCGGGCTCCGGCGTCGTCCACTCGGATGGCGAGGAAAGGCCATTGCGGCCGGGCACGGCGGCCTGGCTGTATAAGGGAGCCAGCGTCGGGATTCGCCAGACCGGCGGCGAACCGCTTGTCCTCATCATCGCATATCCCAATCCGCCGCAAGGCTGAGGAGCCGGGGCATAGCGATCCGGGAAGGACACATCGGTCTGCCGAAAGCCGCCAGTTCGCTACCGGCCCGATGTGACGACGCAAGCTCGCGCGCAATCCGGACATGTGCCTTCTATTTCCACGATCGCGTTCGCGGTGCGAAAGCCGGCCTCGCGGCCCAGTCGCGCAATATGATCGCCGAGTAGTTCGATACCCAGCGTTCGCGCCCGGCCACAGCAGCGGCATATAGTCACTGCGGGCGCATCGCTTTCGTCTTCGAAATAGGCGTTCAGCGTCTCGACCCGCCGGACGCGTCCTTTCAGCCGGCCAAGAATCCGATAGACCTGGTTGGGCGCGAGCGGGACGCCGAGCGACCGGCTCCTGCGCGCGATGACATACGCGCCGAGCGGCCGTGGACTCGCGCGCAGGATCGACAGGACGATTGCCTCCAGTTCGGCCGGCGTCCGCCTTGCGCCGCCGTCGGGAGGGCGGGGCTGTCCTTCGGCATCAGCCAATGGTCCGGCGCAGCCGCCAGTTTATAGGATGGCCGCCGATCGGCGACAGGTTGCCGAGGGCCGCGATCGCCGCTGCCGCCCCTTCCGCCATATCGGTCGTTGAGGGGCGCCGCAAAGGGCGCGAGGGGAGCGCGCGCATGAAAGATAAAGCCCTGTCAGGGTTGTGATATGAGATAACATATCATATAGGGCCCGCGTCCAAAGAAGAAAGGGGTTTTTGTGAAGTTTCGAGCTCTCCTCCTGTCCGCCGCGGTTCCGGCGGCTGTTCCGCACATCGCCTTCGCGGCCGAATCGGCTGCGCCCGCCCGGCCCGCGGCCGCGCCCCATGCGGGCTTCCTTCAGGCCGGCAGCACGGCGGACCCCGAGATCGTCGTGTCGGCGAATGTCCTCGGGCTGCGCGCCGACGAAACCGCGACGCCGGTGATCACGCTCTCCGGCGAAGAACTGATCCATCGCCGTCAGGCGACGCTCGGCGACACGCTCGCCGGACAGCCGGGCATCCATTTCGACAATTTCGGCGGCGGCGCGAGCCGGCCGGTCATCCGCGGGCAGACCGCGCCGCGCGTCCAGGCGCTGTCCGACGGCGCAAGCGTCCATGACGCATCGGCGATCTCGCCCGACCATGCGGTCACGACCGAACCGCTCCTGCTCCGCGGGATCGAGGTGCTGCGCGGGCCGTCGGCGCTGCTCTATGGCGGCAGCGCGATCGGCGGCGCGATCAACCTGCTCGACGAAAAGGTTCCGACATCGATCCCCGACGGCGGCATCGCGGGCACGGTCGAGGGCCGCTTCGGCACCGCCGACGACGAACGCTCGCTGGTCGGCGGGATCACGATCGGGGGGCAGGGGCTCGCGCTGCGTGTCGAGGGCGTTCACCGTTCGTCGAACGACTATCGCGTGCCGAAGGGGTTCGGCGGACGCCATGTCGATGGATCGTACAACGACACGTCGACCTTCACCGTCGGCGGCTCATGGGTCGGCAGTGGCGGCTATCTGGGCGTTGCCTATACGCGTCAGCGCAGCGAATATGGCCTGCCCGGGCATAATCACGATTATGAAGGCTGCCATCCGCACGGCAGCAGCCTTCACTGCGGCAGCCACGGACACGACGATGGGGATCATGACCATGATCACGACCACGAGCATGAGGACGTGCCCTTCGTCAAATTGCGCAGCGAGCGTTTCGATATCCGCAGCGAATATGAGGATCCGCTCCCGGGGTTCGAAAAGGTGCGCTTCCGCCTGTCGTTCACCGATTATGAGCATGACGAGATCGAGCATGACGAGGTTGCGACGACCTTCAAGAACAAGGCGCACGAGTTGCGTTTCGAGCTGGCGCACAAGCCGATCGGCCCCTTGCGCGGAGCGTTCGGGGTCCAGCATTCGGAAAGCAGGTTCAGCGCGGTCGGCGAAGAAGCCTTCCTGCCCGAAAGCGATACGCGGAACACCGCGCTCTTCCTGATGGAAACGCTGACGGCCGGCCCGGTCCGCTTCGAACTGGCGGCGCGGCAGGAATGGCAGCGGATCGAGACGACGCGGAACCGCGAGGTCAGCCACAGGCCCTTCTCGATATCGGGCGCCGCGATATGGGATATCGGCGGTGACTATTCGCTCGCGCTGTCGCTCGCGCGGTCGCAGCGTGCGCCGAATGTGCAGGAGCTGTATGCGCGCGGCATCCATCTTGCCACCAATACCTATGAACTCGGCACCGCGACGCTGGGCAAGGAAACGGGCAAGTCGATCGACCTGACCTTCCGCAAGACGAAGGGAACGACGACCTTCACGATCGGCGCCTATCATCAGGACTTCGACGACTATATTTTCGCGAACACGCTCGACCGGTTCGAGGATTTCCGGCTCATCCGCTACACCGCCGCCGATGCGAGCTTCACCGGCGTCGATGGTGAGGTGCGGCATGATTTCGGTCCCGTCGGTGTGTCGCTGTTCGGCGACTATGTCCGCGCGAAGCTGAAGGGCGATCGCGGTGACCTGCCGCGCATTCCGGCCGGCCGGCTGGGCGCGCGCGCCGACGCGCGGTGGGGGCTGCTGTCGGGCGACGTCGAATTTTATCATGTTTTCGAACAGGAGCGGATCGCCGCGTTCGAGACGCGGACGCCGGGTTACGACATGCTCAACGCAACGCTGGCCTACAAAGTGGGGCTCGGACCGAAAGCCGATGCCGAACTGTTCGTGCGCGCGACCAATTTGACCAACGAACTCGCCTATAACCACGCATCCTTCATCAAAAATGCGTCGCCGCTGCGCGGACGCAATTTCGCCTTCGGGCTGCGGACCAGCTTCTAGACCAAAGCGGGCGGCCGGAAGGAGGGGCACTTCGTCTCGCGTCCCTCCTTCCGCCGATCCGGCGCGCGCCGGTCAGGCGGGTTCGGCCGCCAGCACATAATCGAAGCCATGGCGCAGCCCGTTCGCGCTTGCGACATGCGCAAGCGCTTCGGCGCGTAGCGCTTCACCGCGCGCGGCGAGTGCGGCGGCGAGGCCGCGATCGGCGATCTTCGCGAGCCGCGGCGCACACATGTCGATCTGACTGTTGACGAACCGCTCCTTGTAGCGGTTCGCGAAGCGCTTTGCGGCGATGACGCGGTATCCCGACGCCTCGAGATGATCGACCGCCCATTGCGCGGGATATTCGCGATAGGGCTGCTCGCCGGCGAGGAGCAGGCAGGCGTCGCGGAAGCGACCGATCTCCCGGACGAGCCGCGCCTGCGCGCTGTCGGGTTCGCCGATGACATAGGGTTCCAGCCCGACGACATAGAGACGCCGTCCGACGAGCGGACGCAGCCGCGCGAACAGCCGGTGCTGGAAATAGGGAGCAAAGCCGTCGATCGCGCCGAGCAGATAGTCGGCGAGCACCGTATCGTAACGCTCGCCCGCCAGCAGCGCGGGATCGGCCCAGTTGCCAACGACGATCCGGTCGGTCGCGCGGCGCTTTGCGGCAATCGCGTCGGCTGTTTGCGCGGCATGGCCCTCGGCGCCGCTCACCGCGGTCCAGCGTTCGGTCACGAGCGATCCGACCCAGCCGATCGAATGCGTGCCGGTCCCCGCGTCGAGCAAGCTGCCCCAGCGCCGGGCGCCGTGGATTCTCTCGATTTCGCGGAAGAGCCTGGAATCAGGCTGGCGATCGTCGGTGTTTGATTGCATCGCTATGATATAGAGTATCATCAATGCCGATTGAACCTGAAAATCATGGCGAATCACGAATCTGCCATTCTCGGCGTTCGAAGGTGGTCGGCTCCCATTTTTGCTGATGTCCTTGTGCAGACCTGCCCGATACTCTCCGCCTCAAAATGACATGAGGAGGATGCGATGGATCTGGGTCTCAAGGGCAAGAAAGTCATCATGAACGGCGGCGCGCACGGGCTGGGGCTCGCGTCGCTCAAGATTTTCGCCGCCGAGGGCGCCGATGTCGCATTCTTTTCGCGCGACGCCGACAAGGTAAAGGCGGCGGTCGCGGCGATCGATGCCGCGGGGCCGGGCAAGGTGTTCGGCGAGCAGTTCGACATGACGGGCAATCCCGACGGCTATCGCGCCTGGCTGGAGAAGGCGCGCGACGCGCTCGGCGGCTGCGACATCTTCATCCACACCGCAAGCTCGTCGGGGCAGGGCGCGACGGGCGACTGGCAGCGCGGGCTCGACATGGACGTCATGGGCGCGGTGCACGGTGTCGAGGTGCTGACCGAGGCGCTGGCAGCGTCGGGATCGGGATCGATCATCTTCATGTCGTCGACCGCGGCGGTCGAGACCTTCATCGTGCCGCAGGCGTTCAACGCGCTCAAGGCGGCGCTGATCACCTATGGCTCGCAATTGAGCCAGGCGCTCGCGGCGCAGAATATCCGCGTCAACATCGTCTCGCCCGGCGCGATCTATTATCCCGGCGGCAATTGGGAGGTCATCAAGTCGGCGGTGCCGGCGCTCTACGAAGGCACACTCGCGCAGATGCCGATGGGGCGTTTCGGCGAGCCCGAGGAAGTGGCGAAGGGTATCGTTTTCATGGCGTCGCCCGCTTGCCCCTATATGACCGGCGCGCATCTCGTCATCGACGGCGGCTTCACCAAGCGCGTCCAGTTCTAGGGCGGCCGCGATGAAGCTTTATCAGTCGCTCGGCCCCAATCCGCGCGTGGTGCTGATGTATCTCGCCGAGACGGGGTTGGTGGTCGATCGCCAATTCGTCGACATCATGGCGGCCGAGAACCGCAAGCCGGAGTTTTGCGCGAAGAGCCCGCTCGGCCACACGCCGTTGCTCGAACTCGACGATGGCGGCTGCATCGCCGAAAGCATCGCGATCTGCGAATATCTCGACGAAACGCCGGGCGGCCACAAGCTGCTCGGAGTGACCGCCGAAGAGCGCGCGCGGACGCGGATGCTGGTGCGGATCGTCGATCAATTGGTCGTTGTGCCGATGACCGCGGGCTTCCGCGGCGCCGAAGGACTGCCGATGTTCGAGAGCCGCGTTCTTTGCCTGCCCGACGCGGCGGCCGATCTGAAGCGGCTCGCTGCCGACGGGCTGGTGCAGGTCGACCGGATCGTCGACGCGGGGCCATGGCTCGCTGGCAACCGCTTTAGCCTCGCCGACATCCTCCTCTACAGCTTTGTCGAGTTCGGCGCGATGGTCGGGCAGCCGCTCGATCCCGCGCTCGCCAACCTCAACGCATGGCGCGACCGTGTGGCGGCGCGTCCCGGCGCTGCCGCCAGCGCCAACCCCCAACTGGGCATCGGAGAGCCTGCATGACCGAGACGACGATCGATCGCGAAAAGCTGCGCGACATTTATACCCGCACGATGCGCGTCGCGCGCGCCGACGAGAAATTCCGCTCGCTGCTGATGACCGGCAAGCTCGCGGTGATCTATTACACCGTGCGCGGGCAGGAACTGGTGTCGGCCGCGGCGATGGCCGCGCTCGAACAGGATGATTATCTCGTCACCACCTATCGCGGCCAGCACGACCAGATCGCCAAGGGCGTGCCGCTGAACCCGCTGTTCGCCGAGATTGCGGGCAAGGTCGGCGGTACCTGCCGCGGCAAGGGCGGGTCGATGCACATCACCCATCCCGAAACCGGGGTGATGGTGACGACGGGCGTCGTCGGGTCGGGACTGCCGATTGCCAATGGCCTTGCCCTCGCGTCGCAGAACCGCGGCGACGGCAAGGTGACGATGGTCTGCTTCGGCGACGGCGCGACCAATATCGGTGCGTTCCACGAAGCGATGAACATGGCGCAGCTGTGGAAGCTGCCGGTGATCTTCCTCTGCCAGAACAACCGCTATGGCGAACACACCGCCTTTGCCGACCACACCAAGGTCGACTCGATCGTCACCCGCGCGAAAGCCTATGGGATGGCGGGCGCGCATGTCGACGGCAACGACGCGATCGCGATGTACAACACGACCAAGGCCGCGGTCGACCGCGCGCGGGCCGGTGAGGGGCCGACGCTGATCGAGGCGATGTGCTACCGCATGATGGGCCATTTCTTCGGCTCGGACTTCTCCTACATGCCGAAGGAGCATCTCGCCGAGATGGCTGCCGAAGATCCGTTGCCGCGGCTGCGCCAGCTGATGCTCGACCATCAATTTACCGAGGCCGAGCTCGACGCGATCGTCGCCGATCTCGACGCGCAGATGGACGCCGCGGCCGAATTCGCTGCGAACAGCCCGCTGCCGGGGCCGGAGGAAATCCGCAAGGATGTCTTCGAAGAGGAGATTGCGGCATGAGCGCGCAGATCACGATGACGCAGGCGATCAACCGCGCGATCGACGAGGCGATGGCCGAGGATGAGGGCGTGATCCTGCTGGGCGAGGATGTCGCCGCGAAGCAGGGCGGGGGCGTGTTCAAAATCTCGTCGGGCCTGACCGAGAAATATGGCGAACATCGCATCCGCGCGACGCCGATTTCGGAAACGGCCATCGTCGGCGCGTGCGTCGGTGCCGCGCTGACGGGCTTTCGTCCGATCGCCGAGATCATGCTGATGAACTTCGTGACCGTCGCGATGGACCAGATCGTCAACCATGCCGCAAAGCTGCGCTTCATGTCGGGCGGTCAGACCAACGTCCCGCTGGTGATCCGCACCACGACCGGCGTCGGGGTCGGTTTCGGCGGCCAGCATTCGGACATGCTCGAAGCCTGGTTCGCGCATGTGCCGGGGCTGAAGATCGTCACCCCGTCGAACGCCGCCGACGCGCAGGGGCTGATGCGCGCGGCGATCGCGTGCAACGACCCGGTGATCTTCATCGAGAATATCCTCTGCTACGGCCTGAAATCCGACGATCCGGGCGCGAACCATTTTGTGCCGCTCGGCAAGGCGGCGGTCGCACGCGAGGGGAGCGATTGCACGATCGTCACCTATGGCCGCACCGTGCTCGACGCGCTCGAAATCGCCGGCAAGCTCGCCGAGGAAGGGATTTCGGTCGAGGTCATCGATCTCAGAACCATCGCCCCCTATGACGAAGCGACGGTCACCGCGTCGGTCGAAAAGACCGGGCGAGCGGTCGTGCTGCACGAGGCGGTGAAGCAATATGGCACCGGTGCCGAGATCGCGTCGCGGCTGGGCGAGAAATTGTTCGGCAAGCTGAAAGCTCCGGTGACGCGCATCGGCGGCGCCTTTTCGGCGGTGCCGATGGCGAACGCGCTCGAACAGGCGTGGATCCCGAACAAGGATGCGATCGCCGACGCGGTGCGGACCGCGGTGAACTGGAAAGGCTGAGGTGATGGCGGAGGAATTGCGCATCCCGAAGATCGGCATGTCGGCGACCGAAATGACGCTCAATGAATGGATGTTCGGCGACGGCGAGCGCGTCGAGATCGGCGATATCATCTATACGGTCGAGACCGACAAGACGACGGTCGAGATCGAGGCGCAGGTCGCGGGAACGATCCGCCCGACCGGCGTCGAGGGTGAGGTCTATCCGGTCGGCGCGCTCGTCGGGACGATCGAATGACGCCGCTCGAAGCCAGCAAGGCGATGTATGCCGCGGTCGCGCGCGGCGAGTGGGAGGCGGTGGCCGACTTCATGGCCGACGATCTCGTCATCTATGAGCCGGCCTCGCTTCCCTATGGCGGCGAATGGCGCGGGCGCGATGCGCTCCAGAAGCTCTACGCGCATGTGATGGGCTATTGGGAAGAGCCGGTGGTCCGGTGGATGGAGCTGGTCGGCGGCGAAAAATATGCCGTCGCCTTGCTCCATTTCACCGTCACCGCGAAATCGAGCGGCAAACGCTTCGAGACGCATATCGCCGAGGTCACCGAGTTCGACGACGCCGGCAAGATGGCGTCGATGCGCATCCATTATTTCGACACCGCGCACATGGTCGATCAATTGAAGGCATAAGATATGAGCGAAGCGCCGCACGTCATCGTCCTCGGTACCGGCGGCGCGGGTTTCACCGCGGCGCTGTCGGCGCATGACGCCGGCGCGCGCGTTTCGCTGTTTGAAAAGGGCGATCAGGTCGGCGGAACCACCGCCTGGTCGGGCGGGATGATCTGGATCCCGAACAATCATCATGAGGCGACGCTGGGCGTCGAAGATAGCCGCGAGAAGGCGCTGACCTATCTCATGTCGATGTCGCACGGGCTGATGCAGCGGCATCTGGTCGAGGCGTTCCTCGACCATGGGCCCGAGATGGTCGCCTTCCTCGAAGCGAATACGCCGGTGCAATTCCGGCCGATTCCCGAATTTCCCGATTATCATGCGGAGTTTCCGGGCGGGATGCCGAACGGCGGGCGCTCGCTCGACTGTCCGCTCTATTCCTTTCACGAACTCGGCGAATGGGCCGGCAAGGTGACGCTGTCGCCCTATTATCCGATGCCCTATTTCTCGATCTACGACACGCCGCTGGGACAGGCGAAGCCGCAGCCGCTGACGCCCGAAGAGTTGCAGCGCCGCATCGACGGCGACCTGCGCGGCAGCGGGCAGGCGCTCGTCGGGCGATTGCTGCGCGCGTGCCTCGATCGCGGGATCGAACCGCAAACGGGGCACCGCGCGATACGATTGATGATGGAGGACGACCGCGTCGCGGGCGTGGTGTTCGAGACCGCCGATGGCGCGGTCGAGGTCGCGGCCGATGCAGTCGTGCTCGCGACCGGCGGGTTCGAATGGGACAAGGATTTGCTCCGTGCCTTCATCCGCGGGCCGATGACGCATCCGCTGAGCCCGAAGACGAACACCGGCGACGGGCTCAAGATGGCGATGCGCGTCGGCGCGATGCTCGGCAATATGCGCGAGGCGTGGTGGATGCCCGTCGCCGAGGTGCCCGAAAGCGAAAGTTCGACCGGCAAGACGCTCGTCGCGGGGCAGCGCAGCCTGCCGCACTCGATCATGGTCAACCGGGCGGGCCAGCGCTTCACCAACGAGGCGGCGAATTACAACGCGATCGGCGCGGCGTTCCACGATCAGGACGTCAGCGCGTTCGACTATAAGAATCTGCCGTGCTGGCTGATCTTCGACCAGCAATATATCGACCGCTTCGGTTTCGGAATGATCAGCGGCGAGCGTGGCGTCGCGCCGCCGCAATGGGCGATGCGCGCCGAGAGCCTGCCCGAACTGGCGACACGGCTGGATATCGATCCCGACGCGCTGGAAGCGACCGTCGCGCGCTTCAACGCGCATTGCGCGACCGGGCGCGACCCCGATTTCGGGCGCGGCGATGCGGCGCACGACCAATGGTGGGGCGATCCTGACGGGCGCGGCTCGACCGCGGCGACGCTGGGGCCGATCGGTAAGGGGCCTTTCTTTGCGGTCGAGATCAAAAGCGGTGCGCTCGGCACCAAGGGCGGGCCGCAGACCGATGCCAATGCACAGGTGTTGAGCGTCGACGGCAAGGCGATCCCCGGGCTTTACGCCGCGGGCAATGTCATGGCCTCGGCAATGGGCATGACCTACGGCGGTCCGGGTGGGACGATCGCGCCGGGAATGGTGTTCGGCTTTCTCGCGGGGCGTCACGCCGCGACGGTTTCGACAAAACAGCTGGAGGGTGCAGCATGAAGAAAGTCATCGTCCTTGGCGCGCCCGCCGATCAGGGGATTCCGCTGCTGACGGCACTGAAGGCGCGGGGCCTCGAACCGACCGCCGGCGTGCGGCGGCCGGGCGCGATGGCGGCGACGGTGCATCCCGATGTGCCCGAGGTCGCGGCCGATCTCTACGACGTCGCCAGCCTGACCGCCGCTTTCAAAGGGCAGGACGCGCTGGCGATGCACCTGCCGTTCGAGTTCGACCGCGCGCGCGCCGCGACGATGGGGCGCAATATCGCGGCGGCGGCGCGACTGGCCGGGCTGCAGAAGATCGTCTTCAACACGAGCTGTTTCGTCGCCGACCATGACCTCGATCTGTCGGCGCACGACGGGCGGCGCGATATCGAGCGCGCGATCCATGACAGTGGCGTGGCCTATGCGATCATCGAGCCGATGGTGTTTATGGACAATATCACGCGCATCTGGTCGCGCCCGGCGATCGTCAACAGCGGGGTCTTCGCCTATCCGGCCGCCGAGACGCTGAAGATCAACTGGGTCTGCCTTGAGGATGTCGCGGCCTATATGGTCTCGGCGCTGCTGCACGAAGATCTGGTCGCCGACCGGATCGCGGTGGGCGGGCCCGAGGCGCTGGTCGGGGCCGAGGTCGCCGAGCGGCTGAGCGTTGCGGCGGGGCGCCCGGTGCGCTTTCAGAGCCTGTCGCCCGACGAATTCGCCGCGCGGATGAGCGAACTCGTCACCGGATCGCGCGCGGTGCAGCCGGCGAGCATCTATGACGGGATGGCGAAATTCTATCGCTGGTACAACGACCAGCCGGTGTCGCCCGTCGCGCTCGACGCGGTGCCGGCGGCGCGGCTGCTCGGCGTGACGCCGACGTCCTTTTCGGACTGGGCCAGACGGCAGGACTGGTCGCCGGCGGAGGTTGTTCCAGCCTGACGGCGAATTAGGGCAATTGCCCGTCGATATACTTCCCCAGCGTGTTCTGGAAATGCCGGATCCGGCTTTCCTGATAATGGCCGAGTTCGATCACGCCGTTCGGCGATGATTTCATCCCCTCCTGCACATAGGGCAGATTCTCCATATCCTGATCGAACACACCCGCGAGCGCGGCGCCGATCAAATGGCTGGCGCTGGCGAAGGGCTGGTCGTCGGGGATCAGGTGCATCGGCGCCGACCTGGGCGGCTTTTCGCCCTTCGGCGTGCGCATCAGGATGCGGACTTCCATCAGGCAATGGTCGGCATCGCCCCATGGGCGCCAGCGATAGACGATGTTCGGCACCAGCCCGCCCCACGGCGCCCAGTTGGGGAAGACATTATAGGTGAAATTGTCGAGCATCTCGCTGTCGGTCGCGGCCGAATAATCATGCCCGTTCATCGCCGAAAAGGCGTCGCGATTCGCCTGTGCCAGCACCTTGCGTGCCAGCATCGGATCGTCGGCCTCGAAGCCCTTCAGGTCGGTGGGATCGCCGGTCGCGCGGCGCGCGCGGCTGTCGCCGCCACCGATGAACTCCTCGAGCGATTTCAGGACATAGAATTGGTCCTTGCCCTTGATGTGCGGCGACATCGCGCCCGCCGGCGTGATCGCGCGATTGAGGAAGTCGCCGTAAAGATCGTAGCGCGTGTTCGCATCGGCGGTGAAGCCGAGGATCTGCGGGTGGGTGACGATGCTGTGCCACGCCTCCATGAAAGCCTCGGCCACCGCTTTCCAGTTCGCCGGAATGACGCGGCCGACCCAGGCGGCGGTATGGCATTCGTCGAGCCGCCAATTGTCATAATGCTCGACGCCGGGGCCGACCCAGTCGGGGAAGTTCGGGAGATCATGATTCTCGGTGACGAGAATGAAACCCTGCCAGCGGTCGACCTTCAGCTCGGGCAGGCTCATGTCCTTGTCGTCCAGATGCTTGAAGTCCCACGCGCACGGTGCCTCCTTGAAGCGGCCGTCGTGATGCCAGGAGAAGCCGTGGAACGGGCAGCGCAGGTTCACCGCGGGTCCGCTCTCGGTGCGCAGCTTGCGGCCGCGGTGAAGGCAGACATTGTAGAAGGCCTTCACCGACCCGTCCTTCTGGCGGACGAGCAATATGCTCTTTTCGTTGATGTCATAGACGACGGTATCGCCGGGGTTCGGCATATCCTCTTCGCGCGCGGCGAACTGCCAGATGTTCGGCCACATCTTCTCGCGTTCGAGCCTCGCCCAATCCTCGCTGACATAACGCTCGATCGCGATGGGGGCGTCGCCGAGTAGCTGATTGGACTCGGCGAAGAGGTAGTCGGGGACGCGCCGCGTGTCGGCGTTCAGCATGTCGGTGTAGCTGGTGCCGGGGCAGCGGTCGTCGCGGTTCTGGTCCTGGGGAGGCGAGAGGTCGTTCATCGATAAGCTCCGAAAGGGTCAGGCGATCTGGTCGAGCGGCATCCTGCACGCCGCGGCGATCGAGCGGTGGACGCCGTGCAGCGCGGGTTCGTTCGCGCCGAGCACGACGCGGAAGTCGTCGGGGGCGGTCAGCAGGTTCGAATAGCCGCTGCTCGCGACGCGATAATCTTCGGTCTGGACGACCGTCGCGGTCGCGTCATAGGCCATTTCGCACATCGCGCGATGCTGCTCATTCTCGACGCCAAAGGGGGCATAGACCGCGAACTGGCAGAACATCTTGCCCGCACCATCGGGAAAAAGGCGAAAGACCTGCGTGAAATAGACGCCGGGGGTCACCGCGCCGAAGAAGATCACGGTGTTCGGGAACAGGAAATGCACCCCGCCATAGTCGGTCTCGGGCCATTCGCTTTCGTCCTTGCCGACGAGATTGCCGATCGACAGGTCGGGAAAGCTCACCCGGTGATGGCGGCCGATCGGTTCATAGACGTTGCGATCGCTGTAATGCGTCCCACCGATCGTCGAGGCGTGGAGCATCTTGAAATGATAGCCCTCGCCATAGGTGTCGAGCGCGAATTTCCAGTTCGAATCGGCGGTCAGGATACCCTTCTTCACCGGCTCGGCGCGGTGGAGCTCAAGCTGCGCGAGCACCGGCCCGAAGTCGCCGAGGTGCGCCGCGGCATCGATCGGTTCGCCGTCGGGATTGGCGCGCACGAAGATCAGGCCGAGATGTTCGGCGCAGGGCAGTTCGATCAGGTTCCGCGCGCCGATCTCGCAGTTGGCGAAGCCTTCCTTGCCCGGCTGGCCGACGAGGGTGCCGGCAGGGTCGAAAGTCCATGCGTGAAAGGGGCAGACTAGGCGCGGGCGCGGGCCGCACCACGGTTCCATTTCCTCGACAAGCTTTGCGCCGCGGTGGGTGCACATGTTGAAGAACGCGCGCGCGACGCCATCCTTGCCGCGCGCGACGAGGATCGACGGGCCGACCGAGTCGAAAACGAGCGTGTCGCCCGTCTTGGGAATATCGCCCGAGAGGCCGACGACGATCGGCTCGTTCCGGAAGATATGCTCCATCTCGGCTGCGTTGCGCGCCTCGCCGGTATAGATGGATTTGTGAAGCGGCAGCGGCGCTGCCGCACGGTCGGTGCGGTTCTCGGCGACGATCGAAACCAGTTTGCGCAGCCCCGCGCGCGCGTTGCGCTTGCGGACGGCGAACCAGTCCTGCGACGCGATCTTCGGATCGGACTCGGCCATGGCACTCCCTCACATTTTGCCCAGTATGACTCCGGGTCCGGAAAAGCTTATCGCATAAAGCCCGGCGCTTGTGCGCTATCGCTTTTGAGGGGGAGATCCATGGCCGGACCCAAATCGCTCGCATCGCTTGGCGACATCATGCAACTCGCCTTTGTCCCGTCGGACTTCGACGCCGCGATCAGGCACTGGACCGGGGTGATGGGCGCCGGGCCGTTCTTCCTGCTGCCGAACGTGTCGCTTCCCGGCGGACGCTATCGCGGCGAGCCGAGCGATCCGGTATTCACCATGGCGCTCGGCTATTGGGGCGACATGCAGATCGAACTGATCCGGCCCGAAAATGACGCGAAATCGCTCTATCGCGGGGAGTATGCGGTGGGTGAGGGGCTGCACCATGTGTGCGTGCTCGTGGATTCGATCGCCGCGGCGAAGACGCGCTGCGGCGAGGTCGGGGCCGAGATCGTCTTCGAGGCACCGGTCGGCGACACCGGCGGCGTCATCTACGCCGATCCCGGCACGGGACCGGGAACGCTGGTCGAACTGCTCGAACCGCAGGCGGGCACGCGCGAACTGTTCGCGATGATGCGCGATGCGGCGAAGGGCTGGGATGGCGGCGCGCCGCTGCGGTCGCCGGGTTAGCTGTTCGCGCCCAGATATCCCAGCTGCCCCGCCTTGAAGATCGTCTGCGCGCGGTTGACCGAGTTCAGTTTCTCGCCCGCGCGGTGGACGTGATAGCGCACCGTTGCATGGCTCAGCGAGATGATCATGCCGATCTCGCGGTCGGTCTTGCCGATCGCCGCCCAGCGCAGGCATTCGACTTCGCGTTTCGACAATTCGCAGTCCGACGGAATGCGCCTTTTGGTCCGCATCGCCGAGGCATAGCCGGCGATGAAGCGCCGCGTCGCAAGCGCCAGCGTGTCGCCGATTTCCGCGAACAGGTCGGTCAGGTCGTCGATCTCGGGATCAGTCGGGTGAAAGCTGTTGGCGGAAATCTGGCCGAACGGGAGATGCACTGGAACGACGATCGCCGCCTTGTAGCGCGGGTTCGCGGCGAAATAGCGCGCCGGGTCGATTTCTTCGAGATAGGGATTGGGCTGCGCGGTGCGGAACCCGTCGCTGTTGCACCAGAAGGGCTCGCTCTCGTAGCGGCACGAGCGCGGCAGCGGCGAATGGAGCGCCAGCCGATGATCTTCCCACCAGCGCTCGCCATCGCCGAGCCAGCCGAACAGGTCGGCGGCCAGCACTGCGCCATCCGCGTCGACCATCGTTTCCTTCGACGCGATATCGTCGCACAGCGCGGCGCGCAGGCCATAGGCCGCGGCATAGTCGCGCAGCACCTCGGCGGCGTCGTGGATATCCTCCACGCAGCGGATCGTGACCGCATCGACCAGCGTTCGGGCATCCATTGGGGGTGCGAACCCGTCGACCGGCAGTTTTTCTGCCTGTTCTCCCATGGCGGGAACTATTTCATAGTGGCTGGCAAGTCGCAATGCAGGAGTCATAAGCGGAGCACCGTCTTTGCTATGATGTTCTTCTGAACTTCGCTCGAACCGCCGAATACGGTCCAGGCACGGCTGTTGAGATAGCGGGCGGCGGCGACCTGCGCGTCCTCGTCGCCGATCGCCGGCGGCGCTTCGTTGCCATAGAGCGGGCGCACGGTGGGCAGTTGCAGCCCGTCATAGCCATGCAGGTCCATCGCAAGCCCGTCGATCCGCTGATGGATTTCGGACGAGATGAGTTTGGTGAGCGAGGTCTGCGGCCCGGCAGGGCGGCCCTTCGCAATGTCGGCAAGGATGCGGAGTTCGGTCGTTTCGAGTGCCTCGGCCTCGAGACGGAGCTTCGCGATCCGCGTCGCGATCTGGATATCGCCGCCGAGCGACCCGTTATGGCCGCTCGGCGCGACGCCCGCGAGCTGCTCCAGATGGTCGATCGCGCGGATCAGCCGCGGCGCGTGGAACGATCCGCCGCGCTCGTTTTCGAGCAGGAATTTGGCGATCGTCCAGCCTTGACCCTCTTCACCGATGCGGTTGTCGACCGACGTGCGCGCGCCGTCGAGGAAGACCTGGTTGACCTCATGGTCGCCCGCCATCGTGATGATCGGGGTGACGGTGACGCCGGGCTGGTCCATCGGCACGAGCAGGAAGCTGATTCCCGCCTGCTTCTTGACCTCGCCGTCGGTGCGGACGAGGCAGAAGATCCAGTTCGCATGATGCGCGTGCGTGGTCCAGATTTTCGACCCATCGACGACATATTCCTCGCCGTCGCGCCGCGCACGGGTGCGCAGCGAGGCGAGGTCGGAGCCGCTCTGCGGTTCGGAATAGCCCTGGCACCAATAATCGGTGCCGGCGCGGATTGCGGGCAGAAAACGGTCCTTCTGTTCCCGCGTGCCGAAGGCGCAGATCACCGGGCCGACGAGGCGGAGGCCCAGCACCGACAGCGCCGGCGCTCCCGCGATCGCGCATTCTTTTTCGAAGATATAGCGCTGCATCGGCGTCCAGCCGGTACCGCCGCAATCCTCGGGCCAGTGATAGGCGACCCAGCCCTTGTCATTGAGGATGCGGTGCCAGACGAGCCCGATGTCGGGTTCGACGAAAACGCCCGGCGTGCGTTTGGCCCCGTCGCGCACATGATCGGGAAGCGAGGTGCGGAGGAAATCGCGGACCTCCTCGCGAAATTCCAGTTCGTCCTTGGTGAGATCCAGATCCATATTTCTTCTAGCGTTCGAGGATCGCAACCGCCGACAGGCCGGGCGCGCCATAGACATGGGAATAGCCGACCTTCGGGCCGTTCGGCACCTGCCGTTCGCCGCCGCGACCGCGCAGTTGCACCGTATTTTCATAGACCTGTCGCAGGCCTGAGGCGCCGATCGGTTCGCCGCAGGCAAGGCAGCCGCCGTCGGTGTTGATCGGCAGCTTGCCGCCGATCTCGCTCCAGCCTTCGGCGAGCCATTGTTCCTGTTCGCCGTCGGCGCAGAAGCCGTTTTCGGCCATGTGCATGATTTCGGCGCCGCTTTCGGTATCCTGCAATTGCGCGACCGAGACATCCTCGGGCCCGATGCCCGCCATTTCGAACGCGGCGCGGCTGGCGACCTCGGTGGGCTTGCCGCCGCCGTCCACGCTGATCGACGGCGCGAACACTTCGAACGATCCTTCGGGACGGGTGCGGAAGGCGACGCTGGCGATGCGTACCGCGTCGGATCCAAGCTCGCGGACCTTCCTGCTGCTCGCGAGCACCAGCGCGACCGCGCCCTCGGCGGGCGAGCAGAACATATATTTGGTCAGCGGATCATTGACGACCGGCGCGTTCAATATCGTGTCGAGATCGACCGGCGAACGCCGCCAGGCGTGGTCGCAGAGCGTGCCGTTGCGGAAGGCCTTTTCGGCGACGAGGCCGAGCGTGCGGCGGCTGATGCCGTGGAGCGCCATGTAGCGCTGGATCTTGAGCGCAAAGAATTGCGTCGTCAGCATCATCCCGGTTTCGCCATACCATAAGGGCAGGCCGTAGTCCGAGGGTTTGGCGTTGAAGGCGCCGCGCGGATGCTTGTCGAATCCGACCGCGAGCGCGATGTCGCATGCCCCCGCCGCGATCGCGTTGCGCGCCGCGGTGAGCGCGCTGCCGCCGGTCGCGCAGCCGTTCGCGACGTTGATGAAGGGGACGCTGGTCAGGCCAAGCTCGTTGACCATGATGTCGGCGGAACCCGCCGCGGCCGAGCCGCCATAAGCGAATTCGACGTCGCCCCATTCGATCCCTGCGTCGGTCAGCGCTTCGCGTACCGCATAGACGCCCTGATCGCGCCCCGACCGCCCGTCGGTGCGGCCGAAGGGATGGATGCCTGCGCCGATGATATGGACGTCGTCGTTCATGGCTGGCGCTCCGGACGGAAGGCATAGGTCGAGCGCGCATCGTCGAAGGGAATGATGGCGAACTCCATCGGCATGCCGATGATCAGATCGGCGGGATTGGCATCGACGATCCGCGTTTCGACGATCACTTCGCCGGGCAGTTCGACATAGCCAATGAGGAAGGGCTGGAAGGGCTGCGGGCCGCTATAGGGTTCCTTCGGTTCGAAACCCTGTGTCGTCCACGACCACAGCGTGCCCCTGCGCGACAGCGCGACGGGTTCGACGAGCGCGGCGGCATCGCCATCGGGCACGGGAAAGACGATCTCGCCATCCCCGCGGCGCGCGCCGATCAGCCGCGGTTCGGCTTCGTCGGTCCACAGGCCCGGCGCGATGGGGGTGAGCGCGCTCATGCCGCCCTCGCATAGGTTCGCAGGCAATGATCCTGATCGCCGAACAATTTGTCGAGCAGCATTACCCGCTTCAGCGCATGGCCGATCGCGAGTTCGTCGGTCTGGCCCATGCCGCCGTGCATCTGGACCGCCTCGAGCCCGATCTTTGTCGTCGCTTCGCCGACAAAGGCCTTCGCGCCGGCAGTGAGGCGCGGCCAGTTCGCATCGTCGGTCGTGGGATCGAGCATCGCGGTGCGCAGCACCATCGAGCGTGCCTGTTCGAGCGCGGCATAGCATTCGACAAGGCGATGCTGGAGTGCCTGAAAGCTGCCGATCGCGGCGCCGAATTGCTGGCGTTCGCCGACATAGGCGAGCGTGTCGTCGAACATCGTCTGCGCCAGCCCGACCATCTCGGCGGCGGCGAGCAGACGGACGTCGCCAATGACGCGCTGGAACTTCGCGTCCGGCAGATCGGCGATTTCCGCCGGGGTGCGGTGCAGGTCGAGCGTCGCGGCGTTCGACCCGTCGATGACCGGATAATCCTGCCGCACGATTCCGGTGGCGTCCCTTTCGACTTTGGCGAGCTTGTTGCCGGCGAGGGTGACGAGCAGCGTATCGGCGAGCGGCGCGCCGAGGACAAAAGTCTTCGCGCCGGCGATATGGCCGCCCTCCGCCCTGGTGGTCACCGCCTCGGTTTCATAACGGCGTGCGGGTTCGGCGAAAGCGGCCGCAGCGAATTTCGCCCCCGTGACCAGCTCGCCGACCAGCGCATCGTCGCTGGCCGCCGCCGCCAGCCGGATCGGCAACACGCCATTTTCGAGCCAGGGATCGATCGCGACACCCTTGCCGAGCGCCTCGGCAACGAGCGCGAGATCGACGATCGTGCCGCCGATGCCGCCCATCGCTTCGGGCGCCGCGAGCGCGAGGAGACCGAGATCGGCGATCTCCTGCCAGCGTGCGTGCGAATAGCCGCCCTCGGCTTTGCGCATCGCGTGCCGCGCGGCAATATCGACCGGGCCGAGAAAGCGGCCAATCGTGTCGCGCGTGAGCTGCTGGTCCTCGTCGAGATCGAAATTCATGCGCGGCGCTCGAATATGATCGGCAAAGTCGTGAGCCCGCGCAGCAGCATGTTCGGCGGCCAGCTCGGTTCATGGCCCTCGGCGACGCGGAAGCCGGTGAGGCGCTTCAGCAGCTCGGAGTAAGCAACCGCCATTTCCTTGCGGCTCAGCATATTGCCGACGCACATATGGATGCCCTTGCCGAACGCGAGGTGGCTGCGTGCATTGGCGCGTTCGATGTCGAAGCGGTCGGGGTCGGGATATTTGGCCGGATCGCGGTTCGCAGCGGCATAGCGAAGCTGCACCATGGCGCCCTCGGGAATCGTCACGCCGCCAAGTTCGGCGTCCTTGAGAACCATGCGCCACATGCCCGCGGTCGGGCTTTCGGTGCGTAGCACTTCTTCGACAAGGTTGATGATCGCGCGTTCATTGCCTTCGTCGGCGGCGGCGACGGCTTTCGCCATCTGGTCGGGGTTCTCGATCAGCTGGAGCAGTCCGCCCGCGAGCGCCGAGGTGGTCGTCTCGTTCCCCGCGACCATCAGCTGCTGCATGATCGACAGGATTTCGGCGTCTTCGAGCGGCCGTTCGCCATCGACCTCGGCATGGACGAGGTCGGAGAGCAGGTCGTCGGTGCGATGGGCGCGGCGCTCGTCGATTTTCGCCTTCACATAATGCTGGAATTCGACGACCTCGCGCGCGCATTCGAGCTCGCGTTCCTTCGGGATCATCCGGCCGAGCCGGTCGACGAAGGCGTCGGACCAGCGCTTCACGCGGTCGAGGTCGCCTTCCATGCCGATCTGGCTCGCGATCATCGCGACGGGCAGGGGAATGCCGAAATCGCAGACGAAATCGGCTTCGCCTTTTGCCGCCATCTTTTCGATCAGGCCGATCACCACGCCGCGCATATCCTCTTCGATCGCGGCGACGCGTTTCATCGAGAAGGCAAGGTTGACGAGCTTGCGGAAGCGCGTGTGCGTGGGCGGATCGGCGGTGAGCAGCGTGTCGACCTGCGGCCACCCCTCGGCGAGGATCGCGGCGACGTCGCCGTCCTCGGCCATCGCGCCCGACAATGTTCCCTGGAAATTGTTCGAAAATGTCTCGACGTCGCCGGTCGCCTGCACGCAAAGATCGTAGGAGAGGACGAGAAACATCGCTTCCGAAAGCTGTACGACGGGGCTTTTGGGCATCCAGGCGCGATAATAATCGAACGGGTCCGCGATGACCTGCGGGTCGAAAAAACTGTTTGCGGCGATATCGTTCACGCGCCTCTTCCCTCGATCTTTTCTTTATACGCGCAACTATATGCAGCGGCTCCGCCCAGGCGATGCACATTTTCGTTAGGAAGCGGCGACATGGGCGAGCGCGTTGGCGAGCAGGCGGCGAAGGTTCGGATCGGCGTAGGCCGCGGGCCCGTCGCCGGGCTGAAGATAGACAAGGCGGCCCGCGCCGACGGGCTTTTCCCATGCGATGACATCGCCTTCGGGGCGATGGTCCCAGCCGGCGTTGCTGAACATGCGCCCCGCCACAGCCTGCGACGCCGAATAGAAATTGGCACGGACGAAGGCGTGGTCGGCGCGCAGCAGCGGGGTCGCGTCGCCCCAGACGGGCGCGAGATAAAGCTCGTCGCAAAGCGGGAAACGCGCCGGAAGGCCAGCGGTTACCGGATGATCGGGGTCGAGGACGACGGCATCGTAGGGAACGTCGTGCCGATAACCCGAGTCGAGATGCTGCTCGCCGTTCGCTTCGCCGGGGTCGTAGAGGAAGCGCCCGCCGATCATCTCGGCCCATTCGGGCCAGTCGGCCCAGCCCGCGATCGCATGGTGCATCGCGACCGCGCCGCCGCCGCGTGCGAAATAGTCGGTGATCGCGCGGCGCCAGGCGAAGGAGGGCGGGCGCGTCGCGGCTTTGCCGCCCGCGAAGCTGTAGCCCGGCATGTCGTAGAAGAGGATCGCGTCGGCGCGTGCCGCTGCACCCCCGGCGACTCCGGTTTCCGCTTCCGGATGGATCAGATGCGTGACCGTCCAGCCGTCGAAACTGGCGAGCAGTCCGGCGAAGGGTTCGGCCTCATAAGGATGGCCGCCCGACAGAACGAGAAGGTTCCGGTTCATGGTCATGCGATCTTCAGAATCATCTTGCCCTGATTGCTCCCCGCGAACAGCCGCATGAAGGCGTCGAAACTGTTCTCGATCCCCTCGTCGACATGCTCGTCGGCGGTCATCTTGCCCTGCTGCAGCCATGCGGCCATCTCGGCGCCGCCCTCGGCGAAGCGCGGGATGTAATCGGCGACGAGCAGCCCGCGGATCGAGGCGCGGTGGACGATGAGCTGCCAGATGTTGCGCGCGCCGACTTTCTCGACGCTGTTATACTCGCTGATCAGGCCGCAGAGGCCGATGCGCGCGCCGTGGCGCAGATTGTTGAGTCCGGCGTCGAGGATGTCGCCGCCGACATTTTCGAAGATGATGTCGACTCCGTCGGGGGCCTCGGCGCGGATCGCGTCGGTCAGCGCCTGAACGTCCTTGCCGCGGTAATCGATCGCGGCGTCGAAACCGTATCGGTCCGTCAGCTTGGCGCACTTCGCGGGTCCGCCCGCGATGCCGATCACCTTGCTTGCACCCTTGATCTTCGCGATCTGCCCGACGAGCGATCCGACCGCGCCCGCCGCGCCGGTGACGAGGACGACATCGCCGGGCTTGGGTTCGCAGACGTCGGTATAGCCGAAGTACGCCGTCATCCCGACCGCGCCGAGCACCGAGAGATAGTTGGTGACCGACGGCACGAGGATCGCATCGATCGGCTGGGTGAAGCCGCCGACGGTGCCGACCGAATAATCCTCGATGCCGTTGAGGCCCATCACCCACTGTCCGGGTACGAAGCCGTCGGCCTTGCTCGCCTCGACGATGCCGATCGTCGAGGCGCGTACCGGATCGCCGAGCGGGATCGGTGGCATATAGCTTGGCGCGTCGTCCATCCAGCCGCGGATCGCGGGGTCGAGCGAGGCATAATGGTTGCGGATCAGGAACTGACCTTCTGCCAGCGCGGGCGTGGGTTCGGTGACGAGCGAGAAGTCTTCCGGCACGGGTTCGCCCTTTGGGCGACGGACGAGCAGGAAACGGCGGTTGTCGGGCATGCAAACTCCTCAGGCAGGAACAATGGAAACCGGGATCGCGCTTTGCAGCGACTGGCCGGTGAGGGGGTCGTAGGCGACGCTCTCGCTGACGAGGCGATTGGTCGAGGCGCCATGCTCGTGCACCCCGTCGGGGCCGATGTCGGGACCGCCGAAGGCATGCGCCATCGACACGACACCGGGGCGCATATTCTCCGCCGCGCGCGCGACCGCGACGACTTCGCCCGCCGCCGAGCGGATGCGGACGGTATCGCCGTCGGCGCAGGGAATCAGCGCGAGGTCGTCGGGGTGGAGGAAGGCGGGGTTGGTCGTGCGTTTGGCGCGCAGCGCGGGCAGATTCTGCCCGGTCGAGTTGAAGCGGTGGCGGCTGCGTCGCGACACCATGCGCCAGGGAAAGTCGGGGGTGGGCTGGTCGGCGCTGCCATAGGCGATCAGCTGGTCGGGCATGGCGCCCGCCGTCAGATCGAAACGGTCGGGTGCATCGGGCTCGCCGGCTTCGACGACCGGGTGGAGGTCGGCGTAGATCACCGCCTTGCCGTCGACGGTGTCCGCGCGGACGACACTCGGTGCGACCGTGCAGCCTGCGACCATCAGGTCGAGGAAGGCCTCTTTCGTGGGCCGTTCGTCCATCGGACACGCGCCGCCCGCGAGCGGCATGCTGGTGCCGATACGGTGCGCGAGTTCCCAGAGCATCTCCCACTCCTCGAGGAGCCCTGCGGGCGCTTCGATCATCGCCTCGGTATAGCGGGCATAGGGGATCTCGTACCACCATTCGGAAAGATTGCTGATGTCCTCGCGCTCGAGGCACATCTTGGGGGCGAGGACATAATCGGCGCGTTTCGCGGTCGCGGATTCGGCGTTGACGTCGATCGAGACGAGCAGTTCGAGCCCGTCGATCGCGCGCGTTATCTTGTCCTGATCGGGAAAGGCGACCACGGGGTTGCCACCGATCACGATCAGCGCGCGCACCTGGCCTTCGCCCGGCGTCAGCATTTCGTCGGCCAGCACGTTGCACGGCATCTCCATGCCGAGGTGCGTGAGGCCGCGGATACGCGAGGCGGGGAAGCCTTCGCCATAAAGCGCGATCGGCGGCGCGACCTGCGCGCGGCGCGGGGTGACGGGAGTGAAGACCCGCGGGATCGAGCTTTTCTCGCCTTCGCGGCAGAAGCGCCCGCAGATGATGTTGAGCGACGAGACGAGATATTGGGTGAGCGTGCCATTGCCCGCCATCTCGGGACCGGTGCCGGTCGAGACGACGCCCTTGGTGCCATTTGCGAACATCCGCGCGGCGGCGACGAGCTGGCCTTCCTCGACCCCCGCGCGCGCGGCGGCGATGTCGGGGGTGAAACCTGCGACGGCACGCTGTAACTCGTCGATGCCATCGACGTAGCGCTGGACGAACGCCTTGTCGTAAAGGCCCTCGGACAGAATGACGTGGATGATCCCGGCGAGCAGCGCGGGATCTTCGCCCGGCCGCACGGGCAGGTGGATATGCGCGAGCGCCGCGACGTCGCTCTGGCGCGGGTCGGCGACGATCAGTTTCAGCCCGCTTTCGAGTGCGTCGCGCAGGCGGCGCGAGGGCGAGAAGGGGGGAAGGCCGCCGGGCGGGCCGTAGTGCGAGACGATCGGGTTATTGCCGATAAAGAAGGCAACGTCGGCTTCGCTGAACGTGTGCATCCCGCCCATCCAGCTGCCGTAGCGCATCGTCGTATAGACTTTCGCGGGCTGGTCGAGCGTTACCGAGGTATAGATGTTGCGCGTGCCGAGCCCTTGCGCGAACGACATTGCGCTGCCGACCCCGGCGCTGTTCTGGAACGCGTAGGTGCCGCCATAGATGGCGACGGCGTGCGGGCCATGTTCGGCGATGATGGCGGAAAGCTTCGCGCCGATCTCGTCGAGCGCGGTCTCCATCGCGATATCCTCGAACGCGCCGTCGCTGCGCTTCTGCGAGACCGTCAGTCTTTGCGGGCCGTTGTGCGCCTCAGCAAGCTGGCGTCCCTTGATGCAGGTATAGCCGCCGAACACCGGGTCGTCGGGGTCGCCCTGTACCTTCGTCACGCGGCCCTCGTCGACGGTGACGAGCATCGCGCAATTGGCGTGGCAGAAGCGGCAGAAACTGCGGCGGACTTCGGGCATCGTCTCTCT
The DNA here is from genome assembly GCA_020160755.1 of Pseudomonadota bacterium. Lineage (GTDB taxonomy): Bacteria > Pseudomonadota > Alphaproteobacteria > Sphingomonadales > Sphingomonadaceae > Sphingopyxis. The sequence goes on from JAIUPN010000002.1 coordinate 205,538, forward strand.
CTCCCTGATCGCACCCTACGCCTCGGCGCCCCTCAATCGACTGGCACTTTTGGCGGTGGTTGCTCCGGCGATGCAGGCGCAATTTCGGTGTCGAAACAGGGAGAATATCGATGCCGACATCGCGCCAGTGGCTGCTGAACGGACATCCGCGCGGGCGCGGGATCGAGGATGGCGACTTTCAGCTCGTCGAGACCGAAGTCGGCGCGCCGGGCGACGGCGAACTGCTGCTCAAGACGCTCTTTCTGGGCTTCGATCCGGCGCAGAAGGGCTGGATGGAGAATATCGCCGACTATGTTGCGCCAATGGCGATCGGCGACGTGATGCGCGGCAGCGGGATCAGCGAAGTCGCCCTGAGCAACCATCCGGGTTTCGCGGTCGGCGACCTCGTCATGGGATCGACCGGCTGGACCGAATGGCATGTGTCGACCGGTGACGGGCTGGTGAAGATCGAAACGCAGCTGCCGCCGACGGCGATGCTGTCGGTGCTCGGGACCACGGGGGTCACCGCTTATTGCGGGCTGTTCAAGGTCGGGCGGCCGGTTGCGGGCGATACGGTGCTCGTGTCGGGCGCGGCGGGCGCGACGGGGTCGGTCGTGGGCCAGCTTGCGAAGATCGCGGGGTGCCGCGCGGTCGGCATCGCCGGCGGCGAGGACAAGTGCCGCTGGCTCGTCGAGGAGGCGGGTTATGATGCCGCGATCGACTACAAGGCGGGCAATGTCCGGGGCCAGATCAAGGAACATTGCCCCGGCGGCGTCAATGTCGTCTTCGACAATGTCGGCGGCGCGATCCTCAACGACATGTTGGGCGAGATCGCGACCGGCGCGCGCGTGGCGGTGTGCGGGGGGATCAGTCGGTACGAGATGGGGACGCTGCCCGCCGGGCCGCAGAATTATTTCAACCTGATTTTCCGCCGCGGTTCGATGGCGGGCTTTATCGTGCTCGACTGGGCGAACGAGTTTCCCGAGATCCGCAGGCGGCTCGAGGGTTTCGTTCTCGATGGGCGGCTGAATTACCGCGAGGATGTGCAGCACGGGTTCGAGAATGCACCCGACACGCTCAAACGTCTGTTCAGCGGCCAGAACCGCGGCAAGCAACTCTTGAAGCTATAAGGAGATCGTTATGGGCAGGCTGGCTGGCAAGCGCGCCGTCATCATCGGTGCGGCATCGACGGGGAATATGGCGCAGGTGACCGCGCGGCTGTTCGCGCGCGAGGGCGCGACGGTGATGGTTGCGGGGCGAAAGCAGGCGCCGCTCGATGCGCTCGCGGCCGAGATCGGCGGCCATGCGGCGCTTTGCGACATCACCGACAAGGCCTCGGTCTTCGCACTCGCCGACGCGGCGAAGGCGAAGATGGGCGGGGTCGATGTCGCGCTGAACGCGAGCGGCTGGGGGCTGCTCAAGCCTTTGCTCGACGTGACCGAGGAGGAGCTCGCTCGCATCGTCGCGCTGCAATTCACCGGGGTGCATCATTTCCTCCAGGCATTCGTCGGCGCGATGCTGACGAACGATCCGACGGGCGGGTCGATCATCCAGATCTCTTCGGCGACGACGCGGTCACCGATCGGCAACCATGCGGCATATATCGGCACCAAGACGGGATCGGAGGCGCTGATCCGCTGTGTCGCGAATGATTTCGGCGCGGCGGGCATAAGGGCGAACATCGTCTCGCCGGCCTTCACCGAATCGCCGATGACCGAGGGGGCGTTCGCGACGCCGGGGCTCGTCGATGCCTTCCTGCCGCGCTACCCGCTGGGGCGGCTCAACACGGCGCAGGATGTCGCGAACGCGTGCCTGTGGCTGGCGAGCGACGAGGCGTTTGTGACGGGCGAGAATCTGCAGCCGAACGGCGGCCTCGCGCTGCGCGGCAATCCGCAGGAAGCCGACATCGCCGCCGCCGTCGGCGCGGCGATGGCGAAGCTGCAGGCTAGCTGATCTGCCGCTCGCGCCCTTCCCAATAGGGCGCGCGTAGTTCGCGGCGGAGGATCTTGCCCGACGGGTTGCGCGGTAGTGCGGGGATGAAGTCGACCGACTTCGGGCATTTATAGCCTGCGATCCGCTCGCGCGCCCAGCCGATGATCTCGTTCGCCTCGGCACTCTGCCCTTCGCGGAGCACGACGCACGCCTTCACCGCTTCACCCCATTTGTCGTCAGGCACGCCCACGACCGCGACATCGGCGACCGCGGGATGGCCATAGATCGCATTCTCGACCTCGGCCGGATAGACATTCTCGCCCCCCGAGATGATCATGTCCTTCACCCGGTCGTGGAGGTAGAAATAGCCCGCCTCGTCGGTGTAGCCGGCGTCGCCGGTACGCAGCCAGCCGCCCGCGTCGATCGTTTCCGCCGTTGCCTCGGGCCGCCCCCAATATTCGCGCATGTTCGCCTGCGTCCGGATCGCGATCTCTCCGATCGCTCGCGGGGGCAGGGGGTGGCCGTCGGCATCGATCACCTGCATCTCGACGCCGCGCAGCGGTTTGCCGACCGACCGCATCCGCTCGTTTCCGGCCGGATCATGATCCTCGGGCGGCAGCGCGGCGATCGTGCCCGATGTTTCGGTCATCCCGTACATCTGGACGAAGCCGCACTGGAAGACGTCGATGCATTGCCGCAGCAGATCGAGCGGGATCGGCGAGGCGCCATAGGCGATGTGGCGCAGCCGCGAGAAATCGACCTCGCGCGCGCGCGGCTGATTGACGATGATCTGCATCGCCGCGGGCACCATGAAGATTTTCGAGATGCCATGCGCCTCGATCAGGTCGAGCACCCCGCCGGGGTCGAACTCGCGCGTGATCACGCCGGTCGCGCCGTTGGTCATCACGGTGATCCCGTAACCGGTGCCGCCGATATGGAAGCAGGGCATGGCGACGAGCCCGACGTCATCCTCGTCCCAGCGTTCCCAGTCGGCCTGCAACGCGGGATCGCGGTCGAGCTGCGATCGCAGCACCGATCCGTTGGTCAGCACCGCGCCCTTGGGTTTGCCGGTGGTGCCCGAAGTGTACATCTGGATCACCGCGTCGGTCTCGCTACGCGCGATGCCGGGGTCGCTGTCGGGGGATCCGCCCCGCCAGTTGCGATAGTCGGGGAAGCTGCCCGCAGCCCCTTCGACCGCGACGACATGCTCAACGCCCGGATAAGCATCGCGGTTCGCGGCGACCAGTTCGGTGAATTCCGGCCCCACGAACAGGATGCGTGCGCCGCAATTGTCGATGATCCAGGCGATCTCGGGCACCGCGAGCCGCCAGTTGACCGGCGTCATCACGCCGCCGGCCTTGGCGACCGCCATCACCAGTTCGAAATAGAGGTCGCTGTTCTTGCCGAGATAGGCGACGCGGTCGTCGGGTTTCAGCCCCGACGCGATCAGCGCATTGGCGGCGCGATTGCTGCTCGCATCGAAGTCGGCATAGCTCGTCGCACGGCCTTCGAAATGGAAGAGAATCTTGTCGGGCCGCTCGCGCCCGTTCCGCCGCGCGACGTCGGCGACGCGTTCAAATGCTGCGACCTTCACCGGTCTTCTCTCCCTATGATGCGCCGAGCGCTTGTCGATAGAGCATGGAGTCCGCCGCATAGAAATTGCAATGGAAACCCGACGGGACACGGAACGGCACCTGCACCGTCGCGACCGGACCCGCCGCAATGTCGAGCGCGTCGAAGATCGCCAGTTCGCTCGTTGCCGCACCCGCGCGGTGAACCAGCGTCATCGCGTAACCGTCGCCTTCGCCCTGCGCGCCCATCTTCGGCGCAAAGATCAGCTCGCCGCACGAGGCGCCGTTGCCGAAGTGATAGACATCCTCCTTGCCGCTCACCGTGTCGAAGCGGAGCACGCCGTCCATTCCCTCGGCGCGGCCGTCGCGGCTGTTGAGGTTGATGTTCGCAAAGCTGTGGCGCGAGGCGCGCGTCATGAAGCGGTCGTCGGGGCGCGGGAACTGGATGTCGCGGTCGTTGAGCGTCTCTTCCCTGATCCATGTCCCGTTGCCGCCCATGCCGGGGTCGATCGTCCAGCGGCGCAGGCTCTGCTGCGTATCGCCATGCGTCTGCTTTACCCCGGTCTCGTCGGGGAACAGCGCGGTGCCGTTGGCGGCGGCGACATCGGCGATGATCTTGCCGTCCTGTTCCCAGACGTTGAGCTCGTGGAACATGTGGCGCGGTTCATAATCGAACCAGCGAAGATCGCTCGCACTGCCTTCGCGCGGCATCACTCCGAATTTGGTCGGACGGCCGTTGACCCACGCGGTCATTGGTCCGCCCCTCATGAAGCGACCGAGATCGGCGTCGATCGGGATCACCGGGAAGACCACCCAGTGCTCGGTCAGGAAGAAGGTGTGCATCAGCGCGTTGTGCGGCATGTCGATGATCTCGGCCTTGCGGACGCTGCCGTCGGCGGCGATCACGTCGTACCGCAGTTGCGGCGCGCCCATCGGGCCGTTGATCGCCATGCCGATGTTGACCAACTCGCCGGTAGTATGGTCGATCTTGGGGTGGGCGGAGAAGGTCGTGGTGATCGTCCCGCCATAATGTTCCTCGCCCAAGGTTTCGAGCGTGCGCGGGTCAAGCTCGACCGCGGGCGCGCCCTCCATCAGCGCGAGCAATTTGCCGCCATGGACGATGATGTTGGTGTTCGCGGTGTTGTAGCGCTTGCCCTGCACCGACGGATCGGCGGTCATCGGGTTGCCGAACAGGCCGAACAGGCGTTTGCCCGCCGCCTTCTCCAGCTCGAATTTCTCGGTCCGCACCCAGCGGTTGAGCATCGACGCGCGCCCGCCTTCGATGTGAAAGGCATAGACCATGCCGTCGCCGTCGAACCAGTGATACTCGCCCTCGCGCGTCGGATAGAGCGGTTCGGGGCCGTTGCGATAGAAGACGCCGACGAGATCGGCCGGGATTTCGCCTTCGACGATCAGGTCGGGCGCCGTGCCCTCGAAGCGGACGGGCTGATGGTGTCCCGACAGGAAAGGGTGGTCGAAAAAGGCCTGCGTCATCGTGGATCCCTTTGATCATCGAACAAGGGGCGGTGCATTGCGCCGCCCCTTGCTCCCCCTTGCGATCTCGCCGTACCCGTGGCGGGATCGTATCGCCCGTCAGAAACGGAAGCCGAGTTCGACCCCGTAGGTGCGCGGCGCCTGCGCGGCGCCGAAGGTGAAGAGACCCGCGACCGGCAGCGTCGACGACAGGCCCTTGTGGTTGGTGAGATTGCGGCCGAACAGCGCGAGGCTGACTTCGCGGTCGTCGCCGAGCAGGAAGGTATAGCCGATCTGCGCCGACAGATTTTCGCGGTCTTCGGTAAAACAGCGATTGTCGTTGGTCACCGCGCCGGGGACGACCGGACGGTTCGGCGCGATGCAGGTCACATATTTGCTCTGGTAGCGCAGCAGCGTCGAGGCGTCGAAACGGCCCGAGCCGATCTCCTTCGAGTAATTGAGCCCCGCCGACCATTGATATTTGGGTGCGCGGCGCAGCGTCAGCGTCGACACATCGTCGGCGATGCCGTCCGCCGGGCTGCCCGGGGTCAGGCCGACGATGTCGTTGAAGAAATTCTTGTATTTGGCGTCGGTGTAGCTGAACGACGCATTGAAGCTGAACGCGTCGGTCATCTGCGCGATGATTTCGGCCTCGAACCCCTTGATGTCGGCCGACGAGGCGTTGCGCACCACCGTTTCCTGCGGGTTCGACGAACCCGGAGGTGCGGGCTGCACGACCTCCTCCTGCTTGTTGTCATATTTGGTGTAATAGAAGGCGAGGTTGGTGCGCAGCGTGCGGTCGAGCCAGTCGGCCTTCAGCCCGACTTCATACGCGTCGACCGTTTCAGGCTGATACGGCCCGAGCGAGGTCGGCGACGCCGCGCGGCCGTTGAAGCCGCCCGAACGGAACCCGCGCGAGAAGGACACATAGGCGAGCTTGCCCGGTTCGATCGTATATTCGGCGTTGGCGCGCCAGGTGAATTTGTCGAAACTGTCGCTGCCCGAACAATTGGTCGCGGGGCTGTAGACGGGGATCACGACGCCCGGTGCGGGGCTGGTGGTTCCGGTCACCGCGACGCACGACATGCCGTCGAAACTTGGCTGGGTCAGCCGGACGAGCGCGCCGATGCGGCCGTAATTGTTGAAGATTTCCTTCTTGTCCTTGGTGTAGCGCGCGCCGAGCGAGATTTTGAAGGCATCGGTCAGGTTGATCTGCGCGTCGGCAAAGCCCGCGTAGGATTTGGCGCTGTGGTCGACATATTGGCGTAGCACCGCAGTCGATCCCTGCCCGAGCACGACCCCGAAATTGGTCGACTGGTCGAGCGTGTACGAGCTGTCGAAATAATAGCCGCCGAGGAGCACGTTGACCGTGTCGAAGTCGGCAAGCAGGCGGAGTTCCTGGCTGAACTGCTTATATTTCTGCTGGCGCCGCGTGTCGAAGAAATTGGCCGAGCTGCCGTCGAAATCCTGCGTCACCGATTCCTTGTTCTTGATGTAGCCGGTGACCGACGACAGCGTCAGATTATCGCTGAGGTCGATGTCGATATTGCCGGTGACGCTGTCGACATCGTTGCGCACCGGGGTCTCGATATTCTGGAACGTCGTATAAAGTCCGCGCGAAGGCAGCGACCAGCGGTTGCATTCGGCGGCGGGCGAAAAGCCGGGCGCGCCTGGCGCGGCGCAAATGACGTCGCGGCCGGTTTCGGACAGGGCCGAGGCAACGGTTTCGCCGCGTTCGCGGCTGTGCTGATAGGTGATCTGCGCGGTGATCGCATCGCTCGGCGTGATCAGCGCAGTGACGCCGCCGGTCAGCGTTTCATATTTGCCCTCGCGGCGGTCCTTGGTGACATTGTGATAATAGCCGTCGGTCTTGTCGTAATAGCCGAACGCCTTCAACGCGATGAAATCGCCGAGCTTGCCGGTGTTGACGACAAGGCGCGCGCGTTTGGTGTCGAAACGGCTGTAGGCGAACTGGCCGCGCACGCCGAAATCCTCCGTCGGGCGGGTGCGGATGACGTTGATCACGCCGCCGATCGTGTTGCGGCCGAACAATGTGCCCTGCGGTCCGCGCAACACTTCAAGCCGTTCGAGGTCGAAGCTGTCGAGAAGCTGGCCGGTGTTGGTGCCGATGAAGACGCCGTCGACAACGACGCCGACCGCCGGATCGAAGCTCTTCTCGATATCTTCGAAGCTGATGCCGCGGATCGCGATCGCTGCGGCGCTGGGTCCGGCGCCGACCGAGTCGACGACGAGGCTGGGGACGCGGCCGGCGATGTCGCGAATGTCGTCGATCGTCGCCGATTCCAGTGCCTTTTCGTCGAGCGCGGTCACCGCGATCGGGATCGACTGGATGTTTTCCTCGCGCTTCTGCGCGGTGACGACGATTTCGCGGATGGCGCCGCTATTCTCCTCGACGGGGGGCTCCTGCGCCGCGGCCGGGGTGGCGATTGCCAGTGCGGCAAGCGATACGGTTGCGTAAACGGCAGGCAGCATTCGGGCATGCGTGATCATCGCGTTCCTCCCTCTCGCGCCGGCGCATAGGTTCGCCGGTCACGTTGGAGGGGAAGGTCCGCTTAATGCCCCGATTCAACAATCATCAAAAATATCAGGCGTGCGGATATGGCATCCAAAACCTTGATTTTAATGCCTTTGTGTCGCCCCGCCATCGACGAAAAGCCCGTGTCCCGACATGAATCGGGCGTCGTCGGACGCCAGAAAGGCGGCGACGTCGGCGATGTCTTCGGGCTGTCCGAGCCGGCCGAGCGCAGCCTTGTCTATCCAGCGCTGCCTGAATTCGGGCATGGCGGCGAAGGCGGGCGCGGTCATCGGCGTATCGATCGCGCCGGGCTGGATGCAGTTGACCGTGACACCCGACGCCCCGACTTCGGCCGCGACCGATCTGGTCATGCCGAGCACGGCATGTTTCGACGCGCTGTACGCGGTCATCCCGGCCTCTCCGAAACTCGACATCACCGATCCGATCAGGATGATCCGCCCGTGCGGCGAGCGTTCGAGCAGCGGTAGCGCGTCGCGCATCAGGCGGAATACTGCGGTGACATTGACCGCCATCATCGTGTCGAAAAACGCGTCGTCATGCCCGTCGAGCGGCTGCATACCCGTGATGCCGGCGCAGGCGACGACGATATCGAGACCGCCGAGGCGGGCTTCGGCCTCGGCGACCAGTTTCGCGTTGATTCCGGGTTCGGTGACATCGGCGACGATATCGACATCGCCGGCGCGGTCGGTGGTCAAAACGCGCGCGCCGTCGGCCGCCAGCCGCTTTGCGGTGGCGAGGCCGATCCCCGATCCGGCGCCGGTGACGAGCGCGGCGCGGCCATCGAGGCGCCCGGCCGTCACAGCGAACTGCCGCCGTCGACGCGAAACTCCGCGCCGGTGGCAAAGGCCGATTCATCCGACGCGAGATAGAGGATGATCGCCGAAATCTCCTCGGGCTTGCCGAGGCGCCCGACCGGATGCGTCGCGACCCAGCTGTCGTAGAGCGCCTGCCCGTCGGCAACCTGCGCCATCACCTTGTCGAGGATCGGGGTGTGGATCGCCCCCGGGTGCACCGAATTGCAGCGGATGCCGTACCCCTTGCGTGCATAGTGAAGCGCGACCGATTTGGTGAGATGCGTCACCGCCGCCTTCGCCGCATTATAGGCAGCGAGGTCGCCCTGCGCACGGACGCCGCACATCGACGACATGTTGATCACCGATCCGCCATGATCCTTCATCTTCGGGATCACATGCTTGCAGCCAAGGAAAACGCCGTCGACGTCGACCGAAAATTCGTGGCGAAAGGCTTCGAGCGTCAGATCCTCGATCGATCCGTGCGTCGTGATGCCGGCATTGTTGACGAGGATGTCGATGCGCCCGCACGTGCCGAGCGCGGCGATCCATTCGGCTTCCTTCGACACGTCGAGCCTGACGAAGCGCTGGCCGAGTTCGGTGGCGAGCGCCTCGCCCGCGGCGACATCGATGTCGGCGATGACGACGGCGGCGCCCTCGGCGACGAAGCGACGAACGATGTCGAGACCGAGCCCCGACGCGCCGCCGGTGACAAAGGCCGTCTTGCCCGCGATCCGTCCGCTTGCTCCCGCCATTCGATCCTCCCTCTTTCGCCGCGACACTATCCTCCCGCGCGAAGGGCGAGGGGACTATTTATTGCGCTAGGTGCGGGGGACGTGCCCACGGTTCCAAGGTCGAGGCGCCCGTTGCAGGAGAGGCGGCATGTCGGCAGGCTGGGATTATATCGTCGTCGGTGCGGGGTCGGCGGGCTGCGTCCTCGCCGAGCAGTTGAGCGCCGACCCGCACGTGCGCGTGCTGTTGCTCGAAGCGGGCGGCAGCAACGACAGCCGATGGGTGGCGATCCCGAAGGGGGTCGCGAAGCTCGTGACCAATCCCGACCATATCTGGGCCTATGGCGTGTCGCAGCCGCGCGGCGATGGCGGGGCGCCGGGCGAGGTGTGGATCCGCGGCAAGGGGCTGGGCGGATCGTCGGCGGTCAACGGCATGATCTGGAGCCGCGGCGAGCCCGCCGACTATGACGAATGGGAAAAGCTCGGCTGTACCGGATGGAACGGCGAAGCGATGACCGGGGCGTTCCGTAGCATCGAAGATCATGGGCTTGGTGCAAGCGCGATGCGCGGCGCGGGCGGGCCGGTCGGCGTTGCGCCCAAGATCCACAGCTATCCGCTCGCCGAGACGATGGTGCAGGCGGGGGTCGAGATGGGGCTGAAGCCCGTCGACGACCTCAACGCTGCGACCTCGGACCGCGTCGGCTTCTATTCGCACAATGTTCGCCGCGGACGCCGCGAGAGCGCGGCGACGACCTTTCTTGCGCGGGCAAAGGCACGTCCCAACCTCTCCATCGTCACCCGGGCGATGGCCGAGCGGCTGATCGTCGAGGGCGGTCGCGTGACGGGTGTCGAGGCGCGGGTGGCCGGGCAGATGCGGCGCTTCGACTGCGATGGCGAGGTGATCGTGTCGGGCGGTACGCTGGAGAGTCCGTTGCTGCTCCAGCGGTCGGGCATCGGGCCCGCCGACGTGTTGCGCGCCGCGGGGGTCGAACCCGTTGTCGATGCGCCTGACGTTGGCGGACGGATGCGCGAGCATCTCGGTTTTTCGATGCCGCATCGCCTGTCGCGCGATATCGGCAGCAACCGCAGCTTCTATGGTTTCGGGCTGGCGCGCGCGATGGCGCGATATATGCTGACGCGCGGCGGCATCATGGCGACGGGACCGTTCGAGGTCGGCGCCTTTCTGAACCTGACGAGCCGCGACATGCGGCCCGACCTGCAACTCTATCTCGGCGGCTACACCTTTGCCCTGGGCGACGACAAGCATCCGGTGCCGCTGAACAGCATCGACCGCAAGCCGGGGATGACCATCTATGGTCAGCTCCTGCGCCTGACGAGCGAGGGGAGCATCCTGATCACGGGTCCGGGCAGCGATGCCGCGCCCGATATCAAGCCGAACTGGCTGTCGACGCGCGAGGATGAGCGCACCGCCGTTGCGGCGGTCCACGCGATGCGCCGCTATATGGCGCAGCCGGCGCTTGTCGGGCTGGTCGAGCGCGAGTTGCTCCCCGGCGCCGCGGTGCAGAGCGATGCCGAGATCCTCGCCGCCTTTCGCCGTCTCGCGACGTGCGGGCTGCATGGGGTCGGAACGTGCCGGATGGGCAGCGACAATCGTGCGGTCACCGACGCGCGGCTCCGCGTCAGAGGGATCGATGGCCTCCGCGTCGTCGACTGTTCGGTGATGCCGTCGCCGGTGACGGGCAATACCAACGCCCCTGCGATGGCGCTCGCCTTGCGCGCAGCGGGGCTGATTCGCGAGGACCGGCGGAAGCTGCGCGCGGTCGCCTAGGCGGTCTCGCGCGCCTTCAGCCAGCCCAGCCCGCGGCGTAAAAGGTCGTAAAAGACCGGCAAGTCCCACGCGCAGCGGTCGACCGTCGGCCACCAGTCCATCATCGGCTGCAGGTCATAGTGACCGCGACAATGGCCGAGGGTGAGGTAGAGCACCGCGCCCGCGCCATGCTGCTTGATATAGAAAACCGGCCAGGTGCCGGGGGCATCTTCGGCCTCGACGAAGCCCGTGCCGGGGCCCGTGCACTCGGTGTCGAGCAGCACGTGAAGATCGCCGTGCGTTTCGAGGTGATAGAGTTCGTCGGTCGTCTCGAACGGTTCGATGCCTTCGACAAGCGGGTGAGCGGGGTCGGCAACGCGGACCGTATAGGGCTCGATCGCCGGATGGCTGATAAACTGCGAGCCGAGCAGGTCCATCATCAGCGGCGCCCAGCGCGGCGCGTCCCACACACCGGTGTCGAGCAGGCGGAGGATCGAATTGGTGCCGTGCAGCGCGTACCAGCGCCCGCCCTTGGTCAGCCAGCGCTTCAGCGCCTCCTGTGCGGGAAGCGAGGGCGTGACGTCGCAGGTATAGGTGATCAATATGTCCGCCGCCTCGATCGCGTCGATATTGTCGTAATTCTCGAACACACGGGTGCGGACGCGCTGGTCCTCGGCGAGCAGTTTGAGCAGCTCGAGCCGCGCGAAATCCATGTCGTGCCAGACACCCCCGCAGATCAGCACGCAATCGATGCGGGGTGGATGTTCGCTGTCGCTCATCGCCGGTCCTCTCCTGTCGTTATCGTCGCATCATGCGAGCGTCGCGCGCGGACGTCACCTTGCTGTATTGATAGGTTCACGCGCCGCACGAAACTGGCAAGAGGGCATGCGAGAGGAGAGGCACGATGCAGCAGAGACTGCGCGGCAAGGTCGCTTTGGTCACCGGCGGGACGAGCGGGATCGGCGCCGCCACGGTCGGGCGGCTGGTGCGCGAGGGCGCGAAGGTCGTCTTCACCGGTTCCAACGCCGATGCGGCCGCGGTCGTCGAAGGCGAGACGGGCGCGATCTTTCGCGCGCACCGCGTCGAGGAGGCGTCGGCTTGGGACACGCTGATGGCCGAGATCGAGGCCGAATATGGCCGCCTCGATATCGCCTTCGCCAACGCCGGGACCGAAGCGGGCGACGCGAGCGTCGAGGATATCGGCATCGACGCGTGGAACCACATCGTCGGCGTCAACCAGACCGGCGTGATGCTGACCGTCCAGCATGCGATCCGCGCGATGGCAAAGAACCCGCAAGGACCCACGGGCTCGATCATCGTCAATTCGTCGATGAACGCGCACCGTGCGATGGGCAATTATGCCGCTTACTCGGTGACCAAGGCGGCGGTTGTCGCGCTCGTCAAATCGGCGGCGATCCATTGTGCGGGCAAAGGCTATCAGGTCCGCGTCAACGCGATTCTGCCCGGCGTCGTCGAAACCGATATGATCCGCGGCGTGATCGATCGTGCGCCCGATCCCGCCGCCGCGCGCGCCGCGTTCGAAGGCATGGCGCCGATGAAGCGCATGGCGCAGCTCGAAGAGGTGAGCGCGCTGGTCGCGTTCCTCGCGTCGGACGAGGCGGGTTTCATCTCGGGCGCCGATTATGTCATCGACGGTGCGACGACGGCGGGCATGATGGGGGTGTGACCCCGATCAGGACCGCCGCGGCGCGTAAAGCCCGCGATGCGCGCGCGGTTCGCTGCGCTCATATTGCGGCGGCACGGTGACGGTCGCGCCCAGCGCCGCGGCGGCGTGCCAGGGCCAGCGCGGATCATAGAGCGCCGCGCGCGCGATCGCGACGGCATCGGCGTCGCCATTGGCGAGGATCGCTTCGGCTTCCAGCGGATCGGTGATCAGTCCGACCGCGATCACCGGCATGGTGACCGCCTCCTTGACCCTGCGCGCCAGCGGCACCTGATAGCCCGGCTCCAGCCGGATCTGCTGCGCCGGATGCAGCCCGCCGCTCGACACGTTGATCGCCGCGCACCCGCGCGCTTCGAGCGCCTGCGCAAAAGCCAGGGTCTCTTCGATCGACCAGCCGCCCTCGACCCAGTCGGTGCCCGAGACGCGCACCGTCACCGGGCCTTGTGCGCCGAACGCATCGCGCACCGCGTCGAACACCTCGATCGGAAAGCGCATCCGGTTTTCGAGGCTGCCGCCATAATCATCGTCGCGCCGGTTCGACAGCGGCGACAGAAACTGGTGGAGCAGATAGCCGTGCGCCGCGTGCAGCTGGACCGCGTCGATCCCCAGCCGGGCAGAACGCGCTGCGGCATCGGCGAAGGCGGTGCGAACCCGGTCGAGGCCGCCGCGGTCGAGCGCGGCGGGTGCCTTGTCGGTGTCGAAGAAAGGGATCGCGGACGGCGCGGTGGTTTGCCACCCGTTCGCGGCGCCGGGCGCGATCTGCCCGCCGCCGTCCCAGGGCCTGGCTGTGCTCGCTTTGCGTCCGGCGTGCGCGAGCTGGATCGCGACCGGAATATCGGACCATTGGCGTAACGCGGAAAGGACGCGCGCCATCGCGGCTTCGCTCGCATCGTCATAGAGGCCGACATCGGCGTAGGTGATACGCCCTTCGGGCAAGACCGCCGAGGCTTCGATCGTCAGCGCCCCCGCGCCTGAAATGGCGAGTTGCCCGAGGTGCATCAGATGCCAGTCGGTCATGCACCCGTCCTCGGCCGAATATTGGCACATGGGCGCGATGATGATCCGGTTGGCGAGCGGCAAATCCGCTATTGCGAAGGGTTCGAACAGCCTGGCCATAAATTCTCCCGCGATACGCCGCGGTCCCGGCCCCGGTCACGGGCGGAACCCGTGGGGATCGATAGCCGGGCATCGCGGCGCGGCGCACCCCCAAAATTGCGAAGGGGACCGTTTCGGTTCGCGCCGGCCGGCCGCTTAGCGGCGTTTACGATCCGGCCGCGCCAGTTCGGCTTCCGACGGCCAATGCCCCTGCGGATTTTCGCGGACGATTTCGGTGAGCAGCGCCTTTGCGCCCTTTTCGTCGCCGGCGAAGCGGCGTTCCATCGCGATCGCGAACTTGATCGTGCTGTCGCGGCTGTCCCTGAACGCCGCGGGATCGAGCCGGCCTTGCATGATCTGCACGGCCTGATAATAAGTGAAATTCTCGATCAGCTTCAGCCCCGGCTCGATCGCGTCGATCGCCGCACGCGCTTTCGCATGTTCGCCCATCTTGCGATACGCGAGATAGGTCCAGTATGCGGTCGGTACGCGCATGTCGTCGCGCGCGAAATCGGCCGCGAGCTCCAGCGATTTCGCCATGCCCGTCACCATCGTCGGATAGTCGCCCGTCGCGAAGCTCGTCTGCGCATGATAATAGACGATGTTGCCGCGATAGGTGCTGATCGTCAGGCCGATCGGGTTGGGCATCCCGTCGGGTTCGAAACTGTCGGGCGTATCGCCCATCAGTTCGAGCGCCTTTGCATAATCGGCGAGCGCTTCCTCGAACCGGCGCGCGCGCGTCAGGTCGCGGGCGCGAAAGCGGTAGAGTTTGTAGCTGTTCGGGAATTTCGCGATCCCGGCGCTGAACGCATCGACCGAGTCGCAGATGCGCCCCGCATAGTCGAGGCGGCGGCCGTACCAGATATGGCTGTCCTCGCGGTCGGGCGCGATGCGCAGCGCCGCGGCGGCGATCGCGATATCCTCGTCGAGCATCTTTTGCGTCGCGGCCGAATATTCCGGTATCGCCAGCGGCGTGCCGATCAGGCTGGTCGCGCAATTCCCCGCGTCGGCGCCAGGGACGTTCGCCGACGCAGGGGCTGCCACCAGCAGCAAGGCAAGGGTGAGGGTGGACATGCGGACGGTCATCCGATCACGTCCTGATAGATGCGGCGGACGTTGGTCCCCATGATCTTTTCGACGGTGCTGGCCGGATAGCCCAGCTTGCGCACGCCGTCCCACACGACTTCCATGCGGCGCGGGCCGTTGAGTTCGTTGATGAACAGCGGCCAGTCGTCCGCGTTGAAGTTCGCGCCCTCTTCGGCCTTCAGCTCGGCGACATAGGCGTCGGTCATCTCGACGACGCGGTGGTCGCGGTCGCTGCCGATCGCGACATGGTCGGTGCCCATCACCTTCACCGCATGGTCGATATGGCGGAAATATTCGGGCAGCGCGTCGTCGCGTTTGGTCGTCAGGAACGGCCGCATCTGGCAGATGCCCGCGACCCCGCCCTTGTCGGCGAGCAGGCGCAGGTTCGCGTCGGTCGTGTTACGGATATTGCTGTGCACCGCCATGCACGCGGTGTGCGAGACGATCACGGGGACTTTCGACGCGGCGATCGTGTCGGCCATCGTCTGCATGTTGGAATGCGAGAGGTCGATCAGCATCCGCTGTTCGTTCATGCGGCCGACGAGATCGCGGCCGAAGTGCGTCAGTCCGTTTGCGCCGAGTTCCTTGCACCCCGCGCCCGCCCAGTTCTGGTCGTTATAGGTGATCTGTGCCGACGTCACGCCGAGCTTGCGGAACAGGTCGACATTGTCGAGGTCGCGTCCGAACTGGGTGCTGTTCTGGAACAGATAGAAGAGCGCGAGCTGACCGTTTTTGCGCGCGACGTCGATGTCGCTGGTCCTGGTCGCCTTCAGGAACAGTTCGGGGTGCTTTGCGATATGAGCGTCATGATCGAGCACCGCCTGCACGGCTTCTTCATAGGCTTGGCCTTCATAGACCTTGGGATCGCAGAGCGTGACGGTGATCGCGTCGAGCCCGCTCGCGCGCATCTGGCCGATCAGCGCGGCGTCATATTCGAAGCGGACCTCGCCCATCGCGTCGAAGGTGAGCGGCCGCGCCGCCGCGCGCGCCGCCGCGCCGGGCGCGACCGCCATCGCGGCGGACAGCGCCGCTCCCGACAGGATGAATTGCCGTCTGTCCATGGCTTTACCCTCTCCAATTTTCTATTGGAAAGAAATTAGCGTATAGGAAAATTATTGCAAGCCCATAGATGGGGCTGGCCGATCGGCGGAATCAGCCGGTGTTGACCCACAGGACGACGGCATCTTCCTCGCTTGTCGAATAGGCCGCGTGCTGCATGCTGCTGTTGATGTAGATGCTGTCGCCGACGCCGAGGATCGCGGGTTCGTAATGCTCGGTCTGGAAACAGATTTCGCCTTCGAGGACGTAGAGGAATTCCTCGCCGCTGTGCTGCGACCAGCTCTTGAAATCCTCGAGGCTGCGCGCCTTGATCGTCGTGACGAACGGCAGGATTCGCTTGTTCTTGAGTTCGGCGGCGATCAGCCGGTGGCGATAGACCGCGGTTTCCATCAGGCGGCCGGCGCCGTCCATCGTGACGCTGCGCCGCCCCGCGGCATCCTGCCCCGAATTGCTCGCGAACAATTCGGTGATGTCGATGTCGAAGCCTGTCGCAAGCTTTTGCACGACGTCGAACGTAGGCGACATCTGGTCATTTTCGATCTTCGACAGGGTGGAGGCGGCGAGGCCCGTCAGGCGGCCGGCGTCCTCCAGCGTCATGCCGCGTTCCTTGCGCAACTGGCGCAATCGCTCGCCCAGGTGAAAACCCTCGGAACGGGGCCGTTTCCTGGTACGAACGGCGTCCAGAACTTCCGGCTCGTCTCCATTTCTGGGCGGCATAAGTCTCCAATCCTCAACTTGCTCGAGATCATACGGTATCGGCCATTGGAGGACGGCTGGGGGAAGAGGTCCGGCCAATCAGCCACCGCAATCTATAAAGCACAAATTTCCGATAGGCTACGATATTGGCATATCCGCTATGCCGCCATCGTATACGCCCACCGGAAATATTGGCCGACCTCGAACAGACGAGATCAGAATTTATACTTGGCATTCAAATAATAGAAGCCGCCGGCGACCCCGAATACGCTGTGATTGTCGTAGATCAGGCCCGACCGCGCGCGCGCCGGACCGCGGCCCGGCGGGAAGATATTGAAGATATTGCGTGCGCCGACGCTGAGGTCGACGCCCTCGATACCCGAATAGGTCACTTCGGCGTCGAACAGGGTCACGGCCTTGCGCGGCAGGAAGGTCGCACCATCGAGGCGGCGCCATGCGCCATAATGGATCGCGCGGCCCATGAAGGCGAAATCGCCGACCTTGGTCGTTGCCGAGAAGTTGCCGCGCCAGCGCGGGGTGCCGCGTTCGAACTCGGTGACGATCGCCGAGGTAAAGCCGACCGGCGGTGCGCCGCGCAGCTGCTGCTCATTATAGTTCACCGCGAGGCTGAAGTCGGTCGAGGCGTTATCCGACCAGGTCTGGCGATAGGTGCTCACCAGGTCGAAACCGCGCACGCGGGTGTTCATTTCATTCTGGAAATAGCGCACATCCTCGATGTCGGCGCCGTTCGGGAAGCCGAGCGCCGCCAGTGCGGCGCGCTCCGCCGCGGTGGTTTTGCGCGACGGGGTGAGCAGCAGGCGATCGTCGACCTTGATCTGATAAAAGTCGAGCGTGGTGAGGAAGCCGTCGAGACCGGTGAAGACCACGCCCGCCGACATGTTGAACGAGGTTTCGGGCTTCAGCGACTTCGACCCGAAGACCTGCGCTGCGGGCGAACCCGGGACCAGCACGGCGTCGAGGATGAAACCGCCCAGCCCGTCGAGCTGCGAGGTCAGGCTGGTTCCGAACACCTGCCCGGCGGCCGGAGCGCGAAAGCCGGTGCTGACCGAGCCGCGCAGCGCGAACGCATCGCTCAGCTCGAAACGGGTCGCCGCCTTGTAGCTGAAGTTCGTGCCGAACTGGTCATAATCTTCGTAGCGGCCGGCGGCCGACAGGTTCCACCAGGGCGTGATATCGGCATCGACTTCGGCGAAAACCGCGTAGCTCGCCGAATTGAAGCTGCCGGCGAATTCGGGCGAGAAGCCCTGGAAGCCGTTCGAACCCGCGGGCAGGTCCTGCAGCGGCCCCGTCGTATAGCTGGCGACATCGCCGCGGCCGATGACATAGGTTTCCTTGCGATAGCTGGCACCGGCGAAAGCGAGGATGTTGTCGGTCAGTTCATAGGATGTTTCGGCATCGAACTGGATTTCACGCTGGGTCAGCGATCCCGGCTTGAACGAGGTCGGCGAATTGACCCCCATCGATGCGTTGATCGTGCCGGTGATCGTATAGTCGACGGTGTTGGTGCCATAGCGTGCCGACAGGTCCCAGTTCCACGGGCCGACCTGATCGCGCAAGCCGACGAGAGCGCTGAAATCCTCAAGATTGCCCGAGAATTCGGGCGTGAACCCGCCCGGATAGATCGCGGCGAGATTGAACAGCTGCGGATGCGCCGGGGTGAGATCGAAGCGCGAATTGGCGTAGGTGCCATGGCCGTTCACGCCGCCGGCGGTAAAGGGCTGACGCAGGCCGAAGGTCACCGAGCTTTTGCCCGTCATATAGTTGCCGAACGTATAGGCTTCGAGCTCGTCGCCCAGCTCGACGCCCGCGTTCCACACCGCCTTGAACGCCATGTAGCGCGGATCGAGATTGCCTTCGGGGTGCTCGGGCACGCCCGGGACGCCCGCCGCCCGCAAGGCGACCGCGCCGGCGTGGCTGGCCTTCTTCGCATAGGCTTTGGCCTGATCGGTATATTGGGCGGCGAGATTGAAATAGGCATTGTCGCCGACGGGGACGGCAATATGGCCCTGAATGTCGTAGTTGCGGCCGCCGCTTTCGAAATATTCCCCGACCTGCGCCATGATCGAGCCGCCGCTCTTCGCCTTTTTCAGCTCCATGTTGATCACGCCGGCGATCGCGTCCGAACCATATTGGGCCGACGCGCCGTCGCGCAGCACTTCGACGCTCGACAGGGCGATCGGCGGAATGACGTTGAAATCCTGGCCCTGCGAGCCCGAGGTCGACGCATGGCCGGTGCCGATCTGCACGATCGAGGCGCGGTGGCGGCGCTTGCCGTTCATCAGCAGCAGGACATGGTCGGCGGGCGAACCGCGCAGCGTGATCGGCCGCACGAACGACGAGCCGTCATTGCCCTGCAGGCGCTGGGCGTTGAACGCGGGCACCAGCGTGCGCAGCGCGTCGTTCACGTCGGCATAGCCTGTCGCGGTGATGCTTTCGGGCGAAATGACGTCGATCGCGACCGAGCTGTCGGTGATCGAGCGATCCTTGCGGCGTGTCCCGATCACGACGATGTCATTGCCGCCATTCTCGGTCGTGGCGCCGTCGGCTTCGGGCGGTGCCGTCTGGGCCTGTGCAGCAGGCGCGATCGCGAAAGCGACCGCCGACGACAACAGCAGGCGTGAAACGAACTTCGACATTTTTCCCTCCTTGGTAACCCATTTCCCCACCCGGAAATGTCCAAATTTCCGGAGTCCATCTCATTGTTGATAATTTTCCTATCATAAAATTTATTGCCCAACCAGCAAAATATTCCTATGCGATGGGCGAGGCCCCGGAGCCGATCTTCGGCGCCCGGTCGGCGGGAGTTTTTTCAGGTGATGGGCTTTCAGGTGACGGACAGGACGAGGCGCGCGGCGCCCGCGCGCTCGTGGCTATGGCGCGGCGCGCTGCCGGCTTCGATCGTCGGTGCTTTGCTGGCGGGCACGGCGGCTGCGGCGCCCGCTCCACGCGAGGAACTGGTGATTCATGCCGGCGCGGTGATCGCGATTCCCGGCGAACGCACGCTCGGCCCGACCACGATCGTCGTTCGCGACCATCGGATCGCCGAAGTCCGCGCGGGTTATGTCGATTTCCCCGACGTGCCGACGATCGACCTCAAGGACCGCACCGTGCTGCCCGGGCTGATCGATATGCATGTTCATTTCAGCTTCGCCCCCGAAACGAGGCTCTGGTCGGCGGCGATCGACACGCCCGAGGATGTTGCGCTGTTCGCCTTTTCCAATGCGAAAAAAACGCTGGAGGCGGGGTTCACGACGGTGCGCGATGTCGGGTCGGACGGCTATTCGATCCACGCGCTCCGCGATGCAGTCAACGACGGCACCGTCACTGGCCCGCGCATCTTCCTGTCGGGTACGTCGCTGTCGATCGTCGGCGGCCACGGCGACATGTCGGGGCTCAATCGCAAGACGACCGAAGCCTTGTTCCCCTATGACTATACCGGCGCGTGCACCGGCGCGGTCGAATGCGCGCTGCGCGTCCGCGAAGCAGCGAAATATGGCGCCGACCTGATCAAGATAACCTCGACCGGCGGCATCATGTCGCAGCAGGCGCGCGGGCTGGGCCAGCATCTGAGCGACGAGGAACTCGTCTCGATCGTCACCACCGCGCACGGCCTCGGGCTCAAGGTCGCGGCGCATGCGCATGGCGCTGCGGGCGTCACCGCGTCGGTGCGCGCCGGGGTCGATTCGATCGAGCATGGCACTTGGCTCGACGCCGAAACCGCGCAGGCGATGGCGAAGCGCGGCACCTGGCTGGTGCCGACGCTCGGACTGCTCGATGCGCGCAAGGAAAGCGACGCCAGCCCCGCGGTGCAGGCCAAAATGGCCGAAGCGCGCCGCGTCGCCGGGCAAAACATCCGCCTTGCGGTCCAGCACAAGGTTAACATCGCCTTCGGCACCGACGCGGGCGTATCGCCGCACGGGCAGAATGCGCGCCAGTTCCGGCTGATGGTCGAGCATGGGCCGATGACCCCGATGGCGGCGCTCCGCTCGGCGACCGTCGATGCCGCCGCGCTCCTCGACCAGTCGGCCGACCTCGGGACGATCGAGGTCGGCAAATTCGCCGATCTTGTCGCCGTTGCCGGCGACCCCTCACGCGACATTACGGTGATGGAACGGGTCGCCACCGTCATCAAGGACGGCCGGATCATCATTCACGACCGGCGCTGAGCAGCAGGTTGACCCATATTCTCGCAACACTTTTTACGGACACAAAAATGAACGCCATCGATATCTCTCTCTCCTCCCAGCCGGCACCGGGCACCCTTGCCGACGCGGTGACCGACATTTTCGGCGAACTCGGCCTGTCGCTCGCGGGCGATCTGGGGTCCGGCCTCGACGTTTTTTCTCCGATCGACGGGTCGACGCTGGCGTCGCTGAAAATGCACCGGGCCGCCGACATGGACGCGATGGTTGCTCAGGCCGAGGTGGCCTTCGCTGCGTGGAAGCAGGTCCCCGCGCCGCATCGCGGCGAACTCGTCCGGCGCTACGGCCAGCTTGTGCGCGAGCATAAGGAAGCGCTGTCGCGTCTGCTGACGATCGAGAATGGCAAGATCCTGACCGAGGCGCGCGGCGAAGTGCAGGAGGTGATCGACATCTGCGAATATGCCGTCGGCCTGTCGCGCCAGCTCTTCGGGCTGACGATCGCGTCGGAACGCGCCGAGCACCGGCTGACCGAATATTGGCATCCGCTCGGCCCGCTCGGGCTGATCTCGGCGTTCAACTTCCCCGCCGCGGTCTGGGCATGGGGCACCACCGTTGCGCTGGTGTGCGGCGACAGCGCGATCTGGAAGCCGTCGGAAAAGACGCCGCTGACCGCGCTCGCCTTCGGCAAGCTGCTCCAGCAGGCGGCCGCCGACTATGAATTTGCGCCCGAACATCTGGTGCAGGTCGCGATCGGCGCCGCCGAATGCGGCGGCGTCATCGCCGACCATCCGGGAATCGCGATCGTCAGCGCGACGGGCAGCGTGCGTATGGGGCAGGACGTCGGCGTGCGCGTCCAGCGGCGCTTCGGGCGCGCGGTGCTCGAACTCGGCGGCAACAACGCCGCGATCGTCGCGCCGAGCGCCGACATCGGGCTCGCCTTGCGCGGCACGGTCTTTGCCGCGACGGGCACCTGCGGCCAGCGCTGCACGACGCTACGCCGCCTGATCGTCCACGACAGCATCCGCGCCGATTTCGTGAAGCGTCTGATCGCGACCGCTGACAGCCTGCGCATCGGTAGCCCGCTGGCAGACGATACGCATGTCGGCCCGCTGATCGACAAGGCGGCGTTCGACGCGATGCAGCGCGCACTCGATCAGGCACGCGCCGAGGGCGGCACCGTCCATGGCGGCGAGCGGATCGAGATCGCCGGATCGCCCGACGCCTATTACGTCCGCCCCGCCATCGTCGAAATGCCCGCGCAGAGCATGATCGTCCGTGAAGAGACGTTCGCGCCGATCCTCTATGTGCTGTCCTATTCGACCCTCGACGAAGCGATCGCGCTCCAGAACGGCGTGCCGCAGGGGCTGTCGTCGTGCATTTTCACCAACGACGTGCGCGAAGCCGAGCGCTTCCAGTCGGCGGAGGGCAGCGACTGCGGCATCGTCAACGTCAATATCGGGACGAGCGGCGCCGAGATCGGCGGCGCGTTCGGCGGGGAGAAGGTGACGGGCGGCGGCCGCGTGTCGGGGTCGGACAGCTGGAAGAATTATATGCGCCGCGTTACCGCGACGGTGAATTATTCGACTTCGCTCCCGCTCGCGCAGGGCGTGAAGTTCGATCTCGACATCGACTGAACATTATCTGTTGGAGGAGGTTTGAAATGGTCCCCGGGAAACTGAAATGGCTGGCGTCGGCCGGCCTGCTGATGCTGGCGATGCCGCTGGCGGCGGCGGCGCAGGAGGGCAGCGTGCAGGGCATTTCGCTGCTCGGCAAGCCGATGGTCACGACGCAGACGCGCAACGCCAATGTCGCGGCGACCGAGACGCTCGACCGCGCGGCGCGCGACGCCAAGGCGGCCTATGAAGCCAATATGACGGTCGACAGCGCGACCTGGTACGGCCGCATCCTCTTCTATCAGGGCTATTCGAAGGAATCGGCCGCGGTTTACGATCAGGCGCTCAAGCGCTTCCCCAATTCGGGCAAGCTGCTGCGCCACCGCGCGCACCGCGCCTTTTCGCTGCGCGAATTCGACAAGTCGATCGAACTCGGGCTGAAGGCGGCGAAGCTGTACGAGAACCAGCCGCTCGAACGCGAAAAGCCGGGTCCCGACTATTTTCCCGGCGACCCCGATGTCGTGCAATATTATCTCTACTATCACCTCGGACAGGCCTATTTCGCCAAGCATGATTTCGACAATGCGGCGAAATGGTTCGCGAAGTCGGCCGAATCGGCCGCCTTCACCCACGACGTCGAGGCGCGCACCGCGAACGGCTATTGGGAATATCTGTCGCTCGCGCGCGCCGGAAAGCTCCGCGAGGCGCAGAAGCTTCTCGACGAGTATGACCTGACCTTGTTCGAGGTCCATCCGAAGGGCGGGTCGGACACCTATTTCGACGGGTTGCAACTGTTCAAGGGCAACCGCGCCGCCGACAGCTTCTTCAGCGACAAGGACAGCGGCCGGGCCTTTGCGACCGCCGACGGGGTGGCCGCTTCGACCGCCTACAGCCTTGCCAACTACTATATTCTCAGCGGCGAGCCCGAGAAGGCAAAGCCCTGGCTGAAGCGCTCGATCAATGTCGACAGCTGGGGATTTTTCGCGCGTATTCAGGCCGAAGCCGACTGGCTGCTGCTCTTTCCGGGCGAGCAGCCCTGAGCCGACAAGCGGTCCGCGATGGACGGTTCGCACTTCGGGGCCGGGCCTTTTCCGGCCCCCGGAGTGCGGACCGCCCGCGCCTCCGGCATGGTCGCGCCGGCGCGGCCGCGACGAGGGGCGCAATTTTCGTGCGTCAATTGATGCAAGCGCCGTTGAAATGATGCGGCTTCGCCCTTACGCGCTTTCCTGAAGAGGAGAGCCGATGGCGAGGATACTGGAAGGCAAGGTCGTCGCGATCACCGGTGCGGGGCGCGGCATTGGGCGCGAACTGGCGCTCTATTGCGCGGCCGAGGGCGCGGCGGTTGTCGTCAACGATCCCGGCGTCGCGCAGGCGGGCGACGGCGGCGACGCGGCTCCTGCCGAGACTACCGCGAACGACATCGTTGCAGCGGGCGGCAGGGCTGCCGCGAATTTCGGCAATGTCGCCGATCCGAAAGAAGCCGCGGGCATCATCGAGGATGCGGTGGCGAAGTTCGGCCGCATCGACGCGGTCGTGAACAACGCCGGCATCCTGCGCGACACGATCTGGCACAAGATGAGCTACGAGGACTGGAAGAGCGTCATCGAGGTCAACCTGACCGGCGTCTTCAACGTGTCGAAAGCCGCGACGCCGTATTTTCGCGAGCAGCAGTCGGGCAGCTTCATCCACTTCACCTCGACCAGCGGGCTGATCGGCAACATCGGGCAGGCGAATTATTCGGCGGCGAAGCTCGGCGTCGTCGCGCTGTCGCAGTCGATCGCGCTCGATATGGCGCGCGTCGGGGTGCGTTCGAACTGCATCGCGCCCTTTGCATGGAGCCGCATGACCTCGTCGATCCCCGCGACGACGCCGGCCGAGCAGGAGCGCGTCAAGCGCCTCCAGTCGATGTCGGCGGACAAGATCGCGCCGCTCGTCGCCTATCTCGCCTCCGACCGCGCGAAGGATGTCACCAACCAGATTTTCAGCGTGCGCAAGAACGAGATTTTGCTCTTCTCGAAACCGCGCCCGATCCGGTCGATGGCCAAGCTCGAAGGCTGGACCGCCGAGACGATCGCCGACGAGCTGATCCCGGCGTTTCGCCCCGACTTTGCGCGCGCCGACGAGGTGTCGGCGCATGTTTTCCCCTACGACCCGATTTGAGGATCACCGCCATGAGCAATCCCGGCATGGACGCCGACATCTTCGACCAGTTCATCGAGCAGCTCGAACGCTATGTGCGCGACCGGCTGATTCCTGCCGAACAGGGGATCATCGAGACCGACCAGATCCCCGCCGAGATCCTCGCCGAAATGCGCGACATGGGGCTGTTCGGGCTGACGATCCCCGAAGAGTTCGGCGGCGCGGGGATGAACGTCAGCCAATATGTCCGCACCATCCACACCCTGTCCTATGCGATGCCGGCGTTCCGTTCGATCATCTCGATCAACATCGGCATGGTCGCCTCGGCGCTCAAGAATGGCGGGACCGACGCCCAGAAAGCCGAATGGCTGCCGCGCATCGCGGCGGGCGAGATCGCGTGCTTCGGCCTGACCGAGCCCGGTTCGGGGTCCGATTCGGCAGGGCTGCAGGCGAGTGCGGTGCAGACCGACAATGGCTGGGTGATTAACGGGACGAAGCGTTACATCACCAATTCGCCCTTCGCGAAGCTCGGCCTGATCATGGCGCGCACAACGAAGGAGAATCTTCCCAAGAACGCCCATGTCTCGGCCTTTCTGGTCCCGTTCGACGCGCCGGGCGTGACGATCGGAAAGTCGGACAAGAAGATGGGCCAGTCGGGTAGCCATATCGCCGACGTCATCTTGGAGGATGTCCGCGTCGGCGGCGAGGCCTTGCTCGGCGGCGAGCTCGGCAAGGGGTTCGCCTATGCGATGATGAGCCTCGACAACGGCCGTATGTCGGTCGGCGCCGCGGCGACCGCCTACGCCCGCCGCGCGCTCGACAGCGCGATCCGTTATGCGACCGAGCGCAAGGCGTTCGGCGAGCCGATCGCGAACTTCCAGCTGATCCAGCAGATGCTCGCGCAGAGCGAGATCGACATCTATGCCGCCGAATGCATGATGGCCGACGTCACCCGTCGCGCCGATGCGGGCGAGAATGTCCTGCGCAAGGCCGCGGCGTTCAAGGTGTTCGCTTCCGAAATGTGCGGGCGTGTCGTCGATGCCTGCGTCCAGGTTTATGGCGGCGCCGGCTATCTCGCCGAATATGACGCCGAGCGTTTCTTCCGCGATGCACGCATCTACCGCATCTACGAAGGTACGACGCAGATCCTGCAGCTCCAGATCGCGAAGCATATGCTGCGCGAATTCGCGGCGGCGAACTGACACCCCGCGCCGCCGCTTTTCGAGAGGGTGCAAAGGTTGAAAAAGCGGCCGCGCGCTGCGCTGTGCGGCGTGTGAAACACGCGCCGTCCCTGGCGGTTTCGCGTCGTTCCGGATTATCCCCGCTTGATCGACGGGAAAAATGCGCAAATATGTGCCAGATGAGAAAATCGATCGAAAGGACGGAGATGCCGGCCACGCGCCATCCGAGCTCGCCCGGTAGTGACCGCCGGACCGCCGTCGACAGCAATCCGGGGACATTCCTGCGGGAGTTGCGGACCGAGAAGGGCTGGACCCTTGCCGAAGTCAGCGAGCGGACGCGCATTCCTGTTTCAACTTTGTCAAAGATTGAAACGGGCAAGATGTCGCTGAGCTATGAAAAGCTGCTGCGCCTCAGTCAGGGGCTCGAAATCGACATCACCCGGCTTTTCGCGGCGGCGGCGGCGCTGCCTGCCGCGACGCACACCGCCAACGGGCGTCGCAGTATCACGCCTGCGGGCGAGGGGCCTTCGATCCAGACGGCAACCTATAATTATACCTATCCCTCGGCGGGTCTGCTCAACAAGCTGCTCAATCCGATGATCATCGACATCAAGGTGCGCTCGATCGAGGAATTCGGCGACCTGATGCGCCACTCGGGCGAGGAATATGTGCTCGTGCTCGAAGGCGAGTGCGAGTTCCACAGCGACATTTACGCACCCTCGCTCCTTCAGACGGGTGATTCGGTCTATTTCGACGCGTCGATGGGGCATGGCTATGTCGCGGTCGGCGACAAGCCGTGCCGTATCCTGTCGGTCTGTTCGGCGACCGACGCCGACCTCAAATCCGCGCTCCATCCGATCGAAGGCGAAAAGATCCTTTCGGACTGACGGGCGGAGTTTTCACGCGCCGTTTCGACGGCGGCGACCCCATTTTCATCTGCAGAAAATAGCCCTGCTCGAGCGGCTGCGCGACGGTCCGTGCGGATGCGCGCGGGCGCCGTTGACAAATTTCCGTACAGGATGTTTATGCTCCAAATTGAAAATATTTCAAAATGAGAAATTTCGGGCGCGGCGGATACTCGCGGCCATGTCGAAAGGGGAGGGCGAATGCGGGTCCTGAGTTCGTGCGGATGGTTGGGGGCGGCTTTGCTCGCCCTGTTCGTGGGGCCGCTGGCGGCCGACGCGGCAGCGCGTCCGGCCGCCGCTCCGATAGCGGAAGCGCGCGATGCTGCCCCGTCCCGCGCGGCACCCGCGCTGGCGAAAAGCGACATCGACGCCTGGCTCGACGGCTATATGCCCCATGCGTTGAAGCGCGGCGATGCGGCGGGCGCGGTCGTCGTCGTGGT
This sequence comes from Pseudomonadota bacterium, assembly GCA_020160755.1. GTDB lineage: Bacteria > Pseudomonadota > Alphaproteobacteria > Sphingomonadales > Sphingomonadaceae > Sphingopyxis. The sequence goes on from JAIUPN010000002.1 coordinate 232,401, forward strand.
CAAGGACGGCGCGGTGCTGACGCAGCGCGGTTTCGGCTATGCCGACGTTGCAACGCGACGGCCGGTCGACCCCGAAACCACGCTTTTCCGGCAGGCATCGGTGTCGAAGCTGATCACCTGGACCGCGGTGATGCAGCTTGTCGAGCAGGGCAAGATCGACCTCGACCGCGACGTGAACGCCTATCTCGATTTCCGGATCGCTCCCTTCGACGGCAAGCCGGTGACGATGCGCAACCTGATGACGCACACTGCGGGCTTCGAGGAAGTGCAGCGCGGGCTCAACAGCTATGATCCGGCGAAAGTCCCTTCGCTCGGCGCCGCGCTGAAGCGGCAGGTGCCGTATCGCATCTTCGCGCCGGGGACGACGCCGGCCTACTCGAACTTCGGCACCTCGCTGGCGGGCTATATCGTCGAGCGCGTATCGGGGATGCCGTACGACGACTATGTCGAGCGGCATATCTTCGCCCCTGCGGGCATGACGCGGTCGAGCTTTCGCCAGCCGCTTCCCGCGGCGCTGCGGCCGCTGATGGCGAGCGGCTATATGCTTGGGTCGGGCGAGCCGGGGAAGTTCGAACTGAGCAGCCTCGCGCCGTCGGGCGCGATGACCGCATCGGGTGCCGACATGGGGCGCTTCATGATCGCGCATCTCGCCGATGGCGGCGCGCTGCTGAAGCCCGCGACCGCAGCGCAGATGCACAACACGATCCTGCGGCTGATTCCGCCCCTCAACGGCATGGCGCTCGGCTTCTACGAACAGAATATCAACGGTCGCAGGGCGCTCTCGCACGCGGGCGACAGCCCCAATTTCCACAGCCAGCTCTGGATCTTCCCCGACGAGAAGGTCGGCATCTATATGTCGATGAACGCCGCGGGCATGCAGAATGTCTCGGGGCCGATCCGCAGCTATCTGTTCGAAGCCTTCGCCGATCGATACTTTCCCTTCGCGCAGCGCGACGGGCGCGTCGATCCGGCGACCGCGCGCGAACATGCGCGCATGATGGTCGGCACCTACAACAAGACGCGCCGGCTCGAATCGAGCTTTCTCAAGGCGATGGAGCTCGCCGGGCAGATGAAGGTCTCGCTCGACCGCGATGGCGGAATCGTGCTGAGTCTGGCGCCGGGACTTAGCGGAAAGCCGCGCAAATGGGTCGAAATCGCACCGTTCGTCTGGCGCGAGCAGGACGGCAAGATGCGCCTCGCGGCAAAGGTCGAAAAGGGCCGCGTCGTCCGGTTCAGCCTTGATTCGGGGTCGCCCTATATCGCGTTCGACCGGGTGCCCTGGTATCTGTCGACGGCGTGGATCACGCCGGCCTTTCTGGCCGCTCTCGGCGCGCTGCTGCTGACCGCGATCGCATGGCCCGCAGCGGCGCTGATCCGCCGCCGTTACGGCGTGAAGACCGGGCTCGCCCCCGCCGCATTGAAAAGCTACCGGCTGACGCGCGGCTTCGCGGCGTTCGCCGTCGCGGTGGTCGTGGGGTGGATCCTGTTCGTCAGTCGCCTGGTCCGCGACTTTTCGTCGCTCAGCGGCGAACTCGACGGCATATTGATCACGCTCCAGATCGTGACCCCGGTCGTCTTCCTTGGCCTGCTTGCCAGCGCGATCTGGAACATCCGCCACGTCTGGACGGGAAGGCGTGGCCGGTTCGCCAAATTCTGGAGCATCATATTGCTGCTGTCGGCCGTCATCCTGCTGTGGGTCGCTATCGGCTTTCACCTGATCGGCTTCGACACCCGTTTCTGACCGCTACGCGCGAACGGACGCGCTCCCCAGCGCGTCCGTTCGCGCGACAGTCTGAAGAAAATTCTCCAACTCTATTGCAATTATCAAAATTTGAAAATAATGTCCTAAACAGGTCAACAGGGAAAAGGGGCTGAACCCGTGCCGTCAGGGCGCTGCGTCCATGCCTCCTCCCGATTTTGGTGAGAGACGTGAACATTCAAACCGCCCCCGACACCGCCGGTGCCGCCTTGCATCTGCCCCAGCCCTATCTGCTGTTCCTCGGCGATACGACCGAGCCGGGCTTCGCCAAGACGGCCTATGGTCTGCGCGACTGGGCGCCCGAAAAATGCGTCGGCGAATATGCATTGCCCGCTGCGACGGTCAGCACGGGATTGCCGGTTCTGACGCCCGCAGACGCCGCGGCGCGCGGCGCGCGCGCGCTGCTCATCGGGGTCGCCAACAGCGGCGGCGTCATCCCCGCAAGCTGGGTTCCCGCACTGTCCGAGGCGCTTGAGGCGGGGCTGGATATCGTCAGCGGGATGCATATCCGTCTCGCGGACGTTCCCGGGCTTGCCGCGCAGGCGGAGCGGCTTGGGCGCCAGCTGATCGACATACGTCACCCTCCGCGCGGCCTGCCGGTCGGTACGGGGCGCAAGCGTCCCGGCAAGCGGCTGCTGACCGTCGGAACCGATTGCGCGCTCGGCAAGAAATATACCGCGCTTGCAATTGCGCGGGCCTTTGCCGGCCGCAGCGTCGATGTCGATTTCCGCGCGAGCGGCCAGACCGGCATCATGATCGCCGGCGGCGGCATTCCGATGGACGCGGTGGTGTCCGATTTCGAAGCGGGCGCCGCCGAAACGCTCAGCCCCGACGCCGACCCCGCGCATTGGGACGTGATCGAGGGGCAGGGCTCGCTGATGCACCCTGCCTATGCCGCTGTATCGCTCGGGCTGCTGCACGGCAGCCAGCCCGATGTGATCGTCGTCTGTCACCAGCCGGGCCGCGTGGAGATGCTCGGGACGCCGGGCTATGCGGTTCCGAGCGTCGAGGACACGATCGGTCTCAACCTGCGGCTCGGCTCGCGGACCAATCCCGCGATCCGCTGCGCGGGCCTCTCGTTCAACACCTCGCACCTCGGGGAAGAAGAGGCGCACGCGCTGATGGCTGCGGAAAGCCACAGGTTGGGACTGCCGGTGGCCGACCCGATCCGCGGCGGCGATGCCTTTGCCCGCCTGGTGGACAGCTGCCTCGCATGAGCGCAGCGAGCGCCCCGGCAACCGCGGCTGGTTCCTCCTGGTTCCAGCGCTTCCTGTTGCCGGGTTTCGCCTTCAAGGCCGTCGTGATCGGCGGCGGCTATGCCACCGGGCGCGAGCTTGCGGAGTTTTTCCTGCCGAGCGGGCCGTGGGGCGGGCTGGCGGCGATGCTGCTCGCGATGCTGCTGTGGAGCATCATCTGCGCAACGACCTTCGCGTTCGCGCGGGCGATGCAGGCGTTCGACTATCGCAGCTTCTTTGAAAAGCTGCTCGGCCGCGGCTGGATCTTGTTCGAGGTCGGCTATGTCCTCCTCGTGACGCTGATCCTCGCGGTGTTCGGCGCCGCGGCGGGCGAGATCGGCGCCGCGATCTTCGGCTGGCCGCCGCTCGTCGGGACCGCTTTCCTCGCCGCCTCGATCGCGCTGTTCGTGACCTTCGGCAATGCCTCGGTCGAGGGATTGTTCAAATATGTCTCCTTCCTGCTCTACGGCGTCTACGCGCTGTTCATGGTCCTCGCGCTGAGCAGTTTCGGCGACGAGATCGCGGCGCGCTTTGCCATTCCGGCACCCTCGGACGGCTGGGTGATCGGCGGGCTGACCTACACGGGTTATAATGTCATCGGCGCGGTGGTGATCCTGCCGGTGATCCGCCACCTGACCAGCCAGCGCGACGCGATCGTCTCGGGGCTGATCGCGGGGCCGCTCGCGATGGCGCCGGCGATCCTTTTCTTTGCCGCGATGATCGCCTTCTATCCCGGCATCATGCACGAAACGCTGCCGTCGGATTTCATGCTGCGCCAGCTCGACATGCCGCTGTTCCACCTGCTCTTCCAGTTCATGATCTTTGCCGCCCTGCTCGAAAGCGGTGCGGGATCGGTGCACGCGATCAATGAGCGTGTCGACGCGGCGCGGCGCGCGCGCGGACATGCCGCGCTCGGCAAGCGCGCGCGCGCGGGCATCGCGGCGGCGCTGCTGGTCGGTTGCATGTTCCTCGCCGACCGCTTCGGGCTCGTGACGCTGATCGCCAGCGGTTACCGCTTTCTCTCGTGGGTATTCCTCGCGGTCTATGTCGTGCCGTTGCTGACCATCGGGCTGTACCGTCTGCTCCGCAGCCGGAAACAGGATCTTCCACCCGCCGTTCAGGGGAATGTGACATGACGAAACCGACGGGTTGGCGGCGGTTCCGGCGCTGGGTGAAGCGCATCTTGCTGGGCCTGCTCGCGCTGCTGGTGCTGCTCGTCGCGGTGGGCGCGATCTACGAGGCGCTGGGCCGCAAGAATGCCGCGGCGAATTATCCGCCGCCCGGAAAGCTCGTCGATATCGGCGGGCGCAAGATGCATATCGATTGCCGCGGCACCGGGTCGCCGACGGTCATCCTTGAATCGGGCCTTGGTACGGGCGGCACGACCGACTGGACGCTGGTCCATGACGAGATTGCGGGCTTCACGCGCACCTGTGCCTATGACCGTGCCGGCATCATGTGGAGCGATCCCAAGGATAGTCCGCAGGACGCCGCCGCGGTGACCGAGGATCTGCACAAGCTGCTCAAGGGCGCCGGGATATCCGACCCGCTGATACTTGTCGGCCATTCGATCGGCGGCCCCTACACGCGGACCTATGTCGGCAAATATGGCGAACAGGTCGCCGGGCTGGTGATGGTCGATCCGTCGCACCCCGACCAGATCGCACGGCTCGGGAAAGTCGTGAGCATCGACGTTCATCCGAAGCGCGCCTCGACGCTGATCCACACGGCCAGGGCCCTCGCTTGGACCGGCATCGTCCGCTTCGTAATCTCGCGCGGCGACAAGCCGAAGCTTCGCAACCCGGCGGAGACCAAAAGGCTTGGCGACGCGCTGGCCAAAGCCGCCGCCTATGCCAGCACGTCGATAAAGGGTTCGGCCTCCGAACTCGATGGCTTCGACCGCACGATGGATCAGGCGCGCGCGGTTCACAGTTTCGGGAACCGGCCGCTGATCGTGCTCACCGCGATGGCGCCGATGAAGCCCGAGCAGCTCAAAGGTCTGGGCCTGAAGGCCGAAGAGGGTGATCGCTTCAAACAGGAATGGAAGCAGCTCCACACCGAGCAGGCGGCATTCTCGACGCGCGGCCGCCAGCAGATCGTGCCCGATGCGACCCACTATATTCAGGTCGATCGCCCCGAAGTCGTGATCGCCGCGGTCCGCGAGGTCGTCGACGAAGTGCGCGCCGATACGCAGGCCGCCGCCAAGAAATGAAAGCAAGGTCGTCAGTCCCCACGGCTGCCGACAGGGAGATGAATGATGAAGCGTAAGATCCTCTTGGGTGCCATGTCGATGCTGCCGCTGCTGCTCGCCGCGAACACCCCCGCCCCCGAATATGACATCGTGATCCGCGGCGGCCGCGTCCTCGACGGCGCGGGCAGTCCGTGGGTCAGCGCCGATGTCGCGGTCAAGGACGGCCGTGTCGTGCGGATCGGCCGTGTTGCCGGGCGCGGTGCGAAGGAGATCGACGCGAAGGGGCGTTATGTCTCGCCGGGCTTCATCGACATGATGGATCAGTCGGGGCGCGTCCTCGTCAAGAACGGCGCGGCCGAGAACAAGCTGCTGATGGGCGTAACCACCGTCATCGCCGGTGAAGGCGGCCCGCCGGCCGAGGCAGCGGAAATCCCGGCGCATTTCAGCCAGCTCGAGAAACAGGGCATCTCGGTCAACTACGGCACCTATTATTCGGCGACGCAGGCGCGGGTGAAGGTGATGGGCGATGGCGCGGGATCGCCGACCCCGGCGCAGCTCGAAGCGATGGGCCGCGAGGTCAAGATCGCGATGGACAATGGCGCGTTCGGCATCACCAGCGCGCTGATCTATCCGCCGAGCAGCTTCCAGACCACGTCGGACCTCGTCACCTTGGCGAAGGTCGCGGCGCAGTGCGACGGTTTCTACGCGACACACATGCGCGACGAGAGCGAGGGCCTCGTCAAGGCGGTCGAGGAAGCGATCGAGATCGGCGAAAAGGGCGGGGTCAAGGTCGAGATATTCCACCTCAAGGGCGCCTATGCGCCCGGCTGGGGCAAGCTGATGCCGCAGGCGTTGGCCGCAATCAACGCGGCGCGCGCGCGCGGCGTCGACGTTGCGGCCGACCTTTATCCCTATACCGCGGGCGGCACCGGGCTCGAAATCATCGCGCCGAGCTGGGTGTGGGCCGACGGGGTCCAGAAGGGCATCGAACGGCTGCGCGATCCCAAGGTGCGCGAGCGGATGAAGAAGGAAGTCGCCGCGGGTTCGATGCCGGGCTGGTCGAACCTCGTCCACGCATCGGGCGGTTTCGCCAATGTGCGGCTCGCGAACGGCTTCAGCGACAAATACCGGCCCTATCATGGCAAGAGCCTTGCCGAGATCGGCAAGGCACTGAACCGCGATCCGGCCGATGTGGCGTGGGATATCCTGCTCGAAGGGCTGCCGAACCGATCGGTCGCGCTCTATTTCATGATGAGCGAGCAGGACATCGAAACCGCGATCAAGCAGCCGTGGGTCAGCATCGGCAGCGACGCCGCGGCGTCGGAGAAGCTGGGCGAGATGGACGCGCTCGGCCTGCCGCATCCGCGCGCCTATGGCACCTTCCCGCGCATCATCGCCGAATATGTGAAGCGCCGTCCGGTGCTCTCGCTCGAGGATGCGGTGCGCAAGATGACCGGCTGGCCGGCGCAGCGCATGGGGCTCACCGACCGCGGGCTGATTCGCGACGGGATGCGCGCGGATATCGTCGTATTCGACCTCGACAAGCTCGACGATGTCGCAAGCTGGGAAAAGCCCACCGCGTCGCCGACCGGGATCGAGACGGTGATCGTCAACGGCGTCGTCACCATCGCGAACGGCAAGCACACCGGCGCCAAGGCCGGCGCGGTATTGCGTCACAGCTGCGGCGTCTGAGCATGGTCCGGGAATTTTCGGGCCTTTGCCTGACCGGCCTTGCTCTCGTGGCGGCGGCGCCAGCCTTTGCCGCTGCCCCGCCGATTTCAAAGCCCGAAGATCTCGGCACTGCGGTATCGGCGCAGATCGCGTGCGCCGGCATCTTCGTCGCCGAGCGCACCGAGGCCGACGTGCTGCGCGACGACATCCATGCGTTCGCGCCGTTCATGACGGCGGTGACGCTGGCGGTCGACCGCAAGGCGCGGACGGTCACCGCATCGGCGCCGGGCGCCGCGACGCGCACCGCGCTGTACCGCCCGGTCGCCGGGTGCACGCTGCTGACCGGCGATGTTTCGACCGCCGTGCTCGATGCGCAGGCGGCGAAGCTCAAGCCGACGCGCGGGAAGGCTGCAAAGCCCTGGCCGATCGGCGACGCCCCGGTGGCCAAGCTTGCGGCGGCCGCCGAGGCCAGGCTCGACCGCGCCGCGCTCGACAAGGCGGTCGCCGCCGCCTTCGACGAACAGAATAAGGGCGGCTATCCTGACACGCGCGCGATCGTCGTCGTGCAGGGCGGCGCGATCGTCGCCGAACGCTACGCGCCGGGGTTCGACCGCCATACCGAGATGCTCGGCTGGTCGGCGTCGAAGAGCATCATGGGCACGCTGGTCGGCCTGCTGGTCGACGACGGCGTCCTGAAACTCGACGAACCCGCGCCCGTTCCCGAATGGCAGGGCGAGGGCGATCCGCGCGCGAAGATTACGCTGCGCCAGTTGCTCACCATGTCGAGCGGCCTGACCTTCAGCGAAAGCTATGTGCCGGGCAACGACTCGATCAAGATGCTGTTCGAGGCGGGCGACATGGGCGCGATGGCGGCGGCTTTGCCGCTGAAAGAGGCTCCCGGTACGAACTGGAGCTATTCGTCGGGGACGACGAATATCCTCTCGCGCATCGTGTTCGACGCGACAGGCGGCTCGCTCGAGGGTATGACGCGCTTTGCACAAAAACGGCTGTTCGAGCCCACGGGCATGACCAGCGCGCTGATCGAACCCGATGAATCGGGCGTGCAGGTCGGCAGCTCCTACGCCTACGCGACCGCGCGCGACTGGGCGCGCTACGGGTTGCTGCATCTCAACAAGGGCAAGGCCGGAGGCAAGCAATTGCTGTCGAAGCAATGGCTCGATTTCGCGGTAACACCGACAAAATCCGCGCCGCGCCCCGTCTATGGCGCGCAGCTCTGGCTGAACCATGCCGAAGCCGACGGCGAGCGGCGGAAGCTATACCCCGACCTGCCGACCGATACCGTCATGGCGCGCGGGCATAGTTTCCAGATCGTCGCGGCGATCCCGTCGCAGGACGCGGTGATCGTCCGTCTCGGCTGGACCCCCGAGGGGCACGCATTCGACTGGAACAAATATCTCTCGCAGATCGCGGCGGCGCTCGCGCCCGCCGTCGCTGCGCCGTGAATATGACCGAAGGACAATATCGATGACCACGCCTGCTCCCCTCACGCTCGACCTCGCGATCGAATCGCTCCCGCTCGCGAAGCCGTTCCGTATCTCGGGACATGTCTTCACCGACACACCCGTGGTCCTCGTCACGCTTTCGGACGGGACGCACAGCGGGCGCGGCGAGGCGTCGGGGGTCTATTATCTCAGCGACGATGTGCCCGCGATGGTCGCCGCGATCGAGAGCGTGCGCGGCGCGGTCGAGGCCGGGGTGACGCGCGAGGCGTTGCAGACGCTGCTCCCCGCAGGCGGTGCGCGCAACGCGATCGATTGTGCGCTGTGGGAACTCGACGCGCGGCGCAGCGGCGTTCCGGTCTGGGAACTCGCGGGCCTCGCCGAACCGCGCCCGCTCCGTACCACCTTCACGCTCGGTGCCGACGATCCCGATGTGATGGCCGAGGGCGCGCGCGGCTACGCGCAGGCCCGCGCGCTCAAGCTCAAACTCACGGGCGACCTCGACCTCGACATCGCGCGCGTGCAGGCGGTGCGCGCGGCGCGGCCCGAATGCTGGATCGGCGTCGATGCCAATCAGGGTTTCGCGATCGGTGACCTCGATATACTCGTGGCGGCGCTGGTCGCCGCCGACGTCAAGCTGCTCGAACAGCCGCTGGCGCGCGGGCGCGAAGCCGACCTCGACGGCTACCAGTGTCCGATTCCGATTGCGGCAGACGAAAGCGCACTGACGCTCGGCGATGTCGAGGGGCTGGTCGGCCGCTTCAACGTCGTGAACATCAAGCTCGATAAATGCGGCGGGCTGACCGAGGGGCTCGCCATCGCAAAGCGCGCCCGCGAACTCGGGCTGGGCGTGATGGTCGGCAATATGGTCGGCTCCAGCCTCGCGATGGCGCCGGCGTTCATCGTCGGACAGCTCTGCGACATCGTCGACCTCGACGGGCCGATCTTCCTCGCGGACGATCGCAAGCCTTCGATCGAATATGTGGACGGCAATGCATGGTGCGGTGAGGCCATCTGGGGCCGCAAAGCCGGCTGAATGCGACAGGGAGAGGCACAATGAAGAAGACGATATTCGCAGGGCTTGCGCTCGTAGCGCTGATCCAGCCGGTCGCAGCACAAGAGCCGACGACATATATCCATGCCGGCCGCCTGCTCGCCGATCCGGCGAGCGGCCGTGTCGAAACGAACAAGACGATTGTCGTCACCGCCGGAAAGGTCGCCGGGATCCGTGACGGCTTTGTCGGTGAGGGCAGGATCGTCGACCTGCGCGATCAGTTCGTCATGCCGGGCTTCATCGACAGCCATGTCCATCTGACCTTTGAATCGAGCCCGACGAGCCGCCTCGACGCGGTGACCAAATCGACGGTCGATCAGGCGTTCGACGGCGTCGTATTCGCCAAGCGCACGGTGCGCGCCGGGTTCACGACCGTGGTCGATCTGGGGTCGGACCCGCAGGCGATCAACGCGCTGCGCGATGCCACCGCGACGGGCAAGGTCGTCGGGCCGCGGATCATCGCCGCGGGCGGCGTCGCCGCGCACGGCGGGCACGGCGACGTCCATGGCTATCGCCAGGAAATCATCGACCTGTTCCGCTCGCCGACGCTCTGTTCGGGTGCCGACGATTGCGCGCGTGCCGTCCGGCTCGCGGTGCAGCAGGGCGCCGACGTCATCAAGACCGCCTCGACCGGCGGCGTGATGTCGAACACCGCGGCGGGTCTCGGCCAGCAGATGAGCGACGCCGAGCTGATCGCGATCGTCGACACTGCGCACCGCCTCGGCCGCAAGGTCGCGGCGCACGCGCACGGCACCGACGGCGTCAACGCCGCGCTGCGTGCCGGCGTCGATTCGGTCGAGCATGGGACGTATCTCGATGCCGAATCGATCCGCCTGTTCAAGGCGAAGGGAAGCTACCTCGTTCCCACTTTGCTCGCGGGCGATACCGTCGCGCGGCAGGCCGAAACCGCCGACTGGATGCCCGCTCCGGTTCGCGCCAAGGCGCGCACCGTCGGCCCGCTGATGGTCGACGCGCTGCGCCGCGCGCATGAGGGCGGCGTGCGCATCGCATTCGGGACCGATAGTGCGGTGTCGAAGCATGGCGAGAATGCCCGTGAATTCGCGTTGATGGTGAAGGCCGGGCTGACGCCGCTCGAAACGATCAAGTCCGCAACCGTCTGGGCCGCCGCGCACGCCGGGCTCGAAACCGAAATCGGCACGCTTGCCGCCGGCAAGTCGGCCGACATCGTCGCGGTGAAGGGCGACCCGCTGACCGACGTAAGCAGCCTGGAAACCATGGGCTTTGTGATGGCGCGCGGCGTCGTCGTGCGGGCGACAGGGGAATGACGATGCGTTCGATCAAATTATTCGCGCTGCTTCCGCTGGTCATGATGCTCGGCACCGCCGCGTCGAAACCGGCGACCCCGCTGGTGGCCGCCAGGCCGGCGGCCGAAGCGCCAAAGGCGGCGGCGCCCGTCCCGGCGCTACGGGCGTCGGCGGCTGCGCTGACAAAGCAGGACGTCGATAGCTGGCTCGACGGCCTTGTGCCCTATGCGCTGAAACGCGGCGATCTTGCCGGCGCGGTCGTCGTCGTGGTCAAGGACGGGCAGGTGCTGACGCAGCGCGGCTTTGGTTATGCCGATGCGGCCAAGCGCACCCCGGTCGATCCCGCGCGTACCTTGTTCCGCCCCGGGTCGGTGTCGAAGCTGTTCACCTGGACCGCGGTGATGCAGCAGGTCGAGGCGGGCAGAATCGACCTCGACAAGGACGTCAACACCTACCTCGATTTCAGGATTCCGTTGAAGGACGGCAAGCCGGTGACGATGCGCCAGTTGATGACGCACACGGCGGGGTTCGAAGAGCATGGCAAGCTCACCATGTTCGAGGACAGGAAGTTCCAGATCCCGCTCGGCGCCTTGGTGAAGGGCGGTATCCCGAACCGCATCTATGCGCCCGGAACCACGCCCTCCTATTCCAACTATGGCACTGCGCTTGCGGGCTATATTGTCGAGCGCGTGACGAAGATGTCGTTCGACGACTATGTCGAGCAGCGCATCTTCCAGCCGCTCGGCATGGCGCAATCGACCTTCCGTCAGCCGCTGCCCAAGGCCTTCGCGCCGTGGATGGCGACGGGCTATCGCCAGCTTTCGGCGGGGCCGTCGAAGTTCGAGATCGTCGGGCCGTCGCCTGCCGGCGGCCTCTCCTCGACCGGCGCCGACATGGCGAAGTTCATGATCGCGCACCTGAATCAGGGAGCGGGGCTGATGAAGCCCGAAACCGCGCGGATGATGCACGATACGCCGCTGACGATCCTGCCGCCGCTCAACCGGATGGAGCTCGGCTTTTTCGAAACGAACATCAACGGCCGTCAGGTGATCGCGCATCTGGGCGATACGCAGCTGTTCCACACCGCGCTGCACCTGTTTACGAACGAGAATGTCGGCATCTACATGTCGTTCAACGCCACCGGCGAACAGGCCTCGGTCGGGCCGCTGCGCCGCGCGCTGTTCGAGGATTTCGCCGACCGTTACCTTCCGGGCAACGAAATGCCCGATACGCGCGTCGACGCGAAGACGTCGGCCGAACATGCGAAGATGCTGGTCGGCAACTGGCTCAACAGCCGCCGGGCCGAGACGAACTTCTATGCGATCGCGTCGCTGCTCGGGCAGGTCAAGGTCAGCGTCGATGCGAAGGGCGAACTCGTCGTCCCGGCGGGACGCGACCTCAACGGCAAGCCCGCGAAATGGATCGAGACCTCGCCCTTCGTCTGGCACAATGCCAACGGCCACGGCCGGCTTGCCGCGCAGGTGGTGAACGGGAAAGTCGTGCGCTGGAGCATCGACGGCATTTCGCCCTTCATGGTGTTCGACCGCGCGCCGACGTCGAAGTCTGCGGGGTGGATCATGCCCGCGATGTACGTCAGTCTCGGCGTCCTGCTGCTCACCTTGCTGCAATGGCCGGCTTCGGCGCTGATCCGCCGCCATTACAAGGCGCCGCTGACGCTCCCGCGACGTTCGCTGCGTGTCTATCGGGGCATTCGTACTGCGGCTGGGCTGGTGCTTGCGCTGGTCGCCGCGTGGGTGATCAGCATGTCGACGCTGAAGGCCTTGCCCTCCTATGATCCGTGGCTGTGGTTCCTCCAGATCGCCGGATTGATCGTCCTCGTCGGCAGTGTCCTGCTCGCGGCGTGGAACCTGCGGATCGTCGTCCGTGAAAAGCTCGGCTGGTTCCGCACGCTCTGGGCGCTGCTCGTGCTGCTCGCGACGATCATGCCGCTCTACGTCGCGTGGACCTTTGGCCTGATCGCGATGACGGTGAACTACTGATGTCACGCCTGAAAATGGGGGTTTCGGTCGAGAAGCTCCGGCTTGCCAATCCGTTCCGGATATCGGGCCATGTGTTCGACGGCCGGAACGCGGTCATCGTCACGCTCGACGACGGCGAACATGTCGGGCGCGGCGAGGCGTCGGGCGTCTATTATATCGGCGACGATCTCGAACAGATGCTCGCCGCGCTCGCCAATGCGCGCGGTGCGATCGAGGCCGGTCCGTCGCGCGCCGAACTGCGTGCGATCCTGCCCGCCGGCGGCGCGCGCAACGCCGTCGATGCGGCGCTGTGGGAGCTTGAATCGAAACGCGCGGGCCGGCCGGTCTGGGCGCTCGCGGGGCTCGATGCGCCGCGGCCGCTCCGCACGACCTTCACCGTCGGTGCGGACGAGCCGGCAAGGATGGCCGCCGAAGCCGTCGCCTATCGTGGCGCGAACGCGATCAAGGTCAAACTCACCGGCGAACTCGACCTCGACATCGCGCGCGTCGATGCGATCCGAGCGGTGCGGCCCGATGTGTGGCTGGGCGTCGACGCCAATCAGGGCTTTTCGGTCGGCGATCTCGACAGGCTGGTCGCGGCAATGGTCGCGGCCGGCGTGTCGCTGATCGAACAGCCGCTGGCGCGCGGGCGCGAGGCCGATCTCGACGGTTATGATGCGCCGATTCCGCTCGCCGCCGACGAAAGCGCGCTGACGCTCGCCGATGTCGCGGGGCTCAAGGGCCGCTTCGACGTCTTCAACATCAAGCTCGACAAGTGCGGCGGGCTGACCGAGGCGCTGATGATCGCCGCCGCCGCGCGCGAGGCAGGGCTGGGCGTGATGGTCGGGTGCATGGTGTGCAGCAGCCTCGGTGTCGCACCCGGCTTCGTCGTCGGCCAGCTTTGCGACCTCGTCGACCTCGACGGGCCGATCTTCCTGAAACAGGACCGGACGCCGGGCATCGTCTATCGAGACGGGACGGTCTGGTGCGATGAAGCGGTGTGGGGTGCCAAGGCGGCCGTCGCCGCATGACGGCCGCCGCCGCTCCGACCTGGTTCGGCCAGCCGCGCGGGCTGACCGTCCTGTTCCTCACCAATATGTGGGAGCAATTCTCCTACTACGGGATGCGCGCGCTGCTGGTCTATTACATGACCAAGGAGCTGTTGCTGACGCAGGGGCACAGCAGCTTCGTCTTTGGCGCCTATACCGCCTGCGCCTATTTTACCCCGATCGTCGGCGGGGTGATCGCCGACCGGCTGCTCGGCAAGCGGCGCGCGGTCATCCTCGGCGCGACGATCATGGCGATCGGCCATTTCATGATGGCGTTCGAACCGCTTTTCTATTTTGCGCTCGCGACGATCGCGCTCGGCAACGGGCTATTCCTCCCCAGCCTGCCGAGCCAGATCAACGACCTCTACAAGGCGGGTGATCCGCGGCGCGGCTGGGCGTATAATGTCTATTATGTCGGCATCAATATCGGCGGTTTTCTGGCGCCGCTGATCTGCGGGACCCTCGGCGAGCTTTACGGCTGGCACTATGGGTTCGGCGCTGCGGGTATCGGCATGTTCGTCGGGCTGGTCATCTATCTGTGGGGCCAGCGCTACCTGCCGCCCGAACCGCCGCGTGCGCCGACCAGCGACATGCCGCCGATGCGCTGGGCCGATCACAAGGGCACCTTCATGGTGCTGCTCGCGGTCGCGCTGTCGGTCACCGTGTTCCGCGGCGCCTATGAACAGGTCGGCAATACGGTCGCGCTGTGGGCCGACACCGGGCTCGACCGCGCCGCGGGCGCCTTCACCATCCCGATGACCTGGTTCCAGTCGCTCAACCCGCTGCTCGTGATGCTGATGACCCCGCCGCTGCTCGCCTATTGGCATCGCCGCGCCGATGCGGGGAAGGACATGTCGCCCGCTCGGCGCATGGCGCTCGGCGCCGTCGTCGTCGCCTGCGCCTATCTGCTGCTGGCGGCGGTCGAGTGGAGCAGCGGCGATGCAAAGGCTCCCTGGCTGTGGTTCGCGATCTTCTTTGCCATCTTCACCTTCGGCGAGCTGTTGATCCTGCCGACGGGGCTCGGGCTCTTTGCCCGCCTCGCGCCGCCGCGCCTGGGCGCGACGACGGTCGCGGCCTGGTATCTCGCGATCTTTGCCGGCAGCCTGTCGGCCGGGCTCGTCGGGATGCTGTGGAGCCACATGGCGCAGGCGCCCTTCTTCGCGATGCTCGCCGTGATCGCGCTCGCCGCCGCGCTGCTACTGCGCGCGCTCGACGGCGCGGTGCGGCGCGTCGACCCGACGTGGGCGCCGAAAGGCGACTGACCGACAGGGTGTTGCACCCAAAGGAAAGGGCCTGACGCGACAGTGCCCGGCCGCGGCAGGCCCTCCCTACGCCCTCCCCGGTTTCGGGGAGGGGGAGAGTCGGGTCAGAACTGGCCGCGCAAGGTCACGCCATAGGTGCGCGGTTCGCCGGGGAAACCGACGAACAGCTGGTTCGCGGTGCCCGCCAGCCCCGAGGCAGCGGGCGCCGCGACGGCGCGGAAGGTGCCCCCGCCCTGAAGCGGCATGTCGGCGCCGATCTGGTAATATTTCTTGTTGAGCAGGTTCTGGCCCCACAGCTCGATGCCCCAGCGCCGTTCGGGTCCGTAAAGGCCGATGCGGCCGTTGAAGATCGCGAAGCCGTCCTGGATCTTTTCGACGTCGAGGTCGGACCCGGTGTTGGTGTCGCTTTGCAGGCGCGTGTCGAGATAGACGAGCGCGCTCATCCCCGAACTGCCGATCGGGGGTGTCCAGCTGATCCCCGCGGTTGCGACATAGCGCGGCGCGTTCGATACCCCGCGGCCGGGAAGCTGGAACAGCACCGGCGACAACGGCCGCCCGCCCGTGCCCACGAGGTTGCGGCGATAGAGGGTGTCGACATAGGTCAGCCCCATATTGACCGACACATAGCGTACGGGGCGCAGGAACGCCTCGATCTCGATTCCCTTCGACCGCACACCGGGTTTCAGCCGGTCGGACGCGCAGGCGCCGGTCGCCGCCGACCCGTCCGAATCGGTGCCGTTCAGGTCGTCCTTGCACGCCTGAATATTGGTGACCTCGAAATTGACGCCGTTGAAGGTGTTGAGCTGGTAGTTGCTATATTCCTGATAAAAGGCGGCGATATTGACGTCGATGCCTGGACCGTCCCATTTGACCCCGAGTTCATAGGCGTCGACCTTTTCGCTCGCGAATTGCAGGTCGCTCGCCTCGGGCCGGCCGTTGCCGGCGGTGTTGGCGGGGAGTGCCAGCCGCGCCGCGCACGCGGGGTCGAAGGTCGCGCTGCACGTCCGGTCGAGCGCTGAAAAGTCGAGGTTGAAGCCCCCGGCCTTGTACCCCTTCGACGCCGATCCATAGACCAGCCATTCAGGCGCGGGTTTCCAGCTGAGCACCGCGGTCCCGGTCCATTCATTGTCCTTGAACTTCGTCCCCGCGCTACCGCGCGGCAGGTCGGGCGCAGTGCTGTTGATCACGCACGGCAGGGTTGCGAGCGACTGGAATGGCGAATTGACGATCAGCGGGCAGATCGCATTGTTGAAATTCGCGTCGGCATCCAGCGTCTTGCGCTCGCTCGTATAGCGCGCGCCGATCGTGAAGGTCAGCACGTCGGGAACGATGTCGAAACTGTTGTGGGTAAAGACCGCGAAGTTGCGGCTGCGCTGCGCAAAGGTCGATCCCTGATTGCCGGTGCCGTTGATCGCTAGCGCTGGCTGGCCGAGCGCGGCCGCGAGCGAGCCGAAGCCCGGGCGCGCCGGATTGGCAATCAGCGACTGGAGCAGCGTCCGCGTCGCGCCCGGCGGCAGCACGGCGATCGTCCCCTGTACCACTGGCACGTTCACGCACGACGCGTTCGAGGGCAGCACCGCGCTCGGCAGCGCGCTCGCGAAGAGCAGGCAATTGGCGAATTGCTCGTAGTTGTTGCCATAGACGATGTCGTCGTCGACATCGAGTTTCTCGTTCGCATAATAGCCGCCGACCAGCCAGTCGAGCCGCCCGTCGAACGCCTCGCCCTGCAACCGGACTTCCTGCGTGAACAGGCGGAAACGGCGATCGAGGTCGGTGCGACGCAGAATATCGAGCGCGCTGAAGTCGGCGTCCTGACCCTGCGCATTCTTGTAATCGCGATAGGCGGTGATCGAGGTCAGCGTTGCCGCGCCCAGCTCCCAGTTCAGCTCGCCCGAAACGCCCCAGTCCTTGGTATCCGAACGATAGGTGACCCCCGGCGTCGTCGACTGGCGCCGGACGAACGGTGTTCCTCCGGGGGCGACCTGATGGTTTGCGCCCAAGGCTTGCAGGATCGGCAGCAATGTGTTCGCCGATGCCACAGGGAAGCCGTCGGGACCGCGCGCGAGGTTGCGCACGGGGTTCAGCAGGATGCCGCCGCAGCAATTTTCGTTGCGCTTGCTGTAATCGGCGATCAGGCGGAATTTCAGCGTTTCGCTCGGCTCGAACAACGCCTGCCCGCGCACCAGCCAGCGGTCGCGGTCGTTGATGTCGGGTTCGCCGGCGGTCGCATTGTCGATGAAGCCGTCGCGTTTCTGCCAGACACCGTCGACGCGCACCGCCGCCTTGTCGCCCAGCGGCGCGTTAATCATGCCGTCGACGCGCCAATAGTCGTAATTGCCATAGGATATCGAACCCTTGGCGCCGAAGCGGCCGAGGTCGGGACCTTTGGTCACGATGTTGATCAGGCCCGCAGTCGAGTTGCGCCCGAACAAGGTCCCTTGCGGTCCGCGCAGCACCTCGACGCGTTCGATATCGCCGAGTTCGGACAGGCCGACCCCGGTGCGGCTGCGATAGACGCCGTCGATGAACAGGCCGACCGACGATTCGAGGCCGGGATTCTCGCCGACCGTGCCGATACCGCGGATGCGCGCCGAGAAATTGACCTCGCTCGTCGCGCCCGACACGAGCAGCGACGGCGCGACCTGCCCCAGCGCGCGCACGTCGGTGGCCCCCGTCTTTTCCAGCGTGTCGCCGGTGACCGCGGACACGGCGATCGGGACATCGGACAGCGCCTCGCTGCGCCGCGTCGCGGTGACGATGATCGTTTCGTCGTTCGTCGTGGTGCCGGCTCCCTGCGCGATGGCGGGCGCGGTCCACAGGGCAAACGAAAGCGGCAGGCCGGCGGCGCAGCTGCGCAGCAGGCGGGTACGGCGGGAACAGTCTGTCATGGTCATGGCCCTCCTCCACAGGTTTTTTCGTGCGGGAGAGCGTCGCGATATTCTATTTGTGGCCAGCCTATCACGACCGGGACGCGGCAAGCCAGCGCAAGCCGTTCCGTAACGTCATTGTCCGGCGCTGCGCGGCATTTATGTCACAGCTGTCAGAAGTGACGGGTTGACGTCATCCGCCAAAAGAAAAGGGGCGAGGCCAACGGCCCCGCCCCTCTGTTACAAAGGTCGCTGCGATCAGAACTTGCCGCGCAGGGTCACGCCATAAGTCCGCGGTTCGGCGAGGAACTGCGAGAAGATCTGGCGGCCGCCCGGATATTGCGGGTCGGCAAAGCCGGGCGACGTTGCGCCTTCCTGGAACGGCGAGTTGAAGGCGACCTGGGCATATTGCTTGTTGAAGATATTCTGCGCCCAGAGCTCGATACCCCATTTCTCGTCCGCACCGCGCAGGCCGAGGCGGGCGTTGAAGATCGCATAACCGTCCTGCGCCTTTTGCGGGAACAGGTCCGAACCCGTGTTGTAATCGCTGGTCATGCGACCGTCGAGATAGACGAGACCGGTCAGGCCGCTGCTGCCGATATCGGGCGTCCAGGTCACGCTGCCGGTCGCGACCAGTTCGGGCGCGTTCGACATATTGTCGCCGGGAAGCAGGCGGAGCGCCTGATCGAGCGGCGCGCCCGCACTGTTGCCGACGAGGTTGCGGCGATATTTCGTCCGCGCATAGGTCAGGCCCGCGGTCATGCGGAAGCTTGGTGCCGGGACCAGCGAGGCTTCGAGTTCGACGCCTTCCGAACGGACGCCCCAGCCGACCTTGTTGGCGGCGCAGGCGCCCGTCGCATTCGCCGGATTGGCGTTGGCGGCGGTCGGCGCGACATAGTTTGACGACCCGGCAAATTTGTTCTGATCGCGGTCGGCGCCGTTGAGGTTCGTTTCGCACCCGTTGATGTTCTGAACGAGGAACACCGTGCCATTGAACGTATTGAGCTGGAAATTCTCGAAGTCCGAGCGGAACAGCGTGATGCCGAGGCCGAAGGGACCGGTCGAATATTTCGCGCCGATTTCGTAGCTGTTCACCAGTTCGGGGTCGAACTGGAGATTGCCGACGAGCGCCTGTGCGCCGCCGACCGCCGCGAAGGTCGAGCTCGGGGTGCTCGGTGCGAGGATGACCGGATTTTTCAGCGCCGAACGGTCGAGGTTGAAGCCGCCCGCCTTGTACCCGCGCGAGTAGCTCGCATAGACCATCAGGTCGTCGATCGGCTTATACGACAGAATCGCGGTGCCGGTGAACTCGTCCTCGCTGCGCTGGTCATTGATCGAGACACCGTTGAGTTCGGCGGTCGAATTGCCCTGACAGCTCAGCCCGAGGATGCCTGCGACCAACGGCTGCAGCGCGGCATTGGCAAGCAGCCCGCCGATGGCGGCCTGATTCTGCGTGCAGATATTGTTGTCGTTGGTGAACGACGCGCTGAACTTCTTCTTGTCGTGCGTGTAACGGATGCCGAAGGTGAAATCGAGCTTGTCGGTAATGTGGAAGATATTGTGCGTGAACAGCGCCCAATTGGTGCCGTTCTGATGGTAGCGGTCGTTGATGCTGCCCTTGTCGCTGAGCGTGCCGAGACGATCGATCGCCCCCAGCAACAGGGGCGTCGCTGCGCCGAATTGGCCGACGCCGCCATTGGCCGCGAGCAGACCGGCGCGTCCCGCCGGGCTGAGGCAGCCGGGCGACGTCGGACCGTAAGCGAAGGCGAAGCTGCCCGAGACAAGGCGGCATGCCGCGAACCGGCCATATTCGGTGCCAAAGCGCAGATTGTCGCGGACGGTTAGCTTTTCGTTCGCGTAAAAGCCGCCGACGAGCCAGTCGAGCTTGCCGTCGAAGGCTTCGCCCTGCACGCGCAGTTCCTGCGTGAAGGTGTGGAACTGGCGATAGGCGTCGTCGCTCGGGGCGCGATAGAGGATGTCGACCGAGCCATAGTCGAGGTCGCCCGCCTGCCCCGAACGATATTCGCGGTAGCCGGTGATCGAGGTGATCGTCGCGCCGCCCAGATCATAATCGATCTGGCCCGAGAAGCCGTAGTCCTTGGTTTTGCCTGCAAAGCTGCGGCCCGGCGTGACCGAGATGTTGCGATCATAACCCTGGTTGAAGGCGCCGATCGGCTGGCCGAGGTCGCGCAGGACCGTGACGATATTGTTCGCCGTCGGGGGAACCGGGGCGCCCGGCGGCAGCGGCAGCGGCGACGGGTTGTTCAGATTGCCGATCGCGGGGTTGACGCTGCTGTCGACATAGATCGCGCCGCAGCACTTCTCGTTGCGATAGGTATAATCGGCGATCAGCCGGATCGACAGCGCGTCGGTCGGCTCGAACAGGAGCTGGCCGCGCAGGAAATAGCGGTCGCGGTTGTTCACGTCGGTGTTGTTCGCCGCGTCCTTCAGGAAGCCGTCGCGCTTCACCCAGATGCCGTCGAGACGGGCGGCGAGGGTGTCGCTGATCGGCCCGGTGACGCTGCCGCCGATGCGCCAATAGTCGTAATTGCCATAAGTGACTTCACCCGTGGCGCCGAATTCGAAGCTTGGCTTTTTCGAATAGATGCTGATCAGGCCTGCCGACGAGTTGCGGCCGCCGAGCGTACCCTGCGGGCCGCGCTGGACTTCGACGCGGTCGATTTCGCCGAGTTCGTTGAGGCCGATGCCCGATCGTGAGCGATAGACGCCGTCGATGAAGACGGGGACCGAGCTTTCGAGGCCGGGGTTGTCGCCGACGGTGCCGATGCCGCGGATACGCGCCGAGCCGTTCGCTTCCGAACCGGTCGACGAGACGAGCAGCGACGGGGCGACCTGGTTCAGCTGGCGGATGTCGTTCGCGCCGCTGTTCTGCAAGGTTTCGGCGCTGACCGCCGAGATGGCGACCGGCACGTCCGAGAGCAGCTGGGCGCGGCCCTGCGCGGTGACGATGATCGGGGTGTTGTCGCTGTCGTCGGCCGTGGTGTCGGCAGGTGCGTCCTGCGCAAAGGCCGGAGCCGAGATCGCCGCGAGGGCAATCGAGACGCCGAGCGCGCTCGTACGCAGAAAACGGGCAGCACGAAGGGAAGATGATTTCATATCGGGCACTCCTCTCAACATTTATTTATTTTTGTTGCGGGTGGAGCATAACTCAATTGCGCGACCGATCCAGCCGGAGCCACGCTTTTGCGTCGTTTTTGATCGGGTGAGGCTTTTTGGTCACAGGCGGAAAAGCGTATGTTCGGCAGGGTTTAGGCGCCAGTTTGCCGCGTCGGCGGGCTTGCCGTAGCGTCATCGCCGCCGCGACCGGCGCACGGGAAGCGGAGCTGGCGGCCGCGCGCGACGAGCATCGCCGCATAGGGTCCGTCAAAATTTGCCGCGATTGCGGGGTCTTCGGCGGCAAGGCCGCCTGTCAGGCTGCCGAAGGCGGGCAGGATCAATCGCCGCGCGTCGCCCGCGAAACAGGGACGCGAAATCGGACGGCCGCGAATGTTCAGCCGGAGCTTGGGGTGAAAATGCCCCGAAATCTCCGGCCGCGTCTCGCTGCTTTGACTCTGGTGGCGAAAGACGATGCCGTCGACGACCAATTCGTCGGCAACGTCGCCCCCCCATGCGCCGCCGGTCAGCCCATCGTGATTGCCCGCGATCCACAGGAGTTTGGCCGCCGCCGTCTGCCCCGACAGGCGCTCGGCCACCGCGGGCACGATCCGTTCTGCCGCGTCCCGATCATGGAAACTGTCGCCGAGACACCAGATCGCGCGCGCGCCGGTTTCGGCGGCCAGCGCGGCGAGCCGGTCGAGCGTGTCGTGGCTGTCATAGGGCGGGAGCGGCTGGCCGAGCGCGGCGTACCAGCTTGCCTTTTCGAGGTGCAGGTCGGCGACGATCAGCGCGCCGCGACGCGGCCAGAACAGCGCGCGCTCGGCCAGCATCCGGAACGACTGCCCTGCAAAGTCAAAAGTCGGCGCGGCGGACATGGCGCCGCTATGCCGGTGCGGCGGATGCGCCGCAAGCGCCCTAACTGCCCTGCGTTGCCATGTTTGCGGCGAAGCGCTGGCCGGCCTTGCGGCTGGCTTCGTCGGGCAGATCGAACACGACGCGCTTGTTCGGGAAATCGATCTCGACGCGGTCGAACAGCGACAGGCTGTCCATGCCGAGCAACAGCGCGGGCCGTTCGTGCAGCCCGAGCGCGCGGAAGGCCTGGCCGTCGGCAAAGGCGACCGGCAGGTCGTTGACGTCCATGCCGTTGATCACGATCCGCCTGATCGCCGTCTGCATGGCGGGGACCGACTCCCCCGTCACCGCGTCGAGGATCGTCTCGGTAAAGGGAAAGCGGTTCGCGCGCTTGCTCGCGACCAGCCGCTGCAGCGCCATATTGCCGACGCTCGTCTGCGCGCCGGTGTCGACGATGACGTCGATGCGTTTGCCGTTCAGCCGCGCGTCGGACAGGATGAGGCGTCCCGCCGAATTGCGCGCGGTGACGACGATTGCGTCATCGTCGCGAATGATCGGCTGCGCGCGGCGTCGCGTCTCCAGTATCTGCATGCTTTCCTTGCGGAAATCGATGAGCACGCGGCGTTCCTCGAGCATGTCGACCCCGATCAGCCCCGCGGCGCCGATATGCCGCCCGAAAAAGGCCGGCGCATCGACCGAGGCGAGGTGGAGCTTCGCCATCTGGAGCGCCGCGACGCGGTAGCTGGGAACGGTCGCCGATCCGCCGATCGTTGCAAGCCGCAGCTTCGCGCCCTCGGCCAGCCCCAGCCGTTCGGCGAGTTCGCGCGCGATCACCGTGCGCTCGGCGCCGGTGTCGACGAGGAAGGAGAAGGGGCCCTTGCCGCCGACCATGACCTTCACCGACATGCGCCGCGACGCGTCGAGGTCGAAAGGTTCGATGAAGGGGACGACGACGACCGGCGGCGCGATCACCTCGCCCGTCGCGGCGGGGGTTGCGGCCGGTGCCGGGTCGGGGGGAGCCGGCGTCGCGCCGACGAGCGCCGGGGCGGCGAGCAGCAGCGCAAACAGGACGGACCGCTGGGTAGCTTGGGTCATCGCTGGCATCCTCTGTATATTTTGTCGCAATCTACGCCTCATCGGGCCTTGCAGCAAGCGAAACGCCGGTCACTGGTCGAGGCGCATCGCCCGTTCGGCGAGTGTGTCGGCGAGCTCGCCGAGCAGCGCGTCGTCGATATCGGCCGCGGCGACATTCTCGCGCCCGATCAGCACGAGCACGGGAATCGCGAGCGGGCTGATCCGGTCCAGCCTTTGGTGCAGCATCGTCCCCGCCGCGCGGTCGAGCAGATCGCCCAGACGCGCGACGTCGGTCAGCCGTTCGCGTGCGTCGGCCCACGCGGCTTCGAGCAGCAAATGGTCAGGCTCGTATTTTTGCAGCACATCGAAGATCAGGTCGGTCGAAAAGGTGACCTGCTTGCCCGTCTTGCGCTTGCCCGGATGCTGACGCTCGATCAGCCCGCCGATCACCGCGACCTCGCGAAAGGCGCGCTTCAAGAGATGCGACCGCTCGACCCATTCGATAAATTCGTCTTCGAGGATCGCGGCGTCGAACAGCGTTTCGGGATGCGTTACCTCGCGCAGCGACCAGATGGCGATGGCGTAGTCGGAGGCGACGAAGCCCAGCGGCTGCAGCCCGGCGCGCTCCATGCGCTTGGTGAGTAACATGCCGAGCGACTGATGCGCATTCCATCCTTCGAAGGGGTAACAGACGAGATAATGATGCCCCTCGTGCGGAAAGGTTTCGACAAGCAGCTCTCCGGGGCGCGGCAGCACCGATCGCAGCGCCTGCATCTCCAGCCAGAAACGCACGTCTTCGGGAAAGCGGTGCCAGCTTGCCGGGTCGGCAAGGAATGCGCGGACCCGGTCTGCGAGTCGCGTCGAGATGGCAAGCCGCGCGCCCATATAGCTCGGGATCCGTGCGGGCCGCGTCGTTGCGCGGACGATCAGGTCGGTGTCGCGGATCGACTCGACCTCGAGGCTGAGCCCGGCGAAGGCGAAGGTGTCGCCGGGCGACAGCGTGCTCGCGAAATATTCCTCGACCTTGCCGAGCCGTCGGCCGTTCCTGAACCGGACATCGGCCATCGGCGCCTCGACGATGATCCCGGCGTTGAGCCGGTGCTGCGCCGCGAGCCGCGGGTGCGCGATGCGCCAGCCGCCCTCTCCATCGGGGGCGAGGCGGCGGAAACGGTCATAGCTTTTGAGCGCATAGCCGCCGTCGCGTACGAAGCCGAGGAGGCGGGTGAAGATTTCGGAGTCGATCCACCGATAGGGCGTCGCCGACCGGATCTCGGCGAGCAGCTCATCCTCGCGAAACGGCGCCGCGCAGGCGAGCGCCATCACATGCTGCGCGAGCACGTCGAGCGCGCCGGGGCGGAAGCGATCGGCGTCGCGCTCGCCCGCGTCCACCGCATCGAGCGCCGCGCGTGCCTCGAGATATTCGAAGCGGTTGCCGGGGACGATCAGCGCGCGGCTCGGCTCGTCGAGCCGGTGGTTGGCGCGCCCGATGCGCTGGAGCAGCCGCGAGGAGCCTTTCGGCGCTCCCATCTGGATCACGCAATCGACGTCGCCCCAGTCGAGTCCGAGATCGAGGCTCGACGTCGCGACGAGCGCGCGCAGCCGCCCTTCGGCCATCGCCGCTTCGGCGCGCTGGCGCGCTTCGCGGTCGAGGCTGCCGTGGTGGATCGCGATGGGGAGCGACAGGTCGTTGACCTTCCAAAGCTCCTGAAAGATCAGCTCGGCGAGCCCGCGCGTGTTGCAGAAGATGATCGTCGTGCGGTTCTTCGCAATCTCCTGCATCACCTGATGGACCGCATAGCGCCCCGAGTGCCCGGCCCAGGGCACCGCCCCTTCGGGCAGGAGGATCGCGATGTCGGGATCGGCGCCCGCCTCGCCCTCGACCAGCGTCACGGCGTCCGCGTCGCCGCCGGGCGCGAGCCAGCCGCGATAGGCGGCCGTGTCGGCGATCGTCGCCGACAGGCCGACGCGGCGGAGGCCGGGAGCGATCGTCTGGAGGCGCGCGAGGGCAAGACTGAGCAGGTCGCCACGCTTGCCGGGCGCGAAGGCGTGGATCTCGTCGATCACCACGGTCTTGAGGTCGGCGAACATCGTGAAACTGTCGGGGTAGGACAGCAACAGCGACAGCGATTCGGGGGTGGTCAGCAATATGTTGGGCGGCCGGCTGCGCTGGCGTGCCTTCTTGTCCGACGATGTGTCGCCGCTCCGGCTCTCGACGCTGATGTCGAGCTCCATCTCGGCGATCGGGCCGAGGAGGTTGCGCTCGACGTCGGCGGCGAGCGCCTTCAGCGGCGAAACATAGAGCGTGTGTAGCCGGTCGGACGGATGCTCCGCGAGGTCGACGAGCGTCGGCAGGAATCCCGACAGCGTTTTGCCCGCACCGGTTGCGGCGACGAGCAACGCGCTCTCGCCGCGCGTCCCCGCCGCGAGCATCTCGGCCTGATGCCGCCGGAGCCGCCACCCGCGCGCGGCGAACCAGTCGGTGAAGGGAGCGGGGAGCGGCATACTGGGATCGTGGGGCGGGAGCGAGGCGCGTGCAATGCTTCTCTTGTCGATGACGTTGGGGCGCTTCGACCGATTTCTGCTATTCTCTATTGTCGTCACCCCGGACTTGATCCGGGGTCCACAGCGACCGTCGCGCTCATCGATCCCGGATCAAGTCCGGGATGGCGAAGCGGGGGTGGTTTGCTGTCAGCTCCCCAGAGGAGGCCGTCGCTCACAGCCCCGCTTCGATCCCTTTCAGCAACCCCCGCCAGTATTCTCCCAGCCGCCGCTGGAACAGCATCAGCTCGAACCCGTGCCGCGCGACATGTTTCTGCGGGATGCTGTCCCAGCCGCGATGCTCGACCGTCACGCGCGTCTCGTCCCCGACGGCCTCGAACCGCACATCGACCTCGGTCGCCTGATCGGCCTTGAAGCTCGGCAGCCGCCAGCCGAACGCCAGCCGCTCGCCGGGTAGCCAATGACGCACCGGACCGATCTCCCACTCCCTGCCGTCGTCGAAGCGGGTGACGAGTCGCCCGCCCGGCCCTTCGGGGTCGAACCGCAGCATCCCGTCGCCCTTGCGCGTCAGCTGGAAGAGCGGATGGCTTTGCCACCAGCGGCCGATATCGCGGGTGAAAGCGGTGAAGGCTACGTCGGGCGCAACCGCCACGCGCAGCGCGACGATCACCGCGGCGCTCATTCGCCTGCCTCGACATGCGCCTTGAAGCCCGCGAGCTGGTGCGTCCACAGCGCCTCGGTCTCAGCGAGCCAGCGTTTGAGTTCGGCGGTCGCGCCATGCTTGAGGCTGTAAATGCGGACGCGGGCGTCGAAGGTCGGATGCGCGTCCTCGATCAGTCCGCTCTCTTTCAGTGCGCGCAAATGGCGGCTCATCGCCGGGGCGGCGAGCCCGAGCGCGCCCGCGAGCTCGCCCGCACTGTGCGGCCGCTTCCCGAGCAATTCGACCGCGCGCCGCCGGTTGGGGTCGGCGAGCGCGGCGAAGACGCGGTCGACCCCCGCGCTCAATCGTCGAGCCGCGTCTTGGTCGTGAAGCCGCCCTCGGCGTCCCATTGTTCGGCGGTCTTTTCCTCCACCGTCACGCCGAAGGTCCAGATATGGCCCTCGGGGTCCTTCGCGCGGTAACTGCGATCGCCGTAAAATTGCGTTTCGGGTTCGGCGATGATGTCGGCGCCCGCGGCACGCGCCCTTTCGCAATGCGCGTCGATATCGTCGCCGACGGCGAGCTGGACGTGCACCGACTGGGTGTTTTTGCCGCCGATCGACTTCGGGCTCTTGTGATCGTCCGACCATTCATTGCCGACCATGATCGCCGAATTGCCGAACTCCATTTCCGAATGGGCGAGGTTGCCGTCGGCATCGAGCAGCACGAACAGCGGATCGAACCCGAACGCCTCCTCCAGCCAGCGGAACGCCGCCTTGCTGTCCTGATAGCTGACGGCGCTCGAAAGCCCCTTTCCTCGCGGATGATCGACCATGTCTCATTCTCCCGATTCGCGAAATTGATTTTAGTTTCATAGAATATTTTCGCAAAAATGAAAATACATGCTTTGCGCGGCGATTATGCTAGGCGGGCGCGATGACCGACGATCTGCGCAACCATATCGACGAAGCGATGATGCTTGCTGCGGCGCAGCTCGGAAGGGGGCGCGTCGCCGACTATATCCCGGCGCTGGCCGGGGTTGATCCGACCAAGCTTGGCTTCGCGCTCGCGCTGCCCGACGGCACCGTCCACAGCGCGGGCGACGCCGACGAAGCCTTCTCGATCCAGTCGGTGTCGAAGGTGTTCACGCTGGCGATGGCGCTCAGGCAGGTTGGCAGTTCGCTCTGGGACAGCGTCGGGCGCGAACCGTCGGGATCGGCGTTCAATTCGATCGTTCAGCTCGAAAGCGAGCATGGCATCCCGCGCAATCCGCTGATCAACGCGGGTGCGATCGCGACGACCGACCGGCTGATCGACGGGCGCAGCGGCGATGCGGTCGCGGACGAGATCGTCGACTTCATGCGCGCGCGGGCGGGCGACGATGGCGTCGAAATCGACTTCGACGTGGCCTTTTCGGAATCCGAAACCGGCGCGCGCAACCGCAGCCTGTCGCATTTCATGGACGCGTTCGGAAATCTGCGGCACCCCGTTGAAACCGTGGTCGGCGTCTATTTCCGCCAGTGCGCGATCGCGATGTCGTGCCGCCAGCTCGCGCGCGCCGGGCTGTTCCTCGCGATGGAGGGGCGCGATCCGCTCACCGGCGAACAGCTCATCGAACCGCACCGCGCGCGGCGCATCAACGCGATCATGATGCTGTGCGGCCATTACGACAACAGCGGCGAGTTCGCCTTTCGCGTCGGCCTGCCGGGCAAGAGCGGGGTCGGGGGCGGCATCTTGTGTATCGCGCCGGGGCAGGGATCGATTGCGGTCTGGTCGCCCGCGCTCAACGAGGCAGGGACGTCACTGGCCGGCGCGGTCGCGCTCGAACATTTTGCCTATGCGGCGGGGTGGTCGGTTTTCGACTGACCTCAGTCGTCGTTGAGCAAGGCCAGCTTCACCCGCGCGGTGCCGCTGCGGTGCATACCGATTTCGCGTGCGGCGGCCTGACTGACGTCGATGACGCGGCCGTGTGCAAAGGGGCCACGGTCGTTGATGCGGACGATCACGCTGTCGCCGTTCGACGTGTTGGTGACGCGTACCATGCTGCCGAAAGGGAGCGACCGGTGGGCCGCGGTAAGCTGACCGGGATCGAAGCGTTCGCCGCTCGCGGTGCGATTGCCGGCAAGCTCGTTGCCATAATAGCTCGCCATGCCGCCGCCGATTTCGGTTTCTTCATCGATGTCGGCGACGCTCTGGTCGGCTTGATCGATCGCTTCGACTTCCTGCGCTGCGGCCGAAACCGTCAGCAGAAGCGGTATCATCATGGCAGAAAAGGCCCGCATGACATCATCCCCTTGTCAGAGGAGGGGCCAAAAGCAGCGGCGGCTCGCCTGGGCAAGCCGCCGCGCGTTAAACTGAAGTGATTTTGCGTCCGGATGTTCGATTTCGTCGGTTTCAACCGAACAACAACTGATTTTATACGTCGAGATTCGCGACCGAAAGCGCGTTCGTCTGAATGAAATCGCGCCGCGGTTCGACCTCGTCGCCCATCAATCGTTCGAAGATTTCGTGCGCGACATCGGCCTGCTCGGCCTCGACGCGAAGCAGCGAACGGTTGGCCGGGTCGAGCGTCGTTTCCCACAGCTGTTCGGCATTCATCTCGCCCAGCCCCTTGTAGCGGCTGATCGCGAGCCCCTTGCGGCTGTGCGCAAAGATCGCCTCGAGCAGTTCGGACGGCCGCGTGACCGGATTGGCCTTTGCGTTCGTCGCGGCGGGAAGGTCGCCCTCTTCGCCTTCGACGACGTCGGTTTCGACTTCGGCGGCCGCACCGGTCGCCTTTACCAGTCGCGCCGGGCGTGCGTAGCTGTCGGCCTGTTCGGTGGCGAGTTTGTGCATCCGTCGCGCTTCCTGACTGCCGAGGAAGGCGGCGTCGATCGCATGATGGTCGCTCACCCCGCGCCAGCGGCGTTCGAGCGTGTAGCCGCCGCCTTCGACCGCCTCGACGGTCCATATGGCTTCGGCGCCGCCGGTCAGCGCGCGCTCGGCGGCGTTGAGCCAGGTCGCGGCGGTCGCGGCGGCGCTGTGGCGTCCCGCGGTGTCGAGATCGGGGTCGAGCGCGCCGGTCAGCGCGAGCGCCTCGATCAGCCCGTGGTTCAGGTTGCGAGGCACATAGCGCATCAGCGCGCGCAGACGCCGTCCATGATCGATCAGTCCGCGCAGATCCTGCCCCGAACGCGCGCCGCCCGGCGTTTCGAGCAGCAGCGCGTCGATGCCGGCGTCGACAAGGTAATTTTCGAGCGCGGTGTCGTCCTTCAGATACACCTCGCTGCGCCCCTTCGTGACCTTATAGAGCGGCGGCTGGGCGATGTAGAGATGACCGCCCTCGATGATCTCGGGCATCTGGCGATAGAAGAAGGTGAGCAACAGCGTGCGGATATGCGCGCCGTCGACGTCGGCGTCGGTCATGATCACGATCTTGTGATAACGCAGTTTTTCGAGGTTGAACTCGTCGCGGATCCCGGTGCCGAGCGCCTGGATCAACGTGCCGACTTCCTTCGACGAGATGATGCGGTCGAAGCGCGCGCGCTCGACGTTCAAAATCTTGCCCTTCAGTGGCAGGATCGCCTGCACATGCCGGTCGCGGCCCTGTTTCGCCGATCCGCCTGCCGAGTCACCCTCGACAAGAAAGAGTTCGCATTTGGCGGGATCGCGTTCCTGGCAGTCGGCGAGTTTGCCCGGCAGGCTCGCGATATCCATCGCGCCCTTGCGCCGCGTCAGTTCGCGCGCCTTTTTCGCGGCCTCGCGCGCCGCGGCGGCGTCGATGACCTTCTGGATCACCGCTTTTGCATAAGCGGGATTTTCCTCGAGCCATTCGGTCATCCGGTCGGCCATCAGGCTTTCGAGCGGCTGGCGGACTTCGCTGCTGACCAGCTTGTCCTTGGTCTGCGAGCTGAATTTCGGATCGGGCAGCTTGACCGAGACGATCGCGGTCAGCCCTTCGCGCATATCCTCTCCGGTGAGGCTGACCTTCTCCTTCTTCAGGATGCCCGATTTGTCGCCATAGCCGTTCAGCGTGCGCGTCAGCGCGGCGCGGAACGCCGCGAGGTGCGTGCCGCCGTCGCGCTGCGGGATGTTGTTCGTGAAGCAGAGGACATTTTCATAATAGCTGTCGTTCCACTCGAGCGCGACGTCGATGCCGATGCCGTCGCGCTCGCTGCTGATCGCGATCGGATCGGGCAGCAGCGCATTCTTGTTGCGGTCGAGATATTTGACGAACGCCGCGATGCCACCTTCGTAGAACAGATCGTGGCTGACATGTTCGGCATGGCGCGCGTCGACCAGCTTGATGCGGACGCCCGAGTTCAGGAATGCCAGCTCGCGATAGCGATGCTCGAGCTTCTCGAAATCGAATTCGGTGACATTCTTGAACGTGTCGGTCGATGCGAAGAAGGTGACGCGCGTGCCCTTCTTGCCCGCGGGCGCGGGACCGTTGATCTTGAGCGGCGCGACCGAATCGCCATGTTCGAAGCGCATCCAATGCTCTTCGCCGTCGCGCCAGATCGTGAGCTCTAGCCATTCGCTGAGCGCGTTGACGACCGAGACGCCGACGCCGTGGAGGCCGCCCGACACCTTGTACGCATTGTCGTCGCTGGTGTTCTCGAACTTCCCGCCGGCGTGGAGCTGGGTCATGATGACCTCGGCCGCCGAAATGCCTTCCTCGGCATGGATGCCGGTCGGAATGCCGCGGCCGTTATCCTCGACGCTGACCGATCCGTCGCTGTTCAATGTGATCAGGACAAGGTCGCAATGCCCCGCAAGCGCTTCGTCGATCGCGTTATCCGACACCTCGAACACCATGTGATGCAGGCCCGACCCGTCGTCGGTGTCGCCGATATACATCCCCGGACGCTTGCGTACCGCATCGAGGCCCTTGAGAACCTTGATCGAATCGGCGCCATAGGCGTTGGTGTTGGGCTGGTTGGAGGGCGCGCTCGGCGCGTTATTTTCAGGCGTGTCCGTCATATCGATTATATAGGGTCGAAGGCGCAAAAACCCAAGCGAAAATGCGGCTCTCGCACCTGTGGCGACGAGCGTTGCGCGCGCGCGCCGCGGCGGCTAGTTTCGCGGACATGAAACCATGTCTCGCTTCCACGCTCGCCGCCGTCCTTGCCGTCTCGCTCGCGGGGTGCAGCCAGCCTGCACCGCCGGCCGATAACGCCCCGGACGTCGTGGGCGAACCGCTCGCGACGCGCGCGGTGATGATCGGCACCGAAGGGCCGAGCCTGCCCGCCTGTTCGAGCATCAGCCGCGTCAAGGCAGGCGGCACCGATGTCTATTGGGCGCCCGGCGAAACGCGCGCAATCAAGGCGAAGCTGGCCGGCGGCGCGAATGTGTCGCTGTGCGAAGCGGCCGAGAACGACGCCTGGTTCGGGGTCGTCTTTGCCGCGCCCGGCACCGATCCCGACATGTGCGGCGTCGGCAAGTCGGTGCAGAACGCCCGCGAATATCAGGGTCCGTGCCGCTGGGGCTGGATCAAGGGCGGAACGGTTCAGCTGGGGGGCTAGGCCTCGCCGCCTATCGGCAATCCTCGATCACGCGGCCGATCTCCGACTGCACCGGCAGCGTCAGTGCGCCGCCGCCGGGCGTTTCGAGCGCGAAGCGGCCGCGGCTGAAGGCGATGCGGTCGAGCCGCGGGTCGCGGTTGCCCATCGTTGCGCCGCCGCCGTCGAAGCGGAGCTGGTCGGTCCCCGCGCTCGTGCGCAGGCTGACATTGCCCGAGAGCGCGGAGGTCATGCGGATGCCGTCGCCGCTGCACGTCAGGCTGAGCAACGGGTTGGAACTGCCCGTCGGAACGAAGCTGGCGGTGCGGTTGCCCGCATCATAACGCCACGCGCCGGCATCGACCGCGCGATCCTCCCAGCCTGACGTCGGCGTCGGCAGCGGCGCAGGGGTCGGCGACGGGGCGACCGGCCGCGGCGCGGGGGGTGGGGCTTCGGGTTTCGGGATTGCGGTACAGCCCGCGACGACGAGCATCAGCGCGCCTGCGGCGCCATAGCGAAAACCCTTGCTCATCATCGTTTAAAATCCCTGCCAATCAATCACTTCGTCGAGCGGTACGCGCGGCACCACCCACTGGTTCACCGCCGCATCGGTATCGGCATGGCCGATCGCCAGCCCGGTGAACAAAATCTGCCCGTCGTCCAGCCCCACCGTGCGGCGCACCGTTGCCCCGTACATCGCCCAGCATTCCTGCGGGCAACTCGCGAGCCCGGCTTCGACGAGCAGCAGCATCACCGATTGCAGCCACATGCCCATGTCCGACCATTGCGGCGGCCCCATGATGCGCGAGCAATGGAGGAAAAGCATCACCGGTGCGTCGAAACCCCGGTAATTGTCCATGAACCGAGCAAGCCGGGCCGCCTTGTCCTCGCGCGGGATGCCGAGCGCGGCATAGAGGGCCTCGCCGACGCCGAAGCGGCGCGCTTCCCACGGCTCGGTCAGCCCCTTGGGATAGATATCATATTCGGGTTCATACCCCTCGCGCCCCATCGCGATCCGCGCGGCGACGGCGTCCTTCACCGCTTGCCAGGGTTCGCCGGTCAACACCGTCGCCTGCCATGGCTGGAGATTGCCGCCCGACGGCGCGCGCTGCGCCGCGGCGAAAATTTCCTTCAGAAGCGCGGGATCGACGGGCTTGTCGGTGAAGGCGCGCACCGAACGGCGTGCGTGCAGGGCGTCGGTAACACAGGTGTCAGTCGCTGGCATATTTATCCTCTCGCCGTTTCCCGAACAGCAATTTGCGTTCGAGCCGGGCTTTCAATTGGCGGTAATAGGAAAGCAGGAACACGTCATCCTCTTCGGCGACGGGGCGGCCGATCTTGGCGCGGATCGCGTCGGCGACGTCGCGCATCGCGCGCGGGTCGCGGCCGCGCAGAACACGCTCCAGTTCCTGCAGCTCGAAAATACCGTAAACCGCAAGTTCTTCCTCGCTGAACGTCATCGCGTCGCCCGCCGCATCGACTGCGATGTCGGCGTCGAGCTTGACGCGCTGCGCCATCACCACCCACGTCCCGGCAATCAGGTCGCCCATCCGCATCCGGTCGCGATTGAACAGCAGGAACAGGCTGAGCGTCAGCGACCAGAGCACGCCCGCGAGCATGATCCACCCCGACACGCTGTCCTGCGCCACCCCGGCGCCCAGCATCATCAGCGGCAGGAACAGCTCGAGTTCGCGGATCAGGTTGCGTGCGACCACCGCATCGGCAGTCAGGCGGCCGCCGTCGCGCGCGACGACGCGGATGCCCATCAGCCGCTTGCCGGGTGTCGCGGCGCGCGACCCCAGCTCGAACCCGATGAACCAGAAGGTACGGAGCAGGAAGGCGCCGAGCATCCAGATCACCTCGGTGACGTCGGACTGCGCGGCGACCCCGATCCACAGCATCAGCAACCAGAAGAGGAGCAGCGCGAGCTGGATCAGGATCATGTCGACGAGCAGCGCGCCGAAACGCAGCCCCGCGCTCGCAATCTTCAGTTCGAGGTCGACGCCCTCGGGGGTGACGAACTGGCGGATCTTCTTCGTGCGTGCGGCGCGCGATTTCGCGTTGGCGGCAGCTGCGGTCATGTCACATCCTCACGCCGCGGGATGTAATAATAGGCAAGCCAGAACAGCAGCATCAGCGACCCGATGGCATAGCGCAGCATCGTGTCGGTGATCAGCTGGCGCCCGAAACCTTCGAGCAGCCCGGCGGCGAACAGCATCAGGATGACGCCGACCATCACCTTGCCCGCGGTGCGTCCCGCGTCGGCGGCCGCCTGCAACCGTCCGCGCGCACCGGGAAAGACGACGGCGCCCCCGATGCGCAGCCCTGCGGCGCCCGACAGCGCCGCGGCGAACAATTCGGTGGTGCCGTGGATGAACAGCCAGCCGCCGAAATCGAAACCAAGCCCCTTGGCGGAAAAGATCGCCATCATCGCGCCGAGGCCGATCCCCTGATAATATTCGAGCATCATCGTCGGGATGCCGAAGGCGAAACCGAGCGCGAAGGACAGGATCGAGACCTGGCTGTTGTGGGTGAACAAATAGGTCGCGAAGACGTGCAGTCCGCTTTCTCCCTTGTCCGCCGCCGCCTTGCCGTGCCCCAGCGTCGACTGGAGAAATTCGGCGGTGGCGCGCGGGTCGCGTCCGCCCGACATCTCTTCATCGACGAAATTGAAATACCATTCGGGGTTGCTGGAGACGAGCGAGTAGCTGGTCATCGCGCCGAGCAGGATGATCAGCGAAATGATCAATGTTTCCTTCCACACCGATCGCACCGCGGCGGGCCAGTCGTAGAGGAAGAAACGGCGGAGCCGGTTGAGCCGTGTCTCGCGCACGCCATAGACGAGGAAATAACCGCGGATCGACAGCGCCTCGAGATGGTCGAGCAGCGCCTTGTCGAGGCTCGTCGCGCGTGCGATCGACAGCGACGACAGGGTTGCGCGATAGAGCAAAGGCAGTTGCAGCAGTTCGTCGCTGGTCAGCGCCGCTGCGCCCTTCTTCTCGAGCCGGGTGAGCAGCAGGTCGAACGCGATCCAGTCGGCCTCGCGCTCGGCGCGAAAGCGGCTGGTCGAAAAGCTCGGTGCGTCGATCGCGCGCGTGGAGGCGGCGGGCGGGATCACAGGCTGCCCTGCCGTTTGATGCCCAGATAGGCCTCGACCGCGCTCGCCCCCATCGTGTCGGCGGGCACCTCGATGACGTCGGCGCCGAGCCGCTGGAGGCGCGCGATGACGAGCTGGCGGTCGCGCAGCATCGCCGCGGCGACGTTCGAGCGGGTGACGTCGGCGGCGCTTTCGGGGCGGCGGCGCTCCTCGCTCTCGACCTCTTCGTCGCGGATCACGACGAACAGCAGGCGATGTTTCTTCACCAGCCGTCCAGCGGCGCGGATCATCAGGTCGGCGCTCGTCGCGTCGGTGAATTCAGTGAAGAGGATGATCAGCGAGCGGCGATTGAGCTGCGCGCTCAATGTGGTGAGCGCTAGGGTGAAATTGCTTTCGACATGCGCATAGTCGATCAGGCTCGCGGCGCGCTGCAGCGCCGGGAAATCCTGCGTGTGCATATAGGCGGGGGTCAGCGCGTGTGGCTTCGCGGCAAAGGAGAAGAAGCTGATCCGGTCGTTGAGTTTCAGCCCGACGTAGGCGAGCAGCAGCGCCGCCGACACCGCGCGGTCGACGCGCGGCATGCCGCCGACGGGCTCGGCCATCGTCCGTCCGCCATCGATCGCCAGCACGACGCGATTGTCGCGCTCGACGCGATATTCCTTCGCGAGCAGTTTGACGTGGCGCGCCGACGCGTTCCAGTCGATCGCGCGGCGATCCATCCCCGGCTGATATTCGGCGAGTGCCTCATATTCGGTGCCCTCGCCGCGAAAGCGTTGCTGGCGGAGCCCGAACCAGCTGTTGCGCTGGAACAGGCGGCTGCCCTCGTCGGTCACGGCGCGCAGGCTCGGCACGACGTTGATTGCGCCGTCGATAGCAAATTTCCGCTGTTTCCAGACGAGCCCGAGCGGCCCCGCCCAGCGAATCCACAGCGCCTCGACCCGCGCCTGCCCGCGCCGCGAGGCGGTGAGCGACAGCGTGCGGGTCAGAATGTCGCCGTCGGCGACCTTGCGCATGTCGCCCGCCAGCCGCCCGCTCTCGGCGAGCCGTTCGTCGAGTGCGAGCGCGATCTCGGCACGCTGCGGCACCGCCGCGCCGGTCGCGGCCAGCGACAGGTCGAACGGGTCGCCGACCCCGACCTGATGCGGGAACCGCGCGTCGAGACTGAGATGGCGCGGGTTCGCCCCCGCGATCGTGTCGACGATCAGGCAGGCGAGGATCACCCCGATCCAGCCGGGCGCAACGAGCCACAGCTCGGGCCGCACAAGTCCGAGCGCGAGCGCCATCGGGGCGCCCGCGAGCAGCAGATAGATCGCGCGGCGCGTCGGGTAGATCAACGCGGCACCTCCTCGCGTTCGAGCAGCGCCGCGACGACCTGTTCGACGTTGCGGCCTTCGATCTCGGCCGCCGCCGACAGGATCACGCGGTGGCGCAAGACGCCCGCGGCAAGCCGCTGGATGTCGTCGGGAATGACATAGTCGCGCCCGTCGAGCGCCGCCGCGGCGCACGCTGCGCGGGCGAGCAGGGTCGCCGCGCGCGGGCTTGCGCCGCATTCGAGGTCGGCGCTTTCGCGCGTCGCGCGGACGAGCCGGACGATATAATCGACGATCTCGTCGGCGAGCCGCACGGTCGCGATCGTGTCGATCGCAGCCTCGATCGTTTTCGCATTGGCGACCTCGGCCACCCCGAAATCGGCGACCGCAGGGCTTTTGAAGCGCCCGCCATGGTCGGCGACGATCCGCCGTTCCTCGGCGGCGTCGGGATAATCGACGACCAGCTTGAACAGGAAACGGTCGAGCTGCGCCTCGGGCAACGGATAGACGCCCTGCTGTTCGATCGGGTTCTGCGTCGCGAGCACGGTAAAACGCGGGCTCATCACATGCGGCTCGCCGTTGATCGTCACGCGGCGTTCCTGCATCGCTTCGAGCAGCGCGGCCTGCGTCTTCGGCGGGGTGCGGTTGATTTCGTCGGCGAGCAGCAGCTCGGTGAAGATCGGCCCCTTGGTGAGGGTGAAGCTCGACGTCTGGAAGTTGAACAGGTTCGACCCCAATATGTCGCCGGGCATCAGGTCGGGGGTGAACTGGATACGCCCGAACGCGAGCCCCGTCGCGCGCGCGAAAGCTTGTGCGAGCAGGGTCTTTGCTGTCCCCGGCGGGCCTTCGAGCAGGACATGGCCGCCCGCGAGCAGCGCGATCGTCACCATGCGGGTGAGCGGTCCCTGCCCGAACACGACCTTGGCGACCTCGCCCTCGATCGCGGCACCGAGCGCCTGGACGCTTTCGACACTTTTGGCCCCGTCTCCCTTGTCGATCGGATTAGCTGTCACGGAGTAAATCCTTCCTGATGTCGTGCAACGCCTGTGCGTCGCCGAGAAAATCATGCGTGTTGCGCGCGAGCGGCAGGCGCTGCGCGAGCGAGGAAAACAGGTCGCTGCCGGCGCGCAGATGCTTGTCGATCCAGCGATCGGTCGCTTCGTCGTCGAGCCCGGCGGGCGCGTGCAGCCGCCGCGCGATCGCGGTGCGCTGGCTTTTCACATAAGCGTCAGCACCGTCGAGTTCGCGCCGCGCCTGTCGGATCAGGTCGGCGCTGTTCGCGATCAACGCGGCTTTCGATACCGGGATCGCGCGGCCCGGCCGGAGCGCGGGGCCGAAGCGCATCCACGCCTGCCACAGCGCGAGCAGCCCCGCCGCGATCAGGCAGAGGGTGATGCCGATGAAGGGCGGGACAAAGGCGAAGCGGAGCAGCGATCGCTGGCCGCCGAAGCCGTTGAGCGTGACGTCGAAGGCCAGCCCGTCGGTGTCGGCATATTCGGCGATCGCGTCGACCAGCATGACGCCCGCGCGGGCCTTTTCGCCCGAGGAAAAGGCGAGATTGTTGATCAGGTCGGGGTCGGCGAGGATGTAAAGGTCGCGATCGCCGACCTGCGCCAGCACCGCCCCGCCGCCCGGCCCTGCGATCAGCGTTTCGAGATTTTCGCCCGATACGGTCTGCACATTGTCGGGCAGCAGCGCCGTGAAGACATGGCCGGTGATGTTGGCGGGCACCGGCTGCGCCTTGCTGGGCGATGCCTTGATTTCGATTTTCCCGAAATGGGCGGGGGGCAGCATTTTTGCGGGCGGCCTGACGGCGATGCCCGCGCTGACCCAGCCGGGCTTCGGCGTCTGGCCGGGAATCGCCATCGTCTGCCATTTCGGCAGCACGACCAGCACCGGCGCGCGGCTGTCGGCGTCGATCAGTTCGGCGATCTCCGGCGCGCGGGTGCGGTGTGTCGGGGTCAGCACCAGCAAGGACTCATGGTCTTCGTAACGCGCTGTCTCGACGCGGCGGCGCAATTCGACGCCGGCGCCCGCGCGCTCGGCAAGGTCGACGATCCCCGCATAGCCCGGCGCCGCCTTCGACAGCGCATGGCCGCCGCCGTCGTTGCCGCTGCTGATCTGCGGCCCCAACGCGATCAGCGCCCAGAGTGCGATAAAAGCGATCACGCCGATCGCCACCACCGCGGCGATCAGGCGCGGGTTGAAGCCATGATCGTCGGCGGCGTTGCTCATGCGCGCGCCCAGTTTTTTGCGACGGTCAGCTCGGCATAGGCCGCACGGCACTGTTGCCACGCTGCGGTATCGATCGAACGTCCGCCGAACAGGCTGATCTCGACCGTGCGCGCGATGCGGCTGAAGGCACCCCGCGCGACCGACGGCAGGCCCTCCGCCTCGGCGAGGTCGCGCGAGGTCATCGCCGGTTTGACGAGTCCGGGGCGGCGGCCGTCGATATCCTCGACGCTGCGATAGAGCAGCAAATGCACCGCCTCGGCAAAGCGGCCTTCGGCAGCGAGCGCGTCGGCTTCGGCGAGGAGCGCGCGTGCGGCGCCCGCTTCGGCCTGCCCGGCATGGCCCGCTGCATCGGCGTCGCCCGCCTTGCGGCCGGAACGCAGCTTGTCGACCCAGCGCGCGAACGCCGGGACGAAATGATAGAGGAGGAACAGGATCAGCGCCGCGACGGCGATCCACATCAGCGGCTTGGCGGCGGGCGCGCTCCACTCGAAAAACCGGCCGATCGTGTCGAACAGCGATCGCATCCATTCGGGGGTCGGCGGCGGGGGCGGCGGGGGGGGCGGAAAGGCGGTCTGGATCCCGCCGCCCGCGATCGTCTGGCTATAGCCTGGATCGACGAGTTCGGGATCGAGCAGCCAGCCCTGACCTCCGCCGGTGCCGGACGTGTCGGCCGCGGCCGACGCCTGGGCGATCCACAAGGATATCATATTGAAAAGATGGCCCAGCCCCGGTCGTTCATCGTGAATGGTGGTAGCGCGAGGCGACGCGGAAAGGCAAGAGAGGAGGGCAAGAGATGCTTGCGCGCCGAACGGCCCCGTTCTAGCGCGCGGCGAAACCGGCCGGGTCGTTACATGTGTAACCGAAGGCCGCGCGACAGGAGAGACAGGTGGACGCGGCGCAGGCGGTACATGAGAAATTCCTTGCGGCATTGGCGGGGGGGCATCTGCCCGACCGTGCGGACGCGCCCGACCCCGTGGTCGCCGGCCTGTCGCGCGGCCAGGCGACCGACATCTTCCTGTCGCAGCTCACGAGCCGCCAGATGGACCGGCTGTCGCGCCATTTGCAGGCGCGGGGCGAGGGTTTCTATACGATCGGATCGTCGGGGCACGAGGGCAATGCGGCGGTCGCGGCGGCGCTCCGCGTCACCGATATGGCGTTCCTCCATTATCGTTCGAACGCGTTCCAGCTCCACCGCGCGCGCCAGCTTCCGGGCGGGACGCCGACATGGGACATGCTGCTGAGCTTCGCGGCCTCGTCCGAAGACCCGATTTCGGGCGGACGGCACAAGGTGATCGGCTCGAAGCCGCTCAATATCCCGCCGCAAACCTCGACGATCGCCTCGCACTTGCCGAAGGCGGTCGGCGCCGCCTTCTCGATCGGCATCGCGCGCCGCCTTGGCATGACCGGGCTGCCGCTTCCCGACGACGCGGTCGTGCTGACGAGCTTCGGCGACGCGTCGGCGAATCATTCGACCGCACAGGGCGCGTTCAACACGGCGGGCTGGGCGGCGTTCCAGGGGTCGCCGATGCCGCTCATCTTCCTTTGCGAGGACAATGGCATCGGCATTTCGACGCGCACGCCGACGGGCTGGATCGAGGCGCAGTTCCGCCACCGCGCGGGGCTGCATTATATCAAATGCGACGGCACCGATCTGGTGTCGGCCTATGCCGGCGCCGCCGAGGCCGCCGATTATGCGCGTCGCTATCGCAAGCCCGTCTTCCTCCACATGGGAACTGTCCGTCTCTATGGCCACGCCGGATCGGATGTGCAGGGCGCTTATCTCCCCAAAGCCCTGATCGAGGCCGACGAGGCACGCGACCCGTTGCTCGCGGGCGCGGCGCTGATGGCCGAACATGGCTGGATGTCGCCCGCCGAAATCGCCGACGCCTATGAAGATATCGGTGCGACGCTCGCGCGACAGGCAGAGGCGGCGATCCTGCGCCCCAAGATCACGACGCCTGCGCATGTGATGGAAAGCCTGGTCCCGCCGAAGCGCGAGGTGGCGCGCGCCAACACGCCGTCGGACGAGGATCGCAGGGCGATGTTCGGCAGCGATGCCGGTGCGATGGACAAGCCGCAGCATATGGCGCGGCTCTTGAGCTGGGCGCTCGCCGACCTGATGCTCGCGCACAAGGAAATCGTTGTCGCGGGCGAGGATGTCGGGCCGAAGGGCGGCGTCTATAACGTCACCGCCAAGCTCCACCAGCGCTTCGGGTCGGCGCGTGTCGTCAACACCCTGCTCGACGAACAGGCGATTCTCGGCCTCGCGATCGGCATGGCGCACAACGACTTCCTGCCGATGCCCGAAATCCAGTTCCTGGCTTATGTCCATAATGCCGAGGACCAGATCCGCGGCGAGGCGGCGACGCTGAGTTTCTTCTCCGACGGGCAGTACACCAACCCGATGGTGCTGCGCATCGCGGGGCTCGGTTACCAGAAGGGCTTCGGCGGCCATTTCCACAACGACAACAGCCTTGCCGTCTTCCGCGACATTCCGGGGGTGATCCTCGCGGTTCCGTCGAACGGGCGCGATGCGGTGGCGATGCTCCGCGAATGCGTGCGGCTCGCGCGCGAGGAACAACGCGTCGTCGTCTTCGTCGAACCGATCGCGCTCTATATGACGCGCGACCTGCACGAAGAGGGCGATGGCCTGTGGACCAGCACCTACGAAGCGCCGGGCGCGGGGACGCCGGTCCGGCTCGGCGACGTCGGGGTGCACGGCGACGGCACCGACCTTGCGATCGTCACCTATGGCAACGGATATTATCTCTCGCGGCAGGCCGAAAAACTGCTCGCCGCCGACGGGGTGAAGGCGCGCGTGATCGACCTGCGCTGGCTCGGGCCGGTCGATGAGGACAAGCTCGTCGCCGCGGTGGGCGACGCGAAACGCATCCTGATCGTCGACGAATGCCGCATCACGGGATCGCAGAGCGAAGCGCTGATGGCCCTCTTCGTCGAGCGCACGCCCGAAAAGAAGCTCAAGCGGATCGCTGCCGACGACAGCTTCATCCCGCTGGGGAGGGCGGCGACGCTGACCTTGCCGAGCCGCGATTCGATCTACGCCGCCGCGAAGGCGCTTCTCGTATGAGCGCGCGCCAGACCGCGCTGGTCGTCGCGCCCGGCCGCGGCACCTATGGCAAGGGCGAGCTTGGCAGCATCGCACGGCTGCACGGCGCGCGCTTCGGCGCGCTGATCGCGGATTTCGACGCGCAACGCCGCGAGCGGGAGCAGCCGACGGTCAGCGAACTCGACGGCGCCGAACGCTTCAGCGTCGCGACGCATATGCGCGGCGACGTCGCCGCGCCGCTGATCTATACCGCGACCGTGCTCGACTGGCTCAGCATTGACCGCGAGCAGTTCGACGTCGTCGCCATCGCGGGCAATTCGATGGGCTGGTACAGCGCGCTCGCGCTCGGCGGTGCGGTGTCGGCCGAGGACGGTTTTCGCATCAGCAATGCGATGGGGCTCAACAGCCAGACGCATGGACCCGGCGGGCAGATCCTGCTGCAAGTCGTCGACGAGGATTGGCGTCCGGTGCCGGGTCTGCGCGAAAAGCTGCTCGGCCTCGTCGCCGATATCGCATCGCGCCCCGGCCACGCGCTGGCGCTCTCGATCGACCTCGCCGGCATGCTTGTGCTCGCGGGTAATGAAGAAGGCCTCGCCGCCTTGCTCGCCGAGGCACCGCCGACCTCCGGACGTGATCCGCTCCGCCTCGCGGGCCATGGGCCGTTCCACACCCCGCTGATGTTCGGCAGTTCGGACAAGGCGATGGCCGAGCTGCCGCATTCGCTGTTCGGTCGTCCCGCGCTGCCGCTCGTCGACGGCCGCGGCCATATCTGGCGCCGCCATGCGAGCGATCCGGCTGCGATGTGGGATTATACCTTCGGCCACCAGATCCTTGCGCCCTATGATTTCGCGCTGTCGGTGCAGGTCGCGGTCAGGGAGTTTGCCCCCGACGTGATCATCCTGCCCGGCCCTGGCGACACGCTCGGCGGCGCGATTGCGCAGTCGCTGATTGGCATCGGGTGGCAGGGGATCGCGGGCAAGGCCGACTTTGCCGCGCGGCAGGCGGCTGACCCGATCCTGTTGTCGATGGGCCGCCCCGACCAGCGTGCGCTGGTCGTCCCCCAATAGGGGCAGGCAAAAAGTAGCGCTGGAAAACAAGAGGGCCGGCAAGGAAAGAATATCCTTTGCCGGCCCTGTCGTTTGCACAAGGTCAGGTGGGGTCGACCCCGTGCGTATGAACGGCAGCGCCCATGGGGACCAACTCAAGGGCGGTGCGCCGTTCATATCCCTTATAGGCGCATTGACCGGACCCCGGCCGCGCTTCGCCGCGATCATCCACCGAAACGGACCTGTTTTGTCGGCGCGGGCCGCGCAAGTTCGGCGATGAACTGCCACCGCAGCAGCTCGGCGACATTGCCCGCGCCGGCGCGGCGCATGATGTTCGCGCGGTGCACTTCGACCGTTCGCGGGCTGAGCTCGAGCCGGCGCGCGATCGCCTTGTTGCCAAGCCCCGCGGCGATCGCGTCGAGCACGGCGCGCTCGCGCGGGGTGAGTGCCGCCAGCCGCTCCTCGGCCTCGCGATGCCGGTCGAGCGTCGCCTGACGCAGACGCCATTCCGCGAGCGCCGCATCGACCGTCCGGCGGACGAGGCGCGGGTCGAGCGGTGCGGGCAGCAGGTCGCGCGCGCCGCCACACAGGATCGTACGCGATTCGGCAATGCTGAGCTGGTCGGCAGCGACGAAGGCCGCGATGCCCGGCCGCGCAGCAACGCGGTCGAGTAATGCCGCGCCATCGGTCGCACCCGGCAGGCGCCAGTGAAAGAGCAGGATGGCGCACGAATCCTCGCCCTCGGCCTCAATCCATGCCTCGGCGCTGGCAAAGCTGCGCACGACGCGTCCGGTCCCGGCTGCCAGCGTGCGAAAACAGGCCGCGCGCTCGGTCGCGTCGGGCAGGACAAGATGGATATGGGCCCCGCCGTTCGTCATTCGGCAAGCGTGCCCGCGCGCCGGCGATCAGCCCAGCATCACTCGTTCGGTTCTGGTTCCGGAATGAACCAAACGCGCCCTAGCGCACGCGATAAAGATAGGCCGATTCATTCGCATGGCGCAGTTTGCGCCAGATGCCTGCGGGCAACATATGGTCCGCTCCGACGGTTTCGAGCGCGATTGCGAGGTAGCTCGGCTCGGGCGTGAATTCTTCGATCAGTTCCCAGCCCGGCTGCGGCTGGTAGAGCGGCAGTCGCGTCGCATCCATCTTGGCATTGGGCTTCGCGCCGCGCGCCGGGTTGTAATAGAAAAGCGCACCCTGCACCGGCGGTGTATCGACGGCGCGCGCGTCGGACCGCGCCCAGCGCAGCGGGAGGTCGGCACGATAGCGTGTCATCGGGTCGGTCCCGATACGCTCGCCCGGCCGCGCCGCAAGCGCCGCGATCAGTTGCTCTTCGCCAAAAGTCGGCTCGCGATTCTCGACATAGATGCCCGCGAGATTCGTCCCGACGAGCAGCGCGAGTCCCGCCAGCGCCGCGCGGCGCGCCCGCACCGTCCCTCGCTGCACGATCAGCCCCAGCGCGGTGCCGGTGATCAGGCACGCCATCGACGCGGTGATCATGAAATAGCGCGGGTTGAGTGGCAGCAGGCGCTGCGCTGCGCCGACGCAGACGAACCAGCAAAGCCCGAACAGCGTGAGCAGCCGCGCGAAATGGCGCACCCGCTCGGGCACTGCGGTCGAGAAGCAGAGCCATGCGCCGAGCGGTATCGCGAGGAACATGACCAGCATGAATTCCTGGTTGATCAGCAGGACGAGCAGCGGATCGACCAGCGGATGGACGATGACGTTGCCCGCAAGGTCGATCGACCGGTCGATCGTCGCATCATGATGGAGCGAGATGTTGAACCGGTAGAGCGGATCGCCGGTCATGACGCCGAGATAGAGGAGTTCGAGCGACCAGATCGCAAGGAAGCCGACGGCGATCCACAGATAGTGCCAGCGGCCCATGCGGTGCCCCGCGAGGAATAGCAGGCCGAAGAAGGGAATGATGAAGATTGCGGTCTCGCGCGCGAGGAAGGCGAGCCCGACGAGCGCGCCCGCACCGATCAGTCGCGCGCGGCCGGGCCCCTCTTCGAGGCAGCGGAAGCACAGGAGCCATGCGCCGAAGAGCAGCGCCATCTCGATGAAATCGACATTGGCGATG
Source organism: Pseudomonadota bacterium (assembly GCA_020160755.1). Lineage (GTDB taxonomy): Bacteria > Pseudomonadota > Alphaproteobacteria > Sphingomonadales > Sphingomonadaceae > Sphingopyxis. The sequence continues at coordinate 276,693 of JAIUPN010000002.1, forward strand.
GACGCCTCGACGACGAGCAGCGGGCTCGTCACGCAAGCGAGCAGCGCGAAAAACGCGGGCAGCGGCCCCGCGACGTCGCGCGTCACGCGCCAGGCCGCGATCAGGAAGCCGATCAGGTAGAGCAGCGACGGCAGCACCATTGCGAATTCGTTGCCGCCGAAGGTCAGGAAGGACAGCGCCATCGGAATCGTGATTGGATAGCGGATCGTGCCATGCCCCCCGACAAAGGGGAAATGCTCGATCCAGCCATAGGCGCCGCGGGCATAGGTCACGTCGTCTGACGCGATGAAGCCGACCCACGCGAGCGCCGCGAGCAGCGCGAACAGCGCAAGGGCGATCCACAGGCCGCGGTGTCCGGGGCCGATCATGCGTTCGATGGCGTTGGTCATAAGGGGCGATATATCCAAAGGCGCGAAAGCAGGAAGGCAGAGCCGATGACGACGATATCGACCGCGATCTTGGCGAAATATTCGTTGGCGCCCAGTCGCTCGATTGCGAGCCACAGCAGGGCCGAGGAAAGCAGCAGGTTGAAGCCGAGCACCGTGAGATAGGAGGCGAATTGCTGCCCCGCGCCGTCGCGCTGCGCCCAGCGAAAGGTGACATGACGATGCAGTACGAAACCGAGCGCCGCGCCCGCAATCTTGCCCGCGACATTGGCGAACAGGAACTGCCCCGGTATCAGCGCCAGCAGCGCCGAATAGATGGCAAAATCGGTGCCGAGGACGATCATTCCGACGAAGGCGTAACGGATGGCATGGGCGATCCAGCCGTTGCCGGCGATCATGCCCCCGCCTCGTGCGGCACGATGTCGGCGAGCGAAAAGGTCGGCTGGATCGGCACGCGCGGCTCGTTCGCCATGTCGAACGACAGGAAGTTGAGCAGGAATTGCACGCCGAGGATGATCGGCAGCACCGCGATCATCACCGTTCCCGTACTCGCGAGCTCGCCGCTGCTCACCGAATGCGTCCATTGTACCGCGCCATAGATCGTCCCGAAGACGAGGAAGATCAGCCCGAACAGCAATTGCAGTGACGCCGGACTGAAATCGCGCAGGAAATAGGTGTAGAAGATGCGTTTGGTCAGCTCACGCATATTCTTGGCGAAGAAATGCCATAGCTCCTTGCGGATATGCAGGTTGCTGACCTCGTCGCCATAGACCGCCTCCATCGGCACGTCGGCGACCACCGCGCGTGCATTGCCGAGGTTGATGAGCATGTCGGTCTCGAAAAAATAGCGCTCCGACACATTGGCGAATTCGATGCTGTTCAGCGCTGCGGCGTGAATCGCCGTATAGCCGTTGGTCGGATCGAAAATGCCCCAATAGCCGCTCGATAGCTTGGTCATGAACGACAGGCCGGCGTTGCCGTAGAGACGCACGCGCGGCATCTTGCGCACGTTCCACAGGCTGTGAAAGCGGTTGCCCTTGGCATAATCGGCCTGCCGCGCGAGCACCGGGCGCGCGATGTGCGGGATCAGCGCCGGGTCCATCTGTCCGTCGCCGTCGACCTTGACGACGATGTCGGCGCCCGCGGCGAGTGCGGCGCGATAGCCGCTGATCACCGCGCCGCCGACGCCGCGGTTCCGGTCATGGAAAATCACACGGACGCGCTTGTCCTTGCACTCCGCCTCGACGAAACGTCCCGATCCGTCGGGGCAGGCATCGTCGACGACAAAGATCATCGCGACCTCGGGTCCGACCCGCGCGATCACGTTCAGCACATGCGCTTTCACGCGATAGCTCGGTATCACCACCGCCAAAATCTGGTCGGGGCGCGTCGATCCGGAGAGGGGGACATGTCTGGGCTGCCACATGGGATTTTGCTTAGCCCGGAAATGTAAAAATATGTTGTGCCAAATGATTGGCGGCCTGGTCTTCGCTCGCGGAAAGATGATTTCCGCTGCCTGACTGGTGACCCCTACGGGAATCGAACCCGTGTTTCAGCCGTGAGAGGGCCGCGTCCTGACCGCTAGACGAAGGGGCCTTTCGGGTCGGAGGTTTCGTGAAGGAGCGCGCCGACCGCGCGCCGTACCGATGGTGACCCCTACGGGACTCGAACCCGTGTTTTCGCCGTGAAAGGGCGACGTCCTAGACCGCTAGACGAAGGGGCCGTCTGATCGGTGAGCGGGCGCCTTAGACGGGCGTTTCGGCGCGGTCAAGCGTGGCGGCGGGGTCGCGCGCAAAAATGTTGCGCAGCGGCAAATCAATCGGCCCACGCGGCATCCTCGAGATGAAGCTCGGCGGCCGGGCGGCTGCCCCAATCGTCGCGTTTCGCGCGGCCCGCGAGCCACAGCTTGCGCCCGCCGCGCGCGTGGAGCAGCGCCTGTCCCAGTTCGGTTTCGGCGCTGCGGAAGGCGACGGCCTTGAAGCGCGCGCCATCGTCGCCCGACACGATCAGGCGGACATGATCGGTGCCGACGATCCCCGATTCGACGATTCGCACCGGTCCCGTCGCGACGCGCGGCGCGGGCCAGCCGGCGCCATAGGGGCCCGCGCTCTCGATCGCGTCGCACCACAGGGGATTGATGCCGCGCGGCGCGAGCACCGCGTCGATCAGCAGCGACTTGTCGCCGCTCGCGCGTTCGACGTCGGCAGCGAGCCGGTCGTTGAGGAAGATGCCGAGCGCGTCGACCTTGTGGGCGGCGACGGTCAACCCTGCGGCCATCGCATGGCCGCCGCCCGCCACGAGCAGCCCGGTTTCCTTCGCGGCGAGGATCGCGGCGCCCAGATCGACGCCCGAAATCGAGCGCCCCGATCCCTTGCCGATGCCGTCCTCGTCGAGAGCGATGACGATCGCGGGGCGGTGGAGTCGTTCCTTGAGGCGCCCGGCGACGATGCCGATCACGCCGGGGTGCCAGCCCTGCCCCGCGACGATTGCCACGGGCGCATTGCCGCACGCGGCGCTCGCTTCGATCGCCTGTTCGAGCACAGCGGCCTCGATCGCGCGCCGCTCTTCGTTCAGCCGGTTGAGTTCCTGCGCGATCTCGGCGGCTTCCTGCGGGTCCGATGTGGTGAGCAGCCGCACGCCAAGGTCGGACTTGCCGACGCGTCCGCCGGCGTTGATCCGTGGCCCCAATGCAAAGCCCATGTCGCTCGCGCCCGGCGGCCTGGTCAGCCGCGCGGCGTCCATCAGCGCCGCAAGGCCCGTATTGCCGCGCCGCGCCATCACCTTCAGCCCCTGCGTCACCAGCGCGCGGTTGAAGCCGGTCAGGCGGGCGACGTCGGCGACGGTGCCCAGCGCGACGAGGTCGAGCAGGTCGATCAGCGCGGGTTCGTCGCGGCCTGTGAAAAACCCGCGCGCGCGCAATGTACGGAGCAGCGCGGCGCCGAGCAGGAAGGCGACCCCGACCGCGGCGAGATTGCCGTGGACTGCGGCGTCGGGTTCCTCGTCGAGCCGGTTCGGGTTCACGAGCGCGAGTGCTTCGGGCAGCGTCGTCGTGCACTGGTGGTGGTCGACGACGATCACCTCGACCCCCGCGGCCTTCGCCTCCGAAATCGCATCGAACGCCTGCGCGCCGCAATCGACGGTGACGACCAGCTTCGACCCCGCCTCGCCGATCTTGACCAGCGCCGCGCCCGACGGGCCATAGCCTTCCATCAACCGGTCGGGGATATAGGCGCCCGCGGGCAGTCCGAGCCCGCGCAGCAGCCGCACGAGCAAGGCGGCGGAGGTCGCGCCGTCGACGTCATAATCGCCGAAGATCGTCACCGCCTCCTTGCGCTCGACCGCATCGGCGAGCCGCGCGGCGGCGGCGTCCATGTCGCGGAACAGCGACGGGTCGGGCATGAAGCCGCGCAGCGTCGGCGTGCGCTGGCGATCGAGATCGTCGCGCGTCACCCCGCGCGCGAGCAGCAATTGCGTGACGAGATCGTCGGGCGCGAGATTCTCCGACGCCATGTCGGCGCTCGCGCGCCGCCAGTGCCACGGCTGGCCCTTGATCGAGTGCGCGATGCCCAAAGCGAGGCTGCTTGCATCGCTCATCGCCGCGCCCTCGCGGCAAGGATGCGGGTGCGCAGGTCGCGCGCCACGGCGGCCGGGATCGCCGGAATCTCGTGCGTCGCGAGCGAACTACCGCCGGGTACGCCGAAGACCAGAGTCGCGAGGCCGAGCGGGCGCAGGATGAAGTCGGTCTTGAGGTCGACGCTCTGCACCGACGCGTGCGGGAGCAAGGTCATCTTGGGCTTCCACGCGCCGCGCCGGATCGCGACCTGCTCGCCGAGGTCGGCCCAACGATGGAAGCGCGCGGCCCACAGGGCGATCAGCGCGATCAGCGGGGCGGCGACGAGTGCGAGCCAGCCGACCTCGTTGCCGAGCCAGAGCGCTACCCCGCCGCCGATCGTTGCGCAGACGGCGCCGACGATCGGCCCCAGCGCGACGATGCGGTGGCTATGCTGCCACGCCTGAGCGGCATCGGGCCGCCGGATCGCAACCTCGGCGAGCACCGGGTCGATCGCGTCGAGCTGCGCAAAGGGAACGACCTGATGGTCGCGTTCCTTCTCGCCGTCGCTGGCGAGGCTCTGCAGACGCAGTTCGTGCCAGCCGAAGCGCCGGCGGAACCATCCGGTGACGAGGATCGCCGCCTGCACGCGCTTCACCGGTACCGCGACATCGGTGCGCGTGGTGAGGCCGCGGGTGCGGCGCAACGTGCGCGGCTCGCGCGTCAGGCGGAAATCCCAGTTGGCGAAAAACATCGTCGCGATCCCGCTGGCAAAGCCGATGAAGAGGAGCGAGATGCCCGCGCCGACGCCCGCGATCCAGCGGTGCGCGATCACCCACTGGTCGAGCCCATATTGCTCGGCAAGGTCGATCCAGTCGCCGGGATTGAAGACGTTGAAGTCGAAGGGGAGCAGGTCGTCGAAAAACTGCATGCCCGCGCCGACGAGGGCGAGCGCGGCGAGCGAGAAGTTGAACAGCCCCGCGACCAGCAACTGGCGCGGCGTCATCGCGAAGAGCAGCCGGTCTTCGGCGACGGGTACAGCACCCGACGCACCGGGGGCATCGGAGGCTGCAACCGGTGCCGCCGCTTCGCCGCTGCGATGCGCGCGGATCGTCGTGCGCAGCGCCTGTGCGGCACCCAGCGCGATCGCGTCGAGGCTCGCGTCATTCTCCTTGCCGCCCGCACCGGTTTCGAACCCGACCTTGGCGATGCCGAGCGCGCGCGAGACGAGCCCCTGTTCGATGCTGACGTCCTGGATGCGGTCGAACGGGATCGTGCGATGCTGGCGCGCGAAAACGCCGCTTTCGATCACCATCTCGTCATCGCCGACAAGGAAGCGGAAGCGCAGCCACCGGAACCAGGCGGCAAGCAGCGAGAAGAGCAGGAAGGCGCCGATCGCGGGCACGATCCAGATCCAGTTGCCGGTAAAGCCCAATGCCGCGACCGCCGGAAGGAATTGCAGCGATCGCGGCCCGATCCTGACGAGCGCAAGCGCCAGCGTCGCGGGGTGCAGCCGCTGCCAGTTCGGTTCGTCTTCGATCCCGCGCCGGGGGAGGGCGATATCGCTCATGCGAAATCGGTCTGAATATGGCGGCGGATCGTCTCGCGCATCGCGGCGGCGAGGTCGCTGTGCAGCCCGGGCAGCGTCACCGTGCTGTTGTGCGTTCCCGATGTGTGGACGATCAGGTGCGACAGCCCGAACCAGCGTTCGATCGGCCCCTGTCCGACGTCGATATGCTGGACGCGCACAAAGGGAACGATCGTGTCGGTGCGGAACAGCCAGCCGCGCGCGACGCGAAGCTGCCCCTCGCCGATCTTATACCCCCAACGCGACACGCGCCGTGAAGGGAAGGTGGCGATCACGATGATGGCGATCAGCCATGCCGCCGCGGTGATGAGCCCATATGGCCCCTCGATATGCCGGATCAGCAGCGCGTCGAAGACGCTCGCGCCGATCGCCAGCGGGATCAGGTTGAGCGCCGTCGCGATGCGGAGCACCTGTGCATAGGCCGGATCGACCGGGTCGAGCCCCTCGGCGCCGTTGAGCGCATCGGCATCGAAGGGGTCGGTGGGGTGCGCAGTGGGGGTTTCGGTCATGATCCTCCGTTAGTCGGTTAAGCGCTTAGGGGACAACAACATTGAAGCGCGGGTCGGCGGGAGGATGCAGCGCGAACCACGACAGGAACGCCATGCGGTCGCCGTCGATCCGGATCGCGCCCGACTGGAGTAGCGCCGGGAACTGCGCCTGTCCGAGCATCACATCGTCGAGCGTCTTGCGGTCGAGCGTCACCGTCGCGGTCGGCGCGGCGTCGGTCATCCCGTATCGGGGTACCTCGACCCCGCCACCGACGACGATCGCGATCGTCTCGCGGCTGTCGGGTAGCACGAACTGGAATGTTCCTTTGAGCGCTGCGCCCTTGGCGGCGTCGAAGCGCGTCGCCAGCGCGTCGAAAAAGACCGCGGTCGGGATCGCGCTGACGAAGCTCCGGCTCTGCCCGTTCCCCGACAGACTTTCGACCGCGGTGCCGCGCAAGCTGGCGGCAGCGGCGAGATAATAATTCCGCCAGGCCCCCGACTCCGCCTGATAGCCGAGCTGGTCGTAAGCCGAAGCAAGCGCGGCGCGCGCGTCCTTGTTATCGGGCTGCGCGAACACGAGCTTGTTGAGCAATTCGGCCGCCCAGCGATAGTCGCCCGCCGCGATCGCCGCCTTGCCTGCCGCGAGCAATTTGTCGGCCCCGCCCGCCAGCGCGACATATTTGGGTGCGCTCGCTTCGGGGGGCAGCGGGTTGAAATTCGCGGGATTGCCGTCCCACCAGCCGAAATAGCGCTGATAGGTGGCCTTCATGTCGTGATTGACCGTGCCATAATAGCCGCGCGAGGCGAAGTCGCTCGCCTGTCCCGGGGACTCGGGGGTGACGTCGGCGAGCTCGTGGAGCGTCGCACCGCGGTTGGCGAGGAACAGTGTGCGGTCGTGGACATAGCGATAGATGTCGCGCTGGCTGGTCAGCAGCGCCGAAACCTCGCCCGCACCCCATGTCGGCCAGTGATGCGATGCGAGTGCGACCTCGGCCTTGCCGCCCCAGCGGACGAGCGCGGCGTCGATCACCTTCGACCAGTGCAGCGCATCGCGCACCTGCGCTCCGCGAAGGGTGAGCACATTGTGCAATGTGTGCGTGACGACCTCGGTCGTGTGGAGCGCCTTATAGGCCGGGATATAGAAGACGAACTCGGAGGGCGCCTCGGTTCCGCCCGCGTCGAGGAAATCGAATGCCAGCCCGTCGATTGTCAGCGTGCCGCCCTGCGCGCCGACAGTCTCGGTCGGCTCCATATAGCCGATCGTACCCGACGACAGTTTCGGGCCCAGCCCGGTGTCGACCTGTCCCGCGGGGCCGGGCGGCAGGATCGATCCGAACATATAGAGCGCGCGCCGTCCCATCGCTGTCCCCGCGAGCACATTCTCCGACGTCGCTTCTTCCGAAAAGCCGTGCGGCGCGATGATCCGGATCTTTTCGCGCCGGACCTGTTCGGGTGTGACGATACCGCCGACCCCGCCGAAATGGTCGCTGTGGCTGTGCGAAAAGATCACCGCCCGGATCGGCAGCTTGCCCGATTTCGCTTCGATCGTATCGGCAAACAGTTTCCAGCTCGCCGCCGCCGCTTCTTCGGAGAGCAGCGGATCGACGACGATCCACCCGCTCTTGCCGCGGATGATCGTCATCACCGAGATGTCATAACCGCGCACCTGCCAGATCTTGCCCGGCACGACCTCGAACAATCCGTGCACCGCGTTCAGCCGCGCTTGCCGCCACAGCGACGGGTTCACCGTATCGGGCGCCTCTCTGGAATCGAGGAAGGCGTAAGGCCGCCGGTCCCACACCGTCTTGCCGTCCTTTGCCAGAATCACGCCGCCCGGAATTTCGGCGAGCTTGCCGCGCATCACATTGGCTTCGTCGCGCGGATCGTCCAGCGGCAGGCGCTTCGCGATCTCGGCCTGTGCGGTACGCGTCGCCTCGCTTGCGGCATCCTGCGCGGTGGCGGCGAAGGGCAGGGTGCCGGCAAGCAGCAGGGCGGTCAGTCGGCGCATATCATGTCTCCCCCATGTTCCGGGGCAGCTTGCGCCGCGGGCCCGTGCTTGGCAAGCATCGCCACATGACCGCCGCGCCGCACCTCCTGATCGCCTGGCACAGCCGCACCGGTGGCAGTGAAGCGCTTGCGCGCGCCGCGGAGGAGGGAGCGGCAGGCGCGAAACTCCTCGCGGCCGACGATGTCACGCCCGAGGTCCTGAAAGCCGCGGGCGGTTATCTTTTCGTTGGCCCCGAAAACCTCGCCGCGCTGTCGGGCGCGATGAAGGAGATGTTCGACCGCTGCTATTATCCGTGCCTCGGGAAACTCGAAGGGCGGCCCTATGCGACGATCATCTGCGCTGGCTCCGACGGCGAAAATGCCCAGCGCCAGCTCGACCGCATCGCCACGGGCTGGCGGCTGAAGCGCGTCGCCGACCCGATGATCGTGGGCACCGCGGCGCAAACGCCCGAAGCTATCCTCGCGCCCAAGACGATCCCCGCGGACCGGCTCGCGGCGGCGCGCGATCTGGGCGCGGCGCTCGCCGAAGGTCTTGCGGCGGGAATCTTCTGAGCTCCTGGTCATCGCCAATCCTTACTGTGTTGTAACAATAATACAGTAAGGATTGTGCGGTCAAGCCGGGGCGGCGCTGTGCTATTTGACGCCCGTCTTTCGCGCTGCCTTGCGGGTTTCGAGCTCGGCGGGCGAGGGGATCGCGCGGCGCAGTTCGGCGATCACGTCGTCGGCGGCGAAATATTGCGTCGGCGCCATCATCGGCTCGCCCGGATTGCCGAAGCGGACGAAGCCGTAGAAGGGCTGCTCGCGATCGCGCCAGAAGGTGAAGCCCGCCTTGCCTTTTTGTTTCGCGAGCAGCGCTGCGTGGAGCAGCATGCTGTCGTTGCACGGCTGCCAGGCCGCCGGACGGCAATCGATGTAGAACATGCCTTTGGCCTTGGGCGATTCCTTGCCGAGCATCTTGCTTTTCTCGACCTTCCACACGCGGCCCGACATCGTCTCGAACGAGCCGACATCGGCATAGGGCAGGATTTTTCCGAAAAGCGTCTTGTTGTCCTTGTCTTGCGCCAGCAGTTCGGCGAGCCGCGTCTCGCGGCGCTTCTTCCGGATTTCGGCGGGATCGGTCGCCAGCGCGCCGACCAGCTCGGCGGGGTTCGCGTTCGCCCGCAGCAGGCCGTTCAGGTGGAGCGACTGCGCCAGCGTGATCGCTACCCATTCGGAGCGCCCGGCATAGCGCCGGCGCGCTTCGGTCATTTCGCCCCGGTCGACCAGCTCGAGAATCTCGAACAGGTCGAAATGCTCGATGATCCGCGAGGTGTCGGTTTCGGGTTTTCCGCGCGTCTTGCGGTCCTCGAAATTGCGGCGCGCGTCGGCGATCAGCGCGCGGGCGCGCTCCCGATTGCCTGCGATATGCTGCGCAATCGCCGTTGCCGTCAGATATTCGGTGTTGCGTTCGTCGAAGCCGAGCCCGCCATGAAAGTCGAGATAGGCCTCGTCGGCTTCGGCCGCTTCCCGCCAGCGGCCGGCAAGCTGAAGCCGTGCCGACAACACCCATATCTGGTTGTGGTCCACCCGCGCGAGGCTGCGCAGCCATGCGATCTCGGCTTCGGTGACGTCGGACGAGAGGCCGATGAAATCCTCGGTCGCACCGACAACGAACAGGCTGTTGGGATAGGCGACCGCCTTTTCGAGCAGCTTGGCTTTGGCCTCATTGACCAGCCCCTGTCGCGCCATGATCGCGGCCTCGATCCGGTCGAGCGACTGGCCGAAAGAGCGGTCGAAATAGATGTCGCCGTTCAGCCCGGCGGCGACGGCTTCGCTGCGTGCCTTGTCGATATCGACGCGTGCGCCGGCATAGTCGAGCGCCTCGACGCGGTGAACCGCGCGCGCGAGGATCAGCGGCAGGCGCCGCGCGACATTACCCTCGGCCTTGGCGCCGTCGATCAGCGCCGAACAGGCGTCGACGCCTTCGCTCCCGAATTTCCGCGCTTCTGCGTCGGGGGCTTCGACCGGCGGCGCGAACAGCGCGAGCAGCGTTACCGCGCCGATGAAGCGCGCGATGCCTTCGCCCGCTGACATATTGTTCGGATTGCCGTCGCATTGCAGGTACAGCGACGGTGCCTTCCCGCCCTTCGCCTCGTCCGCAAGCGCTGTCGGCGCCACGCCGTTTGTCGCCGCCGCAGCCACAGCCGCGGCGATTGCCAGTCCAGTCCTCACCCTTGCCCCTCCCCCGATGTCGTCAAGACGTTTCGGTGAAGCCGGAATTTTCCGTCATGGCAAGGGGTTCTGTCCCCGACGCGGTCAGTGCGACCGATGCTCGCCCTTGACCCAGCGCACGGTGCCCGACGAGGCGCGCATCACGACCGTTTCGGTCGTCATCACGCCGTCGCGGCGACGCTTCACGCCGCGCAGCAGCGATCCGTCGGTGACACCCGTCGCGGCGAAGATGACGTCACCCTTGGCGAGGTCCTCGAGGTCGTAGACGCGGTCGAGATCGTCGATGCCCCATTGCTTTGCGCGGCGCCGTTCGTCGTCGTTGCGGAAGAGCAGGCGGCCCTTGAACTGGCCGCCGACGCAGCGCAGCGCCGCCGCGGCGAGCACACCCTCGGGCGCGCCGCCCGATCCCATATAGATGTCGATATTGGTTTCGGGATTGGTCGTTGCGATTACGCCGGCGACGTCGCCGTCGGGGATCAGCGCGACGCCGCAGCCGATCGCGCGCAATTCGGCGATGGTCGCCTCGTGGCGCGGGCGGTCGAGCACGCAGACGATGATCTCCTCGGGCTTGCAGCCCTTTTCGCGCGCGACGGCTTCGACATTCTCGCGCACGCTGTTGTCGAAATTGACGACACCCGGCGAATAGCCGGCGCCGACCGCGAGCTTGTCCATATAGACGTCGGGAGCGTTGAGCAGGCAGCCCTCTTCGGCGATCGCGAGCACCGCAAGCGCATTCGGTCCGGCCTTGGCGGTGATCGTCGTGCCTTCCAGCGGATCGACTGCGATGTCGATCTTCGGGCCCTTGCCGGGGGCGTTGCCGACTTTCTCGCCGATATAGAGCATCGGCGCCTCGTCGCGCTCGCCTTCGCCGATGACGATGGTGCCGTCCATATAAAGGGTGTTGAACGCGGTGCGCATCGCTTCGACTGCGGCGGCGTCGGCGGCCTTTTCGTCGCCGCGTCCGATCAGCTTCGCGGCGGCGATCGCGGCTGCCTCGGTGACGCGCACCATTTCGAGCACGAGCACCCGGTCGAGGTTGCTGCTATTCGTCATGTCGGTCACTCTCCGTCTTTACTTGTTCGGCCCCGTCGGCATGGTGGCGCCCATATGGTTGCCGAAGCCACTTGTCGAGGATGCTTCGCCCGATTCGGGGCGGCTTTCGCCATGGCCTGTGTCATCGGAATGACAATGACGGGGGTCGCGGCCCCGGCGAGCGCGCAGACGCAGGGGCCGCCCGCGCCCCCGCCGCCGCGCAATGCCGAGGCGGCCGCTGCCAACGCCAAGGACATGGTCGACCCGATCAAGCGGTGCAAACCCGCCGAGGACGGATCGATCAACGTGTGCGGCACCGACACCGAACGCCACCGGTTGTCGCCCGAGCTGCGCGCGATCGCCGGCGTCGGGCGTTCGACCAAGGACAGCATCCCGCCTGCGCCCTATATCAACCCGACCCCGCTCGATAAATTGCCGCACAACTGGATGTCGCTCGGCGGGCGGATGAAGCGCGGCCCTGAATATAATGCGCTCTACGAGGCCGCGAAGCGCGCGACCGACCCCGAAACCGGCAATCCGCCGCCGCCCGAAGAAGAGCCCTAGGCGAACGCCTCGGCTGCGCCGCCGGATTGCGCGGCGCGATACAGGCCTGCCGGCACCAGCGTCACCGCGGCGAACCAGACGCACCAGAAAAGCAGCCATCCCGAACTCATCGCCATCGCGGCAGGCCGCGTCTCCTCGCCGCCGAGGATCAGATAGCTGTGGAGCAGGATGAGCAGCATGATGGCTGCCGCCACGACGATATTGAACGCGAGGTAGAGCGCGAACAGCCGCCACTGCGCCCGCGCGGTGCGGCGCCACGATTCGACGAAGGCGGTCACCGGCTCCAGCCGGCCGCCCGCGGCCATGATCGGCCCGATCAGACACAGGCGCGCGCTGACCCACGCGCTGAGGATGGCGAGCAGGATCTGGCGTGCGATCGCGATCGGCGTGCCTTCGGCGCGCGCCACATCCATCCCGACCGTCAGCCGGAAGGGGAGGGCAAGCAGGAAGCCAACAAGATAATAGAAGAGGAGCCCGGCGATCAGATAGGCGGCGCCCGCGACCATGCCGTACATGATTTCAGAGACATAGCCTTCGCGAATCTCGGCGAGCAGCGCGCTCCACAGCGCGAGCATCGCGCCGCACAGCAGCGCGGCGCAGATGCCGAGCAGATAGAGCGGGCCGACGATCGATCCCGTAAGCCGGAAATCATCGGGTGCGATCGCCAACGCGAGAATGGCGTCCATGCTCAGCACCGGCTCGCTCGCGAGGAGAAGGAAGGGCAGCACGACGCCGAGCAGCATATAGGCGGCGAGCGCCCGCCAATGCTCGCCCGCCAGCACGCGCGCCTCGGCCAGCCCCCGCCTGATGTCGATATCCATCCGTCCCCTGTTCCCCTCACCGGGGTAACAGCGGCGCGCGTGATTTCAAGCGCGGTTCAAAGCGCGAGGATCGGCATATGCATCGGCGTTCCGACCACATGATCCGAGGCGGCGAGAATACCGAGCGCGGCGTGGATGGCGCTTGCCGGCCCGTCATGCGTGACGAGCGCGATGACGACGCCGTCTTCCTCGTCGGTGCCGCGCTGAATGAAGCTTTCGATCGACACGCCGGCATCGCGCATCGCTGTCGCGATCTCGGCGAGCACGCCGATCCGGTCCTCGACGATCAGGCGGACATAATGTTTGCCGATACGTGCGCCCGCGTCGGCGACCGGCGCGGCGTCCAGCGAATCGACGGGCATCGCGAAGGCGGGGCCATATTCGTCGCGCGCGATGTCGATGATGTCGGCAACGATCGCCGACGCGGTCGGCCCTGCGCCCGCGCCCGCGCCCTCGAAGAAGAGGCGGCCGACGAAATTGCCCTCGGCGACGACGGCGTTGAGCGCGCCGGGCACATAAGCGAGCGGATGGTCGGCGGGGACGAGGCACGGCTGGACATGCTGGTAAAGTCCGCTTCCATCGCGTTCGGCCATGCCGATCAGGCGGACGCGGTGCCCGAGCGCTTCGGCTTCGCGGATGTCGGCGGCGATCAGTCCGCGGATGCCGTCGGCGGTCACCGCGCCGATGTCGAGCCTCGTGCCGAAGCACAGCGCCGCGAGGATCGACAATTTGTGCGCGGCGTCGATCCCGTCGACGTCGAAGGTCGGGTCGGCCTCGGCATAACCCTCCGCCTGCGCGGCGGCGAGCGCGTCGGCGAAGCTCGCGCCGTTCCGCTCCATCTGCGTCAGGATATAATTGCACGTGCCGTTGAGGATGCCATAGACGCGCGCGATTTCGTTCGCGGACGCGCCCTCGCGGATCGCCTTGATGACGGGAATGCCGCCCGCGACCGCGGCTTCATATTTCAGCGGCGTGTCCTTTTCCTCGGCGAGCCGCGCGAGGTCGAGTCCGTGGTGCGCGATCATCGCCTTGTTCGCGGTGACCAGCGCCTTGCCCGCGCCGAGCGCGTGGCGCGCGAGCGTTAGCGCCGATCCGTCGGCGCCGCCGATCATCTCGACGACGACGTCGACATCGTCAGCCGCGACGATCGCGTCCATATCGTCTTCCCAGCGATAGCGGGTGAGATCGACGCCGCGATCCTTGTGCCGGTCGCGCGCCGACACCGCGACGATCTCGATCGGCCGCCCCGCGCGCCGTGCGATCAGGTCGCGGTTCGCCTCGAGCAGGCGGACGACGCCGCCGCCCACGACGCCAATACCCGCCAGCGCGACACGCAGCGGCGGGCGGGGAGCGGTCGAGGCGGAATGGGGCGACATGCAGAAACTCCGGATTGGGTAAGCGGGCCATCGCCCGCCGGGTGCCAGCGCCCTATCCGCTTTTCGAACGGAAACAAGCCCGCTGCGCCTAGGGCGCGTTGAAGCTGAGCTTTATCCGTTACGGAAAACGACTCCGGCGTTACCGGAGAAAGGGAAATCAACCCACGGGCGGCTTGCGCGTGCGGGTGCATTCGCCCAGCGCGCCGAGAACGATGGCGTAGTCCGACGCCGCCTTGCGGCGATCCTCGGGCGCCGTTCCCGCCAGCTTGTTCAGCGGCAGGGTGCGCGGCAGGCCGCAGGCGAGCCGATACCAGGCCAGCGTACCCCGCGCGGGCACCGCGGCCGATCCGTCGACGATTTCGCCAAAGGCCGCGGCCCAGCGCCGCGATCCGTCGGCGGCGGTCAGGATCGTCAGCGAGACGGGTTCGCCGGTCTGCGTGTTGAGGAAGAGCTGGGTTTCGCCTTCGCCGGGAAGCGTGCCCGGGACGTGGAAGCCGTTGGCGATGCCGGTGATCGCGGGCGGTGCGCCGGGTTTCACCAGTTCGGTCAGGATCGCGCGCAGCTGTGCCTCGGTCGCCGGGTCCCATGGCAGCTGGGCGTCGGGTGCGATCAGCCGGACGCTGCCGGTGTTGCTGCTTCCCGCTGTTGCGCCCGCGACGGGCCGGGCGAAGAGCAGGACCGGCTGCTTCTTTTTCAGCTTCGGCGCCTTGCCTTTGGCATCGAGCGGCAGGTCGACGAGATAGGAGATTCGCGCCGCGAGCGGCCCCGATCCGCGAATCAGGCTGACCACATCGGCCTCGATATAGAATCGCGCGTGACCCGCCGCGACTCCGGGCGCCTGTGCGGGTTTGAGCGCTGCGCTACTATATATACGCGCGTGAAGCGCGATCGGTGCGGCGCTCGCCAGATCGGCGATATCGGCATAGCTATAGGGGCTGGTCGGCGCGGCCGGAGTCGGTGCCTGCATGGCAGAAACACTCGGGATTCCAAGGGTAAGGGTCAGGATTCCGGCGATAGCTGCCGGGTGGGGGAGGCGCATGGTTGATCCACTTTCCGTCGTTTGTGACACCGGTATCGGCGTTGAAATCCCCATGATGGGACAAGGCACATTAACCGCTGATAAAGGGTTTGCGAATGTGCCGCCACCGCGATAGGACGGGCCGCGAAGCGTCCGGCAAAAACATAATAAGCCGAACGTAGCGCCGTCGGGTCTCGCGGAACGCATCGGAAATCATCCGGGCATTTGGCAACCGAACCCGCCGGCAGGGAATTGGTGTCAGGATGATCTAGCAAGGAGCGTCGTCCCTGAATGGCTTATGGTGATAATGTCGACCCTAAAAACAGGGTAGTGGCGATTGTCTTGGTTGGTCTGCTTACAGCGGTTCTGGGCTATGGCCTGGTCAACGGCTTGAATATCAGTATCGTCAAGAAACTCGCCGAAAAATTGGATGTGGTGGACGTAGAAGAGCCGCCGCCGCCGGAGGAACCCCCGCCGCCGCCGCCGCCGGACAACAAGTTGCCGCCGCCGCCGCCGGTCGTGACTCCGCCGTCGCCGTTCCCGCCGCCGGTATCCGCACCCGCGATCCAGTCGGTGCGCGAGGCGCCGCCGACTCCGCCGCCGCCGGTCTATACGCCGCCGGCACCGCCTGCGCCGCCGCCGACGCCTGATCTCAGCGCCGCCGGTACGCCGAAGGGCAATCCGGGTCGCTGGGCGACGAACGACGACTATCCGGCCCGTGCGATGCGCGAAGAGCGTGAAGGCACGACCGGGTTCCGCGTCACTTATGGCGCCGATGGCCGCATCACCTCGTGTGACGTGACCTCGTCGAGCGGTCATGCCGACCTCGATGCCGAAACCTGCAAGCTTATCCAGCGCCGTGGCCGGTTCAATCCGGGCAAGGATCGCGCGGGTAACCCCGTGGGTGGCAGCTACAGCAATCGTATCCGTTGGCAGATTCCGCGCTGATCGCGCGACCGGATCTGTGTTTCGAACTTATCGAATATTTTGAGAGGGATTTTCCAGTATGTTTAATCTGATCGCAAATGCCGCCGCTGCGGCAGCACCGGCCCACGACGCGGGGCTCAGCCTGATGCCCGCCGCGATGTGCGTGAAGGAAGAAGGCGCGAGCCCCTACGGCCTCGTTCCCGCGCTTTGCGAAGGCGGTATCGTCTCGCAGGTCACCTTCCTCGTTCTGCTGATCATGTTCATCGGGACGCTCTACATCCTGTTCACCAAGCTGTTCGAACAGAACAAGGTGATGAACCAGGGCAAGGCAGTCGATGCCAATTTCTGGCGCGCGCCGACGCTGGCCGATGGCGCCTCGAAGCTCGAAAAGAACAGCGCGTATCGCCAGGTTGTCGAAGACGGCCTGCGCGCCAACGAAGAGCATAACAAGCTGACCGATCCCGTCGAAGCGCATGACTGGATGCACGGCACGCTCGAGCGTTCGCAGAACCACATCAACTCGAAGCTCAACAGCGGCCTCGCCTTCCTTGCGACCGTGGGTTCGACCGCACCGTTCGTCGGTCTGTTCGGTACCGTTATCGGTATTCTTCGCGCTCTCGTGAAGATCGGTGCATCGGGTCAGGCGTCGATCGACACCGTCGCCGGTCCGGTCGGTGAAGCGCTCATCATGACCGCCATCGGTCTGATCGTGGCTGTTCCCGCGGTTCTCGCCTTCAACTGGCTCCAGAGCCGCAACAAGGCGATTGCCCGCCGTCTGTCGACCTTCTCGAACGACGTTCTCGGTTCGATCATGTCGAACGGTCAGGTGAAGCCGGCTTCGACGCAGGCTGCCGCCAAGGCCGCTGCTCCGGCCGCGGCACCGAAGAAGGCCTGATCGGTCTCCTGGACCCCCGCCTTTCGCCGCGTGGCGACGGGCGGGGTCCGTTGGACAGGGTTGCCAGGTCGTCTGGCGTGTCAACCCGATGTCCGTGACAGAAATTTTGTGACAGGATGCTAATCCTATGGCGATGAGTGTAGGCGACAAGGGCGGCGAAGAAGCCCCAATGTCCGAAATCAACACGACTCCGCTCGTGGACATCATGCTTGTGTTGCTCATCATCTTCCTCATCACGGTTCCCGTGGTGCTGGAGACGGTGAACCTGAAACTGCCCGACGTGGCGTTTGAGGTGACGACGACGAAGCCTGAGAATGTGCTGCTCTCGATCCGTTCGGCTGATACCGACGGCGATGGCGAGCCCAACCCCGAGAGCACGGCGTGTGAAGTCTATTGGGGCCAGACCCCGGTGGATTCGAAGCAGTTGCTGGAACGTGGGCAAAAGAAGCTTGAACAGCTTATCGAAGATATCGGCGGTGTGCAGAATATCACCGAAGAAAACTTCCCCGAAGTGCACATTCGCGGCGACGTCAACACGCCGTATCAGTGCATCGGCGGTGTGATCTATACGATGCAATATGCCGGCTTCCAGAAGATCGGGTTCATTTCGGAACCGGCTCCTGGCTCGGGCACGGTGGGCCGCCTCTAAGGCGGTCCGCACAGGAATGAAGGAATAATCCTATGTCCATGGCAGTTGGAGATCGGGACGAAAATGAACCGATGATGGACATGAACACGACGCCGTTGATCGACGTCATGCTCGTGCTCCTCATCATGTTCATCATCACCATCCCGGTCCAGACCCACGCGGTGAAGATTGATCTGCCGATCCCGACCGACAGCCAGAGCAATGTCGACCCGGAAAAGAACAAGGTGATGATCGACCCCGCGGGGACGATCACCTGGAACGGTTCGCCGGTCGATCTCGCTCAGCTGGCGCAGTATCTGGAACAGACCAAGGCATTGCCGGTCGAACCCGAACTGCAGGTTCAGCCCGACCCCTATGCGCGCTATATCGTCGTCGACAATGTCATGGCGGTGATCAAGCGCAGCGGCGTCGGCAAGCTGGGCTTCGTCGGCAACGAGCAATATGCCCGCGTCTTCTGATCTCTGATCGGAGCCGTCAGGCGAAATTATGGGGCCGCGAAGCAATTCGCGGCCCTTTTTTATGCCGCAACGCTTTGTCACAGGCACGCTGTCATAAGGGCTTGGAACGCGGGACAAATGACGGCATCGTCGGCGCACGGGATCGAAACGCGCGGTCGCGACGTATTTGATTCAGGTCTTTATGAGCAGGGAGCAGCAAGATGGTGATTGGTTCGCGCCGTAAACAGGCAATGGCACAGGGGCTGATTGTCATCTCGGCCCTCGCGCTCGGCGGCTGCGCCGGGATGGGCAAGAAGTCGACGACGACGCTTCCCGCGCCGGACGCCTACGCCCAGCTCTATGACGCGAAGGGCGCCGACCGCGGCCGCGCGGATATCTATCGCGATTCGAGCGGGCTTCGCGTCGAACTCGTCGCGCGCGGCTTCGCGCCGGGCACCTACGGGATGCACGTCCATGCGGTCGGCCAGTGCAACGCGCCCGATTTCGCGAGCGCGGGGCCGCACTGGAACCCGACCGGGGTCCAGCACGGTCGCGACAATCCGATGGGCGCGCATCACGGCGACCTCCCCAACCTCGTCATCGAACCCGACCAGATCGGCCGCGCGACGCTGCGCCTCGTCGGCTCGCGTTTCGAGGGTGACGGCGGCTTGCTCGATGCCGACGGCGCCGCCTTCGTCATCCATGCCGGACCCGATGATTACAAGACCGATCCGAGCGGCAACAGCGGCGGCCGCGTCGCATGCGGCGTGATCGTGAAAGACGCCGCGAAATAGCTAGGGCATCGTTCCGTCGTCGCCGCGCCGTCGGCGCGACGGGCCGCGGACCTTAACCGGCAAGTTGCGTGGGCGGGCGTCTCGACCGAAAGGGTCAGGCGCCCGCCGCGCGTTCGGCGATCGTCGCTTCGGCCTCTGGCACGGCGCGATAGGCATAGAGGAGCAGACCGAGCGCGATCGGCGCGACGCCGATCAGCGACAATATGCCGGTGCGCAGGTCGCCGACCGGTTTCCCGTCGACCATCGTGCTGGCCAGATCCGAAATCTGCCCGACCATATAGGGGCCGAAAGACAGGCCGACGAGCGTCGTGCCGAGGAAGAAGGCCGCCGTTGCCGTCCCGCGCATCCGCGGCAGCACCAGATCCTGCGTCGTTGCGGCCGCTGCGCCGAGCGCCGCTGCGCCGAACATCCCGGCAAGGAAGTTCATGACGTAGAAGAGCGTCGCATTGTCGGTCGTATAGCCGATCCAGATCGGGACAATCGGCGCAACGACGCCGAAGATGATCATCAGGATGCGCCCCGCAGGATTCTTTGCGCGCAACGTATCGGCCATCCGCCCGCCGATGATCACCCCGACGAAACCGCTCACCGCGCCGTTCGCGCCGAGGATGAAGGCCAGTTCCTGCTTGGGGAGGCCGAGCACGATTTCGGCATAGGGTGCCGACCAGAAGGCAAGCGCATAGGCGGCGAGGCTGACCATCCCGTAACCCAGCGTCGTGCAGATGAAAGCGGGCGTGCCCCAGATCAGCCGGAAGGTCGCGGGATCGCGCGCGCGCAGCGCGCTCGCCCACGAAAAGACGGCATAATAGCCGAGCCCGACCGCCGACCATTGCGGAAAATTGCCCGTCAGGCTGATCATCCACCAGGCGAAGGCGGCTATCGCGGCGGCAAAGCCGATATTGATCGCCAGCGCCGTCGGCCCGCGCCGCCAGGCGCCCAGCAGCGTCAGCGGCGGCACGATCATCGACAGATCCTTGCCGAACTCGCGGAACGGTGCCGGTGAGCCTTCGGTGGGCGTTCCGTCCATCGCGCCGCGTACCGGCTCACGCAAGCTGGCGACCCACAGCGCAAGGAGCAGGCCGGGGATGCCGACCGCAAGGAAGGCGGCCTGCCAGCCGACCAGCCCCGCCGGGCCGCCCGCCGGCCAGGCCTTGTTCCACGCCTCGACGATCAGCGCGCCAATGAACAGTGACACGCCGCCGCCGAGGTAGAGACCCGACGAATAGATGGCGAGCGCGGTCGCTTTCTGCCGCTTCGGGAAATAGTCGGAGATAAGCGAATAGGCGGTCGGACTCGCGGTTGCTTCGCCGACGCCGACGCCCATGCGCGCGAGCGTCAGCGAGACCTGATTGTACGCGAAGCCCGAAAGCGCCGTCATCGCCGACCACAGGGTTAGCCCGATCGACAGCAGTTTGACGCGGCTCCAATTGTCCGCGAGGCGGCCGAGCGGGATGCCGAACAGCGCATAAAAGACCGCAAAGGCGGCGCCGCCCAGAAAACCCATGTCGCCGTCGGTCAGCCCGAGGTCGGCCTTGATGTCGACCGCGAGAATGCTGATGATCTGCCGGTCGATGAAATTGAGGATATAGACGACAACAAGCACCGACAGGACGTACCAGCTGTAGCCCGTGGCTTGTGGTTCGGCCGGAACCGGCGCGCCGGACGTGACATTTTCGCTGGCGGTCTCGGCCATCTGGCAACCCTCTCCCTGACCCATTATCTCTTGGCGATCATGGCTAGCAGAGCCGGGCGAAGGCGCAAGTTGAAAGTCGGTTCAACTTTGTGCGAGAGGAGAAACATGCTCGACGATACCAAAAAGAGGCCCGCGATCCTCTTCCTCTGCCTCGGCAATATCTGCCGGTCGCCGCTTGCCGAGGGAGCGGCGCGCGCCGCCTTCGCCAGGGCCGGGATCGAGGCGCTGCTCGATTCGGCGGGGACCGGCGACTGGCATGTCGGCCATCCGCCCGATGCGCGCGCGCAGGCCGAGGCGCGGCGCCGCGGCACCGACATTTCGGATCTGCGCGCGCGTCAGCTGTCGCCGGGCGATTTTACCCGCTTCGACCTCATCCTCGCCGCCGACGAGAGCAATTTGCACGACGCGCGGGCGATCCGGCCCGCCGGCGCAACCGCCGAGCTCCGGCTGATGCTCGACCTGCTGCCCGGACGCGCGGGTGAGGGCGTCACCGACCCCTATTATGGCGAGGCGGACGGCTTCGCCACGACATGGGACGATGTCGACGCGGTCGCGGTGGCGCTCGTCGCCGAATTTTCGCCGTCGAGCGGATAACGCGCAACGGGATGATAGCGCGAGCCGCCGTGGCCGAGTTCGCTTTCATAGAGCGTGACATGCCCGAATTCGAAGGCCGGGCTGGCGAGGCCGCCGTTCAGCGCAAGGAAGGGCGCGACCGGTCCCGAACCCCGATTCAGCCGCGCGAGCGTGACATGCGGAACAAAGGCGCGCGTTTCGGGCGCGACACCGACGCGCGCGAGCAACTGGTCGACCTTGCGGTGCAGCGCCGCGAGCGGCTCGTGCGGTTCGACCCCCGCCCAGACCATGTGGGGCCGTCCCTTCCGCTCGAACATTCCGACTTCGGCGATCCGCGCGGTGATCGCCGGCGCATAGAGTGGTCCGAGTGCCGCCGCGATATCCTCCGCCTGGTGCCGGTCGACCTCGCCGATAAAGCGCAGCGTCAGGTGAAGCTGGTCGTCGCTTTGCCAGCGCGCGCCGGCTATGCCGTGCATCGCGGCGATCAATATTCCGCGGATTTCGCGCGGCGGCCGCAGCGCGACGAACAGGCGGTGCGTGGACATGACGCAGAGCATAAGCGGTGCGGCGCGCGATCGCGACTCCTTACCGTCGGCATGCCAATATTGTTGCTTAATATTGCTCTTGTCCGGTTTCGCTTGAAACGAGGGGGCAAACTCCCGATATTGCTGCTCACGGCCGGTATGGGCTGGCCGGTTATGGAGATGAGAAATGGCGAATTGGAACGACCCCAATATGGCGGCTTCCGGTTTTGGCGCCGGCGCGAACGCAATGGACCAGGCCGTCGATGCCGGCCTGCGGTCGTACATGCTGTCGGTATACAATTATATGGGCTCGGGCGTGCTGCTTACCGGCATCGTCGCGATGCTGGCATATAACAGCGGCTTCACCGCTTCGCTGATCGGTAGCCCGCTGATGTGGGTGGTGATGCTCGCGCCGCTGGCTTTCGTGCTGGTGCTGAGCTTCGGCATCAACAAGCTCTCGACCGGTGCCGCACAGGCGCTGTTCTGGGTCTATGCGGCGGTGATGGGTCTGTCGATGTCGACGATCTTCCTCGCCTTCACGGCTTCGTCGATCGCAACGACCTTCTTCGCGACCGCGGCCGCCTTCCTCGGTCTCAGCCTCTATGGCTACACGACCAAGAAGGATCTGTCGGGTTTCGGTACCTTCCTGATCATGGGTGTCGTCGGCATTCTGGTCGCGATGCTCATCAACTTCTTCTTGCAGTCGAGCGCACTTGCGATGGCGATCAGCGTGATCGGCGTGCTGCTCTTCGCGGGCCTTACCGCCTATGACACGCAGAAGATCAAGAGCATGTATTTCTATGTCCGCGGGACCGATTTTGTCGGCAAGTCGGTGGTGATGGGCGCGCTGACGCTCTATCTCGACTTCGTCAACATGTTCACCTTCCTGCTCAACCTTCTGGGCAGCCGCGACTGATCGCGGCGGACGCGAACGAAACAAGGGAGCCCGGCGGAGCGATTCGCCGGGCTCTTTCTTTTGGGGCGAGGGGTATCGGTATGATTCGCATCGGACTGGCCGCGGCGGCGGCGATGCTGGCCTTGCCGGCTCAGGCTGCCCAATCGGCGCCGGGCTGTGTCGTGGCACGGCCGGCCGGCGGCGACCTGAAAGCCTATGCCGCGACCTTCTTTCCCAAAGCAAGCTCCGCCGATCTCGATGCGCTGGCTGGCTGTCTTGGCGATCCGGATCCCGCGGTGCGCGACGATTTTGCCTTCACGCTCTGGTCCGAAGGGCTGCGTGGGCGGCACCTGGCCGACGGCCAGATGCGCCATGTGCTGGCGCGGCTGAGTGCCATCATCGCCGGCCCCGACGATGCGGCGGGCTTCCAGAAGCCCTTCGCCGCTCTCGCCTTGTCCGAGGTTGCGCGCGCCGACCGGGTCGCGCCCTATCTGAGCGAAGCCGAATTGCATGCGCTCGCGGTATCGGGCGCCGCCTATCTGCGCGGCGTCGCCGATTATCGCGGCTTTGTGGCAGGCGAGGGGTGGCGTCATGGGGTCGCGCATGGCGCCGATCTCCTGATGCAACTCGCGCTCAATCCGCGGCTGACGCGCGCCGACGCCGACCTGTTGCTGGCCGCCATCGCGGCGCAGGTCGCCCCCGCCGCATCGCCTTCCTATATCCATGGCGAGGCGCGGCGCCTCGCGCGGCCGGTGCTCTTCCTCGCCAAACGTACCGACATCGACGCCGCCGCCTGGGCGGCGTGGTTCCAGACGCTGCATCCCGACGACGCGCCGCGCTGGAAGGCGCCCTATGCCAGCATGGCGGGGCTGGCAGCAGTTCACAACAGCAGCGCGTTCGGCGACGCCGTGTATGTCGCGGCCAGCGAATCGCAGGATCCGCAGGTCCGGCGGCTCGCGCCGCTTGCCGCCGGATTGCTGAAGTCGCTGCCCTAGGCCGGGCTCGTGCCCGCCGCCTGCATCGCGGCGATCAGGCCATTGTCGATCTCCTTCGCGCGCCGGTACGCCGGACGTTCGCGCAAGGGGGCGACATAGGCCTCGAACGCCGGGCGCGACGCGATGGTGCCGAACTGAAGCCCCCAGTCGATCTGGCTGCCGACATAGACGTCGGCCGCGCTGAAGCGGTCGCCCGCGACGAAGGCCTTGCCCGCGACCGCGCTTTCGAGCGCGTCGAGCGCGGCGGGCAGCGAGCCGAAGCCCGCCATACGCTGCTGGTCGGTGTCGGGCTCGACGCCGAAATGCTTCGCGGTGATCGCCTGCTCGACCGGCCCCGCAGTAAAGAACAGCCAGCGGTAATAATCGGCGCGGTCGGCCGGGACGGGGGCAAGGCCGGCTTCGGGAAAGGCATCGGCCAGATAGGCGCAGATCGCGGCGCATTCGGTCACGACCCTGCCTGCATGGACGACCGCCGGAACCTTGCCCATCGGGTTGATCGCCAGATAGGCATCGTCCTTCATCGTCGTGCCATAATCGAGGATGCGCGGTTCGTAAGGCGCGCCGACCTCTTCGAGCATCCAGCGGACAATCTGCCCGCGCGACATCGGGTTGGTATAGAAAATCAGGTCGTCGGCCATCATGCTTCTCCCGCGAGGTTTCGATTCGGATTGGAACATATCAGGAACATCGTTCAACTGCTACCGGGCTTGTTTTGTCACCGATCGCGGCTAAGGCAAAGGCATGAGCGACGAACGCATCTGGACCGCCGCCGTGCTGGTGATCGGCGACGAGATTCTCTCGGGCCGCACGCAGGACAAGAATGTCGCGCAGATCGCGACCTGGCTCGAAGTGCAGGGGATTCGCCTCCGCGAGGTGCGCATCGTCCCTGACGTCGAGCAGGAGATCGTCGACGCGCTGAACGCGATCCGCGCACGCTACGACTATGTCTTTACCACCGGCGGCATCGGGCCGACGCACGACGACATCACCGTCGACGCGGTCTCCAAGGCGCTCGGCGTCGGCGTTATCATCCATCCCGCGGCGCGCGCGATCCTTGAGCGTTACTACACCGCGCGCGGCAGCGAGTTGACCGAGGCACGGCTGCGCATGGCGCGCACCCCCGACGGTGCCGAACTGATCCCCAATCGCATGTCGGGCGCGCCGGGCATCCGCATCGGCAATCTGTTCGTGATGGCGGGGGTGCCGCACATTACCGCGGGAATGCTCGATGCGCTGACCGGCGAGCTCGAGGGCGGCGCGCCGCTCGTCGCGCACACGATCGGTGCGTGGGCGCCCGAGAGCGAGATCGCGGATCTTTTGCGGTTGGGCGAAAAAGATCATCCGGGCGTCGCGATCGGCAGCTACCCCTTCTTTCGCGAGGGCAAGACCGGCGCGAATTTCGTCATTCGCTCGACCGACGGCGAACAGGTTGCGGCGTGTGTCGCGATGCTCACCGCGGGCTTCGAAGCGCTTGGCTATGCGGTGACCGACGGCGGCATCTGATCGGCCGGCTGCGCACGCGGAAGGCGGCGCAGCATCAGGATCGCGAACAGGCCAAAGATCGCCGCGACGACGAATGCCGCGCCGGGAAAATGCACCGGCGCGCCGTCGGCGGTAAAATAAGCCATCGTGCCGGTGAGCAGCAGCGGCGCGAACAGCTGGCCCAATCCCATCGCCATCGCCGAAATCCCCTGCACCTCGCCCTGCGTCTCAGGCGTCGCACGGCGCGACATCATCGCCATCAGCGACGGCTGCACCGGCGCCTGCAACGCGACGGGGATCAGCAGAAGGAAGGCGCCGATTGTCGAGGTGGTGAAGGCGTAACCGATATAGACCGCCACCGCGACGAGGATGCCGAGCGTCGCGGCATCGCGTTCACCGAAGCGCGCGACCGCGGGGCCGACGACGAAGACCTGCCCGAGCGCGATCATCACCCCGACCGCGGCAAGGCTCGCGCCGATCATTCCCGGGGTCCAGCCGAGCTGCGCGATGCAATAGAAGCTCCACGTCATCGGATAGACGAGGCTCGCGATCTGCCAGAGCACGAGCACCCCCGCGACCCCGTCCATGCCGGGCAGCGCGCGCATCGTCTTCCACGCGCCAAGCGGATTGGCGCGGCGCCAGTCGAAGGCGCGGCGGCGTTCGGGCGGCAGCGTTTCGGGGAAGATGAAAGCGCCGTAGAGCATGTTCGCGGCGGCGAGGATCGCGGCGGCCACGAACGGCGCGCGCGGGCTGATCTCGCCGAGAAAGCCGCCGAGGGCAGGCCCCGCGACGAAGCCGATGCCAAAGGCGGCGCCGACGAAACCGAAATTGCGCGCCCGTTCCTCGGGTTTGGTGATGTCGGCGATCGCCGCCTGCGCTGCGGCATAGCTGCCCCCGAAGATGCCCGACAGCGCGCGCGCGACAAACAGCCAGGGCAAGGTCTCGACGATCGTCAGCAGCGCATAGTCGACCGCGAGCCCGCCGAGCGCGAGCAGGAGCACGCGCCGCCGTCCGAAATGGTCCGACAGATTGCCGAGCACGGGCGAGGCGAGGAAGGTCGCGACCGCCATGACGAGGCCGATCCACGCCCCGACTTCGATCGCGTGCGGCAGGTCGATTTCGCCGACTTCCATGACAAGTTGCGGCAGCACGGGCATGATGATGCCGAAGCCGACCGCGTCCATGAAAATCGTCGCAACGATGAACGGGATGGTACGCTTCGCCATCACTTGCCCTTTGCCCCTGCCATGCCTAGCGCCACCGAACCTTTCCTCATGCGTTGCCGATAGATGAAACTCGAAATTTCCGCCTCCCTAAATTACCGGTTGCCCGAGCCGGTCGACCTGATGCTCCAGATCGAGGCCGCGGACGGGCATGGCCAGCGTGTCCTCGATGCGACGCTCGACCTCGGTGCCCCCGACCGTATGTCGCGGGTGCCAACCCCGAATGGCCTTTGCGAACCGATCTGGCTGCGTGAGCATGGCGAACTGCATGTCGCCTATCGCGCTCGCATCGCGATCGATCGCCCGCCCGCCGATCTGGAGCGGCTTGCACCCGTGCCGCTGCACCGCCTCCCTGCGGAGGCGGTCCCCTATCTCAACGAATCGCGCTATTGTCCGTCGAACAAGTTCCACGCTTTCGTCGACCGGCGCTTCGGCGAGCTTGCGGGCGGGGCCAAGATCGCACGAATGCGCGACTGGATCGAAAGCCGCTTCACCTATCTGCCTGGCACCAGCACCGCCGAAACCGGCGCGCTCGACAGCTTCGTCGAACGCCGCGGGGTGTGCCGCGACTATGCGCATGTCATGATCGCGCTTGCCCGCGCCGCGCACATCCCTGCGCGCATGGCGAGCGTCTATGCGCTCGGTGTTGATCCGCAGGATTTTCACGCGGTCGCCGAAGTCTATCTGGCAGGTGATTGGCATCCGGTTGACGCGACGGGCATGTCGCGCGGAGATGCGATGGCGCGCATCTGCGTCGGCCGCGACGCCGCCGACATCGCTTTCCTCACCGCCTATCGCGAGATCGAGCTCATCGAACAGTCGGTGTCGGTGCGGCAGGGGTAAGATGATGGAGCGGTGAAGGGAATCGAATAATCGCAAAAACCAAGGGGAAGCCTAGTCATTCAGCCCGATGCTAATTCGAAGGCCCCCTGAAAAGCCCCCGTCAGTACTGGACTTAAAAGTCCGGAGGTTCGATTCCGAACGCGGCGCTTGCCGGGCAAAGTTGGCCCGTACCGAAAGATGCGGCTTTAGGCAAATGAGCGATTAGTTGGCGACCAGTTCGGCGATTTTGGCGGCGACTTCTGCCATGGACTCTTCGGCTGTGTTCAGTCCAGCCCTAGAGGCAAGCAGGAGGCTCACCTGTTCAAGTTCTTCATATGTCGTTCCATGAACGACTGGCACGAGACGCTCCCGCCGCAGGAGCGCCGAAAGTTCTTTGTCCGCGATGCCTTCTGCCGGGAGCCGACGCAACATCGCGGGGGTCACCAAAACGATCCCTACACGAGAATTCACCAAACCCTTGTCAATCGCCCGCATCATCGGGACCCCTAGGCCAAGGTCTTTTTCGCTGAACCATACGCGGACACCGCGCGCTTCCAGCAGATCATGCAGTTGCTTGGCCGAGCCCTGCCTGTCATCCCACGCATGACAGAGAAACACGTCTCGAAGGTCAGGCTGCGTCGCTGCCAGATTCTCTACGTTTTCGCGAACCGGCGTGAGGGACTGCACTTGTTCGGGAGTGTACCACACTGCCGAACCTGCTCTCGACCAGCGAGGCTTCGCGATACGGCGAGATCCGCCACCGCTACTCCGGCCGCCGCCACCGCTGCCCGACGACGAGTATGAAGGTGTATATGAGGGAGTATAAGAAGGCGGGGAATAGGACGAGTAAGACCTAGAGCCACGATAGCGAGGGCCGCACACAGGGCAGTCCGCTCCCCCGCCCCGTATGTGGCCTCTTACTGGTGCTGTGCATCTAGCCATGTCTTTCTTCTCCTTGCTAAGCTTGTTTGGAAGTTCGGGCCATGGGGGCCATCAGGTTGTGCACGTCACTGATTCTTGGCGCGGTGCACTCGCCTGTGGCGAAGTCGGCAATCGCCAGCGGGGGCTTACGATCCCCGAGCCTGCCGCCCATGTGCCGCACAAAGTCTTGGGCCAGTCGCCCTAAGTCAAACCGTAGATCCCTCGGCTTGCAACATTCCGCATATCGCGCCGTCAGTGATCCGCAGCCGCAGAGTTCGTCGTCTTTGCATTGCGCCAAGCGATAATAAGGGTTCAGCACCTCGTTGGGAGGGGGCAGAGAATATTGCCTCCCCGGCCACCGGCCCGTGACCTTCAAGTGCAGGTGGCGAAGCGCCCACACCGTATAGAGGTCCACCAACGACGTCAGATTGCCGCCCTCAGTCCAGACGTTATCGCTGGGCGAAAACGCACATATCGATCCGTCGAAAAAATTTGTGTGCCGAGGTCCTATCCATAGTGGGCCGCCGGGGTCATTCCAAAAGCCCCAGGCACGTGGCCCAAATCCGGGCGCAAACGGCAGGGCGATTAGAAATGTGGCTCCGTAGTCTAGGCCCGATAAAACCGAGCTTTGGGTCTGGAGCCACATTCCGTCATCATCAGGGAACACGCGGGACGTGGGATATACCTTTTCAAGGCTCCCTACCTGCGCTTCGTAGGCGGTCCGAAGCATGCGGCCGCTGATCCGTGCGGAGGCACCGGCCTGCCGTGATCGACAGGGCGTCCCTTTCCGTCGGGCGGTCCCTTTCCGTGACCCGGCTGCGGGTCCTCTCGGTCTTTGCTGTTCATCGTCAGTTTCCTCGCCCAGTGCGAATGATACGACATCGGACGCGCTGGGCATAACCACGCCGCCGTCGAACACGTGAGGGAATACATTGGCGTCCAGTTGCCTGCCGATCTCGGTCAGGATTTCCCGGGACGATGGCTCCATGTCTCCTTCCTCCAAGTTTAAATTGCATCGCTCGCCTTTGATGCTTGGCCCGGCACAGCGCAGTGCCATGTCACTTGGGCTCGATCACTTTGACGAGTCGTGCGATACAGACTATCTGTTACTATATTCGACGCACCAGTCAAGTTTTTGGTGGTGATAGGAACATAAAGTTGTGGGGTTATGCATGAGCCAAGATGATGCGGAAACGATCGACGATCTGAAGCCGGGGCTGCGCCGCCGACTCGAATTCATTGATTTTCGGCTCTTTTGGGATGGCCGGATCAATCGATCAGACTTGCGAGAGCACTTCAAAATCTCGGCGCAGCAGGCCTCCAACGATCTGGAAAAGTTTGCTGAGTTCGCTCCTCACAGCATGGCCTACGATCAGCACGCTAAGTGCTTCGTGCGCACCGAAACCTTTGAACCAGTCTTCGTCACCGGTCAGGCGCATCGATATCTCCTCCAGTTGCAGGCACTGAAGCTGGGATGGCTTGATAAGAATCACACATGGTTTGGGGCCGTGCCCGACATTGAAGTCGTGGAGCTTCGCCGACGGCCCCTAAGTGACGAACTGGTCATGCTGTTGACCACTGCGATCAACGAGCGTCGCCAGATAAGGGTCAAGTACTGGACGATGAGCGGCAAGCCCGCGACGGAGAGGGTGCTCGCACCACATTCACTCGCTTACGTGGCGGGCCGCTGGCACATACGCGCTTACGATGCGGGCAATGGTGATTTTCGGGATTTCAACCTCGGGCGGTTGGAGAACGTCGAACTCAGCGGTCACAGTTCGATCGACCCGAGCTTCGACTTCGAATGGAAGTCAATTGGACGGCTGCGCCTGCGACCAAACCCCGAACTCCCCGCCGAAGAGCAGGAAGCGGTTCGGCGCGAATTCGCTTTCGAGGGCGAGGAGATGGAGAAGCCGTGCCGATTGGCGCTCCTTTTCTATCTTCGCTCAGAGTACCACCTCGCAGATGACGGTATCGACAAGCGCAAACGCCACCTCGTGCTGCTTAATAATGATGAACTGGAGGAACTGAGGTTATCGGCGAGGCGCATGAGCGTTATGGCACTTCAAGGTGGCGTTGAGCCGCAATGAATTTGGCAGACCTACATGCAGTAGATTGGCGCGACCCGGTCATAGGGTTCGCCCTGTTTGGCAGCAGGGCGCGCGGCGATGAGGATGCCGAATCCGATTACGATATTCTTGTTTGGTCTGAGGGGTCGCAACCCCACACGATCCGGCTCGGCATGCACGCGCTGGCTGTCTATCCTTGCGACTACCTTCTGCGGAAAGCCGAGCAAGGAGACTTGTTCGTAAGCCATCTGGTTCATGAGGCCAAGGAGATCTGGGATCCGCGTTCCCTCCTGAAAGCATTGCGAACGTGCTTCTCGCCCAAGCAGTCATACGGTCGTGAGATCGACTTGGCCGCGCAGATTGGAAAGTTTGTTTTACAATTCCACCATCGTATGCCGAACGTTCTCATTAACCGCAGGATCGCTTGGGTTGTGCGCACAATCTTGATAGCCAAGGCGATGGAAATTGGCGCGCCAGTCTTTGCTACGCGAGAATTGACAAGCCTGCTTTGCGCGCCGGAGGCCGTTCCGCTTATCGCCCTCAAGGACGATGCGGAATTTCGCCCTGATGGCTTGATAGGCTTGGATTCATTTCTATCGCGCTGGGTTGCGCCGTGGAACGAGGCTGCGAGCACGATTGATGAATTTCGGGCACTCTTTGAGGCAAGTGAAAACGATTTCGGACTGCAGACTATTAAATCATTGCGGAATGTAACGGACGCCACAGATTATCGATGAGCGACCTGGTCGATGCTGATGGCAGGGCGCAGCGCAGCACGCGCGTTAGGCACGCCCGCGTCGCGCCGGAGCCTTGGCCGCTTTCGCAGCGGGCTTACGACCGCCGCCGCGTCCCTTGGTGCCAAGACCGATCGATTTGGCGAGTGCCCGCCGCGTCTCGGCATAGTTCGGCGCGACCATCGGATAGTCTTTCGGGAGATTCCATTTCGCACGATAGTCGTCGGGCGTCATGCCATAGGCGGTCATCAAATGACGGCGCATCATCTTCAGCTTCTTTCCGTCCTCGAGACAGACAATATAGTCGGGCTTGACCGATGAACGGATCGAGACTGCTGGCTTCTGTTCCTCGACCGGCTCAACAACCGGCGAACCCAGCCCCGCAAGCGCGCCGTGAACGCGGGTGATCAGATCGGGAAGATCGGCGAGGCCGACGCTGTTGTTCGATACATGTGCCGCGACAATATCGGCGGTCAGCGTGAGCAACATATCCTGAGTGTCTTCGGCCATCGGTTATCTCCTCTTCGACCCACGCCCTATCGACTGCCTTGCCGCCCGGCCATGACTATTTGACCGATAGGCTATCGCGCCGTGGGCCCAAGGGCGCGCGGCGCGCGATTTTTTTTGCCGGATGGAATGGGCGGCGGCACGCGCCGCCGCCCTCGACCGTCACGCGGCTTTGCGCTCCGGCTCGTCCTCGGCGTCCGCCAAAGCCAGTTCACCATGCGCCGTCACGGCCCCCACCGCGCCGCGAGCCGTGTAGCCGGCGGGCGGGAAGGCCATCCATTTCGGCACCCACCCCTCAACCTTGGTCCGGCCATTGTTGCCGTCCAGATGATCGCGAACGATCGCCTTCAAGGTCGCGCCCTTCTCTTTGGCATTGGCGGCGGAAACCTCGTTTCCACCGACATCGGCAATCAGCGCGGTCAGAACTTCCTTGTCGCGAAGACCAGCGAAGAAAGCGTCGTCGGCGCTCCACCACGCGGCCATGTCGACACCGATTTGGAGGCCAACCGCCTCGACGACTGCGCTCCCGGCGAGCAGCGTCTCACCCATAACGATAGCGATGACGTCCATTACCGCACGGTCTGGCAGATCGAGCAGTCGCTGGAACAGGCCCGCGAGCGACATCGGATTGCCGCAGGTCACAGTCGGTTCCTCGGCATCGAAACCGAGCAGCGCCAGCACCGCGCGCCGCTTCTCGTCGAACACCACCTCGGCCCGGCTGACCTCAACGCTTTCGCGCACATCGTCATCCTTCGCCGACTGCGGCTCGACCCGCACATTCCAGAGCGGCGAACCGGCGATGATGTGGGCGACCATCAACCGCAGCGCGACCGGCGGGTGGCCGGTCAGTTCGGCGCGCACGGCGGCATGGCGATGAAGATCAACATAGGTCTGCATTCGCGAAGTCAGTTCAGGGCGCGAGGCTTTCGGCGTTGCTTCGATCTTCTCGCCCTTTTCGAGCCGCGCCGCTTCCTTGGCCGTAACATAGCCTTCGTGGATATCGACCTCGCCGCTATCGCGGACCTCGATATAGACACGCCCGCCCTTGCGCTTCGCCGCGTGGCGATGTTGCCATTCGCAAAAATAATCGCCCTTTGGCAGGACAACGACCTCGCTCCACCCCGCGTCCAGAAAGTGTGACCGGCGTTCCTCGACGGCAGTAAGCTGGGCGGTCCAGAAAGCGTCGCTGTCCGCGAAATAGCGTTCGTCCCCGAACAGATCAGCAATGACCGAAAGACCGCTCGCCTCGACGTCAAACAGCGCATGGGCAGCACTGACCGCGCCACCGCCGAACAGCCAATTCTTGAGCTGCTGGCCCTGCGGGCAATAGGCATCCGCGGCGTCGAAAAGTGCCAACCAATCGCGCTGCTGCGATTTGGAGGCCATCGTCAGATGCCGCACCGTACCCGCGCTGATCTTCTCCTTCGCATAGAGCGAGCGGATACGCGGCAAGAGATTGCCGAGCGCGAGAATGCGCTTCACCATTGCCTCGGGCATTCCGAACGTGTCGGAAATATCGGCGATGCTGCGCCCCTCGCGGACCAGCCGGGTATAGGTGACCCATTGGGTGACCTCGTCGGCATCGCGCCGCGCGACATTCTCGATCAAAGAGGCTTCGAGCGCGGCGGCATCGTCGCCTTCTTCGAGGATCGCGCAAGGGAGCGGCTCGGCTTCGCCTTTCTCCCCCGCGACGATGATCGCGGCTGTGAAGCGCCGTGCACCCGCCACGATCTCGAACGCACCCTCGGCGCAGTTCGGCCGCACGATCAGTGGAACGAGAACGCCGCGCGCACGGACGGTCGGCAGAATATCCGCCACATTGGGCGGCTTCTTGGCGTAGCGCATATTGGTCTTGCTGATCGACAGCTTGCCAAGATCGATAAAGTCGAGTTTCATTGTCTTCACCTTTCTTTGTGGAAGGTGCCGGTCCGTCGAGTTTCGCGATTGGGCGGACCGGCTTAGATTGGCGGCGAGACGCGCCGCCCGCGTCTGCCTCAGCCCTCGGACTTCGGAAGTTCATCGCCACGCGCGGCACGGCGGAAATTCTGTTCGGCGGTGATGATCGATCCCGCGCGCCGCGCCGCGCCGGTCCAGCCCGACAACGGAACCTCGGATGCAAAGCCCAGATCGCGCTCGATGCCGAGACCAAAGGGCAGTCGCACCGACGCCAGTTCGGACAGGCTGAACGAACCGAGTTCGGGGCAGCCGAAACCAAGATCGGCCAGCCCGAACAGCGTATCGCCATCCTCGCCCAATTCGGTCGCGAGCCATGTCGCCGAGCCGACCGGCGAGAAGAATTTGGCAACCGGCACGAAATCCGGCTCCACCGCACCCGCCATCACGGCTGCCCGTCGCGCCTCGTCATTCGCGCGCAAGCCCGCATGCAATTCAGTGGACAGGAGCTTGCCCCCATCACGCCGTTCGTTGGTCTTTCCCATGTCATCCTCCATTCCCGCCCCCTAACCATCAGGCCCCCGGCAGAGCGGGGGTGGGCGGCGAGAACGACCTGCCGGGCGCGGCCAGGAAGGCGGCCCGCACCCGAAGGGCTGGAACGAAGAGGAAGAGCCGCGCAGCGGCTTGCGGGACGCCGGGACGCGCCCAGAGGGGAGAGCCGGCCAACCCAGCGACAGACGGGAGGCCGATCGATAACGCCGCCGCGTTCAATGCGGCGCCGACATGATCGTCAGCGACGAGGACTTATTCGCCGTTCCGGCGGATCGTGAGAAGAGACGCGCTCTCGGACCGGCCGCGGGCGGTGTGGCGTGCGCGCGCAGATGTGCTTAGCCGCCTCACCGCCAAGATAGCCGGGCCGAGTGCGCAGCGCGGTTAGAATAGACGCGCGATCCCTGTCGGCGCCCGCCGCCGGCAGCGAGCGCCCAATAACAACCGCGTACAATATCGGAGGAGTCGCGGGGGCGGCCAGCCCCTGCGGAAGGGGTACGGACGGACTAAAGGCCGACCGTCAGAGGAAAACTTTCCTCTTGCTATCTAGGATCAGATCGACGTGTCCATGCAACACCGGCAAGGCACTAAATCGTGAGTCAAAGTGATGCAAATTGTTGCAATTTGACTCGCATTCAGCTAAAGAGAACATTAGAAGAACATTGGTGGGTTAACAATGAGCGATCGATCGAAAAAACTCGGCCCTAGAGTTACCGTCAGTGTGACGCCTGGAGACTATGAAACGCTCAACGCGCTTGCCGAAAGGGGCGATGTATCAGTCTCTTGGGTCGTGAGACGCGCCATCAATGAGTATTTACGGCGGCAACAGCAGCCAGCGCGCGCAGTACGGCGACAGACCCTCGACCAGCGATCGGCCTCACCAGAGCGGGCATAAACGGATCAAAACTCCGAGGAAAGACGAGCATATGCTTCACGCCAAGACCCCACCGCAGAATGCGGCAGCGACGATGTCCGCAAAATCCTTGGACTCCCTTTACCGGCAGCCACTGGCGGCTAAGCGGACCGGCGCCCTTTATGGAGCCTTTCCTTATCCCACGAAGATTTCGCCAGAGGCGATCGCTCTGTATATCGCCGC
This sequence comes from Pseudomonadota bacterium, assembly GCA_020160755.1. Classification (GTDB taxonomy): domain Bacteria; phylum Pseudomonadota; class Alphaproteobacteria; order Sphingomonadales; family Sphingomonadaceae; genus Sphingopyxis. The sequence continues at coordinate 311,412 of JAIUPN010000002.1, forward strand.
CCATACAAAACCCGGCGACACCGTGTTTGACGGGTTTGGCGGTAGCGGGACGACTGGCCTTGCCGCGCTGCTTTGCGAGCGGCCGAGCGATGAGCTGCGCGCCGAAGCGATCCGTCTCGGTCTCGACGTGGAATGGGGTGCCCGCAACGCCGTCCTCTATGAGCTTGGCGCGCTCGGTTCATTTGTTGGCCGGACTCTGACCAATCCTCCCGACCCTGCGACGTTTAGGAGGGCGGCCGAAGAAGTACTGGCGGCCGGGGAGGGCGAAGACGGTTGGATGTATGAGGCACATGACCCCGCCGGGGGCATGGGCTCCCTCCGTCATCTGATCTGGAGCGACAAACTGAGCTGCCCTGCCTGCCGGAGCGTTATAACTCTGTGGGACGCATGTGTTTTGCTCGATCCGGCAGAGATTTCTTCTACCTTCTCCTGCCCGAAATGCTGCCACCAAGCGCCCTTGGACAGTGTTCAGCGCGAAACGGTGTGCGAACAGGACGATTTGCTGGGCGAAAAGCGCGAGCTGCGCGCGCGCGCGATGGCTCGCGTCCATGGCTCGACCGGGAAAAAACGCTGGTCGCGTCCCGCAACAGCCGCCGACTTGAGTCTTATCAAGAAGATTGAGGCTGAACCGATTCCGTCATGCGTGCCGCAGGCGCTGATCCCCTGGGGCGACCTTTATCGGAAGGGCTACCATCAAGGCATTACGCATGTTCATCATTTCTACACGCGGCGCAATCTGATCATTTTCGCGCGCATGTGGGAGCGCGTGGAATCCTATCGCGGCGCGCTGCGCGAGGGGCTGCGTTTTTGGCTGCTGAGCTACAATGCGGCACACGGCACGATCATGACGCGCGTCGTGGCGAAGTCCGGCCAGAAGGACCTTGTTGTCACCAGCGCCCAGCCCGGCGTGTTGTATGTCAGCGGCCTTCCGGTCGAGAAGAACCTTTTTGCAGGATTGCGGCGCAAGCTGACAACGATTGCGCAGGCGTTCGAGACGATTCATGGCGGCAGGGGCAAGGTCGAGGTCGTCCACGGCTCCAGCTGCGATGTTGGGCTGCCGTCAGGGAGCATCGACTATGTTTTCACGGATCCACCTTTCGGGGCGAACATACCCTATGCCGAACTCAGCTTCATAAACGAGGCTTGGCTCAAGACGTTCACCGATCGTACGGATGAGGCTATCGTGAGTCCGGACCAAGGCAAGGCCATCGACGAATACCGCCAACTTCTTACCCGTTCATTCAGCGAGGCCCGCCGGATATTGAAGCCGTCCGGAAAAGCCACGATGGTGTTTCATTCTGCATCGGCCGAGGTTTGGAATGCCTTACAGCGCGCCTATCAGGATGCCGGCTTTGATGTGGAATATGCCGGAGTTCTCGACAAAAAACAGGGAAGTTTTAAACAGGTAACGACCGTAGGCTCTGTGCGCGGAGACCCCGTGCTCCTACTAGGACCGCGCCGCAAGGCTGAGGTCCGGAGCGAAAGCAGGGCTGGGGTGAATGACTGTGTATGGACCGTCGCGACGGCCCTGCATCATGCGGCTACCTCTGCGCATGATCCGGCCGAAGCGACGCCGCAGAGATTGTATTCCCGCCTCGTAACGCATTTCCTCAGCCATCATCAGCAAGTCCCCTTCGACGCTGATGTCTTTTATCGCTGGTATGCGCAACAAGCGCAGCCGGGAGTCTTATGCAGTGTCGGTGACTGACGCGGTCGGCGCGATCAGGTCTTCAGCGCGCTCCTTCGAGGAAAGCCTGCCGCCGGCTCAGCGGAAACGGCTGGGGCAGTTCTTCACCGGGCTGCCGCTGGGGTCGCTCCTTGCGCACTTAGCGCTCGACCCTGACACACACACTGTGATCGATCCGATGGCCGGGCACGGCAGCCTGCTCGACGCGGCCGCGTCGACGGCGCTGGCGCGCGGTACCCCGCTCCGACGGCTGGACGGCATCGAGCTCGACCGTGAGACGGCGGCCTTCTGCGGCCGCAGGACGGCAGCGTTGCAGCGGGAGGATGCGGGGGCCGCCGCCCGCATTGCCACGGGCAGCGCCTTTGATCCAACAATCGTCGCTGCGTTCGACGTGCCCGGTTACGATCTTGTCATCACCAATCCCCCATATGTGAGATACCAGTCGCAAAACGGGGCCGGGGCCGGGGCCGGCGTGAGCGACGTGCGCCGGGGCCTGTCCGCGATTGTGGACGCGCGCATAACCGGCAGCGAACGGGCCTTCTGGCAGGCGCTAGTCGAAGGATATTCGGGTCTGGCCGATCTTTCCGTACCAGCGTGGCTTCTGTCAGCCCTGTTGACACGGCCGGGAGGCCGCTTGGCACTTGTTGTTCCCGCGACCTGGCGTTCCCGCGACTACGCGGATGTCGTCCGCTACCTCCTGCTGCGCGCATTTCGCCTTGAATTCATCGTCGCCGATACGCAGCCCGGCTGGTTTTCGGACGCGCTGGTGCGTACGCATCTTGTGATCGCGCGCCGGCTTACAGGAGACGAGGCGCAAGCACCAGTATCGGGCCGGTCGCCCTTGCCTGCCGCAACCTGGCTGCAAATTGCACCGGCGGCTGCGGGCGGAGAGTCGCTTGTGGGCCGTGCCTTTCCTGGTGCGGAACCGGAGCGGGACTTTGCGGCATGGGCCAGCGAGGGGAACAGGAACGTGCCGGGCATTGAGCGTCGCCTCTTTGCGCTGGATGCGGAATGGCGCACGCTGGAGCAGCGGCTTGAACGCAAGGGCTGGTTTCAGAAGGCTGAAAACAGGGGCGATCCGCGGCCGCTATTTTCCTCCGGGGACGTAAGGCCGGCGGCGATTCCGGAAGGACTGCGCGACATGTTACCGCTCGGCGCGGCACCGGCGCCCCTGCAGACACTTGATCAGGCAGGTATCCGGGTCAGCCAAGGTCTGCGTTCGGGCTGCAACCGCTTTTTCTATGTAACCATGGCCGGTGACGAAGGGGGCGAAACCGTCACCGTCGAAACATCGGACAGCTTTCACAACATGGAAGTCTGCGTTCCCGTGGCGGCGCTGCGCCCCGTTCTTCATCGTCAGGCAGATATGCAAGCCTTTGCGGACGGGCGTGTTCCGGCCACACGTGCGCTTGATTTGTCTGATTGGGTTCTGCCGGAAGATGAGAGGCTCGTCGCAGATGCGGCGGAGGCTTATCGTAAGCGGCGCGTGTCTGCGCCTCGCGTGATGCCGCCCGAGCTCGCTTCGTTCGTTCGTCTGGCAGCCCGGACTGCGCCTGACTCGAAAAAGCCGGCACGGTTCATTCCCGATCTCACGGCAGTGCGCACCAATGTTCGTCGGTCCGCCAACGGCCGCGACCTGCCGCGCTTCTGGTACATGCTGCCGGATTTCACCGCGCGCCATCTGCCCGCGATTTTTACACCGCGCATCAATCACGGCATACCGACTGTGGCGCTGAATATGCAGCCTCCGGTACTGATAGATGCCAACTTCTCAACGCTGTGGGCGGAGCAAAGGCAATGGACAGCACATGCTCTCTACGCCCTGTTCAACAGCAGTTGGTGCGGGGCGGCCATGGAAGCCGCCGGTACGCCACTTGGCGGCGGCGCGCTGAAACTCGAAGCGACGCACATCCGTCAGGTGCCGATTCCCGCATTATCTCACCAGGACTGCGAGAGACTTGACGCGCTCGGACAACAGCTCGCTGCGGGGGTGCCGTCAGCCCGTCACCAGATCGACATTTTCATCCTAGCCGCTTCATTACCCGGTATGAGTGAAAGCTACCTCAGGAAAGCAGCGGGCCATATCGACTCTCGCCTTCAGGCTGCGTGCGCCGCCCGTCAAAGGACAGTACATGACAGCTGATATTGCCCGCATTCGTGAAACTATCGCGCGCTGCCGCATGCTGCGGGATGCCGGCCATGTCGAGGCGGTGCTGCGCAGCGAGCTCCAAGGGCGGTTGCGGCTTATGTTCCCTGACACCGCGCACGAGACATGGATCAACAACTACACCGAAGGAACGGAAGCCCATACCAAAGTGGGTACGGGATCAGGCAAAGCCGCGTCCCGGTTCATCGATAATCTGGTGGGTTCGACCACGATTGAGTACGAATCCGACCTGCGCAACACCGCCAAGCGCGATACCGGCTATGCGCAGGTGCAAGAGCAGGCGGCGGGACTTGTCCGTGCTGGCATGCCTGTTTCGACGGTCCGGGGCGTATTGTCCGACACGGTCGAATGGTATGCCTACGATGCCGTGCTCTCAGCCGGGGTCGATCCGTCCACCTGCACCGCTGCCGACATCACGCTCGTTATAATCGACAAACTTAAGCTGCCCGATGACAGCGTCCTGTCCGCTGAGCAGCTCGACGGCTTCATCAAAAAGCATCTCGCACGGGAACAGTCGCGGCCGTTGCGGTCCGAATTCCTCGCCTCCGACCTTGGCATGGATTCTGCCGCATATAAGAGCAGCGCGGAGTCTTTGTCGTTGCTGGTGGAGGAGGGGCGCAAGGCCGATCCGTCCGCGAGCCTCGCCACCGATCTCTGGTCGCAGTTCGTAGATCATCTGGAAGGGCCGGCAGGCACCTTCCGCACCGCCGCATATATTGATGAAGCTTACGTGACCCTTCTCGCCCGGCTTTTGAGCGCGAACGTGCTGACGGGCAAGGCGGCGCTCAGCACGAACGATGAGTTGAGGGAAATCCTGAACGGGGAATTTTTCCGTCACAGCTTCCAGCTCGAGAACGTGGTCGAGCAGGATTATTTCGGCTGGCTTCTCGGCCCGTCCTACATCGACCGGCTTATCGAGGTAGCCCGCGACCTCCAGCGCGATCTCTATGCTTACGATTTCAGCTGGAATCCCGAAGAGGATTTATTCGGCCGCTTTATGGCGCAGCTCGCCCGCCGCAGTCAGCGCAAGCTGCTCGGCCAGGAATGGACCCCGCATTGGCTCGCACGCCTGCTTGCCGACCGTTGCATCGACGGCCTCCCAGCCGGGGAAGCCCCCCGGATCGTCGATATGTGCTGCGGGTCCGGCACGATGCTTGCAGAAATCATAAAGGCCACAAAGGTCCGGTTCGATTTTTCCTCCATCGAACAGCTTGAAGATGTCGCGACCGGATTCGACATCGACCCGCTGGCCGTCAGCCTCGCCAAGACGACTTGGGTCGTCAGCCTGTCGGCTGAAATCAAGGCGGCGACGAAGCCCATCGTCATCCCGGTCTATCATGCGGACTCGCTGTTCGCTGTCACGCCGGTTTCCGACTCAATTCCGCTGGTCGGCGAAAGCGATACCATTCCGGTATCGCTTGACGGCACAACCATCCATTTACCGACAGCGTTAGTACAGCCAGCGTACCGGGAGTTTTTCGACCGGATTGTGGATTGGGCCTATGACGAAGCGCGTGATGCGCAGCAGCGCGGAACCGTTGATGGTTTCGCCAAGGCCGACGCGGACGGTTTTCTCGACAACACGATTACCGCGTTCGGGATCACGTTGTCGCCGGAGCTTTACAAGCAGCTTTCCGAGGCGCTGTTCCCGCTGGCGCATCGCATGGCTGAACTGGCCGTTGCCGGGCGCAACGGAATCTGGGCGTTCATTCTGCGCAATACCTACAGGCCGGGGCTCCTGACCGGCCACTTCAACGGCCTCGTGTCCAATCCGCCATGGCTCGCCATGAGCGGGCTTGCCGACAACCCTTACCGGAACTTGCTGAAAGGCCGGGCGAAACTCTACGGCATCCAGCCCGCAGGACAGTCCTTTCTTCATCTCGAACTGGGGACGATGCACCTGCTTCATGCCATCGACCGTTATCTTGGCCCGGATGCCTGCGTCGCCTGCCTTGTACCCGGTACCGTGCTGAATGGCACCCACCACGAGAGGCTCAGGCAGCATGACTTCCTGAAAAGCGATCGTCCGGTACCGTTCGATATCGCCGAAATCTGGCAGGTCGCGCCCGGAACCTTCAAATATCCTAGCGCGGCGCTGGTCGGTCACAAAAGAGAGAATTCGACCGGGCTTCCACAAAGCACGTTTAGCGGCTTTGTGGCGACCGACGCGGGATTGGATGCTGCAGGCTTTTCGGTTCGTGCCATCAGCTCGGAGCGCAGCGCCTGGGTACTCGAAACGGGAGGCGTTTCAGCCGCGGCCGGCGATGGCGGCGACCTGCCGCAGCAGGGAGCCGACCTTATGCCGCGCACGGCCGTTTGCGTGGACATCGTCCAGAATGCGGGCGGGGAGTATCGCGTCGATACGCCGACCCGCGCTTCTGCATGGGCATTTACGATCAAGTCAGCCAAGGAAATGGCGACCGAACGCTTCCCCGGCCATGTCGCACCGCGGTTTATTTTTCGTATGGCCCAGTCGGAAAACCTGCTGCCGTTCGTGCTCGGTGTCCATCGCGCGCCGCTGGCTTTGCCAGCGCTGCGCGCTGCGGGCGGACAGTGGAGCATTTTAGACGAGGCCGAAATTCGCCGGCAGGGGTTCACCCAGACCGCCCGGCGCTTCGCGGCGATCAACCAGAAGCTCAAAAAGGTGGGGAAAGGCAAATCGCTCCAGCAGCGCATCGATGAACGGGGCAAGCTCTCCAAGCAAGTCTTCGGAACGACGGGGTACCTTGTTCTGGCCGGTGCCGGCGGCAAGATCATATGTGCTGCGTGCGTTCCGGTTGCGCAGGCACAGGACCTTGTCGTTGATCAAACCCTCTACTGGAAGGTCGTGGCGGACGCAGACGAGGCTTGGTATCAAGTCGGCATGCTCAACAGCATGGCCCTTACCAACGCCACCCTTGCGTTCAACCCGAAGGGAGATTTCGGCGAACGGCATCTTCACACACTGCCGTACAGAATGATGCCCGCATACGATGCTGGGAACGGCGATCATCAGAAGATCGCGGCCCTTGCAGAGGATATTGCCATGTTAGCTGATGGCCACTGCACGACGGATGCTTATCTCGCCGATCCCCTCAAGGCGCTGACGGCGCGCCGCCGCAAATTGCGCACGCTACTTGAAGCATCCCCGCTTCTGGCGCAACTTGAGACACTGGCGCAGTCGGTGCTTGCCGGTGCATCGAACGCGCCATCCGGCGAGAGCGGCAGCGCGGCCCAAGCCGGATCATGCTGATCGTACAGAGCGCCGCGGAGCCGGCGCGCATGCGCAATGCTCTCGTTGATATAGTCGCGGCGGGAGCGATCGATATCCGCGCTGCGTCCGCATATGTCACGCTCGGCGGCGCGAATATATTGCTGTCAGCCGTCGCGAATGCCGTGGGGCCGGCCGCGTTCGCCGCGATGCCGAAAACTCTTGTGACCTCTTTTGATTTCGGCATTACCGAACCTCAAGCCTTGCAGCATTGGCGCGGGCTGGCGAACGCCACCGTTCTCGTTTCGGGCGCGCAGAGGCTGGCGCAGGGCTCGCTCATGCCGCAGCGCGCGTTTCATCCTAAGCTATACGTTTTTGGCACCGATCCCCAGACATGCAGCACGCTGGTCGGCTCAGCGAACCTGACCAGCCGCGGGTTTAGCGTCAACACAGAGGCGGCATGGGCACAGCAGGGTGTGGCGCGCGCTGATGCTGATGAAGCTTTCGACAAGGCCCGCTTTGAAACGACTGCTCTCACCGACGACTTGCTGGCGGCCTACGCCGCCTTGCGCCAAGCCCAACCGCCGCCTCCCGAAATGGAACAGGAATCGCAGCCCGTCGCAGCTCCGGCACCATTGGCGGGTGCCGCGCTGCCATTGTTCCGCGTCGCAATCGAAACCGGCGCGATCAATCCCGCCGGCTATGGCGCCATGTGGGTCCAAGGCGAGGCCTTACAGGGCGGATCGAGCAACCAGTTGGAATTGCCACGCGGCGGACACAGGTTCTTCGGCTTCGTGTTCGACCAATACGACTATCCGCATAATCTTTTGATCGGCGAACCTGTTCTTCGCAGCGGTGCCAAGGAGTGGAACGACAGGCGATTGACCTGGCATGGCAATAATAAGATGGAACGGATGAACCTGCCCACTGCCGCGCAGGGCGGGTTTAACTACCCCGACACAGCAGTCATGTTCCGCCGCTTACACAACGGCTCATTTGAGTTGATCGTGACCCCATGGGAGTCCGACCTTGCCCGATCATGGCGGCAGGCCTCGGCCCAGCGTCAAACGCTTTTTCGTCTCGGCACAGTGGGCACCAACCGGGTGGTCGGTTTGCTCTAAAGCGTTTAGATTTGCTGGCACTGCCGAGGTCCCGCTTTCCGATATTGCGCCAGCTCGGGCCTCATACGGTATGGCTGGCCGTCATCGCCGCGACACCCATTTTCGCAAATGAAAGAGCAGATCGCCGAGAATTCTTCTTGTGGGTGGGTTCGATTTAGAGCGCACCTTTCTTTCAGCCATAAGGGCAGTTTGCGGCTCACAATTTGATACGTCCGTTTTTGACGTAAATCTGTTTCAATGTTCGATTGTCCAGAGCGAATCGGAGGTTGAACATGACGTCCCGAAGCAACGAAATAGGCCGCTTTGTCATCGACATCGACGGGTGCCTTAAATCGACAGATCTGATGGCGCTCGCCGCTGAGGACGTTAGGCGACTTTGCCATTTGTCCTGCGATGCAGATCAGATCTTCTGGGAAGTTTATGGCGATCTGGTTCCGCTCGGCCCCGGTGACCGCGTCACACTTTCGGATGAGAGCGTGGCCTTCTTTCGGACCCGCGCTGCGGACGGCCACTATGCCAGCGGACGCCGGCACCGCAACGCGCGGCCGCCGCTCTCGCTTGCCGCCTGAGAAGGAGAAGGACGCATGCGCGTGCAGATAGAGAATGAGTGGGAAGGGTGGGACGGCGATACGATTGTCGTACTGACCGACGGCTCGGCCTGGCGACAGGAAGAGTATCACTACGAGTACAACTATTCCTATCGCCCGAGCGCGATCCTCGATGGCGATCGTCTGCTGGTAGACGGCATGTCACGGGCGATCCGCGTCCGCCGCATAGACTGAAGGATGCGGGACATGAAATCACGGATAGACGGCGCGTGGACCGGATGGAGCGGCGATACCATCGTCAAGCTCGTCAACGGTTCAGTTTGGCGGCAAGCACAATATTATTACAGGTATCAGTACAAATATCGTCCGGAAGTCATCATTGAGGGCGGGCTGATGCATGTCGAGGGCATGCCGAAAGCCATTCGCGTTCGTCGCATCGATTGATGCGGTATCGCGCCGAACTGGAGATTCGATCCAGATCGACGCTAAATTACACTGTGGACGAGCGCGGCGCGGCGCTAGGCAGCATGATCAGGTCAGGGGAGCGGCCCGCAACATGATGGATATCATATTCGGCCTTTGGGCGGACGGCGGTGCATCGCCCGAGCAGGGCGGCGATGGTCCGGGGGCGCTCGGCGCGCCGGTCGTCGGGCCGCACGGCCTGCTCGAGATATTGGAGACGGCGTGCGGTCTCGGCGCCCCGCCCGTCCCCCACGTCGTTCGGGTCGCCGCCTATCAGGCAGCGCTGGAAGCGGCGGGACCGCGGCGATTCTGGTCGCGCTCGCTCGAGGCCGACGGCTGGGCGACGGCGCGGACCTTGCTCGGCTGGCGCGACACGCTGGTCGACATGGGCTGGAACGCCGGCGCGGCGTGGCGATCACCGCGGTTGACCGACCTTGCGGCGGCGGAAGCGGCTGCGGCGGAACTCCCGCCCGCGCCATGCGACCGGGTCGCCGCGCTCGCGCACCATCTGTCGGCGGGTCGGCCGCTTCCCGTCGCGCGGATTCGCCTGATCGACGCGCGGGCGCACCACTCGCCCGGATGGCGCCACCTCTTCGACCGGCTGGAGGCGTGCGGCGTGTCTCTGGTCCCGATCGAGCCCGCACCCCAAGCCGCGGCGGAGATCGCACTCGGGAGGCTGCAGCGCTGGATGCAGGACGGTGCGCCGCTCCAAGAAGGCTCCGACGGGAGCGTCACCTTGGCGACATGCGCCAGCACGGCGCTGGCGGCGGAGGTCGTCGGCCAGTGGCTCGCGACGAGCGGCGAGCCCGACATCCTGATCGTCGCGCAGGAGGGCGATACCCACCTCCTCGACGAAGCCTTGGCGGCCGCGGGGTTGCCGAGGGCGGGGCGCAGCCGCGCTTCGGCCCATCGCGGCGCGCTTCAGACGCTGTTGCTGGCCTTCAAGGTGGCATGGGCGCCTTTCGAGCCGCGCGCGCTGCTCGAACTGCTTCTCTTCCCAGGCTCTCCGGTCGCGCAGCGCGCCGGGGGCCGCCTCGCGGCGGCGATCGAGGATGCGCCGGGCCGGCAGGGATTGCGGTGGGAAGCGGCGTGGGACCGCATCACAACGCACGAGATCGAGCGAGCGGGCGACGACGCGGCCGAGAAGCACAAAGCGGAGGCCCGGATCGCGCGCTGGCGGAGCTGGGTCGAGCCCGAGCCCGCCGACCCGGTCGCCGGGATGCTTCTCGCGGACGCGCTGGCTATCTGCGACAGGGTGACGAGCTGGGCGACGGCGCGTCACGCCCAGGACGAAGACCCGCTCTACGGGGCGACGGCAAGCATCGCGGCGGATGTCCGCCGGGCGCTGATCGCGCTCGGACGCGACCGATTGCCGCGCGCCCTGGTCGAGCGCGTGATCGATCAGGCGCTCGACATCGGTCATGACAATCCGCAGGCGATCGCCGAGGCGTCGTCCTGGCGATGCGTCCCGCACCCGGGCGGCGTCTGGAACGCCACGGGCACGATCATCTGGTGGAATTTCCGGTCGACGGGTGAAGCGCTCGTCCGCCAGCCCTGGACCGAAGCGGAGCGCCGGGAGCTCGCCGCTGCCGGCAGCCCCGCCGATGCCGACACGATCGCCGCGTCGGCGGCGTCGGCGGCGTGGGAACGCGCGGTGATGCATGCGCGGAGCAGGCTGATCTTCGTCAATGCCGGTCTCGATGCCGAAGAGGAAGAAGCGCAGCATCCGCTCGCCCATCGCCTCGCGCCCGCGACGAAGCTGCTGGGGCATCGCTTGCGGCTGGAACGCGCGATCGAGGCCTCCGATATCGACCTCGCAGGAACCCCGCTCGGACGCGAGCGCCTCGAGACCCGCGCCCTGCCCGAGACGCGGACGCTCTGGCCGACGCCGGACGGGCATGGCGACAAGGTCGCAGCCCTCGAGCATTCCGCTACTTCGTTCGAGAGCGGCTTGGCGTGCCAGCTCATGTGGGCGCTCAAACATGTCGCGAAGCTGCGTCCGGGGCGGGTGCGTTCGGTTCCCGATGCCAACCAGCTGCTCGGCAATCTCGCCCACGCGCTGGCGCAGGAGATCTTCCAGCCTGGGACGCCGCCCGAGGCCGACGCCGCACAAGCCGTCGCGAGCGGACGACTGGAGGCGCTGATCGACGAGATGGCGGCGCCGCTCCGGCTCCCAGAATATGCGGCGCACCTCGCCCTCGCGCGGCGACGGCTGCCGCCCGCGATGCGGGCACTGGCGCGGACGCTCCACGACAATGGCCTCATCGTCGAAGCGTCCGAGCTTCAGACGAGTGCGCTCTTCGACGCGGCGCTCGCGGTGCGCGGTGCGATCGATCTGGTGACGCGTGATGCTGGGGGCCATCATGTGATCATCGACCTCAAATGGACGCGGCGCCCTGCCAAGCGGCTCGACGAGCTCGCCAGCGGCAAGGCGGTGCAGCTTGCGACCTATGGCGCGATGCTCGCCGACGACCAACCCTATCGGGCGGGCTATTTCCTGCTCAATCAGCGGCAGTTCGCGACCCTCGCGGCGAACGGCCTGATCGGCCGCCCGGTCGAAGGCGTGCGCAGCCTGCCCGACACCTGGGCGGCGGTCCGCGACAGCTGGGGGCGGCTGGCCGATGTCGCGAACGGCTCCGGGCTCGTCGCCGGCGGCCTCGAGGGCAGCGCCGATCATCTACCCGCGGACCTGCCCATCCTACTCGAAGCCAATTGCCGATGGTGCGACTATCAGACGATCTGCCGGACGAGGGGACTTTCATGAGCGGCACCAGCCAATCGAACCCGGTCGATACGATTATCGCCTCGGCCGGTACGGGCAAGACTTACACGCTGGTCGAGCGTATCCGCGATGTCGTCGATGCGGGGCTTCCGCCTGAGCGACTGCTGGCGACGACCTTCACGAAGAAGGCGGCAGCCGAACTTTCGGGCCGGATTCGCTCGCGGCTGATCGAGCGCGGCAAGCCGGAGCTTGCGGCGGGAATGCTCGCGGCGCGGATCGGCACGGTGAACGGCGTCTGCGGCTCGCTGATCGCGGAGTATGCGTTCGAGCTCGGCCGGTCGCCGGTCGCCGACGTCATCGCCGAAGACCGTCAGCGCCCGCTCTTCGAACGGGCGATCGGAGCGGCCATCGAGCAGTTCGCCGACGAGATCCATCCGATCGCCGAGCGTTTCGACATCGAGGCGCAAGGCTATCGTTCGGCGCGCGGCTGGACCGACGGATGGCAGGACGATATCCGCCGTATCGTGCATCTCTCGCGGTCGAACGGCATCGCAGCGGACCGGTTCGACGCTTGCGCCGACCATTCGCTGACCGGCCTGCTGGCGCTGCTTCCCGCGCCGCATTCCGGCGAGACGGAGAGCGCACTCGACGCCGCGTTGCGGGATGCGGTTATAGCGTGCCGCGCCGCCATCGCCGGCGCCGGCGGCACACTGAAGAAGGGAACGACCGACAAGGATGTTCCGGTGGTCGAAAAGGCGGCGGCGGCGTTCGACGCAGGCAACCGCCTGACCTGGTCGGATTGGGCGAAGCTTGCGAAGCTCGGCGCCACCAAGGCCGATGAGCATATCTTCGAAGACGTGAAGGCGGCAGCTGCGGCGCATCCGCGCCACCCAGGCCTGCGAGACGACATCGAGCAGTTCGTGCGCCTCCAGTTTCGCTGCGCCGCGCAGTGTCTCGCCGATTATGAGCAGTTTAAGCGCGGACGCGGTCTCGTCGACTTCGTCGACCAGGAAATGCTGGCGCTCGACATATTGCGCGATCCGGACAATGCCGAACGCTTGCGCGAGACGATCGCGGCGGTGTTCGTGGACGAATATCAGGATTCGAGCCCGATCCAGATCGCAATCTTCTCGGCGCTCGCGCGGGTCGCACCGGTCAATGTGTGGGTCGGCGATCCGAAGCAGTCGATCTACGGCTTTCGCGACGCCGACCCCGCGCTGACGCAGGCAGCGGCCGACGCGATAACGCACGCGACCGGCGGCCAATTCGGCTATCTGCGCAAATCCTACCGCTGCACGCCCCGCCTCGGCGCGTTCGTCAACGCGGCTTTCGCGCCCAACTTCGGGCGGGCGGGCATGAGCGACGAAGAGATCAGCTTCGATGCCTACGACCGGACCGACGGCGAGACCGCACCGCTCTCGACCTGGCGCCTCGGCGGCAAGAACAAGGAAGAGCGGGCCGCGGCCTTCGCGGGCCAGGTCGCTGGCCTTCTGCGCGACAGGGACCAGTGGCAGGTCGGTACGGATGGCGGGGGAACCCGCCCGGCGCGCGGCGGCGACATCGCTGTCCTCTGCCGCTCGAACGGTCAGGTCGCGGCGCTCGCCGCTGCCTTCGCCGGCCAGGGCCTGCGCGTCGCGGTCGAACGGACCGGATTGCTCGATCAGCCCGAGAGCGAGTTGCTACTCGCCGCGCTGCGCTGGATCGCCGACCCGAGCGACAGCCTCGCGCTCGCTGAGATCGCCCGGCTGTCGACGGGGGACGATGACTGGTTCGGCGCCGCCTTCGCGGACGACAAGACCGAAGCGCTGAAGGCCTGCCTTCCCTTTGCGGCGTCGCTCGAGGCCATTCGCGCCGCGGCGCCCCAGCTGACGCCCGCCGAGGTCTTCGACGCGGTGTGCCATATCGACCCGATCGCCGCGACGGTCCGGGGATGGGGCGGCGGCGAACAGCGGCTCGCGAACGTCGAGGCGCTTCGCGCGCTGATCCTGGTCTATCAGGAAGAGCAGCGCCACGAGCGGCAGGCCGCGACGCTTGCCGGGGTCTGCGACTGGCTCGTCCATCGCGAAGCGACCCCGCAGCCGCAGAACCGGCATCCGGAAGCGGTCAACATCTTGACCTATCATGGCGCCAAGGGCCTCGAGTGGCCCATCGTCCTGCTCTCCGAACTCGAGGCGAAGGCGAAAGGCGATCCGTTCGGCATCTACGCCGAGGAGGAAGTGCCGCCGTCGTGGGAGAATCCGCTGGCCGGGCGCATTCTGCGCTACTGGCCCTGGCCCTATGGCGCGCAGCGCAAGGATGTCGGCCTCGACGTCTCGGCACCGCTGAGCGCGGAGGGCCGGGCGGCGCTCGACGATGAACGGCTGGAACGCACCAGGCTGCTCTATGTGGGACTGACGCGCGCGCGCGATCATATCGCGCTGGTCCTCGCGGGCGGGACCGATTGGCTGAATGAGCTCTGCACGGCCGGTGGTCAACCCCTCGTCACGCCCGGCGCCGACGAGATCGTCGTCGGGGACCAAGCCTTCGCAGCACGCGCAGCGCCGACAGCCCAGGAGATCGAATGCGGGTCCGCCCTACTCGAATTCACCCGTGTGCCCACGGTGCGCCGCGATCACGCTCACTTGCGCATCCGACCGAGCGGACAGGGGTCGGACGGAACCGTCCATGTCGCCGAAACCGTAGCACTCGGCGCGCGGATCGTCCTTGCCGGCGATCCCGACATCCGAATGCTGGGCGAGGCCTTTCACCGCTATTTCGCGTGCGATGACCCTGCTCTGCTACGGACCGAACGCGTCGATGTCGCGCGGATGATCCTGAAGCGCTGGGGGGTCTCCGAGGTCGATCCCGACGAACTGGTGAACGCGGCCGATCGGTTCAGCGCCTTTCTCGACCAGAGGTTCGCAGGCGCGGCGCGTCTGCGCGAATGGCCGGTGCATGCCGCCGACGGTCTTCAGCTGATCTCAGGCCGGATCGACCTGTTGATCGATCATGGCGACGCCTATTCGATCGTCGATCACAAGAGCTTTCCGGGATCGATCGCGCTCGATGCCGAACGTCTCGGCGCCTTCGGCGGCCAGGTGAATCATTATGCCCGCGCAATCGGTCTCGCGACGGGTAGAGCGTGCCGCGATTTTTGGGTGCACCAACCCGTCGCTGGCGTCGTCTCGCGGGTCGAACTGTCGAGCGCGACGTCGTGATCCCGCCATTCGAACGGCGAGCGGCGGCCTTCACGGCAGCGCAGCAGGCATGAGCGACCGGTTCGCGAAGCTCGACCGCCTGCTTGGCTTGATCCAGGCGCTCGCCGAAACGACCGACGGGTTGACCCTCGACGAAATGGCCGATCATCTTGCCATGGGCCGCCGGACGGCGGAGCGGCTCCGCGACCTCATCGCGATGCATTTCGATCTGGATTTCAAACCCGATGGTCGTCGCAAACGCTTCCTGATCCGCGACAGTCTGAAGCGCCACTATGTCAGACCGGCGCCCGCCGAACTCGCCGCGCTCCAAGCAGAGATCGAGGGGCATCGAGCTGGCGGCAACGAGCCCCGCGCCGTCCTGCTGGCCGGCCTGTTGTCGAAGATCAAGGGGGCCTTCGACGATCATGAGAAGCGGCGGATCGACCCCGATCTCGATGCCCTCGCGCGCATCCAGCGCAATCTCGTCGCTGCGGGTCCGATCGTCAGGATCGCGCCGGAGACCATGACGATCGTCCAGAGCGCGATCTTGGCCGGATGCTGCATCGAGTTTCATTACCGGAGGGAGACAAGCAACGATCCGCAGTGGCGACGGGTCATTCCTTACGGCCTTGTACATGGCCCCGTCACTTATTTGCTCGGTAAGATACCAGGAGACGGAAGGGAGCCGGTCTACTATCGTCTCGATCGCATAGTCGATCCGAAGCTGAGCGATAAGTTGGGCTGCGTTCCAGATGACTGGGATATCGACGACTGGCTCGCCCGAAGCTTTGGCGTGTGGCGCGAAGATGAGTTGCAGGACATCGTTCTGCGTGTGCATCCCGCCGCCGCCGAACGCGCGCAGAATTGGCGCTTCCACCGCAGCCAGCAAACGGAAGCGCTCGCCGATGGGGGGCTGCGCATATCCTTTTCTGCTGGTGGAATGCGCGAGCTGGCGGACCATTTGTTCAGTTGGGGCGGCGACCTCGTTGTCGAAAGCCCGCCGATCCTCATCGAAACTCTCCGTACGCGCATCGAAGCCGCTCAGAAAATGGTCGCTCCGACGGTAAAGGAATGAAGATGCTTCCGTTTTCGAACTCCACTTGCGCTCACTGAAGCAGCAGACGCCGGGTATAGAGCGGCACCTCGGCAGCAGCGCTATCCCGCAATCTACCATTGCTGAAATGTGATCGCCTTTCTGCATCGGGCGAGAGCACGCATCATGTGATATTCGACTCCCTGTTCACGGATGCCAATCTCTTCCGCGATTTCCCGGTAAGTCTGCCGCCTCAATCGGTGCATCAGGAAAATGCGCCGCGTCCGACGAGGCATCGCCAAGACCGCGCGCCGTAAGCCACGTCGCAAATCCAGCGCTTCGATCGCGAGCGCTTGTTCTGGCCCGGCGGGTGCGTCACGCTTTTCATCGAATTCGAAAACGCCAGATTCCTTACGCTTTCTTTGGCGTGCTCGCTCGATCACTAAATTGCGAGCAGCGCGGAAGAGGTAAGCACGGGGATTTTCTACCCGCTCGAACGCGCCGCTCCGCAGCATTCGTGTGAACGCTTCGTGCGTTAGGTCTGAGGCTTCCTCGCGCCCCACTCTCCGCCTGAAGAAATGGAAGAGCTGCCTATTTTCGAGCCGATAGAATGCATCAAACGAGGCGAAGGGGCCGGGGGCGGTCATGACCGTTCCTCCCAGTGGTCGCGTTCTCGCAGCGGCGCGTCCCGCGCAGCGCGATAGAGCGTGATACCAGCCTCGATCCGGTCGAGGATAAAGGTGTCGCGCTCAGCCTTGGCAGCTCGCACATCGGACTTCGAATAAATCTCGACGTCGACGGCACATCGGTTGCCAAGTTCTCGATCGATTGTCGCCTGTGCCCGCCGCCAACAGCGCTCGTCGGTAAAGAGGGGGCGATTGACGATGACCCAGAATTCATAATCGGAAAATTCGATCGTGCGGCTGTCTTCGTACCATGGTCGCCGTGCATATGGACCGATCAGGATGATCTGCTTGACCCGTCCCGGCTCGGGAGCCTGAACTTGCGCGGGATCGAACAGGCCGCGCAGGATGCGCGTGATGCGCTCGATTTCGCGCTGCTTGCGCCGGATGAGATGGCCGACGCGCGCCATTACGACTTCGCGCGCGTAAACGTCGGTTATTGGGGGTGTCATTTTCAGCTCGCACCGCGGCGGTCCGCGCGATCGCGCGCGGATGGGCAAGCGGTGTTCGCTGTGGTGCCGCTGGTGCGGCGATCAGCAACCGTCCGACACGCGGCCGGACCTACATGATGCCTGGCAGGATAATCCCCAGAATGGCCGCCAGTCGTTCCATTCCGTGAGGCGGATTATGCCAGAATCCGGGAGTCCCGGCAAGCGGGTCCGGGGCTAGCGCCTATCGGCGCGCCGCCGCCTCAAGCTCAGCGATCTTGGCCGAACAGACCTGATGGACCACGCGGCCTAGTTCCTCGACGCGCTCGCCGAGCCAAGTCAGCTCTTCCTCGCTGATCTTGTAATGCTTGGAATAGCGCGCCTTGGTGTAGGCTTCCTTCAGTTTCTGGAACATCGATCGCTCGCGATGGGTGTCTTCTGGCCAGAGGCCGTAAAGACGGCGGTCCAGGCCCTCAGCCAGCGAACGCAAGAACGCGATGTTATGGTTGTAGGGTGTGTAGAGCGTCAGCGTTAGTAGGACGCAGGAATACAGGCGCTCGGTCGCCTGATGAAGTTCAAAGGCTGCGATCTTGCCACGCCCGCGCTCCATCGCATGTTTTGCTTGATCGTAAAAATCCATGGCGCTGGTCAGCCACTCGTCGAAATATTCCTTGGCGGCTTCCAACGCCTGTTCCGGTGTTTTCGGCTTCGGCGTAGCCAATTCTCGGTCATCGGCTTCGTAGAGCGCGATCCCGTCTTTCACGACCTCCATGAAGAAGACGCGACCGTGCGAGAGCCCGTCGTTCACCTCGTGCAGGCTGTGGACGATAAAATTGACCGGCGTGTGCAGCGTTTTCTCGATCGTGTAAGCGCGAATGAGACGTTCCTCGGCAGTCGCCCAATAGGCGGCGCGGTCGGTCATCTCTTTTTGGCTGACGATGACGAGGATGTCATAGTCGGATTTATACTGGTTCGCCGACAGCGGCGCATCGACCCAGTCGCCCCGCGCGTGGCTGCCAAACAGGATGATCTTGAGAATACGCGCACCCTTGCGCGGGCCGGTCGCACTTTCGGTCGCGCCCCGAAACTCGTCGAAGATCGTCTCAACGACGCGTTCAAGTTCGCGCTGCTTGGCGGCAGGTAGGTGATCGACGTCTGTTCGCATGCTCATAGAATCTTCGAGAAACTGTAGTGGTTTGGCAAGGACAATCGGGTAGCCGGTGAACAGCTCTGCCGAAGACCGGTTTTCGGAGAGGCAATTGGCAAGCCCCTGAAACCTGGCGGGGTTCAGCAACCCGACCTTAAAGCATGGGCGAGGAAAATACATGGGCAGACCGCCGAAACACGACCTCTCGACTTGGACCGTGGTCAACGATTTTCCCGATCCGATTCCCGTCACAGAAGCGGAGGTTGCCGTGTTCGAACGCTGGTTCAGCGACTTTTTCGACGAACTATTTGAGCCGCCTGCGCCGCCATCGGTCGTTCCAGAAACGAGCGCGCACGTAGAGGGGATGGACGCTGAGCCCCTGTGGTCCTGGCCCGACCTGCCATGAACTCTCGAGCAGAGGTGAAAAGCCATTGGATGTGACATTCAATCAGATGAGCGGCGCTATAGGATCGTTGATTCTGATCTGGTCCAGGATCGAACGATCTGCTCGCGATGACGTCGTCCGTCTCTTGGGATTTCTCCCGGCCAAGGCACACGGCATCAAAGCCGTCATAGGAACTTGGGAAGACGCTGTCGTCGAGGCGCAGCAAGCGGACACGCTGTGTGTCTTGCTGGCGGCAACTCTCAAATCGCAGCTTCAGGGGCAGTTGGATATCCGCAACGGGATTTGTCACGGACTGATCGGAATTATGGGGTCGGTCGGCGACGCCCCTGCCACGTTGAGTTGGGAGTTGAACTGCCTGAAGCGATCGATCTCCTGGGAAGAGTTACAATCGTCACTTGGGTGGCTTTCCAAGATTCATTTTGCCTTCTCGATGATCTCCAATCCGGATTTGCAACGCCTCGACTGCAGGGTGATCGACACTGACGAGAACCGAGAATGGTGGCGGACCGAGTGGGGTCTGCACCTGCCGTAACTGCAACCACAGGTGGAAATGCTCTCCGTCAGCGCAATCTCGGTTGAAGAGGTCAAAGGCCGAATGCCGCAAGGTTTTTAGATAATGCCGACCCCGCTGCTTTGTGAGCGTCGGCCGCCGGCATCGTAGCCTGTGCGATGGCCGTCTGCACGGCGCCAGCGCGTTCATTGATCGCCGAAACCAGCTTCGCGCGATTATCAGTGACGATCGTCGCCGACTCCTTCGCTCGCGAGATGCCGACGTAGAAGCTTTTTTGGTCGACCAGATTGGTCGCCTTGCTGTCAGCGTGGATGATGACATGATCGGCGGTGCGTCCCTGCGCGGCGAAGGCGGTATCGACATAAGCTTGGGCGATATGTCGGTCGCGCGCGGCGTCGAGGTCGAGGGTCTGCGTCTGACCGCGAGCCCCAGTGACCGTCGCCGTCCGCGCCTGCTCGTCGATGCCCGTCACTTCTCCGCGCGCACCGTTGATCCGCCCGGCTTCACGATCATTGCGGGTGAAGCGGATGCTGTCGCCGGTCCTCAGCTCCATATTCTGCGGCGCAAACACCTGCACCCTGCCGGCGCCCCATTGCCGAAGCCGCCAGTCGACCTCCCGCCCATCCTCGGATTTGAGCGCAATGGCAGCTTTCGCCGGATCGACCGCCACGACACGATAGGCCTCACCGCGCGCGACACCCTTGTCGGCATAGTCGCGGGTGAAGCGCACGACATCGCCCCGGTCATAGCTTAGCGGATCGCGCGCCTCGGCGCGGGTGAGCCCCTTGTTGACAAGGCTTTCGACGGCGACGGCGGGACCGGAAAGCGCGCCCGACCTGACCAGCGCCGCCCTTATGTCTGCTGTCAGTGCATCGCGCCCCTCGCGCGAGGGTTCGATCACGAGCGTGCGGGACCGTGCCGCCTTGTCGAGCCCGGCATACCGATCGGCGATAGCGGCGAAGCGCCCAGTGCGATCGGCATGTTCGACGATCTGGCCGCCGCCGCGATCGAGCGCGGCGAGCGCCTTCTTCGCATCACCCTCGATTGACGCGAGCACCGCATCCTTGGTGGCGGCATTGCTCTGCCGAACGATCTCGCCCAGCTTCGCGGTTTCCATGCCGGCACTCTGGAGCTGCGCGAATGCCGCGCCGGCCTCGACCGATCCAAGCTGCTTCATATCGCCCACGAGGATGACGCAAGCATCATGCTGCTCGGCCAACTCAAACAGCCGCGCCGTATCGCGCGCCGACAAAAGCGATGCCTCGTCGACGATCCACGCGACCGGCCGGCCGGAGGCCGAAACTTCGGGCGCGAGTAGATGGCGGGCAACGGTATCACCGCGCGTGCCGAGCGCTTCGCCGAGCGTCATCGCCGCCGATGCCGTCGGCGCGAGGGCGACGACCGACACGCCGCGCGCCTCGGCCTCGCGCGCGAAGGTCGCAAGCACCGTCGTGGTCTTGGCGGTGCCAGCATAGCCCTGCACCGCGGTGATCCGATTGCGGCTGGTAAGGAGCTGTGCAGTCGCGGCCTTCTGGTCAGCGTTCCAGCCAAAGCCAGACCGCTCCGCCTGCGCCGCCGCTGCCGCAACCGCCTTGGCGGCGGCAAGCGGCGAGGCGATCGGCGCTAGCGCACTGCGCCCATACGCTTCGATCCGAAGCAACGTCTTCTCGGCCGCGATATTCTGGCGAGTCGTGAATCCGGCGAACGCGGCGCCGCGCCGATCGATGAACGTGCGGTCAACCAACTCGCTCTCTCTGGTGGCCCGTTCGATCGCATCACCAATCTCGGAATAGCCGACTTTCCCAAGGCCAACTCGCCCCGCTTCCTCATGAAGCGCCGCGACCGAAAACACCGATTTCCGCTCGCCAAGCTTGTCGGCGGCATGGGAGACGGCGCGATCGGCGACCGATGAATCGGGAAGGTGAATGCCGTTCGCCGCCCTGGCTTCGGCATCGCGTACCAACGCCAGCCGGGCCTCGGCATCGAACCCGGCCCCGTCGGCGGTCGCGCGCCAGTCGGCGACCAAGGAAGCTTGGTCGGCCGCAACCTTCGCCTGCCGCGTATCGAGCGCGGCGACCTGTTTCTCAGCGGCGCTTGCCTCCTCGCGCGATGTCCCCCGTTCACCCAGCGCCGCCTCGATCTCGGCGCTGCGCGTGCTGAATGCCGCCATGACGTCAGCCGAAACGCCCTTGATCTCGAACATCGACTCCTTGCCCAGCGCGATCTCATAGCCGAGCTCGCGGACCTTCACGGCCAGCTCCTGTCGGTAGATGGCGCCGATCTGCTTCTGGAGCTGATAGATCGCGCGCGGCTCCAGGCTGCGCCACGATCCATCTTCCCCCTGCGTCGCATTCATGATTACATTGTGCGTGTGAAGTTGCGGGTCCTGCGCGCGGCTAGTCCCATGCTTAAAGCTGGCGACAATGAGATTGCCGGTGGCCTCGCGCGTCACGCTGCCGCCGTGCCGAACGCGGGTCGCGGCCATATGTGTCTCGACATGTGCGAGCGCGGTCTTCACCGCCCGCCCATGCGCTTCGATCAACCGCCGGTCACCCGTGACCTCGGCCATGATCGATACTGACTTGGGCGCACTCAGCGTCACATCCCAACCGGGCCGATGTTCGAGCTGACCGTCACGAACCGTGCCAAGCTGTTGCCCTGCGACCTTGCCGTCGAGCAGTTCGCGGAAGGTATCCCGATCAACGTCGCCCGATAGTCCAAGCTCCTTCGCTCCCTCGCCGTGCCATTCAGACGGAGACAGCCCGCCCTCGGCATAATAGTCGTCGGCCTCATAATAGCTGCTCGCCTGCGCCGAGCTGGTCAGTGCGGATACCGACGCGACCATCAGATCGGTCCACCGTCGTCCGCGGACGGGGGTGCCGGCGGCTTCTTCCTTGCCTTCGGCTTTTCGACGACCTGCTTCTCGGCGGGCGGCGACACATCGCTGTCGGGCTCTTCTTTGGGCGCCGCCTCCAACGGCGGGTGCCAGAGGGTCGTATCCGGGTTCGCCGCGACGAAAGCGGGCTGGCGCGGCTCGCCGCGCTTCTCGATATGATCGGCGGTGAGTGCGATGCGCGCGA
This sequence comes from Pseudomonadota bacterium, assembly GCA_020160755.1. Lineage (GTDB taxonomy): Bacteria > Pseudomonadota > Alphaproteobacteria > Sphingomonadales > Sphingomonadaceae > Sphingopyxis. Next base: position 333,773 of record JAIUPN010000002.1, read on the forward strand.
CCGGCAGCCCATCGGGGAACAGCAAATAGCCCTCATAGCGTGCGAGGCGGAGTTCGCTTTCGAACACGGCGGGACGGGTCTTGCGCTGACGGCCGAGCGTCATCCGTGGCTTGTCGTCGCCATCGCCAAGCGCGCCGGTCATGGTCTGGATCTCGACCTCGCAGGTGCCGATCGTGTCGCTCGCCCAGCGCCGGGACTCGCCGTCGCCCATCTGGAGGAAGAGCTTGGTGTTGCAACAGCCGAGCATGGATTCGGCAAGGTCGTCGCCGTAGCGATGTCGCATCTGCCCGACACCTTGGAAGGTCAGCACGACCGCCGCCCCGAACTTGCGGCCCTCGGGCAGCAGGCGCGTCAGATTGTCGACACGCGGCAGGTCGGCAAGCTCATCGAGCAGGAACCAGACGCGGCGGTCGGATGACGGAGCAAGGCCAAGCATGGCACTCGCGGCGCATTCGAGCCAACAGGCGAGCAGCGGCTTCAACGCCGCAAATTGCTCTTCCTTCCGCGGCACGAAGATCCAGGGCTTGGCGCCTTTCGTCTCGTCGAGGCCGGCGATGAAATCGCGGAACGAAAAGACCTTCTCGCCTTCCTCTGGCATCCGAAGGAACTGGATGAGGTTCGCGGCCTTCGCGAGCATGAAGAGCACACTGCCGGTGGCTCGGTCGGCGTCGTCCGAGAAGGTGCGCGCCGACGACGTGTCCTTGAGCCAGGCCTTGAGCTTGTCCTTGTCCATCTTCTGCAGCGCTTCGAGCAAATCGAGCAGCGTGCATTTCTTCTCCTTCCAGAGCTCCCGGATCATGTTGGCGACGAGGATGCGGCTCGTTTCCAGCCAGACGTCATCGTCCTGCTTCCCGGTTTCGGTAACGAGCTGTTGCGCGATACGATCGGCATCGGCGGGATGCGCGATCTCGGCGAAGGGCGACCAATAGACGCAGCGGGCATCGAATGGATTGAGGATGATGTCGCCGCACTCGGGCCGGAAGTAATGGGCGATGAACTCGCCGCTGGTGTCATAGACCAGTGCGGCTTCGCCGCGCGCCGCGATCCCGTCGAGCATCTGGCGCAGCACCGTCGTCTTGCCGCTGCCGGTCGTTCCGACCATCGCCATGTGCCGGGTTTCGAGGCGGCGGGGAAAGGGGACGGGACCGATCGCTAGCGGATGCGTGCCGGCTTCGGCTCGCGCCTGCTTCACAAGCTCCTTCTCGCTCGTAACCCTAGTGCCGTCGATCACGCGATCGCGGAGCGCGCGTTCGCGTCGGCGCGCTGCGACATCGCGGAGCAGGAACAGTCCCGACAGCCACGCGACAAATCCCAGCATGGCGCCGCGCATGACAAACGACTTGGCGATGCTCGCCCGGCGGACAAAATAGGGATCGGTCGCGACCGTGCGAGCGGGGTTCAGATAGTCTCTCCCCTCATAACGGATCACTATACCGGGATCGCCGCCTTCGCCTGCAAACCATGACAGCATCTTCGCGTGATAATGAGTGCCGGTGTCCCGAAGGATGCTCGGGTCGAGCATCAGATAGGGCGCCGCCAAACCGCCGAGCGCGATCGACGAGACCATGATCGCGAACTGTCGTTTGAACCGCCGCGTCTGGCTGTAGCGAAGATGACGCCGCAGCGTCTCGGCATGGAGCCGGAGATCGTGAGGCTCGCTCATGACCGTTCCTCCGCTGTCGCCCGTTGCCGATCATAGGCCCGGTTCGTTTCGGCGGTGATGACCTCGTCGCTCTTGCTGCCGCCCATCGCGGCGCTGCGCGCATAGCAATAGGCTGCGCAGGCCGTGTGCAAGGTTCGGTCGAGCAGGCGTTCGACATCGGCGAGGCGGGTGCTGATCGACGCCACCTCGGCGACCAGTTCGCGATCGTCTGAGCTGCTGACGGTGGGATTTACATGACCGTCGATCCCTGTCTTCACGCAGCGGCGGAGCATCGCATAAACCGTCTTGCCCTGCCGGTCGGCCAGCGCGCGAAGCGCGGTGTCGAGCGCCGCGGGCAGGCGGATGGAATGTTGGACGGTCTTCATCACGCCGCCTCCCTGAGGGTGCGGATCGCACCCTCGAATTTTGGCGGAAAAGCGTCACTGAGGCGAAGCAATGGCGGAGCGCACTCTGATCGCACCCTCGAAAAGTGGTGAAAAAGCTGGATGCACCCGTGCGTGAGGTGTGTATCCAAATCGCGGGTCCGATGCGTAGCATCGCGGCCCAGCAACCTTGCTCCAGAAGCAGCCGTGTCAGACATGGTCCGGGCCCTCCGTAGCTTGGAACTTCGCTTTCCGGAGAGCGACCCAGTCGGCGATCATTGCCTTGGCTTCGCGGTCGGCGGATTGGCGGTCATATGGATTTACGGCTGGCACAAATTTGCGGCGGCCATTGTCTGCAAGCCAAGCCAGGATCGCGCGTTCGGTAGCTCCTCTCATATGATCACGAAGGTCGTTGGCCTCGAAAGGATCGAGATTAATCGTGACGCCGTTGCTGAAGATTTCTCCCCCAAGGGGAAGATCATAATCGCCTGCCAATTGAAGCGGGCCGTCGATGTGGCAGTGGCTCACGTCGCCATCATAGATCGCCAGAGGCGGTCGCTCGGCGTAGCGCCAGAAATTGATAGCAGCGCGATAGGTGTCGCCGTCCTCGCCCTTTGCGAGCAGCTTCTCGATGATCGGACGCATAAATGCCACGGTCGCCACATCGGCGTCGGAATGTAAGTTGGGCGTCTCGCGCGAACGAAAGATACGGGCGAGCGCATTGCGAATTACAGACATAGTCTGTCCTCCTGAAATCGGTTGTGTTGGGGATGGTGCGGGCGAGGCATTCGCCGCGCCGGTATCAGGCTTCACGGCGCCCCTCGGTGAGCCGTGTGATCGACGCAGTCGTGATCAGCGTGCGCGTGCCGATCTTGAGCGCATCGACCTGACCGGTCTTGATGAGCTTGTAGATGGTGCTCCGGCCGACGCCGAGCGCCTTCGCCGTGCGGTTAATCGAGTATGCGAGTTCATCCATTGTCGCCTCCGTTGGAGTGCCGCGATGCGGCGGGCGACAGGATCATTTGCGGCTAAGCGCCGACAGTTCCAACAGGATGTGGATGCACCGGAAATCTGCCATTCGTGGCTGTTCCCCGGTAATTACCCACCTCCGGAAACCACGCAAATGCGAGGTTCCCCGGTAATTCAGAGTAGGATTAAGACGAACGATTTTTCGCGATCGTCTCCAGAATTTGATTTGCGTAAGGCGCGAGCTGCGACTGGCTCGGCACCTTCAGGCGTCTGTCGCGATACCAATCCTCAAGCAACTCGATGATTTCCTTCTGATTGCCGCGCTTCTTTGAGATGTCGAGCGCCTGCACCATTGGGTGATCAATCAGCGCGATGATCGCATTTGTGTGATCATATTGCTTCGGTGCGCCCTTGCGATTCGGTTCCGCCTTGGCGTCAGCGATCAGTTTGTCGACGTCCACTTCCAGAAACAGTTCGCGCGCGAACCAGAGGCCCACCGGTCCGAAGAGCGCGCTGCGGATGGTGTCGCCCTTAGCCACATGGGCGGCGCGAAGCTTGCCGAAGAAATAGCGATGATCGACGTAGCGACGTTGGCCATTGCGAGCGAAGTAAAAGGCGCGCGGCGTCGATTCGCGTTGGAGAATGACGAACAGGCGTTCGAGATTCCGCACGGCCGGGTGTTCCACGTCCGCGTATGCGGGCTCCTGAGGTGCGGCAGCTTTCATCCCGCCATACTGAAACACGCGCCACGATGCGGCGACGGCCAGCATTGAACCGAAGCATCCCAATCCGATCAGCGTGACGATTTCGGCCCCAGGCGTTTCACTCCAAGTGAGCGCGATCCCAGAAAGTAGTGTAGCGACGGTTGCTGAAGCGGTCGCCGTGAACGCGGTAGATAACAGCCAATATCGCTTCTGGATGACGCGCCAAGCTTCCGCCGTGATACGGTCGAGCTCGGCAAGTCCCGCTTGGTCCTCCGTGCTGATGAATCGAGCCGCGACGACGCGGAGCGGCAATACTTCCTTCCGGTCGTCCACCATCTTCTCCTAGCGAGGGAAGTCTACATTGCCTCCATCACGGAGCTGACACAAATATTCACTCCACCACTGGGCCATCTCGACGCGTTCCGTCCAATAGGCCGACTGATTATATATGCGCCGGATGCTCCCCGCGACCATGTGAGCGAGGGCGCGTTCAATGGCATCGGGGTTCCACTTGCCCGACTCGTTGAGCAGTGATGAGGCCGACGTGCGGAATCCGTGGGCCGTCATTTGCTCCTTGGAATATCCCAGACGACGAAGCGCCGCGTTGATTGTATTGTCGCTAATCGGCCGCGCCCGTGTTCTTACCGAGGGGAACACATATTTGCCGTTCCCAGAAAGCCCACGCATACTTTCCAAAATCGCGAGTGCTTGGCGCGACAGTGGCACTGCATGCGGTTGACGCATCTTCATCTTGGCTGCGGGTAGCGTCCAAACTGCCTTGGCGAAGTCGATCTCGGTCCATTCCATCTGGCGAAGCTCACCCGGCCTCTGAAAGACATGCGGGGTTAGCTTGAGCGCATGCATCACCGCCGGATCACCGACATATCCCTCAATCCCACGGAGTAGGGCGCCAAACTCAATCGGATCGGTGATTGCCGCGAAATGTTTGACGGTCGGCTGGATGAGCGCGCCAAGCAACATCTGTGCGGGATCGCGTTCGGCTCGCGCGGTCGCGGCGGCGTAGCGGAAAACGCGGCTCGCGAAACCCCGGACCTGCTTGGCCGTCTCTAAACGCCCGCGGCGTTCCTGCTTCTTCAGCTCGTGGAGTAGTTCCGCAGGCGTGATGTCGGCCACTGGCCGCCGCCCGAACTCCGCGCCGAGCAAACGCAAAAGCCAGCGATGCTTTTCGAGTGTTGCGGCTGCGACACCTTCCTTCTCGCGCTTCGCTATCAGCTCTTCAGCCACCGCCGAGAAGCTGTTGCCCGCGCTGATGCTCGCAGCGATTCTAGCCTGCCGCTTGGCAGTGTTGGGATCGACGGCATGGGCGAGCTGCTTCTTTGCATCTTCTCTAGCCGCTCGCGCCTCCGCAAGCGTAATCGCAGGGTAAGCGCCGAGGGCCAGTTTACGCTCCACTCCATGCAGGCGATATTTCACGCGCCAAAGTTTGCTGCCGGTCGGATTGACCAAAAGATAAAGGCCGCCCGAATCCGAGACCTTATAAGGCTTATCTTTGGGCTTCGCTTTGCGGATCGCGGTGTCGGTGAGCGCCATTTGGGGGCCTCGCAAATCAGGGGCTTTGGAAAGGCCCCCGGATATGCCCCCGAATCGTTCAGCTACACGCGATCATGGGCAATCACCGGAAGCCAGTGAATGCTGCAAAACTAGCGGATTTTCAGGGTTTTTTCAACCATCAGCGACTGCGCGTGAGCAGCAAATTGGAGCGGGTGAAGGGAATCGAACCCTCGTCGTAAGCTTGGGAAGCTTCTGCTCTACCATTGAGCTACACCCGCGTGGCCTGCGCGATTGGCACAGCTGCGCGCGGCGGTCAATTGCCTGTGTCAGCGCGCCGATTCGCAGATTGTTTCCATCGCGACGAAGGTCGAGGTGCTCGCGACATGCGGCAGACTCGAGATTTTTTCGCCGAGCACGATGCGATAGCGCCGGATGTCGGGGGTACGGACCTTGAGCAGATAGTCGAAGCTGCTCGCGATCATATGGCATTCCTCGACTTCGGGAATTTGCCGCACCGCGATGTTGAACTGCTTGAGCGCTTCCTCGCGCGTGTCCGACAGCTTCACTTCGGTGAAGGCGACATGGTCGAGCCCGACCTTGGCGGGATCGACGATCGCGCGGAAACCGACGATCAGCCCGCTGTCGACGAGGCGCTTCACGCGCTGCTGGCACGGTGTCTTCGACAGCCCGACCTGCAACGCAAGTTCGGTAAAGGTGATGCGTCCGTCGCGGCCCAGAATCGCGAGGATCTTGCGATCGAACTCATCCATTTCGACTGTTGAAGAGAAATTTTTCATGTCTATCGACTAAGTCTGATCGAAAACTTGGTCAATTCATATATAAATGCACCAAAAACAAGTCGGATCGACTTAGGGCAATATGGTATCAGGCGGCATGACCCAGAGCCCCGACCGCGCGCCCATTCGCGCCCTCGCCCGCCGCAGCGAATCCGACATCGTCGCCGAGCTGCGTGCCGCCCTTGCCACCTCTTCGGCGAGCGTCGACGCCGTGACGCAGCGCGGGCTCGAATTGATCCGCAAGGCAAAGGCCGAGGGCGAGCGCGAGACGCTCGTCGCGCAGCTGATGAACCGTTATCGCCTGTCGACCGAGGAAGGCGTCGTGCTGATGTGCCTCGCCGAGGCGCTGCTGCGCGTTCCCGACAATGCGACTGCCAATGCGCTGATCCGTGACAAGATCGCCGGGCGCCACTGGAAGGATGGCGAGGACGAGGACAGCCCGCTGATCGTCGCGCTGTCGTCGCGCGGGCTTTCGCTCGGCTCGGCGACGCTGATGCTCGACGCGATGGGCAGCCGGGCGAACCCGCTCACCCTGATCAAGTCGATGGTCCGCCGTTCGGGCGAGCCGGTGATCCGTCAGGCGGCGCTCGCGGCGATGAAGATGCTGGGTCAGCAATTCGTGATGGGCGAGACGATCGATGCGGCGGTCAAGCGCGCCGACAAGCAAAAGTCCGAACTCGCAAGCTTCGATATGCTCGGCGAAGCGGCACGCACCGCCGAGGATGCGCAGCGCTATTATGAGAGCTATGCGAATGCGATTGCGCGGATCGGCAAGGGGGCAAAGCCGGGCGACCCGCACGCCAACCACGGCATTTCGATCAAATTGTCGGCGCTTCACCCGCGTTACGAATATCTGCAGGCTGCACGCGTCCAGAGCGAGCTGATCCCGAACGTTATCGAACTCGCGCGCGCGGCGCGCGCGGTGAACATCCCGCTGATGATCGACGCCGAGGAAAGCGACCGACTCGAACCGCATATGGATGTGTTCGCGGCGCTGATCGACGCGGGGATCGCCGATAACTGGACCGGGCTCGGCATCGTGATCCAGGCGTATCAGAAACGCGCGCCGGCAGTGATCGACTGGCTGGCGAACCGCGCACGGACGCGCGGGGTCAAGCTGTCGATGCGCCTCGTCAAGGGTGCCTATTGGGATACCGAGATCAAGCGCGCACAGACGCTCGGACTCGGCGATTTCCCGGTGTTCACGGCAAAGCTTCACACCGACCTCAACTATATGCGCTGTGCGCAATTGCTCCGCGACTGTCAGGATTGCATCTTTCCGGCGTTTGCGAGCCACAATGCGATGACGCTGGCCTATGTGTCCGAGCTGTTCGCGGGCGCCGACTATGAATTGCAGCGGCTGCACGGCATGGGCGAGGGCGCGCACGACGCGCTCGTCGCGCTCTTCCCGCCGCCGCGCCCGGTGCGCGTCTATGCGCCGGTCGGCACGCACCGCGACCTGCTCGCCTATCTCGTCCGCCGCCTGCTCGAAAATGGCGCGAATTCCAGCTTCGTCCATCAGTTCTCCGACCCCGGCGTCACCGCCGAACAGCTTGCGGTCGATCCGCGCAGCGTAGCGAGCGCGGCGGCGTCGAATATCGCGACCGGCCTTGGCCTGTTCGATCCGGTGCGGCGCAACTCGCGCGGCTATGATCTCGGCGAGCCCGGTGTACCCGAGGCGCTTGTGTCAGCGATCGGCGCGGCGCGGCGGAGCGATCTTGTCGCGGCGCCGATCGTCGGCGGTGCAGCGCGAAACGGCAAGGCCGAACCGGTGCGCAACCCCGCGACGGGCGCCGTCGTCGGGCAGGTGATCGAAGCCGACGCCGCTGCTGTCGCCGCTGCCGTCGCCGCGGCGCAGAAGGCGCAGGGCGACTGGAGCCTCGCCGGCGGAGCCTTCCGCGCCGAACGCCTCGAACGCGCCGCCGACCTGCTCGAAGAGCGCGATGCGCTTTTCCTCGGCCTCGCGATCGACGAGGCGGGCAAGACGCTCGTCGACGCGGTCGCCGAAGTCCGCGAGGCGGTCGATTTCCTCCGCTATTATGCGGCGCAGGCGCGCGCCGATTTCACTTACCCGGTCGCACTCCCCGGCCCGACGGGCGAGCGCAACGAACTAATGTTCGAAGGCAAGGGCGTGTTCGTGTGCATCAGCCCGTGGAACTTCCCGCTCGCTATCTTCCTCGGGCAGGTGTCGGCGGCGCTTGCCGCGGGGAACAGCGTACTCGCCAAGCCCGCCGAGCAGACGCCGCTGATTGCGCATGCCGCCGTCGAGTTGCTGCTCGAAGCCGGGATTCCCGGCGATGTGCTGGCGTTTCTCCCCGGCCGCGGCGAGACGGTCGGCGCGGCGCTGACGAGCAATAACGATATCATCGGCGTCGCCTTCACCGGATCGACCGAGGTCGCGCGGATGATCAATCGCAGCCTCGCCGGGCGTGACGGCCCGATCGCGACCTTGATCGCCGAAACCGGCGGCGCGAACGCGATGATCGTCGATTCGACCGCGCTGCCCGAACAGGTCGCGCGCGATGCCGTCGCCTCGGCCTTCCAGTCGGCGGGCCAGCGCTGTTCGGCGCTGCGTCTGCTCTGCGTGCAGGAAGATGTCGCCGACACGATGATCGAGATGGTCGCGGGCGCGATGGCCGAACTCAATGTCGGCGATCCGTCGATCCTCGCGACCGATGTGGGCCCGATCATCGACGACGAGGCGCAGGCGAACATTGCCACCTATGTCGCCGAAGCGCGCGCCGCGGGGCGTGTGATCGCCGAGGCGGGGCGGACGAACCTGCCCGTCAACGGTCATTTCGTGCCGCCTGTGGCGATCCGGCTCGATCATGTCACCGATCTGAAGCGCGAGATTTTCGGACCGGTGCTGCATGTCGCGACATGGAAGGGCGGCGAACTCGACGCGCTTGTCGATGCGATCAATGCTTCGGGTTATGGCCTGACGCTCGGCGTCCATACGCGTATCGACGGCGTCGCGGCACATATCGCGGCGCGCGCGGCGGTCGGCAATGTCTATGTCAACCGCAACCAGATCGGCGCGATCGTCGGCTCGCAGCCGTTCGGCGGGCGCGGCCTGTCGGGCACCGGCCCGAAGGCGGGCGGCCCGCACTATCTGCACCGTTTTGCCGAGGAAAAGTCGATCTCGACCGACATTACTGCGGCGGGCGGCAATGCGGCGCTGATGGCGGGCTAAATTCTGCGCTGGCGGATGCGCGGTGGTTACGGCCGTCTGCGCATCGGCCGGTCAGCTTTGACCACGAGGCCCGATACAGAGTGGACGGCTGTCCCGGGCAAATACGTCCGAAATCGTCTCGCGGCAGAATGCCGCGGCGACCCTATGTTATGGTTGCCCCCCGCAGCGATGACGGCCTACCGCTTCGCCGCGGGCGCGCCAATGGGTAATTTTACGCACCCGGCACGCCGAGCAGCTGCGCCTGCGCGTTCAACCGGCCCGCCGCCGCCGGGTTCGCCGCGATCCCGTCCTTCAGCGCCTGTGCGGCCTTCGCACTTTCGCCCAGCGTCATCCGGCTGCGCATGAGCATGATCCAGCGGTCGACATCGGCCGGATTGGCCTTCAGCTTGGCTTCGAGCCCGCTCACCATGCCCTCGATCATCTGGTCCTGCTGGCCCTTTGGCAATTGCGACGCGGCTTCCATGTCGGCGCGGCTCGGCCCCGGGATGGCGCGCGCGGCGACGGGCATTTCGTCGGCGGTCAGCGGCCTCGGCTGTGTGCTCGCGAGCCGCGCGGCGACGTCGATCTTGTGGATCTTTCCGACCTGCTCGATCGTACGGCGCAGGTCAGCCTCCCACGGCGCGCCTTGCGGCGTGTCGGCGAGCAAGGCGAACCAGTCTTCGATCGCGCCCTTGTGGTCGCCGCCGACATCCTTCTTTACCGCGAGGAAATAGCGTGCGCGCGGATCCTTTGCGTCGAGTGCGAGCGCCTTGTTGAATGCGTCGAGCGCGGCTTGCGGCATCGGATCGCTGTCGCTTTTCATCACCCGCGCCTCGCCGAGCGCCGACCACAGCCCTGCCGATTCGGGCGAAAGCGCGACGGCTTTTTCGTACGCCGCAGTGGCGCCGGCGAAATCGCTCATGTCGAAACGCGCCGCACCGAGCGCGGTCCAGGCATCGGCGCTGTCCGGTTCGCGCTTCGTCCGCGCCTCCAGCTCGGCGAGCTGGTCGGAGGGTGCGGCGGCGCCCTGCGTGGCCGGGTCGCCCGCGCGAGATGCGGAATCGCGCCAGATTGCATAGCCGATCGCTGCCGCGAGCAGGATGAAGGCGGCAACCAGTATCGCCCGGTTCGTGCCCGTCATGCCCTGCTTTCGGCTTTCCGTCATGCCGTTGCTCTCGCTCATTTTTACCCCTCTTGGTCGCGCCGCGAAAAAATGCCGCCTGTGCGCGCTGTCATATTGCCTTTGCTTGGCGATGGTGTAGCCTTTGGCATACAAGGTCGGTCAACGATAAAATCGTCAGGGGTCGCACCGGCTTTCCCAGTCATACAGGGGAGGGGTGCATGGCAGTTTCGGATCACGTCGACTTTTCGACGTTCATGGAAGGCGTAAAGAAGCGTAACCCGGGTCAGCCCGAGTTCGTCCAGGCGGTGCAGGAGGTGTCCGAAGACATCTTCGATTTCATCGCCGACAAGGAAGAATATCACGCGCAGCAAATCTTGCGGCGCATCGCCGAACCCGATCGGGTCGTGTCCTTCCGCGTCTGCTGGGAAGACGACAACGGCAATATCCGCGTCCAGCGCGGCTGGCGCGTCCAGAACAACAATGCCATCGGCCCGTACAAGGGCGGTATTCGTTTCCATCCGAGCGTCACCGAAAGCGTGCTCAAATTCCTCGCGTTCGAACAGACCTTCAAGAACGCGCTCACCGGCCTGCCGATGGGCGGCGGCAAGGGGGGCTCGAACTTCAACCCCAAGGGCAAGAGCGTGCGTGAGATCATGCGCTTCTGCCAGAGCTTCATGACCGAGCTGTACCGTCACATCGGCGCCGATATCGACGTGCCCGCGGGCGATATCGGGGTCGGCGGCCGCGAAATCGGCTTCATGTTCGGCCAATACAAGCGGATCACCAACGAGTTTACCGGCGTGCTCACCGGCAAGGGGCTCGAATGGGGCGGCTCGCTGATCCGCACCGAGGCGACGGGCTATGGCGCGGTCTATTTCCTCGCCAACATGCTCGCCGCAAAAGGGCAGGATCTGGTCGGCAAAACCGCGGTTATCTCCGGATCGGGCAATGTCGCGACCCATGCAGCCGAAAAGATCGTCCAGCTTGGCGGCAAGGTGCTGACGCTTTCGGATTCGGGCGGTTTCATTCACGATCCCGACGGCATCACGCAGGAAAAGATCGACTGGGTGAAGGCGCACAAGACGCACCGCCGCGGCCGGATCGAGGAGTATTGCGACGAGTTCAAATCGGCCAGCTTCACAGCGGGCAAGACGCCGTGGGGCGTGAAGTGCGACGTTGCACTGCCGTGTGCGACGCAGAACGAGCTGCTCGGCGACGATGCCAAAGCGCTCGTTGCCAACGGCTGCATCGCGGTCAGCGAGGGCGCCAACATGCCGACCAACCTTGAGGGCGTACACGTCTTCAAGGATGCGAAAATCATGTTCGCGCCGGGGAAGGCGGCGAATGCCGGCGGCGTCGCGGTATCGGGGCTCGAAATGAGCCAGAACAGCGGGCGGCGCGCGTGGAGCGAAGGCGAGTTGCAACAGATGCTGAAAGACATCATGGACGGCATCCACACGAGCTGCCTGACCTATGGTGACCGCGGCGGCGGCTATGTCGACTATGTAAAGGGCGCGAACATCGCTGGCTTCAAGAAGGTGGCCGACGCGATGCTGGCATTCGGGGTGGTATAAATCGGCCGAAGGCGTAAAGGCGCCGGGTTGGGGAAAAGGGGTTCTGCGGATGACGACGCACGCTGGAAAGGAGCGCGCCGATCGGTCTTGGGCGGCGTTTGCCGTCCTTGTTCCGAAGCTTGCGGTGTTTGCCGCCTTGCTGCTGTTCGCGCTTGCCGTTGCGGCGTTCGTCTTCGCAGCCCCCGCCCGGTCGCAGGGCGAAAGCGGCGCACGCTACACCGGTGTTGCCTCGTGCGCGGGGTCGACCTGCCACGGCCGGATGGAGGGCGACGGCACCGTCGTCCGCCAGGACGAGCTGATGAAATGGCAGGAGCCCTCGACCCCCGGCGGCGCGCATAGCCGCGCGTGGGCGGTGCTCAGCAACAATCGCAGCCAGTTCATCGCGCGCAACCTCGGCATCGGCGATCCCGCCAAGGCGCAGATGTGCCTCGGCTGCCACAGCACGGCGGGCACCGCACGTGCGGTTCCGGCCGAGGACGGCGTCGGTTGCGAATCGTGCCACGGCCCCGCGGGCGCCTGGCTCGCGAGCCATTATGCCGGGGTCGGGACCAACGCCGATCCCGACCGCGAAATGCGAGCCAAGCATCTCGCGAACCTGTCGGCGGGGCTGAAGAAGCTTGAGGACCCGGTCGTCCGCGCCGGCGTCTGCGTCGACTGCCACTTCGGCTCGGCCGCCGATGGCCAGTTCGTCACGCACCGCATCATGGCGGCAGGGCATCCGCGCATTTCGTTCGAACTCGACCTTTTCTCGTCGCTGCAGGCGCATCATCAGGAAGACGCCGACTATGGCTGGCGCAAGTTCGGCGCGGCGGGCCGGCGCACCGACCATGTCCAGATGTGGGCGGTGGGGCAGGCGACCGCGATCGAGCGCAGCCTCGCCCTGTTCCAGACGCGCCGCGGGACCGAGGGCATGTTCCCCGAATTCTATTTCCTCGACTGCCACAGCTGCCACCGCCGCATCTTCGATCAGGCGAAGCCGGTGCGCACGGGGCTCGACAATCCCGGCCGCAATCTTCCCGAAGGCATGCCCGCCTATAATGACGAAAATCTGATCATGCTCGCCGCTGCGGCGCGGCTTGCCGCTCCGGCGCTCGCCGACCAGCTCGCGGCGCGCACCGCCGCCTTCCACAAGGCGATGGCAACTGACCGGGCAAGCGCGGTCGCGGCCGCAGCGCAGCTGTCGCAGACGGTCGCGGCGCTCAAAAGTGCCTTTGCTTCGCGGAGTTTTTCGGGCGCCGACGCCTTTGCGATGGTCGACGCGATCTCGGCGAAGGCGATCAGCGAGCGCTACACCGACTATTCGGGGTCGCAGCAGGCGGTGATGGGCGTCGACACGTTGCTCAACGCGATGGTGTCGTCGGGGCGCGTCACCGTCGGCGCCGCGGCAGGCATCCGCAGCGATATCGACCGGGCCTATGCTTCGGTGAAGGACCCCAATGCCTACAAGCCGTCCGAATTCCAGGCGTCGTTCGGCAGCGCGGTGCGCGCGATCGGGGCGCTGCGGTAAGACCATGCACAGCAAGACCCATCTTTTCCGTTCGGCCGCCTTCGCTGCGATGGGCGCGTTGGTGCTCACCTCGTGCGGGGGTGGTGGTGGAGGCGGCGGAGGGACCCCGACCCCGACGCCCACGCCGACTCCCACTCCCACGCCGACCACGGTCTACACGCCGCCCGCCGCCGAGGCACTGACCACCGTCGACGTCGAGCGCGTGCTCGCGCAGGCGATATCGGAAGCGCAGGCGCGCAGCCTGCCGTCGGTGATCGCGGTGACCGACCGCGTCGGCAATGTGCTCGGCGTCTTCCGCATGACCGGCGCGCGCGCGACCGCGACAACCGCGCCCGCGCCCAATGGCGTGAACATCGACGCGCAGAATGTCACCTTCCCCGCCGAGGGCGGCGCGATCGCCAAGGCGGTGACCGGTGCATACCTCTCGAGTGGCGGGAACGCCTTTTCGACGCGGACCGCGAGCCAGATCGTCCAGGAACATTTCCCGCCCGCGCCGACCACCGTCGGTCTCGAAAGCGGCCCGCTGTTCGGCGTGCAGTTCAGCCAGCTCCCGTGCAGCGACCTGTCGGCGCGTTTCGGCGCGCCGGGTGCGGCGGCGCTGATCGGTCCCAAACGCTCGCCGCTCGGTCTCGCCGCCGACCCCGGCGGGCTGCCGCTCTACAAGAATGGCGTGCTCGTCGGCGGCATCGGGGTGATGGGCGACGGCGTTTACGGCAGCGACGCCAACATCCTCGACATCGACAACGACCCCGAGGAGTTCATCGCGCTCGCGGGCACGCGCGGGTTCGAGGCGCCGAGCACGATCACCGCCGACAAGATCACCGTCGACGGGACCAGTTTGCGCTTTTCCGATGCGACCTTCGCCGGGGTGATGTCGAGTGGCGGTGCGAGCTTCGCCAGCCTCAACGGGACCGCGGGCAGCCTTGTCGCGGTGATCGGCTATGCCAATGCCGCGGTGACTGCCGGGGTCGCCTACGGCAGTGAGGCGTCGGGCATTCGCGCATCGACTGCCGCCGAATTTTCGAACCGCGACGCGTTTGTCTTGACCAACGGCAGCGGCACCAACCGCTATCCGCTGCGCGCGGGCACCGACGGCGCCACCAACAGTGCGCCGCTGACGCAGGCCGAAGCGCGCGCGGTGCTCGAAGAAGCTTTCACGGTGATGAGCCGCGCGCGCGCGCAGATCCGCCGCCCGCTCGACAGCCGCGCGCAGGTGACGATCAGCATCGTCGACACGCACGGCGCGGTGCTCGGCATCGTGCGCTCGCCCGATGCGCCGATCTTCGGCACCGACGTCAGCTTGCAAAAGGCGCGGACCGCCGCCTTCTTCTCGGGCGCGCAAGCGGGAACCGAACTCGGCGCCAATGCCAGCGCCGATGTCCGCCAGTTCGTCACCGCGACGCGGACCTTTCTGAACAATCCAGCCGCGCTCACCGGCACGATCGCATTCTCCGACCGCGCGAACGGCAATCTGTCGCGGCCCTATTTTCCCGACGGCGAGGTCGGCCGTCCGAACGGGCCATTGTCGCGCCCGATAGCGCAGTTCAATCCCTTCTCGACCGGGCTGCAATCGGCGCTGATCATCGGCAATCTCGGCGCGCACCTTGGCTTCGTTTCGGGCGCCAGCCCGACCGATACGCCCGCGCGCTGCACGACCTTGCCCGACGTCGCGGCGGGACAGAACCGATTGCAGAACGGCATCCAGATCTTTCCCGGATCGGTGCCTATCTATCGCGGAAACCAGCTCGTTGGCGCGATCGGCGTGTCGGGTGACGGCATCGATCAGGACGACATGATCAGCTTCCTCGGCGCGCATAATGGCGGTGCGCGCGTCGGCGGCATCGGCAATGCGCCCAAGGCGATCCGCTCGGACAATGTCGTGGTCAATGTCGGCGCGGGGGTTCGTCTGCGCTACATTAGCTGTCCCTTCGCCCCGTTCCTCGACACGGCGAACCAGAATGTCTGCGACGGGCTATAGGCGATGATGACGGGGGGCAGCCTTTGGCCGATCATCGCGACACTCGCGGCGCAGGGTGCGCCGGGGGCCGATGTCACGCCGCCGCCGCCCGCGCCCGAGGGGCCACCCGTCGCGGGGGACGCGGCGCCCGCCGAGCCGTCCGCCGAAGAGCTGATCCCGCCCCCGCCGCCGGTCGACTGGCAGCAGATGGTGAAAGACGACCTCGTCACCGACATCATCGAGGGGCGCCGTCGTCCGGGCTATCGCCCCGACCTGCCCGACGCGCTCAGTCAGGATAATGTCGGCGCGCTCCGCCCGCCGCCGCCGCAGGCCTTTCCTGGGATGGAGGATCAATTGCCGGTCCCCGACCGCTGGCGCCTGATCGAGACATTGGGGGTGGTCAAGGAACGCTGGTTCGATCCCTATCACCAGAACACCTACAAGGGCGACCGGGCGATCGACCGCAGCAAGGTCAAATGGCTGCCGATCAAGGGCGACGACTGGTTCATCGTCGCCAATGCGGTGTCCGACACGGTGTTCGAACCGCGTACCTTCCCGATCCCGGTCGGCGTCCAGACGACCGAGCGGCCGGGCAGCCTCGACGTGTTCGGCAAGGACCGCAGTTTCGTCTTTGCGCAGACCTTCATTGCGGGCGCGGCGCTGATCAAGGGCTCGACCGCGTTCAAGCCGCCCGACATCGAATATCGCGTCACGCTCGCCTATCAGGCCAACTATGTCGACGTGCCTGAACGGCGCGTGCTCGACGTGCGCCCGTCGAAGGCGAGCCACCGCTACGACAGCTTCCTTGGCGTGCAGGAACTGTTCGTCGACAAGCATCTCGGCAACACGTCCGACCGGTTCGATTTCTATTCGATCCGCCTCGGCATCCAGCCGTTCCAGAGCGATTTTCGCGGTTTCCTGTTCAACGACAGCCAGCTTGGCATCCGCCTGTTCGGCAACCGCGACAACAACCGTTTCCAATATAATCTCGCGGCCTTCTGGCGGCTCGAAAAGGACACCAACAGCGGCCTCAACGACATCACCCAGACGCCGCGCAGCGACTTCATCTTCACCGGCAACCTCTATCGCCAGGATTTCCCGTTCGTCGGGCTGACCAGCCAGGCCAGCGTGACGTACAATATGAACCGCGAAAAGAATGACGTGCAGATCGACCACAACGGTTTCCCGGTGCGCCCCGCGCTGCTCGGCGACCTGCGCGGGCGCGAATATGACGTCGTCTATCTGGGCTACAGCGCCGACGGGCGCATCGGCCGGATCAACGTCACCGCAAGCTTTTATGCCGCTTTGGGCGAGGACCGGAACAGCTTCTTCACCAGCAAGCCCGCCGAAATCCGCGCGGGCTTCGGAGCGGTCGAGCTCAGCTACGATCATGACTGGATGCGCTTCCGCCTGTCGGGGCTCTACGCGACCGGCGACGGCGATCCGTACAACAACACCGAGGGCGGCTACGACGCGATCTTCGAGAATCCGATCTTCGGCGGCGCCGACACCAGCTACTGGATCCGCCAGACGATCCCCTTTGCGGGCGGCGGGCGCGTCATCGCGATCAGCGGGCGCAACGGCATCCTGAATTCGCTGCGCTCGTCGAAGGAAGAGGGGCAGTCGAATTTCAACAATCCGGGCACCGTCTTCATCGGCGCGGGTGCGGATTTCGACCTGACGCCGGAGTTTCGCGTCAGCACCAATTTCAACCATCTGTGGTTCGAAAATACCTCGACGCTTCAGGCGCTGCGCACCGAGGGCTCGATCCCAAAGGATATCGGCTTCGACCTGTCGGTCGCGACGATCTGGCGGCCGAAGGCGACGCAGAATATCGTCGGGCGCCTCAGCGGCGCGGTGCTGCTGCCCGGCAAGGGGTTCAAGGACCTGTTCGACAACAAGCAGAAGAACGACGCTTATGTGTCGATCCTCGCCAATGTGATCGTGAGTTTCTGATCGTGACGCGCAAACTCTTCGCCCTCTTCGCCTTCCTGCTGATGAGTGTCAGCCTGGGCGTAAGCGTCACGCGCGCGGCGGAAGAGGAAAAGCCGCTCAAGATCGAATATCGCTTCACCCCGCCCGCACCGCGCGAGCAGGGCGAGGCCGAGGTCGTCCAGAAATCCGAAGGCTGCTACAGCTGTCACACGCGCACCGACCAGCCGTCTATGCACGCGACCCCGGCGGTGCGGCTCGGCTGCACCGACTGCCACGGCGGCGACGCGAGCCAGCGCGGGACGCCCAGCCTTGGCTACCAGCATCCGACGAACAAGGCGGTGATGAAGCTCGCGCACCCGCAACCGACGCTGCCGGGCGCATGGCACGACAGTTCGGCGAACCCGCAGCGCAGCTATACCCTGCTCAACAAGGAATCGCCCGAATTCATCCGCTTCGTGAACCCCAGCGATTATCGCGTCGCGCGCGAGGCGTGCGGTGCCTGCCACCTCGAAGTGATCGAGGCGACCGAGCGATCGATGATGTCGACCGGCGCGATGCTGTGGGGCGGGGCGGCGTATAATAACGGCATCGTCCCCTACAAGAATTACATCTTCGGCGAAGCCTATACGCGCAAAGGCGAACCCGCGTGCATCCTGTCGCCCTCGTCGCGGTTGACCGCCGAGGAATATAGGGAAGCGTGCAAGCCGGGCTTCGGTTTCGACAAGATATTGACCGACGAAGAGAAAAAGCGCGGCGCGCTCGCCAAAATGTATCCGCTGCCGCGCTGGAGCGTGCTGCCGCCGGGCGATGTCTTCCGTGTGTTCGAGCGCGGCGGGCGCAATATCAACACGCAATTCCCCGAAATCGGCCTGCCGAACCCCACCGGCAGCATCCAGCGGCTCGAGGAACCGGGACGCCCCGACCTCAAACAGTCGAACCGTGGCCCCGGCACCGGCTTGCGCGTCTCGATTCCCGTGCTCAACATCCACAAGACGCGCCTCAACGACCCGCTGTCGTGGTTCATGGGCACCAACGACCAGCCCGGCGACTATCGCCATTCGGGCTGTTCGGGCTGTCACGTCGTTTACGCCAACGACCGCGAGCCGCGGCACAGCCTGACCTACGCCAAATATGGCCGCGACGGCGAGACGGCGACGGTCGATCCGACGATTGCCGGGAAGAAATGGAAGCCCGAAGGCGGGCATGGGGGCGATGCGCATGGTGCCGGGGACGGCCATCAGGCCGGCGGTGGTCATGGCGCGTTGATCGACCCCGCCGATCCGGACGTTCCGACACGCCCGGGATCTCCGGCGCGCGGCGAATCGGGCCATCCGATCAGCCACGCCTTCACGCGCGCGATCCCGACGTCGCAGTGCATGTCGTGCCACATGCACCAGCCGAACATCTTCCTGAACTCGTACCTCGGTTACACGATGTGGGATTATGAATCGGACGCACCGCAGATGTGGCCGGGGCCGGACAATACGGCGCCGCGCCCGCCGGGGATGAGCGACGAAGACTATCAGAAGAAATACAAGCAGCAGCGCTATCCGACCGCCGCCGAGGTACATCAGGTGCTCGAACGCAACCCCGAGGGCGCGGCGACGCGCGGACTGTGGGCCGATGTCGAGTTCCTGCGCGACGTTTATGACGTCAACGACAGCAACAAGGATACGCAGTTCGCCGACTATCACGGCCATGGCTGGAACTTCCGCGGCATCTTCAAGCGCGACCGGAGCGGCAATCTGCTGACCGCCGACGGCAATATGGCGACATACGGCACCGACACCGCGAACATCATCGATCCGAAGGATCCAGAAAAATGGCGCAAGAGTTGCAGCCATTACACCGATCCGAAGGAGCGCGACCTCTGCCTGTCGAGCGCCGATCCGGGGCGGCCGGGCGTCGAGGGCAAGTTCGTGCCGCCGGGCATCAATCCCGGCAAGGCGGTCCATATGATGGACATCCACGCCGAAAAGGGCATGCAATGCGCCGACTGCCACTTCGCGCAGGACAGCCATGGCAATGGCTATATCCAAGGGGAGGTCGCGAACGCGGTCGAGATCAGCTGCAAGGATTGCCACGGCACTGCCGATGCCTTCCCGAACCTCTTGACGTCGAACGTCGCGGCGCGGCCGCAGGGCAATAATCTCGCGTTGCTGCGCAACCCCGACGGGCGCCGCCGTTTCGAATTCCAGTATAATGACGATGCCGAAGTGATCGGGCTGATCCAGCGTTCGATCGTCGACCCCAAGCTCGAATGGCAGGTCAGCCTCGTCAAGCAGGCGGTGACTCCGGGGCCGCATTTCAATGCCAAGGCGGCCCGTGCGAAGCTGATGGCCCGCGCGGGATCGGAGGACGGCAAGTTCGAATGGGGGCCGGGGGTCGCGAAGGAAGACCGCGCGCACGGCGACGACAAGATGACCTGTTTCACCTGTCACCTTTCGTGGACGACGAGCTGCGGGGGCTGCCATTTGCCGATCGAGGCGAACTGGAAGACCAAGATGCACCATTTCGAGGGTGAAGAGACGCGGAACTTCGCGACCTACAACCCGCAGGTGGCGCGCGACGAAATGTTCCAGCTCGGCCGGCACCAGCTTACCAAGCCCGGCGAACCCGGCCCGAACGGCGAGGCGCGGGGGATCATCACGCCGGTGCGTTCGACCTCGGCGCTGGTGCTGTCGTCAACGAACATCAACCGCGAGCGCATCTATGTGCAGCAGCCGCCGATTTCGTCGGCGGGCTATTCGAGTCAGGCTTTTGCGCCGCACTTCCCGCACACCGTGCGGCGTTCGGAAACGAAGCAGTGCAGCGACTGCCATCTGTCGGCGGCCGACGACAACAATGCGATCATGGCGCAGCTCAATCTGCTCGGCACCAATTTCGTCAATTTCGTCGGCCTCAACGTCTGGTCGGGTCAGGAAAACAGCTTCCAGGCGACGCGCGTGACCGAATGGGATGAGCCGCAGGCGGTGATCGGCAGCTATCTTCAGAAATATGCCTATCCCGACTATTGGAAACTGCACGTCGACCAAAATGGGCGCGAGCTGAAGAATTGGGTGCGCGGCAAGACCTTCGACAAGAAGGGGTCGGGCGAAACCCACGCGCTCGAGGAATTCGCCAATATCGTTCAGGGGACGAGCGGCCGCGTGAACTGCCTGCAACAGCGCGGCGAATATATGTTCGTGGCAGAGGGCAAGGGCGGCTTCCGCGTCTATGACGTCGCGTCGATCGGCAACAAGGGCTTCTCCGAACGCATCATCCGTGCGCCCTTCTCGGCGCTCGGCCACGATACGCATGTGAAGACGAAGAACGCGACGTGCATGGCGATCGCGACGACGCAGCCGATCAGCGTGTCGCGCAACGAGAATATCGTGAAGAATTTCCCGGAGAACCGCGAACAGGTGATGCACGACATCTACCGCTACGCCGTCATTACCGACAGCGTCGAGGGTCTCGTCCTCGTCGACATCGACACGCTGGCCGACGGTGAGTTCCGCAACAACAAGTTCAAGCGCGCGCTGACGTGGAATGAGGGCAATGTGCTTGCGGGCGCGCGGCACATCACGCTCGCGGGCAGTATTGCCTATGTCACCACCGACGCCGGCCTCGTCGTGCTCGACCTCTCGACCCCGCTCCAGCCGAAGGTCACTGCACAACTGCCGCTCAACGATGCGCGTGCGAGTGCCGTGCAGTTCCGTTATCTTTGGGTCACCGATGCCGAGGGGGTGAAGCTGTTCGACGTCACCAACCTGGCGCAGCCGGTCGCGGTCCCCGCGGGCACGGTGCGGCTGGCGAACGCGCGGAAAGTCTATGTGGCGCGGACCTATATGTATGTCGCGGCGAAGCAGGACGGGCTTGTCATCGTCGATGTGACGCGGCCCGCGGCACCGATCGTCTGGCCGGGGCTGACCTTTGGCGGAATGCTCAACGATGCCGAGGATGTGATCGTCGCGTCGACCAATGCGTCGCTCTTCGGTTATGTCGCCGACGGGCGGAACGGGATCAAGGTGCTCCAGCTGACCAGCCCCGACAATCCCGGCCTCTACGGCTTCTCGCCGAAACCGACCCCCGAGCTGATCGCGTGGGCGAAGACGCCGTCACCCGCGCTTGCGCTGTCGAAAGGCCTCGACCGTGACCGCGCGGTCGACGAGACCGGCGGCCAGATGGCGGTGTTCGGGCGCGTCGGATCGCGGCCGTTTACCCGGCCCGAAATGGAGAAGCTGTTCCTCAACAGCAAGGGCATGGTCTACAAGGTCAGCGACGAGGTCGACCAGAATGCCTGGCGGCCGCCGCTGCTCTACGCGAACTAGATCTCAGGCCGGGCTTCGACTGTTTGCGGACCTTCCCATAATCGTCATCCCGGACTTGATCGGGGATCCACGACGACGGCGCAGCTATGGATCCCGGATCAAGTCCGGGATGACGAAGCGAGATTAGGTTACCGTCCGCTCTTCACCTCAAAACGGACAACGCCTGCGCTCCTTACTGCCGCTCGGCCTGAACCACCGTGTCCGACGCGCGCAGCGCCGACAGGATACGCATCACATGCTGGACGTCGCGCACTTCGACGACGACGTCATAGGTGTGGAAGCCGCCCTCGCGGTTCGACAGGCGCAAATTGGTGATGTTCGCCATATTCGCGGCGAGGATGCCCGACATTTCGGCGAGCGTTCCGGGTTCGTTGAGGATGACGATGCAAAGCCGCGCGTTGCCGCCCTCGCTGTCTTCCTGCCATCTTAGGTCGATCCAGTCGGCATCGATCCCGTCGGCGAGCCGCGGGCAGTCGATGACATGCACCTCGATCCCCTCGCCGGGACGCGACAGGCCGACGATCCGGTCGCCGGGAACGGGGTGGCAGCAATCGGCAAGCTGATAAGCGACGCCGGGGGTCAGTCCGGCGATCGACACCGCCGCGCCCTGCACGAGCTTGCCGGGCTTGGCCTTCATCTCGGCGGTGATGCCGGGGACCAGTGCCTCAAGCACCGCATTGTCGCTGAACCGCTGCTTCGCGATCGCGACATAGAGCGCGCTGTCGTCGTCGAGCTTCAGCCGTTCGCGCGCCGCCGCGCGCGCCTTGTCGCCGACCTTGTTGGGCAGGCGCGCGACGATCTCGTCATACATCTTGCGGCCCAGCGCTGCGAGTTCGACCTTTTCCTTCGACCGCACATGGCGGCGGATCGCCGCGCGCGCCTTGCCGGTGACCGCGAACCCCAGCCAGGCTGGCTGCGGCGTCTGTTTGTCGGAGGAAAGGATTTCGACCGTGTCGCCGTTGTTGAGCTGCGTGCGCAGCGGCACCAGCCGGCCGTTGACCTTGGCGCCGACGGTGCGGTCGCCGAGCCCCGTGTGGACGGCATAGGCGAAATCGACCGGGGTCGCGCCCTTGGGTAGCTGGTGCAGGCTGCCCTTCGGCGTGAAGGCGAAGATGCGGTCCTGATACATCGCGATGCGCGTGTTTTCGAGGAATTCCTCGGGGTCGTGCGTCTGCTCGAGGATTTCGATGAGGTCGCGAATCCATCCCGCCTGCCCGTCGGGAACGGTGCCGCCCTGCTTGTACGCCCAATGCGCGGCGAAACCGAATTCGGACTGCTGGTGCATGCCAAGGCTGCGAATCTGGATTTCGATCCGCATATTCTGCTGATGCATGATCGTGGTGTGCAGCGACTTGTAGCCGTTGCGCTTCGGCGTCGAGATATAGTCCTTGAATCGCCCGGGGACCATTTTCCACTTGCGGTGAAGGAGGCCAAGCGCGGCGTAGCAGTCGGCATCGGTCGGGGTGACGATGCGAAAGGCGATGATGTCGGTCACCTGTTCGAAGCTGACGTGACGCTCCTGCATCTTGCGCCAGATCGAATAGGGATGCTTTTCGCGCCCCGACACTTCGGCCTCGATACCGTTCTTCGCGAGCAGTTCCCTGAACTCGCGGCTGATCGCGGCGACCTTGTCCTTGCCGCCCGCAGTCAGCTTGGCGAGGCGGCCGGTGATCGTCGCATAGGCTTCGGGCTCGAGCTCGCTGAACGCCAGCAACTGCATCTCGCGCATATATTCATACATGCCGATCCGCTCGGCGAGCGGCGCATAGATATCCATCGTCTCCTTGGCGATGCGGCGGCGCTTTTCGGGGTTCTTGATGAAGTGCAGCGTCCGCATATTGTGCAGCCGGTCGGCGAGCTTGACGAGCAGCACACGGATATCGTCGGACATGGCGAGCAGGAATTTGCGGAGGTTCTCGGCCGCGCGTTCGTTCTCCGTCTGCGCCTCGATCTTGCTGAGCTTCGTCACCCCGTCGACCAGCCGGCCGACGTCGGCGCCGAACAGCCGCTCGATTTCCTCGGGCGTCGTCAGCGTGTCTTCGAGCGTATCGTGGAGCAGCGCGGTGACGATCGTCTCGCTGTCGAGGTGGAGATCGGTCAAAATCCCGGCGACCTCGACCGGATGGCTGAAATAGGGATCGCCCGACGCGCGCTTCTGGCTGCCATGTTTCTGGACGGTGAAGACATAGGCGCGGTTCAGCAGCGCCTCATCGACGTCGGGATCATAAGCGCGTACGCGCTCGACAAGTTCATATTGCCTCAGCATTGCACTCAATGTCGTTCATGCGGTCCCAATTGCAATGCGAAATTTGTTTGCGCAGGACCACCAGAGGTTAGCAACTTTGGTAAAGTCCGTTGGAAGCATCGTTCGTCGCGGGTAGGACAATCATCAGATGGGGACCGAAGCTCTTGATTCGACGCCGACACCGCGGGTGTCGATGGTCATGCCCGTGCACAATGGTGCGCGCTGGCTGGCGGACGCGATCGGGTCCGTGCTTGCCCAGGATTTTCGCGATTTCGAGCTGATCCTTGTCGACGATGCGTCGCATGACGCGTCGCCCGCGATCATGGCCGAAGCCGTAGCAAACGACCCGCGCGTGACCTTGCTGCGCCTCGACACGAATGTCGGCTTGCCCGCGGCTCTCAATCACGGATTTGCCGCAGCGCGCGGTGAAATGCACAGCTGGACGTCGGACGATAATCTGCTTCGGCCGAATATGCTGGCCCGGCTTGTCGAAACACTCGATGCGCAGCCGGAGGCGGGCATCGTCCACGCCGACTTCACGTTGATCGACGACGCGGGCGTCGAACTCGGCGTTTCGCGCGTCGGGCCGATCGAACGGCTGCTTTACGGTAACAATATCGGCGCCTGTTTCCTTTATCACGCGCGCGTGACCGAAGCGCTCGGCGGCTATGACACCGGGCTGTTCGGGGTCGAGGACTATGATTTCTGGCTGCGCGCGGCGCGACGCTTCACCTTTGTCGCGTTGCACGAGGATCTGTATATCTATCGCAAGCATGGCGGCAGTTTGACCAGCCAGCGGTCGGAGCAGATTCAGGCACTAACCGCCCAGATCGTCGAACGCGCGCTGCCCGACACGCTGCCGGCGCGCAGCCGCAGTGAAATCCTCCTCGGGCTCGCATTGCGTAGCAGTCGCCGCTGGCGCCTCGACCTTGTACGCCGCGCCTTTCGCGCTGACCCGCGGCCAGTCCTCGCGCGGCTGCCTGCGCTGGCGCGCTGGTCGCTCGTCGTCGCGCGCAACCGTCTCGCAGCCTGA
Organism: Pseudomonadota bacterium; assembly: GCA_020160755.1. Lineage (GTDB taxonomy): Bacteria > Pseudomonadota > Alphaproteobacteria > Sphingomonadales > Sphingomonadaceae > Sphingopyxis. Next base: position 358,639 of record JAIUPN010000002.1, read on the forward strand.
TAGATTCCGATTGCGTGACAAGGCCGCCGCGTCGCGGTTGCGATGCGGCCGCCTTGTCCAAAATCTCATTTCACGGCGTTGCAGCGCGCGAGCTCATCGGCATCGAGCGCCTTGCCACCCGCGGTAAAGCTCGCCACCGGGCCTGCGGCCTTGGCGAGGGCCGAGCACATGATGAGGGGGCGGCTTGTCCCCTGGCCGGCGATGCAGCTCGCGCCCTTGCAGGCCCACACGACATCGCGCGCGACGAAGCGCGCGTCGGAAGCCGGGCTGGCGAGTTCGGCGCGATAATAGGGGCCGCCCGCGGCACTGGCTGCGGCCGACCCGAATGCCAGGCTGCCGACCAGCACGGCGCTTGCCAGCGAAAGCGAATTTGAACGGGGAGAAAGCTTGAATTCGGGCATCTGGACCTCCTGTTTTGGCGCGACCGGGAGGCCACGAAACGCTGCCTAGCGTTTGAGTTGCGAAATGCAACGGAGGCACTATATTTTTTTGGCGCATGGGCGGATTTTACGTTAGGGCTTTGGCTATGGGAAAACTACGCGAACTGCTGAACGACATGGATGGGGGCAATTGCGCCCTGCCGCTTGCGCTTGAGGCGATGGGCGAGCGATGGTCGTTCATGATCCTGCGTGCGGCGTTCAACGGGGTTCATCATTTCGAGGAGTTCCAGCAGGAACTGAACATCGCGCGCAACATCCTGTCGAACAGGCTCTCGCGGCTGGTCGACCATGGTATCATGGCGCGCGAAGTCATGGCCGAGGATCGGCGCAAGGTTCAGTACCAGCTCACCGAAAAGGGGATCGAGCTGCTGCCCGCGATGATCGCATTGCGCCAGTGGGGCGAGAAATGGGGCGCGGGCGTCCCCTCGACCCCGGTGCTCGTCGACGCGCGCGACGAACAGCCGATCGGCCCGGTGACGCTGACCGCGCACGACGGCCGCGTGATCGGGTACAAGGAATTGCTGTGGAAGCATCGCTCGGAATTGCAGCCGCTGGGACAGGCGCGCGTGCGTAGTGACAATGCAGCGGCCCCGGTCGCCGCCGAATGACCGGCCACGCCTGCTTCAAACCCCGCGCGCGCGGCCGCTGACCTTTCTATCGCCCGGACCCCCATGCCGCTGTTTCGACTGACTTCGCCCGGCCCCTTTTTCGACAATAAGGTGCGGGCTTTCTGGAACCTGCAGCTATTGGGCTGGGCCGCCTGGCTCGGCCTGCGCGGGGTGTCGGGGCTTGCCAACGGGCAGGCCTTCACCTTCCTGATTCCACAGATGATCTCGGCGATCACCGGTTTCTCGCTGACCCTCCTGCTGTCGGTCTGTTATCGCACGCTGATCAACCGCCGCCCGCTGTTGATGTGGGGCGTCAGCTTCGGCCTTGCAGGACTCGCGACCGCGCTTTGGGCCTTCATCGATGCGTGGGTTGCACAGATCCAGAATCCGGCGAGCGAGGCGGGTTTTACCAGCCTGTTGCTCGGCGCGATGTATATCGACGCGACGTCGCTTGCGGCCTGGTCGGCGCTCTATTTCGCCATCAACTATTTCCTCCAGCTCGAAGAACAGAACGACCGCGTCCTGCGGCTTGAGGCGCAGGCGGCGTCGGCGCAGCTCGCGATGCTGCGCTACCAGCTCAATCCGCATTTCCTGTTCAACACCCTCAACAGCATCTCGACGCTGGTCCTGCTCAAGCAGTCGGAGCCCGCCAATGCGATGTTGTCGCGCCTGTCGGCGTTCCTCCGCTACACGCTCGCGAACGAGCCGACCGCGCAGGTGACGCTGGCGCAGGAGATCGAGACGCTGAAACTCTATCTCGACATCGAAAAAATGCGCTTCGAGGAGCGGCTTCGGCCCCATTTCGCGATCGACCCTGCGGTTTCGCGGGCGCGTTTGCCGTCGCTTTTGCTCCAGCCCCTGATCGAAAATGCCATCAAATATGCCGTCACGCCGCAGGAGGATGGCGCCGATATTACGCTTTCTGCACAGTTGGCCGGTCAAAATGTCCGGATCACCGTGTCCGACACCGGCGCGGGATTGTCAGGCGAGACCACGGACCCCACCACTGGCTTTGCAACGGAATCGACCGGTGTGGGTTTAGCCAATATCAGGGACCGGCTGGCGCAGGCTTTTGGCGACCAGCACCGGTTCGACGTCCATGTGGGCACTGAAGGCGGATTCACGGTGGTGATCGAGTTTCCGTTCCAGCCCGATGGGCAAATGACGATTGGAACCGACAGAACATGACGATCAGAACCATCCTGGTGGATGATGAAAAATTGGCCACCCAAGGCCTGCAACTGCGGCTTGAGCCGCATTCGGACGTCGAAATCGTCGACACCGCACAAAATGGCCGCGAAGCCATCCGCAAGATCAAGACACACAAGCCCGATTTGGTGTTTCTCGACATCCAGATGCCGGGGTTCGATGGTTTTTCCGTCATTCAGGGGTTGATGGAAGTCGAGCCGCCGCTCGTCGTCTTCGTCACCGCCTATTCGGATCATGCGATCCGTGCGTTCGAGGCGCAGGCGGTGGACTATCTGGTGAAGCCGGTCGAGCCCGAACGACTTGCCGACGCCCTCGATCGCGTGCGCCAGCGTCTCGCCGAGAAGCGCGGCGCCGCTGAGGTCGAGCGCTTGAAGACCGTGCTCGCCGAAGTCGCGCCCGAGGCGGTCGAGGATTATGACGCCGAAGTCGCCCCCGACGCGCACGCCGCCGACCGCTATGAAAAGATGATCAACATCAAGGATCGTGGTCAGATTTTCCGCGTTGACGTCGACAGCATCGAGCGCATCGATGCCGCGGGCGATTATATGTGCATCTATACCGCCGACAACAGCCTGATCCTCCGCGAAACGATGAAGGATCTCGAAAAGCGGCTCGACCCGCGCAATTTTCAGCGCGTCCATCGCTCGACAATCGTGAACCTCAGCCAGGTCAAGCAGGTCAAGCCGCACACCAACGGCGAATGCTTCCTCGTACTTGGATCGGGTGCGCAGGTGAAGGTCAGCCGGAGTTATCGCGACGTGGTCGCGCGCTTCGTGCACTGATTTTTCGGCCTGACGGCAGAAGCGGCCCCGGTCCGCTCACCCGCCCGGCCTCCCATTTCAGGATACGCTGTTGAGAGGCCGGGCTGGGAGCGTTCCGGGGCCGCATGTTTCCGCGAAGCGGAAAACGGATAATCAGAGCTGGTGTCCGGTCCGGTCGCGTTTGGTCGCCAGATATTGCTCGTTATATTTGTTCGTCGGCAGCGCGAGGGGTAGTCGCTCGACGACCTCGACGCCCTCCTTCTCGAGCTGCGCGACCTTCTCCGGGTTGTTGGTCATCAGCCGGATGCGCGGGATATTGAGCAGCTCGAGCATCCGCCCCGCAATCGCGAAATCGCGTGCCTCGACCGGGAAGCCGAGCCGCAAATTGGCGTCGACCGTGTCATAACCCTGATCCTGCAGCGCATAGGCGCGCAGCTTGTTGACGAGCCCGATCCCGCGCCCTTCCTGCCTGAGATAGAGCAGCACGCCCCACGGAGCGTCGGCCATCGCGTGGAGCGCAGCATGGAGCTGCGGCCCGCAATCGCATTTGAGGCTGCCGAGCACGTCGCCCGTCAGGCATTCGCTGTGGAGCCGGACCACCGGCGGACTGCCGTCGCGTTTGCCGATGACGAGTGCGACATGATCGGACGCCTCCTCGGGCGAACGGAACGCGACGATCTCGGCGGCCTCGCTGGCTTCGACGGGCAGGCGTGCGCGCGCCGCGACTTCGAGCCGCGTCGGATCGAGCAGCGCGGCGACATCGGCGGCGGTACAGATGGTTTCGGCTTCACCCGTCGCTTCCCGCACGAAGAAGGCGGGAAGCAGGCCGGCGTGGCGCGCCATCGTCATCGCCGCGGCGGCCGCAGCGTCGTCACCGGTCGCGATGGTCCGGAACGGGCCTTTGAGCGGATTGGCGAGATCGAGCGCCGGATCGGCGATGGCGAGGGCGGCCGTGACGGTGTCGGCGGCCTTTGCCAGCCGCACCGGACCCGGCGTTGCGGCTATGCGCTGATTGGTGAGCTTGAGCGTGACCGCGCGCTCGCCCGACAACAGCAGGTCGTGGCTGGCGAATTCAGCGAGCGCGTCGTCGCGCGCGCTCTCGACCGCAAGCAGGTCGAGCGCGCCGCCATTGCCCTCGACGCGGAATGGCCAGCCGCGCCGTAGCGCGTCGATCGCGCGCGCGGCCTGACGGGCGCCGGGATCGCTCAAAAATCGAACTCGGTGATCAGCGGGATGTGGTCCGACGGCCGTTCCCAGCTCCGCGCCGGCTGGACGATGCGATGCGACATCGCTTTCGGCATCAGGTCGGGAGTTACCCACATATGGTCGAGGCGGCGGCCGCGGTTCGATGCCTCCCAGTCCTTCGCGCGATAGCTCCACCAGGTATAGAGTCGCTCCGGCGCCGGGATGAAATGGCGGCCGAGGTCGACCCAGTCCGACGCAGCCTGTAGCCGCGCAAGCGTTTCGACTTCGATAGGCGTGTGGCTCACGACGTCGAGCAGCGCCTTGTGGTTCCAGACATCGCTTTCGAGCGGCGCGACGTTGAAATCGCCGGTCAGCACCGTCGGCGTGCCATCCAGCGCGCCCGACCATTCGGTCATGCGGCCGAAGAAATCGAGCTTTTGCCCGAATTTGGGGTTGAGGGTGCGGTCGGGAATGTCGCCGCCTGCGGGGATGTAGACATTGTCGAGCCGCACGCCCGACGGCAGCGTCACGCCGACATGGCGCGCCTCGCCATTGGCTTGCCAGTCATATTTGCGCACGTCGGTGAGCGGTACCTTGCTGACGATCGCGACGCCGTGATGCATCCGCTGGCCATGGGTGACGATATGGTCGTATCCCAGCCGCCTGAACATCTCGGGCGGGAAGAGCGAGCATTCGACCTTGGTCTCTTGCAGGCAGAGGATGTCCGGGGCTTCTTCGCGCAGGAATTTTTCGACGATACCGATGCGGGCGCGAACGCTGTTGATGTTCCACGATGCGATGCTGGTGCGAGTCATGCGGTGGCTCTATCGGCGCAGGGCGTCGTTCGCAATGCGATTGCGGGCTGGTGCCGTCTGCCGCGTCGGCGGCAGAAAACGACCGCCGGACAAATTAAACCCCCGTTCCAGGGGCGGTGGAACGGGGGTTCAAGGTCAGCGTTCGTCACGCTCTTGAATGAAGGTGCCTGGCAGTCCGGGTGGGGCAACAGGGGGAAACCCAAATCCGGGAGCCGTGTCGGCGCCTTCGAGAGTTGAAATAGCCGGTCTTCCCTGTCGCCAAGCTGAACGAAAAGGAACGGCTTCGCGCCGTTTTTGCAGTTCGTCGATACAGGATGGCGGTTGGTCCGGAAAACGGCGCCGAATCCGTTGAAGGGACTCGGCGCCGCCTGAAGGGTCATCGAAAGAGTTTGTTGTGTCAGCCCGCACGGCCGCGCTGTTTCGGACGCGGGTCGGTCCACTTGAACGCCGAATCGGCGACCGCGACGTTGAATTTCTGGTTGCTGAGGTCGATCCGCGTGCGGTTGTTCTGCGAATCGAGCGCGACCCAGCCGCGCAGGCGCAGCCCCGCGGGCGCCGATCCGTCGCGCACGAATACCATCGTGATCGTGCCATATTCGGGGCGCTTCGGGTCCTTGACCTCGACGCTCAGCACATCGCCGCTGCCCGTCGGCAGGACTTTGGCATATTTGGTCAGGTCGCGATCGGGGTCGAGCAGCGCGCCGAGCGGCGAATTCTTCACCGGCCAGCGCTGTACCTGCTTCACTTCATAGTCGATCATCGTCAGCGAACTGCCATCGCCGACGATCAGCAAAGGCACGCCCTTCTGATACTGGAACCGGATCTTGCCCGGACGCTTCAAGGTCAGCTGGCCGCTCAGCCGCTGGCCGTTGCGGTCGGTCTGCACGAAGTCGGCGGTCATCGAGCTGGTCGATTTGAGATGCGACTGCACCGCCGACAGCGTGCTCGCCGATTGCGCGATCGCCGGGGCGCCGATGGCAAGGCTGGCCGCCGCGACGGGGGCAAGCGTCCAGGCGGCGAGGCGGGTCATGGGGGTCATGAAAATCATCTGGCTCTCATTCTGCGATATGTCTGCGGTCCATCGCAGGCGGGCATTGAACCCGCGCTGAACCTGTCGTTAGACGCTGTTCAAGTCGTGAAACCGGCGAAGGTTCCTCATCTTTGCTGGCCGTACTGGTCGGTGAGCACGTCGCGGCGGCCGACATGGTTGGGCGGGCTGACCAGCCCTTCCTCCTCCATCCGTTCGATCAGGCGCGCGGCGCTGTTGTAGCCGATGCGCAATTGACGCTGGAGCCAGCTCGTCGAGGCTTTCTGGCTTTCGACGACGATCTGGCAGGCCTTGGCGTACATGCGATCCTCGGCGCTGTCGCCGCCCGCGGGCGCGCCCTCCATCGCGAAACCGCCGTCCTCGGGATCCTCGGTGACGCTTTCGATATAGTCGGGGCGTCCCTGCCCCTTCCAGTGATCGGCGACCGCGCGCACCTCGTCGTCGGATACGAAGGGCCCGTGAATGCGCGTGATCTGCTTGCCGCCGGGAACGTAGAGCATGTCGCCCTTGCCGAGCAATTGTTCGGCGCCCGCTTCGCCAAGAATGGTGCGGCTGTCGATCTTCGAGGTGACGTTGAAGCTGATGCGCGTCGGCAGGTTCGCCTTGATCACGCCGGTGATGACGTCGACCGAGGGGCGCTGCGTCGCGAGGATCAGGTGGATGCCCGCGGCGCGCGCCTTTTGCGCGAGGCGCTGGATCAGGAATTCGACTTCCTTGCCCGCGGTCATCATCAAATCGGCGAGTTCGTCGACCACCACCACGATCTGCGGCAGCGGCGCATAGTCGAGCGTTTCTTCCTCATAGACCGGCTGGCCGGTGTCGGGGTCGTAGCCCGTCTGGACGCGGCGGCCGAGCGACTTGCCCTTGGCGAGCGCGCCGCGCACCTTGTCGTTGTAGCTCGCAAGGTTGCGCACCGACAGCGACGACATCATCCGGTAGCGGTCCTCCATCTGCTCGACCGCCCATTTGAGCGCGCGGATCGCCTTCTTGGGCTCGGTCACGACGGGTGCGAGCAGGTGCGGGATATCGTCATAGACGCTGAGTTCCAGCATCTTGGGATCGATCATGATCATCTTCACCTGGTCGGGACCGAGGCGATAGAGAAGCGACAGGATCATCGCGTTGAGGCCGACCGACTTACCCGAACCCGTCGTACCCGCGATCAAGAGGTGCGGCATCGGCGCGAGGTCGGCGATCATGGGATCGCCGCTGATATTCTTGCCGAGGATGATCGGCAGGGCGCCGGTCTGGTCCTGAAACAGCGCGCTGCCGATGATTTCGTGCAGCACCACCGATTCGCGGTTCGCATTGGGCAGCTCGATACCGATCACGGTGCGGCCGGGGATCGGCGCGATACGCGCCGACAGCGCCGACATGTTGCGCGCGATATCGTCGGCGAGGTTCGACACGCGGCTCGCCTTGGTACCCGGTGCGGGTTCGAGTTCGTACATGGTGACGACGGGGCCGGGGCGCACCGCGGTGACGACGCCCTTGACCTGGAAATCTTCGAGCACCGATTCGAGCAGCCGCGCATTGCGTTCGAGCCCCGCCTTGTCGATCTGTCCCGTCGGCCCCGGCGGCGGCGGCGCGAGCAGGTCGATCGACGGCAGCTGGTAGTTGGTGAACAGCTCGGTCTGCGGTTTGGGCTTGGGTTTCGAGGGTGCGCTGCGCTCTGCAGGATCGGCGATTTCGGGCGGGGCGCGGTCGCTCGGCTCGGCAACCGCGCGTGGACGGACGACGCGGTCCGCCGGCTCGGGCGCCCGGATATCGTCGCTCGCCACGCGTGCGGGTTCGACGACGCGGCGGCTGCCCTCGGCCGCGGGCAGTCGGAACCGCGACGCCCAGCCCTTTTCGAGCCGCAGTGCGCGCCATGCGAGCCACAGGCCGACACCGACAAGCAGCAGGATGGTAGCGAAGCGGATCAGCGCCGCGGCGGGCTCGCCCGCCTGCGCGAACAATGGTGCGATCGCGCCGCCGAGCAGCAACGCGATGATCCCGCCCCAGCCCGCGGGCATCGGCGCGTTGGTCGCGGGCGACCAGAGTTCGGCGCCGAGCCCGACGAGCAATATGCCGATGAAGCTGTAGGCCAGCTGGCGCGGCCACCAGGGCTGCGCCTCGCCGGACCAGAGCCGCCACGCCATGATTCCGAGCAGCGGCAGCAACAGCGCCACACCCACGCCGCCGATCGACAGGCCCAGATCGGCGAACCATGCGCCCGCGCTGCCCATCCAGTTCGCGGCGGTGCCGTGCGCGGCGGTGTTGAGCGCCGCGTCGGTGCTGTCGTAGGTGAGGAGCGCGAGGGCGAGGAACAGCGTGAACAGCCCGAGTAACGCCGCCGCCGCGATCACGATCGATCGCGCGATGCTTTGGCGGAAAACCGTGCGCCAATCGGCCTTTACGGGTGCGGCCTTGCGGCTTGCCATGCTCTTTACGGGTCCCTGTCAGTTAACCACGGCGATATGCGCATGGGGCGGACTCGCCGTCAAGCGGGCCGCCGCCGCCACCGCGGCCTTTCCAACCGTCCTGCCGCACGCTAGGGCATCGGCATGAGTGAAACGCTGCGCAGCGATGTCCTGATTTCGGGTGGCGGCCTCGTCGGTCAGGCGCTTGCCCTTGCCCTTGCCCACCACGGCCTCTCGGTTCAGGTCGTCGACCCCGCCGATCCGACGCGGACGATCGCGCCGGGGTTCGACGGCCGCGCCTCGGCGATCGCCAGCGCGACATGGCAGATGTTCGAGGTGCTGGGGATCGCAGAGCGACTCGCCGGCCATGGCTGCCCGATCCGCGCGATCAAGGTCGGCGACGGCGCGCCCGACAGCGGCCGCGGCGGCGAACTCGACTTCATCACCGCCGACGGCGCGCCGCCGCTCGGGACGATGATCGAGAATCGCCAGCTCCGTCTGGCGCTTGCCGCGGGGCTGGCCGATACGCCGCTCGTCCGCCTCTTCATGCCCGCCGAGGTCGTGGCGCGCGATACCGATGCGCATGGTGTCACGCTGACGCTCGCCGACGGTACCCGCCTCGTTGCGCCGTTGCTGGTCGTTGCCGAAGGCCGCCGTTCGCCGACCCGCGACGCGGCGGGGTTCAGCATCGCGAACTGGTCATACCATCATCATGCGATGATCGGCGCGGTCGCGCACGAAAAGCCGCACGGCAACGTCGCGCACGAAATCTTCTATCCGTCGGGACCGTTCGCGCTGCTGCCGCTCGTCGACGACGAACAGGGCCGGCACCGCTCGGCGTTCGTCTGGACCGTGTCCGAAACCGACGGCCCCGGCTTTGCCAAGCTTGGCGAACGCGGCTTCATCGCCGAGTTGCAGAAGCGTGCCGGCGGGGTGCTCGGCGCGATGGAGCTGGTGGCGCCGCGCATGACGTATCCGCTCGGTTTCCATCACAGCGCATCGATTGTCGCGGAGCGCCTCGCGCTCGTCGGCGATGCCGCGCACGGTATCCATCCGATCGCGGGGCAGGGGCTCAACCTCGGGCTGCGGGACGTCGCCGCGCTCGCCGAAGTGCTCGTCGAGGGCGCGCGGCTCGGCCTCGACCTCGGCGATGCGGCGCTGCTCGCGCGCTATCAGCGCTGGCGCGGGCTCGACAATATGATGGTCAGCCTCGCGACCGACGGGCTGACGCGGCTGTTCGGCATTCCTGGCCGGACCGCAGCGGCGGTGCGCCGTACGGGGCTCGGCGCGGTGCAGCGTATGCCGATGCTCAAGCGTTTCTTCATGGACGAAGCGCGCGGTGAGGCCGGCGACCTGCCGCGCCTGCTCGCGGGCGCCGAAATCTAGGTATTATTACCTAAGCGCGCGGCAGTCCGGCGCTAAGCATGACCGCCTATCCCTGACGAAGCGGCAACCATGTCGCGGCAGGATGGGGATGGCAGCATGTCGGCAAAAAGCGATGCGCTCGAAGCGGCGGTGACCGACTATATCGAGGCGCGAACCGCGATCGATGCGACGCCGGGAGCGCGCACCCGGGCGCTGGCCGATCGGGCCTTTGCTCGGCTCGCGGCACTTGCGACGCCGCGCATCCGCTATTTCACCCGCGCCTATGGCCTGGCCGATGTCGCCGATGACGCAGCGCAGGTGTGCGCGATCGCACTCCACCGCGCCGCCGAACGCTATGATCCGGCGCGGGCGCGCTTCACCACCTATATGAACTGGCAGCTGCGCGCCGAATTGCAGGCGCTGCGCCACCGCCTCCACGGCGATCAGCGCTGCGCCGGGCGGCGGCATGTCACCGCGACGCTGTCGCTCGATGCATTGCACGAGGATGGCGCCGACGACTGGCTGGTCGATCCCGCCGCCGAAGCCGCGACCGAACAGGGCGCGGCCGACAATCTCGCGGCGCTCGTCGCCGATCGCCTCGTCGGCGACTGGGCGGCGCGGCGTCGCGCCGGGCTGTCTCGGGGGGCGGGCGGTGACGGCAAGCGGATCGCGGTTCGTGTTGCGGCCGAAAAGGCACTTGTCCGCCATCATCTGATGGTGATCGAGGCGGCCGACCGGCTGCGCGAGAGCGATCGCCACATCGTACGACGTGCGCTGGCCGACATGATCCGCCATGCTGCGGGTCGGAAGACGCACTGAATCTATGGAATCAGCGGTGCCAGCCCGCCAAATATTATTGCAGCGTGGCGCGGCCGTCGTCGCCGTCGAAGCGGCCGAAGAATTGCATCAGCTGGACGACGAGTTCGGCGCGCGCGTCGATCGGCGTCGCTTCGAGCAGTGCCTGTTTCGCCGCCGCGTCGAATGGCGCGACCTGCGCGATGCCGTTGACCAGCGTCGCGTCGTCGAGCTGCCCGACCGAATCCCAGTCGACGACATAGCCCTGCCGTGCCGCGAAGCGCTTCGCCTCGCGCTCGAGGCTGGCGCGCTCGATGCTCGCCAGCACGGCATCGTCCTCGCTTTCGAGTTCGATTTCGGCCTCGACCTGCCGGAACGGCGTCGTGACGTCGAGTTCGCGGCGGACGCGAAAGCGCGCGACGCCTTCGAGTACGAGGTTGAACCGGCCCTCGTCGAGCGCCTCGACGTCGATGATGCGGCCGACGCAGCCGACGTCATAAAGCGCGGGCGGCTCCCGATCCTCCTCGCCGGGCAGCTGGCGCGGCTGGATCATCCCGATCTGCCGGTCGCGCGCCAGCACCTCCTGCACCATCGCCGAATAGCGCGGCTCGAAAATGTGCAGCGGCAGGTGCAGCCCGGGGAACAGCACCGCGCCGGTCAGCGGAAAGATCGCGATCCGCTGGATCGTCAAAGGCGCGGTCTCGCCCATCACCCGAACAGGATCAGCGACAGGCGGCGGCGCTGCGCCGCGACCCAGGCATCTTCAAGCCCGACGGCTTCGAACAGCGACAGCAATTTGGCGCGCGCGGCGCCATCCTGCCACTCGCGATCGGCGGCGACGATGTGGAGGAGATTGTCGGCGGCGGCGTCGCGCTGTCCCGCGCCGATCTGCGCGGCGGCGAGATCGTGACGCGCCTGATGATCGTCGGGGTTCGCCGCGACTGCGGCTTCGAACGCCGCGAGTTCGCCCGCGTCGGGGGCGTCGGCGGCGAGCGCGAGCGCGCTTTTCGCCTGCGCGATCGCGGGATCGTCGGCGATGTCAGCGGGCACGACGTCCAGCGCGGCCTGCGCGCCCTCGATATCGCCGGCGAGAAGGAATGCGCGAATCAGTCCGCCGTGCGCGGCGGCATTGTCGGGCGCCATGTCGAGAATCTGCGCGAAGATGCTCGCGGCGCGGGCGCCATCGCCTTCGGCCAGCACGCTTTCGCCCATCTCGATCAGCGGTGCGATCTCGACCGCCCGCGCGCTTGCTTCGCTTTCGATCGGGAGCTGCGCGAGCAACTGGTCGAGAATCGCCTTCAATTGGCTTTCGGTGCGCGCGTTGGTCAGGTTGGCGACCGGTTGACCCTGGAAGATTGCATAGACGGTCGGGATCGACTGGACCTGGAACTGGCCGGCGATGAAGCGATTCGCGTCGACGTCGACCTTGACCAGCACGACGCCCTTGTCGGCATAGTCGGCCGCGACCTTTTCGAGCACGGGTCCGAGCTGTTTGCACGGACCGCACCATTCGGCCCAGAAATCGAGGATGACGAGGCTGGTCATCGACGGCTCGACGACGTCGCGGCGGAAGGCGTCGACGGCTTCCTTTTCGGAGGGGTTCAGACCGAGGGTGGCCACGAAAATATGCTCCTGTTCCTGATTTCCGGTCGCGCCCGCCGAAGCGGGCAAGACTCTTGCCCCGCTTATGTGGGATTTGCGGGCGATATGCCAACCCTTCGCAGAAAAACGCAATCAGGGGTTGCCGAGTCAAAAAGCCGGTGCTAATCGCCCGCCTCACCCGCTGGAACCGACCGGTTTCCAGCCGCCAGAGCGGGCGTAGCTCAGGGGTAGAGCACAACCTTGCCAAGGTTGGGGTCGAGGGTTCGAATCCCTTCGCCCGCTCCAGTTTTCTTTAAAGATATCAATCGTGTAGATCCGCGTTGCGCGGCGTTGGCCTGCTTACATGTGCAGTAGCATGTTGATGTGTCAGCACGCTGTAAGCACGGCCAAGCGTTTGCTGCGTGCGTTGAACGTTTGCGACCGTAAGCCATTTCGCTCAGTTGGATCGTGGCTACACGGTCGCGTGAATTCCACTATCGGCTTTTCATGCGTAGCTGGGCATCGAGTCGGGGGAAACACCCGGCGGGCATTGCCTTCCAGAATGACGTGTCGTTCGACCTCGCCGATATCGAGCGTGTCGATGTAGCGTTTGGTATCGTCGAAATAGAACCCGGTGGGAGGAACGATCCCGCTCACCGCACCACCCATCTCGCTACCGAACAGGATGTTCTTGTTGTCGATCACGTCGGCCAGCAGATCGACGCCGGACTGGTGATAGACGCAGACTGCATGATCTTCGCAGGACGCTCGCAACAGGTTTTCAGCGCCTTGGAGTCCGCTTCGAAGTCACCGAGGCCGTGCTGAACCACGTGGGCGGCTCGCGCGCCGGCGTCGCTGGCATTTATCAGCGGCATGATTGGAAGGTCGAGAAGCGCCAAGCCCTCGATCTTTGGAATGATCACATCGCCGCTCTCTTGGGTGGCGCTCTCGCTTCACCCATCGGGTAGAGTAATTCGCAATTGCTTCCGCTAATAAATTCGAATGACGAAACGTGGTCGCCCTCCGCATCCAGACATTCTCACTCCAGCCGAATGGAGGGTCGTCGAAGGTGTCCGGCATGGGCTGACCAATCCGGCCATCGCCGCCCGGTGTGAACTCACGCTTGATGCCGTCAAGTTTCATGTCAGCAGCGCATTGGGCAAGCTCGGCCTGAGTTCGCGTCAAGAGCTGCAGCAATGGTCCGGTGTCCGCGCCGACAGCGCTCTTGCCACAGCAAAGCGTCCAGATGGATCGGCTGATTGGTCTTTGGGACAAGTGTCACGCACGACCCACAATCTGCCAGCGATGGCGGATTGGCTACGCGACGTGGTCGGGCTGTCGGAGGTAATGCGCTTCGAAAGCGCGGCGTTTTTCGATTGCGGTGGAGTGAGACTTTATCTTTCGGTTGGCGACCCGGCGAACAACTCAATTCTGTATTTTCGTGTCGGGGATATCGAGGCTGAGGTTGAGAAGCTGCGCGCCAAGGGCGTGACCATAAGGAGCGCGCCGCACCGCATCCACGTCCATGATGACGGGACAGAAGAGTGGATGGCCTTTTTGAATGACCCGGACGGAGGTCATTTGGGCTTGATGAGCGTCATTTCCAAGAAAGATGGAGAAAGTGTATGAAAGGCCTGCTTGCCATTCCCCTGATTCTTGCAGTGCTCCCGACGACAGCGACAGCCCAGAGCTCAGCCGCGCCAGTGCTTAGTGAAGCCCGCTTCGAGCAGGTTGCGCTGACGGTTACCGACGTAGATGCCGCACGGACATTCTACCGCGACCGTCTGGGGCTGCGTCTGATGTTCGAAGCGAACAATATGCTGTTCTTCGATGTCGGCGGAACGCGGCTGATGATTGCAAGAGATGAGGCGCGGAAGCGCCCGGAACGGCCTGGTGGCATTCTTTACTTTCATGTTGAAGATTTTGCGGCCGCCCTTGTCCGCCTGCAAGGCACGCGTGCGACCTTGGTTGGTGCGGTCGAAACGGTGCAGACGACAGGATCCGGATCGCTCAGGCTTCAGCAATTTGAGGATGCCGACGGCAACATGCTCGCAATCATGGGCTTCGTGCCGCGCTGATCGATATTCTCCGCAGGGCCTTTGCTTCAAGCGCAAGCTTCGGGACGTGAATTGTTCAACGCTTTGTTAGCCGAGGTGCATGAAGCCCAAATCTACCCTCTTTCGCGCCGCAGAACATGCGGCATCTTATCTCGATGGCCTATCAACTCACCCAGTCGGAGCGACAACCACTGCTGATGATCTGCGCCAACGCTTGGCGCTCGCCTTGCCAGAGACCGGCACCGATCCAGCCCGCGTCATCGACGATCTCGTCGAGCAAACACGCGGTGGCCATCTAGGTTCGGCTGGCGGACGCTTCTTTGCATGGGTGATCGGAGGAGCGTTGCCGTCAGCTCTGGCAGCTGATTGGCTCACCTCGACGTGGGACAATAACGCGGCCCTTTATGCTTGCGGGCCTGCCGCAGCAGTCGTTGAGGAAGTTGCCGGAAGTTGGGTCAAACAACTTCTAGGCCTCCCGATGAACTCGTCCTTCGCGTTCACTACAGGCTGCCAGATGGCGCATGTGACTTGCCTTGCTGCAGCGCGCCATTCGATTTTGCGTGATGTTGGGTGGGATGTCGAGGCAGACGGACTGCAAGGCGCTCCATCGATCCGTGTGATCACGAGCGAGCATTGTCACGGTTCGATCGAGCGCGCTGTTCGCTTTTTAGGTCTGGGCAAGAATAGCATCGTTGCACTCGCGACGGGCGCAGATGCGCGGGTCAGGCCCGATACTCTCGAGGCGAGTTTGGCTCAAGGCGAGCCTACCCTTGTGGTGCTTGACGCGGCAGACCTCAATGTCGGAGCGATCGACCCGTTCGACGAACTTATACCAATCGCAAAGGCCCATGGGGCCTGGGTTCATGTCGATGGTGCATTCGGTCTATGGGCGCGGGCGAGCAAGCATGCACCCAGGCTCGCAGGTGTCGAACTCGCCGACTCATGGGCGACGGACGCTCACAAATGGTTGAACACGCCAAAGGACAACGGAATCGCCATTATCCGCGACAGCTCGGCCCATCGTGCAGCGATGAGCGTGAGCGCGGCCTATCTTTCGTCACCGGGCGAGGTTCGCGACCAGATCGATTGGACGCCCGATTGGACCCGGAGGGCGCGAGGTTTCGCAGTTTATGCGGCGATCCGTGAACTAGGGCGAGATGGGATTGCCGACCTTGTCGAGCGCTGCTGCCGCTTCGCCGAAGAGCTGGCTAACGGATTTGCTTCAATCCCTGGCGTCGAGCTCGTAGCAGCGCCCACACTGAATCAGGCGCTTGTGCGATTCATTCATCCCGACCCCTGCGCCAGTGTAAACGAGCAAGATGGATGGAATGACAAGATCATAGACGCCCTCAATCGCGAGGGGACAGCGTTCTTCAGCGGCTCGCGCTGGAGCGGGTTGAGGGTGATGCGCATCAGTGTAGTCAACTGGCAAACAACAAGCGATGATGTCGTAAAGACACTCGAAGCTGCTGAGCGCGTTATTGAGACTGAGCGGGGCAATGCGATCGTTCTTCGTCCTGTTTAAGCACTGAGCAAGAGTTGCGCCGCAACGGCTTCATCAAAGCCGTTGACGATCAAGTCGCCAGAGAGCTTCAAACGCTTGTAGTCACGGGGCGAAATGCCCGTGAACCGCCGGAACTCGCGACTGAAATGCGCATGATCGGCAAACAGGTTGCTCGCTTCGCTAATTGATCCTGTGCCGTAGAGCGAAATCCAGCCTTGCTCGATCCTCAGCAGGTTCAACAGCTCTTTGGGTGCCAGGCCGATCTCGTCACGCATGATCGTACGAAATTGCCGCGGACCCAGATCGAGGCTCTCAGCAAATTGCCCAATCTCGCCAAAAGGCAAGGCGCGCATGTTGCCGTGCAACGCGGACAGGGCTGAAACCCTGACTCGTGACGGAGATCGGGCTAATCTGGTTTCGGCCCATTGCTCAAAAATCAGCAGGCGGCTGTGAAAGTCGCCGGCTTCCTCGATAGCATCGACGACGCCATCGCTGTCAGCGAGCACGGCGCCGAGGTCTGCGTCAGAATTCACCAGAGCAGCCACCGGACAGTCGAGCAAGGTGCGCGCGCCCAAAGGAGTGAGCTGGACTAGAAACCAGTCCGTCACCGCGCCAACCCGGTGTTGGTAGCAGGCAGTCTTTGGGCCAAAAACGGTAGCTCTTCGAAGCGGACGGATATCGCCTCCTACTGACGTATTAACTTCATGATCGCCGAAATTGAAAAATATTTCGCAGTTCATGTTTGGAAAAATGCGGTACGTGCTCGGCACATTACGCGAGCTTCGACCAATAGCGTTGATCACCCAGGGACGAAGCCAGTTCTGCGGTGCCCTTCGTACATTTCGTGGGTTGATTGCCGATTTGTTCAAGACTGGAAGCTCCCGCTTGGTCTATGACATGCTATGGTTTTATCGCTGGAAAGCAAAATAATATGATCCTGAGCTTGGTTCTTGCCGCAACGTCGTTACCGGCTGAGCCGCTCATCCCTTTCGATACTCTTGCCAGGGGACCTTCCATCTCGGCGGCTGCAGTGTCGCCGGATGGCGTGAGGGTCGCAACCATCGAAATGAATGACGGTCGGGCGTCAATCTACGAAGGGGAGCTTGGTGGCACCCGCCGGCTCCTCTACCGCAACCCAGCAAGGTCCATCGACAATGTCCGGTGGTCGGCCGATGGACGTTGGCTGTTTTTCCTTCAGGACAGCGGTGGAGATGAAGGGTATCACCTGTTTCGATTAAGTCCCGCAAACCCGGGTGAGGCTACCGATCTGACCCCGTTTGCGGGCGTTGCCGTAGAACTGGTGTCGACGCCAAGAGGATATGCAGGGCCGGTACTGGTCGCCATTAATGGCCGCGATCCACATTTTTCAGATGTATTCTCCGTTGATCTCACGGACGGACAGGTCACTGAAGTCTTCAGGAACGATGCGCAATACACAGAGTTTTTTGCTGACGCGCAGGGCCGCATCCGTGCCGCGGGTCGGATTGTGGCCGACGGGTCGCTTGAGCTTTGGGGCCGGGCTGACGGAACAAGCAGCTTGCGCCGCCTGTACACCGCACCTGCGAATGAACGCTTCAAAGCCTTGGCGGTGCATGCCGACGGGCGGTCGATTATTGTAAAGTCCAATCGTCAGTCCAATTTCGAACGGGCGATGCTGATTTCTCTCGCCGACGGAAGCCAGCGCCCACTGCGAAACGGAACCTGTGGTCGATACGATGTCGACGATGTTCTACAGGATCGAGGCGGGCCGCTGGCTGTCGTCTGCACTCGCCTCGCGGGCGAGCTCGATCCGCTACGTGGGAGCTTCGCACGCGACATTCGGGCCGTCCGCCCGCTCGTTGGCGCGGGCAGCCTCAGTTTCGAGTCGCAATCCGCAGATGGTGCCACGACCATCTTCTATAGCGATGCAAGCAATCGCCCCGGCCGCTTTCTGATTGTTCGTAGCGGCGTTGCCTCAGTCTTTGCAGAGACCCGTCGCGAGCTTGCGAGCTATCGTTTTGCGCCGTCTGAGCCGTTCAGGATGCGCGCACGCGACGGCATGCAACTCCTTGGCTATGTCACCCGACCGCTTGGCCAGAGGGTCGCAGGTCCAGCGATCGTCGCGGTTCATGGCGGGCCATGGACCCGCGATGCTGGCAGCTTTGAGCGCGAAACCCAGTTTTACGCCAATCGCGGCTATACCGTCATCCAAGTGAATTTCCGTGGCTCGACTGGCCTCGGCAAGCAGCTGTTCGAAGGCGGCATAGGCGAGTTTGGCGGAAGGATGTCCGACGATGTCGACGATGCTGTGCGCTATGCCGTTCGGCAAGGCTGGGCTGACGCCGACCGCGTGTGCATCATGGGCGGTTCTTATGGTGGGTTTGCCGCGCTGACCGGAATTTCGCGCGCGGGCGGCTATAACTACCGATGCGCCGTTGCTTATGCCGGTCCTGCTGATCTTGAAACCTTGGTGCGAGCTTTTCCGCCCAGTTGGCTGCCATTTTTGCCCAGATCCTGGTATCGCTTCGTCGGTCGACCCGACCAACCTGGCGATCTGGAACGGATGCGCGCGCGCTCACCTCTGACGCATGTCGGCAACATGCGGGCGCCCTTGCTAATCTTTCAGGGAGCCAACGACCCGCGTGTTCGTCAGGACCAGTCGGACCGGATCGTTTGCTCGCTTCGTTCGCGCGGCGTCGATGTCGATTATCTGTTGGCGAACAATGAAGGGCATAGCTTTGCCAATGAGGAAACGTCGCTCGCCATAACGCGCGCGACTGAGGAATTTTTCGGACGCCATTTGGGTGGAAGGGTTGGTGATGGAACCACGCAAACAGCCAACGACGCACTTCGCACCTTCCGGGCCGCCGGACGAAACATTACTTGCTGACGCCACGCAAACCATCAAAGTGCGCGACGGAAAAATCGCACCATCCTTCGCCATGCGTCTGCCGTCGCACGGCCGTCTTCGTCGAGGTCCGGCCTTCGCGGATCAGTCGATTGGTCTGCCCAGAGGTGCGTCGGGTAGGTGCCATCGCCACAAATTGCGTGGCTTGCTCGCGAATAGACGAGCAGTTCCGAATTCCGCGCTTTGTGCGCTTGTCTGAGTTGACGATCGTTCCGCTGCGCCATCGCTCCGGACGCCCAGGTTTCGTCGCGACCGCCCCCGATCCACAGAAACCGGGCATTCGAACGCTCAACTGGGATCCGTGCTGCAGCTGCAGCTGCCGGATCCGCTTCGCGACGCGCTTCATAGTAAGCGGTGTTATTGAAATAGCGCGAGCGATCGTCACTGGCAGGCAGTGCGATATATGGCAATGGGCGGCCCTGCCAACTCCACGACGACAGCTGAGTCGGCATCACCTGATTTGCGTTTGGCCGATTGCGTGGGTCTCCAATGCCATATCCTTCCCAAACGGAGTCGCTGGGAACACAGGCGGCTACGGCGTCGATCCAAGGCAAATAGGTGGCTGCAACCGCCGCGTATTCGGCTCCTTTGGAATGTCCATAGACTCCCATCCGCTCCGTATCCGCCTCGGGCTGTCGAGCTAGCCAAGCGCGAACCTGATCCAACAATTCTATCGGCTGGTTCACGTGGGCGTTTGGAATTCCCGACAGGCCCTTTAGATCCCAAGCGAAATAATTGAGCGCAAAAGCCGCAAAGCCTTGGCCAGCGAAGCGTTGAGCGATTGCCTGCGCTGCATCGCGGTCACCGCCTTCGCTTCCGTGCAGGAGGATGATGGTTGGGTGGCGACGATCATCTGCCGGAGCCGCAAAAGCTCCATTGATCGCACCATCGGCAACCAGCACTGTTCGCAATCCCTCGGGGGCCCGGCCTACCGCGTTCACCGACGCGAGGGAGTCGCCGTTCCGCGTTACGAAAATACGTGATTGGCCATCGCTGATCGAGTTTGGGTCAAAGCCGTTTACCGTAACTCCCGCTAATAAGGCATCGCCTGGCTTGCGCCCGGACCACCAAAGTCCGTAGACGTCGCGCCCTCTATAGGTACCGGCACCCGATGATGCTCGTGAGAGATCGATGGTGCCGCGCCGGTCAGCGCGGACATCCGCCCAGGCATGCAATGTTATCGGGACAGGCCTCCACCCTGACCGTTTGGTCGGATCGTCTGTGTCCCAGCGGACAAACCCACGAAACATGTGAACGCGAACATTTTCGCGCGGCGCAAGCCCGGTGATCCGAATGACAGGCTCAAAGCCCCAGATAGCCGGTGGCGCTTCTACGCGGACTGTAGCGTACGATGGAGTCGAGACGAGCAAAGCCGCAATAATTACCACGCGGAATTTCATGGAAAGCCCTTCAATAAAAGCAGTCCATGATGGCGCGGCACAATGCTATACACCGATAGCGGCTCTAAGTTGCGGCTCCATGCTTGCGGCAGCTTCCGTGAGTCGACGAAGGTCGTCGAACAGCATCGGGTCGGCCTTTTTGAAATTGAAGCAGGTCTTGCCTTGCCGCCGTTTCTCCAGGCTGGGTGGAACGGCGCCGTTAAGGTCGGACAGTGTGTAGAGCGGCATGACGTGATAGGCGACATACGACTTTTTGATCGCGATCCAGCCAAACCAGGCAGGCTCCTTGGTCCGCGCCTCAATCCAAGGGGTCTTGAGTGTAAAGTTGGTAGGCGTGTCGTCAGTAACCACCATTCCTGGGGAGGCTTCAGTCATGAGGCTTCGCAACTGCGCAAAAATCGCTTGAAATTCATCACTCATTTTGCCGCCTCTCCGCGCGTTCTCATAAACAAGCCCGCAACGGCGGATAGAAGGATTCCGAATATGAAGGATCCCATGACCACCGCCGTCAGCTGAGTTGTCATATCGACTTCCTGCCCTCTGGCTCTCATCGCGTCGAGAAAAGCAGGATTGATCGACGTGTAATAGACATAGAAGAATATGACGCCGATGGCAGCACTAATTGCGGAAACCGCAACGCCGCACATCAATGCCTGCTTCAAGGTCAAGCGGTCGCCGTTCGAACGCTTGGTCGCGCGCAATGCCCAAAGGATCGCGGCGGTCGGGAAGATGATGGCGACAAAACCCGTCATGGCCCCTGTTTCGAGATGTTCGTTATGCCAGCCCATCGCATATTCGAACATCGTCCAGAGCGCTGCGCCAATGCCGGCAAACATGCCGGCATAGGTTGTGATTGGATTGAAGCGCATGGCGGTCCCTTCAGTTTTGTGGATGCGCGACGGGGACGCAGCAAAGCAGGTCGAATTCCGTCCAGCCGATGTTCTCTGGCAATTTGAGATAGACTTCCTCGGCCGGCTCGTCCCTCAGGTCGAGACCAGAGGCGGGCAACCAGCTTTTGAACAGCATTGACCATGCGCGATCAACGACATCCAGCCCGCCCGCGACGGGTGCAATGGCCCAAAGGCCCGCCTTGCGTTCGGCGATGGAGAAATGGGTCGGCGGCACGAGCCCATCTGGCAACTCGATCAGGAAATCGTAGCGGCACCTAGACAATGGCGTGAGGTCAGGATCGTCGCGCGATGCGCCCGAGATTTTGCCTCCGTGGGCTTCTATGCCCGCCTTGTCCGCCCAATTGCGTAGCCGATTGTAAGCCCCAACCAAGCGCTCGGGATGAAGGTATCCGCCCCAAGCTCGTGATACGGCTAGCCGCACCGCCGGCCGTTCCACCACATCAACCTTAAACTCTGGATCGAGGGATGGAGCAGGCCTCAGAAAGTATGAGGAAACCTTGAACGCGTCGCCGCGATCATTGCGCTTGTGCCACCATGCGGCGAGGTCGAACTCAGAAGGCGGCACGCTGAATACGCGCTTGAACGCTCGGGTGAAGCTGATGGGCGACCTAAAACCGCACGCGGCTGCAGCATATTTCCAAGATTTGCCTTTGTTAGCGAGGGCAATCGCATGCTCCAATTTACGGCGCTCAACGAATTCCCGGACGGCCTCTCCAGTCAAAGACCGAAATATCCGATGAAAGTGAAAAGGCGAAAGGCAAGCGATCGCTGACAACTTTTCCAGTGATATGTGTTCAGCCGGATTTTCATCCACATAGGATATCGCGCGCGCAATTCGCGCTTCGTATCTCTCTCCGAAAATCCCCCTATCAAGCATGCTATTACCGTTCTTTTGGTTCCTGATGACGTGCTCCCCTGATTGTTACCAGTCAGAGGTAGAGTCCGGCTCCTTCATGATGGTTGGTTGATGGGATGGCAAT
>JAIUPN010000003.1 GCA_020160755.1 Pseudomonadota bacterium
AAACCAGCATCATATTATCCGAAAAGGGGGTCCCTCTTCGACGCCGATCGGGGGTCCCTTTTGAACGCCGTTTGACAACCGGAAAGACTACAATCCGCGCGGCGGATTGGCCGAACGGCGCGCCAGCGCTACTCCGCCATGCTGATCGTCACCTGGCAGGGACGAGACCCGTCAGGGGCTCGGTCGGAGCGCAGCGGAGATAGAGCGGCGGTCCCGCAGGGAGGCGCCACCCCTGACCTTGCACTTTTCCGCTTCATCGACTAACATGCAGTCAATGACTTATGGAGTTGCATATGGCAGTCATGACGATCCGAAACATCGACGATGCGATCAAAAATCGTCTGCGCCTGCGCGCTGCGATGCACGGTCGGTCGATGGAAGACGAGGCCCGCGACATCCTGCGTTCAGCGCTCTCGACCGAAATCCCCCGGCCTCGCAATTTGGGACAGGCCATCCATGAGAGGTTCGGCGCGCTGGGCGGTGTCGATCTGCCTGAGCTGTACCGCGAGCCGATCCGGGCGGTGGACTTCGGCGAATGATTGTTCTCGACACGAACGTCATTTCCGAGCTGATGCGGCGCGAGCCTGACCCGAGGGTCATGGCGTGGATTGCCGAGCAGCCGATGGCGGGCGTATTCACGACGACGCTGACGCAGGCGGAAATCTTCTACGGACTGGCGCTGCTTCCCGAGGGACGCCGCCGCGATGACCTGCTGGCCGCCGCACGCCCCATGTTCGATGTCGATCTTGCCGGCCGCGTGCTGCCGTTCGATACCGACGCGGCCAGCGCCTATCCAGAGATTGCCGCCGGGCGGAAACAGGGCGGCAAGCCGATCAGCCAGATCGACGCGCAGATTGCCGCCATCGTGCGCTCGCGCGGCGCGCGACTGGCGACTCGCAATGTGCGCGACTTCGCCGAGTGCGGGATAACGGTCGTCGATCCGTGGGGCGAAGCATGACGCCCGCCGCCGCACGACCCTATCTGCGCTACGCCGCGATGAAGCCTTTGTGCGAAGTGCGGACACGCGGCAGCGTGTCGAGATGGCTCTTCCTCGCAAAGTCCGTCGCCGCACGCCCCGTCGCTGGGCCGAGTGCCCGGACGACCTGCACGACTATACCAATCCCGTCGCGCCGCGCCGGGCGTCGCGCCGGTCGCGCGACGATGACGGGCCGCTCGTCGTCACTGACGACTGGCCGGAGCAAGTTCCGATCGGCGACGCCGAGTTGCGCGCGATCGAAGGCCACATGCGGCAAGAGCTGGACAAGCTGTTCGGACCGCTGCCGTGAAGTGAGGAGTGAAGCGTTATGACCAGCGCCGCCCTGCGACGAGACGAGGATGAGGCGCCGGTCGTGGCGACCGCCCGCGCGGCGCTCTACCTGCGCGTCTCGACCGGCCGGCAGGCCGAGAGCGATCTTTCGATTCCCGACCAGCGCCGCCAGATCGAAGGGTATTGTCTGTCACGCGGCTGGGAAGTCGCGGCCCAGTTCGTCGAGCCGGGCAACACCGCGACCGACGATCGCCGGCCTGCCTTTCAGGCCATGATCGACGCGGCGATGACAAAGCCGCCGACGTTCACCGTCATTGTCGTCCACAGCTTCTCGCGGTTCTTCCGCGACCAGTTCCAGTTCGAGTTCTACGTCCGCAAGCTGGCGAAGAACGGGGTGAAGCTCGTCTCGATCACGCAAGACTTGGGCGACGATCCGATGAGCGTGATGATGCGCCAGATCATGACGCTGTTCGACGAGTATCAGTCGAAAGAGAACGGCAAGCACACGCTTCGCGCGATGAAGGAGAATGCGCGGCAAGGCTTCTGGAACGGCGCTCGTGCGCCGATCGGCTATCGCGTGGTCGCGGCGGGCGAGCGCGGCGCAAAGATCAAGAAGAAGCTGGAGATCGACCCGAACCAGGCGGAGACGGTGCGGCGCATCTACCGCATGGCGCTGAATGGCGTCGATAACAGAGGACCGATGGGCCTCAAGTCGATCGCCACTTGGCTGAACGAGAACAACATCCGCACCCGCGACGGCGGGCGCTGGGGCTTGGGCGCGGTGCATCAGGTGTTGACCCGCACGACCTATATCGGCCAGCACCGTTTCAACACGCGCGATCACAAGACCAGGACGCCGAAGCCGGAGAGCGAGCACGCCATCATGGAAGTGCCCGCCATCGTCTCGGAAACGGAGTTCGAGGCGGTCCAGCGGTCGCTCAAGGCGCGGAGTCCGAAGATGATGCCGCCAATGGCGGTGGGCGGCCCGACGCTGCTCACCGGCATCTGCTTTTGCGCCTGCTGCGGCGGCGCGATGACGCTGCGCACGGGCACCAGCAGCGTCGGGCGGGAATATCGCTATTACACTTGCTCGACGAAGGCGCGACAGGGCGCGACCGGCTGTCCCGGCATCACCGTGCGGATGGATCGGCTTAATGAGGCCGTGGTCGATCATCTCGAAGCGCGGCTACTCGACCCGGCGCGGCTCGAAGCTCTGATGAATCAGATCCTCGAACGCCGCGACGAGTGGGTGAATCAGCGCCGCGAGCATGTCGCCGATCTTGAGCGACGCGCGACCGAGGCGGAAGCCAAGCTCAAGCGGCTTTACGACGCGATCGAGAATGGCGTCATCGACGTAAGCGATCCGTCGCTCAAGGATCGCATCGCCGAGCTGACCGCGACGCGCGACCAGGCCAAGGGAGATTCTGAGCGCGCACTTGCCCATATCGTGAAGATCGGCCCGGCGATCACGCCGGAGAGCCTGCGCGCCTTTGCAGCCGCCCTGAAAAAGAAGCTGCGGAACGGCGACGGCACTTTCGCCCGCGATCAGGTGCGGGCGGTCGCCCAGCGGGTCGAGGTGGTCAGCCGGAAAGAGGTCCGTATTCGCGGCCTGCGCAGCGAGCTGCTCCGAACGCTAACCGCCGCCTCTGGCGTAGAGGCGGCGGTGCTAGGCGTTCGTGCCTTTGAACCGAAATGGCGCACCCGACAGGATTCGAACCTGTGACCTTCGCCTTCGGAGGGCGACACTCTATCCAGCTGAGCTACGGGTGCTTCGCGGCGGTGCCTAGCCGGTCGAACGGTCATTGGTCAACGGATTCGATGCAGGATGGTCCGACTGCTCGGTTCGCGACTGCGCCACTCTGCCGTAGCCCTTCGCACTCTATGATACTACGCAGTATGCTTACGTCATGCTTACGTGAAGCGATTTCACCAGACTGGTTCGCTGAAAAGACGCAAAAATCTATAAGAAACTCAATGGTTTACGAAGAGATTGAGCGCAATTTTGGGGCTTGACCTCTGCCTTCGGAGGGCAGCGCTCTATCCAGCTGAGCTACGGGTGCCGGTAGAGCGGGGCCTCTAGCAAGCCCGCGCACCGCCAGCAATGGGCTATCGACCGGCCGTCCCCGATATGCCAAGCGGTCGGGCGCGTGGGACAAGGGAGCGTTTGTGAAAGCGTCCGAACAAAACTGGCCGATGGCCGCCGATCTTTATGGCGAGATGCAGCTCGAGACGCATCCGCCGGCGCGCCGCCGCTGGCGCGATTATCTGCCGGGCGCGCTCGTCACCGCGATTGCCGCGCTCGCCGCGGCGTGGCTCGCCGACCATTATGCCGCGCCGATCGTCCTGATGGGGCTGCTGATCGGCCTTGCCCTCTCCTTCCTGTCGCAGGACAAGCGCACCCACGCCGGACTCGACCTGATGTCGCAGACCGCGCTGCGCGTCGGGATCGTCCTCGTCGGCGCGCGCATTACCGCCGAACAGCTCGCCGAACTCGGGCCATGGCCCTTCGCCCTGCTCGTCCTGATCATGCTCGCGGTCATCATCGTCACCGTCGCCAGCGCGCGGCTGTTCGCGCAGGACCGGCACGCGGCGCTGCTCGCGGGCGGCGCGACGGCGATCTGCGGCGCGTCGGCCGCGCTCGCGCTTTATTCGCTGATCGGCGACAAACGCGTCGATCAGGCGCGCTTCACGCTGACGCTCGTCGGGATCACCGTCGCCAGCGCGCTCGCGATGACGCTCTACCCCGTGCTCGCCGCCGAGCTCGGGCTCTCCGACGCGCAGGCGGGGTTTTTGATCGGCGCGTCGATCCATGACGTCGCGCAGGCGATCGGCGGCGGCTTTTCCTTCTCGCAGCAGGCGGGCGAGGTCGCTACGATCGTCAAGCTGACGCGCGTCGCGCTGCTCGCACCGATGCTGATGCTCGTCGCGCTATGGCTCAGCCGCAGCGGCGAGGGTGACGGCAAGACGCGCATCCCGCTGCGCCTGCCGTGGTTCATCCTCGGCTTTCTCGCCGTTGCGGCGGTCAATTCGGTCGTCGCAATCCCGAAGCCGGCGCAGGATGCGGCCGCGACGGGGGCGCAGGCGCTGCTGCTTCTCGCGATCGTCGCCACCGCGATGAAGGCGCGGCTGCATCTGCTGATCGATCAGGGGTGGCGCAGCTTCGCGCCGATCATCGTCGCGACGCTGACCAGCTTCCTGCTCTCGCTCGCCGCCGCGCTCTGCCTGTGACGGCGTGACGTCACCGTAACATTTTCAGGTTTCAGCTTTTTGGAAGCGCCCAGCTGACGGTCAACTGCGTCGCGCGGCGCGGGATATCGAGCTTGGCTTCGCTGAAATTGACCTTTTCATTGGGCGGCAGCATCCGCACCGGCGGCTTGATCGTCCAGCTATAGACGATCGTCCCCTGCGCATCGCGCAATTCGGCGAGGATGGGCGGGACGCGTTGCTCGCGGTCGGTCGGGTTGATGATCACCCCCGACGCGGCAAAATAGATCGTACCGTCGGCCAGTTCGCGATGGTCCTGGTTCGGCGGCAGCTCGATCACGAGGTCGGGTTCGGCGACCATTCCCGGCAGCCCCAGCCCCTGCGCCCAGCCCGGCAGGCCGAACCAGGCGAGCCCCGCCGTCGCGGCGAGCATCAGGACTGCGGCGCTCGCGGCGATGATTGTCCAGCGCTTCGCCGGGTTGCGCCGCGGGCGCCGAAACGGCAGCGGCGCGTCTTCGACAAAGGCCGGGCGCGATGCCGGTTCGGCCGTGGCGGCGAAGGCCGGCGGCGCCGACACCGGATCCGGGGCCGGTTCGGGAAAATCGGAATAGGTCGCGGCGGGTGCGGGCGCCGCCGCCGGCTCGGGCGCCGGAACGCTCTCCGGCGCGGCAGCCGGCGCAACGGGTGCCGGCGCGGCTTCGGCGGGCGCCGCCGCGGGTGTCTGAAACCAGCTATGGCGGCAATTGGCGCAGCGAACCGTGCGGCCCGTCGGTCCGATCGCCGTATCGGGCACGACATAGCGCGTATGGCAGGACGGGCAGGCAAGGATCATGGGATCCCTCTAAACACGCTGATTCGCAGCGTTGCAAGCCTCGCGTGGCGGCCGCGCCGCTACTCGCCGCTTTACGTCGGTGAACAGCCGTGTAACAGGCTTCGGCATGAGCGCCGATGCTCCCCTGTTCCGCAGACCGGCCATGGCGCGACGCCGCGCGCGGGTGACACCATGACGGACACCGCGTCCGCGCGTCCCGGCGGTGCGATGGTCGAATTCGACGGCGTCGGGCTGCGTTACGGCCCCGATGCCGAGGTTTTGAGCGACATCAGCTTCAACCTGCAACCCGGCAGCTTCTATTTCCTGACGGGCGCGTCGGGCGCGGGCAAGACCTCGCTGCTCAAGATGCTCTATCTGGCGCAGCGCCCGAGCCGCGGCATCGTCCGCCTGTTCGGCGAAGATCTGGTCGCGATGCCGCGCCACCGCCTGCCCGGCTTTCGCCGCCGCATCGGCGTCGTCTTCCAGGACTTCCGCCTGATCCCGCACCTGTCGGCGCGCGACAATATCGCGCTGCCGCTGCGCATTGCGGGGGTCAGCGAGGAGGATCTGTCGGGCCCCGTCGGCGAAATGCTGAGCTGGATCGGCCTCGGCGATCGTGCCGACGCGCGCCCCGCCACCCTGTCGGGCGGCGAGCAGCAGCGCGTGGCGATCGCACGCGCGGTGATCGCGCGGCCGCAATTGCTCGTCGCCGACGAACCGACGGGCAACGTCGACCCCGAAATGGCGATGCGCCTGCTGGGCCTGTTCGAGGCGCTGAACCGCCTTGGCACAACGGTCGTCGTCGCGACGCACGACATCCACCTGATCAGCCGCATCGAAAATGCACAGATGATGCGGCTCGAACGCGGACGCCTGGCCGATCCCACCGGCGCGCTGCGCTATCCCCCGGCCAACAGGGCATGACGGGGCGCCCATGATCATCCCGCGCGTTCCCGTCCAGCATCGCCGCCTGCTTCCCGACCACCGCCTGTCGGGACCGACGCCGTGGGTCATTGCGATATTGATGATGCTGACCCTGCTCGCCGCCGCCGCGGGGGTCGGGCTCGCGCGGTCGGCGAATGCGATCGGCGACGCGATCGCGGGGCGCGTCACGGTGCAGATCGTCACCGCAAACCCGGTGACGCGCGCCGAGCAGGCCGCCGCACTCCGCCGCGCCGCCGCCGCGCAGCCCTTCGTGCTCTCGGCGCGCTCGGTCGAACAGGAAGAGCTGCAGGCAACGCTGGGGCAATGGTTCGGAAGCAGCGAGGGCGACGATCCGGTGCTCAAGTCGCTGCCCCTGCCCGCGCTCGTCGACATCGACTTCGTCGGCGAAGACCGCACGGTTCATATGCGCGCGCTCCAGGCGCTCGTCGCGCGCGAAGCCCCCGGTGCGCGCATCATACCGCACGCCGAATGGCTCGGCCCGGTGGCGCGGCTGATCCGCTCGCTCGCGTGGATCGCGGGCGTCATGGTGCTGCTGATGGCGCTGGCGAGCGCCGCGGTGGTGATCATGACCGCGCGCGCCGCGCTCGGCACGCATTATGCGACGATCGAGATGCTCCACATGATCGGTGCGACCGACCGCCAGATCACCCGGCTGTTCCAGCGCCGCATCGCGATCGACACCGCCTATGGCATCGCGCTCGGCAGCCTCGTCGCCGCCGCGATCCTGCTGCTCATCGGCTGGCAATGGTCGGGGGTCACCTCGGGGCTTGCGGCGACCGCGTCGCTTGGCCCCGCCGGCGGGGCGCTCTTGCTGGCGCTGCCGCTATTGGCTATCGCGCTCGCAGCCCTGACGGCGCGCCAGACGCTGCTCGCCGCGCTCAAGAAGATTTTATGATCAAGCGCCTGATTTCGCTTCTGTTCCTCGCTTGGGTGCTCGGCTTCGCCTGGTTTGCGCTGTTGCTGCCCTTGCCCGCCGATGCGCAAAAGACCGACGCGATCGTCGTGCTGACCGGCGGCCCCGGACGCATCGACCGCGCGCTCGAACGGCTCGAGGCGGGCGACGCCAAACGCCTTTTGATCAGCGGCGTCGCGCGCGAGGTGAAGCCGCGCGAGCTCGCCGCCGAATATAAGCGCCCGCTCCACCTCTTCGAGTGCTGCATCGCGCTGGGGTTCGAGGCCGAAGATACGCGCTCGAACGCAACCGAGGTCGCGACCTGGGCCCAGCGGCGGGGCTACAAGAGCATCCGGCTGATCACGACCGACTGGCATATGCGCCGCGCCGAATATGAAATCGGCCGCGCGGTCGGCGACAAGGTAACGATCCTGCCCGACGCGGTGCGCAGCCGGCCCAGTTTCGCAACGCTGTTTCGCGAATATCATAAATATCTCGCGGGGCTGGCGGGCGGCCTCCTCGGCCTCTAAAGCGGGCGCCGATGCGCTACACCGTCTCCCTCGTCCGCTCGATCCTGTTCTGGTTGCTGTTCTTCCTGATAAGCAGCTTCAGCTCGATCGGCGCGGTGATATCGCTGCCGGTCTCGCACAAGGCGACGATCTGGTTTGTCCGCATCTGGGCGCAGTTCCACCGGCTGACCTGCCGCTTCATACTTGGCCAGAAGATCGTCGTTGAGGGCGAGATGCCGGACATTCCGGTACTCTATGTCTTCAAACATGAAGGCGCGTTCGAGACGATCGAACAGCCGGGGCTGTTCAAACATCCGGCCGTCTTTGCGAAGGAACAGCTCTTCAACATCCCCGTCTGGGGACAAGCGGCGCATTTTTATGGCCTGATCCCCGTCGATCGCGACGGCGGCGGCAAGGCGATGCGCGCGATGCTGAACGCCGCCAAGGCCGCGCTCGCCAAGGACCGGCCACTGGTGCTGTTCGCCGAAGGAACGCGGATCCCGCATGGCGAGGCGCCGCCGCTGCGGTCGGGTTTTGCCGGAATCTACCGCCTGCTCGGCGTGCCGGTGATCCCGGTCGCGGTGAACAGCGGGATCGCCTATCCGCCGCGCCGCTGGGTCAAATGGGCCGGGACGATCACCTACAAGGTCGGCGAAACGATCCCCGCCGGTCTGCCGCGCGAGGAAGCCGAAGAACGCGTCTGGCGCGCGATCAATGCGCTGAACCCGCCCGAAGCGTTGCTGGCGGGCAAAGCGCAGCCCGATTGACACTCTGGGCCCAATTGGGCCGAATATCGATAAAGTCTAGTGCTTGCGCCCGAAATCGGGCGCGGCATCATCCTGCCCCTGTTCGATGATCGAGCGGCGGATCGCACGCGTGCGCGTGAACCAGTCCTCGAGCTTGTCGGCGTCGCCGCGGCGGATCGCCTGCTGGAGCACCGTCAGATCCTCGTTGAAACGCTGCAAGGTCGCGAGCACCGCATCCTTGTTGGCGAGGAAGACGTCGCGCCACATCACCGGGTCGCTCGCTGCGATGCGCGTGAAGTCACGAAAGCCGCCCGCCGAATATTTGATCACCTCGCTCTCGGTGACCTCTTCGAGCTCGCTCGCGGTGCCGACGATCGTATAGGCGATAAGGTGCGGCAGATGGCTGGTCACCGCGAGCACCATGTCGTGATGCGCGGCATCCATCGTTTCGACCTTCGCGCCGAGCGCCTGCCAGAAGGACATCACCGCCGTGACGGCGTCGCCCGATGCATCGGCACCCGGCGTGACGATGCACCAGCGGCCTTCAAAAAGCGTCGCAAAGCCCGCCGCCGGACCACTGTTCTCGGTCCCCGCAACCGGGTGCGCGGGGATGACGGCATGGCCGGGCAGCGCCTTCGCGAGCGCTTCGGCAACCCCGGCCTTCGACGAGCCGACGTCGGAAATGATTGCGTCGGGCTTCAATCCGGGCGCGATCGCCGCGGCGGCGTCGGCCATGCGTCCCACCGGCACCGCGAGGATGACGAGGTCGGCTTCGGCCACCGCCGCCACCGCATCGTCGGCGATCGTGCCGCAAAGCCCCAGCTCGCGGGCGAGTTCGCGAACGTCGGCGCTGGCGTCATGGCCGGTGACCGTCACCTGCGGCAACCGCTCGCCGATCGCACGCGCGATCGAAGAGCCGATCAGGCCCAGCCCGATGATCGCGACGCGGTCGACGGGCATCAGCCGTTCAGCGCGGCACGGATCGCCGCGGCAAGGCCGCGCGTCTCGTCCTCGGTGCCGATCGTCATGCGCAGCGCCCCCGGCAAACCCTGTCCCGGCAGCCAGCGGACGATATAGCCCGCGTCCATCAGCCGGTTGTAGACGGTCTCGGCGCTGACATCGCCCTCGAACAACACGAGCAGGAAGTTGCACGCCGACGGCACGACGCGCACGCCATGGTTGCCGAGGCTTTCGAGTTCCTGCGCCAGCCAGCCGCGCCATTTCGCATTGTGCTCGCGGCTATTCGCGACGAATTCCTCGTCGCCGAGCGCCGCAACCGCGGCAGCCTGGCCGGCGCGCGTGACGTTGAACGGCAGGCGGATGCGATGCAGCGCCGAAATCACGTCGGCGGCGGCATAGCCCCAGCCGATACGTTCGGCGGCAAGTCCATGGATCTTCGAAAAGGTACGCGTGACGAACACGTTCGGCTGCGTCTTCGCGAGTTCGAGTCCGCCGTCGTCCTCGGCTTCGGACAGATATTCCGAATAGGCCTGGTCGATCACGAACAGGACATCCTTGGGCAGCCCGGCGTAGAGCCGCTGGACCTCTTCGCGCGTCGCGAGCGTGCCCGTGGGGTTGTTCGGGTTGGCGAGATAGACGACCCGCGTCTTGTCGGTCACCGCTGCGAGCAGCGCATCGACGTCGGTCGCATAGTCGCGATCGTCGGCCTCGACCGGCACCGCACCGACGCGCCGCGCCGCGATTTCATAGACCGCGAAGCCATAGCGAACGTATAAAATCTCGTCGCCGACACCGGCATAGGTGCCCGCCGCGAGGTGGAGCAACTCATCCGACCCGTTGCCGCAGATGACCCGCGCCGGATCGAGCCCGAACTTCGCCGCGATCGTTTCGCGCAATTCGACCGACCCCGGATCGGGATAGCGCGACAGCGCATCGGACGCCGCCTGCGCCGCAGCGAACGCCGCGCGCGCCTTTTCACCGGTCCCCAGCGGATTCTCGTTCGCCGAAAGCTTGATGAGCGGACGTCCGTCGGCGCCCGCGGACTTGCCGGGCACATAGGGGGCGATGCCGCTGATCCACGGCTTGGGCGTAAGGGTCTGGGTCGTGTCGGTCATGCGGTGGCGTTTAGCGGCTGTGCGACGCGAGTCCAGCACGTTGACAGTCTTCGCGCACCCGCTTAGCCCCGCCGCACCATGGCGAGCCTGCTTCACGATATCCAGCATGACAGCGTAACGATTCCGGTACCGCTGCCGCTCGACAGCGGGCAGGTGCTGGGATCGGTGACGATCGCCTGGCAGAGCTATGGCGCGTTGAACGCCGACAAGTCGAACGCGGTGCTGATCTGCCACGCGCTGACCGGCGACCAATATGTCGCGAGCGATCATCCCGCGACGGGCAAGCCCGGCTGGTGGGCGCGCATGGTCGGTCCGGGCAAGCCGATCGACACCGACCGCTTCCACGTCATCTGCGCCAATGTGCTCGGCAGCTGCATGGGGACAAGCGGCCCGGCCTCGCCCGACGCCGCGACCGGCGCGCCGCTCGGAATGGCTTTCCCGGTCATCACGATCACCGACATGGTGCGCGCGCAGGCGATGCTGCTCGATCATCTCGGCATCGCGCGGCTTCATGCCGTCGTCGGCGGGTCGATGGGCGGCATGCAGACACTCGCCTGGGCCGCGACCTATCCCGAGCGCCTCGGCTCGGCGCTCGTCATCGCCAGCGCGGCGCGGCATTCGGCGCAGAATATTGCGTTCCACGAGGTCGGACGGCAGGCGATCATGGCCGACCCCGACTGGCAGGACGGCCAATATTACGGCAGCGCGCGCGCGCCTACCAAAGGCCTCGCGGTCGCGCGCATGGCGGCGCACATCACCTATTTGTCCGAGGAAGGGCTGACCGAAAAGTTCGGCCGCCGCCTTCAGGCGCGCGACATCAAGAGCTTCGGCTTCGACGCCGACTTCCAGATCGAATCCTACCTGCGGCATCAGGGGCTCGCCTTTACCGACCGCTTCGACGCCAACGCCTATCTCTATATCACCCGCGCGATGGATTATTTCGATCTCGCCGATCCGCACGACGGGCGCCTCGCCGGCGCCTTCGCCGGGTCGAAAGACGTTCGCTTCACGCTCGTCAGCTTCGACACCGACTGGCTCTATCCGACCTCCGAATCGCGGCGCGTCGTACAGGCCCTGCAAAGCGTCGGCGCGGCGGCGAGCTTCGTCGAACTGTCGGCGCCCTTCGGCCACGACAGCTTCCTCCTCGACGTCCCCGCGCTCGACCGCCTCGTCGCAGGCGCCTTGGGATCGGGTTTCTGATGGCGCTGCGTCCCGACCTTGCGATCATCGCCGATGCGGTTCCCGCCGCGTCGCGCGTGCTCGACGTCGGTTGCGGCGACGGCGAGCTGATGGTTGCGCTGCGCAACAAGGGGGTCGACGCGCGCGGGCTGGAGATCGACGCGGCGAACGTCACCGCGGCGATCGCGCGCGGCCAGTCGGTGGTGCAGGGCGACGCCAACCGCGACCTTGCCGATTATCCCGACGACGCCTTCGACTATGCGATCCTGTCGCAGACGCTCCAGACGACCGAGCGCCCCGACCGCGTCGTCGACGAGCTGCTGCGCATCGCGCCGCGCGCCTTCGTCAGCTTTCCCAATTTCGCGCATTGGCGGATCCGGCTCGCACTCCTGTGGGGCGGGCGGATGCCGGTGACGCGGCTGCTGCCCGTCGCCTGGTATGAAACGCCGAACATCCACCATGTCACGGTCAGCGATTTCCGCGACCTCGTGCGCGACAAGGGCATCGCGGTCGAACGCGTCTGGCATCTTTCGGGCGACCGGCCGACGAGCGACGCCGCCGCGAGCTGGCGCGCCGAACATGCGATCTTCCTGATTTCGCGTTAAGTCAGTCGCGCTTCTTCAGCCCGTTCGCGAGCAGGTCGTTCGCGATGCGCGCAATCTCGGCTATGTCGGTCTCTTCGTCCCACAGGCCGTAACGCATCCCGAGGAACACGTTCATCCCGCCGATCGCCCACGCGTGGATCTCGCTGACGTCATCGCGGATCTCGCCGCGCGCCGCGCCGTTTTCGAGCCGCTGGCGGACGCGCGCAACCGTGGTCTCATAATGGCGGCGATAGCTCGCATAATCGACGAACTCGGCCTCATCGATGATCCGGTAGATCTCCTTATGCTCACGCACGAAGCCCAGATAGGATTCGAGCCCGATGCGTTCGGCGCTGATCTCGTCGGGCGCCGCCTGCACGAGCGGCGTGACATGGTCGCGTAACTGTTCGCTCATATAGCGGACGAGCGCCTGGAAGATTTCCTCTTTCGAATCGAAATAGGTGTAGAAGCTGCCGAGCGCGGTCCCGGCGCGGCGGGTGATCGCGCTGATCGACGCTTCGTGGAAGCCGCGCTCGCCGAATTCGATCGCCGCCGCGTCGAGCAGCTTGCGCAGCGTCCGACGCCCGCGCTCGGTCCGCGGCGTTTTGTCGCGCGGCTCGCTCTCGGCATGTTCTGTCGCGACTGGCGGCTGATCCATAAACTGCCCTTGCCTCCCCTCCGTCGCTGCATCGTGGCTTTTTCGCACCACTGGCAAGCAAAAAACGACGGCTGCACATTCCAAGTTGAAACTTGGTTCATGTTTCATTATTGGAAGCGGCGCGGCTTGGCAAGCACCAGCCCAAGAAAACCGACAAGGGTGGCGAGGGGCCGCCCACCACATGGGAGAGTCTTCATGCGTCCTTTCGCCCGCTCGCTGCGCCGTGCCGTCCTCGCTACCAGCGCGCTTTCCATGATCGCCTTCGCGCCCCCCGTCTTCGCACAGGAAGAGGGCGCAAGCACCGACGGCAGCGACAATGAGATCATCGTGACGGCACGCCGCCGCGAAGAATCGCTGCTCGATGTGCCGATCGCGGTCACCGCTTACTCGGGCGCAGCGCTCGAACAGTCGGGCGCGGCCGACATCACCGCCATTTCCGATACGACGCCGAACGTCACGCTGGAAAATTCGCGCGCAACCAACTCGACGCTGACCGCCTTCATTCGCGGCGTTGGCCAGCAGGATCCGGTGGGCGGGTTCGAGGCGGGTGTCGGCATCTATCTCGACGACGTGTATCTCAACCGCCCGCAGGCCGCCGTCCTCGATATCTATGATGTCGAACGGATCGAGATTCTGCGCGGTCCGCAAGGCACGCTCTATGGCCGCAACACCATTGGCGGTGCGGTCAAATATGTCACCAAGACGCTGCCGCAGGATTTTTCGCTGAAGATGCGCGCAACCTACGGAACCTATGATCAGGCCGAAGGCGTGATCACCGCCAGCGCGCCGATCGGGGACCTGCTCCGCGTCGGCGGATCGGTTGCGCGGCTGTCGCGCGGCGGCTTCGGCAAGAATCTGCCCACCGGGCTCGACAATTATAACAAGGATATCTGGGCAGGCCGCGGCACCGTCGAATTCGGTGGCTATGGCGAACCGATCCTGATCCGCATTTCGGGCGATTACACCAAGGACAAGTCGCAGCCGCGCGGCGGGCATCGCCTGATCCGCAGCCTCCGGACCGGTACCCCGGTGCTCGACGATGTCTATGATACCCGCGGCGGCCTCGTCACGCCCAAGCAGGACATCGAAGCCTATGGCCTCGCGATGAATGTGTCGGCCGAACTGTCGGACACGATCACGGTGCGCAGCATCAGCGCCTGGCGCAAGGACACCAGTTTCGGTCCCATCGATTTCGACGCGCTGCCGGCGGTCGACGTTGATGTTCCGGGCATCTACAAAAATGAGCAGATCAGCCAGGAATTCCAGCTACTTTACGAAAGCGACCGGCTGAACGGTCTGGTCGGCTTCTATTATCTCAACGCGTCGGCCATCACCAATTTCGACGTGCTGCTCTACACCACGGGCAATCTGCTCAACTTGCCGCAGTTTTCATCCTACACCGCAGGCACGGTGAAGACCGACACATGGTCCGTCTTCGGCGATTTCACCTACGACATCACCGACCAGCTTTCGATCTCGCTGGGCGGTCGTTACACCTCGGATGTCCGCGATGCGCGTATCCTGAAGCAACGCCGCATCCTCGGCCCCGACCCCCAGCTCGGTGGTATTGCGCCCGTCGCGCTGGTCACCGA
This sequence comes from Pseudomonadota bacterium, assembly GCA_020160755.1. GTDB lineage: Bacteria > Pseudomonadota > Alphaproteobacteria > Sphingomonadales > Sphingomonadaceae > Sphingopyxis. The sequence continues at coordinate 14,463 of JAIUPN010000003.1, forward strand.
TTCCGATTTCAAGGGGTCGCGGAAGTTCACCAAATTCACCCCGCGCGCGTCGATTTCGTTCAAGCCGACCGACGACCATCTGATCTATGCGTCCTATTCGAGCGGCTTCAAGGGCGGCGGCTTCGATCCGCGCGGCAACTCCACGGGCGCGCCCGATACCAACCGCGACGGCGTGCGCAGCTATGACGAGATTTTCAGCTTCCTGACCTTCGATCCCGAAACGGTCAACAGCTACGAAATCGGCTATAAGGGGTCGCTGGCCGATGGCCGGTTGCGTCTGGCCGTCACGGGCTTCCGCGCCGATTACAAGGATGTCCAGATTCCGGGTTCGGTCGGCGTCGACAACAATGGCGATGGCGTGTTCGAAACCTTTGCCGGGATCACCACCAACGCCTCGAAGGCCCGCCTGCAGGGGGTTGAAGTCGAAAGCTCCGCCACGCTGGCGCGCGATTTCGCCGGCGACGGATCGGCGATCAATCTGGCGGGGACGCTCGGCTATATCGATGGGAAATATCTGAAGTTCATCAACAATCTGGGCGTCGATGTCGCCGATTTCCGGCGCATCCAGAACACGCCCACATGGACGGCATCGGGCACGCTTTCCGGGCAGTTCCCGGGTTTCTCGGGATCGATCAACGCGTCGACCACGCTGTCCTATCGCAGCAAGACCACCCAGTTCGAAACCCCCAGCCCGTTCCTCGATCAGAAGGGCTATGCGTTGTGGGATGCGAATCTGGTCTGGTCGTCGAGCGATGACAGCTTCTCGATCGGCCTCCATGCCAAGAACATCCTCGACAAGCAGTACAAGACGTCCGGCTATCAATTTGTCGCGGTCAATCCGACGACGGGTGCGCCGATCCTCACGCAGGCTGGCAATGTCACGCCTTCGCTGGGACAGGAAGGCGTGGTCACCGCCTTCTACGGCAATCCGCGCCAGGTCTTCGTCACCGGCACGGTCAAATTCTGAGCCGGCATACGGAAAAAAGGGGGGAAAGGGGCGTCCGTCGCGGCGCCCCTTTTTCTATGGCGTAAGCGGCGGCGCCCCGGCGCGCGCGACCATGCGTTCGCCGTCGATGACAATCGGACTCGCGACGCCGTCGATCGATGCGCCTTCCGGACAGAAGCGCATCCCGCGCGCCTGAACCTGCGGATCGGCAAAGACCTGCGCGAGGTCGTTGATCGGCCCCGCGGGAACCCCCTCGGCCTCGAGTGCGAGCGACAGCGGCTGCGCGTCCCATGCGGCGATCTTTGCCGCGAGCAGCGGAATCAGTTCGGCCCGGTTCGCGAGCCGCGCGGCGTTATTGACGAAACGCGGATCGTCGGCCCATTCGGGGACGCCCAGTATCGCGCAGAGCTTGCGATACTGCCCGTCGTTGCCGACCGCGATCACGAGCTGACCGTCGGCGGTCGCAAAGACCTGATACGGCACGACATTGACGTGCGCGTTGCCCATCCGCTTCGGCACCATCCCGCTCGCGAGATAATTGGCGGCCTGATTGGCGAGCACCGCGACCTGACTGTCGAGCAGCGCCATGTCGACATGCGCGCCCGCCCCGGTGACGTCACGGCGTCGCAGCGCCGCAAGAATCGCGACGGTGGAATACATGCCGGTGAAGATGTCGGCGTAGGCGATCCCGGCCTTTTGCGGCGCTCCGTCGGGCTCGCCGGTCAGCGACATGAAGCCGCTCATCGCCTGAACGATATAGTCATAGCCCGCGCGGTGCGCATAGGGTCCGGTCTGACCGAAGCCGGTGATCGAGCAGACGACCAGCTGCGGGAAATCGGCACACAGCCGCGCGGGGTCGAGCCCGTATTTGACCAGCCCGCCGACCTTGTAATTCTCGATCACGACATCGGCATCGGCGAGCAGCGCGCGCACTTCCGCCTGTCCTTCGTCGGTCGCGATGTCGATCGCGACGCTCTGCTTGCCGCGGTTGCAGCTGTGATAATAAGCCGCGCCCAGATTCTCGCCGCCCGCGCCGGTGACGAAGGGCGGCCCCCATTCGCGCGTATCGTCGCCCGCGCCCGGCCGCTCGACCTTGATCACCTCGGCGCCGAGGTCGGCGAGCAATTGCCCGCACCAGGGACCCGCGAGCACCCGCGCCAGTTCAACGACGCGGATGCCCTGCAAAGGTTTCAAGCCCAAGGGCTCAGGCAAAGGCCGAAATGCCCGTGATCGCGCGGCCGAGGATCAGCGCATGGACATCGTGCGTGCCTTCATAGGTGTTCACCGTCTCGAGATTCACCGCGTGGCGGATGACGTGGTAATCGGCCGAAATGCCGTTGCCGCCATGCATATCGCGCGCGACGCGCGCGATATCGAGCGCCTTGCCGCAATTGTTGCGCTTCAAAAGGCTGATCGCGTCGGGGACGAGCCGCCCCTCGTCGATCAGCCGGCCGACGCGCAGCGCCGCCTGTGTTCCGAGCGCGATTTCGGTGAGCATGTTGGCGAGCTTGAGCTGGACGATCTGATTCGCCGCGAGCGGGCGTCCGAACTGCTTGCGCTCGCCGGTGTAATTGCGCGCCGCTTCATAGCAGAATTCGGCGGCACCCATCGCGCCCCAGCCGATGCCGTAGCGCGCGCGGTTGAGGCAGCCGAACGGCCCCTTGAGGCCCGAAACATGCGGCAACAGCGCATCCTCGCCGACCTCGACCGAATCCATGACGATTTCACCGGTGACCGAGGCACGCAGGCTGACCTTGCCCTCGATCTTCGGCGCCGACAGGCCCTTCATGCCCTTTTCGAGCACGAAACCGCGGATCGCGCCGTCGTGCGCGTCGGACTTGGCCCATACGACGAAAACGTCGGCGATCGGCGAGTTGGTGATCCACATCTTCGCGCCCTTGAGGCGATATCCGCCTGCAATCTTCTCGGCGCGCGTGCGCATGCCGCCGGGGTCGCTGCCGGCGTCGGGCTCGGTGAGGCCAAAGCAGCCGACGAGTTCGCCCGAGGTCAGCCCCGGCAGAAACTTCCGCTTCTGCTCTTCGCTGCCATAGGCGTTGATCGGGTGGATCACGAGGCTGCTCTGCACCGAGCAGGCCGAACGATAGCCCGAATCGATCCGTTCGACTTCGCGGGCGATGAGGCCATAGCTGACATAGTTCAGCCCGGCCCCGCCATATTCGGGGTCGATCGTCGCGCCGAGCAGGCCGAGCGCGCCCATTTCGGACATGATCTCGCGATCGAAGCGCTCGTCGAGGAACGCCGAGGTGACGCGCGGCAACAGCGCATCGGTCGCATAGGATCGCGCGGTGTCGCGGACCATCCGCTCCTCTTCGCTCAGCTCTGCGTCGAGCTGAAGGGGATCGAGCGGGTCGAGCGCTTCGATGCGCTGCGGGTCGGCGAGGGCCATGGAACGGGCTTTCTCTCTAAAGGGCGGGCAGCCCTTACCGGATTGCGCGCTATGGGGTCGGTTCGGCCGCTTTCGGGGCCATCGCGGCAGCGGGGCTGTCGCGCGGTTCCAATATCGCCGCGGTCTCGATCAGGTCAAGCGCGCGCCGCGCTTCATGATAACGCCGCGCGTCGATCAGCCAGTCGGTCGCCGCCGCCGAGCCGGGCATGGCTTCGATCTCGGCAATCGCCTTGTCCGTTTGTCCTCCCGCGAGATAGCGCCGCGCGCGCTCGAGCCGTTCGGACGCGCGCGGCGACTGCGTTCCCGCCGCCCGCACGACGAACAGCTCGCCCAGTTCGCGGCGGAGCCCGGTCCACAGGCTGCCGCTGCCGTCGCCGTTCCGCCCGACGAGTTGCGGCGCCAGCGTATCGAGCTCGGCACGAAGCTGTTCGAGCGTCACCGGTTCGCGCGAGGTGTCGATGATCGTTTTCACCGCATTGGGCTGATCGTCGCCAAAACGCAGCCGGAGCTGCGCATCGAGATAGCCCAATGACAAGCCGCGATCGAGCGCGCGCCGGACCGCGAAGGCGACAAGCAGCCCTTCGGCGCGCGATGCGTTGCCCGATGCCGATTCGGCTTCGAGCGTGATTCGCGACAATCGTTGTTCGAGTTCGGCAACGCGCACCGCGAGCGCGTTGGCGCCGTCGACGGGCGCGACGACCAGCGGCTGACCGTCGGGCGCAACCTTCGCCGCGCCGCCCGCAACGAGGAGCGGATTCTCCGCCCCCGCGGGCGGCTCGATCACTTTTGTGACAGACGGCATATTATCGCCCGTCAACCAGCGATTTACCGCCCATCCGCCCGCAGCGATTCCGATCAGGAGCAGGAGGAGGGCGCCAAGGCCGACCGCGCGGAACGATAGCCCTCTCGTCGGGACCGCCTCGTCCTGCGCGGGCGAGGTGGTGTCGATACTGTCGATTGCCATGTTTCTCTTTCGAACGACCCTATTTTGTACCCTTGTGCCACAAAGCACGCGCCTGTGCCAATATTGCGACATCGTCGGGCTGTCCCGCGATGGCGAGGCTGTGCCATCCCTCGCCCGCGGCGACCGCGACCGCCGGGCTGATCGCGACGAGCGACAGATGGTCGCGCGCGGCGCCCACGAGATCCGAAATGCGGCGTGCCGCGCGCGCCGAATGCGCGAGCAGCACCGCCGGCGCAGCAATCAGGCCGGACCATTGGGGAGGCGGCGGAACGGGATCGACGGCGTAGCAAGGCAAAGGCGTGATCGCGGCGCCGCGCGTGTCGAATTCGGACCTGTCGCGCCCGCAAAGCCATAATATGTTTCGGATATTTTCCGACGTCATGACATCAAGAAGCCGGGCGGCATCGGCCGTCCCGGTCATCGCCACCGTCAATCCCGCCGCCTCGGCGACGCGCGCGGTCGCGGAGCCGACAGCATAGGCGGGTCGCGACGCCAGACGGGCAAGCCCCGGACCCGCGAGCCGCACCGCCGCAGCGCTGGTGAGCAGCAGGGCGTCGAAATCGTCGGTGGGCGGCGCGGCCCAATCGACCGGGTGCGCCGCAAAAAGCGGCATTGCGCGCGCATCGAACCCCATTTCCCTCGCCCGCTCGACCGTCGCGGCATTGCCCGGTTCGGGCCGCGTGACGATCAATGGCAGGCCGCCGGTCATCGATGGAACAGGCGCCGGACGCTGTCGGGCGCTTCGCCGAGCAGGCGGCGCGCCAGCACTTCGGGTGCATCCGAATTCGCGACAACGGCATGTCCGGCAACATGGTCGGCGCCATCTTCCGAAAAAACCTCGGCGTCGAGGCGGAGCGTGCCGTCATCCAGCCAATGCGCGTGTGCCGCGACCGGCGAGCGGCAATCGCCGCCGAGTGCCGCGAGAAACGCACGCTCGGCCATCACTGCCCGATGCGTCGGCGCGTGATCGACCGCGGCGAGCAGCGCGCGCGTCGCCGCATCGCCCGCGCGGCATTCGATCCCGATCGCACCCTGCGACGCCGCGGGAAGCAGCAGGCGCACGTCCTGCACCGCCCCGACATCGTGCATCCCCAGCCGGTCGAGCCCCGCCGCAGCGAGCAAAGTCGCATCGGCATCGCCGCCGGCGATCTTCGCAAGCCGCGTCGCGACATTGCCGCGCAGCAGCACGGTTTCGAGATCGGGGCGAATGCGCTTCACCTGCGCCGCGCGGCGCGGGCTGCTCGTTCCGAGCCGCGCCCCTTCCGGCAAATCGGCAATCGAAACCGCATCTATTCCCTCGCGCACGACCAGCCGGTCGCGCGGATCGGCGCGTTCGAGCATCGCGCCGAGGAAAAAGCGCGCCTCGCGCAGCGTTTCGACGTCTTTCAGCGAATGGACCGCGATATCGATCGTCCCGGCATCGAGCGCGGCATCGAGCTCGCGCGTCCACAGCGCCTTGCCGCCGACCTCGGCGAGCGCGCGGTCCTGGATCTTGTCGCCGGTCGCGGTCATCGGCACGATTGCGAGCGCGGCCATATCGATGCCGTGGCTGGCAATCAGCGCCGCCATAGCCATATGCGCCTGTGCCATCGCCAGCGGCGACGCGCGCGTGCCGATGCGCAGCGGGTTTTCGGGGGTTGGAAGCCTATTCATCATCCCGCTGCTAGCGCGGCTTGCCCTGCCGATAAAGGGGCGGGTAAAGGAACGCGCAATAATATGACCCTGATCCTTGGCCTTGAATCGAGCTGCGACGAAACCGCGGCAGCGCTCGTCGACAGCGAACGGCGGATATTGGCGCATCGCGTCGCCGGACAGGAAGCCGAGCATAGCCCCTATGGCGGCGTCGTTCCCGAAATCGCGGCGCGCGCGCATGTCGACCGGCTCGCGCCGATCGTCGAGGGCGTGCTCGCCGACGCCGGCGTATCGCTGGACCAGGTCGACGCGATCGCCGCGACCGCGGGACCCGGACTGATCGGCGGGGTGATGGTCGGGCTCGTCACCGGCAAGGCACTGGCGCACGCGGCGAACAAGCCGCTGATCGCGGTCAACCATCTCGAAGGCCATGCGCTGAGCCCGCGCCTCGCCGATCCGGCGCTCGAATTTCCCTATCTGCTGCTGCTCGTCTCGGGCGGCCATTGCCAGCTGCTGCTCGTCAAAGGCGTCGGCGATTACCGCCGCCTCGCGACGACGATCGACGACGCCGCAGGCGAAGCGTTCGACAAGACCGCGAAGCTGCTCGGCCTCGGCTATCCCGGCGGTCCCGCGGTCGAGCGCATCGCAAGGGACGGCGACCCGTTCGCGGTGCCGCTGCCGCGCCCGCTCGTCGGCAGCGCCGAGCCGCATTTCTCCTTTGCAGGACTCAAAAGCGCCGTGGCGCGCGCCGCCGCATCCGGCGCGCACAGCGTCCCCGACCTCGCCGCTTCGTTCCAGCAGGCGGTCGTCGACTGCCTCGTCGACCGCAGCCGCATCGCGCTCGCCGCCTGCCCCGATGCGACCGCCTTTGTCGTCGCAGGCGGAGTCGCGGCAAATGGCGCGATTCGCGGCGCGCTGACCGATCTTGCGGCGCGATTCGACAAGGCCTTTGTCGCGCCGCCTTTGTGGCTCTGCACCGACAATGGCGCGATGATCGCGTGGGCGGGCGCCGAACGCTTCGCCGCCGGACTGACCGACGACCTCGGCGTCGCCGCGCGCCCGCGCTGGCCGCTCGATCCCGAAGCCGAAGCGGTGCGCGGAGCAGGGGTGAAGGCATGACGTCCTATTCGAATTTCGGCGTGATCGGCGGCGGTGCATGGGGCACGGCGCTCGCCCAGCTTCTCGCCGCCGACGGCGCCCCGGTGCGGCTGTGGGCGCGCGAGACCGACGTCGTCACCGCGATCAACAGCGAACATCGTAACCCGGCCTTTCTTCCCGGCGCCGCGCTCTCGCCCTCGCTGACCGCGACCGGCATTCTCGCGGACATGGCCGACCTCGACGCGCTGCTCGTTGTCGTCCCCATGCCCTTCCTGCGTGCCGTGCTCGCCGAGCTTCCGTCCGGCGACGCCCCGCTCATCTTCTGCAGCAAGGGCATGGAGGCGGGGAGCTTTGCCTTCCCGATCGACATGGCGCGCGACCTTGCGCCGGAGCGTCCCCATGCCGTGCTTTCGGGGCCGACATTCGCGCACGAAGTTGCCGCGGGGCTGCCGACTGCGATCACGCTTGCTGCTGCCGATGCGGATCTCGCGGCCGATATCGCGCAGGCGCTCGCCCGCCCGCATTTCCGGCCCTATGTCTCGACCGACGTGATCGGCGCCGAGATCGGCGGCGCGGTCAAGAATATCCTCGCGATCGCGTGCGGCATCGTCGACGGCGCCGGCCTCGGGCTCAACGCGCGCGCGGCGCTGATCAGCCGGGGCTTCGCCGAGATGACGCGATTCGGTCTTTCGCGCGGCGCGCGGGCCGAAACGCTCGCCGGGCTTGCCGGGCTCGGCGACCTTGTCCTGACCTGCACCTCGTCAAACTCGCGTAACTTCGCGCTCGGTCAGGGGCTCGGGCGCGGCGAAGCCGCCGAGGCGTTGATGGCCGACCGCCGCACCGTCGCCGAAGGCGCATTCAGCGCGCCCGTCGTCGCCGCCGCGGCGCGTGCCGACGGCATCGACATGCCGATCACCGACACCGTCGCGCGCCTTGTTGCGGGCGAAACCCGCGTCGCCGAAGCCATTCAGGCATTGCTCAGACGGCCGCTGCGATCCGAAGGGCGATGAGTTGTTTCGATCGATTGCCTGCACTCCCCCGCCGCGCTAGACTGCGCTTCGGGGAGCAGCAGAAGGGGCGCGAGGCTTGAGCCAGACGGACAGCGCAACCGCGCCCCCTTCGCCTGCCGCGCCTTCGGGGGATGCGGACACGGCTGCGCTCGCCAAGGGCGGACGCACCAATTTCTTCGGCTTCATCCTTCGCCTCGTCGCCCGCCTGCCCTTCCTCTATGTGGCAGGCCGCTGGTACGGGCCCGAAGCGGTCGGGCGGTTCGCCTTTGCCGTGCTCGTCATCGAACTCGTCGCGCAGCTTGCGACGCTCGGGCTGAAACGCGGCCTCGCCGAACAGTTGAGCGCGCCCGGCGCCGACCATCGCACCGTGGTCTGGGACGGCATGTTCGTCGCCTTCCTCGCCTCGGCGGCGGGTTCGGCGATCCTCTTTCTCCTGCCCCAGCTCATGTATCCGGCCGGCGATATCGACGGCGCCGATCGCTGGATGGCGCTGCTCGTTTTCGCGATCGCAGGGACCGACATCGCGCTCGCCGCCTGCGCGTATAAATTCGACATCGGCGCCACCGTGCGTGCGCGCGCGATCGTCGAACCGTGGGTGATCAGCGCCGCGGCGGCGGGATTCTGGTTTGTCTCGGCGCGCGACGGGCTGATGCTGTCTTATGCTGCGGCGATGCTCGGCGCCTTCCTTACCGCAGCGATCCCGATGATCCGGCATTATGGCGGCCCCGGCGTCTGGCGGCCGCATCCGGCACATCTGATCGGCCTCGCCCGGCGCAACGCGCCGCTCGCCGCCGCCGACGCGATCGAATGGGGGACGCGCCGCCTCGATCTCTTCATCCTTGGCCAGTTCACCTCGCCGACGATCTACGGCATCTACTACATGGCACAGCAGGTCGCCTCGCTGCCGCAGAAGCTCAAGACGAGTTTCGAGCCGATCCTCGGCCCGGTCATCACGCGCAACCTCGCCGAGAACCGGCTTGCCGCCGTGGCGGCACAGGTCAGCCAGGTGGGTTTCTGGATCATCGCGGCGCAGGCCGGCGTCGCGCTGGCGCTCGGCATTCCGGGCGAGGCGGTGATGGGCCTCGTCGGCCCCGAATTCGTCAGCGGCACCGCCGCGCTCGCTTTCCTGCTCGCCGCCGAAGTTGTCGCCGCGACCGCGGTCGTCAGCGAGGCCGCGCTCGTGTATGTCGCGCGCCACCGCAATCTGCTCATCAGCATCGCCACGCTCGCGCTTCAGGCGGGCCTCAGCGTCGCGCTGATCCTGATCGCCAAATCGATGGGCCTGCCGCCGATCACCTATGCCGGCGCGGTCGCGCTCGCACTGATGCTCGCGCTCGGCTTCGCGTCACTGGTCAAGGCGCGGCTGCTCGCGCGCATCCTCGGCGCGCCGGTCAACAGCTTGCGCTGGGCGCTCGTCTGGGCGACCGCGGGCGCGGCGGTGCTCGGCTGGGGTGCGACGCAGCTTCCCGAATGGGCCGAGCTGCTGATCGGCGTGCCCTTCATTCTCGGCATCTATGCCTGGCTGATCTGGACCCGCGGTTTCGGCCCCGCCGACCGGGCGCTGTTCAAGAAGCACCCCGAATCGGCAGAAACCGCGGCGACCTGATCCGCTTGCGCAAACCGCCGCTGCGAACGGAAAGCTTTATCCGAGGCGTGCCGCGACCGTCGCTTTGAGGTCGGTCTGCGCACGCGGCCCGACCTGCGCGATGATTTCGCGCGCGCATACCGCGCCCATCGTCAGGCAGTCGGCGATCGAACGCCCCTGCGCCTGCCCCGACAGGAAACCCGCCGCGAACAGATCGCCCGCACCGGTCGTGTCGACGACGGTGTCGATCGGCTCGGCGCCGACTTCGGTGCGTTCGCCGCCGGTGATCGCGAGCGCGCCGTGCGAACCGCGTGTCACGACAAGCAGCGGCACCTGCGGCGCGACCTTCGCAATCGCCGCTTCGAAATCATCGGTTTCGGCCAGCGCGCAGATTTCGACCTCGTTCGCGAACAGGATGTCGAAGAGACCTTCGGCGATCAGGTTGCGGAAATCGGCGCCGTGGCGGTCGATGATGAACGCATCGGACAGCGTGAAAGCGACCTTACGCCCCGCCGCACGCGACACGTCGATCGCGCGCCGCATCGCCGCACGCGACAGTTCGGGATCCCAGAGATAGCCCTCGAGATAGAGGATGTCCGAATCGGCGATCCACGCCTCGTCGATCATCGACTGTTCGAGCAGGTGGCTCGCGCCGAGGAAGGTGTTCATCGTCCGCTGCCCGTCGGGGGTGACGAGGATCAGGCAGCGCGCGGTCGGCGCGCCTTCGCTGAGCGGCGGGGTTTCATATGCAACGCCAAGTGCGCGCAGATCGTGCGTGAAGACATGGCCGAGCTGGTCGTCGGCGACCTGCCCGATAAAGCTGCACCGCTGGCCGAGCGCAGCCATGCCCGCGAGCGTATTGGCGGCCGAACCGCCCGACATTTCGATCGCGGGGCCCATCGCCGCGTAAAGCCGTTCGGCCTCTTCGGCATCGATCAGCCGCATCGACCCCTTGGTCAGCCCTTCGGCGGTGATCAGCGCATCGTCGGCGCGGGCGATGACGTCGACGATCGCATTGCCGATGGCAACAACGTCGAAACGGGCGGTGGAGGCCATGAAATATCCTGTGATGCGTGGGAAAAAGCTGCGCGGGCCTTTACGGGCGGCGGCGCGCCAAGGCAAGCATAACGCTCGCTAGTCTCCATCCCTCCCCTCTTTGTCATGCCGGACTTGATCCGGCATCCATTCCCGCGTCGAAGCGACAGGCCCCGATCCAGTCCGGGGTGACGAGAGGAATAGATTGTCGACCTGCGCTTGACGGGAGGGGTTCGCTCGCGCCATCTCCGGATCATGGCCCGCGCCGTTCATGCTTTCCTGCTCGCACTCAGGGACTTGCCCCAGCCGCGCGTGCTCCGCGTCCTCGCGCAGAGCCTTGCCCTCACGCTGCTGCTGCTCGCGGTCACGGGCGCCGCGATCTTCTGGTCCGCGCGCTGGGTGCTCGCGCATTGGCAATGGCTGGGCGAAGCGGGGCAGGATATGGCGGGCCTGCTGGTCGTCGTCGCCATCCTCGCCGGCAGCTGGCTGCTCTTTCGCGCGGTCGCGATCGTCGTCGTCGGGCTGTTCGCCGACGGCATCGTCGCCGATGTCGAGGGGCGGCATTATCCCGCCGCGGCGCAGCGCGCCGTCGATGTCGGCTGGCGCCAGAATATCCGCCTCGCGCTCGCGTCGCTCGTCCGGCTCGTCGGCGGCAACCTGCTCGCGCTGCCCGTCTATATCCTGCTGCTCGTGACCGGGATCGGCACGCCGATCTTCGCGCTGTTCGTCAACGCCCTGCTGCTCGGCCGCGATCTCGAGGCGATGGTGCTTGCCCGTCATCCCGACCGGCCGCGCTTCGACCGCCCGGCGCGCTGGTCGCTCGGGCTGCTGTCCGCCGCAAGCTTCGTGGTGCCCGTCGCCAATCTGTTGGCGCCCATCCTGAGCGCCGCTATGGCCGTGCACATGCTGCACCTGCGCGACGGGGACAAAAAAGATGACTAAAAATGGACAGCTGGCTGCCATCGCCGGCCTCGCCCTGACGCTCGGCGCCTGCGCCGGCCCCGCGATCCCGCGCCCCTCGACGCCGCCCCCCGTCACACAGCAACCGACGGTTGTTCGGCCGGTGCAGAATAACGCGCTGATCGGCAACAGCGCCGACGCGATCGGGCGCATGTTCGGCAAGCCGCGGCTCGACGTGACCGAGGGCGCGGGCCGCAAGCTCCAGTTCGCAGGGTCGAACTGCACCCTCGACATCTATTTCTATGCCCCGCGCGCGGGCGCCAATCCGGTCGCGACGCATGTCGATGCCCGCACCCCCGACGGCCGCAATGCCGAGGTCAACAGCTGCGCGCAGTCGTTGCAGCGCTAGGAGCGGGCCGGGGCCGCCCCAAAAGCGAATGACGTCACGACGCCAGCTCGGCGAGCGCCCATAGCGCCGCATCGGCGACCATCGGCGATTCATCTGTCGTCAGCCGTTCGAGCACCGGCACGAACCGCGCGTCGCCGCTGTTTCCCGCCGCAATCGCCGCATTGCGCACCATCCGTCCGCGCCCGATCCGTTTGATCGGCGACCCCGCGAAGACCTGCCGGAAATCGGCATCGTCGAGCGCGAGCAGGTCGGCGATCGACGGCGCGGCAAGCTCGGCGCGCGGCAGGAACGCGCGGTGCGTCTGCGCGGTTTCGGCGAATTTGTTCCACGGGCACGCCGCAAGGCAATCGTCGCAGCCATAGATGCGGTTGCCGATCCCGCGCCGCAGCGCGACGGGAATCGGGCCATTATGCTCGATCGTGAGGTACGAGATGCAACGCCGCGCATCGAGCCGGTACGGCGCCGGAAAAGCCTGTGTCGGGCAGACATCCTGGCACGCCGAACAGCTGCCGCACGTGTCGCGCCCCGGCGTCGACGGCGCCAGTTCCAGCGTCGTGTAAATCGCGCCAAGGAACAGCCAGCTGCCATGATCGCGGCTGACGAGATTCGTGTGCTTGCCCTGCCAGCCGAGCCCCGCCGCGGCCGACAACGGCTTTTCCATCACCGGCGCGGTATCGACGAACACTTTGACTTCGGCGTCCTTCACTTCGGCGACCAGCCAGCGCGCGACGGCTTTCAGCGCCCTTTTGACGACGTCATGATAATCGCCTCCCTGCGCATAGACCGAAATCCGTCCGCGGTCGGGATGATCGGCAAGCGCCAGTGGATCGAGCGCCGGCGCATAACTCATGCCGAGCGCGATCACCGATTGAACCTCGGGCCACAGCCCCTTGGGCGAGCCGCGCTGCGCGGCGCGGCTTTCCATCCAGATCATGTCGCCGTGGCGCCCCTCGGCGAGCCATTGGTCGAGCCGCGCCGCGGTTTGCGGTGCCGCATCGGCGTGCGCGATTCCGAACGCCGCGAATCCATGTTCGCGCGCGACCACTTCGAGGCGGTCTTCCAAGGAAGGCAAGGCTTCGGCAACCATTGGCGCTCTATACGCGAGCCGTATCGCCGTGCCATAGTCCGGTGAGCGAATGATCGGGGACCCGGGTTTGAGCGATTTCAGCGTCGAGGCGAACGGCCTCACCAAATATTTCGGCGATTACAAGGCGGTCGATCATGTCAGCCTGAAAGTGCCGACGGGCAGCATCTATGGCGTGCTCGGCCCCAACGGCGCCGGCAAGACCACCAGCCTCCGCATGACGCTCGGCATCATCGATCCCGACGAAGGCGTGAGCCGCCTGCTCGGCGGGCACCGGCCGCAAAGCGTACGCAACCGCATCGGCTATCTGCCCGAGGAGCGCGGGCTCTATCCCGGGATGAAGGCGCGCGAGGCGATCGCCTTCATGGGCGCGCTGCGCGGGCTCGACTGGTCCGAAGGCCGCCGCCGCGCCGCGGGTTTCATGACCGAACTCGGGCTCGAACGCGTCATCGACGAAAAGATCCGCAAGATGTCGAAGGGCATGGCGCAGATGATCCAGCTGATCGGCTCGATCGTCCACGCGCCCGACCTCATCGTTCTCGACGAACCCTTCTCCGGACTCGACCCCGTCAATCAGGAACGGCTCGAAATGCTGGTCCGGCGCGAACGCGACCGCGGCGCGACGATCCTCTTTTCGACGCATGTCATGGCGCATGCCGAGCGGCTTTGCGATCGCATCGCGATCATCGCGCGCTCGGCGCGCCGCTTCGAGGGGACGGTCGACGAAGCGCGTGCGCTGCTCCCGATGCAGGTGCGTTACACCCCGCGGACCGCCGGCGATCCCGCCGCCATCGCCGCGAACCTTCCCGCCGGCGCCGAACTCCGCGGCGACGCATGGCATTTCGCGATTCAGGATGGCGACGTCGAACCCCTGCTCGCGCGCATCACCGCGAGCGGCCATGGCGTCACCGGCCTGTCGATCAGCCGCCCGGCGCTCCACGACGCCTTCGTCCATATCGTCCGCCAGGTCGATGCCGGCTTCGACGCCGACGCGACCGGCGACGCCGTCGAGGAGGCCAGCGCATGACTCCCTTCATCCGCAGCATGTTCGTTGTTGCGCGGCGCGACTTCCTCGCGATCGTCGCGACCCCGACCTTCCTCCTGTTTCTGCTTGCCCCCTTGTTCATGGTCGGCATGGGGCTCGCCGGCGGGATGGGGGCCTCGCAGCTGGCCGACAGCGCGCGCGGCGCGGGCCGCATCGTTGTCGTCGCCGACGCCGCCGATGTCGAAGCGCTGCGCAGCGCCGATACGCGGCTTCGCGCGGCGATGAGCCGCGAACCCGCGATGCTCGACATCCGGGTCGCCAGCCCCGCCGCAGCCGATCCGGTGAAGATCGCGCACGAAAAAGGCAGCGACACCTATGCGGTGATGATCGGCCCGCTCGCCGCGCCGTACATCGTCGAGCGCGAGACCGACAGCAGCTCGGGCCGCTATCTCGCGCTGCTCGCGAGCGACGTGCAGCGCGCGCGCGCAGCGGGGCCGCTGGCACCGACCACGCCGCGCTTTGAATCGCTCTCGAACGGCGGCACCAGCATCGCGGTGCAGCAGTCGATCGGTTTCGGCGCGGTGTTCGTCATTTTCCTTTTGACGCTGCTTCTCGCCGGCCAGACCGTCAGCTCGCTCGCCGAGGAAAAGGGCAACAAGGTCATCGAAATCCTCGCTGCCGCGGTGCCGCTCGAAAGCGTTTTCCTCGGCAAGCTGCTCGGGATGCTCGGCGTCGCGATGCTGTTCATCGCGTTCTGGGTGATCATCGCAATGGGCGGCGGACTGGTCGCCGCAACGCAGGTCGATCCGGCCGCGCTCGCTGCGGCGGGCAAACCCGCGGCCACGCTCGCCGCGATGCCCGCGACGGGCTGGCCCTTCTTTCTTGGCATCGGCTTCGCCTATTTCATCCTGTCCTTCCTGCTGCTCGGCGCCGCGTTCCTCGGCGTCGGCGCGCAGGCCGCGTCGGTGCGCGAGATCCAGATGCTGAGCCTGCCGATCACCATCTTCCAGGTCGGTATGTTCAGCCTGTCGGCGGGTGCCGCCAGCGCGCCGGGCAGCAGCCTCGCCCGCTTCGCCGAGATTTTTCCCTTTTCGTCGCCGCTCGCGATGGCGGCGCGCGCCGCGACCGACGAGGCCAGGGCGGTCCATCTGCTCGCGCTCGGCTGGCAGGCGATCTGGGTCGCGCTGGTCATCTGGGTTTCGGTCCGGCTGTTCCGGTCGGGGGTGCTGAGCAGCGGGAGCGGCTGGAAATTCTGGCGCCGCGGCGCGGCCGCGGCTGCGATGGCCACGGCGGCCACCGCCGACCGTCATTGACAAAGCTGTTAGCAGTGGCATTCTGCAACTGATTTCGCCGACGGCGGCAAGCGTCGCGGCGAGTCCCTTGCGAAGAGAGGATGCCCGATGGCGACTGCAGCCAAGCCCCAGACTGTCACCCCCCAGCCTGTCACCCACGCCTATGATATGAGCCCCGCCGCGATCTATTCGGAGGATCGCTGGCAGCTACCCTTTGCCGAACTTCGCAAACTCGGCGGCATCGTGAAGTGCGAGGACAGCGTCCACGGCCCCTATTGGAATATTGCGAGCCATCAGGCGATCCAGCACGTCGAGGCGCTCCCCGACATCTACAGCTCGTCATGGGAATATGGCGGGATCACGATCCTCGAACGTGACGAGGACGAGGATTTCCGTCTGCCGATGTTCATCGCGATGGACCGGCCGCAGCACACCGACCAGCGCCGCACCGTCGCCCCCGCCTTCACCCCCGCCGAAATGACACGCCTGTCCGAAGACATCCGCAGCCGCACCGGCGAGGTGCTCGACGGCCTGCCGTGGGGCGAAACCTTCGACTGGGTCGACCGCGTGTCGATGGAACTGACGACGCAGATGCTCGCGCTGCTGTTCGATTTCCCATGGGAAGACCGGCGCAAGCTCACCGAATGGTCCGACTGGATGGGCGACGTCGAACTCGCGCAGAAGGTTGAGCTCAAGGAACAGCGCCGCGCGGTGCTCGAGGAAGCCTTCGTCTATTTCCAGAAACTGTGGATGGAAAAGCTCGACCAGCCGCCGTCGCCCGACCTCCTGTCGATGATGCTGCACAGCGAAGCGATGCGCAACATGGACAAATATGAGTTCATCGGGAACCTCGTGCTGCTGATCGTCGGCGGTAACGACACGACGCGCAACACCATGTCGGGGCTTGCCTATGGTCTCGACAAATTCCCCGACCAGCGCGCGAAGCTCGAAGCCGATCCGTCGCTGATCCCCAATGCGGTGAGCGAGATCATTCGCTGGCAGACTCCGCTGGCGCATATGCGCCGCACCGCGCTCGAGGATGCCGACCTCTTCGGACACCAGATCAAGAAGGGCGACAAGCTCATCCTCTGGTATCTGTCGGCGAACCGCGACGAGAGCGTGTTCGACGACGGCGACGCGCTGAAACTCGACCGCGAGAATGCGCGTCGGCACCTGTCGTTCGGTTATGGCGTCCACCGCTGCGTCGGCGCGCGGCTTGCCGAGCTTCAGCTCCGCATCCTGCTCGAAGAGATGGCGGCGCGGCGGATGCGCGTGAACGTCACCGGCGCCCCCGAACGCGTCCACGCCTGCTTCGTCCACGGTTTCCGGTCGCTGCCGGTGCAAATCGAGAAATATTGACCGGGGCTTGTAACCCTTCGGCGAAGGCGTACGTATCGCAAGGCATGATCGAACGTCGTTATCTTCTCGGCGGACTTGCGCTCGGCGGCGCCGTGATCGGCGCGCCGATGCTCTTCGCCCGATCGGCGCGCCCGAAAGCGCAGACGGGCTGGCAGCTATCCGACGCCGAATGGAAAAAGCGCCTGTCGCCGCTGCAATATCGCGTGCTGCGCGAGGCGGCGACCGAACGCCCCTTCACCAGCCCGCTCGACAAGGAAAAACGCGCCGGCACCTTCCTGTGCGCCGGCTGCGCCCTGCCGCTTTATTCGAGCCGGACCAAGTTCGACAGCGGCACCGGCTGGCCCAGCTTCTGGGCGCCGCTCAAGGGCGGTATCGGCACATCGACCGACCATGAGCTCGGCTATGCGCGCACCGAGGTGCATTGCAAACGCTGCGGCGGCCACCTTGGCCATGTCTTCAACGACGGGCCGAAACCCACCGGCAAGCGTTATTGCATGAACGGCGCCGCGCTTTCATTCCGCCCGACCTGAGGGCGCCTCCGGCTTCACCCGCCACACCGACAGGCCGTATCGTCCGCCGATCGCAACGGGCTCCAGCCACCCGGGAGGATGTCCCGCATCGAGTCGCTGCGCGAGGGAGTCTTTGCTCGCACGGCGATAATATTCGAAATCATAGGCGGTGCGGCAAAACAGGATCAATGTTGCCTGGCGACGGCGAACCAGCTTCTCCGCCTGATCAGCAGGCCCGACAAATGCCTCCAGCGTATCTGCCATCGCCTTGTTGTTGCGATGATGGCCGGTCGCGACCACCTTGTGATGCGTCCAGAAGAGCAGCGGCGCGCCAAGATCGAGCGGCGAAAGAAGCGTTGCGCGTGGCAAGGCATTCAGTTCGCGGACCACGTCCTTCGGGAGGCACGTCTGGTCGGCCTGCTCGGTCGGAGACATCATCTCGTCCTGGACTTTTAACTGGGGAAAGGCCTCGCCCAGCGCCACCGCCGATATCGCCCCGGCCGTAGGCGGCAATGTCATGATTGCGCCGACGGTTGCGGCCAGTCGCAGCGGCGTCGATGCAAGCGCGCGCGCGCGCGTCCACGCCGAAAGGGTCAACCAGACGCAGCCCGGAAGCGCAAATACATGCGCCGTTGCGGCCGCGCGCATGACGAACAGCGCGAGGACGGTCGCCCCCGTCAGCGCAACGAGCAGGACCGCCCACTGCCGGCGGTCGGCCGCGTCGGGATGCGCGCGCCAGGCCATCGCCGATCCTGTGATGCCGAGAAGCGGCGCGACGATCATCCCGGCGGTGAACCGCGCGCCCGACAACCATACCGGCTGCCCTTCCAGTATATGCGAATACCAGAAGCGGACGACGATCGGATCAAGCGACGCGAAGGGGCCGCTCGCACATTGCGGCGCGACAAGCACGAGCGCGCCGGCGGCCAGCAAGCCGGCGAAACCCAAAAGCGCGAAACGCATCGGCATCGACCGCGGCATACGGAACGCGACGGCCGCAATCGGAAGAAAGGCGGCCGCGAACGCCGCAATATAGGGGGGAGACAGCGCGTCGCACCAGACTTCGGTCAGACTCGCCGGGCCGCGGGTGACAAACTGGAACAGCACCGCCCCCACCGCGAGCGCCCCCATCATTCCCGCCAGGCGGTCGAAATCTTCGGTCCGGCCGTGCAGGGCCCAGCGAACCGCAGCCAGTCCGGCAAAGAGCGTGACGATCGGAAGCCCCTCGATCGACACGGCCAGCAATGCCGCACCGGCAAGTCCGGCGAAGATTCCTGCCTCGCGGCTCGCCGGGCGAATCGCCTGCCACAATATCAGCGTCGCAAATATGACCTGCCAGCCGTGATGATCGATGTGCAGCGGCCGGAACTGGCTCATCAGCGCTGCCGAGGTTGCCATCAGGATGGGCGCGCCGATCGCAATGCGTCGATCGGACAGGTTGCGAAAGGCGAGCACGCAAATCAGAAACAGGAGCGCCGCCAGTATCGCCGGCCAGAGAGCCATCACCACATGTTCTGCGGCCGGCTGGCCGAGAAGCGGTCGCAGGATGAGGATAGCCAGCGCGATCGGCGCATCGACGATGCGCGACCAGTGCATCAACACGCCGCCGTCGGACGGATTGACCCGATATTGATGGATGTCCCACCAGCCCTGCCCCGCCAGCAGATCCCGGATCTGGGCCATTCGCATGGTGTCGTCGGGATCCGAAAAGTCGAGCGCGCCGATCGCCGGCCATTGCATCACGAATTGAATCGAGACCGCGGCCAACCACGAAAAGCAGGCGATCAGCGGAAGCGAGCGCATCCCGCCGCCCGGCAGCTGCACCCGTTCCCCGCGCTCCGGCGCGCGACCGGCACCGGTCATGCCGCCGCGGCCCGAAAAACGATATGACGGCGCAGCAAATAGGTGGTCTGGAAGCTGACGACGATCGCCGCGAGCTTGGCGAGCCGCGGATCGAGGCCGAGCGCACTGCCGCCCCCGACAATCGCCGTCGTGACGGCAAGACCGACCAATGCCGACCCGACAAAGAGCAGTTTCTGGCGGTGGCGTTCACCGGTCCCGCGCGCCGCAGCGCCGTCGGCAAAGACCAGCCGGCTCGACACCATCCAGTGGACCAGAATCCCGGCGCAATATCCGGTCGCCGAGGCCATCACCGGCGACAGCCCGGCATCGAGCAGCAACAGGAACAGCCCGGCATCGCTGCCCAGCGCGAGCGCGCTGGCGAGCAGATAGTTGAGCCAGCGAATCTCGCCGCGCCGCACCGACGCGATCAATCGGGTCACAGGTTGCATGGCGCCGATCCCCCCGGCCAAAATCTCAGGCGGCCTTTGCGACACGCGTCGGCACGTCGCGGACCGAAGCCAGCGCGGCCTGTTCGCCCTCGGTGCCGCTTTCATGATATTCGGCATCTTCGTTGACGCCCCAGATATCATAGAGTTTTTCGCCCGCGACGATGTTACGCACCGTCAGCATCGCGGTCATCATCGCATGATCCTGGTTGTTGTAGCGGTGCATGCCGTTGCGCCCGACCATGTGCAGCGTCGGATAACGCGCCTCGAGCTCGCTGCGCATCGTCTCGACATGCGCGGCATATTCGTCGTCATAGACCGGATAGGCCTTTTCCTGCCGCACCACCGCGCCGCCGACGACATCTTCGGGATCGCAAAGGCCGAGGATTTCCATTTCTTTCGTCGCCAGCGCGACCAGTTGCTCGTCGCTCGCCGCCCAGAGATTGTCGCCCTCGAAACAGAAATATTCGAGGCCGACGCACGCGAGTTCGGGATCGGGCACCATCTCGGGCGACCAGCTGCGGAAATTCTGCACCCGGCCGACCCGAACCTTGCTGTCGTGGATATAGATCCAGTTGTCGGGAAACAGGTCTTCGGACCGGATCTTGAGCGCGACGGTCAGGAAGTCGCGATATTTGAGGTTCGGCGCCGCGGTCAGCGCGCACGCAGGCAGCGGATGGATACGCGCCGCGAGTTCGCGCATCGGCGCCGAGCTGATGACATGCCCCGCGTCGATCACGATATCGCCGTCGGGGCCCGTCGCGGTCATCCGCCAGCGCCCCGTCTTCTGGTCCTGCGTCAATTGCTTGAAGCTGTGGCCCATCAGCACATGGTTGCCGCCCGCGACGACCTTGTCGCGCGCCGCATCCCACATCATGCCGGGACCGAGCCGCGGATACCGAAAGGTTTCGAGCAGGGTCTTGGTCGCCATGCCGTCATTCGGGCGCTTGTTGAGCCCGAGGCTGCGCTTCAACCCGTCGAGCACCGCGGCGCCGAGGCTGAGCCCCTTGATACGCTGCGCCGCCCAGTCGGCCGACATTTCGTCGCACGGCATCCCCCACACCTTCTCGGTATAGGTCTTGAAAAAGATCGAATAGAGCTTCCGCCCGAACTGGTTGATCGTCCAGTCCTCGAAACTCCGCACATTCTTGTTCGGCAGCAGCTTCGCCTGCGCATAGCTCACCATGCACAGCGTCGAACGCACGATGCCGAGGTTCCACAGCGCTTCGAACGCGCGCAGCGGATAGGAATAGAATTTGCCTTCGTAATAGATGCGGCTCATCCGCGGCCGCTCGATGAAATCGTCGGGCAAAATCTCGTTCCACAGGTCGACGACTTCGCGGCTCTTCGAAAAGAAGCGGTGCCCGCCGATATCGAAGCGAAAGCCCTCATGCTCGACCGTACGGCTGATTCCGCCGACATAGACCGGGTCCTTTTCGATCACCGTCACGCTGTAGCCCTGCTGCGTCAGCTGATAGGCGGCGGTCAGCCCCGCGGGACCGGCGCCAATGATGGCGACGTCGGCGCTCGTCGGGCGGCTTTTCGAACCAATTGCATCGGACATTGTTTGACTTCCCCACAGGCAAATTCATGCTCACCTCCGCTGTGGCCAATCATGGATAAAAATTGGTTAACGGCCCGCCGTATTTCTCGCAAAAGCGCGGCTTCGCGGCTTGGGGCACCCCGCAAATTGCTGTAAACTGTCGGCGGCCAAGGAGGCGCACGGCATGGCAGGCGGTCTGGCAATCGTATTGAGCGGCGGCGGCGCCAAAGGCGCCTTTCAGGTCGGGGTCGTCCACGAACTCGTCGTCAATCGCGGCGTCCGCCTCGACATCGTCGCCGGCGTGTCGACCGGCGCGATCCAGGCGCTCGGCGTCGCGCAGGACGATGTGCCGGGGCTGCTCGACGCCTGGCTCGGCATCAAGGGCAACAGCTCGATCTACAAATCGCGCCCGCTCGGCGTCGTCGGCGGGCTGCTCGGTGAGGATGCGCTTTACGACACCGCACCGCTCAAAAAGCTGCTCAAGGGCTTCGCGAACGACGCAAAGCTCCGCGCCAGCGGGCGCAAGCTGCTCCTCGGCGTCGTCAATCTCGGCACCGGCACCTATCGCAGTATCGACGAAAGCGTGCCCGGCATTCACAATTGGGTCTATGCGAGCTGCGCGATGCCGCTCTTTTTCGATCCCTTGAAAACGCGCGCGAGCGACGGAACCGAGGAACAATGGGTCGACGGCGGGGTGCGCGACGTGACCCCTTTGAGCGCGGCGCTCGAAATGAACCCGCGCGGCGTGATCGCGGTGCGCGCGTCGCCGGCACCGCGCCCCGGTCCGGTTCGCGTCTTTCCCGATTTGATCAAGATCGGGCTGCGCGCGGTCGACATATTGCAATCGGAGGTCTCAGCGAACGACCTCGCCGGCGCGGCGCTGATCAACGACCTGATCGCGGCACGCGAGGGCCAGCTTCGCGCGCTCCAGAACGAGGGCATCGGCGGCGCGCAGGCGGCGCGCATCCTCCGCCCGCTCGACGTCCAGATCGCGCGCTACCGCTTCGCCCCGATCCGCATCATCGAGCCGGAGGGAGAAGTCGCCGAAACGCTCGAATTCAACCCGGCAAAGATCCGCGCCGCGATCGACGCCGGGCGCCGCGCCGTTGACCGCGAATGGGACGCGCTCGAACCGCTGTTGAGCTGAATCGACGCGGAAGCGCCGTTATCGGTTCACCGAGATGCGCGCTTTTCGGGCCTCATCGCAATATTCCCGGCGTTCTGCGCACGCCGCTTCCAGCGCCCGGATCGATTTTTCCCATTGCCCGGCGACATAGGGATCCTTCGCGATGATCGGCGAATAGACCTGCCTGTACTGCGCGCCGCCGATCGGGCCGCGGTCGATCGAAGACCGCACAGCGCCGCCATTCGGCCGCGAGGGTATCGCGGAAACCAGCGCCACCAATAGTCCCGCCGCCACCAGCAGGAGGCCCAGCGACGCGACGATCCACACCCTTCTTCGCACATCGTTGCCTTCCGGTGCCGACCTCGTTGTGGTGCTTCATCCCTTTCCCCGCGCGGCACAGCAAGAAGATTGTCGATTTTTCGGAGGCGGCTACGGTCGGCCCGGCTCTCCATCCGGCGGCCCGCGGGCGCTGTTTCCGCCCGGCCCCGCCTCGTCATGCAGCGCGACGTCGCGGCGCAGCGGCTTCAGTATCAGCGAACCGAGCCGGACGCGCGGCGCCGCCTTGCCGGGCACCGCGCTCACCGCAAAATTGCCGTCGAGCCGCAGCGCCGCCGCCGACGCCTTGCCCAGCCGGACCGTGTAGCGCCCGTAAGCGACGCTTTCGAAAAGGAAATAGCCGTCGAACTCGGTGGTTGTCGTTGCGCGTACGCGCCCCTCGGCGTCGACGAGTTCGACGCTGAGTCCCTCGATCGGGTTGCCACCATCGCGGCGAAGCGTTCCCTCCACCTCACCCGCCGCGGTCATCGGCAGCGCGACGCGCGTCGCGACCCCCGGCCGCGGCGACACGACCACCCCCGGCAACGCGGGCTGGACATAGGGGTCGGGCAGACTACCCGTATCGATACCGATCATCACCGGGCGGAAGGGTTCGAGCCCGTCGATCGTCCCGCGCCCGTCCTTGTCGGTCGCCGTCTCGGCCGCGGCGTTGCCAGCGGTCAGCGGGACACCGGGCAGCGCCGCTTCGCCGGGCTGGCGGATGCCGTCGCCGTTATCGTCCATCCATACATCGGCGATCACCTGTCCGCGGCTCGCGAGCTTCTCGGCGGAGACGCGCCAGCCCCCGTTCGATTTGGGGCCGAAGCTGAAAGCGAGTGCGATCGACGCCGCGACCGACCCGTCGCTCGCGACCTCGCCGAAACCCGTCAGCTGCAACTTGTTGAAACGGCGTGTATATCCCAGCCCCGCCCGCGCGCGGTCGAGCCCGCGGTCATAGCCGAGCTCGGTCCGCCATTCGGCGTCACCCTTCCCTGCCCATTCGCCGATCAGCGTCATGCGCGTGTCGCTATTGTCCCCCGCCAGCGAAAAACGCGCCTCTCCCCTGACGCGAACGCGCCCGATGCGGGCATTGGCGAGCAGCGTAGCGGTGAGGTTGTCGGGCGGATCGGGGCCGACGGGTACCTTGGTCCGGCTCCAGTCGAGCTGGCCGGTAAAGGTCAGCGCGCGGAAGCTCGCCGACGCGCGCGCGCTGGCCTCGAGGCTTTCGATCCCCGACCGCCGCTCGACCTGCCGCACGTCGAAATGGAGCGGCAGTACCGTCCGCCCGAGCGTCACCGTCTGATCGACCGAAATCGAATATTGGCCGTTGATATTACCAAGGAAACGATCCGACACGAACCCGCCCCAGCCGCGCATCGCGTCGGCGCGAACATAGGTTTCGCCGAACGCCGCCAGCCAGCTCGCGCGCGCCGCCACGCCGCCATTGTCGGCATAGGACCCGCCGACCTCGAGCAGGGATGGCCCGATCGAGCGGCGCAGCGCGACTTCGCCATAATTGTAGCGGATATTCTCGATCATCAGGCTGTGGAACCAGGCGGCCGCCGACGTGCGCGTGTCGAGCCCGCGTTCGATCCCCAGCGTTCCGCGCCAGCCGCGTCGAAACGCCCCGCGCCGCTGGCCCCCGAATTCGATCAGGTCGGCATTTTCCTGTGCGAAACCCGCCCAATACCAGGTCTGCTGCGGCGGGATCGAATCCATGCCGACCTGCACCTGCCGGATTTCGCGCCGGACCTGCCCCTGCGGTCCGTACAGCACGATCTCGAACCGGTTCGCGCCATATTGCAACGGCACGTCGATGAATTCATAGCGCCCGTCGCCATTGGGACTCGTGAAGGCGAGCAACTGGCCGTTGCGATACAGCTCGGCATCCCAGCCGGCGGACAAATCGCCGCGAAAGGTCGTTTTGTCGAACGCGTCGGGGCGCTCGATCGGGCGATTGGTGAGCACCGCGCCGCGCCCCGGAGCCGACGCCGCGACGATCCCCGTCGACAGCAGGCTGACGTCGCCCACGCCATAATGCGTCGCCTTCAGCGGCCCGAGCAATCGCCCTTGCGGATCGGTGCGATAAAGCCGCATCCGCAAACTGTCGGGCACGCCGTCATTGTCCGACGACAGCCGCGCGTCGAAGCTCTGCCCCAGCACCTCGCCCGCGGCAAAAACCTCGTAGCGGCCCTGCACATAGGATCCCCCACGCTTGTCCGACACGACACCCGCCGAGGCGACGACATCGACCGACGGCGTCGCCCACGCCTGATAGGGCCGCGCCGCCTGCGGCAGGCTTGCGAGATCGAACTGCGCTTGCGGACGGATCGCCGCGGCGCGCGCGCGGCGTTCGGCGGCGAGCTGGAACGGCAGCTTGTCCTTCGAATCGATCCGCAGCACCGCATTCGACAGGTCGACCGCGAGCGGAACGCCGAGCCAGTTGTTCAGGCTGTTCAAGTCGACGCACCAGCCCGCGGGCGTATCGCGGATCGTCGTCGCATCGAGGCGAAAGCTCTGGCTTCCGGCGCGCACTTCGCCCGCGTCGCGGTCGATCGTCAGGCTGCGCCGCTCGTCGAACACCCATCCGGTTGCGCGGCGCAACTTCTTGTCGACGCGCACCGCGAGATCGAGCGCCAGCACGACATCGCCCAGATCGACGCAAATCCCCTGCGGGGTCTGATAGCCGCGCACCCCGTCGCCGAGGCGATATTGCCCCGAACGCACATCGAACAGCCAGCTATCATCCTCGTTCGGCGCCCAATTGTCGGCGGCGAGCGAAACGGGCTTCTTCTCAACAGCCTGAACGCCGGCGGGAACGAATCCCGCCAGCGCCAGCCCGGCCAGTATCGCCGGTTTCCACCGTGCAAGCGCCGCGCGGATCATCGCCCCGCCCGCTTCGCTCCGATTCTACCGTGTCACTTCACCACCCGCGCCGCCTCGTCGATCGTGCCGCCCCCGATTTCGCGATCCTCGCTATAACGGATGCGCACCGGCCCCTTGAGCTTCGCGGCGAGTTCCCCCGGAACGCGCAGCGACACTTTGCGCGCCGACACTTCGGGATAGACTGCAATGCCGCGCGCGACGAGCAGCGGCTCGGGCACCCCCGGCCGCGTCACCTCGATATCGCCATAAACCGAACGGTTTCCGCTGCGCGCCAGATCGAAATTGAACGCCGGCCCGTCCTGCGTATCGCTCACCCACGCCTCGCCGATCGTCGCGTCGGCGCCAAGGTCGCCGACGCGCACGATCACGGGGATCGTGATGCCGTAAATCGGCGTCAGCGCGATCGAGACCCCCTCGCCCGCCGGTTTCGGTTCGGCGGATGCCGGCGCCGTATCGGGGACCGAGCGGAACAGCATATGCGCGCGATATTCGCCCGGCGGCGTCCCTTCGGGCAGGCGCACCCCGACGCGCACGACCTGCGGCTGGTTCGGCGGCAGGGTGACGCGGCGCGGGCTGAACGCGATCATGTCGAGCGCGGCGCGTTCGGCGGGCGTGACATTCTCTTCGGCGATCTCGTCGAGCCCGCCCTCAGCGGTCATCCGCTTGATCTCGAGGCTGATGCGATAGGTCGCGGGCTCGCTGCCGATATTGTTGAGCACGACTTCGGTCCCGCGCGATCCGTCGAGGATGACTCGCGTCGGCGCGACGAGCAGGTCACCCGCCGCCAGAACGGGCGATGCCGCGGCGCCGAGCGCAACCGCGGTGAACAGGCCGAGGGCCTTCAAAAAGCGAAACATGGATACGATCCCCACAATCGTCCGGGAAACGGCCCCACACCGCCCCGATGGTCGCATCCTGCCTGCGCCAACATGGTTGATATTTCGCTAACCATGCCGGCGACTTGCACAAAAAAGGGGTCGCCGGACCTGTAGCCCGGCGACCCCTTTTTCACGGCTGGCGGATCTTGGTCCGCCAGGCCCCCCAGATGTTACTGGTAGTTGGCGGTGACGTTGAACGTCCCCGAATAGTCGCCCGACGCCTGATTGGCGCCGACGCTCAGCGTGCCACCGACCTGAAAGCTGCCGCCGGTCGCGCTCAGCGTGATGTTCGGCGCCGAATAGGTCAGCGTCGACGACATCGTGCCGCCAAGCGAACCGTTGAGCGTGACGCTCGAATCGCCGCCGACGAGGACCACGGCGCCATTGGTGCCCTGGACGTTGAAATTGGCGGCGGTCGTCGTTCCCGTGCAGGTCAGGTTCGCACCGCAGGAGACGGCGCCGGCGGTCGACACGCCGACGGTCGAGGCGGTCGCGCCGCTGATGATCGTCGCATATTGCAGGTCGCTGGTCTTGGCGAGCGTGATCTGGCGCAGGATCTTGGCCGTCGCCGTGCCCGAGGCCGACGCCGCATGGGCCGCCGAAGCGTTCATGGCGAGAGCAGCAATCGCGGCGCCCAGCAGGGCGCGCTTCATTCCAAAGTTGCGCATATGATTTGGTCCCTTAAATCCAAAAGCTGGAAGTCGAATTTCGAATGGATATCCCACCCCATTCGCCGACCTCTTTAGGGGGCGACCTGTTCAGGTTTTGCCAGCAAGCTTGGTTAACAGCGCGATAAGGATTGGCTCGTGCTACGACATGTAACCGAGTAAAATCAGTATCTTAGCGCTATATATGGCGGATTGGGGAGTCCGCGCTTTCTGTTTAACGGCCCGGACTGGTACAAGTTAAGCCGCACGCGAAGGCCGGGAATCGGCCGTTCGATTCAGATCGATTCGCCCGACAGTCGCTGGCAGATCATGTCGAGTTGGTCGAGCGACGCGAATTTGAGCGTGAGTGCGCCCTTGCCGCCGCCGGCATATTGGATCGCGACACCGATCCCCAGCAGTTCGGACAGATGGCGCTCGACGGCGACAATATCGGGATCGCGTCCGCCGTCGGCGCTCATACGGGTGTCGAGCGGGGCCTTGCGCGGCGAAACTTCATCCTTGCCCGCACGCACCAGCGCCTCGACCGCGCGCACCGACAGGCCTTCCTTTGCGACGCGGCGGGCGATCGCTTCGGCATCGGGGGCGCCGACCAGCGCGCGCGCGTGACCCATCGCGAGCGATCCGTCGCCGACAAGCGCCTGTACGCTCGCGGGCAGGTCGAGCAGGCGCATCAGGTTCGCGACATGGCTGCGCGACTTGCCGACGAGTTTCGCCAGCGCTTCCTGATTATGACCGAAATCCTCGATCAGGCGGCGATAGGCGCTCGCCTCTTCGATCGCGTTGAGGTCCTGGCGCTGGATATTTTCGACCAGCGCGATCTCGTAGGTCGCGGCATCGTCGAGTTCGCGCACCAGCGCGGGAATCTGGTGGAGTCCCGCACGCTGCGCCGCGCGCCAGCGGCGTTCGCCCGCCACGAGTTGGTAACCGTCGCCATCCGGCGACCGGCGGACGATGATCGGCTGGAGCAGACCGCGCAACGCAATCGAATCGGCGAGCTCGGCGATCGCCGTCTCGTCGAAATGGCGGCGCGGCTGGCCGGGCAGCGGGCGGATCGACCCGACCCCGACATGCTGAACCGCATCGCCCGACACCGGCGCGGAGGCCTTCGCAGCACCGCCGGGGGTCGCTAGCACCGGCGCTTCGACCGCGACGTCGCCGAACAGCGCGTTCAGGCCGCGCCCCAATCCCGACGGACGCTTGCGGGCCGGCGCCGCCTCCGATCCAGTTTCGTCTTTATTATCAGCCATTTATGCAGCCTTACGGACGTTGGGCAAACGATCGATCAGCTCGCGCGCCAACGCGATATAGGCCGCCGACCCGGCGCAGCGATGATCGTAGATCAACGCCGGAAGCCCGTGGCTCGGCGCTTCGGACAGACGGACGTTGCGCGGAATCACCGTCTGGAACACCACCGGACCGAGCACTTCGCGGACATCATCCGACACCTGATCGGTCAGCCGGTTGCGCCGGTCGAACATCGTCAGCGCGACTCCGAGGATCGACAATTTCTGGTTGAAGCGCTCGCGCACGCGTTCGACCGTCGTGAGCAACTGGCTCAGCCCTTCGAGCGCAAAAAATTCGCATTGCAGCGGCACGATCAGCGATTCGGCCGCGATCAGCGCGTTGAGCGTCAACATGCCGAGCGACGGCGGACAATCGATCAGGCAGATGTCCCACTGCCCCGCCTCGGCGCCCGACAGCGCCTGTTGCAGGCGGTGGAGCCGGTCCTGAAATTCGATCAGCTCGATCTCGGCACCCGACAGATCGACCGTCGCGGTGACGATGTCGAGCCGCGGAACGGCGGTCGGAATCGCGCATTCGGCGAGCGTGGCATCGCCGCGCAGCAACTCATAGCTCGACGATTCGCGCTGCGATTGCTTGATTCCCAACCCCGTCGACGCATTGCCTTGCGGATCGAGGTCGATGATCAGCGTGCGCCAGCCGGTCGCCGCGAGTGCGGTCGCCAGATTGATCGCGGTCGTCGTCTTGCCGACCCCACCCTTCTGGTTCGCCACGGCAATGCGGATCATCGCTTTCCTCGCTGTTTTGCCGCAATTTTCCCGGTTCCCACCAAAATCTGACTTTCGGCGTCGGTGCGGCTCTGTTCCACGTGAAACATTCTCTGCCATGGCTGGGGCAGCAAAGCCAGTTCCTTAACCGCGTTTCGGCCTTTTGGCAGCAGCCAGCGCGTCGATTCGGTGGAAAAACGGGCGGATAAGTCGAGGAGCTTGTCGAGCGGCGCGAAGGCGCGCGCGCTGATCGTCGCAGCGGGGCGTGTCGCGACGCGTTCGAGCGGCGCCTCGGCAACCTCGACATGCTTCAGATCAAGCGCATCAGCCGCCGCGCGAAGAAAATCGCACCGGCGCTTGCGCGATTCGACAAGCAGCATCGGCCGCGCGCTCAGGATCGCGACGACCAGCCCCGGCAACCCGGGCCCGCTCCCCAGGTCGATCCAGAGACCGTCACCGTCGGGCGTGTCGAGCGACAGGAGCTGCGCGCTGTCGGCGATATGCCGGACCCAGATCGTCGGAATCGTCGAGGCGGCAACCAAATTCTGCTGCGCATTTTCGGCGATCAGCAGGTCGACAAAATGACCGAGTTTCGCCCATGTCTCGCGGGTCGGGGCAAATGCCTCGTCCATCCAGCCGCGTGCGGCGTCTTCACTATCGAGCGTTTCGATCACGCCGCACGCCGCCGGCTATGCACCATGATCGCGGTGAGCGCGGCCGGCGTGACTCCGTCGATGCGAGCCGCCTGCCCCAACGTCTCGGGCCGCGCTTTCGTCAACCGCTCGACCATCTCGCGCGACAACCCGCCGATCGCGCCATAATCGAGCACCGGATCGAGCGTGATCGCCTCGTTCGCTGCGAGCGAGCGCAACTCGGCATCCTGCCGTGCAATATAGGGGGCATAGTGGGCGTCTTCGACAATCTCCGACAGAATCGCGGGATCGACCGATCCGAGCTCGGGCGCGAGCGCCGTGAGCCGCGCGATCGTCATCTCCGGATAGCGCAGCAGGTCGACCCGCCGCCGCGCGACCCCGTCGCCCGGAAGCGCCAACCCGATGGCGGCATAGTCTGCGGTGATCACAGGGGCATCGAGCAAGGCCTCGGCGCGCGCACGTTCGGCCTGCCGCACCGCGAACAACGCCGCCGTCGCGGGCCGCACCAATCCCAATGCGATCCCCTTTGGCGTCAGCCGCGTCGCCGCATTGTCGGCGCGCAGCCGCAACCGGTATTCGGCGCGCGCGGTGAGCATCCGGTACGGCTCGGTCACGCCTTGCAGCACAAGGTCGTCGACCATCACCCCGATATAGGATTCGGTCCGGTCGAAGATCAAAGGCTCGCGCCCCTGCACGGCGAGCGCCGCATTGGCACCCGCGATCAGCCCTTGTGCCGCGGCTTCCTCATATCCGGTCGTGCCGTTGATCTGCCCCGCGCACCACACGCCCGGCATCGCGCGCACCTGCAGCGTCCGGTCGAGCGCGCGCGGGTCGATATGATCATATTCGACCGCATAGCCCGGTACGACCATCTCGACCGTTTCGAGTCCCGCCATCGTGCGCAGCATCGCAAGCTGCACGTCGGCGGGAAGCGAGGTCGAAATCCCGTTCGGATAGACAAGAAACGAATCGAGCCCCTCGGGTTCGAGGAAAACCTGATGCCCGTCGCGGTCGGCGAAACGGTGGATCTTGTCCTCAATCGACGGACAGTAACGCGGTCCCGCCGCCCCGATCGCCCCCGTGAACAAGGGCGAGCGATCGAGATTCGCCGCGATGATCGCGTGGCTTTCGCTGTTGGTGCGCGTGATCGCGCAGAAAATCTGCGGCACGGTGCGCGCACTGTTCCACGTGGAACAGGTCCAGCCGGCGCCCTCGGCGCTGTCCGAAGCCTGTTCGTCGAGCCGCGCCCAGTCGATCGTCCGCCCGTCGAGCCGCGGCGGTGTCCCCGTCTTGAGCCGTGCCATCGGCAGGTCGGCGGCGCGCAGCTGTCCGGCGAGGCGATGCGCGCCGGCCTCTCCGATGCGCCCGCCTTCCATCCGCTCCTCACCCCGGAACAGCTTCCCGCCAAGGAAGGTGCCGGTCGCGAGCACCACCGCGGGTGCGATCAGCACCGAGCCATCGGCCAGCTCGAGGCCCTCGACGCGCCCCTCGTCCGACAAACGCAGCGCCGCCGCCTCGCCCGCGACGACCGCGATATTCTCTTCCGCCGCAACCAACGCCTGAATCGCCTCGCGATAGAGTTTGCGGTCGGCCTGGATCCGCGGCCCCTGCACCGCCGCGCCCTTCGATGCGTTGAGCATCCGATAGTGGATCGCCGCATTGTCCGCCGCGCGCGCCATCCAGCCGTCGAGCGCGTCGACCTCGCGCATCAGATGGCCCTTGCCGAGGCCACCGATCGCGGGGTTGCACGACATCGTTCCGATCAGCGCCGGGTCGAAACTGACCAGCGCGACGCGCGCGCCAAGCCGCGCCGCGGCGGCGGCGGCCTCGGTTCCGGCGTGCCCACCGCCGACAACGATGACATCGAAAATGGCTGGATTCTGCATGATTGCGGCGCCTTTAGCGCAAAAGCGGCATCAAATCCACCGCGACGCGCGCGATGCGATGTTTCACGTGGAACATCATTTTCCGATGCAGAATCGTCCGAACAAAGCGTCGAGCATCTCCTCGACCCCGGCGCGTCCTGTGATTCGGTCGAGCGCCGTCGCGGCGAGTCTAAGCCGCTCGGCGAGCAGGATTAAATCTCCCGCCTCGCGCGATCCACTCTCGATCACCAGCCAGCCCCGTGCCTCCGCCAATGCGCCGCGTTGGCGCTGGCGCAGCGCCGCCTCGCCTTCGCGCGGCAACAGGGTGCGCGCCATGTCGACGATATAATGGTGGAGCTTGTCCATCCCCTCACCCGTCGTCGCCGACAGGACCAGATCGCAACGCCCCGCCTCGGCTTCGGCCGCCGCATCGCCCGACCAGCGATCGGCCTGCGCCGCGACGAGGATCGCACGCGGATGGTCGGGCACATCTCCCGGCGGTCCGAGCCACAAGAGGATATCCGCCGTCTCGACCGCCGCCTTCGCGCGGTCGATCCCGATCGCCTCGATATCGTCGGCGCCTTCGCCGCGAAGGCCCGCGGTATCCGAAAAGCGCATCGCGATCCCGTTGAGCGCGAGCGGGGTCTCGATCACGTCGCGCGTCGTCCCCGCCACCGGTGATACGATCGCCAGCTCCCGCCGGGCGATGGCATTGATCAAGGTCGATTTTCCGGCGTTCGGTGGCCCCGCGATCACCACCGAAAGCCCTTCCGCGATCACCTCGGCCGCCGGCCGCGCCAGCCATTCGCCGAGTTCGTCCGCAAGCGCCTCCATCCCGGCAATCAAACGCCGCGCGACCGCATCGCCGACCTCGACATCATCCTCGTCGGCAAAATTGAGCTCGGCCTCGGCGCCCGCCATCAATCCGAGCAACCGGTCCTGCCACGCTGCGACCGCGCGCGACACATGCCCGCTCGCATGTTCCAGCGCCTGCACCCGCTGACTCTCGGTTTCCGCCGCGAGCAGGTCGGCCAGCCCCTCGGCCTCGGCGAGGTCGATCCGGCCATTGTCGAACGCGCGCCGCGTGAACTCGCCCGGCGCAGCGCGCCGCAGCCCCGGTGTCGCGGCCAGGGCCGCCTCGACCGCCGCAACCACCGCGCGCCCGCCGTGAAGGTGCAGTTCGGCGAGATCCTCGCCGGTCGCCGTCGCCGGGCCCGGGAACCACAGGACCAGCGCCTTGTCGAGCGGGGCGCCCGCGGCGTCCGCCAACAGCGCCAACGAAGCATGGCGCGGTTCGGGCAAGCGCCCCGCCAGCGCCTTCAGCGCCGCACCCGCTCCGGGCCCGCTGACGCGCACGACCGCGATCGCCGCCGGCGGCATCCCGCTCGACAGCGCAAAAATCGTATCATTTACAGATGCTTGGATCAGTTCTTGCGCCCCTTGGGGGGCTTGTCGCCATCGTCGGCCTTATCCGCCGCCTTCGACGCGCCGCCCATCAAACCGCCGCCGAACTGGCCGAGCAGCGACTGGACGAGTCCCAACCCGCTTTCGCCCATCGGCACCCACGTCTTGACCATCGACTGGACCATGTCGGGGGTGATCCCCTTCGCCATCAATTCCTTGACGCGGTCGAGATAGATGTCGTGCAGCGGCTCGAGGTCGGGAAGGCCGAACAGGCGCCGCGCCTCTTCGGGGGTGCAATCGATCTCGATATTGAATTTCATCGCCTGTCTCCGCCCCGAAAAATGCCGGTTAGCCGCTTGAGCCGCGCCCATCGCCCCGCTAGCTTCGCGCTTTCACAGCAAAGAAGCAAGAGACAGGAGAGCTCCCCCATGGCCGCAACCAACACCCAGATCCCGACGCTCGACGGCGCCGGCACGATCCCCGCCTATGTCGCACGTCCCGACGCCGACAGCGCGCGCGCGATCATCGTGATTCCCGAAATCTTCGGCGTCAACGAAGGCATCCGCAAGAAATGCGACGACTGGGCGGCCGAGGGCTATCTGGCGATCGCACCCGACATTTTCTGGCGTTTCGCCCCCGGCGTCGAACTCAGCCCCGATATCGAAGCCGAATTCCAGCAGGCGCTCGACTATTTCGGCCAATATAATGCCGATGACGGGGTTCAGGATATCGAGGCGGCGATCCACTGGCTGCGCAGCCAGGGCGCCGAAAAGATCGGCTGCGTCGGTTTCTGCCTCGGCGGCCGCCTTGCCTATATGGCCGCGACGCGTACCGATATCGACGCGTCGGTCGGCTATTATGGCGTCATGATCGACCAGATGCTGAACGAAAGCCACGCGATCGCGAACCCGCTGATGCTCCACATCCCGACCGAGGATCATTTCGTCGACCATGCGGCACAGAAAAAGGTGCACGACGCGCTCGACCCGCATCCGAAGGTGACGCTCCACGATTATCCGGGTCTCGACCATGGTTTCGCCGCGACAATGGGCAACCGCCGCAACGAGGAAGGCGCGCAGCTCGCCGACGGCCGCACCCGCGCCTTCTTCGCCGAGAGGCTCGCATGAGCGCGCCGCATCCCGGCCTCGCCGCCTGGCACGCCTATATGGCGGGCGGCGGCGACCCGCAGGCCCTGCGCGACCTGCTCGCCGCGGATGCGGTGTTCCACTCCCCCGTCGTCCACACGCCGCAGGAAGGGCGCGACAAGGTGTTCGCTTACCTCCACGCGGCAAGCCATGTCCTCGGCGGCGACGATTTCCGCTATCTGCGCGAAATCGTCGACGGCGATCAGGCGGTGCTCGAATTCCAGAGCAGCCTCGACGGGATCCAGATCAACGGCGTCGATATCATTCGCTGGAATGATAACGGAAAGATAAGCGATTTCAAAGTGATGGTCCGACCACTCAAGGCGATCAACAAGGTCTGGGAAAAAATGGCCGAAATGCTCGCGGCGCAAACGCGCTAGATCAGGCTGAGTTCGGCGAGCTCGCGATAGAGTTCGGGCGGCAGTTCGCCGACTCCGCTTTCATCGTCGACGCCCCTCGGCGCATCGGCATCGGCGAGGTAACGCCAGCCCTGATGCGCGCGTTTCGGTTGCGGGTGGATGCGTTCGAGTTCGGCGACGCACACGATATCGACCCGCCCGTCGCTCCGATCCTCGAATCGCAGGATCTCGACGCGCGCGACGAGCGTGTGTTTCACGATGAAATGCAGCTTGCCGCCGACCAGCTCATCGGCGCGTTTGGGCCGAAACCGGGTCGCAAAGCGGATTTCGCCGCTTGTCGCATAGTTGGCGATCCGCGCTTGCAGCGCCGGATAGTCGGAACAGCCGACAGCCACGCGGGTCATGTGCAGTTGGGACATGTCCGCGAGATGGGAAGCGAACAGCAAAAAGCCAGCCCCAAGGAGCCGGCTTCATACTTTATCGTCAAAAGATTCGCGGGGATTACAGCGGATCGCCAAAATAGCCGACCGTGGGCACGGGATCGTAAAAGGGGTGGAGCAACGCCCGCCACCGCTGATACCGTTCGGAGGTCCGAAAGCCGTCGCGATGATCGGCAACCGAGCGCCACTGCACCAGAAGCAGATAGGGCTGTTCCGGGCCCAGCGGACGGCGAATTTCCAGCGAAATAAAGCCGGGTGACGCTTCGATCAGCGGCTTTGCTTCGGCGACGGCCGCCTCGAATGCTGCCTCGCTTCCCGCACGCACGGGAAGCAGGGCATGTTCGATCACGGCCATCGCGGCGCGAACCTACTGGTTCATGGAGTCGAAGAAATCCTCGTTGGTCTTCGAATCCTTGATCTTGTCGAGCAGGAATTCCATCGCATCGACGGTGCCCATCTGCATGAGGATGCGGCGCAGCACCCACATTTTCGAAAGCTTGTCCTTCTCGACGAGCAATTCTTCCTTGCGCGTGCCCGACTTGCCGACGTCGAGCGACGGGAAGATGCGCTTGTCGGCGACCTTGCGGTCGAGCACGATTTCCGAGTTACCCGTGCCCTTGAATTCTTCGAAGATCACCTCGTCCATGCGGCTGCCGGTATC
Organism: Pseudomonadota bacterium; assembly: GCA_020160755.1. GTDB lineage: Bacteria > Pseudomonadota > Alphaproteobacteria > Sphingomonadales > Sphingomonadaceae > Sphingopyxis. The sequence goes on from JAIUPN010000003.1 coordinate 49,918, forward strand.
GATCAGCGCGGTCGCGATGATCGACAGCGAACCGCCTTCCTCGATGTTGCGCGCGGCGCCGAAGAAGCGCTTCGGACGCTGGAGCGCGTTGGCATCGACACCGCCCGTGAGCACCTTGCCCGACGAGGGGACGACGGTGTTGTACGCGCGGCCGAGGCGGGTGATCGAGTCGAGCAGGATGACGACATCCTTCTTGTGCTCGACGAGGCGCTTGGCCTTTTCAATCACCATTTCAGCGACCTGTACGTGACGCGTCGCGGGTTCGTCGAAGGTCGAGGAGACGACTTCGCCGTTCACGCTGCGCTGCATGTCGGTAACTTCCTCGGGACGTTCGTCGACGAGAAGCACGATGAGGTAAACTTCGGGGTGGTTGTCGGTGATCGCCTTGGCGATATTCTGCAAGAGCACCGTCTTACCCGTGCGCGGCGGCGCGACGATCAGCGCGCGCTGGCCCTTGCCCTGCGGGCTGACGAGGTCGATCACGCGCGCCGACTTGTCCTTGACCGTCGGGTCGACGGTGTCGAGCGACAGCTTCTGGTTCGGATAGAGCGGCGTGAGGTTGTCGAAATTGACGCGGTGACGCACCGCTTCGGGATCGTCGAAATTGACCTTGATCAGCTTGGTCAGCGCGAAATAGCGCTCGCCGTCGCGCGGAGCGCGGATTTCGCCTTCGACGGTGTCGCCGGTACGCAGGCCATATTTGCGGACCTGGTTCGGCGAGACGTAGATATCGTCGGGGCCGGCGAGATAATTGGCGTCTGACGAGCGCAGGAAACCGAACGAGTCCGGGAGAACCTCGATCGTTCCCGATCCGATGATTTCCTCGCCCTCTTCGGCGAGTTCTTTCAGGATCGAGAACATCAGGTCCTGCTTGCGCAGCGTCGACGCGCCCTCGACGCCCAGTTCTTCCGCCATTTCGACGAGTTGGGCGGGCGCTTTGGTTTTGAGTTCTTTAAGATGCATGGGATGGATTCCGGGTAGAAAATCAGGAAGAAATGAAACGAATTCGTTGCACCTGCCGGTGCCTATCCGGCCGTGGGACGACCGTTTCGATAGCGTCGGCGCGGGAGACGCGCCGCCCGCGCAAAGCGGGGTTGACCGGCCCCTATAACCGGGCCGGGTTCAAGTCAATCGACCTGCGCCCGAAGACCGCGATTCAGGGTCGAACCACAACGAGGATGACGATGATCGCCGCGGCGATGCCGGGAACCTCGTTGAGCAAACGAAGCTGCTTTTCGGTGAGTGGACGCTCGCCCTTTTGGAGCTTTTTGAAATAGCCGATCATCCAGCCGTGATAGCCCGACAGCGCGATCACGAGCAGCAATTTGGCGATGAACCAGCCCTCGCGCCAATAATCGCCGTTGAACGCGAGCATCAGCCCGAAGATCCAGACGATGATCAGCGACGGGTTCAAAATGATCCGCCGCAGCCGGTCCTCGCGCTCGATCCATTTCTTATCTTCGTCGGAGCCGACGGGCGCCTGTTGGTGATAGACGAAGAAGCGCGGCATCATGAACAGGCCGGCCATCAGGAAAATCACGAAAATGATGTGCGCCGCTTTGATCCAAAGCATCGTCGCCCCCAAAAAACCTGCCAGTTCCATAGATTATCCGCCGCGAACGCGTCTGATCAGATGCTCGACATGCGCGATCGGCGTGTCGGGCACGATGCCATGGCCGAGATTGAAGATATGGGGACGCGAGGGAAAAGCTGCAAGGATGCGGTCGATCGCGGTGTCGAGTGCGTTGCCGCCCGCGACGAGTGCGAGCGGATCGAGATTGCCCTGCACCGGAAGATGCGCCGGCAAGGCTTTGTCGGCCCAGACCGGATCGACCGTCTCGTCGAGCCCGATCGCATCGACGCCGGTTTCATCGGCATAGGCGCGCAGCTTGCCGCCGGCGCCCTTCGGAAAGCCGATGATCGGCGTATCGGTGTGCAGTTCCCTCAAACGGCGGACGATCTCGGCATTGGGGGCGATGACCCATTGCTCATATTGTGCCGGGCTCAGGCTTCCCGCCCAGCTGTCGAACAATTGCACCGCGTCGACGCCATTCTCGATCTGCCCCGAGAGATAGGTGACGGTCAGCTCGACGATCGCATCGACGATCGCCTGGAAGGCCGCTGGATCGCCGAACGCGAGCCGCCTGGCGGCCGCCTGATCTTTCGACCCCTGCCCTGCCACCATATAGGTCGCGACCGTCCACGGGCTCCCTGCAAAGCCGAGGAAGGTCGTTTCGGACGGGAGCGCGGCCGCAACGCGCGTCACCGTTGCATAAACGGGATCGAGCCGCTGGTGGGCGGCTTCGAGCGACGCCAGCGCGCTGTCGACCAGCGGCGGGGCAAGCCGCGGCCCCTCACCCGCCTCGAACCACAGATTCTGGCCGAGCGCGTGCGGGATGACGAGGATATCGGAGAAGAGGATCGAGCCGTCGAAGCCGAAGCGGCGGATCGGCTGCAACGTCACTTCGGCCGCGGCCTCGGGATCGTAGCAAAGCTCGAGGAAACCGCCCTTGGTTTCGCGAAGGGCACGATATTCGGGCAGATAGCGTCCGGCCTGACGCATCAGCCAGAGCGGAGGGCGCTCCTGCCGCACCCCGCGCAGCGTTGCCAGCAAGCTCTTCGATGACGCCTTCACGCGGTCCCTCTTTCTCTCTTCATAAATATTTAAATAGGATTGTGGTGGTTTGTTGGTCGGCGGACAAGCGCGGCTTTAGGCCGGGGCGTCCTTTTTGCCAACAGCTTGACTCCCCGTGCCGCGCCGTGGCCCGCAGAGTCGTCTCCGGTTTTGCCCCTAATTCACAGCCTGTGGATAAGATTCATCCCTTGTGGATAAGCGGTGGAGCGGAATCGGCACGGCCGGGGATGAATCCCGCCTGCCGAAATCATCCCTGCGCTTATGCCAAAACTTATCCACAGGGCCCCGTTCCTCATCCCGCGCTTGATCCGGGATTGCCTTTTTCGGCACTTTCCCGCCATGGTGGCGCGATGGGCCGGCTCCACCTTCATCTCATATCCGACTCCACGGGTGAGACACTCGAAAATATCGCCAAGGCGGCGATCGCGCAGTTCGACGATGTCGAGGTGGTGCGCCACTTCTGGCCGATGGTGCGATCGGAATCGCATCTCGACCGCATCATGGCCGAAGTGCAGGCGAGCCCCGGCATGATCCTCTTCACCCTCGTCAACGGCGAGCTGCGCGTCAGTCTCGAGCGTCGCGCGGGAGCGCTCAACCTGCCGACGGTCGCTGCGCTCGACGCGGTCACCGATGCGCTGTCGCGGATGCTGGGGCAGGAAGCAAAGGCGCGGCCGGGTCGCCAGCACGCGCTCGACGCCGCCTATTTCGCGCGTGTCGACGCGATCCAGTTCACCGTCGCGCACGACGACGGGATCGGCTGGGAAAATTGGGAACAGGCCGACATCGTCCTCGCCGGCGTGTCGCGTACCTCGAAGACCCCGACGAGCATCTATCTCGCCAACCGCGGTTTCAAGACCGCGAACATCCCGATCGTCCCCGAATCGCCGCCCCCCGACGCGCTCTACAACCTCAAGCGCCCGATGGTCGTCGGGCTCACCACCGGGCTCGACCGGCTGGTGCAGGTGCGCCGCAACCGGCTGCTCTCGCTCAATCAGGCGCCCGAAACGGCTTATGTCGACGACGAGCGTGTGAAGGCCGAACTCGCCTATGCGCGGCGGATGTTCGCCGACAATGGCTGGCCGGTGATCGACGTCACCCGCCGCTCGATCGAGGAGACCGCCGCGGCGGTGATCAAACTCGTCGAAGATCGCGGCGCGGCATGACGCTCCTCCTCGCTTCGCAAAGCAGCGGCCGCGCCGCGATGCTCCGCGCCGCCGGGCTCACGTTCGAGACGAGCGCCGCGCATGTCGATGAAGAGGCGCTCACCGCCTCGCTGCTCGCCGCGGGCCAGACGCCGCGCAACATTGCCGATGCGCTCGCTGAGGCCAAAGCCGTCAAAATCTCGTCGCGGCTGCCCGGCGTGACCGTGCTCGGCGCCGATTCGACGCTTGCACTCGACGACGGCGCGATGCTGTCGAAACCCGAAAGCCCCGGTGAGGCCGCCGATCACCTTCGCCGCATGGCGGGGACGCGCCACCGTTTGTTCAGCGCGGCGGTCGCGGCGCGCGACGGGGCGCCGGTGTGGCGTGCGATCGGCGAGGCGAAGCTGTGGATGCGGCCCTTGTCGGACGCGTTCATCGCCGACTATGTCGCGCAAAACTGGGACAGCATACGCTGGACCGTCGGCTGTTACGAAATCGAAGGAGCGGGCGTGCAATTGTTCGAACGGGTCGAAGGCGATCCCTGGACCATCATCGGAATGCCGATGCTTCCCTTGCTGGGGTGGCTGCGCGCCACCGGGCTGGCGCCGCGATGAGCACGCCCTATGCCGAAGTGATCGGCGATCCGATCGCCCAGTCGAAATCGCCGCTGATCCACGGCTTCTGGCTCGACGCGCTCGGGCTCGAAGGCGACTACCGGCGGGCGCATGTAAAACCCGAAGGTCTCGCCGCTTATGTCGAGGAACGCCGGACCGATAGCGACTGGCGCGGCTGCAACGTGACGATGCCGCACAAGGGCGCGGTGATGGATCTGGTCGACGATCCCGGCAATATCCGCGGCACGATCGGCGCGATGAACACGATCGTCTGCCAGCCCGACGGCGCATTGATCGGCACCAACACCGACGCGGCGGGCTTTTATGCCCCGCTTGCCGAGCTCGATCTCGAAGGTGCGCCGATTGCGGTTGTCGGTGCGGGCGGCGCCGCACGCGCCGTGCTTTTCGCGCTCGCCCGCGCCAACGTCGGTCCGGTCACCATCCTCAATCGCAGCCCGCTCAAAGCGATGGGTCTGCTCGCGACCTTCGGGCTCAAGGGCGAGGTCGTCGCGCTCGACGCCCAGCTTCCCCCGGTGTCCCTGCTCGTCAATTCGAGCAGCCTCGGGATGAAGGAGCAGCCGCCGCTCGACCTCGACCTGTCGCCGCTTCCCGACGGCGCGATCGTCTACGACCTCGTCTATTCGCCGCTCCAGACGGGACTGCTCAAGGCGGCCGAAGCGCGCGGGCTCGACACGGTCGACGGGCTCGACATGCTGATCGGGCAGGCGGCGCTCGCGTTCGAACTTTTCTTCGGCGCGGTTCCGCCCGAGGGGCGCGACGAGGAACTCCGCGCGCTGCTGACGGCCGGATAATAGCGGCATGACGCACCGCCCGCGCCCCGGCTCGCGGCTCCGCCGGCCCTTCGTCATCGGCCTCACCGGATCGATCGGCATGGGAAAATCGACCGCGGCGGCGATGTTCGAGCGCGAAGGCGTTCCCGTCTTCGACGCCGACGCCGAGGTGCACCGGCTGCAAGGACCCGGCGGCGCGCTGGTCGCCGCGATCGAGGCGCGTTTCCCCGGCACCACCGGCCCGCAAGGCGTCGACCGGCAGAAACTCGGACGCCTCGTGCTCGGCAATACTCACGAACTCGCCGCGCTCGAAGCGATCGTCCATCCGGCGGTCGGCAAGGCGCAGAAGCGGTTTCTGGCGGCGAATCGTGCGCGTGACGTCGTCGTGCTCGACATCCCCCTGCTCTTCGAAAAGGGTGGCTGGCGCCGCGTGGGGGCGATCGCCGTCGTTTCGGCGCCCGCGTGGATGCAGCGAAAGCGCGTGATGCGCCGTCCGGGCATGACCGCGGCCAAGCTCAAGGCGATCCGCCGCCTGCAGGTTCCCGACCGCGTCAAGCGCGCGCGCGCCGATTTCATCATCGAAACGGGCCGTCCCAAAAGCGAGACGCACCGGCAAATTCGCTTCATCGCCTCTTGTTTCCGCGCCCGATAGGGTCCAGATTATAGCTTCGATGCGTGAGATTATCTTCGATACCGAAACCACGGGTTTCGATCCCAGGACCGGGGACAGGCTGGTCGAAATCGGGTGCGTCGAACTGGTCGACCGCCGCGAAACCGGCGTCACCTTCCACGCCTATTTCAATCCCGAACGCGACATGCCGGCCGCGGCCGAAGCGGTCCACGGGCTGTCGAGCCAGTTCCTCTCCGACAAGCCGCTTTTCGCGACGCGCGTCGACGAGCTGATCGAATTCCTCGGCGATGCGCCGTTGATCGCGCACAATGCCGTCTTCGACTTCGGTTTCGTCAACGCCGAACTCGCGCGCGCCGGCCGCGCGGCGCTCGACATGGCGCGCATGTGCTGCACGGTACAGATGGCGCGCAAGCTCCACCCCGGCGCGAAGCACAGCCTCGACGCGCTCTGCACGCGCTACGGCATCGACCGCAGCCACCGCGTCAAGCATGGCGCGCTGCTCGACGCCGAACTGCTCGCGCATCTCTATATCGAAATGACCGGGGGCCGGCAGATCGGCCTTGGTCTTGCCGCCTCGGCCACGGGTACCACCGCATCGACCGCCCCGGCACCCGCCGCGTCGCGCGGCTCCGATCGTCCCTTTCGCGAACCCCGTCCCCATGTGGCGTCGGCTGCCGAACTCGCGCGCCACGCCGAATTTGTCGCAGGGCTGAACCAGCCGCTGTGGCTCGATACGGTGTGATGACACTCCCTTAAGTCATCGCGCCGGCCAAGAAGGAGAAGAAAAATGGAAATCCGCGTCTCTGGCCACCAGATCGAAACCGGCGAAGCGCTTCAGGCGCATGTGTCGGACCGGATGAACGCGATTGCCGACAAATATTTCTCTCGCGCGATCGGGGCGCACGCGACCTTCGGAAAGGGGCCGCACGACAGTTTCCAGTGCGACATCGTCGCGCATGTGATGCAGGGGCTGGTGCTGAAGGGGCATGGCCAGGCGCAGGACGCGCATGTCGCGTTTGAAGGCGCCGCCGAGCGCATCGAAAAACAGCTCAGGCGCTATATGCGGCGGCTGAAGGATCACAATAATGGCGTCGCGGCGCCGTCGCCGACGGTCGACGAGATCGAAGACAACGCGAGCTACACGGTGTTCGACGGCGGCGACGACGAGGATGCGGGCGACGCGCCCGCGATCATCGCCGAAACGCGCGTCGATATTCCGAGCAGCAGCGTGTCCGACGCGGTGATGATGCTCGACCTCAGGAACACCAATGCCCTGCTGTTCGTCAACAGCAAGACCGGGGCGCATAACATGGTCTATCGCCGCGACGACGGGACGATCGGCTGGGTCGAACCACGATAGGACTGGATTTTCTCCGCCATCCGGCTTAAGGGCCGCGCCCAACGATGCCCGAAGCCGGGTTGGCGGGGGGCCTGCCACGACAGATCCGCGATCGCTTGCCAGCATGGTTTCTGGCGGCGGCCGGGTTTTAACAAGATTTGACCAGACAATGAATCTTTCTTCCCTTCTCTATCCGGCGACCGTGCGCGCGCATGTTCAGCTCGATTCGAAAAAGGCGCTGTTCCCCTTCGTCGGCGATCTCGCGGCGCGCTCGCTCGGGCTCGATGCGGGCGAAGTCAGCGAAGCCCTGCTCGAACGCGAGCGCCTCGGTTCGACGGGATTCGGCCGCGGTATCGCGCTGCCGCACGCCAAGATGGCCGACCTCGGCGGCGTGCGCGGGCTGTTCCTGCAACTCGTCAAGCCGATCGACTTCAACGCTGTCGACGGCCTGCCGGTCGACCTCTTGTTCGTCCTGCTGTCGCCGCTCGACGCCGGCGCCGATCACCTGAAGGCGCTTGCGGGCGTGTCGCGGATGCTGCGCAACGAAGCGATCGCCGAACGGCTGCGCGGGGCAAAGAGCGACGAAGCGCTCTATGCGCTGCTCGCCGACACCGAAACGCGTGACGCGGCGTAAGTCGGCATAGCGTATAAAACCAGATCCTCCCTGTGGCGAAGCCATGGGGATGGGGACCGTTCGCGAAGCGAATGGTGGAGGGGCGGCAGCGCTGCATCAATGCTCCTCCGTCAGCGGCTCTGCCGCTGCCACCTCCCCATCGCTGCGCGATAGGGAGGAAATTTATGACCCGCCTCAAAAGCCGTTTCCTCGTCGACCTGCTGCTTCGCCGTACCGAAGCGGCGGGCGGCTTCGCGACCGTGCTCGCCAAAGGCGACGACACATCGGGAATCATTCTCGTCCAGTGCAGCGAGCGCGGCGAGCCGGGGCCGCTGCTCGAACGGCGTTTCTCGGTGGACGGCCACTATATCTGGGAGGCGGTTGGCCCGACCGACGCAAAAGATGGTGAATCGCGCGCAAACTATCAGGATCGGCGGCGAAAGGCGGATCCCGATCTGTGGCTCGTCGAACTGGATATCGCAGATGCGCCACGGCTCGTCGCGGAGTGGGGCGCGTTAACTTGACTCTGTTGCGGCGCAACATAGGTGGCGCCCATTCGATAACGCGTAGGTTGCTCCGCGGGTTGCACTGCCTTTTCAGGCGGCCCGGCAAACGGATTGGACACGCAGTCGGACGATGACCGCAGGCGGCGATACTGGACGATAGTCCCCCGCCTGTTTTGAGAGGTTCGGTTCATCGGCCGCACTTTTGACGGACAATATGAGTCGCATTCTGAATGGTGCCAGCGTGGCCGCCGTCGGCATGACTGCCGCCGCCATGCTGCTTTTGGCGGAACCTGGCTTTGCAAGCGATCTTGCGGCCGACGCCAATCTTCCCGCTATCATCCTGCCCGGCGCCGATGCGCCGGCGGCTGCTGAAACGGCGGATCTGCCGACCGAAGCCGAAGCGCCGGTCGATGACAGCACGAAGACCCCCGACGAAACCGCTCCCGCGCCGAAGCCGGCGCCGGTGACTGCGGAATCGCTCGCCGAACTCGTCGCCGAAACGCCGAAACCGGCGAAGCTCGATGCCGAACTGCGTTGCCTTGCCGGTGCGGTCTATTTCGAATCGCGCGGCGAATCGCTCCCCGGTCAGCTCGCGGTTGCGCATGTCGTGCTCAACCGCGCCCAGTCGGGCCGTTTCCCCACCAGCCTGTGCGGCGTCGTCCACCAGAAAAGCCAGTTCAGCTTCGTGCGCGGCGGCCGGATGCCTGCCATCCGCAATGGCGCACAGTGGAACAACGCGGTCGCGATCGCGCAGATCGCGCGCGACGGCAGCTGGAAGAATCACGCGCCGGGCGCGCTCTTCTTTCACGCACGCTATGTCTCGCCGGGCTGGCGCAAGACGCGTATCGCGCAGATCGACAACCACATCTTCTATCGCTGATCGGCTGATGAGGCGGGATGCGCGCGCGCATCCCGTTCATTGCCAAGCCATAATTCGTGGCGCATGATGTCGGGATGACGCGTCATCTTTCCGTCGCCCTGCCCTTTGCAGCGGCGCTCGCACTCGGTGGCTGCGCCACCGCGGTCCCCCCGGTCGAAGTCACGCGCTTCCATACCAGTGCACCCGCGGGATGGGCGCCGGGGACGCGCTACGCCATTGCGACCGCACCGCTTGACGCGCCGGGGGCCGGAGCTCCGGGCGCGGCGATGCCGTCGCTCGAATGGAACAGCTATCGCACCGCGGTCGATCAGCAGCTCCAGCGGCAGGGTCTGGTCGCGGCGGGCAGCAATGAACGCGCCCCGCTCCTCGTCCGCATTTCCTTCGACCGCAGCGAACAGCTCGCCGAAGGCCGCCGCTCGCCCGTCTCGGTCGGGGTCGGCGGCTCGACGGGAAGCTATGGGTCGGGGGTCGGACTCGGGATCGGGATCAACCTCGGTGGCGGTCCCAAGCGGATGGCCGATCTCCAGCTTTCGGTCCGCATCGACGATGCAGCGAGCGGCAAGGCGCTCTGGGAAGGCCGCGCGCTGACCGCGGTGCCGGTGAAGGCGCCCGCCAACCAGCCCAGCCTCGCCGCGGCGAAATTGGCCGAGGCGCTATTCAAGGACTTCCCCGGCGAATCGGGACGCACTATCAGCGTCCCATGACCATCACCATCAACGCCGCTTTCGACAGCGGCAATATCGTCGTGGACGCCATCGACGGCACCTCCGCCCGCCTGTCGATCCGCAAGGATCGCGACTCGGACTTTTTCCAGTGGTTCCACTTTCGCGTGTCGTGCGCGGTGGGCGACGCGCTCGACCTCGCGATCACGGGGCTTGGCGATTCGGCCTATCCCGACGGCTGGCCGGGTTATGCCGCCTGCGCGAGCACCGACCGCGAAAACTGGTTCCGCCTCGACACCAGCTACGATGCCGGCACGCTGACGATTCAGCACACCGCCGAAAGCCCGATCCTCTATATCGCCTATTTCGCGCCCTATTCGATGGAACGCCATCACGACCTCGTCGCGCAGATCGCCGAATGCGAAGGTGTGACGTACCGCTGCCTCGGCACCAGCCTCGAAGGCCAGCCGATCGACTGTCTCGAACTCGGTACGGGCGAAACGCAGGTGTGGCTTTATGCGCGTCAGCATCCCGGCGAGAGCATGGCCGAATGGTGGATGGAGGGTGCGCTTGAAAAGCTCGTCGATCCCGCCGATCCGCACGCGCGTTCGCTGCGGGCCAAGTGCCGTTTCCACATCGTCCCGAACATGAATCCCGACGGCTCGTGCCGTGGCCACCTGCGCACCAACTATGCCGGGGTGAATCTCAACCGCGAATGGCACGAACCGACCGCCGATCGCAGCCCCGAAGTGCTGGCCGTGCGCAATGCGATGGACGCGACCGGCGTCGACTGGGCGATCGACGTCCATGGCGACGAAGCGATCCCCGCGGTCTTCCTCGCGGGCTTCGAAGGCATCCCGTCGCTCAAGGCCGGGCAGACCGAGAAGTACAAGGCGTTCGAAACCGCACTCGCCGCGAACACCCCCGATTTCCAGCTCGATCTCGGCTATGCCGAGACCGCGCCGGGGCAGGCGAATCTGTCGATGTCGACAACGCAGCTCGCCGAACGCTTCGGTGCGGTGTCGATGACGCTCGAAATGCCGTTCAAGGACAATCGCGACCTCCCCGACCCGGTCGCCGGCTGGTCGCCCGAGCGCTCGAAGCTGCTTGCGCACGCGTGCCTTCAGACGCTGGACCAGCTTCTCTGATGCCGGGCGCGGGCGCCTGGCGGATCGTCGAGGACGATTTGTCGGGCGCCGCGATCCGTGCGCTGCTCGAGGTGCATTTTGCGGGCATGCTCGCGAACTCGCCTGCGGGCAGCTGTCATTTCCTCGATTTCGACGGGCTGCGCGCCGACGGCGTGACCTTCTGGTCGATCCACCGCGGCGACGAGCTTGCGGGCTGCGGCGCGCTCAAGATGCTGGGTAGCGCGCATGGCGAGATCAAGTCGATGCGTACCGCCGAACCGTTCCTGCGGCAGGGCGTCGCCGCGCATATGCTCGACCATATTCTGGAAGTAGCGCGGAGCCGCGGTCTTGAACGCCTCAGCCTCGAAACGGGATCGAGCGGTGCATTCGAACCCGCGGTCGCGCTTTACCAGCGTTATGGCTTCACCGCGTGCGCGCCGTTCGCCGATTACCGGCCCGACCCGTTCAGCCGCTTCATGACGCGCGCGCTCTAGACACGAAAACGGGGCCCGGAAGGGACTCCGGACCCCGTGTTCAAACCGGGCAATCAGGCCCCTTTACGCGGCCTTCTTGTCCTCGATCACCGGCACTGCGGCACCGATCGCGATCTTGTGCGGCTTCATCGCCTCGGGCACTTCGCGCACAAGGTCGATGGCAAGCAGCCCGTCGGACAGGTCGGCCTCGCTCACCCGCACGAAATCGGCGAGCTGGAAGCGGCGTTCGAACGCGCGCGTCGCGATGCCGCTGTAAAGGAGCTGGCGCTCCTCGCCTTCGGCCACGGGCGCCTTGCGACCGCTGACGGTCAGCATATTCTGCTGCGCGGTGATGTCGATCTCGTCGGCCTTGAAGCCCGCGACCGCGACGGTGATGCGGAAATGGTCGTCGGCGAGTTTTTCGATGTCGAACGGGGGATAGTTTTCGGCGCCCGAGCCACCCGTTTCGAGGAAATCGAACAACCGGTCGAACCCGACGGTCGAACGGCGATAGGGGGTCCAGTCGAAACTGTTGCGCATGGTCTTTCTTCCTTTTCAAAAGCGAAGTCAGGGACCGCGGCCGGTGCCGCGATCGCCACCCGGCCCCGTATCGGCAGCCGGATGACGTCAATCTGGTAGCCGGCGAAACCATTTCAAGAGGGTGGTTGGCCTTTGCCGAAAACCCGCGCTAAAGGGCGGCACACCTCCTCCAGCGCAAGGATCCGAAATGCCCCAGCTCATCCTCATCCGTCACGGCCAGTCGCAGTGGAATCTCGAAAACCGCTTCACCGGCTGGTGGGATGTCGATGTCACCGAAAAGGGCGCCGCCGAAGCCATCGCCGCGGGCGAGTTGATGAAGGCAAAGGGCATCGCCCCCGACACCTGCTTCACCTCGGTCCAGTCGCGCGCGATCAAGACGCTGAACCTCGCGCTCGAAGCGATGGGCCGCCTCTGGCTCCCCGTCACCAAGGACTGGCGCCTCAACGAACGCCACTATGGCGGCCTCACCGGGCTCGACAAGGCCGAGACCGCGGCGAAGCATGGCGACGATCAGGTCAAGATCTGGCGCCGCAGCTTCGACATCCCGCCGCCGCCGCTCGAAGCGGGCTCGCCGTGGGACCTGTCGAGCGACCCGCGCTACGCTGGCATCGTCATCCCCTCGGCCGAAAGCCTCAAGGATACGATCGAGCGTGTGCTGCCCTATTATGAAACCGCGATCGTCCCACAGCTCGCCGCGGGCAAGACGGTGCTGATCTCGGCGCACGGCAACAGCCTTCGCGCGCTCGTCAAGCATCTCTCGGGCATTTCGGACGCCGACATCACCGGCCTCGAAATCCCGACCGGCCAGCCGATCGTCTATGAACTGAACGACGATCTGAGCGCGCGCGAGCGTTATTACCTCAGCGAGCGTTGAGCGTTTTTTCCACTGACGTGGAAAGCGGCACCGGCCCGCTCCCCCACCCGGCCTCCCCGACGATAGTAACCTGGGGAGGCCGGGTGGGGGAGCGGGCCGGCGCCGCCCTGTTTCGGCATGGCCGAAACAGACTACAGCGTCCCCGTCACCGTCAGCTGGAAAAACCGGCCGAACCTGCGCAGCCGTTGCTCGCTGAACGCCACCGGCCCGTCGCGTCGGTCGACGAACGCCGTCCGGGTGAACCCGTCCTTCATCCCCGCAAGATTGCGGTACGACAGCTTCACCGTGAAGCCCGCGACATCCTTATGCTCGATAAAGGCGGTGACGAACGGGCCGTCGGTCGATTCATGTTCGATCGCGCCGAGCCGCAAATTCGGGCTGAATCGCTCGTCGAAATAACCCGCGCCCCACGCCAGATTGGTGTGCGGAATGTCGTGGCGCAGGCTCAGGTCGACAACATATTCCTGCCCCTCGCTCTGGTCGCGCCACAGGCCGGTGAGCGGATCGCGCACGCGGTTGCGGCGCAAGGTGATATCGCTGTTGATCCGCGCGCCCTTCCACCCCAGCCGGTCGAGCAGCAAGGTCGCTTTCGAACTGATGCGATAAAGATGCGCGGGCGGCAGATTGCCGCGTCCCTCGGTCGTCGGTGACAGCGGCACCTGATCGACGAGGTCCTGCGCATAGGCATAAGCGACGGCGAGCGACGCATTGCCCCATCCGCCCATGTCCTGCACGACTTCCAGTTCGGTGCGGTTGAGGACCGGCGGCACGAGCAGGCCGTTGCCGCCGTTGCCCTGCCCGTTCGCGACGTCGACCGAACTCGCGAAATCGAAAAAGTCGAGCTGGTCGACGCGGCGCTGGAGGAACCAGTTGATCGTCGTTTTCGCGCCGACCTTCCACGCCAGCGCCAATTTGCCCTTCGGCCGGACGAAGCGGCGCGTCAGACCGTCCGGACCCGACGAGGTCAGCTCGCTATATTCGGCGCCGAGATTGAGCTGCGCGGTCAGGTTCGGTGCCAGCGACCGCCCCCACGTCAGCGAAGCCTCGCCGCGCTTTTCCTCGACCTTCGTGCGCTCGCCGCCGAAGACCACGGGCCGGAAACTGCCGTCGGGTTGCAGCACCGCAAATTCGGAATCGACGTCGAGCGTATTATACGCCCCCTCGAGCGCGACCTGCCAGTCGGTCCCGCCGCCGGTCCGCCAGCTATATTCGCCGCGCAGGATCGATTCGCCCTCGTCGGCGGTCTGCCTGAAGCGCTCGCCGGTGCGTCCGCCGACCTCGCGATCGACGATGAAGCTGTCGACGAAGGGGCTATGTTCGAAGCGATAGAGCGTGATCAGCTTCAGCCGTCCCTTGCCCAGCCCCAGCTCATAATCGCCGCCGATGTCGAAATTATACTCGTCTTCGGTGAATTTGAACGTCTCGCGCACCGTGCCGTTCGCGGGCCGCACCGACACGCTGTCGACGCGCTCGTCGAGCAGCTGCAATTGGCCGCCGAGGTTCAGATTCCACTTGTTGCCGTTCACCGCCGTGCGCGCGAGCGCCGCCGACAGCCGCGGCCGGTCGCCGCTATAGGCGCCGAACTCGTCGCGCGTGAACAGCAGCACGCCACCCCCGTCATACACACGCTCGGGACCCCAATGGCCCTGACGGCTGGCTTCATTCTTGAGGCTCAGCGTCAGATTGGTGCCGCCGAGCTTGCCCGTCGTCGAAATCTCGCCGTTCAGCCAGTTCTTGTCGAGCCGTGGCCGCCATTCGGGCTGCCAGCGAAGCGTCGTCTGGAACCCGCCGCTCCCCGCGCCTGCGACGAGCACGACATTGGCGACCTGCCCGGTCAGCCCCGGCACATTCAGACCCGCGCCATCGACAATGTCGATCCAGGCAACCTCGGCGGCGGTGATGCGCGCCAGCGCGGTGCGCGCGTCGGTCGACTTGTTCGCGATCCGCTCGCCGTTGATCAGCACATTCTCGGTCGCCGCGCCCAGCCCGCGCTCGCCGCCGTTGGTCCCGGTGACGATCAGGAATCCCGGTACCTTCTCGACCATGTCGAGCGCGGTGCGCGGCGCGAAGCGGGCAAAGTCGGCGGGTGCATAACGCTGCGCGCCGTTCGCGGGCGTCGGCACCGCAGGCGGCGCGTCACCCGTCGGCTCCTGTGCCGTCGCGGGTGCGATGGCGATCAGGGCGGCGCTTGCCACCAGCGAAATTTTTCCGAACGACACGTTTGATCCCCCGCCGGCGCCACCTCCCCAGTGGCCCTTCATGCGAATAGTTCGCAATAATGATATTGCTCCCGATAGTCCATCGACGACCGGCAGGCTTCGACGAACGCCCTGCGACGCGCGTTCGCGCCGCCGGAATCAGTCGCGCAGCAGCTCGTTGATCCCGGTCTTGGCGCGTGTCTTGGCATCGACGCGCTTGACGATCACCGCGCAATAGAGCGACGGACCGGGCGTCCCGTCGGGCAAGGGCTTGCCCGGCAGCGCCCCCGGCACGACGACCGAGTAAGCGGGAACTTCGCCCATGAAGACCTCGCCGGTCGCGCGATCGACGATCTTGGTCGATGCGCCCAGATAGACGCCCATCGACAGCACCGCGCCCTCACGCACGATCACGCCCTCGGCGACTTCGGCGCGCGCGCCGATGAACGCGCCGTCCTCGATCACCACGGGCCCGGCCTGCAGCGGTTCCAATACGCCGCCGATCCCCGCGCCGCCCGACAGATGGACGTTCGCGCCGATCTGCGCGCAGCTGCCGACGGTCGCCCACGCGTCGACCATCGACCCCTCGCCGACGCGTGCGCCGATATTGACGAAGCTCGGCAGCAGCACCGCGCCCTTGGCGATATGCGCGCCGTGGCGGACGATCGCACCGGGAACGGCGCGGAAGCCCGCGTCGCGGAAACGATTCTCGCCCCAGCCGGCGAATTTCGACGGCACCTTGTCCCACCAGCGCGCGCCGCCGGGACCGCCTTCGATCAGTTCCATGTCGTTAAGCCGGAAGGACAGCAGCACCGCCTTTTTCAGCCATTGGTTGACCTGCCAGGTCCCGCCGGCGTCGCGCTCGGCGACGCGATAGCTGCCGTCGTCGAGCCCCGCGAGCGCGGTCTCGACCGCCTCGCGCACTGCGCCGGTCGTCGTCAGCCCCAGCGCGTCGCGGTCATCCCATGCGGCTTCGATCGTCGATTGGAGGTCGGTGGTCATGAAATTCCCCAGGGTAAAGGCAGATTGTCGAGCCAGTCGGCGATGTCGGCCGCGTGGAAATCGACATGGCTTGGCAGGTGGTCGCGATGGCCGCTTTCGCTGCCATTGTCCAGCCAGACGGTCGTCATGCCGAGCGCTTTGGCGGGCGTCAGGTTGCGCGCCATATCCTCGACGAAGACGCTCTTCGCCGGGTCGACCCCCAGATGCGTGATCATCATCGCATAGGCTGCGGGATCGGGCTTCGGCGTATAGCGCGTGACGCGGATGTCGCAGATGCCGTCGAACAGGTCGGCGATCCCGCGCGCATCGAGCACGCGCGCCGCATAATCGGCATCGGCGTTGGTAAAGATCAGCTTGCGCCCGGGCAGGCGCTCCAGCCCGGCGCGCAGCCGCGCATCGACGCTCAGCCGGTCGAGCGCGATATCATGGACGTCGACCAGAAAATCCTCGGGGTGCACGCCGTGGTGGCGCATCAACCCCGCCATCGTCGTGCCATGGTCGTGAAAATATTGCTTCTGCACGCGCCGCGCCTCGATGGCATCGACCTTCAGCAACCGCATGATGAAGGCGCCCATGCGTTCGTCGATCAGGTCGAACAGCTTCGCCGACGGCGCATAGAGCGTGTTGTCGAGATCGAAGATCCAGCTGTCGATATGGTCGAGCGGGGCGGGCATGATGACCGGCCGCATAAAGGCTGGGATGGGTCGCGGCAAGGCGCACGAGCAGCTGCGATACGGAACCCTCAATTAACCGCATGATGCTACCCCTCTTCCCCCCGCCGCGCTAAGAGGCGGATATCAGGGCAAAGGGGAACGGCGATGGCCGACGCGAACCGACGCAGCAGCATCCGGCGGGTGGCGGGACGGCCTTTGCCGCTTCTGCTCGGCCTTGCCGCGCTCTCGCTCGCGGCCTGTGGCGGTGGTGGCGGCGCGCGCCCTGCGCCCACCCCTGCTCCGCCGCCGGCTCCTGCACCGACCCCGACCCCGACTCCCACGCCTGCTCCGACGCCCACGCCGACCCCGCCGCCGACGGGCAATTTCAACACCGCCGAGACGCGGATGTCCGACGGGGTCAATTTCCACGGGGCGATCACCGCCTATCAGGCGGGTGCGACCGGGCAGGGGATATTGGCGGGGGTCATCGACGACGGGATCGACGAGGACAGCCCCGAATTTGCCGGCCGCATTTCGCCCCAGTCGGCCGACCTTGCGGGGACGCGCGGGATCAACGGCGAGGGAACGCACGGCACCAACGTCGCGCAGGTGCTGCTTGGCGGAAAGAATGACGCCGGGACTTTCGGCATCGCGTTCAACGCCAGTCTGCTCGTGCTGCGCGCCGACCGGCCGGGCAGTTGCGCGACCGAGAATCCGTCGAACGACGAAAGCGGCTGCCGCTATCCCGAAACCGCGATTGCGGCAGGGCTCGACCGCGCGGTCAGCGCGGGCGCGCGCGTCGTCAACATCTCGCTCGGCGGCGAGGATCCGCCCGGGGCGACGCTGCGTGCCGCCGTGTCGCGCGCGACGGCCGCGGGGATCATCGTCATCGTCTCGGCGGGGAATGAGGGCGACACGACCGCGAACGGCAACGATCCGAACAACCCCGACCGTTTCGCGCAAGGTTTGCGCGATGCCGGCGGCGGACTGGTCGTCATTGCGGGATCGGTCAACGAAAATGGCACCAACTCGGCGTTCAGCAACCGCGCCGGCGCCTATGTCGGTTCGTACCTGTCGGCGCTCGGTGAAGGGGTGTGCTGCGCCTATCAAAATGGCGCGCTCAAGACCGAGGGCAATTTTGTCTTCGTGCTCAACGGGACCAGCTTTGCGGCGCCGCAGGTCGCGGGCGCGGTCGCGCTGATCGCGCAGGCCTTTCCCAACCTGTCGAGCCAGCAGATTGTGCAGTTGCTCTATCAATCGGCGCGCGACGCGGGTGCGGCCGGCGACGATGCGGTCTATGGGCAGGGCATTCTCGACATCGCGCGCGCCTTCCAGCCGATGGGTGCGACCGCGCTCGCCGGCACGTCGACCGCGGTGGCGCTCGATGCGCCGCTCGGAATCCTCGGCGGCCCGATGGGCGATGCCGGCCGGGTCGGCACGACGGGGCTGGTCACCGACGGTTTCGGCCGCGCTTTCAACGTCGATTTCGGCCAGTCGCTCGCGCAGCGACGCCCCGACTTCAAGCTGTCGGGGGCGATCGGCGGCCTCGTCCGCCAGCAGAGCGCGGCGAGCCGGGCCACCGCGCTGTCGCTCGTCACCGCGCCGGGCGCCGGCGGTACCGACGCGCTCGCGGGCCTCTCTTT
This sequence comes from Pseudomonadota bacterium, assembly GCA_020160755.1. Classification (GTDB taxonomy): domain Bacteria; phylum Pseudomonadota; class Alphaproteobacteria; order Sphingomonadales; family Sphingomonadaceae; genus Sphingopyxis. The sequence continues at coordinate 68,241 of JAIUPN010000003.1, forward strand.
CCACGACGCGCAGCGTGCGCGTACCATCGCCGCCTCGGTCGTCACGCGGCTCGATGCGCGGACGCGTATCGGCTTCGCCGCCGGGCGCGGCACCGGCGGTCTGCTCGCGGGCGAACGCGGCGACGGCGGTCCTGCGATGCTCATCGGCGACGGCGCGCACGAAGGCCTGGGTTTCGCGTCCAGCCCCGGTATGGGAACCTTAATTCGGCATAATATTACTACTAATCAATATATTAACATATATGCCGAGCGCGGCTGGGTCTCGGGTTCGCGCTGGCAGGACGACCCGCTGCTCCGCTATCGCGCGGGCCGTGACAGCCGCTACCAGCGCTTCGGCGCCGCGTGGGATGCGCGCTTTGGTCCCCTTCGCGCCGCGCTCGGCGCCAGCTGGCTGCGCGAATCGGACAGCCTCCTCGGCGCGCGCCTCGGCCCCGTCTTCGGCGCCGGCGGCGCAACCAGCCTCGTCGGCGACGCCAGCCTCATCCTCGATATGCGCGATGATTGGCAAATTGCGGCCGCCTGGCGCCAGATGCGGACGCGCCCCGACAGCCGCGGCCTCGTCGCGGGCGGCCTGCTCTGGTCGTCGGCCTTCTCTTTCGACATCGCGAGGGCGAATCTGATGCGACCGGGTGACCGCGCCGCGCTGCGCTTCGCGCAGCCGCTGCGCGTCGCGCGCGGCGGCATCGACCTGACGCTTCCTGTGGCGCACGATTATGCGAGCGGCCGTACCGACTTCAGCCGCCGGACCTATCATCTGGCGCCCACAGGGCGCGAACTGGTGGTCGAGGCGAGCTATGCGATGGCGCTCTTCGGCGGCGATCTGGTCGTCAACAGCTGGTGGCGGCGCGATCCCGGCCATATTGCCGCGATGCCCGACGACCAGGGTGCCGCGGCGCGCTTTACGCTGGGCTTCTGATCGGCTTTAACGCTCCCCAAATCCAAAACAGGGGATGCCAGAATGAAGCCGATTCAACTTCTTCCGTTCGCGCTTGTCGGTGCGGCGCTCGCGACGCCGCTCGCCGCACAGGCGCCGGCGCGCACCGTCATCCACGCCGGCCAATTGCTCGCCGAACCGGGCAAGCCCGCGCGCGGCGCCACGACGATCGTCGTCGAGGGCGGCCGGATCGTTTCGATCGCCGACGGTTTCCAGCCCGCCGACCCCGGGGCGACGCTGATCGACCTCAAGGACAAATATGTCCTCCCCGGCCTGATCGACAGCCACGTCCATCTGACGAGCGACGCCGGCGGCATCGCGGGCCAGCTCGAAGAGGTCACGCTCAGCCCGGCGGCGCAGGCGTTCAATGCCGAAGCGAACGGGATGAAGACGCTGCGCGCGGGCTTCACCACGGTGCGCAACCTCGGCGACGGCGACGGCGCGACGCTGGCGCTTCGCGACGCGATCCTCGATGGCAAGGTGCAGGGCCCGCGCATCGTCGATGCGGGCAACAGCATCTCGGGCAGCGCGGGACATATGGACGGCTCGCTGGGCTATCGCGACGAACTGCGGCCCTTCTTCGCGGGGGCGGGCAATACCTGCAACGGCGCCGATGACTGCCGCCGCGCGGTGCGGCTCCAGATTGGCCGCGGCGCCGACGTGATCAAATTCGCTTCGACCGGCGGGGTCAACAGCCGCATCGGCGCGGGCCTCGGCAAACAGATGTTCGACGACGAGGCGCAGGCGATCGTCGATACCGCGCATCTGTTCGGCAAGAAGGTCGCGGTCCACGCGCACGGCGCCGACGGCATCCGCCTCGCGCTGACGGCGGGCGCCGACTCGATCGAACATGGCACGATCCTCGACGAAGCGACGATCAGCCAATGGGCGAAGTCGAAGACCTATTATGTCCCGACACTCTCGACCGTGAACGGCTACAAGGAACGCATCGCCGCCAATGCCAACGCCTATGAGCCCGACGTGCTCGCCAAGATCAAATGGCGCATCGAAATCACCGGCAAGAGCCTCCAGCAGCTCGTGCCCAGAGGCGTGCGCATCGCCTTCGGCACCGATGCCGGCGTGTCGAAGCACGGCCGCAATGGCGACGAGTTCGAACTGATGGTGCAGAATGGCATGACCCCCGTCGAGGCGCTCAAGGCCGCGACGGTCAATGCCGCCGACCTGCTCGGCCTGTCGAACGAGATCGGCACGATCGCGCCGGGCAAGAGCGCCGACATCATCGCGGTCGCAAGCGACCCCGTTGCCGACGTGCGCGTGCTCAAAAAGGTCGATTTCGTGATGGCGCGGGGCAGCGTCGTCGACTGATCAGAGTGCGCCGCGCAGCGCCAGCCAGCGATCGCGCTTCTTGTCGAAGCCGATCGTATGCGCCGCGCTGCTCGACGGCAGGTCGACGAGCGTGACTCCGTCTAGCGGAGGCAGCTGCTTTCGCCCGATCGCTGCGGCCGTCCCACCGTTGAACGCGACCATGCTGAGGTCGGGAAGGTCGGCAATCAGCGCCGCGAGGTCGTGCGCCTCGACCTCGCGGATCAGCGAATCGCTGCTCGTGCGCCGTTCGGCGCTGCGGATCACGTCCCACAGCCCGACCTTCGCATCCCGCAGCGCGGCCAGCCTTTCGTCGTAGGGCATATCGCCAAGAGGCCGGTCCACCACCGCTCCGAGCAGCCGCCAGAACTGGTTTGTCGGATGTGCGTAATATTGCTGCGCGGCGAGTGAGCGGACGCCGGGCAGGCTTCCCAGTATCAGCAATCGCGTATCGGGCGCGACGTGCGGGGCAAAGCTGGCGTGGCGGTCGGCGGGCATCGCCGACCGATAGCCCGCCCCGACCGGCGCAACAATATTGCCCGCCCCTTGACCGCGGAAGGAATCGGGTCTAGGGGCGCGCTCGACCGAAAAGGGCGGTTTGCTGCCTCTTTCGGTTACAACAGCGCTTGAACATTGCTGGCGCGGATGGAGCCTCCGGAAGATCATCACGATCCGCCGGGGTCTTTTGCTGTTATCAGGTCGGTCGTTTTTCGCCATTTCTGGCGGGTTAGCGGCCGGAGCTTCATCCACCGCAGTACAGTAACCGTTCGCTTTGATGGGCGGACATTTAAAGGTGAAGCATTCATGCCCACGATCAACCAGCTGGTCCGCAAGGGCCGGACTCCCCAGAAGGTGAAGTCCAAGGTCCCGGCGATGGACGCAAACCCGCAAAAGCGCGGCGTTTGCACCCGTGTCTACACGACGACCCCGAAAAAGCCGAACTCGGCGCTCCGCAAGGTTGCGAAGGTCCGCCTGACCAACCAGCGCGAAGTCATCACCTACATCCCCGGCGAAGGCCACAACCTCCAGGAACACAGCGTCGTGCTGATCCGCGGCGGTCGTGTCCGCGATCTTCCCGGTGTGCGTTACCACGTCCTGCGCGGCGTGCTCGATACGCAGGGCGTGAAGGACCGCAAGCAGAGCCGTTCGAAGTACGGCGCGAAGCGTCCGAAGTAAGGACCGCTTTTTCGGCTATTTGATCATCCCTGGCTGCGCATGCGCCGGGATGCTGTTGTAAAAGGAATTACCTATGGCTCGTCGTCGTCGTCCTGAACGCCGCGAAATCCTGCCCGATCCCCGTTTCGGTGATACGGTGCTGTCGAAGTTCATGAACAGCGTCATGCTGGACGGGAAGAAGTCCGTCGCCGAAAGCATCGTTTACGGTGCGCTCGAATCGGTCGAAGCCCGCGCCAAGAAGGAACCGCTCGGCGTGTTCCACGAGGCGCTCGCGAACATCCGCCCGAACATCGAAGTCCGCAGCCGCCGCGTCGGCGGTGCGACCTATCAGGTTCCGGTCGAAGTCCGTCCGGACCGTGCGCAGGCGCTCGCGATCCGCTGGCTGATCACCGCCGCGCGCAACCGCAGCGAAACCACGATGGCCGCGCGCCTGTCGGGCGAACTGCTCGACGCGTCGAACAACCGCGGCAACGCGGTCAAGAAGCGCGAAGACACGCACCGCATGGCGGAAGCGAACCGCGCCTTCTCGCACTACCGCTGGTAACCCACGCGGACGCCCCTGCGCCTCGCGGGGCGCGTCTCGCAATCGTAACAATCGTTCCTATATCGGGGGTGGCCGCAAGGGCCGCCCCCCAAATCCAAGGAAAAGACCATGGCACGCAGCCATCCGCTCGATAAATATCGCAACTTTGGGATCATGGCGCACATCGACGCCGGCAAGACCACGACGACCGAGCGCATCCTTTACTACACCGGCAAGTCCTACAAGATCGGCGAAGTCCACGACGGCGCCGCGACGATGGACTGGATGGAGCAGGAACAGGAACGCGGCATCACGATCACGTCCGCGGCAACCACTTGCTTGTGGAAGGCCGACGAAGGCAAGGGTCCCGAGCATCGTCTGAACATCATCGACACCCCCGGACACGTCGACTTCACGATTGAGGTCGAGCGTTCGCTGCGCGTGCTCGACGGTGCGATCACCGCGTTCGACGGCGTTGCCGGCGTCGAACCGCAGTCGGAAACCGTGTGGCGCCAGGCGGACAAGTATAAAGTTCCGCGCATGTGCTACATCAACAAGCTCGATCGCACCGGCGCGAATTTCTACTATTGCGTCCAGACGATCATCGATCGCCTCGGCGCGACGCCGGCGGTACTTTATCTGCCCATCGGCGCCGAAAGCGACTTCATCGGCCTCGTTGACCTCGTCAACGAACGCGCGATCATCTGGAAGGACGAAAGCCTCGGCGCCGAATTCTTCTATGAAGAGATTCCGGCCGACCTGAAGGACAAGGCCGCCGAATATCGTGAAAAGCTCGTCGAACTCGCCGTCGAACAGGACGACGATGCGATGGAAGCCTATCTCGAAGGCACGGTGCCTGCCGTTCCCGAACTGAAGGCGCTGATCCGCAAGGGTACGCTGGCGCAGGCGTTCGTGCCCGTGCTGTGCGGCTCGTCGTTCAAGAACAAGGGCGTGCAGGCGCTGCTCGACGCGGTTGTCGACTATCTGCCTTCGCCGCTCGACATTCCTGACGTCCAGGGCATCAACCCGTCGAACGACCAGCCCGACTCGCGCGAGACTTCGGATTCGGCGCCGCTGTCGCTGCTCGCCTTCAAGATCATGAACGACCCGTTCGTCGGCTCGCTCACCTTCGCCCGCATCTATTCGGGGACCCTGAACAAGGGCACGTACCTGAACTCGGTGAAGGACAAGAAGGAAAAGGTCGGTCGTATGCTGCTGATGCATGCGAACAGCCGCGAAGACATCGAAGAAGCCTATGCGGGCGACATCGTCGCGCTCGCCGGCCTCAAGGAAACCACCACCGGGGACACGCTCTGCGCGACCAACGCGCCGATCATCCTCGAGCGGATGGAATTCCCCGAGCCGGTCATCGAGCTGTCGGTGGAACCGAAGACCAAGGCCGACCAGGAACGTATGGGCATCGCGCTCAACCGTCTGGCTGCCGAGGATCCCTCGTTCCGCGTGTCGACCGACCATGAATCGGGTCAGACGATCATCAAGGGCATGGGCGAGCTTCACCTCGACATTCTCGTCGATCGCATGAAGCGTGAGTTCAAGGTCGAAGCGAACGTCGGCGCGCCGCAGGTGGCGTACCGCGAATCGCTCGCGAAGGCCGTCGACGTCGACTACACCCACAAGAAGCAGTCGGGTGGCTCGGGCCAGTTCGGCCGCGTCAAGGTCAGCGTCGCTCCCGGCGAACGCGGCGCGGGCATCACCTTCATCGACGAGATCAAGGGCGGTAACATTCCGCGCGAATATATCCCGTCGGTCGAAAAGGGCATGCGCGAGTCGGCCGAAAACGGTCACATGATCGGCTTCCCGATCATCGACTTCGAAATCAAGCTCACGGACGGCGCGTATCACGACGTCGACTCGTCGGCGCTGGCGTTCGAAATCGCGGGCCGTGCGGCGATGCGCGAAGTGGCGGCGAAGGCCGGCATCAAGCTGCTCGAGCCGGTGATGAAGGTCGAGGTCGTTACCCCTGAAGAATTCATGGGCGACGTGATCGGCGATCTTAACAGCCGTCGCGGGCAGATTCAGGGCACCGACAGCCGGGGCATCGCCCAGGTCGTCGAGGCGATCGTTCCGCTGGCGAACATGTTCGGCTATGTGAACCAGCTGCGCAGCTTCAGCCAGGGTCGCGCCAGCTACTCGATGCAATTCTCGCATTATGAAGAAGTGCCGACCAACGTCGCCGAAGAAGTGAAGGCCAAGATGGCCTGACGGGTCAAAGCCGCGCGGGCTTGCACCGCGCGGCAAGACCCTCTAAGGGCGGCGCCTGATTCAGCAGGCTCGTCCAGGACTGATCAACGCAAACATTGAACAAGAAGGTTATACCATCATGGCCAAGGCTAAATTTGAGCGGACGAAGCCGCACTGCAACATCGGCACCATCGGTCACGTCGACCATGGCAAGACCTCGCTGACCGCAGCGATCACCAAGGTGCTCGCCGAAAACGTCGCCGGCAACGCCGCCGTCGACTTCGCAAACATCGACAAGGCTCCCGAAGAGCGCGAGCGCGGCATCACTATTTCGACCGCACACGTCGAATATGAAACCGACGGCCGCCACTATGCGCACGTCGACTGCCCGGGCCACGCCGACTATGTGAAGAACATGATCACCGGCGCCGCCCAGATGGACGGCGCGATCCTCGTCGTGTCGGCCGCTGACGGCCCGATGCCGCAGACCAAGGAGCACATCCTGCTCGCGAAGCAGGTCGGCGTTCCCACGATGGTCGTGTTCCTCAACAAGGTCGACCAGCTTGACGATCCCGAGCTGCTCGAACTCGTCGAACTCGAAATTCGTGAAGAACTTTCGAAGCGCGACTTCGACGGCGACAATATTCCGATCATCGCCGGTTCGGCTCTCGCCGCGCTGGAAAGCCGCGACGACAACATCGGCAAGGACGCGATCCTGAAGCTGATGGCTGCCGTCGACGCGTGGATCCCGCAGCCGGAACGTCCGCTCGACAAGCCCTTCCTGATGCCGATCGAAGACGTGTTCTCGATCTCGGGTCGCGGTACCGTCGTGACCGGCCGTATCGAAACCGGCATCGTCAAGGTTGGTGAAGAAGTCGAAATCGTCGGCATCAAGGACACCAAGAAGACTGTCGTGACCGGCGTCGAAATGTTCCGCAAGCTGCTCGACCAGGGCCAGGCTGGCGACAACGTCGGTGCGCTGATTCGCGGCGTCGGCCGTGAAGAAGTCGAGCGTGGCCAGGTTCTGGCGAAGCCCGGCTCGATCACGCCGCACACCGAGTTCACCTCGGAAGTGTACGTCCTGTCGAAGGACGAAGGCGGCCGTCACACGCCGTTCTTCGCGAACTATCGTCCGCAGTTCTACTTCCGCACCACCGACGTCACCGGTGAGGTTATCCTCCCCGAGGGCACCGAGATGGTCATGCCGGGCGACAACGTCCAGCTGTCGGTCAAGCTGATTGCCCCGATCGCCATGGACCCGGGTCTGCGCTTCGCAATTCGCGAAGGTGGCCGTACCGTCGGCGCAGGGGTTGTCGCGACGATCACAAAGTAATATAGGGCCGCGAGCCGCGCGATTCGGACCGATTCGCGCGGCTCGTAGCTTAAAGAATTTTGATGGCCGATCCGGCTTCCCTGCGGAAGTCGGAGCAGGCCATTTCGGCTCTTTCGCATCGTTAGACGGGATTCGACTGGAACAGTCATGGAAACGCAGAATATTCGCATTCGCCTGAAGGCCTTTGATCACCGCGTGCTCGATCAGGCCACCACCGACATTGCCGACACGGCACGTCGTACGGGCGCACTCATTCGCGGTCCGATCCCGCTTCCGACGCGTATTGAAAAATTCACCGTGAACCGCGGCCCGCATGTCGACAAAAAGTCGCGCGAGCAGTTCGAGGTGCGTACCCACAAGCGGCTGCTCGACATCGTGCAGCCCACCCCGCAGACGGTTGACGCGCTGATGAAGCTCGACCTCGCTGCGGGCGTGAACGTCGAAATCAAGTTGGCGTAAGCCAACGCAGCCCCGGCGAAAGCCGGGGTCTCTATCGGCAGGACACTTCGGTGACTGCATTGTCCGGCGCGATCCGGGCCGACGATAGGGTGGATACCGCCGGACCTCTTCTTCGGAAGAAATATGGTCCGGGCTGCGTCCCCCGTCTCGCCGCTTCTCCCACGGGGCGCGGCACCTCAGCCCGGACGGGGCGATGCATCGAAATTCTGGGCTGGGAGGGTTCTCGTCGAGGTTCGCCTTGATGGGGTCCCGCACGCCGTGCGGAATGGTCCGCCCGGCCTCTGTTGAGGAGTATGATCATGCGTACTGGCGTGATCGCGAAGAAAATGGGGATGACCCGCCTGTTTCAGGATGACGGCCGCCACGTGCCCGTCACCGTCCTGAGCCTCGAAGGCTGCCAAGTCGTCTCCGTGCGCGATAAAGAACGTGACGGCTATGTGGCCGTTCAACTCGGTGCTGGCTCGGCCAAGGCGAAGAACGTCGCCAAGCCGCAGCGCGGTGCCTATGGCAAGGCCGAAGTCGAGCCCAAGGCGAAGCTCGTCGAATTCCGCGTCGCCGACGACGCGACGCTCGACGTCGGCGCCGAACTGTCGGCCGACCATTTCGTTGCCGGCCAGATCGTCGACATCCAGGGCGTGACCCAGGGTAAGGGCTTTGCCGGTGCGATGAAGCGCTGGGGTTTCGGCGGTATGCGCGCGACCCACGGTGTTTCGATCAGCCACCGTGCGCATGGTTCGACCGGTAACCGCCAGGATCCGGGCCGCGTCTTCAAGAACAAGAAGATGGCCGGTCACATGGGCGCGCGTAACCGCACCCAGCAGAATCTCGAAATCGTCCGCACCGACGTCGAGCGCGGCCTTCTCTTCGTCAAGGGCTCGGTCCCTGGCTCGAAGGGCGGCTGGCTGCTCGTCCGCGATGCGGTGAAGCTGCCGCGTCATCCGGAGGCCCCCTATCCGGCGGGCGTCAAGAGCGCGGCCAATACCAACGATGCCCCGGTTGATGCACCGGTCGAAACGCCGGTTGAAGAAACCGTCGTCGACACCGCGGCCACCGACGGCGCACAGGAGTCCTGATCATGAAGGTCAAGGTTCAGACCCTCGACGGCAAGGCCGGCACCGACATCGATCTCAACGACGACGTCTTTGGTGTCGACGCGCGCGCCGACATCCTGCATCGCGTCGTTGCATGGCAGCTCGAAAAGCGCCGTGGCCCGGCTCGTGCCGCCCGCGAACGCAGCGATGTGTCGCGCACCGGCAAGAAGTTCGGTCGTCAGAAGGGCGGCGGTACCGCACGTCACGGCGATCGCAAGGCGCCGATCTTCATCGGCGGTGGTAAGGCGCATGGCCCCCGTGCCCGCACCTTCGGCCACTCGCTGAACAAGAAGATCCGCACCCTCGGCCTCAAGATGGCGCTCAGCGACAAGGCGAAGGGCGGCAAGCTCGTCGTTATCGATACGCTCGAGCTCAAGGACGCGAAGACCAAGGCGCTCGCCGGCAAGCTCGGCAAGCTCGAACTCGGCAATCGCGCCCTCTTCATCGACGGCGACGCGGTGCACGAAAGCTTCGCAATGGCATCGGCTAACCTGATCGGTGTCGACGCGCTGCCGGCGATCGGTGCCAATGTCTATGACATCATCCGTGCCGACACGCTGGTCCTGACCCGCGCGGCGGTCGAAAAGCTGGAGGCACGCTGCAATGGCTAAGGCAAAAACCATCGACGCGCGTCACTATGACGTGATCCTCGCTCCGGTGATCACCGAAAAGTCGACGCTGCTCAGCGAAAATAACGCGGTGGTGTTCAAGGTCGCGAACGACGCGACCAAGCCCGCCATCAAGGCCGCCGTCGAGGCGCTGTTCGATGTCAAGGTGATCGGCGTGAACACGCTCGTCACCAAGGGCAAGACCAAGCGCTGGAAGGGCAAGCCCTACACCCGCAGCGACGTGAAGAAGGCGATCGTTCGTCTGGCCGAAGGCCAGTCGATCGACGTCACCACCGGCGTCTGATTGTAGGGAAAGGCAGAGAAAATGGCACTTAAATCCTATAATCCGACGAGCCCCGCGCAGCGCGGCCTGATCCTCGTCGACAAATCGTCGCTGTGGAAGGGCAAGCCCGTCAAGGCGCTGACCGAAGGCAAGCGCAAGACCGGTGGCCGCAACAACAAGGGTCATGTGACCTCGCGCGGCATCGCCGGCGGCCACAAGCAGAAGTACCGCTTCATCGACTTCAAGCGTCGCAAGTGGGACATGCCGGCTGTTGTCGAGCGTCTGGAATATGACCCGAACCGCACCGCGTTCATCGCGCTCGTCAAGTACGAAGACGGTGAAGTGGCTTACATCCTGGCGCCGCAGCGTCTGGCTGTTGGCGACACCGTCGTCGCGGGCAAGAAGACCGACGTGAAGCCGGGCAATGCGATGGAACTGTCGCAGATGCCGGTCGGCACGATCGTGCACAACATCGAGATGAAGCCGGGCAAGGGTGGCCAGATCGCCCGTTCGGCTGGCACCTATGCACAGGTCGTCGGTCGTGACCGCGGTCTCGTCATCGTGCGTCTCGGTTCGGGCGAACAGCGTTACATCCGCGGCGAATGCATGGGCACGGTGGGTGCGGTGTCGAACCCCGACAACCAGAACACCAACCTCGGCAAGGCCGGCCGCAACCGCTGGCTCGGCAAGCGTCCGCTGACGCGCGGTGTCGCAAAGAACCCGGTCGATCACCCGCATGGCGGCGGCGAAGGCCGCACCTCGGGCGGCCGTCACCCGGTTACCCCGTGGGGCAAGCCGACGAAGGGTGCGCGTACGCGCCACAACAAGTCGACCGACAAGATGATCATCCGGTCGCGTCACGCGAAGAAGAAGAGGTAAGCCATGGCTCGCTCGGTCTGGAAGGGTCCGTTCGTGGACCTCCATCTGCTCAAGAAAGCCGAAACGGCCCAGGACGGCGGCAGCTCTGCCCCGATCAAGACCTGGTCGCGCCGGTCCACCATCCTCCCGCAGTTCGTGGGCCTGACCTTCAACGTCTACAACGGCCGCAAGTTCGTGCCGGTGTCGGTCAATGAAGACATGGTCGGCATGAAGCTGGGTGAATTTGCGCCGACGCGCTTCTTCCCCGGCCACGCGGCTGACAAGAAGGGCAAACGCTAATGGGCAAGGAAAAGTCCCCCCGCCGCGTTGCGGACAATGAGGCGCTCTCGGTCGGCACGCAGATTCGCGGTTCGGCGCAGAAGCTCAACCTCGTTGCCGCGCTGATCCGCGGCCGCAAGGTCGAAGACGCGATGAACATCCTCACCTTCTCGAAGAAGGCGATGGCTGTCGACGTGCGCAAGGTTCTCGCCAGCGCCGTCGCCAACGCGGAAAACAACCACAACCTCGACGTTGATGCGCTCGTCATCAAGGAAGCCAGCGTCGGCAAGTCGATCTCGATGAAGCGCTGGCACGCTCGTGGCCGCGGCAAGTCGACCCGGATCGTCAAGCCGTTCAGCCGCATCCGCATTGTCGTGCGCGAACAGGAAGAAGAGGCGTAAGATGGGCCAGAAGAGCAATCCGATCGGCCTGCGCCTGCAGGTCAACCGCACCTGGGACAGCCGCTGGTTCGCCGAAGGCCAGGACTATGGCCGCATGCTTGTCGAAGATCTGAAGATCCGCAAGTTTGTGTTCAAGCACCTGCCGCAGGCCGCGATCTCGAAGGTCGTGATCGAGCGTCCGGCGAAGCTGTGCCGCGTGTCGATCTATGCCGCCCGTCCGGGTGTCATCATCGGCAAGAAGGGCGCGGACATCGAAAAGCTGCGCAAGCAGCTCGGCGCGATGACGGGCAGCGACGTGTCGCTGAACATCGTCGAAATCCGCAAGCCCGAAGTCGACGCCAAGCTCGTCGGCCAGGGTATTGCCGACCAGCTCGAACGCCGCGTCGCGTTCCGCCGTGCCATGAAGCGCGCCGTTCAGTCGGCGATGCGTCTGGGCGCCGAAGGCATCCGCATCAACTGCGCGGGCCGTCTCGGCGGCGCGGAAATCGCGCGTACCGAATGGTATCGCGAAGGCCGCGTGCCGCTGCACACGCTGCGCGCCAATGTCGATTATGCCGAGGCCGAAGCCCACACCGCCTATGGCGTGTGCGGGATCAAGGTCTGGATCTTCAAGGGCGAGATCCTTGGTCACGACCCGATGGCAACCGACCGTCTGATGCTCGATGCACAGACGACCGGTGTCCGTCCGGCCCGTGAAGATCGCCGCTAAGGACTGCTGACATGCTGCAACCGAAAAAAACCAAGTTCCGCAAGGCCTTCAAGGGCCGCATCCATGGCAATGCCAAGGGCGGTACCAGCCTGAACTTCGGCTCCTACGGGCTGAAGGCGATGGAACCCGAGCGGATCACCGCACGCCAGATCGAGGCGGCTCGCCGTGCGATCAGCCGCGCGATCAAGCGTCAGGGCCGTTTGTGGATCCGCATCTTCCCCGACGTCCCCGTGTCGTCGAAGCCTGCCGAAGTCCGTATGGGTAAGGGCAAGGGTTCGCCGGAATTCTGGGCCGCGCGCGTGAAGCCGGGTCGCATCCTGTTCGAACTCGACGGCGTTCCCGGCCCCGTGGCCGCGCTGGCGTTCGAACGCGCCGCGATGAAGCTGCCGATCAAGACGAAGGTGATCGCCCGACTCGGCGACACCTCGCACCTGGAGGGCTAAGGACATGGCCAAGACCGAAGATTTCAAGGCCAAGACCGACGACCAGCTCGCCGAACAGCTTGGCGAACTGAAGCGCGAGGCGTTCAACCTCCGCTTCCAGGCGGCCACCGGCCAGCTTGAAAAGGCCTCACGCGTCAAGGAAGTGCGTCGTTCGATCGCGCGCATCAAGACGCAGCAGACCGAGCGTTCGCGCTCGGCCGCGAAGTAAGGAGACTATCGATGCCGAAGCGCATTCTGACCGGTACGGTGGTGTCCGACAAGGGCGACAAGACCGTCGTGGTGAAGGTCGAACGGAAGGTGAAGCACCCTCTGTACGGCAAGATCATCCGCCGTTCGAAAAAGTATCACGCCCACGATGAGGACAACGCCATCAAGGCTGGCGAAACCGTCCGCATCGAGGAAACGAAGCCGATTTCGAAGCTGAAGACGTGGAAGGTGCTCGACAAGGTCGACACCCACAGCAAGCCCAAAACGGCTGCTGACGCCTAAGCTGATTTTCACGGAACCGCCGGGGCATCCCGGTAGGCCAAAAAAGAAGGAAATGCATCGATGATCCAGATGCAGTCACAATTGGAAGTCGCTGACAACAGCGGTGCCAAGCGCGTCCAGTGCATCAAGGTGCTGGGCGGGTCGAAGCGTCGTACTGCCGGCGTCGGCGACGTGATCGTCGTGTCGATCAAGGAAGCTCAGCCCCGCGGCAAGGTGAAGAAGGGTGACGTGCATCGCGCTGTCATCGTTCGCACTGCCAAGGACGTGCGCCGCGCCGATGGCTCGGTCATCCGTTTCGACAGCAACGCCGCCGTGCTCGTCAACAAGAACGAGGAGCCGATCGGCACCCGTATCTTCGGCCCCGTCGTCCGCGAACTGCGCGGCCGTGGCTATATGAAGATCATCAGCCTGGCGCCGGAGGTGCTCTGACCATGGCGAACAAGATCAAGAAGGGCGACACGGTTGTCATCCTGTCCGGCAAGGACAAGGGCAAGACCGGCGAAGTGACGCAGAGCCTGCCGAAAGACGGCAAGGTCGTCGTCGCGGGCGTCAATGTCATCACGCGTCACCGCAAGCCGAGCCAGACCAACCCGCAGGGCGGCCTGGAACGCAAGGAAGCGCCGCTGTTCGCAAGCAAGGTTGCGCTGGCCGATCCCAAGACCGGCAAGCCGACGCGCGTTCGTTTTGAAACCAAGGACGGCAAGAAGGTCCGCGTGGCCGTGAAGTCCGGGGAGACGATCAATGGCTGATAACTACACCCCGCGCATGCGCAAGCGCTACGACGATGTGATCGTCAAGGCGATGACCGAGAAGTTCGGTTACAAGAATGCGATGGAAGTGCCGAAGATCGAAAAGATCGTGCTCAACATGGGCGTCGGTGAAGCCACGCAGGACAAGAAGAAGGTCGAATCGGCCGCTGCCGAGATGGAACTCATCGCCGGCCAGAAGCCTGTCGTGACCAAGGCGAAGAAGTCGATCGCACAGTTCAAGCTGCGCGAAGGTATGCCGATCGGCTGCAAGGTGACCCTGCGCCGCGAACGCATGTACGAATTCCTCGACCGTCTGATCACGATCGCAATGCCGCGCATCCGCGACTTTCGCGGCGTGTCGGCGACCAGCTTCGACGGCCGTGGCAACTATGCCATGGGCCTGAAAGAGCAGATCATCTTCCCCGAGATCAACTATGACCGCATCGATCAGGTGCGCGGCATGGACGTGATCGTCACCACCACCGCCCGTACGGATGAAGAAGCCCGCGAACTGCTCAAGCTGTTCGGCTTCCCCTTCCCGATCGAAGCGCAGGAAAAGGAAGCCGCCTGATCCCCTCGGGATCTGGCAGGCTCTTTCAAGAAGGAAAGAGAACTTAAGTCATGGCGAAACTGAGTTCGATGAACAAGAACGAGCGTCGCAAGCAGCTGGTGAAGAAGTACGCCGGCCGTTACGCGAAGCTGAAGGCGATTGCGGCGGACACGTCGCTCGACGAGAGCGAGCGTCTGATCGCACGCCTCAAGATGGCGGAAATCCCGCGCAATGGTAACCCGACCCGCATCCGTAACCGGTGCGAACTCACGGGCCGCCCGCGCGCCTATTATCGCAAATTCCGGCTTTGCCGTATCCAGCTCCGCGATCTGGCCAACAAGGGCCTGATCCCCGGTGTTGTGAAGTCGAGCTGGTAAGGGACTGACAAGATGGCAATGACCGATCCCCTGGGTGATATGCTCACCCGCATCCGCAACGGCCAGCAGGCGAAGAAGGACAGCGTCCTGACGCCGGCTTCGACGCTGCGTGTCCGCGTTCTCGATGTTCTCCAGCGCGAAGGCTATATCCGCGGCTACAGCGAAGAAGCGCTGGGCGCGAAGGGCCAGCACAAGGGCATTCGCATCGAGCTGAAATATTTCGAAGGCCAGCCGGCGATCCGCCACGTGGCTCGCGTTTCGAAGCCCGGCCGCCGCGTCTATTCGGGTTCGAAAGAACTTCCGATCGTGCGCAACGGCCTGGGTATCACCATCGTGTCGACCCCGCGCGGCGTCCTGTCGGATGCCGAAGCACGCGAACATAATGTCGGCGGCGAAGTGCTGGCGGAGGTGTTCTGATGTCGCGCATTGGTAAAAAGGCAGTTTCGATCCCCAGCGGCGTCACCGCCGCGATCGACGGCGGTCAGCTGTCGGTCAAGGGACCGAAGGGCACGCTCGCGATTCCGCTTTCCGACAACATCAAATATGAAGTCGCCGAAGGCAGCATCTCGGTCCAGCCCGCCAACGCAACCCGCGAAGCGCGTGCGTTCTGGGGTATGCAGCGTACGCTGGTCCAGAACCTGATCACGGGCGTGACCGAAGGCTTCACCAAGGTCCTCGAAATCACCGGTGTCGGCTATCGCGCCAACGCACAGGGCAAGAATCTGAAGCTGCAGCTCGGCTACAGCCACGATGTCGATTACGCGGTGCCCGAAGGCATCGAGATCAAGACGCCGGACAACACGACGATCGAGATCAGCGGTATCGACAAGCAGAAGGTCGGCCAGGTCGCGGCGGAAATCCGCCGTTGGCGTAAGCCCGAACCCTATAAGGGCAAGGGCATCAAATATCGCGGCGAGTACATCTTCCGCAAAGAAGGCAAGAAGAAGTAAGCCATGGCACATCTTACCCCTTTCCAAAAACGCCGCCAGCGCGTTCGTACCGCTCTCCGTCAGCGCGCTGCCGGGCGTCCGCGCCTTTCGGTGCACCGTTCGGGCCGTCACATCTATGCGCAGCTCATCGATGACGCTGCCGGCGCGACGCTGGCTTCGGCCTCGACGCTCGACAAGGATGTCCGCGGCAAGACCGGCGCGACGACCGCGGCTGCCGCCGACGTCGGCAAGCGCCTCGCCGCTGCCGCCAAGAAGGCGGGCGTGACGCAGGTCGTGTTCGACCGCGGCGGTTTCCTGTTCCACGGGCGCATCAAGGCGCTGGCCGACGCGGCTCGCGAAGGCGGATTGGAGTTCTGATTATGGCAGACGAAGTACAGAACGTCGAAGGCGCTCCCGAAGCAGCCCCCACCGATGGCCAGGCTCCGCGCCGCGGCCGTGGCGGTGGCCGCGATGGTGGCCGTGGCGGTCGTGACGGTGGCCGTGGCCGCCGCGACGATCGTCGCCCGCGCGACGAAGAGGGTGGCGAAGAGCTGATCGAAAAGCTCGTCCACATCAACCGCGTCTCGAAGACCGTGAAGGGCGGCAAGCGCTTCGGTTTTGCCGCGCTCGTCGTCGTCGGCGACGGCAAGGGCCGTGCCGGTTTCGGTCATGGCAAGGCGCGCGAAGTGCCCGAAGCCATCTCGAAGGCGACTGCTGCGGCAAAGAAGGCGATGATTCGCGTTCCGCTGCGCGACGGCCGCACGCTGCACCATGATGGCCGCGGCCATTTCGGTGCCGGCAATGTGACGCTGCGTTCGGCACCCGCCGGTACCGGCATCATCGCCGGTGGCCCGATGCGCGCCGTGTTCGAATCGCTGGGCGTTGCCGACGTCGTGACCAAGTCGGTCGGCACCTCGAACCCCTACAACATGATCCGTGCGACCTTCGAAGCACTCGGCGAACAGACCAGCCCGAAGTCGGTCGCGCAGCGTCGCGGCAAGAAGGTTTCGGACCTGATCAAGCGTGGCGGTTCGTCCGACCGCGCAGCCGAGGCGGAAGCCGCGGCGGTGACGGAGTAAGACCATGGCCGACAAGAAGATCAAGATCCGCCAGATCGGTTCGCCGATCCGTCGTCCCAAGAGCCAGCGCGCAATCCTGACCGGCCTCGGCCTGGGCAAGATGAACCGCGAGGTCGAACTGGTCGACACCCCCGAAGTGCGCGGCATGATCCGCAAGCTTCCGCACATGGTCGAAGTCGTCGAGGGCTGAGCCCCTCGCGACCCGACCCCTATCTATCAGCGCGATAAAAGCGAAAGCGAGTGCAATGACTATCAAACTCAACGAACTTCGTGACAACAATGGCGCCCGCAAGGGCCGTATGCGCGTCGGACGCGGCATCGGTTCGGGTAAGGGCAAGACCGCCGGCCGCGGCCAGAAGGGTCAAAAGGCCCGCAGCGGCGTCGCGATCAACGGCTTCGAGGGCGGTCAGATGCCGCTCCACATGCGCATCCCGAAGCGCGGCTTCAACAACATCTTCGCGAAGGACTTCGCGATCGTGAACCTCGGTCAGGTGCAGAAGCTGATCGACGAGAAGAAGCTCGACGCCAAGGCCGTTGTCGATCACGCCGCGCTCAAGGCTGCTGGCGTCGCCCGCGGCGGCAAGGACGGCGTCCGCCTCCTCGCCAAGGGCGAGCTGACCGCAAAGCTGAATTTCGCCGTTGCCGGCGCGTCGAAGGGCGCGATCGAAGCGGTCGAGAAGGCCGGCGGCAAGGTCGAACTGCCCGAAGCGAAGCCCGAAGGCGACGGCAAGAAGGCCCAGCGCCGCGCCAAAGCCAAGGCGGAATAATCAAGGCAAAGGGGCGGCTCGGAACACGATCCGCCCCTTCGTCGTTTGACGATCCCTTATTTCCCGTTCGAAGCGAACGGATGAAGCAGCCGGTATCGACGAGCTGCGTTGCAAAATAGGCCTTTCCCCTTGCGCTTCGCCACCGCCGAACGCACATAGGCGCCGGGTCGCGGGGGGCGCGGTCCGGAATATCCGAGGAAAACACCCATGGCCTCTCGCGCCGACCAGCTTGCTTCCAACCTGAACTTTTCGAAGTTCGGTCAGGCGACCGAACTCAAGAACCGCATCTGGTTCACGATCGGCGCGCTGATCGTCTTCCGCTTCCTGTCGTTCGTGCCGCTCCCGGGGGTCGATCCCGTTGCGCTGGCGTCGCTCTACAGCCAGGCCGCATCGGGCGGCGTCCTCGACATCTTCAACACCTTCTCGGGCGGCAGCCTTGAGCGCATGAGCATCATCGCGCTCGGCGTCATGCCCTATATCACGGCGTCGATCGTCGTGCAGCTGGCGGCCGCACTGTCGCCCAGCCTCGCCGCACTCAAGAAAGAGGGCGAAAGCGGGCGCAAGAAGCTCAATCAATATACGCGTTACGGCACGGTCTTCCTGACCGCGATCCAGGGCTATTTCATTGCCGTCGGGCTTGAATCGCTCGGCGCGAGCCAGGGCATTGCGGCGGTCGTCGACCCCGGCATGATGTTCCGCATCGGCGCGGTGATCAGCATCGTCGGCGGCACGCTCTTCCTGATGTGGCTCGGCGAACAGATCACCAGCCGCGGTATCGGCAACGGCGTGTCGCTGATCATCATGGCGGGCATCCTTGCCCAGCTGCCGCGCAGCTTTGCGCAGATGTTCACGCAGGTGCGCGAAGGCTCGATGGGCGGCGGCACGATTATCGCGGTGCTCGGCGGCGCGATCGTCATCATCGCCTTCATCAGCTTCATGGAGCGCGCGCAGCGCCGCGTCCTCGTCCAGTATCCGAAGCGCGCGACGCAGCGCGGCGTGATGCAGGCCGACCGCAGCCATCTGCCGCTGAAGGTCAACACCGCAGGCGTGATTCCGCCGATCTTCGCTTCGTCGCTGCTACTGATGCCGCTGACGATCACGCAGATGATGGGACAGAATGTTCAGGGCGACACCGCGACGGGTGATTTCCTGATCACGCTCAACCAGTATCTCGCGCACGGGCAGCCGCTCTACATGGCGCTCTATGCCGCGGGCATCATCTTCTTCTGCTTCTTCTACGTCGCGGTCGTCTTCAATCCCGAGGAAACCGCCGACAATCTGAAGCGCCAGAACGGCTTCATCCCCGGCATCCGCCCGGGCAAGAACACCGCCGCCTATCTCGATTTCGTGCTCACGCGCATCACGGTGCTCGGCGCGGCCTATCTGGCGGCAATCTGTCTGGTCCCCGAATATTTCATCGCGGGATCGGGCCTGCCGTTCCAGCTCGGCGGCACCAGCCTGCTGATTATCGTCAACGTGACGATCGACACGATCAGCCAGATCCAGAGCCACATGCTCGCACATCAATATGGCGACCTCATCAAGAAGGCCAAATTGAAGGGCGGCGTTGCACGGCGCTGATACCGCCGCTACGCGATTCTCTCACAGGGCAGGGGAAACAGGGGTCGTTATGACGCTGAATATCATTTTGCTTGGGCCGCCGGGGGCGGGCAAGGGAACGCAGGCGGTGCGCCTCGAGGACGAGCATGGAATGATCCAGCTCTCGACCGGCGACATGCTTCGCGCCGCGGTCAAGGCGGGCACGCCGATCGGGTTGCAGGCGAAAGCGGTGATGGACGCCGGCGAACTCGTCTCGGACGAAATCGTATCGGGGCTGATTGGCGAACGGCTCGACCAGCTCGGTGCCGATGTCTCGGTGATCTTCGACGGTTATCCCCGCACCGCGGCACAGGCCGAGGCGCTCGACACGATCCTGTCGGCGCGCGGCCGCAAGCTCGACCATGTGATCGAGCTGCAGGTCGAGGAAGACGCGCTCGTCGACCGCATCACCGGCCGCTTCAGCTGCGCCAAATGCGGCGCGGGCTATCATGACCGCTACAAGCTGCCCAAGGTGGACAATGTTTGCGACGTTTGCGGCAGCGACGAATTCAAGCGCCGTCCCGACGATAACGAGGAAACGGTGCGTACGCGCATGGCGGAATATCGCGCCAAGACCGCGCCGATCCTTCCGATCTACGAAGCGCGCGGCATCGTGACGCACGTCGACGGGATGGCGCCGATCGATCAGGTCAACGACGCGATCGAAACGATCCTCGCGGGCTGAGGCTAGCCAGTTCCTCCGGCGCCGGTTATTGAGACGCCAGGGGGAACAGGCTGATGGCAATTTCCAGATATCTTGCGGGCGCGGCTATCGTTGGCGCGCTCGCGTTTGCGCCGATGGTGGCCGCGAAGGTCGTCGACCAGAGCGAGGCCGGCTTTACCGTTGCGCACACCGCGCAGGTCGCCGCCACGCCCGCCGACGTGTGGAAAATGCTCCGTATGCCGCAAAGCTGGTGGTCGAAGGACCATAGCTGGTCGGGCGATGCCGCGAACTTCTGGCTCGACCAGCAAGCAGGCGGTTGTTTCTGTGAGAAATTGCCCGATACGGGGGCGGGCGTCGGCAGCGTCCAGCACGCGCGCATCCTCTTTTCGAAACCGAACCAGCTTCTCCGTCTCTCGGGCGCGTTCGGCCCGCTACAGGGCGAGGCGCTGAACGGCACGCTGACGATCCAGATCAAGGAGACGCCGACGGGCAGCGCGCTGCGCTTCGATTATGTCGTTGGCGGTTATATGCGCTTCAAGGTCGCCGATATCGCACCGGCGGTCGACAAGGTGATCGGCGAGCAGCTTCTCGGCCTTGCCAATGCGCTCGGCGGCGCGCTTCCTCCGACGCGCGACGAAAAGGCGGCGGAAAAGCCGAAGGCCGATGCGCCGGCGAAGGATGAACCGGGGCTCGACGCGGCGGTCGCCGATCTGGTTGAGAAGGAGCCGGAACCGGCACCCGACGAGCGTTAGGCGTCGGGTTTTCCGCGCAATTTTGCGAGTGCCGCAAACGGACCGGCGGCCTCTTCGCTGAGCACGCCCTTTTCGGCGAGAATACGCGTCGCGTCGGGGTGACGCGGGAAGGGATCGAGCGCCAGCGAGAGGGTCTGCACCGCGGCTTCGCCGAGGTCTATCCGGTCGCCGTCGAGCGGCAGCAGGTCGAGGTCTTCGCTCCCGATCTCGATCTCGTCATCCTCGCTGGCGGGCGCGTCCACATCGCGCAGGAAGCGAAGGTCAAAGGCTTCGGCGAGCGTCGCGGGGACGGGCAGGTCGGTCGCGGCGCAGGCCTGTACGACGTCGGCGCTGACTTCGCCTTTGGCCGCGATGCCGCCCGCAACTACGCGGACCTCGGCCGAGAGCGAGAAGCGGTTGAGCGCGACGAGGCCGAGCCGGCGCGCGATAGCCTCGCGGGCATCGGCGTCGGCCTCAACCGCAATCGTGCGGCCATGCGCGGCATCGGCGAGCGTCACGATCAGCGGGAACTCGGATGTGGTCACGGCCGCGCCCCCTCCAGCCGATCGGCGACGATGAGGTCGGACACCGGGATCGCCGCAAGCTGGCTGCGCAACGCCGCGACTTCGGCCATCACATGCGCGATCCCCGCTTCGGCGGGTTCCGTCCCGCGCCACAGGTTGCGGACCAGCGCGGCGCGCAATTCGTCCGACCCGTCGATGGCGCGATAGGCCCCGAGCCGGCCGCCGAGCGCGCTCATCATCCGTCCGACCTGCTTGCCGACCACCATGTCGCCGAAACCGATCTGGCGCATCTGGCCGTCCATGTCGTTTACGAACAATTCGGTGAGCTGAACGCCGGCGATCCCCTGCGCCGGGTCTTCGTCGATCCGGTGGAGGACGAGCGCCAGCACGAGGCTGATCATGTCGAACCGGCCATCGAGCGTGTCGGGGACGGTGCCTTCGGCATACCAGTGCGGCGCGCGCGCGGCGGCGACGACGGCGTTCCACAGCGCGCGGCGTGCCTCGCGCGGATCGGGCTGCGGACGAAAGATGTTGCGGAGCGAGAACATGGGTTCCGCTTAGGCGCATTCGTGCCGCCGGAAAAGAGGCGCAAACGCACCGCTGGCTCGATGCTCCGGTCAGCTTGTGGCAAGCTTTGCCGCGGCACAAGCGGCTTGTGCGCGCTATCCGCTTGCGGTTAAGAGGCGCGAGAGCCAGCGCCGACCGCCGGGAGATGCGGCGGACAGGCGCAACGGAGATATTTGATGCCGAATTCGATCCTTTCGTTTCCTGCCCGGCGCACGCGCCTCGTCGTGCTCGGCCTCGCCGTCGCCATCGCCACCAGCGGCTGCGCGCAGCTCAAGGGACGGCAGGGCTATGTCGTCGACCCGCTGCTGACCGAAGCGATCACCCCCGGTGTCGACAATCGCGAATCGGTTGAAAAGACGCTCGGCCGCCCGACCTTCGTCGGCCAGTTCAGCAACAATGAATATTATTATGTGTCGCGCGAAACGCGCCAGCTCGCTTTCGCCAAGCCGCGCCCGGTCGAGCAGCAGGTGTTGCGCGTTCGTTTCGATGCCGCCGGCAACGTCGCCGCGGTCGATCGCACCGGCCTCGAACTGGTAAGCAAGATCAGCCCCGAAGGCGACAAGACCCCGACGCTCGGTCGTCACCGCAGCTTCTTCGAAGATATCTTCGGCAACATTGGCGCCGTGGGCGCGCCGGGTGCCGGCGCACCGGCGGGACGGTAAAGCCCGAAGGCACGACAATGGACTAAAAAGCGGCGGCGCCCCAAGGCTCCGCCGCTTTTTTCTTATTGCGCGATGCCGCCCGCCGCGAGCACCGCTAGCGTGACGAGATCCGACGCCGTCGACGCCATCGTCGCGACCTGCACCGGCTTTTCCATGCCGACGAGCATCGGGCCGATCACCGCGCCGCCGCCGAGTTCGCGGAGCAGCTTGGCGGACAAATTGGCCGATTGCAGTCCGGGCATGACAAGCACGTTCGCGGGTCCCGACAGGCGGCAGAAGGGATAATTCTTCATCACCTTTTCGTTGAGCGCGACGTCGGGCGCCATTTCGCCTTCATATTCGAAGCCGGGCTTCCGCTGGTCGAGGATCGACACCGCTTCGCGAATGCTCTCGAGCCAGCTGCCTTCCGGGTTGCCGAAGGTCGAGTAAGAGAGGAAGGCGACGCGCGGTTCGTGGCCCATGCGCCGCGCGACTTGCGCGGTACGCTCGGCGATATCGGCGAGCATCTCGGCGGTCGGCCGCTCGTTGACCGTGGTGTCGGCCATGAAGATGGTGTGATGCTGGTCGACGAGAACATGGATGCCGAACGGCGTCTTGCCCTCGGCATGGTCGATCACGCGCCGGATTTCGCGCATCGACTGCGAATAGGTGCGCGTCGTGCCGGTAATCATCGCATCGCCGAGCCCCATCTTGAGCAGCAGCGAGCCGAAGATGTTGCGGTCGCGGTTGACCATCCGTTCGACGTCGCGGCGGAGGTATCCGCGCCGCTGCAGCCGCTCGTAAAGCATGTCGACCATCTGCGGCACATGCGGCGAATTGACGCTGTTGTGGACCTCGAAGCTTTCGGCGTCGGCGACGCCCATCGCGCGCAGCTTGTCGTGCAGCCCCTCGCGCCCGACGAGCACGGGAATCCCGTAACCGCCGTCGCGGAACTGGATTGCGGCGCGCAGCACGACTTCCTCTTCGCCCTCGGCAAAAACGACGCGCTTCGGATTGTTGCGCGCGGCTTCATAGGCGAGCGTGAGTACCGAGGTCGTCGGGTTGAGCCGCGCGCGGAGCTGCGTGCGATAATCGTCGAGATTCTCGATCGGGCGCTGTGCGACACCGGTCTTCATCGCGGCTTCGGCAACCGCAGCGGGCACGATTTCCATCAGCCGCGGGTCGAAGGGCGAGGGGATGATATATTCGGGGCCGAAGCTTGAGGCGCGCCCACCATACGCCGCGGCGACTTCCTCCGGAACCTGCTGGCGCGCAAGGTCGGCGATCGCATAGGCGGCCGCGATCTTCATCTCTTCGTTGATCGCGGTCGCATGGACGTCGAGAGCGCCGCGGAAGATGAAGGGGAAGCAGAGGACGTTGTTGACCTGGTTCGGATAGTCCGAGCGTCCGGTCGCGATGATCGCGTCGGGTCGGGCTGCCCTCGCATCGGGGGGCGAGATTTCGGGATCGGGATTCGCCATCGCGAAGATGATCGGCGCGGGCGCCATGTCCTTCACCATCTCGGGCTTCAGCGCGCCCGCGGCCGACAGGCCGAGGAAGACGTCGGCGCCGACGAGCGCTTCGGTCAGGTCGCGCGCTTCGGTCGGAACCGCATGCGCCGATTTCCACTGGTCCATTCCGTCGGTACGGCCCTGATAGATCGTACCCTTGCGGTCGCACATGATGACATTTTCGTGCCGCACGCCCATCGCCTTGATCAGTGCAGTGCACGCGATTGCCGCCGCGCCGGCGCCGTTGACGACGACCTTCACCGTCGCAAGGTCACGCCCCGTCAGATAACAGGCGTTGATCAGGCCCGCGGCGGTGATGATTGCGGTGCCGTGCTGGTCGTCATGGAACACGGGGATGTTCATGCGTTCCTTGAGCGCCGCCTCGATGATGAAGCAGTTCGGTGCAGCGATATCTTCGAGATTGATGCCGCCGAAGCTCGGGGCGAGCAGTTCGACCGCCTCGATAAAGCGCTGGGGATCTTCGGTGTCGACTTCGAGGTCGATCGAATCGACGTCGGCGAAGCGCTTGAACAGCACCGCCTTGCCTTCCATCACCGGCTTCGACGCGAGCGCGCCAAGATTGCCGAGACCGAGGATCGCGGTGCCGTTCGAGATCACCGCGACCAGATTGCCCTTGATCGTGTAATCATAGGCTTTCGCGGGATCTTCTGCGATCGCCTTCACCGGAACGGCGACGCCGGGCGAATAGGCAAGGCTGAGGTCGCGCTGGGTTGCCATCGGTTTCGACGCGACGATCTCGATTTTCCCGGGCCGCCCATATTCGTGGTAAAGCAGGGCCTCGCGGTCCGAAAACTGTACCTTGCTGCCGCTGTCCATCATTAATCCTCTCAACTGATCCACAAGCTGCGCGCCCGAGCCCTTTCCCTAACGTCGCCTTGGCGAAATGGAACCCGCGAATCGCGCGCGCGTCTTGCCACGGCCCTATATCCATCCCAAAGCATGTCGCATGCCTGTCACTGCCCGCTCCGCTGCCAATTCGAATAGCCCCGCGCCTGCCGCTACGCCGATGATGGCGCAATATTGGTCGCTGAAGGCCAGGGCGGGCGACTGCCTGCTCTTTTATCGCATGGGCGACTTTTTCGAATTGTTCTTTGACGATGCGAAGGCGGCCGCCGCGACGCTCGACATCGCGCTGACGTCGCGCGGCGAACATGACGGGCAGCCGGTGGCGATGTGCGGCGTGCCGGTGCATGCCGCCGAATCCTATCTCGCGCGGTTGATCCGCGCCGGTCACCGCGTCGCGATCGCCGAACAGGTCGAGACTCCCGCCGAAGCGAAAGCACGTGGCGGGTCGAAGGCGCTCGTCGCGCGCGACATCGTGCGCTTCGTCACCGCCGGCACGCTGACCGAGGAAAGCCTGCTCGAAGGGCGTAGTGCGAACCGGCTCGCCGCGCTGGCGCAGATCGGCAGCGACGGCGAGGTGGCGATTGCGGCCGCCGATATCTCGACCGGCCGCTTCGAGGTGGTCGCAGTGCCGGCGCTGGCGGTCGATGCCGAACTGGCCCGGCTCGCGCCGTCCGAATTGCTGCTCAGCGAGGCGGCCGATGCGTTGCCGATTTCGTCGGCGCGCCAGCTCGTCCGGCGTCCGGCATCGGATTTTTCGAGCACGAGCGCGCAGAAACGCCTCGAAAGCTTTTTCGGCGTCCAGACACTCGACGGCTTCGGCCAGTTCTCCCGCGGGGAGGTCGCCGCGATGGGGGCGCTGATCGCCTATCTCGACCATGTCGGGACCGGCGGGCCGACCTTCCTCCAGCCGCCGGTGCGTCACCTTGCGTCGGGGCGGATGGCAATCGACGCGGCAACGCGCGAGAGCCTTGAACTCGTCCGCACCATGGCGGGCGCGCGCGACGGCAGCCTGCTCGGCACGATCGACCGCACCGTTACCGCGGCGGGGGGGCGCCTGCTCGCCGACGATCTTGCCAGCCCGCTGACCGACAAGGCCACGATTCTCGATCGGCTTGACCTCGTCGATGGACTCGCACGCGATGCGCTGTGGCGCGGCGAACTGCGCTCGGCGCTGCGAGCGCTGCCCGATGCCGGGCGCGCTCTCGGCCGCCTCGTTGCGGGCCGCGGCGGACCGCGCGACCTTGCGCAGCTTCGCGACGCGCTGGGCGGCGCGCGACTCCTGCGCGAGCATCTCGCACGCCGCGTCGACCTGCCGCCGCTGCTCGCGCGGCTGCTTCCCGGACTCGACGGCCATGGCGCGCTCGTCGACGAACTGACGCGCGCGCTGATCGAAACCCCGCCGGTCGACGCCGCGCAGGGCGGCTATGTTGCCGAGGGCTATGACCATGCGCTCGATGCGCTACGCGAAACCGCGCGCGACGGGCGCAAGGCGATCGCCGCGCTTGAGGCCGACTATCGCGACCGCACCGGCATCGCCTCACTCAAAATTCGCCACAATGGCGTGCTCGGCTACCATGTCGAGGTGCCCGCGAAGCATGCCGATGCGCTGATGGCACCCGAATCGGGCTTCATCCATCGCCAGACGCTCGCGGGCGTGGTGCGCTTCAACTCGTCGGATCTGCACGAAGCGGCGAGCCGGGTGACGCAGGCGGGGGTGCATGCGGTCGCCGCCGAGGCCGCGCATCTCGAATCGCTCACTGACGCAGCGATCGCGCGGCGCGAGGCGATTGCCGCCTCGTGCGACGTGCTCGCGCGGATCGATGTCGCTGCCGCGCTCGCGGACCATGCGATGAGTCACAATTGGTGCCGTCCTGACCTTGCCGACGATCCGTGCCTCCACGTGACCGGTGGCCGGCATCCCGTGGTCGAGGCGGCGCTTGCGAAATCGGGCGAGCGTTTCGTGCCCAATGATGTGTCCTTGTCGGAACGCGACCGGCTCTGGCTCGTCACCGGCCCGAACATGGGCGGTAAATCGACCTTCCTGCGCCAAAATGCGCTGATCGTCGTGCTCGCGCAGGCGGGCGGGTTCGTGCCCGCTGCCGCCGCGCGGCTCGGGCTCGTCGACCGGCTGTTCAGCCGTGTCGGTGCCAGCGACAATCTCGCGCGCGGGCGCTCGACCTTCATGGTCGAAATGGTCGAAACCGCGGCGATCCTGGCGCAGGCGACCCCGCAAAGCTTCGTCATCCTCGACGAGGTCGGGCGCGGTACCTCGACCTATGACGGGCTCGCGCTCGCTTGGTCGGTGGTCGAGGCGGTGCATGAAGTGAACAAGTGCCGCTGCCTCTTCGCGACGCATTATCACGAGCTCACGCGGCTCGCCGAAACGCTGAACGCGCTCTCGCTCCACCATGTTCGCGCGCGCGAATGGCAGGGCGATCTTGTCCTGCTCCACGAAGTCGCCGAAGGCCCCGCCGACCGCAGTTACGGGCTCGCGGTCGCGCGGCTCGCCGGTGTACCGGCGGGCGTCGTCAAGCGCGCCGAGGCGGTGCTGGCAAAGCTTGAAGCCGGGCGCGAGGCGACCGGCGGGCTCGCCGCGGGGCTGGACGATCTGCCGCTGTTCGCGGCGACGCTTGCCGAAGCGCCCGCAGCGGCGAAAGATGCGCTGCGCGAAGCGCTGAGCCAGATCGATCCCGACGCGCTGGCACCGCGCGAGGCGCTCGACGCGCTTTATGCGCTCAAGCGTTTGACGGCGGACGAATAGGATGGGGTTCGGGCGATGAGCGACCTGTTCGACAATCTCGACCAGCGCCGGGCGATCATCGACCGGCGCGACCTCGCGGCCCGGCTCGACGCGATCGGCATCGAAAGCAGCGATTCGGCGGCGCGGCGGCGTGCGATGGTGGCGCTGCTCAAGGCGGCGCTCGACGACGGGCGCACCGAAATCGAGCGGCGGCTCCTCGAACGGCCGTCGTCGGGGCGGGTCGCGGCGAATGCGACAGCTTTCCTCATCGACCAGATCATCCGGCTCAGCCATGATTTCACCATCGGCTATCTCTATCCTTCGGCCAACCGCTCGGCGGGCGAGCGTATCACGCTGATCGCGGTCGGCGGCTATGGGCGCGGCGAAATGGCGCCGCACAGCGACATCGACATCGGCTTTCTGACGCCGTTCAAGCAGACGAGCTGGACCGAGCAGGTGATCGAGGCGCAGCTCTATACGTTGTGGGACCTCGGACTGAAGGTCGGTCATTCGAGCCGGTCGCTCGACGAAATGATCCGCGCCGCGAAGGAGGATCTGACGATCCGCACTGCGCTCCTCGAAGGGCGCTTCGTCTGGGGCGACCGCGACCTGTACGACCAGGCGTCGGCGCGGTTCGATGCCGAGGTCGTCGCGGGCAATGCCCGCGCCTTCGTTGCCGAAAAGCTCGCCGAACGCGACGAGCGGCACAAGCGCATGGGCGATTCGCGCTATGTCGTCGAACCCAATGTGAAGGAAGGGAAGGGCGGTCTGCGCGACCTCCACACGCTCTTCTGGATCGGCAAGTTCATCCACCGCGTGCGCACCGTCCCCGAGCTGGTCGACGCGGGGCTGATGTCGGCGCGCGAGCTTCGCCAGTTCGAGCGCGCCGAAAATTTCCTGCTCGCGGTGCGCTGCCACCTCCATATCCTCGCCGGCCGCGCCGAGGACCGGCTGACCTTCGATTTCCAGCCCGAAATCGCGCGCCGCATGCATTTTGCCGACCGGCCGGGGAAGAGCGCGGTCGAGCGTTTCATGCAGCTCTATTTCCTCCACGCCAAAAGCGTCGGCGACGTCACCGGCACCTTCCTCGCGCACCTCGACGACCAGATGGCGGCGCGCGGAAGGCGCTTCCTGCCGACAATCCGTCGGCGGCCGGGAAAGCTCCACGGTTTTGTGCTCGACCGCGGCCGCCTCGCGCTGCCGTCGGACGACTTCTTCCAGCAGGATCCGGTGCGACTGGTCGAAATTTTTGCGCTCGCCGACAAGCACGGGCTCGAAATCCATCCGCAGGCGATGCGGCAGGCGCGCCACGACGCAAAGCTGATCGAGACGCAGGGCGTGCGCCGCATCGCGCGCGCGAACGAGCTGTTCCTCGACGTGCTGACGTCCCCACGCGATCCCGAAACGGTACTGCGCTGGATGAACGAGGCGGGGGTGTTCGGCCGCTTCGTTCCCGATTTCGGCCGCGTCGTCGCGCAGATGCAGTTCGACATGTACCATCATTATACGGTCGACGAGCACACGATCCGCGCGATCGGATTGCTGGCGGATATCGAACAGGACCGGCTCAAGGACGATCATCCGTTGTCGACCGCGATCATGGACCAGATCCATTCGCGGCGGGTCATCTACGTCGCGGTGCTGCTCCACGACATCGCCAAGGGGCGCGGCGGCGATCATAGTGTGCTGGGCGCGGAACTGGCGCTGCGCGTATGCCCGCGATTGGGGCTCAGCGCGGCCGAGACCGAGACGGTGTCGTGGCTCGTGCGCTATCACCTCCTGATGTCGGCGACCGCATTCAAGCGCGACCTGGCCGATTTCAAAACGATCCTCGACTTCGCACAGATCGTGCAAAGCCCCGAACGTCTCCGCCTGCTCCTCGTGCTCACCGTTGTCGATATCCGCGCGGTCGGGCCGGGTGTTTGGAACAGCTGGAAACGGCAATTGCTCACCGAACTCTTCGACGCCGCCGAAGAGGTGCTGCGCCTTGGCCACAAGCAGAAAGGGCGCGAGACGCGGATCGCGGCGAAGAAGGAGGCGGCGCAGGCCCTGCTCGGCCTCGATGCGAAAGCCTTTGCCAGGCTGATCCGGCCGCTCCCTGAAAGCTACTGGATCGCCGAGCCGGTCGAAGTGATCGCCGCGAACCTGCGTCACATGCAGGAAGCCGGCGACGCCCCGCTCCACATCGCCGCGGTGCCCGACGAGGATCGCGGCGCGACGCTCGTCATGGTGCTCGCTGCCGACCATCCCGGGCTTTTCTACCGCATGGCGGGAGGCATCCATCTTGCCGGCGGCAACATCATCGACGCGCGCATTCACACGACGCGCGACGGGCTCGCGCTCGACAATTTCCTCGTTCAGGATCCGCTCGGCCGGCCGTTTGCCGAGGCCGGGCAGATCGACCGGCTGACCCGCGCGATCGAGGATGCGCTCGCGAACCGCCATAAATTGCTGCCGAAACTCGAAGCGCGCGCCTTGCCGCGTACCCGCGCCGAGGCGTTTCGCGTCGCGCCGAACGTCTTCGTCGACAACAAGGCCTCCAACCGGTTTACGGTCATCGAGATCAACGCGCAGGACCGTCCGGCCTTGCTCAACCAGCTCGCCTATGCGCTGTTCCAGTCGAAGGTGACGGTGCACTCGGCGCATGTCGCGACCTATGGCGAACGCGCGGTCGATACATTTTACGTGACGGACCTGATCGGCGACAAGATCGATGGAGCGGCGCGCGTGAAAAGCCTCGAGAAACGCCTGCTCGAAGCGGCGACAAACCACGCCGAGGATGCGGTCGCAGCCTAGAAATCAAATCCCTGCTGAGCCGGAGCGACGGTGATCGCCACGCCTTCGAGTTCGAGCATCCGGGCTTTGGACATCGAACCGCCCGGTGCCGAAAACCCTCCGATCTTGCCGCCCGCCGCCAGGACGCGGTGGCAGGGGATAATCAGCGGAATGGGGTTCGTCGCCATCGCCTGCCCGACGGCACGGGCATGTTCGGGACCGGCGTCCAGCGCCTGCGCGACGGCGCCATAGGTGGTCGTTTCACCCCAGCCGAGCGTGCGGACGAACGCATAAACCTATGCGAAAAAGGGGGGCTGCCGGCCGGGATCGACCGGTATCTCGAAAAACTCGATCCGCTCGCCGTCGAAATAGCGGATAGCGGCGTCGATGACCGCCGCTATTCCGACCGGCGGCTCCGCGCGTACAGCGCCGGGTAGGCGGCGCAAGATGGATCGTTCGGTTTCGAGCGCAGTCGGGGCCGGCAAGCGAAGACTCGTGACAGCGCCGTCCATCCAGCCGATCGCCGCTACGCCGGCCGCGGTTTCGAGAAGCTGATACGCGTTATGGCCGACCATGCCCCGTCCTTCATACTCAAAGCGGATATAGGGCCGCTTCTGGCCGAAAACCATATCGCCCGCGATGGCTCAGTCGCGCGGCGGCCCCGCCATGATTGCCGCCGCCGCCAGCAGTCCGCCGTTGAAACGCTGCGACAGCGCGGCGTCGGGAATCGCGTTGAACGCATGGATCGCGCCAGCATAGCTGTGCAGGTCGACGGGAACCCCCGCCGCCACGAGGCGGCGCGCATAGTCGAGATTCTCGTCGAAGAAGAGATCGAGGCTGCCGGTCGCGATATAAGCGGGGGGCAGGTTCGACAGATCCTCGGCAAGGCTCGGCGAAAACCAGCCGCGCCGGATATCGTCGGCCGTGTAATCACCCTGCAGCGCGCGCCAGCCGAAGCGGTTGCTCGCGCGCGTCCAGATGAATTCGCCGGTCGTCGGATTGTCGTACGGACAGGCATCGCTGCCGGTGCGGTGATCGAGCATCGGATAGGTCAAGAGCTGGCCCGCGATCGCCGGTCCGCCAAGGTCGCGCGCCATGATCGCGAGCGCGGCGGCGAGCCCGCCGCCCGCGCTCTCGCCCGCGACGACGATCCGGCTCGCGTCGAACCCGAACGCATCGGCCTGCGCTGCGAGCCAGCTCAGCGCCGAATGGCAATCTTCCTGCGGTGCCGGGAAGGGATTTTCGGGGGCGAGGCGATATTCGACCGACGCGACCGGCACGCCGGCGGCCGCAGCCAGCGCTGCTGGCCCCGCCTGCATTTGCTCGACCGATCCCATCACCATACCACCGCCATGGATATGAAGGATTGCGCCGCCGTCCGGGCGCGTTGTGGCCGGGCGATAGAGGAAGATCCGAATGTCGGAACCGCCATGGATCGACGGCACGACGAGCTTTTCCGGCGCGATGACCGGCGGCGGCAGGATCGAATAAGTCTCCGCTGCCTTGGCGCGAATCCGGGCAATCGGTGCAGAATCGAGATCGACCCGGGGGAACAGGTCGATGATCGGCGCGATCTCGCGGTCGACGAGGTGGCGGGTGTCCATATCAAACTCTCCCCTTTGTCGCCGGCGATGCGAAGATCAGCCGCGCAGCACCGCCCCGACCTTTGCCGCCGCCGCGACCACCTTGTCGGCGATCGCCTTCAGCTCGGTGTCGGTGAAACTCTTCTCCAGCGGTTGCAGTTCGACCTCGACCGCGAGGCTCACCTGCCCCTCTGGCACACCCTGGCCCGCGAAGCGGTCGAACAGACGCGCGCCGGTGATGCCCGTCTTGTCGGCGCCGCGAATCGCGCGCACCAGATCGGCGGCGGTCAGGTTCGTGGGTGCGAGGAAGGCGAAGTCGCGGCGCACCGATTGCAGTGCGGGCGGAGTGAAAGCTGCGCGCGCGGGACCGCTCGCGCGCTTTGCCGGGATCGCATCGAGGAAAATCTGCACCGCCATCACAGGGCCATCGACGTCGAAGCCGCGCGTGAGCAGCGGGTGGAGCGCGCCGAACTCGGCGAGCACCGCCTTGGGGCCGAGGCGCAGCGTCGCCGACTGGCCGGGGTGCCAGATGCTGCCGGTCGTGACCGCCTCCATCACCTGCAAACGCTCGGCCGGTGCCCCCGCTGCTTCGAGCAGCGTGAGTGCCGCCGCCTTTGCATCGAAGGCATCGAAAGCCGCGGCTTTGCCTGCCTTCCAACCGCGCGCGCTCTTGTCGCCCGTCATCAGCATGGCAAGCGTCGGATGCTCGGCGTCCGCCAGATAACGTCGTCCGATCTCGAACAGGCGGATGCTGGTCGCGCCACGATTCTGGTTGCGCTGCGCCGCGGCGAGCAGGCCGGGAAGCAGCGACGGGCGCATGACCTTCAGGTCCTCGCTAATCGGATTGGCGAGCGACCAGGTGCCGCCGCCGAACGGTGCGGCCTCGGTCTCGCTGATGAACGACCAGGTGACGGCTTCGTCGAATCCGGCGGCCGCGGCGGCGCGGCGCAGGCGGCGTTCGGTGAGCTGCTCGGCGGTTGCCGTCGGTTTGGCGACGCCGTCTGTGCGCGGCAGCGGGGCCGACGCGATCGCGTCGAAGCCGGTGATGCGCGTGACCTCTTCGACCACGTCGGGGGCGCCGTCCATGTCGCGGCGCCAGCTCGGCACCGATACCTGCCAGCGGCCACCCTGTTCGATCACGCCGAAACCGAGCGCGGCGAGGATGTCCTTCTGCCGATCGGGCGCGATTTTGATCCCGCCGAGCGTGGCCGACAGCGACGGATCATAATCGATCGCCTTCACCTCGGCGGGCGGCGCGCCTGCGCGCGTGACCGTCGACGGCGTGCCGCCGCAGATCGCGAGGACATGGCCGGTGACGATCGCGGTCGCATCGTCGAGGAAGGCCGGATCGACCCCGCGCTCGAAACGGCTGCGCGCGTCGCTGGTCAGAGCGAGCGCCTGTCCGGTGAGCGCGATACGTTCGGGGGTGAAATATGCGATTTCGAGCAGCACGTCGGTTGTCGTCTCGCTGCATCCGCTATGCTCGCCGCCCATGATGCCGGCAATGTCGTGGACGCCGCTGTCGTCGGCGAGCACGGTCATCGTATCGGTGAGGCTGTATTCCTTGCCGTTAAGCGCAACGGCGGTTTCGCCGTTCTTCGCGCGCCGTGCGACGAGCGCGCCGGTGAGCGTCGCGCGATCATAGATATGGCTCGGGCGGCCGAGGTCGAACATCACATAATTGCTGATATCGACAAGCGCCGAGATCGAACGCTGGCCGACCGCTTCGAGGCGGCGGCGCATCCATTCGGGGGCAGTGCCGTTGGTGACGCCCGAAATCGTCCGGCCATAAAAGGCGGGGCAGCCCTCGGGATCGTCGGTCCGGATTTCGGTCGTGGGTGCACCCTCGCCGGCGATCGTCGGGATATCGAGCGGCTTCAGCGTGCCAAGCCCGGCGGCAGCCAGGTCGCGCGCGATCCCGCGGACGCCCATGCAGTCCTGCCGGTTCGGGGTGATCGAAATGTCGATCACCGGATCGCCCGCGCCGCTGTAGTCGGCAAATGGGGTGCCGATCGGCGCGTCGGCGGGCAGTTCGATGATCCCGTCATGGTCGTCGCCGAGTTCGAGCTCGCGCGTCGAGCACATCATGCCGTTCGATTCGACACCGCGAACCGCTGCGACCTTCAGCTCCATGCCGTTCGCCGGCACGACCGCGCCGGGCAGGCCGAGCACGCCGATCAGGCCCGCGCGCGCATTGGGCGCGCCGCACACGACGGTGAGCGGCGCGCCGTCGTCGCCGGTGTCGACGGTCAGCACCTGCAACTTGTCGGCCTGCGGATGTTTCTCTGCGGTCAGCACCTTCGCGACGCGGAACCCGGCAAGTTTCTCGGCCGGATTCTCGACGCCTTCGACCTCGTGGCCGATGCGGTTGAGCGTCGCGACAACATCGGCGACCCCATAGTCGCCATGCAGATGCTCGCGAAGCCAGTCGAGGGTGATCTTCATGCCGAAATCCCCCCGCTCAGCGTCGGTACCGACAGCGCGCCGAACCCGTAATGCGACAGCCAGCGAAGATCGCCGTCGAAGAAAGCACGTAGGTCATCCATGCCATATTTCAGCATCGCCAGCCGGTCGACGCCGACCCCGAAGGCAAAGCCTTGCCACTCGTCGGGATCGAGCCCGCAGTTCGCGATCACGCGGCGGTTGACCATGCCGCTGCCGAGGAGTTCCATCCAGGCATGGCCTTCGTCGTCGCCGTTGCCGCCGACGATCCGGCGGCCTTTTTCCTGCTTATAGCCGACGTCGACCTCGGCCGAGGGTTCGGTGAAGGGGAAGTAGGAGGGGCGCAGGCGCAGCACGATGTCGTCGCGTTCGAAATAGGCCTTGAGGAAGGTTTCGAGCGTCCATTTGAGGTGGCCCATATGGATGTTGCGATCGATCACGAGCCCTTCGACCTGATGGAACATCGGGGTGTGCGTCGCATCGCTGTCGCTGCGATAGACGCGTCCGGGCGCGATGATGCGGATCGGCGGCTCCTCGCTCATCATCGTACGGATCTGCACCGGCGAGGTATGCGTGCGCAGCAGCATCGCGCGGCCTTCGGCGTCCTTGTCGGGGAAATAGAAGGTGTCGTGCATCGCACGCGCGGGGTGCGTTTCGGGAATGTTGAGCGCGGTGAAGTTGCGCCAGTCGTCTTCGATCTCGGGACCCGTCGCGACCGCGAAGCCCATGTCTGCGAAGATTTCGGCGAGCTCGTCCATCACCTGGCTGACCGGATGAACGCTGCCGCGCGGCGCCGTGTCGGCGGGCAGCGACATGTCGATCGTTTCGGCCGCGAGTTTGACGTCGAGTTCGGCGGCGTCGAGCGCGGCCTTGCGAGCGCCCAGCGCGGCGGTGACCGTTTCGCGCAGGGTGTGGATCCGCGGACCCTGTGCCTGCCGTTCCTCGGGGGACATGCCGCCCAGCGTCTTGAGCAGCGCGGTGATGCTGCCCGCCTTGCCAAGCGCGGAGACGCGCAGCGCTTCGACCGCGCCCGCGTCGGCCGCTGCTTCAATCTCGCTCACCAGCTGGGCCTGGATGGCCTCGATATCGCTCATCGTCGTTCGTCCTGTTCCGGCGGCGCCGTCGCTGCCGGCCTTGTGTTTCGTGCGTCTCGTGGGTCAAGCGGCTGCCCGCGCGTCCGTTGCCAGCCGCTTGCACCGAAGGCGCGGCGCGGGTCAAGTCTTGCGGTGCGACGCGCGGCGGAAAACCGGGCTATGCGGCGGTTATCCCTCGGGCTGGTGCAGCCCCTGGACCGCGGCCCCCGCAGCGGCAGCGCGCGCCACTGCGGCGGCGCCCAATATCGGCTTGGGGCGCGCGGCATAGTCGCGCGGGCTCATCCCCATGAAACGCTGGAAGTCGCGGGTGAATTGCGCCTGATCGTAATAATGATGATCCATCGTGTCGATCCACGCCATCGACGGATCGAGCATGAAACGGCCGAGCGAACGCAGGAAGCGCTGACGGCGCAGGAGCAGCTTGGGCGAGAAGCCGAAGGCGCGGTGGCTGAGCCGTTCGATCGAGCGTTCGGACAGCGCGAGTTTGGCCGAGAGGTCGGCAACGCTCGACAGCTCGTCGTCGACCAGCGCCCGGTGCGCGGCGAGGATGGCCGGAT
Source organism: Pseudomonadota bacterium (assembly GCA_020160755.1). Taxonomy (GTDB): domain Bacteria; phylum Pseudomonadota; class Alphaproteobacteria; order Sphingomonadales; family Sphingomonadaceae; genus Sphingopyxis. The sequence goes on from JAIUPN010000003.1 coordinate 104,098, forward strand.
CGTCGGGCGGCGCATGGGGGAGAAGCGCGCAGAAATGGGCGTCGATCAGCGCGACGGCGGCGTCGACGTCATTGACCTGCCGCAGCGCTGCGGCGAGCGGCGCGAAAGACGCGAAGGCCGGGTGCGCGTCGCCGTCGCACGACCTGTCGGCCAGCTCGTCGGCGGGCAGGGAGAGGAATTTGGCCCAGCCCATCGGGAGGACGCCGATGCCCCAGAGGCGCATGTTGCCCGCCGCGAAATAGGTCGCGTGGCTGGTCGGGCCGGTCACGACGAAGCGCGGGGCGGGTTCGGCCGGGCGTCCGCCGACCGCCGCGAGCGGGGCCTCGCCCTCGATAAACCGCATATTCGCCCATTCGGGGTGCAGACGGTCCTCGACGCGCGCGCCGCCGGGAACTGCGACCTCGGTGAGGTAGATGGTGCTGAGATAGGGGCGCAGTGCCGGCGACAGGGGGAAGAAGCGCGTCGCGACGTGCGCGCTGGCCGGAAGGTGGGGGGATGCGTCGCTGTGCGGCATGCTGTCCCATTTTAGCCGCCGAAGTACATGAAAAACAATGTCCCGGTGCCGATATTTGTCGGGTTCTTACAATTTTACTCGCATCGGCTGCGGCATAGTTGCGTGGTCCGCTTCGAAAGGGGCGTGCGAGGAGAATCGCGGCGTGACGCCAGGGGATGGGGCTTGGCGGGGACCTGAAATAAACGACTGATTTTCCGAGCTTCGTTCCGGCCGTCAGCTTTCTGCGACCCACGGCTATTCGGATCGGACGGGGGGCGATGGTTTCCACTGGAACCATTGTCGGGGCGGTGCAGGGCGAGAGCCCGGCGCCGCCTCTTCCTTTTTTCAGCGCTTCCGGGGCACCGGCCCGAGTCTGGGCGATCGATGGGGGGCTTGCAACCAGCCGGATCGGGGACCACCATCGCGAGACCCGGCAGGGGCCGGGTCGAAGGGGAGTTGCCATGAAACTTTCTGCACTATCGGCTATTGGTTTTGTCACGGTCTTCCTCACAACCGGATGTGTGGAAGACATGCCGCGTCCGGAACGTCCGCGCCCCGAAAGGCCGATGGCCTGCACGCAGGAATATGCGCCGGTCTGCGCGGTGAAGCGTGGAAAGCGCAAGACGTTCAGCAATGCCTGCATGGCACGGGCCGAGCGATATACGGTCGTCAGCGGACAGGCCTGCAACAGCACGCAGTAAAGAAGCGTGAAGTCCCAAAGAAAAAGGGCGGCCCCGCCGGGACCGCCCTTGTTTCGTTCGCTTGGCTGAAGAAGCGTCAGGCTGCCTTGGGCAGCGCCGCCTTCGCCTGCGCGATGATCGCGGTGAACACGCCACCTTCGTTCATCGCGAGGTCGGCCATGACCTTGCGGTCGAGCTCGATCCCGGCCAGCTTCACGCCGTGCATGAACTGCGAATAGGTCAGGCCTTCGGCGCGAACCGCAGCGTTGATGCGCTGGATCCACAGACCGCGGAACGACCGCTTCTTAACCTTACGGTCGCGATAGGCGTATTGGCCGGCCTTTTCGACCGCCTGCTTGGCGACACGAATGGTGTTCTTGCGACGGCCATAATAGCCCTTCGCCTGTTCCAATACGCGTTTGTGCTTGGCGCGCGTGGTGACGCCGCGTTTGATGCGTGACATGCCTTAGCGCTCCTTACTTCAGGCCGTAGGGCGCCCAGAGGCGCACATGGGCCACATCCGAATCGCTGAGCACGCTGGTGCCGCGGTTGGTGCGGATATATTTCGAATTGTGCGAAATCAGGCGGTGGCGCTTGCCGGCGACGCCGTGCTTCACCTTGCCCGAGGCGGTGAATTTGAAGCGTTTCTTCACACCGCTCTTGGTCTTCAACTTGGGCATTTTGGTCTCCTTTGGAAGTCCGTTTGCGTATCGGCCTGGCAGCCCTTTCAGCCAGCCGACACAATCGGAAGGCGCGCGCCTAGACGGATTCGCTTAGGAATGCAAGCGCGGCGGGCTAGATTGCGGCTCCACCTTCGAAAGGGAGCGAGTCGCATGAGCGAGGAATATTGTGCCATGAAAGGCGTCGTCCCGCATCTGACGATCCGGGACAATCGCGCGGCCGAGGCGATCGATTTCTACGCCCGCGCCTTCGGCGCCACCGAAAGCGGGCGCCACATGGCCGAAGACGGCAAGCGTATCATGCATGCGCATCTGGATCTCAATGGCGGATCGTTGATGCTCAACGATGATTTCCCCGAAATGATGGGCGGCGCGGCATCGCCGCCGGCGGGGGTCGGGCTGCATCTCGACGTGGCCGATGCCGATGCCGCATGGGAAAAAGCGCTTGCGGCGGGTGCGACGGTGCGTTTCCCGCTCGACAACCAGTTCTGGGGCCAGCGTTACGGCCAGGTCACCGACCCGTTCGGCCATATCTGGTCGATCGGCGGGCCGGTCACCTAGGGGCGGGATCCTTGGGCTAGCCGGCGATTCTAGAAGCTCGCGCCGTCGACCTTCTGGATATTCAGCGCATCGAGGTCGGCGGCGGGGACGCAGCGCAGATTGACCGCCGCCATCTTCGATCCGTCGGGGCCTGTGCCGACCGAAAAACTCTGGCAACCGCATGTCGCGCAGAACCGATGGTCGATATTATGCTTGTTGAAGCGGTACGAGGTGAGCTGGTCGGCGCCGCTCTCCAGCCGGAACCGGTCGATCGGTACGAAGGTCAGGAGGAAGCCCTTGCGCCGGCAGTGCGAGCAGTTGCAGCTCATCGCGGTGTCCGGAATCTCGCCCTCGACCGTGTAGGTCACCGCGCCGCAATGGCAGCTTCCTTCAAAAGCCATGCTCGTTCTTCTCCGTTCAGTGGTGGCAGGCGAGTCCCTCGATCACGTCTTCGAGCCGTGCGGGGTCGCCGAGCGCGATGACATGTCCCGAGCTGTCGGCGCTCAGCGGGTCGCCGTTCCAGTCGCACATCGTTCCGCCCGCACCCTCGACGATCGGCGCGAGGGCGGCGAAGTCGTGGAGCTTCAACCCCGCTTCGACGATGAGGTCGATATGCCCGCTGGCAAGCAGGCCGTAGTTGTAGCAATCGCCGCCAAAGACCATCCGCTTGTGCGATGTTTTCGCTGCCAGCGCCATGAAATGCTCGCCGTCATGGTCGCTGAAATATTGCGGCCCGGTCGTCGCGAGCACCGCGTCAGCCAGATCGCGGCAAGGCCGGGTGCGGGCGGGCGTGCCGTTGAACAGAGTCGGTTGTCCCATGGCGCCGACCCAGCGTTCGCCGGCGATCGGCTGATCGATGATACCGAGCACCGGCCAGCCGTCCTGGAGCAGCGCGATCAGGGTGCCGAAGATCGGCCGCCCCGCCATGAAGCTGACGGTGCCGTCGATCGGGTCGAGCACCCACTGGCGCGACGCTTCGGGGCGTTCGGCGCCATATTCCTCACCGATGATGCCGTCGCGCGGCGCTTCGGCGTCAAGCAGGCGGCGCATCGCGGTCTCGGCGGCGCGATCGGCTTCGGTGACGGGCGAGGCATCGTCCTTGGCTTCGTGCTGATAGGCGGATCGGAACAGCGGGCGAATGGCGGCGCCCGCGGCGTCGGCAAGGCGGTTGGCGAGGGCGATATCTTCGGCGCGCATGGGGGCTCCAATGGGTGGCAATCAAAGGCCAATGCCATGCCTTCCGGCGCGAGGCTAGAGGAGCCAGTCGATCGGCAGGTGCGAGAGGAGCCACACGGTGGTGCGGTTCCACGCGGTGGTTCCGGGTTCGACGGTGAGGACGCCCTGCCTTCCGTCGGCCGTGTCGCCCCATTGCAACTCGCCTGCTGACGACAGGGTGACGGCATAGCTGTGATCGGGCAGGCGCTCGCGCAGTCCGTCGGCGACGAGGCCCGACAGATAGGGGCTGTCGATCAGGAAGCCCATCTCGCAATTGAGTTCGGCGGAGCGTGGGTCGAAGTTGAACGAGCCGACAAACAGCTTTCGCCGGTCGATGACAAAGGTCTTGGCGTGCAGGCTCTCGCCGCCACCGCTGAACCGGGTTGCACTATGCGCGGTGTCCTCCGTGCGCCCCTTCGGTCCCCGGCGCACTTCGAACAGGTGGACCCCCGCTGCGAGCAGGGGTTTGCGTTTCTTGACATAGCCGGCGTGAACCAGCGGCACGTCGGTCACCGCGAAACTGTTGGTCACGACCAGCGTGTCGACCCCGTGCCGCGCGAGGCCGGTCAGCAGGCTGGTGCCCGATTTCGCCGGAACGAAATAGCCCGACACGAGGTCGAAGCTGCCTTCTGCCCCGGCGATCACCGGCTTCAGCCGGTTGATGAGCAGCGATTCGGGCGGCTCGGCGCCCAGCGCCTTGGCCGGATCGTCGCTGAACAACCGGACGTCGGTCCATTGCCAATTCAGCGTCTGCGCCATCGCATCGCGGATGAAGGCGGTTCCGGCGATCGCTTCGCGATATTGCCGCCCGCGCGTGCTGTTCGATTCGGGCGGGTCACGCAGCGTCGTCATCGGTTTCGCGCGATCGGCGGCGATCAGCAGTTCGGCGGGATAGGCCGAACGGCTGTTCCAATATTGGTCGAACTGCGCGGATACGGCGGGCAGCACCGCGCCGATCGCGAGCGCATCCATGTCGATGAACAGGCCGTCCTGTTCGGCGCCGAAATATTCGTCGCCGACGTTGCGACCGCCGACGATCGTCACCGCGCCGTCGATGGTGAGCGACTTGTTGTGCATGCGCCGGTTGAGTCGCGGAAAGGCGAAAAGATAATTGGCCGCGCGGACGCGCCGCAGGGTCAGCGGGTTGAACAGGCGCACCTCGATTCCGGGATGCGCATTGGCGCCCGCCAGCATCGGGTCGAGCCCGGCGGTGGTATTGTCGTCGATGAGCAGACGGACGTGTACGCCGCGATCCGCGGCACGCACGAGTTCGGCGAGCAGTATGCGTCCCGACAGGTCGTTGTTCCAGATATAATATTGCAGATCGACCGACCGCTCGGCGGCGCGGATCATTTCGACCCGCGCGGCGAAGGCGTCGAGCGCGTCGGGGAGCAGATAGATGCCGCTCATCCCCGGATGCCGCGCCGCGACCGGCGCTATCGCCGCGGCGATCGGCGTGTCCCGCCCGTCAAGGGCCGTGCTCGCGCGTCGGCCGTCGAGCGACGGGAGCGGGAAGGCCGCCCACAGCGCAAGGGCGAGCAGCGCGAAGCTTCCGGTCAGGAAGATCAGCGAGACGATCATGCGCCGGACGATCCGCCGCCGGCGCTGAGGACTCCGTTCAGGCAACCGCATTCGCCATTGTCGTGCATCGCCCCCGCCGCGTCTCCAAGCCTCGCTTGGGCCAAGACTGGGCGCAAAGCGGCGCCAAGGCAATGCGTTGATTTCGGCGCGGGGCTCAGTCGAAGAGCGAGGAGACGCTCGATTCGTCGGCGATTCGCTTGATCGCTTCGCCGAGCAGCGGCGCGACGGTGAGTGCGCGGACCTTGCTGCTGTCGTTGACGGCGTCGGTCGGCTGGATCGAATCGGTGATGACGAGTTCGGTGAGTTCGCTCGCATCGACGCGCGCGACCGCGCCGCCCGACAGGACGCCGTGCGTACAATAAGCGACGACGCCCTCGGCGCCCGCGGCCTTCAGCGCGGCGGCGGCGTTGCACAGCGTGCCCGCCGAATCGACGATATCGTCGATCAGGATACAGAAGCGGCCCTTCACGTCGCCGATGATGTTCATCACTTCGGATTCGCCGGCGCGCTCGCGGCGCTTGTCGACGATGGCCAGCGGGGCGTTGTCGAGCCGCTTGGCGAGCGCGCGCGCGCGGACGACGCCGCCGACGTCGGGCGACACGACCATCAGATTCTTGCCCGCGAAGCGCGCCTGAATGTCGGCGCTCATCACCGGCGCGGCGTAGAGATTGTCGGTCGGGATATCGAAGAAGCCCTGAATCTGTCCGGCGTGGAGGTCGATCGCGAGGACGCGGTCGGCGCCCGAGGTGGTGATCAGGTTCGCAACGAGCTTTGCCGAGATCGGGGTGCGCGGCCCGGGCTTCCGGTCCTGGCGGGCATAGCCGAAATAGGGAACGACCGCGGTGATGCGCTTCGCCGAGGCGCGGCGCAGCGCGTCGTTGATGATCAGCAATTCCATCAGATTGTCGTTGGCGGGGAAATTCGTCGGCTGGACGACGAACACATCCTGACCGCGGACATTCTCATGGATTTCGACGAAGACCTCTTCGTCGGCGAAGCGGCGCACGCTGGTGTCGGTCAGCGGCAGTTCCAGATAGTCCGCGATCGCACGGGCCAGCGGCAGGTTGCTGTTGCCGGAGATGAGTTTCATGGCGTGCAAGGCCCTTTCGCGCGGGGTGGGATTGCGCGCCCCCTTAGCCAGCGTGGGCGGATAGGGGAAGGGGTTAAAGCCATCCCGCTGCGCGCAACCGCGGCATCATGTCGCGCGCGACGGGCGCTTCATGGCCCGAGCGAAGCGTGAGGATGGCGGTCCGGCCGTCACGCCGCACCGAGGCGACCGCGTCTTTCGCCACCCACCAGCTGCGATGGACGCGCAGGCCGTCAGCATTGTCGAGCCGCTCGATCGCGTCGCGCATCCGCATCAGGATCAATTCTTCGCGCGCCTCGCCGATGATGCGGACATAATGATCCTCGCCCTTCAGTGCACGCACGGGACCGAAGCCCGGCGGCAGCGGCAGCGCCGGCGACGGCCGTTCGGGAGGATGCAAGGCAGCGGGTTCGTCGGATTCCGTTTTGGATGCCGTCGTTGCCGCATGATCGCCTTTTCGGCCAAAGACGGCCGCCATCACGACCGACGTCAGGATCGATATGACGCAGATGTAGAGATACATCGTCCAGAAACCCTGCCAGCGCAGCGTGTCGGCAAAGCCCGTCCGCGTCACCATCATCGTGACAATCAAGGTCAGCGGCACGCTGGCGACGACGAGCGCGAGGAGCCTTCCCGCAGTGTGCGGTAGTCCGGTGGCCTCGCACAGCCAGCCGGCCGCGATATTGATGGGACGGAACAGTGCGTAGCCCGCGAGCAACCAGAGCACCCAGCTCAGCATCCGCTGCGCGGGCGGCGCGGCGAAGGTGCCGAACGGCCCGAGCAGACCGACCAGCAGTCCAAGCGCCACCATCACCAGAAGTTCGATCGTCAGCCGTTTCGCCATGTCGCGCCTTTTGCGTGCCATTTCACGAAGCGTCAATTGGCCGACGGGCCGGTCTGGCGAAGAAATCCGCCGCTTTTGCGAAGGTTGAATTGCCGGCGAACGGCCGGTGGGCAGGGAGGGGCATGACTTGCAACCGACAGGATTTCGCCATGACCGCCGCATCGCCCCGCACCACCCCTTTTCGCCGCGCCGGGCTGATCGCCCTGCTCGTCCTTGCTGCCATCATTCTGGCGGTCCTTGTCCGCTCGTTCGGCGGCGGGACGGATTATCGCACCCCGGCGTGGGCGATCTGGATTCATCTGGGAACGGTCGTCCCCGCGCTGCCGCTCGGCGCCTGGCTGCTCTGGCGCCCGCGCAAGGGCGACGCGGCGCACCGGATCGGCGGCAGAATCTGGGTCGCGCTGATGATCGTTACCGCGATCGACAGCTTCTGGATCCGCACGATCACCGGCGGCGTCGGCCCGATCCACATCTTTTCGGTGGTGACGATCGTGCAGTTGCCGCGCGCGATCTGGTTCGCGAAAACGGGGCAGATCGACCGCCACATGACGATCATGCGCGGCGTGTTTTTCGGGCTGATCGCCGCCGGGTTTTTCGCGATGGCGCCCGGCCGCACGCTGTGGGGGCTTCTCTTCGGTTGAATGCGCAGGGCGGTTGCGCCTAAACCGCCCGCATGACCCAAAAGCTCTCGATCGTCCTTTCGCAGATGACGCAGGTCGTCGGCGACCTTGCCGCCAACGCCGCCGCGATGCGCGCGGTGCGCGCGCGGCATCCGGACGCCGACCTGATCCTCTATCCCGAGTTTCAGCTGATCGGCTATCCGCCCGAGGATCTGGTGCTGAAGCCTGCGCTCGCCGAGCGTGCCGCGACGCTCCTCGCCGAGCTGGCCGCCGAAACCGGCGATGGCGGCCCTGCGATGCTCGTCGGATCGGTCGAGCGCGCCAAAGACGAATATGGGAATGACGTGCTCTACAACATCGTCGCCTTGCTCGATGGCGGACATGTCGTCGCGACGCGCCGGAAGCATGAACTCCCCAATTACGGGACCTTCGACGAGAAGCGCGTCTTCGTCCCCGGCCCGCTTCCCGATATCGTCGAATGGCGCGGGGTGAAGCTCGGATTGCCGATCTGCGAGGACGGATGGTTGCCGAAGGTTTGCCGGCATCTGGCAGGGCAAGGCGCCGAGCTGCTGATCTCGGTCAATGGCAGTCCGTATGAGATCGACAAGGACGAGCGGCGTCTGACGCAGGTGTTCGCGAGCCGCGTCGCCGAAACCTCGCTACCGGTGATCTTCCTCAACCGCATCGGCGGGCAGGACGAGATCGTGTTCGACGGCTGCTCGTTCGTGCTGAACGGCGACGGGACCACGGCGCACCGACTGACCGACTGGGAACCCGAGGAACGCGTAACGCACTGGACGAAGGGGGCGGCCGGCTGGACCTGCGAGACAGGTGCGATCGCCGAATGGGAGGCGCATCCCGCCGACATCTACAGCGCGATGATCCTGTCCTTGCGCGACTATGTCGAACGAAACCGCTTCCCGGGCGTCGTGCTCGGCCTGTCGGGCGGGATCGATTCGGCGATCTGTGCCGCGATCGCCGCCGATGCGCTCGGCCCCGACAAGGTGTGGTGCGTGATGCTGCCGAGCCGTTTCACCAGCCAGGAAAGCCTAGACGATGCCGCGGGCTGCGCCGAAATGATCGGGTGCCGGCTCGACACGATCCCGATCGCTGCGGCGGTCGACGCGTTCGATACGATGCTGGCGGGGAGCTTCGCCGACCGCGACGTCGACACGACCGAAGAGAATGTCCAGTCGCGCATCCGCGGCGTGACGCTGATGGCGCTCAGCAACAAATTCGGTCCGATGCTGCTGACGACGGGCAACAAGAGCGAAATGAGCGTCGGTTATGCGACGATCTATGGCGATATGGCGGGCGGCTATAATCCGCTGAAGGACGCCTACAAGATGACGGTGTTCGCGCTCGCCGCATGGCGCAACGCGAACGTCCCGCGCCTGTCGCGCAACGCGGTGACCCCGGTGATGCCCGCGAATATCGTCACCAAGCCGCCGAGTGCCGAGCTGCGCCCCGACCAGAAGGACGAGGACAGCCTGCCGCCATACGCCGACCTCGACCGGATGCTCCACATGCTCGTCGAGGAGGAAGCGAGTGTCGACGATGTCGTCCAGCGCTACGGCTTCGACCGTGACGCGGTGGCCCGGATCGAGCGTTTGCTGATGCTCGCCGAATATAAGCGCCGGCAGGCGCCGCCGGGGGTCAAGCTGTCGACGCGCAATTTCGGGCGCGACCGGCGCTATCCGATCACCCACGGGTTCCGGACGGGGTAGGGGAAGGGGAGGCCTATGGCTTTGATCGGACCCGCGGCCCCGGCGCCGCGCGCCGCAGTGGCGCTCGAGGTGCTGCGCATCACCGTCGCAATCCTTATCCTGATCCACGGCGCCTACCGCCTGTCGGCGGGGCTGGTCGAACCCTTCGGAACATGGCTGGGCAGCCTTGGCTTTCCCTTCGGCTATGGCTGGGCGATGGCGGTGACGCTGTACGAGCTGGTTGGTCCGTTGCTGATGCTGACGCGCCGCTGGACCAGTCTTGCCGCGCTCGGCCATGCGGGCATCCTCACGCTCGGTATGGTCCTCGTCCACCTGCCCGCGGGCTGGTTCGTCGTCGGTGGCGGGCGCAATGGAATGGAGTATAGCGTTCTGCTGATCGTCGCGCTGCTCGCGATTGCCTGGGTCTATTGGCCGGCCCGATACCGCGCATAGCTATCGCATCGAGCGCAAATGGGGTTATAGGCGCCGCCAATGACCGTCGTGACCCGCTTCGCCCCCTCGCCGACCGGCACCCTGCATGTCGGCAATGTCCGCACCGCGCTGCACAACTGGCTGTGGGCGCGCAAGCATGGCGGGCGCTTCCTGCTGCGGATCGATGACACCGATCTGCAACGCTCGAAAGAGGAATATGTCGACGCGATTCGCGCCGACCTCGACTGGCTCGGCTTTGACATCGACGGCGAGGAGCGGCAGTCGGCGCGCTTCGCGCTCTACGAGGCCGAGTTCGAAAAGCTCAAGGCGGCGGGGCGCGTCTATGCCTGTTACGAGACCCCCGAAGAACTCGATATCCGCCGCAAGATCCTGCTCTCGCGCGGGCTCCCCCCCGTTTATGAGCGAAAGCCCGCGGATGCGCCGGTGCCCGAGGGTGTCGCGCCGCACTGGCGCTTCCGGCTCGACCATGACGCGCCGATCGAGTGGGCCGATATGGTTCGCGGTGACCAGCATTTTGAACCGAAAACCATGTCCGACCCTGTGGTGCGCCGCGCCGACGGCAGCTGGCTCTATCTGCTCCCCAGCGTGATCGACGATATTGCGATGGGGATCAGCCATGTCGTGCGCGGCGAGGATCATGTGTCGAACACTGCGGCGCAGATCCAGATGTTCGACGCGCTCGGCGCGACGCCGCCCGCCTTTGCGCACGAGGCGCTGCTCGTCGGGACCGAAGGGAAATTGTCGAAGCGACTGGGTTCGCTCGGCATGGCGAGCCTGCGCGAGGTGGGGATCGAGCCGATCGCGCTCGCCGCCTTGCTCGCGCGGCTGGGGACGAGCGATCCGGTCGAGCCGGTCACCTCGCTCGCGCCGCTGATCGAAAGCATCGATTTCGCGCGCTTCGGCCGCGCGCCAGCACGCTTCGACGAGGCCGAACTGGCGCTGCTCAATCAGAAGATATTGCACCACACCGATCACGAAACGGTCGCGGACCGCCTGCCCGCCGCGATCACGCCGGCGCGCTGGCATGCGATTCGCCCGAACCTGATGACGGTCGCCGAGGCCGCCGACTGGGTCGCGGTGTTCGACGGCCCGTTCGTGCCGCCGCCCGCCGATCCGGCCGACCGGCCGGTGATCGCCGCCGCCGTCGCTGCGGCGCCCGGCGTCGACTGGAGCGCCGATCCCTGGCACGCGCTGACCGGCGCGGTGAAGGAGGCGACGGGTGCGAAGGGGCGCGCGCTCTTCCTGCCGCTGCGCTGCGTGCTCACGGGGCGCGACCATGGTCCCGACATGCGCGAGTTGTTGCCGTTGATCGCGAAGGACGAGGCGATCGCGCGACTTTCCGCCGCCTGAATCCATGCCGCCGTAATCGAAGCGAAACTTGCCTACCGATCTGCTTGACAAGATAAGTGATGTTATAATATCACGTCATTCTGACCTGGCCGATGATGACGGTCAGAACGCCGCGGGGCCGGGTCATCAAGGCAAGGAGAGATGCCATGACCCTGATACCTTTGATTTCGGCCATCGTGGCCGCCCCCGAAGCGACGACGGCGCCCGCCGGAGCTTCTGCGCTGCTGCCGCGTAACAGCTATGGCACCGGCAACGGCCACCGCCCGGTCGCGGCGCTGTTCGCGGTGGGATTGCCCGTCGCGCTCGTCGTTGCGGTCGCATTGTCGCCGATGGTTATGGAGTCCAGGCCGCGGACCACCCCGCTGATCGGCACGATCATCGAACTGCCCAAGCCGCCCCCGCCGCCCGACGTGGTCGAGGACGCCAAGCCGACGCCTAAGGCGTCGTCGGCGACCGACAGCGTCGATCCGCTGGTTAAGACGACCCCACTCACCAGCGATTTTGTGGAGAAGGGGCCGGTCATCATCGACCTGCCGCCGGTCGACCCGGGGCCGCCGGCCCGCCCGGCCGATCCGCCGCCGCTTCCCAAGCTGGTGTTCGCCGAGCTCGATCCGCGTTTCGCGGGCGCGTTCCAGCCCGACTATCCGGCGAGCGAACAGCGCCGCGAGGTCGAGGGGGTGGCCAAGGTGCGCGTGCTCATCGGCACCGACGGGCGCGTGAAGGCGGTCGAGCTGGTCAGTACCGACAGCCCCGGTTTTTTCGAGGAGACGAAGCGCCGCGCGCTTGCCAAATGGCGCTTCAAGCCCGCGACGCGCGGCGGGGTGGCCGAGGAAAGCTGGAAGGTGATGACGGTGCGCTTCGAGATCAAGAACGCCTGACGGCGCGAGGAGACCCCTCCCGGGCGGGCGGCCGATATTGCCGTCCGCCCGTTCCTTTCGCTTGACAGAAAGGCCGAATCCCGCCAAAGGCGCCCGGATATTGAGGGGCGGCGCGGCGTCGCGCGGCCCTTTCATGTTTTTCACACCAACGTCGGGGCCCTAGTCCCGCCGCATCCATCGGACCTCCGGCGGATGTGCAGTTAATTCGAGGAACAGGGCCATGGCCAAGCCGACGACCGTCAAGATCAAGCTGGTGAGCACCGCCGACACGGGCTTTTTCTATGTCACGAAAAAGAACCCGCGCACGATGACCGAAAAGATGTCGGTGCGGAAATATGACCCGCGTGTCCGCAAGCACGTCGAGTTCAAGGAATCCAAGATCAAGTGATGCCTTTTCCCGTGCGGCGATGCCGCGCGGTTTGAAAATGCGTCATTCCCGCAGAGGCGGGGATCCAGAGGGCGGCCGCGTGCCGCCCTTTTTCGTGCGCGACCGATGGTGGCTCCGCTAGCGGTCGCGCAGCGGGCGCCGTGCGACGTCATTCTCGATGATGTTGCGGATTGTGATCAGCGTTTTGAATGAATGGACGCCCTTGTCCTCGCCGAGCGCACGGCGCGTGAAGACGTCATATTCCTCCATTGACCCGACCTGGACCTTGAGCAGGAAATCATCGTCGCCTGTGACGTCCCACGCGCCGGTGATTTCGGGGTGGCGGACGATGTCGCGGGCGAAGCTGTCCATCGTCTGCGGACCCGCCTGCTGCATCTGGACAAGCACGTGCATGGTCAGCGCCGATCCGGTCAGCGCGGGATTGACCACCGCGATATCGGCGACGATCACCTTTTCGTCGCGTAGGCGGCGCAAGCGGCGGAGCACCGCCGAAAGCGACAGTCCGACCTTTTCCGCCAGCACGCGCGCAGGCTCGAGGTTATTCGCGCGAACCAGCTCGAGGAGGCGCCGGTCGAAATCGTCGAGATCGATCATTTTTCGCATATGTCGGCCAATAGCGCTAAAATTGGTCGCCTGCACGGCCAATTTGAGCGACAATCGCCATTGTCTCCGGCGTAAAAGATACGGGACGCAGCGGCATGGCCCCCGGCCCGCTCCCCTCTCCGCCGTCTGCGCCAAGGAGACCAGAAATGACGCAGCCCCGCGAAACGAACCCGATCAGCCGTCTGTGGAATGTCGTGGCCGAAACCTCCGCCGCTGCGGTGGCGATCCATTATGCCGCGCCGTGGAAGCGTCCGGCGGCGTCGGATGCTGCACTCCGGAACGATCGGGGCGGCTACGCGGCCTGAGCCGCGGCCGTCACCGTCCCCGGCGCCAGCCGGGGATGGCCCTCGTCGATCCCGTCAGGCGAACGCGCCGACGCTTTCGATGAACTTGATGACCGAAATCGGCTTCGACACATAGGCTTCGGCCCCGGCGGCGCGGATCTGTTCCTCGTCGCCCTTCCCCGCATAGGCGGTTACTGCCATGATCGGCACCGCGCGCAAGGTCAGGTCGGCCTTCATCTGTCCGATCAGTTCGAGGCCGCCGACATGCGGCAGCTGGATATCCATAATGATCAGGTCGGGCGCGATTTCGCGCGCCTTCGCCAGCGCGTCGCGGCCGTCGCGCACGGGGTGCGCGCTATAGCCGTGGGCGTTGAGCAGGTCGCAGAACAGGCGGAGGTTAAGCTCGTTATCCTCGACGACCAGGATGGTCTTGCCCATGTTACTTATGTTCCCCACCTTGCGTCCGCGGCCCGTTTAGGCGAATCGGCGGCACGACACAATTGCATCGCGACGAAGGGATAACCGGTTTTGCATGAGGGTGACGAGGCGCTGGCGCTGAACGCGCTCGGCTGGATCCTGAGCGACGAGCCGCGCGCCGAGCGGCTGCTCGGGCTGACCGGGCTTGCGCCCGAAGACCTGCGCGCCTCGCTCGGCGAGCGCGCGACGCTCGCGGCGATCCTGTCTTTTCTTACGGGTCACGAAAATGATCTTGTCGCCTGCGCCGATGCGTTGCAGGTGCCGCCTTCCAGCCTCGCCGCGGCGGCCCAAAGACTTGAAGGAACCACGCCATGAACCGCCCGCTCGTCATCACCGATTGCGACGAGGTGCTGATGCACATGGTCGTGCCCTTTGCCGAATGGGTCGATTCGGAGCATGGTGTCATCTTTCGCATCGAGGATGCGAGCTTCGCGAACGCGCTGAAGCGCAAGGAGTGCGGTACACCGCTGGAAGCGGCCGAAGTATGGCCATTGCTCGACGGCTTTTTCCGCCGGGAAATGACGCGGCAATATCCGATTCCCGGCGCGCTCGCCGCGATGGCGGCGATCGGTGCCGAAGCCGATATCGTCGTGCTGACCAACGTCGGCCCCGAACATCAGCAGGCGCGGATCGAGCAGCTTGCTCTCCACGATTTCCACGCGCCCGTCATCGGCAGCCGCGGCGGCAAGGGCGAGCCGGTGCGCCGTCTGATCGAGGAATATCAGCCGTCGGTCGCGGTGTTCATCGACGATCTCGCCGGCCACCACCAGTCGGTGGCGGAGGTCGCGCCCGACGTGTGGCGGCTTCACCTCGTCGGCGAGCCGGCGATCGCGGACAAGATCAGGCCGGCGAAATATGCCCATGCGCGTATCGACGACTGGACTGCGGCGCGCGAGTGGATCCGGGCGCGCCTCGCCGAAAACATCCCCGCCCCGGCCCCCGAGCCGGTTTAAGACAAGGACATAACCATGGATATCGCCGCCAGGATCGCCGAACTCGGCCTCGAACTCCCCAAGCCGGCCGCGCCGGTCGCTGCCTATGTGCCCGTCGTCGAGCACAATGGCCTGCTCTATGTCAGCGGCCAGCTGCCCTTCCGTGACGGGCAGGTCGTGACCGGCCGCCTCGGCGAAGACGTCGATGTTGCGGGCGGACAGGATGCGGCGCAGCGCGTCGCGCTGATGCTCGTCGCGCAGATCGGGCAGGCGCTGGGCGGCGACTGGTCGCGGGTCGAGCGGATCGTCAAGCTCGGCGTGTTCGTCAACAGCACCCCCGATTTTACCGATCAGGCGAAGGTCGCCAACGGCGCGTCTGATCTTTTCGAGACGCTGTTCGGCGAGGCCGGCCGCCACGCGCGTGCCGCGGTCGGCGTCGCGGTGCTGCCGCTCGGTGCCGCGGTCGAGGCCGACGTGATCGTTGCGGTGCGGCCCGCTTAAGGAATCCGGTGGCTGAAGCCGACCCGCCCGCCCGGACGATCTCGCTCGGAACCGGCGTCGCCGCGATCGACGCGGCGGCGTGGGATGCGCTCCACGATGGCGGCAATCCATTCGTCGGCCACGCCTTCCTGACGCTGCTCGAAGAATCGGGCAGCGTCGGGGCGGGTACCGGCTGGCAGGCCGCGCCATTGCTCGTCGAGGATGCGGCGGGCTCGCTGGTCGCCGCCGCCCCCGCCTATCTCAAGTCGCACAGCCAGGGCGAATATGTCTTCGACCATGCCTGGGCCGATGCGTGGGCGCGCGCGGGCGGCGACTATTATCCGAAGCTGCAGATCGCCGTGCCCTTCACCCCCGTTCCGGGACCGCGGTTGCTGGTGCCGGACCAGGCCGATGCGCTGTTGTTGCTCCGCGCCGCCGAGGCGGTGGTGCGGCAGAACGGCCTTTCCTCGGCACATGCGACCTTCGTCGCTCCCGATCAGATGCCGCTGTTCGAGGAAGCGGGGTGGCTTGTCCGCCGCGACATCCAGTTCCACTTTTCCAATACCGGTTACGCCAGTTTCGACGATTTCCTTGGCACGCTCAACTCGCAAAAGCGCAAGCAGCTTCGCAAGGAACGGCAGCGTGCGGTGCAGGGCCTGCGTATCGAGGAACTGAAGGGCGATGCGATCCGTCCCGAACATTGGGACGCGATGTGGCTTTTCTATCAGGACACCGGCGCGCGCAAATGGGGCCATCCGTACCTCACGCGCGAAGCCTTCGACCTGATGGGCGCGCGGATGGCGGACAAGATCATCCTGCTGATCGCCTACGATCGCGAGGAACGGCCGGTCGCGGGCGCGCTGCACTTCCTCGGCAACGACACGCTCTACGGCCGCTATTGGGGATGCATCGTCGAGATCCCCTATCTGCATTTCGAGCTATGCTATTATCGCGCGATCGACATCGCGATCGAACATCGTCTCGCCCGCGTTGAGGCGGGCGCGCAGGGCGGGCACAAGCTGGCGCGCGGCTATGGCCCGGTCGCGACCTGGTCGGCGCATTTTATCGCCGATCCGGGTTTTCGCCGCGCAGTTGCGGATTATCTCGAACAGGAACGCCGCGCCGAAGAAAGCGAGATGGCGTGGCTGGAAGGGCATACGCCCTTCAAGCGGAAGGATTAGGCCGCGAAACGGCGGGCAGCGGGACGGCGCGCCGTCTCGTCGAGCCAGGCGCGTGCCTGGCGCTGCGCTTCGGCGATTTCATCGCGCGACATTTCGTCGGACAGGTCGGCGCGGCACTGCTGGCCTTCGATGTTGCCGCCGAGCGCGGCAAGGTTGAACCATTTATGCGCCTGGATCAGGTCGACATCGACCCCGCCGGTGCCGGTCGAAAAAGCGATACCGAGATCGAAATAGGCGTTGGCGTCGCCGCGTGCGGCGTCGAGCAGACGGCTCTCGATCAGATATTGGGCAGACTTCAGACTGTTCGCCATGATAACCCCCTTTTGCCTCCACCCCACATGGAGACCTCGGGGCCCAAATTTGCGACTTATGGTCAACAAAGCGTTAACAGCGATCACAGTTTTTTGTGGATATCGTTCAAATTCCCCGGAAATGCGGGGCTTTTGGCGTTAATCAGCCGACCGGTAAATTGTCGATCAGCCGCGTTTTCCCGATCCGTGCGGCGGCCAAAAGGCGCGCCGGCGCACGAAAGTCGCGCAGACGTTCGAGGCTGTCGGCGTCGGCGAGCGCGACATAATCGACGCTGTCAAAGCCGCCCGCGACGATCGCCGCTTCGGCTTTGGCGAGCGCCCCGGCGACGTCGCTGCCGCCCGCGATCGCCTTCGCCGCAGCGTTCAGCGCGCGGGGAAAGACGGTCGCCGCCGCGCGCTGCTCGGGCGTGAGATAGGCGTTGCGCGACGACAGCGCGAGGCCGTCGGCATCGCGTGCGATCGGTGCGCCGAGGATATCGATCGCGAAATCGAGATCGCGTGCCATACGGCGGATGATCGCGAGCTGCTGCCAGTCCTTTTCGCCGAAGATCGCGACGTCGGGGCGGACCTGGTTGAACAATTTGGCGACGACGGTGGCGACGCCGTCGAAATGGCCGGGGCGTGCGGCGCCGCAATAGTCGGCGCCGAGTTCGGCGACCTCGATATGCGTGCTGTGGCCGCCGGGATACATGACGCTGACATCGGGCGCCCAGAGCAGGCTGGTGCCTTCCTCGACCAACATCGCGGCATCGCGCGCCTCGTCGCGCGGATAAGCGTCGAAATCCTCGTTGGGACCGAACTGGGTCGGGTTGACGAAGATCGACACGACGGCATGGTCGGCGACGCGTTTTGCCATGCGAACGAGCGAGAGATGGCCGTCGTGCAGCGACCCCATCGTCGGGACCAAAGCGACGCTCTTCCCGCTCTGCTTCAGTGCCGTAACGGCACGGTGCAGCATCGCGATGTCACGGATGATTTGCACGCCCGGTCGCCCTCCGATATTGGCGCGACTATATCACTTCGCGCGTCGGCCGCCCATGCCGCGCAAACAGGAAAATCGCAACGCCCCATGACTACCCTCGCGACGAAGCCCGCACCGCACCGCATCATCTTTGCCAATGAAAAGGGCGGAACGGGCAAATCGACCTGCGCCGTACATTTCGCGGTCGCATTGGCCAGTCAGGGATGGCGCGTCGCCGGGATCGACCTCGACCCGCGCCAGCGCACCTTTCACCGCTATCTGGAAAACCGCCAGAACACCGAAAAGCGCCGCGATATCACGCTCCCGACGCCGCGCTTCGAGGTGTTCGAGGGCACGACGATCGAGGAACTCGACGATCAGGTCGCGCGGCTCTCCGAAGACGCGGACTATCTGATCGCCGACACTCCGGGGCGTGACGATGTGTTTGCGCGCCATCTGGCGACGAGCGCCGACACGCTCGTCACCCCGATCAACGACAGCTTCATCGATTTCGACCTGATCGGGCAGGTCGATCCCGAAAGCTTTCAGGTCACCCGCCCCAGCTTTTATTCGGAACTGATCTGGGACACGCGCAAGACGCGCGCCAAGACCGACGGGCGGACGATCGACTGGATCATCCTCAGGAACCGCCTCCAGCACGTCGACGCGCACAATATGCGCCGTGTCGGCGAAGCGCTGACCCAGTTGTCGCGCCGCGTCGGTTTCCGCGTCATCCCCGGACTCGGCGAGCGCGTCATCTATCGCGAGCTCTTCCCGGCCGGGCTGACCCTGCTCGACAAGGCGCATCTCGGTGGCATGGGCATCGGCCATGTCGTCGCGCGGCAGGAGTTGCGCGAAGCGATGGGGGGATTGAACCTTCCGGCGCGCGAGCGATTCCACCCCGACGGCGACCTGTTCGCCGCCGCCTGACGCTGTTGTTTCCCCAAAGGGCCCGCCATGACTCATGATTTCCACCCCACCATGCTGCGCGAATATGACATCCGCGGCGTTGTCGGCGACACGCTGTCGGTCGCCGACGCCACGGCGATCGGGCGCAGCTTTGCGACGCTGATCCGCCGCGCGGGGGGCAGGCGCGTTGCGGTCGGTTACGACGGGCGGCTGTCGTCGCCGATGCTCGCCGATGCGCTGATTGCCGGGATCAACGCCGCGGGCGTCGATGCGCTGAACGTCGGGCTGGGGCCGACACCGATGCTCTATTATGCCGCGTCAACCGAGGATGTGGACGGCGGCATACAGATAACCGGCAGCCACAACCCCCCCGACTATAATGGTTTCAAGATGGTGTTTCAGGGGCGTCCCTTCTTCGGTGCCGACATTCAGCGGATCGGCGAAATGGCCGCCGCCGGTGACTGGGAGTCGGTCGATATCGGGGGCGAAGGCACGGCGGAGAGCATCGATATCGTCGACGCCTATGTCGACCGGCTGGTCGAAGGCTTCGCGGGCGGGGCTTTCCGCATCGGCTGGGACGCCGGAAACGGTGCCGCCGGCACCGTCATCGAGAAACTGACCGCGCGCCTGCCGGGCGAGCATCATCTTCTTTTCACCGATATCGACGGCCATTTCCCGAACCACCATCCCGATCCCACCGAAGAAAAGAATCTGGCCGACCTCAAAAAACTCGTCGCCGAGAAGAGCCTCGATTTCGGCGTCGCTTTCGATGGAGACGGCGACCGGATCGGCGCGATCGACGGGCAGGGGCGCGTGATCTGGGGCGACCAGCTCCTGCAAATCTATGCCGCCGCGGTGCTGCGGGATTTGCCCGGCGCGACGGTCATCGCCGATGTGAAGGCGAGCCAGGCGCTGTTCGACCGCGTCGCCGGGCTCGGCGGCAAGCCGCTGATGTGGAAGACAGGGCATAGCCTGATCAAGGCGAAGATGAAGGAAACCGGCAGTCCGCTCGCGGGCGAGATGAGCGGGCACATCTTTTTCGCCGATCGCTATTATGGCTATGACGACGCGCCTTATGCTGCGGTGCGATTGATCGAGGCGGCGACGAAGCTCGGACAAAGCGTCACGCAGCTCCGCGGCAATATGGTGCCGATGGTCAATACTCCCGAACTGCGCTTTCAGGTCGACGAGGTGCGCAAGTTCGCCATTGTGGACGAAGTTCTGGGCCGGCTTGCCGCGTCGGGCGCACAGGTCGACCGCACCGACGGCGCGCGCGTGCTGACCGACGACGGCTGGTGGCTGCTGCGCGCGTCGAATACGCAGGACGTGCTCGTCGCGCGCGCCGAGGCAAAGGATGAGGCCGCACTGGCGCGTCTGCTCGCCGCGATCGACGAACAGCTCGCGCTGTCCGGGATCGTGCGCGGGCCGCAGGCGGGGCATTAGGCGCCGCCTTCGTTTCCCTGCAATAATCTTGCCAGATTGACGTTCGCCGCGTCGCTGGGGTAACGCCGCTCGTGCGATAGAAACGGAACCGACCGACCTATGACCGACGACGAATCCACCGCTGTCACGATGACCGAGGGCGATCATGGCGTCACCGAGCATAAGGCACATGTCCGCGAGGAAGCCGCCGCCGGCAATGGCCTCGCGGTGATTTCGATCGCGAAAAGCTATGACAAGCGCGTCGTCCTCTCCGACGTGTCGCTGTCGGTCGGCAAGGGCGAGGTCGTCGGCCTGCTCGGCCCGAACGGCGCGGGCAAGACGACCTGCTTCTATTCGATCATGGGGCTGGTGAAGCCCGACGCCGGGCGCATCATGCTCGACGGCGCCGACATCACCGCGCTGCCGATGTACCGTCGTGCAATCCTCGGCCTCGGCTATCTGCCGCAGGAAACATCGATCTTTCGCGGTATGACCGTCGAGCAGAATATCAGCGCGGTGCTCGAACTCAGCGAGCCTGACAAGATCTCGCGCGAACGCCGGCTTGAGGAATTGCTCGACGAATTCGGGCTGACGCGCCTCCGTTCCTCGGCGGCGATGGCGCTGTCGGGCGGCGAACGGCGCCGCGCCGAAATCGCGCGCGCGCTCGCAGCCAATCCGTCGATCATGCTGCTCGACGAACCCTTTGCAGGCATCGATCCCTTGTCGATCAGCGACATCCGCGACCTCGTCGCCGATCTGAAGACGCGCGGCATCGGCGTGCTGATCACCGACCATAATGTGCGCGAGACGCTCGATCTCGTCGACCGTGCCTGCATCATCTACGACGGCAAGGTGCTGCTTGCCGGCTCGCCGGCCGAACTCGTCGCCGACCCCGAGGTGCGCCGCCTCTATCTCGGCGAGGGTTTCTCCTTGTGACGATGTGAGCCGCTGATGGCGTTGGGTCCGCGCCTCGATCTCCGCCAGTCGCAATCGCTGGTGATGACGCCGCAGCTCCAGCAAGCGATCAAGCTGCTGGCGTTGTCGAACCTCGAACTCGAAGCCTATCTGGCCGAGGCGCTCGAGGGCAATCCGTTGCTCGATGCGACATCGGCCGACGGCGACGGTGGCGCGGGCGATCCGGGTGACGAGCGCGGCGCGGAAGCCCCCACCGCCGAGGCCGCGTCGCTCGACGCCGACGAGGCGCTGTCTTCGGACAGCGGCACCGCGAACGACCTCGACGTCGACCTCGCCGCCGAGAGCTTCCATCATGACAGCGCGAGCGACAGTGTCGGGCTGTCGGGGGCGGGCGAGGACATCGATTTCGACAGCTTTGCGGAAGCCGAGGGCACGCTCCACGACCATCTGCTCGCGCAGGTCGGCGAGCGGTTCGGCGGGATCGAGGCGATTGTCGCGGGGCAGCTTGTCGCGCTGATCGACGAGGCGGGCTATCTCCGCGCCGATCTTGCCGAGCTGGCGGCGCAGCTCGGGGTGCCGCTCGCACTGGTCGAAGCGATACTCGCCGGCATCCAGTGTTTCGATCCGTCGGGAGTCGGCGCGCGCGACCTTGCCGAATGCATCGCGATCCAGGCGCGCGAGGCCGATCGTTACGATCCCGCAATGGCGACGATGATCGCGCATCTCGACCTCGTCGCCAAGGGCGCCTTTCCGCAGCTCAAGCGCATCTGCGGGGTCGACGACGAGGATCTCGCCGACATGATTCGCGAACTGCGCAGCTATGATCCGAAGCCGGGGCTGAAATTCGGCGGCGACGGGGCGCAGGCGGTCGTCCCCGACCTTTATATCCGCCAGACGACGAAAGGCTGGGCGGTCGAGATCAACAGCGGCACGTTGCCGCGGCTGCTCGTCAACCGCCGCTATTATACCGAGCTGGCGAAGGGCGCTGCGGCGAAGAGCAAGGCTTGGCTCTCCGAGCAGCTCGCGGGCGCCAACTGGCTTGTGCGGGCGCTCGACCAGCGCCAGCGCACGATCGTCAAGGTCGCGAGCGAGATCGTCAAGCAGCAGGAGGGCTTCTTCCTCCACGGCGTCGCGCATATGCGCCCGCTGACCTTGCGGCAGGTTGCCGAGGCGATCGGGATGCACGAATCGACCGTCAGCCGCGTCACCAGCAACAAATATCTCTCCTGCCCACGCGGATTGTTCGAGCTCAAATATTTCTTCTCGAGCGGTATTTCGGCGACCGAGGGCGACGGCGCGGTATCGGCGGAGGCGGTGAAGAGCCGGATCAAGGCGATGATCGAGGCCGAGGACGCGAAAGCGATCCTTTCCGACGAGACGATCGCGCAGAAACTCTCGGCCGAGGGGCACGACATCGCGCGGCGCACCGTGGTTAAATATCGCGAGGCGATGGGTTATGGCTCGTCGGTGCAAAGGCGGCGGCAAAAGGCGCTGGCGGGCTGATTTTGGCCGGAAAGGCGGTTGACTTTCGGGCGGCTTCCCCATAGTTGCGCCGCTTCGCGTCAATACGCCAAGATTTACGGACAGAGATCATGAAGATTCGCAACAGCCTGAAGTCGCTGAAGGACCGCCACCGGGATAACCGCGTTATCCGCCGCCGTGGCCGCACCTATGTGATCAACAAGACCAACCGCCGCTTCAAGGCGCGCCAGGGCTGATGCCCCTGCGCGGGGCAGGATTGCCCCGTTTGCTTTTGGTGAACAGCGTTACGCCGTCGGAGGCTTCCGGCGGCGCTTTCGCGTGTCCGGAGCCGGCATGATTCGCCGGAGCGTGATCTTCGACGTCGGCCGCGTCCTCTTCGACTGGGACCTGCGTTATCTGTTCGCCAAGCTGATCGACGACAAGGACGAGCTTGAGTGGTTCGTGGCCAACGTCGTCACGCCCGGGTGGCATTTCCAGCACGACGCCGGGCGCCCGCTCGCCGAGATGGTGCCCGAACGGAAAGCGGCGTTCCCCGATCAGGCGCCGCTGATCGACGTCTATGCGACACGCTTCAACGAGACGATCCCCGGCCCGATGCCGGGCAGCATCGAGCTCGTCGAGCGGCTCGACGCCGCGGGCGTGCCGCTCTTCGCGATCACCAATTTCGGGCATGAATTCTGGGAAGCTTTCCGCCCGACCCAGCCGGTCTTCGACCGCTTTCGCGATATTGTCGTCTCGGGGACCGAGAAGCTGATGAAACCCGATCCCGCGATCTACGCCCTCGCGATCGAGCGATTCGGCATCGATCCCGCCGGCGCGCTGTTCATCGACGATATGGCGAAGAATATCGAAGGCGCCGAATCGGTCGGGATCGCGGGGCACCAGTTCGTCGATGCCGCGACGCTGGAGGCCGATCTGGCGGCGCGCGGATATCTGTCGCCGCGATGAGCAGGGCGGATCGCCTTGAGCGTCTCGATACGCGCCGCGTCGAGCTTGAAGCCGAATATGAGGACGTACTGCTTGAAGCCTTGCGCAAGGTTGCGGCCGGTTCGTGGGGCTTGTTCGGCCACACCAAGGATCGCGCTGCGCACGCCAAATGGGAACCCGTCGTCACAGATTTGTGCGACCGGGGCGAAGAAATCGATCAGATGCGCGATCAACTGGGATTGCAGCCGTTCGCGTTGCACGAGGAGTTCGAGGCATCGCGTGGCCCCGTCTCGACGAACGCGCCGGGCGAGCCCAAGCAGGCAAAGGCGTGGCTGGAACGATTGGGCAAGGAACTCTAGCCCAATCGCCTAGGCCCGCGCCTTACTTTTCTACCCCGAGCTGCGTCAGTACAAACGCAAACTCTTCCGCATCCTCGCGCAGAGCGCCCCAGCGGCCCGACTTGCCAGCGTGGCCCGCGCCCATGTTGGTGCGCAGCAGCAAGGTCGCGTCGTTGGTGCGCGTCGCGCGGAGCTTCGCGACCCATTTGGCGGGCTCCCAATAGGTCACGCGCGGGTCGTTGAGCCCCGCCGACACGAGCATCGGCGGATAGGCTTTGGCGGTAACATTGTCGTACGGGCTGTAGCTCAGCATATAGTCGAACGCCGCCTTGTCGGTGATCGGATTGCCCCATTCGGGCCATTCGCCGGGGGTCAGCGGCAGCGTTTCGTCGACCATCGTGTTGATCACATCGACGAAGGGCACGCCCGCAAGCACCGCGCCCCAGAGTTCGGGCGCCTGATTATAGACCGCGCCCATCACCTGACCGCCCGCCGAGCGGCCCTCGATCGAAATCCTGCCCGCGCTCGTATATTTGGCGGCGATCAGCCCCTTCGCGACGTCGATGAAGTCGTTGAACGTGTTCTTGCGCTTGTCGGTCTTGCCCGCGAGATACCAGGCGCGGCCGAGGTCGTCGCCGCCGCGGACATGCGCGATGGCATAGATCATCCCGCGATCGACGAGGCTGAGGCGCGTCGTCGAAAAGCCCGGCGGGACGCGATAGCCGTAAGAGCCATAGACATAGAGGTGCATCGGCGCGCTGCCGTCGCGCGGGGTGCCCTTTTTATAGACGAGCGACACGGGAACCGGAGTGCCATCGCGCGATGGCATGTTTACCAGTTCGGTTACATACTCGTCATGATTGTAACCGGAAGGAATCTCCTGGACCTTCAGCGTTTCAAGCTTGCCGCTCGCTAGGTCGTAGTCGAACACCGTGTCGGGGGTGACCATCGATTCATAGTCGAGGCGCAACTTGTCCTGATGATATTCGGGATTGTCGCCGAGCCCCGCCACATAAGTCGTCTCGGGGAACTCGATCCGGCCGGGGGTCAGCGGGGCGTCATATTTGCGGATATCGACCTGATCGACGCCCTTTTCGCGGGTTTCGAGGACGAAATAGTCGCGGAAGACCGAGAGGCCGGTGATGTAGCTTCCGTCCGATCCGGGGATCAGCGTTTTCCATTCGCCCGGCGCCTTCATGCTTGCGGTCGCGACGCGGAAATTGGGATGCTCGTCGTTGGTGTAGACGTAGAGCGTGCCGTCGCGCTCATCGACGCTATATTCGCGGCCCTTCTTTCGCGCCGACACGAGCTGCATCTTCGCTTCGGGATTGTCGGCGGGAAGCAGATAGACCTCGCTCGTCTCGTTATCGCCCGTCGCAATCACGATATAATTGTCGGCGGCGGTCTTGCCGATCCCGACCCCGAAGCCGATGTCGGCTTCCTTGTAGAGCAATTTGTCCTCGGACACGGGGCGTCCGAGCTTGTGCAGCCGGACATTGTCGGTGCGCCAATTCTCGTTCGCGAGGCCATAGAGGATCGCGTCGTTCTTCGACGTCCAGACGAGCGATGACAGCGTCCCGGGAATGACGTCGGGCAGCATCGCGCCGGTTGCCAGATTCTTGAAGCGCACCTCGAACCGTTCGGAGCCATTGTCATCGAACGAATAGGCCATCAGCTTGCCGTCGGGGCTGATCGACAGTTCCGCGAGGCGGAAATAATCCTTGCCCGCGGCCATCGCGACTTCGTCGAGGATCAGGATCGCATCGCCGCCCGCGGCGGGCTTGCGATACCATTTCTTATATTCGGCGCCTTCCTCATATTCGACCCAGTATATCCAGTCGCCGTCCTTTTGCGGCACGGAGGAATCGGCTTCCTTGATCCGGCCCTTCATCTCCTGAAACAGCGTTTCGACGAGCGCGGCATGCGGCTTCATCGCGGCGTCGAAATACGCATTTTCGGCCTTCACATAATCGAGCACATCCTTGTCATCGATCACCGGATAGCTCTCGTCCTTCAGCCAGTGATACGGGTCGGAGAGCGTCTTGCCGTGCAGCGTCATTTCGTGCGGACGCTTTTCCGCGACCGGGGCGGCGGGCAGGGCAGGGGTGGGGCTGGTCAATGCGGCATCTTTCTCTTTGGCGAGCAGCGGGGACGATACGACAAGCGGGGTGGCAATTGCCGCCAGAAACATCCAAATAGCGCGCATCACAAAATCCCCCGCGGTGTCGCCCGATTGGGCGGGATCGACCATGATGTAGGAACAAGGAAGCGACCATGTCCAGCCCCGTCCCCGCAACTGTTTACGCAGAGCGCCTCGCCCGCGTCCGTGCCGAACTCGCCGCGCGCGGCCTCGACGGTTTCGTCGTGCCGATCAGCGACGAGCATATGAGCGAATATGTCGGCGACTATGCGCAGCGTATGGCGTGGTTGACTGGCTTCGGGGGGTCGGCCGGCACCGCGGCGGTGCTGCCCGAAAAGGCGGCGGTGTTCGTCGACGGGCGCTATACGGTACAGGTGCGCGATCAGGTCGACGGGTCGCTCTTCGACTATGTCGGGGTGCCGCAGTCGAGCGTCGCCGAATGGCTCGGCGCGAACGTCAGCGCGGGACAGAAGGTCGGTTACGATCCCTGGCTCCACGGCATCGACTGGGCGCGCGGCCTCGAAAAGGCGCTTGCGGCGAAGGGCGCGCGGCTCGTCGCGGTCGACACGAACCCGATCGACGCCGCGTGGGACGACCAGCCCGCGCCGAGCGCCGCGGTGGTGACCGTCCACGATGCCGCGCTAGCCGGGCAGGGCGCGGTCGAGAAGCGCGAAATCATCGCCGACTGGCTGAAGGCGAAGGGGCTCGACACGACGGTGATGACCGCGCTCGATTCGGTGGCCTGGACCTTCAATATCCGCGGCACCGACGTCAGCCACACCCCGGTCGGCCTCGCCTTCGCGCTGCTTCACGCCGACGCGACCGCCGATCTGTTCATCGCGCCCGAGAAGGTGACCGACGCGGTGCGCGCGCATCTGGGCAACAGCGTGCGCATCCACGATCGCGACGCGTTCGAGGCGGCGCTCGCCGATCTTGCGGGCAAGAAGGTCGCGGTCGATCCCGACCGTGCGGTCGCGGCAATCTTTACCGCACTCGAAGGAACCGGAGCGCAGATCGCGCGCTGGCGCGATCCTGCGGTTCTGCCCAAGGCGATCAAGAACGCCACCGAACTCGATGGCACGCGCGCCGCGCATGTCCGCGACGGGGTTGCGGTGTCGCGCTTCCTCAAATGGATGGAAGAGGTCGCCCCGCAAGGCAATCTCGACGAGCTTGGCGCGGCGGCAAAGCTGCGCGAATTTCGCGACGAAAGCGGTGTGCTCAAGGATCTGTCGTTCGACACCATCTCGGCGGCGGGACCGAACGGCGCGTTGCCGCACTACAAGGTCGACGAAACGACGAACCGCGGAATCGAAACCGGCACGCTCTATCTTGTCGATTCGGGCGGGCAATATGCCGACGGCACGACCGACATCACGCGCACGATCGCGATCGGCACCCCGACCGCCGAGATGTGCCGCCGCTTCACGCAGGTGCTCAAGGGGCATATCGCGCTTGCTACCGCGCGCTTCCCGACGGGCACGCGCGGCAGCCAGCTTGATATCCTCGCACGCCAGTATCTGTGGGCCGACGGGGTCGATTATGCGCATGGCACCGGGCACGGGGTCGGCACCTATCTGGCGGTCCACGAGGGGCCGCAGCGTATCGCCAAGCCGTCGGGCGGTCAGGCGGGAACCGAGGAGCCGCTCCACGCGGGCATGATCCTCTCGAACGAGCCCGGCTATTACAAGGCGGGCAGCTTCGGCATCCGCATCGAAAATCTGGTGATCGTCGTGCCGCAAAGCATCGCCGGCGCCGAGGAGGATATGCTGGGGTTCGAGACGGTCACCTTCGCGCCGATCGCGCAGAACCTCGTCGATGTTGCGCTATTGTCGCCCGCGGAGGCCGACTGGCTCGACGCCTATCATGCCGAGGTGTTCGCGAAACTGGCGGCCGGAACGCAGGGCGAGGAGCGCGAGTGGCTCGAAGCGGCGTGCGCGCCGCTCGACCGTACCCCCGCCGCGCTTGCCGCCTGACACCGCGATGACCGCGACCCGCAGCGACGTGCCGCTCGCCGATTTCCGCGTGCAGGAACGCGTCCGCGTTCGCTTCAACGAGATCGACGGCCAGAATATCGTCTTCAACGCCAATTATCTCGTTTACGCGGATATTGGCGTCACAGAATATTTCCGCGCACTCGGCGAAGGGCAGCCCGGACCCTATTTTCACCAATATGGTACAGATATTCGTGAGACGCATTGCGAGATCGACTATCATGCGCCGGCGCGGCTCGATGAACTGATCACGATCGCGGCGCGGGTCAGCGCTTTCGGCCGGACGAGCTTCACGCTTCATTGCGGGATTTTTCGTGGAAATGAGCGGTTGACCGACATCGAGATCAGCTATGCGCATATCGACAGCGATAGCGGACAGCCTACGTCGTTGCCCGGAAGCTTCATCGCCGAGGTGCGGCGATTCGAAACGCGAATCCCGGTGCAAGACTGATTCGCCGGCTCCTGATTCGAACCGGATCGTATTTCTCGACCAAAAAAGTCAGGTTTTGAGCCGGAAAAGGCCAAAAAAAAGGGCCACCCGAAGGTGGCCCGTGAAAGTTTTGGGAGAGGATGCCTAAAAGGCAAGTGTGATATTGCAGTGCACAATGAATGTTGCAACTGCGAAAAGAGCATCTGCTATTGCATTTTTTGCAATCTATAGCGCTATCCGCGACCGTTCGGCGCAATCGTCCATGCGCTTCACTGCCCCTCGCAAATCGCCGTGACTTCGCCTAAATTGCGCTGATGGGAATGTTCAACAAGATGGATGT
Organism: Pseudomonadota bacterium; assembly: GCA_020160755.1. Lineage (GTDB taxonomy): Bacteria > Pseudomonadota > Alphaproteobacteria > Sphingomonadales > Sphingomonadaceae > Sphingopyxis. The sequence continues at coordinate 132,736 of JAIUPN010000003.1, forward strand.
CGGCGGCGGCCTGTCCGATTTCTGGGCCTATGTCCGCGAACCCCGCCCGCATCGCTGGGCGATCTGGGGTGTCGCGCTGGCGCTGACCTGGCTGATTTTCACGGGGGTCGAGAAATATCTGATCCCCTATGAAAAGCCGAAAGAGCAGATCATCTATTTCGAAAACTGGACCGCGAACCGCAGCGCCGCCGAAATTCGCGCCGACTGGGTTGCACGCGCCAGGGAAACGACGTTGCACAACGCCCAGAAGCGCGCCGAATATCAGCGCTTCGCCGACAGCCTCGGCATCGAATATGATTCGGCCGAAGCCGACAAGGTAACGCGCGAGACGCTGGGCGAAGAAGCCGCGGCCGCGGCGAAGAAAAAGCCCGAGCCGGTGCAGATCCGCTCGACCCTCGCCGAGCGCGCCGCGCGCAGCGCACAGCCCGAAGCGGCCGACTGACCGGATGCAGCGCGGCCCTGCCGACGCCGACTGGATGGCGGTCGCCATCGCGCTCTCGCGGCGCGGCCGCCCGGCGTCGGCGCCCAATCCCAACGTCGGCTGCCTGATCGTCCGGCAGGGCAAGGTTATCGCGCGCGGCTGGACGCAGGCGGGCGGACGGCCGCATGCCGAGGCGATGGCGCTGGCGGCGGCGGGCGACGCGGCGCGCGGCGCGACCGCCTATGTCACGCTCGAACCCTGCGCCCATGCGAGCGCGCGCGGGCCCGCGTGCAGCGATTCGCTGATCGCTGCGGGCATCGCGCGCGTCGTGGTCGCCGCGCAGGACCCCGATCCGCGCACCGACGGCAAGGGGATCGCACGGTTGCAATCGGCGGGGATCGAGGTTGTTTTCGACGTCCTGCCCGCTGAAGCGCGCGCGGCGATGGCGCCATGGTGGACGCGGCACACCGAGGGGCGCCCGTTCGTGACGCTCAAGCTCGCGACCTCGCTCGATGGCGCCATTGCGATGGCCGACGGGTCGAGCCGCTGGATCACCGGGACGCGCGCCCGTGCGCACGGGCATCTGGAGCGCGCAAGCCATCAGGCGATTCTGGTCGGCCGCGGGACGCTCGACACCGATGCGCCGAGGCTCGATGTGCGCCTGCCGGGGCTCGAAGGCCGCAGCCCGCAAAAGCTGCTGCTCACCAACGGCACCGCGCCTGACGGCTGGACCGCGGTCGCGTCGCCCGAAGCCATCGATAATGTGGATTCGCTGCTCGTCGAGGGCGGCACCGGCGCGGCGTCGGCCTTCCTCGCCGCCGACCGCGTCGACCGGCTTCTGCTTTATCGTGCCCCGATCCTGATCGGCGGCGGCAAACCCGCGCTCGCCGACATCGGCCTGACCGATCTGGCCGAGGCACACGACCGCTGGCGCCTTGCCGACAGCCGCCTGCTTGGCAGCGACCGGCTCGACGTCTACGAGCGCGTCAGAGAAGGATAAGGCACCCCATGTTCACCGGCATCATCACCGACATCGGCACCATCCGCAGCCGCGAGGATCGCGGCGACACGCGGCTCGTCATCGACACCGCCTATGATGTCGGCAGCGTCGATATCGGCGCTTCGATCGCCTGCTCGGGCGCCTGCCTCACCGTCGTCGAAAAGGGCGTGTACGACGGCAGCAACGGCCCCGCGGGCTGGTTCGCGATCGACGCGAGCGGCGAAACGCTCGCCCGCACCGCGCCGGGGATGTGGGATGAGGGACGCCGGCTCAACCTCGAACGCGCGCTCAGGATCGGCGACGAGCTCGGCGGGCATATCGTCACCGGCCATGTCGACGACATCGGCCGCATCGTGTCGGTCGAACCCGTCGGCGATAGCGTGACGGTCACCGTCGCGGCGCCCGCATCGCTCGCGCCGCATATTGCGCCGAAGGGCTCGATCACCGTCGACGGTGTGTCGCTGACGGTGAACGAGGTGACCGACCAGCCGGACGGCGAGGCGCATTTCACGCTCAACATCATCCCGCACACGCAGGAAATGACGACGCTGAACGAAGCCGCCGCGGGGCGTCCGGTCAATCTCGAGATCGATATCCTCGCGCGTTATCTCGCGCGAATGCAGGCGCGCGGCGTCTAGCCTTCGAGCCAGCCGGCCGCCAGTTCAGGGTCGGCGGCGATCATAGACCGCCGCATTGCGAGTCGCCCGATGCGCAGCAGTTCGGCCTTGCGGCGCGCGGGGGCGAGGTTGCAGCTCGCGGCCTCGCGCACGACCGCCGCGCCGTAGCGGTCGGCGACGATCAACCCCGATGTCTCGCGGCGATAGCCCTCGGTTTCGAGGATCGCGGGGTCGAGCCCCGATGCGAGCGCCCAGTAGAAGCGATCGCACCAGTCGCAATAGTCGGGCCATTTGCCGTCGCCGTGCAGGTCGGCGCGGCTGACCTTGATCTCGACGATGGTGATCTGACCCCTGGCGTCGATCGCGGTGAGGTCGGTGCGCCGCCCGTTGGGCAGCGGCACCTCGGGGATCGCGACCAGCCCTTGCTGCGCGAACAGCCGACATACGCCGCGCGCGACGTCCGCGGCGGTGATCGGGTCGGTCATCGCTTAAAATCCGTCCTCAGAACGGGACGTCGTCGTCCAGATCGTCGTCGAAGGGCGGACGTCCGCCGCCGCTCGAACCGCCACCGAAGCCGCCGCCGGACGAGCCGCCCGACGAACCGCCGCCGCCCTGGTTCCAGCCGCCGCCCGAGCCACCGCCCGACGAACCGCCGCTCCAGTCGTCACCGCCGCCACCGCCGCGCGAACCGCCGCCACCGCCCGGCGCGCCGTCGAGCATGGTCAGCGTGCCGCCCATGCCCGCGATGACGATCTCGGTCGTATATTTGTCGTTGCCGTCGCGGTCCTGCCATTTGCGGGTGCGCAGCGAGCCTTCGATGTAAACTTTCGAGCCCTTTTTCAGGTAGCGTTCGACGACGCCGATCAGCCCTTCGCCGTTGATCACGACCTGATGCCACTCGGTGCGCTCCTTGCGCTCGCCGGTCATCCGGTCCTTCCACTGCTCGGACGTCGCAATGCGGAGATTCGCGACCTTGCCGCCGTTCTGAAACGACTTGATTTCGGGATCGGCACCGAGGTTGCCGATGAGAATTACCTTGTTGACGCTGCCAGCCATCCGCCGCTCCGCTCCGCTAGAAAATGTGGAGGATCAGCCGAGTCCGAAGGCGACGGCCGTCCAGTAAGTGATACCAGCAGCGGCATAGGCGAGCAGGAACAAATAGCCAACCATGAACATCGGCCATTTCCATCCATTGGTCTCGCGCCTTGTGATTGCGATGGTCGAAATGCACTGCGGCGCAAAGACGAACCAGGCGAGGAAGGCGAGCGCAGTGGCGAGGCTCCACTTGCCCTGCAATCGTTCGCCCAGCGACTGCGCCATCGCCTCCTCATCGTCACCCGCGTCGATCGCGTTCGCAGTCGCCATCGCCGACACCGCGACCTCGCGCGCTGCCATCGCGGGGATCAGCGCGAGCGCGATGTCGTGGTTGAAACCGATCGGCGCGACGACGACCTCCAGCCCGCTCGCGATGCGTCCGGCGACGCTATATTCGACCTGGCTTTCGCCCTCGGGTGCCTGCGGGAAGGTCAAAAGCAGCCAGAGGATGACGGTGGTCATCGCGATGATCGTGCCCGCGCGGCGCAGGAAGATCCATGCGCGCTGCCACAGGCCGATCGCGATGTCGCGCAGCCGCGGCATCTGGTATCGCGGCATTTCCATCATGAAGCCCGCGCCGGCGCCTTTCGCCACCGTGCGGCGCAGGACATAGGCGACGACAAGCGCGCCGACGATTCCCGACAGATAGAGGCCGAAGAGCACGAGTCCCTGCAGCCCGACCGGGGTTCCGCCGACATTGGTGTCCGGAATGAAGGCAGCGATGATCAGCGCATAAACCGGAAGCCGCGCCGAACAGGTCATCAGCGGCGCGATCAGGATCGTCGTCAGCCGGTCCTTTTCGTCGGGGATCGCGCGCGTCGCCATGATGCCGGGGACCGCGCAGGCGAAGCTGGAGAGCAGCGGGATGAAACCGCGCCCCGACAGGCCGACCTTGCCCATCAGCCCGTCCATCAGGAAGGCGGCGCGCGTCATATAGCCCGACGCTTCCAGAAGCAGGATGAAGAGGAAGAGGATCAGGATCTGCGGCAGGAAGACGACGACCGCGCCGACGCCGGCGAGCAGGCCTTCGACGACCAGTCCGCGCAGGAAATTGTCGGGGAAGGTTGCGACGACCCATTGCTGGACAATGCCGATCCCGCCTTCGAGGAAGTCGGCGGGTGCCTCGGCGGCGGCATAGACCGCCTGGAACATCACGAACATCAGCGCGAGCAGGATGATCATTCCGGCGACCGGATGCAGCACGACATTGTCGACGCGCTGCGTCCAGCGGCGCACCGGCGTTTCACTGAGGATCGCAGCGCGCGCGATCGTCCGCGCGCGCTGGTGCAGCGATGCGTCGTTCGCTTCGGCGGGCGCGGCGATTTCGTCCGCGCCGTGCGACCGGATCGCGCCGTCGACCGCGGCGAGCAGCTCGGCCATCCCGCGCTTGCGCACGGCGACGGTCGGGACGACCGGAACGCCGAGCTCCTTCGACAGGCGTTCGGCGTCGAGCGTCAGCCCGTCGCGTGCCGCGAGATCGACCATGTTGAGCGCGACGACGGTCGGCAGGTTCAGCGCGAGCAGTTCGAGCGCGAAGCTCAGATGATTATCGAGGTTTGCGGCGTCGAGCACGACGATCAGCGCGTCGGGACGCTTTTCGCCGTCCTGTTTGCCGAGCACGACGTCGCGTGTCACCGCCTCGTCGAGGCTCGCGGGGGTCAGGCTGTAGGTGCCGGGCAGGTCGATCAGCGAAAGCGGGCGGCCGTCGGCAAAGCTCGCATGTCCGGCCTTCCGCTCGACGGTGACGCCGGGATAATTGGCGATCTTCTGCCGCGCGCCGGTCAGCGCGTTGAACAGGCTCGATTTGCCGGCGTTGGGATTGCCGACGAGCGCGATCGAGGGGATGGCGCCGGTCATGCCGCGGGCTCGACGGTGATTGCCGCGGCCTGCCGCGCGCGGATGATCACCTTCATGCGTCCGACGGTGAGGGCGAGCGGATCGCGCGAGAAAATGCTGCCGCGATGCAAGGGGGTGACCTCGCACCCTTCCATCAGGCCGAACTCGCGCAGGCGGCGGCCTTCATCCTCGGACATCGCGGTCCAGTCGATCCGGGCAATCCGCACCATCACGCCGAGCGGCGCCCGATCGAGCAGATTTTCGAGCAAAGCAGTCATTTGCGAGCGATTATCAATAACGGCGAGGGAGCGCCACCCCTCCTTTTGTAATTAATGATTACCGCCCCGGATAGCGCAGCCGCCCGACGAAGCGAGCGAGGCTGGGCCGTTCGATGCTGCGCGACGCGCGGCGATGCTTCCAGCTTTCGAAACGCATCACCTGGTCGATGCGGCGCGCGAGGAACGCGCGCGTATCCGCGAAGCCCTCGCTCTCGTCGTTCAGGAACACCGCCATCGTCGAGCCATAGACCGCGCCGAGGATCGCGCGCTTGCTGTAATGATTATAGTCGGTCGCGGTGTCTCCCGCGAGGCGCCACATATGGTCGGCGGCGCGCCAGCCAAGCTTTGCCGCGTGCGGCGCGTTGGTCGGCAGCGCGAGCAATGCGAGCGCGCGGCGCAGCGATTCGCGATTCGGCGCGAGCAGATCGATACGCGTCTCGACGAGCGTGGTGATGCGGTCGCGGATTTTCAGCGTCGCGAGCTTTTCGGCGGGCCAGCGTTGTTCCATGCCTGCGTCGACATCGGCGAACCACGCGTCGACCATGTCGCGCCCGCCGCCGGGAAAGGCGAGGCGGGCGACGTCGGGGTCGACCGCGGCGCGGCGCGCAGCGTCGTCGAGTGCGGCGGGGCTGAAGCCATCGAATGCCGCCGATGCGGCAATCAGCGGGGCGAGGGCGGCGCGAATCTCGTCGAGCGTCGGGTCGGCGGGCAGGATGGAAGCCATGATCTTCAGATAGGCGCGGCGCGGCGGCTCGGCAACCTAATCAGAACGAGCGCCGCACCGACCATCAGCCCGCCGAGAATGTCGATCGTCGACAGCGTCTCGCCGAACCCGATCCAGCCTGTGAGCGCGGCGAACGCCGGCTGGATCAGCAATGTCAGCCCGATCACCAGCGGCGAGAAGCGCGGCAGCGACCAGATCATCAGCCCCTGACCGACGACCTGGCTGATCAGCGCGAGCAGGATCAGCGGGGTCCAGTTCTGCGGCATCACCGTTTCGCCGATCGCGAGCGCGGTGCCGAGCAGGATCGGGACGCACACCGCCGAAGCGATGGCGAGCGCAGTCCACGGCGCGAGTTCGCCGCGCACGCGCTGCATCAGGATCACATAGCCCGTGTAGAGCACCCCCGCGAGCAGGCTCAGCAGGTCGCCGACGAGATAGTCGGGCGAGAGTTCATAGCTTTGCCCCATGAGCAGCGCCGATCCGGCGAAGGCGAGCAGGATCGCGGTCGCCTGCCAGCCGCGCGGCAACGTGCGGGTCAGGAAAATCGTCCAGAGAACGAGCAGCAGGCTGGCGCAATTGCCGAACAGGGTCGCGTTGGCGACCTTGGTCTGGAGGATGCCAAGGTGCCAGGCGGCCAGATCGAGCGCGAAGAAGATGCCCGCCGCCGCCGCGACGGTCAGCGCGGGGCGGGACGGCATCCGTCCGCCGGTCTCGCGCCACGCGAAGATCAGCAGCAGCGGCAGCGCGAGCGTCATCCGCCAGAAAGCCGAGGCGGTGGGCCCCACACCGTCGGCTTCGGCCATCCGCACGAGCATAGCGCCGAGCGACAGCGCGATATTGCCGCCGAGCAGCGCGGCAAAAGCCCAGCGCCCGGCGCCCGCGCCGGCGACCGATTCGCTGTCGATGCTGTCCATCTTCGCTGTCATTTAGATTTTCTTTTGATACTGACCATTGTGCCGGCGCCGCGGCGTCCATAGCTTCGCGGGCCATAGCGACGACCGATGGGGCCGTCGCGAAGAAAGTGCGACGTGGAGGAAAGATGACTCTATCCCTGTTCGATCCGATCAAATTGGGCGCCATCGAAGCGCCGAACCGCATCATCATGGCGCCGCTGACGCGCGGCCGCGCCGGGCCGGGCTTTGTCCCGAACGAGCTTGCGCGCGACTATTATCGTCAGCGCGCCTCGGCGGGCCTCATCATTTCCGAAGCCACCGGCATTTCGCAGGAAGGCCTGGGCTGGCCGAGCGCGCCGGGCCTGTGGACCGAGGCGCAGGTCGAAGGCTGGAAGCCGGTGACCGACGCCGTGCACGCAGCGGGCGGGCGCATCGTCGCGCAGCTCTGGCACATGGGCCGCGTCGTCCATTCGGTGTTCAACGACGGCAAGCCGCCCGTTTCGGCGTCGGCGACGCAGGCGCCGGGCAAAGCGCACACCCCCGCCGGCCGCTTCGAATATGAAGTCGCGCGTCCGCTCGAACTCGGTGAAATCCCGCGCGTGATTGCCGATTATGTGAAGGCGGCCGAAAATGCGAAAAAAGCGGGCTTCGACGGCGTGCAGCTCCACGGCGCGAACGGTTATCTGATCGACCAGTTCCTGCGCGACGGCAGCAACCTGCGCGACGATGATTATGGCGGCTCGATCGAGAATCGCATCCGCTTGCTCCGCGAAGTGACCGAGGCGCTGATCGGCGTGTGGGGTGCCGACCGCGTATCGGTGCGCCTGTCGCCGAACGGCGACACGCAGGGCGTCGACGACAGCGCGCCCGAACGGCTCTTCCCGATCGCCGCGGCGGCGCTCGACGCGCTCGGCATCGCTTTCCTCGAACTGCGCGAACCCGGCCCCGACGGCACCTTCGGGCGGACCGATGTTCCGAAACAGTCGCCGTCGATCCGCGCCGCATTCAAGGGGCCGCTGATCCTCAACAGCGACTATGACGTCGCGCTCGCCGAGGCCGCATTGGCGAGCGGAACCGCCGACGCCATCGCGTTCGGCCGCCCCTTCATCGGCAATCCCGATCTGGTCGAGCGGATCCGGAGCGGCGCCGAATGGGCGGCGGACAATCCGCAGACCTGGTATTCGCCGGGCCCGCTAGGCTACACCGACTATCCCGCGCTGGTCACCGCGTAGGACAAGGATGGCCCGGGCGGTGTGTGCCGTCCGGGTCAGCCCGTTTCGGCAAGGGCCTTGTCGATAATGCGGGCGCCGATCGGCGCCAGAAAATTGCCGCCGAAGCGGAACAGCACAAAAGCGCCGATAAAGAGCAGCAGCGGCTCGACGAAGAAGGCGATGATCGCCGCGATGACGAGCCCGAAAACCAGCGCCATGAAGCCGCCCGTCAATTCGGTCTGACCCTTCGGTCCCAGTTCGATCGTGCGCGGCCCTTTGCTATCCCACCATTTGCCGGTGACGATCGTCTTTCGGCCGCCCGCTTGCGGCCGGGGACGCGGTGGATGGCGCGCGGGCGTCGGCTGGGCCGTGCTTCGCGGGCTTTCCTGCCAGGGTCGTTTCCGGTTCAGTTCGGCGACGGCTGTCGCCATCCGGTCGTTCGGCGGGCGCGGTGGATTGCGTTGCGGCGGCGCAGCGGCCGTGACGGTCGGCGCAGCGGGTTCGGGCGGCACCTGCCGCGACGCCGGCCGGATCGGTTCGACCCCCGCCTTGCGATCGTGCATATCCATCCGCTCGGCCGCAGTCGGCGGGGTCTGGCCGGTTTCCCTGTCGATCACCACCAGCCGCCCGCCGCGTTCGACGACGGAAAAGCGGCTGGGAGGCGGGCGATCAACCAATGCCGAATTGTTCCTTCAGCGCGAGCATGGCGAGCGCGGCCTTCGCCGCTTCGCCGCCCTTATCCTTGCGCGTCTTGTCAGCGCGCGCAAGCGCCTGTTCCTCATTCTCGACCGTCAGGATGCCGTTGCCGATCGCGAGCCCGTCGAGGGTCAGCGCCATGATGCCACGCGCGCTTTCGTTCGACACGACTTCGAAATGATAGGTTTCGCCGCGGATTACGACGCCGAGCGCGACATAGGCGTCGTAGCGGCCGCTGTCGGCGGCGAGCGAGATCGCGGCGGGAACCTCGAGTGCGCCGGGGACGGTCACCGTCTCATGGCTATGCCCCTCGGCCTCGAGCGCGCTGCGCACGCCGTCGATCAGCATGTCGTTGAGGTGCGAATAAAAGCGGGCTTCGACGATCAGGACGTGCGCCATCAGGCTTCTCCGGGAATGGGGCGTTCGCCGACGACCGACAGGCCATAGCCTTCGAGCCCGACGATATTGCTGTGGGTGGGGGTGAGCAGTTCCATCGCATGGACGCCGAGGTCGGCGAGGATCTGCGCGCCGATACCATAAGTGCGAAGGTCCATCCCGCCGGTCGGCGGCGGGAGCGCGTCGGCCTCGGCCGAACCGGGAAGCGGGCGCATCAGCATCACGATCACGCCGGCGCCGGCTTCGCCGATCGCGTCCATCGAACGCTGCAGCCGGCGCTTCTTCGGACCCGGGCGGCCCATGATGTCGTCGAAGAGCGACACGGCGTGCATCCGCACCAAGGTCACGCCGTCGGGATCGACCGGCCCTTTTTGCAGCACCAGATTGACGCTGCCGTCGACCTTGTTGCGATAGGATTTGAGGCGCCAGTCGCCGCCATAATCCGATTCGAACGGTTCGTCGGAGACGCATTCGACCAGCCGGTCGGTGCGGTTGCGGTACGCGATCAGGTCGGCGATCGTGCCGATCTTGAGCCCGTGACGCCGCGCGAAGGGGATCAGGTCGTCGAGCCGCGCCATCGTGCCGTCGTCGTTCATGATCTCGCAGATCACACCCGACGGGTTGAGCCCCGCGAGTCGTGCGATGTCGACCGAGGCCTCGGTATGGCCCGCGCGCACGAGCACGCCGCCGTCGCGTGCGATCAGCGGGAAGATATGGCCGGGGGTGACGATATCGTCGCGGCTCTTGCCCGCGTCGATCGCGACCGCGACGGTGCGCGCGCGGTCGCCCGCCGAAATGCCCGTGGTTACGCCTTCGCGCGCCTCGATCGAGGTGGTGAAGGCGGTTTCGTGTCGCGTGCCGTTGTTGCGGCTCATCAGCTCGAGCCCGAGCGTGTCGACGCGCGCCTTGGTGAGCGTCAGGCAGACGAGGCCGCGGCCGTGCGTGACCATGAAATTGATCGCGTCGGGGGTTGCCATCTGGGCGGGGATGACAAGGTCGCCTTCATTCTCGCGATCCTCATCGTCGACGAGGATGAACATGCGGCCGTTGCGCGCCTCGGCGATGATTTCCTCAGGGCTGGCCATCGGCGACAGCTCGCTGCCGTTCGCGAGCCAGTTTTCGAGCTTGCGCAGCGTGTCGGCGGTGGGGTTCCAACCGGGCGAATCAAGGTCGCGCAGGCTGTTGGCGTGGAGACCCGCGGCGCGGGCAAGGCCCGAACGCGACATGGCTCCGTCGTCGACGATGGATCGGATGCGATCGATGAGCTGTGTGGACATGTTGCCCATGTCTCACACTGAAATGTGATAGTCAATCAGTATATCACATTGGGCTGGTTGGGCTGGCTATTTGGGGCCGAAGCTCGGTCCGAAGTCGCGAGCCGGCGCATCGCTTTTGGCATCGAGCAGTGCGACGATCTGACCACTCCGGTCGTCGCGTTTGGCATAGTCGCGCGCCGACATGCCGGCGACATGGTCGGCCTTGTCGGGGTTGGCGCCGCGCTTCACGAGCAGGCGGACCATCGCGGCGTTCTTTGCCTGCACCGCGAGGATCAGCGCGGTTTCGCCGCGCCGGTTGGCCTGGTCGACGGGCGCCCGGCGATTGAGCAGCTCCTCCGCGCCGTCGGCGAAATTGAGCAGCGCGGCGTGCATCAGCGGGGTCACGCCCTGCCGGTCGGCGATCGACGGATCGGCATCCTTGGCGAGCAGGAAGCGCAGCCAGGTCGCGTCGCGCCGCTTGGTGACGATGGCCAGCGCGGTTTCTCCCGATTCGGGGTGCCGCGTGTTGATCAGTGACGCATCGCCCTTCAGCGCATCGGTCGCCTTGGTCCCGTCGCGGCTTTCGACCGCTTGCAGGAAGGCATAGCCGCCGCGGAACTGCGCCTGCGCGGGCGCCTGGAACAGGCCCGTCGCGGCGAGCAGCGCGAGGATGAAAGAGGCGAGGCGGAACTCCGCGCGTCGAAACATGATCTGGGCGACCCCTGGGGCAATATGTCCGTCGCTCGCGCGACGACAAAGGTTGATTTTCGGCGACTAGCCGACCAAGGCTGGCCACATGATGAATATCGCAAATATGGGACAAAGGCTGGTCCGTGCAAGCCTGATCCTCGCTTTCGGTGCGGCGCTGGCCGGATGCAACGGCGCGGCCGACACCGCGCCCGCCAAGCCGCCGCTCGAAGGGGCGCGCATCGGCGGCGCCTTCACGCTCACCGACCAGAATGGCAAGACGGTCCGCGACAGCGATTTTGCCGGGCAATATCGCCTCGTTTATTTCGGCTACAGCTTCTGCCCCGACATCTGCCCGGTCGACCTGCAAAAGCTGATGCGCGGTCTGTCGCAGTTCGAAAAGGCCGACGCCGCGCGCGGCGCCAAGGTCGCGCCGCTCTTCATTACCGTCGATCCCGCGCGCGATACCCCCGAAGCGCTGAAGCCCTTCGTCGCGCGCTATCATCCGCGCCTGCTCGGCCTCACCGGCACGCCCGAACAGATCGCCGCGGTCGCGAAAGCGTTTGTGGTCACTTACAACAAGGTGCCGGGCTCGGCGCCCGACCGCTATCTGATGGCGCATAGCCAGCTTGCCTTCCTGATGGATCCCCACGGCAAGCCGCTCGCGCTGCTGCCGCTCGACGATCCGTCGACCGACGCCGACGAGGGCGCGCCCGACAAGGTCGCCGCCGAACTGGCGAAATGGGTCAAATGATGGCCGGCGGGCGCCCCTTCTGGGAAGCGCCGCTTGCCACTCTCGACGCGGGGCAATGGGAGGCGCTGTGCGACGGCTGCGGCAAATGCTGCCTCCACAAGCTGGAGGATGAGGATACGGGCCGCATCTATCCGACCAATGTCGCGTGCCGCCTGCTCGACCTTTCGACCGCGCGCTGCGGCGATTACAAGCATCGCCGCCGCCATGTCCCCGACTGCCTGACGCTGACCAAGGCGAAGGTGGCCGATATCGAATGGCTGCCGCAGACCTGCGCCTATCGCCTGCGCGCCGAGGGCGAACCGCTGCCCGACTGGCATTATCTGGTCTGCGGCGATCGCGATGCCGTGCACAGGGCAGGCGAATCGATCGTCGGCTGGACGGTCGGCGAGGATGTCGCGGGGCCGCTCGAGAATCATCTTGTCGAACGCGCCGTCTGACTTCCTCGCCGAAGGGCCGCACATCCGGGTGGGCGATGATGCCTGGCCGGTACGCGTCGTGCGCCATGCGCAGTCGCGCCGCTATCGCCTCGTCTTCGACGGGGCGCGCGGCGAGCTCCGATTGACCGTGCCGCGGCGCACCAACGAACGCGCCGCCTTGAAATGGGCGAGCGAGCAGCAGGCGTGGCTCGTCGAACAGGTCGGCAAGGCGGCGTTGCCGGTGGTCGTCGGGCCGGGCGCGTCACTGCCCTTTCGCGGCACCCTGCGGCAGGTCGACTGGACGCCGGTGGCGCCGCGCGCAATCCGGCTCGATGACATGGTGCTGCGCGTCGGGGGGCCCGCCGAAAGCGTCGGGCGGCGCATCGAGCGCTGGCTGAAGGCCGAGGCGCTCGACCTGATGGAGCGCGAAAGCCGCGAAATAGCCGGCGCGGCGGGGCTGGTCGTCGGCCGCGTCGGGGTCGGCGACCCGCGCAGCCGCTGGGGCAGCTGCACACATGATGGCGACCTGCGCTACAGCTGGCGGCTCGTCATGGCACCCGACCATGTGCGCCGCGCGACCGTCGCGCACGAGGTCGCGCACCTTCGCCATATGGATCACAGCGCGGCGTTCCACGCGCTCGTCGACGAATTGCACGATGGCGATGTCGCGGCCGCGCGCGGCTGGCTGCGCCGCGAGGGGCGCTCGCTCCACCGCTATCGTTTTACCGTCTGAGCGCGCTCACTCGGAGGTTTCGGATGGCGGCCGCGGCTGCGATCCCCTGGCCGGGGGCGGCACGACCTTCGGCACCGTCACCATCTTGGGCTGACCGCCATTTTTCGGCACCGCGCCATTGTCGGCGGGCGGGCGGCGGCCGGTCTGTTCCTCGATCCACTGCTGGTCGAGCACCGGTCCGTCCTCGGTCGGCGGCGGCGGCGGTGCCACGCCTTCGGGCGGCCGGCTGTCATAGGGCAGCTCGATCGGCATGCCATTCTCGTCGACGAGCGCACCTTCGCCGGGTTCGCCCATATAGGCCTCTCCCTCGTCCTCGAGCTGCCATTCGGGCAGCACGACCTCGGTGTCGAATTGTTCGACCGGGCGGCGCGCCACCGCGACGCGCATATAATCGGCAAAGGCCTTGGCGGGCGCGCGGCCACCCTGCAGCCCGCCGACGGGCTTCGCATCGTCGCGGCCCATCCAGACACCGGTGGTGATCCCGCTCGAAAAGCCAAGGAACCAGCCGTCCTTGTTGCTCGACGTCGTGCCGGTCTTGCCCGCGACGGGGCGGCCGATCTGCGCCGCCTTGCCCGTCCCGGTGTTGACCGCGGTCTGCAGCAGGTCGGTGATCCCCGCCGCGACCCAATGGTCGACCAGCGTCTGTCCGCGCTCGGCAGGGCGCTGATAGAGGAGGTCGCCGCTCGCGGTCGTTACCTTGGTGATGCCATAGGGCTGCACCGACACGCCGCCGCGCGCGACCGCGGCGAACGCGGCGGTCATGTCGATCACGCGGACCTCGGCGCTGCCGAGCACCATCGACGGGTGGGTGTTGACCGGGGTGGTGATGCCGAAGCGGCGCGCCATATTGGCGACTGCCGAAAAACCGACCTCGTCGCCGAGCTTCGCCGCCACTGTATTGACCGAATAGGCAAAAGCGCTGCGCAGGTCCATCGTACCCGCGAAACGGCCCGACGAGTTGCGGGGGCTCCAGCCGTTGATCGTCACGGGTTCGTCGACGACCGCATCGCCGACCTTATAGCCCGCTTCGAGCGCCGCCATATAGACGAACAGCTTCCACGCCGACCCCGGCTGGCGCAGCGCCTGTGTCGCGCGGTTGTAGTTCGACGCGACATAGTCGGTGCCGCCGACCATAGCGCGCACCGCGCCGTCGCGGTCGAGCGAAACGAGCGCGCCTTGCACGCCCTTGGGCGTATTCGCCTGGATCGAGGCGGTCGCGGCGCGCTGCATACCCAGATCGATTGTCGTGTAGACGTCGAGCGCCTCGCTGCCTTCGTCGATCAGCATGTCGAGCTGCGGCAGCGCCCAGTCGCTGAAATAGCGCGCGCTGTTCTGCCCGGTTTCCTTCGCGAGCTGGACATTCGCGGGTTCGGCGCTGTCGGCCTGCGCCTGCGTGATGACGCCGGCGTCGACCATGACGTCGAGCACGACGCCTGCGCGGCCGAGCGCCGCCTGCGCGTCGGCGGTCGGCGAATAGCGCGACGGCGCCTTCACCAGCCCCGCAACCACCGCGGCCTCGGACAGCGACATTTCGGTCGCGCTGTGGCCGAAGAAACTGTTCGACGCGGCGTCGATGCCATAGCTGCCACCGCCGAAATAGACCTTGTTCAGGTAAAGCTCGAGGATCTCGTCCTTCGAGAATTTCCATTCGAGCGCGAGCGCGAGGATCATCTCGCGCGCCTTGCGCTTGAAATCATAGCTGTTCGACAGGAAGATGTTGCGCGCGAGCTGCTGCGTGATTGTCGATGCGCCCTGCAGGCGCCGGCCGCTGCCGCGATTTTGCAGCGCCACGGCTGCGGCGCGCGCCATGCCGACCGGGTCAAGCCCGGGATGATAGCGAAAGCGTCTGTCCTCGACCGCGACCATCGCGTCCTGCATCACCTGCGGCGTTTCCCTGAGGGTCAGCCAGCGGCCGTAGTTTGGCCCCAGCGACAGGAAGACGGTGCCGTCGGCAGCGCGAACGCGGATCGTCTGACCCGCGGGCGATTTCTTGAGCTCCTCGAAGCTCGGCATACGCTGGACGGCAATGCCGACCGCCACAGCGAGCGCGACAAAGCCGACGACCGCGAGGCCGAGGCCCCAGCGAAAGGCACGGCGCAGCCACACGCGCCAGCGCGGCGGCTCGCCGCCGGGCGTGCCGCTGCCTTTGCTGGACGATGACGATTGTTTCGACGAAGCCTGCTGTCTTTCGCGGCGCAAAGCCGGTGTTCCTTCCCTTACTGCGCCCCTGATGCGTCAGTCCGGGAAGGAATTTCAGTCCTTGCCGGTTGTCGCCTCTTCCTGCCCGCGGTCCGCGAAGTCAAGCGCCGCGCTGTTGATGCAATAGCGCAATCCGGTCGGTCCGGGGCCGTCGGGGAAGACA
The DNA here is from genome assembly GCA_020160755.1 of Pseudomonadota bacterium. Taxonomy (GTDB): domain Bacteria; phylum Pseudomonadota; class Alphaproteobacteria; order Sphingomonadales; family Sphingomonadaceae; genus Sphingopyxis. The sequence continues at coordinate 148,111 of JAIUPN010000003.1, forward strand.
TGGCCGAGGTGGCCTTCGCATTTCGCGCAGCGTACTTCAGTGCGAACCATGCCGTGGCTGGTGTCGGTCAGCTCGGCGACCGACGCTTCGTTCGCGGGCGCGGTATAGCTTGGCCAGCCCGATCCGCTGTCATATTTGGTGCGGCTGTCGAACAAGGGCTCGCCGCAACTCGCGCAGCGATACATGCCGTCGCCCTTATGGTCGGTATATTTGCCGGTGAAGGCGCGTTCGGTGCCGCCTTCGCGCAGCACATGATAGGCCATCGGGTCGAGATCGGCGTCGGATTTTCTATCGGTCATGGCGGATCGGCTCCTGAAGCGGCAGCCCGGCCCGGGCGTCGCCGCGTTGCCTCCTATATCGGTGCGGACGCGCCCCGCTGCAAGGCTGCGCCGTTCAATCGCCGCGAATCCGCGTCGCGCGCATCGCCCAGCGGACGAGGGGTGGAAGGCTTGATGCCAGCGACACCAGCGCGCCCGCGGTCCGCAGATTCTCGCCTGTCCGCCAGGCGAGGTTCGCGACGGCGAAGGGGCGCACCATGCGGGCGGCGAGCGCGCGTTGATAGGCGGGCGCTGCCCCGCCACCGCCGTAACGCCACGCCGCCACCGCGGCATCGGCGCTCGCAAGGGCGAGTCCCATACCCTCGCCCGCAAGGCTGGGGATCACGCCGGCCTGATCGCCGAGCCGGAACAGCCCCGAGGACGTATCGCGCGCGCGCCATCCGTAAGGGACATGCCCGATCGCATCGATATTATTCGCCCGGTCGGCGTACGCGAGCCGCTCGCCGAGTCGAGGGTGCGCGTCGCCGAGCGCGCGCAGCAGCGCCGCGGGGCCGCCCCCGGCCTCGTCGAGGCGCGATTTGTGAACCGCAAGGCACAGGTTGGCGCTGCCGTCTTCCTGTCGCACCAGCCCGGCGTAGCCGCGGTCGAACAGGTGGAGTTCGACCGCGTCGCCGACCAGCCGGTCGAGCGCAGCGTGGTGCGGAAGCCGCAGCCGCAGGCCCATCACCGGATCGGCGCGCTGCCATGCTGCGGGCTCACGCGGAAAGCCGCGAAAGCCATGCTTGCCAGCGGCGAGAAAAAGCGCCGGGGCCGAAAGCGCGGCGCCGTCGCGCGTCTGCACGCAGCCGCCCTCGATCATCGTCGCGTGAACCCCGCGCTCAAAGCTGGCGCCCGCGGCCTCCGCTGCGGCCTGCAAGGCGCCGTCGAGGCGGCGCCGCGACACGCCTATCGCGGGTGCGGGGAGCGTGGTTTCGCTGTATCGGCCGCCCGCGAACAGCCGTACGCAGGTCACTCGCTGGCGGCCGAGTTCTGCGCGGTCGAGACCCAGCGCGTCGAGCCGCGCGAGCGACTGCCAGCTCAGGAAGCCGCCGCACAGCGCATCGCCCGTTTCGCGCGCGCGTTCGAGGAGCAGGACCTTTGCGCCGCCGCGCGCGAGTCCGATCGCTGCGGCCGACCCGGCGGGTCCGGCGCCGACGACGATCGCGTCGGTCCCGGTCCCCATCCCCGTCACGGCGTCACCGGATGCGCTCGACGCAGAGGCGGTAGGGAAAGCTGCGGAAGATGCGGCAATCGCTCGCCGTATCGGGCAGCGCTTCGGCCAGCATCGCCCGCCATTCGGCGCGGCGAAAGCTGCGCCCGACCGATAGCTGCCCGTCGCGCCGCACGATCGGGTCAACCCACGCCAGTGCCGCGAGCAGCGGATAGCCGGCAAAGGGCAGGCGCCGGCGGTGGAGGTCGTTGACCAGCCAGCCGCGCGCCGCCTCTTTCTCCATGAAGCGCAGGAATTCGGTGCGCTGCGTGGGCGTCATATGGTGGCTGACGAGGCTGGAGATGACGAGGTCCCACCCCTGCCCTGCGAGCGCCCGGTAATCGCCGGTGATCAGGCGCGCGCGCGCGCCGAGCCGCGTTGCCGCCACGATTTCGCTTTTGCGATTGAGGTCGACGCCGACAAGGTCGAGCGCGACCCCGCGCCGGTCACCCCAGCGCGCGATCCGCGCGAGCATGTCGCCCGCGCCGAACCCGACATCGAGGATGCGCCAAGTGCGGTCGCCGACACCACGCGCGCGCACCCGGTCGAGAAAGCCCAGCGTCGGTCGCGGCGCCATCGTCAGGCCGTTGATCCGCGACAGATCGGCAAGCACCTTCGCATAGCGATCGGGTGGCAGGTCGGCGGCGTCCATCTCCTCGTCCTGCGCGATCGGAACACGAAGGCTGGCGAAGGGGTTCATGGCGCGGTGAAGCGGATCGCTTCGGCGGCGAGCCCGGGGCCGAAGGCGATCGCAATCCCCTCCCCCTCTGCGCCGCGCGCCATCATGTCGGCGAGCACGAACAGGATCGTCGCCGACGACATATTGCCGAAACGCGCGAGCACGGCGCGGCTGTCGGCGAGCGCGTCCGGATCGACGTCCAGCGCATGTTCGACCGCGTCGAGCACCGAGCGGCCGCCCGCATGGACCGCGAGCAGCGGCGGCGGTTCGTCGCTACCGAACAATTGGCGCCGTACCGTGGGCGCGGCCAGCGCCTCGCGCAGCCGTCCGGGGACTTCGCCCGACAACTGCATCTCGAAACCCCTGTCGCCGATGTCCCAGCGGATCAGGTCTGCGCTGTCTTCGAGCGCGAGGCTGCGCCCTTCGCCCAGCGTCAGCCCGTGCGGCGCGGCCGACACGATGCCCGCCGCGGCGCCGTCGCTGAACTGCAGCATCATCAGCAGCGGTTCGGCCTCTTCGGCGGGCGACAGGTGCAGGCTCGACAGTTCGACACTGACCACCAGCACGACGGCGCCCGGTTCGGACCGCACGATATGCCGCGCGGTGCGCAGCGCGGTGACCCCGGCATAACAGCCCATGAAGCCGATCAGCACGCGCTCGACGGTCGCGGGCAGCCCCAGCCGCTGCGCGACGATCTGGTCGATCCCGGGCGCGACGAAACCGGTGCAACTCGCGACGACGATATGGGTGACGCGCGCCGGGTCGAGCGCGTCGCCGAGCGCCGCGATCGCCTCCATCGCAAGATCGGGGGCATATTGTGCATAGGCCGCCATCCGCGCCGACGTCGGCGGCAGCCCGGGGACGTCGTAGAAGCCGCCCGCGCCAACGGGCGATCCGCCGTCGGCGGTCGGCGGCAGCACCGACCAGCGATGATCGATTCCCGATCGCGCCGCCATGCGAGCAAAGAGCGCGCGCATACGCGGATCGGCCAGTCGCGGCGTCGCCCAGTCGATGAACGCCTGGTGGATGTCGTGGTCGGGTACCGCGGTGGCGAGGGCATTGAGCCAAACGGCCGGGGGACTGCTCATGCCGCGGGTTTGACCGAAAAGCCGGCCGCTGGCCAGTGGATAAGCGAGGGTGTTGTTTTACCCCGGATTAACCATGGCTCGGGTAGGGTGCCCGTGTGAAATTGCGCCTTTTCCTTATGTCGGGCCTGCTTGTCGCCGCGATCCCCCCCGCTGCGGCGCAATGCCAGCTTTGCGCGCCCGATACGACGGCCAGTGCGGTCGCGGCCCGTCAAGCTGCAACCCCCTTGCGCGTCGACGTCGAAACGCGGCTCGACATGGGCCGCATTGCGGTCGGCGCGATGGGCGGCGAGGTCGAGATCGATCCCGCGTCGGGCGCGCGGCGCCTGCGCGGCGATGTCGTCGATCTGGGCGGCTTCGCGCTGACCGGCACGGTCATCGTGCGCGGCGAACCCGGCGCCGAAGTGCGGGTGATCCTGCCTGCGAGCGTCGATCTCGAAAGCGGGCACGGGCGGACCGCGCGCGTCACCGGGCTTGTCACCGACCTTTCAGCCGCGCCGCGTCTCGGCCTCGACGGCCGCCTCGTCTTCCGCTTCGGCGGGCGGCTCCAGATCGCCGGCCTCGACGACGGCGACTATCGCGGACGGATTCCGGTGACGGTGGAGTATCAATAGGCGCCTGCCGAACGCGCTTTCCATCGGCACGAAGGAAAGCGATAGTCCGTCTCCCAACTGGCCGGTAAAATTTGTGATGAACCTGATCGCGCACGTCGAAATTCCCGTCATTGACCTCGAACGCGCGATGCGTTTCTACCGCCGCCTATTCGACCTCGACTTTCGAGAGATCGTCACCATCCACGACAACCGGATGGCGTATTTTCCGTTTGAGGAGGGACAGGACGGCGCCAGCGGCGCGCTTGCGCAAGGCGAGGTCTATGTCCCGGCGCGCGAGGGCGCGATCGTCTATTTCCGCGTTCCCGACATCGATCGGACCATCGCGCGCGCGGTTGCGGAGGGCAGCGCGCTTCTGTTCGCGAAAACACCGGTGGGCGACAATCTGTTCGTCGCCGAGATCACCGACAGCGAAGGAAACCGCATCGCGCTACAGAGTGGTTGACGGGCGGCCGCCGACCGGGCGCGCCTATCCGCGCGACCCGAACAGTGCTGTCCCGACGCGAACATGTGTCGCGCCGAGCATGGCGGCGTTCTCGTAATCGCCGCTCATCCCCATCGAACGCAGCGGCAAGCCGTGGCGTTCGGCGAGTTCGTCGAGCAGGGCGAAATAGGGCGCGGGGTCGACGTCGGCGGGCGGGATCGCCATCAGGCCGTCGATCGAGAGACCGGCATTCTTTGCTTCGGTCAGCAGCGCCGGCAGGTTGGCGACCGTGCAGCCGCCCTTCTGTTCCTCGTCGCCGATATTGACCTGGATGAACAGCTGCGGCCGCTTGCCCGCCTTGTCGCATGCCTTGGCGAGCGCCTGCACCAGCGACGAGCGGTCGACCGAGTGGATCGCGTCGAACAGCGCCACCGCTTCCTCGGCCTTGTTCGACTGCAACTGGCCGATCAGGTGGAGGATGATGCCCGGCGTTTCGCCTTGCAGTTCGGGCCATTTCGCCGCGGCTTCCTGCACGCGATTCTCGCCGAAATGGCGCTGGCCCGCGGCGATCAGCGGGCGGATCGCGTTGGCGTCATGCGTTTTCGACACCGCGATCAGTTCGATATCCGCGGCGCGCCGCTGCGCGCGCTGCGCGGCGCCCGCGATATCGGCCCGTACCTTCGCCAGCCGTTCTGCTGCTTCGCTCATCATATCGTCCCGTTCCGCGCGTTGCGTGCGCTCGCGACGCGCCTATAGAAAGGGCGATGCGCCCGCGCCACCCCCTGCCCCGCAAATTGCCCAAAGTCTGGCTGTTCAGCGACGTGCGGACGCGGGCCGATGTGATCACGCTCGCCGCGCTGCTCCCGCCGGGCAGCGGTGTCGTTCTTCGGCATGACAGTCTGACGCCCGGCGCGCGCTGGCGCCTGCTGCGTCGCCTGATGCGGGTGGCAAGCGCGCGCGGACTCACCGTGCTGCTTGCCGGGATGCCCGCGACAGCCGCGCGCTGGGGTGCCGACGGGGTGCATCTGCGCCAGCACGACGCGCGCCGCGCAGGGCAAGCGCGGCGGGCCGGGCTGCTCGTGACGATGCCCGTCCATAACGCGCGCGAGGCACGCCGCGCGCACCGCGCCGCGTCCGACGGCGTTTTCGTATCGCCGCTTCATCCGACGCGCTCGCACCCCGGCGCGCCCGTGCTCGGCCGCGCGGTATGGCTGCGGCTGGCGCGGCTGGCCGGGGGGCAGGCGATCGCGCTCGGCGGGATGACCCCGGCGCGGGCGCGGGCGCTGCAACGCGCGCGCGGAATCAGTACCGGCTGGGCGGCGATCGATGCGTGGGAGGAAAAGGCGTCGAAACGCCGGGCGCGTCAGAAACGGAACGCGGTTCCGACATAGACCGCCTGGCTGTCGCGGCGCGAATCGGTCAGCGGTTCGACACGGTCGTCGGCGCGATAACGAACGCCCGCGGTCACATCGATATTCTTGGTCAGGCGATAGCTGCTGACCACATCGACGGCGGGCGCTTCGCCGGGAGCGGTGACGCGGTCGGTCGCGCCGCTGGGGTCGCTGGAGCGGTTGACCATACGTGTGGCGAAGCGCGACTTTTTCTCGTCCTGCTCGGGAGCCTTCGCGACCGGCAGGTTGCGCAGGTCGGTGCCGCGCGGCAACGACGGGGTGACGAATTTCTCGAACCCGACCGACGCGCCCAGATTATATTTGACCGGGGCGATCGCGATCGGTGCGGTGCGGCCGGCCACCAGCGCCGTGGTACGCGCCGCGCTCGATGCGTCGTCGCGCGCGCGGATCACGACGGTGATTGCGCGGTTCTTGCGGCTGCTGTCGGTGAGCGCGGGGGTGAAGCTGAAGCTGCGGCGCGCTTCGGCCGACATCTTGTTGTAGCGGGCGATCAGCCGTTCGTCGCCCGATGCGGGGGTGAACTGGCCGAGCAGGGTTTCGGAAAGCGAGGTGTCGCGGATACGGTCGGCGCGCGACATCGCGGCCAGCGCCGGCGGAAGCGCAAGCGAAGCCACCGCCAGAGCGGTGAGACCGATTTTCCAAAAATGTCGCGATGTCCGCGCCATTGCTCTACGACTCCAACCCCAATCGACTCGTCAAATAGGACTCCCGGCGCGATATTGCCAGTGAATCCCGTCAGATTATTGCAATGATTCCGCTTTTTGCCGGAATTGTTGCGGGATCGTCACAGTGGCTCGCCAATCTGACCAGAATCTGAACGGCGGACCGGCCCGAATTGCCGCGCTTGCGGGGCGGCGACAAGGGCGATAGAGACGCTGGCAATTCCGTTATGCGCGGCCTGGTTTTCCCTGATTCCGGCGGCGCTCAAGAGATAAGGTGTATCGGCATGTCCAAGCTTTCCGTCCTTGCCACGCTCGGCCGTCGTCCGGCCACGCTCGCGCTGCTCGGACTCACCGCGCTCGGCCTTTCGGCTTGCGCGAGCAAGGACCGGCCGCGTGCCGACCTCGCGGCCAGCCAGGTCACGACGATCGGCGTGAACAGCTATTTGTGGCGCGCGTCGCTCGATGCACTGTCGTTCATGCCGCTGCTGCAGGCCGATTCGTCGGGCGGCGTCATCATCACCGACTGGTATGCGAATCCGGGCAATCCGGGCGAGCGAATGAAGGTCACCGTGTCGATCCTCGATCAGGATCTGCGCGCCGACGCGCTCCGCATCGCCGCCTCGCGTCAGGTGGCGCAGGGCGGCACCTGGGTCGACGCGCCGGTGCAGGCCGCCACGGTGCAGAAGCTTGAGGAAATCATCCTCACTCGCGCCCGCGACCTGCGTCGCTCGGCCATCAAGGGCTAATCCGGCGACGCGGCTTGCGCGTCCCCTAGACAGACAAACGGGGTAACCGACGAATGACCCGCGAACCGCGCTTTGGCGCCCTCGCCGCCGACGCCCGCTGGCAAAAGGCGTGGGAGGCGGCGAACAGCTTTGCCACGACCGATACAGCGGACCGGCCCAAGGCCTATATCCTCGAGATGTTCCCCTATCCGTCGGGGCGCATCCATATGGGCCATGTCCGCAACTATGCGATGGGCGACGTCCTCGCCCGCTTCAAGCGGATGACCGGTCACGACGTGCTCCACCCGATGGGCTGGGACGCGTTCGGGATGCCCGCCGAAAATGCCGCGATGGAAAAGGGCGTCCACCCCGGCGGCTGGACGCGCGACAATATCGCGTCGATGCGCGCGCAGCTGAAGCGCCTCGGCCTCGCGATCGACTGGAGCCGTGAACTCGCGACGTGCGAGCCCGATTATTACGGGCAGGAACAGGCGCTGTTCCTCGACCTGTTCGCCGCGGGGCTCGTCACGCGCAAGCACAGCTATGTCAACTGGGACCCGGTCGACATGACCGTGCTCGCGAACGAGCAGGTGATCGACGGCCGCGGCTGGCGCTCGGGCGCGCTCGTCGAAAAGAAGAAATTGTCGCAGTGGTTCCTCAAGATCACCGACTTCGCCGACGAGCTGCTCGAAGGCCTCGAAGCCCTCGACAAATGGCCCGACAAGGTGCGCCTGATGCAGGAAAACTGGATCGGCAAGTCGCAGGGTCTGGAATTCAGCTTCAGGCTCGCCGGCGGTGCGGTCGGCTTCGACGTCTTCACGACGCGTCCCGACACGCTGTTCGGCGCGAGCTTTGCGGCGATTTCGCCCGATCATCCGCTCGCTGAGCGCCTCGCGAAGGATTCGCCCGAACTGGCGGCGTTCATCGAGGAATGCCGCCGTCAGGGCACCGCCGCCGAGCAGATCGACACCGCGGAGAAGATGGGGTTCGACACCGGCCTTGCCGTCGAGCATCCGCTCGACGCGAACTGGCACCTGCCCGTCTGGGTCGTGAATTATGTGCTGATGGACTATGGCACCGGAGCCATCTTCGGCTGCCCCGCGCACGATCAGCGCGACCTTGATTTCGCGCATAAATATGAACTGCCCGTCTATCGCGTGATCGCCGACGGTGACGAAACCGACCAGCATTTCACCGGCAAGGAGGCTTACACCGGCCCCGGAAAGCTGGTGAACAGCCACTTCCTCGACGGCATGACGATCGACGAAGCCAAAGCGGCGGTCATCGCGCGGTCGGAGCATGAAGGGTGGGGCAAGGGCACGACCGTGTGGCGCCTGCGCGACTGGGGCGTGTCGCGCCAGCGCTACTGGGGCACGCCGATCCCGTTCATCCATTGCGATGCGTGCGGTACGGTGCCGGTGCCGAAGGGCCAGCTCCCCGTCATCCTGCCCGAGGATGTCGATTTCTCGGTCCCCGGAAACCCGCTCGATCGCCATCCGACGTGGAAGCATGTCGCGTGTCCGTCATGCGGCGGCGAAGCGATCCGCGAAACCGATACGCTCGACACCTTCGTCGATTCGTCTTGGTATTTCCTGCGCTTTGCGAGCTCGCCGGCCGACAAGCCGTTCGATCCCGAAGTCATCCGCCGCTGGCTGCCCGTCGACCAGTATATCGGCGGCATCGAGCATGCGATCCTCCACCTGCTCTACGCGCGCTTCTGGACGCGCGCGCTGCAGAAGATGGGGATGATCGACATCGCCGAGCCCTTTGCGAGCCTGTTCACGCAGGGCATGGTGACGCACGAGACCTATAGCCGCGCGCAGGGCGAAGGCCTGCCGCCGCTCTTCTTCACCCCCGACGAGATCGAACGCGGCGCCGATAGCGCGACGCTGACCGCCGATGGCGCACCCGTCGACATTGGCCGCGTGATCAAGATGTCGAAGTCGAAGAAGAATGTCGTCGATCCCGACGCCATCCTCGACCAATATGGCGCCGACGCCGCGCGCTGGTTCATGCTCTCCGACAGCCCGCCCGAGCGTGATCTGCCGTGGAGTGAGGCGGGCATCGAGGGCGCGTGGCGCTTCGTCCAGCGCCTGTGGCGCCTGTTCGGCGATACCGAAAATGTCGGTGACGGCACCGAGGACAAGGCGCTTGCGCGCAAGCTGCACCAAGCGATCGCCGGTGTGGCGGCCGATATCGAGGCGCTCGGCTTCAACAAGGCGGTCGCCAAGATCCACGCGCTCGCGAACGACGTCGAAAAAGCCAAGCCCTCTGCCACCCGCGCCGAGGCGTGCCGCACCTTGATCCTGCTCGTCGCGCCGATGCTGCCGCACCTTGCCGAAGAGGCGTGGGCGGCGCTCCCCGAAAGCCAGCGGACGACCGCGATGATCGCCGACGCCGCCTGGCCCGCCGCCGATCCGGCACTGCTCGTCGATGACGAGGTGACAATCGCGATCCAGATGGCGGGTAAGCTGCGCGACACGATGACCATCGCCAAGGGCCTCGACAGGCAAGCGACCGAAGCCGCGGCGCTCGCGCGCCCGCGGATCGTCGAACTGCTCGCGGGCGCGGCACCGAAGAAGGTGATTGTGGTCCCCGATCGTTTGGTGAATATCGTTCCCTGATGCGCTTGCTTCTCGTCTCCTGCCTCGCGGCCGCTTCGCTGACCATCGGCGGCTGCGGTCTGCGTCCGCTCTATGCGAACGGCAGCAAGGGGGCGGTGGCGCAGGTGCTGGCCGACGTCGATGTCGCGCCGATCGAGGGGCACAATGGCTGGCTCGTCCGCAACGCACTCCGCGACCGGCTACAGGCGACGCAGGGCGGCGAGGGTGCGGGCAAGCGCCTTCGCCTCGATGTCCGGCTCGAGGATTCGATCACCGGCTTCGGCGTCCGCGCTGACGATGCGGTGACGCGCGAGCGTCGTACCTTGCGTGCGCGCTATCAGCTCGTCGACGCGGCGTCGGGCGAGGTGCTGCTCGACGCGACGGCGGCGCAGGACGCGGGGATCGACGTCGTCGGCAGCGAATATGCGACGATCGCCGCCGAATCGACCGCGCTCGAACGGCTCGCCTCGGGGGTCGCCGACCAGATCGTCGCGCGGCTTGCAGTTTATGCGAACCGTGGCGGTGGCGGCCAGCCGGCCGCCGCGCCCGCCCCGACCCCAGCCGGGCAATGAAGAGCGTCAAGCCGAACGAACTCGAACGCCTCTCGCGCCTTGACCCCGCGGTTCGTTTCACCCTCCTGACCGGTCCCGACGAAGCGACGATGGAAGCCGTTGCGAGCCATTTGATCGGGCTCGCGGGCAAGGATGCCGAGCGGCTCGACCTGACGGGATCGCAGCTGGCGCAGGATCCGTCGCTGCTCGCGGCCGAGGCGGCGTCGATGTCGCTTTTTTCCTCCGCACGCGTGATCCGGCTCGAACTGTCGGGTAGCGGCGACGACAGCCTGGCCGCGGTCGAGGCGCTGCTTGCCGCCGACACCGCGATCAATCCGGTGATTGCGACCGGCGCGTCGGTCACTGCCAAATCGAAACTCGTGAAGCTCGTCGAAGGCGCGGACCATGCCGTCGCTGCGATCTGTTACCAGCCCGACCGGCGCCAGCTTGTCGGCATCGCGATGGCGGCGGCCGAGGAGCAGGGGCTGCGGATCGCCAACGCCGATGCGCAATTGTTCGTCGACCTGGTGTCGGGCGATCAGGCGCTGATGCGGCGCGAGATCGAGAAGATGGCGCTCTATCTCGACGCGGGTCCCGACCGCCAGCGGCAGGTGACCGCCGCCGACATCGCGGCATTGGGCGCCGCGACGCACGAAGAAGATGTCAGCGAGTGCATCAATGTCGCATTGGGCGGCAAGGTGCGTGAGCTTCCCGCGATGCTCGCGAAAGCAGCGGCGATCGGCGTCGCCGAAATCCGCATCATCCGCGCGCTGGCGATCCGCGCGCTGGCGCTCGCGCGGCTGCGTGCCGAAGTCGACGGCGGCGCGCACCCCGCGACGGTCGTGTCGGCGCGCACCAGCGGGATTTTCTGGAAGGAACGCGACGCGGTGACGGCGCAGCTCCACATCTGGGATTCGGTGCGCATCGCGCGGCTGATGAGCCGGCTGCTCGACTGCGAACGCGCGCTCAAATCATCGGGTGCCGCGGGGGCGGTGCTGTTCCGCAAGCTGATGACCGACATCGCGCATCAGGCTGCGCGCGCGCGGTAACGGAGCGCCGCTTTCGGCCAGGGTGCAAGAAAAAGGGCAGCGGTATCGTCGATACCGCTGCCCCCCGGGACTACCCTTTGATGAGGGATCAGAAGTTCAGCTTCACGCCCCCCGAAATATAGCGTCCGATCACGTCGAAGTTGGGGCTGGTATAGGGCGTGATCGGCGGGTCGCGGTCGAACAGGTTGTTGACGTTGCCGAACAGGGTGAACGGGCCGGCTTTGAACTGGGCACCGAGGTCGATGTAGGTGCGGCTGCCGACCTTGTTGTTCACGATCGGAACGGGGACATTGTTCACCACCGTCAGCGGACGGTCGAGGCCGCCGTCGACGTAACGGACACGCAGGTTCGCGCCGAAGCTGTCGTTGTCGAACGCGATCGTGCCCGTTCCGCGCCATTTCGGCGTCGAGAAGGCGGTATCGCCGCCGACGTAGCCCGAAACGTCATTGCCGTTGATCTTCAGGTTGAAGACATGGTTGGCCAGCGCGCGGAACGACAGGTTCCCGTCGCCGAGCGGCATACGGTACGATGCCTCGATGTCGAGGCCCTGCGTGGCGTAGTTGGCGAGATTGCGGTAGCCGTTCGTGATCGATCCGATGGTGCCATTGGCTTCGCGGACGATCGTGCCCTTACAGGTCGGATCGTTCGGCGCGGCCGCGAAACATTGCTTGAGGATGTCGTTCGCGGTGACCGTCGTGATTACATTGTCGATGTCGATGTCGTAATAATCGACCGACAGGCGGAACCCCGGAGCAAAGGACGGCGAATAGGATCCGCCGAGCGTCAGCGTATGGGCGATTTCGGGTGTCAGATTGGCGTTACCGCCGCCGTAGACGACGACATTGTTCTGGACGGCGCCGTTCTGACCCTGGAACGGATCGAAGACGCTGCCGATGTTCGTCGAGCGGCTGAGGTAATATTCGGTGATGCTCGGCGAGCGAATATCGCGCGAATAGACGGCGCGGAAGAGCAGGTCGTTGACGACGCGCAGCGTGCCGCCGGTCTTCCACGACCAGATGCCGCCGCTGGTGCTGTAGTCCGAATAGCGCGCGGCGCCGTTGACTTCGAGCTTCAGGACATCGGCGATGTCGAGCAGCGGCACGTTCACTTCGGCGAAGGCTTCCTTGACGTTGAAGCTGCCGTTCGTCGCCGACGAGTTGAGCGTGCCGAGCGCGTTGGCGAGCGACAGCGGGTCGACATAGTTGGTGACCTGCTTTTCCCAGCGGACGTCGGTGCCGACGGCAATGTCGACGGCGCCGGCCCAGGTCGAGAAGGGCTGGCCCGACAAGCTGGCGCCCGCGGCGTCGAGCTTGATCGTGTAGATCAGGTGCGAACCGCCAAAGGCCCATGCGGCGGCCTTGTCGGAAATGCTGCCGTTGCCGAACAGGTTGATCGGTACGCAGCTGGGGTCGTCGTTCGTCGTCAAGGCGTCGGCGTTGATGCGGCACGTCGGCGTGCCGTTCACCAGTACCGAATCGACGCCATTGGTGAAGCGCGATTTGATCCGCTGGTTGTTGAGCCGCTGGTTGAGCCGGATTTCGCCGTGATTATAATAGGCATCATATTTCCAGCCGTCGCCGAAGCTGCCTTCGAGCCCGATCGAGCCTTCGAGATTGCGACGGCTGTATTTGAACGTCATCACCCCGTCGGGGCCGACATCGTCGAGCACACGGCCGAGCAGGAAGGGACCCGTGACGCCGGCGGCGGCGAGCTGGTTGCGGTTCGCCTGCGTCAGGAAGGCGTTGTCGGGCATGATGACCGCGGCGGGCGTTTCGGGGAAGAAGCTGTAGTTCGCCGACATGCGGTGATAGCTGAAATTGGCCCAGACCTTGAGCGAGTCGGTGAGATCGTAGCTGGCGCGCGCAAAGAGGTTCGCGCGCTCATAGGGTGTGCTGACCGCGACATAGTCGAAAATATTCTGGCCGCCGCCGCCGACCGTCGTGACGCCGTTCGTGATGCTGCCGAGCGGGAAGGCGCCGATGTTGCCGTCGGGATTGAAGACCAGATTACGCGGCGCACCGGTGAGGGTGAGGATCGAGCCGCCGTTGTAAAGCTGCGTCGAATTGGGATCGCGCACCAGTTCGAGCTTGTTGTCGGGGCGCTGGAACAGGCCGGCGACGAGATTGGGGCGGTCGTCGCGGCTGAGGGCGCCGCGCTCGTTCATATATTCGCCCGCGACCATGAAATGCCCACGTCCGCCCGCGAAATCGGTCCCCCATGCGATGTCGGCGCCGTAACGCGCCATATCGCCGCGCGACGAGATCCCCGACTGCACGCCCATGCGCCAGCCGTTGAAATCATCGTCGAGGATGATGTTGACGACGCCCGCGACCGCGCCCGATCCCCATGCGGCCGAGGCGCCGCCGGTGACGACGTCGATCCGCTTGACCAGGCTTTGCGGTACGATGTTGAGGTCGTTGGCCCCGGCAAAGCGGTGTCCGTTGAGCAGGGTGAGGGTGCGGACCGATCCGAGGCCGCGCATGTCGGCGGTCGACACGCCGCTGGATGTGTTGCCGGGCGTCGTCGACGGCGTCGACGTGGCGCGGAACTGGGGCGTGTCGTTCAGAACCTGTGCGATGCTCGGCCGGTTGCCGAGTGCGAGTTCGGCCTCGCCGATCACGGTCGTCGGCGTCGGTGCGTCGAAACCCGAACGCTGAATGCGCGAACCGGTGACGATGATTTCGCTGTCCGAAGCGGCGGCTTCGGGGGCGGCATCGGCCGACTGCGCATAGGCCGGGCTGATGCCGGCCAGCATCGAAAGCGCAGTACCGGCGTACCAGCAGGATTGAACGAGCTTCATAGATATCCCCTTTGCCAAAACGGACGGCGAGACCTGCCGCCTGCCCGGTGATCGTCTTTTATTTTCACTAAGAGGCCCGTACGGCCTTCGGCTTTGCGGATTTCTATAAAGTCGGGCTGAATGGAAAAAGCAACCCTGATATGGACAAAATTTTCAATTGTGGAAAATTTGTCACGGTGAATTTCACCGACCTGATAGCATCACTCTGGAAACCATAGATTTTTGCCAAAGTCGATATTGCAAAATTTGTTAGCCACCGGCGCAAATCGATCACGCAGCCCGATTTGGAAGCCGGATTGCGGTGCCCGCCAGGCCCGAGCGGCGATGAAGAGTCCTGCGATGAGAATGTAAATCGTGCACAATCGTGCAAATTGACGTGCACGATTGTGCACGCTATGGCGCTGCCATGACGAAGGACCATCCGACCATCCGGCGCGACACGATCGCTGCCCGACTCGCGAACCAGCAGCCGGTCTCGGCGACCGCGCTGGCGGCCGAATTCGATGTTTCCGAAGATGCGATCCGCCGCGACCTGCGCGCGCTTGCCGCCGAAGGCCGGTGCCGCCGCGTCTATGGCGGCGCGCTGCCGATTCTGCCCGACGCGGCGCCCCTAGCAGCGCGGCTGGGCGAGGGGCGCGAGGAGAAGCTGCGTCTCGCGCGCGCTGCCGCACTGGCCATTCGGCCGGGCGAGCTCCTGTTCCTCGACAGCGGCAGCACCAACATGGCGCTCGTCGAATTCCTGCCCGAAGACGCCGAACTGACCGTCGCGACCAATTCGGTCGATATCGCCGCGGCGGTGCTTCGGCGGCAGGATCTGCGCCTGATCGTCGTCGGCGGGGTCGCCGACCCGCTGGTGGGGGGCTGCATCGACGCGGTGGCGGTGCAGGCGATCGTCCAGATGCGGTTCGATTGCGCCTTTATCGGCGCCTGCGCGATTTCGGAGGATGGCGCGGCGGCGGATCATTTCGAGGATGCGACCTTCAAGCGCGCGGTCGTCGCGTCGGCGCGGCGAACCTTTGTTCTTGCAACCGATGACAAGGTCGGGCGCCGCGCGGTCCACCATATCGCGTCGCTTCGGCAGATCGATATGCTGGTCGTCGGTCCCGGTGTGTCCGATGATCAGCGCGCATCGCTCGATGCGGCTGGTTTGCGTGCGGTTATGGTCGCGGGCCGCGACTGATCTTTTCCGGGGATAGATATATGACTTCCGCCGATCGTCCGGCTACGCGGCTGGCGACTCGTCTTGCATTCTTCGTCGCTGGCTTTGGCATCGCCTGCTGGGCGCCGCTTGTCCCCTTCGCCAAGGCGCGACTCCAGATCGACGATGCGATGCTCGGGCTGCTGCTGCTCTGCATCGGCGGAGGCTCGGTCGCGGCGATGCTCGCGACAGGGCCGCTGACCGCGCGCTATGGCAGCCGGCCGGTGATCGTCGCGAGCGGCTTCCTGCTCGCAGCTATCCTGCCCTTCCTCTCGATCGCCGCGACGCCACTTGCCCTTGGCGCGATCCTGCTGGTCTTCGGCGGCGCACTCGGATCGCTCGACGTTGCGGTGAACGTCCATGCGGTCGAGGTCGAACGTGCGTCGGGCGTACCGCTGATGTCGGGCTTTCATGCGCTCTTCAGCATCGGCGGGTTTGCCGGGGCGGGCCTGATGACGCTGTTCCTGTCGCTGGAGGTCGATACGCTGGCCGCGACGCTGATCTGCGCCGCCTTCATGCTCGCGGCGATGCTCGTCGCCCGCCCGCGCCTGCTCGCGACGCGCGGCGCCGAAGATGGTCCGCTGTTCGTGCGGCCGCAGGGGATAGTGCTGCTTCTGTCGATCCTCGCGATGGTCACCTTTCTGGCCGAAGGCGCGATGCTCGACTGGAGCGCGCTGCTAATTACGCAGGGAGGGCTCGTCGATGTGAAGCAGGGCGGGGTCGGCTATATTCTCTTCGCGATCGCGATGACGGCGGGGCGGTTGCTTGGCGACCGCCTTGTCGCCCGGATCGGGGACTATCGGACCTTGCTCGGCGGCGGGACGGTTGCCGTGCTCGGTTTCGCGGTCCTGCTCGCGGTCCCTGTGGCCCCAGTCGCGCTCGGCGGCTTCGTCCTGATCGGCCTCGGGGCGTCCAACCTCGTGCCCGTGCTGTTCCGCCGCGCCGGGAGCCAGTCCAATATGCCTCCCGCGCTGGCGATCGGCGCGCTCACCACCCTGGGCTATGCGGGCATCCTTGTCGGGCCGGCGGGCATCGGCGTGGTGGCGAAGGCGGTCGGCCTGCCCGCCGCCTTCTGGATCCTTGCCGCGCTGCTGCTCCTCGTGCCGCTGACCGCGCGCCGGGTGACGCGCGACGCGTAGAAGCTACGACCGGATCAGGTGATCGAAGGCCGACAGCGCGGCTTTCGATCCTTCGCCCATCGCGATGACGATCTGCTTGTAGGGCACCGTCGTGACGTCGCCCGCCGCGAAGATGCCCGGCTGGCTCGTCGCGCCGCGCGCATCGACCTCGATCTCGCCGCGATCGCTGAGCGCGACCGCGCTGCCGAGCCATTCGGTGTTCGGCACGAGGCCGATCTGGACGAAGATGCCTTCGAGTTCGACGAGATGCTCCTCGTCGCGATTGCGGTCGCGATAGCGCAGGCCGACGACCTTCTCGCCATTGCCGAGCACCTCGGTGGTGAGCGCCGAGGTAATGACCGTCACGTTCGGCAGGCTGCGCAGCTTCGTCTGGAGCACCGCGTCGGCGCGAAGCTCTGCGTCGAACTCGATCAGTGTGACGTGCGCGACGAGCCCGGCGAGGTCGATCGCCGCCTCGACGCCCGAATTGCCGCCGCCGATCACCGCGACGCGCTTGCCCTTGAACAGCGGGCCATCGCAATGCGGGCAATAAGCGACGCCCTTGTTGCGATATTCGGCCTCGCCGGGGACGCCCATCTGGCGCCAGCGCGCGCCGGTCGACAGGATCACCGTCTTGCCTTTCACGCTCGCGCCGCTCTTCAGCTTCACTTCGTGCAGGCCGCCTGCCCCGCCGGGGATCAGTTCGGCGGCTTCCTGCACGTTCATCACGTCGACGTCATAGTCCTTCACATGCGCTTCGAGTTGCGCGGCGAGTTTCGGGCCTTCTGTGTGCTGGACCGAAATGAAATTCTCGATCCCCATCGTGTCGAGCACCTGCCCGCCGAAACGCTCGGCGACGATGCCGGTGCGGATGCCCTTGCGCGCGGCGTAAACGGCCGCTGCGGCGCCGCCGGGTCCGCCGCCGACGACGAGCACGTCGAACGGCTCTTTCGCGGCGATCTTTTCGGCGGCGCGGGCGACCGCGCCGGTGTCGAGCTTGGCAACGATCTGCGCGAGATCCATACGGCCCTGGCCGAAGGGTTCGCCGTTCAGGAACACCGCGGGCACCGCCATCACCTGACGCCGTTCGACCTCGTCCTGAAACAAGGCGCCGTCGATCGCGGTGTGGCGGATGTTCGGGTTCAGCGCGGCCATGATGTTGAGCGCCTGCACGACATCGGGACAATTCTGGCACGAAAGCGAGAAGAAGGTTTCGAAGGCGAAGTCGCCATCCAGCGCGCGGACCGCGTCGAGCAGTTCGGCGTCTTCCTTCGGCGGGTGGCCGCCGACGTGGAGCAGCGCGAGGATCAGCGAGGTGAATTCATGCCCCATCGGCAGCCCCGCGAACACGGCTTCGGCCTTCCCTTCATCGGCGCGGATCGCAAAGGACGGGCGGCGCGCGTCATCGCCGTCGAACCGCGCGGTGACGAGGTCCGACTGCGCCGCGACTTCTTCGACAAGGCTGCGCATCTCGGCCGACCTCGGCGACGCGTCGAGGCTCGCGACCAGCTCGATCGGACGGCGGAGGTTGCCGAGATAGGATTTGAGCTGGGCAGTCGTGTTGGCGTCGAGCATCGGCATGGGGAGAGCCTTTCGGGCAGGAGCAAGGGTTCGCCGCGGGGGACGGCGTCAGAATCTTGTGTTTTTGCAGGAGCTAAGACCGGGCGAGCGCTGCCCGCCCGGTCCTCGCAAATCGGTCGGCTCAGATCTTGCCGACGAGTTCGATCGAGGGTGCGAGCGTTTCGGCGCCCTCTTCCCATTTCGCCGGGCAGACCTGACCCGGGTTGGCGCGGACATAGACCGCGGCCTTGATCTTGCGGACGAGTTCCTCGGCGTTGCGGCCGACGCCTTCGCTGGTGATTTCCATCACCTGGATCACGCCGTCGGGATCGACGACGAAGGTCGCGCGGTCGGCAAGGCCCGAATCTTCGCGCAGCACGCCGAAGTTGTTGGCGAGGACGTGGTTCTGGTCGCCCAGCATGTGATAGTTGATCTTGCCGATCGCCGGCGAGCTGTCGTGCCATGCCTTGTGGCTGAAGTGCGTGTCGGTCGACACCGAATAGACTTCGACGCCGAGGCCCTGAAGCGCCTGATACTGGTCGGCGAGGTCTTCGAGCTCGGTCGGGCAGACGAAGGTGAAGTCGGCCGGATAGAAGAAGAAAACGCCCCACTTGCCCTTGGTGTCGGCGTCCGACACGGGGACGAACTTGCCCTGATGGTAGGAGGTGGCGTTGAACGGCTTGATCGAGCTTCCGATGATACCCATGGGAGAGTGATTCCTTTGTTTGCTGCACTGCAAAATGATTTGCAGGGCGCCAGCTATGCTGACTGGCGCACGCACTCAACCCCAATTTTCCGGGCACACTTATCGGCTGAATCGATCAAAGGGCGAAGTTCGCGCAAAAGCGCGATCAGCGGCAGCGATCCTTCGCGCCCGCCAGCAGGTCGATCACCTCGGCGTCGAAATCGTCGGGCGCGGCGGGTGTGATCTTGCGGAAGCGGCGCGCGCAATAGGCGGCGCGCGGGCCGAGGTCGGGAACATCGCGGAAATTCAGCGCAGTACCCGATTGCCCGCCGACAAGGTCGGGCATGTCCGCCAGCACGGTCCGCACCGTGAAGACGGCGCCCGGGCGAACCTCGGGCGGGTAGCGCTCGTGCCGGCTGATGCACAGCGCCAGGTCATCCACTCGCCAATCGTCCGTCATAATCAACCTCGTGGCTGTTACGCAGGCTTGGGCGCAGCATAGCAGCTTTGCGCGGCGCTCGCCATGCGTCACCATATTCGGGCGAATGGACAGGCGGTCACCAAATTGCCGCGCATTTTATTCTTATATTATATGGATTTACTTAGTAAGCGAAGAAACTTGCGCTAACGGATAGAGCTCGTTACTACCCGCCGGGCGGCGGGTTCCGACCCGCGATCGCGCCGGATGGAAACGGCCCTATGGGCCGGAATTTTGCGGGAGACAGGGGCCGGATGTACGACCTGCTGGCCGGACTGTCGGTGATCGAGGCGTCGTCCTTCGTCGCGTCCCCCACTGCCGGGCTCTATTGCGCACAAATGGGGGCGGAAGTGATCCGCGTCGATCAGGTTGGCGGCGGCCCCGATTTTCGGCGCTGGCCGGTCACGACGACGAATGATTCGCTCTATTGGGAAAACCTCAACCGCGCCAAGAAGTCGGTCGCGCTCGACCTCGGCCGGGCCGAGGGGCGCGAACTGCTCCAGGCGCTGGTGCGCGCGACGGGGCAGTTCGTCACCAATTTCCCGGTCGGCGGCTTCCTGTCGCACGAGATATTGTCCGAGGGGCGCCCCGACCTGATCACGGTGCGCGTGATGGGCTGGGCCGACGGCTCCCCCGCGCTCGACTATACGGTGAACAACAGCGTCGGTTATCCGATGCTCACCGGCGCCGGACCCGACCCGGTCAACCATGTGCTCCCCGCGTGGGACCTGCTCACCGGCGCCTATGCCGCCTTTGCGCTGCTCGCGGCGATCCAGCGCCGCAGCACCACCGGTGAAGGCGGCGAGGTGCGCTTGCCCCTGTCTGACGTCGCGATCGGCACCGTCGCCAATCTCGGCGGCGTCGCGGAGATGCTCTATTCGGGCGCGAACCGTCCGCGGCTGGGCAACGCGGTCTATGGCCTGTTCGGGCGCGATTTCGTGACGCGCGACGGGCAGCGCACGATGATCGTCGTCGTCACCCCGCGCCAATGGGCGAATCTGGTTTCGGCGCTGGGTCTCGGCGACGCGATCGCTGCGGTCGAGACCGCGCACGGCGTGTCCTTCGCGGCCGACGACGGGCTCCGCTTCACACATCGCGACGCGCTTTACCCGTTGTTCGAGGCGGCGATTGCAGGCCGCGATCATGCCGACCTTGCCGCCGCCTTCGACGCGGGCGGCATCGTCCATTCGCCCTATCGCACGATGTACGAGGCGGTGCACGATCCGGCGCTCGTCGCCGAAAACCCGATCTTTGGTGCCGCCGACAATCCTAGCGGTTTCGCCTATCCCGCCGCGGGTGCCTTTGCGACCTTGCCGCAGCAGGAACGGCGGCCGCCCGCGCCCGCGCCGCGCAACGGTGCGCACAGCGAAGAAATATTGAGCGAACGCCTGTCGCTGTCCTCGGGCGAGATTGCGCGCCTTATCGATGCGGGTATCGTCGGCGTCGCAACATTGGAGAAATGAAGATATGACCCTGCGCCGCGCCGCCATCGTCGCCCCGATCCGCACTGCCGTCGGCAAGTTCGGCGGCGCGCTGTCCTCAATGACCGCGGGCGAGCTTGGCGCGGTCATCCTGAAGGCGCTGGTCGAGCGGACGAAGATCGACCCGGCGCGCGTCGACGACGTTGTTTTCAGCCAAGGCTATGGCAATGGCGAGGCGCCGAGCATCGGGCACTGGTCTTGGCTCGCGGCCGGGCTGCCGCTCGAGGTGCCCGGCTACCAGCTCGACCGCCGCTGCGGCTCGGGGCTGCAGGCGATCGCGAACGCCGCGATGATGGTCCAGACGGGCATGTCCGACCTCGTCGTTGCGGGCGGCGTCGAATCGATGTCGAACGTCGAACATTACAGCACCGACATCCGTAAAGGCGTGCGCGCGGGCAATTTGACGCTCCACGACCGGCTGACGCGCGGGCGGCTGATGTCGCAGCCGGTCGAGCGCTTCGGCGTGATCACCGGGATGATCGAGACCGCCGAAAATCTCGCGAAGGATTACGATATCAGCCGCGAGGCGTGTGATACCTATGCCGTGCGCAGCCATCAGCGCGCCGCCGCGGCGTGGGCGAACGGCCTGTTCGACGACGAGCTTGTCCCGGTGTCGGTGCCGCAGAAGAAGGGCGATCCGGTCGTCTTTACGCACGACGAGGGTTACCGCGCCGACGCCACAATGGAATCGCTCGGCAAGCTGCGCCCGCTCGAAGGCGGCGTCGTCACCGCGGGCAATGCGAGCCAGCAGAATGACGCTGCGGCGGCGTGCCTTGTCGTCGCCGAGGACAAGCTCGACGAACTCGGGTTAGAGCCGATCGCATGGTTCCACAGCTGGGCTGCGGCGGGCTGCGATCCGAGCCGGATGGGCATCGGCCCGGTCCCTGCGGTCGAGCGCCTGTTCGCGCGCACCGGCCTCGGCTGGGGCGACATCGACCTTGTCGAACTCAACGAGGCGTTCGCGCCGCAGGTGCTCGCGGTGCTGAAGGGCTGGGGCTGGTCGGAGGGCGACAGCCGCAACGACATTCTCAACGTCAACGGATCGGGCATCTCGCTCGGCCACCCGATCGGCGCGACCGGCGGGCGCATCCTCGCCAATCTGACGCGCGAGCTGGTGCGCCGCGACGGCCGCTACGGGCTCGAAACGATGTGCATCGGCGGCGGACAGGGCATCGCTGCGATCTTCGAGCGCGCCGTCTGAGCATGGAGGGCCTTCGTCAGGCCCTGACCGCCGCGCAGGCCTATCGCGGCGCTGCGGAGGCTGCGCTTGCCGAGCGGTTGGCGCACGCCCGGATCGACCGCGAACAGCGCGCGGCACACGGCTTTGCATGGGTCGCGACGACGGTCGCGGCGCTCGAAGCCACACTGGATTGGGCCGAGACCGGGCAGGGTGCGAACCCGCTCGATGCGAAGGTTGCGACGCTCGCTTTCGCCGAGGGGATCGGCCAGCTCGTCGGCGGGCTGCCGATGGCGCAGAACGAGATATTCCGCCCCGCCGACCTTGGACTGGGCGCGGCGGCGCGGCGATTGGCCGAAAGCTGCGCCGACCTGCTCGACGCCGACCATGCCGCGCTGCGCGCCGACGTCGCGGCCGCGCTCGCCGATGGGCACTGGCCGAGCGAGACGCTGCACGACGCCGATCTCGATTCGATCCGCGACCAGTTTCGCCGCTTCACCGATGCCGAGATCGTTCCGCACGCGCACGACTGGCATCTCGCCAACGACCTGATCCCCGATGCGACCGTGCAGGCGATGGCCGACCTGGGCACCTTCGGCGTTTGCATCCCCGACGAATATGGCGGGCTGGGCCTGTCAAAGCTGGTGATGTGCATCGTCACCGAGGAATTGTCGCGCGGCTGGATCGGCGCGGGCTCGCTCGGCACGCGCTCCGAAATCGCCGGCGAGCTGATCGCGATGGGCGGCACCGATGCGCAAAAGGCCGAATGGCTGCCGCGCATCGCGAGCGGCGAAGTGCTGCCGACTGCGGTGTTCACCGAACCCGATGTCGGATCGGACCTCGGCTCGCTGCAAACCAAAGCGCGGCGGGAGGGCGATCATTGGGTGATCGACGGCGCGAAAAACTGGATCACCCACGCCGCGCGCTCCGACCTGATGACCTTGCTCGCGCGCACGATGCCCGACGCGAAGGGCTATGCCGGCCTGTCGATGCTGCTCGTTCCCAAGCCGCGCGGAACCGAAAGCGAACCTTTCCCCGCCAATGGCATGACCGGCAGTGAAATCGAGGTGCTCGGTTATCGCGGGATGCGCGAATATACGTTGCAGTTCGACGCGATGCGTGCCCCCGCCGACGCGCTGCTCGGCGGCGAAGAGGGGCAGGGGTTCAAGCAGCTGATGCGCACCTTCGAGGGCGCGCGGATCCAGACCGCCGCGCGCGCGGTCGGCGTGGCGCGGCGCGCGCTCGAACTTGGGCTGGGTTATGCGCTGGCGCGCAAGCAGTTCGGCAAGGCGATCGTCCATTTCCCGCGCGTCGCCGACAAGCTCGCGATGGGCCTCGTCGATTTCGTCGCGGCGCGCGAGCTGTCCTATGCCGCGGCGCGCGCGAAGGACGGCGGCAAGCGCTGCGATATCGAGGCGGGGATGGCGAAGCTGCTCGGCGCGCGCGCTGCCTGGTCGAACGCCGATGCGAGCCTGCAGATCCACGGCGGCAACGGCTATGCGCTCGAATATGAGATCAGCCGCGTGCTGTGCGACGCGCGCATCCTCAACATTTTCGAAGGCGCGGCGGAGATACAGGCGCAGGTGATCGCGCGCGGGCTGGTCGGCGGGCGGAACTAGAGCCAGAGCAGGGGCTGGCGCACCGGGAAGTTGCGCACGACCTCGCCGATGGTCGGATCGGGATCGAGGCGTTGCCAGAGGTCCAGCCAGTCGCTGCGCTTTTGCGCGAGGCCACCGAAAAGCAGGCTCGGCTGGCGCACCGGGAAGCCGTCCCCATATTCGATGTCGGGCGGCAGCGACCATTGCGCCTTGTCGGCGATGAAGGGCGCCATCCACGCGATCGCGCCGCCGATCGAGCGGCCGTCCTCTGTCTGCCAGTCGATCAGTTCGCGGCCGCCGAGCAGCCACGCCGAGGCGGCAAGGACGTCGAGGTTGAAGAGTGCATAGGCATAGGGCTTGGTGCGCGCGAGCTCGAGCGGCTGGCGGCCGTCGGGGGTGATCTGGGTCGGGATGATCACGGTCTGCAACCGCGTGCGCGTGTCGGCGAGGACGTCCTTTCGGCCGAGCAAGGCGGCGAAGGAGGCGGCTTGAAGCAGCCAGCACGTGCCGTGGTTGTTCTGCTCGTCGCGTTCGGTGATGCCGAAGGGGGAGGCGGTGAGCCAGTCGAGATAGGCAGCGAACCAGCCCTCGACGCCGGCGCGGATCGCGGCATAGCCCGGAGCGTCCCGCCGGGCGAACAGGGCGGCGGCGCGCGCGACCTCGACGATCTGCAGCGTATCGATCACCCCGATGGCGCGGCCTGCGTTCACGCCGATGATCGCCTGTGCATGATCGAGGTTCGGGTTCATCCGCGTTGCCGGATCAACGAACCACGCGGCGAGGTGGCGCATCGCGCGCTCCGCAAAGCGTGCCTCGCCGGTGAGGTCCCACAGCGCCGCGAGCGCGGGGACCGTGCGGCCGAAGGCGATCAGCGCGTCGCGGTGGCCGTCGAACTTGTCGGGATTCGAGCGGCCGTCGCGGCGAATATAGGCGCCGCCGGGGTTCGCCGGATCGGGCCACCAGTAATCGCCCTCGGAATAATAGTCTTGCGGACCGGCCGGGCTGCGCGGCGCCGCGATGGCGGCGATCGTGCGCGACTCCGCGGCGAGTAGCGCATCGGCCAGCGGCGTCAGGCGCCGGCGTTCGATTGCACGGATGTCGAGGCCGCGGGGCCGCGGCCGTGCCCATGCGGCGGGAGCGGCCAGCAACGCGGCGAGGAGCAAGGCGCGCCGTGCGATCATGCGCCGACCTTAGCGCGCGCGATGGCGCAGCAACAGGTCGCCGCCGACCATGCGTGGATAGGCGCCGGGACCCCATGCCGTGTCGGCGCGAACGAGCAACGCGTCGAGCATGTCCGCGGGCCAGCGCTGTTCCTTGTAGGGCCAGTCCACCGCGCGGCCGCGATACCCCGCGACATAGTCGGTCGCCTTGCGGAGCGAGCGGCCCTTTTCCTCGGCGCGATAGAGGTCGATACCGAGGCAGGCCGCGCTGTCGGCAACGATATAGGCGGCATCGAGTGCAAAGAGCGAATAATGGAAGCTGCGCGTGCGGCCGAGTTCGGCGGGCATGGCGCCCGATGCATCGACCTGCCGCGCGATCCGCGCTTTGGGAAAGGCTGCGACGATCTGGTTTGCGATCCCTAGCCGCCGCGCGAACAGCGCGAAGCGCGCAACCTGCGCATCGTACCAGAGGCCGTGGTTGTTCGACGCCTTGCCCTCGGCCTTGCCGTTGGTGCTCTTCAGCATCCAGTCGACATAGCGCGCGAACCAGCCTTCGAGCGCCGCGGTCTCGTCGGGCGTCAGCGCCCCCGACGGCGCGATCAGCCCCGCGGCGTCGATGACCGTGATGAAGCCCGCGCCGTCGAGCACGCCTTCGGGGCGGCCGTTCGACACTCCGGGTACGGCCTGCGCATAAGTCATGTTCGGATTCATCGCGGTCGCCGGATCGAGGAACCAGCTGCGGATCACCCGCGCCGCGCCGTCGGCATATCGGCGCTCGCCGCTGTAATAATAAGCGAGCGCGAGCGTGTCGGCCTCGCGGACCATGCGGCCGAGCGCGCTGCGATCGAAGCGATTGCTTTCGACCTCGGGATTGGTGTCGCCGTCGCGGCGGATGTACGCGCCCTTGGGATCGGCGGGGCTCGGCCACCAATAGCGCGCGAGGCTGACATAATCGCGGCGGTCGCCCGATATCGGAATACTGCGCTTGTCCATCACCGAGGGGGGCTTCGCGCCAAGCGCCTTGTCGGCACGTGCGATGAGGCTGCGATAGGCGGCGCCGACCGCGGGGTCGGTCGGGAGCGCCGCCTTGATCGCTTCGAGGTCGGCGGGGCGCAGCGTGAAGGTGCGGCGCCCGCCGGACGACGGGGCATAACCCTCGCTCGCGTCGCAACCGGGCGCGGCGGGCGGGGGCGGCGGTGATGGCGAGGAAAAAGCCGCCGCCGCGGACGGAAAATACGCGGCGGCGGCCAGGATAGCCCAAGGGAGTCGGGCTAAAGTCGTGGGCTTCACAGGCGGACCCGGAAGCCGAAGAAATATTGGGTGCCGCCGCGCGACACCTCGGCGATGCTGTCGTATCCGCCCTTGTACATCACGTCCTCGGTGCCGGTGACGTTGATCGCCTGCAGCTTCAGCTGGACATTTTTGGTGAGGTCGTACTGCGCCGACAGGTTGAGGTAGGTGCCGCCGCGGATCTCGCGGTTGGTGCCGCCGTTCGGCTTGTAATAGCCCGAGCGGTAACGAAGGTTGGCGCGTAGCGAGAGCCCCCATTTTTCGAACCACAAAGATCCGCTCGCGGTCCATTTCGACAGCCCGATTAAATTCGCCGGGTCGACATAGGCGGCGATCGGCGAGGTGTCGGGATATTCGAAACTGGCGAAGGCGCGGTTGACCGATCCCTGGATACCGAAACCGTCGAGCGGGTCGGGCAGCCATGTGAAGGCGTGGCTGGCGGTCGCCTCGACCCCGTAGAGGTGCCGCGTTTCAAGGTCGTTCGACGGGGCGACCGGGTTGATCGTGAAGGTTTCGGTCACCGGCGCGCTATTGTCGCGGATCGTGGTGACGGTGATGTCGGTCGGGATCGCCTCGGAGCGCCCGATGACGGTGCCCTTCGCCCATTTATAATAGCCTGCGACCGACACGAGCGTGTCCTGCGACGCATAGAGTTCGAGGCTGGCGTCGATATTCCACGCGCGCAGCGGCTTGAGGTTGGGGTTGCCGGTCGTCGCGTTGAAGATGATATTGTCGACGTCGGTCCCGGGTCCGGGGGTCAGGCTGACCCCGGCCCCGAAGCTTTCGATCCCCGACCGCGCGATAGCGCGATAGGCGGCGAGACGCAGCTTGACCTCTTGCGACAGGTCGAAGGCGATATTCGCGCTCGGCAGGAAATAATCATAGCTGCCCTTGCCGCGGTTGATGGCGAGCTGTCCGGCCGGATCGACCGCGATGACATAGGCGTCGTTGCCGCTGTCGATGGTCAGCCGGTACGGCTGGCGGAAGCCGACCGAGCTGATGTCGGTCTTGACCCAGCGTAGTCCGACATTGCCGCTGAACGGCACGCTGCCCGCATCGGATTCGAAATTCGCCATCGCATAGGCGGCATAGATGCGCTCGGTGACGTCGATGTCGCTCGGGTCGCGGCCGTCGGCGGGATAGGGAAGCGCGTCGTCGCTGCCGGCAAAGGTACGGAACAGACAGTCATTGTCGAAGCTTGCCCAGCGGGTGACGTTCGTCCCCATGCCCTTCATGTAGCTCGTGGTGGTGAAGGGGGTGCGGCACTGCTGGTTCGCCTGCGTGATCAGCGCGGTCACCGTCGCGGCGTTGCCGGGGATCGTGTTGAGGTCGTTGTTGCGGGCATTGTCGTTGGTGCGGTGATGGTCGGACACGCGGCCGCCGAACTTGACGCCGGTGATGAAGCCGTCGAACTCGCGGTCGATGTCGAGCCGCGCGGCCCAGATGCGGTCGGTGCGGTCGGTGACGAAGCGGCGGCGCGCATAGACCGCATTGTTCGCGTTGGCGAGGAACAGGCCGGGATCGGTGATGTCGAAATTGTCGAACGCGACAACCGGCACGACATCGTCGTCGATATAGGTCAGCGTATAGCCGACGCGGCGCGTCGAGCGCATCCGCGTCTGCTTCTGCGTCTCGGTCCGGTGGCTGTTCGAATAGGATGCGTCGAACGCGACGTTCCAGCGGTCTGGCGACCAGATCAGGCTCACGCCGCCGCCCAGATATTCCTCGTTGCGCTGGCGTGTCTCGAGCTGGTTTTCGAGGTTCGAATTGCCGCGATAGCTCATCAGCGCGCCGCGCGAATAGCCGTCGCTTTCGTTGCCGATCGCCAACGGCTGGACGCCGCGCAGCCCTTCGGTGATACCGAGGACGTTGCGGTCCTCGAGGCTGTTGCGCTTCGAATACTGGCCGTCGAGCGCAATCTCGAAATCGGGTGACGGCCGCCACTGGATCGCGCCGATCAGGCCGTCGCGGACCTCGGAGGTGCGCTGGGTGCGAAAGCTGCGCGACGAATTGGCGAAATAGGGATCGACGATCGTCTCGTTCGCATTGCGCGGCGCGGTGGCGAAGGTGCAGTTCAGCGTGTTCGTCGCGCCGTTGGTCGCCGCGGTGTTGCACAGCTGGAAGGTCGAATTGGCGTTATAATAATCCTCGGGCGCCGACGTGTCCTGCCGCTGGTAGCCGATCGAGACGCCGATATCGCCGATCCCGGTCGAATATTGGTCGGTGTAGGAAAAGTTGGCGCGATAGCCGAGCCCGTCGTGCTGGTAGACGTCATTGTCCTGCGGCTGGAAATCGCCGCGCACCTCGAACTGGATGCGGCGCTTGCCATAATCGAGTGGCTTCATCGACCTGAGTTCGATGATCCCGCCGACCCCGCCTTCGAGGAAGTCGGCGCGCTGCGTCTTGTAGACGAGCACGCCGTTGACGAGTTCGGACGGGAATTGCTGGAAGGCGACCGAACGGTCGGGGCCGGCGGTCGACACCTCGCGACCGTTGAAGGTCGAAAAGCTCAGGGTCGGGCCAAGCCCGCGCACCGACAGTTCGTTGGCGTTGCCCTTGAAGCGGTCGGCCGAGACGCCAACGATGCGTTCGAGCGTGTCGCCGACCGAATTGTCGGGGGTCGCGCCGATCTCGTCGCTGACGAGGCCGTCGACGACGATGTCGGCATCGCGTTTGAACGCGATCGAGCTGCGCTGCGTCGCGCGGGTGCCGGTGACGAGGATTTCGTCGCCGCCCTCGATCGCCGCGACCTGCTCGCTTTCGGTTGCGGCGGACGCTTCCTGTGCCTGCGCCGGCAGGGCGGCGAACAATGCGGCGGATGCCAGCAGCGCGGCGCGGGTCGGCAAGGCCGATGGTGACGTCATTTCCCTCTCCTCTTTTGACGCTCCCGCTGCCGGAGGCGCGACCCGATTGATACCGGTGTCAATATTATATGTAATACAACTTGTGAAATGTATTACAACTTTGCGAGGGTGAGTCAATCGCGGGTAATATGGGGTGGGCCTTGGCAATTCATCCCTTTTATATCAACGCTTTATGCGCTTTTTCGACAGATCGTACATCGCGGTGCCGGCGAGCAGATAGCCGCCGCTGCCGTAAAATTGGGTTTCCTTTGCCGATACGCTGTCGGGGCGGTCGCCGACCTGCTGGACCCAGCCGAGCATCCCGTCGGGCTGGACCGCGCCTTGCAGGGCGTGCCATCCGCGCACCGCTGCGGGCTCATAGATCCGCCGGTCGAGCAAGCCGTTGTCGACGCCCCACGCAAAGGCATAGGTGAAGAAAGCGGTCCCGCTCGATTCGGGTGGCGTGCCCGGATCATTGTCGAGCAGCGATGCCGGCCAATAGCCGTCGGCCTTTTGCAGCGTGACGAGTCGCGCCGCCATCTTCCGGAACAGGCTCTCATAATAGGGCCGCTGCGGGTCTTGCCTGTCCAGCACCTGCAGCACGCGGACAAGGCCGCCCATCACCCAGCCATTGCCGCGGCTCCAGAACAGCTTGCGCCCCTTGGCGTCGCGCATGTCGAAAAAGCGGCTGTCGCGGAAATAGAGATTCTCCGACGGATCGAAGAGATAGTCGGTCGCCGCCTTCCATTCCTCGTGCACGAAATCGGCGTAGCGCTTGTCGCCCGTTGTTTTGGCGAAGCGAAGCATCGTCGGCGGCGCCATGAACAGCGCGTCGCACCAGCACCAGCGGTCGGTGCAGGTCGACGTTCCCTTGCCCGGCGCGACGGGAATGAATTCGAGGCCGATCGTCGGGCGGTTGGCGAGCAGATGGTCGAAATAGGCGCGCACCGGCGCGGCCGCCTGCTTGCCCCCGCCGTTCTGCGCCGCCCAAAGCCACGCCTGCCCGATCAGCTGGTCGTCGGCATGATAGGGACGGTCGCCCATCCGCCATTCCTCGGCGCGCCCGAGGTCGAGCAGCGGCTTCGCATAGCTTCTGTCGCGGCCCGCGAGCTCGGTCAGCGCGACCCAGAAGGTTGCCTGCTGCCAGTCGCGCGCGTCCCGGACGCTTTTTCGCGCGGCGGGCATTGCCGCCCAGTTGGTGCGGTTCGCCAGCTGCCAGTCGGCGACGCGACGGGTCTGCGCGAGGATCGCGGCGGGCCGCGGCATCGCCGGTTCGGCGGGCGCCACCGCCGCGACGGGGCTGGTCATCATCAGGGCCACGAGGCTCAGCGGCATGTCATTTCCTTTGCGGGATCGAGAGGGTGACCGGCGAAAGGAGAGGCATTTCGGTGCAATTTTGCCGGATGCGGGGTGCATCTGGCGCTGCGCATCGCGTTTCCTCTCCCCTTGACGGGCTGGCCTTTGGCCTTGACACCGGTGACATATGTCTTTCCTTTTCGATCAAGTGTCAATAAGGTTGTCACACAACTAGCCCATATGGCCAGAGGGGATGGAATGCCGAAAATCGTGTCAGCCCGGGTGATCCTGACCTCGCCGGGCCGCAATTTCACGACGCTGAAGATCGAATGCGACGACGGCACCACCGGCGTCGGCGACGCGACGCTCAACGGCCGCGAGCTTGCGGTCGCAAGCTATCTGTCAGAGCATGTCGTCCCGTGCCTGATCGGGCGCGACGCGCACCGGATCGAGGATATCTGGCAATATCTCTACAAGGGCGCCTATTGGCGCCGCGGCCCGGTGACGATGGCGGCGATCGCCGCGGTCGACATGGCGCTGTGGGATATCAAGGGCAAGATCGCGGGATTGCCGGTCTATCAGCTGCTCGGCGGCGCGGCGCGTGAAGGGTGCATGGTCTATGGCCACGCCAATGGCGCGAGCATCGAAGACACGATCGAGGCGGCGCTCGATTATCAGCGGCAGGGATATAAGGCGATCCGCCTGCAATGCGGCGTGCCGGGGATGGCGTCGACCTATGGCGTGAGCAAGGACCGCTATTTTTACGAACCCGCCGACAACGACCTGCCGACCGAGAATGTCTGGTCGACCGCCAAATATATGCGCATCGTCCCCGACCTGTTCGCCGCCGCGCGCGAGGCGCTCGGCTGGGATGTTCATCTGCTCCACGACGTCCACCACCGTCTGACCCCGATCGAGGCGGCGCGGCTCGGAAAGGATCTCGAGCCCTGGCGTCCCTTCTGGATCGAGGACGCGACCCCCGCCGAAGATCAGGAGGCGTTCCGCCTGATCCGCCAGCATACGACGACCCCGCTCGCGGTCGGCGAAATTTTCTCGTCGATCTGGGATTGCAAGGCGCTGATCGAGAACCGGCTGATCGACTATATTCGTGCGACCGTGCTTCATGCGGGCGGGATCACCCATATGCGCCAGATCGCGTCGCTCGCCGATCTCTACCAGATCCGTACCGGCTGCCACGGCGCGACCGACCTGTCGCCGGTAACGATGGCGGCGGCGCTGCACCTTGGCCTGACGATCCCGAATTTCGGCGTGCAGGAATATATGCGTCACACGGTGGAAACCGACGCGGTGTTCCCGCACGCATACCGCTTTGAGGGCGGGATGCTCCATCCGGGCGACGCGCCGGGGCTTGGCGTCGATATCGACGAGGCGCTCGCCGAAACCTTTCCATACGCCCGTGCCTATCTGCCGGTGAACCGGCTCGAGGACGGGACGATGTGGAGCTGGTGATGCGGCCGGCATTCCTTGCACTCGGCCTGCTGGTCGCGTCGGCTGCGGCGCAGGACCACCAGCCGCTCCGGCCGGCGACGGCGGAGGAGCAGAAAGCGCGCGCCGCAGTAACGATCGCCGACTATCGCTTCGACGACCTGCTCTGGGAAAACGACCGCATCGCGTACCGCATTTACGGCCGCGCGCTGGAGGCGGCCGAGCCGCCGTCGTCGTCGGGTATCGACGCTTGGGGCAAGCGCGTGCGCTGGCCCTTCATGGACCGCCAGCTTCGCACCGGCGACCAGCATGGCGACCATGGCGAAGGGGTCGATTTCTACAATGTCGGGACCGGGCGCGGGGTCGGCGGGCTCGGCATCTGGCACGACAACAAGCTGTGGACCTCGCGCAACTATGTCCGGCCGCATATCCTGCATACGGGCGGCGCGGTCGCGGACTTCACGGTCGATTATGACGCATGGCCGGTCGATGTCGCGCGGACAGTGCGTGAGACGCGACGCTTCACCTTGCCGGCGGGAACGAATTTCACCCGCATGACCTCGACCATCGCTTCGAGCAGCGACGCGGAGCTGGTCGTCGGCATCGGTATTTCGAAGCGGCCAGTGGGTGGCGGCAAGCTGGGTGAGGTGAAGAAGGACGAAGCGGCGGCACGGCTGAGCTGGTGGGGACCCGCCGACGGCGAAAAGGGACGGATGGCGGCGGCAGTGATCGTCGATCCGGCCGCGTTCGCGGGCTTCGCCGAAGACGCTGACAATTATCTGATCCTCGCGCGCGTCCGGCCGGGGCGGCCCTTTGTCTATTACAGCGGCGCGGCGTGGGACCGCGGCGGCGATTTTGCGACGCGCGAGGCCTGGAATAGCTATATCGACGCGCAGCGACCCGATTTCCGGCCCTAGCCAGTTTTGAAACGCAATGATAACGCGTCAATCATGGTGGTAACCAAGGCGGCATCGCTGGCGGACGATCTGGTCCAGCGTTTCGAGGAACGGATCGAGACGGGTGAAATGCCGCCCGGATCGCGCTTTCCGACCGAAAAGGCGATTACCGAAGATTTCGGCGTCAGCCGCACCGTCGTGCGCGAGGCCTATTCGCGGCTTGCGGCGCGCGGCCTGCTCGAATCGCGGCGCGGATCGGGCGCTTACGTCCCCGACGGAGCGCAATATCGCGCGTTTCAGGTCACCGCCGAGGAAGTCGGCGAGATCGACGATGTGCTGAAGCTGCTCGAAATGCGCATGGGTTTCGAGGCCGAGATGGCCGACCTTGCCGCGCGGCGCCGCACCGAAAAGGATCTTGTCGAGCTGCGCCGCACGCTAGACGCAATGGAGAAAAGCAGCGACGTCGATGCCTCGGTTGCGGCCGATGCCGCCTTTCACGCGGCGATCGCCAGCGCGACGGGCAACCCCTATTTCCTCCGCTTCACCCAGTTCCTCGGCGTGCGTCTCGTCCCGTCGCGACGGCTGTACCTGCAAGGCGATGACCCGGTCCAGCACCAGCGCTACGCGCACACGATCAACCGCGATCATGAGGCGATCGTCGTGGCGATCGAGGCGGGCGATCCCGTCGCGGCGCGGCGCGCGGCGCGGCGGCATATCGAAAAATCGATCCTGCGCTATCGTACCCTCAAGGAGGCAGGATAGCGAACCGCCGATCGTCCGGCGTTGTTCCCGCCTGCAAGGATGTGTAAGGGCGTGACCGGGAATGGGTCAGGCAAGAAATTAGCTATCTACCGACCTTGATTTCGACTCGTGATGCTCTATTCCAGCCCCGTGCACGGCGACCCCGACAATTACATCAGCCTGCTGTCTGCCGCGCAGATTGAAACGTTGCGGCACGTTTTCGAGCACAAAAATTCCAAGCAGATCGCCCGCCTGATGAATGTCTCGCCGCACACGGTCGACGAACGCGTGCGGCGAGTGTTAAAGAAACTTAATGTTTCTAACAGGATAGAGGCGGCGCGCATCCTGGCGGTTAACGGTGTCTTCGATCATGTTACCCCTTATCAGCCTTTGACATATCAATTGATCGACCTAGGCGAGGTTGCCCCGCCGGACGATGCCGAGCCGGGGCGCAGTTCGTTTCGGCGGCTATTCGATATCGGTTCGCCATTTCCTACCGCGTCCCAGCCGGCTAACCGGCATGGGTTGATGGAAAGGATAATCTGGCCGATTCTGATCGCATTCGCGACGATTTTGGCCTTCTCCGCCCTCTATTCGATCCTTGTCGGACTCGGTCGTGTGATGACCTGAATGTTCGAACCGAATGCTGCGGGGGGGAAACCGGTAGCATTCTTTTTCAAGGAAAAAGAAGATGCTGAACGAACGAGTTTCTGCAGCAAAGAAGATCGCTTCCGACCTGCATTTGGCCGAAGACGCCATCGACGAAGCGATGATCCGTATCGCGCAGCTTGCTGCGACGCTGCCGACCGCGCGCCGCGAAACCAACATGTCGGCGATCGTCGGCCAGGAAGCGATGGCGAAGGTTGCCCATGCGCTTGCCGCCGCCGGCGAGGTCCGCCAGCTCTTGACCGATGCGCATCTGGCGTTGACGGTGACGCAGAAGGAAGTCGGCCTCGGCACGCGGATGTTCGGCGCGGGCGTCAAGCCGGCGGCAGCGAAGCTGGTCGACGAAGGCAGCAACGATCGTTCGGGCGCCGACGCGCCGGCGTTCGCGAAGGCCGGTTGATCCGCAAGAAAGGTTGAGAGCCACAATGTGGTCCGTGGCGATCTATTATGTTGTCCTGCTCATCACGGTGGCCGTCGCGATCCGACGCGGCGGGCCACTGGAACGCTGGGCAGCCTATACAGCATTGATCGCCTCGGTCCTCACCAGTGCCGTGACACCTTTCCCGACCTGGACCGATATTGAGATTAATATCTTCGTCATCGACATGCTGGTTCTGCTGAGCTTCTGGCTCATCGCCATGAAAGCGCACAGTTTCTGGCCCTACTGGATCACCGGATGGCAGCTCATCGCCATTTTCGGACATATCCAGAAGTTCATGTTCTCGGAGATATTGGCGCGACCCTATTCGCTCCTCTCAGTCTA
Source organism: Pseudomonadota bacterium (assembly GCA_020160755.1). GTDB lineage: Bacteria > Pseudomonadota > Alphaproteobacteria > Sphingomonadales > Sphingomonadaceae > Sphingopyxis. The sequence continues at coordinate 182,635 of JAIUPN010000003.1, forward strand.
TATATCGTACCCGATCCTGCTGCTGATCATTTATGCATCGGGTTCGTCCAGTCGGCGGAACGACGTCGCAGCCTAGTGTGCGTGGCTCCCCGGGGGGCATCACAACATGCAGCAATTTTCGAACCAAGAAATTGCCGAGCTGAAATCGCGTGTCGACCAGATTCAGGAACTGCTCGCGGGCCGTTCCGAAGAGCTGGCGGTGCCCGTGCGCGAAGCGCCGCTGAAGGCCGGACTGCTCGACCAGTTGTCGTTCAGCATTCAGATCCGTCGGATCCGTCGCAGCCACTTCGGCACCGCCGAGATGTCGGGTCCGACATGGGATATGATGCTCGACCTGATGCTGGCCGGGACCCACGGCCGCGTGCTCAGCGCGAGCGACCTCGCCACCGGCGCGGGGGTTCCTCTTTCGTCGGGGCTGCGCATGATCAGCGCGCTCGAACGGCTGGGGCTGGTCCACCGCGCGATCGACGAACGCGACCGGCGGCGCACCATCGTTCGGCTGACCGACGTCGGCACCGAGCGCATGGCGAGCTATTTCGACAAGGTCGGTGCCGCCTCGCAGGGCGGCCAGACGCTGGCGGCCTGACGTTCGCGAAGGCGGCCGGGTTGGCCGCCCCGACACGTCATTCGGTCATCTCGCGCATCATGCGGTCGACTTTGACCATCGCCTCGCGCTTGATCTGGCAGATACGCGCGGCGCTGACGTCGAGCGTCAGGCCGATCTCGTGCAGGTTGAGCTCTTCGAAGAAATAGAGCTGCAGCACCATCTGTTCGCGCTCGGACAGGCGGCTGACGCACTGGCGCAGCGCCCCGATCAGATCCTCCTGCTCGCATTTCTCGCTCGCGCCGATACCATCGTCGGCGGCGAGGAAAGCGCCGATATCGGTCAGCTCGTCGAGCGAGGTCGAACGGCCGTGCGTCGCATTGCGTTCAAGCGCGAAATAATCCTCCGCCGACATGTCGAACGCGACCGCCATTTCGGCGGCGGTCGGCGCGCGCATCAGCTGCTGTTCGAGCGCGCCGCGCATCGCGTGGATCCGCTTCGCGGCGGTCATTGCGGAGCGGCCGACATCGGCTTCGCGGCGTAGCTGGTCGATCATCGCGCCGCGGATGCGCGTCGTGGCATAGGTGGCGAACGCAAAACCGCGCTCTTCATAATGGCGGCTCGCCTCGATCAGCGCGATCAGTCCCGTCTGGATCAGGTCGTCGAGTTCGCTTGTCCGCGACACGCGCGAAAACACCTGCCACGCGATCTTGCGGACCAGCGGCGAATATTCCTCGACCAGCGCCTCGACGCTTTCGCCATAGCCGCGCGCACGCGGCGCGCGTCCGGTGGTCCCGGCAAATTGCCCGGCGGGCTCAATTCTCATGCGGTTGGTCCTCCATGTGGGCGTCGGGCCCGGACGCGAGGCGGGGCACTTCGGCGCCGATCGTCGCGACGATTTCGGTCTGCTTGTTCGCCGGGATTTCAAGGTAGGAAATGACGGCGACATCAGGGAAGGTGGCGCGCACGAGCCGTGACAGCGCCGAGCGGCAGATCGGCGAGGCGACGAGCGCGAAGCTGCGCGTTTGCAACAATAGGGGTTCGACCGCCTGGCCGACCTGTTCGATGATCGTCATCGCCATGCCGTGCTCGAACGGCCATTCGGCGGCGGGGTTGGCGCGCACCGCCTGGTTGAGCAGCATCTCGACTTCGGGGCTGAAGGTGACGACGGGCAGCGGCATCCGGCTCGGCACGATCGTCTGCACGATGAGCGCGCCGATGCGCTGGCGCACCGACTCGACGAGGTCGCTTTCGCCGAGCTGCTGGCCCGACAGCGTGACCATCGCTTCGGCGATCTTGCGGAAGTCGCGGAGCGGCACCCGCTCGACGAGCAAGGATTTGCACAGGCTCGCAACGCGCGGCAGCGGATAGCCCTGCGGGCTGAGATTCTGCGCGAGCTGCGGATAATGGACCTTGAGATTTTCGATCAGCGCCTGCGCGTCGTCGATGCCGAACAGCTCGGCGGCGGCGCCGACGATGCTGTTGTTGAGGTGCGTCGCGACCACGGTTGCCGGATCGACGACGGTATAGCCCGCGGCGATCGCGTCATTCTGCATCGCCTTCGGGATCCAGAGCGCGTCGAGGCCGAAGGTCGGGTCCTTGCACGCGCGCCCGGTGACCTTGGTGACGAGGTCGCCTGAATCGAGCGCGAGCATTTCGTTGGGGAAGACTTCGTCCTCGCCGACGATCACCCCTGCGACCGAGATGCGATAGACGTTGCCCGGCAGCGACAGGTCGTCGGTGACCTTCACCGGCGGGACGACGAAGCCGAGTTCCTTCGACAACTGGCGGCGGATGCCGGTGATCCGCGTCATCAGCGGCGAGCCCTTGCGTTCGTCGACGAGGCTGACGAGCGCGTATCCGATCTCGAGCTGGCACGCGCTGGCGTCGCTGACGTCCGCCCATTCGATGTGCGACGGGTCGGGCGCGGGGGCGGCGGGTTCGGGCAGGTCGGCGACCGCTGCGGCGCTGCGGCGCAGCTGCCAGCCGATACCGAAAGAGAGCGCGGCGGCGGGCAGGATCAGCATTTGCGGCATTGCGGGGACGAGGCCGAGGATGAACAGGATGCCGCCGACCGCCATCCAGATGGCGGGCGAAGCGAACTGGCTGCCGATCTGGCCGCTGAGGTCGAAGGGCGAGGCGACGCGGGTGACGATTGCGGCGGCGGCAATCGACAGCAGAAGCGCGGGGATCTGCGCAACGAGCGCATCGCCGATTGCGAGCGTGACATAGGTGCTGCCGGCTTCGGAGAAGCTGAGCCCGTGGCTGAAGATACCGAGAATGAGCCCGCCGACGATGTTGACGAACAGGATCAGCAGACCCGCGACCGCGTCGCCCTTCACGAATTTCGACGCACCGTCCATCGAGCCGTAGAAATCGGCCTCGGTCGCGACTTCGACGCGGCGGGCCTTCGCTTCTTCGGGGGTGAGCAGCCCGGCGTTGAGATCGGCGTCGATCGCCATCTGCTTGCCCGGCAAGGCGTCAAGGGTGAAGCGCGCCGACACTTCGGAGACGCGGCCCGCGCCCTTGGTGATCACGATCAGGTTGATGATCATCAGGACGAAAAAGACGAACAGGCCGACGACATAATCGCCGCCGATCAGCACCTGGCCGAACGCCTCGATGACATGGCCCGCCGATGCGGTGCCTTCGTGACCGTGGACGAGAACGACGCGCGTCGAGGCGACGTTGAGCGCGAGCCGGAACAATGTCGCGAGCAGCAACACGGTCGGGAAGGCTGAAAAGTCGAGCGGTTTCGACGCCTGCAGCGCGACCATCAGGATCAACAGGCTGATCATGATGTTCGCGACGAAGCTGATGTCGAGGATCAGCGGCGAAACCGGGATCACCATCAGCCCGACGAGGATCAGCATCCCTGCGGGCAGCGCCGATACACCGGCGATGCGGCCGATGTTGCCGAGGTTGAAGCCGGCGGTCATGCCGCGCCTCCCGAAAGCGACGCGAGCCGCCGATAGGCATCGGCGGCAAAGCCCATCGAGAGCTTTTTCGGCATAGGCTGGATATCCATCATCTGTAGGGGTGGCCGTCCGCCACCGGTGCCCGCGAGGCCCGCCGAGCTGCTCGCCTGTGCGTGCCAGCCGGTGGGAGCGAAGGGCTTCATATTTTCGGTCTTGCCGCCGTCTTCGAGCTTCACGCGAAAGCGTTCGCGGATCTCGGCAAGGCTACGCATGCTGCCGTCGGGGGCGTAAAAGACCGAGCGATTGGCGGCGGCCGCCTCGGGCATCATCGACGCTCCGGGCTGATCGGGGTTCGCCTCGAGCGCCGACAGGAATTTGGCGGCGCCACCGCTTCCGAGGAAGTGTGCCAGATAGAGGTCGACCGGCTCGGCGCTGCGGCCGATCCGGCTTTCGAGATAGTCGCGGTTATCGCCGGTCAGCGCGGCGGCCATGTTCGACGACGCGGCAGGATCGTCGCGCAGGTCGAAAATTTGCTGGCGGAGCGTCGGGTCGGTCACCGTCAGCCGGCCCGACGCGTCGCGGCCGATCGCGTCGGCGGCCCAGGCGAGCCCGTGGTTCGCACCATGACGATCGAGCGTCGCCAGCCAGGTCTGCTTGGTGAACTGGTACAGTCCGCGCGCCGACGATGTCGGCGCCTTGGCGGTCGGGTTATACCCGCTTTCGACGCGCGCGACGTCGACCAGATAGTCGAAATCGATTCCCGACCGCGCCGACGCATTCTGCACCGCATCGATAACGGGTGCGGCGATGCGCGATGGGCCCTGGGGATTGTTGATTGCGTTCATGGCTGTCGTTCCGCTGGTTCAGCAGAACAAAAGCAATCATCGTGCCATTTCGCCGATGTGACATGAAATCACATGGTTATCAGTATCTTAAAGCGACCCCGCGATGGTGGGTGCCACGGATTTCATGGCTCTTGTCAATCCTCTGACGCGTCCAGTCCTTCAGGATGTTGACGCGGACCGCCGCCGCCTCCAGCCGCCCGAGCGTCTGCCCGATCAGCGTCCGCGCGCGAAGCTCGCTGCCCGCCGGGATGCTCGCGCCGCGAAACAGGATCACCGCGGTGGCCAGTTCCTCGGTCGCGGCGATGATCGCACCGGCATCATGCCCGTCGAGCGCGCCGACCAGCGTGTCGAGCCGCGATTGTATCTCGTCCATTTGCGCGAGCATCAATCGGCTCCGCCGTGGAAATCGAGCATCGCGCTGGCGACGATCGCGGGGTGCACACCATAGCTGCCGCCGGCGATCGCGGTGCGGAGCGCGGCGACACGCGCGACGTCGACCGGCGGTGCCTGGTCGGCGAGGCTGCTCGCAAGGCGCGTCAGCCGTGCGGTCGGCAGACTGTCCTGCGTCGGCTGGAGCTGCGCTGCGGCGCGCATCGGCACTGCCGCCTCGCTGGCGACCCGGCGTAGCGGGCCGGCGCGGCCGATGCCGCCGACTGGTCCGATCTTGCTGTCACCCGACATAATGGCCTCCATCCGATGCCGTCAGAAAAGTGACGACGCGGTTCACGAAGGCTTTAACGGACGGTGTACGCGGCGATTAAGGCAACCGGTCGCAAAAAGACAAAAGAAAGGCCCGGTGGCGTCGGAATGCCGACAGCCCCGGGCCGACGGGCGGGAAGCGAACGCGGAATCAGTTGTCGAGGCGCGCGCGTCCGGGACCGGTGACGGTGGCGCTGAGCGAGGATTTGGCGTCGTTTCCGCGCAAGGCAATGGTCTCGCCGACGCGGCCGTCCTGCGTCGCGATTGCGGCATAGCTGATCGAATAGCTCGGCGTGTCGATGGTCACGCGGACATTGTCGCCGCGGCGGATGACGGGGGTGCCAGACGACGCGCGTGCAAAGCCTGCCGCCGCGGGCGCGGCGTCGACAGGGCCGGTCATCGGCACGCGCAGGCGCCAGCCGAGCGGCGCGCAGCGTACCGCGAGCGTCTGGGCATCGATCGCGGTGACCGACGCCTGTTCGGGGCAGCGCGCCAGCTTGATCCGGCGATCGATCGGGGTCGCGCTCTGACCCATTGCGGACGCCACCATGTTGGTCAGTGCGTCGATGGCCTGCCAGTCCTCATTGGCCTGCTGCGCGTGTCCCGCGACCGGGGCGGCGACAAGGCACGCCGCAAGGCAGGCGTAGCGGGCGGGGAGTTTGCGGGACACGGTCGATCTCCTTCGGGTCCAATGGCTCGCCCGACAATGTGCAGGAAGCGTGCCAGTCGCGCTTTCGTGCGCGGTTGCGCGCGGCACGGCGCGCCGCCGTCGGATTTTTGACGGGCGCGATTTCGCTGCCTCGATATTGTGATTTAAACTTCTGAATATAAATGAAAAATCACGTTTGGCACGGCGATTGCATCATGCCTTGGTGATTTTCCGCGCGTCCGGGCCCAACCCGGTCCGGACCCGGTGAAAGCCCCGTCGCCGGGAGGCGACAAGCGAAGGACGTTGATGATGGCATCCGAGAAACTCTTTGGCCTGCACGCGACGGCGCTCCAGCTGCGCAGCCAGCGCATGATGATGCTCGCGTCGAACATCGCGAACGCCGCAACGCCGGGCTACAAGGCGCGCGACCTCGACTTCGCCAAGGCGCTCGACCTCGCGCGGCAGGGCGGCTCGACCGCCAATGCCGTGGAGGGGGCGGTCGCCTATCGCGTTCCGGTCCAGGCGTCGCTCGACGGCAATACCGTCGAAATGGCGACCGAGCAGACGGCCTATGCCGAAAATGCCCTCGCCTATCGCTCGAGCCTGTCGTTCCTCTCCGGCCGCATCAACACGTTGACGCGCGCGATCAAGGGCGAATGACGATGAACGGCAATTTCTCCGTCTTCGACATCAGCGGCCGCGCGATGTCGGCGCAGCTCGTCCGGCTGAACACCACCGCATCGAACCTCGCCAATGCGGGAACGGTCGCGGGCAGCGAGGCGGGCGCGTTTCGATCGCTGAAGCCGGTGTTTCGCACCGTGATGGACGGGCAGGGCCGCGCGACGGTCCAGATCGATCAGGTCACGACCTCGAAAATGGCGCCGTCGAAGCGCCACGATCCGTCGAACCCGCTCGCCGACAAGGACGGCAATGTCTGGGAAGCCGCAGTCGATAGCGCCGCCGAGCTGGTCGAGATGGTCGAGACCGCCCGCCAGTACCAGAGCAATGTCCAGGTCCTCGAAACCGCGAAGAGCCTGATCAACGAAACCCTCAGGATGGGACAGTAAGATGAGCGTCAACAGCATCAATAATAACAGCAACCCCGTGCTTCAGCCCAAGGGCGGCCAGCAGTTGGGGCAAAGCGATTTCCTGCGCCTGATGACCGCGCAGCTGTCGCATCAGGATCCGTTCAACCCCATCGATAACCAGCAGATGGTTGCGCAGATGGCGCAATTTTCGAGCCTCGCCGGGGTCAATGATACCAACACCGCGCTGGCGAAGATTTCGGAGCAGCTCACGGCGCAGACCCAGCTGCTCAAGGACATCAAGGCCGCCACCCCGGCGCCCGCGCCGACGCCGCCCACCGCTTAAGCCCCATCTTTCAGGAAGGATCAGTCCATGTCATTCTATACTTCGCTTTCGGGCCTCAAGGGCGCCCAGACCGACATGTCGGTCATCTCGAACAACATCGCGAACGCCGGCTCGGTCGGCTTCAAGCGCAGCAAGGCGCAGTTCGGCGACATCTTCGCTTCGTCGCCGACGCAGTCGACGAAGATGATCGCGGGGCAGGGCACGCGCCTCAACGGCATCACCCAGCAGTTTACGCAAGGATCGTACGAGGCGAGTGAAAAGACGCTCGACCTTGCGATCGTCGGCGAGGGCATGTTCATCGTGAAGGGCGATCCGCCGCGCGAAGCCATCACCTATACGCGCAACGGCTCGTTCGAGCCGACCCCCGATCGCTATATCATCGATTCGACGGGCGCGAAGCTCCAGCTTCTTCCGATCGACGCGAACGGCAATGTCACGAACAACACGCTGGCCGGCGCGTTCGACATGCGGCTCCCCGCGGGTGCGCCGAGCGATCCGACGTCGGCGCTGGTCAACGTCTCGATCGGCCTCGACGGCCTCGTGACCGCGACCTTTGCGAACGGCGAAGACCAGAAGCTCGGGAAAGTTGCGATGGCCACCTTCCCGACGATGTCGGGCCTGCGCCCGACCGGCGACGCGCACTGGCAGTCGACGGGCGAAAGCGGCCCGCCGACGATCGATGCCGCGACCAACGGGCCGATGGGCGCGGTCCGCGCCGGCGCGCTCGAACGCTCGAACGTCGATATCACCGAGGAACTGGTGATGCTGATGGCCGCACAGCGCAATTTCCAGGCGAATGCCAAGGCGATCGAGGGCGCGTCCTCGCTGACCCAGACCATTATCGGCATGCGCTGACGCCGCGCTGACCGCCGCCTGCCGGGAGAATATCGATGGACCGCCTCATCTACACCAGCCTCACCGCGATGCGGGGCAGCATGGCCCGGCAGACGGCGATCGCCAACAATCTGGCGAATGCGCAGACGCCGGGCTTCCGCGCCGACATGGCCGAGGCACAGTCCTTGTGGCTGAACGGCGGCGGGCTCGACGCGCGGGCTATGGCTTCGGAAGAAGTGCTCGGCGCCGACATGCGCGCCGGGACTGTCACGTCGACGGGGCGCGACCTCGATATCGCGATGCAGGGCGATGCGCTGCTCGTGGTGCAGGCGAAGGACGGCGAAGAAGCCTATACGCGGCGCGGCGACCTGCAGATCTCGCCGAGCGGACTTCTGACCACCGGCGACGGCAGCCCCGTACAGGGCACGCAGGGTCCGGTGACGATCCCGCCCGCCGACGCGGTGACCATCGACAACGAAGGCCGCGTGTGGGTCGTGCCGCAGGGCGGCGATCCCGAAAATCCGCAGGAGGTCGACCGGCTGCGGCTCGCGACCCCGACGGGTTCGGACATCGCCAAGGGCCTCGACGGCCTGTTCCGCGTGAAGGGCGGCGGCATCCTGCCCGACGACCCCGAGGCGCGGCTTCTCACCCGTTCGATCGAAGGATCGAACGTCGCGGCGACCACCGCGCTCGTCGAGATGATCGAGGCGAGCCGGAGCTGGGACACACAACTCAAGCTCGTCAGCGACGCGCGCGACATGGACAGCGCGACCGCCGGTCTGATGCAGCTCCCCCGTTAAGGAGAATATGAAATGAGCTTCGGTGCCTTGCACGTCGCACGAACCGGTCTGGACGCCCAGGGCTTCCGGATGCAGGTGATCGCCAACAACCTCGCCAATGTGAACACCACGGGCTTCAAGCGCGACCGCGCGAGCTTCGAGACATTGAGCTATCAATTGATGACCGCGCCGGGTGCGCCGTCATCGGCCGAAAACCGCTATGCGACCGGTCTCAATCTTGGCACCGGCGTCGCGCTCAACGGCACCGCGCGTATCGATACGCAGGGCACCTTCGCAACGACGGGCAACGGGCTCGACGTCGCGATCGACGGCGCCGGCTATTTCCAGGTCGAGATGCCCGACGGGCGCACCGGCTATACCCGCGCGGGCAATTTCGGCCGCGCGCCCGACGGGACGATCGTTACTTCGGACGGCAAGCCGGTGACCCCGGCGATCCAGATCCCCGAAGATGCGACCAATGTGTCGATCGGCGCCGATGGCACCGTTTCGGCGACCGGCGCCGACGGCACGATGACCGAACTCGGCCGGATCGAGATCGCGCGCTTCGCCAACCCTGCGGGATTGCAGGCGATCGGCGGCAATCTGCTCGTCGAGACGCAGGCCTCGGGCGCCCCGCAAGTCGGCGGCGCGGGCGAGGAAGGCCGCGGGACGCTGCGCGGCGGGATGCTCGAGGGATCGAACGTCAACGTCGTCGAGGAACTCGTCGACATGATCGAGACCCAGCGCGCCTATGAGGTCAATTCGAAGATGATCTCGGCCACCGACGAGATGATGAAAAATGCGTCGCAGACTCTCTAAGCTGGCGATGCCCGGTCTGGCGATACTGGCCCTCGTGCTCGCGCCCGTTGCGGCGCACGCGAAGGACAAGCTGCCGCCCGACGCCTTTTCGGTCACGATGCCGATGCCGCCGGCGCCCCCGCCGGCCAACGGCTCGATCTTCCAGGGCGGCTATGTGCCGCTCACTTCGGGCGGGCGCGCGGGCGCGGTCGGCGACATCGTCACGATCCAGCTCGTCGAGCGCACCGCGGCGACCAAAAGCAATGCCGCGGGCACGCAGCGTGATGGCAATATCGGCCTGACGCCCCCCGCCACCGGCCCGCTGTCGCTGTTCAACCCCAGCGATATCGCGATGGGCGGCGGTCAGCAGTTCAAGGGCAAGGGCGACGCGTCGCAGTCGAACGCGCTGTCGGGCGAGGTCAGCGTGACGATCGCCGCCGTCTATCCCAACGGGACGATGCTGGTGCGCGGCGAAAAGCTGCTCACCCTCAATCGCGGCGACGAGCGGGTCCAGATTTCGGGTATCATCCGCGCGATCGACATCAGCCCCGACAATCGCGTCCTGTCGACGCGCGTTGCCGATGCGAACATCCGTTACGTCGGCAAGGGCGAGATTGCGCGCGCCAGCCAGCAGGGTTGGCTCCAGCGCTTCTTCTCGCTCATCAGCCCCTTCTAAAACGAGGAATGTAAAGTGACCCAGCGTCCGACCCTGTTCGCCCTTTTCGCGCTCCTGCTCGCCAGCTTTGCCTTTGCGGCGCCGGCGCAGGCCGAGCGCATCAAGGATATGGGCCAGTTCCAGGGCCTGCGCGCCAACCAGCTCACCGGCTACGGCATCGTCGTCGGGCTCGCGGGTACCGGCGACGACAGCCTCGACTATTCGACGCTGGGTATGAAGGGCGCGATCTCGCGCTTCGGCCTGACCCTGCCGCCGGGAGTGAACCCGGCGCTGAAGAACGCCGCGGCGGTGATGGTCACCGCCGAACTGCCGCCTTTCGCGAAACCCGGCCAGCGCCTCGACGTGACCGTCTCGGCGATCGGCAAGGCAAAGAGCCTGCGCGGCGGCACGCTTGTGCTTGCGCCGCTTTACGGTGCTGACGGGCAGATTTATGCGATGGTGCAGGGTAATCTCGTCATCGGCGGGCTCGGCATCGACGCCGCCGACGGGTCGAAGCTGACGGTCAACGTGCCGTCGAGCGGGCGTATCGCGGGCGGCGCGACGGTCGAGCGCGCGGTCGATACGGGCTTTGCGACGGCAAGCTATCTGACCTTCAACCTCCACCAGTTCGATGCGACCAACGCCAAGCGCGTCACCGACGCGATCAACGCGGCGCTTCCGGGATCGGCGTCGATGCTCGACGGTGCGAGCATCGCGATCCGCACCGGCGGCAACGGCGACGAACGGATGCGGCTGATGTCGCAGATCGAGAATCTCGGCGTCGAGCGTGCCGAACCGCCGGCGAAGGTGATCGTCAACGCCCGCACCGGCACCGTGGTGATCAACGGCGCGGTCCGTGTCGGCACCGCCGCGGTCAGCCATGGCAAGCTGACGGTTTCGATCAAGGAATCGCCGATGGTCGTCCAGCCCGCGCCGTTCAGCCGCGGCCAGACCGCGATCGAACCGTCGAGCGAAATCGAAGTTGCCGAGGATTATCGCCCGGCCTTCCTGCTCAAACCCAATGCCTCGCTCTCCGCGCTGGTCGATTCGATCAACCGGCTGGGCGTTCCCCCCGGCGACCTCGTCGCCATTCTCGAGGCGCTGAGCCAGGCCGGCGCGCTCACTGCGGAACTGGTGATCATATGACGAGCCCTATCTCTTCGATTGGTGCGACGCCGGCCCCGGCTGCTGCCGGCGGCGGCGACGGCGGGCTGCGCAAGGCGGCCGAAGCGTTCGAAGCCGTGATCCTGCGCCAGCTGATGGCGTCGATGCGGCAGGCGAAGCTCGGCGACGATATCTTCGGATCGAGCGCGACCGACAATTTTCGCGAAATGGCCGATGCGCGAACCGCCGAATCGATCGCCGCGACGCGCCAGTTCGGCATCGCCGACATGGTCGAACAGCAGTTCCGCGGCCAGCTCGGCGGGCTTGCCGCCCGCTCCGGGGGAGGCGTCCAATGAGCGATCTGCTCGGCATAGGCTATAGCGGCCTCAAGGCCTATTCGCGGGCGCTGTCGACGATCGGCGACAATATCGCCAATGCGCAGACGCCGGGTTATGCGCGGCGCCGGCTGGAGATGATGGAAGCCGTCGGTGGCGGAAATTCGATCTTCTATCGCGGCAACACCAACCCCGGCGGCGTCGATATCCGCGGTCTCGACCGCTCGGTCGACGCATGGCTGATCGAGGATTCGCGTATCACGTCGGGCGATGCCGAACGCTCGTCGACCAAGCTTTCGTGGCTCGACAAGGTCGAGGGCGCGCTCAGCGACGAGACCAACGGTATCAAGACCGGCCTCACCAAATTGTTCACGACCGCCGACCAGTTGACGTCGGACCCGTCGAACCGGACGCTGCGCAGCCAGTTCCTGCAATCGGCCGACGATATCGCGTCGGGTTTTCGTACCGCCGCGAACCAGCTCAACAAGATGGGCGAGGGGATCGAAGGCGCCGCGGCGAGCGGGGTCGACCAGTTCAACAGCAATCTGAATGCGCTCGAACAGATCAATATCGGGCTGCGCAAGGCGCGGCCCGGATCGACCAACGAGGCGAGCCTGCTCGACGAACGCGACCGGCTGCTCGACAAATTGTCGTCGCAGGCGGGGGTCAGCGCGACCTTCGACAATAATGGCGCGGTGACGCTGCGCGCGGCCGGATCGGGCGACCTGCTCGTCGGCGGCGGCGCGGTGAACCCGATCGCGGTGACCGCCGCCGCCGATGGGCGCCTGTCGTACAGCATCGGCGGTTCGCCGCTCGCCATCTCGACCGGTTCGCTCGCCGGGCTGGCCGAAGGCGCGAACCATGTCGCCGACCAGCGCGCGGCGCTCGACACGATGGCGAGTGATTTTGCGAACCAGCTCAACGCCGCGCACCAGGCGGGCAGCGATGCCAATGGCAATCCGGGTCAGCCGCTGTTTACCGGTTCGAGCGCCGCAACGCTGACCGTCGCGGCGCTCAGCCCCGATCAGGTCGCCGTGGCCAATGCGTCGGGCAGCAACGGCAACATGCTCGCCTTCGGCGCGATGCGCGGGGCGGCCGATCCCGAATCGCGCTGGTCGGGCCATCTGGCGTCGCAGGCGCAGACAGTTGCCTCGGCGCGCGCGCAGGATGCCGCCGCAGCGACGCGCGCCGATGCGTCGGCCGCGGCGCGCGATTCGGTCAGCGAAGTCGACCTCGACAAGGAAGCCGCCGAACTGCTGCGTTTCCAGCAAGCCTATTCGGCCGCGGCGCGAACGATCCAGGTCGCGCGCGAAACGATGCAAACGCTCTTGAGCTCGATCTAGGAAGGCGAAGACCATGATTAATGCCGTGGGCAATCGCATGACGCGCGAAATCGCGCGCCAGCAGAAACTCGCCGACCAGATCGAGCGGTCCCAGATCCAGATTTCGGGTGGCAAGAAATTGCTCCGCATGTCGGACGATCCGGTCGCCGCGCGGCGGATCGCGACGATCGGCACCAGCCAGGCGAGCATGGCCGCCTGGTCCGCGAACATCAATTCGGCGTCGGCGCTGGTTGCGCAGGCCGACGGAGTGATGAAGTCGGTGAGCGACCTGATGGTCCGCGCGCGCGAGCTGACGCTCGCCGCTGCGAACGATTCGGCGAATCCCGCCGACCGCGCCACCATCGCCGCCGAGCTCGGTACGATCGCCGACGAGATCGACAGCCTGGCCGCGACGCGCGATTCGAATGGCGAACCGGTGTTCGCGGCGGGCACCGCGCGCGTCATGCGGTTCGATTCGGATATCAGCTTTGCGCCCGTTCCCCCCGCTGCCGATGTCTTTGTGATCGGCGGCAACAGCCTGTCGACGGGGATCCGCGACGCGGCCACCGCGATCGCGGCGGGCGACAAGGTCGCGATGGGGGCATCGCTCGATGCGCTCGCGACCGCCATTGGGCATGTCGCCGACAGACATGCCGAACTCGGCCTTTCGGGCGGGCGGCTCGAACGCATCGGCGACGGGCTGGCCGCGCGCGGGATCACGCTCAAGGACGAGCGTTCGGTGGTCGAGGATACCGACCTGTCGGTCGCGATCGCCGAGCTCAACGCCCATGACCTGACCCTCAGCGCAGCGCAGGCTGCCTTTGCAAAGATCAACCGGCAGACCTTGTTCGATATTTTGAACTGACGGCCCTCAATTTTCCGGCGCCGCTGCCGTTAATCATCAAGACGTCCCTGAATTGGCGGGTGTCCGGCTTCGCAGGCCGGGTCCCGGATGGAGTTGCCCCGCATGTTTCCCGTAATCGGCATTGTGGTTCTGATCCTGCTGGTCTTCGGGGGCTTTGCATTGACCGGCGGCAATCTCGGACCCGTCATGCACGCGCTGCCGCACGAGATGTTGATCATCGGCGGTGCGGCGCTCGGTTCGCTGATCATCGGCAATTCGGGCGCCGACCTGAAGGCGCTCGCCGGCGGCCTTGGCAAAGTGTTCAAGGGACCGAAGTACAAGAAGCAGGATTATCTCGACTGCATCCTGCTCGTCTCGACGCTGATGAAGATGATGCGTACCGAAGGACCCGTTGCGGTCGAGCCGCATATCGAGGATCCGCAAAACTCGGCGATCTTCCAGCAATATCCCACGCTGCTCAAGGACGACACGCTCGTCCACCTGATCTGCGACACGCTGCGCCTGGTCGTCGTGTCGTCGGGAACGCTCGATCCGCACGCGGTCGAAGAGGTGATGGATAATGCGCTGAAGAGCCATCATCACCACAGCATGAAGCCCGCCGAAGGATTGCAGAGCCTCGCCGATGCGCTTCCCGCGCTCGGCATCGTCGCGGCCGTGCTGGGCGTCGTCAAGACGATGGGGTCGATCGACAAGCCGCCCGAGGTCCTCGGCGCGATGATCGGCTCGGCGCTGGTCGGCACCTTCCTCGGCGTGCTGCTCGCTTATGGCCTCGTCGGCCCGTTCGCGACGCGCGCCAAGACGGTGATCGAGAGCGACGGCGCGATCTATCACACGGTCAAGCAGTTGATCATTGCTTCGCTCCACGGCCATCCACAGCCGCTGGTGATCGAGGCGGCGCGCTCGGGCGTCGACCATCTCAACCAGCCGAGCTTTGCCGAAGTCTTTGACGGGATGCGGGGCCGCTGATGGCTGCGCGTCCCAACATGCCGCGGCCGATCATCGTCAAGAAGATCATCGAGGCGCCGCACGGCGGCCATCATGGCGGCGCGTGGAAAGTCGCCTATGCCGACTTCGTCACCGCGATGATGGCCTTCTTTCTCCTGATGTGGCTGCTCGGTGCGACGACCGAGAAGCAGCGCAAGGCGCTCGCCGACTATTTTGCGCCGACGATCGTCACGACGAAAATGGAGAGCGCCGGCTCGAACGGGATGTTCGGTGGCGATTCGATCGTGTCGGTCGACGATTATCCCCACGGCGCCGGGCAGACCGGGACGCGATCGATCACGATCCCGCGCGATGTCGTCGGCGGACCCAAGGAGGCGTCGGGCCGCGAGCGCGAACGCGAACGGTTCCAGCAGATCGCCAAATCATTGATGGAGCAGGTGCAGGCGAAAGGCGAGCTGCGCCGTCTCGCACGCAATCTGCGCTTCACCGAAACCGCCGAGGGGCTGCGCATCGACGTTGTCGACGATGCCGATTTCTCGATGTTCGCGATCGGGACCAGCCAGCTGACCCCTGCGGGGGCGCGACTGTTCGGCGAGATCGCGGCGCCGATTGCCGAAGTGCCCAATCAGCTGATGATACGCGGCCACACCGATGCGGCGCCCTGGTCGGCGAAGGCGGGCACCAACAATTGGCGTCTGTCGGTCGACCGCGCGGAGGTCACGCGCCACTATCTCGAGTTTCGCGGCATCGCTTCGGAACGCTTTTCGCGCATCGAAGGGGTCGCCGATCGCGAGCCCTATGTCCCCACCGACCGATTCGATCCGCGCAATCGCCGCATCTCGATCACCCTCGGCTGGCGAACCGCTGCGAACAATTAGCGCCAATCTGGCAGCATTTCGGAGGTGGTTAACGCAATTGCGCCGCCATTACTTCCAATATGGCAATAACCCTTTGTTTTGAATGGGTTATGACCGTGGCGATAAGCTTTTGTTTACCACTTTCGTCAATCTCTGGGTCCATCGAAAGGGCGCCGACGGGGGGCGCGGTGGAGACTGAAATGACCGTGGGGCAGAACAACATTATGGCGCTTGAGGCGCTGATCATCGGGACGAGCCCGGCGACGTGCCGGCTCCGTGAGATGATCCGCCGCGTGGCCCGCTCCAACGCCTCGGTCATGCTCTGCGGCCCGTCGGGTTCGGGCAAGGAACTGGTCGCTCGTGCGATCCACGACGAAGGCGCCCGCGCCGGCCAGGCCTTTTCCGCGATCAACTGCGGGGCGATCCCCGGCGAACTCATCGAATCCGAACTTTTCGGGCATGAAAAGGGCAGCTTTACCGGCGCCCATGCCCGCCGCATCGGCCATTTCGAAGCGACCGAGGGCGGCACGCTCTTCCTCGACGAAATCGGCGACATGCGTTTCGACATGCAGGTGAAACTGCTCCGCGTGCTCGAAGACCGGACGATCGTCCGTGTCGGCAGCAGCGAGGTAAAGGCCGTCGACGTTCGCGTCATTTCGGCCACCCATCAGGATCTCGGCGCTGCGATCGCCGATGGCAAATTCCGCGAAGACCTGTTCTTCCGGCTCGGCGTGGTTGTGCTCCAGGTCCCCAGCCTTGCCAACCGCGTCGAGGATATTCCGGCACTGATCCGCCATTTCCAGCGCCAGATGCCCGCCGACGCCAAATGCCGTTTCGACGACGCGGCGATGGCGCTGCTGATGCAGCATGGCTGGCCGGGCAATGTTCGCGAACTCAGGAATTTCGTGGAACGCGCCAGCGTTCTCCATGGCGGCGAGACGCTCGGTCTCGAGGATGTCGCCATGCTTTTGAACCCCACCGCAGTACTTGCACCGCGACAGGCCGGCCCCACCCGCCCCGTCGCGGTGCAGGACAGCGCGGAAGAATTCGCCGCTCAGTCCTTCGCATCGGCTCCGCCGCATGCCAAGACGCCGGCGCCGGGCCGTCCGATCGACCTCAAGCGCGAGATCGAAACGATCGAACTCGAACAGATCCACGTCGCGCTCGACCTCGCCGACGGCATCATTTCGGAAGCTGCGCGGCTGCTGACGCTGAAGCGCACGACGCTGATCGAGAAGATGCGCAAATATGGTGTTCATCAGCAGGCCGCCTGACCGGCCGCGACAAAGGTTTTCAGCAACCGCTGAAAAAAGGGGGCTCTGGTCCGCTCCCGCACCACCCGGCCGCCCGTCCCCACCTAGGGCGGCCGGGTAACCCCCCAAGCGTTTTTCAGCATGGGGTAAATGGCAACGGCCCGCTCCTTCATTCGAAGGGGCGGGCCGTTGCCATTTCAGCGTGGAATATGGTTCAGCGAAGTTGCCGCCAGGCGGTGCTGACGGTCAGGATTCCTTCGAGAAGGTCGGCCAGCGCCTCGGCGCTGTTTTGCGCGACCGCTTCGTCGAGCTTGCGGCGCATACTGCGATAGACGCGCGACAGGGCCGCGGCGACATCGCCCCCCTTGTCGTGATCGAGCCCGGCGTCGAGGCCGATCAGGATGGCGCGCGCGCGGTGCGCGGGCTCGGTCGCCGACACGCGCTGTCCCTGCCGGACCATCGCCGCGAGGACGCCGATCGCGGTCTCCAGCTCGTCATAGAGCATCGTGACAAGCTCGACCGGGTCGGCGGCGGCGGCGCGGCTTTCTTGCTGCAATCGGCGATAGAGCCCGGTCGCCCGGACGGTTGAGGCGGTAGCGGTCACGATGGCGGTCCCTAGTCGTTACCCTGGTTGGTCCAGAGCTTGATCTGTTGTTCGAGATAGGTCTGCGTCGCCTTGAACGCCGCGAGCTTGGCGTCGAGCGCCCCATATTGCTTCTCGAGCCGCGCGCGGTAGGCGTCTTCGCGCTCTTCGATTTTTTCGAGTTGCTCGGCGAGCGTTTTCTTGGCGCCGTCGAGCGACTTGGTCACCCGGTCGATCACGCCGTCGGTGGCGACCGCCTTGTCGCGGATCGCGTCGAGCACAAAGGCGATGCCCGGGTCGGTCGTTTCGTTGTGCGTTGCGTCGCGCCGCGGATTGAACAGCGCCTCGACCGCGCCGGCGTCGGTCTCGAGCGCCTTGGCAAGCTTGGCATTGTCGAGGCTCAGCAGGCCTTCCTTCGTTGTCGAAATGCCGATGTCGGTCAGTTTGTTGATGCTGCCATGGCTCGAAATCACCTTGCCGACGAGACCCGAAAGCTCGCGTTCGAGCTCGCGCAGCGAACTCGTCGATCCCGAGAGGCCCGCAGCGGATGCCAGGCTTTTCTTGAGCTGGTTATAGACCGAGACGAAGTCGCCGACGGTCTGCTTGATCATGTCGAGCGGGCGGTTGGCGCCGATGTCGACGGGCTGCCCGGGGGCGGCCTTCTTGAGCGTCAGCGACATGCCGGGAACGACATCGTCGATGATGTTCGTCGCGCGGCTGAACGCGACGCCGTCGATCGTGAATTCGGCATTGGCCGCGCTCTGGCCCTGCGTCATCCCGCCTGCGGTCGCGAAGGCGGAGAGGCCGGGATCGGCGCCGCCATCGGCGGCGAGCGTGAAGGTGTTCGCGGCGCCTGGCGGCCCTTTCAGGATCAGGCGGTGGCCGCCCTCGTCGGCGATGATCGATGCGGTCACGCCCGCACCGCTGGCGTTGATTGCATTGGCGAGGCCGTCGAGGCTGTTGTTCGCGGCGTCGATGGTGATCGTCTTGGCGACGCCGCCGACGGTCAGCGTCATCGTGCCCGTGCCGATCGCGGCGGCGCGGTCGGCGACGACGCCCGAATAGTTGCTCTGCGCGCGCGCGAGCTGGTTGACGACGACCGTCGCGGCAAAGCTGTCGGCGGCCAGCCCGGCCCGCGCGGTGGCGCCAAGCACGCTCTCGTCGGACACCGTCGGCTTGCTGCGCAGGGTTCCGTCGCTGATCATCTGGCCAAGCGAATCGGCAAAGCCTTCGAGATCGGATCGCGCCTGCGCAAGCGCACTGATGCGCGTCTGGTTCGCTTGTGTCAGCGACGCCATGCGCTTGATCTTGGGATCGCGCGACGCGTTCGACAGGTCGGTGACCAGCTGTTTGGTGTCGATGCCCGATCCGAAGCCCAGGGCGTTGGCGATTGAACTGACCATGGCAAAATATCCTTCGAACCCCTTAACGGCGGCGGCGGAGCGATATTAAGCCGGGCGGCGGCCCTCGGGATCGAAATGATGCGACGGCGGTACATCGACCGCCGGCTGCGCGAGGCCGTCGGCGACCGCGCGCTCCAGCTGGAAGACGAAGGCGAGCACCGTCGCGACCGCGACGAACAATTCTTCGGGGATGACGCGCCCGGCGCGCGCGGTGAAATAGATCGCGCGGGTGAGCTGCGGATATTCGAGGATGGGGACATCGGCGCCGCGCGCGAGCTCGCGGATCGAGAGCGCAACATCGCCGCGGCCGCGCGCGACGACGACGGGCGCCGCGTCGACCCCCGGACGGTAGCGCAACGCGACCGAGAAATGCGTCGGGTTGGTCAGGACGACGGTCGCGTCGGACACGGCCTTGCGCGCCGATCCGCTCAGGATATCGTGCGCGCGCTGGCGCTGCGCCTGCTTGAGTTCGGGGGCGCCGTCGGACTGGCGCATTTCGTCCTTCACCTCTTGCTTGCTCATCATCAGGCGCTTGTTGCGCTGGAACCATTGCACCGGCACGTCGATCAGCGCGATGACGACCAGCCCGCCGGCGAGCGTCAGCATCGCATGGCCGATCGCCTTTCCGGCGAGCCCGATCGCGGCGATCAGGTCGGTCGTCGCCATCGTCATGATCGCGGGCAGGCTCTTTTCGACGAGCCAGTATCCGATGGTGCCGAGGAGCAGCACCTTGGCGAGCGCCTTGCCGAGTTCGGTTGCACCCTGCATCCCGAACATGCGCTTGAGCCCGCTCAGCGGGTTCATCCGGTTGCCCTTGAAGTGCAGCGCCTTGCCGCGCCAGCCGATCGAACCGAGCATTGCCGGACCCGCGATCGCGGCACCGAGCGCGAGCGCGAACAGGCTCGCGAGCGGCAGCAAAATCTCGACCCCGTTGCGCATCAGCGCCTCGGCGGGCGCGAAATCGGAGACGTCGGCGGCGGTCAGGGTCAGGCCGCGGCGAACGAGGTCGCCCGCCGACTGGACGAACCAGCCGCCCGCGGCGACGATCCAGCCCGCCGCGGCGAGCATCATCAGCGCCGTGGCCAGCTCGCGCGACATCAGGACATCGCCTTCGCGCGCCGAATCTGCCAGCTTCTTCGCCGTCGGCTGCTCGGTCTTCTGGTCTTTTTCGGTCGCTCCGGCCACGGCCTAGATTCCCGCCATCATGCGCGCGGCGTCGAGCGCGTCGGACAGGATGCGCGCGATCGCTTCGGCCATTGCCGGCGTCGCGACGCCGAGCAGCACGATCCCGGCGAGCAGAGTTGCGGGAATGCCGACCGCGAACAGGTTGAGCGCGGGCGCCGACCGGCCGATCACGCCCATGATGATCTGGACGAGGATCAGCACGAAGCCGACGGGCATCGCGATCGTCAGCCCCGCGGCGAACATCAGGCTGCCGAAGCGCAGCAGGCCCCCGATCGCCTCGAACGAAGGAAAGGCGTTGCCGGGCGGGAGCGCGCTATAGCTGTCGACTATGATGTCGATGAGCACGAGGTGGCCATCGGCGGCGAGGAAGAGCGCGGTCGCGAGCATCGAGAGGAACTGGCCGATCGCCGAACTCGAAGCGCCGCTCAGCGGATCGACCATCGATGCGAAGCCAAGCCCCATCGCGTTGCTGATCGCCTCGCCCGCGAGCAGCGCGGCGGCGAGCCCCATCTGGAGCACGAAGCCGATCGCAAGGCCGATCACGACCTCGCCGATGACAAGCAGGAAGCCGGGGACCGAGACGATCCCCTCGGGCGGCAGCGTCATGCCCGACGCGGCGACCGCGGGAACCCCGACCGCGAGCGCGATCACGAGGCGAAGCTGCACCGGCACGCTCGTCGCACCGAACACCGGCGCGGCGATGAACGCGGCACCGGGACGAATCATGCCCAGCATCCACAGCTGGAGCATCGCCTCGATATTCGGGATGTCGGCGGGGTTCACTGGCGTCCTACCGGACGAGTTGCGGTATCTGCGCGAACAGTTCGCGGGTGAAGTCGGTGAGCAGTACCAGGATGCTCCCGCCAAATATCGCGAGGCAAATCGCCGCGACGATCAGTTTCGGCACAAAGGTCAGCGTCTGCTCGTTGATCGACGTCGCCGCCTGCACCATGCCGAGCAGCACGCCGATCACGAGCACCGGCAGCAACAGCGGCGCCGAGGCGAGGGCGAGAATCCACAGCGACTGCTGCGCCACCCCGATGAAATAGTCCGTCTCCACGCCGCTAACCCACGAAAGAGGAGGCGAGCGAGCCCATCGTCAGCGCCCAGCCGTCGACAAGCACGAAAAGCAGAAGCTTGAATGGCATCGATATGATCGTCGGCGACAGCATCATCATACCCAAAGACATCAGCGCCGATGCGACGATCAGGTCGATGACGAGGAAGGGCAGGAAGATGAGGAAGCCGATCTGGAACGCCGTCTTGAGCTCGCTGGTGACAAAGGCGGGCAGCAGGATCGTGAAGGGCACGTCCTTCGGGCTCGCATAGGTCGGCGCCTTGGCGATCTTTGCGAACATCATCAGATCGGTCTTGCGCGTCTGTTTCATCATGAAGCCGTGAAGCGCGTCGCCCGAGCGCGACACCGCTTCGCCGATATCGATCTGTTCCTGACCATAAGGTTCGATCGCGACGCGGTTCACCTCGCTGATCACCGGCTGCATCACGAACAGCGAGAGAAAGAGGCTGAGGCCGACGAGGACCTGATTCGGCGGCGTCTGCTGCAAGCCCAATGCGTGGCGCAGGATCGAGAGCACGATGATGATACGCGTGAAGCTGGTCATCATCAGGAGCAGCGACGGCAGGACCGTCAGCAGGCTCATCAGGACGAGGATCTGGAGCGACAGGCTCAAAGGCCGTCCGTCGCCGCCGATTTCGTTCACCGCACGGCTGAGCCCGTCGGCGGCCTGTGCATAAGCGGCAGGGGCGGCGCAGAGCAGCGCGGCACCGCCGGCAAGCGCCGCGGCGCGCAGCCAGAAGCGGCGATCAGTCCGCATGGAAGTCGCCCTGGCTGTCGTCGGCGATGCGCGTGATGCCGTTACGTGACACCGCAACGAGGATCCGCTGTCCGGCGAATTCGACCACCGCGAGCTTCGATCCGGGACCGAGCGGCAGCACGTCGATCATTTCCACCGCGCGTGCCTTCGCCGCGCCACCGACGAGCGGCACGCCCATCTGGACGCGCTTCCACAGCCACAGGCTGCCCCACGCCATGCCGCCGACAAGCGGCAGCAGGATGAGCAGGCGGAGGATATATTCGAGCATCAGGCCCTCCGCTCGAAGCCTTCGAGTCCGCGCGCGGGCGCGACGACTTCGGCGACCTGGATGCCATAGCGGCCATCGACGCTGACGATCTCGCCCTTCGCGATGAGCGTGCCATTGGCATAGATGTCGAGCAGGTCGGTCGCCGCGCGGTCGAGTTCGATCACGCTGCCTTCGTCGATCGACAGCAGCTCGGCGAGCGTCATCGAGGTCGACCCGACTTCGACCGACACGCGCAGCGAGACGCCCGCGAGCAGGTCGAAATTGGGCGCGGCGGCGATCGACTTGTCGCGCCGGTCGGCGCGCGCCTTCGGGGCGTCGCTGATATCAGTCATGGTCCGGTCCTTTTTCGATATGATCGATCATGATGGCGGCGTTGCCATTGGCCTCGCCGATGCTGCCGAACGCAAAGCTGCGCCCGGCGACGGTCACCGGCACATGGCGCGGCATGGTAAGCGGAATGATGTCGCCGACTTCGAGCGCGAGCAGTTTGACGAGGCTGATTTCGGGGCGCGCGAGCACCGAGCGGACCGGCATGCGCACGTCGCGCAAGGCTTTGTCGAGCGCGCCCGACCACAATGGGTCGGCGGTGCTGGCGCTCTGCATTTCGGGGAGCAGTTCGGCCCCCACGACGCCGCGCAGCGCCGCGACGGGATAGGCGCAGACGATCGTCCGGCCTTCGAACGGCGCGCCGCGCAGGACGAAGCGCTGGACGAGCATATCGTCGTCGGCCCGCACCGCGGCGAGCTTGGCAGGGTCGCCGGTGACGCAATCGAGTTCGGGTTCGAGTCCGAGCTTGTCGCGCCAGGCGGCGGCGAGCTGCAGCCCCATGTCGCGGCCGAGGCGGGCGGCGAACCGCTCTTCGGCGTCGGTCAGTTCTTCGCGTTCGCCCGCGAGCTTGCCCTTGCCGCCGTAGAAGATGTCGACGAGCTGGAGGATCAGCGGCCGCGCTGCGGCGAGCAGCACCGGCCCCTTCAGAGGCGGCGCGTGATAGCGCCAGAAGATCGCGGGGGCGGCCGACGCGCTCCAGTCGCCGAAGCTCGTCTGCTCGGCGCCGGCGCGTTCGACCTGGATCGCGGGTGCGCCGAGCGCGCGGAGAAGGTCGCGCAAGCTGCGCGCGAACTGGTTCGCCACGCTTTCGAGCGCCGGAAAGGCATAGCTGCCCTCCGCCTTGCGCAGCAGCAGCGACGCCTTGGCATCGGCTGGCTCGGCCGCAGGCGCGGCCGGAGCCGCGACGGCCTTTACCGATTTCGCACGGACGGTCACTGGATTACCAGGCTCGTGAAATAAACATTATCAATCCCCCCGAAACCTTCCTTGTCGCGCAGCACATCGTTGATCGCGGCGGTCAACTGACGTTGAAGCCGCTGCTTCCCCTGCGATGTCGCGAGCAAGGCCGGATCCTGTTCGGCGAGCACCATAAGCACAACCGAGCGGATAGGCACCGCCTGTCGTTTGATATTATTGATAACCTTGCCGTCGTAGAAGGTCGAAAGGCTGATACCGATCTGGAGGAAGCCCGATCCGTCGGCGAGATTCGTCGTGAAGGCGTCGGTGATCGGATAATAGGTAATCTCATATTTGCGCGGGTCGACCTTGAACCTGTCGTTCGGGACCGACACCGTACCAACCTTCGGCGGCGCTTCCTTGTCGGCGCCTTCGGCGGCCGGGGCTTCGTCCTTGGTGCTGCGTTCGACCAGCTTCGGATAATTGTCCTCGGGCTTGGCCTCGTGCGCCGACAGCGCGCCGAAATAGATGCCGGCGCCGGCGCCGGCGCCGATCAGCGCGATCGCGGCGACGCCGATCAGCAGCAGCTTCTTGAACTTGCCCTTCTTCTTGGGCTCGGCTTCGACTTTATCCTTGGTCATGGTCGGACCCTTTCTGATCAGGCGAAGCGGCCGCGGCGGTCGGCGGCGCGTTCTTCGTCGCGCGGCTCGGCGCGCTCGGTGGCGGTTTCGATAAGATGGGTCGTATCGGGCGCGCCCGTGCGACCCTGACCCTGTGACTGACTCTGCGACTGGCGCCCGGTCTCACCCGGCGAGCAGGTTACTTCGGCGCCGGCGACGCGTACGCCCTGCTGACGCAGTTCGTCGACAAGCCGGCCCTGCGCAGCCGTGACGATCGTCGCGGTCGCTTCATGATGTGTATCCATCTTCAGCGATACGCCTTCGTCGCCCATTTGCATCGCGACATCGAGGCGGCCGAGATGCTTGGGCATCAGGCGAAAGCTGATGTCGCCATTGTCCGACTTCGTCGCGGCAATGTCGCGCGCGAGCTGGTCGATCCACGCGCCGTCGCTGTCCATGTCGAGCACGCGTTCGGCGACGAGCGCAGGCGTGGCGGTATCGGCAAGCGCTGCCGCACCTTGCGTTGCGGGCTGGGTGAAGAGGATCGTCATCGACGGCGCGGCTTCGACGGGCCTGGCGGCGGGCGCCTCGGCACCGGCGAGGATCGGCATCGCCGCGTCGCGCGGGCGCGCGGCAACGGGAAGCGCGGGCGCGCTGGGAGCGGCCGGAGCCGCCGCGGCTTCCGTCGGCTTCGCGGGTTTTGCGACGGGAGCCGCGGCGGCAGGGATTGCGGCCGTTACGATCGCAGCCCAATTTGTGGCGGGCGCGGTCGCAACGGTCTCGCTGGTCTCCACCGTGTCCGACGATGCGAGCTTCGCTTCGGGTCTGGCCGGAACCGGTTTGCCCGATGCGGGCGCGGCGCCGGGGATGCTGCCGTTCAGGGCGATCAGCAGGTTTGCGGCCAGCGCCGCAGGATCGGCCTTGGTCGGCTCGGCCTTCACAGCCGGAGGTTCGACGGTGACGCCCGTTTCGACGGCGGCTTCGATCTGCGGAGCGGCCGCATCGACGCCCGGCGCCGGATCGGTCTTGATCGTCGGGGTGCCAGCATTTGCGGTCGGAGCGACGGCGGCCGGCGCGGCGGCGAGCAGCTGGTCGAAACCGCCTTCGCCGCCACCCTCGGGGAGCTGCCCGATGTTCGCGAGGAACGTCGCGAAGCCCGCGGGCATTGCGCCCTGCGGCGTGGGGAGGGAGGGCGCGCCCATCATGCCGCGCCGCCTTCGATCAGGCGCAGGCGCATCCCGGCGCGCGGTCGGTGCGGGCGGTTGGCGTCGCTACGGCGCTCCTGCTCGGCTTCAGCCGACTTGCGGCTGCGCTCGTACAGACGGACGGCCGATTCTTCCTTCGCCATCGCGCTTTGCGCGCGGGCGCCCATCTCGTCACGGCGCTGGCTGGCACCCGCCAGCGGCGCGGTCAGGCTTTCCTGTGCGATATCGAGCCGCATCGCGAGTTCGCCGATCGTGTTGAGCGCGCGGCCGGCGACCGCGCCCTTCGCCATCGCGAGGTCGACGCGCAGCGTTTCGAGCCGCTTCGCCAGCTCGACGAGGTTCGCGAGTTCGCCATTGGCGCGGGCCAGATTGGCTTCCGCCAGCTGATGTTCGACGGTGCGCACGCGAATGATACGTTTGCGGCGTGCGGTGCGGGCGTTCATGCGGAATATCCTTCAATCAGGGTCTGGCGGGAAACATCGAAATCGACCTGCGCCTTGGCGGGCTGCGACACGAAGGCGAGCTGGTCGGCGTGGCGGGCGATGGCTTCGTCGAGTATCGGGTCGCCGCCGGCGACATAGGCGCCCATCAGCATCAGATCGCGGTTCTCTTCATAAGCGGACCAGAGCTGGCGGAAGCGTGCGGCGGCGGCGGCATGGTCCGGATCGACCGAATCGACCATCGTGCGCGACAGCGAGCGCGCGACGTCGATCGCGGGATAGACACCCTGTTCGGCGAGCTGGCGCGACAGGATGATATGGCCGTCGACGATCGCGCGCGCGCTGTCGACGACGGGGTCGTCGATGTCGCCGCCATCGGCGAGCACGGTGTAGAGCGCGGTGACCGAGCCGCCGGTTTCGCGGTCGATGCCCGCGCGTTCGCACAGCGACGGGATCAGCGCGAAGACCGAGGGCGGATAACCCTTCATCGTCGGCGGTTCGCCGAGCGTCAGCCCGATCTCGCGCTGCGCATGGGCGACGCGGGTCAGGCTGTCGATCAGCAGCAACACCTTCTTGCCTTCGGCGCGAAAGGCCTCGGCGATTGCGGTCGCGCGCATTGCGGCGCGCAGGCGAAGCAGCGGCGGATGGTCGGCGGGAACCGCGACGACGACCGATTTCTTGCGCACTTCGGGGGGCAGCTTGGTTTCGACGAAATCGCTGACCTCGCGGCTGCGTTCGCCGATCAGCCCGACCACGATCACGTCGCATTCGGTGCCCGCGATCATCTGGCCCATCAGCACCGATTTGCCGACGCCCGAACCCGCGATGATCGCGACGCGCTGGCCTTCGCCGACGGTGAGCAGGCCGTTGATCGCGCGCACGCCCATGTTGAGCGCGCGGGTGACGCGGCCGCGGCGCAGCGGATTGACCTTGCGGCCGGCGAGCGGCCACTGGAATTGCGACTTGATCGCCGGGCGGCCGTCGAGCGGATTGCCCTGCGCGTCCATGATGCGGCCGAGCAGCGCCTTGCCGACGGGAACCATTGAGCTGGCACCATGCGGCTCGACCGGCGCGCCGGTGACGAGGGGCTTGTTGGTGTCGAAGGGCAGGACAAGGCTACGATGTCCGCGAAAGCCGACAACTTCGCCATAGACATAGTCGTTGTCGGCCGACTTGATGCGGACGTTGCTGCCCAGCGGCTGCGGAAAACCCGATACTTCGAGCATGATGCCTTCGTGCGAGACGAGCGTACCGATGCGCCGCGGGCTCGCGTGCGTCAGGTCGACGGGATCGAGCAGTTGCTGCGCGGAGAGGGTGAGGCGGCGCGTCATGCGGCGTCCCCGGTACCCAGCGCGGCGCGCAGCTCGTCGAGATAAACCGCGCGGCCATGTTCGATCCAGCCGGTCGAGGTTTCGATCCGGACGGTGCCGCGCATCATCGCGGCGTCGCTCTCGATCGCCAGCGTGAGCGGGCAATCGGCGAGCAGCGCGGCATCTTCGGGGTGGACCCAAAGCGTGCGCGCCTTGTCGGCGTCGGCGACCATTGCCGCCGCGGTTTCGGCCTGCGCCTGCAGCCATTCGGCATCGATCGGCGCCGAGGCGACGATCTGGCGCACCAGCCGTTCGACGGTGTCTGCGATCAGTTGCGCGAGTTCTTCGCTCGGTTCGTCCTGCAACGCTTCGGCACCCGCGAGCAGCGCGAGCAACTGGTGGCGTTCGGCGACGAAGGCGGCTTCGGCGATTCGCTGGCCTTCGGCCAGGCCGCGCGCGAAAGGGTCGTCGACATCGGCGGAGCTTTCGGGAATGATTTCGGCTTCGCGCACGCCGGCACCGAAGGACAGCGGACGAAAGCCGCTGCTCCGCGCCATGGCGTCGGCCAGCGTGACGGGAGCAAAGCCGGTTTCGACGGAGCGATCAGACATAATCGTCGCCCCCGCCCGCGATCATGATTTCGCCGGCCGCTGCCATCTGGCGGACGATCTGCATGACGCTCTTTTGCGCGTCGTCGACGTCGGCGCGCTTGACCATCGTCATTTCGGCCATTTCGTCGCGGATCGTTTCGGCTGCGCGCTGCGACATGGTGGCAAGGCACATGTCGACCATCTCTTCGTCGGCGCCCTTGAGCGCGATCGCGAGCTGCGCGGCGTCGACCGAGCGCAGCACGCTGCTGAGGCTCTTCTTGTCGAGGTCGCGCAGATTTTCGAAGATGAACATCTCTTCCTCGATCGTCTGGGCGAGCACGCGGTCGTGCTTCTTCAGCGAACGGAGCGTGCGCTCCGAAAGCTGCTTCGGCATTTTCTTCATGATCTTGGCGACGTCGCTCGGGCCGCCGATCGCCTGTTTGGCGACGCGCTGGCCATCGACATTTGCGCTCGCGAGCACGGCTTCGAGATCCTCGATCGCTGCAGCGGGCACCGAAGTCAGCATCGCGGCACGCAGCACGAGGTCGGCCTGCAGCACTTCGTCGAGCGTTTCGATAGCGCGTGCCGCAACATCGGGAACGAGTACCGACAGGATCAGCGCGCCGACTTGCGGATGTTCGCTGGCGAGCAGCCCGCTGATCGCGTCGACGTCCATCCAGCGCAGCATTTCCAGCGACGCGGCGCTTCGCTGCGGCGCGACGGCGGCGAGGATATTATCGGCGCGGACGTTGCCGACGGCTTCGTTGATCACGGTGCGGATACGGGTATCGGCACCGATCGCGAGCGCGCTGACGTCGCGGCTGCGCGTTACGAAGCGGTCGAGCGCCTGCCCGATCTGCTGTTCGCTGGCATTGGCGGTGTCGAACATCGACTTCGCGAGCTGGCGGACTTCTTCAGGGGCCAGCTGCTTCAGGATCGTCGCGGCTTCGCTCTCGTCGAGCAGCATCAGCAGGATGGCGGCGGCAGACGATCCGTCGATGGCCGGGGTCGCGGGGGAAAGGTCCATTTCGGCGGCGTCAGGCACGGGCGCCCTCCTGCATCAGGTGGCGGACGACAAGCGCGGCGCGGGCCGAATCCTGACGGACAAAGGCGCGGACGAGGTTCGCGCGTGCTTCATAGCTCGGCGCCTGTTCGATCATCTCGAGCGTGATTTCGCGGCCGGCCTGACCATTGGCGAGCGCCGGGCGGTCGGTGGCGGCGAGCAGCGACGCCTCGAGAGCCTGATTCTGTTCGGCGCGCTTTGCAGCGCGTTCCTTCGCGGCGCGGATCATCGGGCGGCCGATGAACAGGAAGGCGAGCAGTGCGGCGAGGATCGCGCCGACCTGCTGGATCAGCGGCATGAACCAGCCCTGGTCGTAGAAGGCGGGCGAACTATCCTCGATTTTTATGAAAGGGCGCTGGTTGATCGCGACGAGGTCGCCGCGCGTTGCATCGTAGCCGATCGCGCCCTTGACCAGATTGTCGATCTTGGTGAGGTCGGCCTGCGTCAGCGCCTTCTTGCCCTGATTGAGCGCGACGGCCACCGAAACACGGCGCAGCTTGCCCTGCGGCGAGTGCGTTACCGAAATCTCGCGGCCGACTTCATAAGCGCGGGCGGCGTTCTCGTTGCTCTCGGTCCCGGCGGTGGCGGCGGGAGCGGGCACCGGTTGCGGTCCCGTCGCAGCGATCGTCGTCGCCTGTGGCGGCTGGTTCGAGAGCGCGCCGGGGATGCCGACCGCGGGCGGTGTGCTCGACCCGCTGGTCGAGCGCGTGATCTGTTCGCTGGTGAGCGCGCGGTCGTTTTCGGGGAAGCTTTCGCGTGTCGCCTGGCTTTCGGACATGTCGACGTCGGCGTGGACCTCGACGGTGTAATTGCCGGCGCCGAGCATCGGGCCGAGCAAGGTGTCGAGCGCGCGGCGGAAGCGGTCTTCGACCTGCAGCTGAAGCTGGAAGGCCTTCATATCGCTGCCGCTTGCGGTGTCGGACAGCAGCGCGCCGCGCTGATCGATCACCGAAACCTGATCGGCGTTCATGCCCGGAATCGACGAGGCGACGAGGAAACGGATCGCTTGCACCTGGCCGTCGCTGAGCGAACGGCCGTTCTGCAGCGTCAGCATCACCGATGCGGTGGCGGGCTTGTCTTCGCGGACGAACAGGCTGGGTTCGGCGGCGGCGACATGGACACGTGCGCTCTTGACCGCGTCGATCGTCTCGATCGTGCGCGACAGGTCGGCCTCGCGTGCCGAGCGCAGCGCTTCGCCTTCGATCGCGCGGCTCGATCCCATGGGCAGCGCGGCAATCAGGCTGTCGCCGCTGGGCGCGGCTTTCGGCAAGCCCTGCCCGGCGAGTGCGATGCGCGCCTGATGGAGCTTGCTGGCGTCGACGGTCAGCGCGCCGGTGGTCGGGTCGATGCTGTGGGCGATGCCCTGCGTTTGCAGCGCGTCGGCGACCGCCGCCTTGTCGGTGTCGTCGAGCCCGGCGAAGAGCTGTGCCTGCGGCGCCGCCTGCATCGTGAAATAGGCGAGCGCGGCGATGCCGATCGCTGAGGTCATCGCGACCGCGGGCAGTGCGCGCTGCACCGCCGGCTGGCGCATGAACTGGGTGAAGGGTGCAAAGCGGCCGCCCGGGACGGGAGCGGGGAGGCGGTTTGCGGACCCGTCGTCGACGGGGGTAAGGATCTGGGTCTCGGCCATGGATTACACCGGCATGTTCATGATGTCGCGATAGGCGGACAGCAGCTTGTTGCGGACTTGCAGGGTGGTTTCGAAGCCGAGCGAGGCTTTCTGGCGTTCGATCATCACGCTGACGATGTCGTGCGTGTCGCCGCGCTCATAGGCTTCGGTGACCGAGCTCGCCTTGGCCTGCTGGGCGTTGACCTGTTGCAGCGCATTGTTGATCGCGGCGCCGAAATCGGGCGTTCCGCCGGGAGCTTCGACGCCGCCCCCGGCTCCGCCGATACCGCCTTTTCCGGCGGCGCGTTGCAGCGCCTGGTTCTGATTGAGGATCGAACTGCGCATCTGCAGCAGCCGGCTCGGGTCAATCGTGCTCATTGCTTTCCATCCGTCCTGTGCGCGGCGGTGCGCCGCACGCAAAGAACAATGCAAAGCGCGTGCCAAAAATATTAATGGCGTCTTTTCAGCTTGTTGATGGGATTCTTCTGCGCTGGTTATGCGCTTCCGGCGTTTTTTTGACGGGGCGGGCTTAAGCGCCGCTGCGGCGCGCCGTTACTGCTTTCCGTGACCGCTCCTCGAGCCCTCACATCATGGGAATGGCCATCGAGGCCGGAAAGGAACATTATGACTGTCATCAACACCAATGTGAGCGCGCTTCGCGCCCAGAACAATTCGCGTGTTGCCGAACGCGCCCAGTCGCAGGCGATGGAGCGTCTGTCGAGCGGCAAGCGCATCAACAGCGCGAAGGACGACGCCGCCGGCCTCGCCATCGCAACCCGCATGGACGCAACCGTCCGTGGCCTGAACCAGGCCGTGCGCAACGCCAATGACGGCATTTCGCTGTCGCAGACCGCCGAAGGCGCGATGGGCGGCATCTCGAACATCCTCGTTCGTATGCGTGAACTGGCTGTCCAGTCGGCCAGCGGCACCAACGGCACGACCGACCGCACTGCGATCCAGACCGAAGTCACCGCGCTGCTTTCGCAGATCGGCGATATCGCGACCCGCACGACCTTCAACGGCACCAACCTGCTGTCGGGTGGCGCGAGCATCGACATCCAGACCGGCACGGCTTCGGGTCAGACGGTCAACATCGCCATCGGTGACCTCACCGCGGCTGGTCTCGCTGTCGCTGCGGTCGACCTGTCGACGGCAGCGGGCGCCGGGACGGCGCTGGGCCTGCTCGACACGGCGATCCAGACGGTTGCCACTGGGCGCGCGAACCTCGGTGCGCAGCAGAACCGCCTCGAAGCGGCTGTCGACAATTTGACGTCGACTGTCACCAATCTGGCAAATGCCAAGTCGCGCATCGAAGACACCGACTTTTCGGCCGAATCGACGAAGCTCGCTGCTGCCTCGATCCTGTCGCAGGCATCGACCGCGATGCTCGCCCAGGCGAACCAGAGCCAGCAGGGCGTGATGAACCTGCTCCGCGGCTAAACTTCGCGAACAAATTTCAGGCTATATTCGGTTGGTCCCTTAGATAGCCTGATCCGATGCCCCGGCCCCCACAGCCGGGGCATCATCTTTTTCTGTTTCGGCAAAGCCGAAACCGGCGCGGCTCCAGCCCACTCCCCCTCCCAGCCCCCCATAGGATACCATGTCGGGAGGCTGGGAGGGGGAGCGGGCTGGAGCCGTTCCCGGCGTAAGCCGGGACAAAAGTGCTCAATGAAAATCGCGCGATTTGGGCAGGATACGGACGTCGCGCGGATGGCCATGTTTCGCCACATGGCCGCGCGGTAGCTGCGGATGCCTGACCTCGTCGGCGCGGCAGACGTCGGGATCGAAGCGCCGGTCGCTCCCCAGCGTATCGAGCATGGGGGTGCGATCGACGATCCGCGTCGCCATCAGATGGATCACCCCCTCCTTGCTCCGTTGCACCTCGCCCTCGGCGAGCATCAGGCGGGAGGCCATGACGGCGCGGCGATGGCGTTCGAAGTGGCGCGCCCAGAGCAGGATGTTGACGATCCCGCCCTCGTCCTCGAGCGTGATGAAGATCGCATTGCCCTTGCCGGGGCGCTGGCGGATCAGCACGACCCCTGCGGTGCGGACGATCGACCCGTTCTTCGCCGCCGCAACCTGCGTGGCGCTCAGCACGCCTTCGCGCGCGAAATCGTCGCGCAGGAACGCCATCGGATGGCCTTTCAGCGACAGCCGCGTCGTCTGGTAATCGGTGAGCACATGCTCGACGAGCGGGGTGGGCGGCAGCTGCGCATCCTCCTCGGCACCAAGCTCGTCGGTTTCGGCCGCGCCGAACAACGGCAGCACGCCTTGCCGAACACGCCGCGCATCCCACAACGCCGGCCGCCGTTCGAGCCCCATCGACCGGCACGCATCGGCCTCGGCTAGCAGGCGCAGCGCGCGCGACGGCAGGTTGGCGCGGCGGGCCAGTTGCTCGACCGAGGCGAAGGGCGTGCTGCGCGCCTCGGCTATCTGCATCGCCCATTCCTCGTGGAATCCGTCGACCTGCCGGAAACCGAGCCGCAGTGCGAGACTGCCGTCCTCGCGCCGTTCGAGGCTGTTGTCCCAATCGCTCGCATTGACATCGACCTCGCGCACCTCGACCCCATGTTCGCGTGCGTCGCGCACGAGCTGGGCAGGCGCGTAAAAGCCCATCGGCTGCGAATTGAGGATCCCGCAGGCGAAGACGGCGGGGTGATAATGCTTGATCCATGAGGAGACATAGACGAGCCGCGCAAAGGATTGCGCGTGGCTTTCGGGAAAGCCGTAGCTGCCGAAGCCCTCGATCTGTTTGAAGCAGCGTTCGGCGAACTCCTTTTTGTAACCACGCCGCACCATGCCGCCGATCATCTTCTCGCGGAAATTCTCGATCGTTCCGACATTGCGAAAGGTCGCCATCGCGCGGCGCAGGCCATTTGCTTCTTCGGGGGTGAAGTTAGCAGCGACCATTGCCAGCTTCATCGCCTGTTCCTGAAACAACGGCACGCCGTAGGTCTTGCCTAGAACATCATGCAATTCATCAGGCGGGTGCGGCGGGGCTGGTTCGGGAAATTCGACCGGCTCTTCTTTGTTACGGCGACGCAAATAGGGGTGGACCATATCACCCTCGATCGGGCCGGGGCGGACGATCGCCACCTGCACCACCAGATCGTAGAAGACCTCGGGCTTAAGGCGCGGCAGCATATTGATCTGGGCGCGACTTTCGACCTGGAACACGCCGATGCTGTCGCCCCTTTGCAGCATGCCGTACACTTCGGCATCGTCGCAATCGATGTCGACTTCCAGGGTGTGATTGCCAAGCCTGTGTTCGCGCATCAGGTCGAAGCATTTGCGGATGCAGGTGAGCATTCCGAGCGCGAGCACATCGACCTTCATCAATCCCAGCGCATCAATATCGTCCTTGTCCCATTCGATGAAGGTGCGGTCGTCCATTGCGGCATTATGGATCGGTACCAGCTCGTCGAGCCGCCCTTCGGTCAATACGAATCCGCCGACATGCTGTGACAGGTGACGCGGTGCCTTCAGAAGTTCACCAACGAAGCGGTGCAATCGCTCAATCTCGCCATTGTGGGGGTTGAGCCCCGCTTCGATAAGCCGCTCGACCGGGACCTCGTCGCCCCAGCTACCCCAACTGGTGTCGGCAAGGCGCGCGGTGACATCTTCGCTAAACCCCAGCGCCTTGCCGACCTCGCGGATCGTGCTGCGCGGGCGATAGTGGATGACGGTTGCGGCGATCGCGGCGCGATCACGCGTATAGCGATCATAAATATACTGAATGACCTCTTCGCGGCGCTCGTGTTCGAAATCGACGTCGATATCGGGTGGCTCGTCGCGCTCTGCCGACACAAAGCGTGAGAAGAGAAGGTCGTGCTTCATCGGATCGACCGAAGTGACGCCAAGCAGGAAGCAAACGATCGAATTGGCGGCCGAGCCACGCCCTTGGCAGAGGATCGGCGGGGTCTGCGCTCGCGCGAAGCGGACGAGGTCGTAGACCGTCAGGAAATAATAGACATAACCCCGCCTGCGGATCAGCCGGAGTTCGTTGCCTACAAGCTTCCTGACCTTGGGGGGCAGGGGCGTGCCGTATCGGTTCTCCGCCGCGCTCTTCACCAGATCGTGCAAATAGGGAAATGGCTTCCAGCCCGGTGGCACCGGTTCATGGGGATATTCGTAGCGCAGGTCTTCAAGATCGAAGTGGATGCGAGCGAGCAGCTTCGTGCTTTGCTCGATCGCTTTGGGATGATCCCTGAACAACCGCTTCATTTCGGCGGGTGCCCTCAGATGACGTTCGCCATTGGCGCGAAGCAGTTTGCCGGCCTTCTGGACCGTGGTGCCTTCGCGAATGCTGGTGATGACATCGTGCAAAGGGCGCTGGATGATCGTTGCATACAGCGCGTCGTTGGTCGCGAGCAATGGAATCCCGGCTGCAGCCGACAGGCGTTCGAGCTCGATCGCGCGTCGCGCATCGGTACCCGATCGGGACATGGTTGCGGCGAGCCATACCGACTTTCGCCGCGCCTTTTTGAGCTTGCGGAGCAAGGCTTCGTTGCCGTTTGTCGCGATCAGCAGCAGATCCTCGCAATGGTCGAGCAAGTCTTCGAGATTGAGAATGCAGTCGCCTTTCTCCGCACGCAGATTCCCGATCGAGAGAAGACGGGTCAGGCGGCCCCAGCCGTGGCGGCTGACGGGATAGGCGACGATGTCGGGGGTACCGTCGGCAAAGACGAGCCTCGCTCCGACGACCAGCCGGAAGCCCTCCACCATTTCGGGTTTCTTCACCTGTTGTTCTTTCAGGAACACCCACGCCCGCACCACCCCCGCGACGCTATTGCGGTCGGCGATGCCGATGCCTTTCATGCCGAGGTTGATCGCCTCCGCCACCATCTCGGCGGGATGCGAGGCGCCGCGCAGGAAACTGTAATTGGTCGCCGCGACCAGCTCGGCAAAGCCGGAATCTCGGCCGGGATCGGCGTCTGCGTCGCTCATGCGAAGACCCCATGGATATACCAGCGCGGGTCGTCCTTCTCTTCGTAAAGCCCGTGGCGAAAGAGCCAGAAGCGGCGGCCCTGCGCGTCCTCGACGCGGTAATAGTCGCGCGTCAGCCCGCCATTGTCGCGGCGGCGCCACCATTCGGCGGCGATGCGTTCGGGGCCTTCGTAGCGGCGCACTGCGTGCGCCTGCCGGCGCCAGCGGAACTGGTGCGGCGGACCGTCGGGGACTTCGGCGATCACCTCGATCGGCTGCGGCGGGTCGAAGAGGTGGAAGGGGCGCGTCGGGGGCTCGCCCGGTTCAGCGGCTTGCCAGGGTGAAGGCTCCGGTGCCTCGATCGCGGGCAGTTCGAGCTGTGCCTGTTCGGGGATGTGGGTGTCGGCGGGGCGCAGCCGTCGCACGCGGCGGCGGCCGAGCCGGACCGTGAGCCGATCGACAAGCTCATCAGTCTCCGCTTCGCGCACCGCGCCGCCTTCGAGCTTGAGTTGCGTCGTGGAAAGCGCTTCCAGCCGCGGCACCGCGAGGCGGATCATGTCGAAGCCGAAGCCGGGGTCGAGCGGGTCGGCGAGGCTGTCCATACGCTCGGCGAAGAGGCGCATGACGAGGCCCACGTCGCGCGTCGGATGGCCGGTTTCGATCGCGATGCTGCGCGCGAGGCCGTCGCTCCGAAAGAAGGTCGCGCGGAAATGGCGCCCGCCCTTGCCGCGTTTGGACAGATCCCCGATCGCCTCGGCGGCGAGTTCGGCCAGTATTCTGGTCGCATGAGCGGTGCTGCCCAGCGGCTCGGCAAAGCGGCGTTCGGCGACGACCGGCGGCGGCGTCACGCGCGGGTCGAGCGGGCTCGGCGCATCGCCGAGCAGGCGGCGCAGCGCCATCGCGGCGTCGGCGCCGAACCGCGCGGCGATATTCGCCATCGGGCGGCCCGCGAGGTCGCCGATCGTCTTGAGCCCGGCGCGGACGAGCGCGGTCGTCGCCTCGGTTTCGAGTTCGAGCGCGGCGACGGGCAGGCGGCGGATCGCTTGTCCTTCATCGGGGGCGGGGCGTGTCTGGTAGCGTGCGAGCGCGCGCGCGGCGTCGGCGGTCGGGCCGAGCGCGTGGCGCAAGGTCATACCGAGGCGCACGATGCGGTGCTCGACATCGGCGACCAGTCCGGCCTCGCCGCCGAACAGGTGGACCGCGCCTGCAATGTCGAGGATCAGCCCGTCAGGGGCGTCGAGCGCGACGAGTGGCGTATAGCGTGCGCAGCCCTGCGCGAGCCGGTCGAGCCATCCATGATCGAGTACCGGATCGTGTGGAATG
This sequence comes from Pseudomonadota bacterium, assembly GCA_020160755.1. Classification (GTDB taxonomy): domain Bacteria; phylum Pseudomonadota; class Alphaproteobacteria; order Sphingomonadales; family Sphingomonadaceae; genus Sphingopyxis. The sequence goes on from JAIUPN010000003.1 coordinate 218,992, forward strand.
ACGACGAGTTCGCCGAACTGCGCGCGCGCATCGGCGAGCGACATGCCGGGGCGAAGTCCGACCGCGAGCGCCGCCGCATCGACGCTGGCCAGGCGCATCGCGCCGCGCTGCTTCTCGGCAAAGACGAGCGGCGCGTCAGGCCGCTGCGGCGCCTTGCGAAGCCATCGCTCGGCGGGCAGGAAGGGGAAGAAGAGCGCCAGATAGCGCCGCGTCTTCGAAGGCATGTTCGTCATGGTTCCAGTCCAGTCGCCAGCGCGTGCCGGCGGGGCCGCCGCGCCAGCGCAGCAGCTCAAGGTCGAAGGCGGGGGCGCCGGGGGCATTGGCTTCGAGTTCGCGCGAGGGTGCGGCGGCGACGCTCCAGCGCGTTTCGGCGACGCTCGGCGTGGGTGTGGCATTGAGGCGCAGCATCAACAGCGTCGTTCCCGCGTCGCGCGCGCCGAGGGCGAGCCGGCGCCCCGCGGTGAGGTCGAGCAGCGGGAATTTACCCCAGCTTTCGACGATCACCGCCGCCGATCCCGCGCAGCGGATCGCATCGTTCGCGCAGGCGAGCAGCATCTTGGGATCGGCGGCCTCGACGAGCAGCAGCCGGTCGGGGTCGCCGCCAAGTTCGGCGATGCCTGGGGCATAGATATGACCCGTGCGCTTGCCGGCGTCGGTCGTGCGCAGCCAGAGCAGCGGCGCTTTGCCCGGCGAGCGCAGCGCGATCAGCGCGGCAAAGGCGGCGGCGCTCGTCGCGTCGAGCGCGTCGGCGGCGAAAAATTCATGGGTATGCCCGATCGCGAGCCCGCCGCCGATCGCCGCGTCGAAGCGCGCATGTCCGCTCGCCAGCCAGCCGTCGGTCCGGCGGCTTTCGAAACCGCCATTGGCGGTCAGCCGGGCGATGCGTTTCCGCAGCCCGGCGAGTGTGGGAGACGACTCGCGCATCATTTGTTCCTGATATGTTCTATTAGCGCGCGAGCGGGGGCGATTGTCAAGGAGAGTCGGAGAACGCCTTTTTCGTCATGCTGGACTCGATCCGGCATCCATTGCGGCGGGGTGATCGTGGACCCCGGATCAAGTCCGGGGTGACGAAGCTATCGGGGTGCAGGAGCCGTCGAACCCGCGCTGCTGTCGCCGCCCAGCGCGCGGAACAGTGCGATTCGCGTGCTGACGAGCAGCAATTGCGTCCCGATCTCGCTCCGCCGCGCCGCATAGAGGCTGCGCTGCGCGTCGAGGCTCGACAGGAAGCTGTCGACGCCGCCCTTGTAACGCGCGTCGGTGAGCGTCGCGGTGTCGGCGGCGGCGGCGCTGTTCGCGGCGGCGGCGCGGACGCGTTCGGATATCGTGCCCTGTACCGCGAGCGCGTCGGCGACTTCGCGGAATGCGGTCTGGATCGCGCCCTCATAGCCCGCGAGTGCGGCATCGCGCTGCGCCTCGCTGACCGCAACCCCGGCGCGGCGGCCGCCGGCGTCGAAGATCGTCGCGGTGGCATCGCCGCCCGCCGACCAGCTGAACGACCCGCTGTCGAACAGGCTGCCGAGCGCATTGCTCGCAAAGCCGAGCAGCCCGGTCAGCGAGATCGACGGAAAGAGCCGCGCGCGCGCAGCGCCGATGTCGGCGTTGGCGGCGCGCAGGCCATATTCGGACTCGATCACGTCGGGGCGGCGGAGCAGGATTTCCGAGCTGACTCCGGCGGGCAGCGACACGATCGTCGGCGTCACTTCGGTGAGGCTTGTGGGAAGCAGCGCGCGGTCGACATCGCCGCCGACGAGCAGGCGGATGAGATTCTCGTCCTGTGCGATCGCGGTCCTTTGCTGCGCGATCGAATCCTCGGCGGTCGCGAGGATCTGTTCGGCCTGGCGCAGGTCGGTGCGCGGCGCGACGCCGCCGTCGAGCCGCGCCCTGGTCAGCCGCACGCTTTCGCGCGCATTGGCGGCGGTGTCCTCGGCGATTTTGAGGAGGTCGCGGCCGGCGCCATAAGTCGCCCAGGCGTCGGCGAGATTCGCGATCAGCGCGAGCCGCACCGTGCGCGACGCCGCCTCGGTACCGAGCGCGCGGTTGCGGTCGGCCTCGGTCGCGTTGGCGAGCTTTCCGAACAGGTCGAGTTCGAAGGCGGTGATTCCGCCGCGCAGCGAGAAGTCGCCCGCGCCATTGCTGTTTCCGCCGTCCGAATAGTCCGCGCCGGCGTTGACCCCGAGTTCGGGGAATTGCCCCGACCGCGTGACGCGCACCTGCGCGCGCGCCGCAGCAACATTGGCATAGGCGGTGCGAAGGTCGCGGTTGTTCGCCAGCGCCTGTTCGGTCAGCGCCTGGAGGCGCGGGTCGGTGAAGACGCTTCTGTAGGAGAGGATCGGCAGCGCTGCCTCGCTTTGTAGCAGATAAGCGTCGCCCGCGGGCCAGCTTTGCGGCACCGGCGGCGCGGGCAGTACCGTCTTGGGCGCGAGCGAGCAGCCGGCGAGCGCCAGCGTGCTGGTGAGAAGCAGGGCGCGGATCATGCCGGCACCTCCGCCGGGCCGTCACCCCTGTTCTTGCCGAACCGCGCGCGCACCGCCGCCAGCCCGTCGCGTACACCGCGGCGGACGAGGACGAAGAAGAGCGGGATGAAGAAGATCGCGAGGAAGGCGGCGGTGAGCATTCCGCCGATCACCGAGGTGCCGATCGCGACGCGGCTGTTCGCACCGGCGCCGGTCGCGATCGCGAGCGGCAGCACGCCGAAGATGAAGGCAAAGCTCGTCATCAGGATCGGGCGCAGGCGGATGCGCGCCGCGGCGATCGCGGCCTCGATCACGCGCTTGCCCTTGCGTTCTTCCTGCTCGGCGAATTCGATCATCAGGATCGCGTTCTTCGCCGCGAGCCCCATCGTCGTGAGCAGGCCGATCTGGAGATAGACGTCATTCTCCAGCCCGCGCAAATTCACCGCGAACACCGCGCCGATCAGCCCCAGCGGAATGACGAGCAGCACCGCGAGCGGGATCGACCAGCTTTCGTAGAGCGCGGCGAGGCAGAGGAAGACGACGAGCAATGACAGGCCATAGAGCAGGGGTGCCTGCCCTGACGAGAGGCGCTCCTGATAGGATGAACCCGACCAGGCGACGCTGGTGCCGGGGAGCTCGTTCGCCATCCGCTCCATCTCGTCCATCGCCTCGCCCGAACTGGTGCCGGGGGCCGGCTGGCCGGAGATTTCGAAGGCGGGGACGCCCTGAAAACGCGAACTGCTGCTGGGCGTCGTCGACCAGCCGGTCTTGGCAAAGGCCGAGAAAGGCGACATCTGGCCGTCCGCCGACCGCACATACCATTGGCCGAGATCTTCGGGACGTGCGCGATAGGGGGCGTCGCCCTGGACATAGACGCGCTTGACGCGGCCCTTGTCGATGAAGTCGTTGACGTAGCGCCCGCCCCATGCGGCGGAGAGGGTCGAATTCACATCGGCGTTGTCGATGCCATAGGCGGTCAGCCGCTGCGTATCGACGTCGATCTTGAGCGTCGCGACGTCGGGAAGGTCGGACAGGCGGACCGAGGTCAGCTTGGGATTCGCGTTCGCCGCGGCGAGCAGTTTTTCACGCGCTTCGACGAACTCGGCGCGGCTCATCCCGCTGCGGTTCTGGAACTGCATCGTGAAGCCCGACGAATCGCCGAGCCCGCGCACCGCGCCGGGGACGAGCGCGAAGATCTGGGCATCGCGGAGGCCGCTCAATGCCTTGCGCGCGCGTTCGGCGATCGCGTCGGCGGTATTTTCCTTGCCCGGCCGGTCGTCCCAATGGGTGAGGTTGACGAAGCCCTGCCCGGTATTCTGCCCCGCCGCCGCGCCGCCGCCGCCGCCCGCGATCAGGAACAGCGCCTGCGTGTTCGCCTTTTCATGGGTCAGCATATATTTTTCGATTTCGTCGCGCACTTCGAGCGTGCGCGCCTGCGTCGCACCCGCGGGCAGGCGGAACTGGACCTGCACACGGCCCTGATCCTCGTTGGGCAGAAAACCGCTCGGCAGGCGCAGGAACAGAAATACCAGCGCGACGAGCAGGACGGCATAGATGCCGAGGAACAGCCATTTGCGGTCGACGACCTTGGTCACGCTGCCGACATAGCGGTCGACCGAGCGGTCGAAGCGCGTGTTGAAGCCGCTTTTCGCGCGCTCGAGCAAGGCGTGGACGCGGGGGAAGCGCCCGCCGTTGTCAGCCGCGTCGCCATGCGCCCTGGGCTTGAGCAGGGTCGAGGTCAGCGCGGGGCTGAGGATCAGCGCGACGAGCACCGACAGCGCCATCGCCGAGACGATGGTGACCGAGAATTGCCGATAGATGACCCCGGTCGAGCCGCCGAAAAAGGCCATCGGCATGAACACCGCCGACAGCACGAGTGCGATCGCGATCAGCGCGACCTGCAACTCCTTCATCGACTGGATCGTCGCGTCGCGCGCCGACATGCCCGGATTTTCTTCCATCAACCGCTCGACATTCTCGACCACGACGATCGCGTCGTCGACGAGCAGCCCGATCGCGAGCGTCAGCCCGAACAGCGTGAGCGTGTTGATGCTGAACCCCAGCATATAGAAGATGGCGAAGGTGCCGAGCAGCACCACGGGCACCGCGATCGCGGGGATCAGCACCGCGCGCCAGCTCTGCAGGAAGACGAACATCACGAGGATGACGAGCAGGATGGCCTCGAACAGCGATTTCTGCACCTCGCTGACCGACAGCTTGATGAAGGCGGTCGCGTCATTGGCGTAGCTGTAAGTCAGCCCGTCGGGGAAATCGGCGGCGAGTTCCTCCATCCGCGCCTTCACCCGGTCGGCGGTTTCGAGCGCGTCGGACCCGGGCGACAGCGAGATCGACATGCCCGCCCCCGGATGGCCGTTGATGCGGCTGACGACGGCATAGCTTTCGGCGCCGATCTCGACGCGCGCGACATCCTTGATCCGCACGGTCGATCCGTCGGGAAGCGTCTTCAATACGATATTCTGGAATTCTTCGACCGTCTGCATCCGCGACTGCGCAGTAACCGTCGCGTTGAGCATCTGTCCCTGCGGCGAGGGCAGGCCGCCGACGTCGCCCGCGGCGACCTCGCTGTTCTGCGCGCTGATTGCCGAGATCACGTCGCTCGGCATCAGCGACATCGCGGCGAGCCGCTGCGGATTGAGCCAGATGCGCATCGCGTGCGGGGCGCCGAAGATATTGACCTCACCGACCCCCTCGACGCGCGACAGCGGGTCCTGGATGTTCGACGCCATATAGTCGGACACATCCTGGTTCACGCGCGTGTTCGTCTCGTCATAGACCCCGACGAGCAGCAGCGTGTCCGAGTTGGACTTGGTGACGCGCACGCCCTGTTGCTGGACCTGCTGCGGCAGGCGCGAGACCGCCGATGCGATCTTGTTCTGGACCTGCACCTGCGCGATGTCGGGGTCGGTGCCCTTTTCGAAGATCGCGGTGATGTTCGCCTGTCCGCGCGAGCTCGATTGCGAGCTGAAATAGAGAAGGCCGTCGATCCCGGTCAGCTGCTGTTCGAGCACCTGCGTGACGCTGTTCTCGATCGTTTCGGCCGACGCGCCCGGATAGGTGGCGCGGATATTGACCTGCGCCGGCGCGATGTCGGGATATTGCTCGATCGGCAGCGAAAAGAGCGCGCCCGCTCCGCCGAGCATGACGATGATCGCGAGCACCCACGCAAAGATCGGCCGGTTGATGAAAAGGCGCGACATCGCCCGCTATTTACCCTTCGCCGCGGCGGCGTCGCCCTTGGAGGCGCCCACGCGCTGGACGCTGCTCGCCGCCACCGGGCGGATATCGGCGCCCTGCCGCAGATTGCCGATCCCCTGCGTGATCACGCGTTCGCCCGGCTTCAGCCCGTCGGTGATGACCCAGTTCGCGCCGGCGGTGCGGTCGGCGACGATCTTGCGCCGCGCCGCCTTATTGTCCTTGCCGACGAGATAGACGAAGGCCGAACCGTCGAAATCGCGCTGCACCGCGGCTTGCGGTAGCAGGATCGCCGACGGGTTCACCACCTGATCGAACAGCGCGGTCACGAACATGCCGGGCAGCAGGATTCCCTTGGGATTGGGGAAGCGCGCGCGCAGCGTGACGGTGCCGGTCGCCTCGTTGACCGTGATATCGGAAAACTGGACCGTCCCGGCAAAGCCATAGCTGCTGCCGTCTTCCATGCGCAGCCGCACCGAAGTGCTGCCCGCGGTCACACCGCCGCTTTCGATTGCCTGACGGAGCGCGGTGAGCTCGGCGCTCGACTGCTGCATGTCGACATACATCGGGTCGGTCTGCTGGATCACCGCGAGCGGGGTCGCCTGACTCGCGCTGACGAGCGCGCCGGGGGTCGCGAGGCTGCGGCCGATGCGGCCGCTGATCGGCGCGGTGATCGTTGCATAACGCAGGTTGATCCGCGCGGTTTCGAGCGCGGCGCTGTTCTGCGCGACCGCGGCGCGCGCCATCCGCGCCTGCGCCAGCGCGTCGGTATAATCCTGTTCGGCGACCGCCTGCATCTTGGCGAGCGGTTCGAGCCGCCGCGCGCGTTCGTCGGCGGCCTGCGCGCTGGCGCGCGCGCTGGCGAGGTTCGCCGCGGCCTGGTCGACCCCCGCCTGATAGAGGCTCGCGTCGATCTGGTAGAGCGGCTGGCCGGCGCGGACGAAGCCGCCCTCGGCGAACAGGCGGCGGCGGATCAGGCCGTTCACCTGCGGCCGCACCTCGCTCGTTTCAAACGCGACGGTGCGCCCGCCGAGCGATGTCGTGACGGGCACCGGCTGCACCGCGACGGTGACATAGCCGACCTCGGGGGCGCCGCGGCCGCCCTTCTCCGCTTCGGCCGAGCAGGCGGCGAGCGACAGGGCCATGGCACACAGGGCTCCGGCACGAAGCAGCGGCCTCTTGTCCAGCATAGGGGTCAATCTCGTTTCAAGTCGCAGTCGGGAAGGGAGGTTTTGCGCCTATTCAACCCATTGGCCTGCCGCTGGCAAGCCCAATGGGTGCGATACGACAAATTGCGACAATTTTTCCGGCGCACCTGCCAGTCGCCGGTCAGAATATAGTTGTCATACAACGACATCAGTTGTCATACAATTATTGCTTGACACGGGCTCGGCAAATCCCGCATCATTCGTGACACCGGTTACCAGTTCCGGGCAACGATTATAGAAAATGAGGAGAGCCGTCGGACGGGTCGAAAAGCCCGGTTCATCGGGCGGTATCTCCGAGGGAAATCAGGGGTGAGCGGGCAGCAGGTCCGCCGCCGGCGTGGGAGGATGACGATGGCGATTCAGGCGGCGATTCAGGCAAGGCGGGGCTTCCGTACATGGGCGAAGCTGGCGGGCGGCGCCTCGCTCGCGGCACTGGCGATAGCGCCGGCACATGCGCAGGATACGCCGGCGCCGGCCGGCGACGATGCGATTGTCGTCACCGGCATCCGCGCCTCGCTCGAACAGGCGGCCGACATCAAGCGCGAAGCCGAACAGGTGATGGACGTCATCACTGCCGAAGATGTCGGCAAGCTCCCCGACGCCAATGTCGCCGAAGCGTTGCAGCGCGTCACCGGGGTCCAGATCACCCGCGTTTTCGGCGAAGGCCAGTCGGTTTCGGTGCGCGGCCTCCAGCAGGTGCGCGTCGAGGTTGACGGTCGCACCCTGCTCGGCTGGTCGGCGCGCCTGTCGCCGCCCGAGAATGACCAGCTCGGCCGCTCGTCGGGGCTCGATTCGGTTCCCTCCAGCCTGTTCGGGCGCCTCGAAGTGCGCAAGTCACCGCTCGCCAGCAATGCCGAAGGCGGGCTTGGCGGCACGGTCAACCTCGTCACGCCGAAGCCGCTGTCGTTCAAGGAACCGACGATCTCGGTGCGCGCGCAGGGCGTCTATTCCGAAAATTCCGACAAGTTCGAACCTGCGATCACGGGTTTCGCGACGACGAAATTCGCCGACGGCCGCATCGGCGTCATGCTCGCGGGCGAATATCAGAAGCGCACCTCGACGACGCAAACCTTCGAGCGCAACAATTTCCTCAATCGCACCTACACCGGCACCGGCGGCGGCGTGCTCCCGACCCCGGTGCTGCTGCAATATGAGCAATTCACCGTCGACCGCTCGCGCCTCGGCCTCAACGGCGCGATCCAGTTCGAAGTGACCCCCGAATTCACCATCACCGCCGACGCGCTCTATTCGAAACTCAAGACCGGGCGCCGTCAGGATTTCTTCGCCTTCCGTCTGCCGACGGGCAGCAACCCGGTGACCAATCGCGTCGTCGAGGACGGCATGGTCGTTGCGGGCAATGCCAACGGCACGGTCACCACTGCGGGGCAGATCCGCAACGAGCCGACCGAAAGCTTCCTCTACGGGCTCAACGGCAAATATGAGGGCGACAACGGGCTGACGATCGAGGCCGACGCCTATTACAGCAAGGGCACGATCGACCAGACGATCCAGATCATCACCCTGCAAGGCACCGCGCTGGTCCCCGGCGCCTTCGATTTCCGCGACACGACCATCCCGTCGCTGACACTGACCGGGCCGTTCAACCCGACCAGCTATGCGTCGTATAACCCAGCGAACAACGGCGTGCGCAGCAATCGCCTGATCGGCCTGCTCGACGAATATACGGGCAAGCTCGACGTCAGCTACGAGACGGGGGGCGGCGTCACGATCGCGGCGGGGGTGCGCTACACCGACCTCCATGCGCGCTCGAACGCGTTCCGCAGCCAGGTCACGCCGACGCGCGCCGAGCTCGAACCTTATCTCAAGCTTGTCGATACCGGTGATTTCCTCACCGATATTCCGGGGACCTTTCCGCGCAGCTTTTTGAGCACCGCGCCCACCTTCGACTATGTCTTCACACGCGCGCAGGCCGCCGAGCCCAACCCCGACCCGAATGGCAAGTCGACCCTGCTGCCCAATCTCCAGCGCGACTATGATTTCAGCGAAAAGACGCTCGCCGGTTACCTGATGGTATCGGGCGAGGGCGAGATTGCGGGCATCCCGTACAAAGCGAATGCCGGGGTGCGCATCGCGTCGACGCGGCTGTCGGTCGACTCCTACGTCAACGTCGGCACGGTCAGCCGGCTGGTCAACGACAAGAACCGCTATACCAACGTCCTGCCCAGCGCGAATATCGCCTTCAACGTCACCGACGACTTCCTGATCCGCGTATCGGGGTCGCAGACGATGCAGCGCGCGTCGATCGCCGACCTTGCGCCCTCGACCTTCTTCAACGCGACCAACCTGTCGGTCACCGGCGGCAATGTGAACCTCGAACCGCCGATTTCGACGCAGGCCGATGTCAGCTTCGAATATTATACGGGCAAGAGCTCGCTGATCTCGGGCGCGGTGTTCTACAAGGACGTCAAGAATTTTATCGCGAGCTTCGTGACCACCGGGGTCGATACCAACCTCGATCCGCAGGGCCGCGAGCTGACCTTCTCGCGTCCCGAAAATCTCGCCAGCGCGAAGATCAAGGGATTCGAGGTCGGCATTCAGCAGTTCTTCGATTTCCTGCCGTCGCCGCTCGACGGCTTCGGGGTGATCGCCAACTACACCTATTCGGACTCGGAGGATAACAACGGCTTCCCGCTCGTCGCGGTGTCGAAGAACAGCTACAATCTCGTCGGGCTGTACGAGAAGGGGCCATTCTCGGCGCGCATCGCGTATAATTATCGCGACGAGGCGGTGTTCGAATTTTCCGAAGGCCGCCCGAGCTTCGTGGGTTCGCGCTCGCAGCTCGACGCGCAGGTCGGGGTCGACATCACGAAGAATATCGCGCTGTCGCTCCAGGCACAGAATCTGATGCCGAAAAAATCGGCGACGACCGAGTATAGCAATTTCAATACGACCGCACTCAACAGCTATGCGCTGTCCGAGCGGCGTTTTTCGGTCGGCGTGCGCGCGAAGTTCTAGCAGGGGTCCCCGGACCGGCGGTGCGGGGTCGTGCGCCGCCGGTCTACCGGATCGCAAGGAGTGTTACGGGTCATGATTTCGGGTGTTCGGCGCGCGCGCCTTGTTTCGGTTCTGGCGCTCGGCGCGGTGCTCACGCTCCCGGTTCACGCACAGCCGACGAAATTGCCGAAGATTCTTTCGGACCCGGCGACAGCGGCGGCAAACCCGCTGCCCGATTTCAGCTATGCCGGCTATGGCTTCGGGCTGGCGCCGATCCCCGCCGATGCGGGCACGATCATCGACGTGACCGCATATGGCGCGATTCCGGATGACGAGCTCGACGATACCAAGGCGGCGCTGCGCGCGCTCGCCGCCGCGAACGCGGTCAAGGGCAAGGTGACGCTGCGTTTTCCCAAGGGACGCACGCAGATTACCGAGGTGCTGAGGATCACGCGCAGCGACATCGTCCTCGACGGTGCGGGCGATGGGCCGGGGGGCAGCGAGCTCTGGTTCCCGCGCCCGCTCAAGCTGATCGACCAGAGCCACGATTATGACGAGCTGCGCGACTATCTGGTGCGCGAGAAGAAGCAGCAGGTCGAGGCCGAGCATAATATCGACTATCTGTTCACCGAATATAGCTGGGCGGGCGGGATGATCCTCGTCGCCCCCGAAAACAGCCGGCCAGTCTCCTATGACGGCAGCAAGGATGTCCGCGACCCGGTGCTCGCGACCGGGGTTTCGGGCAAGCAGTTCACCCGCACGCTGACGGTCGACAATGCGGCGAAGCTCAAGGCCGGTGACGTCGTGCAGCTGCAATGGTTTTCGGTCGACGGCCCGAAGAGCCAGATCCTGAAGTCGCTCTATGGCGACACCGACCTGCCGATCGGGTCGCACCACTGGACCTCGCCCAATCGGCCGGTGGTCGCGCAGGCGACACGCGTCACGGCGGTTCGCGGCAAGACGATCACGCTCGGCGATCCGTTGCTCCACGAGATCGGCGCCGCCCAGCCTGCGGTGGTTGCCGACTGGAAGCATCTCTCGAATGTGGGCATCCAGAATCTGCGGCTGCAATTCCCCGATGCGCCGTCGTTCGGGCATCATCTCGAACAGGGCTATAACGGCATCTACATGACCGGCGTGTTCGACGGCTGGGTGAAAAAGCTGACGATCGACAGTTCGGACAGCGGCATCCTCACCGACAATGCCGCGAGCCTGACGATCGCCGACATCACCACCACCGGCACGCGCCGCGCGCATTATTCGGTGCATGTCGGCGCGGTGCACAATGTGCTGGTCAAGGATCTGAAGGTCGCGAACCCCGTCATCCATCCGGTCAGTATCAACACGCGCTCGACGCGTTCGGTGTTCCTGCGCCCGGTCGTCGACGCGCACGCGATCATCGATCAGCATAGCGGGTCGAACCACCAGAATCTGTTCGATGCGATCGAGATGCACATTGACCCCAAACAGGGCAAGGATGGTTGGCAATACCAGCTCTGGGTCGGCGGCGGCGCGCCTTACTGGAAGCCGGGGCACGGGCTCTACAACACGCTGTGGAACGCGAAGCTGGTGATGCCCGAAAGCGTGCCCGCCGATGCGACGGTGACGATCATCAGCGGGCTCGAAGGGCCGGGCGAGCGGATCGTGGGGCTCCACGCCAACCGCAGGATTGCCGTCCGCTACACCCCGGCGCCCTATATCGAGGGGACGGGGCAGGCGGTGAGCGCCGCGCCATCGCTCTACGAATATCAGCTCGCGCGCCGGCGGCGCTGAGCGGTCAGCGTTCCGGCGGCGGCGCGACCGATTGCCGTTCGACGAAAGTCGAGGCCAGCACGGTTCCCTCATCGTCTGCGATCTTGGCTCCGGGGCCGAGAAAGTCGGGAACGAGCGTTTGCGCGGCGCGGATCCCCATCTCGCGGATCGGCCAGCGCACGGTGCTGAGCGCGGGCCAGATATGCGTTGCGGTCGGGCTGTCGTCGAAACCGATAATCGACAGCGCGCCCGGCACCTTGATGCCCTTGCCATGCGCGACGCTCATCAGGCCCGCCGCCATCTCGTCGTTCGAACAGAAGACCGCGGTCGGCGGCGCGGGCAGCGCGAGGAGCGCTTCGCCGGCTTCGATGCCTGCGGTATATCGGTAGTTGCCGGGCACATAGAGTTCGGCCGGAAGATCGAGTCCGGCCTCGGCCAGCGCTTCGCGAAAACCCTGTTCGCGTTCGGCGGCCGACCGGAAGCCGACGGGGCCGCGCACGAAGCCGATGCGGCGGTGGCCGAGCGCGATCAGGCCGCGTACCGCTTCGGCGACGACCTCGCGGTCGTTCGACGAGATGCAATGTTTCGCATCGTCGATCCGCGCCGACCCGATGCGGACGTAACGCACGCCAAGCTCCTCGCAGAGCGCGGCGAGATCGTCATTCTCCGAAATTGGCGGCAGCAGCAACGCGCCGATCGGCCGCTGTTTTTCGAGGAAGGTGCGGACGTCGTCGAGCAGCTTGTCCGACCCGCGATCGACCGGACGGACGAGCAGCGCGAGATCGCTGTCCTTGATCGCGTCGAGCACGCCGCGCTGGAAATTGAGCACCGTCTGCGCATTCGGATTGTCGTGGAGCAGCGCGATCAGGAAGTTGCGGCGAAAGGCAAGCGCGCGCGCCTGCGGGTTCGGAACGAAGCCCAGCTGTTCGATCGCCTGTTCGACCGCCGCGCGTGTCTTGTCGGTCAGGAATTCGGACCGGTTGATTACCCGGCTCACCGTCTTTTTCGATACCCCCGCAAGCGCCGCCACGTCGTTGATCGTCGGTTGCTTGCCTCCCGGCCCCTTGCCCTGTGCCGCCATAATCTTCTTTCCCCTGCAAGTCCGGCCGGAGCCGAGCTCGCCTTTTCTGTCTGATGGGCGCTCGAAAGCGTAAAATCAACCGCCCGGCGGGGGTGCCAACACCTCTTGACACCGGTTACCATCAAATCTAGCAAGGCGGCAAGCCAGAAATCTCGAGCGAGGATGTCACCCATGTTTTCCAAGACCTATTACGCCACCCATCCCGTCATGATGGAGGAAGTGTCGAACGCCGAGCTGCGCGATCGCTACCTGATCCAGGACCTGTTCCGCGAAGGCGAGTGCGTCCTCAACTACACCCACGCCGACCGCTTCGTGATCGGCGGGGTCGCCGTCGGCTCGGCGCCGGTCAAGCTGCCCGCGCAGAGCGAGCCGCCGTCGGCCGCGGGGCACCCGTTCCTCGAGCGCCGTGAGCTTGCGATCGTCAACGTGTCGTCGGTGGAAGGCACGGTGACCGTCGATGGCGAGAGCTTCACGCTGGGCAACAAGGATTGCCTCTATGTGACGATGGGCGCGACCGACGTCAGCTTCGCGGGCGAAGGTGCACGCTATTATCTGGCGTCGTGCCCGGCGCACAAGGCGTTCACGACGCGCAAGCTCGGCATCGCCGACGCCAATGCGCTCGACCGCGGCAGCCTTGCCGAATCGAACGAACGCACGATCTTCCAGCTCGTCATCCCGGGCGTGTGCGACAGTGCGCAGCTCGTGATGGGGCTGACCGTGCTCAAGGAAGGCAGCGTGTGGAACACCATGCCCCCGCACATCCACGAGCGCCGCAGCGAGATTTATTTCTATTTCGAACTCGACAATGTCGACACCGACCGCGTGATGCATTTCATGGGCGAGGGCGAAGCGACGCGCCACATCGTGATGCAGAATGAGGAAGCGGTAATCAGCCCGCCCTGGTCGATCCACATGGGTGCTGGCACCAAATCCTATGCCTTCATCTGGGCGATGGCGGGCGAGAACCAGGATTATACCGACATGAACGTCCTCGACATCTGTCAGCTGTCGTAATGGCCGGTCTCTTCGATCTTTCGGGCAAGGTCGCGCTCGTCACCGGCGCCAACACCGGCATCGGGCAGGGGATCGCGCTCGCGCTCGCCGAGGCGGGGGCCGACATCGCTGCCGCGGGCCGCTCGCCGGCCGACGAGACCGTCGGCAAGGTGCGCGGATTGGGGCGGAAGGGCGAAAATTTCGCCGCCGACCTGTCGAGCGTCGGCGCGGTCCAGCCGCTCGTCGATGCGGTGCTCGCCGAATTCGGGCGGATCGACATCCTCGTCAACAATGCCGGCATCATCCGCCGCGCCGACGCGGTCGACTTCACCGAAGAGGATTGGGATGCCGTCATGGACACCAACCTCAAGACGCTGTTCTTCCTTTGCCAGGGCGTCGGGCGCCACATGATCGCGCGCGGTTCGGGCAAGATCATCAACATCGCCTCGATGCTGACCTTTCAGGGCGGCATTCGCGTGCCGAGCTATACCGCGTCGAAATCGGGGGTCGGCGGGCTCACCAAGCTGCTCGCGAACGAATGGGCGGCGAAGGGGGTGCAGGTCAATGCGATCGCCCCGGGCTATATCGCGACGAACAACACCGCCGCGCTGCAGGGCGACGAGACGCGCAACCGCCAGATCATGGAACGCATCCCGGCGGGCCGCTGGGGCGACCCGAGCGACATCGGCGGCGCTGCGGTGTTTCTCGCGTCCTCCGCATCGGACTATGTGCAGGGCCATATCCTAGCCGTCGACGGCGGCTGGCTCGCGCGATAACAGGAAAGGCCACCCGCCGGCACGGGCAGGGTGAGCGGGGAGTGAGATGACCGAAGGCCGCCTTGTCTTTTTCGGCGAACTGCTGATCCGCCTGACCTCGCCGGGCAACGAACTGCTGATGCAGTCGCCGTCGCTCGCGCTCCACGTCGGCGGCGCCGAGGCGAATGTCGCGATCGGGCTCGCGCATCTTGGCCATGACTGCGCGATGGTCAGCAAGATTCCCGCAAATGCTCTGGGTCGCGGAGCAGTGGCGGCGGTGCGCGGCGCAGGCGTCGATTGCGCCGCCGTCACGCCTTGTCCGGGCCGCATGGGCCTCTATTTCCTCAGCGTCGGCGCAGGGCTCCGCGCCTCGGAGATCGTCTACGACCGCGCCGGGTCGAGCTTCGCGGCGACGGGGCCGGAGGATTATGATTTCGACCGCCTGCTGGCGGGAGCGGGCCTGCTCCACCTGTCTGGTATCACGCCCGCGCTCGGGCCGCGTTCGGCCGAAGCCGCGCTGGCCGCGGCGCGCGCGGCCAAGCGGCTCGGCGTGCGGGTCAGCTTCGACGGCAATTACCGCGCGATGCTTTGGGAAGCGTGGGACAGCGACCCGCGCACGATCCTTTCCGAGCTGATCGGCACCGCCGATATCCTCTTCGGCAACCACCGCGACCTGTCGCTGGTGCTGGGACAGGAATTCAGCGGCGAGGGCGAAGACCGGCGCCGCGAAGCCGCCGAAGCGGGATTTGCCGCTTTCCCGGACCTCCAGCTGATCGCCTCGACCGCGCGGCATACGGCTACCGCCGACCACCACCGTATCGCGGCACGCGTCGATCTCCGCGACGGTGGCTATCAGACCCCCGAAATCGACGTCACCGGCATCGTCGACCGCATCGGTGCGGGCGATGCCTTTGCCGCGGGCGTGCTCCACGCGCATCTCTCGGGCGGCGATGCGCGCGTGATGGCCCAATCGGGCCTCGCCTTGACCGCGCTCAAACATTCGCTGCCGGGCGACGCGAGCCGCTTCGGACAGGCCGATATCGATGCCTTCCACGGCGGCGGGCTGGATGTCCGGCGCTGATCTGATCGGCCGCCGGGCGCTTCTGGCAGCGGCCGGTAGCTCGCTCTTCTTTTCAGCCGCTGCGCGGACCGAAGTCTTTACCCCGGTCCATCGTGTCGGAGGGGTCAATGCGTCCGACGGTGTCTATCGTTCGGACAGGCTTCGTAGCTTTGGCGACAGCGAGTCCTGGGCTTTCACGGGCATCCGCTATGGCCGCGCAGAGCGTTTTCGGGCTCCGGTCGCCGTGACCAGGGCCGAGCAATTACGCGGCGATATCTTCGGTCCTGCCTGCCCCCAAACGGGCAGCCGCTATCGGCCGCAGGATGAGGACTGCCTGTTCCTCAATGTCTGGACGCCTGACATCGAAAAGCCCGCGAAGCGTCCCGTCATGGTCTATTTCCACGGGGGCGCCTATTCGACCGGCAGCGTCACCGACCCGATCAACGATGGCGCTACACTCGCGGCGCGCGGTGATGTTGTGGTGGTCAGTGTCAACCACCGCCTCAACGCGCTCGGCTATCTCTATCTTGCGCGGCTCGATCCGGACTTTCCCGATAGCGGCAATGCGGGGCAGCTCGACCTGATTGTCGCGCTGCAATGGGTTCGGCGGAATATCGCGGGCTTTGGAGGCGATCCGGCCAACGTCACCGTTTTCGGCCAGTCGGGCGGCGGCGCGAAGATCGCGACGCTGATGGCGATGCCCGAAGCCCGGGGCTTGTTCCACAAGGCGATCACGATGAGCGGGCAACAGGTCACCGCCTCGGGTCCGCTCAATGCGACGAAGCGCGCCGAGGCGTTTCTGACCAAGCTGGGCAAGGGTGTCGATCCCGCGACGGCACCGGTCGAACAGCTGGTTGCGGCGCTCTCGGCGGTCGATCCGATCCTCGGCGGCAGCGTCTATATGGGGCCGGTGCTCGACATGAAGCATCTGTCGCGCCATCCCTTCTGGCCCGACGCCGCACCCCAATCGCTCGGCATCCCGATGATGCTCGGCAATGCGGTGATGGAAACGCGCGCCTTTTATGCGCCGGAAGGGAAGCAGCTTGCAGGGCTGACCTTCGACAATCTCGCCGTGCGCATCGCGTCCGAGATGCGGATCGATATCGAACCGTCGTGGGTCGTCGGCCAGTTCCGCGCGCGTTACCCCGAAGCCGAACCTTCCGAACTGTTCCATCGCATCGTCACCGCGGCGCGCAGTTGGCGGGGGCAGGTCGAGGAGGCAGAGGCGCGCGCCCGCGCTGGCGCGCCTGCCTTCGTCTACCAGCTCGATTTCGAACAGGCGAAGCACACCGACGATATCGGTCTCAGCTTCGGGACGGTCCCCGATCCCACTTCGGCGCAGCAGGCGATGAGCGACCGGGTGATGGACATTTTTGTGCGCTTCGCGCGTACCGGCGATCCGGGCTGGCCGGCTTATGATCTCGATAAGCGGCCGACGATGATCTTCGATGTCGAGAGCCGCGTCGAGAACGACCCGCGCAAATGGGAACGCGAATTGTTTGCGCGCGTGCCGTACATCCAGCCGGGCAGCTAGACCATCTTGTGCGAGGCGAGCCAGTTCCACAGCAGCTCGGGCCAGATTGCCACGGGCAGCCCCGCGGTCTTCATCAGCCCGAAGCCATGGCCGCCGCGTTCGAAGAAATGCGCTTCGACCTGCGCCCCGACGGTCCGCGTCGCCTCGCGTAGCCGAACACTGTTCTCGACCTTCACGACATCGTCGTCCTCGGCGTGGAGCAGCCACAGGGGCGGCTGGTCGGCGCGCACATTGCGCTCGGGCGAATAGAGCCTTTCGCGCGCCGCGTCGGGGTGGGGGCCAATCAGCTTCTCGCGGCTGACGGCATGTGCGATCGCCGGGTCCATCGAAACGACGGGATAGATGGAGGCGAGCGCATCGGCGCGCGCGGACAGCGTGTCGGCCGCATCGACAGGGTCGTAAGCCTTCGCATCGAAGCGTGTGAGCAGGCTCGTCGCAACCTGCCCGCCCGCCGAAAAGCCGCCGAAGGCCACGCGTGCGGGATCGATTCCGTCGGCACTTGCGCGGCTGCGCACCAGCCGCACCGCGCGCTGGGCATCGGCGAGCGGCACATCGGCGCCGTTCGTCCAGCCGTCGCCCGGCAGGCGGTAGAAGAGCACATAGACGGCGACGCCGCGCGCCCGCAGCCAGCGCGCGAGTTCATAGCCTTCCTTGTCGACGACGACATAGCGATAGCCGCCGCCGGGGGCGAGGATCACCGCCGCGCCATTGGGTTTCGCCGGGCGGAAGATGTCGAGGCGCGGGCGCGTAATGCCCTGCAGCATCCGGTCGCTCGCGTCCGGGTCGTCGCTGCGCTGGACGGCCGCTTCGACGAGTCCGGCGGGTGGTTTGATATGGCCGTCGGGCCAGAGCGCGATACTCGCATCGGGCGTCAGACCCGTGGGCCGCGTCCATGCCTCTTTCGCGACCGCGCTCGCAAAGGGCAGCGCGAGGCTGGCCGTCAGCAGTGCACGGCGGTCGAGCGTCATGGCGCGGGCGCCTTGTTCGGATAGGCGATGATCAGGACCAGCGGCTCGCGCCCCGTCTGGCGGATGCCGACCGTCGCGCCCTTGTAGAGCCACGCGGCGGTGCCGGCCTTCAGCTCTTTCTCCTCGCCGTCCGAATGGACGACGCCGGCGCCCGAGAGGACATAATAAATCTCGTCATGGTCGATCGGGTGGATGCCGATCGCGGCGCCGACGTGGAGCGCGCGCTTGCGAAATTCGAAACTGCGCGGCGCGGGGACCGCATCGCTGATCCGGTACGCGGTCGACAGGCCGATCGAGCCGTGCGGCGGCGCTTCTTCGCGCACCGTCGCGGTTTCGTCGATCACGACCATCGCCGGGGCGGTGCCGCCCGCGAAGAGCAGCGCGAGCAACGCGCTCATCGTCAGTTTCCGGTCCGCGACGCGCGGTCTCGTACCGACAGATTCTCCTGCGGCAACGGGGCGGTCTGGCCGGGGTAGACACCCGATTTCGGCTCCATCGTTGCGAGATCCCATTCGCCCTCGACGAAGGGCGCGCGCGCCTCCTTGACCTTGGGGTAGCCGCTGACTTCCTTTTCGTCATCGATCACTTCGCCGCGGCCTTCGGCGACGAAGAAGAGCACGCGGATTTCTTCGCCGTCGCGCGCCCAGGGCCGCGCGCCCGCGGTCGACAGCACCGAGGTTTCGACGTCGCGCACGGGAAGGATATTGTATCCGCCGACCGGCGCGAGCGGTGCCTTCGCGCGAATCAGTTTCGCCTTCGTCTCGCCGTATCGGCCGAACTCGGGGAGCGGCTGACCGTGGCGGTCGACCGCCAGATTGTCCTTGCCATAATATTCGAGGTCGCCGTCGCCGCCGAGCATCAGGAAGGGCAGGTCCTTGTCGGTGTCGTTGCCGCCGCGCATCACATTGCCGACCGCGGTGATCTGACCCGCCACATAATCATGCCCGACCCATTCGAGGTTCATCAGGTTATAATGCACCGCGCGGTGCTGCGGGTTATAGATCAGATTGTTGATCATCAGCGCCTGCGCGCCGCCCTTGATCAGCGGGTTGCGCTCGACATTGTGCGCCCACAGGTTGCGGTAAAAGACGATGCCCGTGGCATTGTCGTGGATCAGCGACCCCTTGCTGTGCTCGCCCTTCGGGTGGCTCGCGTCGGCGAGTCCCTCGGCAGCAAGGTTGTTCGAAAAAGTGACATTGTGGCTCGTGCCCTTGCGCCAGTCGTCGACCGTCTTGCCGTTGAAGCGCGGTCCCGACGCCGACATATTCTCGTCGATCCCCCACATGAGCGTGCAATGGTCGACGATGACATTATGCGCCGCGACGGTCGAGAAGGTGTCGGCTTCCCACCCGCTGCGCTTAGGCTGGCCATCGACCCCGGTATAGATGCGCAGGTGGCGCATCACGACGTCATGCGTCCGTACGTCGATGCCCGTGCGGATCAGCGTGATGCCGGGGCCGGGCGCGGTCTGGCCGGCGATCGTCAGATAGGGATGTTTGATCTCGATCGTATTGCGGCCCATGTCGATCACCCCGCCGACCTCGAACACGATGATGCGCGGTCCCGGCGTCTCGATCGCGGCCTTCAGCGATCCCGGGCCATCGGGCGCGAGGGTGGTGACGCGCAGGATCTGACCGCCACGTCCGCCAGGAGTCTGCGCCGCCGGACCGACCGCGCCGGGGAAAGCGAGTGCCGCCGCATCGGCCGCCATCGCCGCGCCCGATGACAGGGAAAGCGCCAGAAAAAGCGCAGTTATCCAAGGCTTTTTGGCCATCCCGTCTCTCCTCATCATTGGGGTATTGACATGTTCGTCGCAATCCGCAATCTTTCTGACACCGGTTACCCCAATCGGTCAACGAGAAAATATTTCCAAGGGAGAGGGTCTGACCCGGTTCGCCACACAAGATGGCGGCCCGTCATTGCTCTCTGAAAAATCGACGGATGGAGCGGTTCGCCAAATCGCTTCGTCCAGCAAAGTAACCGGTGTCATTTCTTGCGCGAGCGAGGATGCGGGGCGATAAGGGAGGATGATAATGGCTATTCATGGAGCGCGGGGCGTTCGCACTTTGACCTGGCTGGCGTGCGGGGCTTCGCTTGCCGTACTGGCGGTTTCGCCGGCCTATGCACAGGACGCGGCACAAGAGGAAGCCGGCGAGGCGGTGGCTCCCGAAGGCGAGATCGTCGTGACGGGCTTTCGTGCCTCGCTCGACGCGGCGCTCAATGCGAAGCGCGCCGACGGCGGGATCGTCGACGTCATCAAGGCCGAAGACATCGGCAAGTTCCCCGACACCAACCTCGCCGAATCGCTTCAGCGCATTCCGGGCGTCGTGATCGATCGCGACGCGGGCGAAGGCCGCTCGATCGTCGTCCGCGGCCTTGGGCAGGATTTTACCCGCATCCGCATCAACGGGATCGAGGCGCTCGCAACGACGGGCGGCACCGACAGTTCGGGCGGCGCGAACCGCTCGCGCGGCTTCGACTTCAACGTCTTCGCCTCCGAACTCTTCAACTCGATCACCGTGCGCAAGAGCGCGTCGGCGAATGTCGACGAAGGCTCGCTCGGCGCGACGGTCGACCTGCAGGCAGCGCGCCCGTTCGATTATAACGGCCTGCGCATCGCGGGCTCGATCAAGGGGCGTTACAACGACCTCAACGAAAAGATCGATCCGCGCGCCGCGCTGCTCATCTCGAACACCTTCGCCGACGGCCGTTTCGGCGTGCTCGTGTCGGCCGCCTATTCGAAGCGCCGCCTCAACGAAGAGGGTTTCAGTACCGTGCGCTGGGACAATGGCCCGTCGTCGCAGGGCTTCTGCGCCCCGATCGGGCTGACGTCGCAGGGCACCAACGCGACGCAGGCGACGTGCGGCCCGGCGGCGCAGGGCGTCGCCCGCCTGCCGAACACGCCAGCGAATGTCGCCGCCTATAATGCGGCGAACGATCCCAATAATTTCCACCCCCGCCTGCCGCGTTATGGCCGCCTGACCCACGATCAGGATCGCCTCGGCGTCACGGCGTCGGTCCAGTGGGCGCCGTCGGACAATACGACGATCACCGCCGAATTCCTCTATGCGAAGCTGAAGGCGACGCGGCAGGAAGATTTCCTCGAGGCGATTTCGTTCAGCCGCAACGCGGCGCAGGGCGGCAAACCGCAGACGAGCGTCGTCGAGGCCCAATATGACACCAACGGCGCGCTGCTCTATGGCGTGTACAACGGGGTCGACGTCCGCGCCGAATCGCGCTTCGACAAATTGTCGACGACGTTCACCCAGCCGACGCTGACGATCGAACATGCGTTCAGCGACAGCGTGCGGATCAATGCGCGCATCGGGCGCGCCGAATCGAAATTCCGTAACCCGTTCCAGACGACGACGACGCTCGACGCGCTGAACGTCAACGGATACACGCTCGATTTCCGCGAAAGCGATCGCAAGCCGTTCATCGGTTACGGGTTCGACCCCACCAACCCGAACGGCGCGCTCCAGCTCGTCGGCGTGCCGGTGGTAACCTCGGGTACCCAGCCCGCGACGGTGCCGAACACCACGACGAGCGAAATCCGCATCCGGCCGCAGGGCGCGAACAACCGCAACGACGTCCTCCACGTCGACCTGGTGTGGGACATCGTTCCCGACGCGTTCAGCGTCAATATCGGCGGCGATTACAAGAAATATACGTTCGACACCTATGAATTCCGCCGCGTCAACCAGAACGACACGATCTTCGCGCCGGCGCCGGGCAGCAACCTCACGACGACGGTCGAAGGGTTCGGCAAGGGGCTCGGTATGCCCAATGGTTCGGTCACCAGCTGGGTGATCCCCGACCTGAAGGCGATCGCCGCTGCTTATGACATTTACTGCAATTGCCTGAAGAGCGGACCGGCCGGCGGGCCGGGCGACTTCACCCTGTCGTCGATCACCAACGGCAATGCGCGCGGCAACAACCGCCGGATCGTCGAAAAGGACAAATCGGGCTTCCTGATGTTCGACTTCAAGCAGGATGTCCTCGGCATTCCGGTGCGCGGCAATTTCGGCGTGCGCTATGTCGAAACCGACGTCACCGCGCAGGGCTATCAGGCGGCGGGCGGCGGAACGCTCGTCACGGTGGAGAACCGTTACGAAGACTGGCTGCCGTCGCTCAATCTCTCGGCGAACGTCACCGATGATTTCATCATACGCCTCGCCGCCGCGAGGGTGATGGCGCGCCCGCAGCTCGGCAATCTCAATCCGGGCGGTTCGATCACGACGACCGGCAACCTGTCGGTCACCGTGGGCAACCCGTTCCTCCAGCCGTTCCGCGCCAACACGCTCGATGCCAGCTTCGAATGGTATCACGGCAAGGGCGCGTTCATCGGCCTCGGGCTGTTCTACAAGGATATCGGCACCTACATCCAAAGCCTGCGGAACAATATTCCGTTCAACCAGACGGGCCTGCCGCTCAACCTGTTGCCGGCCAACTTCACCGGCGACGAAATCTTCCAGGTGACGACGCCGATCAACACCAGCGGCGGCCCGCTCAAAGGGTTCGAAATCAACGTGCAACAGCCGTTCGATTTCCTGCCGGGCTTCCTGAAGCATTTCGGCATGACCGCGAACTACACGCGGGTGAAGTCGAAGATCGATTATCAGGTGTCGCCGACCAGCACGCAGATCATCCGCGACGACCTGCTCAACCTGTCGCCCGAATCATGGAACGCGACGCTCTATTATGACGATGGCAAGTTCAGTGCGCGCGGTTCGGTGGCCTATCGTTCGGCCTATCTGCAACGCGTGCCGGGTCAGAACAACAATGACGTCGAGGGCAAGAACAGCACGCTCAACGTCGATGCGCAGCTGACCTACAAGATCAACGATGTCTTCGAACTCACGCTGGAAGGCGTGAACCTGACCGACGAATATAACGACCAGTTCATCAGCCGTGATCGCAACAGCGCGGTGGTCTATAACCACACCGGACGCGAATTCCTCGCGGGCGTGCGGTTCAAGTTCTGACCGGATGACCTTCGTACCAAAGGGGGGAAGGGCGCAGCTTCTGGTTTGCGCCCTTCTTTTCTCCCCCGCCGCGACGCTTGCGGCGCCCGAACCCGAACCGCTGCTCGCCTTTGACGGCGCCGAGGGCGCTGGGCGTTTCGCTGCGGGCGGGCGCGGCGGCCGGATATTGCGTGTCACCAATCTCGACGACGACGGGCCGGGCAGCCTGCGTCACGCGGTCGAGCAGGATTTCCCGCGGATCATCGCATTCGATGTCGCTGGCACAATCCGGCTCAGGAAGGATCTGGTGATCCGCAACCCGCGCATCACGATCAGCGGGCTCGGCGCGCCCGCAGGCGGCATCGCGCTCGCCGACCATAGCCTGATCGTCAACGCCGACGACGTCGTCATCCGCTACATTCGTTCGCGGCTCGGCAGCCAGTCGGGCGAGGAGGGCGACGCGATTTCGATCGTCGGCGGGCGGCGCATCATTCTCGACCATGTCTCGGCCAGCTGGTCGGTCGACGAAACGCTTTCGGTGTCGGCGCGCTACGACCGGACGCCGGGCATCTACGACGTCACCGTGCAATGGTCGATCATCTCCGAATCGCTGCGCCGCGCCGGGCACAGCAAGGGCGATCATGGCTATGGCAGCCTGATCCGCGGCGGCCGAGGGTCGCGCTTTTCGTTTCACCACAATCTGTGGGCACACCATGTCCAGCGTATGCCGCGCCCCGGCAACTACACGCCGGTCGCCGACGATCCCGAAGGCCCGTTGATCGAGTTCCGGTCGAACGTCTTCTACAATTGGGGTGGCACCGCGTCGGGCTATAACGCCGACACCGACAGTGCGGCGACCTATGCCTTCATCGACAATTGCTACATCGCCGGACCCGATACGCAGGGCGCGTTCATCTTTCGCGAGGAAAACCCGAACGCGAAGAGCTGGTTTTCGGGCAACAGCCTGAACGGCGTCATTCCCGCCGATCCATGGAGTCTCGTCAAGGGGCTGCACAATCCGCTCGCCAAGGCGCCCGACGTTGCGCCGGTGGTGCGCGATCCGGCGCCGCACGGCTGCGCGGCGGTGCTGGCGCACAGCGGGGCGTCGCAGCCGCGCGATGCGGTCGATGCGCGCGTCATCGCCGATGTCGCCGCGCGCCGCGGCCGGATCATCGATACCGAAGAAGCGGTGGGCGGCTGGCCCGACCTGACGAAGAAGCCTTAGGCCCCGGATAACCGGGTACGGGCCCTAAAGCGTCACGCCCGATTTCCAGATCGCGATATCGCGCTCTTCGTTGCGCTCGGCCTTGGTCGCCTCGCCCGAAGCGGTCGCCGCGATCAGGTCGAGCAGCGCGCCCGCGGCGGCGTCGAAACACGCATCGAGCACCTGCCCCGCGTCGAAGTCGATCCACCCCGCCTTGCGCGCCGCGAGCGCGCTGTTCGATGCGATCTTCAGCGTCGGGGCGGGGAAGCCCAGCGGGGTGCCGCGGCCGGTGGTGAAGAGGATGATCGTCGCCCCCGCCGCGGTCAGCGCGGTCGACGAGACCGCGTCATTGCCCGGCGCCTCGAGCAGGGTCAGTCCGGGAAGCGTCGCCTCGCCGCCATAACGACGGACGTCGACGACCGGCACCTTCCCACCCTTTTGCACCGCGCCGAGCGATTTTTCCTCGAGCGTTGTGATCCCGCCCGCGATGTTGCCGGGCGAGGGGTTTTCGCTCACCGGCTCGCCGTTGCGGATGAAATAGTCCTTGAAATCCTGCACCAGCCGAACGGTTTCGTCGAAAATCCCGCGCGATACCGCACGGTCCATCAGCACCTGCTCGGCGCCGAAAATCTCCGGAATCTCGGTCAGCACGACCTTGCCGCCCGCCGCCGCGACCGCGTCGGCCATGCGCCCGACGAGCGGGTTGGCGGTCAGCCCCGACAGGCCGTCGGACCCGCCGCACTTCACGCCGAGCACCAGCGCGGACAGCGGCACTTCGCTCCGCGGCGTCGCGGTACAGGCGCCGACCAGTTCGTCGACGAGCGCGAGGCACGCCGCCTCGTCGTCCTCGACCGCCTGCGCCGACAGCGTGCGGATATGCGCGCGGCGGTCGGCCGGGATCAGGTCGAGCAGCGCGCCGAGCTGGTTGCTCTCGCACCCCAATCCGACGATCAGCACACCGCCGGCATTCGGATGCTGCGCGAGCGCGGCCAGCAGCGCGCGCGTGTGGCCAAGGTCGTCGCCAAGCTGCGAGCAGCCGAAGGGATGCTTGAACGCGTGAACGCCGTCGACGCGCCCGGCGTGGCGCACCCCCGCGATCCGCGCAACACGCGCGGCGAGGTTGCCGACGCAGCCGACGGTCGGGAGAATCCATATCTCGTTGCGCGTGCCGACGCGTCCGTCGGGACGGACATAGCCGGAAAAGCCCGGCGCCGATGCTGCGCCGGACGACGCGTCGACCGGCTGCGCCGGGTAGCTATATTCGCCATCGCCGCCGAGCGCGGTCGCCAGATTGTGGCTATGCACATGATCGCCCGCCGCGATGTCGGCGGTCGCGGTTCCGATCGGAAAGCCATATTTGGTTACGGCCTCGCCGCGCGAGATCGGCGCGAGCGCAATCTTGTGGCCACGTCCGATGGCGACAGCGGCGCGGATGTCCGCGCCGTCGAACGGCGCGTCGCCCGCGGCCATATCGGCAATCGCGGTCGCGACATTGTCCGCGTCGTGGACGCGGATTGCACGGTTCGTCGGATATTCGCTTGCCTTTGACACCGGTGTCTCTTACACCGCTTTGCGGAAGAGGGAAATGAGAAAGATGCTGGCGACAAGCGATCAAGAGAATGTGGCGCGCGCATTAATCGACGCGCGTGCGGGAAAGACACCGCTTACCGTCTATCCCGGTACGATGCCGCAGACGATGACCGAGGCCTATGCGATCCAGGATCGTGCGATCGCGCTCGACGGGCGCAGCGTCGGCGGATGGAAGGTCGGGCGAATCGCCGCCGAGCTCGTCGATCGCTACGGTCGGAACCGCCTGACCGGCCCGATCTTCACCGACGAAATCTTCGACGGCGCTGCCGATCCGGTGATGCCCGTCTATGCCGACGGATTTGCCGCCGCCGAAGCCGAGGTTCTGCTCTGTTTCGGCGAGGTCGGCACGCGCGACTATGACATCGACAGTATACGCGCGTGCATCGCCGACGTCCGCACGGGCATCGAGATCGCAAGCTCGCCCTTTCCCGAAATCAATCGCCACGGCCCCGCGGTCACCGCATCGGACTATGGCAATAACAAGGGGCTGATCCTCGGTCCCTCGCTCACCGACTGGCGCGATATCGACCTCATTCGTATGCCGGTCGAAATGGCGATCGACGGCGAGACGGTCGGCGCGGCGACGATGGAGGGCATGCTCGACGGCCCCTTTGGTTCGGCGCTGTTCCTGATCGACATATTGCGCGCGCGCGGCATCGCGATCCCGCCCGGAACCTGGGTGTCGGCAGGCGCGATCACCGGTATTCATGAAATCAGGCCCGGCCAGCGCGCCGAAGCGCTGTTCGACGGAAAAATCCGCGTCGGCTGCTCGATCAAAAGCTACTAAAGCAACATAACGGGAGAGGTTTATGGCGCAGGCATTCGCGGACGGAGGTACGGCGACGCCGGTGCCACGGTCCGGCCGTTACCGCTGGCTGATCGTCGCGGTGCTGTTCGCCGCGACCACGGTCAATTATATCGATCGCACCATGCTCGGCCTGCTCGCGCCGACGCTCGGCACCGAGCTCGGGTGGAGCGAGAATGACTATGGCAACATCGTCACCGCCTTCCAGGCCGCCTATGCGCTCGGCTTCCTGCTCATGGGCTGGCTGATCGACCGTTTCGGACCCAAGATCGGGTACAGCATCGCCATTTCGATCTGGACGATCGGCCATGTCGCGCATGGTTTTGCGGGGTCGGTCGCCTCTTTCATGGCGGCGCGCGTCATCCTCGGCGTCGGCGAAGCGGGGCATTTCCCGTCGGTTGTCCGTGCGTCGAGCGAATGGTTTCCCCAGAAAGAACGCTCCTACGCGATCGGCTGGGTGAACAGTGCGACGACGATCGGCGTTATCCTGACTGCGCCGACGATCTGGCTGTTCATGGTCTGGATGGGCTTCGACTGGCGCCAGACCTTCATCTACACCGGCGTTTTCGGCGTCGTCCTGTTGCTGCTCTGGCTCTGGCTCTACAGCAACCCGCGCGAGAGCGGGAAGGTCAGCGAGGCCGAACTCGCGTGGATCGAACATGATCCGCCCGAAAAGATCGAACGTCTCGGCTGGAGCGCGATCGTCACCAAGCGCGAAGCGTGGGCCTATGCGACCGGCAAGTTCCTGACCGACCCGGTCTGGTTCCTGATGCTCTTCTGGCTGCCCAAATATTTCAGCACCACCTACAATGTCGACCTGAAGGTCGTGCTGCTCCCGATGATCATCATGTATCTGCTCTCCGACGTCGGCAGCATCCTCGGCGGCTGGGTGTCGTCGAAGCTGATCCAGACCGGACACAGCGTCAATTTCGCGCGCAAGGCGACGATGCTGGGCGCGGGCTGCTGCGTGCTGCCTCTGCTTTTCGTCTCGGGGCTCGACAATATGTGGCTCGCGGTCGTGCTGATCGGCATCGCGCTGGCGGGGCATCAGGCCTTTTCATCGACGATCCTGTCGATTCCGCCCGACATGTTCCCGAAGCGGGCGGTCGGTTCGGTGATCGGGCTCGGCGGGTTCGCCGGCGGCGTCGGCGGCATGATCATGGCGAAGTCGACCGGGCTCGTGCTCGATGCGACGGGGGGCAATTACACCCTCATCTTCGCCGCCTGCACGACCGTCTATTTCCTCGCCGTGCTGGCGATCCACCTCCTCAGCCCGCGCCTCACGCCGGTCACCGTCGAAAGCAAGGCCTGATCCCATGCCGCGTCCGCTGCAGCTCTCCCCCGACCGTCTCTTTCCGTCCGACCCGGCGCAGCGCGACATCGCGCGCCGGCTGTACAAAGAGGTGGCGGGGCTGCCGATCATCAGCCCGCACGGGCACACCGATCCGAGCTGGTTCGCGGGCAATGCCCATTTCGGCAACGCGGCGGAGCTGTTGCTCCACCCCGACCACTATGTGTTCCGGATGCTCTATTCGCAGGGCATATCGCTCGATGCGCTGGGTATCCGGAACCGGGACGCCGACCCGCGCGAGAGTTGGCGGCTGTTCGCGCAAAACTACCACCTCTTTCGCGGTACCCCGTCGCGGATGTGGATGGACTGGGTGTTCGCCGAGGCGTTCGGCTTCGACGTGCAATTCGCGGCCGAGACCTCGGACCTCTATTACGACCGCATCACCGGGGCGCTGGCGACCGATGCGTTCCGCCCGCGCGCGCTGTTCGACCGCTACCGCATCGAAGTGATCGCGACGACCGAAAGCCCGGTCGACACGCTCGAACATCACGCCGTCATTCGCGCCGCCAATGCCAGTGGCGAATGGGGCGGGCGGGTGATCACCGCCTATCGTCCCGACCCGGTGGTCGACCCCGAGTTCGAGGGCTTTCGCGACAACCTCGCACGTTTCTCCGACCTGTCGGGCGAGGATGCGTTCAGCTATAAGGGCTATCTCGCCGCGCACCGCAACCGCCGCGCTTTCTTTGCCGGAATGGGCGCGACCTCGACCGACCACGGCCACCCGACCGCGGCGACCGCCGACCTGCCCTACGCCGAGGCCGAAGCGCTGTTTGCGCGCGTCACCGGCAGCAACGTCAGCGCCGCCGATTCCGAGCTGTTCCGCGCGCATATGCTGACCGTGATGGCGGGGATGAGCCTCGACGACGGCCTTGTCATGCAGATCCACCCCGGCGCCTTCCGCAACCATAATCCCTGGCTGTTCGAGCATTACGGCCGCGACAAGGGCGCCGATATCCCGACCGCGACCGACTATGTCCACGCACTGCGCCCGCTGCTCGGCAAATATGGCAATGAGGCGGCGCTGACGATCATTCTCTTCACATTGGACGAGACGAGCTATGCGCGCGAACTTGCGCCGCTTGCCGGCCATTATCCGGCGCTGAAACTCGGCCCCGCCTGGTGGTTCCACGACAGTCCCGAAGGGATGCGGCGGTTCCGGGGTCAGGTCACCGAGACCGCGGGTTTCTACAACAGCGTCGGCTTCAACGACGATACGCGCGCTTTTCTGTCGATCCCGGCGCGCCACGACGTCGCGCGGCGCATCGACTGCGGCTTCCTCGCGCAGCTCGTCGCCGAACACCGGATGGAGGAGTGGGAGGCGGCCGAGCTCGCGACCGACCTCAGCTACAACCTTGCCAAGGCGGCGTACAAGCTGTGAGACTGTCGCCCGAAACCGCGCTGCCCGCGTCGGTCGGGCGCCCGGCCTATGACCGGGCTGCACAGGCCGCCGGCATCGTCCATATCGGGATCGGCGCGTTTCACCGGGCGCATCAGGCGGTCTACACCGATGACGCGATGGGTGCGGGCGACCGTGATTGGGGAATCGTGGGCGTGTCGCTGCGGTCAGGCGACGTCGCGGCGCAACTGAACGCGCAGGATGGCCTCTATACGGTCAGCACGCGGAGCGCCGCAGGAAGCGAATTGCGCCTGATTGGCGCGGTGCAGAAGGTGCTCGTCGCGGCCGACAATCCGCAGTCGGTGATCGACGCCATCGCCGCGCCGACGACACACATCGTCAGTTTCACGGTCACCGAGAAAGGCTATTTGCGCCGCGCCGACGGATCGCTCGACCTCGCCGCGGCGGTCGGCGCGTCGAGCCTCTATCGCTTCGTCGCCGCCGGGCTGGCCGCACGCAAGGCGGCCGGGCTGCGCGGCGTCACGCTGCTCAGCTGCGACAATCTGGCGGGCAATGGTGCGGTGCTGCGCCGCCTGATGCGCGAATATCTTGCCGCCTGTCACCCCGACCTGTCGGGGTGGTTCGATGGCGAATGCACTTGTCCCGCAACAATGATCGATCGCATCGTTCCCGCGACGACCGACGCCGACCGTGCGGCCATCGAGGCCGAGCTCGGCGTGCGCGACGAGGGTGCGGTGGTCACCGAAGGCTTCAGCCAATGGGTGATCGAGGATGATTTCGCCGGCCCGCGCCCGCGTTGGGAGGCTTTCGGGGCCGAACTGGTCGCCGACGTCGCGCCTTATGAAACCGCGAAGCTTCGGATGCTCAACGGGGCGCATTCGGCGCTCGCCTATATCGGACTCGGCCGCGGCCATGAGTATGTCCATCAGGCCATAGCCGATCCCGATATCCGTCCGGTCATCGAACGGTTGATGCGCGACGAGGCTGCGCCGACGATCGACGCCGCGCCGGGGCAGGACCTCGATGCCTATGCCGGCGCCTTGCTCGACCGCTTTGCCAATCCGGCGCTCCACCATCGCCTGATCCAGATCGCGATGGACGGCAGTCAGAAAATCCCGCAGCGCTGGCTTGAAACGCTGGCGTGGCATCAGGCGCGTGGCGCACGCTGCCCGTCGCTCGAAGCCGCGATCGAGGCATGGATCGCGTTCCTGCTTAGCGATCATCCGATCGACGATCCGCTTGCCGACCCGTTGCGTGGAGCGGCCGCCGGTCCCGATGCGCTGGACCAGTTGTTCGGCGAAGGTGGTCTGATCGCCTCCGGCTGGCGTCCGGCTTAAGCCGGCACCAGCAGCCCCCGGCTCTCGCGCACTTCGGCATCGAGCCAGTCGATAAACGCCCGGATGCGCGGCTGCGGCGCGACGTCGCGGTGGAGCGCGAGCCAGAAGGCGCGCGCGATGGTCTGTCCGGACCGTACGCGCACCAGGTCCGGATCGTCCGCCGCGAGGAAGCAAGGGAGGACGCCGACCCCCGCGCCGCCCGCGATCATCTGCCGCTGCGCGAGAATGCTCGACGAGCGCACCGTCGCGCGCAAACCCGGTTCGATTTCGCCCAGATAGTCGAGTTCGGGCGCGTAGAGGATATCGGGCATATAGCCGATCACCGGGATGCCCGTGCGCGATAGCGGAGCGGCCGCGACGGCCTCCTGCCAGTCGAGCCGGACGGCGGGGGCATAGATGCCGAGGCTGTAGTCCGACAGCTTGCGCGTCATCAGCGGACCCTTGCGCGGCCTTGCGAGCAGCACCGCCATGTCGGCCTCGCGCCGTGACGGATTGAGGAAACCCGACGAGGCGACAAGGTCGATCTCCAGTTCAGGATGCGCGGCGACAAAGCGCGCGAGGCGCGGCGCGATAAAGCTGTTGCCGAACCCTTCCGAGACGCTGACGCGCAATTGCCCCGACAGCGCCGCCGCATCCTCGCGCGCCGAATGGATGCGCGCCGCCGCCGCCGCCATCGCTTCGGCGTGCGGAACGAGCGCCCGGCCCGCGGCGGTCAGAACGAAACCCGACGGCGCGCGTTCGAACAGGGTCTGACCGAGCGCGGTTTCCAGGGCGCTCACCCGCCGGCTTACCGTCGTCGCATCGACCTGCAGTGCCGCGCTGGCGCGCGCGAGCGTGCCGTGGCGCGCGACGAACAGGAAATATTGCAGCCTATCCCAATCCATAACCTGCAAATATGCAGTATCGCCCTGCAAGTCTATCCCTTGCAAAAGGGGCGCACATGGTCTGTTGCAACGGCAAGATTTTACGGGAGACTCGGACATGCGACAGATCGACCACCACATCGTCGGCGGTGCCGGCGGCAGCGCCCGCCAGGGTGACGTCTTCGACCCCAACAGCGGCGGCGTGCAGGCGCAGGTCGCGCTCGGCGATGCGGCGCTTCTCGAACGCGCGGTCGCCGCGGCGAAGAAGGCGCAGCCCGGCTGGGCCGCCACCAACCCGCAGCGCCGCGCGCGCGTGATGTTCGAATTCAAGCGCCTCGTCGAAGCCAATATGGACGAGCTCGCGCACCTGCTGTCGAGTGAGCATGGCAAGGTGATCGCCGATTCGAAGGGCGACATCCAGCGTGGGCTCGAAGTCATCGAATTCTGCTGCGGCATCCCGCACGTCCTGAAGGGCGAATATACGCAGGGCGCCGGCCCCGGCATCGATGTTTATTCGATGCGCCAGCCGATCGGTATCGGCGCGGGCATTACCCCGTTCAACTTCCCCGCGATGATCCCGCTGTGGATGTCGGGCGTCGCGATCGCGACGGGCAACGCCTTCATCATCAAGCCGAGCGAGCGCGACCCGTCGGTTCCCGTCCGCCTCGCCGAACTCTTCCGCGAAGCCGGACTGCCCGAAGGCATTTGTCAGGTCGTGCATGGCGACAAGGAAATGGTCGACGCGATCCTCGACCATCCCGATATCGGCGCGGTCAGCTTCGTCGGCTCGTCGGACATCGCGCATTATGTCTACAATCGCGGCGTCGCGAACGGCAAGCGCGTGCAGGCGATGGGCGGCGCGAAGAACCATGGCATCGTCATGCCCGACGCCGACCTCGATCAGGTCGTCAATGATCTGACCGGCGCGGCTTTCGGCTCGGCGGGCGAACGCTGCATGGCGCTGCCCGTCGTCGTCCCCGTCGGCGACGAGACTGCCGAGCGGCTGAAGGAAAAGCTGATTCCGGCGATCGCTGCGCTGCGCGTCGGCGTATCGACCGATGCCGAGGCGCATTATGGTCCGGTGGTGACGCAGGCGCACAAGGAAAAGGTCGAAGGCTGGATCCAGAAATGCGCCGACGAGGGCGCCGAGCTGATCGTCGACGGCCGCGGTTTCTCGCTTCAGGGGCATGAAAAGGGCTTCTTCATCGGCCCGACCCTGTTCGACCATGTCACCACCGATATGGAAAGCTACAAGGAAGAAATCTTCGGCCCGGTGCTCCAGATCGTGCGCGCGCCCGACTTCGAAACCGCGCTCGAACTGCCGTCGAAGCACCAGTACGGCAATGGCGTCGCGATCTTCACGCGCAACGGCCACGCCGCGCGCGAATTCGCTGCACGCGTCAACGTGGGCATGGTCGGCATCAATGTGCCGATCCCGGTGCCGGTGGCGTACCACAGCTTCGGCGGCTGGAAGCGATCGGCGTTCGGCGACACCAACCAGCACGGCATGGAAGGCGTGAAATTCTGGACCAAGGTCAAGACGATCACCCAGCGCTGGCCCGACGGGTCGTCCGACGGGGGCAACGCGTTCGTCATCCCCACGATGGGCTGACGCGCAGGCGCATGAAACCCGGCTCGGCCATCGGGCATTCTTCCAATAACGGCGCCGGCATCCGGTTGGCGCCGCGAGGAGAATGACGATGGCACGCCGGGTTTTTCTTGCCGCGATGCTTGTTCTTGCTGCGTGCAGCGGCGGCAAGGACGAGGAGTCCGGCCCCGAGGCGAGCGCGAGCATCGGCCCGCTGCGAAAGGCCCAGCCCCCTGCGCCCGCCGAAATGCCCGAACCGGTGGTCGATGCCGACCTGCCCGATGCGGCGGAGGAAACCCCGGCAAAGCCCGAATCCAAAAATGTGGTCGACGGCAAGGCGATTCCGCCCGCCATCCGCGGCCGCTGGGCGCTGAAAGCGGCCGATTGCAAGGCGAAGAAGGGCACCGACCTTACCGCGCTGGCGATCGACGCGACGAATCTGCGCTTCTACGAATCGCACGGCGAACTGACGCGCGTTCGCGAAAGCGATGCCAGCCGCATCGTCGCCGACTATAAGTTCAGCGGCGAAGGCGTCGAATGGGATCGGCGGATGCAGCTCGACCTCGCCGATGGCGGCAGAACGCTGGTTCGCCGCGATACGGGCGAGGGTGCCGCCGCGGGTGCGATGCGCTATACGCGCTGTGCCGAATGACGGTTTTTTAAAGGGAGATTTACGATGGACATTCGCCTGCTTGCAATTGCCGCCGTCCTGCCGCTCGCCGCCTGTACGCAGGAACGACCGCCCGTCGAATCTGCTCCCCCACCGCCCGCCGAAATGACGTGCAAGGCCGACGCGGCGCAGTCCTATGTCGGCCAGACCGCGACCCCCGATCTTGGCGGTGCGATCCTGAAAGCCGCGGGTGCGCGCACCTTGCGCTGGGGCCCGCCGCGCTCGGCGATGACGATGGATTATCGCGTCGACCGCGTGAATGTGATGTACGACGACGCCTACAAGATCACGCAGGTCACCTGTGGCTGAGGCATCTCGCCGCAACCATAGCTCGGCGTCCCCGTTCGAACCGGTCTACGGCTACAGCCGTGCGGTTCGGGTGGGGAACCGCATCGACGTCGCCGGCTGCGCCCCGATCGAACCCGACGGCAGCTCGACCCCCGGCGACGCCGGAGCTCAGGCGGCGCGCTGCATCGCGATCATCGGCGAGGCGCTCGAAGCGCTCGGCGGCAGCTTCGCCGATGTCGTGCGCACGCGCATGTACATCACCGACGCCGCAGATTCCGACCTTGTCGGCCATGCGCACGGATCGGCATTCAAAAATGTGCGTCCGGCATCGACAATGCTGGTTGTGCCGGCGCTGATCCGCCCCGAGTGGAAAGTCGAAATCGAAGCCGAAGCCATTATCGAGGCAGACACATGACCGACCAGTTCCAGCTTACCGACGACCAGCTCGCCATTCAGGACATGGCGCGCAAATTCACCGCCGATCGCATCACGCCCTTCGCGGCCGAATGGGATGAGAAAAGCCACTACCCTGTCGACGTGTGGAAGGCGGCGGGCGAGCTGGGCTTCGGCGCGATCTACGTCGCCGAGGAATCGGGCGGTATCGGGCTCGGCCGGATGGAAGCGGCGCTGATCATGGAGGCGATGGCCTATGGCTGCCCCGCTACATCCGCCTATGTCTCGATCCACAATATGGCGACGTGGATGATCGACCGCTTCGGTGGGGCGGAGATCAAGGCACGCTTTCTGCCCGAGCTGGTCAGCATGGAAAAGATCGCGAGCTATTGCCTGACCGAACCCGGTTCGGGATCCGACGCTGCGGCACTCAAGGCGACCGCGAGGCGTGATGGCGATCATTATATGCTGAACGGCACCAAGCAGTTCATCTCGGGTGCCGGCTACAATGACATCTATGTCTGCATGGTCCGCACCAGCGAGGAAAAGTCGAAAGGGATCAGCTGCCTCGTCATCGAAAAGGACACGCCGGGGCTCAGCTTCGGCGCCCCCGAGAAAAAGCTCGGCTGGAATGCGTCGCCGACCGCGCAGGTGATCTTCGAGGATTGCCGCGTACCGGTCGAAAATCTCGTCGGCGCCGAGGGCGACGGCTTCCGCTTCGCGATGGCGGGGCTCGACGGCGGGCGCCTGAACATCGGCGCTTGCTCCTTGGGCGGTGCGCAGCGCTGTCTCGACGAGGCGATCGCCTACACCAAGGACCGCCAGCAGTTCGGCCAGCCGATCGCCGATTTCCAGAACACGCAGTTCATGCTCGCCGACATGGCGACCGACCTCGAAGCCGCGCGCGCGCTGCTTTATATGGCGGCGGCAAAGGTCACCGCGAACGCCCCCGACAAGTCGCGCTTTTCGGCGATGGCGAAGCGGCTCGCGACCGACAATGGCAGCAAGATCGTCAACGACGCGCTCCAGCTGTTCGGCGGCTACGGCTATCTGCGTGACTATCCGATCGAGCGCTTCTGGCGCGACCTGCGCGTCCATTCGATCCTCGAAGGCACCAACCAGGTGATGCGGATGATCGTCGGAAGGGACCTGCTGCGCCAATGACCGAAGATATATTGATTTCGACCGACGTTCGCGTCGGTCGCCTGTCGCTCAATCGCCCCAAGGCGATCCACGCGCTGAACCTGCCGATGTGCGAAGCGATGATCGACGCGCTCGTCAGATGGCAGGGTGACGATGCTGTCGAGGCGGTGATCATCGATCATAGCGAGGGCCGCGGCTTCTGCGCGGGCGGCGACATCCGCATGCTCGCGGAAAGCGGCGCGAAGGACGGCAAGGAAGCGCGCCAATTCTTCCACACCGAATATCGCCTCAACCATCTTCTCTTCACTTACCCCAAGCCCGTCGTCGCCTTCATGGACGGCATCACAATGGGCGGCGGGGTCGGGATTTCGCAGCCCGCCAGATATCGCGTCGCGACCGAACATACGCGCTTTGCGATGCCCGAGACGGGGATCGGCCTGTTCCCCGATGTCGGCGGCGGCTGGTATCTGCCGCGCCTCGAAGGGCGCGTCGGTGCCTATCTCGCGCTGACCGGCGCGCGGCTCGATGGCGCCGAATGTTTGGCGCTCGGCCTCGCGACGCATTATCTGCCGTCCGAAAAGCTCGGCGAGGCGAAGGAGCGGATCGCGGTCGACCCGGCCCGCATCGGCGGCATATTGGGCGAGCTGTCGGTTACCGCGCCCCCCGCCGGAATCACCCAGCATCTCGAACGGATCAACCGGCTGTTCGCGAGCGATACCTATGAGGACATCCTCGCCGCGCTCGAAGGCGACGGCGGCGAATGGGCCGAAAAGGAACTCGCGACGCTCCGCAGTAAAAGCCCCCAAACCTGCAAGGTCGCGCTCCGCCAGCTCAAGGAAGGCGGCGAGATGCATGATTTCGCCGCGCAGATGGCGCAGGAATATGCGATCGGCAGCCGCGTCGTCCAGATGCACGACTTCATCGAGGGTGTGCGCGCGCTGATTATCGACAAGGACAATAGCCCGAAGTGGGATCCACCGACACCGGAAGCGGTCACCGACGACTGGATCGATGCGATCTTCGCGCCTTTGCCCGAAAACGAGAAATGGACCCCGCTTACCTAAGTTCGTCACCCCGGCCTTGATCCGGGATCCACGCGGCCATGGATGCCGGATCAGGTCCGGCATGATGAAAATCCGGAGAATACCGAATGACCTATGAAACCCTCCTCGTCGAAACGCGCGGCGCCGTCACGCTGGTGACGCTCAACCGCCCGCAGGCGCTCAACGCATTGAACTCGGGCGTGCTCGACGATCTGATCGCGGCCTTCGCGGCATATGAAGCCGACGACAGCCAGCGCTGCGCCGTCCTCACCGGCTCGGGCGACAAGGCGTTCGCGGCGGGCGCCGACATCAAGGAAATGGCCGACAAGCCCGCATCCGATTTCTACCTCGAGGATTTCTTCTCGAAATGGACGAGCGACTTCGTGAAGAAGGTGCGCAAACCGTGGATCGCCGCGGTCAACGGCTTCGCGCTCGGCGGCGGCTGCGAGCTCGCGATGATGGCCGATTTCATCATCGCGTCGGAGAAAGCGAAATTCGGCCAGCCCGAAATCAAGCTCGGCGTTGCGCCGGGCATGGGCGGATCGCAGCGGCTGACGCGCGCGATCGGCAAGGCGAAGGCGATGGAAATGTGCCTCACCGGCCGGATGATGGACGCCGCCGAAGCCGAGCGGTCGGGCCTCGTCGCGCGCGTCGTTCAGCATGAGACGCTGGTCGACGAAGCGGTGAAGACCGCGGCAACGATCGCATCGATGCCGCCGATGGCGGCAATGGTGAACAAGGATATGGTCAACGCCGCCTTCGAAACCACCCTCGATCAGGGGCTGATCTACGAACGCCGCCTGTTCCAGATTCTCGCCGCGACCGAGGACAAGGCCGAAGGCATGGCCGCCTTCATCGAGAAGCGTGAAGGCGTGTGGAAGGGGCGGTGACAAAAGGGCTGCTTATCTTTGCGATGGGAGTCCTGCTCTTGTGGGTCGGGTGGAATCACTGGCAATACCGGCGACAGGAAACGGTCAACATTCTGGAAGCTGCGATCCTGCGGTCGACCGGTGAAGAGCCGTTGCCGCTGACGAAGCTCGATTGGTTTCTCAAAAATCTTCAGGCCATTCTGGGGTTCATTCTGGGCCCGTTTTTCATCCTTGCCGGGGTGGCCGTCATTCTGGGTGAATTGGAACTGCTATGAAAATCGCATTCATCGGACTCGGCAATATGGGCGGCGGGATGGCCGCGAACCTTGCGAAGGCGGGGCACGACGTCCGCGCTTTCGACCTCAGCGAAGAGGCGCTGGCGCGGGCGGTCGAAGCCGGCTGCTCGCGTGCCGCTTCCGCCGGCGAGGCTATCACCGGCGCCGAAGCCGTCGTGACGATGCTCCCCGCGGGCAGGCATGTCGCCTCGGTCTATGAAACCGACGTCTTTCCGAACGCCGCGCCGGGCACCTTGCTCCTCGATTGCTCGACGATCGACGTCGCGACCGCGCGCGCGAATATTGAAGCCGCGACCGCCAGGGGCCTCGTTGCGGTCGACGCCCCGGTGTCGGGCGGCATTGCGGCGGCGAACGCGGGCACGCTGACCTTCATGGTCGGCGGCACCGCCGAAGGCTTCGCACGCGCCGAACCGATTCTTGGCCTGATGGGCAAGGCGGTGATCCACGCCGGCGACGCGGGCGCGGGGCAGGCGGCAAAGATCTGCAACAATATGCTGCTCGGCGCCTCGATGGTCGCGACGTGCGAGACCCTCGCGCTCGCGCAGAAGCTCGGGCTCGACCCGCAGAAATTCTTCGACATCGCGAGCGTGTCGTCGGGGCAATGCTGGTCGCTGACGAGCTATGCGCCGCTCCCAGGTGTCGGGCCGACGACGCCGGCCGACAATGATTACAAGGGCGGGTTCGCAGCGGCGCTGATGCTCAAGGATCTGCGCCTCGCGATGGAGGCGGCGGCGAGCGTCGACGCCGACGTCCCGATGGGATCGAAGGCGCGCGAGCTCTACGAAGCCTTTGTCGAGGCCGACAAGGACGGCCGCGACTTTTCGGCGATCATCAAGACACTGCAAGGCTGACCGCTCCCATTTTCGTCATCCCGGACTTGATCCGGGATCCACTGGCGGCGTCGAAGTCATGGACCCCGGATCAAGTCCGGGGTGACGATGGTATGGAAGTTATCCCGCGGTCGGAATCGGATCGCGGTGACGGGTCTTAGTAGAAATCCGCCGTCTCGCCGCCGTCGCGCCGTTCGGTGCGATGCACCTGCGTCGGCGCCTTGCGTTCGCCGGTGCGTATTTCGATCCGCCCGTCGACCCGCCGCACCTCGGCGGGCGACAGAATGCGCGCGCGGGCGACCGCGACCGCCGTGACCTGCGGGCCCGTGGGCGGCGCAGCCACCGGCACGCTGCCGGTGAGCAGGAGGACGGCGAGGAACGACATGGCGATCATGCTCTGCCGTAACGGCAGATCTTGCCACCGCTTTAACCCTGAATCGCAAGTTTTCGCTCACGCTTGAGGCGCTCACCGGACAAAAGAAAGGCCGCCTGCCCCGCACCGGGACAGACGGCCTTCTTTTCGTAAGCGAAAGGAGCCTAGAAGCCCGTCTTCGCCTCGGCTTTTTCCTTGAGCAGCGGCGCGATCTCGAAACCATGTTTTTCGAGCGCCGCGACGATCTTGTCGGTGCCTTCGAGCCCGGCCCAGAACATCGGGCCGCCGCGATAGACCGGCCAGCCATAGCCATAGATCCACACGACATCGATGTCCGACGCACGCTGCGCCTTGCCTTCGGCGAGGATCAGCGCGCCTTCGTTGACCATCGGATACAGCGTGCGCTCGATGATCTCCTGATCGGTGATCTCGCGCTTCTCGACGCCCGCTTTCGCACGGAACTGCTCGATGATCTCGGCGACACGCGCGCTTTCCGACGGATTGCGCTTCTCGTCATAATCATAGAAGCCCGCCTGCTTCTTCTGACCCCAGCGGCCTTCGGCGCACAGCGCATCGCGGATGCTTTCGATGCGGTTCGGGTCGCGGTGCCAGCCGATGTCGACGCCGGCGAGGTCGCTCATCTGGAACGGCCCCATCGGCATGCCGAATTCGACATGCACCCGGTCGACCTGCGCCGGGGTCGCGCCTTCCATCAGCAGGTTCATCGCCTCGACCTGGCGGGGTTTGAGCATACGGTTGCCGATAAAGCCGTCGCATACGCCCGCAACCACCGCGACCTTGCCGATCTTCTTGCCGATCGCCATCGCCGTCGCCAGCGCGTCGGGCGCGGTCTTTTCGCCGCGCACGACTTCGAGCAGCTTCATGACATTGGCGGGCGAGAAGAAGTGCATACCGAGCACGTCGCCGGGGCGGCTCGTCGCGGTCGCGATTTCGTCGACGTCGAGGTAGCTGGTGTTCGACGCGAGGATCGCGCCGGGCTTGGCGATCTTGTCGAGCTTGCCGAAGATGTCCTTCTTGACGTCCATATTCTCATAGACCGCCTCGATGATCAGGTCGCAGTCGGCGAGATCGTCGAGGCTGAGGCTCGGCGTCAGGATGCCCATCATCTGGTCGACCTGCTCGGACTTGAAGCGGCCCTTGGCGGCCGAGGCGTCGTAATTCTTGCGGATCACGCCGACGCCGCGGTCGAGCGCATCCTGCGCCATTTCGACGATCGTGACGGGGATGCCCTTTTGCAGGAAGTTCATCGAGATGCCGCCGCCCATCGTGCCGGCGCCGATCACGCCCACCTTCTTGATGTCGCGCAGCTGCGTATCCTTGGGCAGGCCGTCGATCTTCGCGGCCTGCCGCTCGGCGAAGAAGATGTGGCGCTGGGCGGCCGACTGGCTGCCGAACATCAGCTTCATGAACTGCTCACGCTCGAAAGCGAGCCCCTCGTCGAAGGGCAGGCGCGTCGCCGCTTCGACGCAGGCGAGGTTGGCATAGGGCGCCTCGAATCCGCGCCAGCGCTTGGCGTTGGCAGCCTTGAGCTGTTCGATCACGGCGACATCGCCGAACACCGGGCGTGCGCGCGTCGGGCGCGGGCCGTCAGCGATCTTTGCGCGGGCAAAGGCAATGGCGTCCTGGGCGAGGCTGTCTTCGCCCGCCAGTTCGTCGACGAGGCCGAGTTCCTTCGCCTTGGCAGCCGGCAGCGGATCGCCGGTCGAGACCATCGTCGCCGCGGCTTCGACGCCGACGACGCGCGGCAGGCGCTGCGTGCCGCCCGCGCCGGGCAGCAGGCCGAGCTTCACTTCGGGTACGCCGAGCTTCGCCGACGGCACCGCGACGCGATAATGACAGACGAGCGCGGTTTCGAGACCGCCGCCGAGCGCCGTACCGTGGATCGCGGCGACGACGGGCTTCGACGCTGCTTCGATGCTGTTGAGCACCGCGTTGAAATCGGGACCGCGCGGCGGCTTGCCGAATTCGCTGATGTCGGCGCCCGCGATAAAGGTCGCACCCGCGCAGCGCAGCACGATTGCCTTCACACTGTCGTCAGCGAGCGCGGCGGTGAAATGATCCTCAAGCCCTTGCCGGACGTGCCAGCTCAGTGCGTTGACGGGCGGGTTGTTCACGATGATGACGGCGACTTCGCCATCCTTTTCCATCGTGACGCTAACGGGGGTGTCTTCGGACATGGGAGAACTCCTTGGTCTGGTGTCAGTCATCAAGCGCGGCGTGGACAAAGGTCTTGACCTCGCGCCGCACGGGATAGGTGGAGGAAGGCATGAGCTGGGTCATGAAGACCATGCAGATCTGTTCGACCGGATCGACGAAAAAGCCGGTCGAGAACATGCCGCCCCAGTAAAAATCGCCGACCGATCCCGGAATGCCGGCGCGCGCCGGATCGAGCGTGACCGCGAAGCCGAGGCCGAAGCCGATCCCGGCATTCTCGTCCTCGGAAAAAATGCCGACGCTGTGCTGCGTCAGGTCGCCGCCGCCGGGCAGATGATTCGCCGTCATCAG
This sequence comes from Pseudomonadota bacterium, assembly GCA_020160755.1. Lineage (GTDB taxonomy): Bacteria > Pseudomonadota > Alphaproteobacteria > Sphingomonadales > Sphingomonadaceae > Sphingopyxis. The sequence goes on from JAIUPN010000003.1 coordinate 260,454, forward strand.
GTCGAGCGTCTTGCGGCTGATTATCCGTGTATCGCCCAGCTTGCCGCCGCCGAGCAGCATCAGGCAGAAACGGTGATAATCGTGAAGCGTCGAGGCAAGCCCGCCGCCCCCCGAATGAAAGCTGCGGTCCTTCGCCCAGCGGCTCTTCGCGCCGCTGTCGAAGTCCTGCTTCTTGTCCGTGGGGTGAAAGGCATAGGCGTCGGTCAGCCGGTGCTGCTGGTCGGCGGGTACCTTGAACCCGGTGTCGACCATGCCGAGGGGTGAGAAGATGCGCTCGTGCAGGACTTGCGCGAACGGCTTGCCCTCGATGCGCTCGATCACCGCGCCGAGCACGTCGGTCGCCATCGAATAATTCCAGTGCGCGCCGGGGTCGAACTGCAACGGGATCTTCGCAAGCCCCTCGATGAAGCTGTCCATCGTGTAATCGGCGTCGAAATCGTCGATCCGCGCCTTGCGGTATGCGGCGTCGACGGGGGTGCGCTCCTGAAAGCCATAGGTCAGACCCGCGGTGTGGCGCAGCAGATCGACCATACGGATCGGCGAAGCGGGCGGGCGCGTCAGGAAGGGGACGTTGCCGCCGCCCGCGACGAACACGCCGGTATCCCTGAATTCGGGGCAGAATTTCACCAACGGGTCCGACAGCGCGACCTTGCCTTCCTCGACCAGCATCATGAAGGCGATGCTGGTGATCGGCTTGGTCATGCTGGCGATGCGGAAGATCGCGTCCTCTTTCAGCGCCTCGCCCGGCCGCGCCTCGCCGATGCACGAGCGATGCGCGATCTCGCCGCGCCGCGACACGAGCGTCGCCGCGTGCGGCAAGCGGCCCGTGTCGACATATTTGGCGGCGAGAAAAGTGGGGATGCGGCCCAGCCGCGCGGTGTCGAATCCATGTGTCATGTCGAGCGGTCTATCAGTGCGAGGTCTGGCCGAGCAACTGGCGCGTCACCGGATGCGAGCTGGTGAGGCCGCCGTCGACCGCGATCGCCTGTCCGTTGACATAGCTCGCCTGATCGCTGGCGAGGAAGAGCGCGACATTCGCGAGTTCCTCGGGCTGCGCCGCGCGGCGAAGCGGGTTCAACTGGCCGAGCTTGTGCGTCACTTCCTTCGCCTTGGCATAGTCGAAGGTTGGCTTGGTCATCCCCGTTTCGGTGAGGCCGGGGCACACCGCGTTGACGCGCACACCGCTCGTCGACAGCTGCTGCGCCGCGGTCTTGGCGAGGTTGATGACACCCGCCTTCGATGCCGAGTAAGCGCCCGGGCCCGCGCCGGAATTCAAACCCGCGACGCTTGCGGTCAGCACGATCGCACCGCCGCGGCCCTGATCGACCATCGCCTTGCCGGCGTGCTTCACCATCAGCGCGGGGCCGATCAGATTGACGCGCAATGTCTCGGCCCACGCGTCGGGGTCGAAATCGAAAATGCCGCCCATGTCGCCGATGATCCCGGCGTTGGCAAAGGCGACGTCGAGTCCGCCGAAGCTGTCTTTCGCGGCGGCGACGAGCGAGACGACATCGGCCTCGACACCCGCGTCGATTTCGAGCGCGACGACTTCGCCGCCCGCATCCTTCACCAGCTTGGCGGTCTCGTGCACCGCCGCCGTCTTGTCGCCGATGACGAGCTTGGCGCCCTCGGCGGCGAAGCGCAGCGCGCTCGCGCGGCCGATGCCCGAACCGGCCCCTGTGATGATCGCAACCTTGCCGTCCAACGCGCCCATCATGCGCCTCCCGAAATCGTGGCTCCGCCATCGCACACGATGGTCTGGCCGGTGGTGAATGCCCCCGCCTTGCTGGCGAGGAAGACCGCGGCGCCCGCGATCTCGTGCGGCTCGCCGATCCGCTTCAGCGTCGAGGCGGCGGTCGATCGTTTGAGGTTTTCCTCATTTTCCCACAGCGCGCGCGCCATGTCGGTGCGGACAAGCCCGGGTGCGATACAGTTGACGCGCACGCCGCGCGGTCCGAATTCGACCGCAAAATTGCGCGCGACCTGCATGTCGGCGGCCTTCGAAATCCCGTAGGCGCCGATGATCGGCGATCCCTTGAGCCCGCCGATCGAGCTGATGATGATGATCGACCCTTCGCCGCGTTCGAGCATTTCGGGCGCGACCATGGAAATCAGCCAGTGGTTGGACAGGATATTATTGTCCATGATCTTGCGGAACTGGTCGTCGCTGATCCCGAGGCCGGGGCCGTAATAGGGGTTTGATGCGGCGTTGCAGACGAGCGTGGTGATCTTGCCGAACGCGCGGCGCGTTTCGGCAACCAGTATCTCCAGCTCTTCCTTCGAAGAGATATTCGCACGCACCGCGATCGCCGTGCCTTCGCCGAAGCGCGCGTTGATCTCGGCGGCGGTTTCCTCGCACGCGTCGGCCTTGCGGCTCGAAATCACGACCTTCGCGCCCTGTTCGGCCATCGCCTCGGCGGTCGCCTTGCCGATGCCGCGCGACGATCCTGTGATCAGCGCGACCTGCCCCGCCATGTCGAACAGGCTCATGCGCCGGCCTTTCGGGCAAATTCCCACGCGCGTTCGGCGAGCGGGCGGACGCGTTCGGACATGTCCTTCGCGTGCTGCGAAGAGGCGGTGCCCTCGATCACGCGCTTCTTGATGCCCTGGATGATCCCCGCGAGGCGGAAGAAGTTGTACGCGAAATACCAGTTCATGTCGGGCACGCCGTCGCGGCCGGTGGCGGCGCAATAGCGGGTGACCATTTCGTCGAGTTCGGGAATGCCGAGCGCGGCACGGTCGAGGTCCATCACCCCCGAACGCCCGCCATTCTCGGTCACCCACGCCATCGCGACATAGGTGAAATCGGCGAGCGGATCGCCGAGCGTCGACAGCTCCCAGTCGAGCACAGCGAGCACTTGGGGCCGATCCTTCGCATAGATCATATTGTCGATGCGGTAATCGCCGTGGACGACGCTGGTGCGCGTCTGTTCGGGCAAGGTCGCGGGCAGCCACGCGATCAGCTGCTCCATCTCGTCCATCGTCTCGGTTTCGGCGAGGCGATATTGCTTGGTCCAGCGATCGACCTGCCGACCGAAATAATTGCCGGGTTTACCGAAGTCCGACAGGCCCGCCGCCTCGACATCGACATTGTGCAGTGCGGCGAGGGTGTCGATCATCGCTTCGTAGGTGGCGCGGCGGTTTTCGGGGGTCGACCCCGGCATCGCGCCGTCCCAGATGGTATGGCCGTCGACCATGCCCATGACATAGAACCAGCTGCCCACCACCGAGTCATCGGTGCACAGGCCGTATTGGCGCGCGACGGGGAAGCCGGTCTTATGCAGGCCTGCCTGCACCTTGTACTCGCGGTCGACGGCATGCGCCGAAGGAAGCAGCGGGCCGAAGGGCTTGCGGCGGAGCACATAATTGCCCGACGGGGCACTGATCTTGTACGTCGGGTTCGACTGACCCCCCGCGAACTTGCTCTGCGTCAGCGGGCCGGTGAAGCCCTCGACATTCGCTTCCATCCATGCGGTGAGCTTCGTCTCGTCGAGGATATCGGCCCCTTCGGGCGCGACGGTGCCGCTGAAGGCCTTTTGCGCGTCGAGCGTCATTGGTCGAATACGATCACCGACCGCGCGGCGTCGCCCTTTCGCATCTTGTCGAACCCTTCGTTGACTTGTCCCAGCGGGATCGTCTCGGCGACGATGCTGTCGAGGTCGAGCAGCCCGCGGAGATAAAAATCGACGAGGCGGGGGATGTCGACCGGGAAGCGGTTGCCCCCCATGATCGCGCCCTGCAATTTCTTGCCCGAGAGCAGGTCCATCGCGGAAAGGCCGACCTTCTCGCTGAGCGGCATCATGCCGAGGATCGTCGCGGTGCCGCCGCGGCGGAGCGAGGCGACCGCGAGGCTCGCCGAGGCCGGACGTCCGACGGCTTCGATCGCATGGTCGACGCCGCCCCTCGTCAGCTCGACGATTTGCTTCGCAGCGTCGTCGGCGAGCGCGTCGACGACATCGGTCGCGCCCAGCTTCATCGCCAGCGCGCGCTTTTCGGGAACCGGGTCGGCGGCGATGATACGGCCCGCACCCGCGATCTTCGCGGCGTTGATCGTCGCGAGGCCGACGCCGCCGCAACCGACGACCGCGACGGTCTCGCCCGGGGTCACCTTGCACGCGTTGAAGATCGTGCCGGCGCCGGTGGTCACCGCGCAGCCGATCACCGCGGCGCGGTCGAGCGGCATGTCGGGATCGATCGCGACGCACGCATGTTCGTGGACGAGCATCACTTCCGAAAAGGCCGAGAGGTTGAGCATCTGGCCCACCGGCGACCCGTCGGGGCGCGTGATGCGCGGCGCCGATCCCGCCGGGCGTCGCGTGTCGCCGCCCATGCACAGCGACATGCGACCCGAAACGCAAAATTCGCAGTGGCCGCAGAAGGCGCTGAGGCAGGTGACGACCGCGTCGCCGACCTTCACCGTGCGCACCTCGCTGCCGACCGCCTCGACGATGCCCGCGGCTTCGTGGCCGGGGATCGCGGGCAGCGGGTGCGGATAGGCGCCGTCGATGAAATGCAGGTCCGAATGGCACAGCCCGCACGCCGCGGTGCGGATGCGCACCTCGTGCGGGCCGCAGTCGGCGACGACGACATCCTCGATCGACAGCGGCTTGCCCGGCTCGATCAGAATCGCGGCTTTGGTCACAATATCTCTCCGAATTCCAGTTTTAACGCGAAACGCCGATGTCGCCCGACGAGAAGCCCGGGTCGCTCGCTTCGCTATGCCTGGCGAATTCGATCCGCGCGATCGCACGCTCGTGGACTTCGTCGGGCCCGTCGGCGAGGCGCAGGGTGCGCTGGTGCGCATAGGCCTTGGCGAGCCCGAAATCCTCGGACACTCCGGCGCCGCCATGCGCCTGGATCGCATCGTCGATGATCTTCAGCGCCATGTTCGGCGCCTGCACCTTGATCATCGCAATCTCGGCCGCGGCGGTCTTGTTGCCGACCTTGTCCATCATGTCGGCCGCCTTCAGGCAGAGGAGGCGCGTCATCTCGATATCGATGCGCGCACGCGCGAGGCGATGTTCCCAGATGCTGTATTCGGCGACCTTTTTGCCGAACGCCACGCGCGACTGGAGCCGCTTCGCCATCTTGGCGATCGCTTCCTCGGCGACGCCGATCGTGCGCATGCAGTGATGGATGCGCCCCGGCCCGAGGCGCCCCTGTGCGATCTCGAAGCCACGCCCTTCGCCGAGCAGCATCGCGTCCTCGGCATTGACGCGGACGTCCTTCAGCTCGATTTCCATATGGCCGTGCGGCGCATCGTCATAACCGAAGACGGGCAGGTGGCGCAGGATGTTCACGCCCGGCGCGTCGAGCCGCATGAGCACCATCGATTGCTGGGCGTGGCGCTTCGCGGCGAAATCGGTCTTGCCCATCACGATCGCGACCTCGCAGCGCGGGTCGCCCGCGCCCGACGACCACCATTTACGGCCGTTGATCACATAGTCGCCGCCGTCGCGCTCGATACGCGTCTCGATATTCGTCGCGTCGGACGAAGCCACGCGGGGCTCGGTCATCAGGAAGGCCGAGCGGATCTCGCCGTTCATCAGCCGGCCGAGATATTTGTCCTTTTGCGCGCGCGTGCCGTAGCGGTGGAACACTTCCATATTGCCGGTGTCGGGCGCCGAGCAGTTGAACACCTCGCTTGCAAAGCCGACGCGGCCCATTTCCTCGGCGCACAGCGCATATTCGAGGTTCGAAAGACCCGGGCCCTCGAACTCGAACGTCTCGTCGACATGATGGTGCGCGGCCGACTTGGGCGGCATGAAGAGGTTCCAGATGCCGGCTTCCTTCGCCTCGGCTTTCAGATCCTCGACGATCTGGATCACCTTCCAGCGATCGCCCGCCTTGTCCTGCTCGTAATAGGTGGGGACGGCGGGGCGCACCTTGCGCTCGATGAAATCGCGGACCCGATCGCGCCAATAGACCTGCCGGTCGGTAAGGTCGAAATCCATCTGCGCTTCCTTTCCCTTTACGTTCACGTAAACTATTGGACCGATTCGCTGGCCTTGCCAAGTCCTGCGGTCCGAAAATTACCTCATTTGGTCATTCGGCGACACGATCGTTACGGATGCACGCCCGTGGCATCGGGTTCGGCGCGCGCGGCGTCGTCCAGCAGCGCCAGCCGTGCTTCGTGATCGGCACGCGAGATCGGGAATTTGCGCATCACGATCAGCCCCAGCGTACCGATGACGAGCACCGCGAGCGCGTAGCCGAGCGCGAGGTTGCCGAGCACATCGCCGCCGACCTCACCGGGCTTTGCATTGGCCGGAAACGCCGCGAAGGACAGGATCAGCCCGGCGATGAAAATGCCGATGCCGGTCGCGCATTTCTGCATGAAGAAATAGCCTGCGAAGAACAGCCCTTCCGACCGGCGCCCGGTCTCGCTCTGCGACGCTTCGACGACATCGGCCATCATCGACGAGGAGAGGATCATCAGGATAATCGAGAAGCTGTTCGACACGAACACCAGCGCGAACATCGTCGCGACGCTCGGTTTGCCGGGGAGGCCCGGGAAAACGCCCTCGATCCATGCGAAATAGATGCCGCTGTTGACGAGCAGCGAAATCGCGCCCGCGACGATCGCACCCTCGCGTTTGCCGAGCCTTGCCGACAGCGGCGCGACGAGCAGGAAGGCGGCAATCATCGAGGCGAAGAGGAGGAAGACATAGGCGACCATTTCGGTCTGGTCGAACTGCCAGAAAAAGCCGAGCAGGTAATTGTTCATCGAAAAGGTGATGCCCTGATTGACGAAGCCAAACAGCGCCGCGAATATCAGCCACAGGAAAGCGCGGTTCGACAGCGTGTCGCGCATCTCGGCGAGGACCTGACGCAGCGTTGTCTTCGGTTTGACATCGGCGACGTTCGACACAGCGATGCGTTTATGTTGTCCCGCCGCCGAAATCATCACCGCGCCCGCCATCAGCAGCGCGCCGGTCAGCGCATAGGGGAAATAGCCGTCGGGATCGACGAGCCCCTTCGCCCCGCCGAAAAATACGCCATAGGCCAGCAGCAGGATCAGCAGCCCGCCGCCCCATCCGAACAGGAAGCGATAACGCATCACCGCTGTGCGCTCGTCATAATCGGTGGTGAGTTCGGGGACGATCGCGACCGACGGCACTTCGCACATCGACACGAGCGAGCGAACGATGATCGCAAAGCCGATCAGCCAGGCGACGGTCATCGAGTCGTTCATTTCGGGCGGGTGCCACAGCAGCATCCACATGATCGCGAGCGGAATCGGTGCGCCGTAGAGCCAGGGCAGGCGGCGTCCCCAGCGGCTGCGCGTGCGGTCGGTCAGTTCGCCGATCACCGGATCGACGAAGGCGTCGGCGATCAGCGCGACCATGATTGCGGCGCCGACGATGCCGGCGTCGAGCCCGATCACCTGATTGTAGAAGAGCAGCAGGAAGGTCGAAAAGCCGTTGTCCTTGACGCCATAGGCGATGCTGCCAAGGCCGTGCGTCGCCTTCAGCCAGACGGGCAGGCGCGCGGCATTGGGGGCCACGACGTGCGGCGCGTTCACGCGCCGGTCCCGGCTTTTGCCGCTTCCTCCATGGCGAGCAGGGCATCGAACATGCCCGGCGTTTCCTTGTCCCACGCGTGGCGCTGACCGATCGTCAGCCCGCCGTCGACGAGCAGGTGCGTACCCGTCATGAAGCTCGACTCCTCGCTCGCGAGGTAGGCGACGGCGTTCGCGATATCCTCGGGCTGGCCGCCGCGTGCGACGGGCTGCGCATTCGCGCTCATCTCTGCGATCACGGCATTGGCCTGCGTCTTGAACTCGCCCGGAACCTCAAGCGAAGCGGTGAAGATGTTGGTGTTGATGAAGCCGGGGCAGATCGCGTTCACGCGGATGCCGTACTGCGCCAGATCCGTGGCCGCGACCTTGCTGAGGTGGAGCACCCCCGCTTTCGCGACCGCATAAGCGATCGGCGAATAGCCCGCGCCGAGCGCCGCGACGCTCGCGGTGTTGACGATCGATGCGCCCTTGCGGTGCTTCATATGCGGCGCCGCATAACGGATGCCCATCGCCACCGATTTCAGCACGAGGTCCATCGTCCGGTCCCAGCCTTCGGGGCTGATCTCGTCGATCGGCGCGCGGTCGCCGCCCGCCGCGGCATTGTTGAACACGATATCTATCCCGCCCGCTTTCGCGGCGGCCGTATCCATCAGCGCTTCGATATCGGACGGCTTGGTGACGTCGCAGCGCACGAAGTCGATCTTGCCGTTCGACTGTTCGGCGAGCGCGCGTCCGCCCGCCTCGTCGATGTCGGCGGCAAAGACGTGTGCGCCTTCCCCTGCCAGCTTCAACACTGCGGCTTTGCCGATACCCGACGCTGCTCCGGTGACGACGGCAATCTTGCCTGCGAATCGCATGAACCCATTCTCCCGTTTTCTTTTGCCACTTAGCTTAGGCGCCAAAGGAGGCGCGTCAACGCTGGCCTGACGGACGCTACGGCGCCGTAACGGCAGGCTCGCGCCGCCAAGTTGACGCTTGCGTAAAGCAGCGAAGCGGACGTAGATTTGGGGCCAGAAGAGGAGTCAAGAGGATGAGCGAACTGGACGCTTTCCGCGCCGAGGTGCGGGACTGGCTGGAGGCCAATTGCCCCGCCGAAATGCGCGAGCCCGTGCGGGACGAAGGCGACGTCTGCTGGGGCGGACGCAATTGGGTGTTCAAGAACGACGCCCAGAAACAGTGGCTCGAAGCGTGCGCCGCCAAGGGCTATACCGTCCCCGATTGGCCCAAACCCTATGGCGGTGCCGGGCTGACCCCCGAGCAGACCAAGATTCTCAAACAGGAAATGAAGCGCATCAAGGCGCGCTCGCCGCTCGACAGCTTCGGCATCTGGATGCTCGGCCCCGCGCTGCTGCAATTCGGCACCGAGGAGCAGAAGGTCCAGTATCTGAACCCGATCGCGCGCGGCGAAATCCGCTGGTGCCAGGGCTATTCGGAACCCGGATCGGGCAGCGACCTCGTCTCCCTGCAGACCTTCGGTGAAGACAAGGGCGATCATTGGGTCGTCAACGGGTCGAAGATCTGGACCAGCTACGCCGACAAGGCCGACTGGATCTTCTGCCTCGTCCGCACCGACAAGGCGAATAAATATCAGGGCATCACCTTCATGCTCTTCGACATGGCGAGCAAGGGCGTCACCACCAAGCCGATCCTGCTGATTTCGGGCAACTCGCCCTTCTGCGAAACCTTCTTCGACGATGTCGAAGTGCCCAAGACGCAGTTCGTCGGCGAAGTGAATCGCGGCTGGGATGTCGCCAAATATCTGCTCGGCCACGAACGCGAGATGATCTCGGGCGGCGGCGCGGGCGGCGATATGGTCAGCATCGGCGGCGCCTTTGCCAAGGCGTTCGGCAAGAATGCCGCCGGCGAGCTCGACGACCCGATCCTGCGCGCCGAAATGGCGGCGTTCGACGTCGATGTCTTTGCCTATCGTGCGATGGGCGAGCGTTTCATGGACATGTGGAAGACCGGGCGTGCGCATCCCGCCAGCTCGAACATGATGAAATATGTCGGGACCGAGCTCAACAAGCGGCGCCACGAACTCGTGATGTCGGGCGGCGGCAGCGAGGCGCTCGAATGGGACAGCGAAGAGACCAAGGGCGGCGCGCGCGCGCGCGGCTGGCTGCGTACCAAGGCCAATTCGATCGAAGGCGGGACGAGCGAAGTCATGCTCAACGTCATCGCCAAGCGCATCCTCGACCTGCCCGGAGCCTGACCCATGCCTTTGTATCACAATGACGACCAGGCGATGCTCAAGGACAGCGTCGCGCCCTTCGTGGCCGAGCAGGCGCCGGTATCGCACCTGCGCAAACTGCGCGACAGCGCCGACGCGACCGGCTTTTCGTGCGACCTCTGGGCGCAGTTCACCGAAATGGGCCTGCCGGGCATGCTCGTTCCCGAGGAACATGGCGGGCTCGGCATGGGGCATATGGAAGCGGGCATCGTGCTCGAGGAAATCGGCCGCAACCTGACCCCGTCGCCTTTCCTGTCGACGAGCGTCGGCGCGGTCGCCGCGCTCGCGAAGGCGGGCGGCACGCAGGCGGGGCGCTGGCTTCCCGCGATCGCGTCGGGCGAGGCGATTATCGCGCTCGCGATCGACGAGGGCGCCAAGCACCGCCCCGACCGCATCGCGACGACCGCGACGCGCGCCGGCAACGGTTTTCGGTTGGACGGCAAGAAGAGCTTCGTGCTCCACGGCCATGTCGCCGACATGAGCATCGTCGCGGCGAAAACCGACGGGGGCATCACTTTGTTCGCGGTGCCGAAGGACGCGAAAGGCCTCACCGCCGACCCGCGCCGCCTCGTCGACTCGTCGCTCGCGAGCCACGTCACGCTCGACGGCGTCGAGGTCGATGCCGACGCGGTGATCGGTGAGGTCGACGCCGGCGGCGACATCCTCGACGCGCTGCTTGCCGCGACCCGAACCGGCGCTGCCGCCGAAATGGTCGGCGTCGGGCAGGGCGCGATGGACATGACCGTCACCTACCTCAAGGAACGCAAGCAGTTCGGCAAGCTGATCGGCGAGTTTCAGGGCCTCCAGCACCGCGCTGCGCATCTCTATGGCGAAATGGAAGTCGCGCGCGCCACCGTGATGAAGGCGCAGCAATTGCTCGACGAGGGCAGCGAGGGCGCGAAGCTGATGGTCTCGGTCGCCAAGGCCAAGGCCGGGCGCGCCGCGAACCTCGCGGTGCGCGAAGGCGTCCAGATGCACGGCGGCATCGGGATGACCGACGAATATGACATCGGCCTCTATATGAAGCGTGACCGCGCGCTCGCCGAATATATGGGCGATGTCCATTACCACATCGACCAGGTCGCCCGCATGAACGGCTATTGAGCCGCAGGAGAATAGCAATGAACCTTCAGGACATGTTCGGCCTTGGCGGCCGCATCGCACTCGTCACCGGCGGCTCGCGCGGGATCGGCAAGATGATCGTCGAGGGCTATCTCGCCGCGGGTGCCGCGCGCGTCTATATCTCGGCGCGCAAGACCGCGCAGATCGAGGAAGCCGTCGCCGATTTCGAAACGCGCTATCCGGGCAAGGTCATCGGGCTGCCCGTCGACCTTTCGACGGTCGAAGGCTGCCGCGCACTCGCGAAGGAACTCGAAGCGCGCGAAGAACGCCTCGACATCCTCGTCAACAATGCCGGTGCGGCATGGGGCGAACCCTTCGAGGGCTTCCCCGAGGCGGGCTGGGACAAGGTGATGGACATCAACGTCAAATCGCCCTTCTTCCTGACGCAGGCGTTGCATGGACTGCTCAAGGCGGGCGGCAGTGCCGCGCGCCCGGCAAAGGTCATCAACATCGGCTCGATCGACGGCCAGCGGCTCAATCCGTGGGAAACCTACAGCTATCACGCGTCGAAGGCCGCGATCCTCTATCTCACCAAGCGCCTCGCGGCGCGGTTGGTAGAGGATCATATTCTCGTCACCGCGATCGCCCCCGGCGCCTTCCAGTCCGAGATGAACAAGGCCGCGCGCGACCATGGCGACGCGGTGGCGAAGAGCATCCCGGTCAAGCGTATCGGCGTGCCCGAAGATATGGCGGGCGCCGCGATCTTCCTTGCGTCGAAGGCGGGCGACTATGTCGTCGGTGATACGATCACCGTCGACGGCGGGCTCGTCCACGGCGATTTGAAGACGAGCATCGACGCCTGACGCCACCCTTTTCTTCTTCGTCATGCTGGATCAAGTCCGGCATGACGAAGGGGGCAGAGATTGACTCCAATCACTCCAAGGTGTATTATGTAACTAATGCACCAAGGAGATTGTCCATGCGTCTTGCGTTCCTGATTCCGCCGATGATGCTCCTTGCCGCCTGCGGGTCGGAGGAGAAGAAGACCGGGGAGGGCACCCAGGTCTCGATCAACGCCGGCGACGAGCATGGCGGGGTCCAGATCAAGACCGGAAAGGACGGCGGCAATCTCAAGATCGGCGGCGACGGCGCCGCGATCGACATCGACATTCCCGATTTCGTCGACCTCGATATCGAAAGCGATTTCGACATCGACGGGGTGAAGCTCTATCCGGGCAGCAAGGTCACGACGGTCGACGTCGATGCGAACGACAGGAATGGCGCCAGCAAGGCGACGGTGAAACTTGGCTTCACCTCACCCGCCGCGCCCGCGAAAGCCGCCGACTGGATGGCTGGCGAATTCGCCAAAAAGGGCGTCAAGGTCACACGCACCGGCGACACGCTCGCGGGCAAGGACAAGGACGGTGCCGACTTCCGGATCAACTTCGCCCCCGATGGCGCGAACGCCAGGGGCGAGGTGGTGATTACGAAGGTCTGAGCGCGGCTCCTACCCGCTGTTCCTCAGCGCGGTCGCGATCGCGTTGATCGTCAGCTGGATGCCCTCGGCGATGCGCGGGTCGGTTTCGCCGGCGCGGTGGCGCTTCATCAGTTCGATCTGGAGCAGGTTCAGCGGCTCGATATAGGGCAGGCGCAGGCGGATCGATGCCTCGAGCGCCGGGTTGTTCTCGAGCAGGCGCGTCTGGCCGGTGATGTCGAGCAGGCCGTCATGCGCGCGGTTCCACCCGTCGCGGATGCGACCGAAAATCGCGTCATGCCCGTCGATATGCCCGGCCAGTTCGGCATAGCGCGCCGCGATCCCCATGTCGGACTTCGCGAGCACCATCTCCATATTGCCGAGCAAGGCTGCGAAGAAGGGCCAGCCTGCCGCCATGTCGGCCAGCAGCGCCTTGTCCTCGAACGTCGCGAAACCCTCACCCGTGCCGTACCAGCCGGGCAGCATCGCGCGCGATTGCGCCCAACTGAACACCCACGGGATCGCGCGCAAATCCTCGATCGCGCTCGATTTCGTGCGGCTCGATGGCCGCGACCCGATCTTCAGCGTCGCGATCTCGGCGATCGGCGTCATCGCGCGGAAGAAATCCTTGAACGCCGGGGTGTCGTAGACGAGGCCCCGATAGGCGGCAAAGGCGCTGTCCGACAGCGCATCCATCGCCGCGGTGAAGCGCGCGCTGTCGGCGTGGCTCGTGGCTTCGGGTTCGAGGCTCGCGAGCAGGCTCGCCGACACCATCGCCTCGAGGTTCGTCGCCGCGCTCGCCGCGGTGCCATATTTCGCCGCGATCACTTCGCCCTGTTCGGTGATGCGGATGCGTCCCTGCACCGTGCCCGCGGGCTGCGCGCGGATCGCGGCAAAGGCGCTGCCGCCGCCGCGCCCGACCGCGCCGCCGCGCCCGTGGAACAATTGCATCGCGGTGTCGGCCTCCTCGAACACCGGGGTCAGCGCCTGCGACGCCTGATGCAATCCCCAGGTCGAGGTCAGGTAGCCGCCGTCCTTGTTCGAATCCGAATAGCCGATCATCACTTCCTGATGCCCGCGCTGGCCGATCTGCGGGCCGATTTCGGGCATCGCGAAATAACGCGCCATGATCGCGGGCGCGCGGTCGAGGTCGGCGATTGTCTCGAACAAGGGCACGACCATCAGGTTCGATTCGCCCGCCGCGTCGCCGCTCCGCCACAGCCCCGCCTCGCGCGCGAGGACATGGACTTCGAGCAGGTCGGACAATTCCTGCGCCATGCTGATGATCCACTGACAGATCGCGTCCTGACCCAGCCGCGCGCGGACGTCGGCGGCGGCATGGACGATCGCGAGCTCGCCCGCGGTCTCGTCGCTCCACTGGTGCCAGGGCGCGGCAAGCGGCCGGTCGCTTTGCAATTCGGCGGTAAGCAGCGCGATGCGTTCCTCTTCACCCAGCGCCAGATAGTCGGCGCACACGCCCGATACCGACAGCAGCTCGGCGAGAACGCGTTCGTGCACCGCACTGTTCTGCCGCATGTCGAGCGTCGCGAGGTGGAATCCGAACACCTCGACCGCGCGGATCAGCCGTCCGAGCGCGCCGATGCCCGCGAACTGGCCCTTGCCGCTCGCCGACAGGCCGCCCGCAATGGTGACGAGGTCGCGCCGGAAATCGGCGGGGGTCGCATAGGGCTCGCCGGCCAGCGCCGACGGGCGCGGCGGCCTGGCACCGACGATTTGCGTATAAGTGGCGCACAGCCGCGCATAAATGCCCGACAGCGCGCGGCGATAGGGTTCGTCGCGGCGGCTCGGCGCGGTATCGCCGCTCGCCTCGGCCAGCGCCTCGACCGCTTCGGGCACCGCGGCGAGGCTCGCCGACACCGACAGCTCTGCACCGAGTCCGTGGACCGCGTCGATATAATGGCCGAGCACTGCGGCGGCGTTGCGCGCGGTCGCCATGTGCATCGTCTCGGCGGTCACGAAGGGATTGCCGTCGCGGTCGCCGCCGATCCAGCTGCCGACACGCAGGAAACTCGCAGGACGCTGCCCCAGCTCGGCTTCCCAGCGGGCGTAGAGTTTCGGCACCACGGGCAGAAAGACGTCGCGCAAATAGGTGAGCGCATTGTCGATTTCGTCGGCGACGAACAATTTCTCGGTGCGCAGCGGGCGCGTCTGCCAAAGGAGGATGATCTGCCGCCGGATCGCATCCTCGACGACATCGCCTTCGGGGGTCTCGTCGGCGCCGGCATCGCGCAGCAGCATCAGTTCGGCGATGCGGTTCTTGTGGTCGAGCACCGATTTGCGCCGCACCTCGGTCGGGTGCGCGGTCAGCACCGGCGCGACGAGCGACGCGCCGAGCAGCGCCGCGATCGCATCGCCGTCGATCCCGTCCTCGCGCAGCTTCTCGATCGCCGCTGCGACCGTCGCTTCGGGTTCGGCGGCAACGCCCTGCCGGTCCTCGGCAAGGTTCGCGAGCATCGAGAAGAGCATGAAGCCGCGCACGAACGCGATCGTGTCGTCGAGGCTCAGCGCGTCGAGCCCCGGATCGATCGCCTCGGCTCCCGCAATCCCGCGGTGCCGGTCGACGCTCGACGAGCGGATATATTCGGTCTGCCGGAACAATTTGTCGCCGCCATAGGCGCGAATGACGTCGCCGAGAATCCGCCCCAAATAGCGGATGTCGGGATTTTGCGAGATCTGGATAGGCGGGCCCATGCGCCGGATTGCTGCACCTGCGAAGGCGCAGCGTCAAGCCGCGCATAGCTATGCTTTTGTTACGCGAGTGTTAAAGCTATTGAAATCGCTTGGCGCCGAGGGAGGGGCATGAAGCAACGAAACGCCATGATCGCCGCGTGGGTGGCTATGCTGATTGCGATCGGAATAGCCCTCTCATTGACGGCCACGAGCGCTGGTCCTGCAAACGAGGCTATGGCCGATGCGATGGGCAAGGTTCGCGGGACGACGACGGCAATACGTCCATGGCCGGAGGCGACCGAAGTGCGCCTGTTTGTCGAGGATTTGTCTTATGACGAGCGTCAGCGAACCGGCGTTTCGATGTCCAATCCCAAGGGGGTGGTATTAAACGCAGTACAACGCGCCACGCTGGACAAGTCGGTAACGCTATATCGGATGACCCCCGAGGAATATGAGAATGCGGCATATGCCGCGTGCTTCATTCCACATCATTTCTTCCGCTACTATGACAGCAACGGTCGGCAATTGGGCGAACTGGCAGTCTGCTATTGCTGTCGCGGCATCGGTTTACCGACGACGTTTCGAGAAATTCGAGATGATGAGGAGTGGCAGTTCGACTTTGAAGCCGTCAAAACGATGTTGGAGGGAATGAACATTCCCACCAACATCCATTGCGGCCCTGACGCCTAACGCGTCTTCACCATCACCAGCGTGCCCATGTCGATCCGCGGGCGGCCGTCGAAAGTCACGCCATTATGCGTATCGGTGATGAACATCAGTTTCCCCGACGCGTCGGTGATGCGCGCCGAGACCGAATAGCGGCCGCGCGGGTCGATCTTCCGCTCGTCGACGGTCAGCGAAAAGGCGAAGGGCACCTGTCGGCCGTCGGCGGTGAACGACTGCTGCGCGATCGTTTTCGACGGCGCGTCCATCAGGCTGACGTCGGCCAGTGTGACCTCGACCTGTGCGGTCGGCGGCAACGCCATGCGCTCGCGATAGGTGATGTTGCCGGTGACCGAGACGGGCTGTTCCGACGGCGGCATGATCGTCGCACAGGCGGCGAGCAGGGGCGCGGCGATCGCGCCAACGGCGAGCATACGGGTGATGCGAACCATGATGTTTCTCCTATTTTCGATGGTTGGCGGCCGCCTAGTCCCATCGACGTGAACCCATGCTGTCCCGATCGTTGTGCGGCCGTCAGCCTTCCAGTTCAACGTCCCAATAGAGCCAGTCGATCCAGCTCGTGTGCAGATAATTGGGCGGAAAGGCGCGGCCATTGTCCTGCAACTGCCAGCTCGTCGGGCGCCAGGGCTGGCGATAGAGCGGCATATGCGCCTGTTGCGGCGTGCGGCCGCCCTTTTTCAGGTTGCACGGCGCACAGGCGGTCGCGACATTTTCCCATGTCGTGCGTCCGCCGAGCCGGCGCGGCACGACATGGTCGAAGGTCAGATCCTTGCCCGATCCGCAATATTGGCACGCGAAACGGTCGCGCAGGAACAGGTTGAAGCGCGTGAAGGCGGGATGTTCCGATGGCTTCACATATTGGCGCAGCGCAATCACGCTCGGGATCGGCATCGTCCGTGTCGGCGAATGGATTTCGCGCTCGTAATTTTCGACGATGGTGACGCGGTCGAGGAAGACCGCCTTGACCGCAGTCTGCCAGGGCCAGAGGCTCAGCGGATAATAGCTCAGCGGGGTATAGTCGGCGTTGAGAACGAGCGCCGGACAGCTATCGGGATGTCGGGCAAGATCGGGATGGAACATGGCTAGATAACGCTGCCCCCATTGTTTCACGGGATAGCGCGCCACTGCCTCCCGCGCGTGACACCATCATTACATGCCCTATCAGATTCTGACGTCAAGGGGGCTTCTGCCCGCAAGATATGGAATGATTCACTTTGACTCGGCACAGCATATGGATTCAGGAGGGCGCCAATGCTGACACGTTTCGCCCCCAGCCCGACCGGCGAGCTTCATCTGGGCCATGCGTACAGCGCGGTGCTGGCACATGAGGCTGCGCGCGCGGCGGAAGGGCGCTTTCTTGTCCGGCTCGACGATATCGACGGCAGCCGCTCGCGTGAGGAATATGTCGCGGCGTCGCTCGCCGATCTCGCGTGGCTCGGAATTGCGTGGGATGGCGAGCCGGCGCGCCAGTCGGCGCGGCTCGGCGACTATGCCGCCGCGCTCGAAACGCTGCGCGACCGCGGGCTTGTCTACCCCTGTTTCTGCACCCGCGCCGATATCGCGGCGAGCCTGTCCGCGCCGCACGGGCCGTCCGGTGCGATCTATCCGGGTACCTGTCGTCATCTTTCCGACGCCGAACGCGCGCGCCGCATCGGCGCCGAGTTGCATTGCTGGCGTCTCGACACGGCGCGCTCGCTCGCCGAGGCTGGCGAATTGATGTGGGAAGAAGTGGGGCAGGGGCGGCGCGTCGCCGACCCGCTCGCGCATGGCGATATCGTCCTCGCGCGCAAGGACGCGCCCGCCAGCTATCATCTCGCGAGCACGCTCGACGACGCGATGATGGGGGTCACGCACGTCATCCGCGGCGCCGACCTCATCGCCTCGACCGATGTCCACCGGCTGCTTCAGGCGCTGCTCGGCCTGCCGACGCCGCTCTATCGTCATCACGCGCTCGTTTGTGGCCCCGACGGCAAAAGGCTGGCGAAACGCGACGCGGCGGCGTCGCTCGCCTCGCTACGCGCTTGCGGACAGGACGGCCACGCGCTCGCCGCCGATTTGGCGGCCGACCGGCTTCCCGCTGGCTATTCGCTGCAAAATCCCTAAATTAGGACGCATGGAAATCCTGCTCATCCTTGGCGTCGTGATCGCCGCCGGCTTCGTCCTTTTCTCGCTCGCGCGCGGGCTCTTCTATTTCTCGCAAGGCCACCGCGCCCAGATGGACGGCACCGCCCGGGAGAATCAGGTGATGCAGAACAAGATGATGATGGCGCGTGTGAAATGGCAGGCGATCACCATCATCCTGCTCGTGCTGATCGGCCTCTTCGCCGCGGGCAAATAAAGGCCGGGTCATGGTCAAGCTCAACAAGATCTACACCCGCACCGGCGATGACGGCACCACCGGACTCGTCGACGGTTCGCGCATCGCAAAGTCCGACGCGCTGATGGCGGCGATCGGCGATGTCGACGAAGCGAACAGCGCGATCGGGATTGCCGCCGCCGTGCTCGACCCGAAAAGCGACGAAGCCGCGATGCTGTCGCGGATCCAGAACGAGCTCTTCGACCTCGGCGCCGACCTTGCGACCCCGCCCGACATCCAGTTCGGATTCGGTCCGCATGACATGGCGCTGCGCATCGTGCCGAGCCAGATTGCGCGGCTCGAGGACGAGATCGACGGCATGAATGATGCGCTCGAAGCGTTGCGGAGCTTTATCCTCCCCGGCGGCACCGAAGCGGCGGCGCGGCTCCACCTCGCGCGTGCGGTGACGCGCCGCGCCGAACGCGCCGCCGTGGCGGCGGGTGCTGCGCGCGATCTCAATCCGCTTGCACTCAATTACCTCAACCGCCTGTCGGACCATCTTTTCGTACTGACGCGGCACATCAACGCCGCGGCGGGCGGCGACATATTGTGGAAACCCGGCGCGACGCGCTGATCGGCTGAGGGGATGAATGTTCCCTAAATGTTCTAGACATTCCATCGCGCTGTAACCATAATCGGCTCCAACGCGAAACCGAATCGTACCTCGGGGGATTGTCTCACCATGGCCAGCCGCACCGATGCTTCGCCGATCACCGACACGCCGGAGAGCCTCACAAGGCGCTTCGCCGCGACCCGCCGGCTGTCGCTCGATCTCGTTGCGACCCTTTCCGATGCCGACGCGAGCGCGCAGTCGATGCCCGACGCGTCGCCCGCCAAATGGCACCTCGCGCACACGAGCTGGTTCTTCGAAACCTTCATCCTGCGCGACCATGTCGCGGGCTATCGCCTCTTCGACGAGCGCTATCCCTTTCTTTTTAACAGCTATTATGAGGCAGAGGGGCCGCGCCACGCGCGTCCGCACCGCGGCCTCCTGACGCGTCCGTCGCTTGACGAGGTGGGCATCTGGCGCGCGCATGTCGACGCCGTGGTGCAAAGCGCACTGCCCGACCTCCCGGCCAGAGCACGGGCGCTGGTCGAACTCGGCATCCATCACGAGCAACAGCATCAGGAATTGCTCCTCACCGACATCAAGCATCTCTTCGCGCAAAACCCGCTCGGACCCGCCGCGTGGGAAATGCGAATCGCGCGTGAAGCCCGGCAGGTTTCTGCGATGAAATGGGTGAAGGGTGCCGAGGGAGTGGTGTCGGTCGGGCATGACGGCGCCGGCTTCATGTTCGACTGCGAAGGCCCGCGGCACGAGGTGCTTCTGACCCCGCACGCGCTCGCCAGCCGCCCGGTGAGCAATGGCGAATGGCAGGAATTCATCGCTGACGGCGGCTATCACACGCCGTCGCTCTGGCTCAGCGACGGTTGGACATGGGTGCAGGCTGAGGATGTTGGAGGCCCTGCCTATTGGGACGGCGATCGCCAGTTTACGCTCGCCGGTTGGCAGGACATCGATCCCGCCGCGCCGGTCACGCACATCAGCTTCTTCGAAGCCGACGCTTTCGCGAGCTGGGCTGGCGCGCGCCTGCCGACCGAGTTTGAATGGGAAGCTGCCGCGGCGGCTTTCGACCCGCATGGCGGGCAGCAGCTCGACACGGCGGGGCCGGTGCAACCGGCTGCGCGCACCGATGGCGCCGACCTTGAACAGATGTTCGGCGGCGTCTGGGAATGGACCGGCAGCGCTTATCGTCCCTATCCGCGCTTCCGCGCGGCGCCGGGCGCGGTCGGCGAATATAACGGCAAGTTCATGAGCGGCCAGTTCGTGCTGCGCGGCGGCAGCTGCGCCACTCCGCGCGGCCATCTGCGCGCCTCCTACCGCAACTTCTTTTACCCCCACCAGCGCTGGCAGTTTACCGGCGTGCGGCTCGCGAAGGATCTTTGACATGGGCGTCGTGCGTCAACTTCGGCAGATTTCCGCAGATGATGCGGGGGTCGACATTGCCTTTCGCGCGGACGTCCATGCCGGGCTGACGCAGCAACAAAAGGCGATTCCGGCGCGCTGGTTCTATGACGCGACCGGATCGGCGCTGTTCGAGGACATCACCGCGCTCCCCGAATATTATCCGACGCGCAGCGAAACCGACCTGCTCACCCGCCACGCAGCCGACATGGCGGCGGCGATCGGGCCGGGCCGCGCGGTGATCGAACTCGGGTCGGGCAGCTCGACCAAGACGCCGCTGCTGCTCGATGCGATCGTGCCGGCCGCCTATGTGCCCGTCGATATCTCGGGCGATTTCCTGCGCGACAGCGCGCGGGCGCTCGCGGCGCGCTTTCCGGGACTCCCCATTTATCCGGTCGAGGCCGATTTTACCCAGCGCGTCACCTTGCCCGACGAAATTGCCGACCTGCCCAAGCTCGGCTTTTTTCCGGGCAGCACGATCGGCAATATGGTCGCGCGCACCGCGGTCGACCTCTTGCGCAACTGGCGCTGTGCGCTCGGCGAAGGCGCGCTCCTGCTGATCGGGATCGACCGGATCAAGGATGTCGCGACGCTCGAGCTCGCTTATGACGACCCTGCCGGGGTGACCGCGGCGTTCAACCTCAACCTGCTCGAACGCATAAACCGCGAGCTGGACGGCGATATTCCGGTCGAGAATTTCACCCATCGCGCGATCTGGGACGATATTCACGCGCGCATCGAAATGCACCTCGTTGCCGCGTGCGACATGGACTTCGCCGTCGACGGCCGGGTGTATCATATGGCTGCGGGTGAGACGATCCACAGCGAGAATAGCCACAAATATGGCGCGCGCGATGCCAACCTGCTTTTGCGTGCATCGGGCTGGACCCCCATCGCGACGTGGGACGACGCCGATCCCGCCTTCGCGCTGATCCTCGCCGAATCGACCGCGTTCCGTTCCGCCCCCTGATGCTCCATACTTGACGCGCGGGACCGACGCCGTAGGGGCACAGGCACGGTTTCCAGCGAAAGGACAGCATATGATCGTCGGCGTTATCGGGGCAGGGCAAATGGGCGCAGGCATTGCGCAGGTGTCGGCGGGCGCCGGGCATGACGTGCTGCTGTCCGATATCGACCTCGCGCGCGCCGAAGCGGGCAAGGCCGGGATTGCCAAGGCGCTCGGGCGCCTCGTCGCGAAGGAGAAAATGACCCAAGCCGACGCCGACGCGCTCCTCGGCCGCATCACCCCGGTCGCCGACCATGCGGCCTTCGCCCCCGCCGAGCTTGTCATCGAGGCGGCGACCGAGCGCGAGGAGATCAAGCGCGCGATCTTCGCCAGCGTCGGTGAGCACCTCTCGGCGACCGCAATCCTCGCCAGCAACACAAGCTCGATTCCGATCACCCGCCTCGCGCAGGCCGCGCCCGACCCGGCGCGCTTCATTGGCGTGCATTTCTTCAACCCCGTCCCCGTCATGGGCCTGATCGAACTGATCCGCGGCCTCGCGACGAGCGACGACACGCTTGCGAAGGTCGAGGCCTATGGCCGCGGGCTCGGCAAGGAGATCGTCCACGCCAACGACGCGCCGGGCTTCATCGTCAACCGCGTGCTGATGCCGATGATCAACGAGGCGGTGTTCGCATTGGGCGAGGGCGTCGCGACGATGCAGGACATCGATGCCGGTTGTCGCCTGGGGCTCAACCATCCGATGGGGCCGATCACGCTTGCCGACTTCATCGGCCTCGACACCTGCCTCGAAATCATCCGCGTGCTTTACAGCGGCACCGGCGATCCGAAATTCCGCCCTGCACCGCTGCTCGTCCAATATGTCGATGCCGGCTGGGTCGGCAAGAAAGCCGGGCGCGGTTTCTACGACTGGACGGGCGAGGCGCCCGTACCAACGCGGTGAGGGGATACGACGCGCGGACACTCGCTTTCTATGCGGCGGAAGCGCCGGTTTACGTGGCGTCGGGTGCGTTGGGCGTTTCGCGCCATTTGGATTCCTTCCTCGACCGGTTGCCGGACGGTGCGAGTATACTCGAACTCGGCTGCGGTGGTGCGTGCGATGCCGCGCACATGATCGCCCGCGGTTTCGAGGTCGACCCGACCGACGGTGTCGCCGAGATCGCGGCTAAGGCGGCCGCCCGGCTGGGCCAGCCGGTCCGCGTGATGCGCTTCGACGAACTCGAAGCCGAAGCGCGCTACGATGCGATATGGGCGTCAGCCAGCCTGCTCCATGTGCCCCGCGGCGACCTTGCAGGCGTCATTGCCCGAATTCATCGTGCGCTGCGGCCCGGCGGGTTGCATTTTGCGAGCTACAAGGGCGGCGGAAAAGAAGGGCGCGATCGGTTCGGCCGCTATTTCAACTATCTGGCCTGCGAAGAAGTTGAATCGATATACCGCGACGCCGCTGCATGGGATATCCTCGACCTGGGTGAAGGCGTCGGGGGTGGCTATGACGGTGCGCAGGGACCGTGGGTCCGGATAACCCTGCGCCGCATGCCCCGATCGACGATCGGCGAGCCGAAAGGCATTCGGTACGTTTAGTCGTTGAAAAACAGGAGATGTCGATCATGCGTAACCCAATGCTCTTCGCTATTGCCATATCCCTGCTCGCCGGCGCAGCGCCTGCATATGCCCAGCAAGGCGCGCCGGAAGAATCGACGATCAAGAACACGGCCAACGATGTGACCGAGCCGTTCGACGGCAAGGAGGTGCCGCCCAAGCTCCTGGCGATCCAGGAGGATCCCTATTCGCTGGCGGGGCTTGGAAAATGCGCGGCGATCATTCGCGAGGTGGATGAGCTCAACACGGTGCTTGGTGCCGACGTCAACGAACAGGTCGACAAGAGCCGCGCAAAGAAACGCGAGGAAACTGCGGGGCGTGTCGCCGGAACCGTGGCGGGCGGGATCATCCCGTTTCGCGGGCTGATCGCCGAAGTCACCGGCGCCAATGCCGAGCGGCGGCGCTATGCGCTCGCCGTCTACGCCGGAACGGTACGCCGCGGTTTCCTGAAGGGCGTCGGGCTCGAGCGCGGCTGCAAGGCGCCCGCCCGGCCCTGACCCGTCACAGCGGCGTGTAGACGACGTGGCAGCTTTCGGGCGCCGAGCGCAGCGCGGTGTTCCACGTCACGTCATTGCCATTGCGCTGCAGCCGTGCGCCGGTCTTGTTTTCATAGATCGCCCCGCCGTTCGACGGGGTCTGTTTGAGCACCATCGAGCCGCGGCCGTTGACGCGGACGATCGCGGTGTTGCCGAGATAGTCGACCTTCAGCTTCGTGCCGCGGTTGCATTCATACGCCGTGCCCGTATTGCGCGGCACCGACGAGCAGGCGGCCAGCGCGAGGATCGCGGCGCCAGCAGCGAAAATGGCGGTCGGTTTCATATCCGTTTCCCCCTCAATAACCCGAACGGACGCACAGCACGTCGGCGAGATAGACCCGGCCGCTTACCGTTTCCATATGTTCGCGCGCCGATCCGTTCCAGCCGATCGAGCGGCAGTAATTGTCGGCGGTCTGCGCCGCGCAATTGGCCGTTCCCGACCCATATTCGCAGGCGAGGATGCGCGTGTTGCCGCGCGCCGGCTGGGTATGGAATTCGGCAAAATTGCCGCGCGCGACCTGATCGTTGGCGGGCGGCTGCCATCCGCCGCCGCCGCCCGGACCCACCGGCCGGATCGACTGGATCGTCAGCCCGCGCAGCACATTGTTCAGCATCGGCGTGTCGCGATCGACCGTCCGGCAATTGCCGCGATAGCGCGATTTTTCACAGAGCTCCCAGCGGCCGTTGGGAATGCGGATCGAATTGACCGGCCAGGCGAGGCCGAGGTTCGGCTTTGCCTCGCCGATGAATACCGCCGGGCCGCGATAGCCGGCGTCGCGATAGATGGTCGCCTCCGGAGGGCGGTCGGGACGGTATCGTTCGGTTTCGACAGTCTGCGCATTCGAAGTGGCGAGGAAACCCGCCCCTATCGATGCAGCAGCCGCGGCAAGGATCGACAAACGATAAGCGGTTTTCATGACGGCCTCCCTGTTGACGAACGCGATGCGGGATTTGATCTGCTGCCCGGAATTTACGCTATTCAGGGCGAGCTTGCAAATTATCCCAAACGGCGGGCGTCAATACTTGCGCGTGTCGTAACGGCAGGTCAGGGCGCCTTGGCGGGCGCCGCCGCCGGGGGCGCCGCACCATCGGATTTCGGTGTTTCCGCCGGTGCGGCAACGGGTGTGGCGGGTTCGGGCGTCGGGGTGGCCAGCGGCGGGGCAACGCCCAGCATCAGCCCCGCGAGCGCCGCCGACATCAGGTTCGACAGGCTGCCCGCGAGCAGCGCCTTCAGCCCCAGCTTCGCGATCATCGGACGCTGGTTCGGCGCCAGCCCGCCGGTCACCGCCATCTGGATCGCGATCGAGCTGAAATTGGCGAAGCCGCAGAGCGCAAAGGTCGCGATCGCGACCGCTGCCAGCGACATGTCGCCCTGCGCCTTGCCAAGGTCGATGAAGGCGACGAATTCGTTGAGCACGATCTTGCTGCCGAACAGGCCGCCAACCACCGCGCTTTCCTCCCACGGCACGCCCATCAGCCACATGACGGGGCGGAAGATTGCGCCGATCACCGCCTGGAAGGACAGGTCGGGATAGCCGAACCAGCCGCCGATCCCGGCGAGCAGCCCGTTGGCGAGCGCGACAAGCGCGACGAAGGCGAGCACCATCGCGCCGACCGCCACCGCGAGCTTGACGCCGGTTTGCGCGCCCTGTGCCGCCGCCATTATGATGTTCGCAGGCTTTTCCTCGTCGTGGCTCGCCTCGGGCATGATTACGGGTTCGATGCCGAGATCCTTCGGATCGTCGGGCATCATGATCTTGGCCATCAGGATGCCGCCCGGCGCCGACATGAAGCTGGCGGCCAGAAGATAGGGCAGAAGTTGCTCGCCGATCATGCTCGCGTATGCGCCGAGGATCGTGCCCGCGACCCCCGCCATGCCGACCGTCATGATCGTGAAGAGCTGCGAGGGGCTAAGTCCCGCGAGATAGGGACGGATGACAAGCGGTGATTCGGACTGGCCGACGAAGATGTTCGCCGCGGCGCCGAGGCTTTCGACCTTGGTGATGCCGGTGATTTTCTGGATCGCGCCGCCGACCCATTTGATCACCAGTTGCATGATGCCGAGATAATAGAGGATCGAGATGAGCGAGGCGAAGAAGATGATCACCGGAAGCGCGGCGATCGCAAAGCTGTGGCCGCCCATTTCGGGTGTGGCGAGCGGGCCGAAGATGAAGTCGGTGCCGGCCTTGGCATAGCCGAGCAGGTTCGAGACGGCGTTCGACATCGCCTGGATCACCGCGCGGCCCCATGGCGTGCCGATGACAAGGACGGCGAATCCGGCCTGAAGCAGGAAAGCGGGCACGACGATGCGGAGCCGGATCCAGCGGCGGTTCGACGAAAAAAGCACGGCGATCGCAAGCAATGCGACGATGCCGACCAAACCGATAAGGCGTTCCATAATGCTGATGCGTCCCCCGCAAGTTTAATAGGCCTGAATAACGGGCTTTGGCGCCGGGGCAAGCGCCGCGCGTCGAGCGGTGCTTCCCGGTCTTTCCAGCGCCCGCAAAAGCGACTATCGGGCGGCATGACCGAACCGACCTCGGCGGCGCTGCCGCGCACGCTTTCACCCTCGCTCTTCCTCTTCTCGATCGTCTATGGCGGCATGGTCGTGCTCGCCGGCGTGCTCGGGAACAAGCAGGTCGCGCTGGGGAGCTGGCTGGCGGTCGAGGCGGGCATTTTTGCCTTCCTGATCCTTGTGGCGCTGTCGAGCGCCGTGTCGGAACTCCACGGACAGTCGACCGCGAACCGCCTCGTGCTCTGGGGTTTTGTTCCGCTCGTGCTGTCGATCATGCTGACGGCGCTGGTCCTGTCGCTTCCCGCATCGCCAGAAATGCAACCCGAACGGCTGGCGGCGTTCGACATGATCCTCGGCCAGAGCCCGCGCCTGATGGCGGCGGGAATCGTCGCCTATGGCACGTCGCAATTCCTGAACGTCACGATCTTCAGCAAGCTTCGCGGACGCGAAGGCGCAGGCACCGGAGCGACATGGATTGCGATTCGTGGCGCGATCGCCAGCGCCTTGAGCCAGATCGTCGATACCTTGCTGTTCGTCACCATCGCCTTTTACGGCGTGTTCCCGATCGCCAACCTGATGGGCGGGCAGATGCTCGCCAAGGTCGCGCTGTCGGTGCTCGTCATTCCTTTCGTGATCACCGGTCTGGTCGCTCTCGGCCGCAACCTCGATGCGAAGAACGCCGGATGATGTCGATGACCGATCCCTCGAAGATGCCCGATCTGCTCGCCAAGGCCGAAACGCTCGTCGAGGCGCTGCCTTATCTCCAGCGTTATGCGGGCGAGACCTTCGTGATCAAATATGGCGGTCACGCGATGGGAGACCCCGAGGCGCAGCGCGATTTTGCCGAGGATGTCGTGTTGCTCAAGGCGGTGGGGATCAATCCGGTCGTCGTCCATGGCGGCGGGCCCCAGATCGGCGCGATGCTGAAGCAGCTCGGGATCGAATCGACCTTTGTCGGCGGGCTGCGCGTCACCGATGCCGCGACCGCCGAAGTCGCCGAAATGGTGCTGGCGGGCAAGATCAACAAGGAAATCGTCAGCTGGATCGCCGCGCTCGGCGGGCGGGCGGTCGGTATTTCGGGCAAGGACGCCAATCTGGTTCTCGCCGAAAAGGTCAGCCGCACGCAGCCCGACCCCAATTCGGGGATCGAGCGCCACGTCGACCTCGGCTTCGTCGGCGAACCCGTTGCGGTCGACCCGACGATCCTCGTCAATCTGACGAAGGACAATTTCATCCCGATCGTCGCGCCCGTCGCACTGGGCGCTGACGGCGCGACCTATAATATCAACGCCGACACGATGGCGGGCGCGATCGCGGGCGCGCTGGGGGCGAAACGCTTCTTCCTGCTCACCGATGTTGCGGGGGTGCTCGACAAATCGGGGGCCCTGCTCACCGACCTCGACCGCCCGGCGATCGAAGAACTGAAGGGTGATGGCACGATCACCGGCGGCATGATCCCGAAGGTCGAAACCTGCGTCGCCGCGGTCGACGCCGGGGTCGAGGCGGCGGTCATCCTCGACGGACGCATCCCGCACGCGATGCTGCTGGAAATTTTCACCGCGAGGGGTGCGGGGACGCTCATTCACCGCTAAGAGACGCGGCAAGACCCTTTTTCGGAGAAATCGCCTTGCTTCTCATGCTCCTCCAGATCGTCCACATCATCCTGACGGTCCTGTGGTGGTTCATCATCGCGCAGGCGGTGATGTCGTGGCTGATCGCGTTTAACGTCATCAACACGCACAACCAGTTCGTCGGCCAGCTCTGGACGGTGCTCGACCGGATCACCGAACCGCTCTATCGCCCGTTCCGCCGCATCATGCCCGATTTCGGCGGGCTCGACCTGACGCCGATGCTCGTGCTGATCCTGATCATCATCATCGACGGGCCGGTGCTGAGCTATCTCGCGCGGCTTGCTTACGCCAACGGAATGGCGTGATGACCGCTGCGCAGGTGATCGACGGCAAGGCGTTTGCCGCCGGCCTGCGGGCGCGGATTGCCGAAGCGGTTCCGGCTTTTAAAGCTGCGACATCGCGTGCGCCCGGCCTCGCGGTCGTGCTCGTCGGCGACGATCCGGCGAGCGCGGTCTATGTCGGGTCGAAGGGCAAGGCGACGGTTGCCGCGGGCATGGAAAGCTTCGAATATCGGCTGCCCGCGACCGCGACGCAGGACGAGGTCGAGGCGCTGCTCGCGCGGCTCAACGCCGACGATGCGGTCGACGGCATCCTGCTGCAATTGCCGCTCCCCGGCCATCTCGACGAACAGGCGGCGGTCGCGACGATCGATCCCGACAAGGATGTCGACGGGCTGACCCCGGTCAGCGCCGGGCGCCTCGCGCTCGGCATTGCCGGGATGGTGCCGTGCACCCCCTATGGCTGTTTGCTGTTGCTTCAGGACCGGCTCGGCGATCTGTCGGGCAAGGATGCGATCGTCGTCGGGCGCTCGATCCTCGTTGGCAAGCCGATGGGGCAGTTGCTGCTCGGCGCCAACGCGACCGTGACCATGGCGCACAGCCGCACGAAGAATTTGCCCGATCTTGTTCGCCGCGCCGATATCGTCGTCGCGGCGGTCGGCCGCGCCGAAATGGTCAAGGGCGACTGGATCAAGCCCGGCGCGATCGTCATCGATGTCGGGATCAACCGACTGCCGCCTGCCGAGGGCGCTGCCAAAGGCCGGCTGGTCGGCGACGTCGATTATGACAGTGCCGCCGCGGTCGCCGATGCCATCACCCCGGTTCCCGGCGGGGTCGGCCCGATGACCATCGCGTGCCTGCTGCGCAACACGCTCGTCGCAGCGCACCGCCGTGCGGGGCTCGCCGATCCGGAGGGCTTTTGATGCGCCGCCTGCTCGTGACCGCACTCGGGATGACGATGCTGTCGGGCTGCGCTGCGCCGCACGACGAGTTCCGCAACCGTCCGCTCGCCGCGAACC
Organism: Pseudomonadota bacterium; assembly: GCA_020160755.1. GTDB lineage: Bacteria > Pseudomonadota > Alphaproteobacteria > Sphingomonadales > Sphingomonadaceae > Sphingopyxis. The sequence goes on from JAIUPN010000003.1 coordinate 288,981, forward strand.
CCAGCGCCTTCATCGCCGCCGAAATCGGCTTTGCGCGGCTCGCACAGGAAAAGGGACAGTGGACGGCGTTTCGCGAAACCGCGCATCCCGACGCGGTGATGTTCGTGCCGCAGCGGGTGAAAGCGCGCGACTGGCTGAAGGCGCAGAAGGATCCGGCCGAGGCGGTGAAGTGGCAGCCGCACGCGGTCTATGTCAGCTGCGACGGTAACTCCGGCGCGACGACCGGCGCATGGCAGAAGGGGCCCGCGAACGGCTTTTTCACGACCGTTTGGACGCGCGACGAGAAAGGCCGGATCAACTGGATCCTCGACCATGGCGATGAGCTGAAGACGCCGCGCGAAGCTCCCGATTTCATCGCGTCGAAGCAGGCGGTGTGCGGATCGCGTCCCGCTGTCCCGATCGAAGCCGGGGCTGAAGGTGACGATATGGCGGTCGGGCTGTCGGCCGATCAGACGCTGAGCTGGACCTCGACCGTCCGCGCCGACAAGTCGCGCCGCGTGACGATCCGCCTGTGGGACGGCAAGGATATGACCACGGTCGTCGACGACCAGGTGGCGGCGCCGAAACAGCCATGATCGACCTTTTCATCTCGGCCTTCGTCACCTTGTTCGTCGTGATCGATCCGCCCGGCTGTGCGCCGATCTACGCCAGCCTGACGACGGGCGCGAGCGCGGCGCAGCGCCGCTCGATGGCGATCCGCGCGACGATCATCGCGGGGCTGATCCTCGTCTTCTTCGCAATGTTCGGCGAAGCCCTGCTGAGCTTCCTCCACATCGACCTCGACAGTTTCCGCATCGCAGGCGGCATCATGCTGTTCATCATCGCGATCGACATGGTGTTCGAAAAGCGCACCGAACGCCGTGAACAGCGCGCCGAAAAGGTGATGGCGACCCCCGAAATCGAGGATGTATCGGTGTTCCCGATGGCGATGCCGATGCTCGCCGGGCCGGGGTCGATTGCTTCGGTGATGCTGCTGGTGTCGCAGAACAACGGGCTCGACCGCGCCTTCGTCATTTTCGGCGCGCTGTTGCTCGTGCTGCTGCTGACGCTGGCTGCACTTCTTTCGGCAGGGCCGTTGATGCGCTTGATCGGCAACAAGGGCGAAGCGGTGATTACGCGGCTGCTCGGTGTGTTGCTCGCCGCTCTTGCAGCGCAGTTTGTCATCGACGGGCTGAAGGCCAGCTTCCCGAGTTTGGGATAAAAAAGGGGCGCCGCCTTTCGGCGACGCCCTTTCTTTCCCATGGGAATGGAACCGGGTTACCGCGCCGCGTTGACGTCGGCTTGCGTCACCGGCGCGATACGGATTTCGACGCGGCGGTTGCACTGATAATCGGCCTCGCTGCGTTCGGGCGAGCATTTGAGCTGCGATTCGCCATAGCCGAGCGTCGCCATGCGCGCGCGCTGGATGCCGCGGCCGCCCAGATAGTCGGCGACTGATGCGGCGCGGCGTTCGGACAGGCCCTGATTATAGCTGTCGCTGCCGGTCGAATCGGTGTGGCCATAGACGTCGATATAGGTGCTCGGATATTCCGACAGCGTCGATGCGACGCTGTCGAGCGCGCTGCGGAACTGCGACTTCACCATCGCGCTGTTGAGGTCGAAGGTCACGTCGCCGGGCATGTTGAGCACGAGCTGGTCGCCCTGACGCTCGACATCGATGCCGGTGCCCGCGGTGCGTTCGCGCAGCTTCTTTTCCTGCTGGTCCATGTAATAACCAACGCCTGCACCCGCGACCGCGCCGATGCCGGCGCCGACGATTTCCTCGGTGCGGCTGTTGCGGCCGCCGATCAGGTCGCCGAGCAGATAACCGCCGAGCGCGCCGCCGACGCCGCCGATCGCGGCCTTCGATATCTTGCGTTCGCCCGTCACGGGATCGGTGACGCAGCCGGTCAGCGCGATCGCGCCGATGCTGGTCAGGATGGTGAGCTTGATTGCCTTGCTGTTCATTTTTCGCTCCCTTTATTCGGCGGTTGCTTCTGGTCCTGCATATACCACCCGTCCTGCGGATAACATATGGCGGGCAATCTGGTTCCAGAATTTGACTGAACGGAGGCTGAGCCGGACCGGCAAGCGTGTGCCATTGTGCAATGCGCCGCCTTTCGCTTATAGGGTGGGCATGACCGAAGCTGACAGGGGCCGGGCGCCGACGCGCCGTACGACCGCCCAATGACCCCTTTTCCCTGGTCGGATGTTGCGATCATCCTGGTCCTCATCCTGCTCAACGGCGTTTTCGCCATGTCCGAACTTGCGATCGTCTCGTCGCGCGACCCGCGCTTGCAGGCGGCGGAAAAGCGCGGCAGCCGCGGCGCGAAGATTGCGCGCCAGCTCGCATCCGATCCCGGGCGCTTCCTGTCGACCGTGCAGGTCGGCATTACGTTGATCGGCGTTCTGACGGGCGCCTATTCGGGCGCCAGCCTGGGCCAGCCGGTCGCGGAGCGCCTGCAGGCGCTCTTCGGCCTCGACGCCGAGACCGCCTTGTCGATCGCTTTCGCCATCGTCATCGCGCTCACCACCTATGCCTCGTTGATCGCGGGCGAACTGGTGCCCAAGCAGTTTGCGCTGCGCGCGCCCGAACGGATCGCGATCATCGTCGCGCCGATGATGTACTGGCTGTCGAAAATCGGCGCGCCGCTCGTCTGGCTGCTCGACGCCAGCTCGGCGCTCGTCTTTCGCCTGCTCGGTCTCAACCGCGAATCGGAAGATCGGGTGACCGCCGAGGAACTGCACCTGATCGTCGCCGAGGCGTCGAAATCGGGGGTGATCGAGGAAAGCGAGCGCGCGATCATTTCGGGCGTCGTGCGCCTCGCCGACCGGCCGGTGCGCGAGGTGATGACGCCGCGCAAGGATGTCGACTGGGTCGATATCGCGCTCGATGCGCGCGGCGTGCGCGACAAATTGCTTGAAACCCCGCACAGCCGCCTGCCGGTCGCGCGCGGTTCGGTCGACGATATCGTGGGCGTCGTACAGGCGCGCGATATCGCCGCGGCGCTGTTTCAGGGCGAGGTGCTCGACCTCGAACAGCTGATGCGCCCCGCAAAGGTCATCCACGACCAGATCGACGCGATGGACGCGCTCGAGGCGCTGCGCGCCGCCGACGTGCCGATGCTGCTCGTCCATGACGAATATGGTCATTTCGACGGGCTGGTGACGCCCGCGGACCTGCTTTCGGCGATCGCGGGCGAGTTTGCATCGGATCAGGATATCGGCAGCGAGCCCTTCGTCGTCGAGCGCGACGATGGCAGCCTGCTGATCGCCGGGTCGATGCCCGCCGACCAGATGGCCGAACGGCTGGGGATCGAGCTGGGCGAGGATCGCGACTATGCGACCGCGGCGGGCCATGCCCTCGCGATCCTGAAGCACCTGCCCACCGAAGGCGAGAAATTCACCGACAAGGGCTGGCGCTTCGAGATCGTCGATATGGACGGGCGCAAGATCGACAAGCTGCTCGTCACCGAGATCAGCAAGCCGAAGGAGGCAGAGGGCTAGAGCTCGCCGCCGAGCGCGCCGTATCTGGCCTCGAATCCCGCTTTGTCGCCGCGCGCCAGATAGCCGGCCTGATCGACGATAGCGTCGCGCGCGATGCGGCCCTGGAAAGCGCCGAGCTGCGGGTCGATGCGGGCGACGTCGGTGTCGGTCCAGTCGGCGATCTGGCGAAAGCTGGTGACGCCGAGCCCGTTCAGCAGCACGACGAGCTTGGGGCCGACGCCCTTCAGCAATTGCAGATTATCGGCCCCCGATTTCGCCGGCGCGGGGGCGGGTTCTGCCGCAGGCGGCGGTGGCGGAACGGTCGGTTCTGCGGGAATGGGGGTCGCATCGGCCGGTGCTGGCTTCGCGGCGGCTTTCTTCGCCGCGGGTTTGGCCGCTGCCTTTGTCGCGGGCTTTGTCGCGGCTTTCGCTACCGGCTCCTTGATTGCGGTTTTCTTCGCGGCGGTTTTGGGTTTCGCGGCAGGCTTGGCGGCCGGGGGTGGCGCCTCAGCGACGGGCTCGACGATGGGCGCCGGCTCCGGGGCAGGCGCTGGTGTGGGCGCGTTGACGGCTGGTTCAGGCGCTGGCGGTGGCGCAGCGGCGGCGACGGGTTGCGGCTTGGGTTCGATCGGCTTGAAGCGCGCGGGTTCGGCCGCAATAATCTCGGGCTTTGCGGGTTCGAGCGGTTTGGCGGGCTTCGCCGGCTCGGCGACGGGCGGCGCGATTTCCTGGGGTTTCGACCGGCCGAACAACCACCACAGTAGCACGACAGCGACAACGAGTCCGACAACCGCGATAATCCAGTTTTCCTGAAGCCAGGCCATGATCTTCTCCGCTTGTGATTTGGGTTCAGCCTATGCGGCCTGCCATGCCGCGTCCAGCCGCGCTTACTCGGCTTCGCGCGCGATCTCGCGCCAGCCGATGTCGCGGCGGCAAAAGCCGCTGGCGAAATCGAGCTTGTCGACCGCGGCATAGGCGCGCGCCTGCGCCTCGGTGACGGTGCGCCCCGTCGCGGTGACGTTGAGCACGCGCCCGCCCGCAGCGACGATCTGGCCGTTGGCACGCGCTGTGCCGGCGTGGAAAACGCGCACGCCGCCCGCTTCGGCATCGGCGATGCCATGAATCGCGCCGCCTTTTTCGGGTGCGGCGGGATAGCCGTTCGCTGCCATCACGATCGTCAGCGCATAATCGCTGGCGAAAGCGGGCGGCGTCGCATCGGCGAGCGCCCCGGTCGACGCGGCGTAAAGCAGCGCGGCAAGGTCGCCGGCATAGCGCATCATCAGCACCTGACATTCGGGATCGCCGAAGCGGGCGTTATATTCGATCAGCTTTGGTCCGGCGTCGGTGAGCATGAGGCCTGCGAACAGAACGCCGACATAAGGCGTGCCCTCGGCGGCGAGCGCCTTGACCGTTGGCCGGATGATGCGGTCCATCACCTGCGTTTCAAGATCGGCGGTGAGCACGGGCGCCGGGCTGTAGGCCCCCATGCCGCCAGTGTTCGGGCCGACGTCGCCGTCGCCGACGCGCTTGTGATCCTGCGCGCTGCCGAACGCCATTACGTTCGTTCCGTCCGACAGCGCGAAGAAGCTCGCCTCCTCGCCGGTCATAAATTCCTCGATCACCACCTCGGCGCCTGCGCTGCCGAAGGCGCCATCGAACATGTCGTCGATCGCAGCGTCAGCTTCTTCGCGCGTTTCGGCGATGATCACGCCCTTGCCCGCGGCGAGGCCGTCGGCCTTGATGACGACCGGGATCGAAAAGCCTTCGAGCACGGCGCGCGCTTCCTCGGCGGAGGTGCAGCGAACATAGGCGGCGGTCGGGATCGACGCGCGGGCGCACAGGTCCTTGGTAAAGCCCTTCGACCCTTCGAGCCGCGCCGCGGCGGCGCTCGGGCCAAAGGCCGGAATGCCGATTTCGCGCAAGCGGTCGGCGAGGCCCGCGACGAGCGGCGCTTCGGGACCGACGACGACGAAATCGATCGCGTGCGCCTTCACGAAGGCGATCAGCCCGTCGAGATCGTCGACGGCAATTGCGACACATTCGGCGTGCGCCTCGATGCCGGGATTGCCCGGTGCGGCATAGAGCTTGGCGCAGCCTGGCGATTGTGCCAACTGCCAGCTGAGCGCATGTTCGCGGCCCCCCGATCCGACCAGCAGGATATTCATGTCAGTCCCTTTTCCCGATACGGCGTCCGACGATGGCACCGAAGCGCGGCTGTTAGCCGAGGCGGCGCCGGGGGACAATGCACCCGCATTGTCGGTCAGCCAATTGTCGGCCGCGATCAAGCGCACGGTCGAGGACGGCTTTGCGCGCGTTCGGGTCCGGGGCGAATTGTCTGGCGCGAAGCGTGCGGCGTCGGGGCATTTTTACGCGGCGCTGAAGGACGATAATGCCCTGATCGACATGGTGATGTGGAAGGGGCAGGCGGCGCGCCTCGCCTTCCGGCCCGAAGACGGGATCGAGGTGATCGCGACGGGCAAGCTCACCACCTATCCGGGACGGTCGAAATACCAGCTCGTCGTCGATACGCTCGAAGTCGCGGGCGAAGGCGCGCTGATGCTGCTCTTCGAGAAATTGAAGGCGCGGCTCGGCGCCGAGGGGCTGTTCGACCGCGAGCGCAAGTACGATCGGCTGCCCTATCTGCCGCGCACGATCGGGGTGGTGACCTCGCCGACCGGGGCGGTGATCCGCGATATCCTCCACCGGCTCGCGGACCGCTGTCCGACGCATGTCATCGTCTGGCCGGTGCTGGTGCAGGGCGACGGTGCGGCGGCGCAGGTCGCGAATGCAATCCGCGGCTTCGATGCGATCGAGCCGGGCGGCCGGGTACCGCGCCCCGACCTTGTGATCGTCGCGCGCGGCGGCGGGTCGATCGAGGATCTGTGGGCGTTCAACGAAGAGGTCGTCGTGCGCGCGATCGCCGATTGCCGCATCCCGACGATCAGCGCCGTCGGCCATGAAACCGACGTGACGCTCGCCGACTATGCCGCCGACGTGCGCGCGCCGACGCCGACCGCCGCCGCCGAGATGGCGGTGCCGGTGCGCGCCGAGTTGCAGGCGCAGCTCGCGACGTGGAACGGCCGGATGATCGGCGCGGCAAGCCGGCATCAGTCGCTGGCGAGCGAGCGGCTGACTGCGCTGGCGCGCCACTTGCCGAAGCGCGAGGCGCTCTACGCGCCGCAGCGCCAGCGGCTCGACGATGCCGGCGAGCGGCTTGATCGCAGCCAGCGCCACCGGCTGACGGTGGTTTCCGAACGGCTCGCGACGCGCGGCGCCGCGCTGCGTCCCGCGCTCCTCGCGCGGCGCTGGGACCGCGACCGCGCGCAGCTCGAAGGGCTCGGGCGGCTGCTCGACAGTCTCGATCCGCGCGCGCTCCTCTCGCGTGGCTATGCGATGGTCCGCGATGCGGACGGCGCGATCGTCACGACCGCTGCCAAGGCGCGCGATGCGGGGCATATGCGGTTGCAGTTCGCCGATGGCGAGGTGCCAGTCGCCGTGGACGGCAGCGAGGGGCCGCCGCAGGCATCGAGGCCGGTGCGCAAGGCTTCGCCGATGGAGCCGAAGCGAGGGCAGGGCGAGCTCTTCTGAGCTTCCGGGGGTGGCCGCGGCGCGCGATGCTGGTATAGCCGGGGGCTGACTTGTCGCCGAATGGATAGAGAATCATGTTGATCGCCAGCCGCAACCGCCTTGCCCGCCTGCAATATGGGCCGAACGGGTTCCGCGTCCTTGCCCCCGGCGATCATGTATTGTGCGCGGTGACCGGCGCGCCGATCGGCCTCGACGAGCTGCGCTATTGGTCGGTCGCGCGGCAGGAACCCTATGCCACCGCCGAGATATCGGTGAAGTCCGCACTGGACGCCGCGCGCGAGGCATGAATTCCGGCAAGGACTGGCCGATGCGTGGTGCCGCGCTGGTACTGCTCGCCATTGCCGCCGCTTGCGTGCCGCCGGCCGATACCGAAGCAAAGCCCGTGCCGCGGCCGGTCGTCCAGCCCGACCCGGCGCCGCAACCCTTGCCCCCTCGCGCGTCCGAGCGGCCCGATTTTGCGCTCGCCGGAATGGCCGGGCAGGGTGCGGTGCTCGTCGGGCAGGCGCCCGGCGACACGCGCTCGCTCACCTTCGACGGCAAGACCATCCCCGTCGCCGGCGACGGCCGCTTCCTGATCGCGTTCGATCGCGATGCCGCCCCGACCGCGCGCCTCGTCGCGACGCTGGCTGACGGCCGCGCGGTCGAGCGCACCCTCGCCGTCGCGGCGGGCAGCTGGCGGATCGAGCATATCAACGCGCCCTATCGCGGCAGCGCTTCGAGCGACGCCGATTTCGAGCGGCGGCGCCCTGCCGAACTCGCGCAGATCGCTGCGGCGCGCAACACGCCCGTGGTGTCCGACGGCTGGCGGCAGACGTTTCGGTGGCCGGTGACGGGGCGCCTTTCGGGCTTCTTCGGATCGCAGCGCGTGTATCAGGGCAAGCCCGGAACCTATCACAGCGGTACCGATGTCGCGGTTCCCGCAGGAACCCCCTTTGTCGCGCCCGCCGACGGGGTGGTCGTGCTCGCGGCGGCGACGCCCTTCACGCTCGAGGGCAATCTGCTGATCGTCGATCATGGCATGGGGCTGAGCAGCGCCTTTCTCCATTGTCAGCGGCTCGATGTGAAGGTCGGAGACCGCGTCGCTCAGGGGCAGCCGCTCGGGACGGTGGGCCGGACGGGGCGCGCGACGGGCCCCCATCTTCACTGGGGTCTGAAATGGCGCGACGCACGCCTCGACCCCGGAAAACTTGCGGGAGCGATGGGTCGGTAGCCCGCCCGCGCGGCGCAGTGAATTCGTAACCATTGAAACAATATGTCGCGAATTGCGCGCTGCAGCATATTGTGTTTCGCAGATTTCCGCGTTTGTTGCAAATACGTCACAATGGCTTCCGAAACGGCCAATCGCGCCGGGAATTCCCTTTACTCGACATGAACGAAAGGTCATCCCGCACGCTATCGGGGCGTTTGTGTGCCGGCTTTTTGCCGTCATGTCGGGGGTCCGGGTAATTCAATCCACCAGTAGCAAGGGACTGCACTGTGAAGAAAACCCAATATTCCAAGCTGAAGCTAGGCGCTGCGCCGCTCGTACTGAGCGTCGCCCTGGTTTCGGCTCCTGCCTATGCGCAGGACGCCGCCGAACAGACCGCCGCACAGTCGGAAATCGTCGTCACCGGCTCGCTGATCCGCAACCCGAACCTCGAACAGTCGACCCCGGTCAACGTCACGACCTCGGACACGATCGAACTGAAGCAGTCGAACGTCGCCGAAGAAGTCCTGCGCGAAATGCCCGGCGTGGTCCCGAACATGGGTTCGGCCGTCAACAACGGCAACACCGGCGGCTCGTACGTCGATCTTCGCGGCCTCGGCTCGATCCGTAACATCGTCCTCCTGAACGGCAACCGCGTTGCTCCGTCGGACGTCAACGGCCGCGTCGACCTTAACAACATCCCGCTGGCCCTGATCGAGCGCGTCGACGCGCTGACCGGCGCCGCCGTGACCACCTATGGTGCCGACGCCATCACCGGCGTGGTGAACTTCATCACCAAGCGTGACTTCGCCGGTCTGGAAGTCACCGCTTCGAACCAGATCACCGAGCAGGGCGACGGCAACGTCTTCCGCGTCGACGCCACCATCGGTGCGAACTTCGACGATGGCCGTGGTAACGCCGTGCTGAGCATCGGCTATCAGTCGGCCGACCCGGTCTATCAGGGCGCACGTCCGTTCTCGAACAACACCCTCGACAGCTATTCTGACACGTTTATCGGTTCGGGCACGTCGGTTCCGTCGCGTTTCTCGGGCACCCGTCCGCTGATCGCCGGCACCAACACCCCGAACACGACGATCGATCCGACCGGCACCGGCAACGGTGGCGTGCGTCAGGTCAATGCGGCCGGCCAGGCCGTCGGCACGTTTGCGACCTACAACTTCAACCCGTTCAACATCTTCCAGACGCCGTTCGAGCGCTATAACATCTATGGCCAGGCGAACTATGAAGTGTCGGACGCGATCGAAGTCTATGCACGCGGCATGTTCTCGAAGAACAAGGTTTCGACGATCATTGCACCGTCGGGCTCGTTCGGCGGCAACGTCACGATCAACCTGAACAACCCGTTCCTCCCGGCAACGCTGCGCAATCAGTTCTGCGCATTCAACACGGGAGCCGCCGGCACCTATACGCCGCGCTTCGACCAGACGACGTGTAACAACGCCGCAACCGCGACGGGCCGTACCGACCCGAACTATCGTGAAGTCACCGTCACGCTGAACCGTCGTACCCCCGAAGTCGGTCCGCGCGTCAGCGACTATCAGACGACCTTCTTCGACTATCGCGTCGGCGCGCGTGGCGGCATCACCGACACGATCGACTGGAACATCGAAGGCGCCTACGGCGAATCGGAAAATATCCAGACGATTAAGGGCTACACGCTCCAGTCGCGCTTCCGTCAGGGTTCGCTCGTCAACGGCACCGTTGCCAACCCGGTTTGCCAGGACCCGTCGAACGGTTGCGTTCCGATCAACCTCTTCGGTCCCGAAGGCTCGATTTCGCCGGCTGCTGCTGACTTCCTGTCGGAAAACAGCTCGACGACCAACCGTACCTCGCTGTCGCAGGTTCGCGCGATCATCTCGGGCGACCTCGGCTTCACCTCGCCGGGCGCGGTTCAGCCGATCGGCTTCGCTCTCGGTGGCGAATATCGCAAATACACCGCACAGCAGGCATCGGATCTGCTCGCCAAGACCCCGGGTGAACTCGGTGGCGCCGGCGGCGCAGCTCCCGACATCGACGGCAAGTACGACGTCTATGAAGCTTATGCCGAAGTCGTCGCACCGTTGATCGAAGACAAGCCTTTCTTCGAAAGCCTGACCCTCGAAGCCGGTATCCGTTATTCGGATTACAGCATCGAGGGTGGTGCGGGTTATGACACCTGGACCTGGAAAGCCGGCGGTAGCTGGGAACCGGGTGCGGGCGTCAAGATCCGTGGTAACTACAGCCGCGCTGTTCGCGCTCCGAACATCGGTGAATTGTTCACGCCGCTTTCCGTCGGCCTGACCAACCTCGGTATCGATCCCTGCGCCGGTGCTGCACCGACGACCAATGCCAACCTGCGCGCCATCTGTATCGCACAGGGCGCTCCGGCCGGCACGATCGGTTCGATCACCAACCCGACCGCGGCCCAGGCGAACATCAACCAGGGCGGTAGCTTGAACCTGCAGCCGGAAAAGGCGAACACCTGGACCATCGGTGCAGTGTTCCAGCCCGACTTCCTGCCGCGCTTCAACCTGTCGATCGACTATTACAACATCAAGATCGACAATGTGATCGGTGCCCCGTTGCCGGGTGACATCATCAACGCCTGCTTCGGTGCGGTTACCGCGGCCAGCGCTGCTGATCCGGCCTGTACGATTATCCGTCGTAACCCGACCACCGGCGGTCTCGACGGCGATCCGGCAACCACGCCGGGCCTGTTCGGTCAGACGAACAACAATGGCCGCCTGTTCACCGACGGCATCGACTTGCTGATGAACTGGAACACCGATCTGGGCTTCGCGAGCCTCGACTGGTCGTTCGTCGGCAACTGGACGCACTCGTCGAAGTTCCGTTCGGACGTGAACCAGTCGTCGTCGCTCAATCGCGAATGCGTCGGCTACTACAGCGTGAACTGCTCGTTCACGGGCTCGATCCAGCCCGAGTACCAGTTCTCGAACCGCTTCACGCTCGGTTTCGACAAGGTTGACCTGTCGCTGCTGTGGCGCTGGCAGGACAGCGTGTCGTTCGAACCTGCTCAGCTGCAGGCCGATATCGACGCAGCGATCGACGCGGGTACCAGCCCGACCACGGGTTGCCCCGATCCGACGGGCACCGATCCGAACGGCTGCGTCGTCGATCCGAAGTTCCGCAAGATCAAGGCATCGAACTATTTCGATCTGACCGGGCGCTTCAGCGTCAGCGAGAATCTTACGGTGACGATGACCGTGCAGAACCTGCTCAACAAGAAGCCGCCGATCGTCGGTAACACGATCGGTTCGACCACCTACAACAGCGGCAACACCTTCCCGTCGACCTACGACGCGCTGGGCCGCCGTTACGCGGTGTCGGCGAAGCTGAAGTTCTAGTCGCTTCACGCTTCGGCAAGAATTGGGGGCGGACAGCGATGTCCGCCCCTTTTTCTATGCACTCTATGGCCGGGTTGAGGGGCGGTTTTGGGCTGGTGAACCGCCATTGCCTTCTTTCGTCATCCCGGACCTGATCCAGGATCCATAGCTGCACCGAAGTCATGGACCCCGGATCAGGTCCGGGGTGACGATTATGGGAAGGTCCGCAATCGGTCGGAAGCTGGCGAAAGTGCCGGTAGCAAGGCGGGGCCAACCCCGATGGGACTCAGCGCTGCCGAAGCGATCCGGGGAGCGTCAGCGGGATGCCGGCCTGATCGGCGACGGCTTCGGCCCAGCTCACGACCTGTTCGATCTCTTCACCATAGGCGGCTTCGGCCGCGGCGAGATCGCGTTGCCGCTCGCCTGCGAGAAAGGGTGTGCCCGATTTGCTGTTCCGGCCGAGCGCGGGGTGACCGGCGATTGCCGAGCGGTCGCCTGCAAGGCCCAGATGGTCCATCGCTGCTGCAACCATCCGTGCCGGATCGCGCGTCAGTTCCTCGCTGTCGAGCGAAGCGATCCGGTCGGGCGCCCACGCGAGCAGCGTGCCGAACGCCTGCTGTTGTGCGAGCCAGCCGACCGCGGCGACTTGCAGGTCCGACTGACGGAAATAGTCGCGCGCATCGAAACCCAGCGCGACAAAGCCGTCGGTCAGGTAGCCTTCCAGAAGTTCGCGGCACCACAGCCGGCACCACATGCCCTTGCGCGCGACCGATAGCAGGAAGGCGCGTAGCGGTGCATAAAGCAGAAGCGCGCGCGCTTCGGGGCGCAGCATCAGCGCGCCGCGCGCCAGCGGGTTGAAGATGTTCGACGGCTTAACGATCACCGCCTCATGCTCGGTGAAGCCGCGTCCGAGCATCGCGAGGGCATCGTCCATTACCGGAGCATGATCGCGCGCGCTCGCACCGCGTCTGCGCCAGCCCACCATGTCGTTGAGCAAGACGGGTTCGGAGAGGCTCGTCGAGACGCCCGGCTGGTCGAGCGCCTGCGCCAGCATCGTCGATGCGCAATAGGCCGAATGAAACAGAAAATGGATCGGCGCACCACGGCCGGTTGCCGCCTCGCGGCAGTCGGTTCTTCGGAGAACGAGCGGTGCATTTTCTTCGCCCAGATGCAGGTCGGTCAGGAAGGGAATTTGCGCGCGCGTCGTGCGGGCGACGCGGCGAAAATGAAAGGCGTCCTGTCCCGGATCATAACGATGCGCGAGCCATTCGGCATCGTCGACGATGGCGGTCACGGGAAGCGCAGCGGTCATCAATCGACCTTGCCGATTGCCCCTGCCGATGGCAAGCATGGGCATGACCAGCTCACCTCCACCCGCCTCCGCCGTCGAGGCCAATCGGCTCGGAATCGCCGCGTTGCAGGCGGGCGATGCCGAGGCTGCGGCGCGGCACTTCATTGCCGCGACCGCGGGCGACCCGCATTCGGGAGCCTTGCAACGCAACCTCGCCTCTGCCTGGCGCGCGCTCGGCAAAGACGATAGCGAATTGGCGGCGCTCGATGCCGCACTGGCGATCGATCGCCGCGACCTGATGGCGTGGATCCGCAAGGGCGAACGGCACGAAGCACGGGGCGAAAACGGCGCCGCGATCGCGGCATGGAGTGCCGCGATCGCGCTCGGCGGACAGCTCAAGCCGGTACCGCCGCCGCTCGAGGCGCTGTTGGCACAAGGCGAGGCCTTTGTCGCGGATGCGACCGGCAAGATGTACGATGCCGCCATGGATGCGTTCGGCGCGGTTCGCGGCGCGCTTTCGGAAACCGAAGCGCGGCGCGGCGAAGCCTTCATCGCAAGCGCGCTCGGTCGCCGCCGCGTCTATCAGAACGAGTGCGCAGGCATTTATTATCCCTTCCTGCCCGCAGACGAATTTTTCGACCGCGATCATTTCCCCTGGCTGGCCGATATCGAAGCACAGACCGACGCCATCCGCGCCGAACTGCGTGCCTTGCTCGACGATCCGGGCGAAGCGCTGCGCCCTTATGTCCGGCTGGAGGCAGGGACACCCGATACGATCTGGTCGGGTCTCGACAACCGGCTCGACTGGGGCGCCTGTTTCCTGTGGGAATATGGCGAGCCGAACCAGCCGGTGCTCGATCGCTGCCCCGCTACCGCCGCGGCGCTCGCGGCGATTCCCGGTGTGCGTATTCCGGGCAGGGCGCCGAGCGCCTTCTTCTCTATGCTCAGGCCGCGCACGCGCATTCCGCCGCACACCGGGGTGACGAATACGCGTGCGATCATCCACTTGCCGCTGATCGTCCCGCCGGGCTGCGGTTTCCGCGTCGGGGGTGAGACGCGGGCGTGGGAGGAAGGGGTGGCCTTTGCTTTCGACGACACGATCGAGCATGAGGCGTGGAACGACAGCGACGATTTGCGCGCGGTGCTGATTTTCGATGTGTGGAACCCGCATCTGAGCGAGCGCGAATGCGATGTCCTTCGGCGCTATTTCGCTTCGGCCGATGCGTCGGGCTATGCGGTTCCGCGCTAGGCTTCGACCCCGGCATGATGGCGGCTGGTTCCGGCCGAAATTCAGCTTTGCGAAAGCTCCGCGGGCAAATATGATGGGCGCCATCAGGCTGCGGGCCGAACCCGCGGGAGGAGGATTTTCTATGAACCGGATTTTGCCTGCATTCGCAGCGTTTGCATTGTTGGCCGCGCCTGCGGCTTTCGCTGCCGAACAAGCCACCGCCGATCGGGCGCCGCCGCCCAAGGCGCCCTCGGCCATGACGCCGACCGAAATCAAAGCGTATAATGTCGGGCTGGCAGAGACGCACCCCTATTATATCAAGTGCCGCAAGACGCTCGAAATCGGCTCGCTCGTGAAGAAAGTCCGCACCTGCTACACCAATGAAAAGTGGAAACAGGTGATCGCCAATAGCAGCCAGAATGCGCGCGACACGACCGAAGCCTTTGTCAGCGGGGCGGGCAGTTCGTCCAACTAGTCATCAACCAGTTGATCCCTGAAAGGGGGCGGGCATGATGCGTACCATCGCCAGCTTGATGCTTTTGACGGGTCTGTCGGTGGCGACTGTCGCCGCCGCCAATGAACCCGAAAATCCGCCCTACCGGATGCCGTCCACGATGACGGGCGCCGAGATCGACGCCCATAATGAGGGGCGGGCATCGACCGATGCCGACTATATTCGCTGCCGCCGCATGGAGGTGCCGGGGTCGCTGGTGAAAAAACTGCGTGTCTGCAAAACCAACACCGAATGGCGGCAATATGCCGATAAGGGCAATCAGGACGCCCGCGATTCGATGGCGTGGATCGAGCGCGGCTTCAGCAATTCTGTCGAGCCGAAGGACGATTTGCAAGGCGGATATAATCCACCGAAATAGAGGGGGCTGAGCGATGTTCGCGCTGTTGACCATGACGATGTTCGTTGCGGTGTCGACCGGGGCGCCGGATCCCGCCGCTGGCCGCACTCCGCCTGACCGCCCCCCGTCGACAATGACGAGCAGCGAGATCAAGGCGCATAACGAAGGATTGCCGCCGACCCACCCCTATTTTGTGAAATGCCGCAAGATCGAGGAAATCGGATCGCTCGTGAAGAAGGCGCGCGTCTGCCACACCAACGAGCAGTGGAAGCAGCTGTGGGCGCAGGGCAATCAGGATTCGCGCGACACGATGGACGCGATGTCGAGCAAGGCGGGCGATTGCCGGGCAACCGGCACCTGCTGAAGCGGGTGTTTGGCCGCGATGGGAGAGTTCGATGATCCGGACGATGACGATGACGATGCTGACGCTCGCCGCCTATGCGGTGCCCGCCGTCGGTGAGGGCTCTGAACGTCGCCCACCGCTCGGCCGGCCCGCCTCGACAATGACGAGCAGCGAGATCCGGGCCTATAATGTCGGCCTGGCGCCGACGCATCCCGACTTTATCAAATGCCGCAAGATCGAGGAAATCGGATCGCTCGTGAAGAAGGCGCGCGTCTGTCACAGCAACGAGCAGTGGAAGCAGCTCTGGGCGCAGGGCAATCAGGACGCGCGCGACACGGTGGATCATTTCGGCAGCAAGGGGAGCGGCTGTCCGCCGGGTGCCCTCTGCTGAAAGCCTCGCAGGCGGAAATGGGAAGGGCGGCATTTCTGCCGCCCTTTTGATTATGCCGGCGAAAGTTTCAACGCCCCGTCGCCTTCGTCGACCCTGATCGTCGACCCGTCCTTCACCTCACCCTTCAGGATCAGGTCGGCGAGCGGGTCCTGCAGATATTTCTGCACCGCACGTTTCAGCGGCCGCGCGCCGTACACGGGGTCGTAGCCGACGCGGCCAAGCCAGGCGCGCGCGGCATCGGTCAGGTCGAGCGTGACCTTGCGGTCGGCGAGCAGTTTCTGGACGCGCGCGACCTGGATATCGACGATGCCGCCCATATGCTGCTGCGCGAGGCGGTTGAAGAGCACGATCTCGTCGAGCCGGTTCAAAAACTCGGGCCGGAAATGCGCGCGAACAACTTCCATGACGGCGGGCTCGGCCTGTTCGACCGGCGCATCGTCGGGCAGCGCCGCGATCGCCTGACTGCCGAGGTTCGACGTCAGGATGATCAGCGTGTTGGTGAAGTCGACCGTGCGGCCCTGCCCGTCGGTGAGGCGCCCGTCGTCGAGCACCTGGAGCAGGATGTTGAACACGTCGGGATGCGCTTTCTCGACCTCGTCGAACAGCACGACCTGATAGGGCCGACGGCGCACCGCTTCGGTGAGCGTGCCGCCCTCTTCATAGCCGACATAGCCCGGAGGCGCGCCGACGAGCCGCGCGACGCTGTGCTTTTCCATGAATTCGGACATGTCGATGCGGACCATCGCATTGTCGTCGTCGAACAGGAAGCGCGCGAGCGCCTTGGTCAGCTCGGTCTTGCCGACGCCCGTGGGGCCGAGGAAGAGGAAGCTGCCGAGCGGGCGGTTGGGGTCCTGAAGCCCGGCGCGCGCGCGGCGCACCGCGGTCGCGACGGCGCGGACGGCTTCGTCCTGACCGATGACGCGCTGTTCGAGCGTGCCCTCCATGCCGAGCAATTTCTCGCGCTCGCCTTCCATCATCCGGTCGACGGGGATGCCGGTCCATTTGCTCACGACCGCAGCGATATCGTCGGCGGTGACTTCCTCGCGGAGCATCGCATTGCCCGCGGCAGCTTCGGCGTCGGCGAGCTGCTTTTCGAGGCCCGGAATCGTACCGTAGCTAAGCTCGCCCGCCTTGGCGAGGTCGCCGGCGCGCTGTGCCTGATCGAGCGCCGAGCGCGCGGCGTCGAGCGCTTCCTTGATCTTCGCCTCGGCGTGGATCTTGTCCTTCTCGGCCTGCCATTTCTGGGTCAGGCCCGCCGACTGCTGCTCGAGGTTGGCGAGTTCGGCCTGCAAAGTGGCCAGCCGGTCCTTCGACGCGGCGTCGCTTTCCTTGCCGAGCGCCGATTCCTCGATCTTCATCTGGATGATGCGGCGGTCGAGCGTCTCGATCTCTTCGGGCTTCGATTCGACCTCCATGCGGATTCGGCTCGCGGCCTCGTCCATCAGGTCGATCGCCTTGTCGGGCAGGAAGCGGTCGGAAATATAGCGGTTCGACAGCGTCGCGGCGGCAACGATCGCGCCGTCGGTGATCCGCACACCGTGATGCAGCTCGTACTTCTCCTTGAGCCCGCGCAGGATCGAGATCGAATCCTCGACCGTCGGCTCGCCGACGAACACCGGCTGGAAGCGCCGCTGGAGCGCGGGGTCCTTTTCGACATGCTTGCGATATTCGTCGAGCGTCGTCGCGCCGATGCAATGCAGCTCGCCGCGCGCGAGCGCGGGCTTCAGAAGGTTCGACGCATCCATCGCGCCCTCGCCCTTGCCCGCGCCGACAAGCGTGTGCATCTCGTCGATAAAGAGGATGATCTCGCCTTCGGCCGCCTTCACATCGTCGAGCACGCCCTTGAGCCGCTCCTCGAACTCGCCGCGATATTTGGCGCCCGCGATCAGCGCGCCCATGTCGAGCGACAACAGGCGGCGGTCCTTCAGGCTGTCGGGGACGTCGCCGTTGGTGATGCGCAGCGCGAGCCCTTCGGCGATCGCGGTCTTGCCGACGCCGGGTTCGCCGATCAGCACCGGGTTGTTCTTGGTGCGGCGCGCGAGAATCTGGATCGTACGGCGGATTTCCTCGTCGCGGCCGATGACCGGGTCGAGCTTGCCTTCGCGCGCCACTTCGGTGAGGTCGCGGGCATATTTCTTGAGCGCTTCGTAGCGGTCTTCGCTGCTCGCGGTGTCGGCGGTGCGGCCGCCGCGCAGGTCGTTGATCGCGGTGTTGAGCGCGTCGGCCTTCACGCCCGCGTCGGCAAAGGCCTTGCCGACCGGGGTCGTGGCCGAAAGCACCATCGCGAGCAACAGCCGTTCGACGGTGACATAACCGTCGCCCGCCTTGGTCGCGACCTGTTCTGCCTGATCGAGCAGGCGCACCGCATCATTGTCGAGTCCCGGCGTCGCCTGCGCGCCCGAACCCGACACGGCGGGGACCTTGGCGAGCAGCGCGTCGATGCCCTGCACCGCGCGTGCGGCGTCGCCGCCGCTTTTGGCGATCAGGCCCGCGGCCATGCCTTCATTATCTTCGAGCAGCGCCTTGGCGATATGCTCGGGGGAAATCCGCTGATGATTCATGCGGATCGCGATCGTCTGCGCCGCCTGCAGGAAGCCCTTGGCGCGGTCGGTAAATTTTTCGAGGTTCATTCAGAAAGCCCCTTTCTCGCCGAGCAAGATAGTGTTGCCTTTGTGCAACACAAGGGGCCTTCCGAGGTTCCGCAAAACTCTATTCGCTCCGTGCGAACTGATCGAGCAGGCGCACGCCGAAGCCGGTCATGCCCTTGGGGACGAGCGAAGTCGCTTTCTCCGAACGGTTGACTCCGGCGATGTCGAGATGGGCCCACGGAGTCGCCTCGTCGACGAAGAAGCCGATGAAATGCGCGCCGAGGCTCGCGCCCGGCCCTTGTCCGGTCGCCGAGTTGCGGATGTCGGCGATATCCGACTTCATCCGCTCGGCATAATCCTTGTGGAGCGGCAGGCGCCAGAGTTCTTCGCCGCTCGCGGCGCCGGCGGCGGTCAGGCGCGCCGCGAGCGCTTCGTCGCGCGCGAAGAGCCCCGCATAGCTGTTGTCGAGCGCGCCGACGACCGCGCCGGTGAGCGTTGCGATGTTGACGATTGCCTTCGGTCTATACGCCTTGGCGACATATTCATTGGCATCGGCGAGGACGAGGCGCCCTTCGGCATCGGCGTTGACCATTTCGATCGTCTTGCCCGACATGGTGCGGGTGACGTCGCCCGGACGCTGCGCATTGCCATCGGGCATATTCTCGGCAAGCGCGGCGACGCCGACGACGTGCACCGGCGCGCGCGATCTGGCGAGCGAGACCACGGCGCCCATCACCGACGCGGCGCCCGACATGTCGCCCTTCATATTGCCCATCCCGGCACCGGGCTTGAGCGACAGGCCCCCCGAATCGAAAGTGATGCCCTTGCCGACGAAGGCGGTCGGGGCGTCGGGCGCGCCTGCGCCGCGATAACGTACCAGCAGCAGGCGCGATCCGCGCGGGCTGCCCTGGCCGACGCCGACGATCGTGCCCATGCCGAGCTTGCGCATCGCGGCTTCGTCGAGCACCTCGATGCTGACGCCCGCGACGCCGGTGACGGCCTTGCGCACTTCGGTCACGAAGCTCTCGGGATAGATGACGTTCGCGGGCTCGTTGGCGAGGTCGCGCGACAGGCGCACCCCGTCGGCGAGCGGTTCCCAGCGGTTGACAAAAGCGGCCCGCGCGCCCGACGGATTGGCGCCGACGAAAGTCACGGCGGCGGTGGCGGGCGTTTTCTTGCCGACCGTCTGATAGCGGTCGAAGCGATACTGGCCGAGCGCGAAGCCATAAGCGACGTCGGCTGCGCTCGCGTCGCCATAGGCGCCCGCGATGGAGACCGGCTGCGCTTCGTTCCTGAGTTCCTGTGCCGCCTTTCCGCCCGCCTCGGCCAGCGCGAGCGACGAGGGCGCTGCGCCCGCGCCGATGAGAAGGATGCGCGGATGTGCGCCGATACCGCGCAGCGACAGCGTCGCGCCGGCCTTGCCGTCGAAGCTCGCGGTCGCGATGGCGGCGGCAATCGCCTGCCGTTCGCCGGCGCTGAGGGTCACGCCGTCGAGCGGCGGCAGGGCGGCGTCGGTCATGACGATAACGAGCGCGGCGCCCGCAGGGGCGTTCGCAGCGAAGCCGATCGCGCGCTCCGCACTATTGCCGGCGGTTGCCGGAGCGACACCCGATCCGGCGATCGTCTGTGCCATCGCGACGGGAGCGAAGGCGAGCGACAGGCAGGCGGAAAGGAGCAGGCTTTTCATGCGCATGGTTTGATATTCCCCGTTGTTCAATAACCTGGGTCCTGCATAGCGGCGCGCTGCGCACTGGCAAATCCCGCCTCGACGAACGACTGTTGCTTGCCATCGGACGACATGCCCGCCACATAGCGCTGCGGGCGAGCTGCCGAAGAGGACCAGACATGCTGCGACGGATTTTTCTGGGTTTCCTGTTGCTGCTGGTGGTCACCGCCGCATCGCTCGCGCTGTGGGAGCCGCTGACCGCCGAAGCGCCGGCGGCGCCCACGTTCAAACCGGGCGATGTCCGCATCGCGCGCGACAAGTTCGGCGTTCCGCACATCTTCGGACGGACCGACGCCGACGTCGCTTATGGCGTGGCTTATGCTCACGCCGAGGATGATTTTGCGACGCTTCAGGAAGTGCTTGCGATGACGCGCGGGCGCGCCGGGGCGATGCTCGGCGAGGACGGCGCGAAGGTCGATTTTGCCGAGGCATTGCTCGATGTGCGAGCGACGACGAAACGCGACTGGCCGCGATTGCCCGCCGATGTGAAGGCGCTGTTCACCGCTTACGCGGCGGGGCTCAACCATTATGCCGACAAACATCCGGGCGAGGTGCGCCTGTCGGGCCTGTTCCCCGTCACCGGCGAGGATGTCGTCGCGGGTTTCGTACTGCGCTCGCCCTTCTTCTTCGGGCTCGATTCGGTGCTTGGCCAGCTTGTCGAGGGCAAGGACATGCACCGCGAAGGCGGTCCCGCGCTCGATGCGACGGGCAAGCTTGTCCCGCGCGACCTGACACCGGTCGGGCGCGATCCCGCCGACAATGGATCGAACGGCATGGCGGTCGCGCCTGCGCGCTCGACCGACGGCGCGACGCGGCTTGTCTCGAATTCGCACCAGCCGTGGACCGGCGGGGTCGCCTGGTACGAACTGGTCGTCCATTCGGAAGAGGGATGGGACTTTGCGGGCGCGAACTTCCCCGGCTCGCCCTATCCCTTCCTCGGCCACAATAAATATCTCGGCTGGACCAACACGGTGAACCGGCCCGACCTGATCGACGTCTACAAGCTGACCCTCGACGACAGCGGCAAGAATTACCGTTTCGACGGCGCCTGGCGCCCGCTCGAGGAAAAGCGCATCTGGCTGAAGGTCAAGGTCGGCCCGTTCGTGCTGCCGGTCCCGCGTACCATCTATCGGTCGGTCCATGGGCCGGTCGTAAAGAATGAAAAAGGCGCGTTCGCGATCCGCTATGCGGGCATCGACCAGGCGAATATGGCCACCCAATATTACCGGCTGAACAAGGCGAAGAGCTTCGCCGAATGGCGCGCAGCGATGGCGGGGCAGGGCGTACCCGCGACGAACTTCATCTATGCCGATGCGAAGGGCAATATCGGGCTGTTCTACAACGCGATGTTCCCCGACCGGCCCGCCGGGTTCAACTGGCGCGGTGTGCTGCCTGGCGACACGTCGGCCGGCCTGTGGACGAAGACGTTACCGTTCGATCGCGTGCCCGCGCTCGTCAACCCGCGATCGGGCTATGTGATGAACGCGAACAACACGCCGTGGGTCGCGGCGGGGCCGGGCGACGAACTCGATGCGGCAGCCTTTTCGCCGCTGCTCGGCATCGAGGACGACATGACCAACCGCGCGGTGCGACTGATCGAGCTGTTCGAGGCGTCGGGCCAGATCGACGAGGCGCGGCTGAAGGCGATCAAATATGATACCGCCTATGCAAAGACCGGATATGCGAAGGCGTGGATGAACCGGCTGCTCGCGCTCGATACGAAGGGCGATCCGGCGCTCGCGCAGGCGCAGAAATTGCTGCGCCAATGGGACTGGAACCTCGACGGCAAAGGGAAAGGCGACGCGCTGGCGCTGATGGTGCTGCGCCCGGCGAACGGCAGCCATTACCAGCGCCGCGCCGATCCCGATCCGCGCACCGTACTGAAAGAGGTCGTCGCGCATCTGCAGGAGCATTTCGACGGGCTCGATCCGAAGCTCGGGACGGTCTTGCGATTGCGGCACGGCGAAGGCGCAAGCCGCGTCGACCTGCCGCTTGACGGCGGCAACGACACGGTGCGCGCCTCGACGCTGTGGGACGCCGAGCCCGACGGGCGGCTGAAGGTGCGCCACGGCGACAGTTTCATCATGTTCGTGACGTGGGACAAAGATGGCCGGGTCCGGTCCGAATCGATCCAGCCGTTCGGATCGGCGACGACGCGGCCGGACAGTCCGCATTACAACGATCAGGCGCCCCTGTTCGTGCAGCACAAGCTCAAGCCCGTGTTGTTCGATCCGGCGGCACTGAAAGCGAGCGGAGCGCGCTTCTATCGGCCTTGAAAGCCGGGGAGCGCCGTCCTAAACCACTGATACAGTGCCGTCCGGCACCCCCGCTTTCGACAGGCTATCCGTGCCTGCGCGCATTCAAGAGGATGTCCATGCCCCGTTTCCATCGCTTCGCTCTGGCCCTTGCGGTCACCACCTCGCTCGTCGCCGCGGGGCCCGCGTTTGCCAAGGCGAAAGCCGGGGAGGCGGCGCCGATCGCCGACCTCGTGAAGGCGGTCGACATTCCCTATCAGGCGTTCACGCTCGACAATGGCCTGCGCGTGATCGTCCACGAGGATCGCAAGGCGCCCGTCGTCGCGGTGTCGGTATGGTATCGCGTCGGGTCGAAGCATGAGCCGAAGGGCAAGACGGGCTTTGCGCACCTCTTCGAACATCTGATGTTCAACGGGTCGGAAAATTCGCCCGGCGATTTCTTCGAGCCGCTGCAACAGGTCGGCGCGACCGACAGCAACGGGACGACGAATGTCGACCGCACCAACTATTTCGAGACGGTGCCAACGGGCGCGCTCGATCGCGCGCTGTTCCTCGAAAGCGACCGCATGGGGCATCTGCTCGGTGCGGTGACGCAGGAAAAGCTCGATAACCAGCGCGGCGTCGTCCAGAATGAAAAACGCCAGGGCGACAACAATCCCTATGGCCTGCTGCGCTACGAGATTTTCGAGAATCTCTTTCCGACGGGTCACCCCTATCACCACAGCACCATCGGCTCGATGGGCGACCTCAACTCGGCAAGCCTCGCCGATGTGAAGAAGTGGTTCACTGACAATTACGGCCCGAACAATGCGGTGCTGGTGCTCGCGGGCGACGTCGATGTCGCGACCGCCAAGGCCAAGGTCCAGGAATGGTTCGGCGATATCCCGCGCGGCCCGGCTGTGCAGATGCCCGCCGTTCCCGTGCCGACGCTGCCCGCGCCGCTGGCGAAGGAGGTCAAGGACCTCGTCCCGACGACGCGCATCTACCGCATGTGGGCGATCCCCGGCCTCAACGATCCCGAAGCGGTGCCGCTCCAGATGGCGATGAGCGTGCTCGGCGGATTGTCGTCGTCGCGCCTCGACAATGCGCTGGTGCGCAAGGACCCGGTCGCCGTCAGCGTATCGGCGGGCGCGCAGCCGTTCGAGGACGCAGGCATCCTGCTCGTTCAGGCCGATGTGAAGCCGGGGGTCGAACCCGCGGTTGTCGCGAAGCGGCTCGACGAGGAAATCGCGAGCTTCCTCGCGAGCGGACCGACCGCCGATGAATTGCAGCGCACCGCAGCCAGCTATCTGGCCGGAACGATCGCGGGGCTCGAATCGGTGGGCGGATTTGGCGGCAAGGCGGTGACGCTGGCCGAGGGTGCGCTTTATTCGAATAATCCCGCTTATTACAAGGTCGAGCTCGACCGGATGGCGAAGGCGACCCCCGAACAGGTGAAGGCGGTTGCACAAAAATGGCTCTCGCGCCCGGCCTTCTCGCTGACCTATACGCCCGGCGAGCGCACCGAGGGCGGCGAAAACCGCGGCGGCGCGGTGACGGGCGGCAAGGTGACCGCACCGATCCAGCCCGATCGCTACTGGAACGAAGCGCTCGGCGATGTCGGTCCCGACACGGGCGGCGCATCGTTCTTTGCCGACCGTTCGCAGTTGCCGGCGGTCGCCGACCTGACCGCACTCGACTTCCCCGCGGTCGAACGCACCCGGCTGAAGAACGGCGTCGAAGTCGTCTTCGCGCGCCGCACGACGGTGCCGACGGTCAATGTCGCGGTGAGCTTCGACGCAGGCTATGCCGCAGATCCGCACAGCGCACTCGGCACCCAGTCGCTGATGCTCAGCCTGATGGATGAAGGCACGACGAGCCTCGATTCGATCGCCTTTGCCGAGGCGAAGGAACGGCTCGGTGCGCAGGTCGACGCCACCGCCAACGCCGACGAGACGGTGTTCAGCCTCTTCGCGCTGAAACCCAATCTGCGGGCCTCGCTCGGCCTGCTCGCCGATTATATCCGCAACCCGGCATTCGACGGCAAGGAACTGGAGCGCGTGCGCGCGCAGCAGCTCAACCGGCTCAAGGCCGAGCTCAACAATCCGAACGCAATCGCATCGCGCATATTGGCGCCGGTGCTTTACGGCGCCGATCATCCCTACGGCATTCCGCCGTCGGGACTGGGCGATGCGAAATCGGTGACGGCGGTGACCCGCGATCAGCTCGCGGCTTTCCACGCGACGTGGATTCGCCCCGACAATGCGCGCGTCTTCGTCGTCGGCGACACGACGCTCGCCGAGGTGAAGAAGGAGCTCGACGCGACGCTGGGCCAGTGGAAGGCGCCTGCGACCGCGAAGCCGGTCAAGCATTTCGACATCGCCATCCCGGCGCCCAAACCGCGCATCCTGCTGTTCGACCGGCCCAAGTCGCCGCAGTCGGTGATCCTCGCGGGCAAGGTGCTCGCGGCCAGGGGCGGCGACGAGCTTGAGGTACTGCGTTCGGCGAACGATATTTTCGGCGGCAATTTCCTGTCGCGGTTCAACACGAACCTGCGCGAGACCAAGGGCTGGTCCTACGGCGTGCGCAGCCGCATCTCGGGCGACAAGGACCGGCTGACCTGGGTTGCCGCGGCGCCGGTGCAGGCCGACCGCACGGGCGATTCGATCAAGGAACTGCGGAGCGACCTCAAGAGCTTCCTCGGCGACAAGGGGGTGATGAAAGAGGAACTCGAACGCACGATCAACGGCAGCGTTCGCGAACTGCCCGGCAGCTTCGAGACCTCGGGCGATGTGCTCGGCGGGCTTCGCCAGATCGTCAAATTCGATCGTCCCGACAATTATTACGAGACGCTGCCCGCAACCTATGAAGCGATGACCGCCGCAGAAATCGACGCTGCGGCGCGCAAGGCGCTCAGCACCGACGATCTCGTTTATGTCGTCGTCGGTGATGCCGCGGTGGTGAAACCGCAGCTTGACGGATTGGGTCTGCCGGTGGAAACGGTGTCCCTCGGTAATTAACATCAGTTTCAGTAAGGAGAGCCCAGATGTCTCAAGTCGATGGCAGCTATGATTGCGTAACCAAGTCGCCGATGGGCGATCAGAAGTCGGTTTTCACCGTGAATAGCGACGGCGGCAGCTTCACCGGCCAGAACGCCGGCGCGATGGGCTCGCTCGATGTCGAAAATGGCAAGGTCGACGGCAACAAGCTGACCTGGACCATGAACATGAAGGTGCCGATGCCGATGACGCTCGAATGCGAAGCGACGATCGACGGCGACGCGCTGACCGGCACGATCAAGGCCGGTGCATTCGGTTCGATGGCGATGACCGGCACCCGCCAGGGCTGAGCCACTATCTGCAAGCCAGCGAAGGGCCGTCCGCTCCTGTAACGGGGGCGGGCGGCCCTTTTGCGTTGCATAGCAATGCCCTTGGCCATGAGGGGCTATCCAAAGCGGCGGGTTAGGCGCATAGGCTGCTGCCATGCACAAACCGGCCCAATCCCCCCAACGGAGCCTGCCGGGCGCCCGTGAAATGGTCGTCATGATGGCGATGGTGATGGCGCTCAATGCGCTCGCTATCGACTCGATGTTGCCCGCACTGCCCGCGATCGGCGAATCGCTGGGGGTCACCGTTGCGAATGATCGTCAGCATGTCATCTCGGTCTATCTGCTCGGCATCGGTTTCGGCTCGCTGCTTTACGGTCCGCTATCGGATCGCTTCGGGCGCAAGGGGGTGCTCGTCCCCGCGCTGTTCGCCTATCTGGCGCTGTCGATCGGTTGCGGCCTCGCGACCAGCTTTACCATGCTGCTTGTGCTGCGCTTCATCCACGGGCTGGTCAGCGCGGCGCTCGGCGTCATCGTCGTCGCGGTGATCCGCGACCTGTTCGCAGGCGACGCGATGGCAAAGCGGCTGTCGCTGATCTTCCTCGTCTTCATGATCGTACCGATCATCGCACCGACGATCGGCGCGGGGATTGCGGCGGTTGCGGGCTGGCGCGCGATCTTCATCGTGCTTGCGGTGATGTCGATCGTGATGCTGCTCTGGCTCCGCCGGCTTCCCGAAACGCTCGATCCCGCCGACGTGCGGCCGCTCGACCTCAAAACGATGATCGCGGGCTGGGCGACGGTGACGCGCCACCGCCGCGCGGCGGGCTATATGATCGCGTCGGGGATGATGCAGGGTGCGCTCTATGGCTATCTCAACAGCAGCGAACAGATCATATCGGAAGTGTTCGGTGCGCAGGCGCTGTTCCCGCTGATCTTCGCCTGTGTCGCGATCGGTATCGCGATCGCCAATTTCTCCAACGCCGCGATCGTCGAGCGTTTCGGCGCGCGGCGCGTGTCGCAGTCGGCGGTCTTCGCTTTCATGGCGACCTCGATCCTGCAGATCGTCGCGGCGCTGAGCGGCGTCGAGACTCTGTGGATGTTCACCGCGCTGATGATGGTCAACGTCGGGCTTGTCGGTTTCATCGGCAGCAATTTCGGGTCGATCGCGATGGAGGATTTCGGCCATATGGCGGGCGTCGCATCGTCGTATCAGAGCTTTGCCAAGACGCTGCTCGCGGCGACCGTCGGTGCGACGATCGGACAGCAATATGACGGGTCGACGCTGCCGCTGGCCTACGCCTTTCTGATCAGCGCCGTCGTTGGCCTCGCCCTCGTCTTCTGGGCCGAGCGCGGCAAGCTGTTCACCCGGCCGGGAACCGCGCCGAAAAGTCCTTACTGACGGCCTATCGGCCTGCGGTCGGTGACTGTCCGCTTTGGGGTGGTTAGCTGCCGCTCCTCCGAACCATCTTAGTCGCCCATCGCACGAGTAGGCCGATGCTAACTGCGATCACTACTGAGGGTGCAAGGACTTGCGTTAGAAAGCCATGCTTGCATGCAGTGTTGGGCGCACAGTCCCCGAATATGTCCATTGTCATGAGAAATATGAAAACAGGAGCGCCAAGGATGATGGCAGCAATGCAGCCCCGTCGTCCCTCAACTGTCATCCTTCTGCGGGATATTCTCTCGCCCATCCATGTTAGCATAGGGTGCAGCTAGATTTCCGCAATCGGTCGTTAGCTGTCGTGGTTCAATCATCTTCGGGCAAAAGAAAGGGGGCCGAAGCCCCCTTTCCCTTTATCCTTCGAACCGTCAGTTGAACGACGGGGCCGGCGGGACCGGCGGCGGCGGTGCGTCGGCGTCGTCTTCGTGCACCTCGATATGTCCCTGACCCACATGGCTGCGCGAGCGGCTGTAGGCGAAGTAGACGACGAGGCCGATACCAGCCCAGATCAGGAAGAGGTTGATGCTCTTCTGGTCGAGGTTGAAGAAGAGATACAGGCAGCCCGCGATCGCGATCGGCGCCGTGAGATAAATCAGCGGCGTCTTGAACGGACGGTGGCGGCCGGGATCGGTCTTGCGGATCACCATCACCGCGATCGACACTGCGGCAAAGGCGAAGAGCGTGCCCGAGTTCGAGATGTTCGCCAACTGCCCGACAGGGAAGAAGGCGGCGAACAGCGCGACCGCGATGCCCGTGATGATCGTGATCACATGTGGCGTGTTGAACTTGGGGTGGATCTTCGAGAAGGCTTGCGGCAGCAGGCCGTCGCGGCTCATCACGAAGAAGATGCGGGTCTGGCCGAACATCATCATCAGGATGACCGACGGCAGCGCGAGGCCGGCGGCAAGGCCGATCAGGTTGCCGATCTGCGGCCAGCCGATTTCACGCAGCGTCCACGCCAACGCTTCCTTCGAACAGACCACCGCCTGATCGCCGATCGCACCGCAGGCGGCGGCGAGTTCGCGGCTGCCGGGTTCGAGGGCGTGCTTGGCGGCGGCGTCGATGCCGACCGGCTGTGCGCCGACCGAGCCAATGACGCCGGCGGCGACGAGCAGGTAGAAGATGGTGCAGATCGCGAGGCTGCCGATCAGGCCGATCGGCATGTTGCGCTGCGGATTCTTGGTTTCCTCGGCCGCGGTCGAGACCGCGTCGAAGCCGACATAAGCGAAGAAGATCGACGCCGCGGCGGCGCCGATGCCGCCGATGCCGAGCGGTGCGAAGGGTTCGAAATTCTCCATGTTCATCACGGGAACCGCGAGGATGATGAAGAGCGTCAGCGCCGCCACCTTGATGACGACGAGGATCGCGTTGATCGTCGCCGATTCGCGCGTTCCGATAACGAGGAGCATGGTGACGACGCCCGCGATGAACATCGCCGGCAGGTTGATCATGCCGCCGTCGAACGGCCCGAGCACCCATGCCGAGGGTATGTCTATGCTGAAGGCATGTTCGATCAGCCCGACCACATAGCCCGACCAGCCGACCGAAACGGCGCCAGCCGCGACCGCATATTCGAGGATCAGTGCCCAGCCGACCATCCATGCGATCAGTTCGCCCATCACGGCGTAGCTATAGGTATAGGCCGAGCCCGACACGGGGACCATCGAGGCCATTTCGGCGTAGCAGAGCGCCGCGAAGGCGCAGACGAAGCCGGCGATGATGAAGCTGATCATCATGCCCGGGCCGGCCTTTTGCGCCGCTTCGGCGGTTAGCACGAAAATCCCGGTCCCGATCACGGCGCCGATCCCCAGCATGGTGAGCTGAAAGGCGCCGAGCGTGCGCGTAAGCGACTTTTTTTCCGCTGTCGCCAAAATGGCATCCAACGGCTTTACGCGGTCAAATAGCATAATCTTCCCCTTTGGGGCGGCTGAGCTGCCGCCCGTCTCATGGCGGGGCAGACTAGCCGCTCCGCGCGTCAGCGCAACTTAATTTCACAGGGCAACTGCGGCTTACCGTACGGTAAAGCGAACCCGGTCGATCATCCGCCCGCCCGGATCGACGAGCGCGAGCATATGGCTGCCGGGGCGCGGCAATATCTGCTGGCCGGCGTTGGCGTCGCCGAGCGGCTGCTTGTCGAGGATCAGGCGGTATCCGGCGACCGATCCGCTGACGGTGACCGCGAGCCGCTGGCGGTCGATCGGAATGTCGGGGTCGAGTGCGTAGACGCTGCCGCTGACCGGGCTGGTGATCCGCGGGCGGCGCGCGGCTTGCGGCGCCGCGGCCATTTCGGTCTGGGCGGTGCCGGCGAGGAAATATTCGCGGCGCGGCGGTTCGCGCGTGCCGGGGAGGGCGATCCGCCGGACCTCTACGCCGTCGGCCATTGTCGGCGCCTTGCCCGGATTGCCCGCATGAAGCGCGAGCATGACGTCGCGCCAGACGGGGGCGGCGCCCGAGGTGCCCGAGACGGCGCGCATCGAATCGCCCTCGAGATTGCCGACCCACACCGCGACGGTGAAGCGGTCGGACCAGCCGATGCACCAATTGTCGCGCATCCCCTTGGAGGTTCCCGTCTTGGCGGCCGCCCAGAAGGGGAGGCGGAGCGCGCTGTCGGCGCCAAAGGCGTCGGTGCGTGCCGAGGCATCGGCGAGGATATCGCCGACGATGAAGGCGGCGGCGGGATTGACGATCTGGCGCGCCTCGTCCGCTTTTTCGCCGCGCATGAAATGGACGGGGGCGTAGCGGCCCTGATTGGCGAAGGTGCGGAAGGCGTTCGCCTGTTCGACGAGCGACACTTCAGCCGAGCCGAGCGCCAGCGAAAAGCCGTAATATTCGCCATCTTCGACGAGGCCGTGATAGCCGAGCGCCCAGAGGCGGTCGCGGAATTGCTGGACATCGTCGATGACGAGCGCGCGGACGGCGGGGACGTTGAGCGACGAGGCGAGCGCGTGGCGCACGCTGACCGGCCCCTTGAAGCTGTGGTCGTAATTCTTGGGAACATAGAGGCCCGAAGCGGTGTCGAGCTGGACCGGGCTGTCATCGAGGATCGACGCGGCGGTGAGCCAGCCATGCTCGATCACCTGCGCGTAGAGATGCGGCTTGAGCGTCGAGCCCGCCTGCCGCCGCGCGTTGGCGCCATCGACTTGCGATGCGGTCGATTTGAGGCCGACGCCGCCGACATAAGCAAGGACTTCGCCGGACGCATTGTCGAGCACGACGACCGCACCGTCGCGCACGCGGTCCGAACCGAGGCCGGCGAGCTGGCGGCGCAGCGCGACGATCGCAGCGGTCTGGATGCGGCGGTCGATGGTGGTGGTGACGCGCTTGCCGGGCTGATCGAGCAGGCGGACGGCGAGGTGCGGCGCGAGCGCGGGGTCGAAACGCGCGGCGTGCTCGCCCGAGACGAGGGTTGCGGCGGCGGCGCGGATCGCGGTGCAGTCTTTCGCTTTTGCCGCCCGGCACGCGCGGCGGCCGAGCGCGTCGGCGCTGGCGGCAGGGTTGGGGAGGAGGCCAGCGAAGAGCGCGGCGTCGGTGCGATTCAGCTCGGCGGGTTTCTTGCCGAACAGGCTTTGGGCGCCCGCACCGATGCCCTGCGCCTCGCCGCGCAATGGCAGGAGGTTGAAATAGGCCTCGAGCATTTCGTCATGCGACCAGTTTGTCGCGAGCGCCTGCCCGGCGCGCATCTGGCGGAGCTTGGTGCGCCAGTCGCGCTTGCCCGGCCGGGCGAGGCTCGGATCGAGGAAGGCGGCGAGCTGCATCGGCAGCGTCGAGGCGCCGCGCGAGCGGTCGCCGGCCCCCCCCCCAATCGTCAGGCGCGCGCGGATCGCGCTGGCGATCGCAAGCCAGTCGACCCCGCTGTGCGACCAGAAGCGGCGGTCTTCGCTTTGTACGACGGCGGTGCGGACGGCAGGGCTGATCTGGCTCAGCGGCACCCATGCGAGGCGGCGGCGTTCGAAATTGACGCGCTCGCTGTCGAGCAATTGCCCGTCGCGGTCGTAGAGCCATGCTTCGCTTGGGCGCCAGTCGGCGCGCACCTTGTCGAAGGCGGGCATCGCGGGTGGGCGCGTCGCAAGATGCGCTGCGGTGACGAGAACGAGCGCCACGAGCGCGGCCCATGCGAGAACATGGGGCCAGCGCCGCCGGCGCCCGGGGACGGGCGACAGGCTCATCGCATCACTGCGTGACGCTGGCGATCGTCATCGGCGCGTTCGGCCACTGGCCGCGGATCGCGGGCGAATACATCGCCTCGACGCGCGTCGGCGGCAGGGTGAATTTGCCCGAGCCGTTCAATCGCACGACATATTCGACCGCGTGGGTGCCCGCGGGCATCCAGCCGAAATAGCCGCGCCAGCTGTCCTTGCCGCGTTCGACATAGCTTGGCTGTGCGCCTGACCCGCTCGCCTGCTCGGCGAGCATTTCGGACTGGCCGCCGAGGTTGCCGACGATCGTCGCGCCGGGGGCGATGGGGTCGTTGATGACGACCCACGTCCGGCCGGCGGCCGCAACGACCTCGATCCGCACCTTGATCACGTCGCCGCGCGTCAGCCGGTCCTTGTTTGCCGCCTTGACGACGCTGACCGAGCGCTTGATCCGGTAACCCGCGTTGAGCGGTTCCTTCAATGGCACCGCCGCCTTGACGCTGACCGTCGCCCAGGGCGTGCCCGTGCCTTCGTGGCTCAGGCTCATTGTCGCGGCATTGAGCGCGACGCGCAGCGGCGACGGCGCCTCGGCCGGAAGCGGCCAGCTTTGCGAGGCGGTGGCGCCCGCGAGGCTGACATTGGTCACGCCCGTGATCGCGCTGGCCGGATAGAGTTCGGCGAAGCGGCGGACGGTGACCGCGCCCCACGCATTGGCGGGGGTGGTGTCCCAATGGCCCTTGCGCTGGCGCTGCGCGACGCCGACCATCAGCTTGCCCGCGTCATCCTCCCAACCCTTGCGGCCGAGGACGGCTTCCAATGCCTTGATCGCCATTTCGTCGCCGCTGGTCATCATCCACCAGGGCGCGCGGGCGTCGTCGACGAGGTCGAGGCGCGTGCCTTCATAGACGAGGCGCTTGCGCAGTTCGGCCTCGGCCGCAGTGCGCAGCGCGGGGGCGTTCCGCACGCCCGGCGTCTTTTCGAGCACGACGAGCCAGTCGGCGAGCGTGCCGGTCGCCATGTCGACCGGCGCGACGTCGATCGCGGCGACGAGGCTGGCGCTCGACGCATTGTTGCGTGCGAGGGCTGCCAGGGCCGCGATGCGGACGGGGCGGATATCCCACGGGCCATAGCCCTTGCGCGTCAGCCGCCCTTCGACGACCGCCTGCAGGGCTTTCACCATCTTCGCTTTCGACGCCTCGGGGATCGCGAAGCCGTTCGCCGCGGTCACGTTCATGACATAGGCGGTGAGCTCGATCGAACCCGTCATGCGTTCGTTCGGCCAGTAGCGCAGCAGCCCGTCGTCATCGAGATAGGTCGGCATCGCCCCTGCCAGCGCCTGCCAGCGGCCGACATCGCCGAGCGCGACCGCGCGCGACGTCTGCTGTTCGAAGCAGGTGTAGGGATAGGCGCTCATATAGTCGCGCACGCCCGTGAGCGGTGGCGCGAGCGTGCCCGCGAGCGCGACATCAACATAGCCGCCGGGAAGCGCGCCCGTGGGGATCGCGATCGGCAGCGTCGTCGCGGGGCCGACGCGGAACAGGCTGGCGGCCCAGGTTTCGACCGGCACCGCGGGTTCGACGACCTGTTCGAAGACGAGGCGGTCGCGCGCCTTGCCGCCCTTCGCCACCGCATCGACGGTCCACTCGATCGGACCCGTCTGTTCGGGGGCGGTCATCGACCAGCTGATCGGCACCGCGCCGCCCGCGGGGATGGTGACGGTGAGCGGCGGGGCGGTCGCGACGGCGGGCGACAGCGTCGGAGTCGCGGTGACCTCCATTGGCTGGTCGGTGCCGTTGCGCAGCGTGAAGCGCGCGTCATAGGTGTCGCCGCTACGCACCAGTTCGGGCATGCCGGCGAAGACCCCGAGATCCTGCACGGTGCGGACGGTCGTCTCGCCGGTACCGAAATATTGCGAGCCGTCGGTCGCGATCGCGACAAGGCGGAAGCCCGAGAGATTGTCGCTGAGCGGCACATCGACCATCGCGCGGCCCTTGGCGTCGAGCGGGACATTGCCCTTCCACAGCAGGACCGGACGGAAATCCTCGCGCGTCAGGCCCGAGAGATCCCCGCCGCCACCGCCGCCGGGTTCGAGCGCCTTGCGGCCGTAATGCCGCTTGCCGACGACCTGCATCTGCGCGGTCGAGGTGAGCACGTCGAGCGTCCGTTCGCCCATCATCGCATTGAGCACTTCCCAGCTTTCGTTGGGGGCGAGCTGGAGCAGAGCCTCGTCGACCGCGGCGAAGGCGACGTCGGCGTTTTTCGGCGCCTTGCCGTCGGGGGTCTTGACCTCGATCGCGACCTTGGCGGTTTCGCGGACCGAATATTTTGCCTTGTCGGCCTTCACCTTGACGCCGAGCTGATGGCCTTCCCAGCCGACCTTGATGCGCGCGATGCCCATGCGGTAGCTCGGCTTGGCAAGGTCGACCAAAGCGGTCGGCGGAGCGCCTTCGCTATTTTCGATCTTGAAGCCGACCGCGCGCTTCATCGTGCGGAACCAGCTTTCCTCGCCGGTCACGCGGCCGCGCACCGCCATCACCGACACATAGACGTCGGGCGCGTAGGTGGCGGGAAGCTTGACCTGCACGACGGGGTTGGTGCCCTTCAAGGAGACGACGAAGCTGGAGAGCACGCCTTCGCGTTCGACGGTGACGAGCGCGGTCGCTTCGCGGAACGGCATGCGGACCTGGAAGCGGGCGGTATCGCCCGCGGCGTAGCGCGGCTTTTCGGCGATGACGTCCATGCGGTCGCCATTGTCGCCGCCGAACCACCACTCATTGTCGCCTGCGAGCCAGACCGAGCGCACCGCGCGCGCTTCATTGCCGCCCTCATCCTGCGTCGTCGCGACGACGGTGACCTCGCCCGAGATGCCCGGTGCCATCGCGCAGCTGGCGCGACCGAGCTTGTCGGTCGTCGCCGAGCAGGTCGCGCCCAACCGCGTCGTGCGCATCTGGTTGTCATAGGCGTAGAAGCCGCCGATCAGGCGCCGGCGCGCGGTGATGATCTCGCGGTTGTAGAGCGCGACCTGCACGCGCTGGCCCGCAATCGGTTTGCCGTCGAGGTTCAGCGCGATGAAATTGAGGCGGAGGTCGTTGTCGCGCATCAGCCAGCCGTCGGTCTTCACCCCGAGGCGCACCGCTGACGGGTAAAGCGTGATGCGGCGGCTCGACGTCAGCGTCTCGCCATTG
Organism: Pseudomonadota bacterium; assembly: GCA_020160755.1. Taxonomy (GTDB): domain Bacteria; phylum Pseudomonadota; class Alphaproteobacteria; order Sphingomonadales; family Sphingomonadaceae; genus Sphingopyxis. Next base: position 323,306 of record JAIUPN010000003.1, read on the forward strand.
GCATCCTCATAGTCCATTTCGGCGGCCATCAGCGTCGGTTCGGTGATCGGCTGGTCGACGGTCACATTGGTCGTCACGGCGCCATTGGCGTCGAGTTTCAGCGGAACCGAGCGTGCGAGCGGCAGTTCGGCCGACGGTTCGTCGCCGCTGTCGTCGAGCTGGACGACGCCTTCCTTCACCGGCTGGCCGTCGAAATCCCAATCCTTATAATCTTCGGGCGGCGACCAGCTCGAGCGGAAATTGGTGCGCAGTTCGACCGGGATATTGGGCGCAGGGCCGCCCGAAAGATAGCCGACGAACAAGGACAGCGGCACCGCGGCGGGACGCACGAGCGCGGTTTTTGGCCCGGTGATCGTCGCCTTCATCGTCGGCAGGCGATATTCGTCGACCTTGACCGACTGGCCCGACCAGATCGTCTTGTCCTCGCCGTCCTTGTCCTTGGTGACGAAGACGAGTTCATAATCGCCCATCGGCGCCGAGGCGGGGACGTTCCATGTCGTTTCGCCGCTGCCCGTCGCGGGAATCGCGAAGGGCATTTCGAATTCGGTGTCCGAACCGCGGTGGACGAGGCGCAGCTTGCCGGACAGCGCCTCGGGGACGCGGAAGCCCAAGCCGACGGGGCGGCGGAGCAGATGCTTCATATGCACCGTCTCGCCCGCCTTCACGAGCGCGCGGTCGAAGACGGTGTGAAGGATGTCGTTGCGCTCCGACCAGCCATAGGGAAGGTCGAAGTCATAGGGGCGGATGCCGCTGCCCCAATCGGTCAGCGTGAAGCTGAAATCATCGCCTGAGCGGGCGCTGACCATCAACGCATGGCCTTCGCTGCTGGCCGGGTCCGCATCGTCGCGGCAGCTCGAATAGGTTTCGGGCTGCGGCAACCCGCCCGCGAAGGCGAGGCGCCCCGCTTTGTCGGCGGTGCCGCGCGCGAGCAGGCGTCCGGTGCAGCTGTCGGTGACGCGAATTTCGGCGCCCGAAACGGGCAGGCCGCTATTGAGCGACGTCACCCATGCGAGCGAGCCTTCGCGGCCCCATTTGAAATGCACCGCCATATTGGTGACGAGCGCGGCGGTCGCGACATAGCGCGTCGATTTGCGGCCGAGAAGCGCCGCGCCGAGTTCGGGGCTGGCGATCTCGACGACGTGGAAGCCTTTTTCGGCGAGCGGGATTCCGACGACTTCGAATTCCTTCCCGCCCGCGGCGGGCGCGAGTTGCAGGTCGCGGCGTTCGCCGCCCGAAGGCGCGCCGTCGAACACCGATTTGGTGCCGGTGTAGTTGACGGTGACATCCTTGCCCGCGGCGTTCTTTTCCTCGCGATAGTCGGTGTCGTCGGCGTCGGCGACGCGCTTCAGCCAGCGCGCGATCGCGCCATCGTCGTTGCCGACCTTGAGCGCGGTCGCGGGCATTTTGAGATTCGCCTGGACGAGCGAGCTTTCGACCCCGCGCACGGTGACGGGCAGTACGCCGCCCTCGCCGGCTTCGATTATACCGAATTCGGCAGCGAATTTGACGAGCGGAGGGGCGCGGTCGATGTGGAATTTCAGCGGGAAATTCGACTGGTTCTGCAGCTTGCGGCCGCTCTGGTCGGTGACGTCGGCGGGAAGCACGAGCGTCGCGTCGACATTCTGCGGCAGCGGGCCGGTGAAGCGGACGCTGGTCAGCCAGGCGTCATTCTTGTCGTCGTCGTCGATCTTCGGCGTCAGTCTCTTGCCATCGGCGGTGTTGAGCGTCGCGGCGAGGATCGTTTCGCGCGCGACGGGGGACGCGAAGCTGAGCGTCACATCCTTGATCGGGTTGCAGCCCGCCTGCGGATTGATGCGGCTGCACGACATTTTGGCGGTGAAAGCGGGGCGCACGTCATGATCGAAGCGCTGGTCGCGCCCGGCGGCGCGGCCGGGGACGCCGGCTTGCGAAATGCGCGCGTCCCAGACGAGCGCCATTTCGCGCCCCGGGGGCAGCGGGCGGCGGCATTTGACGGGGACGATGCGGTCGAGCGCGGTTTCGCGGTCGGCGCCCGCGGCGGGGAAGCGCTGCGGCAGGCCGGCGTCATAGGTGAAGGACTGGCGCGACCAGTTGTTGTCGCCGAGCCCGGTCAATATCTGCGTCGCGGTTTCGCGCGGCAGGACGTCGACGGGGATTTTCTCGCCGATGCCGTCGACCGCGCAATAAGCGAAGCGGCCGACCGAGGCGCGGTCGGCGGCGACGTTGGTCGCGACGAGAAAGATCTGGTCCTCCTCGATCCCGTCGTAGATCCCGCCAGCGAGCACGGCGCGCGCCGAAGGGCCGCCGGTGTCGAGCGCGAAGCGGCTGTTACCCGCGACCGAGACGCCGCGCGCGGTCCTGAGTCCATCGCGCAGCTCGACATGACAGGCGAGCCCGCCGGGGAGCGGTTTGTCGAATTCGAGTACCCAGGTGCGCGTGTCGACCCAGCGGCCCGACGACGGGAGTTTGCAGTCGTTGGTCGCGGGCGCGGGGGCGCGGGGATCGCCGAGCGGGACCATGTCTTCGGAAAAACGCAGGGTGAAACGCGTGATCGTGCCGTCGCCGGTGCCCGAGCTGCCCGGCGTCGCGAGCGTCACCTGCGGCACCGTGTCGGCCGCGGTCGCCGCCATCGCGAGGGTCAGGGGCAGGATCAGCGCCAGTTTTGCCTTGCCGGCCAATGCCGTAGCCAGCGCGCGCCATCCCTTGCCCATCGTCAATTCCCCATTTTGGTCCGAACCGCTATCCTGCTGGAAACAGGGGACAGAGTCCACCCGTTGCCGCGCATTGCACACGGTTAGTCGCGGTTCGCGAAATCGCTGTGACGGCCGTCATAGACAGCGGCGAAAGGTCAGCGCGCGAGCATCGGTCCGAGCTTTTGTCCCGCGAAAATATGAACGTGGAGGTGCGGAACCTCCTGATGGCTGTCGAGGCCGACGTTCGCGAGCAGACGGTAACCGGGCGCGACGAGGCCCTGATCGCGCGCGACCTTGCCGACGGCGCGGACGAAGCCCGCGATTTCGGCGTCGCTGCCGCGTTCGGAAAAATCGTCCCAGCTGACATAGGGGCCCTTGGGAATCACGAGGATGTGCAACGGCGTCTGCGGATTGATGTCGTGGAACGCGAGCGCATACTCGTCCTCGTAAACGGTCTTCGACGGCAGTTCTCCGCGCAGGATGCGTGCGAAGATATTGCTGTCGTCATAGGGAAGCGTCGCGTCGATCGGCATGGGAGAGGTCCTGTTCTTTCTGTCTATCGGGGGCGGCTGGCTTTTTCGGCGTGGCCCGAGGTGCCGTGGCGGCGGCCGAGTTCGGCGGCGATCATGTCCCACGAGAGGCCACGCTCGGCGAGCAGGATCGAGAGGTGGAAGATCAGGTCGGTAGCCTCGCCGGTCAGCGCGGCGTCGTCTTCGCTGACGGCGGCGATGACGGTTTCGATGGCCTCTTCGCCCAGCTTCTGCGCGATCTTCCGGCGGCCTTTGGCCGCGAGGCTCGCCACATAAGACGCTTCGCCTTCGCCCGCCGCGAGCCGGTCGTGGATGACGGCTTCAAGCTGCCCCAGCGCGTCGCCCATTGCCTTGCTCATCGCTCGATCCTTTTACCCCAATTCTTTGCGAGCGTGCCTAGCCGCGACACGCCGTCGCGACAAGCGGGCGGCGGGGTTCGAAAAACTTACCGCAGCGTAAACCATATGGAAACGCACGCCGCCTAGATTCCGAGGCGCCGGGGGGCGAGACAACTTTAAATCGGACGAAGATTATGAAAATGGACACCAACCCCTCGGTGTTTCTGGCGGCAACGGCCTCGGTGATTGCGCTGACGGCGAGCCCGGCGATGGCACAGGCGAACGACGAGATCGTCGTCACCGGATCGCGCATCGCGAAGAGCGAATTCACCAGCGCCGACCCGATCCAGGTCATCGACCCCGAAAATGCAAAATTGCAGGGACAGGTCCAGCTCGCCGATATCCTGCAGCAGGTCCCGGCGGCGCAGGGCTCGATCCAGATCACGTCGGCGATTTCGAACCGCTTCGTCGCGAATGGCGGCAACGACGTGCAGACGGTGTCGCTGCGCGGTCTCGGCGCCGAGCGGACCTTGGTGCTGATCAACGGCCGCCGCGCCGGCCCGGCAGGGATCCGCGGTTCGGTTGCGCCCTTCGACCTCAACGTCCTGCCCTTGTCGGTGGTGCGGCAGGTCGAGATACTCAAGACCGGTGCGTCATCCATCTATGGCTCGGATGCGGTCGCGGGCGTGGTCAACATCCTGACCCGCGACGATCTCGACGGATTCGAGGGGGGCGGCTTCTCTTCGATCACCGAGCATGGCGGCGGCGAGAGCTATGGCGCCGATGCGAGTTTCGGCAAAAGGTTCGACCGCGGTCATGTCTTTGCGACGGTCGACTATTTTCGCCAGCAGAATCTCGCGCGCCGTGACCGCGGTTTCCTCTTCTGCTCCGAAGAGTATCTCAAGCGCGAGGCTGACGGCAGCCGGGCCGACATCGTCGACTTCCGCACCGGACGCCCGGCGTGCAACAGCACGCAGGCCAATATGATCGTATTCAACGACTTTTCGGGGGTCGACCAGAATGGCTTTCCGACCTTCGGTCCGGGGCTTATTGCGCCAGGTGGCCAGCCGATCTTTGCGGGCCAATATGGCGCCGAATTCGCGGGGGTCGGTATCCCGATCAACGCCTATAATCCGATCGGCGTGTTCGGCCCCGCCAATTTCTTCGGGGTCAATTTCGACGGCCCGTCGACCGGCGCACTCAACCAGTTCGAGCCCGTCGAACAGGATATGGACGTGTTTTCGGGGGTCAGCCGGGTCAGCGCCTTTGTCGAGGGTGCCTATGACGTGACCGACGGCATCACGGCCTATGGCGAGTTCCTGTTCAGCAATCGCAAGTCGCACAACAATGGCGTCCAGCGGATCGAGCTCCAGCAGTTCACCGGCGCATCGATGCTGCCTTTCTTCCTCTGCGATCCGACGGCGTATAATTGCAGCCCCAACGACATGGGCGATCCCTTCAATGCCGAGTTCGGCGGCAACCTCATCCTGCGCCCGCGCGTGCTGGTGAAATCCGAAAGCGAGGCCGACGTCGACTATTATCGCGGCGTCTTCGGGTTGCGCGGTGAGATCGGGGCGGGGTGGAAGTGGGACGTCCACGGCCAGCACAGCCGGTCGGATGCGCGCTATACACAGGATGTCATCTATCAGGACGCGATTGCCTCGCAGACCTTGCGCACGCGCTCGTGCGTCGGAACCACGACCGCGATCCGCGGGGTGCCGTGCATCGATATCGATTTCACCGATCCGCGCGTGCTGCGCGGCGATTTCACCCCGGCAGAGCGCGCCTTCCTGACAGGCCGCGAGGCCGGGCGCACGCTGTTCAAGCAGACCTCGGCCGAGGCGTTGCTGACGGGCAAATTGTTCGACCTGCCCGCGGGGGCGGTCGGAGTGGCGGTCGGCGCGAATATCCGCCGCGACGAAATCAACGACACGCCGGGCGAAGCGACGCTTGCGGGCAATGTCGCGAATTTCACGACCTCGGGCATCACCGCGGGGCGGACCGTGTCGAAGGAGCTTTTCGGCGAAATCGAGGTGCCGCTGCTCGAAGGCGTGCCGATGATCGAGCGGCTGACGCTGTCGGGCGCGGCGCGTTATACCCATGTCGAGGCGATGCGCCGCGACGGGGTAGCGGACAAGTTCAGCGACACGACGTGGAAGGTCGGCGCCGACTGGGCGGTGACCGACTGGCTGCGCTTCCGCGGCACCTGGGGCACCTCGTTCCGCGCGCCCGCGCTGTTCGAACTCTTCCTCGAAAACCAGACGGGCTTCCTTGGCCAGCAGGCGATCGATCCGTGCATCCAGACTGCGGCACGGCTCGCGGCGGGGGCGATCAGCCAGCGCGTCTTCGACAATTGCGCCGCCGACGGGATTTCTCCCAGTTTTGCTGGCGGGATCGGCCCCGCGACGATCGTATCGGGGGGCGGCATCGGCCAGCTCAAGCCCGAAACCTCGACCGCGAAGACGGTGTCCGTGATCCTGACCCCCGATTTGTCGGGTGCGCTGTGGGGCGGGCTCAAGACACGCGTTGCGGTCGATTATTTCGATATCAAGGTGAAGGATGAAATCACCCTGCTCGGCGCGGGCAATATCCTGCGCGGCTGTTATGATTCGGACGTCGCCGGCGAGCCGCTGTGCGGGCTGTTCACGCGCACCGCGACGGGCCCCGACCGGCAGAGCGTCGCAAGCGTCACCGACCGCTATGTCAACATCAGCCGCCAGCGGAACCGCGGCGTCGATCTGTCGCTCGCGGTTGACCAGGATCTCGGCAATCTCGGCGCGCTCGCTTTCCGCGCGCAGATGACCTGGCAGATCGAAGACAAGGTCGCGCTGTTCCCCGGCACCGAGATCGACGACAATGGCAAGATCGGCAATCCGAAATGGGTCGGCGATTTCAACCTCGGCTGGATGAAGGACGGCTGGACGCTCTTCTACGGGCTCGATGTGACGGGCGCCGCGTCGAACATGAAGGATCTGCTTCGCGCGCAGGGCGGCGATGCGTGTCGCACCTCGGGCTTCCGACCCGGCGGGCGTTTCTGCCCCGACGTCAGCGTGCCCGCGACCTTCTATCACTCGCTGTCGCTGAGCCGCGACGTCGCCGAACGGTTCCGCATCACCCTGGGCGTCGCGAACCTGTTCGACACGCCGCCGCCGCGTGTGTCGACCGTCGTTGCCGCGACGCCGCCGGTGATCGGCCAGGCACCGGCGTTCGGGACACAGTATGACTATCTCGGCCGCCGTTTCTTCCTGAGCGTGCGCGGCAGCCTGTAAGCCTCTGGACAAGCCCGCGCTCCTCTGGTGAAGCGCGGGCATGTCCGAGGTCAAACTGCATCCCGACTGGCTTGCCCGCATCGGCGGCGAGTTCGAGCAACCCTATATGGCGGCGCTCAAGACATTCCTTGCGGGCGAGCGCGAGAAGGGCAAGGCGATCTATCCGCGGCCGCGCGACTGGTTTGCGGCGTTGGATGCGACGCCGCCGCAGGACGTGCGCGTCGTGATCCTCGGGCAGGATCCCTATCACGGGCCCGGGCAGGCGCATGGGCTGTGCTTCTCGGTCCAGCCGGGGGTGCGTACCCCGCCGAGCCTTGTCAATATCTACAAGGAAATGCAGAGCGACCTCGGCATCGCGCGCGCGTCGCACGGCTATTTGAAGCATTGGGCGCAGCAGGGCGTGCTGCTGCTCAACAATTGCCTGACCGTCGAAAGCGGCATGGCGGCTTCGCATCAGGGCAAGGGGTGGGAGAAGTTCACCGACGCGGTGGTCGCGGCGGTGGCGGCCGATCGGGCACCGAAGGTCTTCATCCTGTGGGGCAGCCATGCGCAGAAGAAGGCCGCGAATGTCGCGGGGCTGGGCGCGGGCAGCCCGCACCTGATCCTGCGCGCGCCGCATCCGTCGCCTTTGTCGGCGCATAACGGCTTTTTCGGGTCGCGGCCGTTCAGCCAGACGAACGCGTTCCTTGAGGCGCAGGGACGCGGCGCGATCGACTGGCGCCTGCCCGATAATCCCGAGACCGCCATCGCATGAACATCGCGATATGAGCATTTTGGCCGATCCGGCGACGCTGGCGATCCTGATCGTCGCGGTCGTGCTGCTTGGCATGGCAAAGGGCGGGCTCGCCGGCGTCGGCGCGCTCGCGACGCCGCTCGCCGCGCTCGTGCTGCCGCCCGCGACCGCGGCGGCGCTGCTGTTGCCCATCCTGATCGTGCAGGACGTGATCAGCGTCTGGTCGTTCCGCAAGACGTGGGACGGCTGGATCATAGGCTGGATGCTGCCCGGCGCAGCGATCGGCATTGCGGCGGGCTGGTATTATGCCGAGCGGGTGAACGAGGCGCAGTTGATGGCGGCGCTGGGCGCGATCACGCTCGCCTTCGGGCTCTACCGGCTGTGGATCGAGCGTGGCGGGCGGATCGTCGCGGCGTCGCAGTCACCCGGCTGGGTCGGTACGTTCTTCGGCGCGCTGACGGGACTTACGAGCCAGATCGCGCACGCCGGCGGGCCGCCGTTCCAGATGTGGGTGACGCCGCGCCGGTTGCCGCACCTCGTCTTTATCGGAACAAGTTCGGTGCTTTTTGCGCTGATCAACTGGATGAAGGTGCCCGCCTATCTGGCGCTTGGCGCCTTTCCGCACGAGGTCGTCGTCGCGGCGCTGCTGCTGATGCCGCTCGCGATCGTTTCGACCTTGCTTACGGTGCGCTGGATGAAGCGGATGAACCCCGAGCGTTTCTACGTGCTTATCTATGTTCTGATGGTGCTGCTCGGCGCGAAGCTGCTTTGGGACGGGATACAAGGGTGAGTGCGATCCAGAATCTCCCTCTCACGATATTGGTCGATGCCGACGCCTGTCCGGTGAAGGACGAGATCTACCGTGTCGCCTGGCGGCACGAGGTCGCGGTGAAGGTCGTGAGCAACAGCCGGCTGCGCGTGCCCGATCATCCGCTGATCGAGCGTATCACCGTGTCGGACGGCTTCGACGCCGCCGACGACTGGATCGCAGAGGCGGCGAATGCGCGAAGCGTCGTCGTCACGGCCGACATCCTGCTCGCCGACCGCGCATTGAAGGCGGGCGCGAGCGTGCTCGGCCCCAACGGCAAGCCTTTTACCCCGGCGTCGATCGGACCTGCGATCGCGACGCGTGCGATCATGGCCGACCTGCGCTCCGGAATGAGCGACGCGATGGGTGGTCCGCCGCCCTTTTCGAAGGCCGATCGCTCGCAATTTCTGCAGGCGCTCGACAGCGCGCTGGTCCGGCTCAAGCGTCAGCCGTAAGTTTCTTTCTTTTCTTTTCAGTGTTTTGAGAAATTTATTCGGCCGAGTGATGGCGATCACGGCCGGCCGCACGGCTGCGCGGCATAAGTGGGGCATCGGGAACGCCCCGAACCCAATTCGAGCCGTATCGACCGATTGAAAAGGAAATGAAGATGACCAGGAAGCTGATTCTCGCTCCCGTCCTTGCGCTCACCATCCTCGCTTCGGCGACCCCCGTTATGGCGCAGTCGGCGCAGCCCGCACAGGGCAGCATGACGGTGACGTCGAACCCGGTGCAGATACTGATCGGCCTTCTTCTCCCCGCGGTGCAGAAGGTCCGCGAAGCCGCGGCGCGATAAGCGCTTCCCGATTTTTGTCTTCGGCCCGGCCCACCACGCCGGGCCGGAACACAGCCCTCCCGCCCCTGCGACCCAGGCGGGAGGGCTGACTATTTTCCGGCCTGGTTCCGGCGATCAGTTCCCGGCGCGGCGGTGCGTTACGAAGGCGAGCAGCAGGACGACCGAGATCACGCCGACCAGCATGCCCGCGGTCGTCGTTACCATCGTGATCGAGCCTGCCGGATCGTTCGAGTTCCACGCGCCGCTTCGTGTCCGTTCGATCATCCACCAGGCACCGACAATGACGATCAGGTCGAGCAGGACCAGCCCGACCAGTGCACGCACTGATTTCTTCATGAAATTCCCCTCCCAGGTTCCGACACTTTCTTCGCTGTCGGATATCTTCCGGGCATGGTAGCTTCGGGTTTCATGAAACTCCACCGGAGTCGAGACCATGGCGGCACTTCCTACGATCATCCTCGTTCACGGCTTCTGGGGCGGCGCGGCACATTGGGCGAAGGCGATCGTCGAGCTCGACCGGCTGGGGCATAAAGGCATACGTGCGGTCGAACTGCCGCTGACCTCGCTCGCGGGCGATGCGGCGCGCACGCGCCAGATCGCGGCGCAGGTCGACGGTCCGGTGCTGCTTGTCGGGCACAGTTACGGTGGCGCGGTGATCACCGAGGCGGGGACCGCGCCGAATGTCGCAGGGCTCGTCTATATCGCGGCCTTTGCACCCGATGCGGGCGAGAGCCCCGGCGCGCTGACACAGCAGCATCCGCCCGTCGGCGCCCCGAATCTTGCGCCCGACAGCGATGGTTATTTGTGGGTCAAGCCCGACAAGTTCCACGAAAGCTTTTGCCAGGACCTTGGCGCCGACGAGGCGCTGGTGATGGCGGTGACGCAAAAGGCGCCGCTTGCCTCGACCTTTGGCGATCCGATCAGCGATCCGGCGTGGCGGGTGAAGCCGAGCTGGTATCAGATCTCGGGCGCCGACCGGATGATCGACCCTGCGAACCAGACGATGATGTCGGGGCGGCTCGGCGCGCGAAAGATCATCACGCTCGACGCGGGGCATGCGTCGCTCGCGTCGCACCCGGTCGAAGTCGCGGCGCTGATCGACGAGGCGGCGCGCAGCCTGTAGCGGGAGTCCCGTCCGTGGCGCGCCAATATACGAGTTTCACCGAATTCTGGCCCTTCTACCTGCGCGAGCACAGCAAAGCATCGACGCGCGCGCTGCATTATGTCGGGACCAGCCTTGTCGTGCTGATTGCGGTCGCCGCGGTGCTGAGCGGGCGGTGGGGCTGGCTGATCGCGCTGCCGGTCGCGGGCTATTTCTTTGCCTGGGTCGCGCATTTCGGGGTCGAGAAGAATAGGCCGGCAACCTTTACCTATCCGCTGTGGAGCCTTGCCGCCGACTTCCGCATGTGGGCGTTTTGGCTGACCGGACGGCTGGGGGGCGACCTCGACCGCGCAGGCGTTGTTCGGGAAAAGCGATCACACTGACCGAAAGCCCTGTCTGGCATTTGTTGCGAATCATTCTTAATTGTGACGGGTTCGCACCTGCTGGAGACGGGCCATGCCCACCGACCTGATCAAGACCTTCACTTACCTGTCGATCCATCTGACGATCGGGTTCAGTGTCGCCTATGTGATGACGGGATCGGTCGCGCTCGCGGGCGGGATCGCGATCATCGAACCGTGCATCAATGCGGTGGCCTTCTTCTTCCACGAAAAGGCGTGGAAGCGCGTGGGCACCGGGCCTAAGCTGGCCGCCGCCTGAGGCTCACGAGTCCCGGCCGCCTTTCATTTCCTGTCCCCTCGAACCAAGGAGTATGTCCATGACCGTCAATCGCGCATCGGCCCGTTACGAAGGCTTCGGCAAGGAGGGCAAGGGATCGATCACGACCAGATCGGGCGTGCTCGACAAGCAGCCCTATGGTTTCGGAACGCGCTTCGAGGGACAGCCGGGCACGAACCCCGAGGAGTTGATCGCCGCGGCGCACGCCGCCTGTTTCACGATGGCGCTGTCGTTCGGCCTCGCGCGCGCGGGCTATTCGGGCGACACGCTGGAAACGAGCGCGGCGGTGACGCTCGATCAGGTCGACGGCGGCTTTGCGATCACCAGATCGGCGCTGACGCTGACCGGCAAGGTGCCGGGGATCAGCGCCGACGAATTTGCGAAGATCGCCGAGGAGGCCGAGAAGAATTGCCCGGTGTCGAAACTGCTCAACTGCGAGATCACGCTCGAGCACAACCTCGAGTCCTAGGCGGCGCGGAGCAGCGGTGCGGGCAGCTCGTCGGCCATGAAGTCGAAGCTGCGCTGCACCGGCGGCTCGAGCGTCCAGCTTTGCAGCACGCGGTGGCGGCGATGGCCGACATGGCTTTCGACGAGCACGAGGTCGCGCGGCGCCCAGTTCCATGCGACCGAAACGGGATCGAAGGCGCATGTCCCATAGCCGAGGGTGATGTGCGGCCGGAGGCCTGACTTGCGGTGCATGGGATCGATGCCTTGCGTCGCGAGACGGGCGACAATCGCGTCATAGGCCTGTCGAATGGCGCCGACGCTGCCAGCGGTGACCAACTCGGCCCCGCTGCTCCGCGAAACGATGCGCGCGAAGGGAATCGGGCTTGCGGCCGGAAGGCCGACGCTGAACGCCTTCGCCACCTTTCCGCGCAGGAAGAGTTGCGGCTCCATCGTTTCGTCGATCGTGCACAAAGTCAGATGGTAAAGCTGGGGTTTGAGGCCCGCAAACAGGTCGCCGGAAACGGTCGGCAATTGGCGCGCCAGCCAGCCGGCCCGGTCGGCGCTTACCTGAAAGCCGAGAAAATAGCGGAACATCGGGTCCATCATCCATCCCTCCGAATCGGATCAATGTTCTTATTATGTTCTCGTTCGTGATAAGAGTCGAATCGTCAGGAGGCTGCCTTGCAAGCCGGCACCGGGACGCGGTGCGCGGGGTTGCCGTTGAGGGTTGCGACCTGCGGCTTTTGAATCGCGGAGCGCCACGCGAGTTTGGGCCACCAGCGCGTCGGCGGCGGGGTGGTCAACGGGTCGATGCTTTCGCCGGGACGCGGCATCGCAAGGCGGACGCCGGCGCAGCGCGCGGCGGCGAGGATGCGTTCGGGCGGTTCGGTCCACGCGTGCGGGGCGAGGTTGAACAGCGCCCAGTGGATCGGGATCAGCGTCCTGCCGCCGACGAGCCGGTGCGCTTCGACCGCGAGTTCGGGGCCGAGATGATTGTCGGGCCATGCCGGGTCGTACTGGCCGGCGTCGAGCAAGGTCGCGTCGAACGGGCCGAGACGCTTGCCGATCTCGGCGAATTCGGGGGTGAAGCCGGTGTCGCCCGAATACCAGACGCGATGTTGCGGCCCGACCAGCGCATAACCCGCCCAGAAGGTCTGATTGCTCTGGCTGCCGAGGCGGCCAGAGGCATGACGCGCGGGGGTCGCGACGATGGTGACGCCGCCGACCTTCTTCTCGCCCCACCAGTCGAGTTCGACGATCTTCTTTTCGTCGACGCCCCAATAGGCAAGATGCGAGCCGATGCCGAGCGGAACAACGAACATTGTGTCGCGGCGGTCGAGCGCACGGATCGTGTCGCGGTCGAGATGGTCATAATGGTCGTGCGAGATCACCACCGCGTCGATCGGCGGCAGGTCGGCGATCGCTATCGGCGGGGCGTACCAGCGTGCGGGGCCGAGCCAGCCGACCGGCGAGGCGCGCTTGCCCCACATCGGATCGACGAGGATGCGCTTGCCGTCGATCTCGACGAGAGTCGAGCTGTGGCCGAACCAGGTGATGCGCAGCCCGCTAGCGGGGAGGCGGGCGAGGGTGGCGGCGTCGGTGCGCTGCACCGGCACCGGCGCGCCGGGCTCCGGCTCGGTGGCCGCCGATGCGGTTAGCAGGTCACGATACGCGGCCTGCCGGTCGATCCAGCCGCCGTGGTCGTTGGTGAAGGCGCCGTCTTTCCAGTGCGGCGAGCGTTCGAGTTTTTCGAGCCGCGGGGCCGACGGCGCCCGCCCGAAGGCGCTCCACCCGTTCACCGCGAGGACCAGCGCGAAGAGAGCGAGCAAGAGGAGCAAGATCCCGACCGCGCGGACCGTCAAGCGGAGTATGCGACGCATCCGCGTCATGGTTTCGGGGCGTCTTCCAGCGCCATTCGTGTGACATGGATATAGATCGCCTGCCAGCTGTCGCCCCGGCGCCTGAAAATATCGGTGAAGCGGATGCGGGCGCGGAAGGGTTTTCCCGCTGAGCGGCCCGAGAGGATCGTCTCGGCGCTCGCGAGGCCCCCGTCCTTGCCGAGCGGCAGGATGACGCGATCGGTCAGCGTGACGGGATCGTAATCATCGTCGGCGCCGGTCCAGCCGTCGATGAAAAACGCCTTGCCGTGTCGCTTGCCGCTGCCGTCGATGAAGACGAGGTCGTCGGCGGCCATGCGGTCGAGTGCGCCCTTGTCCTGCGCGATCTGTGCCGCATCGAAGGCGTCGGCGAAGGCGCGGAGGTCCGTGGTGGCATCGCGTGCCTGGGCCGGGGTCAGGATCAGCATCAGCATCATCATCGAGGCGGTGGCGACTGCGCAAGTTTTTCGCATGTTAGAGCCCTTGTTGCGGTCTGCCGCCCGGCACGCCTTGATCCGTCGTCATTCCTTCGTATCGGGAGGCGGGGTTTTGCCGCCATCCATACGCTCCATCTCCCGTTCCATGACACGGCCAATTTCGGAGCGCTGCGACGGGGCGTAGAGATTGTGGGGGCTGGAATAAAGCCCCTTCAGAAAGCTGAAATCCCATGGGGTCAGCGTGACCGGCACTTCGCTGTCGGCCGCCGCGTCGAGCACCCGCAGGATCGTGGAAGGCGCCGACGCGTCGATCCGCGCCGGGTCGATCCGCGCCAAAGCGCGCATCGCCGCATAATCGGCGAGTTGGGTGGTCGAGAGTCCCTCGATCGCCTTGCTCTCCACGACCACGATCGCCGCCATGAACGCTGGCCGCGCCGGCGGGGTGATGCGTGATTCAGCCCGGGTTGAACGATTGATCGGGGTGCCTGCTTCGTTGAATATCGGCCGGCCGTCGCCGTTCACCATTTCCTGAATCTGCCATGCCGTCGCCGGACCCGGCTGCGCCAGAATGCGCCTGACCTCGGCAGGGGACCGGTTACCGAACATATAATAGCGCTTTTTGCCCAGCGCTTTCAGAAAGGCCGCTTTGTCCGGCGTGACCATGACGACCAGATTGGGTTTGCAGTTCGCCTTTGCCGCTTTCAGCCCGACGCCTGTTGCGACGGTCCGGATACGTTCGTTGACGGCTGCGCGTTGGGCATCGGGTACCCCGAAGGCGCCGGGGCATACCGCCTTTTCAAATCGCGCGATCTGGCCACGCGGCGACGCCTGGGTCAGCGCGCCGACGAAGCTTTCAATCTGTTTCTCGATACCGGTGACGACGATCGGAGCATCGCCCTGCGCAGCGGCGGGAGCGGCGACAAGGGCAGCGGCGAGAAGCATGAATCGCATGGGCGTCTCCTCCGGCGTGGACGTCGATGGCGGCGTCGAGAGCCGCCTGCTGACCATCACCAAAACCCTTTCGGTCGTCGCCAGCGCTTCGACAGGGTGCCGGCACTTGGCGATGAGCGGGCGGACGGCTGGGCGCTATTGCGCCGGGCGGCAGTCCTTCAGCCAGATGACATGCCTATATTCGTCGAAATCCTCGACGGTGCCGGTCAGTTTGATGCTCTTGTTCGGCTTGAGCTGGAGCGAAAAAGCGGCCTGTCCCGGTGCCATATAGCAGACGATGTCGGTCTTGAACGGCGCCTGGTTCGGCAGCCGGATCGCCTGTTCGTAGGGTTGGGGGATCTTGTAGCCGACGCGGAACTCCTTGCCGTCCTTGGTCACATAGTCGACGAGCCCGTCGATCGTGAACTGCTTGCCCTTGTAGCGGGTAAGGATGCCTGCGGCGTTGCGTTCGGTGTCTTTCGATACCTGCTGCGAGAAGCTCAGCGAGTTCATCTTCACCGGCGCGGCAGCGACGGTGGTTGCGGTCGCGCCCTTCTTGGCCGCGGCGGCGCCCGCCTTGCCACCCTTGATCTGGTTCAGGATGCCGCACATTTCGGCCTTCGCTGCGTCGCTGCCGACCGACTGGCCGGCGCGCAGCTTGGCTTCCATCACGACCGTTCCGATCCCGCCGGTTTGCGTGGCGGTGATCTGGATAGGGAAGGCGCGTACGGTGCCGGTCATCGGCTGCTCGATCAGCATCGAGCCATATTCGGCCTCGTCGGCCATGATGTCATAGCCCTTCGCCGCGACGATACCGCGCATCTGGCCGATCGCGACCGCGGGAGGCAGGTCGGCGACGGTCACCGCGGCGGTGAAGCGCAGTGCGGTAATCGGATTGCCCTTTTTGACGAAGGCTTCCTCGCAGGTCGCGGCGTTGGCGGTGCCCATGGTGAGGAGAATGGTGGCCGGCGCGAGCGCGGCGGCGAGACGCGAATAAGTCGTGGTGCGCATGAGGGGCTCCCTGAGATGTGTATGTTATGCGACTTATGTTGTGTGATGCGTCTGCCGCAGCATCTGCCCGCCTGCAATGGCTAAGTTACCCATATGCTGGCGCTTTAGTCGCCGGCGAGCACCGTGCCGATCTGCGCTTGACCTCAACCGGGCTTGAGCTTTCATAAGCGCGGGACAGTTGATTCGCGAACCGGAGCCTTGTCCATGCTGGATTATCCCGCCGCCCCTTCCGACCCGGTCGATGACGATGCGGATGCGCGCACCGAGGCCTTCCTGTCGCGCTACCTTGCGCGGATCGGCCATGCGGGGCCGGTCGCCCCGACGCTGGAGGGGCTCGCCGCACTGCAGGCCGCGCATATCGCGGCGATCCCGTTCGAGGCGATCGACGCGCTAACGGGCGCGGGGATCGAGATCGATGCCGGGGCGGTTGATGCCAAGCTGATCGGGCAGCGGCGCGGCGGCTATTGTTTCGAACAGAACAGCCTGTTCCTCCGCGCGCTGCTCGCCATCGGATTCGACGCAGAGGGGCTGCTGGGCCGGGTGCGCTGGATGCTGCCCGACGATGCCCCGCCGACGCCGCGCACGCATATGGTCGTGCGGGTTCGGGTGGGCGGGCGCCCCTGGCTTGCCGACGTCGGGTTCGGCGCGGCAGTGCCGCCGCAGCCGCTGGCGATGGATAGCGAAGAGCCGCAGCAGACGCGGCACGAAAGCTATCGCGTCGTGCGCCATGGCGATGCGTGGCAGGTCGCGGCGGCGATCGAGGGCGCATGGCGGACGCTCTACCGGCTCGATCATCTTTCGCCGCCGCCGATCGATTACGAACTTGGCAACTGGTACACGTCGACGCATCCCGATTCGCATTTCCGTCACCAGCTGATCGCGGCGCGCACGACCGCCGAGGCGCGTTATGGTCTGCGCGACAACCGGCTGACCACCCGGCTGATCGATGGGCGTGTCGACCGGCGCTATCTGACCGCCGACGAGATCGAGCGGGCCTTGTCGGAGATTTTCCTGTTGCCGGTACGGCCGCACTGGCGCGCCGCGATCGAGCGCGCGGCGACCGCCGAGATTGCCGGATAGGGCGCGCGGCTTGACTCGCCGTGGCTATCGCGTTCTTTTGCCAGCGAAAGAAGGGAGCGCGATTCCATGGCCGACAAAGCGCCCGTCCTGCTGTCCGGCGGCAACCCGCAGATTGCGAAAGGCTATGGCGACGCGCCCGTGCAGGCCTATATCGCCGCGATGCCGGGGTGGAAGTCGGGCGTCTGGCGGCGGCTCGACAAGCTGATCGAAAAGTCAGTCCCGGGTGTCGCGAAGGCGGTCAAATGGAACTCACCGCTCTATGGCGCTCCGGGGCAGGGCGCCGAGCCGTCGCTCTGGTTTCTGAGCATCCATTGCTTCGACAGATATATCAAAGTCGCCTTCTTTCGTGGCCGGTCGCTGGATCCGATACCGGCGGTCGCGTCGAAGAGCGGCGACACGCGTTATTTCCATATCCATGAGGACGATACCGTCGACGAGGCGGCGTTCGCCGACTGGGTGAAGCAGGCGGCGGTGCTGCCCGGCGAGAAGATGTGAGGAGCGGAATTTGTCATCGGAACTGATCGACGCGAAAATTGCCGGGCTCGGCGACTGGCGCGGGGCAACGCTGACGAAGCTGCGCGCGCTGATCCACGCCGCCGATCCGGAGGTCGAGGAGGCAGTGAAGTGGCAAAAGCCGTCGAACCCGTCGGGGGTCCCGGTGTGGGAACATGCGGGCATAGTGTGCACGGGCGAAACGTATAAGGACAAGGTCAAGCTGACCTTTGCCAAGGGCGCGGCGCTCGCCGATCCCAAGCGGCTTTTCAATTCGAGCCTCGATGGCAACACGCGGCGCGCGATCGACCTGTTCGAGGGCGACCGCGTCGATGAGGCGGCGTTCAGGGCGCTGGTGCGCGCGGCGGTCGAAGCGAACCTCGAAAAGCCGGCGAAAGCGAACAAATAGCGCGAAACCGAGGCGGCATGGGCCCTGTTGCTGCACCATGCTGTCGGCTGCCGGCCGCATCGCGGGACTGATCGCTGGCTAGGCCGCCCTGCAGAGTCCCGAGTCGCCGCCGGGCAAGGGCCAGCGGCCGTGCACGATATGGCGCGCTTCGCCGACGACGCTTTCGACAAGCAGCATCTCCGCGGCGGTCCATTCGACCGGATCGATCGCTTCGGAGCCAAGCCCGTCGCCGCGATAGTCGATCGTGACGTGAAGCTCGGGCGGCAGGTTGAACCATTTGAAGTCATGCCAGTGAAAATATTCGGCCAGCTGCCGCTGGAATTCCCATGCAGCCGTCAGCGGTGTGGAGCTTCGCAGCGTCGTCGCCTTGCGGCATTCGATCCGGTCGAACCGCACCGGGAAAGAGCTGGCGCTGAAATCGTCCAGTCCGCGCGTCACCAGTTCGAGGAAACCAGCGGGGGCTTCAGCCAGATCGACGAATTCTGCGAGCGTCATATGTAGTAGATCGGCCCCGCGGCGCCGGTCGTTTCGAGGCAGAGCATCGATGCGCGCTGCGATATCGGGCGGCGGCTTGATCATCAGATAGAGGGGGCGTCGTGCGAAAATCCTGCGCGGCATGATCGGTTCCTCCTGATGTCGAATCGGCAGCGGCGATAAGGCCAAGCCTATAGAACAAATAGAGAACATATTCTAGCCTGCAGATTGCGGACCCGGCGCGGCGGTCGTCGGAGCGGCTGGCAGCGAAGCGGCCGCGAGCGGCAGCGCAAGCTTCATTTCGCTGCTTCGCGCGGCCGCGGCAGCGCGGCGCCGTTCACCATCGGCGGGGCATAGGGGCGAGCGGTGCCGGTAAAGATGCCCGCGGCGATCGCGGGGTCGGCGGCGAGGATCGCGTCGGCCGCAGCCTGATCGGGGGCGCGCAGCAGGACGAGGCCCGAATCGGTCCCGACCGGCCCCGCCGCCGCGATACGGCCATCGCGGTACAGCGCCATCCAATAATCGAAATGGGGCCGCAGCCCCTGTTCGGAAAACGGGCGTCCGGGTTTCCACGCCCGCCCCGGTGCCAGCGCGAGCGCGAAGAGCGGCGCGGCGGCCGTCTGGGTCGCCGGAGCCGACGCCGCTGTGTCACCCCGTTTCATGTGCCACATCGCGTTGACGATGACCCAGCGTTCGCCGAACTTGCCCATGTGGAAATAATCGACGAACCAAGGCGTTTCGACGCGAACCGCCGCGGCGTCGCCCGCGACGTCGAGGATCCTGCACGACCGGTTCCACTCGGCCTTCGGCGTCTTGAGCGCGCCGCGCTTCGTCAGGTCGACCAGCTCCTCGCGGCTCATCCGTTGCAGTCCGAGCCGCTCGTCGGGCGTGTCGCCGAGCACGCGGCGCTTCGCGAGATCGGGGTGAAGCGCGCGTTTGACGCGTTCGGGGTCGCCCTCGAGCTGGCCGTCGACATAGTCGAAGCAGGTCGCCTCGATCGCGGCGAGATCGGCGGGCGCGGGCGCGAGCGTTGCGGCCGCGGCGGCGAGGGTGAGCAGGGTCGTCAGCATCGGAGCTCCCGGGCGGGCAGGATGAACTAACTTGAGCGCTACATTTGTAGCGCTATCTTGGCAAGCTGCTAGTCGATGATCGGCGCGCCCTCGGCCTGCAATTTCGCGAGATTGGCCTTCATCTGCGCGAGGACTTCGGGTGCGTGGGGTTCCCAGCTTTCGACCTCGCCGACGACGCGCAAGGGCGAACGGCTGCGATAGCTGCGCGTCGGGTTGCCGGGGAATTTCTTGTCGGTGAGGTTGGGGTCGTCGAACCAGTCGCCGGTCGGCTCGACGATATAGATGCGCTCGCGTCCTTCCCCGGCGGCAAGCTCGCAGCCCCAGATCGCGGACTCCAATGCGGCGGAAAAATAGATCCACGACATCGGCGCCGCCCGATAATTGCTGCCCCGACCGGCGACGAGCAGGTCGCCCGGTTTCAGGTCGGCGCGCGTACCGTGGTAAAAGGCTGCGCCCGCGTCGGGGCCAATGGGAGCGGCCTCCGTCACCTCAATATTCGTTCCGCTCGCTGCGCAGCACCGCCTTGCCGTCCTTCCAGTTCACTTCGGTCGCGGGCTCGTCGGCCTTTCCGGGCGCGAAGAGTTCATAGACGACCGTGCCGTCCTCCTGCGTGCTTTCGATGACGCGCGCCGGGGTGAAGGCGTCGGCGGCGGCGCCCGCCGCGGTGCGCACCGCCGCGGGGGCGTCGGCCCAGGCGATGTCGCGCTGCATCTCGACGACGCGATATTGGCCCGCTTCCTCGATCAGATCGAGCTCGACTTCGCTGCCGTCGGGGCGCATCCCCTCGACGTCGAAGAAGATTTTGCCGCCGCGTGCCTTGCGCTCGGCTTCGGCGATTTTCATACCGGGGACCCTCGCGAGCACCGCATTGCGAACCCCCTGCGGCAGGTCGGTCGCGGCGACCGTGCTGATTTCGGCGGACGGGCCATCGGCGAGCATCGATGCCCCGGGCGCCGCGGTTTCGGGACTGGCGGGGGCTTCCGCCTCGCCGCACGCGGACAGCGCCAGCATTGCCGTCATCATCAGCCAGGCCCGTCCGCGCATTGTCACTCTCCCGTTCCGGTAAGGACTGCCAGCCTATCGAGAGCCGCGCATCGCGTCGAGCCGTGGCGCGCGCCGCGCCGCGCGGCTCGGCGGACGAGGCTCACTCCCTGTCGTCGGACGGGTCGAGCCGCACCGTCCACACAGGATGGCCCGCCTCGCTCCGCTCGATGTCATGCGAGGGGACCATGTCGTCGCCGGTCTCGATCCACCCGCGCCCGTCGCATTTCGGGCAGGCGTGGCGGATCGAGCGGTTGCTGACGAGGTCGATCTGCGTGTTCCACTGGCCGTAGCCGCCGCAGGTCGGGCACAGCAAATCGAGATTGCCGCTGCGGTGGCGCCGCGAAATGCCGTCGAGCGCGTGCGGGTCGCCGGGGCCGGTGCAATGGACGATGTTCGAGGCGTGGGACATCTGGGGGCTCCCGGTGCTGGCCAAGTGCAGGCGGATATTACCGCTCCCGCCGGGATTATCAATCGGATCGCCGGAACGATGTACGGGAGTCGGGAGGCCGTAGCGATCGACCGATAGTTGCACTTTTCACAGTAATTTCGTAAATATTACATCAAAATAATTTAACGGATTCGAGGTCTGGAGGAAATTATAGGGGAGAAGTCATATGATAAACGATCCGTTTCAGATGCAGCGCGAATTGCGCTACGGTGCTCCGGTATGCGATCAGGTTCTGATAGGTCGCTATTTTACCATCGGCTATTCTTGGTACTTTCGTCAGGCCAAATGGACGCTGGAAATCGTTAGCCGCGGCGGCAATGAATTCGCTCCGGAAGCTTTCACCAAAGCCGAGCGGCTGGACAATTTTCGCGCCGATGTTCGTTTGCCCTACCGGTTCAGGGCATCGCTCGCCGCCTACAAGAACAGCGGATATGACCGCGGACATCTTGTCGCCAGCGCGAATTCGGTATTGAGCCACATCGAGAACAGCGAAACATTTCTGTTGTCGAACATGTCCCCGCAAACCGCCGAATTCAACCGCAGGATATGGGGTAAACTCGAAGACGAGGTGCGCAAACTCAACAATCGCGAAGACGTTCTGGAAACCTATGTATTGAATTGCCCGTTTTTCGACTTTGACAAGCCCATCAAGATGATCGGCGACGAGAATGACGAATATGGCATCAACATTCCGGTGCCGCACGCTTTCGTGAAGTCGGTCCTTGCCGAATTCCGGAACGGCGAACTCAAGCTCTGGACGTTTTTGATGAACAACGAAGAACTTGACGGGGAACTCGGAGCTTATCTGGTTTCGACCTATGACGCCGAACAATTGATCGGCGGCCGCTTCTGGGACCGCGCGAGCGGCAGCGACATGCATGCAATGAAAAAGACCCCGATCGCGATGTGGTAGGCCGGATTTCGCGGGCGCGCCGAAGTGCGGGCGATGGTGCGAAAGCGGGTTGAAAGCGTTCACGGGACGGGCTGGCCGTCCGCCGGTTGGCAGGCGTGCATCAGGTCGCCTCCGCGCGGAGCGCCCAGCGGCCGTGCTCGACATGCGTGGTCTTGCCGACGATGCTTTCGGTCAGGATGATCTCGTCGACCGTCCAGCCGATCGGCGGCATCTTCTGAGAACCTAGCCGGTCGCCGCGATAGTTGATCGTGATGTGCGGTTCGGGGGTGGTGCCGTCCATGATCGGCGCCTTTCGCGCGAGCAGATGGTTGACCAGCGCCTTCTGGAACGCCCGCGCCTCGGCCAGCGGATCGCGCGTGCGCAGCGTCACCGCCTTGCGGTTCTCGATCCGGTCGAAGCGGAGCGCGAAGGGCGCCGCGGCGAAGCCGTCCAGCGCGGCGATAGTCGCGGGCAGCCACTCGGGCGGCGCATAGTGGAGGTCGTAGAGCGAGATGAGCGTGACATGGAGGAGGTCGGGGCCGCGTCCGGGGTCGTTGCGCGGCAGCGCGGCGATCGCCGCCTGCACCTCCGGCGGCGGCTTGGCCATGACGTAGAGTGGGTTCCGGGCGCGCATGGGTGGAAGTGTAGCATGGTGTGGGGGTGGGGACGAATGACAGTCTGTCGATATGGGTCGGAGTTTGGCAATTTAACAAACCATCATCGCAATATCTAAGTGACACATTGTCCGTAGACGTAACGACAACATGCCAACTAGTCAGAGGCTATGGCCCATTCTTTGGAACCGCTAGCTTCAGCTATCCGTCGACGGCGTGAAGAACTCGGTTGGTCACAGGAGGCGTTGGCCCATCGGTGCAAATTTGACCGTACTTACATAAGCATGCTCGAACGAGGAAAAAGAAATCCTTCTTTTCTGAATCTGCTTAAGCTTGCCGATGGCTTGGGTCTGTCGGTCTCCTCTTTGACCGAAATGTACAGGCATGACGCTAACGCCGATTGACGAGGCACATGCGCTTCAAATTCAAGCGGGGGTGATCGGGCGCAAGGCCGGGCACGCCTTTGAAGACGCGATTTGTTCGGCGATCAACAGTCTCGCTTATCCATTCATCGCCACCCCTCTCTTGGGCCGCCATCTTTTTCAAGGCGACCCCGCGCAGCTCATTCTTGCCTATTTCCTTCGTCATTTTGATGCAGATGGGTTGCAGTCGGCGGTTGCTATTTCGACAGGCGCGCTCGCAACGTCGGAGGACGGTCAGCAATGGCTACAGATAAATGGCGCAAATGTTCGCCGATGTAAGAGCGATATCGTCATTACGCTGATGTTTCTGGACGGAAGTACGGCGACGATCGGCGTATCGACGAAGCAGTGCAACAATCCAACTCCGACGAATGCGCAGCTCTATTTCACAACCGCGCGTGGCTTTTCGAAGCTGAGGATCAGCGTGCAATAGGCACCCCCTTCGTGGGGTGATCGGCGTGCAAAAAGGACCCCTTCATCCCGGGGATTT
>JAIUPN010000004.1 GCA_020160755.1 Pseudomonadota bacterium
CGAAGATACCGCATCACCGAAGGCGCAGAAGAAATACAGATCCGCAAAGTCGCTGCCTTCCTCTTCGGATTTATGGGACCGCGTAAAGATACGCTGGGGAAATTGTGAACCCGCCGCGCACGCTCTACGACAAGATATGGAACGCGCACGCCGTCGCCGAGGACGATGGCGAGACGCTGCTCTATATCGACCTCCACCTGCTTCACGAGGTGACCTCGCCGCAGGCGTTCGCCGGGCTGGCTGCGGCGGGGCGGGCGGTGCGCCGTCCCGAACGCGCGCTCGCCTTGTCAGATCATAATGTGCCTACAGCAGGGCAGGCGTACGGACCGGCGGGGGTTGCCGATGCCGAAGCGCGCGCGCAGCTCGAGGCGCTGGTCGACAACACGCGCGCCTTCGGGATCGAGAATTTCCCGATGGGCGATCCGCGCGGCGGCATCGTCCATGTCGTCGGCCCCGAACAGGGGCGGTCGCAGCCGGGAATGACGATCGTCTGCGGCGACAGCCACACCTCGACCCACGGCGCTTTCGGCGCGCTCGCTTTCGGGATCGGCACGTCGGAGGTCGAGCATGTGCTCGCGACGCAGACGATCCGGCAGCGCAAGTCGCGCAACATGCGTATCGTCGTCGAGGGGCAGCTGGCACCATATGTCCATGCAAAGGACCTCGCGCTGCACCTGCTCGGCATGGCCGGGGTCGACGGGGCAACAGGGCATGTCATCGAATATGCAGGCGAGGCGATCCGGGCGCTGTCGATGGAAGCGCGGATGACGCTCTGCAACCTCAGCATCGAGATGGGCGCGCGCGGGGGGCTTGTCGCCCCCGATGCGACGACCTTCGCCTATCTGGCGGGGCGGCCTGCGGCGCCCGCGGGCGCGGCGTGGGATGCTGCGCTCGCGTGCTGGTATGCGCTTGCGAGCGACGATGGCGCGGCGTTCGATCGCGAGCTCAGCGCCCATGCCGACGATGTCCGGCCGATGGTAAGTTGGGGCACCAACCCGTCGCAGGTCGTCGCGATCGACGGGTGCGTTCCCGACCCCGCGACGCTGGAAAATTCCGAAAAGCGCGACGCCGCCGCGCGCGCGCTCGCCTATATGGACCTGTCGCCGGGGATGCCCCTCGCCGGGCAGCGGCTCGACCGCGTGTTCATCGGCAGTTGCACCAATAGCCGAATCGAGGATTTGCGCGTCGTTGCGGGGGTCGTGCGCGGCCGCCGCGTCGCGTCGCATGTCCGCGCAATGGTCGTTCCGGGATCGGGGCTGGTCAAAAGGCAGGCCGAAGAAGAGGGGATCGATCGCGTCCTGCGCGATGCCGGGTTCGACTGGCGCGAGCCCGGCTGTTCGATGTGCGTCGGGATGAACGCCGACCGGCTGCAACCCGGTGAACGCTGCGCAGCAACCTCGAACCGCAATTTCGAGAACCGGCAGGGGCGCGGCGGGCGAACGCATCTGATGAGCCCGGCGCTGGCCGCCGCGAGCGCGATCGCGGGCTGCATCGCGGCGCCTGAAATGCCGGGCTAGATCGCCGCCTCGAACCGCGCGATCGCGTCGGCGTGACGGAGCGTGCGATCGATATCGTCGAGCCCTTCCATCAATATGCGGCGATCGCCGGGATCGATTCCGAAATCGATCGCCTCGCCCGACGCGAGGCGGATTTGCTGCGCTTCGAGGTCGACCTCGATCGGCGCATATTGGGCGAGCGCGATTTCATCGCGGAGCCGCGTACACAGGTCGTCGGGAAGGCGGATCAGCAGCAGGCCGTTCTTGCGCGCATTGCCCGCGAAAATATCGCCAAAGCTCGGTGCGATGATGCAGCGAATGCCGAAATCGGTGAGCGCCCATACCGCATGTTCGCGCGACGATCCGCAACCGAAATTGCGGTCTGCGATCAGGATTCGCGCCGCGCGGCACGCCGGCTGGTTTAGGATGAAATCGCTTCGTTCGCTGCCATCCCGGGCAAAACGCAGCGCCTGGAACAGGTGCTGGCCCAGCCCCGAGCGGGTGAGCGCTTTCATATATTGCGCCGGAATGATCATGTCGGTGTCGACATTGGTTAGCGGCAAAGGTGCCGCGACCGCCTTCTCCCGAATGAATTTTTGCACAAGGCCTCCTTTAACTTAGTATACTAAGTAATTGTCGGAAGCGATCTTGTCCAACATTATCGCGCGGTTGGAGGTGGGCTTGCGGTGCGAAGCGGCGACGAAGGAGGTTGCCGCACGAATCTTCGCGTCCTAAGGTTCGCCATCGCGCGGACCCGCGCCCGACGCCGGGAGCCGCCACAGGGGAGCAGGGTTTTGGCCAAGAAAACACAGGATTACCGGCATCCAGCCGAATATTACACCAATCCGGAAAACAGCATCGGTTATCTGGCGCGCGTCGTCTTCCGTTCCTTTTCGCGGCTGCTCGAACGCCGCACGCTGACGCACGACGTGTCGGCGGGGCAATGGCGCTTCCTGCGCCAGCTGTGGCGCGAGGACGGTATCACGCAGCGCGAGCTGAGCGAACGTGTCGGGATGCGCGAGCCGACGACCGTCGTCGCGCTGAAAGGCCTTGAAAAGGCGGGGCTGATCACGCGCAAGAAGACCACCGACGATCGGCGCAAGACCTTCATCCACCTGACGCCGCACGCAAAGAAGCTCGAACTGATTCTCGCGCCGATGAACGCCGAGATCCACGAGATCGCGACCAAGGGCATGACCGACGATGAGGTCGAGGTGTTGCAGGGGCTGATGCGCCGCGTGATCGACAATCTCGGCGACGAAACGCGCAAGCTGGCGGTGCTTTCCGACATCAAGGCCTGACGGCTTGCTTTTTGCCCTGCGTCCGGACAATAGGTTAGTATTCTAATTAAATTGTCCGGGAGGAAAAATGACCAGCATCGCCGTCGTCGTGGGCAGCACCCGCGAAGGATCGTTCAACCGCGCTTTGGGGGGGCTCGCCGCTGCGAGCCTCGAAGCGCAGGGCGCAAGCGTGACGCGCGTCGACCTCGCCGCATTCGACCTGCCGCTCTATTCGGCGGCGCTGGAGGCGAATGATTTTCCGCCCGACGCGCTGAAGCTCAAGACGCTGTTCGCCGCACAGGACGGGCTACTCTTCGTCTCGCCCGAATATAATGGCTCGCTGTCGCCGCTGCTCAAGAATGCGATCGACTGGGCGTCGCGGCCGACCGGCGAGGAGGGCCTCGTTGCACTCACCGCCTATCGCGGCAAGGCGGCGGCGATCATGTCGGCGTCGATCAGCCCGTTCGGCGGACTGCGCGGGCTGATGCACCTCCGCCAGATATTGTCGACGGTTCAGATGCTGGTGATCCCCGAACAGGTGCTCGTGCCGAATGCGCACGCCGCCTTTGCTGAAGATGGCAGCCTGAAGGAGCCGCTGCCGGCGTCGCTGGTCGAAATGACCGCCGCGCGGCTGGTTGCGGTCGCGAAGGCGCTGTCGGCCTAGGCGCCGCGGCGCGCGGGGGCGGCGGGTTCGACATTGTCGCCCCAGTCGGCTTCGAGCGCCGCCAGCAGCGCGTCGAACTTGTCCTGTCCCAGGCGGGCGGCGATCTGTGCGGTGAGTGCGTCCATCGAGCGCTGCGCATCCTTGCGCATCCGCGCGCCGAGGTCGGTCAGCGACACGATCATGTGACGACGGTCGGCGGAGTCGACTTCTAGCTGGACGATGCCCAGCCCGACCATCTGGTTGATCGTGCTGTGGATCGCCTGTCGCGACACGCCGAGGTTGCGCGCGATATCCGACGGGCGCACGATGCCGCTGACGATATTGGTCATCACCATCGATTGCGGGCGGTTGACGTCGGGCCAGCCATGATCGTGGAGCCGCGCCTGCAGCCCTTCGTCGAGCCAGCAGAAGCGCTGGAAAAGTGCGATAATGAGCTGATTGGTGCGCATGGACGCGATGATATGCCCCTGTTGCCGACGGGGTGCCGACGCGATCAAGCTAGAAGAGCGGGGCGGGCGAAGCAAGGCAGAGCGGCGTTGCAAAGACAAATTACTTAGTATACTATCTATTGTAGCAGAGCAGAGGGAGAGAAGGGCCGCATGGACGGGCTGATGCAGAATGTGCCGCTGACGGTCGACCGGATCATCGACCATGCGGCAAGCTGGCACGGCGCGCGAGAGATCGTGTCGCGCGATGCCGAGGGCCGCGTCACCCGTTCGAGCTATGCCGACGTCCATGCCGATGCGAAGCGCGTGTCGAACGCGCTGGCCGCCGAGGGGATAACGCCCGGCGACCGCGTTGCGACGATGGCGTGGAACGGCGCGCGGCACCTTGCCGCCTGGTATGGCGCGGCGGGGATGGGGGCGGTGCTCCACACGCTCAACCCGCGGCTGTTCCTCGAACAGATCGCCTATATCGCGAACCATGCAGGCGACCGGCTGCTGATCGCCGATCCTGCGACCGCCGAGCTGGTCGAGCAATTGCTGTCGCAGGTGCCGTCGATCGAGAAGGTGATCTTTTTCTGCAACGCCGCGTCGATGCCGCAAACCAGCTTTGCCGCGACCGCTTTCGACGACTGGATCGCCGGTCAGCCCGCCGAATATGCCTGGGGCGGGTTCGACGAAAATGCGGCGTGCGGGCTTTGCTATACCAGCGGCACGACGGGCAATCCCAAGGGTGTGCTCTATTCGCACCGCTCGAACTATATCCACGCGCTGATGACGTTGCAGCGCGACGCGCTCGCGCTGTCGGCGCGCGATACGGTGCTGCTCGTCGTGCCGATGTATCATGCCAATGCGTGGGGCGTCGTTTATTCGGCGCCCGCGGTCGGCGCCAAACTGGTGCTGCCGGGCCAGCGGATGGACGGCGAATCGATCTATAATCTGATCGAGCAGGAGGGCGTGACTTATTCCGCCGCCGTGCCGACCGTTTGGCAGATGCTGCTCACCTATATGCAGGAAAACGGGAAGCGTTTCACGACGCTCGAACGCGTGACGATCGGCGGGTCGGCGTGCCCCGAATCGATCATCCGCACCTTCCGCGACGATTATGGCGTCGACGTCATTCAGGGCTGGGGCATGACCGAAACCTCGCCGCTCGGCACGGTGTCGGTGCCCAATGCCACGGTCGCCGCGAAATCCGGGCCCGAGCAGATGGCGTATAAGCTCAAGCAGGGTCGGCTGCTCTGCGGTCTCGAAATGAAGCTGGTCGACGACGCGGGCAACCGCGTGCCGCACGATGGCAAGACACCGGGGCGGCTGATGGTCAAGGGGCCGACGATCGCGGGCGCCTATTATGGCGGCGAGGGCGGCGAGGTGCTCGACGCCGAAGGCTTTTTCGACACCGGCGACGTCAGCACGATCGATGCCGAAGGCTATATGCAGATCACCGATCGCGCGAAGGATGTCGTGAAATCGGGCGGCGAGTGGATCAGCTCGATCGAGATCGAGAATATCGCGATGGGGCATGATGCGGTCGCCAACGCCGCCGTCGTCGGGATCGCGCATCCGAAGTGGGACGAGCGGCCGATCCTGCTGTGCCAGCTGAAGCCGGGAGCGAACGCCTCCGCCGACGACCTCAAATCCTTTCTCGACGGCAAGATCGCCCGATGGTGGATGCCCGACGATGTGCTGTTCGTCGCGGATATCCCGCTGGGGCCGACGGGAAAGATCGACAAGAAAGCGATCCGTGCGGGACTGGAGGGGTATCAATTGCCCTTCGAAGTCACACGCTGACCATAACCATATAAACAGGAGAGACGATGATGAACCCGAACGGGATCGAAGGACTGGACGCGCAATTTGTGGGGCTGGCGTCGCCGACAGCGCCGCGTATTCAGGCGGGCGGACATCCGTGTCAGGGCATCTACTGGACCGAGGCGGGCAAGCGGCCGAAGGTCGCGATCATCGCCACCCACTATAATGTCGATTTCAAGGAACATTATATCGCGCCCTATTTTGCGCGGCAGGGTTTCGGCTTCCTCGGCTGGAACACGCGCTATCGCGGGTTCGAGGACCAGTTTCTGCTCGAACATGCGATCCTCGACATCGGTGTCGGCATCAAATGGCTGAAAGAAGTCGCGGGCGTCGAGCAGATCGTCATCCTCGGCAACTCGGGCGGCGGCTCGCTGATGGGCGCCTATCAGGCCGAAGCGATCGCGCCGACCTTGACCGACCGTCTGCCCGCGGTCGGGCAGGACGCGCTGGCGCAGCTCATCAAGGGCGACCTCTATATCAGCTTCAACGCGCATCAGGGGCGGCCCGAAGTGCTGACCGACTGGATGGACGCGTCGGTGATCGACGAAAATGATCCGACGCTGACCGATCCCGAACTCGATCCGTTCAATCCCGACAACGGCCCGCCCTATTCGGACGAATTCATCGCGAAATATCGCGCCGCGCAGCGCGCGCGTAACCAGCGGATCACCGACTGGGCGAAGGCCGAGCTTGCGCGCCTCAATGCCGCGGGCATTCCCGATCGCATCTTCCCGATGTTCCGCTGCTGGGGCGATATCCGCTGCGTCGATCCGGCGATCGACCCGTCGGACCGCAAGCCCAACTGGTGCTATCGCGGCGACCCCGCGATCGCGAACCGCACACCCAGCATCGGCCGTGCCAACACGATCAAGACGTGGCTCAACATGTGGAGCCTCGAAACCTCGCCGTGCCAGGGCCAGCCACACCTCGCCAAGCACGACACGCCCGCGCTCGTCGTGCAGGGCACCGCCGACACCGGCGTTTTTCCGAGCGACGCGCGCAAGATTTTCGATTTCCTCGGAAGCAGCGACAAGAAGCTCGAATTGATCCCCGGCGCGCATTATTTCGAGGACTCGATCGAAGAACGGCAGACCGCCGCCGACCTGGTCGGCGCGTGGATCCGGGAGAAGCTGTGACGTGACGGCGGATGCCGACATCATCGAAGCGCTGCGCGACGCCGGGCTGGCGGGGGAGGGCGATGTCGTCCTCGAACCGCTGACCGGCGGCGTGTCGTGCGACGTGTGGAAGGTCGAGACGCCGTCGGGCCCGATCGTCGTCAAGCGTCCGTTGCCGCAACTGCGCGTCGCCGCCGAATGGCTCGCGCCCGTCGAGCGCGGGACCAGCGAGGTGCGCTGGCTAAAAAGGGCGCGCGGCGTTGATCCGCGGATCGTGCCCGAAGTGCTTGCCGAACTGCCCGGCCACGCCTTCGCGATGCGCTTCCTGCCCGGCTGTCCGGTGTGGAAGGACGAGCTGATGGCGGGCCGCGCCGACACCGGTTTTGCCGCGCAGGTGGGGCAGGGCATTGCCGGCGTCCATGCAGCGACCGCGTTTAACGACGTCGACCGCGCCGACTTCCCCAATGACGAAATGTTCCGTGCGCTGCGCGTCGATCCCTTCCTGCTTTATGTTGCACGGCAGGATAGCGAGTTGGCGCCCGCGCTGACTGCGCTCGCCGACGATCTGTCGTCGCGCAAGATCGCGCTCGTCCATGGCGACGTCAGCCCGAAGAATATCCTCGTCAGCGCCGACGGCCCGGTGTTCCTCGACGCCGAATGTGCGGTCTATGGCGACCCCGCCTTCGATCTGGCCTTCTGCACGACGCACCTGCTGCTCAAGGCGGTGTGGTCGGGCGACGCGCAGCTGGACGAATCCGCGGCGGCGCTGGTCGCCGCCTATCGCGCCGGCATCGACTGGGAGGATGCGAACGATCTGCTGCTCCGCGCCGGCAAGGTCACCGCAGCGCTGCTCCTCGCCCGCGTCGAGGGCAAGTCGCCCGCACCCTATCTCACCGACCCCGAACATAAGCGCATCGTGCGCGATCAGGCGCGGGCGCTCATTCTCGCGCCGTCGCCGATCGACGCGCTCGTCGCCAACTGGAAAAGGAAGTTTGCATGACCTCGCGTATCGCCTCCGTCACTGGCCGCCAGCTTTGGGATTCTCGCGGCCGACCTACCGTCGAGGCGGAAGTCGTGCTCGAATCGGGCGCAGTCGGGCGTGCCATTGCTCCCGCGGGCGCCTCGCGCGGGGCGCATGAGGCGATCGACCTGCGTGACGGCGGCGAAGCGTTCGGCGGCTTTGGCGTCAATCGCGCGGTCGCCGGGATCGGGTCGGAGATTGCGGATGCGATCGCCGGCATGGATGCGCGCGAGCAGGCGGCGGTCGACGCGGCGCTTTGCGACCTCGACGGCTCGCCGAACAAGGCGCGGCTCGGTGCGAACGCGGTCGTTGCGGTGTCGATGGCGGTGCTCCACGCGGCGGCGGCGGGCGCGCGTGCGCCGCTGTGGCGCTATCTCGCTGAGGGCCGCAAGGTTCGCATCCCGCTCCCCGAAATCCAGATTTTCGGCGGCGGCGCCCACGCCGGACGGCGCACCGACGTGCAGGATTTCATGATCATGTGCCCGAAGGCGGGCAGCTTCCGCCGCGCGCTCGAAATCACGGACGATGTCTATCGCGCCGCGGGCAAGCTGATGGAGGCGAAGGGGCCGTTGTCGGGGGTCGCCGACGAGGGCGGCTGGTGGCCCAATTTCGCGTCGAACGAGGATGCGCTCGACACGCTGACGAAAGCGATCGAAGCGAGCGGTCACCGCGCGGGTGAGGATGTCTTCATCTCGCTCGACATCGCCGCGAACGAACTCGGCGATGCGTCGGGCTACAGCCTTGCGCTCGACGACGGACGGCTGACGAGCGAAGCGATGGCCGCGCGTATCATCGAATGGGCGGGTCGCTATCCGATCCTGTCGATCGAAGATCCCGCGGGACAGGATGACTGGACAGCGATGGTCGCCGTCACTTCCGCGATCGGCGACCGCGTCCAGATCATCGGCGACGATGTGCTCGTCACCAATGCCGAGCGCGTCGCGCGCGCCGGCGACGCGGGCGTGTGCAACGCCGCGCTGATCAAGGTCAATCAGGTCGGCACCGTCACCGAAGCGAAAGCCGCGCTCGACGCTGCCGTGGAGCGCGGTTGGGGCGCGATCGTCTCGGCGCGCTCGGGGGAGAGCGAGGATGTCACCATCGCGCATCTCGCGACCGGCTGGGACGCGGGGCAATTGAAGGTCGGCAGCTTCACGCGGTCGGAACGCATGGCGAAGTGGAACGAGATGCTGCGGATCGAGGAGGCGATGGGCGCCGACGCGGTGTTCGCGGGCTTTTCGGCCTTCGCCGGATCGATCGGCCGGGTCGCGGCATGATCGTCCTCCACGCCCGCCCGAGTCCCGGCTTCCGCGAAGCCGTCGATGCGATCTTCGGCCCCGGCGTTGTCGTGCACGTCGACGAGGCGGAACCGCTCGATGCGGTCGCGCCCGACATCACCGCGCTGCTCCATGTGCTGACGCCCGTGACATCCGAATTCATCGCCTCGGCACCAAAATTGAAGCTGATCCAGAAGCTCGGTGTCGGCGTGAACACGATCGCGCTCGATGCGGCGCGTGGGTCTGGAGTCGCGGTGTGCAACATGCCGGGCACGAACAGCCAGGCGGTCGCCGAAATGGCATTGTCGCTGATGATGGCGGTGCTGCGCCGTACCTGTTTCTTCGACGCGCGCACGCGCGCGGGCGCGGGATGGACCGCCGATCCGTCCGAGCTCGACAGCGTGGGCGAAGTGGGCGGCCGCACCGTCGGCCTCGTCGGCTTCGGCCATTCGGCGCAGTTGCTCGCGCCGGTCCTCGCGGCGCTGGGGGCGAAGGTCGTCTATACCGCGCGCGGCGCGCGCGATGTGCCTTACGAATATTGGCCGCTCGACCGCCTGCTTGCGGAGAGCGATATCGTGTCGCTGCACATCCCGCTGACCGACGAGACGCGCGCCAGTATCGACCCCTTCGTAATGAAGAAGGGCGCGGTTCTGGTGAACACCGCGCGCGGCGAACTGGTCGATCAGGCGAAGCTGGTCGACGCGCTGACGAGCGGCCACCTGCGCGGTGCCGGGCTCGATGTCTTCTCCGAAGAACCGTTGCCGCGTGCTAACCCGCTGCTCGGCCTGTCGAACGCCGTGCTCGCGCCGCACATCGCCTGGCTTACCCCCGAAACGCTCGTGCGCAGCCTGACGGTCGCGCACGAAAATTGCCGCCGTCTCGCGGCAGGCGAACCTCTTCTGCATCAGGTGGTCTGAATGTCGCTTCCCATCGTCCTGATTACCGGCCAGCTTTTGACCGACGCCGTCTGGCAACCCTTGCTCGATGCGTGGAGCGACCGCGAGGTGATCGTCGCCGACAATCGCAGCGACGACACGATCGGGGGCTTCGCGCAGCGCCTGCTCGACAACGCCCCGCCGAAGTTCGTGCTGGTCGGCCACGCAATGGGCGGTTTCGTCGCGTTCGAGGTGATGCGCCGCGCGCCCGAACGTATCGCGAAGCTGGCTCTTTTCTCGACGCTCGCCTCGGCCGACGGCCCCGCGCAGACCGCGCGGCGGCAAGGCTATATCGACCTCGTCGAAAGCGGCAATTTCGATCAGGTCGTCGAGGAGCGCATCCCGATCCTCTTTCCCGAAGAAAAACGGAGCGACGAACGCCTGCTCGGCATCGCGCGGCAGATGGCGGCGGACACCGGCGCCGACACTTTCCTCGCGCAACAGCGTGCGATCATGGCACGCATCGACAGCCGCCCCCGGCTCGGAGAGATTGCGGTGCCGACCTTGCTGATCTGGGGCGAGAAGGACGGCATCACCAGCCGCGCGCACCATGACGAGATTTTGGAGGCTGTTCCGGGCGCACGGCTCGAAGTGATTGCGGGCGCGGGGCATCTGCCGACGGTCGAGGCGCCGGAGGTTGTGGTGCCGCTGCTGACCGGTTTTATCGACGCCTGACCCTTGGTGTTCCCCGGCGAAAGCCGGGGCCCGGTCGACGCTTGCATGGGCCCCGGCTTTCGCCGGGGAACACCATTGTCGGCTATTTAAGCTCCGCCCGCACCAGCGCGGTTCCGTCGACCATCGCCTTCAGCTTCGCCTGACTATGCTCGCGGCTGTGATATTTCATCCCGCAGTCGGGCGCGATCCACAGCCGTTCGGCATCGACATAGCGCAGCGCCTCGCGGATGCGCCCCGCGACGACCTCAGGGCTCTCGACCTCGGGGATCGACAGATCGAGCACGCCGTACATGATCGTCTTCGTCGGCAGTTCGGCGAGGATGGCGGGATCGAGCCCCGGCTGCGCCGCCTCGATCGAGATCACGTCGATCGCCGACGCTTCGAGTTCGGCGAGGAAATCATAGGCCTTGGGCTTCGGCCCCGTCGCGCCCGCACCGTGATGCACCATCGCATAGCCGAAGCAGATGTGCAGCGCAGTCGTGCCGTCAACCCCGTCGAGCGCACGGTTGATCGCCTCGATCGCGTAACTGTTCGCCTCGGCGGCGCGCGCTTGCAGATAGGGCTCGTCGAGCTGTACGACGTCGACTCCCGCC
This sequence comes from Pseudomonadota bacterium, assembly GCA_020160755.1. Classification (GTDB taxonomy): domain Bacteria; phylum Pseudomonadota; class Alphaproteobacteria; order Sphingomonadales; family Sphingomonadaceae; genus Sphingopyxis. The sequence goes on from JAIUPN010000004.1 coordinate 11,309, forward strand.
GCGAACAGATCCTTCACCTCGGCATTGACCGCGTCGGCATAGTCCATCGCGAGCGACCGCAGGTCGGGATAATAGCCGTTCTCGGCCTGCTGCGTCATCGTGAACGGGCCGGGCAGGGTGAGCTTCACCGGCCGCCTCGAATGACGGCGGAGGAAGGCGGCGTCCTGCGCTTCGATCGGCGCGACGCGGCGGATCGGGCCCGACACGAGCGGCACCGGATTGGCGTTTCCGGTGCGGTCGATCGCCGTGCCATGTTTTTCCCGGTCGATCCCCGACAGCGCGGTCGCAAGGCGGTTCGAATAGCTTTCGCGGCGCATCTCGCCGTCGCCGACGATGTCGATGCCGACCTCTTCCTGATCGCGGATTGCCATCAAGGTCGCGGCTTCCTGCGCGTCGGCGAGCCAGGGTTCGGGGACGCGCCACAGCGTCTCGGCACGCACGCGCGGAGGCAGGCTGGCTTTCAACCGCTCGCGGTCAATCAGCCAGTCGGGCTGGGGGTAGCTTCCGACGATCGTCGTGGGCAATATGGGGTGGTCGAACAAGGCCATTCCTCTCGAATTTTTGGGCTGGCCAAACATTTGCTTAGTATTCTATCTAATTCAAGTCGAAACGACGGACGGGAGAGCAAAATGATCGATCTGGAGGCCATCCGGACGCTGGCGGATATTCCGGCGGCGCAGGCGCGCGCGCGGGGACAGGCGACGGCGGTGAAATTCGGGATGCGCGAGACGAGTTTTTCGCAGCTCGATGCGCGCTCGAATCGCGTCGCTCATGCGCTGATCGCGGCGGGTGTCGTACCCGGTGATCGCATCTCGGCGCTGACCAAGAACCACGACAGCTGGTATCCGCTTTTCTTCGGCACCGCGCGGGCGCGCGCCTGTTTCGCGCCGATCAATTGCCGCCTCGCGCCCGCTGAGATCGGCTTCATCCTCGGCGATGCCGCGCCGAAACTGCTCTTCGTCGGCGAGGATTTCTTCGACTGCGCGCTCGCAGCGATCGCCGACCTCGCGGCGCCGCCAAGGCTGGTGGCGCTTTATGGCGCGCATCCGGCGTTCGAGCCCTTCGATGCATGGCTCGGCACCGCGTCCGACGCGCCGCTTGCCGATGCGCCGCAGCTCACCGACGACGTGCTCCAGCTCTACACCAGTGGCACGACCGGCCTGCCGAAGGGTGTCGTACTCACCAACGCCAATTACCGCACCTTCCTCGAAGCCGCGACCGAGGTCGACGGCTTCGCCTATGGCGAGGACGAGACGGTGATGATCGTCATGCCGCTGTTCCACGTCGCGGGCACCAATGTCAGCTTTTCCGGCCTCGCGCAGGGCGGGCGCCTCGTGCTCGTCAAGGATTTCACCGCGGCCGATGCGGTGCGCATGATGCGCGAGGAGAATGTCGCGCACGCCTTCCTCGCGCCCGCGATGATCCAGATGATGCTGCTCCAGCCCGCGGCCGACGAGGGGGCCTATCCGCACCTCAAGTCGATCGCCTATGGCGCCTCGCCGATCGCAGAGGACGTGCTGCGCCGCGCGCGCACGACTTTCGGATGCGACTTCGTGCAATTCTACGGCATGACCGAATCCGCCGGCGGTGGTTCCTATCTCTCGCCCGGCGCGCATGACCTGCCGGGCAAGCTCACCTCGTGCGGCAAGCCCTGGCCGGGTGCCGCGATGGCGATCCTTGACGGCGAGGGCAATGAACTCGGCGAGGGCGAGATCGGCGAGATCGCGATCCGCGGCGGCATCGTGATGAAGGGATATTGGAACCGCGCCGCGGCAACCGAAGAGGCGCTCGCGGGCGGCTGGCTCCATACCGGCGACGTCGGTTATCGCGACGCCGACGGCTTCTACTATGTCCACGACCGCATCAAGGACATGATCGTGTCGGGCGGCGAGAATGTCTATCCGGCCGAGGTCGAGGGTGCGATCATGGGCTGCCCCGGGGTTGCCGACGTCGCGGTGATCGGCGTGCCCGATGACAAATGGGGTGAAAGCGTCAAGGCGCTGATCGTGCCCGCTGCGGGGGCGACGCTCGATCCCGCCGATATCGTCGCGTGGGCGCGGACACGGATTGCGGCGTACAAGATTCCCAAGAGCGTCGAATTCATCGACGCGCTGCCGCGCAATCCGTCGGGCAAGGTGCTCCGCCGCGAACTCCGCGCGCCCTATTGGGAAGGGCGCGACCGCGCGGTGGGGTAGGGATTTCGCTCGGACAGGCGGCGATCACGCATAACCGACCCAGCCGCGCCACGTGAAGGCAGCGTAGAATTGCTCGACGGCAGAGAAGCCTGCGGCCCGCAGCACCGCTTCGTCGGCTTCGGGGCTCAGCATCGCCACGTGCGTCGCAATGGCTTCGCGGCCCTTGGCCACCTCGTTGGGATCGCCGCCCGAGGCGATCGCGTAGGAGGCGTAGCGGTCGAGCCAGCGGTCGCGTTCACCGGTGCCTTGCGGGAAGCTGCCGTGCGCCGCGACGAATGGTGCGCCAGGTTTCAGCCGTTTGCGCATTTCGGCGACGGTGCGGATACGCTCCTCGGCGTCAAGAAAATGGAGCGTGAGGAGGCAGGTTGCGCCGTCGAAGGGGCCGGTGGGCGCGTCGTCGATATAGCCTTCGATCAGCTCGGCGCGGTGGGTGTTCGGGCCCATCACCTTGGCAGCGAGGTCGAGCATCGGCCCCGCGGGATCTATGCCGGTGAAGCGCCAGCCGGGATGCGCCTCTGCCATCGCCTTCAACTCGCTGCCTCCGCCCGCGCCGAGGACGAGGATATGCGCGTCGTCGGGGACGCGTTCGGCGAGCAGCAGCCCCGTCATGCGGTGCAGGCCGTCGAGGCCGGGGACGAAGCGGCGCGGGCCTTCGGTATAGCGCGCGACGGCCTCTGGATCCTTGAAGCTGTCGAGAAAATGCCGGGCGCCTTCAGCCATGGATATGCTCCTGTGCGGTGGGGGAGAGGGAGCGCGCGGCCATGCGCGCGTGGAAATCGGCGGCGAGCGCGGCGAGCGTCACCTCACCGAAGCGTGCGAGCAGCAGTGCCTCGGCCTCGCGAAAGCCGGTGTCGAGTGCGGCGTTGACCGCCTGTTCGACGAGGCAACCGGGCGCCTCGGTGCGGTTGCCCATCGCCATCAGGCTCGGGCGCCCGATCGCATCATAGACGTCGCGCATCGTGATGTCGGCAAGGTCCTTTGCGATTGTCCAGCCTCCGCCATGGCCCTTTTCGCTGTGGACGAACCCCGCATCGCGGAGGCCCCCGAGGATGCGGCGGATTACGACAGGATGCGTCTGCATCGCCTTCGCGAGCTGCTCGGATGTCATCGGTTCGCCCTGTTCGGCCATATGGAGGAGGACGTGGAGCACGCCCGAGAGTCGGCTGTCGCGTTTCATGTAACTTTAAATAGTGCGTGAAATGCGCTCGTCAAGACGCGGGATTGACCATCGGCGGCGGAGCCGTTAGCCACACCGGCGATGACCAACGACCGATCCACCCGATTCAAGGCGTATTGGCGCTCCTTTACATAGGAGCGGCATGGCATCACCTGTGACCATCGCCGCCGTGTCCGGAAGGCGAATGGTTGTCATCACATCATCAGACCACTGACCCCCGGCCACGGCGCGCGCTTTTTGAAGAAGACGCGACATGACCGATACCTTGCTTGCCCTGTCGACCGACCATTGCCGTATCACGCCGCTGTTTGCCGACGATGCGCGCGCCCTGTCCGCGATCACCGACGAGACGGTGACCTCGCGGGTCCATTTCCTGCCGGCGCCCTTCACCGAGGCCGACGCGCGCGCGCTGATCGCGGGATCGGGCGGCGGCGACGTCTTTCACGCGGTGCGCGACGAGAGCGGCCTCGACCTCAACGGCGTGATCGGTGTCCATCGCCGCGCGGGCGATGAATATGAGATCGGTTACTGGTTTGCAGCACGCGTCCGCGGCCGGGGCATCGCGACCGAGGCGGTTCGGGCGGTCGTCGGCGCGCTCGCGTCGTCGCGCCCCGGCTGCTCGATCGTCGCCGAATGCCACCCGGAGAATGAGCCGTCGCGCGCGCTGTTGCGCCGTATCGGTTTCGTTTCGACGGGGCGCGCGGGGAAAAGGCCCGGCCGGATGCTGATGAGCTGGCGGGCGTCGCCGGCCTATCGCATCGACGTCTGCTGATCGGGTGGGTTGGTGCCGACTTCCTCGGTCAGCGCCTTGACGATCGCGGCGACCGAGGTGGGAGCATAGGCGAAGCCCATGTGGCCGCAGTCGACCTCGACCTGCCGGTCGCTTTCGTGCGGCAGGCCGCGCGCGCTGCTCACCGCGACGACGCCGTCATGCTTCGACCAGAGCGCGAAGGTCGGCATTTCGGGGCGCGGCGCGGGGTGGAAGTCGATCGGCGGATTGTCGACCGGGTGGCGCGCGACAAGGTGATAGAGGCGCCACGCGCGGTTGGCGCGGCGGCTGCCCGAAAAAGGCGAGCCGAGGGTGACCACGCGCGCGACCTTGCCCGGATGATGTTTCGCATATTCGCGGGCGTATATGCCGCCGAGCGACCACCCCACCAGCGCGGGGGCATAGCCCGTGCGATCGATGATCCACTGTACGCGCGTGTCGATGCGGTCGATGATGTCGGCGGTTGCGCCGCGGTTGAAGCCGAGACCCCAGGCATAGCAACGAAAACCCGACCGGCGGAGGTCGGCGCGGAGCCCCTTCGTCGCCCAGTCGCCCGACAGGAAACCGGGGAGCACCATCACCGGCGGGTGCGCGCTGTCGGGGTTGGGTTCGGGCGGCATCGGGCGGATGCGGCCCGACATGGCGCGCGCGAGCGACCCGATCTCGCGCCACAACAGCTTGAGCGGCGGCATGGCGTCGGGATCGGGAATGCGCGCGGGCCATTCGGCGCGGCGGGTGAGGAAACCGCGGATCATGCGGCGGGCTTTACTTCTTCGGGACGAGCTTCACCAGCTTGCCGTTCTCGCCGTCGGTGAGCAGCCAGACCGAACCGTCGCCCGCCACCTCGACCTCGCGGACGCGCTCGCCGAAATCCCAGCGGTCGGACTTGTGCAAGGTGTCGCCATCGATCGCCATACGGATCAGTCCCTGACCCGACAGCGCGCCCATCAAAAGGCTGTTCTTCCAGCCCGGATACAGGTCGCCACCGTACCAGACGAGCCCGCCGGGCGAGACTGACGGGTTCCACCACAATTTCGGCGCCGCAAATTCGGGGCGCGTCGGGTGATCGGGAATATCCTTGCCGTCATAATGGTCGCCGTTCGACACGATCGGATAGCCGTAATTGGCCTTGGCTTCGACGAGGTTGACCTCGTCGCCGCCCTTCGGCCCCATTTCCTGATTCCATAGCTTTCCGGTGCCGTCGAAGGCGAGCCCCAGGATGTTGCGGTGGCCGAGCGACCAGATTTGTGCGGTTACGCCGCCTTCCGATGCGAAGGGGTTGTCTGCCGGAATGCTGCCGTCGGGATTGAGGCGGAGGATCTTGCCGAGGTTGGCCTTCATATCCTGCGCGGGATCGAACTTCTGCCGCTCGCCGGAGCCGATGAAGAGATATTTCCCGTCGGGCGAGAAGGCGAGGCGGTGCGAATAATGGCCCTGACCGGCGACTTTGGGATCCTGTTTCCAGATGATCCGGAGCCCTTCCAGCGCCGGGGTGGCGCCTTGTTTGAGCGTCGCCTTGCCGACGACCGCGCCATAGGTCTTGCCGGGACCGGCCTCGGCCCAGCTCAGATAGATGGTGCCGCTGGTCGCAAAATCGGGCGCGACAATCACGTCGCCGAACCCGCCCTGACCGCCATAAGCCACCGCCGGCACACCCGCGACATCCTGTGTCGGACCATTTTCCTGCCAGAGCTTGAGTTTGCCCGATTTCTCGGTGATCAGCGCCGCGCGCGTACCGGGGATGAAGGTCATCGCCCAGGGTTCGTTGAAGCTGGCGATTTCCTTGACCGTGAAGGGGGCATCGGCGAGCGGCGTTGCGGGCTGCGCGCCCGAAGCGTCGAGCTTCGCCGTATCGGCTGGAGCGGCTTTGGTCGCTGCGGGTGCCGAGCAGGCCGCGACGGTGAGCGCGGCGATCAGGGCGAGGGGCGGCAGGTTTTTCATCGGGAAAGGGCTCGCTTTGCTGGGGAATAATGCCCCGTTCTGGCCCCGGTGCACGGCAAAGTCGAGGGATTAACGGCTCGCGGCCTCGCGCCGTGCGGTGATCGTCTCGACGCTGTCCATGATCGCATCGACCGCTTCGCTCGCGGGCGGGGCATCGGCGCGTTTCTGCGAAAACTGGCCGCTGTTCATGATCTCCTCAAGCGCCGCGCGCGCACGCGATACGCGGCTTTTCATTGTGCCGAGCGCACAGTCACAGATGCTTGCCGCCTCCTCGTAGGACAGCCCGCCGGCGCCGACGAGGATCAGCGCCTCGCGCTGGTCCTGCGGCAATTCCATCAACCCGCGTTGCAGGTCGGCCATCTCGCCGCTGTCTTCCTGGCTTGCGGGGGTCGACATCGTGCGCTCGACCGCGGTCTCGTCATATTCGCCGACGAACTTGTTGCGGCGCATCTGCGACAGGAAGGTGTTGCGCAGGATGACGAAGGTCCATGCCTTGATCGACGTGCCGCGCTCGAACCGTTCGCGCGACGCCCATGCCTTTACCATCGTGTCCTGCGTCAAATCGTCGGCAAGGTCGGGATTTCCCGACAGGCTGCGGCCATAGGCGCGCAAATGGGGAATAACGCCAGCCAGCAGCGTCTTGAATTCGCTGTCCGACAGGGTGTCGGCCTGCGGCTGCGACGCAGCGGTGGTTTCGGTCATTATTGCTTCGAGCTTTTCTGATCGAGCTGCGAAAGAAGGTCGAGCATATTGTCGGGCAGCTGTTCGGCGACGATATTGCCGTAAATCATGCGTAGCTTCGCGCTGACCGGCTCGGGCGCCTGCCTGCCGGTCAGCGTGCGGTGCCACTGGTCGCCATTCGTGCCGGGGAAACTCCCCTGCGTCCGATGCGGGGCATCGGTGATCGGGTGCGGGGTGCCCTTGCCGTTCATCCTGTTGTTGCCTTGCGTAGCCATGTCGGAGCAACGATGAAAACGGCCGTGGGTTCCCGGCCTGCTGGTTTTTTCGACGAATGGTGTTGCGGCAAAAGCACAGCGCCGGGACGGGTGGTGGCCGGTTGCTGCCTCTTTGGGTGCGCTTTCGGTTCCCATAATGGATTCAACCCGCTAAGCCTGTCCTCCGTTCAGCGGCGTTTCAGGGCGCTCAACCTATCAGGACCGTGTGACTAGCGACGAAACGCCCCAACCGCTCGACGATGCCAGCTTCAAGCAGGAATTGGCTGCGATGCTGCCGCACCTGCGCGCGTTCGGGCGCAGCCTCACGGGCAATGCCGACCTCGCCGACGATCTGGTACAGGAAACGATGCTGAAGGCATGGAAAGCGCGCGGACAATATGTACCGGGTCCCGCGAGCATGAAAAGCTGGGCCTTTGTCATCCTGCGCAACTGTTTCCTGTCGCAGATGCGCCGCAAGAAGTTCACCGCGGAATATGACGAGCTGGCCGCCGAGCGCCTGCTCGTCGCGCCCGACGACCAGGATGACAGTCTGCACCTCGCCGATGTGCAGCGCGCGCTGATGCTGCTGCCCGTCGATCAGCGCGAGGCGCTGGTGCTGATCGGCGCCGGGCAATTATCCTATGAGGAAGGTGCGGCTATCTGCGGCTGCGCCGTCGGCACGATGAAGAGCCGCGTGTCGCGCGGCCGCGCGGCGCTGCAGGCGATATTGGAGAGCGGCGAAATGCCGCTGCGCAGCACCGATGCGATTCCGTCGAGCGAAGCGTTTCGGACGATCATGGACAATGTCGACGAGCTCACCGGCGGGGCGCCGCCGTCCGATTGAACGCTTGAATCCTTCGGGCAGGTGATCGCTTCCGCCGGCCGACATGATAGGGATGATCTTATGCGCGGTGGTCCCGCCCCGATGCGCCTTATTTTGCGGTCGCTGACCGCCGTTGCGCTCGCGCTGCCCCCGGCCGCGCACGCCGAGGCCGGGCAGGCGAAGCCGACAAGCCTGGAACAGGTCCAGATCGGCAAGGAACAAATTGTCGTCGAGGCACGGCGCGAGGGACGCAGCGACTGGAAACGCGCCGAAAGCGAGCATGTCCTGATGTTCAGCGACGGCGGCGAGGCCGAACTCAGGCGCGCGGCGACCGAGGTCGAGCGGCTCCACCAGTTGATGATGCGCCTTTACGGTCCGGACGTGCAGGCGGGCGAAACCACGAAGCTCCGGATCATATTGATCGATTCGGTGCCCGCCTATCGCGCCATGGCGCTTCGCGACCTGCGCGCCGAAGAAGGCCCTTATGTGCCGCCCTTCGCCGGACAGCGCTATTATGACCCGCGCGAGGATGGCGCGGTGCTGATCCTGCCGCGTGCCGATCAGGTCATCGATCTCGACACGTCGAAGGCCCGCGATGCCTTTTGCGACGAAATGGGCCCCGATCTGTTGCTCGCCGAGAAAACGTGCGCCGAGGTGACGAACCGGCCGGCACCCGCCGCGCGGCCATGGGAGGCGGTGCTGTTTTCGGCCTACGCCCAGCATTTCGTCCTGACCTATCTGCCCGCGGGTTATCCGCGCTGGTATCTCGACGGCGTGGGCGCGCTCTTCTCGACGGTCAAGATGCGGCGCAACGGGGCGCTCGACTATGCGAAAGTGTCGCTCGCAAACCGGCAGGTCTTCCGCTCCTACGGGAGCCTGAACGCCGCCGACGTGTTGACCGGTCGCTATCTGGAGGCACCGTCGGGGCAGATGGAGTGGACGCCCTTTCACGCGGCGCTGCTCGCTCATTTCTTCGTCTATTCCGACCTGAAGCCCGAACGGCGTACGCAGTTCGCGCGCTATATGACTGCGGTGCATCGGGGCGTGCCGATGGCCGAAGCCGCCGGGGTGTTCGGCGACATGCGCAAGCTGCGGCGCGAAATATCGAGCTATGCCAATCGCGATGGGCTGACCTATGCGCGCACCGAACCGGGCGGGGACCCGGTGCAGGAGCCGTCGATGACCACCCTGTCGCTCGCCAGCGCGGCGATGCTGGAGGCGAGCATCGGACTGCCTTCGCGCGGCGCAGCCGGCGTGCCGGCATATGACAGCGAGGCGGCGCTGCTTTTCGCGGAGAGCGAATGCCGGGGCCACCGTTATCAGGCGTGCCTTGCCGCTGCGGACAGCGTTCTCGAACAGGCGCCCGAGGACCCGCACGCGCTGGGTTGGAAGGGCGTCGCGTTGACCGGAACGGCGCTCGCCGGCGAGGCGGGGGCGCGGCCTGACGGACTACGCCGCGCGCGCGCGGCACTCGAACGCGCGATCGCACGCGATGGCGATGCCCCCTTGCCGCTGGTCGCCTATTTCGAAAGCTACGCCAAAGCGGGCGAGCGCGTTCCCGAGGAGGCGATGGCTGCGATGGCGAAAGCCATCCGCCTCGTCCCCGCCGCCCCCGCTTCCCGCCTTGCGCTCGGAACCGAGCTGATCCGGCAGGGGCAGCCCGATCTCGCGCGCAAGCTGTTGTATCCGGTGCTGTTCGGTCCCTATGAGTCGCCGGAACGGAATGCGGCGCGGACGATGTTTGCCGCGCCTGACCCTGTCCTCGCGCCCTGATTATCGCTTCATGCCGCGAGTTGTGGTGTGAACAGCAGGCTCTGGCTGATCGCTGCGCGCACCGTATTTTCGCGGAACGGCTTCGAAATCAGGAAAGTCGGTTCGACCCGTCCGCCGGTCAGCAGCTTTTCGGGAAAGGCGGTAATGAAGATCGCCGGCACCGGCGCGATCGCCAAAATATCCTGCACCGCATCGATCCCCGACGATCCGTCGGCGAGCTGGATATCGGCGAGGACGAGCCCGGCGTCGGTATCCTCGAACGCCGCAACCGCACCCTCGTGCGTCGTCGCAATCCCCGCGACGCGGTGGCCGAGGTCGCGCACAATCTGTTCGAGTTCCATGGCGATCAGCGGTTCGTCCTCGATGATCAGCACCGAGGTGCGCGATTCGCGGTCGAGGTCGCCCACCGCATCGGCCAGCAATGTCTCGACGGTCGCGCGATCGGCGCCGGTGATCAGGCCGGCCTCTTCGACCGAAAAGCCTTCGAGTGCCGTCAGCAACAGGATCTGCCGGCCCAGCGGTGTAATCTGCGCGAGACGCTGGTTTGCGGCGCGAACGAGCGGGTGTTCGCCGTCGTCGCTGCCTTCGCCATCGTCGATATAGGCGCTTTCCCAGATGCGGTGAAAATTGCGGTAGAGATCGATGCGGGTGTTGTGGCCGCTGTGGAACTCATCGGGCGCCGCGACGATCACTTCCAGCGTCGTGTGGACGAAATTGTCGCCATGTTGCTGGCTGCCCGTCAAGGCGCGCGCATAGCGGCGCAGATAGGGAAGATGCCCGCGAATTTCCTCACCCAATGTCATGCATGATCCTTCCCTCTTGAACCAGTCATACGCGTCCCGCCGCGGGTCGGTTCCCGGCCCTGACGCGGAAAAGCAGGGGCGATCGCTGCAACTTGTCGCGCCTTAGTGCGTAGAGTCAGCCGGGACGCGACTGGAATGCGGCGTAAGTAAGTGGAATGCCAACACTTTCCTTGGATGCTGCAACGATGCTTTTGTAGGGACCATATTCATGGCAGAGCAGCGCCCCGGGGGAATGAGCGATGCGGCACAGGCCGCATCGAACGGCAGCGAGGGACGGCAGTTGGCGGACGGGCGAGACGAGGATGGGGCACGGGCGGAACGGCTGCGTCTCGACACGCTCCGCGAATATCGCATCATGGATACGCCCCCCGAGGCAGCTTTCGACCGGGTGACGAAAATGGTCGCCGACCTGTACGGCGTACCGATCGCGCTGGTGTCGCTCGTCGACGATTGCCGTCAGTGGTTCAAATCGGCCTATGGACTCGACGCCACCGAAACGCCGCGCGAGATGAGCTTTTGCCAATATGTCATCGCTGAAGACCGGCCGGTCGTCGTGACCGACGTGCTGGGCGACCCGCGTTTTCGGGACAATCCGCTGGTGACCGGAGATCCCTATATCCGCTTTTACGCCGGAGTGCCCCTACGCGCCTATAATGGGGCAATCCTCGGCAGCCTCTGTTTGATCGATCGCGCGGAGCGGGCTGCGCCGGATCAGAGCGAATTGGCGCGGCTCGAAGATTTTGCCGGGATCGTGATGGCCGAGGCCGACCTGCGCCGGGTCGTCGCCGAGCGCGACGAGGCGCAGCGGATGCTCGAACGCGCGCTCGATTTTTCCGGGATAGCGACCTGGCAGCTCGACCCGAATACGGGCGGGATGCATTGGCACGGCGCGGTCGCCGAACTGTTCGGCGCGGACTATGAAACGGCGCTGGTCACGGCCGACGAGGTGCTTGGGCGTATGCCGGCGGACGATCGTGAGCGGGTGATCGCTGCGCTGGAAGAGTCGCGCAACGGCGGCAATCCCTATTCGGTCGAGCACCGTATCCAGCATCCCGAGCGCGGGGTGCGCTGGATCGCCTCGCGCGGCGATTGGGACGTGCGGCTGGACGAGGCCCGGCTGACCGGGGTCAGCGTCGATATCACCGAGCAGAAGAGCCGACAGGAGAATGCCAACCTGTTGATGCGCGAACTGCACCACCGGATGCGTAACCTGTTCGCGACGGTTAGCGCGATCATCTCGCTGACCCGCCACGCGGCGCAGGGCGTCGACGATTATGTCGAACGGATCAACAGCCGGCTCGACGCGCTCAACCGCGCGCAAAATGTTCTGCTCGGCGCCAATTTCATGACCGGGTCGATGCACGCGCTGATGCGCGAGGTCGAGGCGGCCTTTCCGCGCATCCGCTGGTCGGGACCCGACCTGCTGCTCCCCGAAAATGCGCTCGTCGCAATGGCGCTGACCTTCAACGAACTCGCGACGAACGCGGTCAAGCATGGCGCACTGACCAACGAGGGGGGCAGCGTCGATGTCCGCTGGACGCAGGATCCCGAAGGCAGCGAACCGCGTCTGTTCCGCCTGATATGGACCGAGACCGGCGCAAGCGGCGTGACCGCACCCGACCGCACGAGCTTTGGCACCATGCTCATGGAACGCAGTGTCCGAAACAATCTGGGCGGCACGATCGACCGGCACTGGGAGCCGGGCGGCCTCGTCTGCGAAATCGCGATGCCCGCACGGTGGCGCGAGGCGTAAGCCCCCCATCATATTTGTTCTCTCTATGTTCCTGTGTTAGCCATGGGACATGTCCGCAAAGCCGATTCTGAAAAAACTGAGCCTTCTCGCCGATGCAGCCAAATATGACGCGTCGTGCGCCTCGTCGGGGACGGTGAAGCGCGATTCGATGGCGAGCAAGGGGATCGGATCGACCGAGGGCATGGGCATTTGTCACAGCTATGCTCCCGACGGGCGGTGCATCTCGCTGCTTAAAATCCTGCTGACGAACTTCTGTATCTACGACTGCCGCTTCTGCATCAACCGCGCGTCGAGCAACGTCGAACGCGCCCGCTTCAGCCCGCAGGAGGTGGCTCGGCTGACGCTCGATTTCTACAAGCGCAACTATATCGAAGGGCTGTTCCTGTCATCGGGGATCATCCGCTCCGAAGATTATACGATGGAGCAGCTCGTCGAGGTCGCGCGCATCCTGCGCGAGGAGAATCGCTTTCAGGGATATATCCATCTGAAGACGATCGCGGGCGCGGACCCGGGGTTGATCGCGCTTGCAGGCCTTTACGCCGACCGGCTGTCGACCAATGTCGAATTGCCGACCGAGGCAGGATTACAAAGCTTCGCGCCCGAGAAAAAGCCCGAGACGATCCGCAAGACCATGGCGTCGGTGCGCGTCGGCGCCGAAGATGCGATCGAGGCGGCGAAGAGCCGGCTGATCGGCAAGGCGATGCCGCCGCGCTTTGCGCCCGCGGGGCAATCGACGCAGATGATCGTCGGGGCCGATGCGGCGCGCGACGACGATATTTTGAAGACCGCGACGAACCTCTATTCGGGCTATCAGCTCCGCCGCGTCTATTATTCGGCGTATAGCCCGATCCCCGATGCCAGCAGCGATCTGCCGCCGGTGCGCCCCCCGCTGATGCGCGAGCATCGGCTGTATCAGGCCGACTGGCTGCTGCGCTTCTATGGCTTCGAGCGCGCCGAGATCATGGAAGGCGCCCCGGGCGGAATGCTCGACCTGACCATCGATCCCAAGCTCGCCTGGGCGTTGATGCGGCGCGAGGTGTTTCCGGTCGACATCAACCGCGCGCCGCGCGAACTGCTGCTGCGCGTGCCGGGGCTGGGGACGCGCGCGGTCGACCGGATCGTCGCGTCCCGGCGGTTCGGCAAGCTGCGGCTTGGCGATCTGGCTAAGTTGACCGCATCGGTGAAGAAGTTGCTGCCCTTCATCGTCACCCCCGACTGGCGGCCGGGCAAACTCACCGACAGCGCCGACCTGCGCGCGCGCTTCGCGCCGCCGGCGGAGCAACTGGCGCTCGCGCTGTGAGGGAGGTGGTGCTCGTCACCCCCGGCGACTTTGCCGAATGGCGGAGCGCCGCGCGCGGACTGCTCGCGGGCGGCGTCGCGCCCGAAGATGTAAGCTGGCGCGGGAGCGAGGAGGGCGCGTCGCTATTCGGTGACGAGGCGGTCGGGGCGTCCGCGGGCGCGGTCTCGCTGCCACGCGAATTGCTGGAGATCGCCGAGCGGGTCATCTGTCATCGCGACCCCGAAGTGCCCGCGCGGCTGTACCGGATCATTTGGCGCGCGGCGCGTGACCGGCAATTGCTCGCGCGGACGACCGACGCGGAGGTCGACTGGCTTCGGCGGGCCGACAAGGCGATCCGCCGCGACGTGCACAAGATGCACGCGTTCTTACGCTTCCGCCGATTGGGCAAGGAGGCGGTACGCGAAAGCTTCGCGGCGTGGTTCGAGCCTTCGCACCATATCGTCCGGCTGACCGCGCCCTTTTTCCAGCGGCGTTTTTACGGCATGGACTGGGCGATCGTGACGCCCGATGCGCGCGCGATCTGGCACGACGAAACGCTCAGCTACGGCCCCGGCGGGACGAAGGGCGAGGTGCCCGACAGCGATATCGTCGAGGATCAGTGGCGCACCTATTATGGCGCGATCTTCAACCCCGCGCGGGTGAAGGTCAACGCGATGCGTGCCGAGATGCCAAAGAAATATTGGAAGAACCTGCCCGAGGCGCAGGATATCGCGCCGTTGCTTGCGGGCGCCGAGGCGCGGGTGGAACGCATGCGCGAAGCGGCCGTTTCCATCGCCAACCCGTTGACCGACAAATGGCGGACGCGCGTGCCCGATGAATTGCTTCTCGATGATGATGTGAATACGCTGGACGAGCTCGCGTGCGCGGTCGATCGTTGCACGCGCTGCCCGCTCTATTGCAACGCGACGCAGGGCGTGGCGGGCGAGGGGCCGGAGCGTGCGCGGATCATGCTCGTCGGCGAGCAGCCGGGCGATCAGGAGGATCTGCAGGGGCGCCCGTTTGTGGGGCCGGCGGGACAGGTGCTGAACGAAGCACTGGAAGAAGCAGGACTCGACCGGCGCCGGCTGTTCCTGACCAACGCGGTAAAGCATTTCAAGTTCGAGCCGCGCGGGAAGCGCCGCCTCCACCAGAACCCGACGACGGGCGAGATCGACATGTGCCGCTGGTGGCTCGATAAGGAGCGCGCGTTTGTTCAGCCCGACCTGATCGTCACGCTGGGCGCGAGTGCGCTGCGCGGTGTGACGGGCAAGAGCGCGAGCATCAAGTCTATGCGGAGCAGGGTGCATGAGCTGGAAGGTGGAACCAAACTGATCGCAACGATCCATCCGTCTTTCCTTCTGCGCCTTCCCGACCGCGAGCGCGCCGCCGAGGAGCGCGAGGCGTTCGTCGTCGACCTGACCCGCGCGCGGGAATTTGCCACCTGATGGCAAAGGCCAAAACCTGGATCGAGCCGCATTCGAGCGGCATTTACGTCAAGCCCGCCGACCTGTGGATCGACCCCTCGCGCCCGGTCGAGCGTGCCGCGGTAACGCACGGCCATGCCGACCATGCGCGCAGCGGCCACGGCGCGGTGTTCGCGACTCCCGAGACGCTCGCGATCATGGCGCTGCGCTATGGCGTCGATGCCGAGGCGAGCCATAATCAGGCGTTTGTATATGGGGACGGCTTCGAGCGCGGCGGGGTGCGCTTCAGCTTTCACCCTGCTGGCCATGTTCTCGGCAGCGCCCAGATTTTGATGGAATATCGGGGCGAGCGGATCGTTGTCACCGGTGACTACAAGCGTCGCGCGGACCCGACGTGCGCGCCGTTTGAGGTCGTCCCGTGCGATATCTTCGTCACCGAGGCGACCTTCGGTCTTCCGGTGTTCCGCCATCCGCCGACGGGGTACGAGATCGCCAAGCTGATCGGCGCGGTGCGCGCCGAACCCGACCGTTCGGTGCTCGTCGGCGCCTATGCGCTCGGCAAGGCGCAGCGGGTGATCGCCGAACTGCGCGGCGCTGGGTGGGATGCGCCGATCTACATCCATGGCGCGCTTGAGAAGATGTGCCAGCTTTACGCAGTGCACGGTGTCGACCTTGGCGAACTGCGGCTGGTTTCGGAAACCGACAAGGCCGAGATGGCGGGGCAGATCGTGCTCGCGCCGCCGTCGGCGCTCAACGATCGCTGGTCGCGGCGGCTGCCCGATCCGGTGACCGCGATGGCATCGGGCTGGATGCGCGTGCGTCAGCGCGCGCGGCAGCGGATGGTCGAACTGCCGCTGGTCATTTCGGACCACGCCGACTGGGACGAACTGACCACCACGATTTCGGAGGTGAACCCGAAGGAAAGCTGGATCACCCACGGCAGCGAAGACGGGCTGCTTCGCTGGTGCGAACTTCATCAGCGCAAGGCGCGCGCGCTGCATCTCGTCGGGCGCGATCTGGAGGAGGAGGCGTGAAGCGCTTCGCGGCCTTGATCGACCGGCTGATCTACACGCGCTCGCGCAACAGCAAGCTCGCGCTGATCGTCGACTATTTGCGCCACACCCCTGATCCCGATCGCGGCTGGGCGATCGCGGCGCTGACCGAGAGCCTCGACTTTCCGGCGGTGAAGGCGGGAACGGTGCGGAGGCTGCTCGCGACGCGGGTGGATGAGGAACTATTCCGCCTGTCGCGCCATTTCGTCGGCGATACGGCCGAGACCGCGGCGCTGCTGTGGCCCGATGCGCCGCGCGCGAAAGCCGAACTCAGCGTGTCGGCTGCCGTGGATGCGCTCGCGGCCGCGAGCCGCAGCGACGCCCCCGCCATCGTTGCGTCGCTGCTCGACCGGCTCGATGCCGATGGGCGTTATGCGTTGCTCAAGCTCGCGCTCGGCGGGATGCGCGTCGGCGTGTCGGCGCGGCTCGCGAAGCAGGCGTTTGCCCAAGCTTTCGACGTGCCTGTCGACGATGTCGAGGAGCTGTGGCACGCGATCCCGCCGCCCTACGCGCCGCTGTTCGCATGGGGCGAGGGAAGGACGGAGCGCCCCGACCTGAAAGACGTCGCCTTCTTCCGCCCCTTCATGCTCGCGCATCCGCTGGAAGAAGAAAGCGTCGACCTCGCCGACTACGCCGCCGAGTGGAAATGGGACGGCATCCGCGTCCAGATCGTCCACGGTGGCGGCGAAACGCGCATCTATAGCCGCGGCGGCGAGGAGATCAGCGGCGCCTTCCCCGAACTGGTCGCGGCGTTCGATCAGGACGCGGTGATCGACGGCGAACTGCTCGTGCGCGGTGAGGTGCAGGGCGGCGAGGCTGCGAGCTTCAACGCGCTGCAACAGCGGCTGGGCCGCAAGGTCGTGTCGAAGAAGATGCTCGCCGACTATCCGGCGTTCGTGCGCGTCTATGATCTGCTCGCGGTCGACGATGATGACTTGCGCGGTCAGCCGTGGACCGAGCGCCGCCGGCAATTGGAGGCCTTCGTCCCGCGCCTCGCCGCCAGCCATTTCGATCTGTCACAAGTGATCGACGCGACCGATTTCGACGACCTCGCCGAACGCCGCGCGGGCGCGCGCGACGCGGCTATCGAGGGGGTGATGCTCAAGCGCCGCGATGCGCCCTATGTAGCGGGGCGCCGCGCCGGGCTCTGGTATAAATGGAAGCGCGACCCGCTCACCGCCGACTGCGTGATGATGTACGCCCAAAGGGGGAATGGACGCCGCGCGAGCTTCTATTCGGACTATACCTTCGGCTGCTGGTCGGAGGCGGGCGAACTGCTACCCGTTGGAAAGGCCTATTCGGGCTTCACCGACGAGGAATTGAAGTGGCTCGACAAATTCGTGCGCGACAACACGCTGAACCGCTTTGGTCCGGTGCGCGAGGTCGAAAAGTCGCTCGTGCTCGAAGTCGCGTTCGATTCGATCCACAGCAGCAAGCGCCACAAGTCGGGCCTCGCGATGCGCTTCCCGCGCATTTCGCGCATCCGCCGCGACAAGCCCGCCGAAGAAGCCGACCGGATCGCGACGCTCCAGGCGATGGTGACCTGAATATCGGGCGAAAAATTCCGGTCACGGGGTTGCAACTCGCGGGGGCGATACCGAGTTAAGGGCCCGAATTCATAAAAAAGGAGACTGCCATGACCATCGCCCATCCTCCTCTCCCCTACGCGCAGGATGCACTCGAGCCGCATATCTCGGCCGACACGCTGGCGACGCATCATGGCAAGCATCACAAGGCCTATGTCGACAAGGTCAACGCTGCGATCGAAGGCACCGACCTCGCGTCGAAGCCGCTCGAGGAAATCGTTCACCACGCCGAAGGGTCGGGCAACAAGGGCCTGTTCAACAATGCGGCGCAGTCGTGGAACCACGCTTTCTATTGGGAAAGCCTGAGCCCGGCGAAGACCGCGCCCGCCGGCGATCTTGCCGCCGCGATCGACCGCGATTTCGGTTCGCTCGACGAGCTGAAGAAGAAGCTCAAGGAAACCGCCGTCAATCATTTTGCGTCGGGCTGGGCCTGGCTCGTCTC
This sequence comes from Pseudomonadota bacterium, assembly GCA_020160755.1. Taxonomy (GTDB): domain Bacteria; phylum Pseudomonadota; class Alphaproteobacteria; order Sphingomonadales; family Sphingomonadaceae; genus Sphingopyxis. The sequence continues at coordinate 29,261 of JAIUPN010000004.1, forward strand.
GCGCGACGGCACGCTGTCGGTCACCGACACCCACGACGCCGGTACCGAACTGACCGCGGGCATCAAGCCTTTGCTCGTCATCGACGTTTGGGAGCACGCCTATTACATCGACCGCAAGAATCTGCGTCCTGCCTATGTCGACGCGGTGGTCGACGAACTGCTCAACTGGGACTTCGCCGCCGCGAACCTGGCGCGCGACACGACCTGGACCTACCCGGCCTGAACAAGAAATAATCGGGCCTTGATGTCCTATCGCAATGGCGGCGCGTCTTCTATAGCGCCGCCATGACGATCAGCCTCTTCGAACTTTTCAAAATCGGTGTCGGACCGTCGAGCTCACATACCGTGGGCCCGATGGTCGCCGCCCGGCGCTTCACCGTCTGGCTCGACGAGCAGGCGCTGCTTACGAAGACCGTGCATGTCGAAGCCGACCTCTACGGCTCGCTCGCGCTGACGGGGAAGGGGCACGCCGCCGACACCGCGGTGGTTGCGGGCCTTGCGGGTGAAATCCCGGCTTCGACCAGCCTTGCCGCGATCAAGGCGCATTGGGACCGGGCGGAGAGCGAAGGCTTCCTCTATCTGCTCGGGCGCCAGCGTGTGCGCTTCCAGCCCGCACGTGACCTGCATTTCCAGATGCGCCAGCGCCAGCCGTTCCACAGCAATGCGCTGAGCTTCACCGCGCGCGACGGCGACGGTGAAATTCTTGCCAAGCGCATGTATTTCTCGATCGGCGGCGGCTTCGTCGTCGACGAGGATGAGGCGGGGCGTAACAGCCGCGGCGGCGAGGACGAGGTCGAGCTGCCCTATCCCTTTACCTCGGGCGCCGACCTGATCGCGATGGGCAAGGCGTCGAACCTCAGCTTTGCCGAAATGATGTTCGCCAACGAAGTGCGTCACCGCCCGCCGAACGAGGTAACGGCGGGCATCGATGCGATCGCCGATGCGATGGACGCATCGATCGATGCAGGCTGTTCGAGCAACGGCATTTTGCCCGGCGGGCTCAAGGTCAAGCGCCGGGCGCCGCAGATCGCCGACGACATCCGCAACCGCCACGAAACCAATCTGATCGACCCGCTTGCGATGATGGACTGGATCAACCTGTGGGCGATGGCGGTGAATGAGGAGAACGCCGCGGGTGGCAAGGTCGTGACCGCGCCGACCAACGGTGCGGCGGGGATCATCCCCGCGGTGATCCGCTTCTACCGCCGCGGCTATCGCGGCGACGCCGCCGGGGTGCGCACCTTCCTGCTCGCCGCGGGCGCGGTCGGTGCGCTCTACAAGCGCAACGCCAGCATCTCGGGCGCCGAGGTCGGCTGCCAGGGCGAGGTCGGCGTCGCCTGCTCGATGGCGGCGGCGGGACTGACCGCGGCGCTGGGCGGCACCAACGCACAGGTCGAAAATGCCGCCGAGATCGGCATGGAGCATAATCTTGGGCTTACCTGCGATCCCATTGGCGGGCTGGTGCAAATCCCGTGCATCGAGCGCAACGCGATGGGCGCGATCAAGGCGATCGACGCCAGCCGCATCGCCATGATCGGCGACGGCACACATGTCGTGAGCCTCGACACGGTAATCGTGACGATGCTGCAAACCGGCCGCGACATGCGCGACAAATATAAGGAAACGTCGAAGGGCGGGCTTGCGGTCAGCGTCGTGGAGTGCTGATAGCCGAGCGACCATAAGGAGACTCGTGCCATGAAGACCCGCGCCGCCGTTGCGTTCGAAGCGAAGAAGCCGCTCGAAATTGTCGAACTCGACCTCGAAGGCCCGAAGGCGGGCGAGGTGCTGGTCGAGATCATGGCGACGGGCATCTGCCACACCGACGCCTATACGCTCGACGGCTTCGACAGCGAGGGGATCTTCCCGAGCGTGCTCGGCCATGAGGGCGCGGGGATCGTGCGCGAGATTGGCGCAGGCGTGACGAGCGTCGTCCCCGGCGACCATGTGATCCCGCTCTACACCCCCGAATGCCGCCAATGCAAAAGCTGCCTTTCGGGCAAGACCAACCTCTGCACCGCGATCCGCGCGACGCAGGGCAAGGGGCTGATGCCCGACGGCACGACGCGCTTTTCGTACAAAGGTCAGCCGATCTTCCATTATATGGGCTGCTCGACCTTCTCGAACTTCACCGTGCTGCCCGAAATCGCGGTCGCGAAGATCCGCGAGGACGCGCCGTTCCAGTCGAGCTGCTATATCGGCTGCGGCGTGACCACCGGGGTCGGCGCGGTCATCAACACCGCGAAGGTGCAGGTCGGCGATAATGTCGTGGTCTTCGGGCTCGGCGGCATCGGCCTCAACGTGATCCAGGGCGCGCGGCTTGCCGGGGCCGACAAGATCATCGGCGTCGACATCAACCCCGCGCGCGAGGAGTGGGGCCGCAAGTTCGGCATGACCGAATTCCTCAATTCGAAGGGCATGAGCCGCGAGGATGTCGTCGCGGCGATCGTCCAGATGACCGACGGCGGCGCCGACTATACCTTCGACGCGACGGGCAACACCGAGGTGATGCGCACCGCGCTCGAAGCCTGCCACCGCGGCTGGGGCACCTCGATCATCATCGGCGTGGCCGAGGCGGGCAAGGAAATCGCGACGCGCCCGTTCCAGCTCGTCACCGGGCGCAACTGGCGCGGCACCGCGTTCGGCGGCGCCAAGGGCCGCACCGACGTGCCGAAGATCGTCGACATGTATATGCAGGGCAAGATCGAGATCGATCCGATGATCACCCACGTCATGGGGCTGGAAGAGATCAACAAGGGCTTCGACCTGATGCACGCGGGCGAGAGCATCCGTTCGGTCGTGGTGTTCTGAGGCCGCCATGTTCAGCCATGTGGCGCTGGGCGCCGACGATATCGAAGCCGCGCGCCGTTTTTACGACGCGGCGCTCGGCGCACTCGGGGTGCCGCCGGGCGTCGTCGATGCATGGGGGCGCCTCATCTATTCGCATGCCGGCGGGCGCTTCCTGATCACGAAGCCGCTCGATGGTGCCGCCGCGACCGGGGCCAACGGTGGCACGCTGGGCTTCGTCGCGGCGTCGACCGAAGCGGTCGATGCCTGGCACGCCGCGGGCGCGGCGAACGGCGGCACGGCGGTCGAGGATCCGCCGGGCATCCGTCAGGTGACCGAGGGGCGGACGGTTTATCTCGCCTATCTGCGCGATCCCGCCGGTAACAAGCTGTGCGCGACGCACCGGCTGGCATGACGAAAATGGACCAGCCTGCCTTCGTCCTGACCTTCAGCTGTGTCGACGCGGTCGGCATCGTCGCGGCGGTCACGGGGCTGCTCGCCGAACGCGACGGCTTCATCCTCGACAGCCAGCAATATGCCGATCTCGATTCGGGGCGCTTCTTTATGCGCGTCGAGTTTCGCGGCGCGGGACCCCGCTTTCCGGGCGAGCTGGCCGCGGTGCAGGAAGCCTTTGCGCCGATCATCGCGCGCTTCGCGATGGACGCGCGGATCAGCGACCGTGCCGCGAAGCCGCGCTTTGTCATCGCGGTGTCGCAGGGCAGCCATTGCCTCAACGACCTGCTCCACCGCTGGTCGACGGGCAATCTCGCGATCGACATCGTCGGTGTCGTGTCGAACCACGAGGCGCAGCGGCGGCTTTCGGAATGGCACGGCGTGCCGTTCCACCACCTGCCGGTCAGCGACGCGAACCGCGCCGAACAGGAAGCGGCGATCCTTGACGTGATGGCGCGCGGCGGGGCGGAGTATCTCGTACTCGCGCGCTATATGCAGGTGCTGTCGCAGGATCTGTCGGCGAAGGTTTCGGGGCGCTGCATCAACATCCATCACAGCTTCCTGCCGGGCTTCAAGGGCGCGAAACCCTATCACCGCGCGCACGAGCGCGGGGTGAAGCTGATCGGCGCGACCGCGCATTTCGTGACGAGCGACCTCGACGAAGGGCCGATCATCGAACAGGCGGTCGAACGCGTCGATCACCGTGATGGCGTCGAGGAACTGATCCGCATCGGGCGCGATACCGAGGCACAGGTGCTGGCGCGCGCGGTGCGCTGGGTCGCCGAGCAGCGCGTGCTGATCGACGGCCGCAAGACCGTCGTCTTCCGCTAGGCCTGCCGCCGGGGAGGTTCGTCGATTTCGGTGAGCCGAAAACGGAATCGTGGCTGGTCCTGACCGGACGGCCGGAGTAGGTAGCGTTTCGCAACCAGAATCAGGAGGAGCAAAGGCGATGTATAGTCACAATATGGTCGGGGCGAACGACCTCGAAGCCGCCAAAAAATTCTATGACGCGACTTTCCAGGCGATCGGCGGCAAACCCGCGATCCAGGACGACAAGGGCCGCCTCATCTATATGCACAACGGCGGCCTCTTCCTCGTCGGTGCGCCGATCGACGGCGAGCCCGCCACGGTCGGCAACGGCTGCACGATCGGCTTCGCGATGGACGGTCCCGAACAGGCCAAGGCGTGGCACGATGCCGGCGTCGCCAATGGCGGCACCTCGATCGAAGACCCGCCGGGCGTGCGCGAAGGCGGTTTTGGTCAGCTTTATCTGGCTTATCTGCGCGATCCGTCGGGCAACAAGCTCTGCGCGCTTCACCGCGTCGTTTAAGGACAGGTCATGCGCGGCGAAGCGGGATTGCTGGGCGACCTGGGCGCGCTTGCGATTCCCTTCGCCGCATATGAACATGTCGCGGTGTTTACCGTCGCCGAGAGCGACGAGGTCAATGCGGCCATTCCGGGCGCGCATACCAAGAATCTGTTCCTGAAGGACAATGGCGGCGCCTATTGGCTCGTCACCGTGCCGTCCGAGGCACGTGTCGACCTGAAGGCACTGCCCGCCGCGATCGGCAGCAAGCGCGTGAGTTTCGGCAAGGCCGACGATATGGACCGGCTGCTCGGTATCGCACCCGGATCGGTGACGCCGCTCGCGGCGATCAACGCGGCGCCCGGAAGCATCACCGTCGTGCTCGATGAGGGGCTGGCCGCCGCGGCGACGGTCAATGTCCACCCGCTGCGCAACACCGGCACCCTCGGCCTGTCGGGGCTGGCGGTCCTCGACCTCCTGCGTCATTGGGGGCATCAACCCCTCATCGCTTCGATCCCTGTTCAGGAACCCGCATGACCCTCGAAACCCTCTCCACCGTCCGCAGCCATGGCGGCACGCAGGGCGTGTACAAGCATCCCAGCACCGCGACCGGCACCGATATGACCTTCGCGGTCTTCGTCCCCGATCATGCGCCGGGCACCAAGCTGCCCGTTCTCTGGTATCTGTCGGGACTGACGTGCACGCACGCCAATGTCATGGAAAAGGGCGAGTATCGCGCTGCCTGCGCCGAGCATGGCGTAATCTTCGTCGCCCCCGATACCAGCCCGCGCGGCGAGGGCGTCCCCGACGATCCCGATGCGGCCTGGGATTTCGGGCTGGGCGCGGGCTTTTATGTCGATGCGACGGCCGAGCCCTGGGCGAAGCATTACCGGATGCGGTCCTATGTCGAAGATGAACTGCCGTCGCTTGTGCTCCGCAATTTTGCGAGCGCGGACATGGCGCGGCAGGCGATCACCGGCCATTCGATGGGAGGGCATGGTGCGCTGACGATCGGGTTGCGGGGTCAGGATCGCTTCCGTTCGGTCTCGGCCTTTTCGCCCATTGTCGCGCCGGCGCAATGTCCGTGGGGTGAGAAGGCGCTGGGCCATTATCTGGATGACAACCGCGAGGCGTGGCACGCCTATGACGCGTGCGCGCTGCTCGATCAGGGGCTCCGCGTACCCGACCTGCTCGTCGATCAGGGCGACGCCGACAATTTTCTCGCCGAACAGCTCAAGACCGAATTGCTGGTCGCCGCGTGCGAGCGCGCGGGGCAGAAGGCCGAGATTCGCATGCAGCCGGGCTATGATCACAGCTATTATTTCATCTCGACCTTTTTGGCCGAGCATGTCGCGTGGCATGCTGAACGATTGAAGGCTTGATCGTCGCCCCTGCCTTCGCAGGGACGACTATGAATGCTGAGGGATCAACAGCGTCGAACCCGTCGTGCGCCCCGCCTGCAAATCGGCATGCGCGCGCGCGGCATCTTCGAGCGAATAACGCTGGCCGACGGTGATCTTCACCGCCCCCGAAGCGATCATCTCGAACACACGTGCGGCGCCCGCGGCACGTTCGCCGGGGTGGAGATAATAGTCGAACAACGTCGGACGCGTCACGAACTGCGATCCGTGCTGCGCGAGCACACCGAGGTTGACCCCGGTGACCGGGCCGCCGGCATTTCCGTAGCTGACGATCAGCCCGCGCCGCGCGGTCGCCTTCAGCGAGACGTCCCATGTCGCCATGCCGATGCCGTCGAAGGTCACCGGGACACCCTGACCGTCGGTGATTTCGCGGACATGCGCTGCGACGTCGTCGGCCTTGTACATCAGGACGTGGTCGGCGCCGGCGTCGCGCGCCGTATGTGCCTTCGCTTCGGTGCTGACCGTACCGATGACGGTCGCGCCGATCGCTTTCAGCCACTGGACGAGGATCAGCCCGACGCCGCCCGCGGCGGCGTGAACGAGTATGGGCGATCCGGCCTGAACCTTCGCGCAGCGTTCGACGAGCATCTCGACGGTGCAGGCTTTGAGAAGCGCGGCGGCAGCGGTGTCGTCGTCGATTTCGGGCGGCAGTTTGAACAGCGAGGCGGCGCTGACGATCCGCGCGCTGGCATAGGCGGTGCGTTCGGGGCCGAAGGTCGCAACCCGGTCGCCGGGTCGGAGGCCGTGGACGTCGGCGCCGACGGCGACGATCTCACCGGCGGATTCAACGCCGAGCCCGCTCGGCAGCGGAACGGGGTAAGTGCCATCGCGGTGATAGGTGTCGAGATAATTGAGTCCGACCGCGGTCTGGCGCAGCAGGACCTGACCGGGGCCGGGTTCGCCAAGCGTCACCTCGCGCCAGTCGATGACCTCGGGTCCGCCCTGGCTTTCGATAAAGGCTTCGATCGCTTTCATGCGCCGCTCTCCTGCTGTCCGGTCCATCTGGTGGGCCGGACAGCGGAGCGCAAGAGTGGGGCGATGAAAGTCCCTCCCGCAAAGGGGAGGGGTTCAACTCATTTGGCGCGGCGCGGGCTACGCTGGCCGTAGGGCTTGGGCTTGTAGCGCTCGGTATTGCCGCCCGGACCGCCGGGGCCCCGCGGGCCGCGGTCGCCGGGACCGGCGCGCATCGGACCGCGAGGGCCACGCGGTCCGGCGTCGCGCGGGCTGCCATGCCCGCCCTTGTCGCGGCGCGGCGGATAGGTCGGGCCGTCGGGTGCGGGCGTGATCGACACGCCGCTGTCGTCTTCACCATCTTCATTGGCGCTGCGCACCACCGCCTCGGCAAAGCGGTCGGCGATCGCGCGCGGGATATTGAACATCGTTTCCTTCGGCCCGATGCGGATCGCGCCGATCTCGTTCTTGCTCACATGGCCGCGGCGGCAGAGCAGGGGCAGGATCCAGCGCGGATCGGCATTCTGGTGGCGGCCGATGTTGAGGCGGAACCAGACGCTGTCCTCGAAGCCGTCACGGCGGTCGCCGCCGCGTTCGGGGCGTTCGAAACGCTCGCCGCGCTCCGGGCGCCCGGCGGCGTCGCGGCCGCGCGGGCTGTTGTCGAGCAGATCCTCGGGCGGCGGCATCAGCGCGCGGTGCGCCTGGACGAGAGAGGCGGCGATGTCTTCGGGGGTGCGCTCGGCCATCAGGCGCTGCGCGAGTTCGAGATCCTCGGGCTCATGCTCGACCGGGGTCAGCAGCTTTTCCATCAGCCGTTCCTGATCGCGCTTGCGCACGTCGGCAGCGGTCGGCGCGTCCATCCATTCGGCGTTGATGCGTGCACCGCGCAACATGCCGTCGACGCGCCGGCGGCGCGGATAGGGGACGATGATGACCGCGGTGCCCTTTTTGCCCGCGCGGCCGGTGCGGCCCGAACGATGCTGGAGCGCTTCGGCGTCGCGCGGGATTTCGACGTGGATGACGAGGCTGAGCGTCGGCAGGTCGATGCCGCGCGCGGCGACGTCGGTCGCGACGCAGACCTTGGCGCGGCGGTCGCGCAGCGCCTGCAATGCGGCGTTGCGCTCGTTCTGGCTATGCTCACCCGACAGCGCCACCGCGGCGAAACCGCGTTCTACCAGGCTGGCGTGGAGGCGGCGGACATTGTCGCGCGTCGCGCAGAACAGCATCGCGGTCTCGGCGTCGTGCAGGCGAAGCAGGTTGACCACCGCGCCCTCGATGTCGGCGGGGGCGACGGTCACCGCCTGATAGGCGATGTCGCCATGGCCGCGGTCTTCGCCGACGGTCGAGATGCGCAATGCGTCCTGTTGGTAACGCTTGGCGAGCTGAACGATCGGCTTCGGCAGCGTCGCCGAAAACAGCAAGGTGCGGCGCGTTTCGGGGGTACCGTCGAGGATTTCCTCCAAGTCGTCGCGAAAGCCCATGTCGAGCATTTCGTCGGCTTCGTCGAGCACCGCAACGCGCAGCGCCGTGAGGTCGAGCGCGCCGCGTTCGAGGTGATCGCGCAGGCGCCCCGGTGTGCCGACGACGATCTGCACACCCTGGCCGAGCGCGCGACGTTCCTTGCTGGCATCCATGCCGCCGACGCAGGTCGCGATGCGCGCGCCGGCCTTGGCATAGAGCCAGCCGAGTTCGCGGCTGACCTGCAGCGCGAGTTCGCGCGTCGGCGCGACGATCAGCGCGAGCGGCGAGGTTGCGAAGGGCAGGCGGCCGTCCTCGATCAACTCGTCGGCCATCGCGAGGCCGAAGGCGACGGTCTTGCCCGAGCCGGTCTGCGCCGAGACGAGCAGGTCGCGACCCTTCGCCTCGGATTCGGTGACCTGCGTCTGGACGGGGGTGAGCGCTTCATATCCGCGCGCGACAAGGGCGTCCGAAAGGACGGGGGAAAGATTTTCGAAAGGCATTTATATCTCAATAATATGGGCGGTCACCGGTGCGGTGACGGGCCGACGGAAAAGGGGCTCAATGGGCTTAAATCACCTGTCCGGCAGCGTGTCCGCTGGCCCAGGCCCATTGAAAATTATAGCCGCCTAACCACCCTGTGACATCTACGGCTTCGCCGACCGCATAGAGGTTTGCGACGGTTTTGGCCATCATTGTTTGCGAGGACAGGTTTGCGGTCGAGATTCCGCCGACGGTGACCTCGGCTTTGGCGAAGCCTTCGGTGCCATTGGGACGGAAAATCCAGCCCGCGAGGCGCGCCTCGGCATCGGCGAGCTTGCGGTCGGTCTGGGCGCCGAGCTCGCCGGGAAGCGCGAGGCGTTCGGCGAGCGTTTCGGCGAGGCGGTCGGGAAGCATGGCGCCGAGCGTCGTGCGAAGCGTGGCGCGCGGGCGGGTGCGTTTGGCCTCGAGCAGCCAGCCCTGCGGCGCATCGGGCAACAGGTCGATCGTCACGGGTTCGCCGTGACGCCAATAGCTGCTCACCTGAAGGATCGCAGGCCCCGACAGGCCGCGGTGGGTGAACAGCGCGGCTTCGCGGAAGACGGCCTTGCCCGCGCGCGCCTCGACCGGCGCCGCGATTCCCGACAATTCGCGGAACAGCACATCGTCACCGCCCAATGTCAGCGGAACGAGCGCGGGGCGCGGCTCGACGACTTTCAGGCCGAACTGCCGCGCGAGATCATACGCGAAGCCCGTCGCGCCCATCTTGGGGATTGACGGACCGCCGGTCGCAATGACCAGCGCCGGAGCGACGAAGCTCTGGTCGCCGAAGCGAACGGTGAACTTGCCGTCGGCGTGCGTCACATCGTTGACCGGCTGGCCGGTGCGCACATCGACCCCGGCTTTGGCGGCTTCGTCGAGCAGCATCGCGACAATCTGTTTCGCCGACCCGTCGCAGAAGAGCTGGCCGAGCGTTTTTTCATGATAGGCGATGCCGTGGCGCTCGACGAGCGCGATAAAATCGGCGGGGGTGTAGCGCGCGAGCGCCGACTTGGCGAAATGCGGGTTCGCCGAGATGAAGCGATCGGGGGCGGTGTTCACATTGGTGAAGTTGCAGCGCCCGCCGCCCGATATCAGGATCTTCTTTCCCACCGCATCGGCGTGGTCGAGCAACAGCACGCGCCGCCCGCGTGCGCCCGCAACCGCGGCGCACATCAGTCCGGCCGCGCCGGCACCCAGCACGATGGCGTCATAATTGGCGGTGGTCATCGGGGTGTCAGTGCAGCTTTGCGATCGACAGGCCGTCGGCCTTGGCGCGAACCTTCACCGATTCCTCGCTGCGCGTTAGCGCCTTGGCAATGGCTTTCAGCGCCATGCCCTTCTTGGCGAGCGTGTGAAGCTTGTCGATTTCGGCGGCGGTCCACGGCTGCTTGTGGCGCTCGAACTTGTCCTTCATGCCTGCATCTCCGGATCGGCTTCGACCGCGAGGATGGCAATCGCATCCTCGCGATCCTGATATTCGACGCTCTCGCCAACCTCGGCGCCCATCAGCGCGCGGGCGAGCGGGGCGAAAAAGGCGATCGATCCTGACGCCGGATCGGCTTCGTCGCCGCCGACGATGGTGATCATCTTTTCGGCCTTGTTCAGGCGATAGCTCACCCGGCTGCCGATCCCGGCGCTGCCGTCGGCGGGCGGTGTCTGCACGTCCGCGGTCGATTGACGGGTGTGGAAATAGCGCAACCGGCGTTGCAATTTCTTGCGCGCTTCCTCGTCGGCCGCCCCGACGATCGCGGTCTCGATCCGCGCGATCTCTTCGCCGAGCAGGCGCAGTCCGCGCGGGGTCACCAGATTCGGGCCGACCGGGATCGGCAGTTCGAATTCGGGTTCCTTATGCTCGTCGTCGCTTTCGCGGCGAAAGGCTACGCTCATGACTGGCTCGCTGGTTGAAGAGGAAAGAGTTCCCCCTGCGCGCCGAAGGTGGCGACAAGATGGCGCGATGGAAATCGGTATCGGCGTAACCGTTCGGTTGTCCCGCCCGAACTGCTGTCGATGCCATCCCCCGCATCGCCCATTTCAAGGGAGAAACACAATGTCGAATAGTCTGAAATTGTCGCTCGCCGCATCGGCGATCCTCGCCATGGCCGCCGGTGCCGTCACCGTTCCCGCCGCCGCCGCCGATGGCGCGAAGGAAAAATGCTACGGCGTGTCGCTGAAGGGCAAGAATGATTGTGCCGCGGGGCCGGGCACGAGCTGTGCCGGGACCTCGACGGTCGATTACCAGGGTAACGCCTGGAAACATGTCCCCGCCGGTAGCTGCAAAAAGATGGGCGGCACGCTGGCTGCACACGCCGGCAACGCCAAGCCGGTCGCGAAGAAGAAGGGCTGACCCTCATGGCTTCCTGCCCGCTCCGTACCTTGCCGCGCCGTGCCGGTTTCGGGTTGAAGCCCGAACATTATGCCGACGTGCTCGCGGCGGCGGAGCGGGGCGCCCCGCCCGCCTGGGCCGAAGTGCACCCCCAAAATTACTTCGGCGCAGGCGGGCCTCCGCATCGCTGGCTGACTGCGATCGCGGCACATATGCCGCTGAGCTTCCACTCGGTCGGGCTGTCGCTCGGATCGGCGGCGGGTGTTGATCGGGACGAGCTGGAGGCCCTTGCTGCCCTGTGCGCGCGCTACCAACCGGCGATGGTTTCCGACCATCTGAGCTGGAGCAACAGCGCGCACGACAAATTCCCCGACCTGTTGCCTGTCCCCTACAGCCACGCCGCGCTCGATCATTTCGTGCGCGAGGTTGGCCGCGTACAGGACCGGCTCGGCCGGGCGATGCTGATCGAAAATCCCTCGCGCTATCTCGCCTATGCCGGCGACGATTGGGGCGAGGTCGATTTTCTCCACGAGCTATGTCGGCGCAGCGGCTGCTGGCTGCTGCTCGATATCAACAATGTCGAAGTGTCGGCGTTCAACCTCGGGCTCGATCCGGCGCCGTGGCTTGATGCCTTCGACCCGCGCTTCGTCGGCGAGATTCACGTCGCGGGCCATGCGCGCAAGGATGACGATGCAGGCGGGACGATTGCGATCGACGATCATGGGTCGGCGATCCGGCCAAGTTGCTGGGACCTGCTCGCAACCTTTCTGAGGCGCGCGGGGCCAAGGCCGGTGCTGGTCGAACGGGATAGCGATGTTCCCGCGTGGCCGGTTTTGATGGCCGAAGTGGCCAAAGCCGACGCGTTGCTCGTCGCCGAGCCGGCCCATGCATGACGGGCAGGCCGCGATCGCCGCGTCGTTGCTCGGTGGCCCCGCTTATCTGCCCGCCGGCCTGTTTGCGGGCAATGACGCGGCGGTGCTCCGCGGGCTGCGCGTTCATGCCAACACGGTCTCGCATGCACGGCTGGTCGCGCTCGAAGACACGTTCCCGCGCACGCGGCAATATCTGGGCGAAACCCTCTTCAATCGCCTGTCGCGAGACTTCGTCGATGCGGGGTACGCTCAGCATCGTTCGCCGGGCAATATCGGGGCCGGCTTTCCCGACTGGCTCGCCGATCCGCAGGCTGCCGACCTCGCGCGCGTCGAATGGGCATGGCTGGAAAGCTATCACGCCGCCGACGCTCCGGCGCTCTCGCTCGCCGAACTTGCCGGGTCGGATGAAGCGGCGTTGCTGGACCTCCTTGTGCGCCGCCATCCCGCAGCGCGAGCGGTGAATCTCGCCAGTGTCGTCGCGCCGCTGGTCGATCCGGGCTTTGCGCCGGACGTCGCGGTGCTGCTCGTCGCGCGCCCCATGGCGGAGGTCCGGCTGTCCACCATCGATCCCGCCGCCGCCTTCGCGCTCGACATGGCGGGTGAAGTTTTGCCGCTTGGTAACCTCATCGCCCATCTCGACGAAACCCATCCTGACGGAGCCGCCGCGGTCGCGGCGCTGATCGGCGCCGGGGCATTCGAGAGGGTATGAGAGATGGACAGGATTGTCGCATTTTACGATCGCGGCGTCGCGCTGGCGGCGGGACGCATCCCCGAAGCGGTCGCGCTCCTGCTGTTGCGCGTGGCGCTCGCCGGGGTCTTCTGGCGCTCGGGGCAGACCAAGCTGCTCGAAGGCGGTTTTTTGCAGATCGACCCGTCGCAATATGACCTGTTCGCGTCCGAATTTTCGGGCCTGCCGCTCGACCCGGCGATTGCGGTGCCGATAACGGTCTTCGCCGAACATGTCTTTCCGATGCTTCTCCTCCTCGGCATCGCGACGCGTTTTTCGGCCGGGGCGCTGCTTGTCATGACGCTGGTCATCCAGTTCTTCGTCTTCCCCGACGCATGGTGGCCCGTGCATTCGCTTTGGGCCGCGATGGCGGCGATATTGATCGTGCGCGGCGGCGGGCTGTTCTCGCTCGACGCCGTCGCTGCTAGGTTGCGGCGCTAATGAGCATCGACGAGCCCTCGCTGGCGCATCTGATGGCGGCATCGCAGCGCGGGGATCGTGCTGCCTATCGCGCGCTGCTCGCGGATAGCCGCAAGTGGCTCGAACGCTATTTCGCACGGCGTATCGCCCCGGGCCATATCGACGATCTGGTCCAGGAAACGCTGGTGTCGATGCACCGCAAGCTCGCGACCTGGGACAGGGGCCGGCCCTTTCTTCCATGGCTTGCGGCGATTGCGCGCTATCGCTGGATCGACATGCTGCGCCGCCAGCGCGACGAAGCCGAACTGGGCGACAATGATGCGGCGGTCGGCGCCGAGGACGAAGCCGTCCACGCACGCCTCAGCCTCGACCGCATGTTGGGCTTCCTTCCGGCCGGACAGGCGCAGGCGATCACGCTGGTCAAGATCGAAGGGGCCTCGATCGCCGAAGCGTCGCAGATATGCGGGCAAAGCGAATCGCTGGTGAAGGTGAATATTCATCGCGGGTTGAAGAAACTCGCGCAATTGATTGAAAGCGAATGAGATGAGCAACGCATCGATCGACGATCTGATCGACGACCTCACCGGCGACCTCGAACCGGTACGCCCGCGCCGCCTGACGCGCGGTTCGTTGTGGGTTGCGGCCGGATGGGCAGGGGGCGCGGCGTTGCTTCTCTGGTTTTCGGGTATGCGCCACGACCTCGCCGACTGCGTCATGATGCCGCCGCTACCGCTGTTGGCTTTTTGGCTGATCGTCGCCTTGGGCTTCGCTGCGGCATGGAGCGCGCTGCGCATGGGGTTGCCGGGCGTCGGGCGCGATTACAGCGGCTGGCGCTGGGCTGGTCTTGCGGCGCTGGCGCTTCCGCTTTCGGCCCTCGTCATGGCGTTGGGCGATGGCCATGCTGCGATGGAAGCGGCGCGACCCGAAAACGGGCTGGGCTGCCTGATTGAGGGCGTGATGGCTGGGCTGGGCGTCGGCGCTGCGCTGTTCGCATGGCTCAAGGCGGGGGCACCGACTTCGCCGGCGCGGGCCGGGTGGGTCGTCGGGATCGCGGCGGGCGCGGCGGGCGCGACGATCGTCGCACTGCATTGCGCGTCGAACGATATGATGCACATCGCGCTTTGGCACGGCCTTGCTGTGTTGCTTTCCGGCCTTGCCGGCCGCCTGCTACTGGCGCCCTTGCTGCGCTGGTAGGGCGCTGGACAGAGGATCTCTTGTGTGTTACATGTGTAACACACAGAGGAGATTTGCGATGCGGAACTGGATGATGGCGATGTTGCCGCTGGTACTCGTAACGGGGTGCAACGGTGCGGCGCCGAGCGACGAGAAGCGCAGCGAGCGGAGCGGGCCGCCGGCCAGCGTCGGGCCGGTCACGACACAGAGCTTTGCGCTCACCGGCTTCACCCGCGTTGAAGTCGCGGGCCCCGACGATGTCACCATTCGTCAGGGCGACGCTTTCTCGATCACCGCGCGGGGCCGCAAGGAGGTACTCGACCGGCTCGAGATCACGCTCGACGGTCCCGATTTGAAGATCGGACGCAAGCGCGAGGGCTTCAGCTTTTCGAGCCGCGACGATGATGATGTCGATATCGAGATCACGATGCCCCGGCTGAATGCGGTGCGTCTGACCGGGTCGGGAACGATCGACGCCGATAGCGTCGATGGTGATGCGGTCGAGGCCGTGGTGACCGGATCGGGCGACCTCAAGGTCGCAAAGCTGACGGGCAAGCGCGCCGATGTCACCGTGTCGGGATCAGGCGACATCGAGATCGCGGGTGGTACGATCGGCTCGGGCGAACTGAGCGTAACCGGCTCGGGCAATATCGACGCTGACGGGCTTGCCGCAACGACGCTGGAGGTGTCGGTGACCGGATCGGGCAACGTCGATGCACAGGCGACCGGCACGGCGGATATCAGCATCCTTGGCTCGGGCGATGTGACGCTGACTGGCGGTGCAAATTGTTCGACGCGCCAGATGGGTTCGGGCACCGCCACCTGTAAATGACGCGATGCTGGTGCCGCCCGTCCGAACGGGCTAAGGCGGCACCATGATTTTCGCAGCCCGATGCGCCGCGCTCGCGGCGACAGCCCTGTTTCTCTGCAGCCCCGCATCGTCGGCCGAGAAGCGTTTCGGTCTCTCCAGTTTCGAGGCGATCGAGGTCAATGCCGACGTGACGGTCGAGGTTGTGAACCGTGCGCCTGTCAGTGCCGTCGCGACGGGGCCGCAGGACGCGCTCGACCGGCTGAGCATCGAGGCGCGCGACGGCAAGCTGCTGATCAGCGAACGTCAGTTCGCGGGCGACGAAAAACGCCGCGCGCCGCGTGGACCGGTTACCGTTCGCGTCAACGCGGCGAACCTGCGCTCGGCGACGCTCGGCGGCGCCGGGTCGTTGCAGGTCGATGCGTTGAAGGGGCAGCGGGCTATGGTCGGGCTGCGCGGCCCGGGGCGCCTGACCGTCGGCCGCATTACCGCCGACCGGCTTTCGGTCGCGATGCTCGGCAATGGGACGATGACGCTCGGCGGCGCCGCCAAGCAGGCGCAGATGACGTTGTCGGGTGCCGGGATGGTCGACGCCGGTGCACTGGCCGTCGATGAATTGATCAGCGACAGCGAGGGTGCGGGCGACCATATCCTGCGCGCGATCAAGAGTGCGGCGATCACCGCGCGGGGAATCGGCAAAACCGTCGTCCTCGGCCGGCCGGTCTGTACGGTGCGAAATGTCGGCAGCGGATCGGTGACGTGCGGACCGGCGAAATAGTCTAGTGCGTCGACGCCGCACCCAGCCCGTCGATCTTCTTCGACTGGCGCACGATCAGTCCGGGGAACCAGCGCGCGAGACGTGACAGGCGCGTGGCCATCTTGCCGACCGGCGTGTGAACGCGCGTTCCGTGCACGGCGTCCCATGCCGCCCGCGCGACGTCTTCGACCGGTGAAATCTCGAACCCGCTGTCCGACAGGCGGCTTCGCGCCGGTTCGTTGCTGTCGGCGCTGACCTGATCGAGCAGCGGCGTGTCGATGAAGCCGGGCATTAGCGAGCGCACCTTGATATCATGTTTGGCGAACTCGATTTCGAGCGCTTCGGTCAGCCCGCGCACCGCGAATTTGGTCGCCGAATAGACGGCGAGGCCCGCGACGCCGTAAAAGCCCGACGCCGACCCGGTGTTGAGGATCGTCGATCCGGGCGTCGCGCGCAGCAGCGGCAGCGCCATATAGATGCCGTTGACGACGCCGCCGAAATTGATCGCAATCAGCCGGTCGGCCTCTTCGGGGGGCATGTCCATATATTGGCCGCCCGATCCGATACCCGCATTGTTGAACAGCACGTCGAGGCGGCCGCCGCTGGCGGCCCCAAATTCGTCGAGCGCAGCCTTCCACTGGTCGCGGTCGCGGACGTCCATGACGTGGCGCGACGAAGCGTCGTCGGGCAACAGCGCCGCGGTTTCATCGATCCCGGCGCGGTTGACGTCGGCGATCCCGACGAACCAGCCTTGCCCCGCGAAATGGCGCGCGACGGCGCGGCCGATGCCCGATCCGCCGCCGGTGATGAAAATCGCCTTCCGTGCCATCCGGCCCCTCCTTACATTTGTGTCAATGCGACAAAGATGCGAAGTTGACGTTTCCGTCAAGCGGCAATCGCGGCTTGGCAAGGCGGAGGCCTCGTCGTTAAGAGGGCGGCGATGACCCGCGGCCTGCGCCTGATCCTCTTGTCCCTGATGTTGCTGTGCACCGGGCTTGCCGCCCCGGCGCGCGCCGAAGTCGTGGTCAGCTTTTACAGCCATGATTTCGGCGACCGTTTTCCGCATGCCTTCATCGTGATGAAGGGCACGCTCGACTCGAACGGCGAGGTTGTCGACGCCAACTATGGTTTCACCGCGACCTCGATCAGCCCCGCGATCCTTTTGGGATCGGTGAAGGGTAAGGTGGAATCGTCCGAGCCCGACTATATCGCGAAGAGCGACCGCCAGTTCGATGTCACGGTTGACGATGCGACCTATGCGCGACTGCTTGCCAAAGTCGCCGAATGGCGCGACCGCGAACAGCCGAGCTACAGTCTGGGCAAGCGCAACTGCGTCCATTTCGTCATGGAACTCGCCGAGGTCGTCGGGTTGAAGGTCGATCGAAAGAGCAAATTGTTCAAAAAACCCAAGAGTTTCCTGATCGAAGTGCGCGGATTGAACCCGGCGCTGACCGATCCGGCTGCAACGCCAGCCCCCTAGACGGAGCGTGTGTTTCACCCTATGTTCAGGGAACGGGGCGCAATATCTGATGCTCCGGACGTGAAGAGGGGCATTTTTTGCGGTTATTGCTGACCCTTTTGGCATTGCTGACCGGCCTGGCTACCGCCGACCGGGCTGTTGCCGCGCCTGCCGTTCCGGCGGCGATGGGGGCGTTGGTCATGTTTGCCGAAACGGCAGGCAAGGCCGAGACAAGCGATGCCGAACGCCGCCCCACGACCACCGCGCCGACACGGCGTACCTCGGGCGGCAGCGGCAAGCCGCGCAAAGCGCCGCCGCCGCATCTTCCCGGCCTGCTCACCGGCAGCGACCGCGCGCTCGAATAGAGTCGCCGCGCCTTGGCGCCTGGTCGGACAGGCGCCGCCCCGTGACGGGGCTTTTTGTACATTCACGCGGCCGTGATCGCCGCCTTTTCATTCTAGTTTCCAAGGAAAATTCCATGTTTTCTGGCCTTGCCAAGAGCCTGTTCGGCTCGTCCAACGACCGTTATGTCACCTCGATCCGCAAGATCGTCGACAAGATCAACACCTTCGAGCCCGCGATGCAGGCGCTCGATGATGCGGGATTGCAGGCGCAGACGCAGAAATTCCGCGACCGCCTCGCGGCCGGAGAGACGCTCGACGATATCCTGCCCGAAGCGTTTGCGACGGTACGCGAAGCGGCAGTCCGTACGCTCGGTATGCGCCATTTCGACGTGCAGATGGTCGGCGGCATCGTCCTACACCGCGGCGAGATTGCCGAAATGGCGACGGGCGAAGGCAAGACGCTGATGGCGACCTTGCCCTGCTACCTCAACGCGCTCGAAGGGAAGGGCGTCCATGTCGTCACCGTCAACGACTATCTCGCCACGCGCGACGCCGAATGGATGGGCACGGTCTATGGCTTCCTCGGCCTGACGACCGGGATCATCGTCCCGAACCTCAACGAGATGCAGCGCCGCGACGCTTACAACAGCGACATCACATATGCGACGAACAATGAGCTGGGGTTTGATTACCTCCGCGACAATATGAAGTTCGACCGCCAGCAGATGGTCCATCGCACCTTCAACTTCGGTATCGTCGACGAGGTCGATTCGATCCTGATCGACGAAGCGCGCACCCCGCTGATCATCTCGGGCCCGACCGATGACAAGTCGGAGCTCTATATTCGCGTCAACGAGGTCGTCCTCAACCTGACCGAGGATGATTATGAAAAGGACGAAAAGTCCAAGTCGATCAGCCTGACTGAAGACGGCACCGAGCATGTCGAGCGGCTGCTCGAAGCGGCGGGCCTGCTTCAGGGCAACAATCTCTATGACATCGAGAACACGCAGGTCGTCCATCACGTCAATCAGGCGCTGAAGGCGATCCAGATGTTCCGCATCGACACCGACTATATCGTCAAGGACGGCAAGGTCGTGATCATCGACGAATTCACCGGCCGCATGATGGACGGGCGCCGCTGGTCGGACGGCCTGCATCAGGCGGTCGAGGCCAAGGAAGGCGTGCAGATCGAACCCGAGAACCAGACCCTCGCGTCGATCACGTTCCAGAATTATTTCCGCATGTACCCCAAGCTTTCGGGCATGACGGGGACCGCGGCGACCGAAGCCGCCGAATTTTTCGACATCTACAAGATGAATGTTGTCAACATTCCGACCAACCGTCCGATCGCGCGCATCGACGACGAGGATGAATTCTACAAGAATATCACCGACAAGTTCGGCGCGATCGCGAAGACGATCCGCGAAGCGAACGAGCGCGGCCAGCCGGTGCTCGTCGGCACCGTGTCGATCGAAAAGTCCGAGCTGCTGTCATCGTTCCTCGAAAAGGACGGGGTGCCGCACAGCGTGCTCAACGCGCGTTTCCACGAAAGCGAAGCGCATATCGTCGCGCAGGCGGGCCGCACCGGCGCGGTGACGATCGCGACGAACATGGCGGGCCGCGGCACCGACATCAAACTTGGCGGCAACGAAGAATTCCGCATCGACGACGAACTGAAGGACCTGCCCGAAGGCGCCGAGCGCGACGCGGCGATCGCCCGTATCCGCGACGAGGTCGCGGCCGAGCGCGAGGCGGTGAAGGCCGCCGGCGGGCTGTTCGTGCTCGCAACCGAGCGCCACGAAAGCCGCCGCATCGACAACCAGCTGCGCGGCCGTTCGGGGCGTCAGGGCGACCCCGGCCTGTCGAAATTCTACCTCTGCCTCGACGATGACCTCTTGCGCATCTTTGGCCCCGACACGCTGTTTTCCAAGATGATGAACAAGAATCTGGAGGATGGCGAGGCGATCGGATCGAAGTGGTTGTCGAAGGCGATCGAGACCGCGCAGAAGAAGGTCGAGGCGCGCAACTACGATATCCGCAAGCAGGTCGTCGAGTATGACAACGTCATGAACGACCAGCGCAAGGTCATCTATGAACAGCGCGGCGAAATCATCGACAGCGAGACCGTCGACGATGTCATGCTCGCGATGCGCGCCGAGACGGTCAACGCGATCATCGCCGACGCGTGCCCGCCGGGAAGCTATCCCGAACAGTGGAATCTCGAGCAGATGAAGGAGCGCGTCGCAAACATCCTCGACCTGTCGCCGCCGATCGACGACTGGATGCAGGAAGATGCGGTCGACGCCGAAATCTTCGAGGAGCGCATCCAGGCCGCGGCCGACGCGGTGGCAGCCGAAAAGGCGGCACTGGTCGACGAGGAAACGTGGAAAGGCATCGAAAAGTCGGTGCTGCTCCAGACGCTCGACCATCATTGGAAAGAGCATCTTTCGACGCTCGACGCGCTGCGTCAGGTTGTCTTCCTGCGCGCCTATGCGCAGAAGCAGCCGATCAACGAATATAAGCAGGAAGCCTTTGCGCTGTTCGAGCGCATGTTGTCGAACATCCGCGAGGATGTGACGCGCACCGTCGCGCGCATCGATCTGCGCTTCGAAGAGCCCGAGCCGATGCCGCTGCCCGACCTGCCCGATTTCCTGACGACGCACATCGACCCGTTCACGGGCGAGGACAACAGCGCCGACATCGACGGCGGCGATCTGGGCGTGATCGCCAACACGCTGCCGCCGATGCAGATCCCGCGCCCCGACCTGCCCGAAGGCGAAAACCCCTATGCGGCGCTCGACATCAGCCGCAACGCGCCCTGTCCTTGCGGTTCGGGCCGCAAGTACAAGCATTGCCACGGCGCGATCTGACATGGTTGCCGCGCGCCTTCGGGCGCGCGGCAACTCGTTGATGTTACGGTAACACCCTCCTCAACAAGTCCGCTTGCCAAGGCAGGCGGCCGCGATTAGCATCGCCCGTATAAGCCCGGTGGCCACGCAGCCGACGGGCGACGCAGCAGCAGGAATCTGAAGTGCCGCGCAGGCCGAAGACATCGGGCGCGCGGCAGGTGACGGCATGTTGCGTGGAAAGGGCAGGCGCATTTCCTTTTTCGACGAAATGACGAGCCAGGAGGGCGAAACCCGGTCGCCCTATCGAGACTATTGCGGGTGGTTCCAGGCCGAGGATGCGACGCGCATCCAGCACAAGGCGCAACAGGCCGAAGCGCTGTTCCGCACAACCGGGATCACCTTCAACGTCTATGGCGCCGCCGATGGCGATGAGCGGCTGATCCCCTTCGATGTCGTGCCGCGCATCATCTCCGCCAGCGAATGGCGCCGCCTGTCGCGCGGGATCGAACAGCGCGTGCGCGCGCTCAACGCCTTCCTCCACGACATTTACCACCGGCAGGAAATCCTGCGCGCCGGACGCGTGCCAACCGAGCTGATCGCCGGGAACGAAGCGTTCCTGCCAATGATGATGGGGCTCGATCCGCCCGGCGGCATCTACACGCATATCAGCGGCACCGACATCGTGCGCACCGGCGCCGACGAATTCTATGTGCTGGAGGACAATGCGCGCACGCCGTCGGGCGTGTCGTACATGCTCGAAAACCGCGAAACGATGCTCCAGATGTTCCCCGAGCTGTTCGCAAAGGTACCGGTGCGCGAGGTCAGCGACTATCCGATCAACCTTTTGAAGTCGCTCGCCGCCTGCGCGCCGCCCGCGTGCGGCGGCACCCCGACGGTCGCGGTGCTGACTCCCGGTATCCACAACAGCGCCTATTACGAGCACAGCTTCCTCGCCGACCATATGGGCGCCGAGCTGGTCGAAGGGCATGATTTGCGCGTCGTCGACGGGCGCGTCGCGATGCGCACGACCCAAGGCTATAAGGCGATCGACGTCCTCTATCGCCGCGTCGACGACGATTACCTCGATCCGTTGAATTTCCGGCCCGACTCGATGCTCGGCGTCCCCGGCATCTGGGACGTCTATCGCGCCGGCGGCATCACCATCGCCAACGCGCCGGGCACCGGCATCGCCGACGACAAGGCACTCTACAGCTATATGCCCGACATCATCGAATTTTATACGGGCGAAAAGGCGCTGTTGCCGAATGTGCCGACCTGGCGCTGTTCGGATCCGGAGCATCTGCGCGAAGTGCTCGACCGGCTTCCCGAACTCGTCGTCAAGGAAGTCCATGGGTCGGGGGGGTACGGGATGCTCGTCGGCCCGGCGGCGAGCAAAAAGGAACTCGCCGCCTTCCGCGCCAAGCTGGAGTCGAACCCCGGCAATTATATCGCCCAGCCGACGCTGTCGCTGTCGACCGTGCCGATTTTCACGAAGAAAGGGCTCGCGCCGCGGCATGTCGATTTGCGCCCCTTCGTGCTGATGTCGCCGCAGGGGATCACGATCACGCCGGGCGGGCTCACGCGGGTCGCGATGACGAGAGGGTCGCTGGTCGTGAACAGCAGTCAGGGCGGCGGCACAAAAGACACCTGGGTATTGGAAGACTGATGCTGGGCAAGACGGCAGGCTCGCTCTTCTGGATGGCGCGCTATCTCGAACGCAGCGAAAACAATGCGCGGCTGATCGACGCGGGGTTCCGCATCGCGCTGACGCGGTCGTCGACTGCTGCGGCCGAATGGAAATCGGTTCTGGTGACCGCAGGGGTCAATCAGGCATTCCAGGCGGCGCACGGCGATTACAGCTCGGCGCGCGTGATCGACTTCCTGCTCCGCGATCCCGCAAACCCGTCGAGCATCCTCTCGGTCATCCGGCAAGCGCGCGACAATGCCCGCACCGCGCGGACCGCGTTGACGCGCGAAACGTGGGAAGCGGTCAACACGAGCTGGATGACGCTCGTCGCGCTGCTGAAGCGGCCGGTGCGGGAGGACGACCTGCCCGACGTGCTGACGACGATCCGCCAGCAGAGCGCGCATGTGCGCGGGGCACTCAACGGCACGATGCTGCGCAACGACGGCTATCATTTTTCGCTGCTCGGCACCTTCCTCGAACGCGCCGACAACACGGCGCGCATCCTCGACGTCAAATATTATCTGCTGCTGCCTTCGGTCGCGCATATCGGCACGTCGATCGACAATGTGCAGTGGGAGACGATCCTGCGCTCGGTGTCGGCGCATCGCGCCTATCGCTGGCTCTATGGCGCCGAAATCAGCGCACTCAAGATCGCCGAATTCCTGATCCTATATCGCCAGATGCCGCGCAGCCTCGCCTTCTGCTGCGAGCGGATGGAGGACAATCTGGCACAGCTACAGCGGCATTATGGCGAGGAGACCGAGGCGTGGCGATTGGCGCATTCGCTGAGTCACGAGAAACTCGCCGGGCCGATCCAATCGATCTTCGACGGCGGCCTCCACGAATATGTGACGGGCTTCCTGCGCGCCAATGCCGCGCTCGCGCGGCAGATCGAGCACGACTACAGGTTCGTGGAGTGACCATGCGTTTGTTCGTCGAACATATCACCCGCTATCAATATGACAGCCCCGTCAGCTATGCGCTGCAGCAGATCAAACTGACGCCGAAGGACCGGCCGGGCCAGCAGCGCGTCCACGGCTGGACGATCGAGGTCGAGGGCGGCGCGCAGCAGCTTCATTATGCCGACCATCACGGCAATGGCGTCGATCTGATCGCCGTGCAGGGCGGGGCGAGCGAGCTTGTCGTCCGTTGCCATGGCGAGGTCGAGCTGGAAACATGGGACGGGGTGATCGGCGCGCATCGCGGCGCCATGCCGCTGTGGACCTTCCTCCGTCCGACCGCGCTGACGCGGGCGGGTCGGCACGTGCGCGCATTGATCGCGCAGCTAGGCCGTGACCATGGCAGCGAGATCGAGCGCGCACACGCACTGTCGGCGCTGATCATCGAGCGACTGGCGTACCGGATCGGCTTTACCGATGCCGAAACGACGGCCGAGCAGGCGCTCGGCAGCGAGGGCGGGGTGTGCCAGGATCATGCGCATATCTTCATCGCCGCGATGCGGCATCTCGGGCACCCGGCGCGCTATGTCTCGGGCTATCTGATGATGAACGACCGGACGCATCAGGACGCGACCCATGCGTGGGCCGAGGCCCATTTCGAGCATATCGGCTGGATCGGCTTCGACGTCAGCAACGGCCATTCGCCCGACCAGCGCTATATCCGGGTCGCGACGGGGCTCGATTATCGCGATGCGGCCCCGGTTCGCGGCATGCGCTATGGTGCAGCGCAGGAAAATCTGGTTGTTCAATTGCAGGTCCAGCAATAAGCGGACGGGGCGACACGGATACTCCGGGCGGGGAAACGGGAAAAGATGACCTATTGCGTTGGCATGCGTTTGAACAAGGGGCTGGTGTTCATGTCGGACACCCGCACCAATGCGGGCGTCGACGACATTTCTCAGGTCCGCAAGATGCGCAGCTGGACCGTCCCCGGCGAGCGCGTGATCACCTTGATGTCGGCAGGCAATCTCGCGACGACGCAGGCAGTTGTCAGCCTGCTCGACGAGCGCACCAAGGCGCCCGCCGAGCGCAACCCGTCGATCCTCGAAGCGCCCTCGATGTTTCAGGTCGCGACGATCATCGGCGAAACGCTGCGCGGCGTCGTGATGCGCCACAATGACGAAGGGCCGGCGGCCGAATCGCTGTTCCGCGCCTCGCTGATCGTCGGCGGGCAGATCAAGGGCGCCGAACCGCGGCTGTTCCTCATCTATCCTGAAGGCAATTTCATCGAGGCGGGCGAGGACAACCCCTTCTTCCAGATCGGCGAGACGAAATATGGCCGCCCGATCATCGTCCGTTCTTACGATCCCGCGATGTCGTTCGAGGATTCGGTGAAATTGCTGTGCGTCTCGTTCGATTCGACGATCCGCGCCAACGCCGGCGTCGATTTGCCGATCGACCTCAAGGTCCACGAGCGCGACGATTTCGTCGGCGTGCGCGAGCGGCGGTTCGAGCGCAACGACCCCTATTTCGAAAGCGTCGCCGACGGCTGGGCCGAAGCGCTGGGGATCGCATTGGCGGAGCTTCCCGACTTTCATTTCTGATCGCGTTCGGCCACCGTCCCCCCCTGTGGTGGATGCACAGGAGGGGATTGCCATGTCGCGCTGGATTGCTGCCGCACTTGTTCTGACAGCCAGTCCGGTGGCCGCCGAAGAGGCCGGTTTCGAAGCGGCGCTCCGCGACTTTCGTGAACTGCACCGTAGCGAGACAAGCCGCGCCCAGATCGCTGGCAGCAGCTTTTACGTTGTGCGCGATGGGCGAACCGTGGCGGCCGATCACCTCGGCGAGCAGGACGCCGACGCGCATGTCCCCGTCGATGCCCGGACGATCTATCACTGGGCGTCGATCACCAAGACGATGACGGGGATCGCGATCATGCAGTTGCGCGATCGCGGTTTGTTGACGCTCGACGATCCGATCGTTCGCTACGTCCCCGAACTGGCGGCGGTGCATAATCCCTATGGCGACACCGGCGCGATCACGCTGCGCCAGCTGATGAGCCACAGCGCAGGGTTTCGCAGCGGGACCTGGCCGTGGCGCGACCATGACTGGCAGCCGTTCGAGCCGAAGGGCTGGTCGCAGCTTGTGGCGATGCTGCCTTATACGCAGGTCGAGTTCAAACCCGGTAGCCGCTTCGGCTATTCGAACCCCGGTATCGTCTATCTGGGGCAGGTCATCGAGCGCCTGTCGGGTGAGGATTATGAAGTCTATGTCGACAAGAACATCCTGAAGCCGCTCGGCATGCACGACAGCTATTTCGACCGCACCCCGCCGCACCTGCTGCCGCACCGGTCGCACAGCTATTATGTCCGCGATGGCAAGCGGGTCGCGGCACCGTTCGATGTCGATACCGGCGTCACCGTGTCGAACGGCGGGCTCAATGCCCCGATGCCCGATATGGCAAAATATGTGGCGTTCCTGCTTGGCGAACCGGCACGCCAGTCTGAATATGACCGGGTGCTGAAACGGTCGTCGCTTGAGGAAATGTGGGTGCCGCAGATCTCCGCGGGCGACGATTTTACGCAGGGCCGTATGGCCACGACGACGCAAAGCGGGCTGTCCTTTTTCGTCGACCGCAGCGCCGCGGTGCGTTTTGTCGGCCATAATGGCGACCAGAACGGTTTTCGCGCTTACCTCAGCCTCTGCCCCGATCAGCGCGTCGGCAGTCTGCTCGCCTTCAATACCGAAACGCGCGGTGTCGAGAACAGCACCGCCAATCGCAGAACCGCGGAATCGCGCATCGCGCTTGCGACCGATCGCCTGTGCGAGGCGCTGGCGAAATAGCGCTCGTCGAGCGACGCCGTCGTTTATCGATCAGTACATCGCGGCACGGCAATTTCTGCCATACTGACGCAAGGCCGTGACGTCGCCGATGCGCGCGGCGCTGCGGGCCGGGAGAAGGATCATGAGGCGCCACTGGATGACAGCGGGGGCGACGGTGCTGTTCGCGACGACAGCGACAGCACAGCCAAATGCCGGAGGCGGAGCGGCGGCGCCTCGCCCGGCGACCCCCGTGCAGGACAATGAACTCGTCGAGACCTGGAACGAGCGGGTGAGCGCAGGCGCCCCGGTCGGCTCCGCGCCCGAGTTCGACGGGTGGAGCCTGGGCCTCGCGATGCCGCTTGCGCGCTCCGAACATGCGGTTGCCGAGCTGGACGGCAAGATCTGGGTGCTCGGCGGCTATCCGCCGGGGCGCCTGCCGTCGAACCTCGTCCAGATTTACGATCCGGCCGCGAGCCGCTGGTCGCTCGGACCGCGCCTGCCGCAGCCGATCCACCACATGATGGTCGCGGCGGTGGGCGGCAAGCTCTACGTGATCGGCGGCGAGATCGACGGCGCGAGCACGGGACGGCCCGAGATTTTCGTGGCGCATGTCTGGGTTCACGATCCCGCGGCCGGCGGCTGGGTCCAGCGGGCGCCGATGCCGACACCCCGAAGCGGCGGCGGCAAGGCGGTGATCGACGGCAAGATCTATGTCGCCGGTGGGCGGCCGCCCGGCGGTCATGCTTTCGAGGTCTATGATCCGGCGACCGACACATGGGAAAAGCTTCCCGACATGCCGACCCAGCGCAATCACCTCGCGATGGTCGCGCTCGATGGAAAGGTCGTCGTTGCCGGCGGCCGCACCGGTCCGGGCGCGATGGCCGAGCGGGTCGATGTGGTCGAAATCTACGATCCGGCGACGCGCCGCTGGACCCGCGGCGCATCGCTTCCGGCGCCGCGCGGCGGGATTACAGGCGCGGTTCATGGCGGCTGCATGTTCGTCTTCGGCGGCGAGGGCGAGTGGGGCCATGTGCTGGGCCTGACGCCCACCGCTTATAGCTATAATCCGCGCGCTGACCGCTGGAGCCGGTTGCCCGACCTTCCGATCGCCGTGCACGGCCTCAAGGGCAGCGCGGTGATCGGCGGCCGCATCTTCCTCCCCGGCGGCGCGATCACGCTGGGCGGCAACACCGGCACCAACGCGATGCAGGTCTACCGCCCGACGATGCGCTGCGAGTAAGCGGCGCGGCGTTACCGGTTCTTGCGCCCTTCGATCAGCCCGTCGACGAGGCTTGGATCGGCGAGCGTCGATGTGTCGCCGAGCGATCCGAAATCATTTTCGGCGATCTTGCGCAGGATGCGGCGCATGATCTTGCCCGAACGCGTCTTGGGCAGGCCGGGGGTCAGGTGGATATGGTCGGGCGTCGCGATCGGGCCGATCTCGGTGCGGACCTGCTGCTTGAGCTGCGCGGCGACGTCGTCGCTCGGCTCGACCCCGGCGTTCAATGTGACATAGGCATAGATGCCCTGACCCTTGATGTCGTGCGGGAAGCCGACGACCGCGGCCTCGGCGACAAGGTCGTGGAGGACGAGCGCGCTTTCGACTTCGGCGGTGCCCATGCGGTGGCCCGACACGTTGATGACATCGTCGACGCGGCCGGTGATGCGCCAATATCCATCGGCGTCGCGGCGGCAGCCATCGCCGGTGAAATACTTGCCCTTGTAGGTCGAGAAATAGGTCTGGATGAAGCGGTCATGGTCGCCATAGACGGTGCGCGCCTGTCCGGGCCAGCTGTGCGTGATGCACAGATTGCCCTCGGACGCGCCGCCGGTCTGTTCGTCGACGAGCACCGCACCCTCGGCGTCCACCAGTTGCGGGCGAATGCCGAAGAAGGGCTTGCCCGCGCTGCCCGGCTGCATCGGATGCGCGCCGGGCAGAGTGGTGATCATGATACCGCCGGTCTCGGTCTGCCACCATGTGTCGATGACGGGAACGCGGCCCTTGCCGACGATCTGGTGATACCAGCGCCAGGCTTCGGGGTTGATCGGCTCGCCGACGCTGCCGAGCAGCCGGATCGACGACAGGTCGTGGCGCGTCACATAATCGTCGCCCTCGCGCATCAGCGCGCGGATCGCGGTCGGTGCGGTGTAGAGGATGTTGACCTTGTGCTTGTCGACGACCTGCCAGAACCGGTCGTGACCGGGATAATTGGGCACGCCCTCGAACATCAGGGTCGTGGCGCCATTCTGGAGCGGACCATAGACGACATAGGAGTGGCCGGTGACCCAGCCAATGTCGGCGCTGCACCAGAAAATCTCGCCAGGGCGATAGTCGAAGCCGTACCAGAAGGTGCTGGCGGTCCAGACGCTGTAACCGCCGACGGTGTGGAGGACCCCCTTCGGACTGCCTGTCGACCCCGAGGTGTAGAGGATGAAGAGCGGATCTTCGGCGCCCATCGGCTCGCACGGACAGTCGGTGCCGACACCGGCCGACAGGGCGTCGTACCAATGGTCGCGGCCTTCCTTCATCGTGACATTCCCGCCGGTGTGCGCGATCACGAGTACCGCCTTCACATCGACGCGCTCCAATGCCTTGTCGACATTGGCTTTCAGGGGAACGACCTTGCCCCCACGCAACCCTTCGTCGGCGCAGATTACCCAATCGCTGCCGCAATCCTCGATGCGGCCGTGGATCGCCTCGGGCGAGAAGCCGCCGAACACGACGCTGTGCACCGCGCCGATGCGCGCACAGGCGAGCATCGCGACGGCGCCTTCGGGGATCATCGGCATATAGATGGTGACGCGGTCGCCCTTCCGGACGCCCATCTTCTTCAGCGTATTGGCAAAGCGGATGACGTCGGCGAGCAGCGCGGCATAGCTGATGTGGCGCGTCTCGCCATCGGGTGCGTCGGGTTCGAAGATAATCGCGGTGCGGTCGCCATGGCCTGCGGCGACATGGCGGTCGATAGCATTGTGGCAAAGGTTGAGAACGCCATCTTCATACCATTTGATGCTCACGGGATCGTAGGACCAGTTGGCGATCTTCGTCGGCGGCGTGATCCAGTCGAGGCGCTTCGCCTGCTCCGCCCAAAACGCGTCGGGATCGGCAATGCTCTGTGCATAGAGCCGGTCGTAATCGGCGGGGCTGCAATGCGTGTTCGCGGCGGCGTCGGCGGGGACGGCGACCAAAGGTTCGGAGGGGGGCAGTTCGGACGACACGGGCGACTCTCCCTATTGGGTTTGCTTTGTTAGCGCGAAGCGATAACCCGCGAACCACAAGTTGCAAGGCGCTCGCGCGCTTATGAAGGGACTATATATGCTTCAACTGGGCCGGGAGGCAGGGGAACTCCTCGACAGGCTGGGGGTCGACCGTGCGCTCTGGACCGATGGATCGATACCGTCGGTGACGCCGCTGACCGGGGAACAACTTGGCATGGTGCCGATCGCCGATGCCACGGCAATCGACGAGGCGCTGGGCCAGGCGACCGCGGCCTTCCGCGTCTGGCGCGATGTCCCTGCGCCGCGCCGCGGCGAACTGGTGCGGCTGTGGGGCGAGGAACTGCGCGCTGCGAAGGACGACCTCGCGAAGCTGGTGACAATCGAGGCGGGCAAGATTCCGTCCGAAGGCGCGGGCGAGGTGCAGGAGATGATCGACATCTGTGACTTCGCGGTCGGGCTTTCCCGGCAACTATATGGCCTGACCATCGCGACCGAGCGGCCGGGGCACCGGATGATGGAGGTCTGGCATCCGCTCGGCGTCGTCGGCGTGATCTCGGCGTTCAACTTTCCGGTCGCGGTGTGGGCGTGGAATGCGGCGATCGCGCTGGTATGCGGCAACGCTGTGGTCTGGAAGCCATCGGAAAAGACGCCGCTCACGGCTCTGGCGACGCAGGCGATTTTTGATCGGGCCGCCGCGCGTTTCGGCGACACACCCGCAGGGCTTTCGCAACTGCTGATCGGCGGGCGCGAAGCGGGCGAGGCGCTGGTCGATGACCGGCGCGTCGCGCTCGTTTCGGCGACCGGTTCGACGCGTATGGGCCGCGCAGTCGCGCCGCGGCTCGCCGGGCGTTTCGCGCGCGCGATCCTCGAACTCGGCGGCAATAATGGTGTGATCGTCACGCCGT
Organism: Pseudomonadota bacterium; assembly: GCA_020160755.1. Taxonomy (GTDB): domain Bacteria; phylum Pseudomonadota; class Alphaproteobacteria; order Sphingomonadales; family Sphingomonadaceae; genus Sphingopyxis. Next base: position 59,421 of record JAIUPN010000004.1, read on the forward strand.
CGGCCGACCTCGACCTCGCGCTGCGCGGAGTGGCGTTCGGCGCGATGGGAACCGCGGGGCAGCGCTGCACGACGACGCGGCGGCTGTTCCTCCACGACAGCATCTACGACGGTTTCGTCGCGAAGCTGAAGGCAGCCTATGCGAGCGTCGGGGTCGGCAATCCGCTCGACGGCGAGATCCTTGTCGGGCCGCTGATCGACCGCGCGGCGTATGAGATGATGCAGGCGGCGCTGAAGGCGGCGTCGGCGGCGGGCGGCGTTGTGCATGGCGGCGCACGTATTGGCGACGGGACAAGCTTCTATGTGAAACCCGCGCTCGTCGAGATGCCGGGGCAGATCGGGCCGGTGCTCGAAGAGACGTTCGCGCCGATCCTCTACGTGATGCGATATTACGATCTCGATGCGGTGATCGAGCAGCATAACGACGTCGCCGCAGGGCTATCGTCGGCGATCTTCACAACCGACATGCGCGAGGCCGAGCGCTTTCTTGCTGCGAGCGACTGCGGGATCGCCAATGTCAATCTCGGCACCTCGGGCGCCGAGATCGGTGGTGCGTTCGGCGGCGAGAAGGAAACCGGCGGCGGGCGTGAAAGTGGCTCGGACAGCTGGAAAGCCTATATGCGCCGCGCGACGAACACGCTGAACTATTCGGATGCGCTCCCACTGGCGCAGGGGGTCAGTTTCGACATCTAACTCTCCTCCCGCGGGAGGGGAGAGGTTTAGGCCCGCCAGCCAAAGCCTTCTTCAAGGACAACGACTTCACCCGCCGTCCCGACCGGCTCTGCTTTTCCGTCGGTCAGGAAGGCCAGCATCGCTTCGTCGCTCACGTCCACATGGGCGAGCGTGCGCTGGCCCGAGGGCGTGCGCGCCACGACCACGCCCGCCTTCGGCCCACCGTCGCGGCCATAAAATACCGTATAGCTCTCGATCGTTGCCGGCCCCGCATAATCCTCGACCAGATCGGGCACCGGTCCGCGCCGGGCTTCGGCTTCGGCCTGATAGTCGAAATCCTGCGGAAAACTCGCCGCGGCAATCGGTTTGTTACCCAGCACGATGCAATGATTGTCGGTCGCAAAACCGCCATTGGCGAACAGGAAGCCGTAGCGGCCTTCGCTACGCAGCCTCTCGACCATCGAGACGATCGCATGGCTCATATAATTGGCGATCGGGCCGCCGCCGAAGGTCAGCCCGCCGAACACCGTCGCGGGGCGGTCCCACGGCCAGCCGAGGATGCGCCGCGCCATCTTGGGGACGCAGGGGAAGCAGCTGTAAAGCTCCACGAAATCGAAATCTTCGACGCTCATCGCGTTCAGCTCGAGCGTGCGCGTGATCGACGTTTCCATGCTGACGCTGCCGTCATAGCGGTCGCGGTGAAGGATGCTCGCGGGCTCCTTTGCGGCAGCGCCCATGCCGATATGGATCAGCCGGTCTTCGGCGATCCCGCGGCGCCATGCCTCGGCCAGGCTCGCGACGATGAAGCCCGCGCCCTGGTTCACCGACGAGTTGGCGACCATCAGTTTCGAATAGGGGAAGGCGATCGGGCGGTTGCGTTCGTCGATACGCAAGATGTCCTCGGGCGAGGCGGGCTTGCGGATCCATGCGCCGTCGTTCGCTGCGGCAACCTCCGAAAAGCGCGACCAGATTTCGGCGCTTTCGGATTGTGCGTCGCCGAGGTTCTGGCCCCACGCCGCGCGCGTCGCATTTTCATAGAGCGGGTAGACGTCGACGGGCGCGGCAAGCCCATGGCTCTGCGCATAGTTGGGCTCGCGCCGCGTAGCGACCTTGCGGATCGCGTTGTAGCTCTTGTCCTCGCCGCTCGCGGCTTTGGCGGCGCGGCCCGCGGCGGTGCGGAGGGCCTCGGCGCCGACGATGGCGGCCAGCCCGACTTCGCCCGCGCCGATGCGGTTCGCCGCCTCGTTGAGCAGGCGGACGGGGGTGTCGCCGTGCGGCGCGGCCGACTGGTAGTTGATCGCGGGCGTGGCACCGATCGCGGCGGCGAGCGGTTCGCAGAGCTTGCCGAGGCTATGGAAGCTGATCTGGTCGACGATCGCGAGGCTGTCGAGGTCGGCGAGCGGCACGCCCGCATCCTCCGCCGCGATCTTCAGCGCCGCGACCATCAGTCCGAGCGAATCGAGCCCCTGATCGGGGTCGTCGGGGCGGTCGTTGAGCTGCCCCACCCCGATGATGACCGGAATGCGCTCGGGATCGGTCATTCTTGTCCCTTGGGTCATTTCAGCGCGCCTTCCACACCGGCTTGCGCTTTTCGGCAAAGGCGCGCGGGCCTTCGCGCGCGTCCTCGCTGCGCATCAGCACGCCGCGTTCGCGCGTGTTGTGCTCCCAATAAGGCGCGTCGGCGGCGATGCGGCCGTCGGCGATGCCAAGCGCGACGCGCTTCGACGCCTGCACCGACAGCGGCGCATTGGCGGCGATCTTTTCGGCGAGCGCGAGCGCGGTGGGGAGCAGCTCGGCGAGCGGGACGACATGGTTGACCAGCCCGAACTCGGCGGCGCGTGCGGCGGGGATCGGATCGCCCGTCAGCATATATTCCATCGCGAGCTTCTTCGGCAGTTGCTGGGCGAGGCGGAACGCGCCGCCCGCCGCGGCGAACAGCCCGACCTTGACTTCGGGCAGGCCGAATTGCGCGTGATCGGCCGCGATGATGATGTCGCTCATCAGCGCAATCTCGCAGCCGCCGCCAAAGGCGAAGCCGTTGACCGCCGCGATGACCGGTTTCGAGATCGGATGCGAGACCATGCCGGCGAAACCCCACGCCTGCTGCGCCGGATCGTCGGGCTGGAGGCTTTCGCCGCGCGACAGGGCGACGAGGTCGGCGCCGGCGCAGAAGCTTTTGTCGCCTGCGCCGGTGATCACGACGGCGCGGATTTCGGAGTCGTTTTCGGCCTCTTCGAGTGCGGTGCCGATGCCAATATGGACCGCGGCGTTGACCGCGTTGCGCGCCTCCGGCCGGTTGATCGTCACGATCAGCACATGGCCGCGGCGTTCGGTGAGGATGGTGGTGTCGGTCATCGCGAATCTCTCCCTTTCGGGGGAGTATCGCGATGACTTGACGTTTACGTCAACTGCTAAGAACGCGAGGGTGACGTCAGATCGACTGGCCGGTCTTCGCCCAGTCGGCGAGGAAGCCTTCGATGCCCTTTTCGGTCAGGACATGCTTGAACAGCCCCTTGATCACCGACGGCGGTGCGGTCATCACGTCGGCGCCGATCTTTGCCGCTTCGAGTACATGGATGCCATGGCGCACGCTCGCGACGAGGATCTCGGTTTCATAGGCATAATTGTCGTAAATCAGGCGGATGTCGGCGATCAGCTGCATACCGTCGAAGCCATTGTCGTCGTGGCGGCCGACGAAAGGCGAGACGAAGGTCGCGCCGGCCTTCGCCGCGAGCAGCGCCTGCGTCGCAGAGAAGCAGAGCGTGACATTGACCATCGTGCCGTCGCTGGTCAGCGCCTTGCAGGTCTTGAGGCCGTCGATCGTCAGCGGCACCTTGATGCAGACATTGTCGGCGATCTTGCGGAGGATTTCGGCCTCTTTCATCATCGTCTCATGGTCGAGCGCGACGACTTCGGCCGAAACCGGGCCGGTGGTCAGCGCGCAGATTTCGCGGGTCACTTCCTTGAAGTCGCGACCCGACTTGGCGATCAGCGACGGGTTAGTGGTGACGCCGTCGAGCAGGCCCGTCGCGGCGAGTTCCTGAATGTCGGCGATTTCGGCGGTGTCGGCGAAGAATTTCATGGCGCGGGGCTTTCCTGTGGGAAGGTGATTCGGGTTTGACGACGCCCTAGAACAATGGCGGGGAAAACTGAACCATGCTCACCCCCTTTCGTCACGGCGGACTTGATCCGGGGGCCACAACGACCGGGCTGCGATGGATGCCGGATCAGGTCCGGCATGACGAACAAGGAAAGCGCTGGCGTTCCGCCTTTGTTCCGATTATGCGAGCCTCATGGCCAAAGCGAAACGTCAATATGTCTGCCAGAATTGCGGGTCCGCAACCTATCGCTGGCAGGGGCAGTGCGCCGATTGCGGCGAATGGAACACGCTCGTCGAGGAAGCCGCCGAGACCGTCTTTTCGGCGAAACATGATCTCAGCCGCGGCGGGCGGACGCTCGCGCTCGAAACGCTCGACGCCGACAGCAAGATGCCCGACCGGATGCTCTGCGGCATCGCCGAATTCGATCGCGCGCTCGGCGGGGGCTTCGTCGCGGGGTCGGCGACGCTGATCGGCGGCGATCCGGGGATCGGCAAGTCGACCTTGCTCCTGCAGGCGGCGGGGCGGCTGGCAAAGGCCGGCAAGTCGGTGGTCTATATCAGCGGCGAGGAAGCCGCGGCGCAGGTGCGGCTCCGCGCGCAGCGGCTGGGGCTTGGCAACGCGCCGGTGGCGCTCGCCAGCGCGACGTCGGTGCGCGACATATTGGCGACACTCGACGGGCGCGACGCCGATTTCGTCGTGATCGATTCGATCCAGACAATGCACAGCGACCTGATCGACAGCGCGCCGGGCACGGTGAGCCAGGTGCGGGCGAGCGCGCAGGAACTGATCCGCTACGCGAAGGACAGCGACGCCGCGATTGTCCTCGTTGGCCATGTCACCAAGGACGGGACGATCGCGGGACCGCGGGTGCTCGAACATATGGTCGACACGGTGCTGGCGTTCGAGGGCGAGCGGAGCCACCAATATCGTATTCTGCGCGCGGTGAAGAACCGCTTCGGCGGCACCGACGAGATCGGGGTGTTCGCGATGGGCGAGGAGGGGCTGGGCGAGGTCGCGAATCCGTCGAGCCTGTTCCTGACCGATCGCAGCCGCGATGTGCCGGGATCGGTGGTGTTCCCCGCGCTCGAAGGCACGCGCCCGGTGCTCGTCGAGGTGCAGGCGCTGACCGTCCGCCTCGCGAGCGGGGCGACGCCGCGGCGCGCCGTCGTCGGTTGGGACAGCGGGCGGCTCGCGATGGTGCTCGCGGTACTGGAGGCGCGCTGCGGGCTCCAGATGGGCGGTGCCGAAGTCTATCTCAACATTGCCGGCGGTTACCGGCTGACCGATCCCGCCGCCGACCTTGCGGTCGCCGCGGCGCTGATATCGGCGTTCAGCGAGCGGCCGGTGCCTGCCGATGCGATCGTCTTCGGCGAACTGTCGCTGTCGGGCGAGGTGCGCCAGGTCTCGCACGATGGCCTGCGCCTCCGCGAGGCCGCGAAGCTCGGTTTTTCGCGGGGCTGGGGCCCGACGGGCATGAAGGCGGTCGGCGGAATTTCGGTCACTGGTTTCGGCCGGCTCGGCGAACTCGTTGACCTGATGCTCGGGCGCGACTAGCGACCGGGAAATGGGAAGTCTGACGGCTCTGGATATCATCGTGCTGACGCTCGTCGGCGGCGGCGCGGTGCTCGGTTTTTCGCGCGGCCTTGTACAGGAAGTGACGACGCTACTCGCGTGGATCCTCGCGATCGCGGCGGTGCGCTTCTTTCACCCGCTCGTTACCGACCTGCTTGCCGGCTGGGTCGGCGGAGAGGGCGGCGCGGCGATGCTCGCCTTCGTCCTGCTCTTCGGCGGCGTGTTCGCGGTTGCCAAATGGGGTTCGCGCGCGATGGGGCAGCGCAGCCGCGCCTCGCTGGTCGGCGGGTTCGACCGCGGGCTCGGCGCCGGTTTCGGCGCGGTGAAGGGCCTGCTGATTGCTTCGATCGGCTTCATGCTGATCACATTGCTGTACGACATCGGCTACGGGAATGCGCAGCGCCCGGCATGGATGACCGACAGCCGGACCTATCCTGCGCTCAACGCGACAAGTGCGGCGATGAGCAAGGTGATCGCCGAACGCCGCGCGCAGGCCCGCGAAGCCGAGAACGAAGCGGCGAAGGCCGACAAGTCATGAGCGCGCCGCTCTACAATCGCGACATATTGGCGCTGGCGGTCGCGACCGCCGACTATCTGCCGCTCGTCGATGCGTCTCACCGCGTGAGCAAGCGCGCGCCGCTGTGCGGCAGCGCGATCATCCTCGACCTCGATACCGACCCCGCCGGGCGCGTGACGCGCGTCGGTATGCATGTTGAGGCGTGCGCGCTCGGTCAGGCGTCGGCGGCGCTGCTTGCGCGCCACGCGCCGGGCCTTGGCCTCGCCGACATACGCGCGGCGCGCGACGGTATCGCCACGTGGTTCGCGGGCGCGGGCGACCGGCCCGATTGGCCGGGGTTCGACCTGCTAGCTCCTGCGCGCGACTATCCCGCGCGTCACGGCGCGATCCTGCTGCCGTTCGATGCCGCGATTGCGGCGCTCGAGAAACAGGCGGCGGCGGCGTGACGCTGCTGGCGCTGACGGCGGCGGCGCCGGAGGCGGCGGGCACGGTAACCGACACCGCGCTGGTCGAAGGCGCGATCCTGCTCGGTGTCGCGACCTTGTTCGTCCTCATCTTCCGCCGCCTTGGCCTCGGTGCGGTGCTCGGTTACCTGATCGCGGGCGCGATCGTCGGACCGCACGGGCTCGGGCTGGTCGGTGGCGGCGAATCGAAGCTCGCCTTTGCCGAACTCGGCATCGCCTTCCTGCTCTTCCTCGTCGGGCTCGAACTGTCGCCGGGCCGCTTGTGGCAGATGCGCCGCGCGATCTTCGGGCTCGGCATGGTCCAGGTCGTGGTGACGGGGCTGGTGCTCACCGCGCTGATTCACCTGATCCTGGGGTTCAGCCCCGCGGCCTCGCTCGCGCTCGGCCTTCCGCTCGCGCTGTCGTCAACCGCGCAGGTGCTTCCGGGGCTCAAGAGTTCGGGCCGGATCAATTCGCCTTTCGGGGAGAAGGCCTTCTCGATCCTGCTGTTTCAGGATCTCGCGATTGTGCCGATGATCACGATCGTTGCCGTCCTGTCGCGTGCGCCCGCCGATCCCTCGGCCCCGCCCGGCTGGCAGATGGCCTTTTTTACGCTGTGGGCGATCGTCGTGCTGGTCCTTGCGGGGCGCTTCGTCGTCAACCCGCTGCTCCGGATCATCGGCCGGTATGGCGAACGCGAACTGTTCGTCGTCGTCGGCCTGCTCACGATCCTTGCGAGCGCGGCGCTGATGCACGGCCTGCACCTGTCGACCGCGCTCGGCGCCTTTATCGCGGGCGTCATGCTCGCCGACTCCCCTTATCGGCACGAGATTGAATCGGATGTCGAACCCTTCCGCCTGATCCTGCTCGGCCTCTTCTTCCTTGCGGTCGGCATGGTGCTCGATGTCGGCGCGGTGATGGAGCGGCCGCTGCTCGTCCTCGGGCTGGCGCTCGGCCTTGTCGCGGTGAAGGCGACGGTCCTGACCTTGATCGTAAAAGCGTTCGGGAAAAGCTGGTCGGCGGCGCTCGGACTTGGCCTGTTGCTCAGTCAGGGTGGCGAATTCGGCTTCCTGCTGTTCGCGCAGGCCGCCGACGCGCTCCTCATCGAGCCCGAGGCGGCGAGCCTGTTCAGCGCGGTGGTTACGCTATCGATGGTGACGACGCCCTTCCTGATGCTATTCGCCCGCAACCTCGAATTCTCGCCTGCCGCGGAGCCGGCCGATCTTGACGACCCCGAGGATGCACCTCGCGGCTCGGCTATCGTCGTCGGTTACGGCCGGTTCGGGCAGACGGTGGCGCAGATGCTGCACGGCGTCGCCTGTTCGGTGACGCTGATCGACAAGAAGCCGAGCCAGATCGAGCTCTCGAGCCGCTTCGATACCAAGGTCTATTTCGGCGACGGGCTTCGCGTCGATTTGCTGCGCCGCGCGGGCGCCGAGGAAGCGCGGCTGATCATCTTCTGTATCGACGATGCGTCGGTCGACGCCGCGGCGTTGAAGCCTGTCGTCGATGCCTTTCCCGACGCCAAGGTGCTGATGCGCGTGTTCGACCGGCGCCAGTTGCTCGCGCTCGACGGCGCGGGGGTCGACGGTGCGGTGCGCGAAGTGTTCGAAAGCTCGATCGCGCTGGGGCTGATGGCGCTGCGGCATCTCGACGTCGATCCGCGCGAGATGGAAGATGTCGAGACGACGCTTCGCCATCTCGATGATGCGCGGCTCCAGGCGCAGCTCGACGAGGGCGACCTGTCGGCGGGGATGGATCACCGGTTCAAGCCGGGCGGCGGGCGCGAAGCCGAAAGCGTGCTCGAAAAATTGCGCCAGCGGCGGCTGGCGGCGAAGCTCGCCAAGGACGAGAATGAGGCGCCGGGGCTGGCGACCGAGCGTTAGTCGCGGGGATGCCGCGCCGGTTGGTTCCTCTACCGGCCTTCAAAAAAAGAACCCGGCCATAGGCCGGGTCCAGGAGGAGTTCCCAGTGGTACCTTGGGAATATCTATTCGGCGGGCACCGGGCTGCGGCCGGTGATGAAGCCTTCGCGCTTCGTGCCGTCGGCCTGCACCGGATCGTGCGCGACGTCGCTTTCGTCGAACTCCTTGGTCCAAGCCGCGAATTCGAGGCACACGCCATCGGGATCGAAGAAATAGACCGAGCGGACGAAGACGCCGGGGTGAAGCTCTGCCGACGCCTGCATCGGGCTGTCGTCGTGGTTGAGCACCGGGGTCACTTCGATGCCCTTGGCGATCAGCCGCTGGTAATAATCGTCGAACTTGTCGGCGCGGACGTTGATCGCGATGTGGTTCATCGACCCGTGCGCCGACACGAAGCTGCCCCGCGTCGGCAGCGCCGCAGGGGCGGAGATGCCCGGAGCGGCTTCGGGCGCGTCGGGGAACCAGAAGAAGGCGAGGCTGTCGCCGTTGCCGATGTCGAAGAAGAAATGCTGGCCGCGTCCGCCGGGCAGGTCGATCGTCTTGGTCAGCGGCATACCGAGCACGTCGCGGTAGAATTCGACCGTTTTCGCCATATCCTTGCACACGAGCGCGAGGTGGTTGACCCCGCAGAATTCGAATTCGCTATTTTCTGCAGCCATGATCCGTCTCCTTGTGGTTCAGTTTGCCATCGCGCTGGGGCGGCTTTTCATCCGCTCGTACCAGCTCTGAATATTCGTGTTGGCGGGGTCGATCGGCTGACCGACCGACGCGCCGAAATCGAGGAAGGCAAAGAGCATGATGTCGGCGAGGCTCAGCGCGTTGCCCGCGATGAATTCGCGTCCCGCGATCTGCGCGTCGAGCCATTCGATCCCGTCCTGCGCAGTCGCCTTCAAGCCGTCGGCGGCTTCGGGCAGGCAGCGCAGTCGCGCCTCGAACAGCGGCAGGCCTTCGGCAAAGCGGAAACCGTTGGTGAGCGGCTCGCAAATCTTGAGGTCGACGCGGCGCGTCCACATGCGGGTGTTCGCGCGCTCCTCCGCCGTGGTGCCGATCAGCGGCGTTTCGGGGAAGCGCTCTTCGAGATATTCGCAGATTGCGGTGATTTCGCAGATGAAACTGCCGTCGTCGAGTTCGAGCGCGGGGGTCTGCCCGGCGGGGTTCACATCGACATTATACGGCGCCCGCCGGTTCTCACCGCCGCGCAGGTCGACGCTGACCTCGGGGATCTCGATACCCTTTTCCGCCATGAAAAGTTTCACGACGCGGGGGTTGGGGCCGACGCTGTTATAGAATTTCATCTTATCCTCTCGCAGTCCTTTTATCATCTTGCGGCTTAACCGTCAACTTAGTTGACGATTAAGCCGCGGCGCGGCCAGCGGACGCGATAGAGCGTCCCCGTCGTCGATGCGGTGATATAGGCATCGCGCCGGTCGGCGCCGCCAAAGGCGATATTGGTGACCCCGACATCGGGGAGCGGCAGGAACTCCGACCCGCCGCCATCGGGGTCGAAAATGGTGATCCCGCCCTCAACCATCGTGCCGACGCAGATGCGCCCGCTTTCCTCGATCGCCATGCTGTCGAGCAGGCGGAAGGCGGGCGGGGTGCCGACAAAGCGGCCGGGAGCCCACGGCGGGGGCGGCGCGAGGGTGCCGGGCGCAACCACGTCCATCGCCCACACGCGCGCGGTCATCGTCTCGCTGACGTAAAGCGTTTTGCTGTCGGGCGAGAGGCCCACGCCATTCGGGCCCATCATGCCGGCACGCTGGCGCGTGATGCGCGATCCGTCGATGGCGGCATGATAGAGCGCGCCATGGTCGCGGCCGCTGTCGCGCACCTGTCCATGGTCGGTGAACCAGAAACCGCCCGCGGCGTCGAACACGATATCGTTCGGTCCCTTGAGTCGCTCGCCGTCGAAGCTGTCATAAAGTGTCGTCACCGCGCCGCTGGTCAGGTCGACGCGCTGGATCGACCCGCACGCTTCGGGGTTCGCGGCGTGACCCGGAAACAGCAGGTTGCCCGCCTCGACCCACTCGAACCCGCCGTTGTTACAGACATAGGCGGCGCCGTCGGGCCCGATCGCAAGCCCGTTCGGACCGCCGCCGAGTTCGGCAACGACCGAAAGTTCGCCGTCGGGCAGGACGCGCGTCAGCGTGCCGCGCGCGATTTCGACGAGCAGCACCGATCCGTCCGCCATAGGTACCGGGCCTTCGGGAAAGCGCAGTCCCGTCGCGACGACCTCGGGAGTGCCGAATTCGCTCATCCGTTTGCGGGGCGCGGGGCGCTGAGGAAGTCGGCGGCGCTGAAGCCTTCGGGAGCCGCGATCTCGACGATCGGATCCTCGCGCGCATCATATTCCATGCGCAGCGCGCGCGTGATCACCGCGTGCATGTCGTAGAGGCAGGTGATGTAGGTGAACTCGAAAATCTGCTCGTCGTTCCAGAAGGTCTTGAGCTTGTCGAAGACCTCCAGCGGCACCCGTCCGCCAGCCTGGGCAAGGCAGTCGGCGTAGGCGAGCACGGTGCGCTCCTGCTCGTTGTAGCAGTCGGCGACCTGCCAGTGCGCGATGGCGGCGATCTTCTCGTCGCTGACGCCGAGGCCGCGCAGCGATTTGCAGTGCTGCGAGAAAACGAACTGGCTGCCCTTGACCCATCCCGCGCGCGTCTGGCCGAGCTCGCGCAGCACCGGATCGATCGTGCGCGCCGGATTGCGATAGACGGCGAAACCCTTGACGGCATGTTCGAAGATGTCGGGCGACAGCGCGAACACGGTCCACCAGTCGCCGGGCGTACCCGTCGCGGTGCCGGGTTCGGCGACGGGGTCGCGGTCACCGAACAGGCGATTGTAGTAAGCGAGGACGGTCTCGTCAGTGACTTCCGAGCGGGGAACCTGGCGCAGGACGGGCATGGTGTGTCTCCTCAGGCGTTAGCGAATTTGCGGAATTCGGCCACGTGGGCGCTGTCGAAATATTCGTCGAGCCGCGTGATCTTGCCGTTTTCGACCTTGCAGATGATTGCGCAGGGCAGGCGGACCTCGCCGTCGTCGTGGACGCGCTTGCCCTTCAGCACATGCTGCTGGACAAAACCGCCGGGGAAGGTGGCGAGCTGGCGTTCGGCATATTCGCGGTCCTTGATCCGCGCGACCATGCCGGTCAGCGTCTGCGCTGTCTGCGCGGGGGTGACGATCAGTTCGTCGGTGTTGTGCCAGATTTCGGCGTCGGGGGTGAAGCTGCCCTGCATCGTTTTGATGTCGCCCGCCTCGATCGCGTCGAAAAAGCGTTGCGCCATTGCACGGATGTCGTCCTGCTCTGCCATGATACTCTCCTTAAGCCCTCGCGCCGAACATGCGGCCGCCGTTGGCAGCGATCAGCCCGTCGATATCGTCGCCCTTGTACGCGGGATCGGCGGACGGGCCGAAGGACGCCAGCATATCCTGCGTCACCATCTCGGCCATCGCCTTCCACTCGGGGTGGGTGAAAATCCAGTATTCCCCGGCCTCGATCGCCTCCACGACGCGCACGCCGATCTTGTCCGGCGCCATGCCGCCCGCGAGCACGCCCTGCATTGCCTGGCTGGTCGCCGCGGCCTGGCCGACCTCGACCTCGACCGGGCGCAGATCGCGCGTCGTCTCGACGATCCGCGTCGCCGACATGCCGGGCATCAGCACCGAAATGTCGACGCAGGTTCCCGCGAGCTCGTTGCGGAGTGCCATGGCGATGCCAAGCGTCGCATATTTGGAGCTGATGTAGGCGACCGAGATCGGGGGTGGGACGATCGCGACCATTGAACTGGTGATAACGAGATGGCTCGGCTCGCCGCTCGCCTTCATGTCGCCGAGGAAGGTGCGGCAGGCGTAAAGATGCGCGTGCGCGTTGACCGCATAGTTCCAGCGCCAGACGTCGGTATCATACTGCTCGAACGGTCCCGACCCGCCGCCGACACCCGCGTTGCTGAACAGGATACGCACCGGGCCGAACGCGCGCGCCCGTTCGCCCGCGGTGGCCCAGCTGTCCTCGCTGGTCACATCGAGCTGGAGACCGAGCGCATTCGCGCCCTCGCTGCGGAGCGTTTCGGCCGCACGATCGGCGCCCGCACCATCGATATCGGCGAGGATGACCGACGCGCCTTTGGCGGCGAGCGCTTTGGCGGTGGCGAACCCGAGCCCGCTCGCGCCGCCGGTGATGAAGGCGATCTTGCCCGCGACATCGGTCATTCGGCGAAGTCCTTTTCAAGGTAACGCGTCATGCGATATTGCGCGATCCCGGCGGCGGCAGCGAAAGGCATGAGCGCCATCAGCGCCCACCTTAGGCTGCCGTCGCCATAATCGGGTTTCAGGTTGTCGCTGACGATCCCCGCGAACAGCGGGCCGAGCCCGAGACCGATGATGTTGAACATCAGCATCAGAACCGCGGCGGCGGTCGCGCGGCTGCGCGGCGGGGTCAGATTCTGCACCAGCGCGAGCGCGGGGGCGACATAGGCGGTGCACGCCGCCATCGGGATCAGCATCAGCGCGAGCGAGAGCTGCCAGCTGTCGACGAGCAGCGCGGCGATGAAGGTCGGGATCAGCACGGCGGTCGCGAGCGCCGGAATGGTGCCATAGGCGCGCGCCGACACCTTCGCGCGGTGGCTGACCAGCCAGCCGCCGCCAAGGATGCCGATGCCGAAGGTGATGCCCGCCGCCGGGCCGAAATATGTCGCCATGGCGTCGAGCGGCATCTTCTGCGTCCGCATCAGAAAGGCGGGGATCCAGTTGAGCATGCCATAGCTGGTGAAGGCGGCGAGGCCGCTGCCTATCATCACCATACGGAGCGACGGACGGCGCCAGAACATCGCGAGGCTCTGCGAAAAGGGCAGGGCTTCGTCGGCTGCTTTTTGCGTGTCCATCTGTCCGCGCGCGGGTTCACGGACAAGCCAGATCAGGATCGGCGCGACAATGACGCCGACGATGCCGATCAGGATGAAGGCGTTCCTCCATCCGATGTTCGCGGCGGCCCAGGCGCCGAAGGTCGCGCCCACAAAGACACCGAACGGGCCGTTGAGCGTGAAGATGCCGATCGCGAGCGGGCGCTGTGCGGGCGGGTAATAATCGGCGATGACCGACAGCGACGGCGCTGTGCCGCCGGCCTCGCCGGCGCCGACGCCGAAGCGCATGAGCGCCAGTTGCCAGAAGCTCGACGCCATGCCGCACGCCGCGGTGAATCCGCTCCACACGATGCACGCGATGCCGATCAGCTTCACGCGGTTCCAACGGTCGGCGATCATCGCGACGGGAACCCCCATTGCAGCGTAGAAGAGCGCGAAGGCGAGGCCGGTGAGCAGGCCGAACTGGGTGTCGCTGAAATCCATCTCGGCGCGGATCGGTTCGACGAGTACCGACAGGAGCTGGCGGTCGACGAAATTGATCGTGCCGACGATGAACAGCATGGCGAGCGCGACATTACGGCGTAGCGCGAGACCGCTGTCGGGCGCCGCGGCGCCTGCATTAACGGCGGTAGCCTCTGTCATCACACTCTCCAAAAATGCACGAGTCTTCTCGTTCCAAAAAATACTTAGGTATTTAAGTTTATCTGTCAATGTGCTTTACGGTAGCGACAAGATCGACGGGAGAGAAGAGATGGAGATCAAGGGCAAAACGGCGATCGTAACCGGCTCCGCGGGCGGCATTGGCCGCGCGAGTGCAGTGATGCTGGCGGCCCGCGGGGCGGCGGAGATCGCGCTGGTCGACGTCAATGAGGCCGGGCTCACCGAGACGGCGCGGCTGGTCGAGGCGGAGGGCGCGCGCGCGAATATTCACATACTCGACCTCTCGGACATTCCCGCCACCGAAGCCTGGTTTCGCGCGCATGGCGACGTCGACCTATTGCACAACAATGCGGGTGTCGTTTCCGGTCTGCCGCAATTCCCGGACGTCGATGCGGCGCGCATCCGCTGGATCATCGACGTCAATCTCACCTCGCTCGTCGCCGCGACGCAGATCGCGGTGCAGGCAATGCGAAAACGTGGGGGCGGGGTGATCGTCAACACGGTGTCGACCGTGGCGCTCGGTACCGGTTTCTACGACGCGATGTATGCGACGACCAAGGCGGCCGTGATGATGTTCACGCGTTGCTGCGCGCCGTTGAAGGAGGAATGCAACGTCCGCGTCGTGGGCATGTTGCCGGGGCTGGTCGATACGCCGATCCTCGACACGACGGGTGCGGACGGCAAGTCCGAGTGGATGAAGACGGTGCTCGCGAACAACGAGGCGTGCGTGCCCGAGGATATCGCCGGGGGCGTCGCGATGCTGATCGAAGATGACGACCTCGCGGGCGGGGATTGGGTAGCGGTGCGGAGGCTGGAGGGCAAAGTCGCGTATCAGTGGGGTCACGCCGATACGGTGTAGATCCCGATCTTGTAGAAGAGATCAGCGCGTCGGCGCTTCGAGCATATTCTTGCCGAACAGGTTCGACCATTGCTCCTCGGTCAGCACCGGGCGCGCGCTCGACAGGTTCGCGGCATTCTTGACGTCGGTTCCGGCAATCACCGCGGGGCGTTCGCCGATACGCGCGAACCAGTCGGCGACCGCGGGATAATCGTCGAGCGTCAGCCCGATCGCGCGGATCGCACGCGCCCACGGCCAGGCGGCAATGTCCGCGATCGAATATTCTTCGGCGAGGTAATCGGCTTCGCTCAGCCGGCCGTTCAGGACGTGGAGCAGGCGCAGCGTTTCGTTGCGATAGCGTTCGACCGGATAGGTCTGCCCCTCGGGCGCATAGCGGATGAAATGATGCGCCTGACCCTGCATCGGGCCAAAGCTTGCCATCTGCCACATCAGCCATTGCTGCGCCTGGCTGCGGCGACGGGGGTTCCCGGGAAGCAGCTGGCCGCTCTTTTCGGCAAGGTAGAGCAGGATCGCGCCGCTTTCGAACACCGGCAGCGGTGCGCCGCCGCCGACCGGATCATGGTCGACAATCGCGGGCAGGCGGCCGTTCGGGTTGATCCGGCGATATTCGGGGGTGAGATGATCGCCCTCGAGCATGTTCATCGCTAGCAGCCGGTGCGGCAACCCGATCTCTTCGAGCATGATCGAGACTTTATGGCCGTTCGGCGTGGGGGTGAAATAGACGTCGATCATATCTCGGTTCACCCCTTTACACAGGTCACGACCGCCATCGCCGCTTCCCTGTCGAGGAAAGCATCGATGGCGGCCGATCCCTGGGACATCGTTAGAACTTGATCCCGGCCTCGACCGAAATGTTGCGGGTAGGCTCAAGATAAAGGATCGCGCGGGGATTTGCGGTGATCGGCGACGGCAGGTTGAACGCACTGCCAACCGTCTTTTCGTTCGTCAGATTCTTGCCGACGAGCGCGACGTGCCAGCGGTCGTCCTGATCGGCGAGTTGAACGCGAAGGTCGAGCTTCACATATCCGCCCTGCACGCCGAAAATCGGGCTCTGATTGTCCGAGTTGAAATATTTCGACCGTGCCGACGCAACGCCGGTGATGTCGAGCTTCAGGTCGTCCGACATGTCGAACCGCCCGTGCGCGGTAACGCTGCCGGTATATTTCGACGAGTAGGCGACAGGGTAACCGGCCAGGTTGTTGTTCGCGACGTGGTTCGGTTGCGTCCGATCGGTCTGTGCGGGATTGCAAACCGACAGCGGCTGGCTGGCGAGGCAGGCCGCGCCCGGATAATTGTCATATTTGATATCCGAATAGGCGGCCGACGCGCTGATGTCGAAATTGGGGGTCGGGAAGATGCTGAGCGATCCTTCGAGGCCCTTCGACGTCGCCGCGGCGGCATTGCCAGTCAGATAGCTCGACGTTGCGGGCTGATAGACCGACACCTGCAGGTCCTTGAACTTCGTGTGATAGGCCGAGAGGTTCGCGACGACCTTGCCGTCGAACAGCGTCGACTTGATGCCGGCTTCGAAATTCTCCGACTGTTCGGGCTTGAAGGTGAAGGTCGCGCTGGTCGTGCCGAGCGTGTTCGAGACGAAGCCGCCCGACTTCGAACCGCGGCCCCAGGTCGCATAGACCATGATGCGCGGTGCGATGTCATATTGCAGCGTCACCGACGGATCGACATTGCCTTCGCTGATCGAACCCGTGGCGCTCGAGATCGGGCGCAGTGCGAAGGGACCATAGACGAGGCGTGAAGCGAAAGCGCCGTCCTTCTTGGTGTGGCTGTAGCGCAGGCTCCCGATCGCGCGGAACGCGTCGCTGATGTTGACCGTCGCCTGACCAAAAACCGACCAGGATTCGGCCTTCTGCTTGAACAGGCTGTCGATGCGCCCGAAGTAGTTCAGCGCCGCGATGTTGAAGCCCTGATATTGCTCCAGCGTGTAGTTCGACTTGTCGTAATAGGCGCCCGCGATGAATTCGAAGGTCCGGCCGGTCGGCGACAGAATACGGATTTCCTGCGAAATCTGGTCGAAGCGTTCGGGGAAGGCGTTATACACCGAGTTGGCGGTATGCGCGCCGCCGCTGTTCGGGATCGTCTGGTCGAAGCCGTTGACGATCTTCGATTTGAACCAGCTGTAGCCGGTGACCGACGTGAGCGTGAAGTCGCCGAGCGCAAGGTTGCCGACGCCCGAGATCATCACCGACTTGTTGTCATTGCCTTCGTCGCCGAGCGCCGAGCGTTCGAGATAACGCGTCGTCTGCGGATCCTGCCCGCTGGTCAGCGGGCTCGACACGGTGATGCCGCCGATGACTTCGCGGTTCCCGTATTCGACCTTCGCCGTATAGTCGAAATTGTCCGACGGTTCCCACTTCAGCGTCAGGCGGAGCAGCTGCGACCGGATTTCGGGATCGTCGTGATCGGTGGCGCGGTTATAGATATAGCCGTCCTGATTGACGATCTTGTACGCAAAGCGCGCGCCGAGCGTGCCGGTGATCGGTCCCGACAGATAGCCCGAGAAATCGGTGCCCTTGTGATCGAAGTTATAGAGGCCGGTGATCGCGCCTTCGAAATCCTTCGTCGGACCCGCCGACACGACGCTGACCGCGCCTGCCGCGGTATTCTTGCCGAACAGCGCGCCCTGCGGACCGCGCAGCACCTCGACGCGGGCGAGGTCGAAGAAGGGGGCCTGTGCCTGGCGGTTGCGGCCGGCGTAGATGCCGTCGACATAAAGCGAGACCGACTGATCGAACGCGAAGTTCGCCGGCGGCGAACCGAAGCCGCGGATATAGATGACGTCGTTGCCCGCAGTCGACTGGACGAAGACGTTTGGCGTGTAGTTCATCACCGCCTTGATGTCGCTCGTGTTGAATTCGGCGAGCTTGGCGCCGCTCACGACTTCCATCGAGATCGGCACATTCTGCAGATTCTGCTCGCGCTTCTGGGCGGTGACGATGATTTCGTTGGTGTTGCTGTCGTCGACGTCCGCCGTATCGGCGGGGGCGGCCTGCGCCATCGCCGGAACGGCATTGGCAAGCATCGCGATCGCTGCCACGCCGGACAGCAGGAACTGGTTATGCGCCTTCATCTTCACCCTCCCATAGAGCTTGTTGTCGCGGTCCCGGAAAGCCTTCCGATCCGTCAATCTGATTGACCCTTAGTATACTAATGGTTTTATGCTTGTCCATAGGCAGGAAGAGGATTCGCATCATGAATGAAGAAAAGCTGCAAGACGCATCCGGCGCGCTGGCGACGCGTCATCTGTGCACCGTAGAGTTCGAGGTCGGGGGCGGGATCATCGGGATCGGCGTGTCGCCGTTCGGCGATCAGCGGCTCGGCTATATCAGCGGCGGCCGGTTTTTCGGTCCACGCATCAACGGGATAGTCCTGCCGGGTGGCGGCAATTGGTCGCGCAGCGGACGGCTTGGCGACAGCGCGTCGGTCGGCACATTCGACGCCCGCGCCGTGTGGCAGACTGACGACGGCGACCTGATCTATCTGAGCTACACCGGGCGCAACATCATTCCCGACGATGTGCGTGCGACCTTCATCGATCCCGCCGTCCCCGACGCCGACGCGTCACGCTACTATCTGCGAATCGCGCCGGTGTTCGAAACCGCGAGCGCGAAATATGGCTGGCTCAACGGGGTGCTGGCCGTGGGCGTCGGCGAACGCACCGATTTCGGCGTCCGCCACGCGATCCATGAGGTGCTTTGAGGTGATCGATCTGCATTATTCGGCGACGCCAAACGGGCAGAAGATCGCGATCATGCTCGAAGAGATCGACGCGCCCTATCGGGTCATTCCCTACGACATCTTCGATGGCGACCAGCTCACGGCCGAATTCGGGCGCATCAATCCGAACCATAAGCTGCCCGCGATCGTCGATCAGAATCCGGAGGGTGGCGGCGATCCGGTGACGGTTTTCGAGTCGGGCGCGATCCTGCAATATCTGGCCGAAAGGAGCGGGCGCTTTCTGCCTGCTGCCGGCGCAGCACGGGCGGCGACATTGTCCTGGCTGACCTGGCAGGTTGCGGGGCTCGGACCGATGGGCGGGCAGGCGAGCCACTTTCTCCGTTACGCTCCTGCGGGGCAGGACTATGCCGCCGCGCGCTACACGAAAGAGGTTCAGCGGCTGCTGACCGTGCTCGAAAAGCGGCTGGAGAAAAGCGCCTATGTCGCGGGCGACGACTATTCGATCGCCGACATGGCGATCTGGCCCGGCCGCGCGTCGGCGTTCGTGATGGGCATGGGGCTCGACGAATGGCCCGCGATGCACGACTGGTTCGAACGCATCCGTGCGCGTCCGGCGGTGGCGCGCGCCATGGCGCGCGACGATCTGAAGGCACCGGCCAAATATATCGGCCGCCACCAAAAGCTCGATGACAAGGAATGGTCGAACATGTTCGGCGATGCGAACCACGCCGCCGTCGCGAAGGACTGACGATCAGCGCTTCGCGTGCTGGCGGTCGCCCCAGAGGATCGCGCGATGCGCGTCGGTGAAGCCGGTGAGGCCGCCCTCGATCGTTTCGGCGCGCGCGACGCCGACCTTCATGCCTTCGGCGACCGCGGGACGGTCGAGCATCGCGGCGCCCCAGCGATCGACATTGGGAAAGCGTCCGGCCTTCTCGATCAGCTGGCGACGCAAAAAGGGCAGGGTTGCCATGTCGGCGATCGTGTATTCGTCGCCCGCGAGCCATTCGGCTTCACCCAGTCGTTTGTCGAGCACCATCATCAGCCGGTCGACTTCGCGGCTGTAGCGCTCGATGGCGTAGTCATGCCGGTCCCTGGCATAGTGGGTGAAATGCACCTCCTGTCCGAACATCGGGCCGACGCCCGACACCTGGAACATCAGCCATTGCCAGCTGGTCGCGCGCTTCACCGGATCTGCGGGCAAAAAGCGCCCGGTCTTCTCGGCGAGATAGAGCAGGATCGCGCCGGTTTCCCAAAGGGTGAAGCCGGGCCCTTCGGGGCCTTGGTCATCGACGATCACCGGGGTCTTGTTGTTCGGGTTGAGCGCGAGGAACTCGGGCGTCAGCTGATCGCCGGCGAGGATGTCGATATATTCAAGCCGCCATTCGAGCCCCATTTCGATGAGAGCGATGGCGATCTTGCGCGCGTTGGGTGTGGGGCCGCCATAGAGCGTGATCATCGTGTCAAACCTCGCGCCCGAGCCAGCGTTTCAGCACCTCGGCCGTGTCCTGCCCGACGGCGAGCGGGGCTGGGCGGCGCACGCTGCCCGGCGTTGCCGACAGCTTTGGAAAGACGCCCTGCATCCTGACTTCGCCCAGTTCCTCGTCGGGAACGGTGACCAGCGCCTCGCGCGCGGCGAAATGCGGGTCGGCAAGCATGTCCTCTGCGTCGAAGATGCGGCCCGCAGGAACGCCGGCGTCGACCATCTTCGCTTCAAGTTCTTCGATCGTCATGGTGGCGGTCCATTCGCCGATCAGCGCGTCCAGTTCCTCCTGCCGCACCCCGCGCGCGCGGTGCGTCGCATAGCGCTCGTCGCTGGCGAGTTCGGGCCGCCCCATCGCGGCGGCGAGGCGTGCGAAGACGCCGTCCTGATTGGCGCCGATCAGATATTCGCCGTCCTTGCACGGATAGACGTTCGACGGCGCGATGGCGGGCAGCGTCGATCCGGTGCGGCGGCGCTTGGTGCCGCTTGCCGAATAGTCGGACACCGTCGATTCCATGATCTGCAGCACCGCCTCATAGAGTGCGGAATCGACGATCTGGCCTTCGCCGGTCTTGCTGCGATGATGGAGCGCCGCGAGCGCACCCATGCAGCCGTAGGTGGCGGCGAGCGTGTCGCCGATCGACACACCCATGCGGGCAGGCGGCAGGTCGGGATAGCCGACGATGCCGCGCCAGCCGCCCATCGCTTCGCCGATGCCGCCGAAACCCGCACGCGCCGAATAGGGGCCGGTCTGGCCGTATCCCGACACGCGCACGACGATGAGGCCCGGATTGGTCTTGCGGAGTTCGGTGGGGTCGAGATTCCATTTTTCGAGCGTGCCGGGGCGGAAATTCTCGATGAGGATATCGGCCTTCGCGATCAGCTCGCGTGCGAGCGCCTGACCCTCTTCCGAACGCAGATCGACCGCGACCGAATATTTGTTGCGTGCTATCACCCGCCACCAGCTCGGCTTGTCGCCCTGGCCCCAGTTGCGCATCTGGTCCCCGGTCACCGGGGGTTCGAGCTTGACGATCTCGGCGCCCATGTCGCCGAGGAGCTGACCGCAGAAGGGACCTGCGATCAGCTGCCCCATCTCGACGACCCTGATACCTTCCAGCGCGCCCCCGCTGCCCGTCTCGCTCATATCATTCCTTTCGCGGCCGACTCTGATAGAACGGCCTGCCTCACCCATGGTCATGTTATACTTAGAATGCTATGTAATTTTCAACCTGCTAAATGACTCAGGACAATCAGGACGCAAGATGTTGAAAAATCATATGGTGGAACTGGTCGAGGTCGGCCCGCGCGACGGGCTCCAGAATGAATCGGCGATCGTCTCGACCGCCGACAAGCTCCGGCTCATCCGCCGCGCGATTGACTATGGTGTCCGGCGTATCGAGGTGACGAGCTTCGTCAATCCCAAGAAGGTGCCGCAGCTTGCCGATGCGGAGGAACTGGCGGCGATGTTGCCCGAGCGGGACGACATGACCTATGTCGGACTCGTCCTCAATCGCCGCGGCGCCGAGCGCGCGCTGGCGACCGGCCGGATCGATGAACTCGGCGCGGTGTGTGTGACGAGCGATAGTTTCGGCATCCGCAACCAGGGGCAGAGCTCCGATGAATCGCTCGTCGCCGCGATGGAGATCGTTGCGCTGGCAAAGGAAGCAGGGCGCAGCGGGCAGATCACGATCGCCACCGCCTTCGGCTGTCCGTTCGAGGGCAGGATCGCGATCGACCGCGTCGTCGAGATGGCGAAGCGCGCGGCCGATGCTGGCCCGCGTGAAATTGCGCTCGCCGACACGATCGGCGTCGGCGTGCCCGCACAGGTGTCCGAAATGGTCGGGCGCGTGCGCGAGGCGATCGGCGACCTGTCGGTGCGCGTCCACTTCCACAACACGCGCGGTACCGGCATCGCGAACGTCTGGGCTGCGGTGATCGCGGGCGCGACGACGGTCGATGCGTCGCTTGGCGGGCTCGGCGGTTGTCCCTTTGCACCGGGCGCGGCGGGCAATGTCGCGACCGAGGATGTGATCTATATGCTCGAACAGAGCGGCGTCGAAACCGGTATCGCGCTGCCGAAGGTCGTCGAGGCGGCGGGATGGTTGACGGACGTGATGGGGCGCCCCTTGCCCGCGATGGTCAGCAAGGCGCCCGCTTTCTAGAAGGTTGCGAGCAGCGCCATCACGACGCCGCCGACCACAAGCAGCAGCCCGGCAATCTCGTGCCAGCGAACCGGCTCGCGCAAGTAGAAATGTGCGAAACCGATCGTGAAGGCGACCTCGACCTGACCGACGATCCGCACCAGCGCAGCGGGCGCCGCCGCGAAACCGATATACCAGCACGCCGAACCGAGCGCCGACAGCAGCCCGACCTGGCTCGACGTCCGCCATTGCCGGAAGACGGCACGCAGCGTGTCGCGGTCGCGCAGCGTGACCCAGAGCATATGAAGCCCGGTCTGGATCGCCATCACGATGACGAGGGTCACGAGCGCCGAACCGATCAGGTCGACGCCTTCGAGTTCGGCGGTCGCGAGCTTCACCGCGATCGCGGCGAGCGCGAACATCGACCCCGCGCCGAGCCCGCACAGTGCAGCGGGCTGGCCGAGCGCTCGCACAATCTCGCGCGCCGAGACTCCGCGTCCCGCGAGCGCAAGCACCAGCACGCCCGCTACCCCCGCGACGATCCCGATCCACGCGAGCAAGGGTAGCCGCTCGCCGAGGAACAGTGCGGTGACGAGCGCCGCCTGCACCGCTTCGGTCTTGGAAAAGGCGGTGCCGACGACAAAGCCGCGATGCCCGAATGCCATGATCAGCAGGATTGTCCCCGCCATTTGCGTGATTGCGCCGGCGACCGCGAAACCGGCGAAAGCTCCGCCGAACGCCGGGACCGCATCGTGCCGGATCGTCAGCCAGGTCGCGGCGAAAGCCAGCGCGTAGGGCAGGCCGTAGAGGTAACGCACGAGCCCCGCGCCGCTGACGCTCAGCTCGGCGCGAAGGCGATGCTGGAGGGCGGTGCGCCAAGCCTGGAACAATCCGCCGAACAGCGAAGCGGGAAGCCAGATCGGGTTCATCCCGTCCGCCCTTTTCGCGCCCTTTTCCCGACTCGCCCTGCATTGTGCATGCCGCCCCATGCAATAGTTTTAATACTAAGTATATGGTGCTGCGCCAGCGACCGCTCCAACCTGCTACGCCAATCAGCTAGACCCATGGCGCCGCGCGTTGCAGGAAAGGGGCGGGAGAGCAAATGACGCACGACACTGTAAAAGAGCGCCTCGCCGGACTGGCGATCTGAGATGGCCGAACTCGATCTGCCGCTTCGGGACGAGCAACAGATGCTGCGCGACAGCGTCCAGCGTTTTCTGGCGGACAATGCGCGTCCGGGCTGGCGCGACCTTTCGGACACGCTCGGCCTTGCCGGGATAGCGCTTCCCGAACGCGTGGGCGGTTTCGGCGGCGGGATGATCGATATCGCCATCGTAATGGCCGAACTCGGCCCCGCACTCGCCGGCGCCGACTGGCTTTCGCACGCTGCGGCGACGATGCTGCTGGCGCGTACGGCGCCTGACCATCCGGCGCTCGCCGATCTGGCCGCGGGCCGCCATCGCATTGCCATCATTTGTACCGCCTCGGCCGCGGCGATGCCCGACGTCGAAGGCACATCGGTCCGCGGTATCGCGGCGCTGGTGGCGGGGGCGGCGGAGGCCGATCTGTTGCTGCTTGCGAGCGACGACGCCTTGCTGCTCGTCGCCGCCGACGGCGCGAGGGTCGAACAGCGCCATCGTATCATGCACGACGGCAGCGTGTCGGCCGACCTCGCCTTCACCTTGAAACCCGACGATGCGACGATGCTTGCGAGCGGCGGTGAAGCGCGTGCATGGGCTGACCATGCCAACGACCTCATCCTCTCTGGGCGCTGTGCCGAGGCAGTAGGACTGATGCAACAG
Organism: Pseudomonadota bacterium; assembly: GCA_020160755.1. Classification (GTDB taxonomy): domain Bacteria; phylum Pseudomonadota; class Alphaproteobacteria; order Sphingomonadales; family Sphingomonadaceae; genus Sphingopyxis. Next base: position 83,143 of record JAIUPN010000004.1, read on the forward strand.
ATGATCGCCGACAGCGTCGACTATCTTGGCCAGCGCAAGCAGTTCGGCACAACAATTGGCCGGTTCCAGTCGCTGCGCCATCGCGCGGCCGACATGCAGCTTGCGCTGATGAAGGCGGCTGCGCTCACCGAAGCCGCCATCCTCGCGGTCGATCAGGACCGCACCGACCGCGCGCAAGCGGTCAGCGCCGCCTGTGTCGAAGTCGGCGATGCGGTACGCGTCGTCGGCGAAAGCGCGGTGCAGATTCACGGCGCGATGGGACTGACCGAAGAACTCAGCCTCGGCGGGCATTTCAAGCGTGCGCTCGCGATTGCTGCCGCGTTCGGCCCGCGCGCCGGCCATCTTGCGCGCTTTGCCGAAGCGGCCGGCTAGCCCAGCATCGTCCGCGCGATCAGGTCGCGCTGGATCTCGTTCGATCCCGCGTAGATCGTCGCGGCACGGTCGTTCAGATAGCGCGGCACGGCGACCGCGAGGTCCGCGGGAGTCTGTCCGTCGGCGTCGGCCCATGCGGCATGGCCTATGATGTCGCACGCCAGCGTATCGATCCGCTGCGCGGTTTCGGTCCCCAATATCTTGAGCGCCGAGGCAAAGAGCGCCGGGCTGCCGCCAACGCCGCGCATGGCCTTGAGTTCGAGCGCCTGCAGCGCCTGCAGCGTCACCGCCTCGCGGTCGAGCCGCGAGCGCAGCACCGGATCAAGATTGCCCCGCGCGCGCAGTCCTTCGAGCCGCCCGATCAGCCCCGGCGCATATTTGCCGCCGCGCTCGAAGGTCAGCAGGTGCTTGGCAACCGACCAGCCCTCATTTTCGCCGCCGAGCCGGTTCGCCTGCGGGACGCGGACATCGTCGAAGAACACCTGATTGAATTCATGGTCGCCGGCGAGCGTCCGGATCGGCTCGACCGTGAGTCCCGGCGTCGCCATGTCGAGCAGCAGAAAACTGATACCCGCCTGCGGCTTGCCCTCGTTCGAGGTACGCACGAGCGCGAACATGCGGTTGGCGAAATGCGCGTGGGTGGTCCAGATCTTCGAACCGTTGAGGATATAGTCGCTGCCGTCGGGCACCGCGCGCAGTTGCAGCGCAGCAAGGTCCGATCCCGCGCCGGGTTCCGAAAAGCCCTGACACCAATAATCTTCGCCTGACAGGATGCGCGGCAGATAATGCGCGCGCTGCTCGGGGCTGCCATAATGCATGATCACCGGAGCAACCATCTTCAGCCCCATCGGCGCGAGGCTCGGTGCACCAGCGCGCGCGCATTCGGCGGCGAAGATGTAACGCTCGATCTCGCTCCAGCCGGGGCCGCCATGTTCGGCGGGCCAGTCGGGTGCGGCCCAGCCTTTTTCATGGAGGATGCGCTGCCAGGGCAGTGACACGTCGGGGTCGATAAAGACGCTCGTCGCGCGCGCAGCGCTCCGGCGGATGTCGTCGGGCAAATACGTGGCGAGGAAGGCGCGAACCTCTTCGCGAAAGGCCACAAGGGCGGGGTCGTTCAGCATGTCCATGCACCCGACTTGTAAATCGCGTCGGAGCGGGGCCAAGCTGGCACCTGCATCAGGCCGCGCGCGCGCCGACGAAGCCGAGCCCCGCTGCGATCTGGATCGATTGCGCGCGTCCCGTCGCGCCGAGCTTCGTCGACGCGTTGCGCAAGTGGAAGCGCACCGTCGATACCGACAGCGACAAGATGATCCCGATCTCGCCGTCGGTCTTGCCCGCCGCGGCCCAGCGCAGGCATTGCACCTCGCGGCGGGTCAGCGTCTGCGGCACGGTCGCATTGCGCGGACGCCCGCGGGCCTCATTGTGCGTCGCGATCAGCTTGACCGCGAGGTTGTGCAGATGGCCGGCGTGCTCCGCATAAATCGCTTCGACCCCGACCGGTTCGCGCGAACACCAGAAGACCGCGCCGACCAGCCCGCGTGGCAGGTGCACCGGCGCGATGATCGCCTCACCGAAATTGGGGGTGTTTCGCGCCTGCGAGCAGTCCACTTCGTCCAGCAGGTGCGTCGGGCGCCAGGTTCCGAGCCGTCCGTCGCTGTAATAGAAGGGTTCGGCGACGAGCCGCGCCGCGGTCAGGAAGGCGAGTTGCAGCGCCAGCTTGCGGTCGCGCCAATAGGCATAGCTGGGGTCGACCCAGTGAAAGCTGGTTTCGGCGTAGGGGCGTCCCGCCTCGTCGCTCATCGGTTCGGGGTCGCCAAGGTCGGCCTGCGCCGCGAGATAGGGCAGGCCGATCTTGTCGCCCACCGTCTGCACGGCGGCAATCAGCGCCGGCATTTCGGCCCAGGATTCGCGCTGATGATCCATCGCCCGCTTTTCCCTCTACTATCCTGACACAGGTGTCAGCTTGTTCGCCCGCCCGATATTCTGTGTTCTGGCACGGTCCAGCTTCGCGCGACGCTCGCACAAAGACGAGCCCGGCGACAAGCTGTTTGAGGGAGGATGAGTGATGAAGGCAATGCGTATTTTCCTGGGTGCGGGTTCCGCGATCGGTCTGGTTATCGCCGCACCGGCTTTCGCAGCCGAGGAAACGGCCGCCGACACGGTTGCGGTCGAAGGCGACATCATCGTCACCGCGCAGCGCCGCGCCGAATCGATGAACGATGTCGGCATGGCGATCCAGGCGGTCGACGGCGCGACGCTCGAAAGCCTGCGCGTCACCGACATGCGCGACCTGACGACGGTGGCACCGAGCTTCACCGTCTCGCAAAGCTATCAGGGTGTGCCGACCTATACGCTGCGCGGCATCGGCTTCAACACGATCAATCTCTCCTCGACCTCGACCGTCGGCACTTACGTCGACGAGGTCGCCTATGCCTATCCGATCATGAACACCGGCCCGGTGATGGATCTGGAGCGCGTCGAAGTGCTGAAGGGGCCGCAAGGTACGCTCTATGGCCGCAACACGACCGCGGGCCTGATCAATTTCATCACCGCCAAGCCCACCGACAGCTTTGATGCCAGTATCAAGGCCGACCTCGGCAATTATCAGACCTGGAACATCGGCGGCCATATCTCGGGGCCGCTGGGCGAGGGCATTGCGGCGCGGATCGCCTTCCGCAGCGAGAATAGCGGCAAGGGCTGGCAGGTCAGCAACACGCGCGACGAACGGCTGGGTGAGGTCGAGAAACTGGGTGTCCGTGGCTCGCTCGCGATCGACCCCGCGCCCGGCACACATTTCGACCTGTCCGTCACCTGGTGGCGCAACAAGTCGGACACCGTCGCGGGGCAGGGGATCGGCTTTACCCCGGCGACCAATCCGGTCAGCGGCACCAGCAATTCGCGCTTCTTCAACGCGCCGGGGCTCGCGACCTATCTGGCGAACAATTTTCCGACGAAGGCGAACCAGGCCGACTGGGCGCCGGAGGCAAACCGTTCGGCGGATATCGGCACCGGCCTTGGCCTCGACGGCCCGCTCGCCGAAGACAATCGCTTCTGGGGGCTGAAGCTGCGCTGGGATCAGGATCTGGGCGACACGATGAAGCTCGTTTCGCTCACCAGCTATAATGACTTCAAACGCAACGCGCTGTCCGACTGGAGCGGTGCGCCGTTCGAGATTCTGCTCCAGAACACTGTCGGGCGGATCAAGAGCTTTGCGCAGGAACTGCATGTCGAGGGCGAAGCGGGCGCGGTGAACTGGCTCGTCGGCGGCTATTATGCGAACGACCGCATCATCGATTCCAACCGCACCCTGCTCGGACAGAATGCCAATGTCGGGTTGATCCGGGCGGCGGGTGCACCGCTGCTCGCGAGCCCGATCTTCAACTCGGGCGGCTACACGCCGCTCCAGCTTTCGCAGGCCTTCCGTACCTACGAAGATTTCGGACGCATCCGCACCAGCACATGGAGCCTCTTCGGCAACGCTGACGCCGAGCTGACCGAACAGCTCAAGCTGACCGTCGGGGTGCGCTATACCGAGGACAAACAGCGCTACAATGGCTGTTCGCGCGACTTCAACGGCAACATGCTGCCGAACGTCAACGTCGTGAACCGTGCGCTCTATCTGCAAACCTACGGCGTGCTCGCGCCGCAGATCTCGCAGGGCCAGTGCAACACCTTCGACCCCGCGACCGGCCGGTTCGGCGAGGTCCAGTCGCTGCTCAAGGAAAACAACGTCGCCTGGCGCGTCGCGCTCGACTGGTCGCCGAACGACGACACCCTGCTCTACGCGTCGGTGTCGCGCGGCTATAAATCGGGAACGACGCCGATCAACGCTGCGAACCTTGCGCGCCAGAATGCGCCGGTGAAGCAGGAGAAGCTGACTGCCTATGAAGTCGGCGTGAAGGCGACGCTCGCCGACCGTGCCGTGCAGGCCAATCTGTCGGCCTTCTACTATGATTATGCCGACAAGCAGATCAGCACCTATTTCGCCGATCCGATCTACACCGCATTGTCGCGGCTCGATAATGTGCCCGATAGCGAGGCTTACGGCGTCGAGGGCGAGTTGACCATCCGGCCGGCGACCGGCCTGACGATTGCTGCCAACGCGCTGTATCTGAAAACGCGGATCAACGATTACAACGGCACCAACGCGGCTGGCCAGCCACAGAATTTCGACGGCGCCGAGTTTATCTACAGCCCGAAATTCCAGGGCAGCGTGACGATCGCCTATGACACGCCGGTGAGCGACACCGTCAACCTGACGGGCGCTGTCAGCGCGCGTTATCAGAGCAAGTCGAACACGATCTTCGAAGACCTCGATCTCTACAAGGTCGATGCCTATGGCACCGTCAACGCGAGCCTTGGCCTCAAGGACGAGAGCGGCTGGTCGGTCTCGCTGTGGGCGAAGAATCTGTTCGACAAATATTATTGGTCTGCGGTCGCGAGCAATGCCAACGTCGTGGTGCGCTTCGCGAACCAGCCGCGAACATATGGGCTGACCGTGGGTTACGACTTCTAAGGGAGCAGGGCTGAGTGGCGCGTTTGCCGATGCAGAGTGAATATCTGGGGACGGCGATCGATTTCGCCGCCCCCGTCGGCGAACCCGCGCTGCTGGCGCCCGACAGCGTCCAGTGGCGTATCTACAAGAACCCGATCGCGCTCGGCATCGGCGGTATCGCTGCGGTACTGCTCGAATTTGCCGAGCCGCGCATCCGGTCGGGAGTGTGGGATCATTCGACCTACAAGGCCGACCCGATCGGCCGTTCGCGCCGCACCGGGCTGGTCGCGATGCTCGCCTGCTATGGCCCGGCGAGCAGCGCGAAAGCCGTCATCGGCCAGGTCAACCGGATGCACGGCAAGGTGAAGGGTGAGACGCCGGGCGGCACCGGATATCGCGCGCTCGATCCCGTTCTGCTCGACTGGGTCGCAGCAACCGCCTCCTACGGCTTCCTGATGGCCTATGACCGCTTCGTTCATCCGCTCAGCGACGCCGATCAGGATCGCTTCATGGCCGACGGGGACGCAATCGGACGCGAGTTCGGGGCGCGGCATACGCCGCCGACGCTGGACGCATTCATGGCGATGATGGATGAACTCGAACCGCACTTCGAGGCGCATCCGATCATTTTCGAATTCCTCGATATTATTCAATCGGGAAAGGCGGCACCCGGCGTGCCGCGCTTCCTCCATCGCGCGATCGCGCGCGCCTCGGTGTCGCTGCTGCCCGATCATATCCGGCGCAAGCTGGAACTTGGTCCGCGCTATGATCTCACGCGGCTCGACCGCACCGCGCTGCGGCTCGCCGGACGGCTCGCGGACCGTCATGTCGACCGCGCGGCGCCACATTGCCAGGCCAGCGTCCGCCTGGGCCTGCCGCATGATTTCCTGTTCAAATCACCCGCCGAGCAGCGGCGCTTGCTCGCCGCCTAGTTGCAGCGATTAAAGCCGGCTCCGCGCACCGCGCGACCTGGCGTCGCGCCGCTATGCTCGCCATTGCGCAACACGCCCACGCCGTTGACGAAGACGTCGCGCATCCCAACCGAATATTGGTGCGGTTTTTCGAAGGTCGACTGATCGCTGATCGTCGCGGGATCGAACACCACGACGTCGGCATAATAGCCCGGCTTCAGCGCTCCGCGATCCTTGATGCCCAGATTGGTCGCGGGCAGGGTGGTGAGGCGGTACACCGCCTGTTCGAGCGAAATCAGCTTCTCGTCGCGGACATAGCGGCCGAGCAGCCGCGCGAAGTTGCCATAGGTGCGCGGGTGCGCGCCCGATTTCAGGAAGACGCCTTCGGTCGCCTGCGACGCGGCGTCCGAACCGAAGCTCATCCATGGCAGCTGGACCTGCCTGCGGACATTATTCTCGGACATCAGGAAATAGACGGTGCCGACGCGCGAGCCGTCCTCGACCACCAGATCCATCGCGGTCTCTTCGGGCGACTTGCCACGCATCGCCGCGACCTCGGCGAGCGTCTTGCCGGTCAGCGGCTTCAGCGCGTCATTCTTGAACCCCGACAGGATCATCTTGTCGGCGCCCGCGCCGAAATAGAGATTTTCCCAGTCGCTTCCGGGTTGCTTCATTTCGGCGGCGACGCGCGCGCGGATCGCGGGGTCTTTCAGCCGCTTGATCCATTCTTCGAGCCCGCCGGCCTGCACCCACGTCGGCATCGCGGCGTCGAGGCCGGTCGCGCCCGCGGTATAGGTGTACATGTCGGTCGTGATCTTCAGCCCTTCGGCGCGCGCCGCTTCGATCTTCTTCACGATCGTGTCGAGCTTGCCCCAGTTGCTGCGCCCAGCCATTTTAAGGTGATAGATTTCGGCCGGCGCGCCCGAGCGGCGCGCGATGTCGATCAGCTCGTCGACCGCCTCTTCGATCCGGTCGCCTTCGGACCGCATATGGCTGATATACATGCCGCCGCATTTCGCGGCCTCGCTCGTCAGCGCGACGAGTTCGTCGGTCTCGGCATAGGAGCCGGGGGCATAGATGATCGAACTGCCGACCCCCATCGCGCCCTCGTTCATCGCCTGCTTCACCAGCGCGCGCATCCGGCCGAGCTGTTCGGGTGTGGGATCGACATCGCCTTCGCCCAGTTCGTGGACGCGCACCGTCGCTGCGCCGACGAAGCTCGCGACATTGGTCGAGACTCCGCGTTTCTCGAGCCAGCCCAGATAATCGCCGAGCGTGGTCCATTCGATCGGATATTTGACGTCGCCCTGACGTTCGGTTTCCAGCCGCTTCATTCCGGCGTTCATCGGGCCCATCGACCAGCCTTCGCCCATCACCTCCAGCGTGACGCCCTGCCGGATGTCGCTCTGGCTCTTCGGGTCGGCAATCAGCGACTCGGTCGCCCAGCTCAGCATGTTGATGAACCCCGGCGCGACCGCCATGCCCTTCGCTGCAACTTCGGTCTTCGCGGCCCCGTTGACCTTGCCGACCGCGACGATGCGATCGTCCTTGATCGCGACATCGCCGACGACCGGCGGCTTGCCCGACCCGTCGTAGATCGTGCCGCCGCGGATGATCATGTCGTAGGCGGCATCCGCTGCCTGTGCCGACACCGGGGCGAGAAAGACGCTGCCCAGAAGCAGTGCGCGGGCGGCGGGGCGTCTAACCATGAAGATTCCTTATCAGCTCGTCCATCAACCCGTCGTCGGCGCTAGAGCAGACGCCCAGCACCAGCGCTTCCTCATATCCCTCGGCGACGACGTAAGCGTGGCCCATCGACGAATCGAGATAGATGCCCTGACCGGTCTTGAGCGCGACCGGATCGTAGAATTCGGTGTGAATCTCGACCTCGCCCTCCAGCACGAAGATGAACTCCTCGCCCTGATGGCGGACGAGATCGCCGAACTCGCGCGCGCTGTGCGCCCGGATCCGCGTGATGATCGGGATCATCCGCTTTTGCCTGAGGTCGGTGCACAGATAGTGATAATCATAATTGTCGGTGGTGACGCGCACCGCCTGGTCGATCGTGCCGATGCTGCGGCGACCGGTGACGCGAGGTGTCTGGTCCTCGTCATCTTCGGCGAACAGATCCGACATGCGGATGTTCAATCGCTGGCTGAGCTGCTGCAGCTTGTCGTAACTGAGCGTGAGCCGATCATGTTCGACCTTCGACAGCGTCGACACCGGGATTCCCGATTTCGCGCTCATTTCCTTGAGCGTCCAGCCGTTTCGCGACCGGATGCTCTTCATCACCGTGCCGAGCGTGGGCGGTGTCGAGCGGTCGGCCATCAGTTTTTCCATTCCATATTTGACAATTTTCTAATCAGGATCATTATGTCCCTATTGGGCTAACGGGTGTTGGTTCCTTGGTAAGGGGTCGCGCGGCTTGCTGCAAGGTGTGACAGGCCTCGCAAAAGAAAAGGGGAAAGCGATGCGTTTCATCCGAAAGGCGATGATCGGGCTCGCGGCATTCGCCGCGTTGCCGCTGGCGGCGCAGGGGCCTGTGCTCGCGCCTACGGCGAAGAAAGCCGAAACGGTGGCGGTGCCGGCCACCAAACCAGCTGCAGCGCCGGTCGCGCTCGATGCGAAAGACCTCGAAGCCTGGCTCGACGGCTATCTGCCCTATGCGCTCGAACGCGCGCGCATTCCGGGCGCGGTGGTGGTCGTCGTTCGCGGCGATCAGGTCGTGCTTCAAAAGGGTTATGGCTTCTCCGACGTCGCGAAGCGCGCACCTGTCCTGCCCGAGACCACGCTTTTTCGGCCCGGCTCGGTGTCGAAGCTCCTGACCTGGACCGCGGTGATGCAACAGGTCGAGGCGGGCAAGATCGACCTCGACAAGGACGTCAACGCCTATCTCGATTTCAAGATTCCGCCCTATCAGGGCAAACCGGTGACGATGCGCAACATCATGACGCATACTGCGGGTTTCCAGGAATCGGTGCGCTATCTGATCAGCAGCGATCCCAAGGCGGTGATGACGCTCAAGAAACAGATGCCGCTCGCGCTGCCCGACCGCGTCTTTGCGCCGGGGACGACCCCGGCATACTCGAATTATGCGACCGCGCTCGCGGGCTATATCGTCGAACGCGTCAGCGGCGAGGATTTCGACGACTATATCGATAACCATATCTTCAAGCCGCTCGGCATGGCGCATGCGTCGTTCCGCCAGCCGCTTCCCGCGAATCTCGCGCCGCATATGTCGAAGGGTTATCCCGACGTCACGCAAAAGCCCAAACCGTTCGAGATGGTGATCCCGGCACCCGCCGGCAGCCTGTCGGCGAGCGGTGCCGACATGGGCAAGTTCATGATCGCGCACCTCAACGACGGTGCGGGGCTGCTGAAGCCCGAAACCGCGAAGCAGATGCACGATTTCAAGGCACCCGGCGTCGGCCCGCTCAACAGCATGGCGCTCGGCTTCTACGAACAATGGGTTAATGGTCACCGTGCGATCGCGCATGGCGGCGACACCGTCTGGTTCCACTCCTATCTCTGGCTGTTCCCCGACGCTGATATCGGGGTCTATATTTCGATGAACAGTGCCGGGAAACAGGGCGATGCGGGCGCGATCCGCAGCGCGCTGTTCCACAAATTCGCCGACCGCTACCTGCCCGGCACCGAAAAGCCCGGCGAGGTCGATGCGAAGACGGCGAAAGAACATGCGCAGTTGATGGTCGGCAATTACGCCAACAGCCGCGGGTCTTTCACCAACTTCATGAGTCTGCTCGGTCTCCTCGGGCAGACGACCGTCTCGTTGACCGAGGACGGCAAGATCACGATCCCGTCGTTCGACACCGGCGCGGCCGCGACCGACTGGGTCGAGGTCGAACCGTTCGTGTGGCGCGACACGGCTACGGGCGAGCGTCTCGCGGCCGAGGTCAAGGACGGCCGCGTCGTCCGCTGGAGCATCGATGGCGCCTCGCCCTTCATGGTGTTCGAGCCCGCCCCGGCGAGCGTCAATGCCGCCTGGCTCAACCCGGCGCTGATCTTCGCCTTCGGCATCATCCTGCTCGCCGCGCTGGCGTGGCCGGTACGCGCGCTGGTGCGCCGCAGCTTCAAGGCCGACTTCGCGCTCGAGGGCAAGGCGCGCCGCGCGTACCGCCTGTCGCGCGTCTTCGCCTGGCTCGCGCTTGGCGCGCTCGCCGGCTGGTTCGGGCTGATCGCGGCCTTCTCGGCCGATATTGGCGCGATCGGCGGTCCGCTCGACTGGTTGATCCACCTGCTGCGTATCGTGACGCCGCTCGCCGCGTTCGGCCTGCTTGCAACGGCGGGCTGGCACCTGTGGCTCAGCATCAAGGACAAGCGTCGCTGGACGATGAAGCTCGGCGCGGTGCTGCTGACCCTCGCCGCCCTCATACTCGTGTGGGTGACGCTCATGTTCCATCTCTATGGCTTCGGCATGGTCTATTGATACGGGCGCAAAGCGCACGCGAACTGACGCTCGACCTTCGGGTCGAGCGTCTTTTCCATCATCGGCCCCTTCGCCATTTGGGGCATATCTTCACCGAAACCGCGCAGCAGTCCGAAAGCTCGTCCGCCCAAACTTCGGGATGTGACAAATTTATGTCCTAAATGGGTTGACAATTTTCCGATTAGGACAATAGTCTACATTGAAACTATAAAAGAGGGAGATTGGGATGACGGGGTCGTTCCAGATGACACGCCGTGCGGCACTCGCGGGCGTGGTGGGTGTCGCTGTGTCGGCGCCGATGATCAACCGGGGTGCCTATGCCTTTGCCGCCGTTCCGGGGAAGAGCTATTCGCGCCGCGCAGTCGACCTTGTCGCGTCGTCGCTCGTCATCGACATGCTCGCGCCGCTGAAGATCACGCTCGACGAAAATTATGTCGCGCACCGGCTGACCGACGCCGAAGCCGCCGAGTTCAAGGCGAGCGGCATCACCGGATTTCACAACGCCTATGGTTTGGGCGGACCCGGCGCGAAGGCGCAGGCGCTCGAATTTCTTGCCGGATGGCAGGGTTTTGCGGGGCGCAACAGCCATGTTTTCACGCTCGTCGATACGGTTCAGGATCTCGACCGCGCCAAGGCGGAAAAGAAATGCGCCGTCATCATGGGCATCCAGAATGCCGAGCATTTCGAAAAGATCGAGGATGTCGCACTGTTCCGTCGCCTGGGCCTGCGCTGCGCGCAGCTCACCTACAACGCCCAGAACCTGATCGGGTCGGGCAGCACCGAGCGCGTCGACGGCGGCGTCAGCGACTATGGCGCGGCGATCATCGCCGAAATGGAAAAGCAGAAGATGCTCGTCGATGTGTCGCACTGCGGCGACAAGACGACATTGGATGCCATCGCAATCGCCAAGGGGCCGATCGCGATCACGCACAGCAACGCCCGCGCGCTCGTCGATCATCCGCGCGTCAAGACCGACGCGGCGATCAAGGCGCTCGCGGCGAAGGGCGGGGTGATGGGGATCACCGGGGTGCGGATGTTCGTCCGCACGACCGATCCGACCAATGTCGGGCATATGGCCGATCACATCGACCATGTCGCGAAGCTCGTCGGGATCGATCATGTCGGCATCGGTTCCGACGCCGACCTGCACGGCTATGACGATATGAAGCCCGACGAATATGCGCTGCTCAAGGGTAGCTACAAGGGCAGCTATGCCTTTCGTGACAAAATCGACATCGACGGCTTCGATCATCCGCTCAAGACCTTCGACCTCACCGAGGAACTGATCCGCCGTAATTATTCCAATGAAAACATCCGGGCCGTGCTCGGCGGCAATTTCCGCCGCCTGCTCGCCCAAGTCTGGGGGTAAGACGATGAAACAGGGGCTTTTGATTGCGGGGAGCATGGTCGCGCTGATGGCGGCGATGCCGGTGCAGGCGCAGGACGCGGGTGCCATCGAGGCGAGCGGCGAGATCGTCGTGACCGCGCAGAAGCGTGTGGAAGCGCTTCAGGACGTTCCGATCTCGATCACCGTGGTCAACGGCGACGCGCTGCGCGAACAGGGCGCGGGCTCGCTGGTCGATTATGCGGGCTACGTCCCCGGAATGACGGTGATCAGCTCGCAGCCGGGCACGTCGGTCATTTCGCTGCGCGGGATCGCGCCGGTCGGATCGGCGCAGGCCGTCGGCATCTATCTGGATGACGCGCCGGTGGGGTCGAGCAGCCTTTACGCCCGCAGCGCGACCTATTCGCTCGACCTGATGCCATACGACATCGCGGGGCTGGAAATCCTGCGCGGGCCGCAGGGAACGCTTTATGGCGCCAGCTCGATCGGTGGTTTGCTCAAATACCGGACCGTCGCGCCGAGCACGACCGATTTCAGCGTCAAGGCCGGCGGCGAACTGTTTGCGATCGACGAGGCCGGTAATCCGGGCTGGGCCGCGCAGGTCATGGTCAATGCGCCGATCGTTCAGGACAAGCTCGGGATCACCGGCAGCTTTTCATGGCGCAAAACGCCGGGCTACGTCAGTTCGGTCAACAACCCTGCGCTGAACGACGCGAATGACGTCGAACAGCGTGGTGGCCGCGTGAGCCTGTTGTGGAATGCGACCGAAGATTTCACGGTCCGCCTCGGCGGTATCTGGCAGACGATCGACGCGAACGGCACCAACGGCGTCGTATCCACCGCCGCGGGCGTTCCGCTTGGCGATGGCTGGTCCTATAATTCCTTCCTGCCGGAGCCTTTCCGCAAGAGCATCGATTATTATTCGGCGGTGCTGGACTATGATCTCGGCTTTGCGACGCTGACATCGGTCTCGACCTATAGCGAGACGAGCACGGTCAGTGTGCAGGATGCGACGCTGATTTTCGGGATCGCCTTTCCGGCGCTGACCGGCGGGGCGGTGCCCGCGGGCCTCGCGCCGTTCAGCGTGGCGCTCGATCTGCAGAAGTTCACGCAGGAAATCCGTCTTGCTTCGCCCGATAACGATCGCTTCGAATGGCTGGTCGGTGCCTTCTACACAAAGGAAGACAGCGAAAATCACCAGCTGGTGCGCACCTTCGATTTCTCGGGTGCGCCCAACGCGCTCGATCCGGGCGCCGTCGTATCGCTGCCGTCGACCTTCAAGGAAATGGCGGTGTTCGCCAACGCCACGGCCTATTTCGGCGACATGTTCGCCTTGTCCGGCGGCCTCCGCTACGCGAAGAATAAACAGGATTTCCGCCAGATCAGCAGCGGTCCGTTCATCGGGGTCGCCAATTTCAGCGGGAAGTCGGAAGAAGATGTGTTCATCTACAGCATCAGTCCGCAGCTCCATATCAGCGACGACGCCATGCTCTATGCCCGTGTCGCCAATGGCTACCGCCCCGGTGGTCCGAACGTGGTGTTCCCCGGTGTTCCGCCGCAGGTCAAGGCGGACACGCTGGTCAACTACGAAGTTGGTTTCAAGGGCAATCTGGGCCGCACGCTCGCGGTCGAGGTGGCCGGTTTCTATATGGACTGGACCGACATCCAGGTCATTCAGCCGTTCGGCGGCGTGACCGGCCAGGCTAATGGCCCGTCCGCGGTCAGCAAAGGTGTCGAAGGTACGGTGACCTGGCGCCCCGCACCCGGCCTGTCTTTGGTGGCCAGCGCTGCCTATGCCGATGCAAAACTGACGGCGGACGCCCCGGAAATTTCCGGTGTCGACGGTGCACGCCTGCCGAGCGTTCCCAAATTTACCGGGTCGTTGCAGGCCGACTACAGCTTTGCGATCGGCGGCAATGCCAACGGCAAGGTCGGCGTCGGGGTCCGGCATTCGTCGAAGCTGGCGTCCTTGCCTTCGAGCAGCCCGAATAATCTTTGGTCGGACGCCTATACCGCCGTCGACGCCAACGCCGCCGTGAACTTCGACGATCACTGGACCGTGCGCGTCTATGCCCGCAACCTGCTCAACGAGCGGGCGTCGACGCAGCGGTCCTATACGCTCGACGCGTTCGGCAGGCAGGCCTATCAGTCGAATATTCCGCTGCAACCCCGCACCATCGGCGTCGCGCTCGACATGGCCTTCTGATCGTCTGGAGTTGGAAAAGATGAATTTGCCAATCGGCAGGCTGGCCGGCAAGCTGGCCTTGCCGCAGCCTTACCTGCTATTCCTCGGCGATACGACCGAGGCAAGCTATGCCAAGACCGCCTTTGGCCTTGCCGACTGGGCAGCCGATCGCTGCGTTGGCGAGCTGGCGATCGGCGGTTGCACGGTCTCCACGGGCCTGCCGCGTCTGTCGCCCGCAGAGGCGCGGGCGGCGGGCGCGCGGTCGCTGGTGATCGGGGTCGCCAACCAGGGCGGAATCATCGGCGACAACTGGATCGCCGCGCTGGTCGAGGCGATGGAGGCCGGGCTCGACATCGTCAGCGGGCTGCATGTCCGCCTCGGCAGCATTCCTGCGCTGATCGAAGCGTCGCGACGCACGGGGCAGCGGTTGATCGACATCCGCACCCCGCCGCCCGCGATCCCGATCGCCAACGGCCGCAAGCGGAACGGAAAGCGGTTGCTCACCGTCGGGACCGACTGCGCGCTCGGCAAGAAATATACCGCGCTCGCGCTGCACCGGGCTTTCCTCGACCGCGGCCTCGACGCCGACTTTCGCGCGACGGGGCAGACGGGCATCATGATCGCGGGCGGCGGCATGCCGATGGACGCGGTGATTTCGGATTTCGAGGCGGGGGCGGCCGAGATGCTCAGCCCCGACGCGCCCGACGATCACTGGGATCTGATCGAAGGACAGGGGTCGATCTTCAACCCCGCCTATGCCGCGGTATCGCTTGGATTGCTCCACGGCAGTCAGCCCGATGTGTTCGTCGTCTGCCACGATCCGTCGCGTACCGTCATTCTCGGCATGGAGAGTTTCAAGCTGCCGTCGGTCGAGGAGGTGATCGACCTGACGATCCGGCTCGGCAGCCGCACCAACCCCGCGATCCGCTGTGGCGGGGTGAGTTTCAACACGTCGAGCTATGACGCAGACGCCGCCGAGGCGCTAATGGCGGCCGAGTGCAAACGTCTGGGACTTCCCGTCGCCGATCCGGTCCGCGGCGGTGCAGGTTTCGACGCGCTTGTCGAAAATATTCTCGCATGAGTGTGGGCGAGACGGACAGTGGGTCGAGCTGGTTTCAGCGCTTCCTGCTGCCCGGTTTTGCGCTGAAGGCCGTCATTATCGGCGGCGGCTATGCGACTGGCCGCGAGCTGGCCGAATATTTCGTGCCGTCGGGGCCGTGGGGCGGGCTGGCCGCGATGCTGCTCGCGACGCTGATCTGGAGCGTCGTTGCGGCGCTAACCTTCGCGCTCGCGCGCCAGCTCGGCGCCTATGATTATCGTGCCTTCTTCAAGGGACTTCTCGGTCCGGCGTGGGTCGCGTTCGAGGCTGCCTATCTGATCTTTGTCGTCCTCATCCTTGCGGTGTTCGGCGCCGCGGCCGGCGCGATCGGCGCGGCGACCTTCGGTTGGCCCGAACTTGCGGGCGTGATCCTGCTCGCCGTCTCGATCGTCGCGGTGACCGCGTGGGGGACGGGCGTCGTCGAACAGATGTTCAAATATGTCTCCTTCCTGCTGTACGGCGTCTACGGGCTGTTCCTCGTCCTCGCGCTCGCCAGCTTCGGCGGGCTGATCGGGCAGGGCTTTGCGAATGCGCCGCCGCCGTCGGGCAACTGGATGGCGGGCGGGCTGACCTATGCGAGCTATAATATCGTCGGTGCGGTCGTGATCCTGCCGGTGCTGCGCCATCTGACCAGCCAGCGCGACGCGCTCGTTGCGGGGCTGATTGCCGGGCCGCTGTCGATGCTCCCCGCGATCCTCTTCTTTGTCGCGATGATGGCCTTCTATCCGGCGATCGGCGCCGAAACCCTGCCGTCGGATTTCCTGCTCCGCCAGATGACGGTGCCGGGTTTCCACGTCCTGTTCCAGGTGATGATCTTTGCCGCCTTGCTCGAAAGCGGGGCGGGGGCGGTCCATGCGATCAACGAGCGTATCTCGGGCGCGGTCGAGAGCCGCGGGCGCCCTGCGCTGACGCCCGGCGCCCGCGCCGTGATCGGTGCGGTGATCCTGGCTGGCTGCATGTTCGTCGCGGGACGCATCGGGCTCGTCGACCTGATTGCGAGCGGATACCGCTTCCTCGCCTGGCTGTTCCTCGCGGTCTTTGTCCTGCCGCTGCTGACCGTCGGCGTCTGGCGCCTGCTGCGCCCTTCACCCGTTCCCGAAATGGAGACTCTCTGATGAAAGCCGTTCGCCTGCTTGCCCTGTCGTTGATGCTTTCGGTGGCGACGCCCGTCTGGGCCGAGCCGCCTGCCGATATCGGCACGAGCGTTGAGGCGCTTCGTAAGAAGATCGGCGCGGCGGGCGTGTCGATCGCGATCGTCGAGGACGGCAAGACGACGCTGTCGCGCGGCTGGGGCGTGCGCAAGATCGGCGATCCGGCGCCGGTCGATGAACAGACGATCTTCCAGACGGGCTCGACGGGCAAGGCGATGACCGCGACCGCGCTCGCGATCCTCGTCGACGAGGGCAAGATTGCGTGGGACGACCCGGTAATCAAGCATATGCCATGGTTTCGCATGTATGACGCATGGGTCACGCGCGAGATCACGATCCGCGACCTGCTCGTCCATCGCAGCGGGCTGGGGCTGGGGCAGGGCGATCTGATGTTCGTGCCGCGCACCCACCTGACGCGCAAGCAGACGGTCGAGCGTGTCGCCTACCTCAAACCCGTGACGAGTTTCCGTTCGGCCTATGCCTATGACAATATCCTTTACACGGTCGCGGGGCAGTTGATCGAGGAGGTCACCGGCCAGACGTGGGAAGTGTTCATGCGCGACCGCGTGCTGCGCGCGGGCGGCATGAAAAATGCGACGAGCGACAGCGAGGATCGCTTCCGTATCGCGAACCGGTCATGGCCGCACGCGCGCCTGTCGGGCGCGCTGCGCGGGCTTGGTCCGCAACAGGCGCTCGACGAGCGCGACGAGCTCGGCCGTAACGGCGCGCCCGCGGGTGGCCTCGCCCTCAGCGCCGACGACATGGCAGCATGGCTCAAGATCCAGCTCGCGCACGGCGCGCTGCCCGACGGAAAAAGGCTGTTCAGCGAAAAGCAGGCCGCCGAAATGTGGGCGCCGGTCACCCCGATGCCGATCGGAGAGCTGCCCGAGGCGCTCAAGCCCGCGCAGCCGACGCAACAGGCCTATGCGCTGGGGTGGCAGGTGCAGGATTATCGCGGCCACCGCATCGTCCAGCACAGCGGCGGGGTCTTCGGCTCGATCACGCGCGTCGTGATGATCCCTGACAGGAATGTCGGCTTCGCGATCATGCTCAACAGTGAGGACAGCGGCATGATCCTCGGCCTGACGTACGAGCTGCTCGATCATTATCTCGATCAACCCGACTATGGCTGGACGACCAAATGGCAGGACTGGTTCGAGGCGCGGCTCGCGGGCGGCAAGGCGTTTCTCGAAAAGTCGAAGGCGTCGCCGATGAAATCGGGACCGTCGCTCGCGCTCGCGGGCTATGCGGGGCGCTACCGCGATCCCTGGTATGGCGACATTGTTATCGGGCAGGCCGGCAAGGGGCTGACGATCGACTTCACCTCGACGCCGCGGATGGCGGGGCGGCTCAAGCATTGGCAATATGACAGCTTCGTCACCGATTTCGACGATCCGGCGATCGAGCCCGCCTATGTCACCTTCGCGCTCGACGCCGACGGCAAGATCACCGGCGTGACGATGAAGGCGGTGAGCCAGATCGCCGACTTCAGCTGGGATTACCACGATCTCGACCTGAAGCCTGTGAAGGACGCGAAATGAAGCGCATCGCCGTCCTGCTTGCTGCCACCGCGCTGACCGCCTGCACTGCGGACGAAAAACCGGCGAAACCGCCGGAAGCTCCGTCGCACAGCCGGATGCTCGTGCTCGACACCCACCTCGACACGCCGACGCATTTCGACCGGCAGGGATGGAGCTTTGCCGATCGCCACACGCTGGCCGACGACCTTGTCCAGCTCGACATCCCGCGGATGAAGGACGGCAATCTCGATGGCGGTTTCTTCGTCATCTACACCGATCAGGGACCGCTGACCGCGAAGGGCTATGCCGACGCGCTCGTCCATGCGCGGGGGCGGTCGGACCTGATCGACCGGACGCTGGGCGCACAGACGGCGCAGATCGGTCCCGCGCGCACGGCGGCCGACGCGCGGGCGCTGAACAAGGCGGGCAAGCTCGTCGCGTTCAAGTCGATCGAGAACAGCTATCCGATCGGCGAGGATCTGTCGCTGCTGGAAGAATTCTACCGGAAGGGCGTCCGGCTTGCAGGGCCGGTGCATTCGAAGAACAACCAGTTCGCCGACAGCGCGACCGACACGCCGCGCTGGAACGGCCTCAGCCCGCTGGGCAGGCAATGGGTCGCCGAAATGAACCGGCTCGGTATCGTCATCGATGCGAGCCACTCGTCCGATGCGACCTTCGATCAGCTGCTCGCGCTGTCGAAATACCCGATCCTGCTCTCGCACTCGAGCCTGCGCTCGGCGCACGACCACCCGCGCAACCTCGACGAGGGACGCCTCAGGAAGCTCGCCGCCAGGGGGGGCGCGATGTGCATTTCGACCGTCTTCCTGTCGGACATGAACATGTCGCCTGTGCGCGCCGCGCTGTTCGGCAAACTCGAACGGATCGGCACGCTCACACCGGCCGAGCAGGCGGACCTCAACCGCGAATGGCGCGCGCTCGACGCGAAAGAGCGGATGTGGGCCGCCGATTTCGAAGCCTATATGAAGATGGTGCTGCGCGCGATCGAGGTCGGCGGCGTCGACCATATCTGTTTCGGCGCCGACTGGGACGGCGGTGGCGGGCTGCCGGGTATCGAGGATATTACTGCGCTGCCGAAGGTGACCGAGCGGCTGAAGGCCGCGGGATATTCGGACGCCGACATCGAAAAGATGTGGAGCGGCAACATCCTGCGCGTGCTCGCCGCGCAGGGCAAAGGCTGAACCGGGCAGAGACCCTAATAGATCGGGGTGATCTGCATCTGCGGCAGCGGCCTGGGCGTACCGTCGCCAAGGTCGGGACCCAGATCGGCCCATTCCTTGCCGCGGACGACGAGGTCGGCGTAGAGATTTTGCGACGCCGCCTGCGCTTCGGCGGAACGGAATTTATAGGAAACGGGAGGGGGCGTTCCGGTCCGCACCGTCGCGAACGCGCCGTCATAGGCCGGTATCGGCGGGATGACGTCGGCGCTGGCGGCGATCCGCATCGTATAGCGCTGGAGCCCCGACGCGACATTGCGCCATCGCACCCAATAATGATTGGCGAAGGAAAAGCTGTATAGCCGCTCGCCCGCGGCGGTCCCTTTCAGCGAAATGCTGTCGAGGATCGCCTGCGACATGTCGAGGTTCATCCCGCCCTCGGTCGCGTCGAGCGAGACGTGGACGATCCGGTCGCGCTGCCCCGGCGCGCGCGATTGCAGCAGGTCGCGCCAGTTCTGCATCGTGCTGACGATCCCGAACAAAAAGCCCGAAATCTCGGCGAGCGCGACGGGCCGCGCGATCGAACGGTAGCTGCGCCTCCAGCCGCGGTTGTTGTGGAGCGGCAGCCACACCGCGGCTTCGGCCGCATCGCGCGGGTTCGGCGGCTCGCTGCTCTCGATCGCTACGCCGGTGTCACTGTCCTGCGGGTAGACGAGATTGATCGCGAAGGTCGGCCAGCGGGGCAGCGGCGCGTCGAACAGGTGGAGCGGGAAGTTGCTCGACACGCCGCCGTCCGAAAACCAGCAGATGCGAAAGCCCTCGATCGACGCGACGGGCGCGTCGCCGCCGGTCGCAAGGCTGTCGGTGCTCTGGCTCAGCGTCGCTTCGCTGTTTCCCTCTTCGCCATCGAACGTCTCGCCCTCGCTGTTCGCACGCCGGGTTCGCTTGCCCACCGGCTCGTGCAGGGGCACGGCGCTGATCAGCAGCGGAAAGCTGAGGCTCATCCGCATCGCCACGAGGACGGGCATCCGCCCCTTCGGCGGCAAGCGGTAATAGGCCTTGCCATCGACCCGTTCGGGGGCGCCGGCTCCGGTGACCATCGCGTCGACGAGGACAGGAGGAAACAGCAGGTCGAACTCTTCGCGCAGGAACCAGAATGCCGCGTCGGTGAACGGCAATGTTCGCGGTTCGTGATGCGACACGCCGGTGGTGATCATCTGTAGCGTGATCGCTGTTTCGGTAGCGGGCTCGCCCGGATATCGCGGCGCCGACCACAGGTCGTCGAACAGCAGCGGGTCGGCCGCCGTCTTGCCCGACAGCGATTGCAAGACGTCGTGCATCCATTCGGTCAGTGCGGGCCGCGATGCATCCCTGCGCGTCGTCCGGCCCGAGCATAGCCCCATCAGGTTGCGCCGGGCGACGCGCGCGACGCGGAGCACCGCGGCGATCGCGGCGCCCAGATAG
The DNA here is from genome assembly GCA_020160755.1 of Pseudomonadota bacterium. Taxonomy (GTDB): domain Bacteria; phylum Pseudomonadota; class Alphaproteobacteria; order Sphingomonadales; family Sphingomonadaceae; genus Sphingopyxis. The sequence continues at coordinate 103,307 of JAIUPN010000004.1, forward strand.
GCGCAAATCGCTGCCGGAAGCGCGACGGCGGCAAGCCCCGGCGCGCCCGCAACCCCATATCCAAGCGAAAGGAACAGCCCGAGCAGCAGTAATGCTTCGAGCGGCGCGACCGCGACCACGGCGACCATCGCCGCGAAAAGCTTGCGGAGCGGCCCGGCGTTCCCCGCAAGGGTGACGATCAGCCGATAGGCATTCTTCGCCCCGCGTGCAGGCTGGAAGAGGCTGAAGATGAAACCCTGCGACGAAAGCTGCGCCGCGACGCGTTCCAGCCCCGCAAAACCGAGCGTTGCGGGGCAGGGAGCGGCCGACCCCGATGCGATATGCTTGCGATCGCCCAGCGCGGCCGCGGCGGTGGCGGCTGCCGCGATCGCACCCGCCGACGTCCCGCCGATATTCTTGAAGCGAAAATCGCGTGCAAGCGCGAGCACCGCGTTAGGATAGACGACGCCGCTCGTGATGCCGCCCTTCATCACGAGGTCGCAATAGCGGGTCGGCGTCTGGCTCATGTCTGCGCTCTCCGGGACGAACGGGGCTTTCTTGGCCCCTTCTTACCCCGGGGCGGCGGTCAAGTCGCTGCTGTTGTTGGACCATAGGTGCGGATCAGCGCGCCACGTCGCTGGCGGCGGGCGAGGCGCCGTCAAGCAGGCGGCGTGACAGCGGGGCGAAATCGCCGCGTATCCCGTGCGCAAGCGCAGCAGCTGCAAGGCCGTTCTGCGCGACAGCGGCAAGGGTTTCGCCGGTAAAAAGCGCGTCGAGGACCCCGGCGGCGAACGCATCGCCGGTACCGATCCGGTCGATTACCGGGGTGATGACGACGGCTTCGGTCTGCGCGTGATCGTCGCGGGTGTCGATCCGGGCACGAAGTTCGTGGCGTGCCGGCTCGATGACGCGGCGTGCGGTCGACGCGACGCGTTCGAGCCGTGGGAAGGCATCGAGCAGCGCGAGCGCGGCCTCGCGCCGCCGATCGGCGCCATCGCCCGAAAAGTCGCGGCCGAGGAGCAGCGAGGCATCGCGATGGTTGCCGAACAACAGCGTCGCTTCGGCGACGATCGGCCGCAGGATTGCGGCGGGGTCGCTATGCCAGCGTTCCCAGAGCCTGCCGCGCCAGTTGCCGTCGAACGAAACGCCGATCCCCGTGGCGCGCGCGCGGCGCACCGCTTCGAGCACGGCGTCGGCGCTCCGCTGTCCCAGCGCCGGGGTGACCCCCGACAGATGCAGCCAGCCCACGCCTGCCAGCAGATGGTCCCAGTCCCAATCGGCCGGGACCGTCGTCGCGAAGGCGGTTTCGGCACGGTCGTACTGCACGTCGTCGGCGCGCATCGGACCGCCGGGCAGGTGGTAATATAGCCCCATCCGGCCCGCCGGCCGCAACAGGCGCCGCGTGTCGACGCCGTGACTGCGCAGCCGGTCGACGACACCGTCGCCGAGCGCGCCATCCGGAATCGCGCCGAGCATCGCGACGTCATGGCCAAGCGATGCCAGCGCGACCGCGACATTGGCTTCGGCGCCGCCGACATGCACGTCGAAGCGCGCCGATTGCAGTGGCAGTTCGCCGTGCGGGACACCCAGCCGCAAAACGACCTCGCCGAAACAGGCGATGGTCTTCGTCGGGTCGATCATGGTCAGGCTCCGGGGTCGGGAATGGCGGTGCAGGCGATGCGGACGCTGTCGCCGAAACGGGAGGTCGCCGACTGGCCCGGCGTTATCGGATGGACCCCGGTGATCGCGCCCGCCGAAATCCATTGGCCGGGCTCAAGCTGGATCACACCGTCGTGATGCAGGTCGACGAGGAAGCGCAGCGACCCCCAGGGGCCGTCGAGCACGTCGCACGCGCGCCCGGAGCCTACCGCGATGCCATCGATTTCGGTCATCACGTCGAGGCGGTCGAAGTCGGAGGCGTCGAGGCGCGGGCCGACGAGCAGTCCGTTGTTGATGCCGATGTCGGCGATAATGCCGAACGGCGCGTGCGCATGGACGTCGGGTGCCGGCGAACTCGCGATCTCGAAGCCCGCGCGGATATCGTCGACCCAGCCGCTCGCGTCCTCGTCGGCAGCAAGCGGACGATCGGGCACGGCGCGCAGGCGCAGCATCGTTTCGGCCTCGATCGCGCCCGCGCCGCCCGCGAAGACGCGCGCCTCGCCCGGCGCGTCGCCATCGAGGTCGGCGCAGCGGAGGATCGGCCCCGCAAGCCGCTCGGCGCCGAGCGCGCCGACCATGGTGGGCGGGATACGCCCGACCTTCCAGCCGAGCACCCGCCCGCCGAGCGCGGCGAGCAAGTCCTGCTGCATGGCGTAAGCGTCGGCGAGGGTTGCGGGCACCGGCGCGGGGAAACGCTCCAGCGCGCGGCCGGTTCGCCGGGCTTCGAGGAGGGCGGAAACCGCGTCCTGTGCGCGCGTTGCGGCGCTCATCGAAGCGGTCCGCACGGCATCAGGCGAGCTTGGCGCTCAGCAGGTAGCGTTCGCGGCTTTCGGCGGCGCTGCGGCGCAATTCGACGAGCGCGCGTTCTTCGGTTTCGTCGAGCATCGATTCGATCAGGCGGTTGAAATGACGCCGCATCGCGAGCCGCGCGCCCGACGCATCGCGCTTGCGCAGCGCCTCGACGACGTCCGAATGCTCGGACTGGCGCGCCTTGCCGTCCTTCTGGCAAACCATCGAATGGCTCGTCCGCACTTCGGGCAATTCCATCCGCATCCGCCACAGGCTTTCGATCACATGGATGATCGCCTTGTTGTTCGACGCCGCCGCGATCGTCATATGAAATTCGCGGTCGATCGCGCTGATTTCGTCCTCGCTCGCATTCTCGTCGGCCATCGCGGTCAGCAGCGTTTCGAGCTTTTCGAGCGTTTCGGCCGAGATGGTCGGCGCGGCGAGCGCCGCGGCTTCAGCCTCGAACAGGGATCGCGCCTCGGTGAGTTCGAACGCGCTGACCTTGGGCAGGACCGCGTTGTCGCCCGGGAGCACCGCCTCGACATAGGCGCCGGCGCCGGTCCGGATATGGATCCACCCCGTCGCTTGCAGCGCGATCTCGGCCTCGCGGATCGTCACGCGGCTGACCTCGAACCGTTCGGACAGCTCGCGCTCGCCCGGCAACCGCGTTCCGGGCGGGTAGGTTCCGTCCAGAATGAGGCGCCGGATCGTGTCGGCGACATCCTCGAAAAGGCGGCGTTCGGCCATGCTCAGTCATCTCCCCAACTATGTCTCAGGGAGTCCATACAATCCGGTATGACAAGTTTGAAGCCCATGACCGACGCGCGCATCAGTTTTTCGTCCCGCACGCGGCCGATGCCGGTATGCCGTGGCCGCACAGGAAGGTCAGCGCGCGCGCCGTCATCGCCGACTGGCTGGCCGGATCGAACTTTCCGTGCCCGCCGCCCGCGACGATGAAAAGGTCCGAAGACACCGCCAGCGCGTCGAGCCGGCGTTTGAGGTCGATCGATTGCGCGACCGGGACGACGGGGTCGGCGTCGCCATGGCCGATGAAAACCGGCGGACTGGCGGCGGAGAGCCAGGTGACGGGCGACATATGGCGCTCCATCGCGGCGGCACCGGGACCGGTGCCGATCCAGTTCGCGATCGTCGGGTGTCGCTTGCCGCCGTCGGTCGCGGTCAGGTCGGCGGGGCCATAGAAATCGAGGATAGCCGAGGCTTTCGGGCCCTTTCTGCAATCGTCGGGATCGACGTCGTTCGCGGGCGGCAGCAGCCCGGCCATCAGCGCGAGATGGCCACCCGCCGACGTGCCCGAAACCACGATCCGCCCGGTGTCGAAGCCGAACCGCGCCGAATTGGCGCCGACCCAGTGCAGCGCGCAGCGCGCATCCTCTACCGCCGCAGGGGCGTGGGCCTGGCCCGCGAGCCGGTATTGGACCGTGACGACCGAAAAGCCGACGGCGAGGTAGGAGCGGAAGCCGGTCCAGCTTTCGGGGCGCGCACCGCGCGCCCAGCCGCCGCCGTGGAAATGGATGAGCACCGGCCCGGGGATCTTCCCGGCATCGGGATGGACATAGATGTCGAGATGCAACGGTCGGCCGTCGACGGTGCGATAGATCGCGTCCTTCACAATCTCGCGCGGTGCGACGCCGTCGGCGGCGGACGCACCCGTTGCCGGGAGCGCCGCCGCCATCGTCAAGCCGAGTACGGCGAGCCGCATCGTCCGGGTCCTAGATCCGCGCCCGGATGCCGATGAAATATTTGGCGCCATAATAGTGGTATTGACGGCTGCTGCCATAGACCGGCATATAGGTCGCCTTGGGCTCGTTGAAGATGTTGAGCGCCTCGAACCGCAGCGACACACCCTTCATCAGGTTGAGCGAGGCGCGGAAATCGACGGTCTCGCTCGGCCCGACGTAGCGGAGCTGGCTGTTGCCGCCGACGAAGTCCTGGAAATAGCTCGACCGGTAATTGTAGATCGCCTGCAGCGATACGGGGCCGATGTCGTAATAGGCCTGCGCCGACAGCACATGCTTCGAATAACCCGACAGGCCGGCTGGCGGGATGATCCCTTCGCTGACCGTGTCTGTGACCGGATTATATTCGTCGCCGAGGCGGATGTCCTGCGTCTCGAAATTCGAATCCGCATAATTGTAGCTGACCTTGGCGCCGAGCCCGTCGAGCGGCTTTGGCAGGAAGCTGAAGCGCGTCGCCGCGGTCAGTTCGAGGCCATAGATGCGCGACTTGTCGGGGCTGTTGCGCGTCTGCGTCACCGGGATCGACACGGTCTCGCCGTTGATCGTGAAGTCTTCGTTGTAAACGACTGGCTGGAAGCCGCCGTTGAACTGCTTGTAGTAAACGGTCGCCGACAGGAGGCTGTCCTTGTTCGGGTACCATTCGACCGACAGGTCGCCGTTCCATGACATCAGCGGCTTGAGGCGCGGGCTGCCGTTGGCGCGGATATTGTCGATCGCATCCCCGATCGACGTAAACTCCTCGCCGCCTTCGAGCGTGATCGTGCGCCCGGCGCCAAGCGCGCTGGGGTTGGGACGCGACATGGCGCGATAACCGGCGAGGCGAACGAGCGTGTCCGGCGCGACCTCGAAGATCGCGTTGACGCTCGGCAGGATGCGCGTGTTACTGCTCTTGATCGTCTCGGTCACGAAGTTGCCGGTTTCGTCGAGCCCGAACGAGCCGTCGCCGCTGGGATCGGGGACGAGGACGAGGTCGCTACGCAGCCCCTTGGAGGTCACGCGCGTGTTGACGATGCGCACGCCGATGTTGCCGCGCACCGGCATGTTGCCGAGGTCGCTTGCATAATCGGCCATCACATAGCCCGCGAGCGTGGTTTCCTTGACGTCGCGGCTCGCAACCGAACGCATTTCGTCGGGCAGGCCGGGGTCCTCGGTGCCCATATATTCGCGGAACAGGCAGTCGACGTCGAAGGTCGCCCAGCTGTTGATGCTGTTGCCCTTGGCCGCCGAGAGGAAATCGGTCTGCGGGAAGGCCTGGCGGCAGATATTGTTGATCCGCTTGTCGACCGCGATCGGTTCGGTCAGGTTGAAATCGCCGTTGCGCAGGTCGTAATCGCGATAGGTGAGCTGCGACCAGCGGCCGCCGGCCGAGATATTCTTCAGGAAACCGTCGAGTTCGTAGGTGGCATCGAAGCGGCCCGCGAAAATTTCGTTGTGGCGCTTGGCCTCGTCGCGGCGGAAGCGCGAGTCCTCCCAGAAGAGGTCGTGATTGTTGAGATCGAAGCGCGGGTCGATCGTGATCGTCGGGACGAAGCTGCCCGGCGTGATCTCATATTTATAGGGAATGCGCCGGTTGTTGAACACGGTGCGCACGCCGTTGACGTCGGTCGCCGCGGTGCGCAGGCGGACGTTGCGCTCGATTTCCTTGCGGATCGTGCGCGAATAGCTGCCGTCGAGCTTGATCGTCAGCCGGTCGCTCGCTTCCCAGTCGACCGACAGGCCGCCGCCGAGATATTCCTCCGACCGCGACAGTTCGGATCCGTTCGATTCGATCGCCGACAGGCCGTTCAGGCTCTGGACGATGCCATTTTCGTCAAAGACGACGTTGGTCAGCCCGACGCGGCCTTCGGACAGGTTGAGGTCGCGGCGGCTCTCGACGAAGGTGCGGTCCGAATATTGGACGTCGAGATTGATGTCGAGCGTGTCGGTCGGGCGCCACTGGATCGCGCCGAACACCGCGTCGCGCTTGTCGGTCTCGCTGATCTGGCGGAAGGTATAGGCGTTGGGAACAAGGTAGAAGGCGCGGTTCTGGCCATATTCGGCGCGCGTATATTCGTCGCACGTGTTGTTGGCGACGACGGGCGCGGCCTGGCACGCGGTCCATGTCGTTGACGCGGCGTAGGTTTCTTCGGGATTGTTCGTGTCGTTACGCTGGACGCCGATCGCGATGCCGATCGTGTCGTTCGCGAACTGGTCGACATAGCTCAGCGTCCCGCGCCAGCCGATGCCGCCTGCGCCGCCGGTGACGCGGTCGCCATAGGGATTATACTGCGCCTTGACCTCGCCCTGCAGGCGGCGCTTGCCGAAATCGAGCGGGCGCAGCGTCCCGATCTCGATGGTGCCCGCGACACCGCCTTCGACAAGGCTCGCCTGCTGGGTCTTGTAAATCTTGATGTTGTTGACGAGTTCGGACGGGAACTGGTTGAAGTTCACCGACCGGTCGCCGCTGCCGTTCGTCGCGTCGCGGCCGTTGAAGGTCGCGTTCGACAGGAAGGGGCCGAGGCCGCGTAGCGCGATTTCGGATGCGTCGCCCTTTTCGCGGTGCGTCGTCGCGCCGGTGATCGTCTGGATCGCCTGGCCGACCGAGATCGCGGGAATGTCGCCGATGTCGTCGGACGACAGGGCGTCGACGATAGCGGTTTCCTCGCGCTTCGTGTTGATCGAATTCTGGATCGTCTCGCGGATGCCGGTGACGACGATCGCGTCTTCCTCATCCTCGGCCCGCGGCGCCGGGGCAGGCGCGTCCTGTGCCATCGCGGGCATCGCGGCGATCAGCAGCGTCGAGCCTGCGCCGGCCAGCAAGGCTGCGCGCAGCGTGCGCGCGTGATTACGAGAATTCACTTCGTCTCTCCCCAAATGTCGATTCTGTTCTGACCAATAATGTCAGGCATTGCAGCAAAATTGTCAACCACTGTGCATGGCAAATTGGTTAGTCCAAATTGCCATACACTCAATCGTCAGCGGACGAGCTGGCTCCGCAACGCCGGAACGGCGCGCGCCAGCGCCTGCGTGACCAGCTTCGCGGTCACTTCGGCGCCGATGGCGCCGAGATGCGTGTAGTCGAACTTGCGCGTGACCTGTCCGCGCGCGCCGTCGCCGGTGATCGGCGGCGGCGCGGGCGGGGCCGGCGGCGCGGGCAGGGTGGTCCCCGCCTTCGCCGCGGCGAGTTCCTCCGCCGTCGGCGGCTCCTGCGCGAGTTTGGTCGCCATCTCGGCGCCCATTTCCTGCGCCTGACGCGCGCTGAGCGCATTGAGGTCAACCAGCGGCACCTCCATCGCCTTCGCAACGCCGCGCACCTGATCGGACCAGCTGGCGAGCGTGTTCTTCAGCTTGCCGTCCTTGAACTCGCGCCGCGTCAGCGGCGTGACGAGCACGGGGTTCGCGCCCGCCGCCTTCACTTCCTCGACGAAGCGGCGAAGGTTGGCGGGAAACTCGGTCGTTTCGTCGGTCCAGCGTTCGGGGCGCGTCGACTGGTCGTTGTGCGCGAACTGGATCAGCACCCACGTTCCGCGATATCCCGGCACCTTTGCCTCGGCGAGCGCGATGTCCCAGCCGCCTTCCTGACGATAGCTACGCGTGCTGCGCCCGCCGCGTCCGGCGTTGACGCACGCGACCGACGATTTGACGTGCTGCGCGCAAAAGGCACCGCCCCAGCCGCTGTGCGGCGCCATCGTCGAATCGCCGACAAGGATGATCTTGTACGGCTCGAGCGGTTCGGCATCGGTCCGCTCGCGGGTCTGGGCCTGCGCCCCGCTGGTCAGCAGGGCGGCCGTGGCTGTGGCGACAAGCCAGCGCATATTCACGTCCTTTCGGATGGGCTCAGGAAAAGGCGAGTCCGCCGTTGATGTCGAGGCAGACCCCGGCGAGGAAGCTCGCGGCGGGCGAGGCGAGATAGACGATCGTGTCGGCGACCTCGTCGGGATGGCCTTCGCGGCGAAGCGGCGTGTTGCCGGCCACCGCGGCGCGGCCTTCGGGCTTCGAGAAGATGTCGTGGAAGCTCGTGCCGATCAGGCCGGGGCAGACGGCGTTGACGCGGATGCCCTGCGGCCCCAGTTCCTTCGCCATCGAGCGCGTGTAGGTCATCAGCGCGCCCTTTGCGGTCGCATAGACCGATGCGCCCGGACCACCGCCGTCGCGGCCGGCGAGCGACGACACGTTCACCACCGCCGATCCTTTGCCGAGGAAGGGCTGCGACGCCTGCAGGACGAGGAAGGCCGATTTGAGGTTGAGCGTCATGACATGGTCGAAGAATTCCTCGTCCATCTCGCTGAGCGTCTTGCGCGCCACCATGCCGCCCGCGAGGTTGACGAGGATGTCGAGGCGTCCGCTGAATGCGACGCCGACTTCTTCGAGCATCGTTTTGACCGCGCTGCTGTCGGTGACGTCGGCCTGCACGAGGAAGGCGTCGCCGCCCGCATCCTGAATCGTCTTCAGCGTGTCTTCGGCGGCTTCGCGGCCGCTGTTATAGTTGATCGCGACGCGGACGCCGGCGCGGGCGAGCGCGATCGAGACTGATCGGCCGATGTCGCGGCCGCCGCCGGTGACGAGCGCGGTTTTCCCCTGGAGATTCATGTGATGCACTTCCTTATTCTTGATTGTGGATGGGTTTGATGGTGACCGGTTCGACGCGACCGCCGACCAGCCAGAAACACAGGAATGAAATCGGCACGATCGCCGCACTGAGCGCGAAGATCGGCGCGTAACTCGTCTTGGTGAGCAGGGGGACGAGCCAGGTCGTGATCAGCGTGCCGGCGACCGCTGCTGTGCCGCTGATCCCGGCGAGACTGCCGACCGCGCCGCCGCCGAAATAGTCGCTCGGCAGTGTCTGGATGTTGCCGATCGCCATCTGGAACCCGAACAGGATGCACGCGATCAGCAGCACCGCGGTGAGCGGGTCGCTGGCGCCGATGGTGAGGAGCAACGCGGGCAGCATGATCGCGCAGCCGATCGCGATCGTCAGCGTGCGCGCCTTGTGCACCCCGCCGCCCGCGGTGATGATCCGCCCCGAAAGCCAGCCGCCGAACAGGCTGCCGAACATCGCGCCGACGAAGGGAACCCAGGCGAAGAGGCCGATCTGTTTGACGTCGAAGCCGAAGGTTTCGGCGAGATAGATCGGCAGCCAGGAAACGAAGAGCCACCACACCGGATCGAGGAAGAAGCGTGAGAGGATCACGCCCCAGCTCTGGCGATACCGCAGCAGTTCGCCGAGCGGCACGCGGCGGCTGTCGCCCTGGCCCGCTTCGGTGCGGCCGGTCAGGATATATTCGCGCTCTTCTTCGCTCAGGCCCGGATGCTTTTCGGGGTCGGCCTTGTAGAACCAGAGCCATGGCACGAGCCAGACGAAGCCGAGCACGCCGATCAAAAGGAAGGTGCCGTGCCAGCCGAACTGGACGAAGAGCAGCGCGATCAGCGGCGCCGAAATGATCCCGCCCAGCGAGGCGCCGGCGTTGAAGATGCCTTGCGCGAGGGCGCGTTCGCGCGAGGGGAACCACAAAGCATTGGCCTTTGCGGCGCCCGGCCAGTTGCCCGCCTCGCTGACCCCCAATGTGGCGCGCAGGACCAAGAGCAGCGGCATCGAGCGCACCAGCGCGTGCGCCGCGATAGACAGCGACCAGACGACGATCGAGATGGTGAAGCCCATCCGCGTGCCGATCGCGTCGAAGATGCGCCCGAACAGCGACTGGCCAAAGGCATAGAAGAGCATGAAGATCGTCACCAGCAGGGCATAATCTTCCTTGGTGGCGCCGATTTCCTTCGACACTTCGGGCCACATCACGGCGAGCGCATTACGGTCGATGTAGTTGATGACGGTGGCGAGCGCGATCAGCGCGATGACGCACCAGCGGAAGCGACCCTTGATATTGCTCATTTCTTCGCTCCGGTTTTGACGAGGTCGAAGCGGCCGACGGGGCCGGTCCATGCGAGCGTGCGGCCGTCGACGGTGACGCTGTGCTTCGATGCCGCCGTGACGTCATCAGCGACCGCGATGGCAAGACTGCGCCCGTCGATAAGGGTGATCAGGACGAGGTCGACGCCCTTTTCCTTGCGATGCTCGAGCGCGACGACGCGCGCGCTGCTCGCAACCACCGTCTCGGCCGACGCGTCATAGGCGCCGTGCGGTTCGAGCAGGTTGACGAAGGCCGCGTCCGCCGCGCCGTCGACGCGCTGGATCAGCGCGGGTTCGCGGCGCAGGTTGAATTCGGGGTCGTTCGCGCCGCTTTCGGCGACGATGAAGCGTGTCCCTGCGGGCGGCGCCATGTGATAGCTGTAGAAACGGCTGCCGTGCATCCACGTCAGCCGCGCCTTGCCGGCCTTCGTCCCTTCGCCGTCGACCCACAGATGCTGGTATCCGTTCGCCTTGCCCAGCACCGGCCGCTCGGCGAGCTTGCGGTCGAACGCGATGTCGCTGTCGATGATCTGCCCCGAAAAATGCAGCGGCAGGTCATAGCGATGCCTGCCGCTGCCAGTTCCGTGGAGGATATCGAGCGCAAGGGGATTGGCGAGGCCGTCGACCTCGATCAGCAGCAGCGCGCGGCGGATGCGGACATCCTTGTACGCGCTGTCGATTTCGCCGATCGCATAGCGGGTCGGCCCTTCGAGCGACGCGGCGAGCTGGCGCGTCGGATATTTTTCTCCTGCTTTCCAATCGCCTGCGAAATGACTTTGCTCATCGACGATAAGCGTGTTGTGCGCAATCGTCGCGCTTGCCCAGCTGTCGTTTTCGGGCAGGTAGCGCCCGCCCCGCTTCGCCTCGACATTCAGGAAACGCGCCGCGCCATAGTCGGTCACCACCGCGCCGGTTTCGTCATAATAGAGCCAGCCGAGCCGGTCGAAATGGCCGTGACCCATGCCCTGCACCGTGTTTTTGGTGACAAGCAATGGCCCGGTCGGATCGGCTTTTGTGCGCAGCAGGACAAGCGCGCCGCCCTTGCCGTCGGGGCCGTCGGAAAGGAGCCGCGAGCCGAATGGCCAGGGTTTGGCTTTCCCCGCGGCGAGATCCGCAGCCATCGCCTGTCCTGCGGGCGTTAGCACAGTGCGGCCCTGCCAGTCGGCGATCGACAGGAAGCCGGGGTCCTTCGTCGCGCTATAGGCGATGGCGACGGCGTGATAGAGTTCCTCGGTGCGCAGGCTCTTGTCGGGCATCGCATCGTTGATCGGCAGAAAGAAGCCGTCGTGCGTGACGTCGATCGCGGTGCGGATCGCTTTCAGGACGATGCCGTCGCGATACTCGAAAATCTTGCGGTCGGGATCGTTCGCGGCGATTGCGGCTGCGAAGACGACAAAAGGTTGCAGTGCATAGCGTTGATAATAAGGGCCTTCGGCATAGTAGCCATCGGGCGAGAAGAGCAGGTCGAGCTGGCGCAGGAAGCCCGCCTTGCCGCTCTTGTCGAGTCCGAGCAGCGCCTTGTCGACGAGATCGCGATCACCGAGCAGATAGCCGGACAGGCCGACTCCCGCCGCGGCCCAGGTCGCATGGTTGTGGATGCGGTTGATCACTTCGGGCGACCCGTCGGACAGGAAGCGCGCCATCGGGCGGATCACCCGATCGTCGATGCGCTGGCGGTCGGCGGCGGGCAGGGCGTCCCGGATCTCGGCATAGCCCTGTACCGCGTTCACGAGGAAGACGCTGTCGTTCAGGCTCTGCCAGAAGAGGCGGCCGGGGATCTGGTTCGCGGCGGCGGGGTGCGGCCCGAGCTTCGGATAGAGGTCGGCATAAGCGAGCAGCAGGTCGCGGACATGGTCGCGGTAACGCGCGTCGCCGGTCAGGCGGAAAAGCTGTCCGCCTTCGAAGATCGTGCGGTAATTGCGCTTATGCTGTTCGTGGGTGAAGCCGCCGCCGGGATCCTTCGGAACCGGCACGTTGATGCCGGCGCGGATCGATGCCTCGACGCCAGACTTCGCGCGCTCGATCTCCGCGGCGAAGAGCGGGGAAGCGCCTTGCGCGGTCGCGGCGGGAGGAGTCTGCGCGATCGCGGGAGCCGCCGAAAATGTCGCGGCGGCGAGCAGGAGGGCGAGCGTACGGGTCACGGGTGGGCCTCCACGATATTGCCGGAAATCACGCCGCGCGGGGGACCTTTCCACGCCAGTTCCTCGATCCGCGGTGCGGGGGTCGCCGCGAAGGCGTTCGATGCGATCCGCGTTTCGGGGGCGCCGACCGAATGGATGACGAGAATGCCCTCCGACCCGGCAAAGCTGTTCTGTGTAATGTCGGCGTGCTGGGCGCCCGAGATGCGCAATGAAGCGCCCTCACGCCCGCTGTCGGCGACGCTCGATCCGGACATCGCGAACCAGGGACCAAAGGTGCTTTCGTCGGTGCCCTTGCGCAGCAGGTCGGCGACCATCGCGACGCGCGCGAAACGGCTGTCGCTGATCGTCAAGCGCTCCATCGGATACCAGCCCTTCGGCTGCTGCTCGCCGGTCGCGGCAACAACGACGCCCATGTCGGTGAAGTCGCTGTTCGCGATGGTTACATCGTCGGCGAAGGTTCCGGGCGCCATCGCGATGCCATCGAGACGGCCCTTGCCGGGACCGCGCACCGTCACGCGGTCGAGTGTCACGCTATAGTTCGGCGCGACGCCCGCATCGACTGCGATCAATGCGCCGTCGCCCGACAGCTTGCTCGCATCGATCGCGAGATTTTCGAGCTGCAATCCGCCGCCGCCCTCGATCCGGGCGAAACCCGCCGCGACGCGGAGAACCGGCTTCGCACCCTTTGCGCCCGCAATGGTCAACCGGTGGCGAAACGAGAGCGGCGTTGTGACGTCGTAGGTGCCGGTGGCGAGCGAGAGCGTATCGCCTGCTTTGGTTCCGGCGACCGCCTGCGCAAGCGAGGCGCTCGCGGCGAGGGGCCGGGTGGTGCCGGTGCCGAACGCAGCTTCGGGCGCGTTGCCGCGATACCAGTTCGCGCCGACTTCTTCGCGCTTCACGGGTTTGAGGTCGCGCGGCGCGCCCACGGCGGCGAGCGCGGGGTCGGTGGGGTAAAGCAGGCCGTTGGCGGCACGTTCGAGCTTGACTTCGCGCTGCTCGACGCCCGCGCCTAGCAACGGCTTCGCCACTTTCGCCTCGACATTGCCCGAAAGCGCTATGCCGGCGATTTCGCCTTCGGCGCGGAACGGGTCCTGCCCTTTTGCGCCGACGATCAGATTGCGTTCGAACTTGCTGCCCGTCGGGGCGGCCGACCGTTCGGCATCGGCACCTGCGGCCAATGTGATGCGCGCGCTGTCGATGATGCTGTTGTTCCCGATCTGCGCGTTCGCGACCTGATGATAGCGGTTGATCACCGAATTGGGCACGCCGTTCATCACGCTGATCGCGCTTTTGAACGAAGTGCCTGCGAGCCCCTCAAAATAATTCCCGCGGACGATCTGGTCGCGGTTGATCACACGCACGCCGCCGGTGTCGGGAACATTCTTGCCAAGGAAGATGTTGCGCTCGACGAGGTTGCCGTTGCCGTGGCGGAGCACGAAGGCGCCTTGCGATTCGAGCACCAGATTTTCGCGGATGATATTGCCACCCGACTTGATCGAGACGATCTCGACCTCGCCGCTTGTGCGATCGAAGATGTTGCGTTCGACGATGCTGTTCGATGCCGACAGCGATTCCTCGCTCGTTCCGATGCGGATCGTTTCGCCGCCGTTCGATCCGAGGGGCGGGCGTGGGCCGAAATAATTATGATCGATGCGGTGACGGTTATCGAGCGGATCGCCCGCGCGGCGGATCACCGCGAGTGTCACGCCCGCATTGGTTTTGCCTTCGAAATGCGAATGGTCGACGCGGTTGCCGGTGCCGTAGAGTGCGACCCAGATATCCTCGGCGCGGCGGTCGGGCTTGCTGTATCCGTCGATCACCACCTCGGTCACGCGGCTGTCGAAGGCGAGCGTTTTCGAATCGCGGCGAAAGCTGATGATCTGATCGGTCGGGCTGGCGCCGCCGCGGAATATGAGCCCCGACACGACGAGGTGCCGTCCGCCGAGCCGCAGGTTCGACTGTCCGGTCAGGATGACCTTGCCTTTGGTCTGCGCGGTGAGGGTGATCGGCTTGCCGGCGGCGCCGGTTCCGGTGAAGGCGATCTGGAAGTCGCGCCATTCGCCGTCCGCGAGGATGATCGAGTCGCCGGGTTTTGCCGCCTTGACCGCTGCCTTGAACTGCACCTGATCGGCGACCGCTATATCGCGCGCGACGGCGGCGTGCGCCGTCGAAGCGCCGATTGCGATCGTCAAGGCAGCCCGTAGCAGCATGAATCTCTCCCCGGTGTGGTGTTGTTATCACTCATTGGTCTACATAAGTGGTATGACGATTTCAACCCAGTTTGATTGACGATTTGCCAAACCAATTTTGGCTGCCGGCTGTCGCTACGTTCGCGTAGGCTCGTTATAAGCCATTTGCTTATGCTGTGTTGGGGCTGTAATACGGGCGCTGCGCATGAAATGGTTCCGTAAATCCGAAGGCCCCGATCCCGCTTTGGCCGCGACGCCGGGTGACCCGTTTGCCGACATCGCAGCGCCGCCGCTCCCGCCTGTTCCCGAAACGCGTCGGCATAAATGGGTGCGCCGGATTTCGCGCGGCTTCGCGATCTTTTGCGTGACCTTTCTCCTGCTCGTCGGTTGGCTTGCGCTTACCGCGCCCCTGTCGAAATCGCTCGAGCCGATCGCCCCGCCGCAGATCACCCTCCTCGCATCCGACGGCACCCCGATCGCGCGCATCGGCGCGATCGTCGACACGCCGGTGAAGGCGAAGGATTTGCCGAAGCATGTGACCGGTGCCTTCCTCGCGATCGAGGATCGGCGTTTCTACACGCATTGGGGCGTCGACCCGCGCAGCATTGCGCGCGCGGTGTGGAGCAATGTCACCGGCGGACGGACGCAGGGCGGCAGCACCATCACCCAGCAGCTCGCGAAATTCACCTTCCTGACGCCGAAGCGCACGCTTGGGCGCAAGGCGCGCGAGGCGCTGATCGCCTTCTGGCTCGAATCCTGGCTGACGAAAGATGAGATTCTCGAACGCTATCTCTCCAACGCCTATTTCGGCGACAACACCTATGGTCTGCGCGCCGCGTCGCTCCATTATTTCTATCGACAGCCGGAGAAGCTGACCCCGGCGCAGGCGGCGATGCTCGCGGGGCTGGTGCAGGCACCCTCGCGCCTCGCGCCCACGCGCAATCCCGATTTGGCTGAAAAGCGGATGAAGCTGGTGCTGAACGCGATGGTCGACACCGGCTATCTGACGACAAGCGAAGCGAAGGCGCTGCGTACCCCGCGCATCGACGTGCGGACGCGCAATACGCTGCCGACCGGGACTTATTTTGCCGACTGGGCGCTGCCCGAAGCGCGCAAGTTGAGCGATGTCGGCTATTCGCGCCAGACGATCACGACGACGCTCGACGCGCGATTGCAGTCGGTCGCGCGCCGCGTGACCGGGCGTGCGGGGCTGGGCAGGGCGCAGGTCGCGCTCGTCGCGATGCGTCCGACCGGCGAGGTCGTCGCGATGATCGGCGGCAAGGATTATGCCGTATCACCCTTTAACCGCGCGACGCAGGCACGGCGCCAGCCGGGCTCGACCTTCAAATTGTTCGTCTATCTCGCCGCTCTCCGCGCCGGCTGGGAGCCCGATGACATGATCGACAACAGCGCGATCGAAACCGGCGCGTACCGCCCCAAAAATTCAGGCGGCGCCTATTCGAAGGAAATCAGCCTCGAAGACGCCTTTGCGACGTCGAGCAATGTCGCGGCGGTGCGGCTGCTGCGCGAGGTCGGCGACGACAAGGTGATCGACGTGGCGCGCGATCTTGGCGTCACGGCGCCGATGACCAAGGGCGACCCCAGTCTTGCGCTCGGCACGTCGAGCATGACCCTGCTCGAGCTCACCGCCGCCTATGCCGCCGTCGCCGCGAACAGCTATCCGGTCGAACCGCGCGGGTTCAAGGGCGAGGAGAGGGGCTGGTTCGAAAACCTCATTTCCGGACCCAGCCGTTTCGGGTCGCGAGAGCATGAGGATATCGAGCAGATGCTGCGCGCCGCGGTCAATCGCGGTACCGGCCGCGCGGCGCGGCTGCCGCAGGCGAATTTCGGCAAGACGGGAACGAGCCAGGACAACCGCGACGCGCTGTTCGTCGGCTATGCCAACGGGCTCGTCGTTGGCGTGTGGATCGGGAACGATGACAATACGCCGTTGCAGGGCGTGTCGGGCGGCGGACTGCCGGCGCGCATCTGGCGCGATTTCATGACCGAAGCGTCGGGCAAGCGCGCGGCGCCGCGCCCCAAGGCGGCCGACCCGGCTGGCCCCGTCGAGCCGCTCGATATCCCCGGCATCGGCGACATCCCGATCGGCGACCGCACGCGTGTCGGGATCAACGGCGGCGACGCGGTGATCTCGACCGAGATCAACGGCAGCCGCATCGACCTGCGCCTGCCGATTCAGGAAGGGCGTCCCACCGTTTCGGAGGGACGTCCGCCGCCTATCGCAAACGAGCAACCGCCTCCGCCGCCCTAGAGCGATCCGGGCTGGTCAGCCCGGCAGGATTTCGAAAGCGGCGGTCGCCATCGTCTGCCCGTTGACGATCAGTTCGACCTCATGGCGTCCCGGATGGTGGCGCCGTGTGCTGAAATCGCGGATTGTCTGGCTGATGGCCAAATGTCCGGTCTTACCCGCCGCCAGCTCGAAGGTCTTGAGCTTGAACACCTTGGGCGCGCTCTTGCCGCCCGCGCGGGCGTAGTGGACGCGGTAATCGACAACCAGCCGTTCGGCCTCGGCGGCGTCCGAAACGAGTTCGGCGGCAATCGCTATCCGGTCGCCGAGGCGGACGGTCGCGGGAGAGATGCCGAAATGGCGCACGGTCACCGCCGCGCCATGGCCGACGCCGATCAGCGCGAGGGCCGCGGGATCGCCCTTCTTGATCAGCGTGCGCAGCGCATGGCGCACGATCCATGCCGTGCGCGGATCATCCTGTTGCCAGCCCGAGAGACGACCCAGCAGCCAGTCGGGACGGTCCTTGGCGATGTCGTTCAGATGGTTCGCGACCGATTTGCGGACATAGAGGCTCGAATCGGCTTTCAGCGCTTCGAGGATCGGCGCCGCGAGCGTCGGGTCGGCCTTCAGCGCGGGGACGCGCGTCGCCCAAGGCAGGCGTGGCCGGGCGCCCTCGCTCGCGAGCCGGCGCACATGCTCATTTTCGTGCGCGGTCCACCGCGCCATGACGGCCAGCGCGCGCGGCGTATCCACCGCGAGAAAGGGCCGGATCGCGAACTCGGCCGAACCGAAGCGCGTCAGATCTGCCAGCGTCGCCATAGACGCGTCGAAATCGTCGAGGCCGTATCGCGCGATATATTCGGTGACCGCGATCGCCTGAAAGCTGTGCGTCAATCGCGGCGCGATCGCGCGGACGATATCGAGCGCCGTCGGATAGTCGGCGGGGAGCGCGGCGTGAAGCGCGTCGGCGATATGCCTTACCCGTTCCATGATCGAGAGCGCGTCGAGGCCGTCCGACGCGGCGGACAGGAAGGCGGGCCGGTCGAAACGCGGCGAAGCCGTCGCCCCCGCACCGGCAATCGTTTCCAGCGCCGGTGGACCGAGAAGGTCCTTGAGCAGGGCGGGGGTGGCGGCGTCGTTCGTCACGACGGCACTTTACGGCCGTTCAACGAGCCCGCCGCCGAGCGCGACATACAGCGTCACCAGATTGTCGACCTGCGCGCGGCGCAGTTCGATCAGCGCCTGTTCGGCGGCGAACAGGTTGCGTTCGGCATCGAGCACTTCGAGATAGGTCGACACGCCTTCGCGGTAGCGCTTGCGCGCAAGGTCGGCGATCCGCCGCTGTGCGAGCGTACCGCGTTCCTGCGCCTCGACCTGATCGGCGAGGTAGCGGCGCCCGGCGAGCGCGTCGGCGACTTCGCGGAAGGCGCCCTGCACCGTGCGCTCATAGGTCGCGACGGCAATATTCTCGCGCGCTTCGGCGACGGTCAAATTGCCCTTGTTCCGCCCGAAATCGAAGATCGGCAGCCGGATAGACGGGCCGAAGCTCCAGTTCATGCCATTGTCGCTGAACAGATTGTCGAGCGACCCCGACGCGAAGCCGAAATTGCCGGTGAGCGAGATCGACGGGAAGAAGGCCGCGCGCGCCGCCCCGACATTCGCGCGCGCGGCGCGCAGCCGTTCCTCGGCGGCCAGCACGTCGGGACGCGCGACGAGCAGGTCGGACGGCAGCCCGGCGGTCAGCGTCGGCGACTGGCCTTGCGCGACGAGCGGCAGCGGCGCGGGCAGGGGGCCTGCTACCGGCCCGCCCGTGAGCACGGCGAGGAAATTGTCGGCCTGCGCCTTGCCGAGCTTCAGGCTCGCGAGCTGCGTCTCGGCCTGCGTCAGCAGCGTTTCCGACTGGCGATAGTCGAGCGCCGAGGTCACACCCGCATCGAGCCGTCGTTTTGCGATCCGCAGCCCTTCCTTGCGGCTCGTCACCGTCGCTTCGGCGAGCGTGATCTGCTCGTCGGCGCCGCGCGACGCGAAATAGGAAGAGGCGACGTCGCGGACGAGCGCAAGCCGGAAGGCGCGTTCGGCCTGCTCGGTCGCGAGATATTGGCTCCGGGCAGCTTCGGACAGATTCTTGACGCGACCCCAGAAATCGAGCTCGAACGACGTGACGCCGACGCCGACCGAATAACGGTTGGCCGTGTCGGTCCCCGGGCCGGTGAGCGACGGTCCGCGGCTGCGCGTCGCATCGGCGCTGGCGCCGACGGTGGGCAGACGGTCGGCGTCCTGGATACGGTACAGCCCGCGCGCTTCCTCGATCTGCGCGACTGCTACCGCGAGGTCGCGGTTGCGTTCGACCGCCTGCGCGATCAGCACTTCAAGCTGCGGGTCGGCAAAGAAATCCCGCCAGCTGACCTCGGTCGCGCGCTGTCCGAGCGTCACGTCGCCGGCGAACTCGGCCGGATAGGCGGGCGCGGTGGCGAGTGGCGGGCGCTCGTGCGGCGGTGCCATGTTGGCGCATCCGGCGAGCGTCGTCGCCGCGGCGAGCGCGATCAGGTTACGCATGACCGGGTTCCTCATGATGTCCTTTTTCTGTGGGGGCGGGTGGCCGTTTGCGGCTGATCCACTTGCGCACCGACAGGTAGAAGAGCGGGATGAAGAAGATGCCGAGCAAGGTTGCGGCGATCATTCCGCCCATGACGCCCGACCCGACCGCGATGCGGCTGGCGGCGCCGGCACCGCTCGCGATGACGAGCGGCACCATGCCGAGGATGAAGGCGAGGCTGGTCATGATGATCGGGCGCAGGCGAAGCTTTACCGCCTCCATCACCGCGTCGAGCGTCGGTTTGCCCTCGGCCTCCTGTTCGATCGCGAACTCGACGATCAGGATCGCATTCTTCGCGGCCAGTCCGATAATCGTGATCAGCCCGACGTTGAAGTAGATGTCGGCCGAAAGCCCGCGCATCATCGAGAAGAGCACCGCGCCGAGCACGCCGAGCGGCACCACGAGCAGTACCGAGACCGGCACCGCCCAGCTTTCGTAGAGCGCCGCGAGCAGCAGGAAGACGACGACGAGCGACAAACCGAGCAACATTCCGATCTGGCCCGCCGACTGCTTTTCCTCATAGGAAATGCCGGTCCATTCGAATGCGAAGCCCGGCGGGAGCTGCGACGCGAGCCGTTCCATCTCGGCCATCGCTTCGCCGGTCGACTGACCCGGTGCGGGTTCGCCCGAGATCGTCATTGCTGGATAGCCGTTGTAGCGCTGGAGCTGGGGCGCCTCGGCAGACCATTCGGCCTTGCTGAACGACCCGAAGGGCACCATGCCGCCGTTCGCGCTGCGCACGCGCAGGTCGAGCACGTCCTGCGGCGTCATGCGGCTCGCGGCGTCGGCCTGGAGCAGCACGCGCAGCACGCGGCCTTCACGGGTGAAGTCGTTGGCGTAGGCACTGCCGAAGCTGATTGCGAGCGTCGCATTGACGTCGCCGATCGACAGGCCGAGCGCGCGCGCCTGAATCCGGTCGATATCGACCTTCAGTACCGGCGCATCCTCCTGACCCTCAGGGCGCACGTTCGCGAGCAGTTTGCTCTGCATTGCACCGCCGAGCACCTGGTTGCGCGCGGCGATCAGCGCGTCGCGCCCATTGCCGCCACGGTCCTGCAGCTTGAAGGTGAAGCCGCTCGACGTGCCGAGTTCGGGGATCGACGGCGGGCTGAGCGAGAAGGCGAAAGCTTCCTTGATGCCCATGAGGGTTCCCATTGCCTTGCCGGCGATCGCCTCGGCGCTGTCGCCGTCGCCCTTGCGCTCATCCCAATGCTTCAGCGGGGTGAACATGATCGCGTTCGCCTGACCCTGGCCAAAGAAGCTGAAGCCGTTGACGAGCACGACATTGGCGACCTGCGGCTGTTCGGCGAAGAAGGCCTTGACCTGCTTCGTTGCCTGATTGGTGCGCTGGGTCGTTGCGCCCGGCGGCGCCTGGATTACCGTGATCAGATAGCCCTGGTCTTCCTGCGGCAGGAAGGACCCCGGCAGGCGGGTGAACAGCAACGCCGTGACCGCAACCATCGCAACGAACACACCGAGCCAGCGTAGCGGCGCGGCGAGTATCTTGCCGACGCTGCCCTGATAACGGTCGGTCGTACGACCAAACCAGTCGTTGAATCGGCCAAAGAAGCGGTCGAAGAAGGCGCCGATCCGGCCCTTGTGCGCGGACGGGTCGTGCGGTTTCAGCAGCGTCGCGCAGAGCGCAGGCGTCAGCGTGAGCGCAAGCAAGGCCGAGAAGGCGATCGAGATCGCGAGCGTCATCGAGAACTGGCGATAGATGCCGCCGGT
Organism: Pseudomonadota bacterium; assembly: GCA_020160755.1. GTDB lineage: Bacteria > Pseudomonadota > Alphaproteobacteria > Sphingomonadales > Sphingomonadaceae > Sphingopyxis. Next base: position 124,277 of record JAIUPN010000004.1, read on the forward strand.
CGACCCGGGGAAGAACGCCATCGGAATGAACACCGCGATCAGCACCAGCGTGATGCCGATGATCGCCGAGGTGATCTGGCTCATCGCCTTCACTGTCGCCTCATAGGGCGGCAGATGTTCCTCGTTCATGATGCGCTCGACATTTTCGATCACGACGATCGCGTCGTCGACGAGAATGCCGATTGCCAGCACCATGCCGAACAACGTCAGCACGTTGATCGAGAAACCGAACATCCAGAGGCCGAGGCACGCGCCAGCCAGCGCGATCGGGACGACCACGGTGGGAATGACGGTCGCACGCCAGTTCTGGAGAAACAGGAACATCACGAGGAAGACGAGGACCATCGCTTCGGCCAGCGTCTTCACCACCTCTTCGATCGACAGGCTGATGAAGGGCGTGGTGTCATAGGGGATCGACCAGGTGATGTCTGGCGGGAAGCCCTTCGAAAGCTCGTCCATCCGTGCACGAATGCCTTCCGCCGTTGCCAGCGCGTTGGCGCCCGGAGTGAGCTGGACCGCGAGGCCGGCCATCGGCTTGCCGTTAAGCTCGGACGAGAAGAGATAGCTTGCTGCACCGAGCTCGACACGGCCGACGTCGCCCAGCGTCACCGCCGACCCGTCGGGGTTGGCGCGCAGGATGATGCTCTCGAACTGCTCGGGCTTGGTGAAGCGCCCTTGCGTCGTGATCACGGCATTGAGCTCGGCGCCCTTGGCGATCGGCTGGTCGCCGAGTTGGCCGCCCGGAGTCTGGCTATTCTGTTCCTGCACTGCGCCGAGCGCTTCGGCGGGCGACAGATTGTGCGAAGCGAGCTTTTGTGGATCGAGCCAGATGCGCATCGCATATTCGGGTGCAAAGGCCTGGACGTTGCCGACCCCGTTTACGCGGCGCAGTTCGTCGAGCACGCGCGTGTTCGCGAAATTATTGACCTCCATCGGGTCGGTGTTGCCGCTCTTCGAGGTGATCGCGACGATCAGCAGGAAGCCTGAATTGGCTTCGGTAACCGAGATACCCTGCCGGCGGACATCCTCGGGCAGCCGCTGTTCGACGCGGCGCAGGCGATTCTGGACCTCCATCTGGGCATTGTCGATGTCGGTCCCCGCCTCGAAGGTCAGGTTGATCGATGCGGTGCCGTTCGATTCGCTGGTCGAGGCCATGTAGAGGAAGCCCTCGACCCCGTTGAGCTCCTGCTCGATCACCTGCGTGACATTCTGTTCGAGCGTCTTGGCGTCGGCGCCCGGATAGGTGACGCCGATCGTCAGCGACGGCGGCGCGACCGACGGATATTGCTCCACGGGAAGCCCGCGCAGCGCGATGATCCCCGCGAGCAGGATGCCGATGGCGATGACCCATGAAAAGATGGGCCGGTCGATGAAGAAACGGGGGGTCATGTCAGATCAACGCTTCGCCGCGGGGGCGGTCGCCGCCGCCTTGGGCTGGGCAATGCGGACCGGCTGGCCCGGCTGCACCTTTTGCAATCCGTCGACGATGACCCGGTCGCCGGGTTTCAGCCCGTCGAGGATCGCCCATTGGCCGGCCACCATCGTGCCGAGCTTCACCGGGCGCGGCGTTGCATTGTTCTTGGCATCGAGCACCATGACGCTCGCATTGTCCGCCGCCAGCTTGACCGCCCGCTGGGGGATCAGCACCCCGTTGGCGCGATTGCCCGCGAAAATGCGCGCGCGGACGAATTGACCGGGAAGCAGCGCCGAGGACGGGTTGGGAAATTCGGCGCGCAGCGCGGCGGTGCCCGTCGCCTCGTCGATCGAAAGGTCGAAGAAATCGAGATGGCCGACAACCGGATAGGCGGTGCCGTCTTCGAGAATCAGCTGGACCTCGACGCGTTCAAGCTGCGGCGCGTTGACCTTGCCAGCCTCCATATCGCGGCGCGTCGCGAGCAAATCCGAACTCGACTGGCCGAAATTGACATAGACGCGGTCGATCTGTTCGATCGTCGTGAGCAGCGTGCCCTGTCCGGCATTGACGAGCGCGCCTTCGGTGACTTCGGCGCGGCGCGCGCGGCCCGAAATCGGCGCCGTGACCGACGCATAGCCCAGATTGAGGCGCGCTGATTCCAGATTGGCCTGTGCCGCCGCCACATCGGCTTCGGCGGTGCGCTGCGCGGCGACCGCAGCATCATATTCCTGCTTGCCGATCGCCTGGTCGGCGAGCAGCGGCTGGTAACGGCCGACGACCTGCCGGGCATTGGCGGCGGTCGCCTGCGCCCGGGCAAGCTGCGCGCGCGCGGCATTGGCGGTCGCGACCAACTCGCGCGGATCGATCCGGAACAGGGGGGCCCCGGCACGGACATAGCTGCCCTCGTTGAACAGGCGGCGCTCGACGATGCCGTTGACGCGGGCGCGGACCTCCGACGTGCGATACGCCTGAACGCGGCCGGGCAGTTCGATGACGTTCGGCACGGCCTGGGTTCGGATCGTCACGATACTGACTTCGGGTGGCGGCGGCGCGGGCGGCGCTTCGGACGAGCAGGAAGCCAGCAACAGGGCCAGCGCAGCGCCGGCGGCGCAGCTGAGAGGACGAAGGCGACTCATAGGGACCCCTGAAAAAACGCAGTTGTGCGGGATTTGTTTATACGCAAAAGCTTGCGTTGAGGCGCCCTGTAATTTAAATTACAAAAAAGCGCAAGGGAGGGGGGAAATTTTGGGCATGTCGGAATCGGCTCTATGTCAAATGGATAGGCTATCGCCACGCGAACGCAGGCAGGGGGCGATCCTCGATGCGGCCGAAGCGCTGTTCCTCGAGCAGGGCTATGAGCGCACGGGCCTCGCCGAAATCGTCAAGCGTTCGGGCGGCTCGCTGGCGACGCTGTACGAGCTGTTCGGTAACAAGCAGGGACTGCTTCGCGCTATCGCGACCCGCTGGTGCGACGAAGCCATGCTGCGGTCGCTCGACGACGACGCGACCCGCGGATTGTCCAACGTCGAGATCCTGAAGCGTTATGCGCATCGGCAGAAAGAGCTGATGGAATCGCCGCACGCCGTCGGCCTGATGCGTATGCTGATCTCCGAAAGTTTGCGCGATCATGAATTTGCCATGCAGATTTACCTCGACCTTCACGTGCCCGCGCTGGAGGAGCTGATCGAACTCTTCGCGGAGTGGGCGGCAACGGGCCGCGCGGAGATCGACCGGCCGGACGCCGCGGCGCGCCTCTTCTTCGATATCGTCGTCGGCGATTCCATGCTGAACACGCTGATGGGGATCGAGGTCGAATGGCTGGACGCCGAACAGATCGACTGGCGGCTTCAGCCCTTCTTTTCGCATTTCAAGATTCGATGAGATTGCCGCATGGCGCCGCACGTGCAGCCGTTGACATGGGTGTAAATAGCTGAAAGCTTGACGGCTCCTGTTTGGGGAGCCTCACGCCTTGGCCAGTAAAGCCCTGCCTTCGGTCGCCCAAGCGGATGAGACGCCGGCGCTGCGCTCGCGCACGGTGGCAGCTTATGCCGCGACCGCTGGCCCCACCGTGATGCTGGGCCTGCCGTTCAGCGTCTATTTGCCGCCCTATATTGCCGAGGGCGGGGTGATTCCGGTGGCGCTGGTCGGGCTGCTCTTCTCGCTCACGACGATCTGGGACGGTGTCGTCGATCCGCTGATCGGCACGATGGTCGACCGCGTGCGCACCGGGCTCGGCGCGTACCGGCGCTGGATGCTGCTGGCGATCGGGCCGCTGTTCGTGCTGCTGGTGGCGCTGGTGACGGTCGGCGACCGGCTGCCCTTCGCGGCGCTGTTTTTGATGATGGTGCTCTTTTATTCGAGCTACAGCCTGTACGAGGTCGCGCAACTGTCGTGGGGCGCGGCGCTCGTGCGTTCGCCGGCCGACAGTGCGCTCCTCTATGGGATGCGCGACTGGTTTGCGAAGATCGCGCTGATCCTCGCTTTCGCGGCTCCGGCGGCGGCGCAGCTCCTGATCCCCGGACTCAGTCTGCAAGGGCGGATCATGGCCTATGCGAGCCTCTTCCTGCTTATGGTGCCGATCGCGCTGTTCGCGATCCGGCTCGTCCCGCCGCGCGCGGTTGTCGCGGAGCCGGGCATCGGCTGGCGGGCCGAAATTCGGGCTTCGCTTTCCTTCCCGCCGCTGATGCTGCTGCTTGGCGTGCAGTTCCTCAACAGCTTTGCCTTCGGATCGCTGACCTCGCTCTTCGTCTTCTTCGCGGCCGCGGTGCTCGACCTCGACGGGCAGAGTGCGGTGCTCCTCTTTGCGAGCTTCATCGGCGGTGCGCTCGCGTCGCCGGTCTGGACCTTCCTCGCGCGGCGGTTCGGCAAGCCGCCGATGATGATGGCGATGGGCCTGCTGATCTCCAGCCTGCTCGTCGCCACCTTGTTCCAGGAGCCGGTGGGAATCGGGCAGGCGGTGGGCTTTTCTCTGATGCTCGGAACGGGCTTTGTGGGACTGCTTTTTACCTACTCGATGCTCGCCGACCTGATTCCAGACGACGCCGCGCGCTGCGGGCGCGGCCGCTCGGCCTTTCTGTTCGCGCTGCTCAACCTGATGCAGAAGTTCGGCGTCGCCGCCGCGATCGCGGTCAGTTACGCGGCGCTTGACCTTGTCGGCTTCGATCCGCGGAACGGTGGGGCCGCGGCGCGCGAACTTCACCTCATCTTCGCGCTCCAGCCGACGGTCAGCTGGATCGTCATGGTCGGTCTGCTGCTTTTGATGCAGCGCGCGCTGGCGCAATCGCCCGCCCGCCTTTGACTTGCAATCGCCGCGCCGCAGAAGTAAAGGCCGCTTTCATTCGGACAGATGCGCCGTTTTTCTCCCGCCTTTCGCCGACACGCTCGGGGAGGGTGGGCGGACTATTGCCCAAAGCGCGCTTGACGCTTGGGCAGCGGCAACCCATCTGGCCCGGATCAAGGACGTTATTAGGACAGGACGATCGACATGGCGAAGACCAGCCCGGCTGAGTTCATCAATCAGGTACGCGCCGAAGCCCGCAAGATCGTTTGGCCCACGGGCCGCGAAACGGTGCAGACGACGATCATGGTGCTGATCATGACGACGATCCTGTCGCTGTTCTTTTTCGGCGTCGACACAGTTTTCAACGCGATCGTCAGCTGGCTGACGTCGCTCGCGCGCTAATCGCCGCGGCTACAGGGACAGGATACGGATACACATGGCGCGCTGGTACATCATTCACGCCTATTCGGGTTTCGAGAACAAGGTTCGCGATTCGGTGCTTTCCGAAGCCGAACGCATGGGCCTGACCGATTTCGTCGAAGCGGTCGAAGTGCCGGTCGAGACCGTCACCGAGGTGAAGCGCGGCAAGAAGGTTCAGGCCGAACGCAAATTCTTCCCGGGCTACGTCCTCGCCAAGCTGACGATGACCGACGATGTCTATCACCTCGTCAAGAACACGCCGAAGGTCACGGGCTTCCTCGGCTCGATGGGCAAGCCGCAGGCGATCAGCGAAGCCGAAGCCGCGCGCATCCTGAACAGCAAGGAAGAGGCCGCGGCCCGTCCGAAGCAGGAAATCCGCGTCGATTACGAAATCGGCGATCAGGTCAAGGTGCTCGACGGTCCCTTCGCCAGCTTCAACGGGCTGGTCGAGGAACTCGATTTCGAAAAGGCACGCGTCAAGGTGTCGGTGTCGATCTTCGGTCGCGCCACCCCCGTCGAACTCGACTTCGAACAGGTCGAGCGCTTCAAATAACATCGTCGCGCGCCTGTGAAGGCGTGCGGGGTCCATTGAACGGAACAAGCGCATGAGCCTCTCTCCCGACGAGATCCAGGCTCGCATCGATCGCGCGCGTGAAATCCAGGCGGCTTTCTCGCCCGAAAAGGTCGTGGCGGCGGTAACGCGCCTGTTCGAACTGGACCCGGTGCCGGGGCTCGAGGACGAGTTCACCTTTCCCGCGTTCGACAAGCCGACCCGCCAGCGCATCTTCGGCGGACAGGTGATCGCGCAGGCGCTGGCCGCCGCGGCGCGCACCGTCGATCCGGGCAAGCCGGCGCATTCGCTTCATGCCTATTTCCTGCGCGGCGGGGATGAAGCGAAGCCGCTCCATTTCCGCGTCCACCGCGACTTCGACGGCCGCAGCTTCGCCAACCGGCGTGTCGTCGTCCGGCAGGACGGCAAGGTCATCTTCAACCTGACCGCCTCGTTCCATGCGCCCGAACCCGGCGCGACGCATCAGGCGCCGATGCCCGACGTGCTGCCGCCCGAAGAATGCGCCGAGCTCGTCGAAAATCTGGCCGCCGACCCCAATGTCAGCGATGCGCAGCTCGAACGCATGGCGCGGCTGCGGCCGTTCGAGACGCGCAATTTCCGTCCGTCCTCGACCGAGCGCGGGACGACGCATTATCAATGGTACCGGCTCGCGGCGCCGATCGGTGACGATCCGCTGCTCCATCGCGCCTTCCTTGCCTATGTGTCCGACATGGGGCTGCTGTCCTCGTCGCTGCTGCCGCATGGTTTGACCTGGTCGACCCCCGGGCTGTTCTCGACCAGCCTCGATCATGCGATGTGGTTCCATGGCGACATCCGCGTCGACGACTGGTTCGTCTATGTGATGGACAGCGACTGGACGGGCGGCAGCCGCGGGATCAACCGCGGGCTGATCTATCGCCGCGACGGCACGCTGATCGCATCGGCGATGCAGGAAGGATTGCTGCGGGTCACGCCGCCAGCACCCGACGCATAAGGCTTGTTTTCTGCGGCGTTTGCGCTTATGCGCGCCGCTTCGCGTCAGATAAGGGCGTGATTCCGCGCGGGAGGAAGGGGTGATGCCCTTCTGTTCGACCGCTAATTTTGAGCCCCGGATTCGTCCGGAGCGACAGAAAGACAGGAGGCCATCATGGCTAAGAAGATCAGCGGCTACATCAAGCTGCAGGTGCCCGCCGGCACCGCCAACCCGTCGCCGCCGCTTGGGCCGGCACTCGGTCAGCGCGGCGTCAACATCATGGAATTCTGTAAGGCGTTCAACGCCGCGACCGACGGTATGGAAAAGGGTACGCCTACCCCGACCATCATCACCGTGTTCGCCGACAAGAGCTTTTCGTTCGTCACGAAGACGCCGCCGGCAACCTATCTGATCAAGAAGGCCGCGAACCTGAAGTCGGGTTCGAAGGAGCCGGGCAAGATCAGCGGTGGCAAGATCGCGCGCTCGAAGCTCGCCGAAATCGCCGAGATCAAGATGAAGGATCTCAACGCGAACGACATCGAACAGGCAACGAAGATCATTGAGGGCAGCGCGCGCTCGATGGGCCTCGAAGTGACGGAGGGCTGACCCCATGGCAAAGCTGACCAAGAAGCAGAAGGCCCTCGAGGGCAAGGTTGATGCGCTGAAGCTTCACGCCGTCGACGAAGCGATCAAGACCGTTCGCGAGCTGGCCTCGGCCAAGTTCGACGAAACGCTCGAAATCGCGATGAACCTCGGTGTCGATCCGCGCCACGCCGACCAGATGGTCCGCGGCGTCGTGACGCTGCCCGCCGGTACCGGCAAGGACGTCAAGGTTGCCGTGTTCGCACGCGGCGACAATGCCGAGAAGGCGCTGGCCGCCGGCGCCGACAAGGTCGGTGCCGAAGACCTGATGGAAGACATGCTCGCGGGTAACCTCGACTATGGCCGCGTCATCGCGACGCCGGACATGATGGGCATCGTCGGCCGCCTCGGCAAAACGCTGGGTCCGAAGGGCCTGATGCCGAACCCGAAGCTGGGCACCGTGACCCCGAACGTCGCCGAAGCCGTGAAGGCCGCCAAGGGCGGTCAGATCGAATTCCGCGTCGAAAAGGTCGGCATCATCCACGCCGGTCTCGGCAAGCTGTCGTTCGGCGAGGAAAAGCTCCGCCAGAACTTCGACGCGTTCGTCGACGCGATCGTCAAGGCCAAGCCGGCCGGCGCGAAGGGCAAGTACGTCCGCAAGATCGCGCTGTCGTCGTCGATGGGCCCCGGCATCAAGGTCGACACGGCCGAAGTGACCGGCGCCTGACAGGAACCGACATGATTTAGGGAAGGGCCGGGGGAAACTCCGGCCCTTTTCTTGTGCCTGCCTTGGGATTGACGGCCGCGCGCTGTGAAAGCCCCGCCGAGGTAGGGCCTCGACGGGGCTGGTTTACTCTCTGGATCGCATGAGAGCAGGGCAGGGAGTAGCGCCGAATGGTGAATATCGGGTTATTGAAGGGGGCCGCGCCGGTTGTGCGCAAGGCGACCCGTCAAGCTGGCGCTGGTGGCGTCGGTACCGGCTTGCGAAACTCGATCAGGTCCCATTTGTTGCCGTAGAGGTCGAGGAAGACCGCGACGGTGCCGTAATCGGCCTCCAGCGGTTCGCGCTCGATCCGCACGCCCTTGGCGAGCAGGCGCTGATAGTCGCGGGCGAAATCGTCGGTTTGCAGGAAGAGGAAGACGCGTCCGCCCGCCTGATCGCCGATGAATCTCGCCTGCTCTTCAGTGGAAGCCCGCGCCAGCAGGATCGTCGCGCCGCCCGGCTGACTGCCCGGTGGGGCGACGAGCACCCAGCGCTTGTCCTGCGCCGGCTGATAGTCATCGGCGACGAGCGAGAAGCCCAGCGTGCCGACATAGAAGTCGATAGCCTCATCATAATCGCGCACGACCAGCGCGATATGCGCGAGCGATTGCCGGGTCATTCGCGCAGGCCGCGCAACGCCGAACCTGCGGCGAACGGTCCGATCACCGTCAGCAGCAGACTCGTCGCCGCGAGCAGCTTCATCGCGCCGCGCCCCGACGGGTCGAGCATCCCGGCGCCGAAGATCAGCATCGGCACCGCCAGCGGCAGGACGAGCAGCCCGCCGATTGCGCTGCCGCCCTTGTGGTTCGCGGTCAGCGCCGCGCTGAGCACCGCAAGCGAAGCAAGCGCCGGAATGGCGATGGCGATCCCCGTCGCGAGCAGTTCGACGCGGCCCGCGTCCTGCGCAAGCAGTGCCGACGCGGGGAAGAGGGCGATCATCAACGGCAGGCCGAAGCCGATCGCGTGCGCCGCGATCTTCACCGCGGCGATCACCTCGTCGGCAAAACCCCGCACCGCGAGCTGGTCGAGCACGCCGGCATCTTTGTCGGGGCGTACCAGCCGGTCGATGGGGAGCAGCGCCGCGAGCAGCGCCGCGACCCACACCATCCCGCCGCCCGCGCGTCTGAGCAGCGGCGCGTCGGGTCCGACCGCAAAGGGGAAGGCGGTCGCGACAAGGAGGAAGAACAGCACCGGCAGCCATAGCGCCCCACTACCCCACGCGCGGCGAAGGTCGCGCCAGAAGAGGGCAATCAGCGCGGTCATGCCAGCGCGCCCATGTCGAGTTCGGCGAGGTCGGGAACCCCGAGCGCGAAGTGCGATGCGAGCAGCACCGCGCCGCCGTTCGCGCGGTGCGCCGCCACCGCCGCGACGAGCCGTGCCTGCGCCGCATCGTCCATGCCGTTCGCGGGTTCGTCGAGCAGCCAGGTCGGCGCGCCGCTGGCGATCACGCGCACCATTGCGGCGCGCTTGCGCTGGCCGGTCGAGAGCATCGACACCGGCACCTCGGCGAGGGGCACCAGCGCCATCTCTTCCATCGCGCGATCGACCCGGTGTCCGTCGACGGTGTCGATCCGCGCCCAGAAGTCGAGCGCGCGGCGCAGCGGCAGTTCGGCATCGAGCGCCGACGCTTCGTCGATCAGGGCGATCCGTTCGCGGCGTTCGACGGTGCCCGATGCAGGGCGAAGCAGCCCGGCAGCCAGGCGGATCAGGCTCGACTTGCCGGTGCCGTTCGGGCCGCGCAGCCACAACGCGTCGCCGCGGTTCAGCGTCAGCGACAGATCCTCGAATAACAGCCGGTCGCCGCGAATGCACGCCACATTGCCGAGCCGCAGAAGCTCGCTCACGCCATATCCTCGAGCGCGTGCATATCGTCGTCGGAAAAGCCGAAATGATGGCCGAACTCGTGGATCAGCACGTGCCGCACCAGCCATTCGAGCTTCTCGCCCGTCTCGATCCACTCGACGAGGATCGGGATGCGATAAAGGGTGACGCGGTCGGGCATCCCGCCGCTTTCCCCGATACTGCGCTCGGTCAGCGGCCGGCCTTCGTAAAGCCCCGTCAGATCATAGGGGTGCTCGATATCGAGCGAGGCCAGCACCTCGTCGTCGGCGAACTCCTCGATCGAAATCACGACGTCCTCGATATGCGGCCTGAGCACGTCGGGCATCGTTTCCAGCGCCGCTTCGGCCATCGCGAACAGCGCATCGGCGTCGGGGGCGGTTCCGGTCCAGCCGGCGGGCAGCTTGGACGGCAGGGCAGACTTGTCGCTCATCGCGCTCTTCCTTATGGCGAGCGCGCCACATTGGCCAGCGGGAGAAAGAAGATGATCCGGAAACTCGACGACGACGCCCGCACGGCGCTGCTCGCGCGCTTTCCCGAATGGACGCACGAGCCGGTGCGCGATGCGATCACGCGCCGCTTCAAATTCGACGATTTCGCGCAAGCCTTCGGTTTTATGGCGAGCGTGGCGATCATCGCCGAAAAGATGGACCATCATCCCGAATGGTCGAACGTCTATAACCGCGTCGATATCCTGCTGACGACGCACGACGCCGACGGATTGTCCGAGCGCGACGCGAAGCTCGCGGAAGCGATCGAGGCACTGGTTTAGCCACGGTGATCCGCTTCGATCGGTCGTATCGGACACTGGCGGTCGGCATCTCGATCCTTGCAGGCTTCGTCGACGCGGTCGGGTTCATTGAATCGTCGGGATTCTTCGTGTCCTTCATGACCGGAAATTCGACCCGGCTCGCGGTCGGCGCCGCCGAATGGCAGGATGCGGCGCTGGTCGCCGGTGCGATTATCGCGATTTTTCTCGTCGGAGTGGTCGGGGGCTCGCTGGTCGCCGCCTACAGTCGGCGTCCGCGGGCGCCCGTGGTGCTGATCCTTGTCGCGCTTCTCCTCGCGGTCGCCGCGGGATTCCGGCTGGCCGGTGCCGTCCCGCCCGCCATAGCCTTCCTTGCGCTGGCGATGGGTGCGGCCAATGCCGCAATCGAGGGGCGCGACGGTGCGGTCGTCGGGGTGACCTATATGACCGGCACGCTTGTCCAGGCGGGACAAAAAATCGCCAATGCGTTGCGCGGCGCGGGCGACGCGCGGTGGCCGCATCATCTCTGGCTGTGGGCAGGGCTCGTCGCGGGCGCAATCCTCGGCGCGCGCGTCATCCTATGGTCGCCTCCGGCCGCCTATGGTCTTGCCGTCATGCTGGCGGCCTTGCTGGCAATCAGGGCTGCGATGATCGCCCGATCGCCGGGTTGACGTCCGGGCTATATTGCCTTCCGCGCGATCGGCCTCCACAAGCGGAAAAAATTTTTCCTTTAGGAGAGAGTCGCATGAGTGACAGCCTGTTGCGCCGTAAGGCCATCGTTCCCGAGACGCACGAGGGGCATGGCCTTGCGCGAACGCTCAGCTGGCCGCACCTGATTGCACTGGGTGTCGGTGCGATTGTCGGGACGGGCATCCTGACCCTGATCGGGGTCGGTGCCGACAAGGCGGGTCCCGCGGTCATCCTCTCCTTCGGCATTGCGGGTCTCATCTGCGCGTGCGCCGCGCTGGCCTATGCCGAAATGGCGACGATGATCCCCGCATCGGGCAGCGCCTATACCTACAGCTATGTCGTCATCGGCGAGTTGCTCGCCTGGGTCGTCGGATGGAGCCTGATCCTCGAATATTCGCTGGTCGTCAGCGCGGTTGCGGTCGGCTGGTCGGGTTATGCGGCGCCCTTGCTCGAAGCGTGGGCGGGCGTGCCGATGGCGTTGATGCAGGGGCCCGAACTGGGCGGTATCGTCAATTTGCCCGCGATCGCGATTATCGCCGTCGTGGCGGGGCTGCTCCTCGTGGGCACGCGCGAAAGCGCAACGCTCAACGCGATCCTCGTTCTGGTGAAGGTCGTGGCGCTGGTGATTTTCGTGGCGGTGGCGCTGCCTGCCTTCAACGCCGCGAACCTCGAACCGTTCAGCCCCTACGGCTTTTCCAAACATATGGGCCCCGACGGGGTCGAGCGTGGCGTGATGGCCGCCGCGGCGATCATCTTCTTTGCCTTTTATGGCTTCGATGCGATCGCAACCGCGGCCGAAGAGACACGGAATCCCGACCGCGATCTGAAGATCGGGATCGTCGGATCGATGTTTGTTTGCGTGGTCATCTACATCGCGGTTGCAGTCGCCGCGGTCGGCGCGATCGCGTACAGTCGTTTCGCCAACAGCCCCGAACCTTTGGCACTGATCCTGCGCGAGCTTGGCAGCCCGCTGGCCGCGCAATATCTGGCGGTGTCGGCGATTATCGCGCTGCCAACCGTCATTCTCGCATTCTTCTACGGGCAAAGCCGCATCTTCTTCACCATGGCGCGCGACGGCTTGCTGCCCGCCAGCCTCGCCCGGCTCTCGTCGCGCGGGACGCCGGTACGCATCACCATCTTCACCGCGCTCGTCGTTGCGGTGCTGGCGGGCTTCATCCCGCTGGGTGAGCTGGCCGCGCTTGCCAATGCCGGTACGCTGGCCGCCTTCACCGCGGTGTCGGTGTGCATGTTGATCATGCGCCGCCGCGCGCCCGACGCGCCGCGCACCTTCCGCGCGCCGCTGCCGTGGGTCGTCGGCGGTATCGCGGTGCTCGGCTGCATCTATCTGTTCTTCAGCCTGCCGGCGCAGACGCAGCTGTGGTTCCTCGTGTGGAATGTCGGCGGGCTGGCCGTGTATTTCCTTTACGCCCGCCGACACGCCGTCATCGGGTGATCAGTCGAACAGCTCGCTGAGGAAACTCTTCTTGTAATTCTTCTTGTACGGCTTGCCGTAATGGCGGTCGTCATAGCCGCGCTCGCGATATTCGGGCTGCGGCGGCGGGGGAGGAGCGGACGCGCGCGGGGCGGGCGCGTTCGCGGCTTCGCTGCGCTCGATGATCTTGTCGAGCTCGCCGCGGTCGAGCCAGACGCCGCGGCATTGCGGGCAATAGTCGATTTCGATTCCCTGCCGTTCCGACATGGTGAGGTTCACGCGGCAGGTCGGGCAAAGCAGCCCTTGGGCATCGGACACGAAGCTTCCTTTCATGACTAAGGCGGCCCGAAAGACCGCCACCTCTTTCAACGTGTCGTCGCACTTTGCGTTCCGTGTGGAAAATGCCCCGTTCCGACCGGGAGGGCGGAACGGGGCAAGGCTCGCCGTGCTATGTTCAGCTGTCGGCTTCGAACGCCAGCAAGTCGCCGGGCTGGCACTCGAGCTCGGTGCAGATCGCTTCGAGCGTCGAAAAACGCATCGCCTTTGCCTTGCCGGTTTTCAGGATCGAAAGGTTGGCCAGCGTGATCCCGATACGGTCGGAAAGATCGGTCAGCGTCATCCGTCTGGCGTGGAGGAGGTCATCCAGTTTCACGACGATCGCCATCACACGGTCCCTTCGAGATCGGCGCGCATCGCGGCGCCCTTTTCAAAGACCGCGGCGAGGACGAAGGCGAGCAGGATTGACAGGATCCCGTTGAGGTTGATTCCGCCCATATCGGCGAACTGGCTCGTCGGCACCGCGATGCCGCGTGCGATCGAGCCGAGCGGCAAAGCGAGCAACTGCACCGCGACGAGCGCCCAGCCGATATGGCGGAGCCGGTCGGCGTTGGCGGGGATGAAGGGATCGCCCGCTGCCGAGGCGACGAGCGCCTGCAGCTTCCGCAAGATATAGAGTGCGGCGGCGAGCACGGCGGCGAAGAAACCGAGCAGGGCGAAGAGCTGCGGCCGCATCGCGTCGGCGTCGAGGAAGACCTGGCTGTTCTTCGCCTCGGCGGCGATTTCGGGCCAGATGACGATCAGCGCGGCACCGACGCCGATGACGAAGAGGAAAAGGACGGCAACCAGCGCCAGCATCAGCCAGAGCAATCCGCGGGTTACGCCCAACAATGTCGAATGTGTCTTTGGCATATCGATCTCCGATGGGTTTCGTATCGAAGAACGATATATGGCGAGTCAGGCATATCGTCAATCGATAATATCGAAAAACGATAATAGGACTTCTCTGCGGTCACCGGCATCGTCCCCGTGTCGTCATCCCGGATCAAATCCGGGATGACGAAGGAAAGGGCGTCAGGCCGCGTGCCAGTCGAATGTCAGCGGCGCCTCGCGAAAAGCGAAGCGGTCGAGGTGACGCACGACGACGCCTTGCATCGCTTCCAGATGCTCGTCGCTGCTGGCGTCGATGCGGACCGACAGCGCGGCGGCGTCCGCGTCGAACGTCACCAGCGCATCGCCGGTCCATGTCGCACCGCGCGCATCCCTGGGGAAGGTCACGGTGCCGTGGTCGGGGGTGAATTCGACCGCGAGATTATGCTGCCAGTGCTTGCAAAGCTGTTGCAGATATTTGCTCGCGTGCGCCGTGGGCACGTTGGCGACAGCGCTGTCCATTACAGCCGCTCGATCTTTTGCGCCGCTTCGTCGATCAGCGCGACGATATCGTGCAGTGCCGCATTGTCGAGGTCGCGGTCGCCGAGCCGGTTCATCAGCACCTGCCGCAAATTGCCCATCGCGCGGCGAACCGAGGCGGAGTCGGTGCGCTGCGTTTCCTCGCCGACCGCAGTCAGGCGAGCGAGAGCGGCTTCAACGATGTCGGCGTTGGCTTCGAGTTCGGCGCGGCCGGCGTCGGTGATCGCGAACAGCTTTTTCGCGCCGTCGCTCTGCTGTGCTTCGATCAGGTCCATGTCGTCGAGCATCGTCAGCGTCGGATAGATGACGCCGGGGCTCGGAGCGTAAGAGCCGCCGGTCAGTTCCTCGATCTGGCGGATCAGGTCATAGCCGTGGCGCGGTTCGTCGGCGATCAGCTTGAGCAGCACCAGCCGGAGCTCGCCGCCATCGAACATGCGTCGCCGTTCGCCGCGCTCGCCCCGGCCGCCGCCACGACGGCCACCGCCGCCAAAGCCATGCCCGAACCCATGGCCAAAGCCGCGTCCGCCGCGATGCATCGCATGCCGTCCGCCGCAGCCGCGGTCTTCCATTTTTGCGTAGAATATCATTTTCGTTCCTTAGAGTGATTCTAGATGCGTCTAAGATATATCTTAAGAAACGATGCGCAAGGGGTGTCAGGAAAAATTCTCGAGCGAAATGCGGGGTGATCAGCTCTGGCGCGCGAAGCGCAGGTGAATCAGCGGATAGGCGCGCCCCTGGCCGTCGCGCTCCGACCGGCCGGTCGGCACGAAACCCATGCGCTCGTAGAAGCCGACAGCCTGACCATTCTGTTCATTGACGTCAGTGGTCAGCACAGGGTGGCGTTCGAGCGCGTGCGCGACGAGCGCCCGGCCTATCCCGGCGCCGCGATCCGCCGGATCGATGAACAGCGCCTCCATGCTCGATCCGTCGAGCAGCATGAAACCGACCGGCCGGTCATCGGCGTCGACCGCCAGCCAGAGCGGCACGGCGGGGAGGAAGGATTGGACTTCGGCTTCGATAGCGGCGCGATCTTCGGTCGTCAGAAAGTCGTGCGTGGCATCGACAGCATCGCGCCAGATCTGAACGGCGCGCTCTCCATCGGCCGGGGTGGATTGTCGGATGCGTATCATGGCAGGAGCTTTAGTCGATCGCGACGGGGCAAGCCAGGCCGGAAGACGATGCAAATCCGGCCGTCGCTCTTGACTCTGCGCCCGCCGCCGCTATTAGCGCCCCCGTGTTGTCCCGGCCTTGGTCGTGGCAATTCCGTCCGAGACAGTTGGCGAAGGGGATTTGCCCTTCTTAATTTCCAGCCGAGACGGGGAACAGTCTTTTTCGGTCGCCCGCCTGTTTTCAGGCGACGCGTCTTGACCGACCCCATCGGACATCGTTGCGCAAATGCAGGTGAGCCTTGGCTCGCGCCGGCGTTTGCGTGTGTTAGCCGCCCGGCGGCGCGTGCGTTTCGGCGTCTCGCGCATCCGGGCAGATGAGTGGAGTATAGGCATGGATCGTACGGAAAAGGCCGAAGCCGTATCCTCGCTGAACGCTACGCTGGGATCAGCTGCTGCTGTTGTGGTCGTCCGCAACCTCGGCATGACCGTCGCTCAGTCGACGGTGCTGCGCCAGCAGATGCGCGATGCAGGGGCCGACTTTCGCGTCACGAAGAACCGTCTTGCCAAAATCGCGCTCGATGGCACGTCCTACACCGGTATCAGCGAACTGCTGACCGGTCCCACGGCGCTTGCAACCTCGACCGACCCGGTCTCGGCTGCGAAGATCGCCGTGGAATTTGCCAAGACCAACGACAAACTTGAAATCGTTGGCGGCGGCATGGGCGACGTGGTCCTCGACGTGAATGGCGTGAAGGCGCTTGCTTCGCTTCCCTCGCTCGACGAGCTCCGCGCCAAGATCATCGGTCTGGTGCAGGCTCCGGCCACCAAGGTTGCGCAGATTGCCGCAGCTCCGGCGGGCCAGTTGGCGCGGGTTTTTGGCGCATATGCCGCCAAAGAAGCAGCGTGATTTCGAACTAACCCTTTAAACTTACTACCGGGATATCCCGGTTCTGATGGAGAATGAACATGGCTGATCTCGCAAAGATCGTTGAAGAACTGTCGGCTCTGACCGTCCTCGAAGCGGCTGACCTGTCGAAGCTGCTCGAAGAAAAGTGGGGCGTTTCGGCTGCTGCTGCTGTTGCTGCCGCTCCGGCTGCTGCCGCTGCTGGCCCGGCTGCTGAAGAGCAGACCGAATTCGACGTCATCCTGACGGGTGACGGCGGCAACAAGATCAACGTGATTAAGGAAGTCCGTGCGATCACCGGCCTGGGCCTGGGCGAAGCCAAGGCGCTCGTCGAAGGCGCACCGAAGGCCGTCAAGGAAGGCGCCAGCAAGGCAGAAGCTGAAGAGCTGAAGGCCAAGCTGCTCGCCGCCGGCGCGACCGTCGAACTGAAGTAATTCGGTTCGGTGGATCCGGCCGGCTCGTCCGGCCGGATCCACCGAAAAGAAAAAGGGCGGTGCCGAGAGGCGCCGCCCTTTTTGCTGTGCGCGGTGAGGGGACCACCGCGGGTTGCCGGGCACCTAGTTGTTGGAATAGCCCGGACGAAAGCTGGTGGAGGTGCGGACACGCGCCGGTTCGGGACGGCGGATTTCCTGTTCCTGCGCCGCCGGGGCGGCGGGGCGCTGGGAGATTTCCCAGGCGCTGACAGGCTTGCGCGTCATGTCCTTCTGGCTGGCAAGTGCCGCGTCATAGGTCGTGCGCTCCTGACGATCGAGGAAGCGCGCGCGTTTGAGGCGCTTGCTGAGCGTCGCGAAGGGGTTGTCGGGCGTCGGACCTGCGAGCGCCATTGCTTCGTGACGCCCCATGCTGCCGCTCGGCGCGGCGGCGAAGGCCGGTGTGCTTCGCGGCGCGGCGGGCTCCTGACGCGGCGCATAGGCGGGCGTCACCCACGGCTGGGTTCCATCGGCTACGGGCGCGGGCGGGGCCGTGCGTTCGGCGGCGTAGGTCGGAGTTTCCTCCACCGCAGCGCCGGTGACGCGGCGGCGGCGTGCAAAGGCGAGACCGGCGCCGCCGACGATCAACAGCGCGGCGACACCGCCAGCGATTTCCCAAGGAAAGTCTCCGCCCGTGGCCGCGGCTTTTTCGGCGGGCGCAGGCGCTGCCTCTGCCACGGGTTCGGCCGGCGTGATCGCCGGGGCAGCGATCGAGGTGAAGCCTGCGGTCGGCGCGGCTTCGGCGGCCGGTTCCACGGCTGCGGGCGTAGCTACCGGCGCTGCAACAGCGGTTCGGGAGCGGGCCGTGCTGCGTTCGGCGCGGGCGGGGGAGGGTGCGCGTTCGGCCGCCTTGGGCGCGGGGGTGGTTTCGGCCGGTTCAATCTCGAGCGGCACCCGGATGACGGGCTTCGGGGCCGGCGGTTCGGCGATCTGCGGCGCCGCGACGGGCGCAGTCATGCTCGGTTCGGCGACCGTGGGCGGGGTCTGCGGCGTCGGCGCAGCGACCGGCGGCGTCATCGTGACGGTCGGTGCTTCCTGCGCAAAAGCGCCGGGGGTGGAAAGGACCAGGAACGCGGCAATCGCGCTCGTGGCGGGGCGGGAGAGGGCGATATTTCTTGTCATAGTGAAGGGCCAACGAACCACCCCGCGAAATTGCTGCTCAACGGACATAATTTCCACGATGAGCCGTGCGCGCCGGACGGCGCGGCGAAGATTCAGGCGCGGCCGGTCGCACCGCGCAAACGCTTCTGCGACCGGGTGAACGGTGATTTTTCCTCGTAGGTGACAGGCCGACGGGGCCTGTTTTCAACGGGTTTCCTCGAAAAGATGACAGTCTCTTTGCGCTTCGGCGTCGCCCGGTTCATCAATTCGTCATTCCCTCGCAATCTCCGCATGGTCCACGCGGCGCATGAAAACGATCGACCTTGCCCCGACCCGGCTACCCGGCCGTCTGCGCGAAACGCAGCGGCTTCTCTTCATCGCCAAGCATGCGCGCTGGACGGGCGGACTGCATCCCGATGACGGCAATCACGCGCCATACCACCGCGAGATGCGCGAGACGCTGGAAGGGATCGGCGTCGAATTGCTGATCGCCGACAGCTATGCCGCCTTGTTCGACCCGCCCGCCGCCGATTTCGTCTTTCCGCTGCTCAACCGTGGCGGCTTTTTCAATTCGGAAATGCTGTTGCCCTTGCTCTGCAACCGGCATGGTCTGCCCTATCTCGGCGCGTCGCCGATCGTGCGCGGCCTGTCCGACGACAAGCATCTGACGAAGCTGGAGGCGGCGGCGCGCGGCGTGCCGACCGCGCCGTGGACGCTGTTCCGCCGCGGCGCGCCCGTCGACGTGTCGCGCTGCCCCCCGGCGCGGCGCTGGGTGATCAAGCCGAACAACAGCTCGGCCTCCTGGGGTGTTCGCGACGCGCACGACCGCGTCGAGCTCGCGCGCTCGGTCGCCGAAATCCACGCGCTCGACCATGATGCGCTCGTCGAGCCCTTTATTGACGGCAGCGATATCGAGGTGCCCGTGATCACGCTGGGCGGTGAGCCCGCGATGCTGCCGATGATGATCTTCGAACAGGCCGATCCGACGCAGCTTCGTACCTATCAGGAAAAGCGCGATCTGGTCGGCAATGTGGGATACAGCATCAAACGGTTCGACAATCCCGTGATTGCGGCGCAGATTATCGAACATACAAAGCGGATGGCCGATGTCTTTCACCCGTTCGACTATGGCCGGTTCGAGTTTCGCGTCGATCACTCAAGCGGCGACGTGCGGTTGCTGGAGGTCAACCTCAACTGCAACCTGTGGTCCGAAAAGCTGTTCTCGCGGTCGGCCGTGGCTGCGGGCTTCACCCATGCGCAACTGATCGAGACGATTGTCGCCGAAAGTATGATCCGCCAGATCGCGCCCGCCGCGGCGCGGCGCGACGCGGCATGAGCGGCTCGATCCTGATCCTTGCGGGACGTCGCGCCGGAACGATCGATCCGCTGGCCGAGGCGCATGGGGTAGCGGACAAATGCCTTGTCCCCGTGGCGGGTCGGCCGATGATCGCGCATGTACTGGAAAGTGCGGCCGACAGCGACGCCAGCCTTGTGTTTGTGTCGTCGCACCACGCGGCGCTGCTCGGCGACCTCAACGATCCGGTCGTCGACCTGCTCGGCGACCGCCTGATCGTCGTTCCTGCAGCCGATAATCTGGCGGATTCGGTCCTCGCGGTCGCGGGGGTTGCCAGCTTCCCGTTGCTCGTCACGACCGCCGACAATTGCCTGCTGACCCCCGCGACGATAGCCGAGATCGAGGCCGAGGCGGATCGGCTGGGCGCCGAGGCGGGTGTTGCGCTGGCGCGGCGTGAGGATGTGCTGGCGGTCCATCCCGAAGGTCAGCGGCGCTTTTACGAGTTTTCCGACGTCGCGGTGTCGAACTGCAATGCCTATTGGATCGGGCATCCGAATGCGCTCCGCGCGGCGGAGGCGTTCCGCGGCGGCGGCCAGTTCGTCAAGAAGCCCTTTCGCGTGATGCAGGCCTTCGGGCTGATCAACCTGCTCCGCTTTCACTTCGGCCTCGGCCTGATCCACCATATCTTCCAGCGCATTTCGCGCCATCTGGACGTCGAGATCGCCCCGCTGCTGGTGCGCAACGGGGCGACGGCGATCGACGTCGACAATGAACGGTCGCTGCGCGTGACGGAGGCGCTGATGAAGCGCCCCGATATCGTCAATCCGCGACCCAGTTGCCGTGAAACCCCGGGGGAACGCGGTGTGGCAGGTGAACGACAGCTTGCGGTGACCCGGTAAAATCATCGGCGTTGAGGATGACGAGGTCGGTCGTCTCGTCGTTCATGTCGACCACCAGCCCGATCAGCCAGCCGTCGTCTTCGGCGCTGTCGTCGCTGCGCGGGACAAACACGAACTCGCCGGGGTGGCGTCCGGGGCCGAAGTCATGGACGTCGGTCGCGCCCTTGTCCAGATCGTGGCGGAACAGGCGCGTGTCGGCCATCGCCCATTCGATGCCTTCGCCGTCGGGCATCGCGACGCTGTAGATATAGCGATAGGGGTGGGTGGTCAGCCGTTCGTCGTAGCGCGGGAATTCCTGCGCATGATCGTGGATGACCGTGCGGACGGTCGTCTTCGCAACCGGGTCGATCGTCCAGCGTTCCATGCGCGACTTCTCGCTGTCGGGGCCGCGCGTCGACTGGGCGAACATCGTGTCGTGCACGACGACGTCGACGATCACCTTGCCGTCCGCGGTTTCAAAGGCGTTGGCGGGGTGGAAGACATAGCAGGGTTCGACGGGCACCCAGACAACCTCGTCACCGCGGCCGTTCCTGGGGAGCAGGCCGACGCGTGCCTGATGGGCATCGTTCCACGCATAGGGAAAGCGATAGCCCGCGAGCAGCATCTTCATCGAGAAGGTGACGGGCAGGTCGAAGATGAGGGCATAGCTGGTAGTGATCGCGCAATCGTGGATCGACGGGCCGTCGCTGACGGCAACCGCCTCTTCGCGGACGACATGCGCGTCCTTGTCGAGCACGACGTGCCACACCTTGTTCGGCTCGTCGCCGCGATAGGTGATTGCGTGCGTTTCGCCGGTCAGCGGGTCGTGATGCGGATGCGCTGTATAGGCACCGGCCAGCGTGCCGTCGAACGGGTTGTGCGCGATCGTGTTCAGTTCATAGCCCAGCTCGACCGGCTTGCCGCCGGCTTCGACGATAGCGAAGGTGCGGCCGGCGAGGCCCACGACATTGGTGTTCGGCGCGTCGCTTGTTTCGCGCGGGCCGGGGGGCAGTTCCTCGCCCAGCACCGCGCACGCCTCCGAACCGCGGACCCAGCGGTTGCGGTACCAGTCGGCCTTGCCGCCTTCGATACGGATGCCGTGCACCATGCCGGCGCCGGTGAACCAGTGATAGCTCGCGGGATCGGGCTCGGCGGCAGGGTTCGGTCCGTTGCGCAGATAGCGGCCGGTCAGTGCGGCGGGTATTTCGCCATCGACGCGGAGCGCCTCGAGCGTGAACTCCTCGGTCATCGGTTTGTGGATGCCGGTCAGGAAGGGGTGTGCGTCGGTGGGTCGGGACAGGCGCTTGCGATTGAAATCGGCGACCTTGCCGATGCCCTTGACGACGGCGCCGCGGATCAGGCTTTCGACGTTGCTTGCCATGATGATGCTCCTTAACCGATGGTGGCGAAAGTGCCGCGCAGCGGGGGTTGCAACGGCGACTCGATATGTTTACAGTGACAACATATGGCAAGCAAAGATAACAGTGTCAACATAAAAGGCGACGGCGCCGCGAAGGCGGCCGGCACCTATCATCACGGCGACCTGCGCGCGGCGGTGATTGCGGCGGGGCTGACGCGGCTGGCGGAGGGCGACGGCACCGAGCTGGGGCTGCGCGCGCTGGCGCGCGACGTGGGGGTGAGCGCAACCGCGCTGTACCGGCATTTTCCTGACAAGGAGGCGCTGCTCGACGCGCTTGCCGACGAAGGGCTGCGGCGGCTCGGCGCGCTCCAGGCGCAGGCATGGTTGCGGGCAGGCGGCGGTCACGCCGGTTTCAAGGCGACGGGCATCGCCTATGTCCGCTTTGCCTATGATGAACCGGCGGTGTTCCGGTTGAGTTTTACCCGCCAGATGTCGGAACGCTGCGAGCCGGGGGCCGACGGGGGCGAGGTCGGCTACAATTTGTTGCGAGCCGGCGTCGCACAGACCATGCCCAACCTTGAAGACCCCGACACTGCGGCGCTCCATGCCTGGGCGCTGGTGCACGGGCTTGCGATGCTGATCCTCGATCGACGTATCGAGTGGGACGAGGCGATGGTCGAGGAGGTCGTCGGGCTGACCTTTGGCGGAAAGGCTTAAAGTGCGGAAGGCAATGGCGACGCATCGGGAATGGGCGGCCCCCTCAATATATTAGCGGTTTATTTTCCCCTTTTTGGTTATCTGGTCGCATGACCCGGTCGCTGTCCCCCAGAGTCGAAGCGGTCTTTTGGTTCCTGCTGACCGCAACGGGATATTTCCTGCTTGCAAGCCTGTCGCTGCATGCCACCAAGGGCGCCGACAACATCGCCGCGGTATGGCCGCCCAGCGGATATTTCCTCGCGCTCCTGATCCTGATGCCGCCGTCCGCGCGGGTCGCGGCCTTTGCCGGGATGGTGACGGCCAGTTTGAGCGCCAATCTCTATGGCGGCGCCCCGCTCTGGTCTTGCCTCGCCTTCACCTTCTCCAATGGCTGCGAAGCTTTGGTCGGGCTGTGGATTCTGCGCCGCCGCGAACCGGGCGAACTGTCATTCATGGTGCCGCGTTCGGTTGTCAGCTTTTGCGTCGCGGCCTTTGCGGCGAGCTTCGTCAGCGCCGTCTTCGCGTGGGGGCTGGCTGGAAAGGGGCCCGACTTTTTCCTGTCCTGGCTGACGACGGTGTTGCTCGGGATGCTGATCGTGACCCCGCCGATCGTGATGCTCGCCCGCATGGTCGACACGAACGCGCTGACCAATGCGTCGACGGCGATGAAGGCCGAGGCGACGGCGATCCTGACCGCCACCGGGCTGGTCACTATATTGGCCTTTTCGCAGTCGCAGTTTCCCGCCACCTTCCTGCCGTGCGTCGCGGTGGTGGCGGCGGCTTATCGGCTGGGGCCCTTTGGCGCGGCGGCTGGAATGCTGATCGTGACAATCATCGCCTCGCTGCTGACGGGGCAGGGCTATGGTCCGATCGCGGCGATCGAGGGTGTCCAGAAGGCCCGGGTGTTGTTCCTGCAATTCTATCTGCTCATCCTGTTGTTCACGACGCTGCCGCTCGCGTCCTTGCTGATCGGGCGCCAGCGGCTGGCGAAGCGGCTCGAACAGAGCAATCGCTGGCTGTTGCAGGCCGAGGCAGCGGCGCTGGTCGGGCACTGGCGCGTCGATCTTGTCGGCTGGACGATCACCTGGTCGGACCAGACGTATCGCGTTCACGGGCTGGAACCCGGAATGCCGGTCGACGTCGACTACAGCGTCAAGCAATATGTTGCCGAGGACCGGGTCGCGGTGCGCAAGACCCTGGAAGCGGCGGTGCGGACCGGCGAGCCTTTTGAATTTCAGGGGCGCATCCGGCGCGCCGATGGCGAGGTCCGGCATGTGAAATCGCACGGGTCGATCGAGAAGGGACGCGACGGCCGCGCGATCGGCATCTTCGGCACGGTGCAGGACGTGACCGAGACGGTCGAGAATGCGCGCATATTGGAGGCCGCCCGCAGCGCGGCCGAGCGCGTCGCGAACACCGACATGCTCACCGGGCTGCCGAACCGGCGCCATACGCTGGCATTCCTCGAAAAGGCGCTGGCCCGCGCGCGCGATAATGGCGCCCCGCTTGCGGTCGCGATCTTCGACATCGACCATTTCAAGCGGATCAACGACACGCACGGCCATGCGGTGGGCGACCGGGTGATCCACCGCGTCGGTCAGCGCGCGAAGGCGGCGCTGCGTGACGAGGATATGCTGGGGCGCATCGGCGGCGAGGAATTTGTCTGCATCCTCCAGCGGTCGAGCGCGCATGCGGCCGAAATTGTCGCCGAACGCGTGCGCAAGGCGGTCGAGGTCGGCACCGCGGCGGAAGAAGGGCTGCCGCAGGCGACGATCAGCGTCGGGCTGGCGGTCTATGACGGCGATTCTGACATCGAGGAATTGCTGCACCGCGCCGACAAGGCGCTGTATGTTGCCAAGCGCGAAGGGCGGAACCGGCTGCGTAGGGCAGCGTGACGCGAGCGTTCGGTCGAGGTTGAGAGGGCTGGTTTCGACCGATTGCGGACCTTTCCATAATCGTCACCCCGGACTTGATCCGGGGTCCACGACGACGGTGCAGCTATGGATCCCGGATCAAGTCCGGGATGACGAAAGTGAGTGAGCGAAAGACGGCTCCCCACCCCATAGTTGCCGAATGCCCCGAGCGGTGGACGGGGAGCTCCTCGGCGGCTCCATCGCTGTTCGTCGCGCTTTGGCGGCGACGATTTTACTGATAGACCTTGATACCGGATCGCAAGGCAAGGGAGGCAAGCGCCATGGAATCGCACGAAACAATGATGGCGCGGCGGATGCTGCTCGCGGGGGCGGCCGGACTGTTTGCGCTGACCCATGCGCCCTGGGCGCTTGCGAAGCTGCCGAAGAGCGGCGTCAAAGGGCTGATCGCGGGCGCGTCGGACGGCGCGCTCGACCGGCTGTCGCAGCCCGGCGCCTTTTACGCCGATACGGCGGTGCGCATCCTGCTCCCGGGCGCGAACGGGACGCTCGCCTCGAAGCTGTTCGGCATGGGCGACAAGCTCGGCCTCACCACCAATCTGACCAAAAGCCTGAACGATGCCGGTGGCAAGGCGGCGGGCGAGGCGAAGCCGGTCTTTCGCGCCGCGATCGACAATCTGCGCTGGACCGACGCCCCCGCGCTGGTGACGAAGAATGACGGCGCGACGCGCTATCTGCAGACGAGCGCGGGCGACGTGCTGTTCGGCAAAGTGTCGCCGCTGATCGGATCGGCGCTCGAAAATGTCGGCGCTTTTCGCCAGCTCGACCAGTTGTCGAGGGGCAACCAGTTGATGGCATCGGCCGGGCTGACGCGCGACGGGCTGACACGGTCGGTGACCGAACAGGCGTTGAAGGGCATTTTTCACTATATGGCGGGCGAGGAGGCGGACCTTCGGCGCAACCCGGCCAAGCTGTTGAAGGGTGTGTTTTAGGCGGCGCGAGCTGGCGTCGAAGAATTGGGTAGATAGCGACCATAAGGTTGCTCAATCGGCATGAAGGGGGCGGGCTAGGATGAGAAAGGGCGTTGGCGTCGCGGTCGCGGCGATGGCAGTTGTCGCTCCGATCCCCAGTCAGGCTGTGGTCGATCCCGTGGACGAGTGCTCCTGGGATAGGCGCGCGTCGCTGCCACCGGCAGTTCAACGCTATCTGTCATTGATCTTCCAGAAGCCCGAGGATCGATATCGACCTTTCCGCTTTTCGCTCGAGGAATATTTCGACCCTCCGCCGGGCTATCTTTCGCGGCGCGTCGAGCGCTTCGCCGACATTGACAAGTCCAGACCCTATTCGCTCTATCAATCCAACTCAAATTTCCCCGCGGGGCTGCTTCAGCACGAGGCGGGCACGCCCGCTCCCTTTTATCGCTACTGGCGGTCGAATCGCGCTTGGTCCAGCTTCCGCCTGAGCGGCCATGACGGTGCCGATTTTGCCGGGCTGGGACCGGTGAGCTTTGTCGGTTTCGACCCTCGCTTCTTTACTTCCCCGGAAGCGCAGGCGGCAGCAATCGTCGGCCAGAATCCCAGACGTTTTCAAACCGGAAAATACCGGATCGAGGAAGCCGGCGACGCATGTCTCGTCGTGACACAAGCCGATGGCGACCGACTGACTGCGTTGCTCACCATTTACGATGGACAACCCGGCGCCGATCGCTTCGTGCGGACACGTGACTTCATGCAATGTCGCGACCAGCATTATGGCCGCTTCCTTGGCCTGCGTTTCGGGCCATCGCCGCGTCCATATTCGCCTGGAGTCGAGCCGGTTCGGGCGCCCGATTACGATTACAGCAAACTGCCGCTCGCGCCGCCACCCCGGTTGCCGCGGCCGGTTTCGTCATCGCGGCCGCCGGTATGGGGCCCGACGTTTGCATCGCTGGCCGAAGGGCAGGCAAGTGCACCGCCGATACAGCGGAACCGCCGATCGGGTTCCGAAGCCGAGATATTCCAGAGCGACGATGCCGTGCAGATTATCGCGCTCGATGGGGCGAGCGACTTCGCGGGCGTGTGTCGGGTCGCGATGGATCTTCATAGCCGACGCTTGACGGGCAACGTGTTGCAATGGGCCGACGAGCGACGCGCCAAACGAACAACGGAAGGGGTCGGCTTGCGTCCGCTCCCCGACCCATAGCTGCCGTTCGCGCCATCACTTCGCCGCGCTGCCGTTGACAGAGCGCACCCCCAATCCTATATCGCCGTCATACCCCATCGTCCGAGATAGAGCCTGACTTTGCGCAGCGGGCTGTACGGATAGGGCGGAGGGGATTTCGACAGCGTTGAAAAGCTGCGGTAAACCGGCAACGGTTGGCCTGCGGCTTTTTTCGCGTCGATGCGCTCGCGACTGATTTTTCTTAAGGCGAGACAATCACTTATGGCGACCAAGGCGAAGTCGGTGGGCAAGGCCCTCGAAGCAACCGCAAGCAAGCGAATCCGTAAGCTGTTCGGCAACATCCACGAAGCGGTGGAGATGCCCAACCTCATCGAGGTGCAGCGCGAATCCTATGAACAGTTCCTGCGGTCCGACCCCTCGGTCGGCTATGTTTCGGGCCTCGAAAAGACGCTGCGCAGCGTTTTTCCGATCCGCGATTTCGCCGGCACCGCCGAGCTCGACTTCGTGCACTACGAGCTCGAAGCGCCCAAGTATGACGTCGAGGAATGCCGTCAGCGCGGCATCACCTATGCGGCGCCGATGAAGGTCACGCTGCGCCTGATCGTCTTCGAAGTCGACAGCGAAACCGACACCCGTTCGGTCCTCGATATCAAGGAGCAGGACGTTTACATGGGCGACATGCCGCTCATGACCGAGAACGGCACCTTCTTCGTCAACGGCACCGAGCGCGTCATCGTGTCGCAGATGCACCGTTCGCCGGGTGTGCTCTTCGACCATGACCGCGGCAAGACCCACTCGTCGGGCAAGTTCCTGTTCGCCGCGCGCGTGATCCCGTATCGCGGTTCGTGGCTCGACTTCGAATTCGACGCCAAGGACATCGTCAACGTCCGTATCGACCGCAAGCGCAAGCTGCCGGTCACCAGCCTTCTGTACGCGCTGGGCATGTCGGGCGAGGAAATCCTCAACACCTTCTATGACCGCCTCGTCTTCGAGCGCGCCGAGAATGGCTGGAAAGTCCCGTTCGTCGTCGAAAACTGGCGCGGGTCGAAGCCCGCGTTCGACGTCGTCGACGCCAAGACCGGCGAAGTCGTCTTCGCCGCCGGTCACAAGATCAGCCCGCGCCTCGCCAACAAGGCGGCGAAGGACGGTCTCGACACGCTGCTGATCCCGACCGAGGAAATCTTCGGCCGTTACTCGGCCTATGACCTGATCAACGAGTCGACCGGCGAGATCTATATCGAAGCCGGCGACGAAGTGTCGGCCGACAATCTCGAGAAGATCGACGGCGCCGGCATCGACAAGCTCGTCCTGCTCGACATCGACCACAACAACACGGGCCCCTGGATCCGCAACACGCTGAAGGCCGACAAGGCCGAGGATCGCGACCAGGCGCTTTCGGACATCTATCGCGTGATGCGCCCCGGCGAACCGCCGACGCGCGAAACCGCGGAAGCGCTGTTCGGCGGCCTGTTCTTCGACGCCGAGCGTTACGACCTGTCGGCCGTCGGCCGCGTCAAGCTCAACATGCGCCTCGGCCTCGACGCCGAGGACACGGTCACCACGCTGCGCAGCGAGGACATCCTCGCCGTCGTCAAGGAACTGGTGAACCTGAAGGACGGCAAGGGCGAAATCGACGATATCGACAACCTCGGTAACCGTCGTGTCCGTTCGGTCGGCGAACTGCTCGAAAACCAGTATCGCGTCGGCCTGCTCCGCATGGAGCGCGCCGTGAAGGAGCGCATGAGCTCGGTCGACGTGTCGACCGTCATGCCGAACGACCTGATCAACGCGAAGCCTGCGGTCGCCGCGGTGCGCGAATTCTTCGGTTCGTCGCAGCTCTCGCAGTTCATGGATCAGACGAACCCGCTGTCGGAAGTCACCCACAAGCGCCGCGTGTCGGCGCTCGGGCCGGGTGGTCTGACCCGCGAACGCGCGGGCTTCGAAGTCCGCGACGTTCACCCGACGCACTATGGCCGTATCTGCCCGATCGAAACGCCGGAAGGCCCGAACATCGGTCTGATCAACAGCCTCGCGACCTTCGCGCGCGTTAACAAGTACGGCTTCATCGAAACCCCGTACCGCAAGATCATCGACGGCAAGGTGACCAACGAGGTCGTCTATCTGTCGGCGATGGAGGAATCGAAGCACACGGTTGCGCAGGCGAACGCCGACCTCAACCCCGACGGCAGCTTCATCGACGAGCTGATCTCGGCGCGCGAAGCGGGCGAATTCCTGATGGCCCCGCGCGACCAGATCACGCTGATGGACGTGTCGCCGAAGCAGCTCGTTTCGGTCGCGGCATCGCTGATCCCGTTCCTCGAAAACGATGACGCCAACCGCGCGCTCATGGGTTCGAACATGCAGCGTCAGGCTGTGCCGCTGATCCGGGCCGAGGCTCCGGTCGTCGGCACCGGTATGGAAGAAACCGTTGCGCGCGATTCCGGCGCTGCCATCGCGGCGCGCCGCGGCGGCGTGATCGACCAGGTCGACGCGACGCGTATCGTTATCCGTGCGACCGATATGGTCGAACCCGGCAAGTCGGGCGTCGACATCTATCGCCTCCAGAAGTTCCAGCGTTCGAACCAGAACACCTGCATCAACCAGCGTCCGCTGGTGAAGGTGGGCGAAGTGGTCAAGAGCGGCGATATCATCGCCGACGGTCCGTCGACCGAGCTTGGCGAACTGGCGCTCGGCAAGAATGTGCTCGTCGCGTTCATGCCGTGGAACGGCTACAACTATGAGGACTCGATCCTCATCAGCGAACGCATCGTGAAGGACGACGTCTTCACCTCGATCCACATCGAGGAATTCGAAGTCACCGCACGCGACACGCGCCTCGGGCCGGAAGATATCACGCGCGACATCCCGAATGTCGGCGAGGAAGCGCTCCGCAACCTCGACGAAGCGGGCATCGTCTACATCGGTGCCGAAGTCGGCCCGGGCGACATTCTGGCCGGCAAGATCACCCCGAAGGGTGAATCGCCGATGACGCCGGAAGAAAAGCTGCTGCGCGCGATCTTCGGTGAAAAGGCCAGCGACGTGCGCGACACCTCGCTCCGCCTGCCGCCGGGCGTGTCGGGCACGGTCGTCGAAGTCCGCGTCTTCAACCGTCACGGTATCGACAAGGACGAACGCGCGATCGCGATCGAACGCGAAGAGATCGAGCGCCTGAAGCAGGACGCCGATGATGAACGCGCGATCCTCAACCGCGCGACCTTCTCCAGCCTCAAGGAACTGCTCATCGGTCAGGCGACCAGCGCGGTGCCGAAGGGCCTGAAGAAGGGCGATGTGGTCACCGAAGAGATGCTCGTCGACCTCGACCGCGCCGACTGGTGGAAGCTGGCGGTTGTCGAAGACAATGCGCAGGCCGCCCTCGAAGCGATCAAGGCGCAGTATGACGACGCGATCAAGCGGATCAGCGCGAAGTATGAAGATCGCGTCGAAAAGCTGCAGCGCGGGGACGAACTCGCCCCGGGCGTGCTCAAGATGGTCAAGGTTTTCGTCGCGGTGAAGCGCAAGCTGCAGTCGGGCGACAAGATGGCCGGCCGTCACGGCAACAAGGGCATCATCAGCCGCATCCTGCCGATCGAGGACATGCCGTTCCTCGAAGACGGGACGCACGTCGACTTCGTACTTAACCCGCTGGGCGTGCCGTCGCGCATGAACGTCGGGCAGATTCTCGAAACGCACCTTGGCTGGGCATCGCGCGGCTTCGGCCGCACGATCACCGCGGCGCTCGAAGACTGGCGCATGGCGAACCCCGACCCCGAAGCGGGCGCTCCGCCCGAAGCGGTTCGCGAGGCGCTGCTGCAGGCCTATGGCGATGAATATGCCGACGAAATCAAGGCGCGCAGCGCGGATGAGGTCGTCGAACTCGCCGGAAACCTGTCGGTCGGCGTGCCCTTCGCGACCCCGGTGTTCGACGGTGCGCGCGAAGGCGATGTGTCGGCGATGCTGGAACGCGCCGGTCTCGACCGGTCGGGTCAGGTCGATCTGTACGACGGCCGCACCGGCGACCGTTTCGACCGCAAGGTGACGGTGGGATATATGTATATCCTGAAGCTCCATCACCTTGTCGACGACAAGATCCACGCGCGTTCGATCGGGCCGTACTCGCTTGTCACCCAGCAGCCGCTGGGCGGTAAGGCGCAGTTCGGTGGCCAGCGCTTCGGTGAAATGGAAGTGTGGGCGCTGCAGGCTTATGGCGCGGCGTACACGCTTCAGGAAATGCTGACGGTGAAGTCCGATGACGTGATCGGCCGCACCAAGGTTTACGAAGCGATCGTCAAGGGTGACGATACTTTCGAGGCCGGCATTCCCGAAAGCTTCAACGTGCTCGTCAAGGAAATGCGCTCGCTGGGCCTCAATGTCGAACTGTCCTCCTATGCGGAAGAAGATCCCGACAATGCCCCGGATGCCCTTCCGGAAGCCGCCGAATAATGATTTTCCTCACCCCCTTCGCCTGCGGCGAGGGGGGAAGAGTGGAGCTTAGAATATGAACCAGCTTACCAACTTCATGAACCCGGTCGCGAAGCCCGAAACCTTCGACATGATCAAGATCGGCATCGCGAGCCCGGAACGCATCCGTTCGTGGTCGTTCGGCGAGATCAAGAAGCCCGAAACGATCAACTACCGCACGTTCAAGCCCGAGCGTGACGGCCTGTTCTGCGCGCGCATCTTCGGTCCGATCAAGGATTATGAATGCCTGTGCGGCAAGTACAAGCGTATGAAATACAAGGGCATCGTCTGCGAGAAGTGCGGTGTCGAAGTCACGGTGACCAAGGTTCGCCGCGAGCGCATGGGCCATATCGAGCTCGCCGCGCCGGTTGCGCACATCTGGTTCCTGAAGTCGCTGCCGTCGCGCATCGGCCTGCTGCTCGACATGCAGCTGAAGCAGCTTGAGCGCGTCCTCTATTTCGAAGCCTATATCGTTCTTGAGCCCGGCCTGACCCCGCTCGAGAAGTTCCAGCTTCTGACCGAAGACGAACTGCTCGACGCGCAGGACGAATATGGCGAAGACGCCTTCTCGGCCGGCATCGGCGCCGAAGCGATCCGCGTGCTCCTCGAAAATCTCGATCTGGAGCAGGAACGCGTCGACCTGATGGAAGATCTCGCGACCACCAAGTCCGAGCTCAAGCCCAAGAAGATCATCAAGCGCCTGAAGGTCGTGGAATCGTTCATCGAATCGGGCAACCGTCCCGAGTGGATGATCCTCGAAGTCGTGCCGGTCATTCCGCCCGAACTGCGTCCGCTGGTGCCGCTCGACGGCGGCCGCTTCGCGACGTCGGATCTCAACGATCTCTATCGCCGCGTGATCAACCGTAACAACCGCCTGAAGCGCCTGATGGAGCTGCGTGCGCCGGACATCATCGTCCGCAACGAAAAGCGCATGTTGCAGGAAGCCGTCGACGCCCTGTTCGATAACGGCCGCCGCGGCCGCACGATCACGGGCGCCAACAAGCGTCCGCTCAAGTCGCTGTCTGACATGCTCAAGGGCAAGCAGGGCCGCTTCCGTCAGAACCTGCTCGGCAAGCGCGTCGACTATTCGGGCCGTTCGGTCATCGTGACCGGTCCCGAACTCAAGCTTCACCAGTGCGGCCTGCCGAAGAAGATGGCGCTCGAACTGTTCAAGCCGTTCATCTACGCGCGCCTCGACGCGAAGGGTCTGTCGATGACCCTGAAACAGGCGAAAAAGTGGGTCGAAAAGGAACGCAAGGAAGTCTGGGACATCCTCGACGAAGTCATTCGCGAGCACCCGGTCCTGCTGAACCGCGCCCCGACGCTTCACCGCCTCGGCATTCAGGCGTTCGAGCCCGTGCTGATCGAAGGCAAGGCGATCCAGCTTCACCCGCTGGTTTGCGCCGCGTTCAACGCCGACTTCGACGGTGACCAGATGGCGGTCCACGTGCCGCTCTCGCTGGAAGCCCAGCTCGAAGCGCGCGTGCTGATGATGTCGACCAACAACATCCTCAGCCCCGCGAACGGCAAACCGATCATCGTTCCGTCGCAGGACATGGTGCTGGGTCTCTATTACCTCTCGATGGAACGCGAAGGCGAACCGGGCGAGGGCATGCTTCTCGCCGACATGGCCGAAGTGCATCAGGCGCTGTTCACCGGCGCGGTGACGCTGCACACGAAGGTGATCAGCCGCGTTCCGCAGACCGACGAGCAGGGCAATGAGTATCTCAAGCGCTTTGAGACCACGCCGGGCCGCATGTTGATCGGTGAATGCCTGCCGAAGTCGCACACCGTGCCCTTCGACGTCGTCAACCGCCTTCTGACCAAGAAGGAAATCGGCGACGTGATCGATCAGGTCTATCGTCACACCGGCCAGAAAGAGACCGTGTTGTTCGCCGACGCCATCATGGCGCTGGGCTTCCGCAACGCGTTCAAGGCGGGCATTTCCTTCGGCAAGGATGACATGATCATCCCCGATTCGAAGGAAGGCATGGTCAACGAAACCCGTGCGCTGGTGAAGGATTTCGAGCAGCAGTATCAGGACGGCCTGATCACGCAGCAGGAAAAGTACAACAAGGCGATCGACGCCTGGTCGCAGTGCGGCGACAAGGTCGCGAACGCGATGATGGACGAAATCCGGGCCGAGCCGAAGGACCCGAAGACGGGCCGTCTGGCCCCGATCAACTCCATCTATATGATGGCGCACTCGGGTGCTCGTGGTTCGCAGGCCCAGATGAAGCAGCTCGCCGGTATGCGCGGCCTGATGGCCAAGCCGTCGGGCGAGATTATCGAAACGCCGATCATCTCGAACTTCAAGGAAGGCCTGACCGTTCTCGAGTATTTCAACTCGACCCACGGTGCGCGTAAGGGCCTCGCCGATACGGCGCTCAAGACGGCGAACTCGGGTTACCTGACCCGCCGTCTGGTCGACGTGTCGCAGGACTGCGTCGTGATCGAAGAAGATTGCGGCACGACCCGCGGCATGGAAATGCGTGCGATCATCCAGGGCGGTTCGACGATCGCCTCGCTGGGCGAACGCATCCTCGGCCGTACCACGCTCGAAGACGTCGTCGACAAGGACGGCAATGTCATCGCGCCGGTCGGCACGCTGCTCGACGAACCGACGACGCAGCGTATCGAGGACGCCGAAGTCCAGTCGGTCAAGATCCGTTCGCCGCTGGTCTGCGAAGCGACGCTGGGTGTTTGCGGCAAATGCTATGGCCGTGACCTTGCCCGCGGTACGCCGGTCAACATCGGTGAAGCTGTCGGCGTTATCGCCGCGCAGTCGATCGGTGAACCCGGCACGCAGCTGACGATGCGTACCTTCCACATCGGTGGTGCGGCGCAGGTCAACGAACAGTCGAACGCCGAAGCGATTTCGGACGGCACGATCGAATATCGCGACATGGCGACGATCGTCGACCAGCGCGGCCGCCGTCTGGCGCTGTCGCGTTCGGGCGAAATCGCGATCATCGACAGCGAAGGCCGCGAGCGCGCATCGCACAAGCTGCCTTACGGTGCGCAGATCCTGCACAAGGACGGCGAGAAGGTGAAGAAGGGCGACCGGATTGCCGAATGGGATCCGTTCACCATGCCGCTGATCACCGAAAAGCAGGGCGTCGTGAAGTATCAGGATCTTGCCGACGGCAAGACGCTGATCGAACAGGTCGACGAAGCGACGGGCATCGCCCAGCGCGTCGTGATCGAATATCGCTCGGCGGGCCGCGCCAAGAAGGAAGACCTTCAGCCGCGCCTGACCTTGCTCGACGACCAGTCGGGTGAAGCGGCACGCTACCTGCTCGCGGTCGGCACGATGCTGTCGGTCGAGGACGGACAGGAAGTGCAGGCGGGCGACGTTCTGGCGCGTGTCAGCCGCGAAGCGTCGAAGACGCGCGACATCACCGGCGGTCTGCCGCGTGTTGCCGAGCTGTTCGAAGCGCGCATTCCGAAGGACAACAGCGTTATCGCGAAGATCAGCGGCCGCATTGAATTCGTCAAGGATTACAAGGCGAAGCGCAAGATCGCGATCGTTCCGGAAGAAGGCGATTCGATCGAGTACCTCATTCCCAAGTCGAAGGTGCTGGAAGTGCAGGAAGGCGACCAGGTCAAGCGCGGCGACGCGCTGATCAGCGGTTCGCCGAACCCGCACGACATCCTCGACGTCATGGGCGTCGAGGCGCTGGCCGAATATCTCGTCGCGGAAATCCAGGAAGTCTATCGACTGCAGGGCGTGAAGATCAACGACAAGCACATCGAGGTGATCGTTCGCCAGATGCTGCAGAAGGTCGAGATCACTGCTGGCGGCGACACCACGTTGCTGCCGGGCGAACAGCTCGATTATCTGGAGATGATGGAATATAACGCCAAGCTGCCGAAGAATGGTGTTCCCGCGGAAGGCCGTCCGGTCCTCCTCGGCATCACCAAGGCGTCGCTGCAGACGCGCAGCTTCGTTTCGGCGGCATCCTTCCAGGAGACGACCCGCGTTCTCACCGAAGCATCGGTGCAGGGCAAGATCGACTCGCTGCAGGGCCTCAAGGAAAATGTCATCGTCGGCCGCCTCATCCCGGCGGGTACCGGTGCTGCCATGAACCGCGTCCGCGTTACCGCCTCGTCGAAGGATGCCGCGCTTCGTGCCGCCATGCGCGCCGCGAACCAGGAGCATCTGATCGCCCCGACGACCGCCGCCGAAGAGCATGCCGCCGAACTGGCGCAAGGCCCCGAAGCGGCGATCGGCGACGATCCGCTCGGCAAGGTGCAGGGCGAAGACTTCACCACCGATGACGTGATGGTCGAAGAGCGCCCCGAAGGCGAAGGCGAGGAATAAGCTTCCCCGGAGCCTTTGGCTGACAGAAATGAGCCCCGCCGGAGCGATCCGGCGGGGCTTTTTCTTTGGCTCGTATCTCGTGTGGAACTAGGCGAGCGAGAACGAGGTGTTCTTGTACATTCCCTACAGCTTCGCCGCGTTGTCCAATAGGTGACCGAAGGGTGCCCGGCCGGACCGTTCGGCGGGGTGCCGCCTTTGCGCTTTCTCCTGCTGTGATTCTGTGCTCCAAATCTCCTCATTGGGGGGCACAGAATGACGATTATGTTGGTGTTGATGGCCGCGGCATCCGGTGTGGCGGCGCCTGCGGACGAGGAAATGATGCTGCCCGTCGGTTATGGGGTGGTCCAGCAGGCGGATATCCGCGTGCCGATCAGCGATTCTGTCCGCGCCGCAACATGGGACGAACTGGAAATCCCGCTGGATAGGCCGGTTCCCGTTCGCTTGGCCTGCATCATATTCGTCCCATCGGGAGGGCCGGGTAATTGCGTACCGGCCTCGCTCGTACCGCCCGGGCAAGAGCGTGTGGACTGGGACAAGATATTGGAGGCGAGGGACAAGGTAGAGCGTTCGACCAGCCGGGTTGATGCCGCGCTCTTCAAGGCGGCGGCGGGGCGCTTGAAGACGCTCCGCCTGTTCCCCGGCGACCAACGCACGGTGTTTTCCATTCGCTTCTTCGAAGAGGTCGTCGGGCCCGCCGATGCACGCCCACGCTTTGCAGTCGCGCCGGAGCCGGCGCTGACCACGCGCAATGTTTTGTTCGCCGAGCCGCTCGATGGCCGGCTGCTTCAGATGCTCTATCCTGCGATTGCCATGCGTTATTCGGTCAATGCCCAGGTTCGGGTGACGTGCGATATCGGGGCCGACCTTAAATTACTGTGTCGCGATCGTGGCACCGTGTTTTCCAATCCCGCCGAGGTTCCTGGCTATACCGCGCAATTGATGGAGGATCTGCGCTTTTCGACCTACCAGCTAGCCTCGACGATCAAGTTGCAGCCGAAAACCGCCGACGGCCAAGATGTGGCTGGACGGCAGTTCGCATTCGCCGTGCACTGGAGCTTGCCCAAATAGAAAAGGGCCCACCGGGGTGGCCAGTGAGCCCTTGGTCCTGGGAATATGCGGGCCGGTGCGACTGCGCCTGTTAGGCGGCCGGCCCGGGCTGTCCTAGGGCGCGAGGATCGCGACTGCGAGGTACAGCAGCAGAGGCAGGCCGAAGCCCAGAAGCGTCAGGGCGACAAAGCCGACGCGCGTCCACAAGACGTCGATGCCGAACTGGTCCGATATACCGGCGCACACGCCGAAGATCATCCCGTCGCGACGATTCTTGCGAAAACCCTGTTTCATTTCTTTCCTTTCCATCCCGGCCAGGACGGCCGGCGTTTATCGAGGGCCGTGGCGGCCGGTCAGGCGACCAGACCGTTCGGGCCGGCAGCGGCGAGGAGCATGACCGAGCAGTAGAGCGAGGCAACCGCAGCGATCGCGTAGCTCTTGAACGAGTCGACATTGAAATGGGCCATGATATTTTCCTTCCTTGAACCTTCCATCCGGGCCATCCGGTGGATGCCAACAGTAATGCAGGGTTCGTGCCAATTTCATTCATTGGCGGTTAAGCGTGGTTTTTCGGCTTGCGACATATTATTTCAGCGCGAAAAATGCGCTGATATGGTGAGAAATCCCGTTAGTAGGAAAAATTTCAATGCGCCAACGTGGCCGGATGCACTGGCTTCGTCGATGCGGCTGCGGTAGGCGGACAGGCAGATGACGCTGACCCGCCTTTCGCTGACCGATTTTCGCAATCATGCCGGCGCGGACATGGCGGCGGCGCCCGGACTCGTCGCGCTGCATGGCGACAATGGCGCGGGCAAGACCAATATATTGGAGGCGATCTCGCTGCTCGCGCCGGGGCGCGGGCTTCGCCGTGCGGCGCTGTCCGACATGGTGCGCGATGGCGCGAACGGCGGCTTCGCGGTGTTTGCCGAAGTTCAGGCCGGTGCGGACCTCGCGCCGGTGGCGCTGGGAACGGGGATCGAGCCCGCGCAGCCGGGGCGGCGGATCGTGCGCATCAACGGCGCGACCGCCGCCGCGACCGCGCTGGGCGACTGGCTGGCGGTGCTGTGGCTGACCCCCGCGATGGACCGGCTGTTCGTCGAGACCGCGGGCAACCGGCGGCGTTTCCTCGACCGGCTCGTGCTCGCGCTCGACCCGCGCCATGCGCAGCACAGCAACCGGTACGAGGCCGCGCTGCGTGCGCGGGGGAAATTGCTTGCCGACATATCTGTCGCCGATCCGGGCTGGCTGGCGAGCCTTGAAGCGCAACTTGCCGAACATGGCGCGGCGATGGATGCCGCGCGCCAGCATATGCTTGCCGGATTGTCTGCCGAACTGGCCGGACAGCCCGATGCGCCTTTTGCCCGCCCGCTGCTGACGCTGGTCGATAGCGAGGGCACGGCACGGACAACGCCGCATGAGGTCGAGGCGCTCAAGGCGCTCTTCACATCGCGCCGCCGGATAGACGCGGCGGCGGGCCGTGCGACCGCAGGGCCGCACCGCGACGATCTGTCAGCCGTTCACGCCGCGACCGGGCGCGCTGCGGCGCGCTGCTCGACCGGCGAGCAAAAGGCGATGCTGCTCTCGCTCGTCCTCGCGCACAGCGACAGCGTCGCGCGCGCGCGCGGCCAGCGGCCGCTGCTGCTGCTCGATGAGGTCGCGGCGCACCTCGACCCGCTGCGGCGCGGAGCGCTCTACGAGCGGCTCGCGGCGCAGCGCGGGCAAGCGTGGCTTACGGGGACCGAGGCGGCGCTGTTCGCCGATATGCCGGGGCCGGTCACCCGCTTCCGCATCAACGGCGGGCGGATCGCGGCGGGTTAAAGGATTTCGCGCACCACGTCCTGCGGGCGGCACAGCCTTGCGCCCTTGTCGGTCTCGACGATCGGGCGTTCGACATAGGCGGGGTTCGCCGCCATCGCGGCGATGATCGCGTCCTCACCAGCATCCTTCAGCCCGCGTTCCTCGGCATCGGTGCCGCGCAGGCGCAGCGCGTCGCGCGCGGTGATCCCCGCGTCGGCGAACAGCTGGCGCAGCTTGTCCGCGCTGTACGGATTTTTGAGATATTCGATGACGGTCAGCTCGACGCCGGGGGTTTCCTGAAGGATCGCCAGCGTCTTGCGCGAGGTGCCGCAAGCGGGGTTGTGCCAGATGGTCGCGTTCATGGGGCGTCTCCTAACCCAGCCTTACAGCAGCGTAAACTCGCTATTCATAGCATATATGGCACATCTTCCCGCATGAAGGGGAACCACCAGCTTGCCTTTCGCGGCCGATACACGACTTATGCAAAGTCGAGTGACCGTCAAAGGGCGGCTTATGCGGGGTTGTGGCTCAAGTGAATGAATTGATAGATCGCCGGGCGTTGTTGGCCGCGATGGCAGGAGCGGGCGCTATGGCCGCCGTGCCGGCGCGGGCGCAGCTTCCCAACTGGGTTCAGCAGCCGGTGGCCCCCTTGCCGCCGCCGGTCGATTATCTGGCCGTGGCCAAGAAGCAGCTCGCGATGCAGGGACGCAATATCCCGCAATCGGACCGCGTCGGCGTGGTCGATTTCGGCCTGCCGTCTTCGCGTCCGCGCTTCGCGCTGGTCGACATGATCGCGGGCAAGGTCGAGATGTTCCCGGTGACGCATGGCCGCGGATCGGACCCGCAGCACGACGGCTGGCTCAAGAATTTTTCGAACCGCGTCGGAAGCCTCGCGACCTCGCGCGGGGCGTATCGCACCAGCGACTATTATTGGGGCGCCAACGGATCGTCGATGCGCCTCGCGGGACTGGAGCCCGACAATTATTCGGCCGATCAGCGCGCGATCGTCGTGCACGGCGCCTGGTATGCCGACCCGGCATTGATCGCGACGCAGGGCAAGCTGGGGCGCAGCGAAGGCTGCTTCGTTTTCGGTGAAGAGCTGCTGCCGATGATTCTCTACAAACTCGGGCCGGGGCGGCTGCTGTTCGCCGACCGGCTGAGCGCGCCGCCGCCGATGCCCAAGCCGTTCGAGCTGCCGCCCGCCGACCCGCTGCCGGGGATGGAGAATCTGCGGCGCGCGAGTTCGATCAGCGGGCCCTTGCCGAAGACCGCGGACTGAGCGCTTCCACCCGCCGCCCCGGCTTTGCGGGTGTTTAGATGATTCTGTCTTCAGACAGTCCGTCGATGTTCGTCGGAGCGCGGTAGCAGGAATGTCGCGAGGCCCAGAAGCGGCAGGTAAGCGCAGAACTTGTACACCCAGACGATGCCATAGATGTCGGCAAGCTGGCCGAGCCCGGCCGCGCCGACCCCGCTGATCCCGAACATCAGGCCGAACATCAGCCCCGACACCAGTCCGACGCGGCCGGGGACGAGTTCCTGTGCATAGACCACGAGCGCGGCGAACGCCGACGACATGATCAGGCCGATCGAGATGGCGAAGATCGTCGTCCAGAACAGATTGGCGTGCGGCAGGATCATCGCGAAGGGCGCGACGCCGAGGAAGGACACCCAGATCACCGCCTTGCGGCCGATGCGATCGCCCACGGGGCCGCCTGCGAAGGTTCCGGCCGCGATCGCGGCGAGGAAGCAGAAGAGATAGAATTGGGATTCGCGCGCGGTCAGGTCGAACCGCTCGATCAGGTAGAAGGTGAAATAGTTGGTGAAGGCACCGATGTAGATGAACTTCGCGAACATCAGGATGCCGATCGCCGACAGGGCGCGGATGATCTCGCGGCGGCTGTGCGGCGAAGCATGGGCGATGGCGGGGGCACTGGCCTGCGCCCGGCTGTGCTGCAACCGCCATTTCGTGACGCCGAAGAGCACCCAGATTGCCGCGATGGCGACGAAGGCGAGCCAGCCGACCGCGGTCTGGCCGAACGGCAGGATGATCGCCGACGCGACGATAGGGCCGAGCGCGGAGCCCGTGTTGCCGCCGACCTGAAACGCCGACTGGGCGGTGCCGAAGCGGCCGCCCGACGCCATCCGCGCGACGCGCGAGGCCTCCGGGTGGAAGGTGGCGGAACCGATGCCGATGACGGCGGATGCGAGGATCAGCGCCGAATAGCTGTCCGCCATCGCGAGGCCGCCGACCCCGGCGAGCGTGACGATCATGCCGAGGGGCAGCAGATAGGGCAGGGGGCGCTTGTCGGTATAGAGGCCGACCCATGGCTGGAGCAGCGAGGCGGTGACCTGATAGATGAGCGCGATCCAGCCGATCTGGCCGAAGCTCAGATGATATTTTTCCTTGAGCATCGGGTAGATCGCCGGGAGCACGGCCTGGATCAGGTCGTTCAGAAGATGGGCGAAGGCGACGGCGCCGACGATCTGCACGACGAGCTTCGGCCCATCCTGCCGCGGCGCGGTGGGGGGCAGCATATCGGGGGAGGCGGGCAGGGTGGCGGCGGAATCGGTCACGATCGGGTCTTTCGGCTTTTTGGAAGCGCGCCTCTAGCAAGCGCGCTTCGTTCCCGCTTGCTTGTATGAGCCAATCATTTCTGCAAGTGGGACATGATGGACTTTTATCCCGACGAGAATGACGATGTGACGCGGCCGCTCATCGCGATCGGCCACGATTATCCGGATTCGTTCGAGCTGGCCGAGCATCGGCACCGCCGCAGCCAGTTTCTCTATGCCGCGCGCGGCGTGATGGCGGTCAGCACGCCTTCGGGTGCGTGGGTGGCACCACCCGAACGCGCGGTCTGGATCCCGGGCGGCACGCCGCATTCGGTGCGCATGGTGGGCGCGGTGCAAACCCGCAGCGTCCTCGTCGAACCCGGCGAATGCCCCGGGCGGGGGCTCCAGTGTCAGGTGGTCGGCGTGTCGCCCTTGCTTCGCCATCTCCTGTCCGCCGCCGCGCATGTGACCCCCGAATATGATGTGGCGGGCCGCGAGGGACTGGTCATGCAGCTGTTGATGGCGGAAATCGACGCGGCGCCGCCGATCCCGCTCGCGGTTCCCTTTCCGTCGCATCCGGCGCTCGCACGGCGATGCCACGCCTTCCTCGAACGACCGCACGCGGCGGCGACGATCGACGAATGGGCGGACGCCATGGGAATGAACCGCCGCAGCTTCACCCGGCTGTTCCGGCGCGAGACCGCGATGAGCTTCGCCGAATGGCGCCAGCAGGCGTGCCTGTCGGTGGCCCTTCCGAAGCTGGCGGCGGGGGAGCCGGTGACGTCGATCGCCTATGATCTCGGCTATGACGGACCGGGCAATTTTTCCACAATGTTCAAGCGTATGCTCGGCGTTTCGCCAAGCCGATACCGCTTGCCATAGCGTAATCGAAGCCGTCGCCCGAGCGACGGCTCCGTCCGGCGCTGCCGATCAATAGATCCCGCTGGTCCCCGGTGTCGTCGCGCGCGCGGTGGTCGTGACCGTCGGAACGACGGCCGGCGGCGTCGGCGCGACGATCGTCGCGGTCGGGCGACCGGGCTTGGCGAAGCTCGCCACCACGGGCGCGTCGCGGCCGTAGATATCGGCGAGTTTCTTCACCCCGCCCTTCCCGTCGGGAATGACGGTCCAATAGGCGACATAGACGGGGAAGGGGTTGTCGAAGCCGAAGCGCGTCGTCTTGCCGCTCGCGATCGCCTCGCCGAATTCCTCGGGGCTTTTGCCCGCGAACATCACGGCCATCAGGCCCGAGAAGTGCAGCGCGCGCTCGGTGCGGATGCAGCCGTGGCTGAACGCGCGCGCTGCGGCGGCGAAGGCGCCTTTCGACGGGGTGTCGTGCAGATAGATGGCGTGCGGGTTGAGCATCTCCATCTTCATCACGCCGAGCGCATTGTTCGCGCCGGGCTGTTGCACGACCGACAGAGTCTTGCCGCTGCCCGTCCAGGTATAGCCCTGCGCGCGCGCCGCGCCGGGGTTGCGCGCGATGGTCGCGCCGATGCCTTCGTTGATGATACTGCGCGGCAGCGTCCAGGTCGGGTTGACGATGATCCCGGTCGCCATCGGGTTGAGCTGCGGCGTCGGGGTTGCCGACTTGCCGACAACGGCCTTGTGCGTCGCGATAATCGTGCCGCCGTGGACGACGCGCGTCACATATTCGGGGACATTGCTGACGACATAGCGGTCGCCGAGCGCACGCGGCATCCAGCGCCAGCGTTCCATGTTGACGCGGATCGCATTGGCGTCGGCCGGGGTCTTTGCCTTTTTGAGCGACGCCTTGAGCGCCGCGAAGTCGGGGTGCACGGGATCGAGCGTCGCGAGCGTCTCGCTGACCGTTCCGGCGCCCAGTGCGGCCGCAAGAAGCGAGAGCAGGGGTTCGCTGTCGCCGTCGCTGTCGACCATGAACCACTGTTTGCGCGCCGCATTGGGAGTGCGTCCGTCGCGCAGGTGCGTCGCGAGCAACAGGAAGGTGTCGGTTGCGGTCTTGTCGAGGCGCGCCTGATCGCCGCTCATGATCGCGGCGGCGAGTGCGTCGGGGCTGTAATCCTTTGCGAACAGGCCTTCAGCGCCGATGCCCTCGATCGACACGAGCAGCGCTTCGGCATTCTGTTTCGACCAGCCCGGCAGATTGGCTTCGGCCGCGGTTTCGACGACGGGGGCGTCGTCCTTGACCTTGTCAGGCTGGAGGACCACCGAATCCTCCTTGACGCCGGGCTGCGCGAAAGCGGGCGCGGCGAGCAGGCTCAGAGGAAGAAGAAGCGCCGCAGCGGGGCGCGCCGAAAAGGGGGAGTTTTTGACCATGGTGTAAGCCCATAGCCAAAAACTATCCGCAGTTAAAGTGAGCCGCCGCACACTCCGTCGCAAGAATAGATGTCAGGCTTTCGCCGCTTCATCCTGCTGCGCCAGCCATTCTTCGAGCCATTTGATCGTATAGTCGCCGTGGATGACGTCGGGGTTGGCGAGCAGCGCCTGATGCAGCGGGATGTTCGTCTTGACCCCGCCGATCACCATTTCCTCCAGCGCGCGGCGCATCCGCATCATGCAGCTTTCGCGGGTGCGGCCATAAACGATCAGCTTGCCGATCATGCTGTCGTAATAGGGCGGGATCGAATAGCCGGCGTAAAGCCCGCTATCGACGCGTACATGCATCCCGCCGGCGGCGTGATAGCTCGTGACCTTGCCCGGTGAGGGCAGGAAGGTGCGCGGATCTTCGGCATTGATGCGGCATTCCATCGAATGGCCGCGGAATTCGAGATCTTCCTGGCGAACCGACAGGCCCGCGCCACCCGCGATGCGGATCTGTTCGCGGACGAGGTCGAAGCCGGTGATCATTTCGGTCACCGGATGTTCGACCTGGATGCGCGTGTTCATCTCGATGAAGAAAAATTCGCCATTTTCCCACAGGAACTCGATCGTGCCGGCGCCGCGATAACCCATTTTCGCCATCGCATCGGCGCAGATGCCGCCCATGCGCGTGCGTTCCTCGGCCGAGATGATCGGCGAGGGGGCTTCCTCGAGCACTTTCTGGTGGCGGC
The DNA here is from genome assembly GCA_020160755.1 of Pseudomonadota bacterium. Classification (GTDB taxonomy): domain Bacteria; phylum Pseudomonadota; class Alphaproteobacteria; order Sphingomonadales; family Sphingomonadaceae; genus Sphingopyxis. The sequence continues at coordinate 167,705 of JAIUPN010000004.1, forward strand.
GCTGGAGCGAACAGTCGCGCTCGCCGAGATGGATCGCGTTGCCGTTGCCGTCGCCGAACACCTGAAACTCGATGTGGCGCGGGTTGCCGAGATATTTTTCCATGTAGACGGTGGCGTCGCCAAAGGCGGCCGCCGCTTCGCTCGATGCCTGACCCATCAGGCTTTCGAGGCTGTCCTCGTCGGGGACGACCTTCATCCCGCGCCCGCCGCCGCCCGAGGCGGCCTTGATCAGCACCGGATAGCCGATCTCTTTCGCGAGCTTCTTCGTTTCGTCGTTGAAGGTCACCGCGCCGGGCGAACCGGGGACGACGGGGAGGCCCAGCGCGACCGCGGTGCGCTTGGCCTCGACCTTGTCGCCCATCGTGCGGATATGCTCGGGCTTCGGTCCGACGAAGACCATGTTGTGGGCTTCGATGATCTCGGCAAAGCGCTCGTTTTCGGAGAGGAAGCCATAGCCCGGATGGATCGCGTCGGCGCCGGTGATCTCGGCGGCCGCGATGATCGCGGGGATGTTGAGATAGCTGTCCTTCGCCGCCGGCGGACCGATGCAGACGGCTTGGTCGGCGAGGCGGACGTGCATCGCGTCGGTGTCGGCGGTCGAGTGGACCGCGACCGTCTTGATGCCCATCTCGTGGCACGCGCGGTGGATGCGCAGCGCGATCTCGCCGCGGTTGGCGATCAGGAGTTTTTCAATGGCCATGGGTGAGGAACTCAGCCGATGGTGAACAGCGGCTGGTCGAATTCGACCGGCTGGCTGTTCTCGACATGCACGGCCTTCAGCGTGCCCGCGGCGGGCGCGACGATCGGGTTCATCACCTTCATCGCTTCGATGATCAGGATCGTGTCGCCGGCCTTCACCGCCGAGCCGACGGCAGCGAAATTGGGGGCGCTCGGTTCGGGCGCGAGATACACGGTACCGACCATCGGCGACTTCACGGCGTCGGCGAAACTGTCAGCGGCCGGGGCAGCGGCCGCAGGCGCCGCGGCTGCGGCGGCCGGCGCGGCGGCGGCAGGCGCAGCGACCGGCGCGGGAGCGTAGGCGACGGGCGCGGCTGTCAGCGTGCGCGCGACGCGCACCTTGCGGTCGCCATCCTCGACCTCGATTTCCGAAAGCTGCGTGTCGTCGAGCAGTTCGGCGAGCGCGCGCACGAATGCCGGATCGATGTTGATGCCATTGTCTTTATGGTCACCCATGAGAATTTTTCCTGTTGTTGCGGCGCCCGTTAATGGGGCGCTCGGACCCCGTTTTTGATGCGCCCTATTGTCAGAGACGGGCGGCGGCGTCCAGCGCCAGCGTATAGCTGTTCGCGCCATGCCCTGCAAAATGCGCGACTGCCGCCATGCCGACATAGCTGATGTGCCGGAATTCCTCGCGCTTCATCGGGTCCGACAGATGGACCTCGATCACCGGCACCTTGATCGACTTGATCGCGTCGTGGATCGCGATCGAGGTGTGCGTATAGCCGCCCGCATTGAGCAATACCGCTTTCGCGCCAGCAACATAGGCCTCGTGCAGCCAGTCGATCAGCACGCCTTCGTGGTTTGTCTGGCGACATTCGACGCGGAGACCGAGGTCGGCCGCCTGCGCTTCGAGCCGCGCGTGGATATCGTTCAGCGTGTCGTGGCCATAAATCTCGGGCTCGCGCGTTCCGAGCAGGTTGAGGTTGGGGCCGGAGAAGACGAAGACGGTGGGAAGGTCGGGCAAGAGGCGGTCTTTCGGTTGCGGCGAAGAGCGCTCCCCCTATATGGGCTGCTCGGCAAAAGGCAAAGCAAGGCGGATTCCCCAGTGATCTCGGTCATCCTCAACGGCGAACAGCGGCAGGTGCGCGAGGGCAGCGTCGCCGATCTCGTCGCCTCGCTCGGCCTCGACGTGAAAAAGGTGGCGGTCGAGCGCAACCGGGTGATCGTGCCGCGCTCGACGCTTGCAGACGTCGCGCTCGCCGAGGGTGATGCGTTGGAAATCGTTCATTTCGTAGGAGGCGGGTGTTGACCGACAGTTGGAGTGTTGCCGGACGGACGTTCACGTCGCGGCTGATCGTCGGCACCGGCAAGTATAAGGATTTCGAGCAGAACGCCGCCGCGGTCGCGGCGTCGGGGGCGGAAATCGTCACCGTCGCGGTGCGCCGCGTCAACGTGTCGGACCCCAATGCGCCGATGCTGACCGACTATATCGATCCGAAGAAGATCACCTACCTGCCGAACACTGCGGGCTGCTTCAATGCCGACGATGCGATCCGCACGCTGCGGCTGGCGCGCGAGGCGGGTGGCTGGGATCTGGTGAAGCTCGAGGTGCTCGGCGAGGCGAAGACGCTCTATCCGAACATGCGCGAGACGCTGGAGGCAACCGAGGTGCTCGCCAAGGAAGGCTTTCTGCCCATGGTTTACTGCGTCGACGACCCGATCGCCGCGAAGCAGCTCGAGGATGCGGGCGCGGTCGCGGTGATGCCGCTGGGCGCGCCGATCGGATCGGGCCTTGGTATCCAGAACCGTGTCACGATCCGTCTGATCGTCGAGGGCGCGTCGGTGCCGGTGCTTGTCGACGCGGGGGTCGGCACGGCGAGCGACGCGGCGGTGGCGATGGAACTCGGCTGCGACGGCGTGCTGATGAACACCGCGATCGCCGAAGCGAAAGATCCGATCCGCATGGCGCGCGCGATGAAACTCGCGGTCGAGGCGGGGCGCGATTCGTATCTCGCGGGGCGCATGGGCGTGCGGCGCTATGCCGACCCGTCGAGCCCTCTCGCCGGGCTGATCTGACACTGGGCCGCGAAGCCTAGTTCGAATAGATTTCGAGACCCATCGCCGTCAGTAGCGGGAATTGCTGATCGGCCGAAATGATCATGCCTTCGATGCTGGCGAGGTCGCCGAGGCACAGGCCCGCGAGATTTGCGTCGCGAAGGTCGGTGCGCGCGAGCTTCGCGCCATGGGTCAGCGCCTGGACGAGGTCGCTACCGCGAAGGTCGGCGCCCTCCAGATCGGCGTCGAGCAGATGGGCCTCGCGAAAACTCGTTCCCGAAAGCTCGCAACCTGGCAGGCGTATCTCGCTGAGGTCGGCGAGTTCGAGGTTGCAGCGGCGGATCTTCGCCGCGGCCTTGACCAGCTTGCGACTGAAGGTGCGGCTGAAATCGGCCTTGTAGAACGTCGCGCCGCGCAGGTTGCACGCCTCCATCTCGATCCCGAACAGGGTCGAGCGGTCGAACCGCGCGAAGGAAAGATCGGAACGAACAAGGCGCGCCTGGTCGAGTTGCGAAAAGGCGAATTGCACCCCTTCATACCCGGTATCGTCAGCGAAGCGGCAATTGTCGAACAGCGCGTCGCGCAGGTCGACATTGGCGAAGCGGCACCGGATCAGGCGACAATTGACGAACCGGGCGTCTTGCAGGCAGGTGCCCGAGAGCTGGACGTCGCGCAGCGTGCACGAATCGAACCGCATGCCCGCCAGATCGGCCCCGGCGAACGGTCCATCGGAAATGTCCGCGTCGGCTATCGCGCAGCCCGGTTGCCATTCGATCGCCATTCGCGCTCTCCCCGCCCGTCGGATTGGCTAGCGGGAAGGGTGAAACATATCAAGAACAAATGGTCATGGCGACCGGCGGCGCTAGGGAGCCGCCGGTCGCGTCATCTCATGGCACCCGCTTCACCGGCGGCGGGGTCCAGCTTCCTTCCATCGCCGCGCGCCGCGGCAGATAGAGGCGCAGGTTCATCGTGAACGGCCCTTCCGGCGCGGGAAGCCAATTGGTTTCCTTGTCGGCGCCCGGATTGTCCTTCTGGATATAGAGGTCGAGCGAGCCGTCGGCGTTGAAGACCAGCTTGTCGCGGTCGCCGATCGCAAAGCGGTCGATCGGGTTGGCGACGAAGAACTGGTCGGCGCCATACATGGTCAGCGACCAGAAGGCATCGGCAGGGGGCAATTCCTCCTTGGCGAAGTGGAGGACATAGCGCGACGCGCCGCTGAAGGGTTTGCCCTCGGCGTCGAGCGGCGCCATCGGATAAATGGCCTCCTCGGGCGGCAGAGCGCCGAGCCCGGCAAAACCGATGAAGGCGCGCTGCAGATAGTCGTTGCCATAGACGCCGATCGCATTGCCCATCGCGCCCCAGCCGTTGCGCGTCAGGGCGATACTTTTCCGCCGGTTGACGATGCGGGGATAGGCGTCGGCGGCGGCGCGCGTCAGTCCGCGCTGGACGGCGGGGCCGGCCTTGGCGAGGTCGAAACTTTGACCGGGGACCAGCCCGACGCGCTCCATGCGCAGCAGCATCGCATAGTCGCTGTCGTGCGGCGGGTTGCGCTTCATGACCTCGGCGAACAGCGCGAAGAAGGCGTCGGGCTGCATCCGCGCGACCTGTTCGACCGGAGGGCTCATGTCGAGCGCCGGATCGGGCTTTGCCGGCGCGGGCGGCTGCGGCTTGCCCCACGTCGACAGCGGCACGGCGGCATAGCCCGCCTGCAACGTGTGGACATGGGCATAATCGGCGGCGCCGTTCGTCTGGATGCGCCCGATGATCCAGCCCATCTCGGTCGGGCTGCGCACTATTCGCATGCCCTTTGGCAGCGTGCCCTGCCAATGCGGGCCGACGAGCGCGACGGTGCCGCCGTCATTGCCCGTCGTGCGGGTGCCGAGCGTCGCGAAGACGTCGGTCCACATGTCCATGATCGGCACGACATGATAGCGGCCGGCGGTATTCGGCAGCGTCAGGACCAATGGTTCCTTGCCCACGTCGAACCACAGCGTCGAATAGAGGGTGTCGGCATTGGGGCGCACGACGTCCTTGAAGGTCGCGTCGGGATAGCGTTTCATATGCGCGAACTGGTTGGTCGGCGCGCGCAACTTGCCGTCGACGCCGGCGTTGGTCGACACGCGCCGCGTCGTTTCCATCAACACCAGCGGATAGGCATAGGTATAGGCTTCGAGGCCGATGGCGTAGGCTTCGTCTTCGCTGATCGGCGCGGCATAGGCCGTCCCGGTCAGAAAGGCGGCCGCCATCGCCAGAAAGGCAAGCAGGCTCTTCATCGACAATCACTCCTCCCGATCTTCGCCTGCTATCTAGCGACCGGCGCGGACCCGGTCTGTCATCCGGCCGACAATCTCTTGGGGAATCGCGAAGCGGCGCCTAATAGGAGGGAGGAGAGGGGCGATATATGCCGATGGGGGCGCAAGGAAAGGCGAACGCAGGGTCGTGGGCCGCCGCCGATCGCCTTGCCGCGCTGCGTCGCTGCCCCCTGTTCGCCGGCTGGCCGGAAGCGCGACTGGCCCAGGTCGCGGCGATCGCGCGCGCCGAATATTATCCGCGCGGCGCCGAAATCTTCGTGCGCGACCCCGAGAGACGCGAGGCGTTCGTCATCGTGTCGGGCGAGGTCGAGGTCAGCCGCGGGTCGGCGGCGGGCAAGAAGTTCGTGCTGAGCGTGCAGGGGCCGAACGAAATCCTCGCGATCGTTCGCCTCCTCGCCGAACCACCTATCCATTATGTGTACACCGCCTATGAAGACAGCGTGCTGCTGCACCTGCCGTGCGACGGGCTGGCCGCGATCCTGGACGCCGATCCGATCCTGTGGCGCGACATCGCGTTGCTGATGTGCGCGCGGCACGGCGACAGTCTGCGCCAGCTCAACAACCAGAAACTCGGCTCGCTCGATCAGCGCATGGCGGCGACGCTCGCCGATCTTGCGCGCATCCACGGCATCGCGGGCGGGCAGGGGATCGAGCTGGGGCTGCGCCTGCCGCAGGAGCAATTAGGGGCGATGCTGGGGGTGACGCGGCAGAGCGTCAACAAGCTGTTGCGGGGGTTCGAGGAAGCGGGGCTGATCGCGATTGACTATAACCGGATCACGATCCGCGACCCTGCTGCGCTCGACGCGATCGTAGCGCACGACGGCTGATCGGTCGCCTGATTACCCTTCAAGCAGAACGCTTTGTCCCGTGGGAGCGGAACATCCACCCGGCGCGGGTCGTTTCTCCCGCACGAGGCCGCTCCCCCGCCTCGACAGCAAGGAGAATTCCCGTGGGTGAACTGAAGGAAAAGGCAAAGGGCCTCGCCAATGAAGCTGCCGGAAACACCAAACAGGCGATCGGCAAGGCGACCGGGAACGAGCGCCTCCGCGCCGAAGGTGAAGCGCAGGAACGCAAGGGCGAGGCCCAGAATCTGAAGGGCAAGGTCCAGGGCGCGCTCGGCGACAAGATCTGACGGACTTGTTCGTCCGCCACGAAAAAGGCCCCGGGAAACCGGGGCCTTTTTTGTTTGGCTTGAGGGGAAGGCTATTTCCCGCCCGACGCCACGAGGTCGACGTCGGTCATCGCGCCGTCGCGGCGCATCATCAGCACATAGGCAAGGTCGCCCTTGGTGCCGCCCAGCATATGCTCGTTGCCGCTGACGCGGTGATCGCTGGTGTAACCCGCGCGGATCGCCATCGTATGATAATAGTCGAGCACCGCCTGTATCGACGCCGCGGTCTGGAAATTGACGACGCGGATATTGCACTTGCCGCCAGCGATGCCGGCTGCCTCGCGCAGCGTCGCACGCGGATAGAGTTTGAAGGCGGCGGGCAGGCGATCGGCCCAGGCATTGCCATAGGTCAGCTTGGCGTCGCAGCTTCCCTTTTGCTGGTCGCGCGCGAGGGCGCCGATCGTGACCGGGCGCTTCTCCGCTTCGCAGCCGTCGCATCCAGCCTCGAAGGGCAGGGCTTTCGGCGCGGCGAGCAGCTTGCCGGCCGCGAGCGCCGCGGCGGCTTCGGCGGCGGTTGCGGCCTTGCCACCTGCGATACCGGGGACGCCGCCGTCGACGGGCCGGTTGCCCGGACCCGCGGCGTTACGGTTCGACTGGCCGGCCAGCTTCGGATCGACCATGATCTTGTCTTCGAGCGAGCCCTTGATCGCCGGATCGGCGTTCGTCAGCCCGTCGTCGAGCGGCGCGAGATCGGCCTTCGCGTTGGGATTGTCCCGGCAACCGGCGAGCGGCGCCGCAGCCATCAGCAAGCCGGCAACGAGCCATTTTCCGCGCAACATCATCGCTAACACTCCCTTAATCCTCTGCCGGGAATGCCCGATCCTGACCAAAAAGGCGCAAATAAAATGCGTTAACGGGCAAGGCTTTGTTAGCCGAAAACTGTCTCGGAGCGAGACGCTTTTGGCGCGCACCGGATCAGGCGCGAGGTTTCGACCGCCGCCTGACGGTGAATGACGGCCTCGCGATAGGCGGGGTCGGTGACCATTTCCATGAACGCGCCGCTGCCCGGATATTCGGCGATGAACACCGCATCCCAATGTTCGGCATCGGGTCCGATCAGCATCGCCTCCATCGTGCCGGTCCAGATAACGCGGCCACCGACGCGTTCGAATACCGGACCGCTGTCGGCTCCATAGTGACGATAGGCTTCGGCGCCGGAGAGTTGCTGGCCCGCGAGTGGGTGATTGTCGGGATAGGCCGCCTTGTCCTTGAAACGGACGAGATTGAGCATGTGGATGACCGTATCGCGAGGCAGTGCCTTGAACGCATCGAACTGCGCGCGTTCGGGATCGACATGGCTCTCGCTCACGGCAGGAACTCCTTGCGCTTCACCCGCCAGGCGTCGGCGCTCTGCGTCCAGGCGTCGACCGGCGCATCCTCGAACGGGGCGGGGAGGCGGGTCGGGCCGCTGTTCGTCGCGCCGAGCCTTTGGGCCAGTGCCTGCGAGCGCGTATTTGCGGGATCGATGCTGTGCATCAGTTCGGGCCATTTCAGGAATTCGACCGCGAAGTCGCACGCCGCGACGCAGCCTTCGAGCGCATAGCCCTTGCCGGCGAACCGGGCGCGGACGCCATAGCCGATCTCGGGCGCGGGCCAGCCGTCGGGTTCCCACGGGCCGAGCCGGCCGACCCATTCGCCCGTTGCACGCTCGATCACCGAAAACATGGAAAAGCCGCGGATATGCCAGGCACCTGCGAGGGTGCACCACATCCGCCAGGCTTGCGAGCGCGGGCAGGTGCCGCCGATGAAGCGCATCGTGTCTTCTTCGGTACACATTGCGGCGAAGCCGTCGAAATCTTCGGTCGCGGGCGGGCGCAGGATGAGCCGCTCGGTGACGAGCAGGGGGCCGTTCAACATCTTCTATCTCCCGCAGCAACTGGCCCATACTCTGCGGCAAGCGGGTGGTTTCGGCAAGCGATACGCTTGAGGGCACCGGCGATTAACCGGTGCCCTCGCCATCAGCGTGCGTGAGCGGAGGGGTCCAGACTCACGCGCGAGACGGTTAGCGTTTGTGCCTTAGCGGCAGCGATATTTGTCGCGGTCGACCTCACGGCCGATCAGGGCACCGGCGCCGGCGCCGATGATCGTGCCGAGCAGCTTGTCGCCGCCGCCGGCGATTTCGTGGCCGGCGAGGCCGCCGACGGCACCACCGATCAGAAGGCCGGTCGTGCCATTGTCCTTCTTGCAGCGATAACGGCCGTCTTCGCCGCGCCAGACGCGGGTATTCGAATTGATGCGCTGGTCGTTGGCATAATAGCGGCGATCCTTGCGCTTCTTGTGGAAGCTGGACGACTGGTCGAGCTGATGGATGCCGTCCGCCTTCGCCGGTGCCGCGATACCCGCATAGGCGGGCGCGGTCAGGGCGACGCTGGCGGCGGCAAAAGCGCCCATCAGGCCCGTGGTGAGATTACGCATATTAAGTCCTTTCCTGGTTCGGCACCTCGTCCCGTTTGGCGGGACCGGGCGCTTCGATGTGAGAACGGCCATGGTCTCGCCGACGTTGCATGAACATCAGGCAACAAGACGAAGCGAGTGCATATGTCGATGAACCGAAAGGCCCTTGCCGCGTCGGAGGCGACGTGCGACAGTCCGGACCATGCTTAATATCGGATCGCTCGTCATTGGCGTTATCGCGCTGGTTCTGGCCGTTTTCGCCTTCATCCCGCTGCTTGGCTGGGCGAATTGGGTGATCATACCCTTCGCTGTCGTCGGGCTCGCGCTCGGCGCGATGTCGGACAAGACGAGCGGGCGCAACCTGAACATCGTCGTCGTCGTCATCGGCGTGATCCGCCTGATGCTGGGCGGCGGCATCATCTGATTTTCCGGCCGGAAGGCAGTTTTCGATCATGCGTGAGGACAAGGCCCCGGCGGGGAGCAACCAGGGCGGCTTGCCCTACGCGCTCGCGGCCTATGGCATCTGGGGCTTCGTCCCGCTCTTCTTCAAGCTGCTGAGCAGCGTCCCCCCGGTCGAGGTGCTGGCGCAGCGGATCATCTGGTCGCTGCCGCTCTGTTTTCTGATCATGCTCTTCCGCCGCCAGATCGGCGAATATCTGACCGCGCTGAAGGACTGGCGGACGCTGCGCCTGCTCGTCGCGAGCGCGTTGCTGATCGCGGTCAACTGGCTCGTCTATATCTATTCGATCTTCACCGACCATGTGCTCGCGGCCAGCCTCGGCTATTATCTCAACCCGCTCGTCAACGTGATGCTCGGCATGGTCTTCCTCGGCGAGCGGCTGTCGCGGCTGCAACTGGCGGCGGTCGTCATCGCCGGCGTCGGCGTCGCGATCCTGCTCGCGGGCGCGCTCGATACGCTTTGGATCAGCCTGACGCTCGCTTTCTCGTTCGGCATCTACGGGCTCATTCGCAAGGTCGTGCCGGTCGGGTCGCTTCCGGGGCTGGCGATCGAGACGACGGTGTTGTTCGTGCCGTCGCTGGCGATCGCGGCCTTTTATCTGTGGGCCGGGGACGGGCGCGGTTTCGGGTCGGACGGATCGATCAGCGCGCTGCTGATGGCGGGCGGTATCGTCACCGCCGTACCGCTCCTGCTCTTTGCGACCGCGGCGCGGCGGATGAGCTATGCCGCGCTCGGTTTTGTCCAGTTCCTCGCGCCGACGGTGCAGTTCCTGCTCAGCCTGTTCGTTTTCCACGAACCATTGAAGCCCGCGCAGCTCGCCTGCTTCATCCTGATCTGGGCGAGCATCGCGGTGTTCAGCTTCGACATGTGGCGCAAGATGCGCGCCGAGCGGATGATGCCGGCGGCCTAGGTGGCGATCCGCCAGCCGATCGTTTCGCCGGCGTGGAAGGGGACGACCTCGCCGATGAGGGCGGGAACGGTCACTGGCCCGCGTTCGAGCGTGACCGTGCCGGTATTGAGCGGCAGCCCGTAAAAATTCGGGCCATGCTCGCTCGCAAAACCTTCGAGCTTGTCGAGCGCGCCGTCCTGATCGAACGCAATCGCATAGCTTTCAAGCGCATAGGGTGCGTTGAAGATGCCCGCGCAGCCGCACGATGCCTCTTTCGTGTGCACCGCATGCGGCGCGCTGTCGGTGCCGAGGAAGAATTTCGGCGAACCCGAGGTCGCGGCCGCGCGCACCGCGAGCCGGTGGTGCTCGCGCTTCGCGACGGGAAGGCAATAGGCGTGCGGGCGGATGCCACCGACGAGCATCGCGTTGCGGTTGATATGAAGGTGCTGCGGCGTGATCGTCGCGGCGACATTGGCGGGCGCGTCGGCGACGAACTGCGCTGCTTCCGCTGTCGTGATATGCTCGAACACGATCTTCAGCGCGGGCAGCGCACGCACCAGCGGCTCGAGCGTGCGTTCGATGAACACCGCCTCGCGGTCGAAGATGTCGACGTCATGGTCGGTGACCTCGCCGTGGATCAGGAGCGGCATGCCGATCTCCTGCATCCTCTCGAGCACGCGCATGATGTTTGCGACGTCGGTGACGCCGTGCGCGCTGCCCGTGGTCGCGTGCGCGGGATAGAGTTTGGCCGCGGTGAAGACGCCGTCGGCATGGCCGCGCGCCATCTCGTCCGGATCGCTATGGTCGGTGAGGTAGGCGACGATCAGCGGCGTGAAGTCGAGGTCCGCCGGAACCGCGGCGTTGATGCGGTCGCGATAGGCGCGGCCTTCCCCGGCGGTCGTCACCGGCGGCGACAGGTTCGGCATGACGATCGCGCGCGCGAACTGGCGTGCGGTATATTGCGCGACATGGTCGAGCATCGCGCCATCGCGCAGATGGACATGCCAGTCGTCGGGGCGGCGGATCGTCAGGCGGTCGGTCATAGAAGAGACTCGTCGATAGTGGGCTTGGCTTTGGCTGGGGCGTCCCTAAATTATCGTCATGGCCAATACCACCCTGATCAACCGCGCGCTCATCCGTCTGTCGGGCGAGGACGTCCGCGGCTTCCTGCAAGGTCTCGTCACCAACGACACGTCGGGCAACCTGCCGGTATGGGCGGCGCTGCTTTCCGCGCAGGGCAAGGCGCTGTTCGATTTCGTGATCTGGGGCGACGGCGACGACATATTGATCGACTGCGAGCGCGGCGCGGCGGGCGATCTCGCCAAACGCCTGACGCTCTATCGTTTGCGCCGCGCGATCACCATCGAGCGCGAACCCGATCTGTGCGTGCATTGGGCGCCGGAAGGCGACCTCGGCGTCGTCGATCCGCGCCTTCCCGCGCTCGGCCAGCGCTGGCTGGCGCCGGCGGACGAAGGCGAGGGGGCCGACGAACGGTGGCAGGCGCACCGGCTGGCGCTCGGCGTCACCGAAGGCCGCGCCGAACTCGGCGACGGCACGACGCTGTGGCTCGAATGCAATGCCGCCGAACTGAACGGCGTCAGCTTCACCAAGGGCTGTTACGTCGGGCAGGAAAATACCGCGCGGATGAACTGGCGGCAAAAGGTGAACCGGCGGCTGGTCGTCGTGCCGCTGGCAGACGCCGACGAAAAGCGGCAGGTGATCAGCTATCCCGAACTCGGCTGGTCGGTCGAGCATCGCAGGACCGAGAATATCGACGCCGCGGCGGCGCCGGCATGGCTGCGCGTGGGGCTCGCCGCCGGTTCATGACAGATGCAGCCTTTGCTGCTAGATTGTCTGCCATGCGCGCTATGCTGATTTCGTCGGCGCTCGTCGCCACCATCGCCCTGTCGAACGCCGCAGCTGCGGCGCCGACCTCCTTGCTGCCTACCCAACCAGAAGCGGTGCAGGCGCCCGCATCGCTGGCGCCGCTTGCTGCGGATTCTGCCTGGACGCCGCGCTTCGAGGCGGCAGCGGACGAACTGGTCGCGGCGCTGCGTTCGCGCGACGAAGCGCGTTGGGCGCCGCTATTCGGTGGGCGGTGGCTGGCGGCGGCCGACCGCGACCGGATCGCCGGTCTGCTCCACGATCGCCATAGCCCATTCCTCCATGCGCTGTTTTCAAAAGGACATACGCACCGCGCCATTTTCGGATGGAGCGCGCCCGCGTCGCTGAACGCCGACGAACGCGCGGCGATCGAGGCGGGCAAAGAGGCCGAGGCGCTCGTCTGCTGGTCGGCGGGCGGCCATGGCGACGGCCCGTGGCCCGTGACAGCGGGGGAGGCCGACAATCGCCCCAGCCGCGCCTATGCCTGCGCGCGGATCGCTTATTCCATCCGCGGCGACGCGCCGACATGGCGGGCGTTCATCGAGCAGGGCACGGACGCCGCGATGGTCGCGACCGACGCGCACGAACCCGCTTAACCAATCTCCAACGGAAATTTGCGACAAGGCCGCCCATGATGGGACGTTTCCTTGCGCTGGCCGCGGGTATCGCGGTGGTGTCGATCGGCATGGCGGGTATCGCCGGCCGCGCGACCGACAATGCCCCCACGCCGGCGACCGAAGGTGCGCAGGACAACGGCAACTGGACGACCGAGCGGCGCAAGAGCGGGGGCTGGTCCTCTGCGGCGAGCGGCGCGCGATCGTCGAGCGAGGTGCGGCTGGGCCGCGCCGCCGATTCGCATTTCTATGCCGACGCCGAAATCGACGGACGGAACATCCGCATGATGGTCGACAGCGGCGCGTCGATCGTCGCGCTGACGCGCCGCGATGCCGAGGCGCTGGGGATCAATGTCGACGACCTTCCGGTCGGGGGCAGCGCGAGCACCGCGGGCGGTGTCGTGTCGATGCGCCCGGTGATGCTCGACAGCGTCCAAGTCGACGGAATCGAGGTGCGCGGGGTGCAGGCAGCGGTGATCGACGCCGACATGGGGGTGTCGCTGCTCGGGCAGAGCTTCCTCTCGAAACTCGACGCGGTGAATGTCGAAGGCGACACGATGACGATGCGCTGAGCAGCGATTATCAGGCCGGGGCGATGGCCTTCACGGGCTGACGCAGGATTGTCCGGAGTTTCGATGGCACGGTCTTGCGCGGATCGCCCAGATAGATTTCATGGTGCGGGCCGTTGAAGTCCATTTTCTCCTCCGGCATGACGACCGTGTGAAGACGGGCAAGGACCGGTCCTTCGTCGTCATAGCTGCCGATATGCAATATCTGGAGCGAAGGTCCCTCGTGATAGACTTCCAGCCGCAGCGTTTCGGGCGGCGTACCGGATTTCCTTCCCGTCTTTGCCACGGCTTCTTCGAACATGGTGTGGGTCACGAATTCGGGAACGAGAATCATCATCGTCCAGCGCCATCGATCCTTGTCGCGCGAGGTGAAGCTTCGGGGATCGTCGGCGGACCACAGGCCTTCGAGCGGCGGGACGACATAATCCCTGCCAAGCGACAATTTGGCCGCGAATTTCATCGCGTAGCTGGCGCCGTAGAGCCATTCGACCGCGGTGCGATAGGCGGGCGCTGTGTTGGGGTCGCCTTCGCCGTCGACCATGACAAACTGCATCGGCGGTACGTCGACTGCCACGAACTCGCCCGACGGGGCGCTGTACAGTTGCTTGAGCGTCTTTTTGAAGTCGACCTTGTCCATAGAGGGCCGTCTATCACAAGCGGACGGTTGCCGGCAGGGCGCATCGCGCCCTTGCCAACCGGGCGGATTTTCCCCACATCGGCCGCCATGAACGCTCCCGAACCCCCGATGCGCGCGGCGATCGTGCCTGTCACCGCCTTCCAGCAGAATTGCACCTTGCTTTGGTGTACCGCGACCAACAAAGCGGCCTTCGTCGACCCCGGCGGTGACCTTCCCAAGCTGAAGGAAGCGGTCCGGCAGACGGGGGTGGAGGTCGAGAAGATTCTCGTCACCCACGGCCATATGGATCATTGCGGGCAGGCGGGGATGCTCGCGAAGGAGCTCGGCGTGCCGATCGAGGGGCCGCACGAAGACGACCGCTTCTGGATCGACGCCTTTGCCGAGGACGGCGCGCGTTTCGGCATGGTCGGCGAATCGTTCGAGCCCGACCGCTGGCTGATCGACGGTGACACGGTCGCGGTCGGCAATCTCGAGATCGACGTCATTCATTGCCCCGGACACACGCCGGGGCACGTCGTCTTCCATCACGCTCCGTCGAAGCTGGCGATCGTCGGCGATGTGATCTTTCAGGGATCGATCGGGCGCACCGACTTTCCGCGCGGCAATCACCAGCAATTGCTCGATTCGATCACGCAGAAATTATGGCCGCTCGGCGGCGACACGACCTTCCTGCCCGGACATGGTGCGCACAGCAATTTCGCCCACGAACGGCGAACCAACCCGTTCGTGGGCGATATGGCGCTGGGCGGCTAGGCCGGTTCAGCGCGGCGCGACGGCGACCGTTTCTTCGACAGCGGTCGTCGTGATGCTCGTCGGTGTCATGTAGACGATCGCGAGCGCGCCGATCGCGAGGCCGAGCTGGGTCAGCATCGTGATAATGGTGCCGGCCATCCGGCCCCACATCATCCCGTCCATGCCCATGGCGTGCAGGATTCGCCCGACCAGATAGAGCGCGCCGACGCCCCACAGCCACATCGACGAGCCGAGGCCGAGTTCGACGAGCGCGAGCAGGATCAGAACGAAGGCGGTGTTTTCGACGAAATTGCTGTGCGCGCGCATCCGCCGGGTGAGCAAATCATTGCCGCCGTCGCCGATAAAGACCTTTTCCTTCGTGCGCACGCGACCGACGCGGACCGAAAGCCAGAGATTGAGCAGCGCCGCCCCCGCGGCGATCGTGAGGCTGATCGGCAAGATTATCATTTGGCTTCCCCCTTATGGACCGGTTGTTCCGGTGGCGAGGGAGGTGTGGCATTGCGCGAAGGGCAGGGCAAGCTTGCGCTACCCGCCTTCGTCGTCCCGGCTTTGATCCGGCGGCCATGGCTTCGCCGCTGCGATGGATGCCGGATCCAGTCCGGCATGACGAAGAGAATGAAGGCGCAGCTATTCCCGCGCGCAATGGGCTTGCCTTTGCGGGCAAAAACGCTATAGCCGCGCCCGATCCGGCACCCGACACCATCTGGCGTTGAGGCACCCTCCGGCGGAAGATTTTCCTGCACAATTCGGGCAGGAACAGCCTTCGGCCTGGCGGGCGGGCCAGTCATTCCCGGTAACGGGCCTGACAACTCCGGGTAGCCGATTCGTGACACACTATTTGAGAATGCAGGAAATATCATGGCCGTTCCCAAGCGAAAAACCTCGCCCTCGAAGCGCGGCATGCGTCGCAGCCACGACAGCCTGAAGGTCGAAGCCTTCCAGGAATGCCCGAACTGCGGCGAGCTGAAGCGCCCGCACAACCTTTGCAACGCCTGCGGCCATTACAATGGTCGTGAAGTGGTGTCGGTCGGCGCATAAGCATTAGCCGGAGGGCGTCCTGATGGCACTGACACCGCGAATCGCAATCGATGCGATGGGCGGTGACGTTGGCGTGCGCATGATGCTCGCCGGCGCCGCGATGGCGCGCCATAAACACGACGGTCTCCGCTTCATCCTCGTCGGCGACGAGGTGCAGATCAAGGCGGCGCTCGAAAACCATCCCAACCTGCGCGCGGCGTCGGATATCATCCACACCGACGGCGTCGTGTCGGGTTCGGACAAGCCGAGCCAGGCGCTGCGCAAGGCGAAGAGCACCTCGATGGGGCTCGCGATCGACGCGGTGAAACGCGGCGATGCCGGTGGCGCCGTTTCGGCGGGCAACACCGGCGCGCTGATGGCGATGGCAAAGCTCGCGCTGCGCACGATGCCGGGGATCGACCGGCCGGCGCTCGCCGCGCTATTGCCCACGCTCGGCGACAATGATGTCGTCATGCTCGATCTCGGCGCCAACACCGATTGCGACGCCAACAACCTGATCCAGTTCGCCGTGATGGGCGCAGCCTATGCGCGCACCGCGATGGGCCTTGAAAAGCCGCGCGTCGCGCTGCTCAACATCGGCACCGAGGAATTGAAGGGTACCGACGAGATCCGCGATGCGGCCGCCCGGCTGCGCGAGGCGCACGGGCTGCCGATGGACTTCACCGGCTTTATCGAAGGCGACAAATTGTCGCGCGGCGATGTCGATGTGATCGTCCACGATGGTTTTTCGGGCAATATTGCGCTCAAGACCATTGAGGGGACGGCGCGCTTCGTCACCGACCTGCTCCGCCGCGCCTTCACCAGCTCGACGCGCTCGAAGATCGGCTTCCTGATCTCACGTCCCGCGACAGAGCTGCTCAAGCATCATCTCGATCCCAATAATCACAATGGTGCGGTGTTCCTCGGCCTCAACGGCGTGGTGCTCAAAAGCCATGGCAGCGCCGACGCAAAAGGGGTCGCGAACTGCGTGCACCTCTGCGCCGAGCTGATCGAAAAGGACATTACGCGTCAGGTGACCGAGGATCTCGCGAATTTCCGCAGCGGCGACGCGGCATGACGCTGCGCGCAATCCTGGCGGGCACCGGCTCGGCTCTGCCGCGCACGCGTGTCTCGAACGCCGAACTGGCCGAACGCGTCGACACCAGCGACGAATGGATCGTCGAGCGGACCGGCATCCGCTTTCGCCACATTGCCGAGGCGGATGAAACCACCGCGACGCTCGGTGCCGATGCGGCGCGGCAGGCGCTGGCTGCGGCGGGGCTTGAACCCGCCGACATCGGCCTGATCATCGTCGCGACCGCGACCCCCGACAACACCTTCCCGGCCAGCGCCACCAAGGTGCAGGCGTTGCTCGGCGCGCCCGATTGCATCGCCTTCGATGTCGCCGCGGTCTGTTCGGGCTTCCTCTACGCCGTTTCGGTTGCCGATTCGATGCTGCGCACGGGCGCTGCAAAGCACGCGCTGGTGATCGGGTCGGAAACCTTCAGCCGCATCCTCGACTGGGAAGACCGCACGACCTGCGTCCTGTTCGGCGACGGTGCGGGCGCCATCGTCCTGTCGGCCGAGGAGGTCGGCGACGATCGCGGCATCCTTGCGACGCGTCTTCATGCCGAGGGCAAATATTCGGACATGCTCTATGTCGACGGCGGACCGTCGACGACGGGCACGGTCGGCCATGTTCGTATGCAGGGCCGCGAAGTGTTCCGCCATGCCGTCACCAACCTCGCGTCGGTGCTGGGCGAAGTGATGGCCGACGTCGGCCTGTCGGCGGAGCAGATCGACTGGGTCGTCCCGCATCAGGCGAACAAGCGGATCATCGATGCAACCGCGAAAAAGCTGGGTCTGCCCGCCGAACGCGTCGTGCTGACCGTCGACCAGCACGCCAATACGTCGGCGGCGTCGGTGCCGCTGGCGCTCGACCTTGCGGTCCGTGACGGACGCATCAAGCGCGGCGACCTTGTCGTCCTCGAAGCGATGGGCGGCGGCTTCACCTGGGGTGCGGCGGTTCTGCGCGTCTGACGCTTCGCTCCGGCGCGTCAACTTCTCCTTCCATCCGTTTCAGTTTGGCGGATTAATTCGCATTTGTTACATATGCGAACAGGGACTCGTGACGGTGGGGGCTGTCAGGGAACCATTGGTGTATTTTCGCTTCAGAGGGGGAAGGGATCAACATGACCGCAGGGACTCTTACGCGAGCCGACATTGCGACGCAGATCAACCAGCAGATCGGCCTGTCGCGCAATGAATCGGCCGCCATCGTCGAATCGATTCTCGATCATATGTCCGACGCGCTTGCCGTTGGGCAGAATGTGAAGATTTCGGGTTTTGGCACTTTTGTGCTGCGCGACAAGGCGCAGCGCATCGGCCGCAATCCGAAGACCGGCATCGAAGTGCCGATCCTGCCGCGGCGCGTGATGACCTTTCGTGCCAGCCAGACGATGCGTGCCCGCGTTGCCGGTAAATAAGTCGTCTGCGATCCATGTCGGGTTCTGAAATGCCCGACGATGGCGGCAAGGCGCCCGCCGCCATGCTTGCAATCGGCGAGCTGGCGGTGCGGATTGGCGTCCCGACGCATGTGTTGCGTTATTGGGAAACACGCTTCCCGCAATTGCGGCCGCTTCAGCGGTCGGGCCGCCGCCGCTATTACCGCGCCGAGGATGTCGCGCTCGCCGAACGCATCCACCATCTGCTGCATGTGCAGGGCTTCACCGTCGAAGGCGCGCGCAAGGCGTTGTCCGAACCGGGCGCCGCGCCCGCGCCGCGCGCGCCGTTGGCGCGCGAAGCGCTCGACAGTGCGGCGCCGGGACAAGGCGTGGGTATTCCGGTGGAAGCGCTCGTCATGCTGCGCCAGCGGCTCGCGGCGGCGCTCGATTAGACCCTAGTCATTGTCCATCGCCGGCGCGAGCGCCGGGTCGAGGTCGCGCGGGCGGATAAAGCCCGTGAAACGCGCGCTGTTCGTGTCGAGATCGTGCCAGTCGTCGATATCGAGCTCGAGCCGCGCCAGCGCCGACGTCGGCAGCTTTTCCTCGACCTTTGCGCGCAATTCATCGTCCGCCGATTCGGGGACGAGCATCAGGATCAGGTCTTCGAGCCCCGGATTATGCCCCGAAATCAGCAGATGGTCTGCATCCTTGCCGGTGTCGCGGATGACGTCGATCAGCGTCGCGGCCGACGCGAGATAGATGCGCCGGTCCCAATGCGGCTCGATATTGTCGAGGTCGGCGGCGGGCTGGAAGATATCGAGCGTTTCGGTCACGCGCACCGCGGGCGAGGCGACGATGCGGTCGACGGGCAGCTTCTGCCGCTTCAGCCATTGCCCGATCAGTTCGGCGCCGCGCGCCCCGCGTTTATTGATCGGGCGGTCGAAATCGCGCTCGACCTGAACGTCCCAACCCGATTTGGCGTGGCGCAGGATGGTCAAAGTCTTCAAAATCTCTCCCCGCGCCGCTGCGCTATCCCTCGAATTCGCAGGCCTTGTGCCGGAAACTTATGACGGTGAAAAGGCTGGAAACGCGGTTTTTCTGCGCTCGACATTCGCTGCGGCCACATGATTGACCGCTTCGTCGAGCGGCAGGCGGCGGATCGGGGTGCCTTCGGGAAAGGCGCTGAGCAGGCGCGACGGGAAGCTGGGTGAGAGCATCACGAACTGGCCGAAATCGTCGGCGCGGCGGATGAGGCGGCCGAAGGCCTGCCCGATGCGCGCGCGGATCACCATGTCGTCATAGGCGCTGCCGCCCTGCGCCGCGCGCCGCGCCGCGTGCAGGATCGTCGGGCGCGGCCAGGGAACGCCCTCCATCACGACGAGCCGCAGCGAATCGCCGGGCACGTCGACGCCGTCGCGCAAGGCATCGGTGCCGAGCAGCGAGGCGTGCGGATCGGCGCGGAAAATGTCGACGAGCGTTCCCGTGTCGAGCGGATCGACATGCTGCGCGAACAGCGGCAGCCCCGCGCGCGCGAGCCGGTCGGCGATACGCGAATGGACGATGCGCAGCCGCCGGATCGCGCTGAACAGTCCGAGCGCGCCGCCGCCCGACGCTTCGATCAGCCGGCTGTACGCACCGGCGAGCGCGGGCAGGTCACCGCGCGGAATGTCGGTGACGATCAGCACCTCCGACTGGCGCGCATAGTCGAACGGGCTGGGGACCGCGAAATGCTGGACCCCGCCGTCCATGTGGCGCGCACCGGTGCGGATGTCGGCGTCGGTCCAGCCGCCGCGCCCATGACCACCGTTGCGCAGCGTCGCCGAGGTGACGAGCACGCCCTGCGCCGGTCGGTACACGACCTCGGCGATCGGCCGTGCGGGATCGAGCCAGTGGCGGTGCAGCCCGCAATCGAACTCGCGCCCGTCGTAGCGATCGACCGCGAGCCAGTCGACGAAATCGGGATCGGCGGGGCCGCCGACGCGCCCGAGCAGCGAGAGCCAGCCCCCCAAGGTGTCGATCCGCGTGCCGAGGCTGTGCCGCGCGCCGTCGACGCGCGCGCGCGCCTGTCCGTCGAGCCAGTCGGGTGGGTCCTCGATCAACGCCTCGAGCCGCTTGCCGAGCGCCATCAGCGGACGCAGCAGCGCCTCGACCGCGTCGCTCGCGCTGGCCGCGGCTGCGACCAGTGCGGATTCGGGGTCGGCAAGTTCGGTTTCGAGGCCATAGCCGGCGTCGGCGGTGCGGGTGTCGACCGCGCGGGCGTAAACCTGCCCGCGCACCGCGACGAGAAGATGCTCGATCGCACCCCACGGGTCATTCTCCGACAAGCGGCCGAGCCAGCCGTCGCCGGGCAGCTCGGCGGCGGCGGCGATCGCCGACTGGATCGCGCGGTCGCCCGCCTCGTCATAGCTCGCGACATCGGCGAGCCTTGCAGCGAGCCCGCGCCGCCGCCCGCGCGACTTGCCTTCGGGGCCGAGCACCCAGCGGCGGATCTCGACCGCTTCCTGTCCGGTCAGCGCTGCGGCGAACATCGAATCGGCGGCGTCCCACAGATGATGGCCCTCGTCGAAGATGAGCCGCGTCGCGGGGGCTCCGCCGTCGCGCGGGCGCGCCGCCTGCACCATCGTCAGTGCATGGTTGGCGATGACGATATCGGCCTGCGTCGCCGCGCGCGCCGAATGTTCGATGAAACATTTCCTGAAATGCGGACAACCCGCATAGATGCACTCGCCGCGCCGGTCGGTCAGCGCGGTCGTGCCGTTGCGGCGAAACAGCGCCGGGAGCCAGCCGGGCAGGTCGCCGCCGATCATGTCGCCGTCGCGCGTATAGGCGGCCCAGCGTGCGACGAGCTGCGCGAGGATCGCCGCGCGCCCCGAAAAGCCTCCCTGCAAAGCATCCTCGAGATTGAGCAGGCAAAGGTAATTTTCGCGCCCCTTGCGCACCACCACCTTTTCGCGGTGCGTCGCGGCGTCGGGATAGAGCCGCTCGGTCTCGCGCGACAACTGGCGCTGCAGCGCCTTGGTGAAGGTCGATATGCAGACGCTGCCCGCCGACTGGTCGATCCATTGCTTGGCGGGAGCGAGATAGCCGAGCGTCTTGCCGATGCCCGTCCCCGCCTCTGCAACGAGCATCTGCGGCGCATCCTTGCGATCGCGCGGGGCAAAGATCGCGGCGGTCGCGCGCGCATAATCCTGCTGACCCGGCCGCCGTTCGGCACCGTCGCCGGTCAGCCGGTCGAGCCGTGCCGATACATCATCCTCATTGATCGTCACCTGCCGCGGGGCGCCGCGCGGCGGCACCTCTTCCCATTCGGGGAGGCGTGCGAACAACCAGCGTTCGTTGGCGTCGGGCTGCGACAGGCGCGGCTGGATCAGTGGCGACCATGACCAGCGCTGGCGCGACAAGGCCTGGACGCCGTGCCATGCGCCCTCGCGCTCGGGCCAGGCGGGATCGTCGAGGCTGGCGAGCATCGCCGCGGCGGCCCCGGGCAGGAAAGCCGCGATATCCTCTTCGCCCTTCGGCGGTGTCAGGCCGATCGCGGCGGCGATTCCCGCCGGGGTCGGCACGGCAAAGCGTGCGGGATAGAGGAAGGCGAAGAGTTCGAGCAGGTCGAGCCCCGACAGTTCGGGATAACCGAGCCGGTCGCCGGTCAGCGTCGCATTGAGCAGCAGATGCGGGGTCGCGGCGACCGCCGCGATCGCTTCGCCGCGCCCGACGCGCTGCACGCGGCCGTGCGCGTCGGCGATCCAGATGCCGATATGGCTCGCGTGGATCGCGGGCAGGGTAAGCGGGTCGGGAGCCATCGCTCCACGCTAGGGACAAAAGGCGAACGCGGCAAGGTGGTGCGGGCGATCGGAAGCTTTCTTCTT
This sequence comes from Pseudomonadota bacterium, assembly GCA_020160755.1. Classification (GTDB taxonomy): domain Bacteria; phylum Pseudomonadota; class Alphaproteobacteria; order Sphingomonadales; family Sphingomonadaceae; genus Sphingopyxis. The sequence goes on from JAIUPN010000004.1 coordinate 189,451, forward strand.
GCGACTATTGAGCGGTTCGGCGACGCTGGACCCAATCCAGCAAAAGGAATTCAGGGATGAGCGAAGAAGCGGCGATCGGCGCGGTGGTCGACGAAATGTATGCGATGATCTCGGGGCCGAAGGGACCGCGCGACTGGTCGCGGCAGGCGAATTGTTTTCACCCCGATGCGCGGCAGATACGCACATGGATCGACGCCGACGGACGCGCGACGTTCCAGAGCATGGGGCTCGAAGATTATGCGCGCGACACGACGCCCTTCTTTGCCACGAACGATTTTTTCGAAGTCGAGATCGGACGGCGGATCGACGTGCTGGGCAATATCGCCCATGTCTGGAGCGCCTATGAAGCGCGGACCGCGCTCGACGACGCGCTGCCCGAACGGCGCGGGATCAATTCGATCCAATTGTTCAAGTATCCCGACCTCGGCTGGCGGATCATGGCGATGATCTGGGACAATGAGCGCGAGGGCGTGGCGATCGCCCCCTTCTGACTTCTAGCTCAGTCCGCGGCGTCCGAAGACGGTCGGTCGATTGCTGTGGAAAATCTGCGACGGCTCGATCAGCGACGCGCTGCGCGCGCGTTGCAGCGCATTGTAAAGCGGCCCGTGCGTCAGTTCATAGGGGAAGCGCACGCCCATGCGATCATGTTCGGACCACATCACGACGGCATAGGTGACCTGCCCGCCATAGTGGATTTCGCAGCGCGAACGCGCAGGCATACTCGCGCCGTCGATCCGCGCCCCGCCTTCTGACAGGTCGGTGATCCGGCCATCGACGAAGTTGAGCACGCCGTTGACGGTCACGTCGATCGCGGCGGCGGTGCGTTTGTGACCGCGGGCGGTGGGGGTGCGGAAACTGTCCATGTCCGGGACGTTACGGCACCATGGTAAATTTTCCGGTAACGATGTTGCTGCGCGTCGGGACAAACTTGCAAGCGACGGCCGGCGATGGTCTATGCGGATGATGATCCGCCCGATCATCCTCTACGGCATCGGTCTTGCCGCCGCAGCCTTCCTGCTCGAGTGGCTGAACTACAAACATCTTGTGCACCGCTGGTCGACCGAATTTTACGTCATCTGCATCGCCGTGATCTGCGTTGCGCTCGGCATATGGGTCGGCAACCGACTGACCGCGCGGCCGCGCGAGCCCTTTGCACGCAACGACGCGGCGATCGCGGCGCTGGGGCTCAGCACGCGCGAATGCGAAGTGCTGGAAATGCTCGCGGCAGGGCACGCGAACAAGGCGATCGCGCGCCGGCTCGATATCTCGCCCAACACGGTGAAGACGCATGTCGCGCGGGTTTACGAGAAGCTGGCGGTCGCCAGCCGGACGCAAGCGGTGCAAAAGGCGCGGGCGCTCGACATCCTGCCGTAAAATTGGGTCAAATCCGCAAAATCACCCGTTTGGGCGATAGATTCCGGCCGTTGTTTCGGCCCACCTCGCGTGGCATTCACCATTTGGGGAGACAGGATCATGGGCAGGATTATTGCAGTCTATGGCGCCATCGCCGGCGTCATCGTCATTTTCGGCATGTTCATCAGCATCACCTTCGTCGCCGATCATGGCACGATGGGCATGGTCGCTGGCTATCTGTCGATGCTGGTCGCGCTGGTCTTCGTCTTCATCGGCGTCAAACGCTATCGCGACGTCAATCTGGGCGGGGTGATCACCTTCTGGAACGCGCTCGGGGTCGGGCTCGGCATCGGGCTCGTCGCGTCGCTTTTCTACATCCTCGGCTGGGAAGCCTATATGTGGCAGACCGGCGGAACCTTCATGGCCGACTATATCGCCACGAGCGTCGAGGATATGCGCGCGGCGGGCAAGCCGGCTGCCGAGATCGCGGCGTTTTCGGCCGAGATGGGCGCGATTGCGGAGCAATACAAGAATCCGCTCTTCCGCATGGCGCTGACCTTGACCGAGATATTCCCGGTCGCACTGCTGGTATCGATCGTGTCGGCGGCGCTGCTGCGCAAGAGCAGCTTCCTGCCGGCGATTCAGCCGCGCGGGTAGGATCGATGGAAAGAAGGCCGGCAGCGCGTCCGGTCTTCTTTCCATTGCCGCTTCTTGCCGCTATGGGCGCGGCATGACTGACTTGCACCTTCACCCTTCGCTGCGCGAACCCGCGCAAACGTCCAAGGCCTGGCCGTTCGAGGAAGCGCGCAAGCTGGTCAAACGCTATCCCGACGGAAAGCCGGGCGGGGCGCCCGTCCTGTTCGAGACCGGCTATGGTCCTTCGGGGCTGCCGCATATCGGCACCTTCAACGAAGTGCTGCGCACGACGATGGTCCGCCGCGCCTATGAGGCGCTGACCGCCAATGAATCCGGGGTGGCCGCGCCGACGCGCCTCGTCGCGTTCAGCGATGACATGGACGGGCTGCGCAAGGTCCCCGACAATGTGCCGAACGGCGACATGTTGCGTGAATATCTGGGCAAGCCGCTCACCGCGATCCCCGATCCGTTCGGGAAGTATGAGAGTTTTGCGCATCATAACAATGCGATGTTGCGCGAGTTTCTCGACCGTTTTGGCTTCGAATATGAATTTGTGAGCTCGACCGAGCAGTATAGGTCGGGCGCGTTCGACGATGCGCTGCGTAATGTCCTCCACCACAATCAGGACATCCTCGACATCATGCTGCCGACGCTTCGCGCCGAGCGCGCCGCGACCTATTCGCCGATCCTGCCGGTCAGCCCGAAGTCGGGGATCGTGCTGCAGGTGCCGGTGACCGTCGTCGATGCCGACAAGGCCCTCGTTTCGTTCGAAGATGAGGGTGAGACGATCACGCACTCGATCCTCGGCGGCGGCGCCAAGCTGCAGTGGAAGGTCGACTGGGCGATGCGCTGGGTCGCGCTCGGCGTCGATTACGAGATGTATGGCAAGGATCTGACTGACAGCGGCACGCAGTCGGGCAAGATTGCCAAGGCGCTCGGCGGGCGCAAGCCCGAGGGGCTGATCTACGAAATGTTTCTCGACGAAAAGGGCGAGAAGATTTCGAAGTCGAAGGGCAATGGCCTCAGCCTCGAGCAGTGGCTCGACTATGGCAGCGAGGAAAGCCTGGCCTTTTTCGCGTACCGTGAACCCAAGGCGGCGAAGCAGCTGCATATCGGCGTGATCCCGAAGGCGGTCGACGAATATCTGCAGATGCGCGGGAATTACGCGGCGCAGGAACCCGACAAGAAGCTCGGCAACCCCGTGCACCACGTCCATGCCGCGCGCGGTGAGGACATGCCGAGTGCCGAACTGCCGGTGACCTTCGGGCTGCTGCTCAACCTCGTCGGGGTGATGGGCGCCGATGCGTCGAAGGAGCAGATCTGGCGCTATCTCGGCCAATATGTCGAGGGCGCGAACGCGGAAACCTATCCCGAACTCGACCGGCTGATCGACAATGCGATGGCGTATAACCGCGACTATGTCGCGCCGACGCTGAATCGTCGCAAGCCGCAGGACGGCGAGGGCGCGGCGCTCGCCGACCTCGACGCCAAGCTCGCGGCGCTGCCCGCCGATGCCTCGGCTGACGATATCCAGAATATTGTGTACGAGATCGGCAAGAACGAGGCCTATGGCTTTGAAAACCTGCGTGATTGGTTCAAGGCGCTCTATGAGACCCTGCTCGGGTCGAGCGCGGGGCCGCGCATGGGCAGCTTCATCGCGCTGTTCGGGATCGACAACACGCGGCGGCTGATCGCCGAGGCGCTGGCCTGAGGAGACGCATATGGCGGCGTATGAACTGGCGCAGATCAACATCGGCCGCTTCCGCCTTCCGCCAGACCATGTCGCCAACCGCGATTTCATGGACGCGCTCGATCATGTGAACGCGGTGGCCGAGGCCGCCGACGGCTTTGTGTGGCGGCTGACGGGCGAGGGCAATAATGCGACCGACGTGCCGGTGACCGACGACCCGCACCTGATCGCGAACATGTCGGTGTGGCGCGATATCGATGTGCTCGCGGCCTATGTCTATCGCACGCCCGATCATCTGACGGTGATGAAGCGGCGCAAGGAATGGTTCGAGCATATGGCGGTTTATCAGGCGCTGTGGTGGGTTCCCGCTGGCCACCGTCCGACGGTCGCCGAGGGCATGGCGCGCATCGCGATGCTCGACGCGCACGGGCCGACGGCAGAGGCTTTTACCTTCAAGCGGCCCTTCGCCGCCCCCGACGGCACCCCGGCGTCGCCGATCCAGGACGAATGCGCATGATCGACATCTTCACCACCGGCGGGACGATCGACAAAGTCTATTTCGACGCGCTTTCAGAGTTCCAGATCGGTCCCGCGGCGATTCCCGACATGCTGCGCGAAAACAACGTCCATGTCCCGCACCGTGTGACGCAGTTGATGCGCAAGGACAGCCTCGAACTCGACGATGCCGACCGGGAAGCGATCCGCGCCGCGGTTGCGGCGAGCGACGCGTCGCGCATCCTCGTCACGCACGGCACCGACACGATGGTCGTCACCGGCCGGGTGCTTGCGGGAATTGCCGGCAAGACGATCGTGATGACCGGCGCGATGCAGCCGGCGTCGGTGCGTGCGAGCGACGCCGAATTCAACGTCGGCTTCGCGCTTGCCGCGGCGCAGACGCTGCCGCCGGGTGTCTATGTTGCGATGAACGGGATGATCTTCGACCCCGAAAAGACGGTGAAGGACCGCGCCGGCGCAAGGTTCGTTCAGGAGGGCTGATCAGCCCTTCGCGGTGACCTGCCGCAGCACCGCGGCATAGCCCGACGAAATCGTCATCGACTCGTGCTTGCCCGCGCGGCCGAGTGCGGCATGGACCTGCGGCAGCCGATAGCAGGGCACGCCCATGAACAGATGATGTTCGGCGTGATAATTCACCCAATATGGAGCGACCGTCGCGCGCGCCAGCCAGCCGGCGTGGGTCGTGCGTGCGTGGGTGAACGGATCGTCGCTGCCCGTCGTCGTGCACGCATGTTCGGCGATGTTGCGGACGCGCAGGTAGAGCTGGAAAGTGGTCGCTAGCCCGGCGAGCCAGAGCAGGTACGGCGTCCAGCCGTAGAACGCGAGCGACAGGCCGAGCAGCACCGCCTGGACGACGAGGAAGCGGCCGACCGCGCGTGCTACCGCCATCGCGCCCGCGACATCGACCGTCGGTGACGTCATGCCGTCGTCGGACTGTTTGTTGAAAGGCGTTCCGGCCCTCGTGCTCGCACCGCTTTTCGAACCCTCTTCGCCGCGGAGAATCGCCTTCAGGCCGGTGAAGGCATATCCGAACTGCGCCATCCGCTGTTTGAAGAAGGTCTGGCCGGTCAGGTCGCGCATGACCTTGCGCCACAGGCTCGCGCGCGTCGTCGGGAAAGGCTTCGACAGCGCGAGGTCGGGGTCTTCGGGCTGCTGGGTGAATTTGTGATGCTGGAGATGGTAGGTGCGATAGGCGATGAGGTCCGATCCAACCGCCGCCCCCGTCAGCCACTGACCGAGGAAATTGTTGATTTTGCGGTTCGGATGCAGCGCGCCATGCGCGGCGTCGTGCATCAGGATCGCGAGGCCGAGCTGGCGCCCGCCGACGAAGATCACCGCGATCACCCAGGCTGCCGGGTTCTGCGACCATGCGGCGAACCCGACGAGCGCGATGCTGACGATCCAAGCGTGGGCGACGAGCCAGATGCCGCGCCAGGACGAGGCGCGCGTGATCGCCGACCATTCGGCGCGGTCGAAGAAGCGGTCGGGCGGGAACAGGCGGACGGCGGGCATGCCTCCGTATAACAAGTTGCGAACCGAAACGTAACCCCTTCCGTTTTGGCACAATATCGGCGGAAATCACGGGCTTGCGGTAAGGATTTGGAAACCCCTTTCTGGCCACTGCCTTGCTGACCAGATCAGCGGGGAATATCGGGAAATTGGGGGTTCGGCGTAACTTGATCAGGCCGGGAGACAGCGCTTTGCCACCCGGCGAATTGCTGTTCGATTCGCCGGAATTTGTCACGCACCTGATGCGCGTGGCAAAGCTGTGGCACTATGTGCTGATCGGCCGCGTCCTCGCGTTCCTCACCTTTGCCTTCCTGCCGGGTCTCGCCGGTTTCCTCGATCAGCCCGCGCAGTGGCTCGTGATGGCGGCCGGGCTGCCATGCGACCTGGTGCTGACGGTGATCGGGCAGGCGATGCGCAAGCCGCGGCCGATCGCGCATGATCGCGTGCGACTGCTCGCGATGCTGTGCCTGACGCTGATTGCACTCGGCACGCTGCTCAGCGCCGCAGCGATGTTCGCTGCGATCGCGATTCCCGACGGCAGCGCCCATTTCGACAGCTTCACCGCGATCCAGATCGGATCGCTGCTCGTCGCCGCCTCGGCTGCGGCGATCGCCCGCCCGGCTTTCTTTGCGTTCGCCGGCGCAACCGCACTCGGCGGGGCGATCGGCGTCGCGTCGTGGCCGTTCGCGGTCGCGGGGCTCGCCTTCCTCGGCCTACTGATCGTGATGATGCGCGAGGATATCCGCCACCAGCGCCGCGCCACGCGAGCCGCGCGGCTGCGTGTCAGCGACCAGCAACGCGCGCTGAACCTGATGCGCGATTTCGAGCGCGCGGGGCGCGGCTGGTTCTGGGAAACCGACCGCGACGGCCGACTCGTCTATATCTCGCCGACCGTCGCGGCGCGGATCGGTCGGCCGCTGTCGGGCGTGCTGGGGCAGCCCTTCACCAACATCATTCGCAAGCGCATCGGCAACGATGAGAGCGAGGAGCGGACGCTGGGTTTCAGCCTGTCGTCGCGCACCCCGTTCAAGGAACTGACCGTGCAGGCGGCGGTGCCGGGCGAAGAGCGCTGGTGGTCGATCTCGGGCCACCCGATCAGCAATGAGCTCGGCAATTTTCAGGGTTTCAGGGGTAGTGGCACGGACCTGACCGACAAGAAGAGGTCGGAACGCGAGATCAATCAGCTGGCGCGTTACGACACGCTGACCGGCCTTGCGAACAGGCGCCACATCACCGACCTGCTCGAACGCGCACTCAAGAGCCACAGCGGCCAGCCGCAGCCCTGCGCGTTGCTGTTGATGGACCTCGACCGGTTCAAGGCGGTGAACGACACGCTGGGGCATCCGGTCGGCGACCAGCTATTGCAGCAGGTCGCCGGACGGCTGACGCAGATCGTCGGCGACAAGGGGCAGGTCGGGCGGCTCGGCGGTGACGAGTTCCAGATCGTCGTGCCGCAGATGGGGCAGCCCGAAAAACTCGCTGGCATCGCCAATGCGATCATTCTCAGCCTCGCTAAGCCTTTCGCGATCGAGGGCGAGCAGGTGCGCATCGGCTCGTCGATCGGCATCGCGGTGTCGGAGGGGCAGGGGGTGAGCGCGTCGGCGCTCGTCCGCAATGCCGACCTCGCACTGTATGCCGCCAAGGACGCGGGGCGCGGCGTCTATCGCTTCTACGCCGATGCGATGCACAATCAGGCGAGCGAGCGAAAGGCGATCGAGGATGCGCTGCGCGACGCGCTGGCGAAGGACGAACTGAGGCTGCTCTACCAGCCGATCGTCGACGTCGGCAGCGAGCGGATTTCGGGCTTTGAGGCGCTGATCCGCTGGCATCACGGGACCGACGGGCTGGTCAGCCCGTCGAAGTTCATCCCGATCGCCGAGGAATCGAACCTGATCGTGCCGATCGGCGAATGGATCATCCGCTCCGCCTGTGCCGCGATCGCGCATATCGGCCCCGGCTACCGTGTTGCGGTCAATGTTTCGCCGCGTCAGTTCGCGAACGAAAAGCTGCCCGCGACGATCGTGAGTGCGATTTCGGCGGCGGGGATTCGTCCGGACCAGCTCGAACTGGAGATTACCGAGGGGGTTTTTCTCGACGAGAGCGCCGAAAATCTCGAAATGTTCCAGAAGCTGAAGCGGACCGGGGTTCGCCTTGCGCTCGACGATTTCGGGACCGGCTATTCGGCGCTTGGCTATCTGAAGAAGGCGCCGTTCGACAAGATCAAGATCGATCAGAGCTTCGTCCTTGGCGCCGCCGACCCGAGCAGCATGAACGCCGCGATCATCTCGTCGATCGTCGGGCTTGCGACCGCGCTCGACATGGAAACGACCGCCGAAGGCGTCGAGACGCACGACGACCTTGCACTGATCCGCGGACTGGGGTGCAGCCACGTTCAGGGCTATATTTACGGGCGCCCGATGGACCTCGTCGAAGTGCTGGCGCTGCTGCGCGAAGGCGACGGACGTGCCGAAGCGCACGGGTACAAGAGTGCGCGGGAACCGCGGCTCACGACCTTCCGCACCGTCCAGATCGGCAGCGGCGGCTATCGATATGAAGCGATTATCCGCAACATGTCGTCGCGCGGCGCGCTGATCGAGGGGCTGTGGAACGTGCCGCCGGGAACCGCGCTGACGCTCGAATTCGGACCCGACCAGTCGTTCGATGCCGAGGCGCGCTGGTCGACGGGCAATCGCGTCGGGGTCCAGTTCGCGGTTGCGGTCGATACCGACGCGCTGATCGGGCCAAGGATTGCCGCGTCGGCGCGGGGACGAATCCGCCGCGCCGCCTGATACGCCGCCGTCAGCCGGCGATACGGCCGCGCACCATCACCCAGTCGACCTTTTCGAGCACGGTCACATCGCTCAGCGGGTCGCCGCTGACCGCGATCATGTCGGCCGACATGCCCGGCGCGATCTGGCCTATCTCGTTGTCCAGCGACAGCAGTTTGGCGGCGACGGTCGTGGCGCTCGCCAGCGCCTCGCGCGGGGTCAGGCCGTGTTTGACGAGCAGCGCAAACTCCTGCCCGTTGCGGCCATGTTCGAAGACGCCGGCGTCGGTGCCGAAGGCGACGGGGACACCGAGCGCCCTTGCGCGCGTTACCGCCTTGCCGACGTCGTTCAGCGTCATGCGCACCTTGTCCTCGACCGTCGGGGTATAGATGCCCTTGCCGAGCCGCTCCTTGATGCCCTCGAACGCCATGAGCGTGGGGACGAGATAAGTGCCCTTCGCCTTCATCACCTTCAGCGTCGCGTCGTCGGCGAAGGTGCCATGCTCGATGCTGTCGATGCCCGCCGCGGCCGAAGCGGTGATGCCGCCCGCGCCGTGCGCGTGCGCCATCACCTTCAGGCCCAGCGAATGGGCGGTGTCGGCGATGCTCTGCAATTCGGCGCTGGTGAAATGCCCCTCCAGCCCGCGCGCTTGCTGCGACAACACGCCGCCGGTCGCGGTGATCTTGATGACGTCGGCGCCGGCGCGCGACGCCTTGCGCACCTTTTCGGCGCATTCGAGCGCGCCGGTGCAGGTATAGCCCTGATCGAGCACGTCATGGACATCCTCGCGAAAGCCCGTCACGTCGCCATGCCCGCCGATGATCGAGAGTGCAGGGCCGGCGGCAACGATGCGCGGACCCTCGATAAAGCCGTTCGCGGTGCCGCGGCGCAGCGCATAGGCGGTATATTGCGCTGACCCCGCCTCGCGCACGGTGGTGAAACCCGCGCGCAGCGTGATGGCGGCATTTTTTGCGCCGACAACGACGCCCCATTCGTCGGGATCGACCGCTTCGCTGCGATAGTCGCCGCCCGGATCGCCGGTCAGGTGGACGTGAAGGTCGATGAGGCCGGGGAGCAAGGTCTTGTCGCCGAGGTCGACGATTTCGGCGCCCGCCGGCGCCGCGGCGCGGCCGGGGGCGATCGCGGTGATCCGGTCGTCGGTGATGGTGACCGTTGAGGGCCCTTGGGCAGGCTTGCTGGCGTCGGTGATGACGCGCCCGGCATAGACGATGGTGGTTTTCGCATAGGCCGTCGTGCCGAGCAGCGCGAGTGTCGCGGCTGCGACCATTCCCAGTTTACGCATGAAGTCTCCCCTGTCTGATTACGCCATCGTGGCGCGGCGGGAGGGGGAGGGCAAGCGAGGAGTGAGTAATGTCGGCTTTGGGGTGGGAAGCGGACGTTCGCTCACTCACTTTCGTCATCCCGGACTTGATCCGGGATCCACAGATGCACCGTCGTCGTGGACCCCGGATCAAGTCCGGGATGACGATGGATGTAAAGTCCGCAACCTGTCGAAAGCGGACTCAAAAAAAGGGGCCGGTCAAGCCGGCCCCTCAGTTTGTCATCTGATAACCGAAAGGAATATTACCAGAAGAAATCGTAGATTACGTCGACCACTTCGCCCGAATAGGTATCGACCAGAAGCGCATCGTCATAATAGCGGATCCAGCGATAGCCCCCGTAGGCGGGCGGCAGGCGGTAATAGCCGGGGTCGTTGATCCAGTAGCGCGAGCTGTAGAACAGCGAGTTCAGCGAGAAACCGATGCTGAACCGCGTGTAGCCATAGCCGCGATACGGGTTGTAATAACGCGGCATCCGGTAATGGCTGCGGTTCCGGTCGCGATAGCTGCGCCAGTCGTAGCGGCGGTCGCTGCGCCAGTCGCGGCTCCACCGGTTGTTCCGGTCGTTCCGGTCCCAGCGGTCGTTGCGGCCGTCGCGGTAGCGCCGGTCGACATATCCGTTGCGGTTATTGTCCCAGCGGCGGTCGACGCGGTTGTTGTCATTCCGGTCCCAGCGGCGATCGAGGTCGCCGTTGCGGTTGCGGTCGTAGCGGCGATCGACCTGGCCGTTGCGGTTGCGGTCCCACTGACGGTCTACCTGACCATCGCGGTTGCGGTCCCACTGGCGATCGGTGCGGCCATCGCGGTTGCGGTCATTGGTGTCACCGCGCTGACGCTGTTCGGTCTGCCGTTGCTGCCATTGCTCGCGTTGCGCCTGCCGTTGCTGGTCATTGCCGCGCTGCTGCCACTGCTGGCGCTGCGCGTCATTGTTGCCGCGCTGCTGTTGCCATTGCTGGCGTTGGGCTTCCCGCTGCTGGTCGTTGCCACGTTGCTGCCACTGCTGCTGGCGCGCTTCGCTTCGTTCCTGACGCTGCGGGCGAGCCTCGCCGCCCCAATTGCCGCCGCGGCGCACTTCGGGGCCGCGCGGTCCGCGGTCTCCCCGGTCGCCGCGCTGCGCGACCTGGACCCGCTCGCCCGATGCCTGTGCGGCCGCGGGAGCGATGGGGGTCAGGATCGTTGCAGCGATCAGCAACCCTCCGAACATCTTTTTCATCTCGCCATTCTCCAACTCATGTCCCGTTTGCTGGAGACGCCAGCCGGGATGATGAGGTGATTCTTACGCCCCGCAAGATGATCGATCGCTGACCGGGCCGTTGCCTGCGGTTCAGCTAGATGAACGGGTGCGTTCAGCTTCCGGGCGGTCGGCGCAGTGCGGGGACGGCCTGTGCCGCGTCCTCGGGGCGGATGCCGGGGGGCGGCGCGGCGGCGATCCGCTCCTCGCCGCGGATCACGCGCCCCGCGAGGCGGATCGCGGTGCGGATCCGTGGATAGGTGCCGCAGCGGCAGATGTTCGTCATCGCCGCGTCGATTTCCGCATCGCTGGGATTGCTGTTCGATCGGAGGAGGGCGGCGGCGGCCATGATCATCCCCGATTGGCAGAAACCGCATTGTGGCACCTGCTCGGCAACCCACGCCTGTTGCACCGCGTGACTGCGATCGCGCGCGAGTCCTTCGATCGTCGTGACGAAACGGCCCTCGCACTCGGCGATCGTGACGAGGCAGCTGCGAATCGCCTCGCCGTCGATGTCGACGGTGCACGCACCGCAATCGCCGGTGCCGCAGCCATATTTGGTACCCGTCAGGTTCGACGCGTCGCGCAGCGCCCACAAGAGGGGCGTTTCGGGGTCCATGCGATATTCGACCGGGCGGTCGTTGACCGAGAATCGCGTCATGCCGCCCCTGTTAGCCGACTGGCGGGATTAGTCACGCCAGCTTGTGTCGATCTTGTCGACCTTGCGCACCATCGCGTCGAATTCGGCCTTGCCTGACTGACGGCCCGGAACCTGCGCCATGTAGAGGTCGCGCTGGTGGACCTTGACGACATCGTCGCCGATCAGGATCGGCTTGCCCATGCTCATCGTCGCGAGCTGGATTTCGCACGCGCGTTGCAGCGCCCAATATTTGATGAAGGCGTCGGACAGCGACTTGCCCATCACGACAGGGCCGTGATTGCGCAGCATCAGGATGCGTTTGTCGCCCAGATGCTCGACGAGCCGTACTCCCTCTTCCTCGCGTACCGTCACGCCCTCGAAATCATGATAGGCGAGCTGGCCCATGAAGTTGCAGGCATAGAAGTTCGTCGGCTGCAATCCGCCCTCAAGCCCGCACACCGCCATTGTGGCGGTGGTGTGGGTGTGGATGATCGCGTGCGCGTCGGGCAGGACGCGGTGAAACAGGCTATGCTGGACGAAGCCCGCCTTGTTGACGTGCCAGGGATTGTCCTCGTCCAGCTTGTTGCCGTCGATGTCGATCTTGATCAGGCTCGACGCGGTGACTTCGCTGAAATGCATCCCATAGGGGTTGATCAGGAAGGCACCTTCCTGATCGTCGAGCTTCACCGTGATATGGTTGAAGATCATCTCGTCCCAGCCCATCATTGCGAAGATGCGGTAACAGGCGGCAAGCTCCTGTCGCGCCGTCCATTCGGCTTCGCTATATTTGCTGTTGCGCTTGAGCTGGGTCGCCATGGCCTGTCCCTTTGTCATGTTAGTTTCGTCCTGCTACCTATGCCATAAGGCGTGGGGCGGACACAATCCCGCGAGCGGACAGGGCGGTGCTCCGGTGCGGCGAGGGTGCGGCAGAGGCGGTTCACCGCGCAGGGGCTTGCATTTTGCCGCGAATCTCTCTAGTTGGCTGCCCATCGGAACGTCGCGTGATCGCGGCGCTCTTTTTATTGCCCGAATATCGGCGATTTACGGCAAACCGGGTTGCCCGGTGGACCAAATCGTTTTGACGAACAGGAGACGACACGGCGTATGCAGATCATCGTTCGCGACAATAATGTCGACCAGGCCCTTCGCGCGCTCAAGAAGAAGCTGCAGCGTGAGGGCGTGTATCGCGAAATGAAGCTGCGCCGTCACTACGAGAAGCCCAGCGAAAAGCGCGCGCGCGAGCGTGCCGCCGCTGTCCGCCGCGCCCGCAAGATGGAGCGCAAGCGGATGGAGCGTGACGGTATCAAGTAAGACCGTCTCCCGTTCGGGATCCTGATCGTGAAAAGGGCGCCGCGGCAACGCGGCGCCCTTTTTCGTTATGCTTGCACGCATATTGCCTCTGGACCGTTCCGCGCCGCACCGCCTATAGGCCTCGCCAGCATTTTCGCCCCGGCCGGGGCAGCGGAAGGATCACCCAAGATGAGCGTAACGACGGTTCCATTGCGTCCGGTGAGCAAGGGCGGCCTGTGGCTGATGTGGTTCGGCCTCGCGGCACTGCTCGTCGCGGGCGCGGCCTTTGCCTGGCATATGACCCCGCGCATCGGCTTCGAGGTCGTCAAGGAAGGCACCGGACCGAGCCCGACCAAGGCCGACGTCGTGCTGGTGAAATATGAGGGCAAGCTCGACGATGGCAAAGTCTTCGACGCCAACGAACAGGCGCCGATGCAGGTCGCGCAGGTCGTTCCCGGTTTTTCCGAAGCGCTGACCCGCATGAAGAAGGGCGGCGAGTACAAGATCTCCATTCCGCCGCAGCTTGGTTATGGTGATCGGGCGACCGGGCCGATCCCCGCGGGCAGCACGCTGCACTTTACGGTTACCCTGCTCGACTTCCGCTCGGAGGCCGAGGTTCGCGCGATGCAGCAGCAGATGCAGCAACAGCAGCAGATGATGCAACAGCAACAGATGATGCAGGGCGCTCCGGGCGGCGCCCCGGCGCCGGGCGCGCCGCCGCAATAAGCCGCACGAGCTGACAAGAGAAAAGCCGAAACGGCGGCGGGAACCTAGGAACCCGCCGCCGTTTTCGTGTTCGCGGCCCCGGCGTTGCGCTCGGCTTCACGCTCCAACGCGACCTTGATCATCGCGACGATCGGGTCGGCTAGGAAGAGCCCCATCAGGCCGAGCAGCGCGCCGAACAATATCTGCGCGCCGAGGACGAGCGCGGGGGCAAGGTCGACCGTCTTTTTCGCGACCATCGGGACGATCAGGTAACCGTCGACCGTCTGGACGATAAAATAGATGGCGATCGCCCAGAGCCCGGTATCGGTCCCTGCCGAAAAGCCGACGAGCACGAGCAGCACGCCCGACACGATCGCGCCGATATTGGGGATGAAGGCGAGCAGACCGGTCAGCAGCCCCATCAGCGCCGCCATCGGGATACCGACCGCAAGGCAGGCGAGCCAGGTGCCGATTCCCTCGACCAGCATTCCGAGCAGGCGCCCCGCCATCAACCGGCGCAGCGTGAAGCCCATGCGTGCGGTGGTGATGTAGAAATTCTCGCGGCTCTTCATCGGCAGCATCCACGCGACGCCGCGTTCGTAAAGCCGCGGTTCGATCGCGATGAAGATCCCGAGCACGATGATCATGACAAGGCTGGTGAGCCCGCCGAGCACCGTGCCGACCGCCGCAGTGACCCGGCCGACAGTCCCCGCAATATTGTCGGTGATCGTCTTGGTATCGATCTCGAGATTGCCCATGCCATGATCGCTCGCCCACGCGGCGATGCGCTCGATCTGCGCCATCACGACGGTTTGAAGCGTCGCGGCCTGATCGGCGATCTGCGACCCGGCGAACATGATCGTCCAGCCGAGGAAGGCGAGCAAGGACAGGCAGACGATCAGCAGCCGCCATCCGCGTCCGATCGGCAACACGCGGCCGAGCAGGCGCGTGCCGCCGTCGAGCATCGACGCCATGACGATCCCGGCAAAGATCAGCAGGATCGGCTGGATCAGCACGATGCAGATGCCGATGAGCAGCGCGAGGCCGATCCAGACGCCAGCTTTCAGCAGCTCGGTACGAACGAGCTGGCTGCGAATTTCGGTGGGGCCGGGGGCTTCGCGGTGCGCCTCCGCCTTGGCGGCGGCGCTGGCGGCGGTGTGTGTCGCCGCTGGTTTTCGTGTCGCCGCCATGCCTGTTCCCCGTTGTGCCTAGTCGCTCTGACGCTCGGGGCGCAGGTCGGTTCCGGCGCGGCCCGACCGCAAGGCGTTAAACCAGCTGAGCGGGTTATACCACTCGGCCGTTCCGTCGGTCGAAAAACTGATAATCTCGGCGCGCCCGGCGATCGCGTCGAAGGGGACGGGGCCGCCGAGGCCCTTCTGGTTCGTGCCGACGCGGCTGTCGGCGCTGCCGTCGCGGTTGTCGCCCATCAGGAACAGATGATCGGCGGGAACCTTGATCGGGCCATAATCGTCGGTCGTATAGCCCGGGCCCATGTCGATCGTGTCGAAGGTCGCGCCGCCGGGAAGCGTTTCGCGGACGATCGGAAGCTCGAGGACTTCCTTTCCGCTCGCGTCCTTGGTGACGAAACGGAACAGGCTGCTGTCGGGGCCGGGGGTGTTGAGATCGACGGGGATCGCCAGCATCGGCTGCACTTCGCGCTTCACCGGCTTGCCGTTGATGCTGAGTTCGCCGTTGCGCAGCTCGATCGTGTCGCCGGGCAGGCCGATCACGCGCTTGATATAGTCGATCCGGGTCACCGGATGTTCGAGCACGACGATATCGCCACGTTCGGGCAGCTTGGCGAACCAGCGGCCCGCGAGCTTCGGCGCGAGGTGGAAGCTGACCGACGAATAGGACCAGCCATAGGGATATTTGCTGACGATCAGCCGGTCGCCGTTGCGCAGCACCGGCATCATCGAATCGGACGGGATATAAAAAGGCTTGGCGACACAGCTGTGAATGCCGAGCACGAGGAGCAATATCACCACGACATCGCGGATCAGCTTGCCCCAGCCCCCGTCATCCTTCGTTTTGTCCTTCGCCATTATTCATTCAGTCCTTGATTGCTTCGATGATGACAAAGGCCTGCGCCCACGGATGGTCGTCGGTCAGCGTCAAATGGATATGCGCGGTGTGGCCCGCGGGAATCATTTCGGCGAGGCGTTCGGCAGCGCCGCCGGTCAGCGCCAGCGTTGGCGCCCCCGAAGGCAAATTGACGACGCCGATGTCCTTCATGAACACGCCGCGTTTGAAGCCGGTGCCGACCGCTTTCGAGAAGGCCTCCTTCGCGGCGAAGCGTTTGGCGTAGGTCCCGGCGCGGGTGAACGGGCGCCGCGCCGCCTTGGCGCGCTCGACATCGGTGAAGACGCGATTTTCGAAGCGCTCGCCAAAGCGGTCGAGCGAATTCCGGATGCGCTCGATATTGCAGAGGTCGGAGCCGAGGCCGATGATCATTTGCGCCTCTCGTCATGGAGCGTCTTTGCGCGCACGAATTTGAAGATCAGCCGCATGAAAATATAGAGGAACCCGGTCCATAGGAGGAAGCCGGTACCGTAGACGAGATACATCCAGTCGAATGCCTTTCCGGCTTTCGTATCATGCCAGATGTTGATCCCGATAATCAGTAGAATGAAGAATGGAAATATCTTCAGGAAACGCACCGAGGCGCGCCATTGCTTCTCTACGAAGTCAGACTTTTTCACCCGCGCGCCTCGTCCATCAGCGCGCGCATCCGGCGCACCGCATCTTCCAACCCGGTAAAGATCGCCTCGCCGATCAGATAATGGCCGATGTTGAGTTCGGCGAGCTGCGGGATCGCGGCGACGGGGACGACATTGTCATAGGTCAGGCCGTGGCCGGCGTGCGGCTCGATACCATTCTTCCACGCGAGCGCCGCGGCGTCGGCGAGGCGGCGGAGTTCGACGGCGCGTTCCTCGCCTTCGACATGCGCGTAGCGGCCGGTGTGGAATTCGACGACGGGCGCGCGGAGGCGCATCGCCGCCTCGATCTGCCGCGCGTCGGGTTCGATGAACAGGCTGACGCGGATGCCCGCGTCGTTCAGCCGCGCGACGATGGGGGCGAGGTGGTTGTGCTGCCCGGCCGCGTCGAGTCCGCCCTCGGTCGTGCGTTCCTCGCGCTTTTCGGGGACGATACACGCGGCGTGCGGCTTGTGGCGCAGCGCGATCGCCAGCATTTCCTCGGTCGCCGCCATTTCGAGGTTCAGCGGCAGGTCGGTCGCGGCCTGGATGCGCGCGAGATCGTCGTCGCGGATATGGCGCCGATCCTCGCGCAGGTGCGCGGTGATGCCGTCGCCGCCGACCGCCGCGACGATTTCCGCCGCGCGCACCGGGTCGGGATGCTCGCCGCCGCGTGCGTTACGGATCGTCGCGACATGGTCGATGTTGACCCCGAGGCGAAGCCGCGGGCTCAATTCGCGCGGCTCCCGGGCTTCACCGCCTTGGTCTTTGCCAGTTCGGGGGGCAGCTCGTCTTCGGCATAGGTCGGGAAGTTGATCGCGACGAGCGGATAGAAGGGGACGCCGAGTTCGACATGGCCCGCCGAGCGGTCGACGAGGGCGGCCTCGGCGACGATTTCGCCGCCCGCGGCGCGCACCGCGTCCATCGCTTCGCGCGACGACAGGCCGGTGGTCACGACATCCTCGACCATCAGCACCTTCGTGCCGGGATCGATCGTAAAACCGCGGCGCAGTTCGAAGGTGCCGGTCGGGCGCTCGACAAAAATAGCGGGCTTGCCGAGCGCGCGGCCCATTTCATGCCCGATGATGACGCCGCCCATCGCGGGAGAAACGACGATATCGATCGCCTGTTTGAGTTCGCGGGGCAGTCTCGCGGCGAGCGCCACTGCAAGCCGGCCCGCACGCTCGGTATCCATCAGGACACGCGCGCACTGGAGATAATATTCGCTGTGGCGGCCGGAGGAGAGCAGGAAATGGCCCTGCAGCAGGGCATCGGCGGCGCGGAACTCGGCCAGGATTTCGTCATCGGTCATGGGAGAATTATTCTTTTGTCCTGTGCGTCGCCCGTGGCGGGCGAGCGGGTTTGAGCGGCGAAGATTATCCAGCCGCAAAATAGTGTTAGAGATGCTTGAGGCAAGCGGCAAGCGGGTCTATAGCGCCCGCGAGATTCAGCCTGTCCGATGGCTGCGTGGACCTGTGTCCAGCAGTGGGGAAAGGCGGGCTGGGGCATCAATAAGAACAACAGGCAACGGGCGGCACTATCCTTATGAAGAGCTTGAAAACCCTTGTAATTGCGGCGGCTTTGTCGCTCGGCGCGGTGGGCGCCGGCCATGCGCAGGCACCCGCTACGGCTCCGGCCGAAGCACCCGCCGCGACGGCTCCGGCGAATCCGGCTCCGGCCGCCGCGGATGCGGCTGCTCCGGCAGCGACGCCGGCGGCAACGACCGCCGCGGCTCCCGCTGGCGATGCGACCTACGTCCCGATGAAGCCGACCCCCGGGGTTGGTCAGCCGGTCGACGCGGGCATCGATTTCCAGCCGCAGGTCAGCCCGATCGGCGAACAGGCTTACTGGTTCAACCATGTCATCCTGCTCCCCGTCATTACGGTGATCACGCTGATCGTCCTCGGCCTCTTGCTCTGGGTGATGTTCCGTTTCCGCGCCAAGGCGAACCCGGTTCCGTCGAAGACGACGCACAACACCTTCATCGAAATCATCTGGACCGCCATTCCGGTGCTGATCCTCGCGGTGATCGCGGTGCCGTCGATCCGCCTGCTCGCGGCGCAGTATGAGCCGCCGAAGAAGGAAGCGCTGACGATCAAGGTCACGGGTTACCAATGGTATTGGGGCTATGCCTATCCCGACCAGGGCATCGGCGAATATGTCTCGAAGATCCTGCCCGAAGACAAGGCGAAGGCCGCGGGTGAACCCTATCACCTCGCCGTCGACAACCGCATGGTCGTTCCCGTCGGCCGTCAGGTGAAGCTGATCATCACCGGCGCCGACGTGATCCACAGCTTCGCGGTCCCGGCTTTCTGGACCAAGATGGATGCGGTCCCCGGCCGCGCCAACGAAACGACCTTCACCGCCAACAAGGTCGGCGTCTATTACGGCCAGTGCTCGGAACTGTGCGGCGTCGATCACGGCTATATGCCGATCGCCGTCGAAGTGCTTCCGGTCGACAAGTGGGAAGCGTGGGTCCGCTCGAAGGGCGGTAATCCCGCTGGACCGGTCGCCGCGGCTCCTGCCGCCGCCGCGCCGGCGCCCGCTACCGCTCCGGCAGCGGCGCCCGCCGCAACGCCGGCCGCCGCCACGACTGAAGCCGCACCGGCAGCGGCTCCCGCCGCCGCCCCGGCCGCCAAGAAATAATAAGGGGTCCGACAGATGACCGATATCGCTGCAACTGCACCCGATCATGGCCATGCCGCCCATGCGCATGACGACCATGATCACGACACGCCCGGCTTCTTTGTCCGCTGGTTCATGTCGACGAACCACAAGGACATCGGCACGCTCTACCTGATCTTCGCGATCGTCGCCGGCATCGTCGGCGGCGCGCTGTCGGGCATGATGCGTCTCGAGCTCGCCGAACCCGGCGTCCAGTATCTTTCGGGCTGGGCCAGCGCCCTTGGCGGCGGTGCCGACGAGGTTGCGGGCAAGCATTTCTGGAATGTGATGATCACCGCGCACGGCCTGATCATGGTGTTCTTCATGGTCATGCCGGCGATGATCGGCGGCTTCGGCAACTGGTTCGTGCCGCTGATGATCGGCGCGCCCGACATGGCGTTCCCGCGCATGAACAACGTGTCCTTCTGGCTGACGTTCGTTGCGTTCTTCATGCTCGTCGGCTCGATGTTCGTTCCGGGCGGCAGCGGTCATGGCGCCGGCACCGGCTGGACGGTCTATGCCCCGCTGTCGACCAGCGGCTCGGCAGGACCGGCGGTCGACATGGCGATCTTCTCGCTCCACCTCGCGGGCGCGGCGTCGATCCTCGGTGCGATCAACTTCATCACCACCATCTTCAACATGCGCGCGCCGGGCATGACGCTGCACAAGATGCCGCTGTTCGTGTGGTCGGTGCTCGTCACCGCCTTCCTGCTGCTGCTCGCGCTGCCGGTTCTCGCCGCGGCGATCACGATGCTGCTGACCGACCGCAACTTCGGCACCACCTTCTATGATGCGGCCGGCGGCGGCGACCCCGTCCTCTACCAGCATCTCTTCTGGTTCTTCGGCCACCCCGAAGTGTACATCATGATCCTGCCGGGCTTCGGCATCGTCAGCCAGATCATCTCGACCTTCAGCAAGAAGCCGGTGTTCGGCTATCTCGGCATGGCATATGCCATGGTCGCGATCGGCGTCGTCGGCTTCATCGTGTGGGCGCACCACATGTTCACGGTCGGCATGAGCGTGAACCTCAAGATGTACTTCACCGCCGCGACGATGGTCATTGCGGTTCCGACGGGCATCAAGATCTTCAGCTGGATCGCTACCATGTGGGGCGGCTCGATGACGTTCAAGACGCCGATGATGTGGTCGCTCGGCTTCATCTTCATGTTCACCGTTGGCGGCGTGACCGGCGTCGTACTTGCCAATGGCGGCGTCGACACCAACCTGCACGACACCTATTATGTCGTCGCGCACTTCCACTATGTGCTGTCGCTGGGCGCGGTCTTCTCGCTCTTCGCCGGCTTCTATTACTGGTTCCCGAAGATGTCGGGCCGGATGTACAACGAAGTCCTCGGACAGCTGCACTTCTGGGTCTTCTTCATCGGCGTGAACGTCATGTTCTTCCCCCAGCACTTCCTGGGCCAGCAGGGCATGCCGCGCCGTTACCCCGACTATGCGGAAGCCTATGCCTATTGGCATTACATCTCGTCGTTCGGCTATGTGATCATGGCCGCCGGCATGGTGTTCTTCTTCGTGAACATCCTCTACTCGCTGTTCGCCGGCAAGAAGGCCGCCGACAATCCGTGGGGCGAGGGCGCGACGACGCTCGAATGGACGCTGTCGAGCCCGCCGCCGTTCCACCAGTTCAACGAACTGCCGCGTATCGCCTGACCGGTTTCGCCCCCTGCTGATATTCGGCAGGGGGCTTAACCTGTCCGGCCGGAGTAAATATGGCGCAGAGCCTGACCCACGGCGAAATGGCGTTACCCGCCGATTGGCGCGACCTGTTCGCGCTGACGAAGCCCCGCGTGATGTCGCTGGTGGTGTTCACCGCCTTGTGCGGCCTGCTCGCGGCGCCGGGCAGCGTCCCGCCCGTCCTTGCTTTCTCTTCGATCCTTGCGATTGCGCTGGGGGCAGGGGCCTCGGGCGCGCTCAATCAATGGTATGAAGCGGGCCTCGACGCCAAGATGAAGCGCACTGCGGGGCGGCCGCTTCCCGCCGGGCGCCTCGACCCGCAGACCGCGCTGCAATTCGGCGTCGGGCTTGCGGCCTTTTCCCTGTTCCTGATGCTCTTCGCATCGAACTGGCAGGCGACGCTGCTGCTTGCGGTCTCGATCCTCTTCTACGTCTTCGTATATACGATGTGGCTGAAGCCGCGGACGCCGCAGAATATCGTCATCGGCGGCGCAGCGGGCGCCTTTCCGCCGCTGATCGGCTGGGTCGCCGCGACGGGTTCGATCGCGCCGCTGCCGGTGCTGCTGTTCCTGCTAATCTTCCTGTGGACACCGCCGCATTTCTGGGCGCTCGCGCTGTTTGTCCGCTCCGACTATGCCGCCGCGGGCATTCCGATGATGCCCGTCGTCGCGGGGGAGAAATCGACGCGGCGCCAGATTCTCTTTTATGCACTGATCATGGCCGCAGCCGCGATCGCGCCCTGGCCGCTCGGCTATACCGGCGCGCTCTATGGCTGGACCGCGGTGATCCTGTCGGCGATCTTCGTCGCGCTGTCGGTCCAGGTCGGCACGCGCACGACGGGCGAGGGCGATCTGATGCAACCCGAAAAGCGCCTGTTCGCTTATTCGATCGCCTATCTTTTCATATTGTTCGGCGCTGTCGTCGCCGACCATTGGTGGCCGCTATGACCGAAAAACCGAATCCCGAACCCTTCGACGAGGCTGAATATCGCCGCCGCCAACGCAGCCGCGCGAACATGATGGCATGGATGCTCGGCGCGCTCGCGATCCTGTTTTTCTTCATCACCATCGCAAAGATGCAGATTTTCTCATGACGTCTTTTCCGGTGATTGGGCGCATGTCTCCGAACGCGAAGACCGCGAGCTTTGCCGCGCTGATCGCGGTCGCAATGACGGGCCTCGGCTTCGCCGCCGTGCCGCTGTACGACCTGTTTTGCCGCGTCACCGGTTTCGGCGGCACGACGCAGCGCTACGATCCGGTCGCCGCGGCGGCTGAGCCGCAGATATTGTCGAACACGATCTCGGTGCGTTTCGACGCCAATGTCTCGCCGAACCTGCCGTGGAAATTCTACCCCGAGCATCCGACCGATACGGTGAGCATCGGCGCGCGCGATATGGCGATCTTCATCGCCGAGAATAATTCGGCGCACCCCGTTGTCGGGACCGCCAGTTTCAACGTCACGCCCGACCAGGCGGGCAAATATTTTACCAAGATCCAGTGCTTCTGCTTCACTCAGCAACGGCTGGAGCCGGGGCAGCAGATGCGCATGCCGGTGTTGTTCTTCGTCGATCCGAAGATCATGGACGACCCCGACGCGCGCGACGTGCAGGAAATCACCCTCAGCTATACCTTCCACCCTGTAGACGAGGGTAAAAAGGCGAGCTAAGGCCGCGAACAAGAGTCTAACAAGACCGGCAGATGATGGGGAATCGTCATGCTGGGGCTGCTAAAAACGGGAAACACGCCATGTCCGGTGCGAAACATCATGACTATCACCTCGTAAATCCCAGCGTCTGGCCGCTGATCGGCTCGGTCGCTGCACTCGTGATGTTCTTCGGACTCGTCATGGCGATGCACGCGGATTATTTCGGCGGCATCGGCAAGTGGGTGCTCGGCCTCGGCTTCATGGGCGTGATCGCCACCTTCTTCAGCTGGTGGTCGGACGTCATCAACGAAGCCCACGCCGGCGACCATACCCCGGTCGTCCAGCTTCACCTGCGTTACGGCATGATCCTGTTCATCGCGTCCGAAGTGATGTTCTTCGTCGGCTGGTTCTGGGCGTGGTTCGACTTCTCGCTGTTCCCGGTTCCGATCGAATATGCCGAAGGCGCGGTCACCTCGCTGTTCGGGCAGGACGGCGCCGCTGCGATCACCATGTGGCCGCCGAAGGGCATCGAAGTCATCGATCCTTTCTCGCTGCCGCTGCTCAACACGCTGATCCTGCTCTGCTCGGGCACGACGATCACCTGGGCGCACCATTCGCTGATCCATGGCGACCGCGAAGGTCTGAAGAAGGGCCTCTGGCTGACGATCATCCTCGGCGTCGTCTTCTCGACGATCCAGGCGTATGAATATGCCCATGCGCCGTGGGGCTTCGGACAGAGCAACTACAGCTCGGCCTTCTACATGGCGACCGGCTTCCACGGTTTCCACGTGCTCGTCGGTACGATCTTCCTGATCGTCTGCCTCGTGCGTACCTACAAGGGCCACTTCACCCCGACCCAGCATTTCGGGTTCGAGGCGGCGGCGTGGTACTGGCACTTCGTCGACGTCGTGTGGCTGTTCCTCTTCATCATCGTCTATGTCTGGGGCGGCTGGGGCGCGCCGATCGCCGCGCACTAAATTGCCCACTGGCGACAAAATTCAAAAGGGGCAGCCGCCGGTCTGGCGCGCTGCCCTTTTTGGTCTCTGCCCCGAATGCGGCGCGCGGACCCTGTTCGACGGGCCCGTGAAGTTCCGTCCGAAATGCGAAAGCTGCGGGCTCGATTACAGCCGCTACAATGTCGGCGACGGTCCCGCGGCCTTCCTGACATTGATCATCGGCGCGCTGCTGATCGCGATCGCGCTGACGCTCGATGCCGTCGTGCGCCCGCCCTTGTGGGTGCATGTCATCCTGTGGATACCGCTGACCGCCGCCGCAGTCGTCTATGGCCTGCGTGTCGGCAAGGGCGCCTTGCTGGCGAGCGAGCACCAGCGTCAGGCGGCCGAGGGCCGCAAGGTGGACAAGCATGACTGAACCTGTCGAACAGTCCACGCGGCGCTGGCCGCTGATCCCCACGATCCTAGTGCTCGCCGCCGTCGCGGTGATGATCGCGCTCGGCGTCTGGCAGCTCCAGCGCAAGAGTGAAAAGGAAGCGCTGATCGCGCTGTTCCAGCGCAACATGGCGATGTCGTCGATGGTCGCCTATCCCGAACTGCCGCCCGTTGCCGACGCCATGCTCTATCGCAAGAGCAGCGTCGTGTGTCTTGAGCCGGTGCGTTGGGATCCGCGCAGCGGGACCGACCGTAGTGGCAAGTCGGGCATCCGTATGATCGCCGACTGCCGCACCGGCGCCGAAGGGCCGGGCGTGCTGGTCGATGTCGGGATCGGCGACAATTTCACGCCGCCCAAATGGACGGGCGGAACGGTGCAGGGGACGATCGTTCCCGGACCCGAACAGCCGACGGTGATCGAGCGCGCGATGGGCAAGGCTAGCCCCGCGCGGGCGATGTTGATCGCCGATACGCCTGCCGCGGGCCTCCGCGCCAGCGCGGTCCCGTCTGCCGACGATACGCCCAACAACCACCTCGCTTACGCGGGGCAATGGTTCCTGTTCGCCGTCGCCGCGCTCGTGATCTATATATTGGCCGTTCGTCGCCGCTTGCGGCCTTGAGCCCCCGCCGCTAGGCGCATTTGCGTCATGGACTATATCAGCACCCGCGGCTCAGCGCCGACCCTCGACTTTCGTGCCGCAACGCTGGCCGGCCTCGCCAGCGACGGCGGCCTCTATGTGCCGGCCAAATGGCCGCAGATGTCGATCGACGAAATCCGCGCTCTCGCGGGGCTCGACTATGCCGAGACCGCGGTGCGGATCATGCGCCCCTTCGTCGCGGGCGTACTGAGCGAGGATGAGCTGCGTGCCTTGTGCCGAGCCGCCTATGGCCGCTTCAGCCATGACGCGGTGACCCCGCTCGTCCAGCTCGACCATCGCCACTGGCTGCTCGAACTGTTCCACGGCCCAACGCTCGCATTCAAGGATGTCGCGCTGCAATTGCTCGGCGAGCTGTTCGAAAAGTTCCTCGCGGGCGGCGATACCGACATCACGATCGTCGGCGCGACGTCGGGCGATACCGGGTCGGCGGCGATCGAGGCGGTCGCGGGCCGCGAGCATATCCAGATCTTCATGCTCCACCCCGAAGGCCGCGTCAGCGATGTCCAGCGGCGCCAGATGACGACGGTGCTCGCGCCGAACGTCCATAATATCGCGATCGACGGCAGCTTCGACGATGCGCAGGCAATGGTGAAGCGGCTGTTCGGCGACGAAGAGGCGCGCGCGCAGGTCAATCTGTCGGCGGTGAACAGCATCAACTGGGCGCGGCTGATGGCGCAGGTCGTTTATTATTTCTACGCCGCCGTCCGCCTCGGCGGGCCTGACCGTCCGGTCGCTTTCAGCGTGCCGACGGGCAATTTCGGCGATGTCTTTGCGGGCTATGTCGCGGCGCAGATGGGACTGCCGATCGCCAAGCTCGTCGTCGCGACGAACGTCAACGACATCCTCCACCGCGCACTGACGAGCGGCGACTATAGCGCGGGCACGGTCACGCCGACCGCGACCCCCAGCATGGACATCCAGGTCAGCAGCAATTTCGAACGGCTGCTCTTCGACCTTGCCGGACGCGACGGCGCGGCAATCGCCGGCATGATGGGCGAATTCGACGCCAAACGGGCAATGACGATTCCCGCCGACATGCTCGTCGGCGCGCGCGGGCTGTTTTCGAGCGCGAGCATCGACGGCGATGCGATGGCGCTCGCGCTGCGCTGGGCGCAGGAACATGGCGGGCAGATCATCGATCCGCACAGCGCGGTCGGCCTCGCCGCGGCGCGCGCGCTCGACATCGATGCCGACATTCCCGTCGTCACGCTGGCGACCGCGCATCCGGCCAAGTTTCGCGAGGCAGTCGAGCGTGCAACGGGTGTGCGTCCGCCGTTGCCCGCGCGGCTTGGCAATCTGTTCGATCGCGAAGAACGCTATACGCGTCTGCCGGGCGATTATGATGCGGTGAAGGCGTTCGTCCTCGCGGAAGCGACGCGTGGCTGATCTTCTGCCCCTCGTGACGCTCGTCGGTGAGGCGTGGGACGATTACGGGCTGGTCGACAGCGGGAACGGGCGCAAGCTTGAGCGCTATGGCCGTTTTCGCTTCATTCGCCCCGAACCGCAGGCGATGTGGGCGCCTGCGCTGCCCGCCAGCGAATGGGACAAGGCCGACGGCGAATTCATCCCCGCGTCGGACGACGATGGTGGCGGTCGCTGGTATTATAACAAGCCCGTACCCGCCGAAGGCTGGCCGCTCGGCTGGCGCGAAACGCGCTTCACCGCGTCGTGTACGCCGTTCCGGCATCTGGGCTTTTTCCCCGACATGGCGCCCGTGTGGGACTGGTTGCGCGAGAAGGTCGCAGACAAGCCCGATCCCGCCTTCCTGAACCTGTTCGGCTATACCGGCGTCGGCAGCCAGGCGCTCGCCGCTGTGGGCGCTTCGGTGACGCATGTCGACGCATCGAAGAAATCGGTGGGGCAGGCGCGCGAGAATGCCGCGCTCGCCGGCATGGCCGACAAGCCGGTGCGCTGGATCCTCGACGACGCGGGCAAGTTCACCGCGCGTGAGGTTCGGCGCGAGAAGCGCTACGACGCGATCCTGCTCGACCCGCCGAAGTTCGGCCGCGGCCCGACCGGCGAACGCTGGCAGATCGAGGAAGGGCTCGCGCCCTTGCTTGCCGACTGCCGCCAGTTGCTCGACGGGGACAGCCGGGCATTGTTCCTGACCGTCTATGCCGTCCGCATGTCGGCGCTCGCGATCGGTGAACTGCTCGCACAACTGTTCGCCGACCTGCCCGGCAAAATCGAATGCGGCGAACTCGCCGTGCGCGAAGAGGCGCGCGGACTTCTGCTCCCGACCGCGATTTTCGCGCGCTGGAGCCGCTGAGACACCGCCATCCGCCTGGAAGAGCGACTGTTCCGGTCGATCCGCGACACGATCGCGCCGACGGTGGCGACCTGGCCCGCGCAATGTCGTGACCATTGAGGCCGATAGGGGGCTTTCGCGCCTGCATACGAATGTCGGGGCGGTCGCGGAGAATCTGCCTTGCCCGCCCGCGGTAAAATGACAAAACCGGCAAACGGGTTAGCCTGAAAAAATGGGGAGAGAGCAGATGGCATTAGCGCCGGAAATCGCGTCGGGCAGCGGGTCGGCTGTCGGCGAAGGGCGGGGCGCGCATGTCGATGCGCCCGAACTGCGGTTGTTCGTCATGGGGCTGTTCTTCATTTTCGGCGGTATCACCAGCCTGAACGACGTCATCATCCCCAAACTGAAAGAGCTGTTCACGCTCAACTATACCCAGGCGATGCTGGTGCAGTTCTGCTTCTTCACCGCCTATCTGGTGATCGGCATTCCGGGCGCGAAACTGGTCAAGAAGATCGGCTATATGCGCGGCGCGGTGGCCGGACTGCTGACGATGATGGTCGGCTGCCTGCTGTTCATTCCGGCTTCGCAAAATGCGGTTTACGGGCTGTTCCTGTTTGCGCTTTTCGTGCTCGCGAGCGGGGTGGTGATCGTCCAGGTGGTCGCCAATCCGTTGATTTCGATGCTCGGCAAACCCGAGACCGCGCATAGCCGCCTGACTTTTGCGCAGGCGTTCAATTCGCTCGGCACGACGATCTTTCCGATCGTCGGCTCTATCCTCATCCTCGGCAGCCTTGCTACGATGAAGGCGGAGGATCTGTCGGGCGCCGAACTCGACGCCTATCGCACCGCCGAAAGTCAGGCGATCGTCCACGGTTATCTCGGCATCGCGGTCGCGCTGCTGGTGGTTGCGGGCGCGGTGTGGATGTTCCGCAACCGGCTGAAGGGCGAAAAGCATGAAGCGAGCGCCGGGCTGGCGGGCTTCGATCTGCTGAAGCGCCCGCGTTTCGGTTTCGGTGCGCTGTGCATCTTCCTTTATGTGGGCGCCGAAGTCTCGATCGGCTCGCTGATCGTCAATTACCTGATGCAGCCCGGCGTCATGGGCCTTGCCGAACAGGCCGCGGGCAAGCTGATCGGGCTTTACTGGGGCGGCGCGATGATAGGCCGTTTCATCGGTTCGGGGCTGATGCGCGTGATCAGTCCCGGCAAGCTGCTGGGTTTTGTGGCGGTCGGCGCGATCACCCTGATCCTGATTTCGATCAACACCACCGGCGTCGTCTCGGGCTATAGCCTGCTCGCGATCGGCCTGATGAACGCGATCATGTTCCCGACGATTTTCAGCCTTGCGTCCGAAAAGCTCGGCAGCCGTGCAGCCGACGGGTCGGGGATCATCAATGTCGCGATCTTCGGCGGCGCGGTCGTGCCGCTGGCGACCGGTGCGCTCGCGGATCTCACCGGCAGCCTCGCGACGGCGCTGCTGTTGCCGGCGCTCTGTTATGCGGTCATCGCGGCCTTCGGCTATTATGCCAGGCGCCCCGCCGTTTGACGAATAAATCCGCGGGCGATCGGCTCTGGTGCGCGATCGCCCGCGGTGCCCCGCCCCCTCGCGGGAATTCTGCTAGGCCGGATCGGCGATTTCGACGCGGTTCCGTCCGCCGGCTTTCGCCCTGTAGAGCGCATCGTCGGCGGCCTTGAGCGCTGCGCGCGTGTCGGCGTAGCCGAAGACGTCGGCAACACCGCCCGAGAAGGTGATCTGGCCGAAGGGTTCGTCGGTCTTGCGATTGATCAGCCGCCGGTCGGCGAGCGCCTCGCGGGCATCGTCGAGCTTCTGGGCCGCCTGCGTCGGCGTGAGGCCGCGGAACAGCATGACGAACTCCTCGCCGCCGTGCCGTGCAACATGGCAATGGTCGTTCGAGATGCGTGCCAGCGTGTCGGCGATCGCCTTGATCACGCGGTCGCCCGCTTCATGGCCGTGAAGATCGTTGACCTTCTTGAACTCGTCGATGTCGCAGAAAGCGATGCTCAGCGGTTCAACCGAGGCGCGCGCTTCCTTGTAATGCCGGTCGAGCAGGACTTCGAACGCGCGGCGGTTGGGCAGGCCGGTCAGATAGTCGAGCTCGGCGTCGCGCTTGGCGCGATCGAGGCTGCGGCGTAGCGCCTTCGCTTCGTCCTCGCTTTTGCGCATATCATCCTCGGCTTTGCGCGTGCGGTCGAGCATTACCTTGGCGAGGTCGGCAAGGCTTGAGACGATGCGTCCCGTCTTCTGGAGTTGTTCGAGGTCGACGACATGCTGTTCGAGCTCGGTGCCATAATCGCTCGTGACGGAGCGCGCTTCTTTCGTATTGGCTTGGAAAGCCTCGATGTTCGTTTCAAGCCGCGTCATCAGCCGATCGATTTCGACGTGGTCGGGCTGGTTTCTTTCCTGTTGATCGAGCTCGTTGAGCCATGTCTGGCTGATGCCTTCGGGGGTTTGTGCCTGCGCGACGATCTGCCGCGCGAGCCGCGGATTCCGGCCCGAAAAGGCGCCATGCGCGAGCAGCAGATTTGCCGGCGAGACGTCGAGGTCATTGTCGACGAGAAAGGAGGTGATCGAAGCGGCCAGTTCGTAACGCGCGGCGCGGGCGCGGTCGGGCGGCGCCTCTCCTCGATCGGGGGCGCCGCCACGTGCGTGACGAAGCCCCAGCCAACCCAGGAACCGTCCTACCGGCTCGTTCGATTGTGTCGCTTTGGTGGTCATGCGACCTTTAACGAGCGGAAGAACGAAGGTTTAAGGCCGATTCACCACGGATCGGCGGGATTTTTTGGTCGTATCTGGTGCGCATCCGGACGATCGATGCAATCGAGCCGTCAAAACAATCGCTTAGCCTGACTTGCTGCTTGAACGATTGCGCGAGCGGCCCCTTCTCTGGCACTGAGTACAGCTTATCGAAGGAGTGATCTTTGCTGGGCTGGATTTTCTTCGGGCGGGACCTCGACCCCGCTTTGCCAGAGGTGCCGGAAATCCTGCGGTTTCAGGAGGTGGCGGCCGCGCGCGGTATCGAGCTGCACGTGCTGAAACCGCATAATTTCGATATTGTCGCGGCGCCGGTCGACGGCTGGTCGGTCCACTACGAAGGCCATTCACTGGCCCGCCCCGACTTCATCCTGTGCCGCACCGGCGCTGAAACCGACTATTTCACGCTTGCTGTGCTCCGGCATTTCGAGCGTCGCGGCGTGCGGCTGATCAACGGACCCGAAGCGATCGACCTTGTCGCCGACAAGCTGCACACGATGCAGCGGCTGGCGCGGGCGGGGCTGCCGATCCCCGCGACGATTCTGGGCAAATTCCCGATGGGGGTCGATATCGTCGAGGAGGAACTTGGCTTCCCGCTGATCGTCAAGACGCTGCGCGGGACGCGCGGCACCGGCGTCCTCAAATGCGAGGACCGCAGCCAGTTCGAGGATCTCGCGGGCCTGCTCGAAAGCGCCGAAGCCAAGGCCGATTTCCTGTTTCAGCATTATGTACGGTCGAGCCACGGCCGCGACGTGCGCGTTCTCGTCATCGGCGGGCGGGTGATCGCGGCGATGGAGCGGCGCGCCCCGGCGGGGCACTTCAAATCGAACGTGTCGCTCGGCGGGGTCGGGATCGCCTATACGCCGACGGGCGAGATGGCCGACCTCGCGGCGCGCGCTGCCGATACGCTGGGACTGGAGGTCGCGGGTATCGACATTCTCTTCGATGAGGAGGGATACCGGATCTGCGAAGCCAACAGCGCCCCGGGCTTCCAGGGGCTGGAGCGGGCTTGCGGCATCGATGTCCCTGGCGCGATCTTTGACTGGATCGAGGCGAGCCACGAAGTGCAGGCGCGGCCGATCAAGGCGGTGACCGGCGAAGCGCTAATCGACCTCGTCTTCGGCGGGCGGCTGAGCCTGCGCGCGGTGGGTGACCGGGTCGAGGAGCCGCGGGCCTTCGCGCGCGCGGTCGGCGTCCGGCTGGTCGGCGCGGGGCTGGGATCGGTGCTGTCTTCGCTGGCACCGGGCCAGCGCTCGGCGCCGCACAGTCCGGTTGCGCGGCGGCTCGAAGCGTTGCGCGCCGATGCGCGCGGAGTGCCATTGGGCGTCGATACCGACATCGACCAGGAACAGACCTTGCTGACCGTACTGGGCGTCTCGATCTGGGCTGCGGTGCTGCCCTGGCTTGCGGGCGGCGAGCCGGTGTTCGCCGGCGCGCTGTCGCTGATCGCGCTTGGTTTTCCGGCCGTTTTTCTGCTCACCCGACGGACGGGTAAGGGCGCGCGCCGCAGGCAGGTCGCCCGATGACGCTGTTCGACGGGCTGACGCTCTGGGCGCTGTTGCCGTTCATCGTCGTGGGATTTGCCGCGCAACTGATCGACAGCGCGCTCGGCATGGCGTTTGGCGTGATCGGTACGGCGTTACTGCTCGTGCTGGGGTTGCCGCCTGTAACGGCTTCGGCGGCGGTCCATGTCGCCGAAAGCTTCACCGGCGGCGTGTCGGGGCTGAGCCACGCGATGCAGCGCAATGTCGACTGGCGGCTGTTCCGCCGGCTCGTCGTGCCGGGGATCGTCGGCGGGCTGATCGGCGTGTGGATATTGACCAATATTGACAACAGTATCGCGCGGCCGGTCGTGCTCGCCTATCTGGGCGCGGTCGGCATCTATCTGCTCTGGCGCGGCGCGCGGCGTCCGCAAACCTATCGCAGCATCAAGCTCGTCGGCCCGCTCGGCCTCGTCGGCGGGATCGCCGACGGGTCGGGCGGCGGCGGTTGGGGGCCGATCGTCAGCGCGAACCTGCTCGCGCAGGGTGCTGAACCGCGGATGGTCATCGGGACAGTGAACGCGTCCGAATTTTTCGTGACGGTGACGATCGC
This sequence comes from Pseudomonadota bacterium, assembly GCA_020160755.1. Lineage (GTDB taxonomy): Bacteria > Pseudomonadota > Alphaproteobacteria > Sphingomonadales > Sphingomonadaceae > Sphingopyxis. The sequence continues at coordinate 220,987 of JAIUPN010000004.1, forward strand.
TGCCGGCTTCATCGGCACGCTCGGATGGCAAAGCTTCAGTACCGCGGCGATCGGCCTCCTGATCGGTGGGGGCGTCGCCGCGCCGATCGGAGCGTATCTCGTCCGCCGCCTCCGCCCCGACTGGCTTGTGGGCGCGGCGGGTGTGTTGCTGCTGCTCGCCAGCGCCTATGGCTTCCTCGCGCTGATGTTCGCGCCGGTGCCGTCGTTCCGGGGTTTCTGACGGTTCAACTCACACAGCGTATCGCAAAGGACCAGAACAGCGCCTTTTGTTGATATTCGCTTGTGACGTCGGCGCTGCCCTGGTGACCGCTGTCCATGTCGGTCATCAGCATCGCGGGATTGCCGCTCGTCGAACGGCGACGCACCTCGGAAACCAGCTTCGCAGGCTCCCAATAGGCGACGCGGTCGTCCTTGAGCCCCGCGGTGCAGAGCAGGGGCGGATAGGTCGCCGCCCGGACATTCTCATAGGGCGAGATCGAGGCGATATAATCATAGGCCTTGGGATCGGCGAGCGGATCGCCCCAGTCGGGGCGGAACAACGGCACGAGCGGGTGCGCGCCGTCGCTCATCGTGTTGAGCATGTCGACGAACGGCACCTGCGCGATCACGCCGCCCCACAAGGTCGGCGCGATGTTCATGCTCGCACCGACGAGCAGACCGCCCGCCGACAGGCCGTAAGCGACGACCTTGCCCTTCGCCGTATAGCCTTCGGCGGCAAGATGTTCGGCGCAGGCAACGAAATCGGTGAAGCTGTTGCGCTTGGTGAACTTGCGCCCGCCAAGGAACCAGCGCCGCCCCTTTTCGGAGCCGCCACGCACATGCGCGATCGCATAGCGCCAGCCGCGATCGACGAGCGCGAGCGCGGGTATCGAAAATTCGGGGTCGCTCGGCACGCCGTACGAACCATAACCATATTGGAGCAACGGCGCCTTGCCGTCCTTCAGCGCGCCGCGGCGCGACAGCAGCGTGATCGGAACCATTTCGCCGTCGGGGGCGGGAGCGAACAGTCGTTCGACCTCATAGGCGTCGGGGTCGAAATTCGTGACCTGTTGCTGCTGAACGACGGTCTGCGTGCCGCTCGCGAGGTCGATGCGGATCCAGCGACGCGGCGATTTGGGGGACTGGTGGACGATCATCACCGACGGTGCGTCATAGGCCTGTTCGGGCGGCAGTTCGATCGCATAGGCGGGGTCGTCGAACGCGATAACCTGTTCACCGCCATCCGCGCGAAGGATCATCAGGCGGTGAAGGCCGTCGACGCGTTCGAGCCGCACGAGTGCCGTCGCAAACGGCTGGACCTGAAGGATCGGGACCCCCGCGCGGTGCGGAACGAGCACACCCAGCGTGCGGAAACTACCGGGATCGAGCCGCAGCAGGGCCATGTCGAACGCGTCGTCGGCATCCGTCAGCGCAACGAGTCCGCCGTTCCATTCGTCGACTTCATAGCGCACGCCGACCGTGCGCGGCCAGACGGTGGCCGGTGCCGCGGTTTCGTCGCGCGCAGGCACCAGCCTGACTTCGGCGGTCTCGGGGCCGGCGAGGGTGAGCGCGATGAAGCCGTCGGCGGCGGTGCGCTTTACCTGCATGAAGATCGCGGGATCTTTCTCTTCATAGACAAGATCGGTGGTCTTGCCGTCGACCGAGGTGCGATAAAGCCGCGTCGGGCGGTTGCGGGCGTCGCGCCAAATCCAGAACAGCCAGCGCGAGGAAGGCGCGAACACGAGCCCGCCATAGCCATAGGCGTCCTTGTCGACGATCGTGTGGATCTCGCCGCTCCGGTTGTCACGGATGACAATGCGGTGGCGGTCGTTGCCGATCACATCCTCGGCCCAGGCGAAATATCGATGGTCGGGGCTCGGCTGGTGCCCGGTGCTGCGGAAATAGGGCTGGTCCTTCGCGCGCGCACTTTCGTCGACAAGCAATTCGGTCGGGCGGCCGTCCTTCTGGCGGCTGTAGCGCGCGTGCGCCTGGCCTTCGGGGATCGCGGATGAATAGGTCCAGCCTTCCTTTTCGAGCGCCGGCGCCGCGACGGTTCCCGAACTGCGCGCCAGCATCGCGCGCACGAGTTCGGCCTGCGCCGCTTTCGTGGGTTCCAGCGTCGCATCGGCATAGGCATTTTCGTCAGCGAGCATTTTGGCGACGGGTGCGGGCAGGTTCGTGCGGTTGCGTTCGCCGTCGGCGGGGATGAATTTCATCCAGCTATACACATCGTCGCGCTGACGGCCCAATTGCTCGGTGACATGCGAGATGCGCGGCGACTGCGGCGGCGCGATCTTCGGCCAGCGTCCGGGAGGGCCCTTCGCCAGTGCCCGGCCCGCGCAGCTTGCCAGCAGGAGTGCCGCCATTGCGGCGCTGCTCATAAATGCTCTCCGGCCTTTGTTATCGATGCTGCGCATACCGACCCTCTCTCGCCCGACGGGGATGTCGCGTCCAGTCTATGGCACCCCGGCTGGCGTACTGCGCCGATCAGGCCGCCCAATCCATCGATCGGGCAAATTGTCCACAAGTCCTTGCGAAACCGTGCTTTCCTGCTGGGGCGCGCTGGCCCGATCCGGCTGGAATATGGCCCGACCATCGCCGTCGCGCCAGTTTCGCGTGATAGCTTGAGGATCGGATTTTCCTACCAATAGGCAATATCAAAAAGGGAGGCAGAAATGGGCTTTGCATCGATCAGGCGGGTCGCCGCATGTGGCATCTCGATCCTGGCGTTGGGTCAGGCATCGGGCGCGTTGGCGCAGGAGGTCGATGACAATGAAATCGTCGTCACCGCGGCCAAGCGCGAGCAGTCGGTGCGCGACGTCAGCGGTTCGGTCTCCGCAGTCAGCGAGGCAACGCTGCAAAAGCTCAACGCCCAAAGCCTCTCCGATTATATTACGCGCGTCCCCGGCGTCGTGTTCAACGATTACCAGCCCGGCGTGTCCGAAGTCGTGATCCGCGGCGTCGCATCGTCGACCTATCATGAGGCGAACCAGGCGACGACGGGCTATTATCTCAACGAAATCCCCCTGATCGAGCCGGGCTTTCCCGTCGTCATTCCCGATGTCGACAGCTTCGACGTCAGCCGCGTCGAGGTGCTGCGCGGGCCGCAGGGCACGCTCTTCGGGTCGTCGTCGCTGGGCGGCGCGGTCAATTATGTCGTGAACGAGGCTGACCCCGCCCGCTTCGACGCGGGTTTCGAGGGCATGGTATCGACGACCAAACGCGCCGCCGGCGATGTCGGCTATGCGGTGAAGGGCATGGTCAACCTGCCGATCGCGACCGACAAGCTCGCGGTGCGCCTCGTCGCGCTCCAGCGCGTCGATGCCGGTTATCTCGACAACACATTGCTCGGTGAGAAGGGCAGCAACGACCTGCGCGTTCGCGGCCTGCGCGGTTCGATCGTCTTCACGCCTACCGAAACGACGCGCATTTCGGCAATCAGCATGTATCAGGAATATGATCTCGACGATCAGACCTATGTCCTCTTCGGTCCCGGGAAGACCTATGAGCGCGCGACGAACCTCGCCGAGTTTCAGGACACCGATTTCATGCTGCACAGCTTGCGCTTCGAGCAGGATCTGGGCTTTGCGACGCTGACCGCGCTTGGCAGCCATATCGAGAAGAATGCCGAGGTTCTCTTCGATTATTCGATCTTCGGCGGCAACGACCCGCGCACGAACACGCCGCTGCTCGACCGCGGCCGATCGAAGTCGAAGACCGACTATGTCGAAGTCCGGCTCGCCTCTCCCGACGAAGGGCCGTTCAAATGGCTGATCGGCGCCAATTACACCAAGATGCGTTCGACCGGGAACGGGCTGCTCTATATCGAGGGGATCGGCGACTATATCGACGCGCACCCCGGCGAATTCGGCGGACAGACCGGCGACCAGCTTGCCCCCGACGATTTTTCGGAGCGGACGTTCAGCCGTAACCGCGTGACCGAAAAGGCGCTGTTCGGTGAGGTATCCTACGATATCGTCGACTCGCTGACGCTGACCCTCGGCGGCCGTCTGTTCGAATATCGCACGCGCCCGCAGGCCGAACTGCTCCCGAATGCGGCGCAGGTCCCGGCCTATAATTTCGAGGCGGCGGCGGAGAAGCATTCAGATTTCATTCCGAAGGCATCGCTGACCTTCAAACCGAGCAAGGATTTCATGGCCTATACGCTCTATTCGGAGGGTTTCCGGATCGGCGGCCTCAACGTCTTTGCCTTGCCGTTCCCCGACCTGCCGCTGACCTTCGGCAGCGATACGACGAAGAATTTCGAGGTCGGCACGCGGTTCGACGTGATCGACAACACGCTGTCGGTCGATCTGACCGTCTACCATATCGACTGGAACAATATCCAGGCGCGCCTCTTCACCCCCGATGTTCGCGCCTACACGACCAATGGCGGCGGCGCTGACATCGACGGGATGGAACTCAGCCTGACCTTGCGTCCGACACGCGGCCTGACCTTCCAGTCGAACGTCTCGTACAATGACGCGCGGCTGTCGGAGTTCTTGCCCGATACGTTCGCGGCAGGTGGCGGCTATGCCAAGGGGACGCGGCTGCCCGGCGCGTCCGAATGGATATTGTCGAACAGCATCGATCTGAGCTTCCCGGACTCGAAGCTGAAGCCGCGCTTCGGCATCGCGCACCGCTACCTGTCGAGCGCGCCGGTCGATTTCGCGGGGTCGCTGGAAAAGGGCGATTTCCACATCGTCGACCTGAACGCCTCGATCGCGGTGACCGACCAGATCGAACTGGGGGTGTTCGCCAAGAATCTGTTCGATCAATATGGCATCTCGAACGCGCCTTTTGCGTTCGCGGGTTCGGTTGCACGGCCGCGGACGATCGGTGCGACGGTGCGGTTCAGCCTGAACTGAAGGCCGGGAAAGGGCCGCCTCGCCCCGGCGGGGCGGCCTTGGTCGTTTCAGAAGCCGGAGAGAAAAGCGGCGACGTTCTTGCCGAGATCGCCGACGGCGTAGCCGCCCTCCATCACGATCAGCGTCGGGACGCCGAGTGCGGAGATGCGCCCGGCCAGCTCGACATAATCCTCGCGTTCGAGCGCGAAGCTCGAAATCGGATCGCTGCTGTGCGTGTCGGCGCCAAATGACAGCACCAGAAACTTCGCACCCCGGTCCGCGATCGCGGCGAGCGCCGTGTCGAGCGCGGGGGCATAGCTTTGCCCGTCGGTACCGCGGGGCAGGGGGATATTGAGTGTGCTGCCTGCACCCGCGCCTTCGCCGATCTCGTCGGCGTGGCCCCAGTAGAAGGGGTAATCGGTGCGCGGGTCGGCGTGGATCGAGGCGAAGAAGATATCGGGATCCTCGTACAGGATATCCTGCGTCCCGTTGCCGTGATGATAGTCGATGTCGAGGATCGCGACCGGCCCGAGACCGCGACCCTGCGCAGCGCGCGCCGCGATGGCGGCGTTGTTAAGGTAGCAATAGCCGCCCAAATAGTCGCGCCCGGCATGATGGCCGGGCGGACGGCACAGCGCGAAAGCATGGGCCTCGCCGCTCGTCGCCAGATGATCGAGCGCGGTGAGCGCGCCCTGCGCCGACCAATAGGCCGATTCCCACGTGCCCGCCGCGATCGGCGTCCCGGCGTCATAGCTGTACGCGCCGAGATCGGCATCGATACGCCCGAAGTCTAGCGGCCGGCGGCGCCGGATCGGGAAGGTATAGCCGATCGCGTCGCCACCCCGTCCGGCCGCGAGCCAGTCGCGGTGCGCGCGTTCGAGAAAGGCAAGATAGTCGGCGTCATGCACCGCGAGTAACGGGGCCATGCCGAAGTCCCGGACGGGAGCCCAGCCGGTGAATTGTTCGACGATCGAGCGCGGACGTTCGATATTTTCCGCATGAGGCACCCAGTCGCCATTGTGCAGTTCGCGCAACGGGGCGTGGGCGGTCTGGCGATCGTCGAAGAAGAGCTTCACCTTTGTCCTTCCATCCATTTCGCGAGCGTCCGGTCGCCGTGTCCCGCGACGATCTCGGCAAAGCCCTGCGTGCTTTCGTCCTGTCCGAGCTTGAAGCTGTGCTCGGCCGAGCGGACGTGCGCGCGAAAGGCGATGATCTGATCGAGCATCGCGTCATAGCGCGGGCCGAGGCTGGCTGTCGACCAGACGCCGCCCTCCATCTTCGCGACGAGCTGCTCGATCGCATCGCGTGTTTCCGCGCCGACGAATTCGACCTCGACGGTGAAGCGGAGCACGGCATAGTTCCACGTCGGCGCCCAGTCTGTTTTCGACAGGAGCGACGTCGGCACATAGCCCGACGGACCGTTGAACAGGATGAGGCCGCGCGGGTCGGCGCGGAAATCGCCGACGATCCGGTTGCGCAGCGCGCAATGGCCGAGCAGCGCGACGACCGCGCCGCTATCGTCATACTCGGCGATCAACGGCAGCGGGCTGGCATGGAATTCGCGCGATACCAGCCAGGCGAGCGGGTATTCGGCGGCCAGTTGTGCGATGTCGGCGGCATCGCGCGGTTCATAGGGTCCGGTCATCCGCCGACGATATCACGGATCCACGCCGCCTGCTCGTCGAGCGCGCGGGCCGCGAGCGGCGCGATCGATACGGCCTCGAGGAAGCTGTGCGTCGCGCCGGCATAGGTCACCGCGCGCGTCGGCACACCGGCTTCTTCGAGCTTGCGGGCGAAGGCGTGATTGCAGTCGGCAAGGATGTCGCATTCGGCGATGGCGAGAAAGGCGGGGGGCAGGCCGGCGAGGTTGGCGCGCAGCGGCGCAACGAGCGGATCGGCGAGCTGTTCGGGGCCGTCGACATAGGCGGCCCAGAAGGCGTCCATCTCGTCGGCTTCGAGTGAATAGTCGCCCGCGCCGAAGCGAGCGTAGCTCGGCGTGCGTTCGGGCGCAAAGGCGCCATAGTTGAGCAGCATCGCAACCGGCCGCGCGCGGCCGCGCCGGCGTTGCAGCAGGCACGCCGCGACCGAGAGGTTGGCGCCCGCTGAATCTCCGCCGATCAGCACGCGCCCCGCGTCGAGGTTCAGCGCATCCGCCTGCGCCGCGACCCAGTCGAGCGCGGCGGCGCATTCTTCCAATGCGACCGGAAACTTGCTTTCGGGTGACAGGCTGTAATCGATGCCGAGCACGGCGATACCGGCACGCGCGGCATATTCGCGCATCAGCCGGTCGTGCGTGTCGATGCTGAACAGCATCCAGCCGCCGCCGTGGATATAGAGCATGACGGGCAGCTTCTCGTCCGCGACCGGACGGTGAAGCCGCAGGCGGACGCCGCCCATGTCCATTTCGCGGCTTTCCGCCATTATCGGGCCATCTTCACGCCAGGGCTTTCGTACCCTTTCGGCGATTTGACGGCGGACCGCCATGCTGGCGCCCGCGGGGGCGCCATGCTCGATATAGGCGGCATTGATCGCATCGACGAAACGGCGGATGTCGGGATCGGCCATGTCATCTTGCACGGCGCTCAAGCCCTTTGACATATTTGGCATATCCTTCTCGAAACAATCGCTTATCGCCTGATAGCTTTTACGCCGCTGCATCTATCGCCCGTTCGGGCCAATCACCGCGCCGGACAGGCCAGCGGCCGCATCGACGCTGGCCAGCAGGACGAGCGGCCTATATTGTGCATTTGTCGAAGTCTTGCGAGGATCGGGCCATGAAACATAGTGTCGATGTCCTTACGAACGACCGGCCGGTCATCGCGCTGCAGGATGAATATCCCGCAGGCTTCATCGATCCGATGCACAGCCACGACCATATCCAGATCCTCTACGCGTCGGCGGGGGTGATGTCTGTGCGCACGCCCGAGACGAGTTTCGTGATCCCGCCGCAGCGCGCGGTGTGGCTTCCGGCGGGGACAAGGCACGAAGTCGCGTGCCGGGGCCCGGTGTCGCTGCGCACGCTGTACCTGCCGTGCGCGGGGCATGAGGATGAGCGGGAATGCCGCGTTTTCGAGGTGTCGAACCTCGTCAAATCGCTGATCCTCGAGGTCGTCGACTTCCCCGCTCTCTACGACGTCAACGGGCGCGAGGGGCGGATCATCGCGCTGCTGCTGGGCGAAATCGGGCGGATGCCGAACGCGCCCTATCAGGTGTCGATGCCGTCGAACCCGCGGCTGCTGCGCGTCTGCAACGCGATCATCGCCGACCCGTCCGATCCGCGCGATATCGATGACTGGGCTGCGCTCGCGGCGATGGGGCGGCGGACCTTCACCCGCAGCTTCAAGCAGGAAACGGGCATGGGGCTCGCGGTCTGGCGCCAGCAGGTACGACTGATGGAGGCGCTCTCGTTGCTCGCCGCCGGGGCGTCGATCACGCAGGTCACCTATGACGTCGGATACGACAGCCCCAGCGGTTTTGCCGCGATGTTCCGCCGCGCCTTCGGCGTGCCGCCGAGCCAGTATCTGAAACACTGACCCGGCATTTCGCTCCCGTCAGGTGAAGGTCAGCGGGTCGCTGATGCCGTGCCCGCCGCGCTCGACGCGCCCCGCGAGGCGGACTTCCATGCCCGGCAGCGCGACAGTTACATCGTACCAGTCATGGTCCTTCGGCGCCGGCCATGCCGCGACGGCCTTGCCGCGGCCGGCGACGGTCACCGACTTTGCGGCCGACGCGGCATAGGCATCGCGGAGGATTTTGGCCTCCTGCACGTCGTCACCGGCATTGACGAAGGTGAAGGCGAGGCCGCCGCGCTTGCGGTCGTAGCGCGCGGTCATCGCGGGCGCGCGGGCTGCATCGGCCAGCGACCCGCGGAAGGCGCGGTGGAAGCCGTTGGGGCCGAGTACCCAGAGATCGAAAGCGCCGTCGGGGCCGGCGCTCCAGCGGTCGGCGATCGCCTTGCCCGCCTCGACGGTATAGCGGCGCGGGATGCGGTCGAGATTCAGCTTGTCATAGACGTGGAACACCGCGCCCGCCGAACCCTGATTGACGAAATCGAGTTCGACGGCCTTGTCCGCGCTGTCGATCCGCGCGTCGACGTGGAGGGTGTAGGGAAGCGCGCGCGAACGGCGGATACCCTTTTCCTGAAACAGGTCCTGCGGCGCGCGGGGCGGCAGCGCCTTCGGGCGTTGGAGGTGCGCGCCAAGGATCGCCGTCGAGCTGCTGACGTCAGGCAGCGCCGGAAAAGCGGCGTCGGCGCCCTTCGTGAAATCGAAGCAGGAGGTGAGGTCGCCGCACACCGAGCGGTGCCAGGGGCTGATCGCGGGGATGGTGACGCCGAAGCGCCGTTCGAGGAACTGGCCGACCGAGGTATGGTCGAACACCTCGCTGCTGACCCAGCCCCCCTTGCTCCACGGCGAGACGACATACATCGGCACGCGCGGGCCGAGGCCGAACGGACGCGTGGTTCCCGAGATATTGTCGTCGCGCGAGAGATATTTATCCTCATGATCGTCGAAATAATGGCCGGGCAGCGCCAGCGTCGCCTTGCCCGCGAGCGTGCCGTCGGAATTGTACGACGGCGGCGCGGCGGGCGGGAAATGGTCGAACAGCCCGTCATTCTCATCGAAGGTCTGGAAGAAGACGGTGCCCGCCCATGTGTCGGGATTGGCGGTCAGCGCATCGAGCACCGATGCGGTGAATTCGGCACCCTCGATCGGGGTCGAGGCCGAGGGATGTTCGGACCATTGCTTGGGCGGCAGCACCCACGACACCGCGGGCAGCGTGCCGTTCTTCGCATCCTCGGCGAGCTTTTCTAGCGAATGATGCGACATGCCGCGTTCGTAGATCGCCGAGCCGGGCTTGGCGTCGCGAAAGCCCTTGAAGGCGAGGCCGCCGTGCATCGCGCCGGTCCAGTTGTCGTTGGGATCCTGATAGATGCGCCAGTCAACCCCGGCGGCTTCCAGAACCTCGGGAATCGTCGCCCATTCGAGCGCGTTGCCGGCGTAGGTATAGCCGGGTTCGGGCAGTGCGCCCTTGATCCAGCAGCGTAGGTTATTGGGTTCGGACTTGTCATCGCGGCAGTTGGTGCCCGTCGCGGCAACTTCGGGATCGAAGTTGGAGCCCGACCAGAAAACGATGCGATTGGGGTCGGTGCCGGTGGTGATCGAGCAATGATAGGCGTCGCAGATCGTGAAGGCTTCGGCGAGCGCGAACTGGAACGGGATGTCGTCGCGCTTGTAATAGCCCATCGAATAGTCGGTCTTGAACTTGGGCCACAGGCCGAACTTGCCCTGATTCCACGCCGCCTGCGCGTCGGAGAAGCTGTGCGGGGTGCCGGGGACCTTCAGCGCGTTGGTGCGCGCGGTGTCGAGGTGGAAGGGCGGCAGGTCGCGCGCGCCATTGCTCTGGAACCAGACATTCTTGCCCTCGGCGAGCGGGATCGGGTGGCGATCGCCGAAGCCGCGCACGCCCTTCATCGTCCCGAAATAATGGTCGAACGAACGGTTCTCCTGCATCAGGATGACGATGTGGCGGACGTCCCTGATCGTGCCCGTCGTGCGCTTCGCAGGGATGGCGAGCGCGCGTCCGATGCTGGCGTGAAAGGCGGCGGCCGACCCGGCGGCGATGCCCGCGGTCTTCAGAAAATCGCGTCTCGAATTGGACATCCAAACTACTCCGGATTGAAAGGAAAGGGGAACGTCATCGCCACGCTCGCCGCGCGCGCGATGCGGCGAGGTCGAGCGTCAGGATGACGAGGAAGATTGCGATCAGGATCGTGCCGACATGGCCATATTCATACATGTCGAAGCGGCCCTTGAGTTCCTGCCCGATGCCGCCCGCGCCGACGAGGCCGATCACCGCGCCCATGCGGACGTTGCGGTCGAAGGTGTAGAGCGTGCAGGCGATGTGCTGGGGCAGCACCTGCGGCAGGATCGCGGCGCGCCAGATCGTCAGCCGCCCCACGCCCATCGCGGCGAGCGCGTGCTGTGGCCGCGCGTCGGCATCCTCGACATCGTCGGCGTAGAATTTGCCGAGGAAACCTGCCGAATGGAGGCCGAGTGCGAGCACCCCGGCGATCGGGCCGAAACCATAGGCGATGACGAGGAACAGCGCCGCGATCAGTTCGGGGACGGCGCGCAGAAACGCTGAAGTCGCGCGCGATCCGGCGCGCAGCGCGGGGTGCGGGGTAATGTTTCGCGCGCCGCAGAGCGCGAGCGGCAGGCCGATCAGCACGGCGATGACGGTGCCCCACAGCGCTATTTCGAGCGTTTCGAGCATCTTTGCCGCGACATGGAACAGATAGCCGAAGGGTTCGACCAGCCAGGCGGTCCGCACGATCCGGTCTTTGCGGCGCAGCGTTTCGGGGTCGAGTTCGGACACGCGCGTCTCGACGGTTTCGATGTGCGCGAAGGGCGGCAGACGGGCGGGGTCGAAACCGGCGATGCGGCTGACCTCGCGCCGCGACGAGAGCTGGACCGGGACGAGCTGCCCCAGCGTGGTGCCGAGGCCATCGGCGACCTGCGAGCGGTCGGCGAGCCCTGCCTCCGCCAGCACAGCTTCGCCGCTGAGCGTCAGCATCCGCCCGATCTCGACGCGCTGGCCGGTGTACCAGAGCAGCAGCAGGGCGCCGAAAAGTGCGACGAGGGTGCGCGCGTCGAGCATCGCCGGAAAGCGCCAGGGCACGGCGACGTTCATCGCGCCACAGCCTGGATACGCGACGGCGCGACCGGGCTGTCGAGCATTGCGGGCGTCCCGTCAAAGACCACGCGGCCCGCATCGAGCATGATGATGCGATCGGCGAAGCGCCGCGCGAGCGCGGGCTGATGCAGGCTGCAAAGCACCGAAGCGCCGAGGCTGAGGGTTTCGTTGCGGAGCAGCGCCAGCGTCGCTTCGCCGGTCGCGGGGTCGAGGCTGGCGACGGGCTCGTCGGCGAGGATGACCGCGGGGCGATGGAGCAGCGCGCGCGCTATCGCGACGCGCTGTTGCTGTCCGCCTGACAGGCTGTCGGCGCGGCGCGCGAGATGGATTTCATCGAGCCCCAGTCCGGCAAGCAGCCGCGCGACGCGCTCGCGTTCGGGAAGGGGGTAGAGGCCGGTGAAGGAACGCCAGGGCGCGATATCGGCGACCGCCATGACATTCTGCGCGACGCTGGCGCGGCCGCACAGCGCGAAATCCTGCGGGATCAGGCCGATACGGCGGCAGAGCGTGCGGTCGGGCGCGCGGCCGTCATAGAGAATGCGCCCTTCGTCCGCGTCGACGAGGCCTGCGACCGCGCGGAGTAAGGTCGATTTGCCCGCGCCCGATGCGCCCAGCACCGCGCAGAACTGACCCGCCGGTATGTAGAGCGTGACGTCCGCAAGCGCGGCGTCGCCGCCGGCATGGCGGACGCTGAGGCCCGCGATTCCGATGTCGATCATCGCGCGGGCCTTTCGGCTGCCTTGCGCAGCATTTCGCCCTTCAACGCGGGTCCGACCTGCGCCATTTTCCGTGCGGCAGGGTCGAAATGACCGGCGGGGAGCGCGCCCGTATAGCCGTCGACCTGTGCACCGCCATAGCCGCGGATCATCTCCGGCGTGATGCCGGGGGTGCGGCTGATATTCTCGAAAGCGGAGCGCAGCCGGGCGCGCAAGGCGGGCGCGAGGCGCGTGTTCGCGATCAGCGGCGGATAGGGGATCGGGCCGCTGCGCGCGACGACGCGCAGGTCGCGCACGCCGGGAACGTCGGCGCGCACCGCTTTGTCATAGCTGTCGAAGGAAAACGCGGCGGCGTCGACCTCGCCATTCACCAGCGCGGCGAGGCTGTTGGCGTGGGTGCCGGTCATACGAACAGCCGACAGGTCGCGTGCGGGGTCGATCCCGGCGTCGAGGAACATCGCGACCGGAAAGACGAAAGCCGAGGTCGAGTTGATATCACCGAACGCGACGCGCTTGCCTCTGAGGTCGCCGATCGAGCGGACGGCGGATTCGGGACGGACGAACAGCCCGGCATAGTAGACCGATCGCCCCGATTTGACCGCGACGGCGAGCATTTCGGCGCAGCCACGGCGCCTTGCCTGCAAATAGGTGACGGGCCCGACAAAGGCGATGTCCGCTGCATCATTGCACATCGCCTCAACGACCCCGCCATAGGATTGCGCGACCTTGAGGTCGAAGCGAAGCCCGGTGCCGCGCGCCACGGCGTCGAAGACCGGGCGATAGTCGGCGAGCGTCCCGCTTTCGGTCCCGCCGTCGGCGGGGATCAGCAGGACACGCAGCGGCGGTGGCTGCGCGGTTCGCGGCGGCAAAAGCAGCCAGGCCGTGCCGGCGACGCATAACGCCGCCAGCACGCCCGCAATCATCCACCGCCGCATAAATAACCTCCGTCGACCCGAAAGACGGGGGGCCATTACGACGGGGCTGTGACAGCGCCATGAACCGCTTTCCTGGGGTCGCTCGATCAGAATTTGGTCGAGTAGGAGATATAGACGCTGCGCGGTTTGCCCTCGAACTCGTAGCCGTAGAAATATGCGGGGCTGTTCAGCGCGATCTCGCCGCGGATGAAGGCCGAGCTATAGCGCATGTTCCCATAGCCGTAGCGCTCGGCATATTTCTGGTCGAAGATGTTGACGATGCGCAGTTGGAACTGGTGCTGGCGTTCGTCCCCCAGACGGTATCCGATCGACCCGTTCATCAGGAAGTAATTGCCGAAATTGTGGCGCAGCGAGCCGTTGACCCCACCCGTCGCATATTCGGGGCCCTGATAACGCGGGAAGAGCGTGACCGAGAAACGGTCGTCGGGGCTGGTCCAGCGGAGGTTGCCGCCGATCATATATTCGGGCGTCTCGTTGATCTGCAGCTTGCTGCCGTCGAGGCGCGCCTTTTGCTTCGTATAGTTGATGTTGAACGAGAAGCCCTTGCCGACGCGCACGTCGAGTTCGGCGGTGAGCCCGCGGATCTCGGTGATGCGGTCGTTGTTGAAATAGGTGTTGGGGGTAAGGCCCGACGTCGTCTGGATGCGATTGGTGACGTCGGTACGGAACGCGCCGACCTCGGCATTGACCTGAACATTGCCGAAGCTCTGCGAGAAACCGACACCGCCGTTGTAGGTTTCGGTTTCCTCGGTTTTGAGATCCGGGTTGCCGACCAGCGTCGGGCTCTGCGCAAACAGTTCGTTGGTACGCGGCAGGCTGTACGAAGTGCCGCCGTTGCCGCGGATATAGAAGGCGCCGATCGGCTGGCGAAAACCGAATTTCCAGATTGTCCGCGACCCGAAGCTGTCGGCGAAGTCGGTGCGTAGCGCGAGCGACAATTTGGTGTCGGGGCTGAACGGGATCACCGGGCGGAAGTCGGCGTAGACGCCGGTGATCGTGTTCGCCTTGTTTGAGATCGGGAAGACGGGATCCGAGTCATTCTTGTACGACACGACCTGCACGCCGGCGACGACCTCGAGGATGTCGGGAAGCGACAGGGTGTTGCGGACGTTGAGCCCCATTTCGCGGAAACCGCCGACCTTTGAATCCTTGCCGAAACCCTTGTTGGGGAAGGGGATCGACTTGCCCGTCGCGTCGCCGAAGCGGATCAGGCGGCCCGTCGTCGGATCGGTGCAGCCCGCGGGCGTCTTGCAGATTTCCGCAAAGGTCTCGGTATTGTTTAGCCGCGGATTGCTCCAGTAGCCGGCAATCTCGGTGTAGAGATTGTCCGACCAGCGGCGGTCGAGCGAGAAGTCGACGATCGGGTAGCGGACGCGGTTCGGCGAAAAGGTTTCGGCGTCGGGGAAGGGGTCGTGGAATTCGATCTGGGTATATTGGCCGTTCACGCGCAGCTCGCTCTTGTCGTCGACCTTCCACAGATATTTGACGCCGATGTTGCTGCGGTTGAGCGGATAGTCCTGGATACCGCCCGCCTTGGCGACATTGTCGACATAGGATTCGGGGGCGAAGATGCGCGGGCCGTCGGTCTGGATCGTGCCGCCGTAAATCATCAGACTGTGGCGCCCTTCGGGATCGATCGGGAAGCTGGCGTTGCCCCAGATCTCGCGCGTGTTGAACGCGCCATATTGCGCGCCGAGTTCGAACTTGCTGGTGCCGTCGGGGCGCTTGGTGACGAGGCTGATCACGCCGATACCGCCGTTGCTGCCGAAAAAGAGGCTGTTGCCGCCGCGGAATACCTCGGCGCGTTCGATCATGTGCGGGTCGATCGTCGTCGATCCCCAGATATCTTCGAGCGCGGGGCCGCGATCGTAAAGCGGCACGCCGTCGAGCACGACGAGCGTGTCGCGGTCGCTGCCGCCGTCGAGGCGGATCGTATATTCGCCTTCGTCGGGCGAATAACCGATGTTGGCCCCCTTGATCAGGAACTGCGCGATTTCCGCAAAGTTGGTCGCGCCGGTCGCGGCGATTTCCTCGGCGGTCACAATCTGGACGGCGTTGCCATATTCGACTGCCGCGGCAGCAAGCGGGGTGGCTTCGACCGTCGCGGTGCCATTGACGATGATCTCGCCACCCGCGCCCGAACCGGCATCGGCGCTGCCGGCGCCTGCTTCATCAGCAGCGGCGAAAGCCGCCGACGGCAGCGCGCTGGCGGAGAGAAACAGGCCAACCATGGCCGCACGCGTTTTGGAAGAGATGTGCACAATCATGCCCCTTTTGAAGAATCCCGGTCACATTGGCGGAGCAGGGGCGGCCGTGTTCTCGACTCGATGCTGCGCCGCACCAATGTGCGAGGCATCCGCTAGGGGCGGCATGTGACAGTTGAGTGAAATATGCTCAATTTTTGATTTAAACAAAAATGAGCAAATTATACTTTCGGATATTTCCGATCTCGGCTAACATTCTCTGTCCGCGGTGGCGGACGTGCGGATTCTGATGGAGAATTGCGTAGAATGAATGACAGGGGCGGGGCGCCGAAAGCGGCGAGCGACGATCGGGCGCCGATCGAAAATGCGCTCGAACGAATGAGGATGGCTCATGGCACGATGGCGCGCGGCGCGCGGCGCATCGCCGACCATATCCTCGCGCAGCCCGAAGAGATCGTTCGCATGTCGATCACCGAGCTCGCCGAGGCGGTCGGGGTCAGCGAAGGCAGCGTCGTCAATTTCTGCCGCAGCATCGGCCTGTCGGGGTTCCAGCATCTGAAGCTCAGCCTCGCGCGCGAGGTGGTCCAGCCGGTGCAGTTTATCCACGAGGATATCGGCCGCGACGACGACATGGATACGATCTGCCGCAAGGTCTTCCACTCGGGCATCCAGGCGCTGCGCGACTCGCTGTCGGTGCTCGATCCGCAAGCGCTGCGGAGCGCGGTCGACATAATCCGTTCGGCAAAGCGCATCGAAATCTATGGCATCGGGTCGTCGGCCCCGATTGCCGAGGATACGCATTACCGGATGCTGCGCATCGGGCTCGACGCGCGCGTGGTGATCGACAGCCATATTCAGGCGATCAGCGCCTCGCGCTGCGACCCCGACGTAGCGGTGCTCACGATTTCGCACAGCGGCGCGACGCATGAGACGGTTGCGGCGACGCGGCTCGCGAAGGAGGCGGGGGCACGTACCATCGTCATCACCAACTTCGCACGCTCGCCGATTCAGGCCTATGCGGACGTCGTGCTGTTCACCATGGCGCGCGAAACGCGCTTTCGCACCGAGGCGATGACGAGCCGGATCGCGCAGCTTTGCGTCGCCGACGCGCTGATCGCGGCGCTGGCGCTCGACGATTACGACCGCTCGACGGAGACGCTGCGCCAGACGTTCGAGGTGCTGTCGATCAAGCGTTTCTGACGGCCGGCCGGGTTGCGGGGCCCGTGTCGAAGGCGATTGCCGGGACAGTAGGAAAAGCCAGTCTTTACGCCCCTATATGATAAGGGGGTTGAGCTCCGCGCCGGAGCGGATCAATGGGACTCGCCGCTCTTTCGGATGACCGTCATGGACAACAAACTGCCTCTGGCCATCACGCCGGAGTTCACGAGCTACATCGGCCGCGGCCCGTGCGACCCTGCGGTCCTTCCGCCCGATGCGGTCATCCTCGGCTTCGGGGACATCGGCGAACCCGCCGTCAGCGTGCTCCTGCCGTCGGACCTCGACGGCAATGCCAATGATCATCTGGTGGTGTTCGCGGTCAGCGAAGCCGCGTGCCTTCGTCTTTTTGCCCTGCTGCCGAAGCCTGCGGGTCGCTGGTATCTTCCCGCCGATCTGCGCGGGCTGGGCCGTGCGGTCGTGGCGGTCGAGGGGGAGGGCGAAGTGCCCGACATCCTGCGGTCCGCACGCAGCCTCGAACTGTTGTGCCAGCTTTTCGCGGCGCTCGGCGAAGGCCGCATGGTCGAGGTCGGCGGCGCGACGACGCTCAGCGAGGACGACATCACCCGGGTTGCCGCGGCGCACCAGCTCGTCAATGAGCATTGGCAGGAGCGGCTGACCGTTAGCAGCGTCGCGCGGCGCTGCGGCCTGAGCAAGGAAAAGCTGACGCGCGGCTTTCGCGAACTCTATCAATGCAGCGTCGCCGAGGCGGTGAGCGAGCGGCGGCTCCAGCGCGCGCGCCAGCTCCTCGCGCAAAGCGACCTGTCGATCTCCAGCATCGGCTATCGCTGCGGCTATATGAGCAACGCGAGCTTTACCCGCGCGTTCGCGCGCCGTTTCGGCGTCGTTCCCACCGAAATGCGCCGACGCGAGATGACCGCTTGAGGGCGTCCGGCCCGGACGCCCATGCCCTGCATCAGAAGCGCGCGTTGACGCTGACCCAATAGCTGCGCGCCTTGTCCTTGTTGTTGTAGTGATCGATGTAGGTCGGCGTGTAGGCACCGTTCACCGGATTGCCGAAGTCGACGTCATAACCGCGGAAGTCGCGATCGAGCAGATTGTTCACGCGGCCGCTGATCGTCAGATAGTCGTTCAGCCGATATTGCGCGCCAAGGTTCAGCACAGTGTAGCTGTTGTAATAGAGGTGGTCGCCGTTCGTTGCGACGCCGCGATAGCGACGCGAGCGATGTTCGGCCGAGAGCTGCGTCGACAGCCCGTCGAGCGGCTCCCAGTCGATCGTCGCGTTCGCCATATGCTTTGCCGACTGGGTCAGCGGCTGCCCCGCCGAGGCGCCGGTGAGCTGCTTGCTGTCGGTGTAGGTATAGTTGGCGCGCAGCGACAGGCCGGGAAAGAACTGATAGCGGCCCGCGACCTCGGCACCCTTGATCCGCGCCTTGTCGACGTTGAACGGGATGCTGATCGTGCTGCCCAATCCGAGCACGGCATAATAGTCGCCCAGATTGGCGCACGGCCGGACGAAATTGGTCAGCGCGCACGGGCGGACGATCGTGGTGTCGATCTTGTCCTTGAACTTGTTGTGGAACAGCGTGACGTTGATCCCGCTGTTGGCGGTCGGGTTCCAGTAGATCGCCGCCTCGCTGTTGACGCTGGTTTCGGGCTTCAGATCGGGGTTGCCGATGAAGGGGCTGGTGCCCTGTCCGCCGAACCCGCGGATGCCGTCGTACAGGTCGGTGGTCTTCGGCGTCTTGTAGCCTGTGCTGACCCCGCCCTTGACCGTCAATGTCGGGGTGATGGCATAGTTGGCATAGATGCGCGGGCTGACATGACCGCCGAAGAGGTTGTGATTGTCGTAGCGGATGCCGCCGGTAAGCGTGAAACCCTCGAAGATCGTCCAGTTGTCCTCCGCGAACAGCGACCAGATGCGATGATCCTGCACCGCCTCGATTCCGCCAACCGCAGCCTCCAGCCCGAATACACCATCGTCGAGCGTTCCGTCGATATACTGGCCGCCGATCACGAAATGATGGCGCCCCGCCAGATTTTCGACCGGGATATCGATCCGCGCGTCGAGCGTATATTGCGCGCTTTCGAGCGTGCGCAGCGGGCGCGGCAGGAAGGTGCTTTCGGCGAGCGCGCGGCGCTGCGCGGTCGGCATTCCGGCATAGGGGCCGGTGCCGCTGAACATCTGTTGCAATTGCAGGCGTTCGGCGACCGAGAAGGGCATGGTGCGGCCCTTGTTGTTCGTTTTGATGTGGGCGAACGACAGGAAAGCCCGCGCGAAGCCAAAGTCGCCATTATAGGTTCCGGCCCACGACAGACGGTCGAAGACCTGATTTTCGGTATAGCCGACGCGCGGCTGGACGATGCCGCCCGACGCACGCCAGATGCTCTCGATCCCGTCGAGCGTGCCGAGTGGATAGGTGATCGCGCCGCTGACCGGATCGACGATCGGCGTATTGTCATAGACCTGTTTCGAATAATCGATGTCGAAGATCAGGCTGTGGTCGGGCGACGGGGTGAAGGTCAGCGACCCGCCATAGCTGCGGTTGGTGTTCTTCACCGTCTTGCCGCCGCCGCCGAAGCCCAGCCCGCGCACATGCGACACGCCCGCAGGATCGACGACCGGCGCGAAATCGGGTTCGGAGGGGTAACGCTTGTAGAAGGAGCCGCGCAGTTTCATCCCGATGATGCCGGGGACGATCGGGCCGCTGACATTGGCGTCGAACGTCATGTCGTCGCCGAAGTCGCTGTCTTCCTGGATGCTGCGTCCGAAGGTCGCCGAGCCCGACCAGCGGTCGAGGACCTTTTTCGTGATGATGTTGATCACGCCGCCCAGCGCGTCGGCGCCATAGAGCGTCGAGGCGGGGCCACGAATGACCTCGATCCGCTCGATCGCGTCGAGTGGCGGGATGTGGTTGAACTGGTTTCCGCCGAAGCTGTTCGGGTAGATGTCGCCATGGTTGTTCTGGCGGCGGCCGTCGATCAGGATCAGCGTATAGTCGGATCCCATGCCGCGGATGCTGATCGTGCGCTGGCCCGTCTTGTCCGACGTTTCGCCGACGTCGACACCCTCGATATCGCGCACCGCGTCGATCAGCGTCATATAGGGCCGCTCGCGCAGCTCCTCGGCGGTGACGACCGTGATGCTGGCGGGGGCATCGGTGATTTTCTGTTCGAACCCTGCGGCGGTGACGACGATATCCGATCCGGCGGGGGCTTCGTCGCCTTCGTTCGCGGCGGCCGGTGCCGCGATGAGCGCGGCGATCGCCATGAAGCAACTGCCGCAGCCGAGGCGGGCAGCGGAGCGATGGAAAGCGGTCATGAGATAGTCCCCCGATAATGCGAATGATTTGCAAAAAGCTCGGCGCGCACCTGATGCGGACGCCGCGCGGGGTCAATTCAGAATCGGGATCACGTGTATGGCAGCAACATTTTGTTACAATCGGCGGCGGCGCGAGGCGAGGTGACGCAGGCTAGGCTGGCATCCGCGCTTCGTCGCGCGGCAGCGTCAGGCTGACCCCAAGGCCGCCGAGGGGGCTGTCGCGCAGGGTCAGCGTGCCGCCCATCGCGGCGGCAGCCTTGTGCGCCGCTGCGAGGCCGATTCCCGCGCCGCCGGCATCGCGTGCGCGCGCTTCATCGAGCCGGCGAAACGGCAGCAGCGCTTCGTCGCGCCGGTCGAGCGGAATGCCCGGCCCGTCGTCATCGACGTCGATCGTGAAATGATGCGGTCCGTCCTTGCGAAGGGTGAGTTCGACGCGGTCTGCATGGCGCCGCGCATTGTCGATCAGGTTGGCGAGAATGCGCTTGATCGTGAGCGGGCGCGCGGTGGCCAGCAAAGCGTCGGGACCGCGATAGACGACATCGTCGCCGAGGTCGGCGGCGGTGTCGGCGACGGTGGCGAGCAGCGCTGCGGCGTCGATCAGCCGCGGTACTTCTTCTTCGCCGCTCCGGAAATAGGACAGCGTCGCCTCGATGAAGCTTTCCATCTCGGTCAGATCGGCGCTCATCGCCTCGCGCGCTTCGCTGTCGCGCAGCAGCGACGCGCGCAGGCGGAGCCGCTGGATGGGGGTGCGCAGGTCGTGCGATACTGCGACCAGCGCCTCGGTCTGGTCGCTCATCGCGCGGAAAAGGCGGTCCTGCATCGCCGAAAAGGCGGTCGCGACGCGCCGCACTTCGGCGGGGCCATCGACGATGACCGGACTCGGACGGTCGCCGCTTGTCCGGTCCGCCGCGGCGGCGAGGTCGCTGAGCGGGCGGACGAGCGCGCGGATCATGACGAGCGCGATTCCGAGCACCGCCGCGACGAGCAGCAGGTGAAACAGGATGACCATACGCGGGTCGGGCGGCGCGCCGAGATAGGGACTGAGGCGAAAGGTGACGAAGCTGCCGTCGGCGATCCGCAGCGCACCGACAAGGTCGCGCTCGCCGCGCTCGGCCGACGGCATCAGCGTCAGCCGCAGTTCGCGCGACGTCAGGCCCGGCGCCGAGCGGACAAGGCGCGAGCGCAGATGCTGGAGCTGGGTATAAGAGGCGCTGACGTCGGTGATGACGGTACTCGGCACCCAGTTGAGCGAGAGATCGCCCGCCGCGAGTTCGCGAAGCCGTTCGCCGCGGTTGCGCGGGTGATGCGCCAGCGCGGTGCTTTCTGCGTCGGTCAGTCGGCTGGCGATTTGCCCGATCTCCCGATCGGACAGGAGTTCGCGTTCCTGCCAGCGCTGGAGTGCAAGATTGCCGAGCAGTTCGAGAAGGATCGCGCCGACCAGCACCAGCAGGATCCGCCCGACCATCGCCTCGGGAAGGCGCAGGCGCATTGATCAGGTCACGGTAACGTCGGCCGCGAGCATATAGCCGACGCCGCGAACGGTGCGGATCAGCGGGCGCACCTTCCGGCCGTCGCCAAGCTTGCGGCGCAGCCGGCTGACGAGCACGTCGACGCTGCGGTCGGTCGACGATCCGATGCGGCTGCGCGACAATTCGAGCAGGCGCTCGCGGCCGATCATCCGCTGCGGATTGCGGAGCAGGGCGAGCAGCAGGTCCTGTTCGGCGGCGGTCAGGTCGACCTCGGCGCCCGACGGCGCGATCAGCTCGCGGCGCCGCGCGTGATATTGCCATGCGGCAAATTCGAAGCGTTCGGGGATGGGGGCGTCGAGAGGGGCGTGCGGATCGCGCATTCGCCGCAGGACGGCGCGGACGCGGGCGAGCACTTCGGACCGGCCAAAGGGCTTGGCGATATAATCGTCGGCGCCGACATCGAGTCCGGCGACTCGATCGCTTTCCTGCCCGCGCGCGCTGATCATGATGATCGGCACATGGCTTCGCTCGCGGATCGTCCGGCACAGTTCGATCCCGCTGTCGCCGGGCAACATGATGTCGAGCAGGATCAAGTCGATCCGTCCCGTGCCGATGATCTCTTGCAATTCCGCACCGTCGCGCGCGCCGCTGACCTCATAACCGCATTCGCGCAATATCCGCGCCAACAGCGTGCGCACCCCCGCGTCGTCGTCGACGACGACGATATGATGGGCAAGCGCCGGAGTCCGGGCGGGGGCGGGCGCTGGCTCGGGGCGCGTGGCTATGGCCGGCAAGATGGGGGCTCCTTGGTAACAGGTCCATTGTCGGACCGCGGCTTCGGGAAAGCCCCGGCAGACGATGTGATAACTATTCGCATTATGCGAAATATCAATGGCCGAGCCATTTGACCGCGATCAATGACCGTATCCGGACGACGCGGCATGACTTCCTCGCAACCGCAGGAGGAATGATATGCGAAATCTGTTGATCCATGCCGATGCGAGCCGGGCCATGGCGGCGCGAACGGAAACCGCTCTGGCGATCGGCCGGCGGCACCGCTCGCATCTGAGTTTCCTGATCGCTTCGCCCTTTCAGCAGTTCATCGCGACCGATCCTTTCGGCGGGATGTATCTGGCGGCGGGGCAACTTGCCAAAGCCGAGCTTGCCGATCAGGAACTGGCCGAGCGGCTGGCGACCGAGCTGGCGCGCGAGGATGTGCCATGGGATGTCGCGATTGCCGATGGCGATGTCTTGTCCGCGATGTCTCTCGCCGCGACGCTGGCGGACCTTGCCATCGTGTCGCTTGGACAGCCGAACACGCCGATGAGGGCGGGCGACCTGGCGTTGACAGTGCCTGTGCCCGTACTGGCGATTCCCGAAAGCAGCGGCCCCGTCGACCTCGACGCGCCGGTAATGGTTGCTTGGAACGGCAGCCCGCAGGCGGCACATGCGCTGCGCGCGGCGGTGCCGCTGATACGCGACGCGAGCGAGGTCATCCTGGTCACGGTCGGCGCCGACGACGGACGGATCCCGGCGGAGGATGCGCTGCGGTACCTGTCGCGTCACGGGATCCACGCCGATTTTCGTCAGGTGGAGCGCGGGACGGTTACCGCCGAGGAGATATTGGAGCAGCAGGCGAAGACGATCGCCCCCGGCCTGATCGTCATGGGCGCCTTTGGCCGGCCGCGCCTGCGCGAGACATTGTTCGGCGGCGTAACCCGCTACCTTCTCGAAGCCGCGCCGGCGCCCCTGCTGCTCGCGCACTAGGGTCCTGACCCTGGGGTTTCGGTCCGCGACGCTTTTCAAATCGGCCGCCTTCCTGTAGGGCGGCCGCGTGACCGATTGTGCTACCTGCGTTGTCCGAAACCGCGCGATTTGCGCGAGCCTGAACCCCGCGGAGCTTGCCGCGCTGGGCAAGATGGGGCGCCGGCAGAAGGTGCGGGCAGGGCAGACCCTGCTCTGGGAAGGCGACGGCGCGCCCGTCGTCGCCAATGTCCTCGAAGGCGTGCTCAAACTTTTCGTCTCGACCGCCGACGGTCGCGAACAGATTGTCGGCGTCGTCTTTCCCTCAGATTTCATCGGCCGCCCGTTCGGCAAGGAAAGCCCGTACAGCGTCACCGCGATGACCGACGCCGAAGTCTGCATCTTCAACCGCAACAATTTTGACGATTTTGCGAGTTCGCACCCCGATCTCCAGCAAAAGCTGCTCCGCCGCACGCTCGATGAGCTGGACCGTGCGCGGCACTGGATGATGTTGCTCGGGCGCAAGTCGGCGTCGGAGAAGGTCGCCTCCTTCCTGCTCGAAATGTCCGAGCGCCTGTCGGGACAGGGATGCCAGTCAGGCGCGCGCGACGGGTTCGAGCTGCCCTTCGGCCGCCAGCAGATCGCCGACATCCTCGGCCTGACGATCGAAACGACGAGCCGCCAGCTCACCAGAATGCGAGCCGACGGCGTCGTCGATCTGCCCTCGCGCCGCGAAATCGTGATCAACGATCGCGCGGCGATGGAGGATATGGCGGGTTAAGGCCTCCACTTAGAAGCGGAAAGCGACCCCGGCGCTCAGCACCCACGGATCGAGCCGGTGCTTCGTGCGCAGCACTTCGGTCGTTCCGGCGAACCAGCGCGCGGTCGGGCGCAGGATATAGCGCTTCGCATCAAAGGTCACCGCCAGTCCCTTGTCATTGACCGGCACGTCGATCCCGGCCTGAAGCGCGACGCCGAATGTGTCGTTCATTTTTTGCCGCGTCGCGCCGAGCGCCACCGCGGTCGCGCCGGGCTTTTCATCGATGAAGATGAAATAGCTCGGCCCGGCGCCGACATAGGGCTGGACGCCGCCTTCCTTGCCGAAATGATATTTGAGCGTGAGCGTCGCGGGGACGATCTTCGCGTCCGACACCAGCCCGGCACCGGCGAGCGCGCCGCGGCCGTCGACGTCATGCTGGGTCACCCCGGCGATCGTTTCGAGCGAGATGTTGTCGGCGACGAAATATTCGACCGCGAGGGTCGGCACCATATTGTCGTCGGCCTTGGTCTGCGTGCCCGCGGGCAAGCCGATCCGGTCCAGCTTCACATCCTTGATCTTGCCGTCGGGCGCGACGAGCGTTCCGAGCAGCTTGACCTGCACATCGCCTGCCTTTGCGAAGGCCTGGCCGGGAAGCGCGAGCGCGACGGCCAGCGCGGCGAGAGAGAGAGTCTGTTTTTTCATGGGTCTGGGCTCCTTGCTTGACGAAGCCGTCCCTGCGCCCGGCGCAATGCGCCCGCATTGATGCGGCGCAACAAGTTCGTTGATCCCGGTCAATGTTTCGCCGCGTCCGCGCGTCCATGGCGGCGGTGAACCGCGTGGCCGGAGGGCTGCGCCAAGCAGGGACAAGCGATATGGACGGTCTGGTAACAAAGGCGGGGGGCTGGTTGGGATTGACCCTGCTGGCGCTCGTGATGGCGGCGCTCGCGGTCGATGCGCCGTTCGCGGTGCATATGGTTATCGTTGCGCTCGCGTGCCTCGCCATGCTGTGGGCGACCGTCACGCGCGCCGACTATAGCGGCCTCGCGCGTGGCATATTGAAGATGCCCGCCGATCAGGGCGTCTATGACGACGATCCGATCCGCTGGGGCGTCATTGCGACCTTGTTCTGGGGCGTTGCGGGAATGGCCGCAGGGCTCTTTATCGCGCTCCAGCTCGCTTTCCCGGCGCTGAACCTCAATCTCGAATATACGACCTTCGGGCGGCTGCGGCCGCTGCATACCTCGGCGGTGATCTTCGCCTTCGGCGGCAATGCGCTGATCGCGACGAGCTATTATGTCGTCCAGCGCACCTGCCGCGCGCGGCTCGCCTTTCCGACGCTCGCACGCTTCGTCTTCTGGGGATATCAGCTCTTTATCGTCCTCGCGGCGACGGGCTATCTGATGGGCGTCACCGCCGCGAAAGAATATGCCGAGCCCGAATGGTATGTCGATCTGTGGCTGACGATCGTCTGGGTCGCCTATCTGGTCGTGTTCGTCGGCACGATCGTCAAGCGCCGCGAGCCGCATATCTATGTCGCGAACTGGTTCTACCTCAGCTTCATCGTCACCATCGCAATGCTCCACATCGTCAACAATCTGTCGATGCCCGCCAGCATCTTCGGGTCCAAAAGCTACGCCGCCTTTGCCGGGGTACAGGATGCGCTGACGCAATGGTGGTACGGGCATAACGCGGTCGGATTTTTCCTGACCGCCGGCTTCCTCGCGATGATGTATTATTTCGTACCGAAGCAGGCCGAGCGGCCGGTCTACTCCTACCGCCTGTCGATCATCCACTTCTGGTCGCTGATCTTCCTCTACATCTGGGCGGGGCCGCACCACCTCCATTACACCGCGCTGCCCGACTGGGCGCAGACGCTGGGCATGGTTTTTTCGGTCATCCTGTGGATGCCGAGCTGGGGCGGTATGATCAACGGGCTGATGACGCTCAACGGCGCGTGGGACAAGATCCGCACCGACCCGATCATCCGCATGATGGTGATGGCGCTCGCCTTCTACGGCATGAGCACCTTCGAAGGCCCGATGATGTCGATCAAATGGGTCAACTCGATGTCGCACTATACCGACTGGACGATCGGCCACGTCCACAGCGGCGCACTCGGCTGGAACGGCATGATCACCTTTGCGGCTGTCTATTACCTCGTGCCGCGCCTCTGGGGCCGCGAGCGGCTTTACAGCCTGCGCATGGTCAACTGGCACTTCTGGCTCGCGACGGTCGGCATCGTTTTCTACGCCGCGTCGATGTGGGTCGCGGGCATCATGCAGGGCCTGATGTGGCGTGAGTACGGCGCCGACGGCTACCTGGTGTACAGCTTCGTCGAAAGCGTCGCGGCGATGCACCCGATGTACCTGATCCGCGCTGCGGGCGGGGCGATGTACCTCGCCGGCTTCCTGATCATGGTCTTCAACGTCTGGGCGACGCTCAGCGGCAGGGTGCGTGCCGAAAAGCCGATGACCGAAACCCCGTACAACGCCGCGGCGGACCGTCCGCTCGCGCCCGTCCCCGCCGAATAAGGAGCCCGGAATATGGCCACCAAACCCGCCAAAAAGGGCTTCAGCCACAAGAAGATCGAACGCAATGTGACGTTGCTCGGCGCGCTTGCGCTGCTCACCGTCACGGTCGGCGGCATCGTCGAGATCGCGCCGCTCTTCTGGATCGACAACACGGTCGAGAAGGTTGAGGGGATGCGCCCCTACACCCCGCTCGAGCTTGCCGGGCGCAACATCTATATGCGCGAGGGCTGCTACACCTGTCACAGCCAGATGATCCGCCCGTTCCGCGACGAGGTCGAACGCTATGGCCACTACAGCCTCGCCGCCGAGAGCATGTACGACCACCCGTTCCAGTGGGGGTCGAAACGGACCGGACCCGATCTGGCGCGCGTCGGCGGCCGCTATTCGGACGAATGGCACAAGGCGCACCTGATCGACCCGCGCAGCGTCGTGCCCGAATCGATCATGCCGCCCTATGCCTTCCTCGCCGAACGCGATCTCCAGACGGGCGACATGGCGAACGACCTGACCGCGCTCTATCGCGTCGGTGTGCCCTATACGAAGGCCGACATCGCCAAGGCGAACGACGACATCAAGGCGCAGGCCGACCCCGATGCCGGCGCGGGCGATCTGCAGAAACGCTATCCGAAGGCGCAGGTTCGCGACTTCGACGGCAATCCCGACCGCGTGACCGAAATGGATGCGCTAATCGCCTATCTCCAGATGCTCGGCACGCTGGTCGATGTCGACAAGGCGGCGCCGCAGGAACGCCCGTCCGAAACGGAGGCGGCACGATGACCTACAACGACCTCAGGCATTTTGCCGACAGTTGGGGGCTGCTCGCCATGACCCTGCTGTTCCTCACCCTCATCGCCTGGCCGTTCCGGCCGAGCGCCCGCGCGCGCAACGACGAAGCCGCGAACATGATCTTCAAGGACGACGAGCATGGCTGACCTGAAACAGCGCATTGACGAAGCCACCGGCACGAGCACGGTCGGTCACGAATGGGACGGTATCGAGGAACTCGACACGCCGATGCCGCGCTGGTGGCTGTGGACCTTCTACGCCACGATCGTCTGGGGGCTGGCCTATGTCGTGCTCTATCCGGCATGGCCGCTCGTCAACAGCGCGACCGAGGGCGTGCTCGGCTGGTCGAGCCGCGGCGACCTCGAAAAGGAAATGGCGGCCGATGCGAAACGCCGCGCGCCCACGGTGCGAGCCATAGCGGCGACCGCGATCGCCGACCTGCCGGCGAAGCCCGAACTGATGCAGGCGGCGGTACAGGGCGGCGGCGCGGCATTTCGCGTCCATTGCGTCCAGTGCCATGGCGCGGGCGGCGCGGGAGTGAAGAATCTTTATCCCAGCCTGACCGACGACGACTGGTTGTGGGGTGGTGACCTTTCCGCCATCGAATATACGGTCACCCACGGCATCCGGAATCCCGACCACAAGGCGACACGCACCAGCCTGATGCCCGCCTTTGGCCGCGACGGCATTCTCGATGCGGCGCAGATCGGCGATGTCGTCAGCTTCGTGCGCATGATCAGCGGCCAGGAAAGGCCCGGCGCGTCGTCGGCGCGCGGCGCCACGCTGTTCGCGGACAATTGCGCGGTCTGCCACGGTGCGGGCGGCGAAGGTGGTCGCCAGTTCGGCGCGCCGAAGCTGACCGATGCCATCTGGCTCTATGGCGGCGATCGTGACAGCCTGACCGCGACGGTGAACCAGCCGCGCAACGGCGTGATGCCGCGCTGGAACAACCGGCTCGACCCCGTGACGATCAAGATGCTGTCGGCCTATGTCTATTCGCTGGGCGGTGGCGAGAAGGGGCTTGCCCCGGCAAGCGGAGGAGCAGTTGAAGGACGGGGAGCCGTTGGCCAGCCCTGACGACCTCTCCGGCCAGCCTGCGCCGCTCTACGAAGCGCGGAAGGGCGTTTACCCGAAGGCGGTCAACGGTCCCTTCCGCCGCTTCAAATGGGCGATCATGGCGGTGACGCTCGCGATCTATTACGGGACGCCGTGGATCCGCTGGGATCGCGGCCCCTATGCGCCCGACCAGGCGGTGCTCGTCGACCTTGCGAACCGGCGCTTCTACATGTTCCAGATCGAAATCTGGCCGCATGAGTTTTACTATGTTGCCGGCCTTTTGATCATGGCGGGGATCGGGCTGTTCCTCGTCACCAGCGCGGTCGGTCGCGCCTGGTGCGGCTATGCCTGTCCGCAGACGGTGTGGACCGACCTGTTCCAGCATGTCGACCGGCTGGTCGACGGTGATCGCAATGCGCAGGTCCGGCTGGCCAAGGGGCCGTGGACGTTCGAGAAGATGGTAAAGCGCGGTCTCAAATATCTGATCTACCTCGCCATTGCCTTCTGGACCGGAGGCGCATGGATCATGTATTTCGCCGATGCGCCGACGCTGACGGTGGATTTCTGGACCGGGCAGGCGGCGCTTGTCGCCTATGGCACGGTCGCTGTCCTCACCGCGACGACCTTCATCCTCGGCGGCTTCCTGCGCGAACAGGTGTGCGTCTATATGTGCCCCTGGCCGCGTATCCAGACCGCGATGATGGACGAAAAGTCGCTGCTGGTAACCTATAAGGACTGGCGCGGCGAACCGCGGGGCAGCGTCAAGAAGGCGCAGGCGCATCCGGGCGCATTCGGCGACTGCATCGATTGCAATCAGTGCGTCGCGGTCTGCCCGACGGGGATCGACATTCGCGAAGGTCCACAGATCGGCTGCATCACCTGCGCGCTCTGTATCGACGCGTGCGACGGGGTGATGGCACAGGTCGGTCGCCCGCGCGGGCTGATCGATTATTGCACGCTCGACGATGCCGCGACCGAAAAGGTCGGCGGCACCGGGCAGCCGATCCGCAAGACGCTGACCCGGCCGCGCACCCTGATCTATTTCGGCGTGTGGATCGCGATCGGCGCGGCGATGCTCTTTTCGCTCGGGCAGCGTACGCGGCTCGACCTCGCCGTCCAGCATGAGCGCAGCCCGCTCTATGTCCAGCTGTCCGACGGGCATGTCCGTAACAATTACACGCTGAAGCTGCGCAACATGGAAACGCGCCCGCGCCGCGTGGCGGTGACGGTCAGCGGGCTTCCGGGCGCGACGGTCTGGACCGAAGGCGGCACGCGCGAGGGCGCGGGGCAGGAGATCAGGCTGATGCTCTCACCCGACAGCGTCGCGCGCCTCAAGCTCTTCATCGCGGCGCCGGGCGCGGGACCGGCGCGGCAGGACTTCACGATCAGCACGCGCGGGCTCGACGGCGATCCGCGCGGCGACAGCGATATCATCCAGTTCGACCGGCCGGAGGCAGGACAATGACCGACAGGCGCAAACCCAGGGCTTTCACCGGCCGGCATATGACGGCGATCCTCGTCGCCTTCTTTGCGGTCGTGATCGCGGTCAATTTCACGATGGCGCGCTTCGCCATGTCGACCTTTGGCGGCAAGGTGGTCGAAAACAGCTATGTCGCGAGCCAGCATTATAACGAATGGCTGCGCCGCGCCGCCGCGCAGGACCGGCTCGGATGGGACGAGAGCGTCGGCCTCGATTCCGCGCGGCACGTCCTGCTGACCGTCCGCAAGGACGGCCAGCCGCTCGCGGGTCTGGGCGTGTCGGCGACGGTCAATCACCCGGTTGGGCGCACCGCACCCGCCGCGCTCCGTTTCGAGCCGGCGGCGGGCGGCGTGTTGCGCTCGGTCGAGCCGTTGGCGTTAGGGCGCTGGCGGCTCGACCTCATCGTCCGGCACGGCCCGGACGAAGCGCGTTACCGGAAGGATGTGAAATGAGTGTCGCCGAATTGATCGAGCGCGACTTCGCGGTTCCCGATATCCGCTGCGCGGGGTGCATCGCCAAGCTCGAGCAGGGGCTGGTGCGCGACAAGCGCATCGCCGCCGCGCGCGTCAACTTCACCGAAAAGCGCGTGCATCTGTCGTACATGCCCGACACCGACATGCCCGACCTGATCGGCGCCTTTTCGAATCTGGGGTTCGAAGCGCACCCGATCGGTGACGGACCCGGCGAAGCCGATGCCGAGGCAGAGACGAGCCGTGAACTGCTGCGTGCGGTTGCGGTGTCGGGCTTTGCGATGATGAACATCATGCTGCTGTCGGTGTCGGTCTGGTCGGGCGCGACGGGGGCGACGCGCGACCTGTTCCACTGGCTGTCGGCGGCGATCGCCCTGCCGACCGTCGCTTATGCCGGCCGCCCCTTTTTCCGGTCGGCGTGGCGCGCGCTGCGCCACGGCGGGACCAATATGGATGTGCCGATCAGCATCGGCGTCGCGCTCGTTTGTGCCATCAGTCTCTACGAAACCGCGACCAGCGGCCCGCACGCCTATTTCGACGGCGCGGCGATGCTGCTTTTCTTCCTGCTTTGCGGCCGCTGGCTCGACAGCGTGATGCGCGACCGCGCGCGCGGCGGCGTGACCGCGCTGCTGCGCAATATGGGAACGGGCGCGATGGTCGTCGGGGGCGACGGTCGCACCCGCTGGGTCGATGCGACCGCGCTGGAACCGGCCATGACGATGCTGGTCGCGGCCGGCGAACGGCTCGCCGCGGACGGGGTCGTCGTCGGCGGCGAGAGCCAGATCGACCTGTCGCTGCTCACCGGTGAAAGCGCGCCGCAACGCGTCCACCCCGATGACCGCGTCCATGCCGGAACGCTCAATCTAGACGCGCCGATCCGCGTGCGCGTGACAGCGGCGGGCGCCGACACCGCGATCGCCGACATCGCGCGGCTGATGGGAGAGGCGGCGCAGGGCAAGTCGCGCTATGTCCGCATCGCCGACCGCGCCGCGCGGCTCTACGCGCCCGCGGTGCATTGCCTTGCGCTGATGGCGTTCGCGGGCTGGATGATCGCCGGGGCGGGGTGGCATCACAGCCTGCTGATCGCGGCAGCCGTGCTGATCATCACCTGTCCGTGCGCGCTCGGACTCGCCGTGCCGGCGGCACAGATCGTCGCGGCGGGCGAACTGATGCGCGCGGGGGTGCTGATCAAGGATGGATCGGCGCTCGAACGGCTCGCCGAAGTCGACCGCGCGTTCGTCGACAAGACAGGGACGCTGACGTTGGGGCGTCCCGAAGCGATCGACCTCGATTGGCTCGACAATGGCGTAAAGCCGCTGGCGCTCGCGTTGGCGCAGGCCAGCCGCCACCCGCTCAGCGAGGCGTTGACCCGCGGGTTGCAGGCGCTCGATGTCCGGCCCGCCGAAGTGACTTCGGTTCGCGAGACGCCGGGTTTCGGTGTCGAGGCGCGGTGCGCGGGCGTCGTCATCACACTGGGCCGGCCGCAGCGCGCCGGTCTTGGCGATGCGCTCGCGACCGAGCTGACGGTCGATGGCCGGCCGATCGCTACGATCCGTTTCGCCGACCGGCTGCGCCCCGACGCCGCCGAAGCGATCCACGCTCTGCGCGGCGAGGGCATTGACGCCATGATATTGTCGGGCGACCGCGCCGACGCGGTCGCGCCGGTTGCACGCGAACTCGGACTGACGGCGCAGACGGGGATGAGCCCGCAGCAAAAGCTTGAGGCGATCGAACGGCAGTCCGCGCTGGGCCGCAAGGTGCTGATGATCGGCGACGGCCTCAACGACGGACCCGCGCTCGCCGCCGGCCATGCGTCGATGGCGCCGGGTTCGGCGAGCGACGTTGGCAAGAATGCCGCCGACTGCATCTTCCTCGGCGACCGGATGATGCCTGTGGTGCAGACGGTGCGGATGGCACGGCGGACACAGGCGATCGTGCGGCAGAATTTCATCCTTGCGATCGGCTATAATATCGTCGCGGTGCCGCTCGCTTTCCTCGGTTTCGTGACTCCGCTTGTTGCGGCGATCGCGATGTCGGGGTCGTCGCTGATCGTCGTCGGCAACGCGCTGCGCCTGAAAAGGGCGATCCGGTGAACGGGCTGATCTTCCTGATCCCGATCGCACTCGGGCTTGGCCTGCTCGGCCTCGCGGCCTTTTTCTGGTCGCTCCGCAGGGGACAGTTCGACGATCTCGACGGTGCCGCGCTGCGCATCTTTGTCGAAGAAGAAGAAGAAGGTGGAAAGCCATGATTGCGTCCCGGTTCCTTGTCGCGATGGGTACGCTGGCGCTGATGCAGCCGCCGATCGCTGTTGAGGCGCGGGTGCTGACGCTCCCGTCCTGTGGCGGCGCGACGCATCGGACGATGGTCCCGGGCGATCCCGTCGATCCCGCGCAGCGCCGCGATTGCGCAAAGGCATGCCATGCGGTCACCGACCGGCGCGGTAAATCGGGCGGGGTCAAAAAGGATTGCTGCTGACCCCGGACGTTGATCCCGGTCAATGTTGTTGGCGGATCGCGGAAGTAGGACGCTCCTCATGTGGTCCTATCATCCCGATCTGCTCGCCCGGCCGGTGCCGCGCTACACCAGCTATCCCACCGCGATGGAGTTTACCGACGATGTCGGCGCGGATGCCTATGCGCGCGCGCTCGACGGGATCGAGGCGGCGACGCCGATCTCGCTCTATGTCCATATCCCCTTCTGCGAGCAAATCTGCTGGTATTGCGGTTGCAACACCGGCGCCGCCGGGCGCAAGCAGCGGCTCGCCGACTATCTGACGGCTTTGCGGGCGGAGATTGCGCTCGTTGCAAAGCGACTGGGCGGGCGGGGCAGGGTGCAGGGCATCGCGTTCGGCGGCGGCAGCCCCAATGCCATCGCACCGGTCGAACTGGTGCGCCTGCTCGACCGCATCCTGACCGTTTTCGACGCGCATCGGCCCGAGGTTTCGATCGAACTCGACCCGCGCGGCTTTTCGTCCGAATGGGCGCTGGTGCTCGCGGCGGCACATGTCACGCGCGTCAGTCTGGGCGTCCAGACCTTTGCGCCGCATGTCCAGCAGGCGATCGGACGGATACAGCCGCTGTCGCATATCGAACGGGTCGTTGCGGCGCTGCGCCTCCGCGACATCGACGCGATCAATTTCGACCTGATGTACGGACTGCCGGGGCAGACGCTCGCCGACCTCGACGCCACGCTCGACGAGACGATCCGCCTTGCGCCGAGCCGGATCGCGCTGTTCGGCTATGCCCATCTGCCCGACATGATCCCGCGCCAGCGGCGTATCGATGCCACCAATCTTCCCGACCAGCGGCTGCGCTTCGAACAGGCCGCACTCGGATACCGGCGCCTGACCGACGCCGGCTATGTTCCGGTGGGGTTCGACCATTTTGCGCGGCCCGACGATCCCCTCGCGATTGCGGCGCGCGAGGGGCGGGTGAATCGCAATTTTCAGGGCTTCACCAGCGACAGTGCCCCCGTCCTGCTGGGTTTCGGGTCCAGCGCGATCAGCCGGTTTCCCGATCTCATCGTCCAGAACGAGAAGCGCGCCGGTCCCTACCGCGACCTCGTGAACGACGGCCGCCTTGCGGCGGTGCGCGGGGTCGAGGTCCCCAAAGAGCAGCAGGCGAGGGCGGGGCATATCCGCGATATTCTCTGTAACGGCCGCACCCATCTCGCACCCCGGAGCCGCGCGCTGGTTCAAAATGCCCTCAAGGACTATGAGCAGCGCGGGGTCATCGACTGGAGCGACGGCGATCTTGTGATCCGCGACAGCGGACTGCCCTACGCCCGGCACGTCGCCGCGCAGTTCGACAGCCTGCGGGGGCGTATCGCGACTCTTTGACCGGCGATGCGTTCGCGTCCCGTCGTCAGGGCGGGGCATAAACGGGCAAGCGAATTGCCCGGCGGGCGCGAAGTGCGATAGGGAAGGGGCCTCAATCCCGTAAAGGAGGCCATGGCCCTATGCAGATCGCGATCGTCGGACTTGGGCGGATGGGCGGCAATATTGCACGGCGCCTCCTGCAGGCCGGTCATCAGGCCGTTGTTTTCGACCGGAACGAGGGCGCGGTCGCGGAACTGGTCGCGGCGGGTGCCGTCGGCGCTGCTTCGCTCGACGAACTGGTTGAACGGCTCGTGCCGCCGCGCGCGGTCTGGGTCATGCTGCCCGCCGGCGACCCGACCGAGGAGACGATCGGGCGCCTGTCGCTTCGCCTCGATGCCGGCGACGTCGTGATCGATGGCGGCAACAGCTTCTACAAGGACGATGTGCGCCGCGCGGCCGAGCTGCGGGCGCTCGGTATCGACTATGTCGATGTCGGCACGTCGGGCGGCATCTGGGGCGCGGAGCGCGGCTATTGCATGATGATCGGGGGCGAGGCGTCGGCGATCGATCGTCTCGATCCGATTTTCGACACGCTCGCCCCCGGATATGGAACGATCCCCCGGACGCCGGGACGCAGCCGGCCGGAATATGATGGCCGCGCGGAAAAGGGCTATATTCACGCGGGGCCGGCGGGGGCGGGGCATTTCGTCAAAATGGTCCACAACGGCATCGAATATGGGCTGATGGCGGCCTACGCCGAAGGGTTCGATATCCTGCGCGGTAAGAATGCCGAGCGGCTCCCGCCCGAAGAACGGTATGATCTCAACCTCACCGACATCGCCGAAGTGTGGCGCCGGGGGTCGGTGATCTCCTCGTGGCTCCTCGACCTTTCGGCTGCGGCGCTCGCCGGGAACCCGGAACTTTCGCAATATAGCGGGAAGGTCAACGACAGCGGCGAAGGGCGATGGACGATCGACGCCGCGATGGAGGAGGCGGTACCCGCCTATGTCCTGTCTGCCGCGCTGCTCGCCCGTTTCCGCTCGCGCACCGATAACACATTCGGAGAAAAACTGCTGTCCGCCATGCGCGCGGGGTTCGGCGGGCACGTCGAGATTCCGCAATAGGTCGCGCGGCCCTGTTCCAATCTAAAGCTGATCGATTTGCCGATGCAGGACGTCGGTGATGAGGCGCAATTCTGCTTCGCCGATTCCGGGCCAGTCCATCGCCCTCTGCGCAACGGCCCGTCGAGTGTGAAGGGAGGGGAGGCTCGATACGAGCAGGATTGCCTGCATGCGGGTTTCGGCTGAAACTGCGGGTTCGGACTTGATCAGCGAGATCAGGCGCGAGTTCCGCTCGATGCCGGGTAGCCACAGGCGATCATAGAAAATCTCGAACGCCGGCCCGGGTTCGGCCAGTTCGCGGGCGATGATTCCGTTGCCCAATATATAGGCGTCGCTGCCGAGGATCAGTTCCACCGACGCCGCCATCAAATATTTGAGCGTCTCGCGCGCCTCTTCCGGCCCGGACGGTGTCTCGATGGTTTGCCGGGCTCTTGCGACGGCGTCGTGGGTCGATTGCCCATAGCGCGCCACAATCTCTTCGGCGCACGCGCGATACAGCCCTTCTTTGCTGCCGAAATAGTAGTTTAGCGGCGGAAGCGTCGTATTGGCCCTTTCGGCGATGCGGCGGGTCGTCGTGGATTTGAAGCCCGCCGCCCCGAACTCGATCAGCGCCGCCTCCAATATGCGCTGGCGCGATTGGTCGCCCTTGCGCGACATGTTCGACACCGCGTCCCTGCCGGGCTGTGCAATGGGTCCTTCGACCGAATCTCCCATCGTCATAATCAACCTTCAAAGCTCTGCGTTGCAGCGAACCTGCCGTGCGTAAAGCAAATGCCTGCAGGTTGGCAAACATCCGATTTACGGCAGAATATCGGGCTTTCGACGGTCTCTGAGAAAATACTTAGAATACTATTGATTTTGCCCATCCTAAAATATATCAGTTGATACATAATAGGAGAGGCCATGGAGTCGAGGCGCGTAAATGCGTCTTCCCGACGGTGGCTGCGAACGAGGGAGAGAGGGATGACACGCCACCACAGAGCCATGACGGCACTCGCCACCGGAACGCTGATGATGGCGGTCGCCATTCCGGCGATGGCGCAGGAAGCCGAGGCGACGGGTGCGACCGACGCGGGCAATGAGGACATCATCGTCACCGCGTCGCGCCGCCCGCAGACGCTTCAGGAAGTGCCGATCTCTGTGGGCGTCGTGACGGGCGCCGCGATCGAGCAGCAGGGCCAGCGCCTGTTCACCGATCTCCAGTCGTCGGTTCCCAACCTCCAGATCGACAACACTAACGGCAATTACGCGATCACCATCCGTGGGCTTGGGTCGGGCGCGAACAATCTGGCGTTCGAGCAGTCGGTCGGGCTGTTCGTCGACGGCGTCTATTCGAGCCGCGCGCGGTCGCTGCAGGTGCCGTTCCTCGACGTCGAACGCATCGAGGTCGTGCGCGGGCCGCAGGGCGCGCTCTTCGGCAAGAACACCAATGCCGGCGCGATCAGCATGGTGACGCGCCGCCCGACCCGCGATTTCGAAGCCGAATTTCGCGCTGGCACCGAACTGGCGCAGGGCGGCATGAATTTCAGCGGTTTCCTGTCGGGGCCGATCAGCGACACGCTGAGCTTGCGCGTGAGCGGCGGCGCCGGGCAGGCCGACGGCTATATCGAGAACCGGCTGACCGGGTTCGACGACAATGGGTCGAAATACCGGTCGGGGCGCGCGCAATTGCTGTGGGAGCCGAGCGACGATTTCGAGGTGCTGTTCAAGGTCGAGGGCTTCCGGAACGAGATCAACGGATCGAACGCGGTCTACAACAATATCGGCAATGCGAACTGCAACCTCTGCAATATCGTCCGCAACGCCAGCGGCGGCGCGGCGGCGCAGGACAAACCGGGTTTCTGGCGGTTCAGCCGCGGCTTCCCGAAGGAATATGATGTCACCAAGTCGCGCACCGGCGCGCTGACGGTCAACTGGACCCCCGGCGACTGGACGATCGCTTCGATCACCGCTTACCAGGCGGTGGATTCGGAACGCACGTTCAACACCATCCCCGGCCCGATCAACCTGCTCAACACGCTGCAGGCCGAAGAGAGCAGCCAGTTTTTCCAGGAGCTGCGCGTCTCACGCGACGTCGCGGCGGGGATCAATCTGGCGTTCGGCGCCACCTATACCGATGCCGATCTCGATATCCTCCAGCTCATCAGCTACAACGGCAATCTGGTGGGGACGACCTTGCCGCAGGCCGAAGGGAAGCGCGGCTTCACCCAGACCTCGTGGTCGCTGTCGCCCTTCGCGATCGTCGAGGCCGAACTTACCGACGCGCTGACCTTCAGCGGCAGTCTGCGCTACAGCTACGAAAAGAAGGAGGCGCGCGGGACCAGCACCAATGTCGGACCGCGCATTCCCGCGAACAATCTCGATTTCGACATCACTGGTGAACGGACCGAAAAGCTCTGGGACTATTCGCTCCGCCTCCGCTACGAATTCAGCCCGGCCGTGTCGGCCTATGTCAGCTATGCGACGGGGACGAAGGGCGGGGGATTCCTGTCGAACGACGGCCTGCTGCTCTATAACATCCGCAACAACAACGGCCGCTTCGACTTCGACGACGAACGCGCGCGGGCGTGGGAACTCGGCACCAAGATGCGCCTGTTCGATCGCAAGCTCGACCTCGACATCGCGCTGTTCCGCACCCGCTTCGCCAATCTTCAGGTATCGTCGTACAACGGCACCGCCTTCATCACCGGCAACGCCGCGAAGGCGACCGCGCAGGGTGTCGAAGTCGAGGCACGCTACCGGCCGAGCTCGGTCGTCAGCCTCGGCGCAACGGGGGCGTATCTGGACGCGAAATACAACGACTATCCGGGCGGACCCTGTCTGTACAACGCCCCGGCGACCTGCACGCCCGCGACGAACAACCTGTCGGGCGTGCGCCTGACGCGCGCGCCCGAATGGAAGGCGTCGGGCTATGTGCAGTTCGACGTGCCGGTGGGCGGCGACCTGATCGTCAGCGCGCGTGGCGCCGCCGACTACACGTCGACCTCTTACCTTCAGGGCGACATGAACCCGCTGAACGCGCAGCCGGGCTATACCAAGTTCGACGCGCGCCTCGCGATCCGCAAGGAAGGCGGCGCGTGGGAACTCGCGCTCGTCGGGCGCAACCTGACCAACGAGGTGACGTTCAGCCAGGCGATCAACACGCCGCTGCTCGGCGGGAACAGCCATGTCGTGATGATCAACCCGCCGCGGACGGTCAATCTGGAAGCGGTGCTGCGCTTCTAGGCGGAACTGGGGACGGGAAAAGGAAGGCTCCGGGATGGTTTGGACTGTTGATCGCCGTACGTTCGTTGCCGGCATGGGGGGCGCCGGGGCGCTCGCGGCATCGGGCGCGAGCGCGAGCGCCAATGTATCTGCGGTGGACGGGCGCAAGCTCAACATCCTGATGATCGTCACCGATCAGGAGCAGAGCATCGCAAGCTTTCCGCCCGGGCTGCTCGAAAAGCTGCCGGGGCACCGCGAGCTGATGGCGCGCGGGCTGCTCGTCGAGAATTACCATGTTCAGACGACCCCGTGCAGCCCGTCGCGCTCGACGATCTTTACCGGACATCATACCCAGCGCACGGGCATCTATCTGAATTCGAGCGGCGCCGACGATCCGGTGCTGCCGACCGACCTGCCGACGCTCGGCCACATGATGCGCGCGGCGGGCTATTACACCAGCTACAAGGGCAAGTGGCACCTCTCGCCGATCAACGAAAAGCGGAACTGGAACCAGGTGTCGGGCATGATCTATCCCGCCACCGAGAAGGCCATGGAGGAATATGGCTTCGACGATTACGGTTTCGACGGCGAGGCGGTCGGCCTGACGTGGGACGGCTACCGGCATGACCAGTATATCGCCGCCGATGCCTCGCGCAGCATCCTCGACTTCAAGGGCGGCGACAAGGCAGGGGGCAAGCCATGGTTCATGGTCGTCGGCCTGCTCAATCCACACGACATCATGTTCTACGACGCGACGGGCAAGCAGACCGAAACGCGCGCGCACCCCTATCTTCTGGGGCCGCTGCGGCGCGAGCCGGGCGACCCGCTCTATGCGGAGGACAATGGCTTCGAACTGCCGGAGAGCTTCTACCGCGACGATCTGAGCGGCAAGCCCGAAGCACATCGCGCTATCGCCCAATCGAACGTCCGCACCTATGGGGCGATGGATCTCGGAGACGAGGCATCGTGGCGCCGTTTTCGCAACTATTATTACAACTGCATCCGCGACGTCGACCGGCGGATCGGCCAGTTGCTCTGGGCGCTCGAGGCGAGCGGGCAGCTCGAGAACACAGTCATCGTCTACACCGCCGACCATGGCGAGCGCGCCGGAGCGCACGGGATGCGGCAAAAGGGCGGCACCATCTACCGCGAAGAGACCAATGTGCCGATGATCATCGTCCATCCCGACGCTCCGGGCGGCCGTCGTTCGCGCCGCCTCATGAGCGCGGTCGATATCGCGCCGACGCTGCTTGCGCTCGGCGGCAAGGATGCAGGCTGGCGGAAAGAGCATTTCCCCGACCTGCCGGGGATCGACGCGACGCCGCTGCTGACCGATCCCGACGCGCGGACCGAGCGCGACATTCGGGGGCATCTGTTCAACTATGCGGTGGCCTATGGCTGGGCGCCGAAAGCGGGCCAGCCCGCGACCGCACCGTTCACCGACCGCTTCGACCTGTCACGCCGCCGGTTGCACCGCGGGGTTCACGATGGCCGCTGGAAGTTCGCGCGCTATTTTGCGCCCGAGCATCATCAGCAACCGCGAAGCTGGAGGCAATTGTCAGGGAACAACGACCTCGAGCTGTATGACACGCAGGCCGACCCGAATGAACTCGTCAATCTTGCATCGCGTCCGGATCAACGGCGCAACCTCTTGCGCCTGAATGCCATGGTCAATGCGTTGATCGCGCGCGAGGTTGGAAGAGACGACGGAAGCGAATATCCGGGACCGGTGGACATATATAATCGCGCATTGCCGGGATGAGGCCGCAATGGCGGGCATCGCCGCCCGTCGGGAAATCGGTCTGAAGTATAGTCCGGGGCCTGCTGGCTCATGGCAAATGGAATAGAATCCGCGCGGCAGGCGTATGCGCCGCATGACGAAGATTCTCCCCGGCATTTCCCCCTTTGTCTCCGGATATCGTACCGCCGCGCCGCGGCGGCTGCGTGTTGCACTGTTTTCAGGGAATTACGACTGCGTCCGCGATGGGGCGAACCGCGCGC
This sequence comes from Pseudomonadota bacterium, assembly GCA_020160755.1. GTDB lineage: Bacteria > Pseudomonadota > Alphaproteobacteria > Sphingomonadales > Sphingomonadaceae > Sphingopyxis. The sequence continues at coordinate 261,300 of JAIUPN010000004.1, forward strand.
TCAACCGTCTCGTTGCTTACTTGCTCGAACAGGCGGGGGCCGAGGTGCGCATCTACTCGCCCGTCGCTCCGCAAAAGGCCTTCGCGTCGGTCGGCGATATCGTGCCGGTGCGATCGGTTTGTATTCCGGGACGCCCGGAATACCGGATAGCATTGGGTTTCAACAAGGCGGCGCGTGAGGACATGGAAGCGTTTGCGCCCGATATAATCCATCTGTCGGCGCCCGACATTCTTGGCCGGCAAGCGCAGAAATATGCGCGCGCTGCCGGCATTCCCGTGGTCGCCAGCCTGCACACGCGTTTCGAAACCTATCTCGACTATTATCGACTTGGCCTGCTGCGCGGCCCCGTCGATCGCTATCTCTCGCGCTTCTACCGCGATGCAGACCATATTCTGGCGCCAACGCCGCCGATCCGCGATGCGTTGGCCGCGCAGTTCGAGCCCGGGAAAGTATCGATTTGGTCGCGTGGCATCGATCGGACGATCTTCGGGCCGACGCGACGTAGCGAAGCTTTTCGGCGTCATCTGGGCTATGCGCCGGGCGAGATCGTGCCGCTCTTCTTCGGGCGCCTCGTCCTCGAAAAGGGCCTCGACGTCTTTGCCGGGACGATCGCGGCGTTGCGCGCGCGCGGTCATATGGTTCGCCCGATCGTCGTCGGCGAGGGGCCCGCGCGCGACTGGCTCGCGCGGCGGCTACCCAATGTGACTTTCCTCGGCTTCCTCGACGGCGCGGCGCTCGGCGAAGCCGTCGCCAGCGCCGACATCCTGATCAACCCCAGCGTCACTGAGGCGTTCGGCAACGTCAACCTCGAAGCGATGGCGTCGGGCCTCGCGGTCGTGTCGGCCGACGTCGACAGCGCCTCGGCGCTCATCGATCACGGCCGTACGGGGCTGCTCGTATCGCCGCGGGATCCGGGTGCCTACGCCGCCGCCGCCGCGTCGCTGATCGACCAGCCCGCGCGCCGTTACCGGTTGGGCAGGGCGGCGGCGGAGGTGGCGGATGGCTATCGCTGGGATGCGATCCTCGCCGACGTTGCGCGCGTCTATGAGCGGCTGGCCGGACGCGATGCGGCCTTGCGTTATCCGGCACTCGACCGGCAATATGCGGCATGAAGATCCGTTGGGGAAAATCCAGCGGCTTTGCCGACGATGTCGCGGCGATGCGACGCTATGCGCGGTCGTTGACGCGCGATCGCGACGATGCCGACGACGTGGTGCAGGATGCGCTGGTTCGTGCGATCGAGCGGCAGGCCACCTATCAGGAGAGCCGCGACCGGCGGCGCTGGCTGTTCGCGATCGTCCACAATGTCTTCGTTTCGGGAACGCGGCGAGAGGCGGCGGAGGCCCGGCGCAACGACCGCTTCGCCGAGATGCAGGTCGCGCACTCGGACGCCTCGCAGGAACATCATGCGCGGCTCGGAGAGATCGCGCGAAGCTTTGCCGCGCTGCCCGAACATCACCGCGCCGTCCTTCATCTGACGGCCGTCGAGGGTTTGAGTTACCAGGAGTGCGCCGACGTGCTCGGCGTTCCGGTGGGGACAATCATGTCGCGAATTGCGCGTGCGCGCGCGGCACTGAGGCAACAGGACGAGCGGCAAGCCGAACCGGCGCTGCGTATCGTGGGAGGACGGGATGGCAGCCACACCGAGTGATCAGGAGATCGACGCTTATGTCGACGGGCAGCTCGATACCGAGGGATGCTTTGCCGTCGAGGACTATCTGCGCCAGCATCCAGATCTCGCGGCACGCGTGATGGGCGATCTGGGCACGCGGAGTGCACTGCAACTGCTTGCGCGCGACGGCGAGCCGCTGTCGCCCGGATCAGGCGAAGCCATGCGCGGCGGTTCGTCGGCGGCGGGCTCACGCTGGCGTCGTTGGGCGCCGGCGGCGGGACTGTCGGCCTCCGGAATCGCGGCGGCGCTGCTCGTGACCTTCCAGGGGCCGCCCGGCTATATCGATGACGCGCTGACCTCGCATCTGGTAGCCGGAATGCGGGCCGGCATGGTTTCGCAAGTCGAAGCGCCGAAGTTCGACGCGCGTGAAATCCGGCGCGCGACCAGAATTTCGGTCCCGCAAGTTCCGGCCGACTGGAAGGTCACCGATGTACAGCTGTTTCCGACCGAGCGTGGGCCGGCGCTGGTGATGGCGCTCAAGACCGACGAAGGCGACCATCTGTCGCTCTTTGCCAAGCGCGGACGCGAAGGCGCGCCCGAACAGCCCGACGCCGTCCGGGAAGGCGAGCATTCGGTCGCCTACTGGCGGCGGGGTGACATGTCTTACGCGCTGGTCGGTGACAGCGGTCCTGCGGCGATCGACGCTCGTGCCGAAACGCTCGCACGAACGCGCTCCTGACCAACTTGATATCCGGAACCGACGAGGTCGGTTTTCCAGCACGAGGGGGAAAATATGATGAAAAATGCAATGCTGATGGGTGCTATGGCCGCGATGCTGGTGGCCGGGGGCTGCGCGAAGAAAGCGCCGAAGGATCTGCCGCCGCCGCCGACGTGCTGCGGGCCGGAAGAAACCGATCGCGTCATCCCGGGGTCGCAGCAGGATTTCATCGCGAATATATCGTCGGACCGCATCTTCTTCGGGTTTGATCAGTATAATGTCGATGCCGAGGATATGGCGACGCTACAAAGTCAGGCTGGCTGGCTCGCGCGCAATCCAGGTGTCCGCGTGACGCTGGAGGGGCATGCAGATGAGCGCGGGACGCGAGACTATAACATCGCGCTTGGCGAACGGCGGGCGAATGCCGCGAAAAATTATCTCGCCTCGCTTGGCGTCGATCCGGGGCGGATCAATGTGATCAGCTATGGCAAGGAACGCCCGGCGGTCACCGGATCGGACGAAGAAGCCTATGCGAAGAACAGGCGAGCGGTAACGGTGGTGATCGAACGCCCGTAGGGATATGCTGGCGGGCCCCGTTGTGCCCGCCAGCGCTTGGCCGATCGCCGATTGACTGCACGGAGCCGCTGCTGACATCGGGCGGCGAGTCAGGAGGGTTGGGTTGTTCCAGGATATGCTCGGTCACTTCGATGTGATGCATGTGACCGCCGGCCTGTTCGTCGGTGTCATGGTGGGATTGACCGGTGTCGGGGGCGGATCGTTGATGACGCCGCTCCTCGTGCTGATGTTCGGCGTCAATGCCAAAACGGCGGTCGGGACCGACCTGCTGTTCGCTGCGATAACGAAGACGGTCGGAAGCACCGTTCATGGGTGGCGCGATACCGTCGACTGGCGCATTTTCCGGCGCCTTGCCGCCGGGTCGATCCCGGCCGCGCTATTGTCCGTGGTCGCGCTGCAGGGGCTGGGCGAGATTGGCGCGAAGGCCGAGCAAGTCATCATCGCCTTCCTTGGCTGCATGCTCATTCTGACCGCGTTCGCGGCGCTCTTTCAGAAACGGCTGGTGCGGCTCGCGCGCCGGGGCGGTAGCCGGCACGATCGGAGCGCATTGCTGCCGACGGTGATGCTCGGCGCCTTCATCGGGGTTGCCGTCTCGATTTCGTCGGTGGGGGCAGGGGCAATCGGCGTGACCGCCTTGCTGATGCTCTATCCGAACCTGCCGGTGTCACGGATTGTCGGTACGGACATTGTCCATGCCGTCCCGCTGGCGTTGGTCGCCGGGTCGGGGCACTGGCTTTATGGCGATGTTGATCCCGTGCTCCTCGTCAGCCTGCTGGTCGGCTCGATCCCCGGTGTCATCGTCGGAAGCCTCCTGTCGACCCGCGCGCCCGACCATCTTCTGCGTCCAGCGCTCGCCGCGGTGCTGTTGTTTTCAGGGCTGAAGCTGCTCGCCAGTTGATGAGCAGGCAAGATGCACGGCGGTCCACGCCGGCTTTTCGGGAATGCTTGCATTCGGGAGCCGGGGTTGGCGGGGCGGTCGATCTCGGCCATTCGAGCTGAAACGCCCTGCGCGCCAAAGAGGGCATTTGATATGACGGAGCGAAGCTCACCTGTATTTTCAGGCACAAAGTGGATGGGGCGTCGGATTGCGGTTCAAAAGGCGACATCGACGAGAATGGTGTCGGTATAGAGACCGGGTGGCGGCGTGACCTGGCCGGCGAGGATGGTGGCGCGATAGCCGAACTCCTGCGTGGTCACTGAATCATAGACGCCCGGATTGGTATCGGCGGTTCCGCTTGCGCGCCGGGCGCTGCCGATCGATCCCCAGCGATCGGGCGAGGTGGTGGTCTTGTAAATTTCATAGCGCAGATAGTTGCTGCCGCTGCGCATGCGCCGCACGCCATTGTCCGGATTATTGCCGTCGCTGAGCCCGACGGTGTAGGCGGCGCCCGCGCTGCAGCGGATCAATATGGTGCGCGTGATCGGGTTGAAGCTGCCGGCGAGCGGCGCCGTGCCGAAGCCCGCATTGGGCGCGGTGATGATGCAGTCATTCTCTACCGTCAGCTGGACATTGACCCGGACAGCAACGCCGCTTCCCCATGTGGTCGGCGGGCCCAGAATCGGGCGGACGAAGCCGGGACTGCTCGAATGGGCGAGACAGACGGCGACGCCCAGCGAGCAGACCGAATAATACCAGCGCAGATCGAGAAAGCCGGAATAGTTGCCCGCGCGCAAGCCGGGAGTGGCGGCTGTGCGGAAATAGACGGGGACGCTGTTGTTCGTGCCGGCGAACAGGCTGACGAGGCTGGTCGACGAAAGATTCTGGAAGTTCCCGACCGTCAGCGGGGGGCCATTTGCGGTCAGTGCGGCGGTGTAGGCGATCGTTTGGCCGGTCGGCCCGGTGAGCTGGAAGGTCGACGCATCAACGCGCAGGCCGACATAATGGGTCGCGAGTGCGGCGAGGAGGATGTCGCATTGGAGACCCGCCGAACCGCTTCCCTGTTGCGCCGTCGTGGCGACGGCATAGGAACTCGCGTTCCCCAGATTGGTGCTCGTCGTGGAGGTCGTGCAAGCCGAGGCCTCGCCGGATATCAGCGTCGCGACCGTCAGTGCGGACAGCGCGCGGATGATGCGCATCAACGTCGACATGTGAGATCCCCCAGTTCGATGATGTCGTCGGCCTTGGGGTCGACGGCGAAGGTCACGTGGCAGTTGCTGCCGTCGGGCAGTGCAACTTCCACCCGATTGTCGGCTGTCACTTCTTCGATGAAGAGCATTCCGTCCCATGCGACATAGGTGGACAATGTGCCGTTGACGGTGGCCGCCGCGCCGGCAGGCACCGGCTCGCCGGTGACGGTCCGGATCGTCGCGCGGGCCGCCGTCACATGTTCGACGGGGAATTTGATGACATGGCCGCTGCCCGCCGCGACGGCGACGCGCTGGCTGACCACCGGTGCCTTGACGTTGGCCGCGAGCGACAGCGTATCGATATCGTAGCGGCCGGGATAATAGGCGGTCGCGGTCGGGATGAGCAATTGGCCCTTGGCGTTGGTTTTGCCGATCAGCTGGTTTTCATAGCGCACCGGAATCCCGGCCTCGCCGTTGGTGCTGACGACCGCAAAGGCGTCGGAAACGCGATTGGCGGCGAAGACGGCGTCGTCCATGAACACGAGCGAGCCGCTGATGCCGAGCCAGCCGGTGACCTCGTCGCGGCCATAGGCGCCGGCGCGCAGCTGAACCGGCTGCATCCGCCAGGTCATATCGCCGCGCCAATAGGGGCTGGCACCATCTTCGCTCACCGTGCTCGCATTCCATCCGAAACCGCCCTCGACGGGCGCGGCCCGCGAATAGTCGGCGCGCAGCCCGGTGCGTCCATTCTGACCCTCCACGACACCGGCGCCGAGCGTGCCGCCGCCGAGCGGAAGGCTCAGTGTCAGTGCGCCCGACCAGCTCTGTTCGACGAATTCGCGCGAGAGCGAGGCGTTGAGACGGCTTGCACCCCAAAGGGGAAGAGCCCAGGCGATGTTTGCGAGCCGGGCGTCGCGTGCCAGTGCCTGCCGGAAATCGAAATAGCCGATCCCGAGCGTGCCCGCCTGTCCGAGCGACAGGCTGGCCGTCACTGCGGTGAGCCGTTCCCAGCCGTCCCGGTCGCCGCGATCGAGCAGGCCGAGATCGGTATAATCGCTGTCGCGCCGTCGGTGTCGCAGCCCGATTGAAAAGCCGCGCGTCTGATAGTCATAGCCGAGCGTCAACTCGCCGCCGTCGGACCCGCCACGGAAGCTGCGGCTGTAGGATGCGCTGACGGTGCCGAAATTGCCGAGCTTGACGACACCGCCACCGCCTGCGAGCCGCATGTCGTCGGCGACTTCCGCGCGCACTTCGAGCGTCAGGCCGCCGGTCACGCCATGGCGCGCCGATGCGCTGGCGGCGAGGCCGCCATAGTCGAAATTCCTGATGCCATAGTTGCGGCGAAAGGCGCCGAAGGCCGCGGCATAGTCGGTGAGCCCCGGGCGCAGCAGCGCGCTGCTGATATAGAAAGGCATTGTCGTCGAGACGCTGCGGCCGTGCATGTCGGTGACGATCAGATTGGCCTCGCCATAGCCGTTGATCGGCGGCAGCGTATCGAGCGCGAAGGGGCCGGGGTTTACTTCGGCGCCCGCGACCCTCTGCCCGTGGACGACGAGTTCGACGGTCGAGGGCAGCGCCGCGCTGCCGGCGAATTCGGGAAGCGGGTAGGTGACGACGTCGGGGCGCACCGAAAAGTCGCGCGAAATCTGGAGCCCGCCCAAGCGGACCGCGGGTGCCCACGGCAGGCTGCGTGTGATGATGTCGCCCGCCTCGAGGGTGGTCATGCTCTCTTCGTCGGACCGGCGCCAATAGGTGTCGAAACGAAGATAGTTTTTCGCGCGGCCTGTTCGCAGCGCGCCGGTCGTAGAGATGATGCCGGCCGGGCCGAAGATGCGAGCCTCGTGCCACAGCGACGCCTGCGTCGGAGTCTTGCCGCCGCCGCTGACATAGGCGTCATAGTTGAGCAGTGCGCCCATGTCATATTGCGCCGGTTCGAAACGGCGCTTGCCACGGCCGACCCGCTGAGCGGGCAGATATTCGGGCGACACCGTCAGATACAACTCCTGGCGCGGCGCGTCATAGTCGGCGCGGACGCCCTCGAGGCTGTCGAGGAAGAGCGTTTCGCTGGTTGTCTGAAGGCGAAGCCCCGCGTGGCGCATATCGTCGGTTCGGAGGCTGAATCGGGCGCCCTGCTTCACGGCGTGCGCCACGACGCCGCTGCGCATGCCGTTGACGAACAGTTCGAGCTCGAGTTGTTGATCTGCGGCGGCGTCGACGCGCTGCGGCGGGGGAGGCAGATCGCCATAGCCGTCACGCCCGGCGGCGGCGTCCGCCGCGCGGGCGAGGCCCGGCATCAGAAGAGCGGCCGCAAATATCATTGCCCATCGGGAATGCGCCGGCGGATGGAGCGAGCCGGCCATGAACCACTATTCCTGCCGGCGTTCGATGACGACGCCGACCTTTCCATTCACCGTTGCGACGAGATCGCCCACGGCGCCCAAGGTGCCCGGCAGCGGCCAGCGCATTGACGCGCCGGGGAGCACATATCCGAGCAGACCTTGGGCAACGGTGGATTTCTGCGCGCCGGTGGCAAAGCTGACGTCGGTCAACCGGGCGTGGCCCGACCCGTCGTTGCGGATTTCGAGGAAGCGGCCCCCGGCATCCGCACCGGCGCGCCAGGAGATTTGCGGCGCCGGTGCGGGCGGCTTGGCTTTGCCGTTGCCGCGCCGGGAATAAGAGAAAAGCGGCAGCGAATACCGCATGCGAAAGCTGACCGAGGCGCCGGGGGCGACCGACGCGTTTCCGGTCGGCACTTCGTCGACGACGATCCGATAGGGCGTTTCGGCGGCGGCGGGGGGGGGCGTCGTGCGGGTCAGGCGCACCAGCTGCCGCTGGCCCGGTTCGATGCTGACGATCGGCGGCGTGCCGATGACCTCGTCCTGCTCCGCATAGGCGTGGCGGCCGTCCTGCTGCGTCCAGGCATAGATCCGGACCTGGAGCGTGATGGGCGCCTTACCCGGATTTTCGAGCCAGAGCGCCGCCGCACGCGCGTCGCCCTCGATGACCGGGTTGACCGGCCAGATCAGGAGCGAGCCGGGCTGCTGTGCCCCGGCTGGCGGCGGCGCCACCGCGAGCAGAACCAGTGCGACCAGCAACAGGGCGACGGAAAGAAGACCGTGTTTCATGGGCTTGTCCCGAAAAGGAGGACGGTCACCATGTCAGCGTGACCGTGAGCGTGTCGGTGTAGACACCCGGCGGCAGTCCGCCCGGCAGGGTAAGCGACGCAAAGAGCGGCAGGAGCACATCCTCGCTGTTGGCTCCCGTAATCAGGATCCCTGCCGAGCCGCCGATCGCGATCGGCTGGCTACAGGCGGCATCGCGGCACACGGCATAGGCGATCCGCGCTGCCGTATCGGCGCCGCGCTGCAAATGACGCGCGCCGGTCGCGGCATGGCTGCCGCCGTCGACGCCCATCATCAGATTGACGCCGGGGGTGCAGCGGAGGCGAACCCCCTGCGACGTTGTCGTCGTCGCCGTGTGCGTGGCGGTCGAGAAGGCCGAGTCGGTCCCGAAATCGAGCGTTCCGATGGTGCCGGCATGGCCGCTGCTGCCAAGCCCGTCGACCAGGCAACCCGGAGCGATGGTTGCCGAAACCTCGAACTGCGCCGTCGTTTCCGCGTTCGCGGCGGGAAGGCCTCCAAGGATGGTCGCGAGGATGGCCAGAGCCACCCGTGGCGTGGGTCGGGGCGAGCGGGCCATGACCACTGATCCTCCGCCGGGCCGCTCCCCTAAAGCTCCAGGACCACTGTGATGACGTCGGAATATACGCCCGGCATGAGCCCCGCTTCGCCGAAGGCACGGGCATAGACGTTCACGGTTTGCTGGGCGCCGCCGCCGGCGAGGCTGACGTCGCCGCCGACAGGAATGACGGTGTTGCGGCCGGCATCCGAATAGAGGTTATAGGTTACGAACTGGCCCGCCTCGGTCTGATGCGCCATCGCGTGGAGGCCCGCGCCGGCACCATCGCCGTCATTCAGCCCGGCGTTGAACGACAGCACGGGCGTGATGCCGTTGCTGCACTGGACGGTGAAGGCGGCGCCGCCGCTCAATATCTGTGCATCGGCCTGCGAGAAAAGCGTGTTCTCGGTGCCGAAATCGAGCGTGCCGAAATCGGCACCTGTCATCCCGTCGTCGAAGTTTTGCCCATTAACTATACAGCCTGCTTCGAGCGTTATCGTTGCGTTGACTGTCCCGGTTATATCTGCATGGGCCGGTGATACAGTAAGAGCCATGACAGCTAAGGCCGTTATAGAGAATTTTGTTTTCGCGGTCATAATGAAAACTCCTCAAAAGGACTCGATCCTTTCAATTCGTCTTCCCCACAAGACTTGTGCATGTTTAGAAAAAACAGGTTAACAAACCTTCTTTTAACTTATTGGCAACATTCAAACGAAATAAATATTTGATTTAAATGAAACTTTTCATAAGTGATATATATCAGCAACTTAGAGGAATTTCGTTTCATTCCAATGCCTTTGACCGCGTATCATTGGGTGCGCCGCCCGATGATGGGTGCGACGAAATCGATAGCGATGTCCGCTTTGGCAGCTGCCCATTCAAGACTTGTCGATCCGGAGTCGGGCAGCTCGAGTTTCGCGGCAAAGCCCGTGTGTGCGGTGAGCGCAATCGCATCTCAGCTTGACCAGCGCTGATGCGCGAGCATGTTGAGGCGGCTGCGTGCCGGTCCTCGTCGCACACGGTTGGGGGTGATTCCGTTGAGCTTCTTTGGTTGGGTCGATCACGACCCGGAGCATGAACAGTCGGTGCTCCGCGCGATAGGAGCAGCAAGGGGGCAGGACGCGCGCGACGAGCTTGGTCTCGGAACGATCCGCGACACGTTCGCCGATCTGCTGTTCCCCGGGACCAGCACCATCCAGCAGCACGCCCGCTATTTCCTGTTCGTCCAATGGTGCTGCGAACTTGCCGCACGAAAGCGTGGCGCGGATGCGATCGGCAGTGAGCTCCGCCGGCTCGAGACACTCGTTATCAAGCGGCTGTCCGAACTCGGCAGCGGACACAACGTGATTGGTTTTCGTGCACAGGAAGGCCTGGCTCGCATGCCCAGCGAGATTTACTGGAACGGCCTTCGAGTGCTCGGCATCAGAAAGATCCGGGGCAACCGGCGGCGCTGGGCAAGAGTGGTTGCATCGCGTCGCGACAGGGCGCGGCTGGAAGCCCGGTGGGAGGGCGAAGAAGCGACCGACAGCTACGGCTTCGATGACGGCCGGCCATGCCCGCCGCCCGGCTTTCCCGAGGTCGATGGTCTCGACTTCTCACTGACACCAAAGGAAGCCGTTTATCTCCGCAATCGCTTGGGCAAGGCCTGCGTCGATCCCGATGGTGGCCTGCCTTACAACGCGTTCCCCACCTTTCTGGCCCACCGGAAAAACGTGGAGGTGGACTCGGCATGGGCGCATCCCCGCGCATCGCGTCTACCCGAACCGGCGCGCGAGCTCCTGAAGCTGGCAGCAGCCTTTTCCCGGACGATGTATGGCGCGACCCTGCTCTACAATCTGCGTGTCGCCGAACTGAAGATCGTCGATGGCGAGGCGGCTGATACAAGGAAGCCCTATGCCAAGGCGTTGCGCCACTGGAGGAGCGACTTTTCCGGTGAAGATGCCGAAATGGTCCTCGAGAAGCTGTATGACGTTCCACGCCTTGGCGCCCTCGCTCACCACTCGGTCGAACCGCCCGTAACGCGCTTCGTCGAAAAATGGGCCAGCCTGTGCCTGTCGGAGAGCGACCTCGGGCGTTCGCAGGCTGCGATCGATGAAGTGGCTCAGCGCGAGATTTCCCTGAAACGAGCGAAGGGCACATCGCGTATCCTGTTCAGCAAGCAGCGCGAGCAATGGGGCGGCCAGTCTGGCGGCCAGCTGGACTATCGCTGGCCGCTGGTCAGCAGATATCTGAATGAGCTCGCGGTACGCTGATGCTTGCCTCTCACGATCGCTCCTCGATCTACGACCTGCTCCGCCCGCCTGCCGGGCACAGCTTTGATGCGCTTGTCGTCTGCACCTACTCCGCGGCGCTCGATACCATCCTGTCACTACCTGGCGCGATCGTTACCGACCTGCTCGGCACACGAAAGGACGCCAGGCAGAAGTTCGGGCCCGCTGACCTGGCTGCCCTGAAACGGATCTGCGACCGGACAATGGTGTTCTGTCAGGCTGGAGGGATCCATGCCGCCTCCATGCTTCCGCCGGCGATCATCGAAGTCGAGCCGATGGTCTATGAGGTCGCGGCCCCCAATGGAGGCGCGTTTCACCCCAAGCTCTGGGTGATGCGGTTCATTGATGAGAGGAAGCGGCCGACGCTGCGCATTGCGGTGCTCAGCCGGAACCTGACTGGCGACAGGTCGTGGGATATCGGTCTGGTGGCAGAAGGCCGCCCCGGCACCGCCAGCACCGAGTGCGATGTGTCCGTGCTGCTACGCAAGCTGCCGGAGCTGGGCCGCCGGGCTATGGCGGCGCCACACTTCATACTTCTCGAGGATATTGCGGACCAGGCGGGGAGGGTCGCTTGGCACATGCCCGCGGGTCTGGGCAAGCCGCGCTTCCAGACCCTGGGTATCCGCCCGGACGACCGGTGGGAACAGCCGCCGAGTGACCGCCTCCTTCTTCTTTCACCCTTTCTTGCCGCGCCCGCTCTTTGCGAACTAACTCAGGGCAGCAAGGATGCGATGGCGATCATATCGAGACCCGACGCAATCGATCGCTGCTGGCCCGTAGTGTCGAAGAAATTCAGGCGCATCATGGTGCTGGATCCGCCTGCTGAGGCAGAGAGTCCATCCGCTGCACTGCACGGCAAGGCGCTGATCTGGGAGAAAGGCGCGCGCGTCTTCGCCGCGGTTGGGTCGATGAACGCCACGCGATCTGCAACCGCGGGACCCAATGTCGAATTCATGGTCTCGTTCGACTGCACCGCTGCCGTGGGAAAGGGGGGCATCGATCACCTGCTCGGCCATGAATCGCTTGGGGCGGTGGCTCGGGACTATGCCCCCGCCGACCCGTCGGCGGTGCCGCCAGAGCCGTTCGACGACCGGCGTGCGAAAAAACTGCTCGCCGATGCGGACTTCAAGCTTTTCTGTGAGGGCGAAACCGACGAGTGGCGCGTGTCACTGGTTCCGGGGCGCCCGCTTGGGCCGGATGTCAGAAAGGTCCTGCCTGGCCTCCGGTTCCGGCTCGCCACCATGGATTCGACCCGCAGCTCTCCGCCCTGCGGCAACCAGCTGGCAAGGGGAGAATCCGTCGCTCTGCCCGGGGTGGTCGAGCTCAAACAGATCACTGGCTTCGTCACGTTCGAGGCCGGCAGCGCGGATTGTCCGATCGCATTCTGCCTGAATATTCCGGTTGAGGGTGTCGACGCGGAAGAGCGTAGTGCGGCAGTCGTTCGAGATCTGCTTCCCGATCGCGCCGGGTTCGATGGCTTCGTTCGCGGGATGCTTGGCGACCTTGCGGGATGCGGCGGCGATGGCGGCGATGGAGACGGCGCAGGGCCCGGCTGGTCCTCGGGGCCGCGGCCCGGGCTACTGGAACTGCTTGTCCGGACGGCGGCCGATGACGCCGAGACGCTGTCGTCTCTCCGCCGCACACTGGATGCGCTGGAACCGGGAAGGCTTGAGGCGATCGCGCCCGAAGGATTCATGCGGCTCTGGTCGCAGCTTCTTGATGCGATGGCGCCGCAATGAGCGGCCCGGCTCCATTTCAGCAGCGCACTGCTGATATCGTCATCCGGCGTTTCTGGAAGGACCGCACTCCTGCCCGGCGGTTTCTTGTCGCCGATGAGGTGGGACTGGGCAAGACGGTGGTTGCGAAGCGCGTGGTCGAGGAAGCGCTGGAACGTGCTGGCCGCCGGCATGTCGACATTGTATATCTTTGTTCGAGCCAGCCTGTTGCCAGCCAGAACCTCAAGCGGCTGAAGGCTGATGGCGCGCATGGACGGCTTCAGGCAACCCGCCTGACACTACTGGCTAGCGAGAAACGCGACGCGGGCGTCCGGTATCTCGCGCTTACCCCGGCAACGTCGTTCAATGTCACTGCAAGCTCGGGCAGCGTCGACGAGCGCGCGCTTATCTTTTGCGCTCTCCGGCCGCACTTCCCTGGCAAGGGACTCAAGCAACTTCTTCAGCAGGTAAGCGAAGCGACTTGGGATGATCGCATCGGGCGGCTGAAGAAAGAGAAGCCAGAACAGTCCGTCATCCGCGCCTTTGCCGGCCGCGTCCTGTCGGACGATCTGCTCGCCGCGGATCTGCGTCGGGCAATCGGAGGCGTCCGCCAGCTGGAAGATGTCGACGATCCGAAGGAGCGACGAGTATTGCGCCGCGCCCGAAATGCGCTGGTCGGGCGGCTTAGGAAGGAACTCGCGGACTGCAGCGCCGCGACGCTCGCCGGAGGCGGTCTCGTAATCGTCGACGAGTTTCAGAAGTTCGCTCACCTGCTCGATCGGCGGCGGATCGACACGGATCATGCGGTCCGGCTTGCCGCAACACTCCTCGGTGAAGAGGTGCCCGATCGCCGGGTCTTGCTACTGTCGGCAACCCCATACCGGCTACCAGGGCGGCAGAGCGATATGGCGGAAAAATCCTACGACGACTTCGTGGGCCTGATGCGCTTTCTTGGCGGGGACAAACAGGCAGACCTGCTGGCAGGGGCCCTCGACGCCTTTGATCACGCCTTGCGCGCACCTCAGCCGGACAGCGCCGCCGTCATCGCGGCGCGTGACCGCGCGCAGTCGCTGCTGAGGCGCGTGATGAGCCGGACCGAGAGGACGCAGTCCAGCGGACTGCAGGATGCGATGGTCGTTCCGGATGTGCGCGTGCTCGCGTCGCAGGATGGTGATCTGACGGGAGCCCTCGCGACGCGGCGCCTGTCCAAGCTGCTGAAGACGCGGGATGGGATCGATTACTGGAAATCGGCTCCATATTTTCTCGAGTTCATGCGGGGCTACCAGTTCCGGACTGCTGCGGTCGCGGCGATTGCCGCTGCCACCGAAGCGACTCCAGATGCCTTGGAAGCGCGGGCCATCGGCCGGACCGTAGGGCGCGAAGGCAGAACAGGCGGGCTGCTGCTCGACCACGCCAGTGTCCGCGCCATGGAGAAGCTCGAGCCGTCATCTGCGCGCATGCGGGATCTTGTCGAACGGGCGCTGCCCCCGGGTGCGGAGCGGCTGCTGTGGGTGCCGCCAGCCCTTCCCTACATGAAGCTGGGCGGAGCGTTTGCCGATGCGCCGAAGACCCTGAAGCATCTCGTGTTCACCGAGTGGCGAGTGGCCCCCGATGCCATCTCGGCTATCGCCTCGTACGAGGCGGAGCGCCGGCTCGCCGCGGACTTCAGAATGATGCGGGGACGGCGTCGCCGGGCCGGCAAGCGGGCGGCCGGGCAAAACCATGCCGCATTCGGCAAGCTCGGCGACATGCTCCGTCTTGGCAGATCCCGGCAGGGTCGCCGCGATCCCACAGCGGGGATGGCGGCTCTGTCCCTGCTGCTGCCGTCCCGCGAGCTGGCGGACATTGGCGATCCATTGCAGCTTGCGCTCCGGTCCGGGCGGGCGCTCGAAAGGCGCGAGGCGATTGAGGCAGCGAAAGCGTCGATCACGCAGGAGCTCGGCAAACTCCCGCGAGGTGCTGGCCGGGTTGACCAGCGGTGGTACTGGGCTGCCCCGATCCTGCTCGACCAGAGGGATGAGCTGACCACTTGGCTCAGTGGCGATCACCCTGATGATGATGAATTCGCCGTCGCCGCCGCTGCCGTCCGGAAAGTACTGAATAACCCCGGCATACTCGGCGCCAGGCCCAAGGATCTGGCGAGCGTTCTTGCCCGCCTTTCCATCGCTGCTCCGGGCAACTGTGCTTATCGGGCGGTGCGAAGAACGCTGGGGACTGGCCTGCCGGAGCCTGCTTTGAGGTCGGCAGCGTTCAGGATCGCGCGAGGCTTCCAGGGGCTGTTCAACCATGGCGATGCCGCCGCAGCGGTACAGCTCGAGCATCCCGGCCGCAGTCTTCCCTACTGGCGGCAAGTCATTGAATACTGCATCGACGGCAATCTCCAGGCACTCCTCGACGAGCATCTCCATTTCGAGGCCGACGGGCTTGCGCAGTTCGACGAAAAGACGACCAAAAAGGCAGGTCAGGCGGCCGACGCCGTTTACAACGCCTTGTCGATCCGTCGGGCTTCGATTGAGGTGAATGGACTTGATCGCCGTGGGCGGGGCCAAAATCGTGGCGGAACAATCAAGTTGCGCTGTCGGTACGCCTTGCGTTTTGCAGAGATCAAGGAGGCTGACGGAGCGGTCAGCCGTCTCGATATGGTCCGCGCCGCGTTCAACTCGCCATTCCGGCCCTTCGTGCTGGCCTCCACGGCGGTTGGTCAGGAGGGGCTGGACTTTCATCCATGGTGTCATGCGGTAGTGCACTGGAATCTGCCGCGCTCGCCGGTTGAACTGGAACAGCGAGAGGGCCGCGTTCACCGCTACAAGGGGCACGCCGTGCGGTTGAACGTCGCGTCCGCGACCGGGATCGCCGCCATCGCAGAGGCGACCCTCGCTCACGCCTCAAACGTGGCAGAGACGGATCCCTGGAAGGTCATGTTCGCTGCTGCTGCGCAGATCGCGAAAGATGATCCGCTTGCGCCATACTGGGTGTTTCTGCCGGACAGTCAGTCTGTCCAGATCCAGCGTATCATCCCGATGCTGGCATGCAGCCGCGAGGACGAGGACTGGCCCCGGCTCAAGGGCAGGCTCGCGACCTATCGCCTGGTCATGGGCATGCCGCGGCATGAGGATTTGCTCGAACGGCTCGAACGCAACGGCGTCACGTCGGAGCAGGCCCAGAAGTGGCGCATCGATCTGTCACCGTTCGCGCGGCGATAATATCGACGGGTAATCCTGACTGGATGAAAGCCGGGGGGGCATCAGAGCTCAACCAACATTCGCTGTCGAGCTCCAACAAACCGAAAACGGACCGTCTCCAACCGGCCATTTGTTAGCACTGTAGATCCACTGCATCGCCAAGGCATGTGTCGTCATTGACGTGAACGAAACCCGTGGTCAGCGCACTGCGACCACCGCCTCGATCTCCACCAGCGCGCCGAAGTGGAGCGGGCCGCCGGGGACGATCGAGCGCGCCGGGCGATGGGGGCCGAAGAAGGCGGCATAGGCGCCGTTGACCTCGCCCCAGTGCGCGACGTCGGTCACATAAAGGGTGCAGCGGATCACATCCTCCTTCGCCGCGCCCACGACGCGGGCGATCGCCTCGATATTGCCGAGCGCAAAGGCCACCTGATCGGCGATCGGGACGGTGTCGGCGTCAGGGGTATCGCCCGTCACGCCGAGCTGCCCCGACACATGGAGCGTATCGCGATGGAGGACGGCCTGCGCATAATGGCCGCCTGGTGGCGGGGCATCGGCGCAGCGTATTTCGGTCAGCTTCTGGGTCATCTTCACTCTCCGGATTGTGTCACCAGCCGCCGGTACGCGGCCATTGCGCGATGATCTCGCCGCCCTGCAGCACGTCGTAGGACGCATAGGCGGCGCAGGTCAGGCAGGCGTGGTTCGGAAGGATGCGAACGAGGCTGCCGATGGGCAGGCGATCGAACCAGCTCTCGTCGGGTACCGGCACGCCGCCATGTTCCTGATGCACTATGGTGACCGCAAGCGACTCGAGCGGTTCGAGCGTCGCCGCGTCGCAGACGAGGCCATAGCCGGCTTCGGGCATGAAGCGGTTGGCGCCGACGTCCTTCGACAGCGCGAGCGCGCCGGCATCGAGGATCAGGCTTGGACCATTGTGCTGGTGCCCGATCACCGTTGCGAGCACCGAGACGGCGATATCGTCCGGCGCGCAGATGCCGCGCGAGAGCTGGGCCAGATCGTGGAAGAGGTAGATGCCGGCGCGCACCTCGGTCACCCCCTCCAGATGCCCGGCGAACAGGACGGTCGGGGTCGAACCGATGCTGACGACGGGGCAGGGGTGGCCGCGCTCGCGTAGGTAATCGGCCGAAGACACCGCGGCGAAGCGTTCGACCTCGGCCAGCGCGCGCACGGGGGCGGGCTCGGCAAACGCATAGCTATGGCCGGCGTGCGACATGATGCCCATCAGCTCCAGATGCGGCGCAGCGGCGGCGATGGCATCGGCGATCGCAAGGAGCGCGGGCGAGGCGGGCTCGACACCGCTGCGATGCTCGCCGCAGTCGACTTCGATCAGCACGCCGAAGCGCGCGTCGAGCGCGGCCGCCGTCTGTCCGATCAGCGCGGCGGCTTCTCGGTCGTCGACGACGAACAGCAGTCGTGCGCCGGTTTCGCGCTGGATGCGGTCGGCGCGGGTGAGCTTCGCGGGCGCGATCGCGGTCGAATAGAGGATGTCGCGCCACCCGGCGGCAGCGAAATATTCGGCCTCGGCGAGCGTCGAGACGGTGATCGGCCCCGGTTCGCCGCCGGCCGCGATGCGCGCGACATCGGCCGATTTGGCGGTCTTGAGGTGCGGTCGTAGCGTCACGCCGAGGTCGGCGCAGCGCGCGCGCATCCGCTCGGCGTTGCGTTCGATCCGCGCGGCATCGAGGATCAGTCGCGGGGTATCGAGTCCATCGAACATAATCGGCTGTCCCGTCATACCAGCTCCGTCAGCGGATCGAGCGTATCCGCGATCAACAGGGGCCGCGCCGTGTCGGCGACGAATGGCAGGCCCGCCCGGTTGTGCCAGAAAACGGGCATGCCGACACCGGCGGCGCCCGGAATGTCGGCGGGCGACCCCGCGACGAACAAAGTGCGCGCGGGATCGGTGTCCAGCCGGTCGAGCGCCGCGCGGTACGGCTGCGGATGCGGCTTGTAATAGCCGGTCTCCTCGGAGGTGACCACGACCGAGAAGGGAACGCCGACGCGATCGGCCGCCTGCCGCCCGAGCAGGGTCGAGCAGTTGGTGACGACCCCGAGCCGGACGCCGCGCGCACTGAGTTCGCCGAGCACGCGCGGGACTTCGGGCCAGGGCTGGAGCGTGTTCCAGTGCGCCGTCAGCGCGTCGGCAGCGGCGGGCGCAATGCCTGCCTCGATCGCCGCTTCGCGCACCAGATCCTCATAGGGGCGATACGCGCCGCAGCCATAGGTCAGCGCCAGATAGGCGCGGCGCCAGCGCAGCCCGTGGGCCGCCGATCCCGCGGCGCCGTTCCACAGCGACCATGAATCGAGGAGGGCCGTCAGAAGGTCGAAGACGACGGCTTCGATAGGGGCGATCTGTTTCATAGGCTGAGTTCCGAATCCTGTTTCGCCGCCCGGATCCGGGGCCCAGGATCCGGGCGGCGCCCTTGTGTCGGATCGCGACTAACAGGGATGGCACGACATCCGCCAATGCCTGTTGTGGATCGAATTATGCCGCTCGGTAAGCATCGTGGGGCGTAGCGGCCATCGCGGCGCGCCTATGCCGCTGCCAGCCGCCAGAAAGTCTCCGCCGACGGCGATTGCCGGCCGCGCGGCCGATAGAGGCGGACGTCGACTGGAATGTCCCAGACATCGTCGCCGGCGCGGACCAGCGCGCCCTTCGCAAGATCGTCGGCGACGATGCTGAGCGGAAGCCATGCCAGCCCCCGGCCATCCTTTGCCATGCGCGCGAGCACCAGCGTGTGCGAGGTGAAGACCGGCGTGAAGCTGGTCGGTATCGCGCTGGCGCCGAGCATCGCCGACACAATGCGGTCCATGCCCGATTCCGCGCCATAGGCGAGCAGGCTGACCGGGCCGCCGCCTTCGCCGACGAGGGGGTGGAGCGGCGCGGCGCCGTCCTCGCGGGGGGCGCTGACCGGCACCAATGCATCGGTGCCGAGCAAAATCGACTGAAAGCCCGCACCGTCGAGAACCGACGGAGCGCCGGCGTGGAAATAGCAGAGGCAGAAATGCGCCTTGCCGTTCAGCATGATCTGTTCGGATGCCCCCATATTGTCGGCGTTGAGCTGGATGGGGATCGCGGTGTCCATCATCGCCTGAAGCTGGGCGAGCCACTGCGGGAAGAAGTTCAGCGCGAGCGCGTGGGTGACGAGGATCTTGACCGTCGAGGCCGAGGTTCCTGCGATCTCCTGCACCTCGCGCCGGCCATGTTCGATGTCGCGGAGCACGGTTTCGGCGATCGCGGCGAAGCGTTTGCCGGCGGGGGTCAGGATCATCTGGTGCGTGCTGCGATCGACGAGTTCGACCCCCAGCCAATCCTCAAGCGAGCGGATGCGGCGGCTGAACGCAGGCTGCGTCACGCAGCGCACCGCCGCGGCGCGCGAGAAATTGCCCGCGCGGATCAGCGCGCCGAAATCCTCCAGCCAGGCCATTTCCATCGTACAAAACCCTCCGACCTACAGGCCCTTCTAACCGATCCTGCGCGATCGCCCAGCCTTCCCGTCATGCATGATTTGATCCATATTCTGCATTGGCCCCGGCGTGCGGCGATTGGCAGTCTGTGCTGGTCGAGGGAAATGCCCCGTTCGTCCGGCGCCCGAAAAGGACCGGTGGGCGAGGGCGGTTTCAGGGAGTGAGAAAAGATGGGTTCGAACATCCTGCGCCGGCCGCCGCCGCGTCGCAATGCGCGCGTCGTCGCATGGACCGCCGCCGCCATCTGCGCGGTCATAGTCCCCGGAGCTTCGCCGACCGCGTCGGCAGAGCCTGCTGTGGAAGCGGCGGCATCGACGCTGGTGCCGCGCGACCTGCTCTTCCGCTCACCGACCTATTCGGAATTGCAGATCAGCCCCGACGGAAAGCAGCTTGCCTTTCTGCACCCGCTGAACGGCGTCCTCAACGTCTGGGTGGCGCCGATCGGCGATCCGGCTTCGGCGAAGCCCGTCACCCGTTTCGACAGCCGCCCGCCCGACGCATTCCAGTGGAGTGCCGACGGGCGCTTCATCCTGATCCAGAAGGATGTGGGAGGGGAGGAACATTATCAGTTGTGGATTGCGGATCCCGCGAAGCAGACCGTCATCAACGCGACCGACGATCCCGCGGTGCAGACGAAGATCGTCAAGGTGTCGAAGAAGCGGCCGGGCGAGATCCTCGTCGGCATGAACATTCGTGACCGGCGTTACCGTGACATCTATCGCATCAACCTCGCGACCGGGCAGCGGACCGGGGTGTTCCGCAATGCTGCGAACTATATCGATGTCGTCGCTGACCCCGATTTCAACATCCGTATGGGAGTTCGCGGCAATGCCGACGGATCGTCGACCTATTTCCGGATCGACCCGCCGGGACCGACCGAGTTCATGACGATTCCGCTTGCCTCGCTTCGCAATTCCAAGGTCTTCGGCCTCGACGCGAAGGGACAGCTTGCGATGCTCGACAGCCGCGACGGGGACAAGGCGAACCTCGTCTCGGTCGATCTGGCGACGGGCAAGAAGACCTTGCTCGCTGCCGCGGTGCGCGCCGATATCGTCGAGCCCCTGCTCGACGAGGAAAGCGGGGCGCTGCTCGCGACGCGCGAGGACCCGCTGGTGAGCGAATGGACGGTGCGTTCGGACGCGGCGCGCGCCGAATTCGCCGCGCTGGAGGCGGCGGTCGCGGGGCCGTTCAAGATCGCGGGACAGACTCCTGACAATGCACGCTGGCTGCTGCTCGAGACGGTGCCGAACCGGCCCGACCGCTATAGCTGGTGGAACCGCAAGGAGCGCACGCTGGTGCCCTTGCTGTCGACGCGCCCCGATCTGGAGACACGCGCACTCGCCCGCCGCCTGCCGGTCACCATCGCCTCGCGCGACGGGCTCAGCCTGCCGAGCTATCTGACGCTGCCGACCAGCGCGAAGCTGGGGAAGGACGGCATGCCGGTGACCCCGGTGCCGCTCGTCCTGCTCGTCCATGGCGGGCCCTGGCTGCGCGACGATCTGGCCTTTGATCCGCAGCACGCCTGGCTCGCCGACCGCGGCTATGCCGTACTGTCGGTGAATTTTCGTGCATCGGGCGGCTTCGGCAGCGATTTCATGTCGAAGGGCGACCGGAAATGGTCGGAAACGATGCACGACGACCTGCTCGACGGGGTGCAGTGGGCGATCGACAAGGGTGTGACGGCGAAGGATCGCGTCGCGGTGATGGGGCTCTCTTACGGCGGCTATTCGACGCTCGTGTCGTTGAGCTTTACTCCCGACACCTTCCAGTGCGGTGTCGATCTGGCGGGGCCGAGCAATCTGGTAAAGCAGGTCGCCTTGATGCCCGACTGGTGGGCCTGGCAGCGTCCGCAGTTCGTCAACCGTGTCGGCGATCCGACGACGAAGGAAGGCGCCGCCGACCTGATGCGGCGCTCGCCGATCGCGCGCGTCGATGCGATCACCAGGCCGCTTCTCGTCACCAACGGCGCGAACGATCCGCGCATCTTCCCCGACCAGTCGCAGGAAATCGTCGATGCGATGAAGGCGCGCGGCAAGCCCGTCACCTATGCCTTCTATCCCGATGAAGGCCATGTCTATGCGAAGGATGCGACCAACATCTCCTTCGCCGCGATTGCCGAGCATTTCCTGTCGAAATGCCTCGGCGGACCGGCCGAACCCTATGGCAACGACCTTGCCGGATCGCGGGTCGAGCTGAAGGCGGGGGCGGCGTTCGTCCCGGGGCTGGAACAGGCGTTCAAGGCGAGCGGCGGCGAGGCCGCGGCGGGGAAATAAGCCCCGCCGCAGAGCGCTTGCTCAGGGTTCGCCCAGAAAGGTCGCGAGCGGCGCGTCGAAGGGCGGCGCCTTTCCTGCGGTTTCGGCAAGGTCCATCCGAAAAAAGGCGTTCTGGACATAGCGGATGCCCGCCCAGCGCAGCGGCTCGACCTCCCAGTTCGGCGCCTGCGGGCGTAGGTAGGGCGCGTGCGGATCGGGCGGCGCGCCGGTGACCAGCCCGGCGAGCGCGCGGGCCGAGATCGCGCTCGTGATGACGCCGTGCCCGGTATAGCCATAGGCGTGGCCAATCCGGCGATTGCTGTCGAAATGCACCGTCGGCAGCCAGTCGCGCGGCACGCCCAGATAGCCCGCCCATTGGTGGGTGAACTCGACGCCCTCAAGTGATGGCCACCATTCGAGCAGCCGGTCGCGGATCCAGCCGAAATTGGCGTTCTCGCGTAGCGCGGCCTCGCTCATGTCGGAGCCGTAACGATAAGGCGCGCCGCGACTGCCGAACAGGATGCGCCCGTCGGCGGTGCGCGTCAGATAGTTGGTCGTGTGGACATAGGAGCTGAGGCACTCGCCGCCGGCCCAGCCGACCTGGCCCCACTGGCCGGCGGTGAGCGGCACAGTGAGCATGATCGTCGAGGCCATCGGGATCAGCCGGCGGCGATAATCGGGCAGGCCGGTCAGAAACGCCTCGCCGCCGAGCAGGACTGCGCGCCGCGCGCGCAGCGTGCCGCCGGTGGTGACGAGCGCGGGCTGCATTCCGGCGCTGGTCTGCAGCACTTCGGTTCCTTAATAAATGCGCACGCCGCGCCGTTCGAGCGCCCGCGCAAGTCCGCGCACCAGCCGGCCGGGGTGGATCGTGCCGCCGACGCGCAGCCGCAGCGCGCCATGCACGTCGGTCGCATGCACCGCCTCATGCGCCTGCCCGGCGTCGAGCAGCTCGCAGACATCGGCCATGCCGAGCCTTGCATAGGCGTCGTACGATTGTTGGAGCGAGGGGACTTGCCCGGCGCTGCGGGCGAGAGTGAGGACGCCGACCGGGTTGAAATGCGCGTCGATGCCTTCCTGTTCGCAGATGCGCCCGACTTCGTCGACCATCGCCTGCTGCGCGAACAGTATCGCGCGCGCAGTCTCGGCGCCGAAGCGGCGGGTGAGCGCGGCGGGGTTGATCGGAAAGCGCGGCGAGCACCAGCCGCCGTTGCGCCCCGAGGCGCCGAAGCCGCAGAACTGCCGCTCGACGATCGCGATCGACAGCGTCGGCTCGGCCTGCAACAGAAACCAAGCGGTCCACAGCCCCGAAAAGCCGCCGCCCAATATCGCGACGTCCACCGTCTCGTCGCTCGTCAGCGCCGGGCGCGGTGTCAGGTCGTCGCCGCAGCTCGCGAGCCAGTAGCTGCCGATCGCGTCGGGGGAAACCGGATCGGTGCCTGCGGTTTCGCCGATCGGTGCCATGCCCGGTTCCGTGTCGTTCTAGCGGCCGACCGGCCGATATTCGATCGTCATCCTCGACACCGCATTCTTGCGAAACTGTTCGGGCGCGAGTTCGATCTTTTTGAGCTCGTTGGTCTCGTGCATCATCGTCTGGTCGGCGAGGTTCGGATTGCCCCGGCCCTTGGGGTCGATGAACAGATTCTGTCCGCCCGCGTCGATCACCGAATAGAGCGCGCGCCGGTCGCGGGCGATCTCCATCAGCCCGACCCAGCTTTCGCCTCCATTGTGGGGTGCCATCGTCGGGCCGAGGCGGAGGACCGCCGACAGGCGATGCTCGGGATAATCCTCGGCCATTTGCGGGCGGTCGGGCGTTTCGAGCGAGGCGTCGAAATATTTCCAGAAGATCGGCTGCTTCCACTCGGCCATATCCTTGCCGGGAAAGCGCGCTCTGACCTCGGCCAGCGTCGCCTTGATCGTGTCGATCATCACCGCGGTCCGGTCGCGGCCGCCGAAATAGTCGAGCGCCAGCGGCGCCCCCGCCGCATCGCCCTGAAAGGCGCGGAGCAGCAGGCTCGACTGATAGGTCAGGTAGCGGTCTGCGTCGATCTTGTGCCACCAGTCGCCCATATCGTCGCCGAAGATCATCCGCGGCGCGACCTGCAGCCAGGCGCGATAAAGGGTGAGGCCGGGATTGTCGTATCGCTGGTCGCTGTCGCGGTCGCGATACAGGCCGTCGAAGCCCAGCATATATTCGCCCGCGCGCTTGACCTCGGCGTCGTCGCTCGTCTCGATCGCCTTGCGGATATATGGCGCGAAAAAGTCGGGCGCGGCCTGATTGCGATCGACCGCGCCCAGCGCGTTGAAGATCTTGCCGTTGAACTCGCGCATATCGAGCAGGGTCAGCGACTGGCCGTTCTTCGCGAGCCGGTCGCCGAGCCAGGTGCGGAAGGTCGCGCCGATCCGGGCGTTGTCGCCCTCCTGCGACCAGCCCGTCGCCTTGCTGTTCCATGACATGAAATATTGCTGCCGCGGATTGATCATCTGCGGCTTTTCGGCGGGGGTCAGAAAGCCGGTCCAGTCATATTCGCCCGTCCCCGGCGTCGGCAGGCGCGGATCGACGCCCGCGGCCTTCTTGGGCAGCGCGCCCGCCTCGAAATAGGCGATCGTGCCGTCCTCGCCGCCATAGCAGGCGCCGAGATTCCAGCCGAGCCGGTCGACGCCCTTTTCCTTGAATTCGGTCAGGCTCTTCGCGCGGCCCATTTCGGCGAAGGCGACCCATGTGTCGAGTTCGCGCCCGTGGACGCCCATCTGCTGCGAATAGGCGGTGCCATTGTCGACGTCCCACGCGATCACCGGTCCGTGGATCGTCCACGCGACCTCGTGCGTCACGGGCGCTCCGTCCTTGACCCGGAAGGTCTCGGTGCGGTGCTCCATCTTCTTCCACGCACCCTTGTACCAGTACTCGTATCGGTTCCTGGGGTTCAGCTTTTCGGCGAAGGTCGTGCCGGCCTCGCTGCTCCCTGACACGAGCAGCCAGCCATGCTGCGCACCGCGCCCCATCGTCGGCACGCCCCAGCCGGTCGAACCGAAGCCCGCATTGTCGAAGCCGCCGCCGTGCAGGTGGATTTCGGGGCCATCGGCGGTCGCCTCGAGCATCAGGACATTTCCGCTCGCCGATTTTTCGGGACCGATCACCAGACAGCGGCTCGCGCCCTTGACCGGAAGCCGCGGTGCGGTCTGCCCGGCGGCCGAGCCGACGTCGCGGCTTTTCGGGAGCTGGGCGGCAGACTGGACCGGCGCGGGAACCGGGCGCGCAGGCGCGCGGTCGTCGCCCGCCGGGATCGTCGTCGGAGAATCGGGGTCGGAGATCGGCACGACATCGTTGAAGATTTGCCAGGCCTTGTCGGCGCCATAGCGGTCGGTCATCGCCTTC
This sequence comes from Pseudomonadota bacterium, assembly GCA_020160755.1. GTDB lineage: Bacteria > Pseudomonadota > Alphaproteobacteria > Sphingomonadales > Sphingomonadaceae > Sphingopyxis. The sequence goes on from JAIUPN010000004.1 coordinate 286,232, forward strand.
AGAAATTCGAGATTGCGGATCTCGTAAGTGTCGCGGCCGAGCGGTGCGGCGGCGATCAGCGCGAGATATTCGGTGAGCGCCCAGCGGGTCGGCTTGATCCCCCAGCGGATGAATTCGAGCGGGGTCAGCTTCTCGGGATCGGCGTTCACCTCGTCGATGCGCTGGTTGATGCCGTCGATCATGCCGCGGATCATCTTCTGATGCTCGGGCGCGAGCGCGCGATAGCGCGTCATCAATTCGGCATCGGACAGCTTGCGGCCGCGCATCATCTTGTCGGTGTCGAGTGCCGATGGACCCACCAGCTCGGCGCGGCGGCCCTGCGTATTGTGGCGCGCGAGTTCCATCGCGGCGAGGCGGTCGTGCGCGATCGCATAGCCCGCGCCGAACATCACCGCGTCCGACGTTTCGCCTTCGACGTGCGGGACGCCGAAACTGTCGCGATAGATGGCGACCTTTTCCGCCGCGTTCCCCTGCGCCAGCGCGGCGGGCGAGGCCGCGACCAGCAATGCGGCGGAACTCCAGAGCAGGGCGGCAGTCGAACGGCGCATCGGAAAAATCTCCCCGGACAGTCTATTTCGGCAGGAATGCCTCGGCCAATGCGACCCACAGCGCCGCACCTGTCGGCGAAATGCTGTCGTCATAGGCGTAGTGCGAATTGTGGAGCATCACCGACCCCGGCCCTTCGTCGCCATTGCCGAGGAGCAGGAAGCAGCCGGGAACGACATCGAGATAGCGCGCGAAATCCTCGCCCCCCATGCCCGGCACGTCGAGGTCGACGAAGCGGTCGGCGCCGACGATGCCGATCGCGATGTCGCGGACGCGCGCGTAGAGATTGGCGGGGTTGTGCAGGGCAGGGTAGCCGCGTTCGTAGTGCAGCTCTGCCTTCGCGCCGAATGATGACGCGACGCCCGTCACGATCTCGCGCAGCCGCCGCTCGGTCGCGCCTTGGCTCGTCTTTGACAATGTGCGGACGGTGCCGCCCATGCGCGCCTCGTCGGCGATGATGTTGAACGCTGTACCCGCCTCGACCTTGCAGATCGATACGACAACGGCGTCCATCGGATCGGCATTGCGCGCGACGATGCTCTGTACCGCGACGATGATATGCGCCGCGACCAGCACGGGGTCGACGGTAAGATGCGGCCGCGCCGCGTGCCCGCCCTTGCCGGTGACGACGATCTCGAACTTGTCGGCGGCAGCGTAGAGCGCGCCCGCGCGTCCCGCGAGCTTGCCCGCGGCGATCCCGGGACGATTGTGAATGCCGAAGATCGCCTCCATCGGAAAACGCTCGAACAATCCGTCGCGGATCATGGCGCTGGCGCCGCCGTCGGGGTCACCGCCGGGCCCCTGATAGCCAAGCGATTCCTCGGCGGGCTGGAAGATCAGGTGGACCGCGCCGTCGAAATTGCGCGTCGCGGCGAGCTGCTTCGCGGCGCCGAGCAGCATCGTCGTATGCCCGTCATGACCGCACGCGTGCATCACTCCGGGCGTGCAGGATTTATGGTCGGACTCGGTGAGTTCGGTCATCGGAAGCGCGTCGATGTCGGCGCGGATGCCGATCGCGCGGTCCGACTGGCCGGCGCGGATCGTCGCGACGATCCCGGTGCCGCCGATCCCGGTATGGACCTCGTCGACGCCGAATTCGGCAAGCAGGTCGAGGATGAAGCGGCTGGTGCCCCGTTCGTGGAAGCCGAGCTCGGGATGCCGGTGGATATGCCGGCGCCAGGCGGTCATGTCGGCTTCGAGTGATGTCAGGTCAACAGACATGGGGACGCACCTCCTGGCGCAGCGGCAGAGTCAGGCTAGGGGCGGGGCGCTGCCGACCCCAATGCTCATTGGACATGGTTGCATGTCGCGCGGCGAAATAGGTCATCTTCTTCCTCACTGTACGGCGTGCGCCGCGACCTGATAGAAGACCTGCGCGTGCGGGCCGAGAGGAAGATCGAATACGACCCACGCGACGACCATCATGATCCCCGTCGCCATGAAACAGAGCGCATAGGGCAGCATCAGCGCGAGCAGCGACCCAACCCCCATCGACTTGTCCCACCGCTGGCAAAAGACGAGGACGAGCGGGAAATAGCTCATCAGCGGGGTCATGATATTGGTGTAGCTGTCGCCCATGCGATAGGCGGCGGTCGTCATTTCGGGGCTGATGCCGAGCAGCATGAACATCGGCACGACGACCGACGACAGCACGCTCCATTTCGCGGTCGATGATCCGATGAAAAGGTCCATCAAGGACGACAGCAGCAGCACGCAGACGAGCAGCAGCGCCGGGGGCAGGTTCATGCCCTGCAATTTCTCCGCCCCGCCGATCGCGAGGATCGGTCCGATCCCCGACCAGTTGAACATCGCCACGAAATGCGCGGCGAAAAAGACGAAGACCAGATAGGGCGCGATTGTCTTCACGCCCTCGCGCATCATCGCGATCACGTCGTTCGAATTCTTGACCGTGCCGACGGCGCGCCCGAAGACGACGCCGGTGAGCAGGAACAGCAGGAACAGCGCCGCGATCATCGAGGCGTAGAGCGGCTGCAGGCGGATCGGGCCCTCGGCGTCCTGGTCGATGAAGGGCGTGTAGCCGGGCCACAGGCAAAGCGCGGCGAACAAAGCGGTGACCAGCAGCGCGGCGATGCCGGCGTGGCGGAGCCCCCTCCGCTCGGCGCCGCCAAGCTCGCCCTTTTCGAGATCGGCGCGAAGCTCCTCGTCGACCTCCTCGTTCCACGTTCCGAGCCGCGGTTCGACCACCTTGTCGGTGATGAACCAGATGATTGGTGTGAAGAAAACGACGATGCCGAGGATGAAATACCAGTTGCCGAGCGGGTTCATCGTCCAGCCGGGCTCGACGATCCGGGCGGCTTCCTGCGTGAAGCCGAACAACAGCACGTCGAGCTGACCGGGCATGATGTTGCCGGCATAGCCTCCCGACACTGCGGCTAGCGCGGCGGCGATACCCGCTAGCGGGTGGCGCCCGACCGATGCGAACAGGATCGCCGCCATCGGGATCAGCACGACATAGGCGGCGTCGGCCGCGTGGTGCGACACCATGCCCACCACCGCGATGATCGGCGTCATGTATCGGCGCGGGGTATTGCGCAGCGAGCCACGGATCAGCGCGAAGAAGAGCCCCGATCGCTCGGCGACCGCGGCGCCCATCATGATCGTCAGGATGATACCGAGCGGGGTGAAACTGGCGTAGGTGCGCGGCATTTCGGTAAACAGCCGGGCGATATTCTCGGCCGAGAACAGGTTTGCTGCGCGATAGGTCAGGACGCCCCCGGCGAGTTCGGCGCCGGCGGGCGCCTCCTTGCCCGAATAGGGCAGCGACGCACTCCACCCGAGGCCCGCGCCGATCGCCGAGACGATCATCAGGGCGATGATGAGATAGAGGAAGATGATCGTCGGGTCGGGCAGCAGATTGCCGACGCGCTCGACGACGCCGAGGAAGCCCCGCTGACGTGCGGGGCGAACGGTTTCGGCACTCATTATCGCGCCTTCCTGACTGGCCAAGGGGGCTTCTCCTTCGAAAACGACATGAGGCCCGCGCGCGCGAAAGTCACGCGGGCCTCATCTGCCTTCGCCAGTCTCAGAAGTTCACTTCGAGCCCGGCGCGGATGACGGGACCGAACTGATCGAAACCACCCCCTGACGGATCGATGACCTGGACCGATTCCATCACCGGCAGCTTTTTGTTGAAGAGGTTGGTGACGCCGAACGAGAATTTGACTTCCTGCTTCCCGTTCATCGGCAACGTGTAAGACGCCGAGATGTCGTTGTAGAAGCGCGACCCCGTCCGGTCGGGCGACAGAAGTTCGCGGCTGATCCCCGGCGAGATGTCGGTCAGCGCCTGGCTCGACTGGTACCGCCCTTGCCAGCCGACCGTCAGGCCCCCGACCGAATAGTTGAGCCCGACGACGCCCTTGTATTTGGGGTAGCCATAGAAGCCCTCGAGCACGGTGTAGAGGTCGGGCCGCGCCTGGAAGGTGAAGGTGCGCAGACGATGCAGATAGGTGAAGGCGATGTTTGCCGAGATGCGGCCGGCGCCGAGCGGGCGGGCATAAAATAGCTGCGTATCGAGTCCCGAGGTCTGCAGCTTCGATGTGTTCACATAGGTGCTTCGACCGCCGATGATGCTGAAGAAGTTCGGTCCCGGGGTCGTATCGCGGGTGATCAGCGCGCACAGGTCCGGATCGGGGCCGCCAGCGCGATCGACGCAGTTTTCGGCGATCGCTTGCGGGCTGAGGAAGCTGATCGCATCCTCGATCTTGATGTCGAACCAGTCGGCCGAAATCTGGAGGCCCGGCAGGAAATTCGGCGTCAGGACGAAGCCGGCGGTCCAGCTGTCCGAAACTTCGGGACGAAGATCCTGGTTGCCCGACACGATGAACGGTACCCCGATCCCGCCGCTGACCGGGATGAAGCCCGCCGGCCGCCCCAATGCGGCACAGTTGGCGGCGCGATTGGGGTTTTGGCCGAGATTGGTTTGCGAACAGGGGTCGTTGACGTTGGTCGTCTGGCCCTCGCTCGGCCGGAAGGCCTCGAAGATGTTCGGGGCGCGAATGGCGCGGCTGAGCGTAGCGCGGAGGCGGAACCCGTCGATCGGCTCCCAGATCGCGCCGGCTTTCCACGACGTCGCTTTGCCGGCATGGCTATAGTCGGCGTGGCGCACCGCACCCTCGACCGACAGCAGCTTGGCAAAGGGCATATCGGTCAAAATGGGCACGCTCAATTCGCCGAAGAATTCGGTGACATGATAGCCGCCCGAATAGTCCTGCGACGACGCCTGATTGGTCACGCCCGCCTTGATCAGCGGATCGGTCGTGCGGCCGTTGCGTTCCTTCCGATATTCGGCGCCGAGCGCGATGCCGATCGACCCGCCGCCCGGCATGGTCAGGAACTTGCTCGAATCGCCCGAGAGCGAAAAGCCTGCCGTCGTTTGCCGCACGAAGGCGCGGGATACCGTCGTTGTGCTGACGAAGTCGCGCGCTTCCTGCGAGCTGGCAGTCGAGCCGAAGGGGTTGAACGGCACGCAGGGACCGCTGCCGACGATAGCGGGCCGGACATAGCCGACCGGCTGCAGCGCCGGGACATCCATGCGGCAGCGTATCTGTCCCGAGCCTGGATCGACCACGGCGTCGAGCGCCGCGCGGAGGTTGGGCAGCAGCATGCGGTTGTAACCGGTGAACTTCGCCTTGGTACGGCCATAGGTGCCATAGATGTCGTAGCGGAGATCGGAGAAGCCGGTTTCGAACTCGCCCTTCAGACCGCCAACGAAGGACAGGCTGTTGCGATCGACCTGGCTATAGCGCAGCCCGACGTCGGTATAGAGGCGATCGAGCGCCAGTGTCGTCGCGCCAGCGGCTAGCAACTGTTGGCGGAAAGCCTGATTCAGAAAGGCATTCTGTGCGATGTTGATCGGCTGTGCGGCGCGGAGCACGGGCTGCCCCCGTCCATAACTCGACGTATTGTTATAGTCGGCGCCGAAATAGGCCCGCACAGTGTCGCTGAAATCGAAATGGGTGCTGAGGTTGAGGTTGTAGCGCTCGATATCCGGAACGATTGAAATCGAATCGTCGAAGCGGAAACAGGCCGGGCCGCAATTGTCGAACTTCCCGAACAGGCTGCCGTCGGTGAAAAGCGGAGTCGGTGCGCGGCGCGGCGTGCCGTCGTCGTTGAAGACGAAAGCACCAAGGCCTCCGGTGTCTCCGCGAAGCCCCACGGCCCCATACCCCGAATATTGGAACGCTTCGCCGCCGGGCACGATGATATAGTCCGGAATGCCGTCGTTCGGGCCGGTATCGGCCGGGTTGATCATCGCGACATTGTTCCGCATGTCGGCCTGCCGCGGGGTGATTTCCTTCACCTTCGTATAATCGGCCGCCAGGGTGATGTTGCCGCGGCCCTCGGCGAAATTCTTGCCCGCCACAAGGCTCCCGCCATAAGTGAAACCTTCGGATCCGCGGGCCGGCTGCGACCCGTTGAAGGACAGGCGGACGCCGTCGAAATCGTCCTTGGTGATGATGTTCACAACGCCCGAGACTGCGTCCGAGCCATAGATGGCCGACGCGCCGCCGGTGATGATCTCGATCCGTTCGATCAAATTGGGGTTGATCGAATTGAGGTCGAGGGCTGCGCTGTCGGTGGCACCCGCGACACGGCGTTTGCCGTTGACGAGGGTCAGCGTGCGGTTCGACCCGAGGTTGCGCAGATCGACGACCGCGAGGCCGCCGCTATTCTCGCCGCGCGAGCCCGAAGCACCGCTTTGCTGGCTCTGCTGCATGCTGCCCGAAAAGCCGATGGCGGGCTGCTGGGCGAGGGCACGGCCGATGTCGAACTGCGCATTGTTGTTGTCGAGCGTTTCGGAGCTCACCACGCCTACCGGCGTCGGAAGATCGAGCACGGGGCGGCCGATGCGCGACCCCGTTACGACGATGTCGCTGGCGCCCTCCGTCGCGGTACCCTCGTCCGGTGCGGGTGCGTCCTGTGCCTGCGCGGTGCCCGCCACGCCCGTCAGCCCTGCAAAGAGGGAAATCGCGAGAAGCGATGTGGAAATCTTGAACTTGCTGCTCTCCGTTGCCGGTCCCTGGATCATTTTTTTTCTCCGCCCTGAACCCTGCCAAAGCCGTCCGTTCGTCGGTTAGTGCATGGGCCCATTCTGTCTATGGACATGCGGCCATCGATCCCAATGCCGGTTCGACATAGAATCATTCGTGCGGTGCGAGGGGTGTCTGCGTACTTTTATTACGCGATCGGCGATTGAGGATCCGGACCCTAATTGGCCTCGGCTCTCAGCCGGTTTTTCAGCATCGTCCAGAAGGCTTCGACACTCGGGCTCCGGCGCGCGATCGGTTTATAGATGCGGATCTCGATCGGCACATGCCAGCGCGCATCGCCGGCGGCGACGAGGCGGCCGCTCTCGAGATCGGCGGCGGCGACGCTGAGCGGCGCCCAGCACAGGCCGCGCCCGTCGCGCGCCATCGACAGCAGCGCGGTCGCCATATGCGACCGGAAGACGGTGCGGAGCGAAGCCGAGCCCGCAGAAATCACCTGCGCGGCCTGCAGGATGCGGCCCATGCCCGATTTTTCCTCGAACTCCAGATAGGGGAGCGGTTGGTCGCCGCTGCCCGGCAGGATGTGAGTGGGTGTTCCATCACCGCGCGGCGCGGTCACGGGCATCAGCACATCTTCGCCGAGCGCGAGCGACGCGAAACCGGCGGGGTCGAGGCGGTGCTGCGCAGCAGTATGATGATGGCAGAGCAGGAAGTCGGCCTTGCCCTCGAGCATGAAGCGTTCGCATGCGGCCATATTGTCGGCGATCAGCGTGATTGTCCCCGCTTCCTGCCCATCGTGCAGGCTGCGGAGCCAGGCCGGAAAAAAGGTCGTCGACAGGGCGTGCGTCGAGGCGAACCGGATTTCGTTGCTCAGCGTGCCGCCGATTTCGCGGACATGGTCGCGGCCCAGCGTCAGGCGCCGCATGATCTCTTCGGCGAGAACGCGGAAGGCCTGCCCCGCTTCGGTCAGCGCGATCCTGTGCGTATCGCGATCGACGAGTGTCGCGCCGACCCAGTCCTCTAGTGCACGGATGCGGCGGCTGAACGCCGGCTGGGTCAGGTTGCGCGCCTCGGCTGCGCGGGAAAAATTGCCTTCATCAGCGAGCTTGATGAAGTCCTCGAGCCACATGATATCCATTTGAATCCACTCGTCGCATCAATTGATACTGTCCCGGCATTGGCTTCGTCCGAACCGCTGACGGTAATCCCGACCCGCGAAACCGCAGGAAGGGTAGAAGAATGTCGGCGCCAAAAACGCTCTATGACAAGATCGTCGACGAACACCGCATATTATCTTTCGACGAATCCGGCGAAGCTGGCGAACGATTATTGCTCTATATCGATAGAACGGTGCTCAATGAATATACAAGCCCCCAGGCATTCAGCGGTCTCCGTGCTGCCGGGCGGGCCCCTTGGCGCCCTGCCGCGTCGCTGGGTGTCGTCGATCATGTCAATTCGACCAACCCCGACCGTGCGGCCGGCCAGCTCGACGACGGCGCGCGGCGGCAGATCGAATATCTCGGCGAGAATGGCCGCGATTTCGGGATCGAAATCTTCGATCTCTTCGATCCGCGTCAGGGTATCGAGCATGTCGTGATGCCCGAACTCGGGCTTGTGCTGCCGGGCATGGTCATCGCGGCGGGCGACAGCCATTCGACCACCTACGGCGCGTTCGGCGTCGTCGGCTTTGGCATCGGCACGTCGGACATCGAGCATCTGCTCGCGACCCAGACGCTCGTCTATCGCCGGCTGAAGACGATGCGGATCACGATCGACGGCATGCTGGCTCCCGGGGTGACGGCGAAGGACCTGATCATGGACGTGATCCGCCGCATCGGTGCCGATGGCGCAGCGGGCCATGCGGTCGAATTTGCCGGCACCGCAATTGAGGCACTCGACGTCGAGGCGCGCATGACGATCTGCAACATGGCGGTCGAATGCGGTGCGCGCGTCGCGCTGATGGCGCCCGACGACAAGGTGGCCGATTATGTCGCGGATTGTCCGCGCGCGCCGTCGCCTGCGTTGTTTTCCGCAGCGCGTGCCGAATGGCGGGCACTTCGCAGCGATCCGGGCGCGCGCTTCGACAAGGAAATCATGCTCGAAGCCGGCGATATCCCGCCGATGGTGAGCTGGGGCACCAGCCCGGATCAGTCACTCGCGATCACCGGTGTCGTCCCCGATCCGGAGGATATCCCGGCGGAGCGTCGCGCCGATGCGTTGCGCGCGTTGGCCTATATGGACCTTGCGCCGAAAACGCGGCTGCAGGACATCGCGATCGATCGCGCCTTCATCGGCTCGTGCACCAACGCGCGCCTCAGCGACCTCCGCGATGCTGCGCGTATCTTGAAGGGGCGCAAGGTCGCGCCCGGGGTGCGCGCGATGATTTCGCCGGGCAGCAGCGGCGTCCGCCGCGCGGCGGAGGCCGAGGGGATCGACCGCATCTTTATCGAAGCGGGCTTCGAATGGCGCCACTCGGGTTGCTCGCTGTGCCTCGCGATGAACGACGACAGCCTCGCCCCCGGCGAACGCTGCGCGTCGAGCACCAACCGCAATTTCGAAGGGCGACAGGGGATCGGCGGCCGCACCCATCTGATGAGCCCCGCGATGGTGGCGGCAGCGGCCGTGACCGGGCGGCTCGCCGATGTGCGGACGCTCGCGGCGGCGGGAGTATCGTGATGGAGCGCTTCCTGCGCGTCTCGGGCCCCGTTGCGGCGATGCCCGGGGCGAATATCGATACCGACGTGATCATGCCGAAGGCCTATCTCAAGGGCATCGACCGGTCGGGGCTGTCGATCGGGCTGTTTCACGATCTCCGCTTCGACGCGACGGGCGCGGCGCGGAGCGATTTCATCCTCAACCGCCCCGATATGGCGGGCACGCGCTTTCTGCTCGCGGGCCCCAATTTCGGTTGCGGCTCGTCGCGCGAGCATGCCGTGTGGGGCATGCTGCAATATGGAATCCGGGGGATCATCGGGTCGTCATATGGCGCGATCTTCGCGGACAATGCGGCGAACAACGGCTTGCTGCTGTTGTCGCTGCCGGTCGAGGAGGTCGCGGCGCTTTCTGCGGTACTCGAAGACGGAGCAGGGCAGATGATGGTTGATCTCGACGCGCAGCGGATCGAGGTCAACGGTCATGCGACCGGTTTCGATATCGACCCCGCGGTGCGGCGCGCGCTGATGCTGGGGCTCGACCGGATCGGCGAAACGCTGACGCATGCCGAGAGCATCCGCGCGTTCGAGACAGCCTATCTCGCGCGCAAGCCCTGGCTTATAGCCGGACAGGAGTGATGAGCACGTACCCGGACTATCCCGATTTGATGCCCGGCTTTCGTTGGGAAGACATCGACGCCGACGGCGTGCGGATCCGTGCCGCGATCGGTGGATCGGGGCCGCCGCTGCTGCTGCTCCACGGTCATCCGCAGACGCATCTGACCTGGTTTAAGGTCGCACCCGAACTGGCGAAGCGCTTCACTGTCGTCGCGACCGACCTGCGCGGCTATGGCGACAGCGAGAAATTGCCGGGCGATGCGCTCCACCTTAATTATTCGAAGCGCGCGATGGCGGACGATCAGGTCGCGGTGATGGCGGCTCTGGGTTTCGACCGTTTCGACCTCGTCGCGCACGACCGCGGCGCGCGCGTCGCGCACCGAATGGCGCTCGACCATCCGGACCGTGTCGCACGGCTGGTCCTGCTCGACATCGCCCCGACCGCGACAATGTACGCGCAGACGACCAGAGAATTTGCGACGCGCTATTTCTGGTGGTTTTTCCTGATCCAGCCGTTCGATCTTCCCGAACGGATGATCGCGGCCGATCCCGACCATTTCTTCGACCGCCACCTTTCCGGGCAGATCAAGGTCGAAGGCTCGCTCGACCCGCGTATCGTCGCCGAATATCGGCGTTGTTACCGCGATCCCGCAACGCGCCACGCGATCTGCGAGGATTATCGCGCGGCGTCGAGCATCGATCTCGACCATGATGCCGCCGACAGCGACCGGCGGATCGAGGCGCCGCTGTTGCTGCTGTGGGGTGCGCAGGGCACGGTGGGCGAGCTTTTTGATGTCATGGAAAGCTGGCGGCCCAGAGCGGCCGACATACGCGGACGCGCGCTGCCGTGCGGGCACAGCCCGCAGGAAGAGGTGCCCGACCTGTTGCTCGCCGAGCTGAACGGCTTCTTCGCCGCCATCTGACGGCGTGCCTGGCTTGTGGGAGGGATGATCGCGCGGCATTTACCGAAACCGATCGGCACGAAGCCTTTGGCATCAGCGGAAACCCGCAGGACGATCTCGTCGCCATCCTCCAGAAAGCTGCGCTTCGCGCCGTTCGCGAGCCGGCCCGGATCGCTGCTGCCCGTGGTCAGTTCGAGCAGGCTCCCGAAGCCATCGCGCTTCGGCCCCATTCACGCCTCGTCCGATACCAAGCGGCCATACCGCGTGACGTGGTGCCAAATCGCAGGGGCCGCGACGAATGGCGGCTTCTCTGGATCGTTGCCCGAAAGCCGCCATTCCGCAACCGGCCCAATGTGATGGCACCGCCGAGGGCCTGGCAATGCTCCCCTGTGCTTGATCAGACGATGACAGGCCATAGGGCAGGGCTATTGAGCCTTGGCCTTTCGAACGTAGGGGAGCCATACTGAAATCGCCGTCCCTTCGCCGGGAACGGAGGACAGAAGAAACGTGCCGCCGATCGCTTCCGCGCGACTGCGCATCCCGCCCAGTCCCTGACCACCGGATGCAACGCGGAGGGTGTCAAAGCCCGAGCCATTGTCCTTGATCGAGACGGTCACGCCCGGCGTATCGTGGCGCACATCCTCGACGCAAGCGAGGTGGATTCGGGTCGCGCCCGAATGCATCATCACATTGGCCAGCGCCTCCTGAAAGAGACGAAGCAGGTGCAGCGAGTTGGTCGCGTCGAGCCAGTCCAGCCTCTCGCACCGATCGACATTCCAGTGGAGCTTGATGCCTGCCTCGATCAGATCGGGCTCGGCCCGGTGACGAAAATTCCCGAGCAGGGCCACGACGTCCCCGGCAAGGGGTTCAAGGGAGTCGACGGTCAGTTTCAGATCGGACAGCGCGCGTTTCAGCGTCGCGATCGATGCCGGCGGGTGATTTTGGCGCTCGGCGACCGTCAGTGCGGCGACGAGGTTGGACCCGATCCCGTCATGCATTTCGCGCATGATGCGGCCGCGCTCGGTTTCAAGGGCCCGCGCGACTTCAAGTTCGCGCATCTCCTTGTCGCGCTCTTCGAGAGCAACGCGAGCATCCTCCACTCTGGCCTCCAGCTCGGCATTGACGCCTTCCAGTCTGCCGAACGCGAGGTTGGCACGCCTCCCGAACGACAGCAGCAGGACAAGGCAGAATAGGCTACCGATATAGGGTTGCAGAAAGAAGCCGAGGCCGTCCCAAAGGCGGCTGTCCCATTGCCTGCCGATGTCATGCACCGTACCGGCGATGATCGCAGTCAGGCACAATGTTATGAGCGCCGCCCCCGCGTCGCGCGTCCGCCACCAGTGGGCGATCAGCAGGGAGGCGGTGTAACCCACGCAGGCGACGGCCAGCAAATTTCCGAGCGAGTCGGCGCCAAAAGGACCTGTCCATCCCCACTCGACCGTCACAAACCGTAAAAAACACAGGAGCACACCTGCCGCCAGCAGGATTGCGCCATGGAGCTTCCATCGCGGCAGACGAACATAGACAAGGCAAAAGGCCAAGCTTGCCGACATGGCGGGATACACGGCATAATAGGTCATCGTCTTGAAGGCGACGACGTCGAAAGGCGCTCTTACGGCGGTGAAGTTGTAGTCGCGCGCGAACCACATCAAGCCGAGGATGGCGAGCAGCAGCAGCTCGGTTTCTTCCCGGCGAAGAATCCAGAACCAGAGTGCCGCCGCGGCAAGGACGATCATCGCCAGATTGGCCGCCTGCACGCCCGTGATGCGCCAGAAGTGCATTCGCTCGTGCCGCGCATCGAGGGCGGCGGCCGAGCCAAGATAATAATCGCCGCTGACGAGATCGTAATTGCTCTCGATCCTGACCAGCAGCTCGTTGGTGCCGCCGCCAAGCAGGGACGGCGGCAGGCGAACGATCTCGGGTCGATACCAGCCGAGCGCGCGGTCGTCGCCTTCAGTGAAGTTACGAAAGATCTCCTGACCGTTCAGCAGCACTGCGATGCGTTCGTAATTATTCTCGGTATAGAGCGCGACCGGCCCTGCTGGCAGTATTCGGCGATCGAAACGCAACCGCAGCCAGAGTGTTTTGGTTGTCGAGGTAGCGCCCATCTTTTCGAAGGCGAAGCCGCGTCGCGCCGGGCCGTGTTCCCATCCTCCTGCCGGCATTTCCATGCTGTCGGAGCGAACATAGTCGGTATCGGTGAACCGAAGGACGCCTCCATCTTCCCGGGCAAAATTGTTGAGCGGCGCTTCCGCACCCGCAGTTGCAGGCCCGGCAATCAACAGCAGCAGCAACAGCGTCCTAATCGCGCGCAATAAGGCCTTGGCTTCCAGCTTCAAATAATGCCTCCGCCCTGCTGTTGACTTCGAGTTTTCGATAGATGTTCTTGACGTGGAAACCAATTGTATTGAGCGAAACGCGCAGGATATCTCCGCATTCGGCATAGGAAAAGCCGCGCGCAAGTAGCTGCAGAACTTCGGTTTCGCGTTCGGACAAAGGTGAAACGGGCGGCGGCAGCGCCGGGGAACGGTCCTCGACCATCTGCTCCATGATGCGGCGCGCGATTACCGGCGATATCGGTGAGCCGCCGCGCCGGATTTCCTCGATCGCCTCGACGCAGGATTCGATCCGCTGGTCCTTGAGGAGGTAGCCTCGCGCGCCTGCGCGAATGCTGTCGAGCACCTTTTGCTGATCGGCAAACTGGGTGATGACTAATATGTCGGTGTCGCGCCCCTTGGCGGCTTCCTTGGCGATCAGCGTTGTCCCGTCGCCATCGGGAAGGCCGAGGTCGCACAATAGTACATCGTAACCGCCCGCATCGACAAGGCCGCTCCCGCTGGTCACGCTGTTCGCCTTGTTGACGACCATCATGCCCGTCGCGGCGTTGACGGCATCGGCGAAGCGCGCGGCCAGTATCGGATCATCCTCGATAATCGCAACGCGGATCACCATTGCGCCCTCCGGTTCGTCATGCCTCCGGGGATCATAGCTGCCCGGCACCCGCAGTAAACCCACATGGATATGTGGGGGCTGCCCACATGCTCATGTGGGGCGCGCCCGCCCTTGTCCGCGCTAACCGCATCGCAGGGTCAGTCATGGGGGCAGCAAGCCGGGCCGGGCAGAGCCACGCTTCCCTCCTTTCACGGGAGTAATGAATATGATGAACACCAAGCGATTTCTGACCACCGCTGCACCATTGACGCTTGCGGCCTCGTTGCTCGCGCCTGGCGCGGCCCATGCCGATCCAACGCCCGAGTGCAACATAGGCGACCCTGCGGCGCCCAGTTCCACTGAATGCGGCGTCGACGCCACCGTGATCAGCGACGACGGTACGCAAGTTGCGGTGCAGGCAACTGCCGTCGGCTCCAGCGCAAAAGCGCTTGGGAACGGCAGCAGCGCGGTTGGCTATCGCGCCAGGGCGAACAACCAAAATTCGGTGGCACTGGGCACCAGTGCCCTGACCTATGCCGATGGTGCAACCGCCGTGGGGGCTGGCGCTGTCGTCGACATAGTGGGTCTGACCAAACTCAATCCCAATCCCGACGGTCTTCCGGATGTGCCGGATGCAAGCATTGCTATCGGCTATCGAGCGGAGGCGGATGGCAATCGCACGGTAGTGATCGGCGGAAATGCGCGCGTCGGAGGCACTGTGTTCGAGCCGGCGATTGAACCCGACGACGCGACAGCCGTCGGTTCCACCAGCCTGATCCTTTCGGACAGAAGCACTGCGATTGGCGCATTTTCACAGGCAGGTGCCGGGGACGAGACGCAAACCGACGCGACGGCGGTGGGCTTCCTGTCCAAGGCCAACGCGTCGAACGCCACAGCGCTCGGCAGCAACGCGACGGCCTCGGCGACCGGTGCCGTTGCGCTTGGCGGTGGGGCCAATGCTTTCCACAGCAATTCCGTAGCGCTTGGAGTCAATTCCGTCACCGGGCGTGGCGCAGTGGCCAGCTACACGGCCTTTGGTTTGGCCAGTCCGCAATCATCGGTTGGCGAAGTTTCGGTCGGCGGTGACGCGGGAGCCGGAAACAACTATCGCCAGATCACCAATGTCGCGGCGGGCAGCGCCGACAGCGACGCGGCGACGGTGGGGCAGCTTAAAGGCGCCCTCGCCTCGGCGGCCAACCCCTATGTCAAAGTCAACAGCACCGGCGCCGCCGCCGTTGCTTTTGGTACTGATTCCATTGCAATCGGCCAGAGTGCGTCGGTCAGCCATCTTGATGGCGTCGCCATCGGGCGCGAGAGCAAAGTGACGGGCGAATATGGCGTCGCGCTGGGGCTGAGGGCCGAGACGACCAATTTCGGGGTCTCTATCGGCGCAGAAAGCAAGGCTGGATTTTTCGGCACGGCGCTCGGCTATGGTGCGAAATCGGGGAATTCCAGCGCCGCGGTCGGCAACGGCGTCGAGGCGTCCGGAGATTCCAGCACCGCGATGGGGGGATATAATTCCAGCACCTTCTTCTTCACCAGGGCTTCCGGGGACTTCAGCGCGGCCTATGGTGTCGGCAGCCTGGCGACGGGGGATAACAGCAGTGCCTTTGGTGCGGGAAGCGTAGCAAACCAGAACCTTGCAACCGCGATCGGCGCCAGCAGCCGCGCGACTGCGGCCAACAGCGTCGCTTTGGGCAATGGCTCGGTCGCCGATCAAGCCAATAGCGTTTCGGTCGGACGGGTCGGCGGCGAACGCCGCGTCGTCAACGTCGCCGCGGGAACCGGCGCGACCGATGCCGTGAACAAGGCGCAGCTCGACATCGTGGATGCGAAGGCAACCGCGGCGCAAACCACAGCCAATTCGGCGCTGGCGATCGCGAACGCTGGTGCAGGAAGCGCCACCGCCGCGCAGGCCACCGCCGACGCGGCGGTCGCCAACGCGGCAGCGGCGCAAACGACGGCCAACACCGCGCGGACCGAAGCAGCGGCTGCGCAAGGAACGGCTAACACCGCGCTGGCGAACGCCGCGACGGCGCAGGCGACTGCGAGCGGGGCGGCCACCGATGCCGGCGCTGCATTGGCCCAGAATGTTGTGCAGGACGGGCGGCTCACCTCGGTAGAGGATGTCAACACAGCACAGAGCGCGCAGATTTCGGCAGTACAGACGGTCAACACAAGCCAGAACGGCCGTCTCGCGTCGCTCGAGACGATGACATCGACGGCGATCCCTGCCTTGCAGGCGCTGACCGCGACGCACAGCGCGCAGATCGGCGAGCTATACGCGATCACCGACCGCGATCGCCGCGACGCGCAACGCGGCACGGCTACGGCAGTGGCCCTCACCGCAGCGCCGATGCCCTCGGAACCGGGCAAGACGAGCTACACCTTCAACCTCGCAACCTTCCGCGGCGAGCAGGCGGTCGGGGCGTCGATCGCCCACCGCTTCGATACGGGGGCGCCCTTGGCCTTCACCGCCGGCGTTTCCTACGCGGGCAGCAACAACACCGCCGTGCGCGTCGGTGTCGCGGGAGAGTTCTAGGCGAAGACCCCGGTACGGCGGCGTGCGAGGAATTCGTATCGACGTCGCCGGATCGGCGGTCTTTCGCGCCGCCTTTCCGCTGGGGTGGGCCAAAAAAGCCGAACCTATGCCCGCTTCCAACTGCTCCCCAGTCGCGCGCTGGGCAGTCCGTAGCCGGACAACATAAAGGAGATGGATGATGACGAAACCGGGTTGGCTCGCGGGAGCTGCTCTTCCCCTGCTGTTCACCGCTGTTCCTGCCGCCGCGCAGCTCGACGCGGAGCCGGCGGTCGCTGGTAAGACTATGCAAAAGATTTCCCCGATAGCGCAGCGCCTCGACGAGACTGGCGATAGGGGCGCTGAGGGTGTCGGTGGCCTCGATCGCGGACCGGCGAACAGCAACCGGCTTGGAGCGAACAGCGGTTCGAGTTCGGGCGGCCCTCAGTCGGCGAACAGCGGCCGGGGGAGTGCGACCATCGGCGCCTCCAGTCGCGGCAGGAACAACGGCGGCGACGCGGGGTATAATTCGGGCCGCGGACCCGGCCGCGACGGTAGGGGCCTCAACTCAAGCGGAGGTCTCAACAGCGACGGTGCGGGCGCCGGGGATTTCAACTCGGAGATCGATGCCGGGCTCAACTCGTCGGGAACCGGAGCGGACGGCGAAGCCGCTGGCCGAAACTCGGACGCCGGCTTCAATTCGGATTATGGCGGCTTGAACAGCGGTCGCAGCGGCCGGAACTCCGATGGCGGCAGTGGCCTCTATTCCTCCGGCGGGGATTTCAACGGCAATGGTGGTGGCCGGAATTCGGAAGAGGGTCTCAATTCCGGTTCCGGCGGACTGAACAGCGATCGTGGAGGCCGCAATTACGACGGGAGCGGCTTCAATTCGAGCGGTAACGGATGGAACTCGGACTCAGGTGGACGCAATTCGGATGGAGCCGGCCATGACTCCGACGCGGGCGGGCTGAATTCAGGCGCGAGCGCGGGTCCCAATGCGGGGGGCAGCGGTCTGAACAGCGGCCGGAGCGATCGCAACGCATATGGCGAACGGCAAGGCTCGGGCAATGGCAACGGGTCGAATAGCGGTGGGCGCGCGACCGAGAGGGAGCGCGGCGAGCAGCAGCGCAATTCCGGTGGCAGCGGTAATGCAAACGACCAGGGCAGCTCCAATGACAATGATCGCGGGAATGGCGGGAACAATGACAACGGCAGCGACGGCAGCAACAAGGGCGGTGCCAACGGCAATTCGAACGGCAGTCCCGATCGGCCCGAGGAGGAATATGGCAGTGTCGACAATGCCGTCGGCGGTGCGCTGACCCGTCGCCGCTTACAGGATGTCGTGGGGCAACGATCGGGTCGCGATGTCACCGGCGAAAAACGCGATGCGGAACGGCAGGACAATGGCGATGCCGGGGCCGCGCTGGGCGGTTTGCGCAATATACTGACCGGCGATCAGACGATCAGTGCGCCGGGCGCGAACGGCACATCGCCCATACTTCGCAAAATCGTCAAGGAAGCGCAGGAAAGGAAGAAGAGCCAATGACATTCATGTCCAGGGCCCGGACGGGCTTTATGCTGGCGGCACTCGCCGCCGCTGCGGGTACTGCGCCGGGCGGCGCGCAAAATGCCCCGCGGGATATCTTCTCTTATGCCGCCGGTGCGCGGCTGATATCGGTTCCGGCCGACTCCGACATGGCACAAATGGCATGGAGTCCGCTCAATCTGATCGACGAGACGCCGGCGACCGACTGGCTGGGCAAGGGCGGGGAGGCGGTGTTCGTGCTCGAACTCGCCGAAACGACGCGGCTCGGCCGGATCGCCTTCGATACCGCGGGCCTTAACCGTGATCGCAAGGCGCCGAAAAGCTTCACGATCGAAGTGTCCGAAACATCATCGAAAGCGGGGTTCCGACCGGTGCTGAGCGGGACCTTGCAGATGGCGCGCAACAACCAGAGCTTTGCTTTCAAACCCGAGGAACGGCCTGTCGCGCGATGGGTGCGCCTGATCCTGCACGACAATTATGGCGACGAGTATCAAGGTTTTACGGGGTTTCGCGGCTATGGCGAACAGCTGACCCGCGACGCGACGCTCACCAACCTCAGCGGTAACTATGACGGCGCGAGCGGCTGGGGATGGATTCATCTGGTGCAGTCGGGGAACCGGGTGAGCGGCTGCTACGAATATCAGAACGGCAGTTTCGACGGCGTCGTAGACGGCCGCGTGATGCGTCTGACGATGCGCGACGAGGGCGCCGAGCCGCAAACGGGCCTGTTCCAGTTCTCGCCCGACGGGAGAAAGCTGGTCGGTATCGTCCGCACTGCCGGCCCCGCGAACCGCGACGGCTTTTCCGCATATTACAGCGCCGAGAAGACCGGCAATCGTGCCGGCGGCTGCTGAGGGGAGAGGGATATGAAGAACAGCATGATTTTTGCGCTGGGTTCGGCGCTGGCGCTTTCTGCATGCGGCGGCCCGCAGGACAAGGCAAAGGACGAAACGTCCGTCGCCGGAGCGTCCGGCTGGGATGCAACCGATGCCTGCAAACTGCTCGACAAGGCAGTCGTCGGCGCGGCGCTCGGCGATACGGTCACCGAAACGAGCCTCGCCTTTGTTCATCAGCCGACGGCGGTCGAAGCTGCGACGTCGGAGTGCACCTACCGGTTGAAGGGCGGTGGCACGGCGACGCTCATGGCCCGCCGTTCGCCGATCGCCGACAACACACCCGAGGTGATAGCCCAGACGCGCAAGGCCACAGAAACGACAATGCGCGCTTTCAGCGACAAGGCGATCGAGGATGTCCCGGACCTCGGCAAGGCGGCTTTCTTCGTGCCGGGCATCAACCAGATGAACGTCTTCCTCGATGATCAGAGATTCGTGGTCCTGACCGTGGGAACGGCGCCAAGAGATCGCGCGAAGGATGTTGCTGCCAATCTCGTACAGCGGATCGCTGGCTAGCACGTGGTTGTCTGTCGCCGCTGCGGACGACGGCCTTTCGGCCTATGAACTGCAAGGCGGTCAGTCAGCCATCGGCCACGGGCGGACACTACAGGATGGCCGGCTCACTTCGTTGCCGGGCTCATGGTTCGATCGATGGAGGTGCTGCCGATTCACACTAATCGTTGAGTTGCCCATTCGCCTCCCTAAAAGGAAATTTAGGGAGATGGCGTCAAAACACCGACCAATTTATCGCTAATTTCAAGGGGAAAATGGTGGACGCACGTCAGGTGGCGCGAGCGACGCCGCGGCTTTTACACGATCTGGGAGGTCAACACGGTACAACTCGGCCTTGCAATGACACGGTCCGAGACCGGCTGGCTTCGCCAGCGCCCGGATCTTGCACGCAGGCTGCGGCCCATCCCCGGCCTGGTCCGAGGCTGATATCGCCGCGGCACGGCTGGACTGGGAAGGGGCCTGCGAGACATTCTACCGTCACGGAATGGTCCGGGCGAAGGAAATCCAGCGGGTCGCCAAGGTTCATCGCGATACATTCGAGCCGATCATCGCCGTGCTCGAATCCGATAGTCCGGTCGGCGAATATCGGCGGATCGCCGACGAGATCGTTCGGCTGATGCCGTCTCGCGGCCGTTATCCTCGGCCGGCAGCGGAAGCCATTCGCTCGCTGTTGATGATCCGGTTCGGACTGCACCTCGGTGTCCGCCAGCGCAATTTGCGGGAACTGCTCTTCTGTCCTCGGAATGGATCTCCCATGTCCGAGCGCCAACTGGAGGAACGCCGATGCGGCGAACTTCGTTGGAGCGACAAGGAGAGAGGCTGGGAGGTCTTCATCCCAGCCGCCGCCTTCAAGAACGCGAACTCGTCCTTCTTTGCGAGAAGGCCGTACCGCCTTGTGCTGCCGGATGTGGGCGATCTCTATCGGCATATCGACAGCTATCTGCGCGTGCATCGTCCCATCTTGCTGGGCGGCGTTTCCGATCCGGGCACCTTCTTTGTCAAGACGGTCAAATCCACGAGCCAGGACGCCGCCTATAATCAGTCCACCTTCTATGAAGCATGGCGATTGACCATACAGAGGTACGGGATTTTCAATCCCGACACGAAGCGCGGCGCTATCAAGGGTCTGTTGCCGCATGGGCCGCACAATGTGCGGGATGTTCTGGCAACGCACATTCTCAAGGAGACTGGCTCATACGAGCAGGCGGGATACGCGATTCAGGATACCGCCGATGTGGTCGCGCAGCACTACGGTCGTTTCCTTCCAGAGAACAAGATCGCGCTTGCTGCGAAAGTCATCAATCAGGTTTGGGAGGCAGCGTAGGGAAGGCCGTCCGCTTTGCGCCTGCACCGGGACGTTCGTTTCCCATTCGCGCAAGCCGGAAAGCAGCCATTGTCCTAGTTATAATGCTGTGCGCCTGCAGGTTCGGATTAGGCCCAGATTTCGTGGGCGAAGCGAAGGAAATTGCCGCCCAGTATTTTCTCGATCCGGCTTTGCGAATGGCCGCGCTTTTCGAGCATGGTTGCCAACTTGAAGAATTGGCCGACGCCGTCGAGGCCGGGAACGAAGGGCAGGGTATCGGCGCGCTCGCCCGTTGCACCGATTCCGGACGCGCGCCGCAGTTCTACCTCGCGCGCCAGACTCTTGCGAAAGGCGTCCATGTCGTCGATCGATGTCGTGCCGCCATCGGTGCCAATACCGACATGGTCTTCGCCGCATATCTTGATGGCATGTTCGATGTGCGCGACGACGTCGCCCGGCGCAGCGTGGCCGGACAGGTTCAGGAACGGCATGAAATAGATGCCGACAAAGCCGCCGCGCGACGCGACGAGACGCAATTCCTCGTCGGTCTTGTTGCGCGGCAGGTCGGTCAGCGCGCGGCAGCCGGTGTGATTGATCGAGATCGGCCGTGTCGAGGCGCGCGCCGCATCGAGGCAGGTCCGTTCGCCGCTGTGCGACAGGTCGACCATGATCCGGTTTTCGTGAAGCCGTTCCATCACCTTGTGCCCCAGCGGCGTCAGCCCACGGTTGCCCGGCGCCATCGAGCCGTCGCCAATCTGGTTGGACGGATTATAGGTAAGCTGGATGATTTTGACGCCGAAGTCGGCGAAGATGTCGACGCGCTCCGGCTTGTCGCCGACCATCACCGCGTTCTGGAAGCCATAGATCAAGCCGATCTTCCGGTCCGCCTTGGCCTTTTTGATGTCGGCGACGCTCGTGACCTTGACGAGGTCGGACGACTGGTTGCGGATGATCCAGTCCCACGCGGCGATCTCGCTGACGCTTTCCTCGAAAGGATCCGCATCGCCGGCGACATAGCCGAGCGTGATGTTGACCGCGGTCATGCCGGATGCGCGGGCGTCGGCGATCACCCGCGGTTCGACCGGCTGGCGGCGGCCCAGCGGCGATGGCTCGCCGCGGCGGTTGGGATTCGACAGGCCGCCGAGCGCGTTGACGATGATGGTTTCGCGCCAGCGGTCCGTACCGCCGGATGCGCGCGCCAAGGCTGGCTGCGACGCCATCGTGACGGCGCCCACCGCGCCAAGCAGCAACGCTTCGCGGCGGCTGACGCGTGCATTCTGTTCGTATCCGAATTCGCTGTCCATATTACCCTCTCCCTTGGCATGGGTGCATATCGGCCGGGTTGTCAGAAATCCGGCGCGCGCATCTCGTCTTCGGTGACGGGCTGGTAATCCTCCCGCCGATATGTTGCGCCGCGTTGCACGGTGAAGGCGACGCTGCGCAGGTTGCTCACATCGTCGAGCGGGTTCTGGCGGACGAAAAGAAGGTTGGCGAGCTTGCCGGGCTGTACCGTCCCCATCCGGTCCTGCTGGCCAAGCGTGCGCGCGGCAACCGAGGTGGCCGCGCGGATCACGTCCATGTTTGGCATTTTCGCCCGATCTGCGAGCAGTTCGAGCTCTTCGTGGAGCGCGGGATAGGGATTGTTCCAATCCGTGTCGCCGTCGGTGCCCGCCGAAATCATCACCCCCTCGCGGTGCGCCTGGTTGATCAGGCGGAATGCGAGCCCGCCGGGGCAGCGCCAGTTTCCGGGGATGGCTCCTCCCTCTGCGGCAGCGGCTTCCTGCTTCGCATAGATGCGGGCGGTGGCGTCGAGGACGATGCCCTTTTGCTTCATCTCGCGGAACAGCGCGGCAATTTCGGGCCGGTCGCCGCGTTCGAACTGCTTGAGGTCGACCGTCATCCGATCGTGATAACTGTTCGGTTTGGGCGAGAGTTGGTAGGCGATGTAGCAGACATGCGATACCACGTCGGGGCCCGCGGCGATGACCTCCGCTGGCGCCGCCGGGAATATCATCGCATGCGCCCACACCCGGAAATTCTGGCGATGGGCCTCGTCCACGATGCGCTTGACGATTTCGCCTGAAAGATTTGCGTAAATCTTGATCGCGCTCGCGCCGGTGCCGCGCGCCCGTGCCACCGCGATCTTGAGGTCGGTCGTATCGTCGATGGCCTGCATCCAGGCGACCTCGCCCGGTTTTGCGCCGCGCGCCGCCGCTTGCGTGCGCCGGTCCTCGAAAAAGCTCGGCCCCGCCATCAGCGCCGAATAATAGATGTCGGGTCCCTTGACCTCGCCGACCAGAACCTGCCGCTGGAGTTCGCCGAGGAAGCGGGTGTCGCCAGCAAGGTCGCGAACTGCCGTAACGCCCGCATAAAGGCTGCGCCGCATCGTCGCCTCGGCCCAGCGGCGCACGGGCAGGGTGGCGAGATGCATGTGCGTGTCGATCAGGCCCGGAAGCACGTAAAGTCCGGCGGCATCGACAATCTCGGCGTCGGCGGGAACGGCTGCGCTGGCGTCGGGCGCCACCGCCTTGATCGTGTCGCCGGCAACAACGATCGTCATATGCTGTTGCGCGGGGCGGCCGGTTCCATCGATCAGCGTCGCGTTGCGATAGGCGGTCACGCGCTGTTTTGCCGCTGCCTCGGCCGGCTTAGCCGGCGCGACGTCGAAGGCCGAAGCCTGGACGGGCAAGCCGAGAAGGAGGCTGCCGAGGGCAACACCCAGCCATTTCGCTCCCTGCCGCCGGTTCGATCCCCGACGCGCGGCGGATTCCTGTTTTACTTCGTCCCGCATATCGAATCCCCTTCCATCTCCGCCTTACAGATCGTCCATAACTGGCACGTTGTCAAATGACTTTACAGAGTGTCATATCAGACATATCGTCCAATTCGACTTCGGCGATTCGATCAAAGCGAAAACAGGATGGCCGGGCCGCGAGCATCGCTCGTGTTCCGCAGGGCTTCGAACCTGGCGAAATGATGGGAGGGAAGAGAATGACGACCAAATTGCACCAGATCATGCGGCTCGGCGCGGCACTGGCGCCGCTGGCAATCTGCCAGCCGGCGCTTGCCCAGGCGGAGCCGGCTTCGGACGATGGTATGATCGTTGTGACGGCGACCAAGCGTGGCACGGCGGCGTTGCAGGACATCCCCTATAATATCTCGGCGGTGGGCGAGGAATTGCTGGAGAAGACCGGCGTCACGTCGCTCGAGGATCTCGCGCGGCTTGTTCCGGGCATTACCTCGCAGGGCGGTCCGGGCAATCAGACCGTCGTCATCCGCGGTCTCGCTTCGGATGCGGGTGCGGCGCAGGTCGGTATCTATGTCGACGAAATTCCGCTGTCGGGCATCGGCGGCACGAACGTACGGCAATCGGACCTTGGCCTGTACGATATCGAACGGATCGAGGTGCTGCGCGGGCCGCAGGGCACGCTTTACGGAGCGGGTTCGCAGGGCGGGACGTTGCGCTATATCACCAATAAACCCGACCTCGAAAATTATGCAGCGGCCGTGGGAACGCGCTTCGGGATCACCAAGGGTGGCGGCGAGCGCATCGACCTCGATGCCATGGTGAACGTGGCGCTGGTACCCGAAGCTGTCGGGCTCCGGGCGGTCGGCTATTATCGCCGTGCGGATGGCTTCGTCGACCTGCCGACGCTCGGCCTCAGCGAAGCCGATGTCGAAAGCAATTATGGCGGACGTCTGCTCCTGCAGGCCAAGCTGGGCGCGGACACGACGCTGCTCGGTTCGTTCTACTACCAGCGGACCGACGTCGAAAATTCGAACGAGGTCATCGAGACGGCCAATATCAACCCGGCCACCGTTCGTTCGCCTTTTTCGGATGAACTGCGAATCTTCAACCTGACGCTCGAACATGATTTCGGTTTCGGCACGGTGACGGCAACGGGGTCGAAATATACCCGCGAAACCTTCTACACGTTCGATGTCAGCCAGTTCGTTCCCGGCAGCGGGCGCGTCAACCAGCCGGCCGAAACCGACGCGACGACCGCCGAACTTCGCTTTGCTTCCAATTTTCAGGGGCCGTTCCAGACGATTTTCGGTGTCTTCTATGAAAAACGCGACCGGATGTCGTCGAGCTATGGCGGCTTTACCGGCAGCGACGGGAAACCGATCGAGCCCGCTGTGCTCTTCTTCGATACCGAGTCCGAGCAATATGTGCGGAACAAGGCGGCGTTCGCCAACGTCACCTTCGACGTGACCGATCGCTTGCAGATCGAGGGCGGCATCCGTTTCTTCAAATCCCGGCGCCGCGACGAAGGCCGCCTCTTCCTGGATCCCTTCGGGCGCCCGCCGGGTGAGGACCCGACCCAGCGCGCGCGATCGAGCGGCAATGTGAAGCGGCTGCAGGTCTCCTATGATTTCACCGACGATATCCTCGGCTATGCGACCTTCTCCGAAGGATTTCGTGAGGGCGGGCCGAACGCCCCGGCGCTCCTCGGCAATTATCCGCTCAGCTTCGGGCCGGATTTCGTCAAGAATTTCGAGGCGGGGCTGAAGACCCAGCTGTTCGACAAGCAGCTGACCCTCAACGGCAGCGCCTATTATATGAAATGGGACGATATCCAGGTGTCGCAGACCGATCCGACCGGTGCTTTTGCCTATACGGTCAATGCAGGCAAGGCGCGGCTGATCGGGTTCGAACTGGAAGGCAGTGTGCGCCCGCGCGCCTTGCCCGGCTTCCAGGCGAATTTCTCGACGCGGATATCGGGGCAGGAACTGACCGAAGACAATCCGCTCGCGGTGGGTCCGGCAGGCGATCCCAATGCAGGCCGCAAGGGCGACCGGATTCCGGGGACGTCGGCCTTCTCGGCGAACCTTGGCGTGCAACAGAATTTTCCGTTGGGCGCGCTTTCCGGCTTTGTTCGCGGGGACATTTCCTACACAGGCAAGGCACGCACGACCTTCAACCCCGCCGACCCGATCGCACGCACCTATGGCGATTATACGCTGGTCAACCTGCGCGCCGGGGTGGAGCAGGGCGGCTGGAGCGCAGCGCTCTATGTCCAGAATCTGTTCGACGTCCGGAAACCGACCGGATGGACGGTGCAGAACGTGGCTGGCCTTCCCGATCTGATCCGGATTACCCTGCCGCGCCAGATTGGCATTACGGCGCGGTACCAGTTCTGAAGAACCCCGGGGGCAGTCCGACAAGATGAACGATCAGATCGATATGAGTTATAAAAGGCGATGGTACGCCGTCATCATGTGCACCATCGCCTTCTTTTTTTCCTATATGGACCGGCAGGTCCTTTCGCTCCTGATCGAGCCGATTCAGGCGGATCTCGGGATCAGCGATACGCAGTTCGGATTGTTGCAGGGCTTTTCCTTCACGCTTTGCTTTGCCGTGATGGGCTTGCCGATTGCTTCGGCCGCGGACCGGCATCCGCGACCGCTGATTATCGCCGCGGGCGTCATCGTCTGGAGCATGGCGACCGTGGCGTGCGGGTTTGCGCGCGGTTTCGCGCAGCTTTTTCTGGCCCGGATGATGATCGGGGCAGGCGAGGCATCGCTTTCCCCCGCCACCTATTCGATGATCAGCGACATGTTCGACCGGTCGGGCATCGGCCGGGCAACGGCCGTCTATTCGCTCGGCTCGTTTCTGGGGGCGGGGTTCGCCTATCTGGTCGGCGGCGCCGCGATCGCGGCGCTGGAAACGATCGGGCCGGTCGCGATGCTGGGAACGGTGCTGAAACCGTGGCAACTCGTATTCGTGATCCTCGGCCTCCCGGGAATATTGCTGGGGATCGTCATCTATCTGACCATCGCCGAACCGCGGCGGGTCGAGAGCGGCCGGACTTCGCCCGATGCGGCGAAGGAAATGGGCGTCGCCGCCTATCTGGCCGCGCACCGCGATGTCTTCGTGCCGCATATATTCGGCTTCTCCTTCTATGCGATGCTCCTGTTCGGGTTGCTCGCCTGGTCGCCGGCCCTGCTGATGCGGGTTTATGGATTCGCGCCGCAAGAGGCCGGCTATTGGCTCGGCACGATTGCCATCGTCATGTGCGGCGGCGGGGTCCTCGTCTCCGGCTGGCTGCTCGACGGCGGGGTCCGGAGGTTCGGTCGGCCGGGGCCTTTCCGCGTCGGTGCGATAGCCGCGTTGGGGACCTTGCCGGCCCTCGTCATGCTCTATCTGGCGCAGGAACCGTGGCAGGCGCTGGCGGCGCTGGCGGTCGCGATGTTCTTTGCCTCCTTCCCCATGCCGCTGTCGGCGTTCGCGATCCAGACCGTCGTGCCCTCGCGGCTCAGGGCAAGGGTTTCGGCGGTTTTCCTCTTCTTCAACTCGATGATCGGCCTCTCGCTCGGATCGGCGATGATCGGATTGCTGAACGACCGGCTGTTTACCGGAGCGCAGGGCGTTCAGTCCTCGTTACCGCTGGTGGCCGGAGTGGCCGGCCTGATCGCCGCGATGGTCCTCGCCAGCGGCGCACGGCCCTTCTCAAATCGATTAAACGGGTCTGTGCCCGGGGATAATCAATGACCGCGGAACTCTCTCCCTTCCAGCCGCCGGTGGTTGGCAGCCGTTCGCGCTCGCCAGATACTCCCGTCTTCATCAGCGGCGCCGACCTCACCGAACTTGTCTCGCTCGATGCCGCGATCGAACTGGTGGACGGGGCCATGCGCAAGCTGAGCGCCGGCGATGTCAGCGCACCGCAGCGCTGGGCGATTCCGGTCGCGGCAAACGGCAAACTGGGGCTCATGCCCGGCGTGCTGAAGCACCCGTCGCTGTTCGGCGTAAAAGTGCTCAGCATGTTCGAAACCGGGCCGTCGCCCGGCCTGCCTAGCCATCAAGGGCTGATGCTCCTGTTCGAAGGCGAGACGGGGCGGCCGGTGGCGATCGTCGACGCGGCACAATTGACGCTGCTGCGGACCGCAGCGGCGAGCGCGGTGGCGACGCGGGCGCTTGCGCGCGCGGACGCGCGCGCTCTGGCGCTGGTCGGATGCGGGGACCAGGCGCCGTACCATGTCGCCGCGATATCCGCCGTGCGCCCGATCGACGAAGTACATCTGTGGAACCGCTCGCTGCCGCGCGCGCAGTCACTCGCCGCGCAGCTGCGTGCGAAGGGGGTGCGGGTGGAAATCCACGACGAAGCCGAGCCGGCGGTCAGAGCGGCCGATATCGTCTGTACCCTGACGTCGGTGACCGAGCCGATCGTGGCGGGCCGGTGGCTGGTCCCCGGACAGCATCTCAATCTGGTCGGAGCAAGCACCGTCGATCAATGCGAAGTCGACAATGCGGCGGTGGCGGCGGGACGTTTTTTTGCCGATTGTGCCACGCATTGCCGCGCGCAGGCCGGGGAATTGTCCCGCGCCATCGATGCGGGGGTGGTCGATGCGGGTTGGATTGTCGGCGAGATCGGCGAAGTCCTGTCGGGAAAGGTCGCCGGCCGATTGGATCCTTCGGAAATTACCATCTACAAGTCGCTGGGCCATGCGGCGCAGGATCTGGTGGTTGCGGAAGCGGCCTGGCGGCTCGCCCGGCCTATTGTCTAACCGCCCCTCGCGTCGCTAGGAAAAGGCGTCGGCCGAAAAAGGGGCAATCGAAAATTTATGGCCAAGCAAAAACATCCGGAGCGCGACTTCGAATCCTTCTTTCCGATAGGCGAGGCGCTTTCGCTGCTGCTTCATCCCTTTGCGGAAGTGGTGTTGCACGACACGCGGTCGGGGACCGTCGTGCGCATCTGGAATGCCTTCACCAGCCGCAGCGCGGGCGATCCGTCGCATCTTGAGGGCGCACCCGATCTGTTCACGGCCGAGAGCATATTGGGTCCCTACGAGAAGTCTTTGGGCGCCTTGGGGCGGACCAAGTCGATGACCGCGGCGATCCGCGACGATGGCGGGACGATCATCGGCTTTTTCTGCATCAACCTCAATGTGTCGGCGCTCGACAATGTCGTCGACGGGATCAGGAATTTCGTGGCGTTTGCGACCGAGCGTCCCGAGCCGATCTACCGCAACGATCTGCAAGAACATGTCAATTATCTCGTGCGTGACTATCTGATCTCGGTGAACCGAACGGCGGAAAGCCTGAGCCGCCAAGAACGGCAGGAATGTGTCAGTCAGTTGGAGAGGACTGGGCTGTTCGCCGCCCGGAATTCGGTCAAGCTCGTCGCCAAGGCGCTCGGCGTCAGCCGTGCATCGATGTACACGATCCTCGGCCGGGTGCGCGACGAGCGCGATCGGGAGGCGGAAGTACTGGATGCCGCTTCGGCGTTTCCTACCCGATAGCGCCAGCTGCATCCTCAATGGGATGTCCGCTTATCGCTTGAGCGAGACCGAAAGCCGACCGGCCGCCACCGGCCAGAAACGGTCCTTGTCGAAAGACGGTTTAGAAGCTCAGTCGCACCCCGGAAGTGCCCTTTATATCATAACTGTTTCCGAAGTCCTTCAGGGACGATCCGGCCGAGACCTGGCTGTAAAGCGTCAGCCGGTCGCCGAACCCGAGGCTACCCCCGAACGCGACTTCGCCGCGCAGCCGGTCGTTCGCGTTGCGGATCGGCGTACCGGATATGCTGACGCGCGCGCCGTCGAGCCATTCATGGTCGAGACGAAGCAGGCCGTAGAGATGGGTACGGCGGCTCGTTCCGCCGTTGCCCCACGCCCGGTCATGCGCGATCGCAATGCCCCAGTGCGTCGTCAGGCTATCGCCGTTGCGCGAGGACACCGACGCGCCGGCGGGGTCGTCGAACCTGTCGAATTCGATCGCCTGGTAGGACATCCGGATATGCGGTGTGATCGTCAGGTCGCCGCCCACGGGCACGCGCTTTCCCGCCTCGAGGCTGACGGCGCGTCCGCGTCCGTCATTGCCGTCGGCGAGCATGCCCAGCACGCCGGAGCGGAGCCGGGTATCGAACCAGCTTAGCTGCGCCTGCGCGTCGGCATAGAAGCCGTCGGCGGTGGTGAAGGACAGCGTCGCGCCGACGCCATAGCCCTTCGCATCGATCCGGCCATCGCCGAAGGTCGAGTGCACCGCGGCATCGGCTTCGCCATAATGGGCAGTGAGGCCCGCGACGAGCGTCGATGCGGCGCTTTCGTCCAGCGCATGGTCGACGCCCATCTGCATCCGCCAGCTGTCGATATTGGCGTCGGCACCGGTCGAGGACAGGCGCGCCTCGGGGCGCAGACGGCTCGATTCCATCCGGCCCCAGATACCGTTGCCGCCGCCGCCGGGCGATGACGCCCATTGGCGATTGCCAACCCGTTCCTGCCACGTCGGAAGGCCGTTCAGTGTCTGCAGCGTCTGCGTATAATGTTCGTAGAGCGGCACGCCGGGCTGATAGAGCGGTTTGCCTTGTGCGGCGGAACGCAGATACCAGTCGCCATCGTCACCGGCTGTCAGGCCCCCTTTGACGAGGCGGTAGCCATAGGCTCCCGCGATGATGACCTGATCGCCCGCCAGAGCATAGTCTCCGCGCATCGCAAAGCCGCCTTCGGACGCGCCGGCCACGTCGATGATCCTGAGCCCCTCAGCGGTCCAAGTACCAAGACCGGAGCGGTCGGTGATGGTGACGAGCGTCGAACCCGACGTGCCGCCGGTGACGATCAGCCGGTCGGCCAGCGGACCGTTGTCGCCGCGCGCGGTGGCGATTTCCAGTACTCCGCCGTTCGCTGTATAGGAACCGATGGTGAGCGTTCCGATCGCATCGCCCCCCGGGGCGAGCGTGCCCGCATTGGCAACGTCGCCGACCCGGCCGGTCCCGGCGAGCCGTGCACCGGCCGCGACCGCGACCGCTCCGCCAAGTGCCCCGTCGACGGTGAGTGTGCCCGCCATGACGGTCGTCGCGGCCGTATAGCCGCTGCTGTCGCCGGTCAGCCGCAGGGTGCCAGCACCGCCCTTGGTCAGCGCGCCGCCGCCCGACAACCGGCCGTCGAGCGCGAAAACCGTGTTTCCGGCGGTGGCGATCGTGCCGGCGCCCGCCAGCATGACCTCTCGCCCGCTGGCGAGGTTGGCGCTGGTGGCAAGCGTGCCGCCGTCGAGCGTCACGGCGCCCGCCGCATCGCCGAGATTGGCGTCGGCGGCGATTTGCACCGTGCCGCCTTCGATCGCCGTACCACCGGCATAGCTGTTGATGCCCGACAGGATCAGGGTGCCCGCATCGGTCTTGACGAGCCGGCCATCGCCGCTGAGCACCGCAGCGATCGTCGCGTTAAAGCCTGCGCCCGCGGTGCTGCCGTCGCCGACGCGGATCGCGGTTTCGGTTTCGGACAGGAAGAGCGCGTCGCCGTCGATTTTATAGCCGTCGGCGGCGAACTGCATCCCCGCCGCCGCGACAGTGCCGAGGCTGGCGTCGACGGTCACCGTGCCGCCGGTTCCGCCGAAGATGGCGAGCCCGCCGTCGGCATAGGGCGCGTTTGCGAGGCCGTCGGCATCGGTCCAGTTGCGATTGCCGCCGCCCGCTTGCCAGACGCCCGACCCGCCCTGGATCACGCCATCGTCCTTCGGCCCCGCGCCGCCGTCCCAGAAGGTCAGTACCGGCCCGGTGTCGTAGACCAGATTCACCTGACCCGCCGTCGCTGTCTGCACGGTGATGGTGCCATCGCTCGCGGGCATCGTCCCGAGCGCGAGACCATTGTCGACCAGCGTCCCGCCATAATCGAAGATGCGATAGACGCCCGCGCCGAAAGCCCCGCCGGCGGAAAGAGACACGTCGAGCGTGCCGTCGAGTGTCAGGTCGCCGCCGACCGACACCAGATCGTTGAGCGGGCCGCCGGGGATGTTGGCTTCCCCGAATTCATAGGCGAGGATCGAGCCGCCCGAGAGCGTCAGGCTGCCGTTGATGGTGAGGGTGCCGGCGCTGGTGCCGGGGGCCAGCGTGCCGCCGTCGTGGATGATCACGTCGCCGCCGACGATGCCGCGCCCGCCCAGCGTCGCGCCGTTCGCTACGCTGGTCGATCCCGTCGCTCCCGACTGGTCGCCGTTCACTAGTAAAGTGCCAGCGCGGATATCGGTTACACCCGAATAGCTGTTCGTTCCCGTCAGCGTCAGCGTGCCGCCGCCAATCTTGACCAGACTGCCGCCATTGCCGCCGTCGGTAATCGTGCCGCCGACTGTCTCGTTCCTGCCAAGCCCGCCCAGCGTCAGCGCCTTGCTTCCGAGCGAGACGGCGGCATTCCCCGACAGCGATCCGATCGCGATGCCGTCGGCGGCAAGGCCCGATATGTCGAGCGCCCCACCCGTTTCACCGATGATGGTCGCGCCGTCGGCGGTGCTGTTGCCGAAGAAAGAGGCGAAACCCTTGTCGTGGAGCGTAATGACGGCGCTGCCCGCCGTCGCATCGCCATAGAATCCGATCGTGCCCTCCGCTTCGGCGCTGATGCTGGCATTCGCGGCAGACGAGGCATTGTTGAAGGAGGTGCCGCCGCCGATATTGTGGATATGCGCGGTACCTGCCGATGTCGTGTTGTTGAAATTGATCGAACTTTGCGTGTTGGTGATCGTCGCCGCGCCCGCGGACGCATTGTCGTTGAAGCGCAGGAAGGTACCCGGCCCCTTGCTGATGTCGAGATTTCCGGCGCTGGCATCGTTCGATAGCTGCAACTCGCCGCCTGCGGTGATACGCACCGGCCCGCTCCCGAGCGCGCCGCTTGCCGTGGCGTGAACCGTGCCCGCCGAAATCGTGGTTCCACCATTGTAATCGTTGGAGCCGGTCAGCTGCAATATGCCGCGCCCGGTCTTGGTCAGCGCGCCGGTGCCCGAGACTGTGCCGCGAACCGTCAGATTCTGGTCGGTGCGAAGGGTTCCGCCACCGGCATCGAGCAGGATGGCGCGCCCGGTCGTGATCGCCGCACTGTTGTGCAGCGTGCCGCCGTCGAATGTGAGACCGCCGCTCGCGTCGCCCAGATTGGTGTCGGACGCGATCGACACGGTCCCGGCGCTGATCGCCGTTCCGCCCGAATAGCTGTTGTTTCCTTCAAGGACGAGCGTACCGCCCTGCGTCTTGTCGAGCCCGCCGGTTCCCGTGATCCGGGTGGCGATCGTGGCCGTCTCGCCGGCAAGAACGCGAATCTCTGCCATATTGTCGGGACGATCCGATCCGTCGATCTGGAGCGCGCCCGATCCTTCGAGCCGATAGCCGTCGTCGACGAATTGCAGGCCCTGAAAGCTCTGCACGCCTTCGACCGCGATGCGGTTGCCCGGCGCCCCCTTGAACACCGCATGATGGCCCGCCCAGGTTTCGGGCAGGACGCCGCCCTCATTCCGCCAGACCGTGTTGCTGCTGTTCCAGACGCCGTCGCCGCCTATCCAGGTTTGCAGCCTGTCGTCGCCCGCTTCCGCGATCAGAAGGTCGACATGGCCGCCGCCTGCTTCGATCGCGTAGCGCGCGGGCGCGCCGAGCGTCGGCGTGGTCCCGATGCCGAGGCCCCTGTCGTCCAGCGTGCCGCCATAGGTGATCAGCCGGTAGTAGCCGAAGCCGACGGGGCCGTCCGCGGGGTCGGCGCTCTGCGCGAGGCTGATCGCGCCGTCGAGCGTCAGGTTGCCGGTCACGGCGATCGTGTCGCCGGCTCCGGCCGCGCCGGGCGCACCGAGGTCGAAATCGAGGAACGATCCGGCGGTCAGCGTCAGATTGCCGTCGACGGTCAGCTTGCCAATCGAATTGCCGGGCGCGAGGCGGCCGCCAGCATTGATGGTGGTAGTGCCGACGGTTCCCGAACCGCCCAGCGTGCCGCCCGAGGCAACCTGCATCGTGCCGCCGATACGGCCGTTTCCGCCCGCGTCACCGACCAGCAGCGTACCGCCCGAAACCATGGTCGTGCCTGAAAAGCCCGAACTGTCCCCGGTCAACAGCGTCGTCCCGGCGCGATGCTCGACGCGGTGTGTGCCCGTGCCCGAGCCTCTGCCCACGCTGTCGAGAGCGGTCGAGAAAGCGAGATCGGCATTGCTGTGGTTGAAAACCAGCGTGCCGTCGCCGTCGCCAAAGGTCAGTGTCGGGATGTCGAATTTGCCGGCGGCTGCCGGACCCTCGTCTGCGGCCGCGCCGATATTGACCGTACCGCGGCTGCCCGCCCAAAATGCGATGAATGAAGACGAACTCGACGCTTTCGCGCCGTCCGCGATGGTCAGTACTGCGGCGCCGTCATCGCCGATGTAGATTGCGGATCCGGTGATACCCGACCCTGCCCCGGCGACTGTCACCGAGCCTTCGGAGCCGGGATCCGCGCCGATAGCGAAGGTGCCCGATGCGATGGCTGTCCCGCCGCCCGTAACGCTCAAAAAACCTTCGCCGCTTTCGCCGATCCGGATGTCCTGCGAATTGGTCCATGTCGACCCGGTCCCGGAAAGAATCACAGTGCCCCGGCTGCCGCGATTTGCACCGACTGAGCTACGGGCGTTGGAGACCGTGGCTCCGCCTTCTATCGTCAGCGCCCCGGTGCCGTCGTGGCCGACATGGATATGGCTGTCGTTGATCCAGCGCGCGTTCGCTCCTGAAACGATGACAGCGCCATTCTGTCCGGCTTCATGGCCGATATATCCGCGATTGTTGGACAGACTCCCCCCGGCCGCAATTTGCAGCGTTCCGGCATCGACGTAAGTATCTCCACCGATCGCGCTCGCGCCGGTCAGCGTCAGCGTACCCAGGCCGAGCTTGGTCAGGTTGCCGCTGCCCGCGAGGTTGGCGGCGATGCCGATATCGAAGCCGTTGCTGTCGATGAACGCGCCGCCGCTATCGATGACGACCTGTCCCGGCTTGAAGTTCTGGAAGAAGTCGACCTCCTCGCGCGCCGCGCGCAGGGAGCCGCCGTCGAAGACAAGCGAGGCATTGCCGCTGCCGGCGTAGACAAATCCCGCTTTCAGGACACCGCGGGCCGCCGCGGTTCCGCGCAGGTTCAGGGTTCCGGAACCGAATGTCGCGATGCTAGCGACGCTGGCCTCGACCATTCCGCCGTTGTCGATGGTCAGGGTCGCCGCGCCGCGAAGGCCGACGAACAAGTAGGTGTCGAGGCTCCACCGCGAACCGGGCCCCGTCACGTTCACGATTCCGGTTGTGCCGGTATCCTCTGCGATATACGCATAGCCATCGCCGGCGCCGATCGTGCGGACCACCCCGCCGCTCTCGATATTCAGCGTGCCGTTTCCATTGCCGCCGACGCGGAGCTGGCTATTGGTCCATGATCCGCCGGTCGATACGCGCACAGCGCCTTGCGACCCGCGAAAGACGCCCAGAATTCCCACGGCGCTTTCGACGCTGCCGCCATCTTCAATGACGAGCTCTCCGGTTCCGGTATTGCCGACAATGATGTTGCCGCCGGGGTTCCACACCGGGGTCGGGTTGGGGGAGGGGGCGGGGAGGACATCGCCCGACGCCGTTACGGACTGCGCCAGTGCGGGCTGGGCCGAAAGCGCGAGCAATGTCGCGCCTGCAAGCGCGGTCGAGCAGCGCAGCGCAAGGGAGCACCGCGTCCGGTGGTGGCTGGGCGCTGAAAGATATGACATGGGGCCTCCGCACGATAATGGCGGGCGATCAATAGGAGCAGGGCGGCGGGCATATCCACCGACCAATTCTATTGAATTCTAACCAAATCTTTCGTTCCGCGCCTTGCCTCGACGCCGGAGTCCTGCAAAGGATCGCGCCGTGGGGATGGGCAACAAGGGACCGGGTGAGACGGCACGGGAATGATGGATCTCGACACGGTTCTGATCGTCTGCTTCGCGATCGCGGGGCTTCAGGCCGTTGCCTGGATCTTCGTCTGGCTTGCGTGGCGCCACCTCTATGAACTTCGCTTTCTGGCCGCGGGTTTTGCCGCCATCGCGCTCGGCCTGCTGTTGATGCTCCTGCGCGGCGGCGAGCCCGCTGCCTGGGCGGTCGTGCTCGCCAATATCGTCATCAAGCTTGGCCTCGTCCTGCTTGCCGACGGCCTTGCCCGCTTCCTGGGCCAGCCGCGCCGCGCCTGGATCGGCATTCCGTTGCTGGCTTTCTATATCCTGTCGTGGACCGCCGCGGTCGGTCTCGATCCCGCGAATGTCGCCATCCGCATCCATTTGTCCACGCTGTTCACGGCGGTGATGATGTCGGTGATGATCCTGTGTCTCGTGCGCGACCGGACCCAGCCGGCGTTGCTGCGCTGGATCATGATCGCCTTCCTCGCCGAATATATGATCGCCAGTATCGTGCAGAGCGCGATCGAGCATTTGGGGGGCGGAGGTTCCTCGCCGGTGCTGGCCGATCGCCATGGCTGGTATCTGCTGCAGGGAAGCCTGTTCCAGATCGTGTTTTTCGCCTGTCTGTTGTTTATGGTCAGCGCACGGCTGTCGGCGCATTTGCGCGAGAAGAACGAGGCACTGTCGCGCGAGATCGCCGAACGACGGCGCCTCGAGGCCCGGCTGAGCGCCAGCGTCGAGACCGAACGCGCGCTGCGCGACGAGCAGGTCGATTTCATGCGCATCGTCAGCCACGAGTTCCGCACTCCGCTCGCGATCATTCGTAGCTCGGCCGACATGATCGGCCTCGCGGGCGACCCGGTTTCTCCCGCGACCCGCGATCGCATCACCGGGATCGGCGAAGCGCTCGACCGGCTGTTCGGACTGATCGATCGCTTCATGGCGGATGATCGCGACAATGGTTTTCAGCCCGAGCCGCTGGTGCTCGGCCGGCTGCTTGAAAATGTGCGGCTGCATTTCGCGATGACGGGTCAGGAGGCGCGCCTGAACTTTTCCGTCGGCGACGGCGATATCCGCCTCCTCGCCGATCCGGAAATGCTTGCGACCGTGATCATCAATCTCGTCGACAATGCGCTCAAATATTCGGACTGCGCGATCGGGATCGAAGCGTGCGAGGAAAAGGAGAGGGTGATCATCGAGATAAGCGACCGCGGCATCGGTATCCCGGAGACGGAGCGCCCTAGGATCGGCCGGCGCTTCTTCCGTGCCTCGAACACCGCGACCCGGGCGGGCAGCGGACTCGGGCTCTATTCGTCGCAACGACTGCTGGCCTATCATGGCGGAACCCTGCAACTGCTCTCCAACGAGGGGGGCGGGACGGTGGCGGTGGTGCGCTTGCCTTTGGCCCTGGCCCCCGCGACAGCAGGCCGGTCGCAGCCCGAAGGCGCGATGACATGACGACGATCCTGGTCGTCGAGGACGAGCCCCGGCTGCGCGCCGACCTGGTCGATTTCCTGAGGCTGAGCGGCTTCGCGGCGACGGGTGTCGCGACGGCCGCGGATCTGCGCGCGGTGCTTGCCGAGGGCGCGGCGCCGGCGATTATCGTTCTCGACGTCGGCTTGCCCGACGGCAACGGCTTCGATCTGGCCGCCGAAATCCGGCAAAGCCATGATTGCGGCATCATCATGCTGACCGCGCTTGGCGACAGCGACGATCGCATCCGCGGTTTCGAGAGCGGCGCCGACATTTATCTGGTGAAAGGCAGTACGCTGCGCGAGATCGAAGCGGCGATCCGAAGCCTGCTGCGGCGGACGGGCGGGGTGCCAGCCGTCGCAGATGGCGTCGATTCGTGGGTGCTCAGCGGAGCTGGCTGGCTGTTGACTGCACCGAACCGGCAGACGGTCAGCCTCACCTCCACCGAGTTCGCCTTTTTGAAGCTGCTTTGCGGGCGCGCCGGCAAGGTTTGCACGCGCGATGAACTTGTGGCGATCACCGCCCGTCTGCGGTCGCAATTCGACGATCGCCACCTCGACGCGGTCGTGAGCCGCCTCCGTCGCAAGATCGAACGGAGTACCAGTCTTCCTATCCCCCTCCAGGTCGTTTACGGGGTGGGGTATAGCTTTACCGCACCCGCGTTGGTGGAATGACAAGCAAAACAGGGACCAGTGTCCATCACGGGCATTGAGCCCGGAGTAAACGGCTTTCCGAAGGATGTATTCGCCGGAGTCTTCCTGAACGTAGCCCAGCGATCTATGCGGGTCACAGCCAGGCGGGGATATGTCGCGGCGTCCGCTTTTGACACTTCCGCACTGAAAGCGGCCTGTCGGCTGGCGGCCATGTCCGGCGGTAGAACGCGCAAGGTAGAGAGCAACCGCTGCGCTTACGGACTAAGGCCTTCAGCCCATCCTACCGATGCTGACATTTCCCGATCTTGGCGAAGATGCCGCCGCATTTGGCTAATCCAACAATAAGCGTCTGAAGCGTCCATTCTCCCCTCGTTGACGAGTGCTTTATATGCCCGCATCCAGTCGTCCGTCGAAATTGCCTCCATGGCGATCTCGGCTGTTTTCGTTGGCAAGCTCGAAGGGAGCGGCGGCGGTGGAGGTAGCTTGTCGATCACGAAGAACTTCAGATTTTCGAAAACCTGTGAAGCAACCTCACCGAGGCCCACCACTGTTGGAAACCGTCCCTCATCCACCATTTCGTCGATTTCAGAGTCTCTCTCGGAAGGAGTCTGCACGCCCGCCACGCGAATGCCGGTTTCAGTATCGACCGACCAGAAAATGGCTCGCCCGCCATTTACGCTGTCGCCGATCATCAGATAGCAGCCCTGATCGCCTGCCATCAGGCCGATTTCTCTTGCTCCCCGTTCATGGAGTGATCTGAACCTCGTGAGGCGTCCGAGTTTCAAAGCCCAGTCTTGCTGAACCAGTTCGCCAAGGATGCGCCGGGCCTCTTCGCCCTCCACGAAGTTCGCGTCGTCTGCGCGCGGCGATGCCGAGAAGTACGTCCCGTTGTTGAACTGATACTGGCCTGCGAGAACGGCAAGCCAATTGTCGTCGCCGCATGCATCGTCAAAGCGATGTATCGAGCTCATCACCAAGACGTCGCTTTGCAGTCGATCAGAGAGAGTTTTCAGCTTCATCGCGGCGGAGGTGATCATTTCGCTGAAGGCTCGATGGCCCGGAGCGTCGCGATCGAGATCGAGGGCGAAATGGATCGGCTCGATCAGGCCGTCGGCACTTTCTGGCGCCGGATCGTTCGCTTTGCCGAATATGGCGGTGGCTTGGTACACTGCGACGGGCAATGTGAAGATCATCGGGGTTCCTTCCCGTCAAAACAATCCAGGATGCGTGTGAGTGCTGGGACATGCCGGGCAGAGGCGACAATCATCCCTTCGCAAGCCCAGCCGAAATCCAGGACGACATCTCCTCCACCTCGCCGAGGAACCGGCCGGGGAGGGCCGAATACCATCCGCGCAATCACCGGCCCTATGCCGTTCATGGTCAGGCAGTTCGCTGCGTCCCCGAAAGCAGGCGCTGCGCGGCTCGGCAGTGTCAACATCGACCAAAGGTCCTGCAGCGGAGAGTGATCCTCGAGTTGAAGGTGATTGGCGGCTTGTTCGATCACTGCGGGGCCAACTACGCTGGAAGGTTTGTAACGGGGGAGCTTGTCCGTGTCACAATGCGTCATCCATTCGGCGACGCCGGGAGTGCAGCGGAGATCTTGCCTGATGTGCATTAATGCAATGTCGCGCGCCTCCGCTAATTGGTGGAAAGCACGCGCGGCGAGTTCGGCCCCTAGGTCGTGGCTGTGCAGAACAGCCCGGTGGCGTAGATCCGGACACGCATGTTTGGCGACATCTATGAATTCATGAACCGCAAGATGGTCGCGCCAGTCCGCTCCCAAGCGTCGCGCCGTTTCCTTCGCATGAATATACGGCTGCATGAGGTTGCTCGCTGAGTGATGAGAGTGAACTGTTAGCAAGGGAGTCGCACAAAACGGTAAACGCTGCACCCACTCGTCCGCTTACGGCCATCAATCAGCGTTCGACCAGGTCGAAAGAACGATCTCGCGTGCGATTTGATCGTCATTCTTCAGGGTCAATATCCAACTGCCTTTCGCGATCGGTCGGTCGATGTCAAACGGCGTTCAAAAGGGACCCCCGATCGGCGTCGAAGAGGGACCCCCTTTTCGGATAATATGATGCTGGTTT
>JAIUPN010000005.1 GCA_020160755.1 Pseudomonadota bacterium
ACCATGGGGCTTTTTATTCAACCCAACTGGCCCCTTTTTAAACCGGTGCCTGGCCCGTTTTTATCCCGGTGTTGACAGACAAGAATACCTATCAGATTTAGAATTTCGAGTGCTTGATAATAAACTCAGCCCTTCTGAACTCAATATTGTTGCAGACCATCCAAGTTTGCTGAACGCGAAGCTCAAAACGCACAGAGAACTTATGGACTTAAGATTCGCCAGGAAAACCGAACTGGCGCGCCAAGGAGCGGACGGGTCGATTGACCAAATCGCAATCAATGCTATCGCGCAGCGATGTGATATCGCTGACGGAATAAGGTGGGTCGCCAATCGGACTGTGGAAGCACGTCATCCTGATTTGTACTTGTATGTCCGAGACGGACACATTGGCTGCGAAGGTTACGACGCGCAAATTTCCAATTTTCACTGGAATGGTAGCTCGCTCACGTTGTGGAATTGCACCCTTCCCGAGATCGCGATCAGCCAATTGGCGGGTCAGCCGATAACTCGCTTGATCGAGCATCCCATACTGTCCAGCGACATGATCATCACTGAAGCCAGTTCGATAGAAATTGGCGATCAACAGGCCATCCAGGTAAATTTCGACCAGCCGAAGCGACTATTTTGCAAAGTGTCCGGTCGTTCATGGTGAACATTTATATGGAAGGTTCCTACATCCAGTTTAGCATTATCCCAACAAGATCGCTGCCTTGCCGGGTGATATAGATTTCGCTTTCGACTTGTTCTGAACAGCTTCCTTGCCGAGACATCCCTCCGGAGAAAGCTGTCATGTCCTACGCGAATACAGAAGCTCCGTCATCGCGCGGACACGCTCAATTGGCCGTCGGCTCGACGACATGATAGACCACGCTCAACGGCCAGCTTGCATCTTCCCCGCGACGAGCGATCACCGAGCCAGGCCGCCCGCTCCGACGATGACCGACAACAAATGGCTTGTCAGCGCAGACGCGCCCTTTCGGTAGGCGATTTCACCCCAATCATCCCAACGGTGCACCCGCCCGGCGAGCCAGGCGAAGAGATCATCGCGCGAATTTGCATCGGCGAAGGAC
Organism: Pseudomonadota bacterium; assembly: GCA_020160755.1. Taxonomy (GTDB): domain Bacteria; phylum Pseudomonadota; class Alphaproteobacteria; order Sphingomonadales; family Sphingomonadaceae; genus Sphingopyxis. The sequence goes on from JAIUPN010000005.1 coordinate 1,071, forward strand.
TGCGACCACGCGATATTGCGCGTCGGCATCCGCGCGCCAACCTTAGGGTCAGGACCCATTGATTTGCGGAGATGGCTGTGATTCAGGCGACCACGAAGGAGCCTGAATTTGAGCGATTTATTCTGGCTGACGGACGAGCAGATGGCGCGTCTTCAGCCCTATTTTCCGAAGAGCCATGGCCGCAAGCGTGTCGATGACCGGCGGGTTTTGAGCGGCATTATCTTCGTCAACCGCAATGGGCTGAGGTGGCGCGATGCGCCGAGGGAGTATGGCCCGGCGAAGACGCTCTATAATCGCTGGAAGCGGTGGAGCGATAAAGGCATCTTCATTCGCATGATGGAGGGCTTGGCGACACCGCAGGCGCCAGAGCGCAAGACGATCATGATCGACGCGACCTATTTGAAGGCCCACCGCACGGCGTCGAGCCTTGGGGTAAAAAAGGGGGTCCGGGACGCCTGATCGGCCGCACGAAGGGCGGTATGAACACCAAGCTTCATGCCGTAACCGATGCAAATGGCCGCCCGATCGCCTTCTTCATGACCGCCGGGCAGGTCAGCGATTACACGGGCGCGGCTGCTTTGCTCGACAGTTTGCCCAAAGCGCAATGGATGCTCGCCGACCGGGGCTATGATGCCGACTGGTTCCGCGACGCCTTGCAGGAAAAGGGCATCACTCCCTGCATCCCGGGCCGGAAAATACGGAACAAGACCGTCAAATATGACAAGCGCCGCTACAAACGCCGTAACCGCATCGAGATCATGTTCGGCCGCCTGAAGGACTGGAGACGCGTCGCGACGCGCTACGATCGGTGCCCGAAGGCCTTCTTCTCTGCCGTGGCTCTCGCCGCAACCGTCATCTTCTGGCTCTGATCAATGAGATGGGGTGGTTGCCGCCCTCCCTGACGGCATCAAGATGTGCCAGCGTAGTTTTGGTTCAAGCTACGATACGGAAAGGACGGCAACCATGAGTATCAATACGATGATTGGTGTGGATCTGGCAAAGTCTGTTTTCCAGGTTCACGGGGCGTCGACGAACGGCGAGATGCGGTTTCAACGCAAGCTGTCGCGGCAGGCTTTTTCTACGTTCATGGCCCAACAGCCACCCGCCTCGGTCGTAATGGAGGCTTGCGGTAGCGCTCATTACTGGGCGCGTGTGCTGAGCGGATTTGGTCACGAAGTCAGGCTGATCGCGCCACGCTACGTGCGCCCATTTGTGAAGCGCCAGAAGAACGACGCAGCCGATGCCGAGGCGATTGTGGTGGCGGCCCAGCGGCCCGAGATGCGCTTTGTTGAACCCAAGAGCGAGGCTCAGCAGAGCGCGGCGATCCTGTATCGATCACGCCAGCGCCTTGTGCGTCAGCGGACCGAGACGGTGAACGCCTTGCGGGCAGCTTTGTATGAGTTCGGGCACGTTATCCCTCAGGGCATCCGGCACGTCGGCCGCATTCGTGCGATCCTGGAGGCGCCCCACAGCGATCTGCCGGCATTGATGCGCGAGGAGTGCCTCGCGATGCTCGAGCAGCTTGCTGTGCTCAACGGCTGGATTGATGCGAAGACCGCAAAGATCACGGAACTCGCAGCCGCCACGCCGGTATCGAAGCGATTGCAGACCATGCCTGGCGTCGGCCCGCTGGTGGCGATGGCAGTGGAGACTTTTGCGCCTGACATGACGAGCTTTCACAACGGCCGTGACTTTGCGGCGTGGCTTGGATTGGTACCGCGCCAGTTTTCATCAGGCGGCAAGGAACGGCTCGGCCGGGTCACCAAGGCCGGCCAGGCCGACATCCGGCAGATGCTGATCATTGGTGCCATGTCGCGATTGAACTGGATGGGACGCAAGGCGATCCCGGAAAGCTCATGGCTGGCTCGCATGATGGCCCGTAAGCCGCGCATGTTGGTCGCCATCGCACTAGCCAACAAGATGGCGCGCCAGATTTGGGCCATGCTGACGAGGAACGAAGACTACAAGAATCCGATGCCGGTCATGGCTGCCTGATACCAGGCTTCCCAGACAGGCTGGATGAAAGGGGTGTGAGAAGGCGACGACCCGAATGGGCAGAATGATCGAACAGATCTGGATCAGGAAAACCAGTTCAGGACTCTGAGTGATAAAGCTCGCCAATGAGATTTGGACCTGATCCGCGGATCACCATACCGGCCAGCGGCCTCCGAAAGCGCCGCAATCAAGGCCTGACAGAAGACTGCACTCGATCACCAGTTCAGAAGGTCAAAAACCCTCTTGCATCACGGGCGGCAACCACAGAAGTCCTGACCCTAAGTCCGGTCAACGTCACCAGGTATCGCCTTCCCAGATTTTCGCGCGCGAACAGATGGCGACGAAACCCAACCTGCTGCTCAAAAGTGTTTAGTGCCCGCTCCCGTGCCTCGGCGTCGGGCCCCGCGCTCGCACTTACCGCGGCAACAACCGCCGCCATTGGCAAGCGCTCGAATTCCGGCTCGCGCGTGGCCTGCAGCATCATGAGGACGGACCTGCCCAATGCGCTCAGCCCCCCACCGAAGAGGTCCCTCCCCGCCGATGTCTCGACCATACCGATGCTGGCGAGCCAGCACAGATGGAATCGCCAGAACATCATGTCCCCGCCGAAAACGTCGTGGTTGCTCTCCGTGCCAAACCAGCGCGCATCGATCGCGGTCATGACCCTCAGCATCAGTTCATGCTGTTCGGGTGCGAAGTGGACCGGCGGGAATCCGAGTTCTCCCTCCCAGAAGGCGTCCCTGACGCTTGCCCAATTTTGCCCAGAGGCATCCTCGTAGCCGCACGGACTGGCTCGAAGCCACCAGCCCCACGGGAGTTCGCCGACGTGACGCTCAAAGTCAGCCACGGCCACCCCCGCGACGAGGGTCGAGGCCGAGCGGCGGCGGCGCGCCATCGCGCGCGGGCGCCGCGTCTCCTTCAGCGATTGCTCGCAGCTGAGCTGCGAGGGCGACCGTTTCCCTGACAACATATGCGTCGTCGCGATATATCCGTCCAAGCTCCGAGGACTTCGATCCGGAGGAATTCGGCCTAGCGTTTGGAATAAGATCGTAGGCATGATCGCAACTGAAGCCGAACCACCACGCATGCGAATCTTCGACCCGGTGGTCGGTTGCGTGTTCTACCGGATGGTAGACCGCCGGTCGTAATGTCACATGGCAGATGCGGCGCGCCTCGACGGCTAACCGACGCGTCGGACTCGGCCCTTCTTCGCATAGTCTTGAATAAGTCAAACCGCCATGCACATCGATCCCGATGTCCGGCGGAACTGCGTTTGCATCCCAGCCCCAGAGAGGGTGATCCTTGGGAATGCCGACATATCCGCAGAGAAAGCCATTGTCCGTGTTACGCAACATGATGCAGTCATAGCCACTCGCCCCGTCGCGCCAGCTGATCTTGTCCGCCTCTCCGAGCCACGGACCCTTGCCATCGGGCCGCGCCGCCTGATCGTAGAATATTTCTTCCGCGGGAACGACGCACGCGCGGGTCGCATAAGCGCGACCGGTTACGAGAACGACGCCGCCCTCTCGCATGACATCGCCTCCGTCGCCGATCAGCTTCGCCAGAGCGAGGTCGGAGCCGAGGATCGGCAGCAGTGTGCCGTCCGTGGCCGGCGCAACGGCAACCGTGGCTGCCTTTCGCATCACGGACGTCTTGCGCTGCCCAGCGGGCACTAGCGCCTTGGACTTGGTGGTTTTAGCCATTTCTTCTCTCCAGCTTAATCTGCGGCACGGATGCTGATCGCTTCCGGCTACGCGTCATGGTGCTGCCCCCGGGGCGGTCTCCGAGTGCGTATCATTTGTCCGCCGTCAGCACCAATGGCACAGATTTGAGGTTGTGATTTAAGGAGGATTTGGGCTTCGTCGTAGTGACGAAGGAACGAAGATGAAGCCCAAATCCTCCTTGAAAAAATCGGCGCCGAAGGCCCCTGCTGAGCGGGTGGTGAAGGACATACGGCGTGCGACGCGCCGACACTTCTCTGCAGAGGACAAAATCAGGATCGTGCTGGAAGGCCTGCGCGGCGAGGACAGCATCGCCGAGCTGTGCCGCAAGGAAGGCATCGCCCAGAGCCTGTACTACACCTGGTCGAAGGAGTTCATGGAAGCGGGCAAGCGGCGCTTGGCGGGCGACACCGCCCGTGCCGCGACCACCGGCGAGGTGCACGACCTGCGCCGCGAAACCCGTGCCCTGAAGGAATGCGTGGCCGACCTGACGCTGGAAAACCGTCTGCTCAAAAAAAGCATGATCGCGAATGGGGGCGACGACGAATGAGGTATCCCGCATCTGAGAAACTCGAGATCATCAGGACCGTCGAGCAGTCACATCTGCCAGCCAAGCGCACGCTGGACCAACTCGGCATTGCCCGCCGGACCTTCTATCGGTGGTACGACCGCTACCTCGAAGGAGGGCCGGAGGCGCTGGAGGATCGGCCATCGGCGCCGAGCCGGGTGTGGAATCGCATCGGTGACGACATCCGGGACCAGATCGTCGAGATGGCGCTGGAGACGACCGAGCTATCCCCTCGCGAACTGGCGGTGCGGTTCACCGACGAGAGGCGCTACTTCGTGTCGGAAGCCACGGTTTACCGCCTGCTCAAGGCCCATGACCTGATCACCAGCCCGGCCTATGTCGTGATCAAGGCCGCCGATGCGTTCCACACCAAGACCACCCGCCCGAACGAGATGTGGCAGACCGACTTCACCTACTTCAAGATCATCGGGTGGGGCTGGATGTACCTATCGACCGTACTCGACGACTTCTCGCGCTACGTTATCGCCTGGAAGCTGTGCACCAACATGCGCGCCGAAGACGTGACCGACACCCTGGACCTCGCCCTGGCGACTTCCGGCTGCGACAGCGCCACGGTGCTGCACAAGCCCCGGCTGCTCAGCGACAATGGCCCGAGCTACATCGCGGGCGAGCTGGCCGAATATATCGACGCCAACAAGATGACCCATGTCCGCGGTGCCCCGATGCACCCGCAAACCCAGGGCAAGATCGAGCGCTGGCACCAGACCCTCAAGAACCGCATCCTGCTCGAAAACTACTTCCTGCCCGGTGACCTTGAGGCCCAGATCGAGGCCTTCGTCGAGCACTATAATCACCGCCGATACCATGAAAGCCTCGGCAACGTGACGCCCGCCGACGCCTACTTCGGTAGGGCGCCGGCCATCATGAAACAGCGTGAAAGGATCAAACAACAGACCATAAAATATCGGCGCTTGCATCACCGCATGCTCGCCGCTTAACATCAACCCCCAGACGAGGCCCGCACTCCGCTAATTTACGCCGCGAATTGTGCCAAATGTTCTGACGACAGACAGCCCGCATTCCAGACTGACCGCAACCCGTGCTAGGCCAGTAAAATCCGAAACGAAAGAAAGTCGCGTCATCGCTGATTTCCTCGGAGCTGGCCTTTGGGGCCTGTTTACAGCCAGCGGCCTTTTGATCGGTGCCGTTGTCGCGGACCTGTTTTCAAACCGGCTGTCTCATCGCCTCATCGCGACCGTGATGGGGTTTGGCGGCGGCGTGCTTATCGCCATTGTCGCTGTCGAGCTTATGGGGAACGCAATCAAAACTGGCATGTCCGCCGCTGCGATCACAGCGTTGCTGGGAGGGGCGGCAATCTTCAGCGGCATCAACTGGTATCTCGCCACAAGCGGCGCGAAAAATAGGAAACGTTGCGGCGAATGCGTGAAGCAAACGACCGAAAATGAGCATGCCGGAAGCGGCGTCGCGATTGCTGTTGGGACGGTTCTTGACGGCATTCCCGAAGCACTCGTGATCGGCCTGTCTATGGTTGGCGGCGGGAAGATCGGGATGGGCGTCGTCGCCGGGTTTTTCCTCGCCAACATTCCTCAGGGACTCTCAAGCGCCTCGGGGATGAAGCTGGCTGGACGATCACGACGCTACATTTACGCGATCTGGGCGGGCATCCCGCTCCTGATAGGGCTCACAGCCGCCTTCGGGAATTTTGCTTTGGGATCAGTCTCAACCGACGCAACGACGGTCATTCTCTGTTTCGCTGCAGGCACGGTGCTGGCGATGCTCGCGGAAACCATGATCCCGGAAGCCTTCGATCACGCGCCGCCGATGATCGGTTTGATTACCGTGACGGGCTTTCTTTCGGCGTTTCTGCTGGTGCAACATCATGTTTGATATGCGGGGCGGGCTTGAATAGCAGATCTTACTGCAGCTTCATCCTTAGGTCAGGCCAGTTGGAAATACATCGCCGGCAGCGTAACTCGCTACGATAACAGCCTCAGGTGACGGCCCTTGGACCGCTGTAATATTGGAGATGGAAATTGGGACCGCATTCGGAGCGCAAGGAACAACGGCTTCTCCTGTTCTCCGCCACCGGCACCCTCGCCCTTTCCCTTGTTGGCATCGCTATTGGCCTGTTGAGCGGCGCAAAGTCGATCTTGTTCGACGGTGTGTACAGCCTTGCCGACGCAGGGCTTACGCTGGCCGCCTTTTTCGCCGCGCGGCTGATCGCGCGTGGCGCAGACCGCCGGTTCCAATATGGCTACTGGCACATCGAGCCGATGCTTGGGTTCGTCAACGGCAGCGTTCTGCTCCTCGCCTGCGCCTATGCATTGATTGACGGAGTAGACACCGTGATGATGGGAGGACGGAACGTGAGTTTCGGGCCCGGTATCGGATATGCCGGCGCGAGCGCGCTCATCGGCTTCGGGATGTATATTTATATCCGGCGCCGCGCTCGCGGCCTCGGGTCCTCGCTTCTGAATATCGACGCGGCCGCGTGGCTTTTCGGCGCACTTCTCAACGCCGGGCTGAGCGCCGCATTTGTCACCGCGGTCGTGCTCGAGGGAACGCAGGCGGAGAAGCTCTCGGCCTATTTCGATCCGGCAATCCTCATCCTCCTTGCAATCTTCCTGGCTCCGCTTCCCCTTCGGGCCTTGGCAGCGGCCGGTCGCGAGATACTGCAGATCGCGCCAGCCGATCTCGATGCGCAGGTCAGCAGCATCGCACGCGAAGTCGCGGCACGGCACGGCTTCGTCGAGCATCAATCCTATGTGACCCAGGTCGGCCGCGCAGGGTTTATCGAGATCGGCTTTGTCGGTGTCGCGGCATCGACCACGATGACGCTTGGCGAGCAGGACGCCATTCGTCAGGAATTTGCGGACGCGATGGGCGGGCTGCGCCCCGGATATTGGCTCACGATCGACTTCACGGCCGATCGCCGTTGGCTCTAAGCGCGAGCAACTCCGGGGCGGCTCACGGTAACGCGCAAACGGGCGCCCGCTGTTCGGCGGACGCCCGTTAGTTTCAGACGAGCATCTTTTCGCGCAGCAGCAAATCGAGGCCGCCGTCGGCATCGAGCGCCACCAGATCATCCGACCCGCCCACATGCGTACCGTTGATGAAGATCTGCGGAACCGTCCTGCGTCCACCAGACGCTGTCTGCATTGCACGGAACTGCACCGGATCATCTTCGACGTCGATTTCGATCCAGTCGGTCACCCCCTTGGCGCGAAGATGCGCCTTGGCCCGGTGACAAAAGGGGCAATAGTCCTTGGTATAGAGGGTTATGTTCGGTTTCATTTCATGTCTCCGATCAAGCTGCCTCAGACTGCTCGCCGGCCGATGGAAGGACCCAGGCGGCGCGCGGAAAGTGGCAGGTGTAACCATTGGGACGGCGCTCCAGATAATCCTGGTGCTCCGGCTCCGCCTCCCAGAAGGGGCCAATCGGCTCCAACTCGCTCGCTACCTTTCCCGGCCAGAGGCCGGATGCGTTGACGTCCGCGATCGTCTGCAACGCGGTTTCACGCTGCGCTTCGTCGGCATAATAGATCGCCGAGCGATAGCTCCCGCCGCGGTCGTTGCCCTGGCGATTGCGCGTGGTCGGATCGTGGATCTGGAAGAAAAATTCGAGGATCCGGCGGTAGCTGATCTGATCGGGATCGAAATTGATCTCGATCGCCTCGGCGTGCGTGCCGTGGTTGCGATAGGTCGCGTTCGGCACATCGCCGCCGCTGTAACCGACACGGGTGCTGACGACGCCGGGGAGTTTGCGGATCAGGTCCTGCATGCCCCAGAAGCAGCCGCCGGCAAGGATGGAACGTTCGGTCATGATCAATTCTCCTCGATCTGGTTCAGAAATTCGGAATAGCCCTCGGCTTCCATGTCATCGCGGTGGACGAAGCGGAGTGAAGCCGAGTTGATGCAGTAGCGCTGGCCGCCACGGTCGCGCGGACCGTCGGGAAACACATGTCCCAAGTGGCTGTCGCCATGAGCCGAGCGCACCTCGGTGCGGATCATCCCGTAGCTGTCGTCGCGTATTTCATCGACATTGGCGGGGACGATGGGCTTGGTGAAGCTCGGCCATCCACTGCCGGAATCGAATTTGTCGGTCGAGGCGAACAAGGGCTCGCCGCTGACGATATCGACGTAGATGCCGGGCTCCTTATTGTGCAGCAGTTCCCCACTGCCGGCACGCTCGGTGCCGCCTTCCTGGGTGACATGGCGCTGTTGGGGCGTCAGCTTCGCAATGGCTTCGCTGGTCTTGAGGTAGGTCATTCGATATCTCCTTTGTCTGACAGTTGCGGCACGTCTTTCCACCCCGGTGCGCCGCATGCGCGCCGGTGGAGACAGTCCCGAAATTCGAAATTTGGCTCAGAGGCGGTCGAGGATGCTCATGAGAACCGCCGGGTCGAGCCGGTTGCGATAATTGGGATCGAGAAAACTATATCTGATGATCCCGTCGGTACTGATCACATAGGTTGCCGGCATCGGAATGCGCCAGTCGGCGCCGTCGTCGCCTGCGACCATCCCGTCCGCAAGCGCCGCCCGGCGCATACTCTCGGGCAGTTCGAAGGCGAGGCCATAATCGCTCGCGACCGTCATTCCGCGATCGGCGAGCAACGGAAGCGTCATTTCCTCGGCCCGCGCCATTGCGATGCTGTCGGCGAGCGGCTGCGGGGAGATCGCGAGCAGGCTCGCTCCTCTATCCTCGACCGCTTGCGCCGCCTTCGACATCGCCCGAAGTTCGGCGCGGCAGAAGGGGCACCATCCGCCGCGAAAGAAACTCAGGACCACTGGTCCGCCAATCAATCGGCCACGCAGCGAGACTGTGCCGCCGAGGGCGTTTTCCAGCAGGAACTCCGGCGCGACATCTCCGGCCTGGACAGCCGAGACCTCGATGCCCATGGCCAGGATCTGCCGATCGCCTTCGGCGATTGCCACCCTCCCCTCGTCGCCGGCTGCCTGGAAATAGGCTTGCTCGATCATGCTCATGTCCGTTCGGAAGTTCATTCGACTCTTCTGCATCGAAAATTGGGGAGGGGAAAGGCTGGCGCGGCTCGCGCCAGCCTTTCCTTCAATGTCCACCTCGAGCCGGGCGCCGGGAGTCACGCCCAGCCCAAGGTGGATCGAGCGAAGCGACGAAGCCGGGAAGGGGAATTACCGGCTCGGACGTCGCGTCCGGGCTCGAGGCTTTTGCGGCGGTAAGGGAAGGCCGCCGCAACCCGCAAGGAAACGGACCCCGCGATCCAGGGCCGCGAAAGCGGCGTCGGTTCTGATCTGGCATTCATGATGGTCATCTCAAAACTCCAGGAGGCTTTGTCTCGGGTCCGTTTTTGCGGATGAGCCGTATTTAGGCTGTAGCGATTGCTTGCGGCAGATGGGTTGAGTCGATAGGACCTATTCCGCAGGGGAATGAAATGGATCGACTTGCCGTCATGGAGCAGTTCCTCGCCGTGGCCGAGGCGGGTTCCTTTTCCGCGGCGGCGCGACGGCTCAATGTCGGTCAGCCATCGATTTCGAAAGCCGTGGCGCAGCTTGAGGCCTATCTCGGCGTCCGGCTGTTCCAGCGCTCAACCCGCAGCCTGACGCTCACCGAGGCGGGCCGTCGCTACCGCGACGGCGCCGAGCGTGCGATTGCAGCCGCCGCCGCCGCGGAGATTGCCGCCAAGGAAGACGGGGGCCGTCTCGCCGGACCGGTGCGCGTCGTGGTCCCGACTTGCCTTGCCCGGCTGCATCTCGTGCCGTGTCTCCGGGAATTCTCTGATCGCTTTCCCGAAGTCACGCTCGATCTGGAGATCACCGATCGCGAAACCGATGTCGTGGCATCGGGCGTGGATATCGCGCTGCGAATTGGCACGCTCGCCGACACCGCGCTCGTCGCCTCTCGCATGGCGCGCACGCGGATGGCGCTGGTCGCGAACAAGGCCGAAAATGGTCTCGACGCCCCGCACAATTTCATGGGGCAGCCCGCGATCATCTCGCGCCTTCATCATGCGAAGAATAGCTGGGTCTTCCGCGATGGCAGCGCGCGCATCGCGATCATGGTGCATCCTGCGCTCATTCTCGACAGCGACGACGCAGCCCGGTCGGCAGCGCTTGCCGGTCTCGGCTATGCGATGTTGCCCCGGCCCTTCGTCGCCGATCTGATCGATACCGGCGATCTTGTCGAGTTGCTGCCCAACCATATGCTCGAAGACATTGATCTATGGGCCCTGCTGCCGGCTGGCCGCGACCAGACCGCGAGAGTGCGCGCTTTTCTCGACTGGCTCCGCCCGCAGATGAACGCGATCTTTGCCGATGAGCGACCCGGCTTGCTCTCATGAACGCTATTGCGGTTGCCATCGCTGCTTCGATGCTGAGTTTTGCGATGGGTTTCGCGATCAGGCGGGGGACGGTCTGCGTGGTCGTTGCGGCGCAGGATCTTGTCGTGCGGCGCCGACCCGACAAGTTCATCGGGTTCGCGACGGCGGCTTGCTGGTCAGGGCTTCTGCTTGTTCCACTGGCATGGACCGCACCAGCTGTTTTCCATCTGTCCCCGGGCTACGACCAGCTGATCCAGGCTTTCCTGTTCGGGTGTCTTTACGGGATCGGCGCGTGGGCGAACCAGGCTTGCGGCTTTGGAACACTCGCGCATTTGACCGGCGGCAGGCTCGGATATCTTCTGACCCTCGCCGGCTGGGTAATCGGCGCCTCGTTCATATCCAAAGTCTACAGGCCCCAGCAAATTCCCGAGCCCTCGCTGCTTGCGACGTCACCGCTCGCCGCGATAGCGGCGTGGCTGGCCTTCGCCGCAGTCTGCTGGTGGAGCTGGCCGCGCCTGCGACTGTTGCGCCGCCGGTCGCGCTGGCGCAAGATGCTGCTTGGACGCGCGCGGATGCGTCCCTTCGAGGCCATGCTCATCATCGGCATCGGCGGCGGCCTGCTGTACGCCTGCGCCGGGAGCTGGACCTATCTGGGCCTCCTGTCCAGCTACGCCTCGCAGCTCGTCATGCACGATTTCGCCCCGATTTCTCCTTTGCCGGCGCTTTTGGGCACCGCGATGATGATCGGCGGCGGACTATTTGCAGCCGTCCGCTCCGCCAGCTTCCGGTTGCGCGGCACCAACTGGCGTCAAGGCTCGCGGCATCTCGTCGGCGGCACCATCATGGGGTTGGCCACCCAGCTCATCCCGGGCGGCAATGGGGTCATCATCGTCTACGGGCTGCCCTCCTTCGCTCCCCATGCCCTGACCGCCTATTTCGGGATGACATTGACCCTCATGCTCATCTTCGCCGCCACAAACTATTCCCGCAGGGCATAGAAACCATGCCCACGGGCCAACTGTTTTTGCGCGCTCGATGCGCGCAATATGCGCATCGTGTAATCAGGAAGGGACAGCGGGATGACCGATTTCGACTATGACGTGGCGATAATCGGCGCGGGCACCGCTGGAATGTCGGCGTACCGGGAAGCGCTCAAATATAGCGATCGCGTCGTCATGATCGATGGCGGCCCCTTGGGGACCACATGCGCCCGCGTTGGCTGCATGCCCTCCAAATTGCTGATCGCTGCGGCAGAGGCGCGCCACCGTGCCGAAAGCGTCGGCCTGTTCGGACTTCGCGCCGGACCCGTCGAGGTCGATGGTGTGCAGGTCATGAACCGCGTCCGCGCCGAGCGCGACCACTTTGTTAGCTTCGCCACCGAGGCGATTGCGGGGTTTGCACCCGGAGGCCTGCTTCGCGAGCAGGCGCGTTTTGTCGATGACAATCGGCTCGAACTTGCGAGCGGCAAGCAGATCAGCGCGCGCAGCATCGTGATCGCAACGGGCTCGCGGCCGGTCGTACCCGCAGGCCTGGAACCGGCGGGCGATCGGCTGATTTTCAACGACCAACTGTTCGACTGGACCGATCTGCCGTCCTCGGTTGCAGTCTTCGGCACCGGCGCGATCGGGTTGGAGCTCGGGCAGGCTTTGCATCGCCTCGGTGTCCGCACCCATATCTATGGGCGCGGCGGCAGCGTCGGCCCGCTCACCGATCCCGACGTCGCGGCTTATGCGGCGGCACAGTTCTCGAGCGAAATTCCTATCGACTGGATGGCAGCCGATGCAAGCGTCGCGCGCGACGGGGACGCTGTGATCGTCCGGTCAGCGGGGGGCGAGGAGCGGTTCGATTATCTCCTCGCGGCCGCAGGCCGACGGGCCAATGTCGACAATCTCGGACTGGAAAACACCTCGCTCACGCTCGATGCCCATGGCGTCCCCACTTATGATCACCTGTCGATGCGCGCCAGTTACAGCGACATCTTCATCGCGGGCGACTCGGCGGTCGATCTCTCGCTCCTTCACGAGGCCGCGGACGAAGGCCGGGTGGCAGGCGAAAATGCCGCGCGCTATCCGCACAGCTATCGCCGCGCGCGCCGGACCCCGTTGACGATCGTCTTCACCGATCCCCAGATCGCCATCGCCGGGCGCAGCCATGCCGACCTTCTTCGCGACCGGATGGATTTCGCCATCGGCGAAGTGTCGTTCGAAGACCAGGGACGGGCTCGCATATTGGGGCTCAACCGGGGATTGCTGCGCGTCTATGGCGATCGGCCGAGCGGGTTGCTGCTTGGCGCCGAAATCTTCGGTCCAGCGGCGGAACATCTCGCTCATCTCCTCGCCTGGTCGATCGAGAGCCGGCTCACCGTCGCCGAATTGCTCGAACGACCCTTCTATCATCCTGTCATTGAGGAAGGGCTGCGCACCGCGCTTCGCCACCTCAACCACCATCTCGGGTTCGGACCGAATCCGCCGCTGCGCTGCATCGACTGTGGTCCGGGAGGCTAGGCCAAGCGGTGCCCGCCTTCGGCTCGGATAGAATATCGGCACCTTGCAACGGTGCAAATCCGGCAGAGCCTTTGCCCGAGCCTGGATCGCGCACGGCCGAGGGGGAGATCCGCCCTGATTCCTGCTCGCGCGAGCGAAGCATAGCGTTCCGGCCTCACCTCCCCGGTGGGGCGGAAAGCCCGCGAGGATCGATGAGCAAGCTCGCGGCGCCTGTCGCTGGGGGAGCCTCACGCTCCCCGCCACAGGTCCGCATCGTAACTTGCGGTTTGTTGGTGCCTTAGACCTGGGCGTCGGCAGGCTTTTTCCGTCGGATAGCCGCCGAGAGTAATACCAGCGAAGCGGCAAGCAGAACGGCGTCTTTCAACAGAAATTGCCCGGGGATGGCCGAAATGGCCGGGAACCCGCCGGCGGTCGGCTCTGCGACACCAGGCGTTGACAAGAAGAATGTCAAGGTGATGGTATAGGTCGCCACCGACATGGCGCCGCCGAGGACCGAGAAAATCGGTTTGAATGCACCGAGGATCAGGGCAGCGGCCGTGGCGAGTTCCATCGTGCCGATGAACTGGCTGGCGCCCTGGACGCCGAACAGCGGGTGAAGCCAGCTCATAAGCGGGCTGTGTTCGATGAATGGGGCAATGCCTTGCGCCTCATAAGCCGTGAATTTCATGCCGCCGAACCACAGAAAGACAATGACTAGGGCCCATCGCAGCAGAGCGAGTTCGCGCATTTGATGCTCGGGGACGCTGAATGAATATTTCTCCAATAAGCTCATAATCAATGCCCTTTTTGTTGATGGAAATGTGGCGAGAGGCGTCAGTTTGTAATTCCGGGACCGACGATGTCGGTCGGACAGTTGGTGCACTTCTCTTCGTCGCAGAAACGGCAGGTCGTGCGCGCGCGCACTTCGTCGCGCGGCAATGACGCGAGGATGGTTTCCGCGACGCGCTCCAGCGCAGCGCGGTCCTTCTCGCCGACCGCAGCGAGCAACCCGGTGATCGCTGTGCTGCGCAGATTCAGGAGCGCCCTGCGTTCCGTCTCGCCGCCGGACGTCAACGACACGTGCATGACGCGGCGATCGCCGGGGGATTGCGATTTCGAGACGAAATTCTGAGCGACCAGCCGTTCGACCACGCGGGCAGCACCGGCATGCGACAGGCGCAGGGCCTTGCCGATCTGGTCGATCGAAAGGCCCGGTTCATGGCCGATGAGGCTCAATGCCGCCGCGGTCTCCCCGCCGGCCGGAAAGCGCTGTGATATCGCACCGCGCATCTCATCCGACACCCCCTGCGCGAGGGCGCCGAAGAGATTGATCAGCCGATCGGAAGGTGAAGCGTCCTTGGTCAATCGCATTCCAGTATATATGCGTCGCGCATATAAATAGCGCAGCGGCTGGAGAATGCAAGAGGCGATGCGAGCTTCAGAGCTTGAGCCTCTCCTTCATGGGCTCGCGATCCGTCTGTTCGATGGGGTACCAGCGGTAGCCGGATCCGTCGGCGGCAATGTGACCCACCCCCGGGAACGGAAGATGGGGCGCCGCAATCATCATACGGTCGCGAGCGAAGCGGGTGAACGCGGCTTTCCGCACGGCGCGCGCCTCGTCCTAGCGAACATCGAAAGTGATCGTCACGTCGGGGCGTGGAAATTGAACCGCGCCGGCGTGGATGACATCGCCGACGAAGACGATACTCTGCCCCTTGCTGGTCAAGGTGTAGAAGGCGGTGCCCGGGGTGTGCCCAGGCTGCAGTTCGGCACGAATGCCCGGCACGACTTCGCCATCGGTATCGATCGGCTTCACCCGGCCGGCCGTGACATAGGGCGTCAGCGTCTGCTCGGTCTGGGTCCAGAAGCGCTTGTCGATCCCGCTTTTAGCCGCGTTGGCAACATCGGAGAAAAAGCGAATATCTGCACCGCCGGCATAGACCGTCGCGCGCGGGAAGACGATCTTGCCCGCCTTCGTGAGACCGCCGCTATGGTCGCTGTGGACATGGGTGATGAGTATGTCGGTGATTGTCTCCGGCGCGGCCCCAGCTGCTGCCAGCGCTTCGAGCAGCCTGCCGCCGTTGCCTAGGCCGAAAAGATCGCCGGCACCGACATCGACAAGGATCCGCCGCCCGTTGAAGTCGATCAGATAAGCGTTGATCGAAGCCTCTGCGGGATTAGCTAGGAAACTGCGGGCAAGAATTTCGTCGATCGTTTGCGCCGAGACGCCGCGCAGCAACTGGTGCAGGTCCAGCGGGACCGACCCATCCGACAATGCCGTTATCTGGGCATCGCCAATCGTAAATCGATAAATTGCGGGAGCGGTCTGGCGGACGGTCCCGGCTATGGTGTCGGGCACCGCGGCGGGCGTCGGAGCCGCTAAACCGGGAGAAGAGGATATCGGGCCAAGCAGCGCCAGGGCGAGAGGGAGAATAGTGAATGGCTTTTTGATCATCATGGCGACGTCCTTGATTGAGTTGCGATGGATGAAGAACTGTCAGTCATTATCCCAGCGCTGGCGGGGTCTTGCGAGACATTGTCGCGATCGACAGCGTGCTCGGCGACAGAGTTCGGTTCAGGCAGGGCCACTTCCGAAAAATGCTGCCGAATATAGTCCAGCTTGGGATCGATGAAGCGGCGGCAGAAGGGTCGGCTCGGATCGGTTCGATAATAGTTCTGGTAACGCTCGTCCGAAGCCTTGAAGCTTCTGAACGGCAGAACCAGGGTATGCGCCGTATTGCCGAATTCCTCGGCAAATCGGACGATCGCCAATTCGGCCTCATGCCGCTGGTTGTCATCGAAAATATAGATCGCGCTGCGGTACTTGTCGCTAGGAGAGCGGGCCCGGGTGGCTGAATGCGTTCTCAGATGCACCTCGCACAGCGTTGCCAACGGAATGATTGAAGGATCGAAGGTGACGATCACCCCTTCTGACCAGCTATCTGCCGGAGCGTCCGATTGGACAAAGCCCTGGTCGACCTGCGCAACGCCGCGCAGCGCCTGGAACACCCCTTCGGTGCACCAATGGCACCCCCCTCCAAAGCCGATCTTCGCCATCTTCACCTCTCGCGCCTAGACGTATTTCTTTCCGCGGATCAGCGCCGTCTCGCGCGCCTGAGCCTTCTGGCTGCGGACGCAATCAATGTAAGCATCAGCGCGCCGATAAGAACGCCCAGTAGCAGTGGACTGTGGACATGCATCATCGCTGGGCGCAAATACAGGCCGACTAACCCGAGGATCACGAAAGCGACCGATGCAAGTCGCAATGCGCGCCAAGCACGGGGTTTGTTGTCTTTGAACCAAAGGGAAGTTCCGAAGATATTGATCATAAATGGTTGCCTTCCGGCAGCAAGGTTCAAGGTACGCAGTAAGTCAGAGCGGCCGTGCACATTCCGAACGAAGCCAGGTTTCCTGCACGCTGCTGAAGCCGGCCTCGCGTAATGTCTGGGTCGCCGCAGCCAACCGCTGGCCCCGCCGATGCAGGAGGTTAACGAACGCGCGGAGTATTTCGAGCCGGGGATCAGCGAGTGTCCCATTTGCACGCCGTCCCGGGAGAAGTTGATGTTTCTTGAAGAGGGCCTGCGCGAGACCGGCTCGCGATCCGAACCTTTGGCCTTTCTCGCTCCGCGCCAGTGCGATTACCGTCAGTTCCATCGGCGTGAAGATGAAGGCGCCGGATGGAAGTATCTCTGGCTCGATGAGGTGCAGCACTGTGGCGCGAGCTCCCTTGTTCTCTTCATCGTCTTCGCGGCCGTACCTATTTTAACGAACCGCGGCGCCGTTGAAGATTGTCCGTTCGGCTAAGACGCTCTCATTCATCCTGGGGCGCAGCGTCAGGCACGCCGTCGCTTCTGTGTCAGCCGTTGCGCCGACTATCGCAGTGAGCCAGACGTTTTTCCAATAGGCTGTGCCTATAGTTTTCATAGCGCCGGATAGCGTGACGCGTCACTTATTGCGGCATCTCGACATGCCCACCGAAGCCAAAGCGCATCGCCGAGAGAAGCTTGTCGCCAAAAGTGTGGTCGACGCGGCTGCGGTAGCGCGCAAACAAGGCGGCCGAAAGGACATAGGCCGGGACGGCTTCTTCCATTGCCGCATCGATCGTCCACCGGCCCTCGCCAGAGTCCGAGACCTGGCCGGTGAATTGCTCGAGCATCGGATCCCTGGCCAGGCCGATCGCGCAAAGGTCGAGCAGCCAGGACGAGATGACACTGCCGCGACGCCAGACTTCGGCCACGTCGGTCAGGTTGATGTCGAAGCGTTCATCAGGCTCGAGCCGTTCGGAGGACTTGCCCTTGAGAATGTCGAAGCCCTCGGCATAGGCCTGCATCAGGCCATATTCGATTCCGTTGTGGACCATCTTGACGAAATGCCCGGCGCCGGTTGGGCCGGCGTGGATATAGCCGCGCTCGGCGCGACTGTCGGGCGCGTCGCGTCCAATGGTGCGGACGATCGAACCATAGCCCGGCGCGAGCGTATCGAAGATGGGATCCAGCAGATCGACGATCTCCTTGTCGCCGCCGATCATCATGCAATAACCGCGTTCGAGCCCCCATATCCCGCCTGATGTGCCAACATCGATATAATGGAGCCCCTTGTCCCTTGCCGCAGCACCACATTTGATGTCGTCTTTGTAGAAGCTGTTGCCGCCATCGATGATGATGTCGCCGGGCTCCGACAATTCCATCAGCTTGTCGACCGTGTCTTGGGTGGGAGCGCCCGCCGGGAGCATTACCCAGAAGATCCGCGGCGCAGTGAGTTTGGCGACGACATCTTCAAGCGAATTCGCTCCGATGGCACCTTCACCGGCGAGCTGAGTAACCGCGGCCGGATCGCGATTGAAGGCGACGACCTCGTGGCCGCCGCGCATCAGCCGACGCGCGATATTGGCACCCATGCGGCCGAGGCCGATCATTGCAAGACGCATTGTTCAAATCCTTCTGTCAGAAGTTCACCCGGCGCGGACAGTTCCGACCAACGCCCCGCCGTCACGATCCAACGAGACCGCACCGCTCGCTGGCAGGTTACCATGAGTATGCAAATTTCGCCGCGCCTTGGCACTGAATGGAGGATGAGTTCATCGCCAGACGAAGTCCAATAACCAGGCGCTATAGTTTCGATACCCATTTAGCGACATGCGCAGTGCCGGGGCGGACATTGCGAACAGAGCAGCGACTGCGACACCCTCAGTCCGGTTGGAAGCCAAGCACGAAATCCACGACCTTTTTCGCAGACATCTCGCACGGCTTGAGCGATGTTTTGCCTGATGTGAACCGATACAGGTTGAAGCTGACGATGTCGGTCCCAGCCAACTCCCTGGCAAACAGGCTGTTGCGGCGCCCGTCGTCGGACCGCCGGACGATCAAGCCGAAACGCCGGCCTTCGTGAATGCCTTCGCTATGACCCTCGGGAAGCCTTTTGAAGGCAGCGTCGAAATCGGTAAGCTCCATCTCGTTCCACCAGTATCAGAAGACGCACAGCATGTTCGGGCCCGCCAACTCTGGCGCGCGCAACGAGCCCCAGGAACAAGCGCGCATTCGACTAGGCCCTCTCCATCTCATGTGTCGGTTCAACCCCCATCAGCGCCAGGCCGTTGCGGATGACCTGCCCGATCGCGGCGGCCAGGAACAACCGCGCGCGGCTAACCGGCAGGTTTTCCGGGTAGGCGAAGCGGCGCGTCGGGTCGGCATTTCCTGTGTTCCACAGCGCATGGAATTCCGCGGCCAGCCCCTCAAGGAAGAAGGCGATCCGGTGCGGCTCGCGCGCTGCCGCAGCCGCCTCGACGATGCGGGGGAATTCTGCCGCACGCTTCACAAGCGTAAGGCTCGGACCGTCCAGAAGAGCGAGATCGGGCGGGTCGCCCAACTCGATACCCGCTTCGGCCGCGCGGCTTGCTAGCGAGCAAATCCGCGCATGGGCATATTGCACATAGAAGACCGGATTATCCTTCGATGCCTCGACGACGGTCGCAAAGTCGAAGTCCATGGACGCTTCCGCTTTGCGGGTCAGCATCATGAAGCGAACGACGTCCTTTCCGACTTCTCGAATGACATCGGCCAGCGTGACGAAATTGCCTGCGCGCTTGGACATCTTGACCGGCTCACCCGCGCGCAGCAGCCGCACGATCTGCACCAGCTTGACGTCGAACCGCTTCCTGCCTTCGGTTAGAGCTTCGGCGGCGGCAACGATGCGCATCACGGTCCCGGCATGATCGGCGCCCCAGATGTCGATCAGTTCGTCGGCATCGCGCGCCTTCTCGAAATGATAGGCCAGATCCACGCCGAAATAGGTCCAGCTCCCATCCGGTTTACGGATAGGACGGTCCTGGTCATCGCCAAATTTCGTCGACCGGAACAGCGGCAGCGCGATCGGCTCCCAGTCCTTGGAGACTTCACCCTTCGGAGGTTCGAGAACGCCGTCATAGACAAGATCGCGCTCGCGCAGCCAGGCCTCGGCATCATCCGGCTTTCCGGCAGCGACGAGGTCCGCCTCCGACGCGAAGCGGTCGTGACTTATGCCGAGCAGCGCCAGATCTTCGCGGATCGTCTCCATCATCGCGGCAACGGTCCGCGCACGAAAGATTGCGAGCCAGTCCGTCTCCGGGGCGTCGGCATAGCGGCCCCCAAAATCGGCGGCCAGCGCCTCCCCGACCGGCTTCAGATAATCGCCCGGGTATAGACCTTCCGCTATCTCGCCGAGGCTCTCGCCCAACGCCTCGCGATATCTCTGGTGTGCCGAGCGAGCGAGAATATCGACCTGCCCGCCGGCATCATTGATATAATATTCGCGGATGACGCGATGGCCGGTGAAAGCGAGCAGGTTGGCGAGCGCATCTCCGACCACTGCCCCTCGGCAGTGCCCCATATGCATCGGACCGGTCGGGTTGGCCGAGACAAACTCTATATTCACCGTCTTACCCGCGCCGACGGGCGACATGCCGTAGCGGTCCTTCTGGTCCGCAATCACCGCCAGCTCGTTTTGCCAGGCCTGGTCGGTCAGCCGGATATTTACAAAGCCCGGGCCAGCGACGGCCACGTCTGCAACATCCTCCAACATGGCCAACCGGCCCGCCAACTTCTCAGCGAGTTGGCGCGGATGCGTGCCGGTAAGTTTTGCCAGGACCATCGCCGCGTTGGTCGACAGATCGCCATGCGCCGGGTCGTGCGGACGCTCCACGGTCAGCCCCGCCCGGTCGAGGCCCGCAGGAACGTCCCCCGCCACCTGCAGATCGCCAATTACCCGCGCGAGATGATCAAGGATGCGCGCATGAAGCGACACAGCCATCAGCGAAGGCCCGCTGCGCCTTGGCTGCTATCCAACCTCTACGCCTTTCCAGAAAGCGATGTGATCCCGGATGGCTTCCGCAACCGGATTCGGATCGGGATATGACCAAGCCGCGTCCGCGTTGAGCGCGCTGCCTACGCGGATATGGAAGTATCTCGCGGTGCCCTTGATCGGGCAGACAGAAGTGTGTGCGCTCGCTTCAAGGAGCTCCTGATTGACCGCGGAAGGTGGGAAATAGTGGTTTCCCTCGACGACGATTGTCTCGTCGCTTGCGGCGATGGTGGTGTCGTTCCAAACTGCTGAGACCAACGGAATATCCTCTCATATTGTCAATGGCACGGCGTTCGCAGCGGCCCGTGAATCAGGGGCGTTCGAGGAGTGCGACGGTGCCTTGGCCGCCGTCGGCGCAGATGCTGACGATTGCCCGTGATCCGCTCGGCATGTCCCAGAGCTCCTTCACTGCCTGGCTGAGGTCGCGCGCGCCTGTCGCGCCGAAGGGATGACCGATTGCTACCGAGCCCCCGTTGGGATTGACGCGGTCCCAGTCGAAGTCGCCCAAATCCGACTGGACACCGGCGGTTTCGCGCACCCACTCCCGGTCGGTGATGGCCGCGACATTCGCCAGGACCTGGGCGGCGAAGGCTTCGTGGATTTCCCAAAGAGCGATATCGGAGAAGCTTAGTTGATGCCGCGCGAGCAGACGTGGAATGCCATAGGAGGGTGCCATCAACAGACCCTCGGTGTGGAAATCGACGGCCGACACCTCGTAATCGATGAGCCGCGCGTAGGGGGTGCCCGCCGGCAGTCGTGCCACGCCGGCTTCGTTTGCCACCCAGCAACCGGCGGCGCCATCCGTTATCGGCGAGCTGTTGCCGGCAGTCAGCGTTCCCCTGCCACTGTCGCGATCGAAGACGGGCTTGAGTGCGGCAAGCCGTTCGGGCGACGTATCGGCGCGGGGGTTCGCATCGCGCGCCAGTTCAGGAAGGGAAATCGCGAGATCGTCGAAGAAACCTCGCTCCCAACCAGCGACCGACCGCTGGTGGCTCTTTAGCGCCCAATCGTCCTGCGCCTCGCGCGAGATCCGCCAGGCCTTGGCGGTGTCCTCCATATGATCGCCCATTGTCCTGCCGGTGATCCGGTTGGCCCATCCCTTGGTCGGGAGCACATAGTCGTGGAGGGCAAGAGACTGGAGGGCCGCAAGCGCCGCCGCTGGATCTTGCGCAAAGAGGTCGGTGAGCCGCTTCGATGCATCGGCCGTCAAAGCGATGGGAGGTCGGCTCATGACTTCGGCACCGCCCACCATCGTGAGATCGGTTCCTCCGCCCAGCATCCCTGCCGCAGCGAAAGTCGCCGTCATGCTGGTAGAGCATGCCAAAACGACCGAAAATGCGGGGACATTCGGATTGAGCTTGGCGTCAAGCCAGGTCTCGCGAGCAATGTTGCTCCAACCCAAATTCGGGATCACGGTACCCCAGATGAGAAGATCCGGCTCTGCTTGCGCCGCCATCGCCTGCACAAGAGGGACGGACAAAGAGACGGCATCATAAGCAGCCAAAGCCCCTCCGCCGCGGCCGAAGGGAGTGCGAAGGCCGGCGGCAACAAAGACGGGTTCAGCAAAGCGGCTCATGACGATCTCCAAATATTATCCGCAGGGTGAAAGGTGGGGCGCGACGGAGTATGCGCCGCTAACCACCATAGCGCTCGGTCTTGATTATCGAGGGGTCGACCCCGGCCAGCAGCGCGCCCTCGGTCGCAATGTTGACGAAATCGTTGGATCCGCAAACGAATATCTGTGTGGGCTTTCGGTGAAGCCGGGCGAGAACCTCTTCGACCATGGCGCTGTCGATCCGCCGCCCGAAATCCGATGCGCGGATCGGATCTTCGCGCGTGATCGCCAGCGCCAGGACAAATGCGGCATCGTTGATCTCGACGGAATGTAGTTCTTCCGAAAACAGAACATCCTCAGCGGTGCGCGCGGACAGGAGCAACGCGGTTGGCACGGCCGGGTCTTGTGTGCGGCGATGCCGGATCATCGCCATCAACGGCACGAGCCCGGAGCCTGCTCCGATCAACAGCACCGCGTCTACGGCAGGTTCAGGCCATAGGAAGTGCCCGCCGAGCGGACCGCGAAGCTCGATCTCATCGCCGACTATCGCGATATCGTGAAAATAGGCCGACACCTCGCCATCGGGCAGGCGTTCGACAGCGAGCTCGATGATCGGGGACGAGGCTGCCGATGACGCGATCGAGTAACTGCGCATCGCGCTATAGCCATCAGGCGCGGTCAGCCGGACATCGACATGTTGGCCTGCGATGTGCGCGAACGGCCTGCTCAATCGGAGGAAGAAGCTTTTGATGCTCGGCGTCTGCTGGACGATTTCCTCGATCACGCATGATTGCCATGACGCGGTTTGCGTGCCGTTGTCAGTCATCGGTGTATCGTTGCTCGCGCCACGGATCGCCGTAAATATGATAGCCGCGCAGCTCCCAGAAGCCGGCCTCGTCACGGGTTGTGAATTGCAGCGCCTTCACCCATTTGGCGGACTTCCAGAAGTACAGATGCGGAACCAGCAGACGCGCCGGCCCGCCATGATCGCGGGTAATCGGCTGGCCGGCAAATTTGAGAGCGACCATCGCTTTCCCGGACAGCAGGTCCGCCAGCGGGACGTTTGTCGAATAATCGTCGTAGGAATGCGCCAGGACGAAATCAGTGGGCCGGTCGAGCCCTGCATCCGCAAGGATGTCTTCAATGAGGACGCCCTCCCATATGGTATCCAGCTTGGACCAAGAGGTCACACAGTGAATATCCTTGGTCACCTTGGTCTTTGGCAGGGCGTTAAACTCGCTCCAGTTCCACACTTTGACCGGCTTCGGGCCGACTTTGACGGTGAATTTCCAATCAGCCAGCTCCACGTTCGGCGTCGGCCCCGCCGTGAGAACCGGAAAATTCTCCACGAGATGCTGACCCGGCGGAATCCGGCCGGACTGGTCGCCACTTGAACCGCGACCGGTGAAACCTCTGGTGACCATAGTGCCCCCTTTTTGCTCGATGCGACAGACGATAACCGGCTTCACTTCAGACCTGATACGCGTGGCCGCGGTACGAACCGATGGCTTGAAGCCTGAAACGCCCGATGCTTCATCGGATTTTCGATGATCGCATTTTCGTGAATCGGTGATTTGATGCTTATGGACTATAACGCGACGCCGGGCCGATTTCCCAATACCCTATCGCTATAGTTTTTATAGCTTTGAATAAATTACGCGCGCATCACGTCGGCTGCAGATTTAGGCACGGCATGAGGCTCGGTCCGCCTGCTTTCCAGGTTGGCTGCCGCGCCTCACAGCTTCGTAAGCGCCTCTCAGGGATAGAACGGCAACAAGGTATGGAAACTATGTTCCGCCGCTATTGGAAATAGTCGGTGCACATCTTCATAGTCCTGCGTGCGAAACCCTTGAACCCCGTGCGAATTTTCGAAGAAGTGGCGCTCTGATCGATCGAGACTTCGGGGCGCAGCAAGATGGAGACATTGATGAAAGCCGTTGGTTACAAGGTCCCGGGACCCATCGCCGAGGATGCTGCGCTGGTCGACATCGAGCTGCCCCAGCCTGTCGCGGCAGGATATGATATCCTGGTTGAGGTGAAGGCCGTCTCGGTGAACCCGGTCGACTATAAGGTCCGCGGCAGCTCGCCGCCAGCCGATGGTGAATGGAAGGTGCTGGGGTGGGATGCGTCCGGGATCGTGCGCGAGGTCGGCCCCGACGTGACGCAGTTCCAGCCGGGCGACGAGGTCTATTATGCCGGATCGATTACCCGGCCCGGCACCAATGTCGAGTTCCATCTTGTCGACGCCCGGATCGTCGGTCGCAAACCCGCCTCGCTCGACTGGGCGGAAGCAGCAGCGCTGCCGCTAACGACGTTGACCGCCTGGGAGGCGATGTTCGATCGCCTCGACGTGGCGAAGCCAGTCCCCGGTGCGGCGCCGGCGATCCTCATCATCGGTGGCGCGGGTGGGGTCGGGTCGATCGCGATCCAGATCGCGCGCCAGCGCACAGACCTCACCGTCATCACCACCGCCTCCCGAGCGGAAACCCAGGAGTGGGTGAAGGAGCTTGGCGCGCACCATGTCATCGACCATAGGCGCCCGCTCGCGGCACAGATTGCCGAGCTTGGCATCGGCGCTCCCGCGTTCGTCTTTTCGACCACGCATACAGAGCAGCATGCCGCCGACATCGCCGAGCTGATCGCGCCGCAAGGGCGGTTCGCGCTGATCGACGATCCCACGGCATTCGACATCATGCTGTTCAAGCGCAAGGCGGTGTCGATACACCATGAGCTGATGTTCACCCGGTCGATCTACGGCACGCCCGATATGCATGAGCAGGGCAAGATCCTCGACGCGCTGGCCGTGCTGGTCGATGAGGGCAAAATCCGTACGACACTGACCGAGCGACTGTCGCCGATCAATGCTGCCAATCTGAAGACAGTGCACGCACTGATCGAAAGTGGCGCGGCGAAAGGCAAGACCGTCCTCGAAGGATTCTGATCTTTTCCAGTCCAAGTAACGCCGGACGATAACGCCGCGGCGAAGGAAATCCCATGACCAAGTCCATTGCCACTGCCTCGATCAACCGTGAAACCGCAGTCGCCCTCATCGACGCAGCGATAACCGCCGCCCGTGCAATCGGCATCCCGGCTGCCGTCGCCGTCGTCGACGCAACCGGGTATCTGCGGGCGTTCGAGCGCACCGACGACGCGCCGTTTCTCACCGTCGATGTTGCCATCGACAAAGCGTGGAGTTCCGCCTCCTTTGGATATCCGACCCATGTCTGGAACGACTATGTGAGCAACGATCCCAAAGTGGCGCCGCTGGCCTATCGCCCCCGGATGGTCGCCGTCGGTGGCGGCTATCCGATCCTTGAGGACGGAAAGCTGATCGGCGGAATCGGCATCTCCGGAGGCACTTATCAGCAGGACCAGGATGCCTGCGTTGAGGCACTCCAGAAAATCGGGTTCGAACTGCCAGCCTGACGACTGTCAGGCCATCGTCGGTGGCGATGGCCGGCAGATCTCACCTTGCGAAGGATCTTATGATGGAAGCGTTTGTCGTATTCACGCGGGAAGACACCACGGATGTGGATGAACTCGCGGCTTATTCTGCCCGCGTCGGCCCGTCGTTCGATGGGCATGACGTCACTTTTCTCGCCGCTTATGGCGCGATGGAGAATTTGGAGGGGTCGCCGATCGAAGGCGCCGTCATCTTGCGGTTCCCCACGATGCAAGCCGCGCATGACTGGTATCATAGCCCCGCCTACCAAGCTGTTGCTGCGCATCGCTTCGCCGGTGCCCGCTACCGCGGGTTTATCGTCGAGGGGCTGCGTTGACTCCCCCGCATTATAATGGCGGTACTGACCAAGAGCTGTGCGCCCAAACACCAACACCGGGAGTTTCTAAATGATCGAGGCCGAGGCACGCATCGCTACGATCGAATCGAGTCGATATCTGACGAGACTCGCTGAGGCGTGGGTTCATACTTACCCGGTTCGATATGACGCGCTGACAGCCGAAATCCAGCTTCCGGGCGGCGAGCTTATATTAACTGCGGACGGCGACAGCCTCTCCTTGAGGCTCGTGGGCAAAGATCGCGAACGTTTCGATGCAACCAAGCAATCGGTCGCCACGCTTGTTGATCGCGTCGCGGAGCACGACACCGGGGTCCGATGCGTTTGGAATGACATATCATGATAGCGCGCACCACAATTCGCCGCGGTTCTTCATCGCGCTGGAGGATCAGATGAGCATGCTCGAACCCCAAGCGCCGGATCTTCGGGTGCAGAAATGGATCGGCGCGGACGGAGAAAGCACCGGGCCGCTCAAGCTGTCGGATCTCGGCTCCGGCCCAAAGATCCTGTTCGCCTTCCAGCACTGGTGCCGCGGCTGCCATGTGCATGGCTTCCCGACGCTACAAAGATTGCATAGTGCATTGAGCCCCAGGGGCGTGGGATTTGCGGTGATCCAGACCGTCTTCGAAGGTGCGGATGAAAACACCTTCGAGAAGTTGCGTGTGAACCAGCTCGAATATGCGCTTCCTGTCGCCTTCGGCCATGATGAACCACTGGTCGGCGCGACGCTGCCTACCTTCATGGAGGATTATCGCACGCGAGGAACGCCCTGGTTCTCGATCATTGACGCTGGCGGCCGTATCGTCTTCTCGGACTTCCATCTCGACGCGGACAGGATCGTAAAGGATCTGGAGCTGGTGTAATCCGTGCGGCCTTGGCTCTTCCTGACCGCCAGCCACCTCGCAATGCTCGGCATTGGTTTTGCGGCCGGCATTTACACGCTGCCAATCCTCACCGCGGCCAGGCCGCCGAAGCCGGCAGCCTATCAGGCCATCGTCGACGTGCCTGTCGGGATCGATGTTCGCGACTACAACACGGTCGTCATCTGGTGCGAAGCGTTCGACCAGTTCATCAGCGCGGCAGCGTATCGACCGTCGCGTCAGGCGCTAAAATGAGCCCGGCGATGGATAGCATGCGGTCGGCGGGCCGACGTGGCCTCAAGCTCGCACCGGTGGCGGCGTTGCTGGCGAGCGTCGCGGCTCTGCTGCTGGGTAATGGTTTGCTGGGCACGCTCCTGATCGTCAGGGCCGGCCAGGAGGGCTTCTCGTCCGGCGCGATCAGCGCGATGATGTCGTTCTACTTCGCCGGTTTCACGATCGGCGCGCTCATGTTGCCGCGGATCATCGTCGCCGTGGGTCATGTCAGAACCTTTGCTGGCTTTGCGGCGATCGCCTCGATGACTGCCCTTCTCCATGTTGCGCTCGTGGAACCGATCGCCTGGATACCGCTTCGCCTGATCACGGGCTTCGCCTACGCGGGCATGATCCTCGCAACGGAGAGCTGGCTCAACGCCCATGCAGTGCCATCCACGCGCGGCCAACTCCTGTCGATCTTCGGAGTCGTCTCGATGGGCTCATGGGCCATCGGCCAGGCCTTGCTCAACGTCGCCCCGCCCGCCGACATGACCTTGTTCCTTATCGTGTCGCTGTTAATTTCCGCGGCGGTGGTTCCGATCACCTTGCTGCCCAGCCATCCGCCGGCGCAGGTGACACAGGAACGGGTCGCGTTCAGCGACCTCGTGCGCGCATCACCGCTCGCTGCGGCTGGCGCTTTCCTCGCTGGCCTGGCTATCGGCGGTTTTTGGGGCATGGGCCCGAACTTCGCCCAGAGGATCGGACTCGATGTCGGCGGCATCTCCGCTTTCATGGCTGCGGTGCTGGGTGGGACGCTCCTATTGCAGTGGCCCCTCGGCTGGCTTTCGGATCGCGTGTCGCGGAACCTTGTCATCGCCGCTGCGGCCCTGGCGTCCGCAGCGGCGGCCGTCGGCGTCGCCCTCGCGGTAGGGGCGCCCCTGCCGCTGCTCCTCGCGGCGGGCGCGCTGTTCGGCGGCTTTGGCATCCCGATCTATTCATTGTGTCTCGCGGTTGCCAACGACGACCTTCCGGCCGGCCGGCTGCTCGGTACCGCCCGCGGGCTTCTGCTGCTCAACGGGATCGGGACAGCCGCCGGACCCCTTATCGGGGGTGCTGCGATGACTATCGCCGGCCCCGGTGGGCTGTTCCTTTATGCGGCCGCATTGCTTGCCATATTGGCGGTGTTGGCTATCGGGAGCAGCCAGCCAAGGCGCCGCATCCACGCCAAGGCTGCCCGCTCTCCAAGCACACCGATGATCACGGGATCTCTTGATGTGATGATATGCATGGAGTCAGAGACGGAGGCCGCCCGGCACTAGCGCGCCTACTGCGACGGGCGTCCTATTCTACATCTTCTACGATGAGGTCCCGGCCGTTGAACTGCACGGTCTCTCCTGTTCGTGCTCCTTCGATCGCCTCGAAGATCGGCGCCATCGTTGAAATGCCCATGAACTCACGCCCATCACAGGTGAACTTGCTCGTTGACACTGCGATCACGAAATGGCGCCCCGACAGTTTGATGACAGCACCCTCCTCCACTGCCGACTTGGGGCCGAAGTCGATCGTCCTGAGCTTTTCAAGTTTATCGGCATAGTCGTGCAATGTGTCGTCAAGCGCTTCAGCCAAGTCGCTCGCGACTTCGGCCTGCGCCTGCTCGTCATTCTCGATCGGCTCGCTCCGATCCAGCTGAGCGATGGAGACATAATCCAGATAATTGGTGCGAGCGCTATGCAGGGCGGCAGTCTCCAGCGAAAGCATGGTTTCGCGGATGTGGCTTTTATTCCAGTTCATCATCACCTCGTTGTGTTTGGATCATTCGAAAGTTCGTGCTTCGGTCCGTCACCGCCGCGGGAGTGCCCCCATTGGGCTCGCCGGCCCGCTACTCGTCGCCTGGGGCGTCATCTCCCTGGTAGGGCGCTCTGATCAGCCGGGAATCCCGGATGATGCTGGTTACAAGCCAGACATAGGATTGCTCGGCGGTATCGAAGCCGAGAATGCTGAAGGCGCCGCCGAAAGGGCATAGCGGGAAGTCTGGAAAGCCCTCGCGCAGCACATAGCGCTCGGGATCGCGCTCAAACTCATTCTTGTAGACTTTGCGCAGGCCGTGCTTGCTCGGAACATCCTCGTCGCCCGCTGGCGTCGTTTGCCGATCCGCGACAAGCCGCTCGGAAAGGTCGCGGTGACAGATTTCGTCGAAGACATCGAAGGCGTCGATCAGCAGACCCTTATGGTTGGTCGCGGGATCGGTAATCGCGTATATGTTGGACGCGTCTTCTCCATCATCCCCGCTTTCGAGGCGCAACGCCGCATCGACGGTTATCGCGCATGGATCGAGCGTTGATCCCAGTTCGAGATCGATGAGATGGCCGTCCTTGACGCGGTACTCGCGGTCGTAGCCCTTCGCGACGAAGGACTGGACTGCTGCTAGGACGTCGGTCACTTGGGATGTCATTGTTGCACCTTGGCTTTGCATGGCATTGGACACGCTCTAATATCAGGGAGGCTGTTGCGGCTCAGCTGACGGAGATGAAAAGCAAACGCGCGCTATTCATATCCACTTGGCCTTCTTGAACCGCACGAACAGGTACAGGCAGAACATCGTCATCAACCCGAGCACGACAAAATAGCCATAGACCGTGTCCAGCTCGGGCATGTTCCTGAAGTTCATGCCATATATCCCGGCGATGGCCGTCGGGACCGCCAATATGGCGGCCCAGGCCGCGAGCTGGCGCGTGGTCACGCCCGTTCTTTGCGCTTCCAACAGGCTGCTGAACTCGAAGACGGTGGACAGAACCTGCAGGAGGCCATCGACCATGGTCTGCACGCGAGCGACATGATCCGCGACGTCGCTGAAATAGGGTCTGACTTCTGAACTGATGCAGGGGAAATGGCCTCGGACGAGTTTCCGGACCAGTTCAGCCATAGCGCCGAGCGTGCGCTGGAAGCGCGTGAGTTCGCTTCTCAGCCCGAAGATGCGGTCGATTTCTGCCCGTCCGAGAAAGTCGTCGAGCGATCGTCTCTCCATCGCCAGAACGTCATCCTCGATCATCTCGAAGATGGGAAGATATTGATCGACGATCCGGTGCAGGATCGCATGCAGCACATAGTCGACACCTTTGCCAAAAAGCGCCGGCGAAGCCTCGAGTTGCTCGCGAAGATTGCCGAGCGCTCCGCCGTTGCCGTGCCGTACGCTGATGAGATGGTTGTGACCGGTGAAGATCGCCATCTTGCCGTAGCGGATCTGGTCTCCATCCAGCTCGGCGGTCTGAGCGACAACATAGAGCTCTTCATTATACGCTTCGAGCTTGGGCGGGCAGAGCGGGTGCATCGCGTTGTCGATTGCCAACGGATGGAGGTTATACGTCGTTTGGATCGCTTTAAGCTCGTCGGCGGTGGGCTCGCGAAGCGCGATCCAGCAAAAGCCGGAGCGATCCTTATCGAGCTGGACCTGCTCGTCGATCGCGATTTCGCGGACCCGCAGGCCCTTGTTGTAATAATAAGCAGCGATGACGCTCATGCCGGTCTCGCAGGGATGCGCAGGCCGCGCTGCACCGCGGGCCGCGCCAGCCCGCGGCGGAGCCATGTCTGGACGTTCGAATATTCGCCGAGGCCGAGGATGTCGCCGGCCGCGTAGACTTCGGCCAGTGCGTTGACCCACCCAAGTGTCGCAATGTCCGCGATCGAATAATCATCGACAAGCCATTCGCGGCCTTCGAGCTGGCGGTCCAGCACCCCCAAGAGACGCTTGGATTCATCGATAAAGCGCTGCCGAGGGCGCTTGTCCTCATAGTCCTTGCCGGCAAATTTCAGGAAAAAACCAAGCTGACCGAAGGTCGGCCCGACGCCGGATACTTGAAAGAATACCCAAGCCAGCGTCTCGTAACGCTGCGCGGGCGCACTCGAATTGAGCTGGCCGGTTTTGTCGGCCAGGTAGAGGAGGATCGCGCCCGATTCCCATATGGCGATAGGGTTGCCGTCAGGACCAGCCGGATCGATGATCGCCGGTATGCGGCCGTTGGGGTTCAACGATACGAACGCTGGATCCTTCGACTCGTTGTTCGAGATATCGACCAGGTGGGGCTCGTACGCCAGGCCGGTCTCCTCGAGCATGATCGAGACCTTGACGCCATTGGGGGTGGGAGCGGCGTAGAGTTGCAGGCGATCGGGATGCAATGCGGGCCAGCGCTGCGTAATAGGAAAGGTCGAGAGGTCTGGCATAAATCTGCGATCCTGTGCTGCGATGGCGACTATATGGACCGACCCGTCTCTCTGAAGCAGGGTTGGATGACCGCGTCGTTGTACGACGCGGTCATGAAGATTGCGAACGGGATCGGCGGAGCGGCAACAGCAGTTAAGCCTATCCCGCTGCCGTCCCCGCCGCGGACTGATCATCATCAACTTTCTGGCGCTTTGGAAGCACCCAGCCGGGACGGACGAAATGGCAGGTGTAGCCGCCCGGGCGTTTCTCGAGATAATCCTGATGGTCCGGCTCGGCCTCCCAGAAATCTCCGACCGGCACGACCTCTGTCACCACCTTGCCATCCCACAGTCCGGAGGCATCCACATCGGCGATCGTGTCCTCGGCGACGCGCTTCTGCTCCTCGTCGACATAATAGATGCCCGACCGGTAGGAGAGCCCGATATCACCGCCTTGGCGATTCTTGGTCGTCGGGTCGTGGATCTGGAAGAAATATTCCAGGATATTGCGGAAGGTCGTCACTGCCGGGTCGAAGATGATCTCGATCCCTTCGGCATGCGTGCCGTGATTGCGATAAGTGGCGTCCGGGACATCGCCGCCGGTGTAGCCGACACGGGTCGATACGATGCCGGGCTGCTTGCGGATCAGATCCTGCATGCCCCAGAAACATCCGCCGGCGAGAATAGCGCGCTGGTGCATGTCAGGCCTCCTCGACCTGATCGAGATATTCGCCATATCCTTCGCTCTCCATCTCGTCGCGCGGAATGAAGCGAAGCGACGCGGAGTTAATGCAGTAGCGCAAACCTCCGCGATCGGAGGGACCGTCCGGGAATACATGACCGAGATGACTGTCGGCGTGCACCGATCTGACTTCCGTCCGCACCATACCGTGCGCGCTGTCGCGCAACTCGTTCACATTTGCTGCAACGATCGGCTTGGTGAAGCTGGGCCAGCCAGAACCCGAGTCGAATTTGTCGGTCGAGGCGAACAAAGGCTCTCCCGACACGATATCGACGTAGATGCCTGGTTCCTTGTTGTCATCATACTCCCCCGTGAAGGGCCGCTCGGTGCCCGACTCCTGGGTGACGTAGCGCTGCTCGGCAGTAAGGAGATCAACAGCTTCCTGCGACTTTTCGAACTTCATGATAGTCTCCGATATTGTGTCAAACGGCGTTCAAAAGGGACCCCCGATCGGCGTCGAAGAGGGACCCCCTTTTTCGGATATGATGTTGGTTTGTTGAAGATGGCCTTGCGCTGCGTGCGGCGGAGGGCGGGCGTAGCCCGACCGGAGGCGCGCGCAGCGCAAGATAGATTTTTGAAGGCGCCGAAGGTAGCGGTCAGCTGCGGTTTTTGAAGCGCCAGCTGTCGTTGCCCGTCTCGATGATATCGCAGTGGTGGGTGACGCGGTCGAGCAGCGCCGTAGTCATCTTGGGATCCCCGAAGACGGTAGGCCACTCGCCGAAGGCAAGGTTGGTGGTGATGATGACGCTGGTGCGCTCATAAAGCTTGCTGATGAGGTGGAACAGCAACTGCCCTCCCGAGCGTGCGAACGGCAGATATCCAAGCTCGTCGAGCACGATCAGATCGAGCCGCGACAGCTGCGCCGCCAGGGTCCCGCCTTTGCCGATCCGGGTCTCCTCTTCGAGGCGTGTCACCATTCTCGGGGTTTATCGAGCCCTCGCCGTGCAGAAGGCCCGTTGCCAGGATCAGAAGATCAAGATCGCCATCCTGTGCGACCGCACGAGAAGCTTCGGAAAGCGCGCTTTCATCAAGGATATCGACCGTTATCGGCGTGATCACATCGTCATGGGCCGGGATCCGGTTCCGGCTTGCAGCATATATGCGGCCGTATTTTCCGGAAGAGCGAAGCGCATCAACAAGGGCTCGGCCGATACCGCCGCTGCTCCCGATGACGAGGGCGCGCTTGCCTTCCAGAGAGTCCTCCCGCGCTCGCCGACGATGCGCTTGAAGACCGCGCGTAACGTGCATTCGTCTTTCCCGCGACCTGCCCAAAGGGGAAAACCGCGGACTGGGCTCGGCAGCTTGAAGCTTCGCCTTTGCCGACATCCTGATTGCATTTGCCGTGGTCTCAATGCCGACCGCGCTGAGCACAGCCGCGTGGTGCATCTTTATCCTCCGTTCGCAGAGCGAGAGTGCGGACGCGATCTGCTTGCTCGGTTGTCGGCTTGCCCTCAGCTTCATGACCTCGCGCTGACGCGGCAGGAGCGCATCGATTTGCAAACGGGCCGCATATTTCGGCCTCCGACGGCGTCCCCTTTGTCATCGGCCTCCGCGAACCGAGGAAATATTCAAGCGTCCCTCCAGTGAAAATCGACGCGGAAAGCACCGCGCTAAGAACAGGCGACCCAAGCGGCATCGTTGCTCCGCAGCCAAGGCAGCGATATTTTCTTGAAGCCCATTCATATTTGCCTTCGCCCTGCCACAAGACGGTTCATGATTATTCCTATATTGATATTAGCCTGGCGGCGAGTTCCTCTACCAGCTCTGCCCGATTCCATACTGGCGGCTCGCAAACATAGATCTCAGATAGCTAGAGAGTATTCGATCGCCCCTGCTTTCTGGGAGCAAGGTCAGGCCTTAGGGTTAAGCTCCTTCGCGCCAGCATGAGCGAGACAGATTTGGCCGCAGCAGCGATTTGCCGCTGTCAACAAATGTCCGCTAACGGGCTTCCCATTACGTGGCCGGCTACGTCTTAAATCAGGCGCATAGCAGCCGTAAACGATGGCTTAGCCACCCAGCGACTATTCGATATTTAGTCCGACATGGTGTCAACCGCGCTTGCGCCGCCCGGCGCTCTCGCGAGTTGGCCGCGCGCCGCGCATGCAAACGGGTAGCAACCGGATTTCTACGGTATCTTGCAGATGGGCGGTCACTTTGGGTATCTGGTTCACGACATCAAGCAGGATCTGGAGGCGTGTGGCGCTCGCGTATCGGTTGGCATTTTCGCCGCCATGCTTCTGACCGAGAAGATCCGACCGAAATTCTTCGAATGTCTGCAACATCTTCAATTCAGTGCTGACCATATGCCGACCGCTGTGAACCGCCTGTCCCGGCTTTACGAGTTTCAGACGTGGCTTAATGTGAAGCCATATATTTTTGAAAAATACATCTCCCAGCGCACGCCCTGTGCGACCGGGTTGGATTTCTGGAAAGAGGTACTGCTCGCCAGCTTCCTTCATGGCTTGGACATAATGCATGAAGCCCAAGCGACGCAGCTCTTCGCAAACAGGAATCTTACGAACGCTGGTCGCGTTCTTGACGCCGCCCGCAGAAGTTTTCCTGATGTTGACAAAAAAGATACCGTCTTCTTCGCCGATATCATCGACCAAAAGCTTACAAGCTTCCTCGCGCCGCATACCTGAATACCAGACCAGCGGCATGACCCAATAGGCTGCGTCGTGCCAAATCGAGCCTCCCGGCGTCACGGACAAACGCTGAGGCAAATCGACGCCCGTACCGCCGGTCCAGATGCCGAGACGAAACAATTCTTCACCCTGCGCAATCGTATAGGGGTCGCGCTCGTCGCGCTCGTCCCTGTCGTCCTCATCGAGGATAAAATCTGAAAAATCGAGAGGCGCCATTGGCGTTTTCGTCGCAAGCCACGCACACAATCTCTTGAGGTTGGCGAAATGACGATTGATGGTTCCTACGTCGAGGCCAATCGCGAACGAGATTTCTTCGCCGCGCTCCTCTTCTTCAGTAAGACGATCGAGCGCCTCGCTGCAAATTTCCTCCAGCGACATCGCTTCGTGTCGAGGCGACTTATGATGCGACGACGGTAACCGGTTCAACAGGTCGTAAAACTGGTTCAGGTCTTCCTGGCATGTTGCTGCCATGGCCTTGCCATTATTTGACTTGCCGAACAGAAAGGGCGCGGCCTTGAACTGGCGCTTCTGGCTGGCGCCCCAGACCTTCGGCTGCGACTTGCGCTTTTTGGGGTTCGCACCCTCGGCCAGGACCGGCGCATCTTCCCGTCCGCGCGCCTTTGGTTTCAGCTCCATATATTTTTCTACTGCCTGCACCGGGCTAAGGGTGGCATAATGGGTCTGCACATCGGTGAGTGTCGACGCTGACGCAGGCACAATGGTGCTGGCGTTCCACGCGTTTGGAGGCGCAGGGGCGGAGATCGGGGGAGGCATCGAAGTCTGCAGAGGCGCTCGCCCGAGCGCGTTCATCAGCGCCAAGCTGTGTTCGATCGCCCGAACCTCGGGGCTGTCGTAGGTTGCCGCGGCCGTCAACCGTGCCCCACACATGACCTGCCGGGCAATTTCGATTCGGTCAGCCGCTGGCTCGATGCCGAGCCGCTCCAGCAATGCCTTTGCCTCATTCAGCAAATTGCCGGGAACATCGCCGGCTTGGGAAAGCATCGCATAAAGATTGGCGCGGGCCTCTTCGTCCAGCGACGGAAAGCGCTTGTCGAATGACCCGATGTAATCGATGCCCATATAGTCGTCGAAGCCATTTGCGATGAAATCGCCGTTAAACGCTGCATAGATCGAGAGCATCTGGTGGAAGCGAGCGGTGACATTGCCCTCACCGTCCTTCTCGATCACCGCCAACTGATGCGCCAGCATGTTGCGATACCGCACCATCTCCTCTCGAAAGAGATGGTTCACCTGCTCGCTGGTCAGTCCTTCCTGCTCGATCCGTTCGTATAAGCTCATTCGCACAACCTCGCTTCGGCTGGTCATCGCGACCGCGCGCCGTCGCGCGACCGACTGGTCCTTCGTCAAAAGGCTGACCGTTGTTACGATGGTTATAGGACGTTCAAGCCGTCCAACGAAGCGCACCCGGCGACGCCACCAGTAGGTGGCCCCGCGACGGTTCACATTTTCGATTGCTGGCATCAGGCACTGGCTCCACCCACTGGTAGCAATTGATGCCACTGCGATGGTCGGCCTTGCTCAGTTAAGGGAGAAACCTGGGGTTTTCCGTCCCTTGGCTGAGGCACAGCACCGGCTGGCTGGGGCGGCAGGATTCGAACCTGCGCATGGCGGCATCAAAAGCCGCTGCCTTACCGCTTGGCGACGCCCCAACGGCCGGTGCGACGCGCGCTCTATAACGCGCCGCGCTCTATTGCAAGGCGGGTCGGATCAGAGCCGCGTGACCCAGCCGTAAGGATCTTCGGCACGGCCGCGCTGAATGTCGACGAGCTTGTCCTTGAGCTTCGTCGTCACCTGCCCCGGACCGCCCGCGCCGATCGTGAAGCTGCTCTCCCCGCGCGTCACCTTGCCCACCGGGGTCACCACCGCCGCGGTGCCGCAGGCAAAGCTTTCGGTCAGGCGGCCGCTTTCCGCATCGGCCTGCCACTGGTCGATCGCATAGGGTTCCTCGCGCACCGTCAGCCCGGCGTCGCGCGCCAGCGTGATGATCGCGTCGCGCGTGATCCCCGGCAGGATCGTGCCCGTCAACGGCGGGGTGACGATGCTGCCGTCGTCGAAGACGAAGAACATGTTCATGCCGCCCAGTTCCTCGATCCAGCGATGTTCGGCGGCGTCGAGGAAAACGACCTGATCGTGACCCTTGGCGATCGCCTCGCGCTGCGCGACGAGGCTGGAGGCATAGTTGCCGCCGCATTTGGCGGCGCCGGTGCCGCCGGGGGCCGCGCGGGTATAGTCTTCCGATACCCACAGCGAGATCGCGGGCGCGCCCGACTTGAAATAATTGCCGACGGGCGAGGTGATGACGAGGAACTGATATTCCGACGCGGGTTTGACGCCGAGGAACACCTCGCTCGCGAACATGAAGGGACGCAGATACAGCGCGCCGCCGTCGACCGGCGGGAACCAGTTCGCGTCGGCGGCGACAGCTTCCTTCACCGCGGCGATGAACAGCTCCTCAGGCAGTTCGGCCATCGCCATGCGGCGTGCGCTCGCGTTGAAGCGCGCAGCATTGGCTTCGGGCCGGAACAGCGCCATCGAGCCGTCGTCGAGCCGGTATGCCTTCAGCCCTTCAAAGATTTCCTGCGCATAATGGAGCACCGCCGTCGCGGGATCGAGCGTCAGCGGCCCGCGCGGCATGACCTGCGCATCGTGCCAGCCCTGCCCCTCGGTATAGCGGATCGACACCATATGGTCGGTGAAGACGCGCCCGAATGCCGGATCGGCGATCGCCGCCGCCCGTACATCGTCCGCGATCAGATTGGGGTGCGGCAGATGGGTGAAGGCGGGAGCGGACATGCGAAAAATCCCTGTAGCTTGGGGGTCTATGGTGCGCGCCTCTTGCCAAAGACCGGCGCGGCGCGCAACGGTAGCGGCTATGCCGGATGACAATTTTCTTTCACAAGTACCCGCCGCCTCTGCCCTTTTCTTGCGTGAAGACGAGGTACGCCGCGGTATCGAATTTCTGTTTTTCGCGCACGCCTCGCTGTGGCGCGCGATCGACGCGCGGCTTGCCGAAAAGGAATTGGGACGCGCGCATTATCGCGCACTCTATTTCATCGCGCGGCAACCCGGGCTGACGATTTCGGACCTGCTCGCGCTGCTCGGCATCACCAAGCAATCACTCGGCCGCGTCGTGAAAGAGCTGGAGGCGCGCGACTATCTGACGACGCGCCCCGGCAACCGCGATCGCCGGCAGAAGGAACTGCGCCTGACCGACGCCGGCCGCGCGGCCGAGAGCGCGATCTTCACCACGCTGCGCGACACGATGAGCCGCGCCTATACCCATGCGGGACAGCAGGCGGTGACCGGCTTCTGGCAGGTCAGCGAAGCGCTGGTACCGCCGCGCGAGCGCCGCCGGATCGCGACGCTCGGAAAGGACGCCGGCTAGCTCAGCCCTCGCCGCGCGCGATATCGGCGAGCTCGCGCCCGCGGTCGCGCGCTGCGCGCAGCACGTTGGTGAGCAGCGCGGCGAGCTGGCCATCGCTGTCGAGCACGTCGAGTCCCGCCTGCGTCGTGCCGCCCTTGCTTGCGACCTGGGCGATCAGCACGCCGGGCTTTTCGCCGCTGTCGGCGAGCAATGCGGTCGCGCCGCCGAAGGTCGCGGTCGCCAGCGCCAGCGCGTCCTCCGCCGAGAGGCCGAGCCGTTCGCCCGCCGCGGCATAGGATTCGATCAGGCGAAAGACAAAGGCGGGGCCGCTACCGGTAAAGGCGGTGACAAGGTCCATCGTCGAATCGTCGGCGAGAATCACGGTCTGGCCGAGCGGGTCGAGCAGCGCGTTGATCGCTTTGTCGTCGGCATCGCCGAGCGTCGCCACCGCCGACACCCCGGCGCCGATCCGCGCGGCAAGGTTGGGCAGAATGCGAACCTGTGCCCCGGCGTCGGGGAAACGCGCCGCGAGATCGGAGAGCGACACGCCCGCGAGGATCGAGAGCAGATGGACCTCACCCGTGGCGAGCGGTGCGAGAACATCGGCGACATCGCCGAGTTGCTGCGGCTTCATGCCGAGCATGATCCAGTCGGCGGCGCCCCCCGCGGCCTGCCATTCACCCAGCGATGCGTGCTGCGCGATGCCGGCGCGCGGCGTGGCAAAGGGATCGACGATCGCGACCAGCGCCGGGTCGAGCCCTGCCGCCAGCCAGCGATCGAGCATCGCACCCGCCATGTTGCCGCAGCCGACCAGCAGGAGTCGGCCGGAAAAATTCCGCAGAGCTTTGGTCATAGATCCTTCGTTTCTTGTCCTTTAGCGGCAGCTGCTCTCAGGACCCGACAACAGGTCGAGGCAGCGGCCGTCGATCTTTCCCGCATCGACGGGCAGGCCGATCACCGACGCCAGCGTCGGCATGATATCGACCGTCATCACCGCATTCGGCTGTTCGAACGCGGTGAGGCCCTTGCGCCAGAAGAGAATCGGCACACGCCGGTCATAGTCCCACACCGACCCGTGCGTCGCGACATATCCGATGCCCGATTCCGGAATCGGGGTGACCCGTGGTTTCAGCGCGATGATGAAGTCGCCCGACCGCTGCGGGTGATAGGAAGCGCGAAGCTTGTCCATCAGCGACCAGGTATCGGGCGCGCGCTTCGAGACCGGATGCGCCTCCAGCTCTTCGCGCGTCACCACCGCCTCGATCTGCGGGTGCGCGCGCAGGCGAGGGAGCAGTTCGGCGAGCGCCGCCTTGCGCTGCGCCGCGGTCAGCGTCTTCGCCAGATAATAGTCGCCCCCGTCGCCGTAGAGGAGCGGCTGCGGCAGGCCGAGCTTCTCCGCAACCGCCTTGCCCATCGCTGCGGGATCGAGCGCCTTGTCGACGCGCTGCGCGTCGGGCCAGGCATTCTGGCGATTGCGTTCGGGCAGGTCGTGGCCGCCATGGTCGGCAGTCAGTGCGACGACATAGTCGATCCCCGTCGCGTCAAGCCGCGCGAAGAAATCGCCGAGCTCGCGGTCGAGGCCTGCCATCTGGAGGCACATTTCGCTGCCTTCGGTGCCCGTGCTGTGCCCGACATAATCGGTCGCCGACAGGCCGAGGATAAGGAGGTCGGTGCCGGCACCCTCGCCCATCTTGCGCACCTGGCGCAGCGCAGCGGCGGTCGCGAGCACCGCGCCGTCGGCCTCGGGCGAGGCCTGGAAGCGGCGGAAGTCGCCGGCATCGCGCGCCATCCGGCCGGTGCCGACCGATCCGCCCTTTTCGAGCGGGATCGCGATGTCGTTGGCGGCGCAATCGGCGGGCAGCGCCAGCGCGGCGCGCGGCTCGTTGATCGCCGCGGCGATCGCGGCACTCGCCTGCTGCGCGGCCGGCGACAAGGTGGTGCCGCGATAGCTGGTGAGTCCGGTGGGCGCGAGCCACATCAGCTCGTCGGCCGCGCGGCCGCCCATCATGATCGCCGAACGGTCCTTGCCCGAAACCGAGACGACCTGTGCCTTCGGGTCGCGCGCCTTCATCAGGTCGCCGAGCGTCGGGACGAGCAGATGCTCCACCGACGGCGCATATTTGTTATTGCCCGAACTGGTTCCCGGAACGCTCTCGTCCTCGGCGCAATAGATGCGCTTGTCCTCGCGCGCCGCCGACAGGTCGAAATAATGGTTGGCGACGATCCCGGTGCGCGCGGGGTGGCTGCCCGTCAGGATCGTCGAATGTCCGGGGCAGGTTTCGGTCGCGCCATGCGCCTGATAACCCGACGGGAAGACCACACCCGAAGCCAGCCGCGCGAGGCCGCCGGTGAAGCTGCCGCGATATTCGGCGAACAGGTCGGCCGAAAACTGGTCGACCGCGATCATCACGACGAGCTTGGGCGCCGGGGTCGCTGCGGTGACCTTCGGGGCTGGCGGCGGCGCATCCTGCGCGATTCCGGTTCCGGCGGCGGCAACGCAAAGCACGGTAGCGAGGGCGGTGGTCAGATATTTCAGCTTCACGGACGGCGTCTCCGAAAAAGAGGGATGTCAGCGCGGGCTGTCCTCTCGTCGAAAGCCGCCTATATGGCAAGCCTTCGAAGGGTGAACAGCTGCGGACGGGCCATGAATTTGCTAAGTGAGGCTTTTGTGACACGCGCACGGCATACGGTGCTGGCATTACTGGCGGTGCTGGCCTCCATGCTCGGCGCCTTCAGCCCCGCGGCGGCGCAATCGACGCATATCCAGCCGAAGCTGGTCGCCGAGTCGGCGGTACCCGCGCCGGGCGGCGCGACGACGCTCGCGCTCACCATGGCCCCCGACAAGACATGGCACGGCTATTGGGTCAATGGCGGCGACGCGGGGTTCGGTCTGTCGGTCGAATGGAACGCGCCCGAGGGCGTCAGCGTCGCCCCCTTCCGCTATCCGGTGCCCGATGCGCTGATCCTCTTCGGCATGATGAACCATGTCTATGAGCATCCCTATGCGCTGCTCGCCGACGTCCGGATCGACAAAAGCGTTGCGCCCGGCACCGACCTCGCGCTGTCGGGGGTCGCCAACTGGCTCGCCTGCACCGACAAGGTTTGCGTTCCCGAAAAGGCGGTGATTTCGGTCGCGCTGAAGGCGGGCGACGGCAAAATCGCATCGACCGAGCGCACGCGTTTCGACCGCTGGCGCGCGCTGCTGCCGCAACCGCTCGACCGGCACGGGACGTGGGAACGGCGCGGCGACATGCTGCGCTTCGCCATCCCGCTTCCGGCGAGCACCGCGGTCGACGCGCCGCACCTGTTCGTCGAGACGCAGGACGTCATCGACTATGCCGCACCGCAAAGCTTCAGCCGCAACGGCGACCACATCATCGTCGAAGCGCGCGCCAAGGGCGACAAGGAAGGGCCCGTCTCGGCGCTGCTCAAGCTCGGCGACGGACGCGGCCTTTCGTTGCTGCTCGAACTCGGCGCAGTGCCCGCTGCGGGCGAGACGATCGCGAGCCCGGCGAACGGCATCGATGCGGGGCTGTTCTGGACCGCGCTCGGCGGCGCGATCCTCGGCGGGCTGATCCTCAACCTCATGCCATGCGTCTTCCCGATTTTGAGCCTCAAGGCGCTCAGCCTCGCGCGCTCGGGCGGCCATGCGCGCGCCGCGAAAGTCGAGGCGCTTGCCTATACTGCGGGCGCAATCGCCACCGCGCTGCTGCTCGGCGGTGCGCTGCTCCTGCTGCGCGCGGCGGGCGAACAGGTCGGCTGGGCGTTCCAGTTGCAGCATCCGCTGAGCGTGCTGGCGCTGCTGATCCTCGCGCTCGCGATCACGTTGAACCTGCTCGGCGCCTATGAATTGCCGTCCTTCGGCGGCGGACAGGCCCTCGCCGACAAGGACGGCGCGGCGGGCGGCTTCTGGACCGGCGCACTCGCGGCGTTCGTCGCGACGCCATGCAGCGGGCCGCTGCTCGGTGCGGCGCTCGGCGCGACGCTCGCGCTGCCCGCATGGGCCGCGCTGCCGATCTTCGGCGGGCTGGGGCTGGGGCTCGCCCTGCCCTTCCTCGCGATCGGCTTCGTCCCCGCGCTCCGCAACCGGTTGCCGAAGCCGGGGCCGTGGATGGGCAAATTCCGCAAATGGATGGCGCTGCCGATGGGCCTGACGGCGCTGGGGCTGGCCTGGCTGCTGTGGCGCCAGCTCGGCAGCGGATCGCAGCTCGCCTGGCCCGCGGTGGCGGTCGCCATGGCGGTCGTCCTGTTCACCCATTATGGCGCGATCCAGCGCGGCGACCGCCGCTCATGGCTGCTGATCGCCGCCGGCCTGCTCTTCGTCGGCAGCCTCGCAGGCACGGTCGGCGAAGTCGCCGACGCCGGGCGCACGACCGGCGCTGCGGGATCGACCTTTTCCCCCGACGCGCTCGCCAAAGCGCGCGCTACCGGCAAGCCCGTCTTCGTCTATTTCACCGCCGACTGGTGTCTGTCGTGCAAGGCGAACGAAGCCGGCGCGATCAACCGCGAGGCGGTGCAAAAGGCATTCGACAAGGCAGGCGTCGTGACACTGGTCGGCGACTGGACGAACGGCGATCCCGCCATCACGCGCACGCTCGCCGAGCATGGCCGCAACAGCGTTCCGCTCTACCTCTGGTACGCACCGGGTGCGGCGAAGCCCGAAATCCTGCCGCAGATCCTGACGCCCGGACTGCTCACCGACAAGGTGGAACGCTGATGGCGAAACAGCGCGCCGACCAGTTGCTCGTCGACCGCGGTCTCGCCGAAAGCCGCACGCGCGCGCAGGCGCTGATCCTCGCGGGGCTTGCCTTTGTCGGCGACCGCAAGATCGACAAGGCGGGACAGCAGGTCGCCGACGACGCCGAAATCAGCGTCAAGGGCCGCGATCACCCATGGGTGTCGCGCGGCGGGATCAAGCTCGACCACGCGCTTACACACCTCGGCTGGAACGTGACGGGTGCAGTCGCGATCGACGTCGGATCGTCGACCGGGGGGTTTACCGACGTGCTGCTCAGCCGCGGCGCCGTGCGGGTCTATGCCGTGGACTCGGGCACCAACCAGCTCGCGTGGAAGCTTCGGCAGGACGAACGCGTCGTCGTCCACGAACAGACGAGCGCGCGTATCCTGACGGCGACGCATATCCCCGAACCCGTCGACCTGATCGTCTGCGACGCGAGCTTCATCGCGCTGTCGAAGGTGCTGCCGGTACCGATGGGCTTCGCGAAACCCGGCGCGCGCATCGTTGCGCTGATCAAGCCGCAGTTCGAGGCCGAACGGCACGAAGTCGGCAAGAAAGGCGTCGTCCGCGATGCCGCGGTCCACGCGCGGGTTTCCGCCGAAGTGCGGGACTGGCTGACCGGCGAAGGCTGGGACGTGATCGACCTCGTCGAAAGCCCGATCACCGGTCCCGAGGGCAATGTCGAATTTCTGATCGCGGCGGTGAAGCGAGGCGCTTGACGCTGCGCCGCACAATCGCGACACAAATGCAACGGATTCGCATGTGGGGGATATTGCGGACATGACCGAAATCGCAACGCCGGGCCAGCTTCGCATGTCCTATCTGCGCTGGGCGCTCGTGACCGTCCCGGCGGTCGTCCTCGCGGGCAGCCTGTCGGGGCTGCTCTCGAACAGCGGCTATGGCAATCGCTGGTTCGCCTCGCTCAACCTGCCGCCGATCACCCCGCCGGGCTGGGTTTTCGCTACCGTGTGGCCGATCCTCTATATCTGCCTCGGCCTGTCGCTCGCGATGATCCTTCACGCGCGCGGTGCGAAGGGGCGCGGCTTCGCGCTGCTCCTCTTCTTCGTCCAGCTTTTCGCGAATTTCGCCTGGTCGCCTTTGTTCTTCGGGCAGCATCAGGTGACGACCGCGCTTTACCTGATCATCTTCATCCTGATGGTGACGATCGCGACCGCCTTCGCCTTTGCACCGATCCGCAAGGCCGCGGCGTGGTTGCTCGTCCCTTATATGATCTGGCTCAGCTTTGCTGCGATCCTCAATTTCCAGATCGATCAGCGCAATCCCGATGCCGAAACCCTTGTCCCCGCCGCCGCCAGCACCCAGATAGGGTGACGGCAAGGGGAAACTCCCCCGACGAAGGAATATGAAATGCAGAGCGAAAACCGCTTTTTCGACGATCTGGCCAAGATGGTGAACGGCATTGCCGGAACCGTGGCGGGCGCAGGCCGCGAGGCCGAGTCCGCGATGCGCGACCGCGCCAAGGAATGGGTTGGCCGCATGGATTTCGTCAGCCGCGAGGAATTCGAGGCGGTGAAAAAAATGGCCGCGACCGCGCGTGCCGAAGCCGAAGCGCTGAAAGCGCGTCTCGACAAGCTCGAAGGCGTGGCGAAACCCGCCGCCGCTCCCAAGGCTGCTGCGGCGCCGAAGACGGCCGCAAAGCCCGCAGCGGCGAAACCGGCTGCCAAGCCCGCGGCGCGCAAGCCGAAGGCCTGACGCGCCGTCGCGCCCCGGCAGCTTGTTCACAGACTATTCCCCGGATGGCGCGGGACGCGGACTCGCGTCGCCGCGTCATCCGGGCTAAGGCGCGCGCATGAGCGACGATATTTACGACGACGAAGACGGCCAGGATGCCGCACCGATGGAGATGCTGGCGTCCTATTTTGCCGCACATGACTGGCCGCACGAAATGGTCGGCGAGGA
This sequence comes from Pseudomonadota bacterium, assembly GCA_020160755.1. Classification (GTDB taxonomy): domain Bacteria; phylum Pseudomonadota; class Alphaproteobacteria; order Sphingomonadales; family Sphingomonadaceae; genus Sphingopyxis. The sequence goes on from JAIUPN010000005.1 coordinate 45,503, forward strand.
CGAGATCGTCGCGACCGCGCAGGGCAGCTGGACGACCTATGAGCTGCGCGCCGTGTGGCGCGCCGACGACGGCGTGATCCAGCTCCTCGCCTTTCCCGACATCCGCGTCGTCGAGGACAAGCGCGCGGTCGCGCACGAAGCGCTGGCGATGATCAACGAACAGCTATGGCTCGGCCATTTCGAACTGTGGTCGAACAGCGGCACGGTCCTGTTCCGCCACGGGATGCTCGTCGGCAGCGAGGCCTCGCTCTCGCTCGACCTCACCGAAACGCTGATCGAAAGCGCGATCGACGAGTGCGAACGCTTCTATCCGGTGTTCCAGTTCGTGCTGTGGGGCGGCAAGACCCCTGCCGAAGCGCTCGCCGCCTCGCTCATTGAAACGCGCGGCGAGGCGTAAGCCTCACCTCTTCTCGAAACGCGTCAGCCCGGCACCCAGTTCGTTCGCGCCGATCGCCAGCGCTTCGCCGCTCCAGTCGGCGACGAACACCGACTTGCGATCGATGCCGGCGGGCAGGCTCGCGCGGTTGCCCGAAATCGACAGGCCGCGCGACGGATTCTTGCGCTCTTCGGCCGCGACCGCGACGAACGCCGAATAATTTTCCTTGTCGCGTCCCTGGACGAACAGATTGTTGGCGATCCGCCCGCCCGATCCCGACGGCAGGTCGATCATATAATTGGTCGCCTTGCCCTGCGTGTCGTCGAAGCTGTTGTCGTTGATGTCGACCTGCACCGCGCGCGTCTTCAGATAATGGCCGCCGCTGCCCTTTTCGAAGCGGCTGCGCGTGACGACGACGCGGCCATAGATGCCGGTATAGACGCTGTGCGCACAGCTGAGGCCGCGGTCGCAGCGGCCGAGGCGCGAAAAGGTCGAACGGTCGATCGTCAGCGCTGCCTCGGGATCGTCGGCTGAGAGAATGCCTTCCTCGCTGTTACGGAACAGGCTGTTGACGACGTCGAGGTCGCTCTGTTCGAGCCGGATGCCCGCGCCATTGCCGTCGGGGACGCGCATGTTCTGGAACACGATACCGTCGACGCGCGCGCCGGCGCCGCGCAGCACGAGTGCCGCCTTGCCCTCGCACGTCACCCCGTCGAAGATCGCGCGGCCGGGCTCGACCGCGACAAACGCAATGCGGCCCGCGGTCTGGATTGCGCAGTCGCGGTGATAGCCGGACGCGACGCGGATCGTCCCCTCGCCTTCGCCGATCGCATCGACCGCATCCTGCAGCCGCCCGAAACTGCGGCCGCTTTCGGCAACCACATAAGGCCCCGCCCCCGCTTGTGCGGGCAACGGCACCGGCGCGAGAAGCAGCGGGAGGGCGAGCAGCGGCAGCAACGGCCGGCGAAGAATTGCCTTGAACATGCGCGCTCCATAACCGTTTTCGCCGCTTTAGTCGTTGGCGAAGCTGGTTAATCCCCCGCCTGTCCCCTTATCGGACAGGCGGCCGCGCGCCGGTTAATCCAGATTGGTTAATCGAGGTTGGGACGCAACCAGCGCGTCGCGGTCTCGATGTCGACCCCGCGCCGCCGCGCATAATCCTCGAGCTGGTCGCTCCCGATCCGGGCGACGCCAAAATACTGGCTTTCGGGATGCCCGAAATAGAAGCCGCTCACGGCGGCCGTCGGCAACATCGCAAAGCTTTCGGTCAGCACCAGCCCCGCATTGTCGCCCGCCTGCAGAAGCTCGAACAGGATCGGCTTCAAACTATGGTCGGGGCAGGCGGGATAGCCCGGCGCCGGACGAATCCCGCGATATTCTTCCTTGATCAGCGCCTCGTTGGTGAGCTGCTCACCGGGGGCATAGCCCCATAGCTCGGTGCGGACATGCTGGTGCAGCCGCTCGGCAAACGCCTCGGCGAAGCGGTCGGCGAGCGCTTTCAGCAGGATATCCGAATAATCGTCCTTGTCGGCGCGGAAGCGCTCCGAATGCGGTTCGATACCGTGGATGCCGACCGCGAAGCCGCCCATCCAGTCGCCCGCCGGGTCGATGAAATCGGCGAGGCACATATTGGCGCGGTCGCGGCTCTTCTTGATCTGCTGGCGCAGGAAGGGCAGCGTCACATGGCGCTCTTCGTCGGCAAGATGGATCGTTACATCGTCGCCATCGCGCGCGCAGGGCCAGAAGGCGCAGACGCCGCGCGCGGTCAGCCACTTCTCGGCGATCAACTTGTCGAGCATCGCGTCGGCGTCGGCTTTCAGCGCCTGCGCCGTTTCGCCGACCACCTCGTCCTCAAGGATCGACGGGTATGTGCCGTGCAGTTCCCACGCGCGGAAGAAGGGCGTCCAGTCGATGCATTCGCGCAAATCGTCGAGCGACCAGTCGTCGAAACGGTGCAGCCCGGGCTGCAGCGGCGGCGCCGGCTTGTCGCTGAGGTAGGCATCGTAATAATTGGCGCGCGCTTCTTCGAGGGTGTGCAGCACGCTCTGCCCCTTGCCTGCGCGCACGTCGCGGACATGGGCATAATCGTCCTTATACCCCTGCACATAAGCCTCGCGCCCGGTGTCGCTGACCAGCGAGGTCGCGACGCCGACCGCACGGCTCGCGTCGAGGACATGGAGCACCGGCCCCTGATAGGCCGGATCGATGCGCAGCGCGGTGTGGACCTTCGACGTCGTCGCGCCGCCAATCAGCAGCGGCATCGTCATGCCCGCGCGCTGCATTTCCTCGGCCACCGTCACCATCTCGTCGAGCGATGGGGTGATCAGGCCGGAGAGGCCGATCATATCGGCGTCATTTTCGTTCGCGGCTTCGAGGATCTTGCTCCACGGCACCATCACGCCGAGGTCGACAATCTCGAAGCCGTTGCACTGGAGCACGACGCCGACGATATTCTTGCCGATATCGTGGACGTCGCCCTTGACGGTCGCCATCACGACCTTGCCCTTGCCCTTCGCGCCAGGTTCCTTCGATGCCTCGATGAAGGGCAACAGGTGCGCGACCGCCTTCTTCATCACGCGCGCCGATTTGACGACCTGCGGCAGGAACATCTTGCCCGACCCGAAGAGGTCGCCGACGACGTTCATCCCGTCCATCAGCGGGCCCTCGATCACCTCGATCGGCCGCGGCAGCAACAGGCGCATCTCTTCGGTATCGTCGACGACATGGGCGTCGATACCCTTGACCAGCGCATGTTCGAGGCGTTTGGCGACGTCCCAGCCACGCCATTCCTCGGCGGCCTTTTCCTGCGCCGGATTGCTGCCCTTATAGCGTTCGGCAAGCGCGATCAGGCGCTCGGTCGGCGATTCCGCTTCGCCCTCGACCTTGCGGTTGAGCACGACATCCTCGACCGCCTGCCGCAGTTCGGGATCGATCGTGTCGTAAACGTCGAGCTGCCCTGCGTTGACGATCGCCATGTCGAGTCCGGCGGGGATCGCGTAGTAGAGAAAAACGCTGTGCATCGCGCGACGCACGACCTCGTTGCCGCGAAAACCGAAGCTGAGGTTCGAGAGGCCGCCCGAGAAATGAACGTGCGGACAGCGGGCGCGGATTTCCTTCACCGCCTCGATGAAATCGACCGCATAATTGTCATGTTCTTCCAGCCCGGTCGCAACCGCGAACACGTTCGGGTCGAAGATGATGTCCTCGGGCGGGAAGCCGATGCCGGTCAGCAGCTTGTAGGCGCGCTCGCAAATCTCGATCTTGCGCTCTTTCGTGTCGGCCTGCCCGACCTCGTCGAACGCCATCACGACGACCGCGGCGCCATAGGCCATGCATTTGCGCGCATGGGCGAGGAACGGCTCCTCGCCTTCCTTCATGCTGATCGAATTGACGATCGGCTTGCCGGGGACGCATTTGAGGCCGGCCTCGATGACGTCCCATTTCGAGCTGTCGATCATCACCGGGATGCGCGCGATATCGGGCTCGGCGGCGATCAGCTTCAGGAAGGTCGTCATCGCATATTCGGCGTCGAGCAGACCCTCGTCCATATTGACGTCGATGACCTGCGCACCGTTTTCGACCTGCTGGCGCGCGACTTCGACCGCCGCGGTATAATCGTCGGCGAGGATCAGCTTCTTGAACGCCGCCGATCCGGTAACATTGGTGCGCTCGCCGATATTGACGAAGCTGGAGGAAGCGGCGGTGGTCATCTTATAATCCTGAAACTGGGCATTAGGCGGCGAGCGGGCGAGCGAGGACGAGATCGTCGTAGAGCTTGCCGCCGACGTTAAACTGGCGCGTGCCGAGGTCGGCGAACCCCTGCTTGCGATAGAAGGCGAGCGCACGTTCGTTGCGGGCATAGACGCCGAGCAGCAGGCGGCGATGGCCATGCGCCGCCTCCAGCGCCCGCTTCATCAACGCCGCGCCAAGCCCGCTGCCGTGAAAGCGCGACAGTGAATAGATGCGTTTCAGCTCGATATCGCCGTCGAGCGCCGCGGCAAGATCGGGTTTGCCGACCAGCGCGAAACCGATCGGCGCGCCGCCGGGCTGCGCCTCGGCGATCCACGCGCGCGCGCCGGCGGCCAGATAGGCCGTGTAAGCGGCCGCATTATGCTGCGCGGCGCAGTGGCCGACGATCGCGTCGCCCTCGAGAATGCCCGCGAAGGTTTCGAGGAAGGTCGCAGCGCCGATCAGCGCGAGCGCCGGCGCGTCATCCGCTCCGGCTTCCCGGATCGTCCATGTCGGATTGTCGGTCATCGGTTCAGGCCGCCATGGTGAAGGGTTCGAGCCCCGCGAGCCGCGTGCGCACCGGCACCTCCGGAATCGCCCGCCCCTTCAAGCCCTCGATCGCGCGCGCCATCGCCGCGATATGCGCCGGGGTCGACCCGCAGCAGCCACCGAGGATATTGACCTGTCCGTGCTCGGCCCATTCGCGCACCAGCCCTGCGGTCGTGTCGGGCAGCTCGTCATATTCGCCGAGTTCGTTGGGCAGGCCCGCGTTCGGATAGACCATCACCAGCGCGTCGGCGATGTCCGACAATACTTTCACATGCGGACGCAACTGCGACGCGCCGAACGAGCAGTTGAGCCCGATCGTCAACGGTTTCGCATGACGCACCGCATACCAGAAGGCCTCGACCGTGTGCCCCGACAGATTGCGGCCACTGAGGTCGGTGAGCGTCATCGAGATCATCAGCGGCAGCTCGCGCCCGACCTTCGCCTCGGCTTCGAGCGTCGCGGCGATCCCCGCCTTGGCGTTGAGCGTGTCGAAGATCGTCTCGATCAGGATGAAGTCGGCGCCGCCCTCGGCCAATGCGACGACCTGATCGAGATAGACATTCTTCAGCTCGTCGAAATCGATCTCGCGATAGCCGGGGTTGTTGACGTCGGGCGACAGCGACAGCGTCTTGTTCGTCGGCCCGACCGCGCCCGCGATGAAACGGCGGCGGCCATCCATCGCTTCATATTTGTCCGCCGCCTCGCGGCCCAGTCGCGCGCTTTGATGGTTGATGTCGGCGACGAGGTGCTCGGCGCCATAATCGGCCTGGCTGATCCTGTTGGCGCTGAAGGTGTTCGTCGACACGATGTCCGACCCCGCCGCCAGATAGGCCTCGCCGATCGCGGTGACGACGTCGGGGCGCGTCAGCGCGAGGATGTCGTTGTTGCCCTTCTGATCATGGCTCAGTCCGAGCGACCCGGCATAGTCGGCCTCGACCAGCTTGCGGAGCTGGATCTGCGTTCCCCAGCCGCCGTCGGTCAGCAGGATGCGGTCCTTCGCCGCCGCTGTCAGGGCTTCGCGTGCGCTGCTCATGCTGCCTGATCCTTTGCGGTCAAGACCGGCCGCAGCCCCAGCAGATGACAGATGGCATAGCTGAGTTCGGCCCGGTTGAGGGTGTAGAAATGAAAGTCGCGCACGCCGCCCGCATAGAGGCGGCGGCACATTTCGGCGGCGATCGTCGCCGCGACCAGCTGGCGCGCGGCGGGGTGATCGTCGAGTCCGTCGAACAAAGACACCATCCACGACGGGATGGCGGTGCCGCACATGTCGGCCATGCGGCGCGTCTGCGACACGTTCGACACCGGCAATATGCCGGGAATGATCGGCGCGTCGATGCCCGCCGCGGCGGCGGCATCGCGAAAGCGCAGGAAGCTGTCGGGCGAGAAGAAGAATTGCGTGATCGCCCGCGTCGCCCCGGCATCGAGCTTGCGCTTGAGATTATCGAGGTCCGATTGCGCGCAATCGGCGTCGGGGTGCGTTTCGGGATAGGCGGCGACCGAAATGTCGAACGGCGCGATCGCCTTCAGTCCCGCGACCAGTTCGATCGCATTGGCATAACCGTCGGGATGCGCGCGATAGGGAGCACCGCCGGGAACGTCACCGCGCAGCGCGACGATATGCCGGACGCCCGCTTCCCAATAGGCATGCGCCACCTCGTCGATCTCGGCGCGCGACGCCTCGACGCAGGTCAGGTGCGCCGCGGGCGGCACCGCGCTTTCGGCGGCGATGCGCGCGACCGTCGCGTGCGTCCGTTCGCGCGTCGATCCGCCGGCGCCATAGGTCACCGAGACGAAGCTCGGCGCCAGCGGCTCGAGCGTGCGGAACGTATCCCACAGCTGCGCTTCCATCTTCTCGGTCTTTGGCGGGAAGAATTCGAAGCTGACGCCGATGTCGCCGTCCAGATTGGCGAAAAGCGGCGACGCCGCGGCGCGGCGCGCTTCCGCCAGCGAGTTCAAATTCGACGTCATGCCGCAAGCCTTTTACTTTGTCCGCCTTCACTGGCGGGAGGTTGATCTTCATCGCTGCGACGACGGCCGAGCCACAGCTTCACGGCCAGCTCCCCGCCTTCGAGCGTCTGGGTGGTTTCGAGCAAGAGCCCCGCCGACGCAAACCAGCCGCGGATCTGCGCGTCCGAGAAACCAAGGCGCGCATGCGCCGCGAGGTTGCGCAATTCCTCATCCTCGTGCGGCGCAAAGTCGACGACGAGCAAATGGCCGCCGCCGCGCAACACGCGGCTCGCCTCGGCGATCACGCGGTCGGGCTCATGCGCGAAATGCAGTGCCTGATGGATGACGATGCTGTCGATACTCGCGTCGGCGACCGGCAGGTTCAGGAAATCGCCCTGGAGCAGATCGACGGGAACCGGCTGCCCTTCGAGTTTGGTACGCGCGATCCGGAGCATTTCGGGGCTGCGGTCGAGCGCGGTGATACGGCGCGCGGTCGGCGCGAAAATTTCCGCCATCCGGCCGGTGCCGGTACCGACGTCGAGCAAATGCCCGAGCCGGCGATTGTGCATCATGGCCAGCATCGCCGCCTCGACCTCGCTTTCGGCGACGTGGCGCGAACGGATCGCGTCCCATTCGACGGCATGTTCGGCAAAATAGCGTTCGGCGGAGGCGGCGCGTTCGGCGCGAACCGCCGCCAGTCGCCGCGCGTCATGCGCGATGACGCGCGCCTCGCGCGCCGAAAACGGCCATTTTTCGGCCTGTGCGATAATCCCCGCGACCGGCCCGTCCGCCGCGATACGCAGGAAAACCCAGCTTCCCTCGCGCCGACGTTCGACAATCCCTGCCTCGACGAGGATGCGGACGTGGCGCGACACGCGCGGCTGGCTCTGGTCGAGCACGACCGCGAGCTCGCCGATCGCGAGCTCCATCTCGCGCAAAAGTGCGACGACTCGCAGGCGCGTCGGGTCCGCAAGAGCACGGAAAATGTCGATAAGCTCGCTCACCGGACAACATATAAAGCTTTCTTTATATCCGGTCAACAGAGCCGCGCGCCACAATTTCCGCGGGACACGATCCGGCCGTGACGGAATTGCGACGAAAGAGGCAAGCTCTCGAAAAAAGGGCGTTGCACCGCTTTTGGCGAGGGGGTAATTCTGCGCGCGATTGGCAAATTCCGGGATCGATCTGTTCCTGCGCCGGTCGATCAGTCCAAACCGAGAGGGGTATTCCCAATATGAAGAAATCGATCACTCTGTCGCTCGTCCTCGCCGCTTCGCTGGGCCTCGCCGCCTGCGCCGACAAGGCTGCCGACGACGCCGCTGCAACCACCGAAGACGCGGCTGCGACCGTCGAAGGCGCTGCTGACGGCGCGATGGAAGCTGCAACCGGCGCTGCCGATGCGACCGCTACCGCCGCTGGCGAAGCCGGTGCCGCTGCCGAAGCTGCCGGCGATGCCGCCGCTGCTGGCGACGCTGCCAAGGCTGCCGACAAGGCAACCGAAGCTGCCGGCGCTGCCAAGGAAGCTGCCGACGCTGCCAAGGGCGCGCTGGAAGAAGCCAAGAAGTAAGCGTCTTTCCGGCCTTTCGGCCGAAGGAACAGGAAGGGGTCGCCGGTCCGCCGGCGGCCCCTTTTCTTTTGGGACAGATATCAAGCGCCGCGGTTGCCAAGCCCCTGATCCACCGTTAACTCTTGGCGCCATGGCCAGCCGCCGGCCATTGCATTCGAAAGGAAAACCCATGCGCAAGATCATTATCGCCTCGATGGCAGCTGCTGCGTTCAGCCTCACCGCCTGCTCGGAAAAGACCCAGGACGCCGCGTCGGAAACCGCGACGTCGGCCGCCGATGACGCCGCTGCCGCTGGCGACGCCGCTGCAGACGCCGCCGCCGGCGCTGCTGACGCGACCGCTGCCGCCGCCGGCGAAGCCGCCGATGCGACCGCCGATGCCGCCAAGGACGCCGGCAACGTCGTCGAAGGCACGGTGAAGGCTGCCGGCGACGCCGCCGGCAAGGCTGGCGACAAGATCGCCGAAGAAACGAAGAAGGCCGAAGCCAACGACAAGAAGTAAGTCGTCGGCACGCCTTCGGGCTGTTATCAGGGGCTCCATCCTTCGCGGATGGGGCCCTTTTTCACGGGAGCTTATGTGACAGCCGACCTCCGGACGACGCGCGCGGCGCTCGCGATCCTGATCCTCGCTACGGGATGCAGCCGCACCGACAATGAACCCGGTCCCGGCGGGGTGACCGTCAGCGAAGCAAAGGCGCTCGACGATGCCGCCGAAATGCTCGAAAGCCGCGACAGCGCACCGGGCGCAGAAACACCCGGACCGGCAGGCGACACCGCGAAGGCGGACAAATAGCGCCTTCCCCTTGCGATGCCGCCGCGTTAGACCGGGATGGCCCCGCGACTGGCGCTGAAGATGGAGTCCCATCGGGAAGCGGGGCGGACCAACCGGTCGACAGGAGCCGCGCGCCTGGGTGATCCACCGTCAGCGAGGGGACATCCGCATGACCGATACGCCCGCCACCAACATCGTCTTCCTGCTCTTTCCCGGCATCACCCAGCTCGACTTCACCGCGCCCGCGCAGGCGCTGTCGCGGATGCCCGGTGCGGCGCTCGCCGGCGCCGCCGCGACGATCGATCCGATCATGACCGACAGCGGTTTTGCGATCGTGCCGACGCATGATTTCGCGAGCGCGCCGCAGGCCGATATCCTCTGCATTCCGGGGGGACATGGCGTGGCCGACGCGCTCGGCGACGCCGCGACGATCGATTTTATCGCGCGCCAGGCCGCGGGCGCCGAATGGGTGACGAGCGTGTGCACCGGCGCCTTCCTGCTTGGGCGCGCCGGGCTGCTCACGGGAAAGCGCGCCACGACGCACTGGGGCTATACGCATCTGCTGCCGCTTGTCGGAGCCGAGCCCGTGAAGGCGCGCGTCGTCGAAGACGGGCATATCGTGACCAGCGGCGGGGTGACCTCGGGGCTCGATTTCGCGCTGACGCTGATCGCCCGGTTGCGCGGCGAGACCGTCGCACAGGCGATCCAGCTTGCGATCGAATATGATCCCGCCCCGCCCTTTCCCGGCGGCCACCCCGACCGTGCACCCAAGGCGGTCACGGCGGGATTGAAAGCGCATGTCTATGATGCCGCCGCCGCGCGGATGGAGGCGGCGCTGCGCGCGTAGGGCCAGGACCCTAGCGGCAGTCGGCGAGCGCGATTTCGTAGAGCTTCGGCCAGTTTTTGCCGGTGACGAACAGGCGCTTTTTTCGTGCGTCCCACGCGATGCCGTTGAGCACGCTGTCGGTCCCGCTGGCCCCGGCATCGGCCTTGAGCCCCGAGAGGTCGACGAGCGAGGCGACATCGCCCGTGGCGGGGTCGATACGGACGATGAAGTCGGTCATCCACACATTGGCCCAGACCTGCCCGTCAATCGTCTCCAGTTCGTTGATCATGGTGATCGGTCGGCCGCCGAACCGCACCGTAACGCGCTTTTGCTCCTTCATCGTCGCGGGGTCGAGGAAGCGCAGCGCCGAGGTCCCGTCGCTGAGGACAAGGCTGTCTCCGACCATCGTGACGCCCCAGCCTTCGCCTTCGTAGCGAAAGGTACCGACGCGCTTCAAATCTTTGACCGACCAGCGATTGCCGACGCCGCCCTGCCAGGTGACGCCGATGATCTGGTCGCCCCAGCGCGTGATGCCCTCGCCGAACTGATCGGACGGCAGTTTCGATTGGGCGAGCGCCTTGCCGGTCTTGAGGTCGAGCCGTGCCACGCGTGACTGACCATATTGGCCGGTGGCTTCGTAGAGATGTCCCTCGTGCCAGAAGAGACCCTGCGTGAAGCTGCTCGGGTCGTGCGGGAAAGTTTCGACGATGCGATAGCCGCAACGCTCGATCGGCGGCGGCGGCGCGGGGGGCGTCGCGACTACAGGGTCGGCAAGCAACGCAAAGGGGAGGACAAACATCATCACCGCCCCTTGCTATGCCGCATCGCCTGAACTGGCAATGTCCCGCCACCCTATTTCGCCGCCAAAGAAAAGGGCCGGAGGATTTCTCCCCCGGCCCCCTGTCGTTGGCTGAGCGCCGAACGGTTTGGACTTAGAAGTCCATGCCGCCCATGCCGCCCATGCCGCCGCCGCCCATGGGCATGGCGGGCTTGTCGTCGGGCGTTTCGGCAATGCCGGCTTCGGTGGTGATCAGCAGACCAGCGACCGAGGCGGCATCCTGCAGCGCGGTGCGGACGACCTTGGTCGGGTCGATGACGCCAGCCTTGACGAGGTCTTCATAGACGTCGGTCGAGGCGTTGAAGCCGAAGTTGCTGTCGTTCTGGTCGAACAGCTTGCCTGCGACGACACCGCCGTCGAAGCCAGCATTTTCAGCGATCTGGCGAACCGGAGCCTGCAGCGCGCGACGGATGATGTCGATGCCGCGGGTCTGGTCTTCGTTGACCCCCGACATGCCGTCGAGAGCCTTCGTCGCGTACAGAAGCGCGGTACCGCCGCCGGGGACGATGCCTTCTTCGACCGCAGCGCGGGTCGCGTGAAGCGCGTCGTCGACGCGGTCCTTACGTTCCTTCACTTCGACTTCCGACGCGCCGCCGACCTTGATCACGGCAACACCGCCAGCAAGCTTCGCCAGACGTTCCTGCAGCTTTTCACGGTCGTAGTCGCTGGTCGTCGTTTCGATCTGCGCGCGAATCTGTTCGACGCGGCCCTTGATCGCATCATGGTCGCCAGCACCATCGACGATGGTGGTGTTGTCCTTGTCGATCGTGACGCGCTTCGCCTGACCGAGCATGTTCAGCGTAACCGACTCAAGCTTGATGCCCAGGTCTTCGCTGATCATTTCACCGGCGGTGAGGATCGCGATGTCCTGCAGCATCGCCTTGCGACGATCGCCGAAGCCCGGCGCCTTGACGGCGGCGACCTTCAGGCCGCCGCGCAGGCGGTTGACCACCAGCGTTGCGAGCGCTTCGCCTTCGATGTCCTCGGCGATGATGAGGAGCGGACGGCCCGACTGCACCACGGCTTCGAGGATCGGAAGCATCGACTGGAGGTTCGACAGCTTCTTTTCGAAGATCAGGATGTACGGATCCGAAAGCTCGACGAGCATCTTTTCGGGGTTGGTGATGAAGTAGGGCGACAGGTAACCGCGGTCGAACTGCATGCCTTCAACGACGTCGAGTTCGAAATCGAGGCCCTTGGCTTCCTCGACGGTGATCACGCCTTCCTTGCCGACCTTTTCCATGGCTTCGGCGATCTTGTCGCCGACTTCCTTGTCGCCATTGGCCGAAATGATGCCGACCTGGGCGATTTCAGCGGTGCCCGAAACCGGCTTCGACTGCGCCTTGATCGTTTCGACAACCTTGCCGACCGCGAGGTCGATGCCGCGCTTCAGGTCCATCGGGTTCATGCCGGCGGCAACCGACTTCATGCCTTCGCGCACGATCGCCTGGGCGAGAACGGTCGCGGTGGTCGTGCCGTCGCCGGCCTTGTCGTTCGCCTTCGATGCGACTTCGCGCAGCATCTGGGCGCCCATGTTTTCGAACTTGTCCTTGAGTTCGATTTCCTTGGCGACGGTGACGCCGTCCTTGGTGATGCGGGGCGCGCCGAAGCTCTTGTCGATCACGACGTTACGGCCCTTGGGACCGAGGGTCACCTTCACCGCGTCGGCGAGGGTGTCGACGCCGCGCAGGATGCGCTCACGCGCGTCGCGGCTGAATTTTACGTCTTTAGCAGCCATGGGCTTATTCCTTTCAAAGGCGCAGAAAACTGCGCAACTTCATTCGCAAATCGATGGAAACGCTCAGGCGATGACGCCGAGGATGTCCGATTCCTTCATGATCAGCAGCTCTTCGCCGTCGACCTTGACTTCGGTGCCCGACCATTTGCCGAACAGGATGCGGTCGCCGGCCTTGACGTCGAGCGGGGTCACCTTGCCGTCATCGGCGCGGGTGCCGGTGCCGACCGAGACGACTTCGCCTTCCTGCGGCTTTTCCTTGGCGGTGTCGGGGATGATGATGCCGCCAGCCGTCTTTTCTTCGGCTTCGATACGGCGAACAAGCACGCGGTCGTGCAGCGGGCGAAATTGCATGGAAATCCCTCCAGAGATGGAAATGATGTCGTTTAGCACTCACAGGGTGCGAGTGCTAACAGTCGGCCATATGGGTGGGAGTCAGATAGGCGTCAAGCGCCGCACTACAAGATTCGTGCGAAGTTTTTGCGTCAGGCCGGAAGCAGCCCGAGACGGGCGCGCATCCGCCACCGCGCGAGCAGCACCGCCGAGACCACGATCAGCCCCACCGCAAGCCCGATCCACACGCCGACTCCGGCGAGCGGGGTCCAGAAGCCGAGATAGATCGCAGTGCCATAACCCGCGATCCAGTAACCACAGATCGCGATGATCATCGGGGTGCGCGTATCCTGCAATCCGCGTAGCACGCCCGCCGCCACCGCCTGCGCCCCGTCGAAGAGCTGGAACGCAGCGGCGACGACAAGGAACTGCATCGCGAAACCGACGAGCGCGGCGTTGCGCGCGGCGTCGACGTCGACATAGATCGACAGCACGAGTGACGGGAAAAGCCACATGATGAGCGCGGTCAGCCCCATGAAACCGATACCGAGTATGAGCGACGCCTGCCCCGCGTGCGCGATACCGCTATGGTCGCGCGCGCCATAGGCCAGCCCGACGCGGATCGTCGCCGCCTGCGCGACACCGAAGGGAATCTGGAAGGCGAGCGCCGCGACCTGGAGCGCGATCGTGTGCCCCGCCAGTTCGGTCTCGCCGATGCGCCCCATCAGGAAAGCGGCACCGGTGAACAGCCCCGCCTCGGCGAGAATGGTCAGGCTGATCGGGGTACCGATACGCAACATGTCGAAAAAGCGCGTCCATTCGGACCGCCACCAGTTGCCGAACAGACGATAGCGCCGCAGTCGCCGGTCGCTCTGGATGACGACGACATAGGCGAGCAGCATCAGGAAGCTGGTCATCACGCTCGATATCGCCGAACCGTGGAGGCCGAGCGCGGGCATACCGAGGTGGCCGAACACCAAAGTCCAGTTGCCGAGCGCGTTGACGCCCAGCGCCATGAAGGTGATCGCGGTCGCGATCGTCGGCCGTCCGAGCGCCGAGACGAAAATGCGCAGCACCGCCGCCGCGATCATCGGGAACATGCCCCACATCAGGATCAGCAGGAAGCCCGCGGCGCGCGCCGAGGTTTCGGCGGGCTGTCCCGTCGCGAGCATGATCGGCCCGCCTGCGGCGCAAACACCCATGAAGACGACCGAAACGAGCGCGGCGAGCCACAGCGCCATGCGCACCGTGCGCCGAACCTCGCGGACCGCATGTTTGCGGCGGCCGAGCTCGGCGGCGATCAGCGGCGCCGACGCGCCGACGAGCCCCGATCCAGTCCACAGCAAAAGCCCGAAGATCGCAACGCCGAGCGACGAAGCGGCAAGCGCCGCGTCGCCGAGCCGCGCCACGAAGATCACGTCGATCGCATGGACGAGCATCTGCAACAGGTTCGCCGCCGCGAGCGGCACGGCGAGCGCCAGCGTCGCGCGGAATTCCGTGCGAAGACTCTGCGGTGTTTCCGCGGTCAGGGGGGCGGCCTGCTGCAACATAGCCGGCCCGGATAGGCGCGCGAATGTTACGGTTCAAGTGCGGCGCGGCGTCCGTCCGTTATTTGGCGCGGGGGGTGGCAGAAAGGCAACAGCGCGGCGCGGGCTATCCCCGCCACAGCATCGCCATCTCGATCGCGAACGCGATAAAGGTCAGCGTCAGGCCCACGACGAACAGACGGTACGCATAAGCGAGATAGCGATATTTGCGCCGCGCGAGCACGACGCCGTTCTGATAGGTGTCGCGCAGCATCGTCTCGTACAAATCTTCCTCGGTCCGCAGGCGTGTTTTCACTGCGGCGATGAACTCGTCCTCGTCAATCTGCTCGAAACGGCCGAAGAACAGGATATTGCTGTGATCCTTGCCGTCCCTGTAGACGACCGGCGGTGTCTTGCCGACGCGCGGCAACACCGCCGAGACCGCGAGCAGCGCCGACAGGAAGGAAAAGGTCGCGAGGATCGCGAGCGGCATCGCCAGCGCGCCGCCACCCGCGCGCGCCTGTCCGATCGCGAGCGTGAAGACGACAAAGGTCGCGCCCATCAGGATCGACGCCTTCTGGTCGGCCATCTGCGACAATTGCATCGTGATCTGCTGGTTGGTGCGAACGAGGTGCACCGCGTTCGGCGGAAAGGAAATCGCCGGCCGGTCCTGCGATGTCTTTGAATCTGCGCTGTCCATGCCAAGCTGCCCCTGCTGGCGACCCGCCACAGCGATGCCACGAAGTCCCGCCAGCGGCAAGATGCTGCCCTGTTCCCGCCGCATTCGCTTGCCAATCGGGAGCCTTCGCGGCATGTCCGCGCGCAACTTTATATCTTTATGGGACGCACCACATGAGCACCGCCCTGCGCGACCAGATTTTCGGGCTGATCGGCCCTTTCAACAAGAAGGGTGTCGAACTGACCGACGCCACGACCTTTGCCGGCGACCTCGAATGGGACAGCCTGACGGTGATGGATTTCGTCGCCGAGGTCGAGGACACGTTCGACATCATCATCAGCATGAACATGCAGGCCGAAATCGAAACCGTCGGCCAGCTGGTCGCCGCGGTCGAGAAATTGCAGGGCTGATACCGCGATGACCGACCTCTTCTCGAAATTCGATCCGCTGATCCAGCAGCGCGAGGCCTTGCTCGCGACCGGGGTGACCGATCCGTTCAGCCTCGTGATGGAAAAGGTCGTCTCCCCCACCGTCGCAATCTGCAACGGACGTGAAACGATCCTGCTCGGCACCTATAATTACATGGGCATGACCTTCGACGAAGATGTCATCGCCGCGGGCAAGGACGCGCTCGACAGGTTCGGCGCCGGCACGACCGGCAGCCGCGTGCTCAACGGCACCTATCAGGGGCACAAGGAGTGCGAGGACGCTCTGAAAGAATTTTACGCCATGGATCATGCCATGGTGTTCTCGACCGGATATCAGGCGAACCTCGGCATCATTTCGACGATCGCGGGCAAGGGCGACTATGTCATCCTCGACATCGACAGCCATGCGTCGATCTATGACGGGTGCAAGATGGGCGACGCCGAAATCGTCGCTTTCCGCCACAACGACGTCGAAGCGCTCGAAAAAAGGCTGAAGCGCCTGCCCCCCGAAGCGGGCAAGCTCGTCGTGCTCGAGGGCGTCTATTCGATGCTCGGCGACATCGCGCCGCTGAAGGAAATGATCCGCGTCTCGAAGGAAGCGGGCGCGATGGTGCTCGTCGACGAAGCGCATTCGATGGGCTTCATCGGCGAACATGGCCGCGGCGTCGCCGAAGCGCAGGGCGTGATCGACGATGTCGATTTCATCATCGGCACATTCAGCAAGAGCGTCGGCACCGTCGGCGGCTTCTGCGTCTCGAACCACCCGAAGTTCGAGATCATGCGCCTCGTCTGCCGCCCCTATGTCTTCACCGCCTCGCTGCCGCCGAGCGTCGTCGCGACCGCCGCGACGAGCATCCGCAAGCTGATGCACGGATCGAACAAGCGCGCGCACCTGTGGGAAAATTCGAAGGTTCTTCACAAAGGCCTTCGCGATCTGGGTTTCCAGCTCGGCACCGAAGAGCCGCAGTCGGCGATCATCGCGGTGATCATGCCCGACCTCGAGCGCGGTGCGATGATGTGGGAAGCGCTTCTCGAAGAAGGGCTTTACGTCAACCTCGCGCGCCCGCCCGCAACCCCCGCGGGCATGACGCTTCTGCGCTGTTCGCTGTGCGCCGAACACACGATCGAGCAGGTCGGCGAGATCCTCGCCCGCTTCGAGCGGGCGGGCAAGCGCGCGCAGATTATCGGCTGAACCGAGCGCATCCGCCGACCAGCGGATTCCTTTTCGGGGCGAGTTGAAGCCGCGTCGATGCAAGCGGGGCTTCGGCGCTTTGCGGCGCCCGGCTTGTCCGGTAAGAGAAACGCGTGTTCGAGCGGGATATCGATAGCGAAAACGACAGCCGGCGGGAGCGTATTCGCTTCTGGTCGACGATCGTCCTCGGCGCGATCCTGACCGGCGTGGTCGGGGCGCTCGTCGTGCTGCTCGCGCGCGCCAACGACAATTACGATCGCTCGCTCGGCTGGCAGACGCAGAGCATGGAGGTGATTTCGCAGACGCGGTCGGTCGACGCCGCGATCGCGCGCGCCGAAGCGGCGCTCGGCCGTTTTGCGGTCGGGCTGCAGAAGGAGGACGGGCGCGTCTATGAATATCAATGGGGCCGCGCGCGCCAGTTTCTGACGCAATTGCGGCGCAACGTCCGCGACAATCCGAAACAGATCGTGCTGGTCGAGCAGCTGACGATCGAAATGGACAGCCGTGGCGCGCAGCTCGGCGACGCGGCGCTCAGCGCGAACTATAACCAGACCGTCGCCGCCATCTCGAAATTTTATGCCGCGGGCAAGGGCGAGGGTCTCGGCCGGATCGACAAGCTGCTATCCGAAATCATCGCCAACGAACGCGCGCTGCTCCGCGAGCGCAACCGGCTCGCCGCAGCCGACCGCGCGAACCTCAATCAGGCGATCCTGCTCTTTTCGCTGCTCGGCGCCGCCGCGGCGGTCATCGCGATCGGCGCGACCTTCTCGCTGATCCGCGCCGAAGGCGAGCGGCGGCTCGCGCGGCGCGAACAGCTCGTCGAGAGCGACCGCGCGATGCAGCTCGAAACCGCGGTCGAGGAACGGACTGCCGAGCTCGCCCATGCGAACGACGCGCTACGCAGCGAAATGACCGAACGCGAAGCGGCCGAGGCGCAGCTGCGGCAAGCGCAGAAGATGGAGGCGGTCGGACAACTCACCGGCGGCATCGCGCACGACTTCAACAATATGCTCGCGGTCGTCGTCGGCGGGCTCGAACTCGCGCAGCGCTGGCTACCCGGCAAACCCGAAAAGGCGCAGCGGCACCTCGCCAACGCGCTCGACGGCGCCAACCGCGCCGCCGACCTCACGCGCCGGCTGCTGACCTTCGCCCGGTCGGAACCCGCGCGTCCGGAGATGACGCCGATCGACGAGTGCATCACGAGCTTCGCGCAGCTGATCGAACGCACGATCGGCGACCGCATCGCGCTGACGCTCGACCTCCATGCCGACGGGCTCGCCTGCTGGATCGACCGGCAGCAGTTCGAAAACGCGCTGCTCAACCTCGCGGTCAACGCGCGCGACGCGATGAACGGCCATGGTTCGCTGACGATCCGCACGCTCGACGACGGCGAGAATCAGTCGGCGGCGCTCGCGGTGCAGGTGATCGACACCGGCTGCGGCATGTCGCCCGAGGTGCTCGAACGCGTCTTCGACCCCTTTTACACGACGAAGCCCGCGGGTCAGGGCACCGGCCTCGGCATGAGCCAGGTCTTCGCCTTTTGCCGCCAGTCGGGCGGCGAGGTGCAGATCGCCTCGACCGAAGGCGAAGGGACGAGCGTCGCGATGCTGCTGCCCGTCGCGCAGCCGCAAGCCGATAGCGCCACCCAGGCGCCGCCGGGTGAGGATGCCCATTCCGAAACGCCCGCCGACGCGCTCAGCATCCTCGTGGTCGAGGACGATGCGCGCGTGCTCGCAGCGACGGTCGATGCGGTCAGCGAGCTCGGCCATACCGCGGTCGCGTGCGGCAACCCGCTCGAGGCCGAGGCGCTGGTCGAAGGGCGGCTCGCCGAGGGACAGGGCGGCTTCGACCTCATCCTCTCCGACGTGCTGATGCCCGAATTGACCGGCCCCGAAATGGTCGCGCAGCTGAAGCAGCGCTGGCCCGAACTGTCGGTGCTGTTCGTGACGGGCTATGCCGGCGATGCCGGCGAAGACGCCGCCTTCGGCGACCATGACGTGCTCCGCAAACCCTTCACGCTGAGCGCACTCGATCAGGCGATCCGCCGCCGCGGCGAAGCCCGGCCCGACGGGCAGCGGCTCGCGAGCTGATTCTCGTTGCCGCATTTTCCTGCTGATAATGCTTAGCGGATCGCGCCGCCCCGGATCAGGCGCGGCACCAGCGTCAGCGCGGCGACGAGCGGCCAGCGGCGCTGCCAGGGCTTGATCTCGATCTTCGTCCCCGCGTGGCGATTGATCTTCCACGCGAGGTAATCGATTCCGCCGGCATAGGTCAGGCTGGCCTTGGCGAGCCGCGCAATGCTGAGCAGCTTGCCCTCGATTCGCCGCCGCGCCCAGCCGCCGCTTCGTGCGCCGGTGGGGATCGCCGTCATCGCGGGGATGCTGAACCGTTCGTAGCGGCCGGCATCGGCGTCGACCACCGATTGCGCGCGGCCTGTCCGTTCGGCGCGCAGCTCGACCGAATAGGTGAGCGAAAAGGCACGCCGCCACCAGTCGAGCGGTGCCTCGCCATCGATCGAACCGGCGGCCGCCAGCAGCGTCGGCGCGGCGCGCGACACCGCCGCCACCGCCCGGTCGCGCGCCGTCTCGTCGACCGCCCACACCAGCCGCGACGGCTGGGAAAAGCGCGCCCAGACCGACACGTTGCGCGTCCCGGCGCCATTCAGGCGATGGAAGTCGGCTTCGCTCAGCACCGCATATTTGGCGATCAGTCCGTTGTGCTGAAACGGGAAGACGTTCGGCGGGATCAGGCGGTTCGCGGCCGCCATCCAGCGCTTCGGATAGGCGTCGCCATAATCGGAAACGATCAGGTAGAAATCGAGCATCAGCCCGTCGAGCTCGCTCTCGCGCAGGCAACTCCCGTAAAAGAGCACCGCGCGCGCGCTGCCCGGATAGCCGGCCGCGATCGCCGCCGCCATCGTTGCGACGCGCGGGTCGACCGGGGTCGCGAGTTCTTCGCGGACGAGTTCGGAAAGGGCGGCCATAAGGCGCTCAGGCGGCGAGGCGCAGGAAGGGAACCGGCTGCGTCGAGGTCAGGATGATTGGCATGCCGTTCTTCGCCTGAAAGATTTCGCCGTCGAGGATGACGTTCGAGCGTTCGCCCTCGATGCGGATTTCGTCGCCCTGCTGGAAATGGACACCGTCGAGCTGCTTCTGCCCCAGCGTGCCGCGCCAGGTCGCACCGAGCATACGGAACAGCGCGCCGACGCTGGTGTCGGTCGCGAGCAATTTCATATTGCCGTTGGTGCCATGCGCTTCGCTGGTGCGGATGCTGAGCAGCAGTTTTTCGAGCGTGGTGACGATCAGCAGCGAGAATTTGCCCTTGAACTCGCCTTGGCGGATCAGCGACACCGTCATCGGTTCGGGCTTGGGCGGCAGCCGTCCGCCGCCGACGCCGAAGATGATCGCGAACAGCCCGAGGATCGCGGCGAGGAAATGCGAAATCCCGTTGGGCAGGCCGAGCGGATAGATGCGGTTGCGGCAATAGAGCATCACGTCGGCGAGATAGGCGCCGCCGAGGAACATGCCGAGCACGGGCCGCTCCTCGCCCCCGCTGTCGAGCGCGATGAGCTGGCGTTCGATCACATGATCCTCGAGCCGGCCGCTTTCGACCAGTTCGACGACGCGCTGCAACGCCTTGATCGGATCGCCCTCGGCACCAAGGTCGAGCGCGATCAGATTGGTCTTTCCGTTGGGAAGCACCGCGACCGGCGGCGGCGAGCCGCCGAAATGGTCGCCCGAATAAATTTCGGTGAGCGCGGCCTGCACCGTGCCGTCGCCGCCGTTGATCACGACGACGCGCGGGCCGACCATCGCCATCGTGCGGATGGCCTTTTCGATCTGGTCGACGTCCTCGACCTCATAGTGAAAGATATCGGGGTGCGCCGCGCAATATTCGCGAACCCGCGGCAACAGCGAGCGGTTGCCCGTGGAGCGAGGATTCGAAAGGAGCGCGACGCTGGCCATCTATGGATCACATATATTTCATCGAAATGGAGATCGTCTTGGGGGCTTCCCCGACCGAAAAGGCGGTCTTTTTGTAGCTCGGCTTGCCGAGGTTGAAGACGCTGATCGCGGGGTTGTTCGACATCCCGCCACCATCGGCGCGCAGGTCGGTCTTGCCATTGCCGTTGACGTCGTGACGCACCGCAATGCCGTATACACCGGCTTCGGGCAGCGGCACGCAGACGGTCATCGTTCCCGCACGTGCGGGCACTTCGACACGGGCGAGCCAGCGTCCCTTGGTCAACCAGTCGGCGGCCGTTCCACGATAGCTTTGTACACGAATCTTGCCGGTCGACGCCTTGACGCCGCTGATCTGCACCAGCGTCGACGGACCGCTTCTGCACTTCGACAGATCGTTCGAGATGACCCGGCCTTCGGCCTGCGCCGTTGCGGCGAAAGCCAGCACGGAAACGCCAAGCAGAGCGGATACAAATTTCGACATGACCTCAAAACCTCCAGAGGCTATAGCCATGTCCGCGAGCGCAAAGCGCGCGCCGACACGGGTCCCTGTCGCCCTTGAATCGGCATATCGGAAACAACTGCGGCCAAATCATGGTGATGGGGCGACCAAAGATTGAATAAGCTTCCTGCCATCGACCGCTACATCGCGCGGCTCATCTTCTTCCCGATGCTCGGCACGCTCGTCCTGTCGGCGATGCTGCTCGTGCTCGAAAAAATGCTCCGCCTGTTCGACTTTGTCGCGACCGAGGGCGGCCCGGTCAGCGTCGTGTGGCGGATGCTCGCGAACCTGATCCCCGAATATCTTTCACTCGGCATCCCGATCGGCCTGATGCTCGGGATTCTCCTTGCTTTCCGGCGCCTTGCGACATCGAGCGAACTCGACGTGCTGAAGGGCGTGGGGATGAGTTTCGGGCGGCTGATGCGGATGCCCTATGTCTATGCGATCGCGCTCGCGGCGCTCAATCTCGCGATCGTCGGCTTCATTCAGCCCGTTGCCCGCTACGCCTATGAGGGGCTCCAGTTCGAACTGCGCTCGGGCGCGCTCGGCGCGTCAATCAAGGTCGGCGAATTCACCAAATTGGGCGACCGCATGACGCTGCGGATCGAGGAAAGCTATAACGACGGGCGGAGCTTGCGCGGCATTTTCGTGCGCGGCGACAACAAGGACGGCCAGCGCGTTTCGGCGACCGCAGCGCGCGGACAGTTCCTCGCGACCGACGATCCGAACACGATCATCCTTCGCCTTTCGCAAGGCGTGCTGATCCACGAATCGCCCAAATTCTCGGTGCCGCGCGTCCTGACCTTCGACAATCACGACCTGCCGATCCCGCTGCCCAAGATCGAGGCGTTCCGCCTGCGCGGCGGCGCCGATCGCGAAATGACGATCCCCGAGCTGTTCGTCGCGGGCAAGGACAAGAGCCAGTCGGTCCAGACGCGCCTCGAATCGCGCGCCAATTTCCACTTCCGCATCGTCGAAGTGATGTCGATGTTCCTGATCCCGCTGATCGCGGTCGCGCTCGCCATCCCGCCGAAACGATCGACCTCCTCGCTCGGAGTCTTCCTGTCGATTGTGCTGCTCGTGACCCAGCACAAGATCAACCAATATGCGGAGGATATCGGTGCGCGCGGCGTGATCGACCCGCTCATCGCGCTTTGGGTGCCGTTCCTGCTCTTCTCCGCCCTCGCGATCTGGATGTATTACACCGTCGCGCATGTCCCCGGCGGCCAGCCGATCGGCGCGCTCGAACGCGTCGCGGCGAAGGCGGGGCAGAAGATTCGCGCGATGCTCACGATGTTCCAGCGCAAACCGCGGACGGTGGAGAGCCTGACCTAAATGCACCAGCTCCACTTTTTCCCGTCGCGAACGATGGCGCTCTACGTCGGCCGCCTGTTTCTCGTCCGCTCCTTCTCGATCCTGTTCGCGCTGGTGCTGATCCTCCAGACGCTCGACCTGCTCGGCGAAAGCGGCAAGATCCTTGCGGTCGCGGGCAACAGCGACTCCGACGTCTGGCGCTATGTCGGGATGCGGCTGCCGCAGATCGTCGAGACCTTCCTGCCCTTTTCGGTGCTGCTCGGCACGATTTTGACGATGGTGACGATGAACCAGAACAGCGAGGTCATCGCGATGAAGGCGTCGGGCATGTCGGCGCATCAGGTGCTCGCGCCGTTGTTCCTCGCCGCATTGCTCGTCGCGGGGATCAGCTTCGCGTTCAACGAACGCATCGTCACGCGGTCGACCGCGGCGCTCAGCGCCTGGCAAAAGGTCGAATATAAGAAGGTCCCGAAGGACAGCGGCATACGCACCAACATCTGGGTCCGCGACGGCGACAATCTGATCAACGCCGCGACGGTCGACACCAGCGGCCCGGTGATCACCCTCGGCTATGTGACGATCTATGAACGCACCGGCGGCGTCCTGTCCTCGATGCTGTCGGCCGACAGCGCGCGCGCGGTCGCAGGCGGGTGGGAGATGACCAACGCACGGCGCTTCATGCGGCGCTCGGGCACGCTCGAACCGCTGGGTACGATCGTCGCGGCAAAGGGCGTGCGCCCCGACCAGTTCACGCTGGCGCAGGTCGACGGCGACGAGCTGCCCTTCCTGAAACTCAAATCGGCGATCGACGATCTTGAGGCCGCGGGACGGCCGGTCGACGCGCTGAAGGGCGTGCTGTGGCACAAGATTTCGGGGCCGCTGTCGGCGATATTGATGCCGCTGCTCGGCGCCGTTGCGGCATTCGGCCTTGCGCGATCGGGCAAGCTGTTCATCCGCGCGATCATCGGCATGGGGCTTGGCTTCGCCTATTTCGTCGCCGACAATTTCGCGCTCGCGATGGGCGACCTCGGCGCCTATTCGCCCTTCCTCGCGGCGTGGGGGCCGTTCATATTGTTCGCGCTGATCGGCGAGATGATTTTGATCCGGACCGAGGAATAGGGCGTCAGCTTCCGACCGATAGAGGACGGTCAGCCATCTAAATGGTAGCGCACCAAAGCCCGATTTCGCATTTCGAGCGCGGCGCGCTCAGCGAGACGTTTGCCACTCTCGTGAAACGATAGTTCGTCGGCAGCGGTGGCAAATCCCGATTCTGTAGGGCTGTCATGGTTGAGGGTTGCGTCATATGCGGCCGACCAAACCCTCAGGTCGGCACTGAGTTCCAAGCTCAACTTCAGTTCTTCTGGGTGAATGTTACCTACCTTGTCGGGTTGGTCCCACCACAGCGGGGAACAGCCATAGTCGGCCATAATCTTGATCTGCATGGAACCAAGCTATGTCACTCGACGGCAGCTCACCACCCCAAAACCGACAATCACCCACAGGGTGATCAGGCCGCCGCCCCCTTCGCCGACCCCGCGACCAGATTCATCACCAGCTTCGGCAGACTGTCGTAATTCGCGCCATGATATTGCGAATCGGCGGGCAGCGCGTCCTTCAGGCGGCGGTGCGCCTCACCCAGCGAATGATAGGGCACGCCGGGCAGCAGATGGTGCAGCGCGTGATAGCGCAGCCCGACCGGCGCCCATAATTCGGGCAGCAGGCCCGGCGGCGGCACATTGACGCTGTCGAGGAACTGGCCGGTCACGGTCAGCACCGCGCCGTCATTTTCCCAGAGATGCGCGACGAGTGTGCGGATCTGGTTGAGCACCAGGGTCGCGGCGGCGATCGCGCCGAAAATGACGAGCGCGCGCAGCGGCACCCAGCCGAATACGCCCGCCGCGATCAGCAGGCTCGACCACGCCCACGCGCCGCCTTCCTGCCACGCCCACTGGCGGCGGAACTCGCCTTCGGGCGGCTTGCGGCGGAACATCGGGTTGATGATCATCCCCGAATAGCGTTCGACGACGATCTTGCGCAGCGGCGGGATCAGGAACGACAGCGGGGTGAGCACCGCATAGCGGAAGACGAGCGCAAGCGGCGCGAACGCGGCCGCGACGACGAACAAGGGCACCGTCCACGGCTTCATCAGCGCGAGCGGCAGATATTCGGGATCCTCGACCGTGCCATATTTGGTGCGGTTGTGGTGCAGGCTGTGGATGCCCTCATACATGAACGACGGGATCAGCATCGGCACGCCGACGAGGATGTTCCACGCGAGGCGAAAGCCGGGCAGCGCATTTTTGCGGATATGCGTGAGTTCGTGGATGAAACTGCCCGCGCGGTAGAGCGCGATCACCGAAATCACCGCGGCGACCAGCATCCACGCCGTCGAGGGCGCAAGGATCGCCGCCGCGATGCCGGCATAGCCGACGAAGGCCGAGGCGAGCATATCGGTCCAGTAGATGCGCGCCGACGGCTGCACGAGATCGCGCGTCAGCTCCGAAGCCGCGCGGATCATCGCCATATCGTCCGCGATCGCGGATTTGGGCATCGGCGCTGCGGGGGAGGCCGACAGCCGATCAACAAGGGTATTCATCGTCAACATATCCGGTTCTTGACCATGATTTCATGGCAGCAAAATGGCCGAATGCGGGTCGCCAGCGCCATTTCTATGCCCTAATGCGTCGCCACAAATATAGGACGCCCCTTTCAGGAAACCAGTATGAGCGCCCATAACGAAGGCCCGATCACCATCCACCCGGTCAAGGACAAGGGTGATTTGCGCGAGTTCGTCGAACTCGCCTATCGCCTCAATCGCGGCGATCCCGCGTGGGTGCCGCCGCTGAAGGGCGAGGTTTACGGCCTGCTCACCCCCGGCAAGAACCCATGGTTCGAACATGGCAAGGCGCAATTCTTCCTCGCGCGGCAGGGCGGGCGGACGATCGGCCGCATTTCGGCGCATATCGACAGCCTCGCGCTCGCGCAGCCCGCCGAACAGGGCATGGGGCCCGGCACCGGCAATTGGGGACTGCTCGAAGCCGAAGACGAAGCGTCCACGCAGGCGCTGCTCGCCGCCGCCGAGGACTGGTTGCGGACGCAGGGTATGCACCGCTCGCTCGGCCCGTTGTCGATTTCGATCTGGGACGAACCCGGCCTGCTGATCGAAGGGTTCGACGAGCGCCCGACGGTGATGATGGGGCATAACAGCCCGCTCTATCGTGGCTGGGTCGAGGGCGCGGGCTATCAGCCGGTCAAGCAGCTCTTCAACTATGACGTCGCGATCCGCGACGGCTTTCCGCCGCTGGTCAACCGCATCGTCGCGGCGGGCGAGAAAAATGCGCGCATCCGCATCCGCAAGGTCAACAAACGGCGTTTCGCCGCCGAAGCGGCGCTGATCATGGGCCTGCTCAACGACGCCTGGTCGGACAATTGGGGCTTTGTCCCGCTGACCGACAGCGAGATCGCCTATGTCGGCAAGAAGCTGAAGGACATCGTTTTCGAGGATCTGATCCGCGTCGCCGAAGTCGACGGCGAGCCGGTCGCCTTCATGATCGTGCTGCCGAACATCAACCAGCTCTTGATCGACATGGAGGGATCGCTGCTTCCCTTCAACTGGGCGCGCCTGCTGTGGTGGCTGCGCAAACCGCAGAGCCATATCCTGCGCGTGCCGTTGATGGGCGTCGCGAAGAAACTGCAGAACAGCCGGATGGCGAGCACCCTCGCCTTCATGATGATCGAATATATCCGCCGCGACGCGGTGCGCGATTATGGAACCGAGCGCGGCGATATCGGCTGGGTGCTCGACGACAATCAGGGAATGAACGCCGTCGCCGACGCGATCGAGGCCAAGGTCAACCGCGTGTACCAGATTTACGACAAAGCGCTGGTCTAGGCGCGCCGTGCTCAAAGTCATCGCGCAGGATTTCATCGAACCCGATGCCGTCGATATCGTCCTGCCCTTCTATCGCGAGCTGGTCGAAAAGACGCGGATGGAGCCGCTGTGCATCGCCTATGACCTGTTCGAAGATCAGAAGGAGCCCGGCCACTTCATCTTCATCGAGGAATGGCCCGATCGCGCGGCGCTCGATATCCATTGCCAGTCGGAACATTTCACCCGGCTGATCCCGCTGATCAACGCGCATCAGCGGAAAGACGGGACCTTCCTTCTGATGGATATGGTCGCGTGATGCTTCCGGCGCGCGGCTAAGCCGGAACGAAGCGCCCGCCGCGCGCTGGGACAGCTTTGCGACAAATGCGGGCCATCGTGCGTTGGAGGCACGGAAAGGCATTGTCATGGCAGTCGAATATCTTGCCGCCAGTCGCTTCGGCCTCGGCCGCCGGTTCGACGATCCGGCGATCGATGACCCGAAAGCCTGGCTGACGCGCCAGATCGGCGATTATGATCCCGCGCCGCCCGCGCTGGCGGGGCTCGCCGGACGCGAAGCAATCGCGGCCGCCTATGCCGAATATCGCGACGAGCGGCAGGCGATGCGCCGCGAGGCGAACGACGCGGCGATGCGCGACGACGACCCGATGTCCGACGCGATGCGCCGGATGGCGCGCGCCGGCTTTCGCCGCCATTATGCCGAAGCCGCGGGGGCCCGCCTCGCCGCCGCGGTCGCGACCCCGACCCCCTTCGCCGAGCGGCTCGTCCATTTCTGGACGAACCATTTCGCCGTGTCGGCGGACAAGCAGACCGTCATCGGCTTCGCGGGCAATTACGAGAATGAAGCGATCCGTCCGCATATCATGGGCAAATTTTCGGATCTGCTGGTCGCCGCGGTCCGCCATCCCGCGATGCTGCTCTATCTCGATCAGGCGCAAAGCTTTGGCCCCGATAGTCCGTTTGCAACGCGGGTTCGCAATCGCGGCAACCGGCAGGCGCCTGGACTCAACGAAAATCTGGCGCGCGAGATATTGGAGCTGCACACGCTGGGCGTACGGACCGGCTATACGCAGACCGACGTAACAAGCTTTGCGAGAGCGCTCACCGGCCTGACCGTCGCGGGTCTCGGCCGCGGCGCGGGGCAGCGGCTGATGCCCGCCAATGCGACGCCCGGCGCAACCTTGTTCGTCGACCGGCTCCACCAGCCGGGCGCGCAGACGATCCTCGGCAAACGGTACGACCAGCCCGGTGCGCGGCAGGCCGAAGCCGTGCTGCGCGACCTTGCCGTCCACCCCGCGACGGCGCGTCATGTCGCGACCAAGCTCGCGCGCCATTTCACCGGCGACGAACCGCCCGCATCGCTCGTCGACCGCCTCGCACAGGATTTTGAAAAGACCGGCGGCAATCTGCCCTCGCTTTACCGGACGCTGATCGCCTCGCCCGAACCATGGGCGGCGGCGCCGGCGATGTTCAAATCGCCGTGGGACTGGACGGTATCGATGCTGCGCGCGCTGAAAGCACCCGCGTTCGGCGAGCGGCAGAATATCGCCGCGATGTTCACCCAGCTCGGCCAGCCGGTGTGGCGCCCGGGATCGCCCGCGGGCTATGACGACAAGGTTGCGACCTGGGCGGGATCGGCGGCGCTGATGCAGCGCGTCGAACTCGCCAGCCGTATCGCGGCACGGATCGGCGACCGCGCCGACGCACGCCAGCTCGCGCCGCTCGTCCTCGCCGACGCGCTCACCCCCGACACCGCGCAGGCGATCGCACGCGCCGACAGTCCCGGACAGGGGCTCGCGATGCTGTTCGCCAGCCCGGCCTTCCTGCGGAGATAGACGATGATCCTTTCACGCCGCTCGATCATCCTGTCGGGGATCACCGTCGCCGCCGCGGGCGCCCTCCCCGGTTTTGCCTATGCCGCCGCGGGTACCCCGAAACGGCTGGTCTTCATCATCCAGCGCGGCGCCGCCGACGGACTCGCCACCGTCGCGCCGACCGGCGACCCCGCCTTCGCCGCCGCGCGGCGCGCGATGGCCGACGAAACGGCGGGCGGCGCCAAGCTCGACGCCATGTTCACGCTCCACCCCTCGCTGGCGCAGACCGCGAGCCTCTATACAGGGAAGCAGGCGCATTTCGCCCATGCCGTCGCGACCGCCTATCGCGACCGGTCGCATTTCGACGGGCAGAATATGCTCGAGGGTGGCGGCGCGCGGCCCTACGGCCGCGACGACGGCTGGGTCGGGCGGCTGCTCACTCTGCTCCCCGCCGCCGAGCGCGACGCGATCGCGATCGCCCCCGCGGTACCGCTCGCGCTGCGCGGGACGGTGCAGGTCGGAACCTATGCGCCGAGCCGCCTGCCGCAGGCCGACGCCGACCTGATCGCGCGGCTGACCGCGATGTACGCGAACGACGCGCTGCTCCATCCGCTGTGGGACAGCGCGGTGAAGACGCAGGAACTGGCGAGCGATATCGGCGGCAACAACGGCCGCAACGGCGCCGACCTCGGTAAGCTCGCCGCCTCGCTGATGCTCCCCGCCGACGGTGCACGCGTGATGATGGTCGAAACCGGCGGCTGGGACACGCACAGCGCCCAGCGCGGCCGGCTCACGGCGCAGCTTCGCGGGCTCGACCAGCTCGTCGGCGCGCTGCAAACCGGCCTCGGACCCGCGTGGAACGACACGCTGGTGATCGTCGCAACCGAATTCGGCCGCACGGTCGAGGTCAACGGCACCGGCGGCACCGACCATGGCACCGCGTCGACCGCGATGCTGCTCGGCGGCGGATTGGCGGCGGGCGGCAAGGTGTCGGCCGACTGGCCGGGGCTCGGCACCCCGGCGCGCTACGAAGGCCGCGACCTCAAACCGACGCGCAGCCTCGAAAGCGTGATCGCGGGCGCGGTCGCGCATCATTATGCACTCGACCCGAAGCGGGTGATGACGACGCTTTACCCCGACGCTTAGGGCTGCTTCGGCGATACCGAAGCAGAGCGGCACCGGCCCGCTCCCCCACCCGGCCTCCCCAACGATAGTAGCCTATGGGAGGCCGGGTGGGGGAGCGGGCTGGTGCCGCCTTCCACGTGTGTGGAAGAAACTTACGCCAGCACCGCCCAGGTCGGCGCGTGGTCGCTCGCCTTCTCGCGGCCGCGATGATCCTTGTCGACGCCCGCGTCGACCAGCCGGTCGGCGAGCGCAGGACTGAGCAGCAGATGATCGATGCGGAATCCATGATCGCGCTGCCAGCCACCCGCCTGATAGTCCCAGAAGGTCCAGACGCCGCCGGCCGGATAGCGGCTGCGGATCGCGTCGGTCCAGCCGTCGCCGAGCATCCGGAACCACGCGTCGCGCGATTCGGGCTGCATCAGCGCGTCGGTCGACATCGCGCGCGGGTCCCACACATCGTCGTCGTGCGGGATGACGTTATAATCGCCCGTGAGGATCGCCGGAATTTCGGAGGCGAGAAGGAATTTCGCGCGCTCGCGCAGCCGCGCCATCCAGCGCAGCTTGTAATCGAATTTCGGTCCCGGCTGGGGGTTGCCGTTAGGAAGGTAAATCGACGCGACGCGGACCCCCTGAACGTCGGCCTCGAGGTAGCGCGACTGTTCGTCCTCCGCTTCCCCTGCGAGCCCGCGCTGCACCTCGACCGGCTGCGTCCCCTTCGCGAGGATCGCGACGCCGTTGAAGCCCTTCTGCCCGTGATAGAGGAAGCCATAGCCCGCCGCCTCGATCTCCTTCGTCGGCATCGTCTCGTCGCTCGATTTCAGTTCCTGCAGGCAGGCGACATCGGGCTGCGTTTCCTCGAGCCATTCGACGAGGCGCGGCAAACGGGCCTTGATCCCGTTGATATTGAAGGTGGCGATTTTCATCGGCTTGCTATGCCAGCAAGCACGCCGCTGCGAAAGGCGTCAGATCGAGAAGCTCGATCCGCAGCCGCAGCCCGAAGCGGCGTTGGGGTTTTCGACCTTGAACGACGATCCGCCAAGCGAATCGACGAAATCGACGACGCAGCCGCGGACAAGATCGATGCTCACCGGGTCGACGACCAGCTTCACCCCGTCGGTTTCGGTGACGATATCATCGGCATCGATACTTTCGGCGAGGCCGAAGCGATAGGTGAAGCCCGAACAGCCGCCGCCATCGACCGCGAGGCGGAGCGCGGCGTCGGTGTCGCCCTTACGTGTCGCAATCCAGCGGACGCGCGCCGCGGCGGCGGGCGAGAGGGTGATATCGGAAAGCTGCGTGGCCATGACCGCTAGATAGGAGCCTTGTGCGCAAATAAAAAGGGCGCCTCGACGGTGACCCGCCTGGCGCCCCTCCTCTCCGACCCAGGAAAGCTAGTTATTCGGGACCGCCCATCGCGACATTCTTGCCGGTGATCGCCGCGATCGCCATCTGGTCCGAGCGAACGAACGGCATCGGATTGACCGGCGCGCCTTCGATGCGGACTTCATAATGGAGGTGGTTGCCGGTCGAACGGCCGGTCGAACCGACGTAACCGAGGATGTCGCCCTTTTTGACCTGCTGGCCGGGGTTCACGATGTACGAGGACATGTGGCCGTAGCGCGTCTGGATGGCGTTGCCATGTTCGACTTCGACATAATTGCCGTAGCCGCCGAGGCGCTGGGCGCGGCCGACGATGCCGTCGGCGGTTGCATAGATCGGGGTTCCGCGCGGCGCCGGAATGTCGATGCCATTGTGGCGGGCGACCTTGCCGGTGACCGGGTGAACGCGCATCCCGTACGACGACGACAGCGACATCTGGTCGATCGGACGGCGCGAGGGGACTGCGACGCCAAGCGACGCGGTCAGGCCGGTGTCGAGGCGCTTCCACGCCTGAAAAATCGCACGGGCTTCGCTGTCTTCGCCGGTCGACGGAACGCCAGCGGTAAAGCTGTCGTCATCGGGTTCGTCGGGAACGACAATGCCGGCATCGGCGCTGGTTTCGGCAGCGTGGACGGCCGGTGTGGCCAGTCCGAAACATGCTGCCGCGCAGAGAATCGCGACTTGGTGCAACTTCTGCGCCAGAAGAGTGTTAATCAAAACGACGACCCCGCATTTGCCATGTCGCCAAAGTCCGGAAAAGGGCCTTGGCGCCGGTGTTTTTCAGGTTTTGGATGATTGCTCATCCCCCGCGGAAGCCTGTGTGCTGTTCCAATCCTTATGAAGCAATAACAGCGTAGAATTCTTGCGTTAAACCGGCGTCGTGGCGCGCCGAGTCGTTGAACGGAGGCTTCAGCGAGCCCCGGAAGCGCGATTTTACGAGGCCCTGCCACGTTTCAACGACGTTGAATCCCCTTTCATCGCACTTCCAGCCGAACCACGCTGTGCCGGCGCTCACATGCCGGATTTCATCATTGTAAATACGCGATAAAATCTTCGCCGATGCCTCGTCACCGGCCGCACGGAAGCGCTCGAGGGTTGACGGCGTGACGTCAAGTCCGCGCGCTTCGAGCACCATCGGCACGATCGCGAGCCGCGCCAGCACATCATCCGCCGTGTCCTCCGCCGATTCCCACAATCCAGCGTGCGCGGGCAGCGCGCCATAATAGCTGCCGAGCTGGCGGAGGCGACGATCGAGCAAGGCGAAATGCATCGCCTCGTCGGCCGCAACGCCGATCCAGTCATCGACGAATTCGCGCGGAAATTCACTGCCGAACCGGCCAATCAGGTCGACCGCGAGGTCGATCGCGACGAATTCGATATGCGCGAGCGCGTGGAGCAGCGCGATCCGGCCGCGCGCCGACCCGCCCTTGCCGCGCTTGGGCATCGCATTCGGCGGAAGCAGCTCGGGTGCCGCGGGCCATGCGGGCCGGTCGGGCATCGCCGTGTCGCAGCGATGATCGAGTTCGCCGCGCCGCCACGCCCGCGCCATACCGCGCGCCGCGCGGCGTTTGCCGTGCGGGTCGGGCGTCAGCAGGACCGCACGCGCGGCTTCACCCAAAGTCGTCATGTCAAATCGCTTTTGCCGCCTCCAGCACCGCGTCGGCATGGCCCTTCACGCGCACCTTGCGCCACTCTTTGGCGAGCTTGCCGTCGGCGCCGAACAGGAAGGTCGACCGCTCGATCCCCATATAGGTGCGGCCGTAATTCTGCTTTTCGACCCAGGTGCCGAACGCCTCGCACACCGCGCCATCCTCGTCGGAGGCGAGGCGGACGGTCAGGCCATATTTGTCGCGGAACTTGCAGAGCTTTGCCGGCGCATCGCGCGAGACCGCCAGCACCTGCGCGTTCAGATGCGCAAATTCGGGCGCGAGGCGGGTGAAGTCCTGCGCCTCGGTCGTGCAGCCCGGCGTATCGGCCTTGGGATAGAAATAGACGATCAGCGGCGCGCCCTTCATCGCGGCGAGGTCGATTGCCGCACCATCGGCATCGAGAAGTTTGACCGCGGGAATCGCATCGCCGATCTGGGGGCCGCTCATTGTCCTGTCTCCTGCTGTGGGGGTACGGCAGGCCGAATCGAAGCCCACCAGTCTGCGATCTCCTGCCGCGCCGCATCATGCGCGGCAAGCAGTTGCGGCCAGCCGGGCTCGCCGCATGCGGCCGCGACGAGTTGCCGTGCCGCGGCGGTCGGCGGCTCGCCTTCGGGCGCGGTCAGTCGCAGCATCACGAGCATCCGCGCGAGCAGGCCGTGCGCGTCGCAGACCTCGGGCGGCGCCAGCCCCGCCGCCTTCAGGCACGCCAGCGCCGCGGCGATATTCGGGTCGTGACACTGCCCGCTCGCAAGCTGCGTCACCTGCATCGCGAATTCGAGGTCGACGAGCCCGCCCGGCCCGCCCTTGATGTCGAGTGCGCCCTTTGGCGGTTTGTGCGCGGCGATCTTGCCGCGCATGTCGGCGGCATCGGCCGCAAGCTTCGCGGGATCGCGCGGGATCGTGAGCAACTCGGCGATAATGCGCCCAACCTCCGCTTTCGCCGCATCCGAACCATAGACCGGCCGCGCACGGAGCAGCGCCATATGCTCCCACGTCCACGCCTCTTCGCGCTGATAGCGTTCGAAGCTGTCGAGCGTGACGACGAGCGGGCCTTGCGCGCCCTGCGGCCGGAGGCGCGTATCGACGTCATAGAGCTTGCCCGCGGCGGTCGGCACCGACATCGCCGCGGTCACGCGCTGCGCGAGGCGGTTGTAATAGGTCGTCGCGCCGAGCGGGCGCGGCCCGTCGGATTCGGCGAGATGGTCGCCGGTGAACAGATAGATAAGGTCGAGGTCCGATGCGTGGGTCAGCGCCCGGCCGCCGAGCCGCCCGAGCGCGAGCACGACCAGTTCGCTGTCGGGGACGCGCCCGTGCGCCGCGACGAATTCGGCCACCGTCGCATCGGCAAGCACCTGCAGCGCGGTTTCGGCGAGTTCGGAATAACCGCACGCGATCGTCAGCGGGTCGGTCGCACCCGCGATCAGCTGCACGCCATAAGCGAAGCGCCGCTCACCGACGCGGTCGCGCACACGGTCGAGCAGCCGTTCATAGTCGAGCCCCGCAAGCCCCGACGCCCATTCGGCGCGTAGCTCGGCCTTGTTCGCCGGCGCCTCGAACGCGCGCTTGTCGATCAACCCCTCGATCAGCTCGACGCGCGCACCCAGCGCCTCGGCGAGCGTCGGCGCCAGCGACAAGGTGCGCGTCGCGATTTTGGCGAGTTCGGGCTGCGCCGCGAGCAGGTGGAAGAAGTTGATCGCGCTCGGCAAGCCCCCGACGAGCTTGTCGAAGCGCAGCAGCGTCGCCTGCGGATCGGGCGCCGCGCCCAGCGCCTTGACCAGTTCGGGCAGCACCGTTTCGAGCGCGCCCTGCGCCGCCGGGCTGCGCAGCGCGCGCAGCTTGCCACCGCGCCATTCGGCGATCGTACGCAGCGCCGCATCGGGCGGATCGAAACCCGCCGCCGTCAATTGCGCTGCCAGCCCCGCCTCGTCGCGCGGCAAGCCCGCGGTCACCGCGCGCTCGGCGACGAGCCGGTCGTAACAGGCGCCGACGTCGGTGACGACGGGCGCCAGCGCGGCGAGCAAAGCCGCGCCGTCGGCTTCGCCGTCGAGCCGCGCGACGCAATCGAGCGCCGCCTCCTGCGTGGGCAGGCTGTGCGTCTGCTGATCCTCGATCATCTGCAACCGGTGTTCGATCCGGCGCAGCACCGCATAATGGTCCGACAGCCGGGTCGCGACTTCGGGTTCGACGCGCCCCGCCGCGGCGAGCGCGGCAAGCGCATCGACCGTCGCGGGCACGCGAAGCGACGGATCGCGCCCGCCATAGATGAGCTGGTGGACCTGCGCGAAAAACTCGATCTCGCGGATACCGCCGCGCCCGCGCTTGAGGTCGAAGCCGGGGCCGAAGGCCTGACCCTGCGCGAAATGGTCGCGGATCCGGTCGCTCATCGCGCCGATTTCCTTGAGCTGCCGGAAATCGAGGCTGCGGCGCCAGATGAAGGGCTGGATCGCGGCCAGGAAATTCTCGCCCAGCGCGCGATCGCCCGCCGACGCGCGGCTGCGGATGAACGCCGCCTGCTCCCACGCCAGCGCTTCGGACTCATAATAGGAAATCGCCGCACTCTCGGGGAGCACGATCGGCGTCACCTCGGGATGCGGGCGCAGGCGCAAATCGACGCGCAGCACATGCCCGTCGCCGGTGCGCGCCGACAAAATCTCGGTCATCCGCCGCGCGATCCGCACCGCTGCCTCGCCGGGATCGTCGCGCTGCCGGCGCGGCAGCGTTTCGGGATCGAAAATCAGGATCGGGTCGATGTCGGACGAATAATTCAGCTCGTAACTGCCGAGCTTGCCGAGCGCGATCACCGAAAGCCCGCGCGGCTCTTCGCCGGGCACGCGCTCGGCAAAGGCCGCGGCGAGCGCCGCGTCGCACGCCCGGTCGGCAAAATCCGAGAGCAGCCGCGTCGTCGTCGCCACATCATGCTCGCCCGACAGGTCGCCGAGCGCGAGGAGCAGCGCCATCCGCCCGCGCCACTGGCGCAGCGTCCGCATGATATCGTCGTCCACTGCGGGCGCGGCGACATCGGCCAGCGCGGCATCGGTGCCGTCGGTCAGGAAACGGTCGACGTCGCAGGGATGGAGTTCGGCCAGTCGCGCCAGAAACGGCGCATGCGCAGCAAGCCGGTCGAACGCCGACTGGCGGCGGGAAGCGTCCTCGGGTGTCATCGCCTCGCCCTATCACCCGCGCCGCGGCGCGTGACAAGAGCGAGAGCCGGCACGCGCCGCGAGGTCAGGCCGGAATCGTCGATTCGTCGAAGAACAGCACCTGTGAAATCGCCGCGCGCAGCGTCGCGGGCTGGTACGGCTTGGTCAGCAGGAACGCCGGTTCGGGCCGGTCACCGGTGAGCAGCCGTTCGGGAAAGGCCGTGATGAAGATGACCGGCACCTTCACTTCGGTCAGGATTTCCTGCACCGCCTCGATCCCCGAACTGTTGTCGGCGAGCTGGATGTCGGCGAGCACGAGGCCGGGCTGATGCTTCTGCGCCTCGTCGACCGCCTCGCGGTGCGTCGTCGCGACGCCGACGACATCGTGGCCGAGTTCGCGGACGATCATTTCGATGTCCATCGCGATGATCGGCTCATCCTCGATGATCAGGATGCGCGCGCGTGTCTGGCGGTCGATCTCGTCGGTCGCGTCGGCAATCAGCGCGCGCACCGTCTCGGCATCACGGCCGATGATGCGGCCCGTGTCCTCGAAGCTGAAACCCTCGACCGCGGTCAGCAGCAACGCCTGCCGCGCGAGCGACGGAATGCGGCGCAGCCGTGCGTCGGCGATCGCAATCTCGGTCAGCGTGCCGTCATCCTTCGCCGCGGCCTGTTCGGCGATCAGCCCGAAATTGTCGTGGATCATGCGATAGAGCTGGACCCGCAAATCGGCGCCGGTGTCGACCGCGCCGGGGTTCGCGACCAGCGTTTCGAGCAGCCGTGCGACCAGCGCATCGCCGCTCTGCTGGTTTCCGGAAATGGACCGGCCATAACGCCGCAGATACGGGAGATGCGGCGCAACCCACTGACCCAATGACATATTCTATCTCCTGAAAGCGGCGGAATCCGGGGCGAACGCGTCCGGAAAAGGGACAAATCCGTACGCTTCCCCGCCCCGCATCCTATATATTTCGACGTTATGGAACGATTTAACCGCAAATTGGTTTCATGGGGAAGGAACAAACGCGCCATTGCTCTTTGGTGTACGCGCGGTTAGCAAAAGGCCCCATGTCCAGCGGAAGCGCCCATAATGTCGTCTAAAACCGGTTCGCCGCGCGGCGAAACCTCCGGCAAGGACGCGGATAAAAAACCTTCCGCCAAGGAGCAGGACGTCAACGGCGCCCTGCGCCGCGCCTATGAATCGACCGTCGACGAGACGATTCCCCAGTCCCTGCTCGATTTGCTGAGCAAGCTCGACTGACCTAGCCCTTGTAGCGTGCGTCGAAATCGCGCTGGAAAACCGCGAACGTCCCCGCCGCGATCGCGTCGCGCATCCCCTGCATCAGATCCTGATAGAAATGCAGATTATGCTGCGTCATCAGCATCGCGCCGAGCATCTCGCCCGACCGCACGAGATGATGCAGATAGGCGCGCGACCAGGTCGTGCAGACGGGGCAAGCGCATGACGGATCGAGCGGCCCGCTATCCTCGGCATGCTTCGCGTTGCGGATGTTGACCGGGCCATCCCACGTGAATGCCTGCCCGTTGCGGCCCGACCGCGTCGGCAGCACGCAATCGAACATATCGACCCCGCGCGCCACCGCGCCGACCAGATCGTCGGGTTTGCCGACCCCCATCAGGTAACGCGGCTTGTCGGCGGGGAGCTGGCCCGGCGCGAAGTCGAGCACGCCGAACATCGCTTCCTGCCCCTCGCCCACCGCGAGCCCGCCGATCGCATAGCCGTCGAAGCCGATGTCGGTGAGCGCGGCGGCCGAGCGCGCGCGCAGTTTCTCGTCGAGCGAGCCCTGCTGGATCCCGAACAGCGCCGAGCGTGCGGCATGGTCCTCGCCCGCATCGAAACCCGCGCGGCTGCGCGCCGCCCAGCGCATCGAGCGCTCCATGCTCGCCTCGGCGCGCTTTCCATCGACACCGTTCGGCGGGCATTCGTCGAACGCCATCACGATGTCGCTGCCGAGCAGACGCTGGATTTCCATCGAGCGTTCGGGGGTCAGCATGTGGCGCGAGCCGTCGAGGTGGCTCCTGAACGCAACGCCCTCTTCGCTCTGTTTGGTCAGCGCCGACAGGCTCATCACCTGATAACCGCCGCTGTCGGTCAGGATCGGCCGGTCCCAGCCCATGAATTTGTGCAGACCGCCCAGCCGCGCCATCCGCTCGGCGGTCGGGCGCAGCATCAGATGATAGGTGTTGCCGAGAATGATGTCCGCCCCCGTCGCGCGCACCTCGGCAGGCCGCATCGCCTTTACCGTCGCGGCGGTGCCGACCGGCATGAAGGCGGGGGTGCGGATTTCGCCGCGCTGCATCCGGATCACACCCGTGCGCGCGGCGCCGTCGGTCGCGGCGACATGAAAAGCGAATCTGTCGGTCATGGCGCGCGCCTATGGCGGCGCGCGGGTCAAAAGTCGAGGCCGGGCGGTCACGCCTTCGCGTGTTCGCTCGACGGCTCCTCCCCGGCCGCCTTCGCCTTTTCCTTCGGTTTTTGCTTTTCGAATATCCTGATCAGCTCGCGCTTCTTGGTGTCCGACAGGCCCTTTTCGGCCTGCGGGAACATCTCTTCCTCCTCCTCGTCGATGTGGTGGAGGTAGCGGTCCTTCATCGTGCGGAAGCGTGTGAGCCAGCCGGTCGAGGAAAAATCCATCTCGTACAGCTCGGTCAGATAATCCTCGATCTCCTTATGCTCGGCGACGCTGTGCTGCGCTTCGTCGCGAAGATCCGGGTTCGCGAGCATCGTCGCGTAGAGCGACATCTCCTCCGACGCCGCGTGCGCGGTCACCTCGACGCGAAAGGTTTCGAACAGAGTGCGACGTTCGTCGCTGTCGCCCTGCGTCGCATCGATCCGGTCAAGGAGTTCGCGGTGCCGGTCGTGATCGGCCTTCAGCCGCGCAAAGATTTTGGTCTCGCTCATGTCGGTCTCCGTCCGTTGGCGGTCGGAGACAAAACGGTTCAGCGCCCGCGGAGTTCCGGCGTCACGCCGCCTTCCAGTCGGCGGTGGTTGTGAACGACGGCAGCGCGAGCGCGCCCGTCTGCTGCGCGGCCGCGGCGATCAGATAGGGCGAGACGCGGTGCCGCGTACACAGCCCGCCATTGCCGTCGCTGACCATCGTCTGTTCGAATTCGACGCCTTGCTGATGCTTCATCGACCGCCGGACGGTCGCGGTGACGAGCTGGCCCTCGCCGAAATCGATGACGAAGCGCGTACCGACGGGGACGTCCAATATGCCTTCGATAAAGGCGCCCGTGGCCGACAGGTTGCGGATGACGACGCCATAGCGGTGATTGTCGTGGATCGCGCCGACCTTGCGGAACAGCGAGAAGCGATCGTTGCGCTGGCGCGCCGGCCCCGCGGGCTTGATCGTCCACGATCCGGCTTCGGCATGTTCGAGCAGTTCGGCCTGCGGCACCGCCTTGCTGTAGACATAGCCCTGGACGTGGCTGACGTTGAGCTTGCGGACGAGGTCGAGCTGGTCGAGCGATTCGATGCCCTCGGCGGTCGTCTCCATCTCCAGCGCCTCGGCGAGCGCGACGATCGCGGCGATGATCGCGCCGTTGCGCGACCCCGGAATCGTCGCATCGCGGACAAAGCTCTGGTCGATCTTGATCTTGTCGAACGGCGCCGATTGCAGATAGCCGAGCGACGAATAGCCGGTGCCGAAATCGTCGAGCGCGAGCCGCACGCCGAGACCCTTCAACGCCTTGAACATCCGGCTCGTTTCCGCCGAATCGGCGAGGAACACGCTTTCGGTGATTTCGAGCTCGAGCCGGTCGGGCGCGAGCCCCGTCGCCGCCAGCGCGTTCGCGACGATCTTGGGCAGATCGGGGTTCGCAAACTGGATCGGCGAGACATTGACCGCGACGCGCATCTCGCCCGGCCACCGCGCCGCATCCTCGCACGCCTTGCGCAGCACCCATTCGCCGAGCGGCCAGATCAGATTGGCTTCTTCGGCGATCGGGATGAATACGGCGGGAGATATCCTCCCCCGCTCGCGGTGCGTCCAGCGGACGAGCGCCTCGACCCCCGTCACCATGTCCGACCGCGAATGGACGACGGGCTGATAACCCAGTTCGATCTCGCCGCGCGCGAGCGCGTCGCGCAGATCCTCTTCGAGCACGCGCCGGTCCTCGGCCGCCTGATGCAGGTCGCTCGAATAAAAGGCGAAGCGGCCGCGGCCATTGCCCTTTGCGGCGTAAAGCGCGAGGTCGGCGTTGCGCACGAGATCGTCGCTGCTAAGCCCGTCGAAGGGCGCGATGGCGACGCCCACCGACACCCCGATGATGCAACGGCTGCCCTCGACCGAATAGGGCTGCGACAGGCTGGCGATGATCTCGGCCGCCATGTCGCCCAGTTTGCCGCGATCCTCGATGTCGGGGAGGATGATCTGGAACTCGTCGCCACCGAGGCGGCTGACCATCTCGCGGTCGCCGACGATCTTCAGCAGGCGCTCGGCGACCTGCTTCAGCAGCGCGTCGCCCGCCGGATGGCCGAGCGTGTCGTTGACCTGCTTGAAGCGGTCGAGGTCGAGCAGCATGGTCGCGCACGACCGCTGCTGCTGCACGAAGGCTGCCAGCGTCGCCTCCAGCTTTTTGGAGATATGGAAACGATTGGCCAGCCCGGTCAGCGAGTCATAGAGTGCGAGGCGCGAGGCATCCTCGGCGGAGCGGCGCTGCGCGGTGATGTCGGTGC
Source organism: Pseudomonadota bacterium (assembly GCA_020160755.1). Lineage (GTDB taxonomy): Bacteria > Pseudomonadota > Alphaproteobacteria > Sphingomonadales > Sphingomonadaceae > Sphingopyxis. The sequence continues at coordinate 85,468 of JAIUPN010000005.1, forward strand.
CGCTGCCGCGATATCCGGCGAATTTGCCGCCGCCGTCGAATTGCGGACAGCCCGAAATCGCCCACCAGCGATCGTCGCCCTCGAACGCGCTGCGCAGCGGCAATTCGTCGAACCGCGACTGTCTGGTCAGCAGGAACGGCAGCGTGCGCTGGCGTTCGCCATGGCTGTCGACCGGCAGGAACAGGTCGACAAGCGGCGTACCGAGCAGCGCCCCGCTCGTGCGTCCCATCAATTGCGCGACCGAATCGGTGATATAGGTGAGCCGCCCCCCGGCATCGGTCGACCAGAACCACCCCTGACCGCTTTCCTCGTAATTGCGAACGAGCAGGAGCGCATCCGCGGCCGCAAGCGCCGATTCAGCTTCGGCGCGCGGCGGCGCGAGGCGCACCCCGATCTTCCCGAAAAATCCGCGTTCGGCGCCGCCCGGCACTCATGGTCCCCTGTCGCGATCCGGGCGGGGCGCCGGATCATCGTGCTACATTGTCATATTGGTCCCCACCAACAGGGGCGATTTGCCTGAAATCCCTTGCGAATCCGTAAATGCCCGGCCGCTCAGGGGCGCATCGATCCTGTTTCGATGAAGCGCTGGTGCCATGATAACGCCTCGGTCAGCAGCGACGGCGCATGTTTGCCGTAAGAGGAAACCAGCGCGCGGGCGTAATAATCCTCGAGCATCGGCCGGAAATCCGGATGTGCGCATTTTTCGATAATCAGCGCCGCGCGCTGTTTCGGCGCGAGCCCGCGCAGATCCGCCAGCCCCTGCTCGGTCACCAGCACCTGCACATCCTGCGTGATATGATCGACGTGACTGACCTGCGGCACGATCGCCGAAATCGCGCCGCCCTTCGCCGTCGAGGGCGTCATGAAGATCGAAACAAACGCGTTGCGCGCAAAATCGCCCGACCCGCCGATGCCGTTCTGAATCCGCGACCCCATGATGTGCGTCGAATTGACGTTGCCATAGATATCGGCCTCGATCAGCCCGTTCATCGCGATACAGCCGAGGCGGCGAATCAGTTCGGGATGGTTGCTGATTTCCTGCGGGCGCAGGATCATCCGGTCGCGATATCGCGCCATGTCGGCGTTGACCCGCAGCGCCGCCTCGGGCGACAGCGAAAAGGCGGTCGCCGACGCCATGCGCAGCTTTCCCGCGTCGATCAGGTCGAGCATCCCGTCCTGGATGACTTCGGTATAGGCGGTCATATTTTCGAACGAGCTGTCGACCAGCCCGGTAAGCACCGCGTTGGCGATGTTCCCGACCCCAGACTGGATCGGCAGCAGCGACGCAGGCATTCGGCCCATCGCCACTTCGTGCGCGAAAAAGTCGAGCAGGTGCCCCGCGATCGCCCGCGCCGCGCCATCGGGCGGGGTAAAGGGCAGGTTGCGGTCGGGCAGGTCGGTCACGACGATTGCGGCGATCTTGTCGAGGTCGCAGCGGAACAGCGGTTCGCCGATACGATCGTCAGGACGCACCAGCGGAATCGGCACGCGGTCGGGCGGCAACCGGGTGCCGTAATAAATGTCGTGCATCCCCTCGAGCGCCGGATTCTGCCAGCTGTTCACCTCGAGGATGATCCGGTCGGCGCGGTCGATCCACGTCTTGTTGTTGCCCACCGACGAGGAGGGGATCAGCCCGCCGTCGGCGGTGATGCCCGTCACCTCGATCACCGCGGTATCGAGCGGCCCGAGAAACCCCTGCCACGCCATCGGCGCGACCTGGCTCAGGTGCATGTCGAAATAGTTCATCTCGCCGCGGTTGATCTTTTCGCGCGCGACGGGGTCGCTGTTGTAAGGCAGGCGAAATTCGATCCCGTCGGCCCTGGCGAGCGCGCCGTCGAGTTCGGGACCGGTCGAGGCGCCGGTCCACACGCGCACGCGAAACGGGTTGCCCGCCGCATGTTCGGCCTCGATCCGGGCAGCGAGCGCGATCGGCACCGCTTTGGGATAGCCCGAACCGGTAAAGCCGCTCATCCCCACGGTCGTTTCAGGACCGATCAGCGCGGCTGCAGCGTCGGCGCTCATGATCCTGCCATGCAGTCCGGGCGGAGCGATTCGGCTGTTCGTCATGGTGACGTCCCTTTCATGGCTGGCCTTTCATGGCTGGCGGCGTGCTACGCCGCGCGGGTGCCGGCCGATGGCCCCGGCGCTTCGACTATACCGCCGCCGACCTGCCCCGGCAGCATCTTTGCCATTATCGCTTCGGCAGCAACAGGCTCGCGTCGCCATAGCTGTAAAAGCGATAGCCTTCGCCGATCGCATGGGCATAGGCCGACTGCATCACGTCGAGCCCCATCAGCGCACTGACCAGCATGAACAGGGTCGAGCGCGGCAGGTGGAAATTGGTCATCAGCCCGTCGATCGCCCTGAAGCGGTAGCCGGGGGTGATGAAGATCGCTGTGTCGCCCGCGAAAGGCGCGATCGTGCCGTCGTCCTCTGCCGCGCTTTCGAGCAGGCGAAGGCTGGTGGTGCCGACCGCGATCACGCGGCCGCCCGCAGCGCGCACCGCATTGAGCCGCGCAGCCGTATCGGCCTCGATCCGCCCCCATTCGGCGTGCATGACATGGTCTTCGGTGTCGTCGGCCTTCACCGGCAGGAAAGTGCCCGCGCCGACATGCAGCGTCAGCGTTTCGCTCGCGACACCCGCGGCGGCCAGCGCAGCGAGCAGGCCGGGCGTGAAGTGCAGCGCGGCGGTCGGCGCCGCGACCGCACCGTCTTCGCGCGCAAACATCGTCTGGTAATCGCTGCGGTCGTCCTCGTCGGTGGCCCGCTTGCCCGCGATATAGGGCGGCAGCGGCATCGTGCCGGCGCGTTCGAGCAGGACTTCGACCGGTTCGTCGCCGGCAAAGGCGAGGATGAAGCTGCCGTCGGCGAGCCGTTCCTCGGCGACCGCTTCGACCCCGGCGCCGAAATCGACGCTCTCGCCGACGCGCAGCCGCTTGGCGTTGCGGACAAATGCCTGCCAGCGGCGCAGGTCGATCCGCTTGTGCAAGGTGGCGCCGATCTTTGCGTCGCCCCTCCGCCCTTCGAGCTGCGCCGGAATGACGCGCGTGTCGTTGAAGACAAGGCAGTCGCCGGGCCGCAGCCATTGGGGCAGGTCGCCAACCCCCGCGTCGACCATCGCGCCGCCGTCGACCACGAGCATCCGCGCCGCATCGCGCGGCCGCGCGGGGCGGAGCGCGATGCGCTCGTTGGGCAGTTCGAAATCGAAGGCGTCGACGCGCATGGCGAGGGTCAGGTCCTGGCGGGCGCGTCGCCGCGCTTACTGCTTGATCGGGGCGTTGAGTTCGTCGGCGGTCACGGCGGGCGCCGGTGCGGGAACCGCTTCGACGAGCGCCGACGCCGGCGGCATCGGCTTGTTGTCGGCGGCGACCGACACCTGGACCATGCGCGACATCACTTCGGGCGGCTCGCCCTGATGGATCGCATCGACATATTGCATGCCCGACACGACGCGGCCGAACGCCGTGTAACGGCGGTCGAGCGAGAAGCGCGGCTGGAGCATGATGAAGAACTGGCTGTTGGCGCTGTCCTCGCTCTGCGCGCGCGCCATCGACAGCGTCCCGCGCAGGTGCGGGGTCGGGTTGAATTCGGCCTTGAGGTCGGGAAGCTGCGAACCGCCCTGCCCCGTCGCGCTCGGATCGCCCGTCTGCGCCATGAAGCCGTCGATCACGCGGTGGAACTTGATCCCGTCATAGAAGCCCGCGCGCGCGAGCTGCTTGATGCGATCGACATGGTTCGGCGCGACATTGGGAAAGAGCTGGATCACGACGCGCCCGCCCGTCGAAAGGTCAAGGTTGAGCATATATTCGGGGTTGTTGATATATTGGTCGGGGGTCATCGCGGGCACCGCCGGAACAGCCGTTGCCGGAGTCGCCTCGGCCGCGGCGGGCGCCGCGGGCGGCGTTTCCACCGGTACCGGAGCCGGGGTTTCGACCGGAGGCGCCGGCTGGCTTTCTTCCGGGTTCGGGGCGGGCGCGGGCGGCGCGTCCTGCGCGACGGCCGAAGCCGCGAGACCGAACGCCATCGCCGTAAGAACCAAGGGGCGGAAGGATGATTTCATGCTGGATCGGCCTTTGGATAATAAACTGGATTTGCGCCCCGATGGCGGGCCGTAGCCGGAAAAAGCTGAACGCTCAATGATCGGTATCAGCGCTCGCCCTGAAGGAGTCCCCGCTCGGCGATACGCGCGACCACGGCGTCGCGGACCGGAGGCGTCACGAATTTCCGGATGTCACCGCCAAAGATCGCAATTTCCTTGACCAGTCGCGACGCGATCGGCTGCAATCCAACGTCGGCCATCAGGAACACCGTTTCGATCCGGTCGTTCAATTGCTGGTTCATGCCCGCCATCTGATATTCATATTCGAAGTCGGCGACGGCGCGCAGCCCGCGGACGATCATGTTCGCGCCCTCGCGCTCGGCAAAGTCCATCAGCAGCGAGTTGAAGCCGACGACGCGGATATCGCCCTCGATCGACGCGACCTCGGCCTTCACCATCGCGATGCGTTCGTCATCGTCGAACATCGGCGATTTGGTGATGTTGGTCGTCACCCCGATCACCAGCCGGTCGACCAGTTTCGCGCCGCGGCGGATGATGTCCATATGCCCGAGCGTGATCGGATCGAACGTACCCGGATAAACCCCCACCCGCATCAACGGTCCCTTTCCACGACATAGCGCGCGATCGCGCGCAGCAGCGCCGCCTCTTCGCCGAAATTCGACAGATGCGCGATCGCCTGTTCGACCAGCGCGGTCGCCTGTTCGCGCGCGCGCTCGATCCCCATCAAGGTGACGAAGGTCGCCTTGCCGGCGGCATCATCCTTGTGCAGCGCCTTGCCCGCGAGATTTTCGTCGCCCTCGACGTCCATGATGTCGTCGGCGATCTGGAAGGCGAGCCCGATGTCGCGCGCATAGCCGCGCAGCGGCGTGCGGCCTTCGGGCGGGATGCGCGCGAGGATCGCGCCCGCTTCGACCGAAAAGGCGATCAGCGCCCCCGTCTTGAGCTGCTGGAGCCGCGTGACCGTCGGCAGGTCGAAATTCGATGTCTCGGCGGCGAGATCCATCATCTGTCCGCCCGCCATGCCCGCGGGCCCCGCGGCGCGCGCGAGTTCGCAGCAAAGCTCGCCGCGCACGAACGGGTCGGCGCTGGTCACCGGGTCGCAAAGCCATTCGAACGCGAGCGCATGGAGCGAATCGCCCGCGAGCACGGCGGTCGCCTCGTCGAAGGCCTTGTGCACCGTCGGCTTGCCGCGGCGCACATCATCGTCGTCCATGCACGGCAAATCGTCGTGGATCAGCGAATAGACATGCATCGCCTCGACCGCCGCGCCGACGCGCAGGGTCAGGTCGCGATCGACGTGGAACAGGTCGCCTGCCGCGCGCACGAGCAGCGGGCGCAACCGCTTGCCGCCGGCGATCGCGGCATGGCGCATCGCTTCATAGAGCGGTCCGCGCGGGTCGGCGGGGATGGTCAGCAGCTGGTCGAACAGCCGGTCGATCCCCTCGGCCACCTCGGCCTGCGCGCTCAGGAGCAATTGCGTTCCGCGCGAAACATCGCTGTCGACCGACGCCATGGCGGATCAGCTTTCGCCGAAGGGCGTGGTTCCGGCGGGCCGGCCGTCGGCGCCGAGGCTGACCTGCTCGATCCGCGCCTGCGCCGCGGCGAGCCGCGCTTCGCAATGGCCGCGCAGCGCGTGGCCGCGTTCATAGAGCACCACCGATTCCTCGAGGCTGACGTCGCCGCTTTCGAGCCGCCGCACGATCGTTTCCAGCTCGCCCATCGCGGCTTCGAACGACAGCGAGGCGATATCAGCGGCGGCGGTTTCGGGGGTGTCCGTCATGCGCCTTGCTTTGGCCCCTTCGCCCCCCTGCGGTCAAGTGCGGTCGAGCTTGACGTCATCCCGCACCGCGATAGGCTCGCATCATGTTCATCGGCCATTTCGCCCCGGCGCTGATCGCCGCCGCGCGCCCTAGGGCGGCGGGGCTCGGAACGCTGTTCGTCGCCGCGCAACTCGTCGACATCGGCTTTGCCATATTGCTGATCCCCGGCATCGAAGCGATGCGGATCGTCCCCGGCATCACCGCGATGAACCCGATGGACCTCCACCACATGCCCTACACGCACAGTCTGCTCGGGGCGCTGATCTGGGCGGCGGTTTTCGGCGCGGTCGTCTGGTTCGCAACGAAACGGAAAGAAGCGGCAATCGGTGCCGCGCTGGTGGTTGCCTCGCACTGGTTTATCGACCTGATCGTCCATATCCCCGACCTCACCCTCTATGGCATGCCGCCAAAGCTCGGGCTTGGCCTCTGGAACCATCCGCTGGCCGCGATGCCGCTGGAGATTCTGCTGATCGGCGGCGCGTTCCTTTATTATCTGCGCCGCACCGCTGCGCCGCAGCGCAATTGGCGGCTGTGGCTGCTCGCGGGCCTGCTCGTCTTCGCGCAGGCTGTCGACTGGTTCGGACCGAAGGAGCCGGCCTATTCGCTCGCCGTCCCGGCGACGATGCTCTTTGCTTATGCCCTGCTCGCCGGCACCGCGGCATGGGCGGGCGCAAACCGGCAGCTCGCCGTCCGCTGAACCCGTTCGTTCGGCGCAATCGCGGTTCTGTTTTTTGCAATTGCTGGCGCCTGCGCCGCCCGTCATGCTGCACCGCACAAGAAGAGAGGGGCTCGAAGGCAAGTTTTGTTTTTCAGACAAGGACTTGCATCATGAAGAAATATATTCTCCCGGCCCTCGGCCTGCTCGCGCTGGCCCCGACCGCCGCGCTTGCGCAGGACGACGCCACCAAGCGTTTCGAGCATGAAGGCGCGACCTACAGCTACACCGTCACCAAGGTGGGCGACACCCGCGTGATCAGCGGCGTCGAGGAACGCACCGGCAAGCCGTTCACGCTCCGCGTCGGCCAGCACCGCGTCCGCGGCACCGTCGGCTCGCAGCAGGTCAGCTTCGCGCTGCGCGACGTCGAACCGCTCGTAAAGCCCGCCGCGACCCTCGCCTCGCGCTAAACCTTCTCTCCGACCGCAGACCCCGTGATGTTTTCGCATCATGGGGTCTGTTCGTTTCGCGCGCACGGGGTTAAAGGCGCGCCATGACTCAGACAGCAACCGCGCCCGCCTCCGTCATCACCCCAGAGATCGTCGCCGAACACGGCCTGTCTCCGGAAGAATATGATCGCGTCCTGAACGCGATCGGGCGCGAGCCGAACCTCGTCGAACTCGGCATTTTCTCGGTCATGTGGTCGGAGCATTGCAGCTATAAAAGCTCGCGCCTCCATTTGAAGAAACTGCCGACCGAGGCGCCGTGGGTGATCTGCGGCCCCGGCGAAAACGCGGGCGTGATCGACATCGGCGAAGGCGAAGGCGGCAAGAAGCTCGCCGCGATCTTCAAGATGGAGAGCCACAACCACCCGTCGTATATCGAACCCTATCAGGGCGCGGCAACCGGCGTCGGCGGCATCCTCCGCGACGTCTTCACGATGGGCGCGCGCCCCGTCGCGAACCTCAACGCGCTGCGTTTCGGCCGCCCCGACCATCCGAAGATGAAGCATCTCATCTCGGGCGTCGTCCACGGCATCGGCGGCTACGGCAATTGCGTCGGCGTGCCCACGGTCGGCGGCGAGGTCAATTTCCACAAGGCCTATGACGGCAACATCCTCGTCAACGCGATGACCGTCGGCGTCGCCGAACAGGACAAGATCTTCTACTCGGCCGCATCGGGCGTCGGCAATCCGATCGTCTATGTCGGCTCGAAAACCGGCCGCGACGGCATTCACGGCGCGACGATGGCGTCGGCCGACTTCGGCGAGGATGCCGAGGAAAAGCGCCCGACCGTGCAGGTCGGCGACCCCTTCACCGAGAAATTGCTGATCGAGGCGTGCCTCGAACTGATGGCGTCGGACGCGATCGTCGCGATCCAGGACATGGGCGCCGCGGGCCTCACCTCGTCGTCGGTCGAAATGGCGTCGAAGGGCGGCGTCGGCCTCCACCTCAAGATGGACGACGTGCCGCAGCGCGAAACCGGCATGACGGCGTATGAGATGATGCTGTCCGAATCGCAGGAACGCATGCTGATGGTGCTGAAGCCCGGCCGCGAGGATTTCGCGGCGGCGATCTTCCACAAATGGGAACTCGATTTCGCGGTCATCGGCACCGTCACCGACACCGGCCGCATGGTGCTCGAACATCATGGCGAGATCGTGTGCGATATCCCGCTCGCGCCGCTCGCCGACGATGCGCCGCTCTATGACCGCCCGCACGTCCCGACGCCGAAGCAGGCCGAGCTGACGAACGTCCCCGAAACGAAGGATGTCGCGGCCGACCTCAAGACCTTGATGGGCACCCCCGATATCGCCAGCCGTCGCTGGATCTGGGAGCAGTACGACAGCCAGGTCGGCGCCGACACGGTGCAGACCGGCGGCGACGCCGCGCTCGTGCGCATCCACGGCACCAACCGCGCGCTCGCGATGAGCACCGACTGCACCCCGCGCTATTGCTACGCCGACCCGGTCGAAGGCGGCAAGCAGGCGGTCGCCGAAACCTGGCGCAACATCAGCGCGGTCGGCGCGACCCCGCTCGCGATCACCAACTGCCTGAACTTCGCGAACCCGCAGCGTCCCGAAATCATGGGCCAGATCGTCGGCTGCCTCGACGGCATGGCGCAGGCGTGTATCGCGCTCGACTATCCGATCGTCTCGGGCAACGTCAGCCTCTATAACGAGAGCAAGGCGACCGGCGGCGGCAGCGCGATCCTGCCGACTCCCGCGATCGGCGGCGTCGGCGTGATCGAGGACCTCGCGCGCGCCGTGGGGATCGGTTTCAAACGCACCGGTGACATTGTATTGGCTGTCGGCGAACGCGCCGGCCACCTCGGCCAGTCGGTGTGGCTGCGCGAAATCCTCGGCCGCGAGGAAGGCCCGCCGCCGCCCGTCGACCTCCGCGCCGAAAAGCGCACCGGCGACTTCATCCGCGGCGCGATCAACGCCGGCTGGATCACCGCCTGCCACGACGTCTCCGACGGCGGCATGGCGGTGACGCTCGCCGAAATGGCCTTGAAGTCGAACATCGGCGTGCTCGTCAGCGAAGAGCAGCCGTTCGGCGTCGCCGAAAGCTTCTTCGGCGAGGATCAGGGCCTGTATCTGGTCACCGTGTGCGATACCTGCCTAGCCGACTTCCTCGACGCCGCGGGCCGCGCCGACGTGCCGGTCGATCCGGTCGGGCGCACGATCAAGGACCGCATCGTCTTCGAACTCGAAGGCAGCGACCATCAGGTGACGCTCGCCGAACTCCGCGACGCGCACGAGGGCTTCTTCCCGAATCTGATGGGTGCCGACGCGGCGCTCGCCTGATGCGGCGCGCGCTCGTCGCACTCGCACTGCTGACGATCGCCCTGCCCGTTCAGGCCGCGCCCCGCACGGTCACGTCGCCGCAGCAACTGCCCGCCGACCATGCGCGGCCGCGCATCTTTCTGGGCGGCAGCATCGACATGGGCCGCGCGGTCGACTGGCAGGCCGAACTCGTGAAGTCGCTCGGCGACCTTGACGTCGTGTTTCTCAATCCGCGGCGCCCCGACTGGAACCCCGCGTGGACACCCGTCGCGGAGGAGCCCGAATTTCGGCGGCAGGTCGAATGGGAACTGGCCGCGCTCGAATCGGCCGACATCATCGTGATGTATTTCGCTCCGGGTTCGCAAAGCCCGGTCAGCCTGCTCGAAACGGGTCTCCATGCGCGCGGCGGAAAACTGATCCTGCTTTGCCCCGAAGGCTTTTGGCGCAAGGGCAATGTCGATATCACGGCGGAACGCTATGGTATCGAACAGGTCGCGACGATGGACGAACTCGCCGCGGCGGTGCAGCACCGGGTGGCGAACTGGACGAAGCCGGCGACACCGGTCAGGGAGTGACGAGCCGATGAGCATCCATGTCGGAATCGGGGGCTGGACCTTCGAACCGTGGCGCGGCCCCTTCTATCCTGCCGGCCTCGCGCAGAAGCGCGAGCTCGAATATGCCGGACAGCATCTGACCGGGATCGAGATCAACGGCACCTATTATGGCAGCCAGAAGCCCGAGACCTTTGCCAATTGGGCGGCGTCGGTGCCCGACGGCTTCCGGTTCAGCGTCAAGGCCTCACGCTTCACGACCAACCGCAAGGTGTTGAAAGAAGGCGCCGCATCGATCGAGAAGTTCCTGACGCAGGGGCTGACACGGCTTGGCGACCGGCTCGGCCCGATCCACTGGCAGTTCATGGCGACGAAAAAGTTCGACCGCGACGATTTCGCGGGCTTCCTCGACCTGCTTCCCGATACGCAGGATGGCCTGAAGCTGCGCCACGCGATCGAGGTCCGCGACGAAAGCTTCCGCGATCCGGCCTTTATCGACATGCTGCGCGAGCGGAACATGGCGGTCGTCTTTGCCGACAGCGACGAATTTCCGTGCATCGACGAACAGACCGCCGACTTCACCTATGCGCGGCTTCAGCGCAGTCAGGAAGATGTCGAAACCGGCTATGACGCCAAGGCGCTCGACGGGTGGGCAAAGCGAGCCCGCGACTGGGCGCAGGGCGACCGCGACGTCTATCTCTTCTTCATCTCGGGCGCGAAGGTCCGCAACCCCGCGGCCGCGCAGGCGCTGATTGCAAAGCTGGACTAGCTGGCCCCCGGCTTTCGCCGGGGAACAGATCAGGCCATCGCCGCCTTTGCCGCGAGGAAGTTGTACGGATCGATCCCGCGGTTGCGGTAGGCGCGGTGCGCTTCCTGATAGAGCGTCGGCTCGCCGATGCCGAGGCGCGCGCGGGCGGCTTCGAGCGGTTCGGCGAGCAGCGAACGGATATCCTGCTCGATGATCGCCTTTGCCGCCTTGCCGTGACGCTGGCCCTGACGGATCGCGCCCATCACCGGCGCGTCGCTCTTGACGCCGCGCTTCACTTCATAGCCACCGGCATAGGCAATGAAGGCATTGCCGTAGTTGCCCGTCTGGCCATAGGTGAAGCCGAGCACGCACTGTTCGCCGAGCGCGTCGCGGCCATAGCCGGTCAGGATGTGAAACAGGTCGTGCGTGTCGCGCAGACGGTTCGAATACCATTGCACCTGATCGTCATATTGCGGGCGGCCCATCTTGTCGCTTTCGGCGACGAGGCCCGCGGCCGACAGGCCCTCGCGGCGCATGAAGGTGACATAAGCGTGGCCGACGCTGCCCTCGGGCAGTTCGTCGATCCAGGCATGGTCGTCGAGCAGGTCGGGCAAATAGGGTTCGCGTGCCATCAGCTTCTGGCCGAAATCGCTTGTCACAAAGGCGCGCGCATCGTCCATGAAGCCCTTGCGCGGCAAATTCTCGAAGATGTGGAACACCTGTTCGGTGTCTTCCTTGTCCTTGATGAGCTTGCGGAAATGCGCGAACGCCTTGAACGGGCGGAACTTCTGCGGCTGGCGGTCGGGATGGGAGAAGATGGTGGGGGTCATAGGTCGTTCCCGTTCGAATCATCTGATGCTGGTGAAATAGCATTACTGACATGGATGTCAATAGTACGTTAAAGCGCTGGACGGATCGCCGCCCCCACCGTTATAGGCGAATAATACAGTGGAGGGCGATATGCGCGAAGATGGACAAGTTGCGGGCGAACGCCTCGTCACCCTCGACGCGCTGCGCGGCTTTGCGGTGATGGGCATTCTGGCGATGAACATCGTCGCCTTTGCAATGCCCGAAATGGCCTATGTTTCGCCGCGCGCCTACGGCGGCGAAACGCCGTCCGACATCGCCGCCTGGGCGCTCGGCTTCCTGCTGTTCGACGGCAAGATGCGCGGGCTTTTCTCGATCCTGTTCGGGGCGAGCATGCTCTTGATCATCGACCGCGCCGAAGCGGGCGGCCAGAACCCCGGATCGGTGCATTATCGCCGCATGGCGTGGCTCGCGGTCTTCGGCCTCTGCCATTATTTCTTCATCTGGTGGGGCGACATATTGTTCCTCTATGCCGCGGTCGGCTGCATCGCCTTCCGCTTCCGCGCGTGGGAGCCGCGCCGGCTGATCAAATGGGCGCTCGGCCTTTTCACCCTCGGCGTCGTGCTGACCTCGCTGTTCTTCGGCGCGCAGCTTGCCATCGCAAGTGCCGCCGACGACCCCGCCTCGCCAATGGCCGAGGCCGGGCGCGAGATCCGCGCCGAATATGCGAAGATCGACGGCGAGGTGACCGAGGAACTCGCGCTGTATCGTGGCCCCTATCTGCCGATCCTCGGCGAGCGTCTGGACAGCGCGGCCAATCCGTTCATCGGCGTGCTGATGACAATGTTCGAAACGCTGCCGCTGATGATGCTCGGCATGGCGCTGTTCCGCAACGGCTTCCTGACCGGCGCATGGGCAGCCGCCGATTACCTGCGGACGGCGCGGCGCTGGCTGACGCCCGGCGTAGCGCTGACATTGCTGGTCGGCTGGCTCCAGTGGCGCTCGGGCTTCGACTATCTCGTCGGGGTCAACGCCTTCATGGCGTGGGCGGGGCCGGGACGGCTGATGATGACGATCGCCTATGCCGCGCTGCTCGTGCTGCTGATCCAGCGCGCGCGCGCCAGCGCGGGCATCGCGCGCGTCGCCGCCGCAGGGCGCGCCGCCTTTTCGAACTATCTCGGCACCAGCATCGTGATGACGACGATCTTCTACGGCTACGGGATCGGACTGTTCGGCGACGTCGGTCGCTGGACGCTCTATCTGTTCTGCATCGGCATGTGGGCCGTTATGCTGCTCTGGTCGAAGCCATGGCTCGATCGCTTTCGCTATGGCCCGCTCGAATGGCTGTGGCGCAGCCTCGCGCGCGGATCGCTCCAGCCGATGCGGAAAGGGTGATGTCATTTCCGACTGACGTCGGAAACGGCACCGGGCCCGTGCCGCCTCAGCTTCGATTCATCGAAGCCGCCAATAATCGTCAGTAACCGACGGCGCGGCCGAAACCCGCCGGACGGCGCTGGACGAGCGGGTTCGCTTCGCGCTCGAGCGCGCCGAGCGTCTCTTCGAACAGCCGGCGCAGTTCGACGACGCGCGGCAGATATTCTTCGGGGCTCGTCTGGCTTTCGACGCAGCGCCGCGCGAACATCTCGATATCTTCCGACAGCGCACCGAGCTTTTCGCCGCCGAACTGGCGCGCTTCGCTTTTCAGCGTGTGCGCGGGCATCACGAGGCCGCGCGCATCGCGGGCGCGCATCGCCTCTTCGATCGCGGCGACCGATTTGGTGCCATCTTCGCGGAAATAGCCGAGAATCCGCACAAACGCCGCGCCCAACTGGGTGCGCGTCGCGCGAAACTCATCCCAATCGACCAGGATTTCGTCCAATGCTTTCGTCCCTTGGTGTTCAAATTCGGTCGTGGTCCCAGCCGACCCATGCCGAGTTTGGGTAAAAAAGACGTTACGGCGTCAGCGGCGGTGTGCGGAAAGCCGTCCCGCTTTGGATCAGCGCCGGACGCGCCAGCGTCCTTCGCCGGCGTCGGTCGCGCCGTCCTCGACCAGCCAGCCATGCTCGTCCGCCAGCGCCGCGACTTCGCGCCCGGCCTGCGGATCGTCGGCGATCAGCAGCACGTCGGCCGCCTCGCGCATCGCGCGCGCCAGCCGCAGCGCCGGCCAGGGACAGCGCATTCCGCGTGCATCGACGACCAGCGTCCCCAATGCCTCAGGCGCCGTCATTCATCGTAGGGATTGCGCGAATTGCGGAAATTGAGGCGCACCGGAACGCCCTGGAATCCCAGTTCCTTGCGCATGCCGTTGACCAGATAGCGTTCATAGCTGCCCGGCAGGCTGTCGGTGCGCGTCCCGAAGACGACGAAGGTCGGCGGCCGGGTACGGGCCTGCGTGATATAGCGCAGCTTGATGCGCTTGCCGCCCGGCGCCGGCGGCGGATTGTTTTCGACCGCGCCTTCAAACCAGCGGTTGAGCCGCGCGGTCGAAACGCGGTTGGTCCAGATTTCGCGCTGTTCGAACGCGACGCGAACCAGCGTATCGATGCCCTTGCCCGTCGCCCCCGAAATGCTGAGCACCGGCACGCCCTTGACCTGGCTGAGCCCGTCGTCGAGCGCATTGCGCACGCCGTTGAACAGCGACGAGGGATCCTCGGCGATGTCCCATTTGTTGAGCGCGACGATCAGCGCGCGGCCTTCCTGCAGCACCCGGTCGGCGATGCGCAGATCCTGCGCCTCCAGCCCCTTGGTGGCGTCGAGCAGCAGCACGACGACCTCGGCAAAATCGACCGCGTGGAGTGCGTCGGCGACCGACAGTTTCTCGAGCTTGTCGACCACCTTGGCGCGCTTGCGCATCCCCGCGGTGTCGAACAGCTGGATTTCGTGGACCTCGCCGTCATTTTCCCATTGCCAGTCGACGCGGATCGAATCGCGGGTAATCCCCGCCTCGGGCCCGGTGATCAGGCGATCCTCACCGATCATCCGGTTGATCAGCGTCGATTTGCCCGCGTTCGGGCGGCCGACGATCGCGAGCTTCATCGGGCCGAGCGGGGCGTCTTCGTCTTCGTCTTCCTCGCCTTCGACCGGCGGCGGCAGCGCTTCGGCTTCGGCCGCATCATAGGCCTCGACGATCGGACGGAGGGCATCGAACAGGTCGACGACGCCCTCGCCATGCTCGGCGCTGAGGGCGATGGGATTGTCGAAGCCGAGCGAATAGCTCTCCATCAGGCCGTCTTCGCCCTGCTTCCCCTCGGCCTTGTTGACGAGGAGGATGATCGGCGTGTCCTCGCTGCGCAGCCAGCGCGCGATTTCCTCGTCGAGCGGGGTGACACCGGCGCGGCCGTCGATCATGAACAGAGCCGCGTCCGCCTCGCGCACCGCCTTTTCGGTCTGCACGCGCATCCGGCCGGGCAGGGTTGCGGCGTCATAATCTTCGAAACCCGCCGTATCGACGATGCGGAATTCGAGCCCGAGCAGCTGGCCATCGCCCTCGCGCCGGTCGCGCGTCACCCCGGGCTGGTCATCGACAAGCGCCAAGCGCTTGCCGACCAGCCGGTTGAACAGCGTCGATTTGCCCACATTGGGACGGCCGACAATGGCAATCGTCGCGAATCGCGACATGAGACTATTCCCTGTATCCAACCGGGCCGCCCCGGCCCGGACGCTGTATCAGCGCCAGGCCGTGATCTGCCCGTCGTCCGCGAGGACGTACAAAATATTATTCGCAACCACCGGGGGCTGCGACAGCGACGATTTGAATTCGGTCGACCCGAGGAGCGATCCATCGGTCGGCGAGAATTCGGAGAGCGTCCCCTCGCTGTTGACCGCGATCAGGCGCCCGCCCGCGAGGATCGGACCCGTCCAGCGGATCGGGTCCTTTTTCTTCTTTTCGGTTTCGACGCGGAAGCGCGCAAGCTGTTGCAGCCAGCGCACCTTGCCGCTGGCGCGCGCGACGCACAGCAGCTTGCCGTCGTCGGTCATCGCATAGACCCACTCGCCGACGACATAGGGCGTCGAGATGCCCGCGATCGAAATTTCCCAGCTGCGCTGCCCGGTGACGAGCTCATAGCTCGCCATGCGCCCGCCCTGACCGAGCGCGAAAACCCGGCCGCGGTCGACGACCGGATCGGCGTCGACGTCGGTCAGCGTCGACACCGACAGCGCCATCGAGGTGCGCGCGAGCGCATCTTCCCAGAGGTCGCGGCCGTTTTCATAGCGATAGGCCTGGACCTCGCCCGACGAATAGCCGGCAACGATCGTTCCCTGCCCGGCCGCGGGCGATGCCGCGCCGAACACGCTGCCCGGCTCCATCGACGCCGTCGCCTGCCACTGCACCGCGCCGGTCGCGGCGTTGAGCGCGAAAATCTGGTTGTCCTGGCTGATCACATAGACGCCGCCGAAAGCAATCGTCGGTGCGCCACGCAGCGGACCCGCGGGCTTGACCTTCCAGATCACCGACCCGTCGGCGACGTTGAGCGCCGCAACGTCGCCGACGCCGCTGGTCGCGTAGACGACATTGCCGTCGACGCCGGCGCCGCCACCGAACAGCGAATCCTTGAAATCCTTGCCCGTGCTGCCGATCGGCGTGCGCCACAGCGGCGCGCCGGTGTCAGCCGAAAGCGCGGTCACAACGGCGTCGGTATCGACGACGAACAGGCGGTTGTCGGCAATGACCGGCGCGGCGGCGAGGCGCTGCTTGTTGGTGCTGCCTGCGATATTGGCCTGCCACAATTTGCTGCGCGTCGCAGCGAGTGCCGGATGGCCCATCGATTTCGACGCGTTGCCGCCCGATTGCGACCAGGCGGCATTGACCGCCGGTTCGGGCAGCACGACCGCGATTTCAGCAGTGACCGGGTCGACCTTGACGCTGTTGTCGTTCGACAGGATCGACACGCGATCGCCGATCGTCGGCGTCTTCGGTCCGCCGTCGCCTTTCAGCACGCCGCAACCGGCGAGCGGCAGCGCGATCAGCGCCGCATAGAGTCCGTAACGCGATTTCCGCATATTATTTGGCTTCCTCAGCTTTTCCGGCTGCCGCTGCCTTCGGCGCGGCACTGCCTTTCTGGTCCCCGGCGGCGCTTGCCGCCGCCTTTTGTTCGGCTCCGGCGCTTTCGGCTGCCTTGTCTGCAACGGCATCGACGCCAAGCATCCCCGCCATCTGCACCGATCGCGATTGCAGCGACTTGGCGACACCCGGCGATTTGGCGATGCGGCCGTACAGCGCACCGGCCTGGTCGAACTGACCGAGCTGGTAGTGCGCGGTCGCCGACAGCTCCGCCGCGCTGGCGAACCAGCTCGATGCCGGATCCTTCGCGTCGACCATCGGTTTCAGGCGCGCGATCACCGCTTCGGGCTTCAGCGTGTCATATTCGAACGCCGTCTGGCGGATGAGTGCGAGGTCGCGCAGCGACTGGTCGAGTTTCGTGTCGGCCGCAACCTTCGCCATCAACGCGGCGGCCGCCTTCAGATCGCCCGTCTGCGCCTTGATGTTCGCTTCCTGCATCTGCGCGACCGCGCGATAGGCGGGATTGCCCTCAGCAGCGAGCTTCTGGAGCTCGGTAGTCGCGGCGCGCGGCTGGTTCGTACCCAGCTTTTCAAAGGCGGCGATCAGCTCTTCGGCCTGTTCGCCGCGCGCGGCCTCCTGCCGGTGACCCCAGAAAAGATAACCGGCGAATGCGAGCAGCGCGGCAAGCACACCGCCGATGATCCAGCGGCCATAGCGCTGCATGATCGTATCAAGCTGGTCCTTGCGGACGGCTTCATCGACCTCCTGCAACAGCGCGGCGTCGTTCGTCGGGCTCAGGGCCAATCAAACCTCCATATATTCGTCATGGCTCCGGGCCGGTCGCTTCCTTAGCGAGGGCGCCGAAAAAGGCCAAGCGATTCACTCGGCCCGATCGGCACGCCGCGCGGGGTTCAGCCAGCGTAGATCTGATCCTCGGTCGGGAATGAACGGGACCTGACTTCTTCGGCATAGTCCTTGACCGCGCCGCTGACGACCGCCCCCATGTCCTGATAGCGTTTCACAAACTTCGGGACACGTTCGAACATGCCGAGCATGTCGTCGGTGACGAGGACCTGCCCGTCGCACTGCGCCGACGCGCCGATGCCGATCGTCGGGCAATCGACCTTGTTCGTGATCTCGATCGCGATCGATTCGAGCACGCCCTCGATGACGATCGAAAAGGCACCCGCCTGCGCCACGGCGACGGCGTCTTCGACGATCGAGCGCGCTTCTTCCTCGCTCTTGCCGCGCACACCATAGCCGCCAAGGATATTTACCGCCTGCGGGGTCAGCCCGACATGGCCCATCACCGGGATGCCGCGCTGGGTCAGGAACTCGATCGTCGGCGCAAGCACCTTGCCGCCCTCGACCTTCACCGCCGCGGCGCCGGTTTCCTTGAGCAGCCGCGCGGCGTTGTCGAACGCCTGCTGCGGACTGCCTTCATAGCTGCCGAAGGGCATGTCGACGATCACCGCGGCGTGATAGCTGCCGCGCACGACCGCGGCGCCGTGCAGCGCCATCATGTCCATCGTCACGCCGACGGTGTGCGGCAGGCCGTAGATCACCTGCGCCAGCGAATCGCCGACGAGCAGCATGTCGCAATGCGGGTCGAGCAGCTGCGCCATGCGGACCGTGTAGGCGGTCAGCATGACGAGCGGCTCGCCGCCCTTGCGCTGGCGGATGCGCGGCACCGTCAGGCGCTTCATCGGCTGCGGTGTCGGATTGGCGCGGCTCGTCGAGGTGTCGAGGGTGAGCGTTTTGGGGAGCGTAGACATGGCGCGCCGTCTAGCCCCTCGGCGGACCGAACGAAAGGTCGAAGAGCAAGAATGTAAAATCATCTTGACTCCATGTTAGATATTTTTAACATAGAGTCATGTAGAACGAACATTGGAGAATCGCAGCATGACCTTTCGCGAGAAAACACATTGGGTGGCGCTGGTGGTGATGGCGGTCGCTTTTGGCTGGTATTTTTTTCAGCTGCACACCGCGCTGCCGCATGGGCCCGGCAATATTGCCGCGAGCGGGGGCCTGCTGACAGCCGTGACCATCGGCATCATCCTGGCCATGAGCCTCATCATCGGCATCATCGCGGCGGTAAACCCGCGCGACGCGCACGCCGCCGCTGACGAGCGCGAACGTAGTATCCACTGGCGCGGCACCCATTATGCCTATTATCCGATGGTGCTGGGCATCTGGCTGTGCATCGGACTGATCTTTGCGGGCTACAGCACACCGACGCTGCTCAACACGCTGCTGGCGGTGGTCGTGTTCGCCGAGATGGTACGGATCGGCGTGCAGCTCTATCTTTATCGCCGGGATGCCTGACCGGTGCCGCTGCCCTTCACCAACGACATCCGCACGCTGCGCTTTCTCGCCGGCGAAATGACGCAGGGCGATCTCGGCGACCGCGTCGGCGTGACGCGGCAGACGATCGCCGCGATCGAACAGGGTAAATATTCACCGTCGCTCGAGGTCGCATTCCGGATCGCACGCGTCTTCGACAAGCCGCTCGAAGCGGTGTTCCAGTGGGGCGACGGCAGCAATTGAGACAGCGCGGCCGCGCGGGTCCGGCCCACGCCTCTCCCCGGGGGCGGCGGGCCGGGCTTCAGGCCGCGGTCAGCGCGGCGAGATGGTCGGTGCTCAGTGTCAGGCCGATGCTGCCGAGGAGCTCGTCGAGCTGTTCGACCGTCGTCGCGCTCGCGATCGGCGCCGTGACGCCCGGCTGGGCTGCGACCCAGGCGAGCGCGATCTGCGACAGGGTGGCCCCGGTCTCAACGGCGATGGCATCCATCGCCGCGAGCATCGCCGGTCCCTTGCCCTCGACATAGGGCTTTACCCGTGGCCCGCGCGCGCGCTGGCCGATGTCGTCGACGCTGCGATATTTGCCGGTCAAATAGCCCGAAGCGAGGCTGAAATAGGTAACGACGCCGAGCCCCTCGGCGATGCACAATTGCTGGAGCGGCCCTTCATATTGCGCGCGGTCGAGCAGGTTGAGCTCGGGCTGCATCGTGCTGAACCGCGGCAATCCCTTCGCGTCCGCGACGCGCAGCGCCTCGGCTAGTCGCTCCGCCGAATAGTTGGACGCGCCGATCGCGCGCACGGTCCCCGCATCGACGAGTTCGGCAAACGCCCCCAGCACCTCGTCGAGAGGAACATCGGGATCGTCCTTGTGCGCGAAGTAAAGGTCGATCGTGTCGGTGCCGAGCCGGTCGAGCGACCCTTGCACCGCCTCGCGAATGCGGTCGGGCCGGAGCCCGCCGGGCATCATGCCGACCTTGGTTGCGATGAGGATATTGTCGCGCGCGCCGCTTGCGTTGAGCCACGCGCCCATCATGCTTTCGGATTCGCCGCCCTTGTGGCCGGGAACCCACGCCGAATAGACGTCGGCAGTGTCGATCATCCCGCCGCCCAGCTCGACGAAGCGGTCGAGAACGGCGAAGCTCGCATCGCGCCCCGCCGTCATACCGAACACATTGCCGCCAAGCACGAACGGCCGGATCGACAGCCCGCTCGCGCCGAGGGCTTTTTCGGTCATGGCTCGCGCCCTTGCTTCACCGCCGCCGCCGCTTCGCGCGAATTGTCGCTGAACAGCCCGTCGATGCCGGTCTTGAGATAGGCCCGGATTTCGGCGCCGAGGTCACCGTGTCCGGCGGGATTGACCCCGCCCTTTTCGCCAAGCGGCAGGAAATAATTCTCGCGGCGGAAGGTCCAGGGATGCACCTTGAGCCCCGCAGCATGGGCATCGCGCACGAGGTTCGTCGGATCGCCGAGCCGGCCGAGCGCGGCGCGCGGGATCACCATCATCTTGTTCGGGCCGATACCGTCAGCATAGGCAGCGATCATCTTCAGCCCCGCGGGTGACGCCATCGCGGCATAGCGGATGTCGGGCCTGTCGGCGGGGCCGCCCTCGGCATCCATCAACTGGATCAGCGGCAGGTCGCTCTTCGCGCGCAGGTCCATCAGATTGCCCACCTCGAAACTCTGGATGAACACCGGCGCGGCGCGGCCGCGATAGCCGAAGCGTTCCAGTATCGCGAGCAGGGGTGCCTCGTGCGGCAGGCCGATCGAGGCGAAATAGCTCGGATGCTTGGTTTCGGGGTAGACACCGACGGGCTTGTCACGCCCCTTGTTGACCGCGGCGAGCAGGGTCAGGATTTCCTCGAAGGTCGGGATGTCGAACTGGCCGTCATAGGCGGTGCTGCGCAGCTTGGGCAGCCGTTCGCGCGCGCGGAGCGTCTTCAGTTCGGCGAGCGTGAAATCCTCGGTGAACCAGCCGGTGACCTGGGCGCCGTCGATCGTCTTCGTCGCCTTGCGGGCCTTGAATTCGGGACGATCGGCGACGTCGGTCGTTTCCGAAATCTCGTTCTCGTGCCGCGCGACGAGGATACCGTCTTTGGTCAACACCAGGTCGGGCTCGATATAGTCGGCGCCCTGCTCGATCGCGAGCCGATAGCCCGCGATCGTATGCTCGGGCCGCTCGCCCGACGCGCCGCGGTGCGCAATGATGATAGGCGGCTGGCCGTCGAGGGTGGGCTCTGCGGTCATATCGTCAGCCGCGCAGCCCGCCAACAGCATCACGGCCGCCAGCATTGAGGCCATAGGGGCCAGGGGCCAGCGGATCATGCCGCAAAACGCGTCTGCCAATCGCCGGCCGCAAAACCGACGCTGATGGTGCCGCTCGCCTCGACCACCGGGCGGCGGATCATCGCCGGCTGTTCGAGCATCAGCGCCTTCGCCGAGGCCGCGTCGAGCCCATCCTTTTGCGCATCGGGCAGCTTGCGGAAGGTCGTGCCCGCCTTGTTGAGCAGCTTTTCCCAGCCGAGCGCGTCGATCCAGCCTTGCAGCCGCGCGGCGTCGAGCCCGTCCTTGCGCACATCGTGGAAACGATAGGCGACACCCTGATCGTCGAGCCAGCGGCGCGCCTTCTTCACCGTGTCGCAGTTCGAAATGCCATAGAGAATCAGCGTCATGGATATGAGGCGTAGCAGGTGCCGATGGCATATTCGAGACGCGAAAGCGCCGACCGCGTCACGAGGCGAGCGGACGGTCGGTGAGGCGGGTGTTCGCGCTCGCCAATTTGCCGCGCAGCGCGCGCGCGAAGCCTTCGTGGAGTGCGCCGGCGATGCCGGGATTGGCCGCCAGATAGGCGCGCAACGCCGCCGCGGGGACGAACCACAGCCGCGCGTTGCTGCCGAGCACCACCGTTCCCGTTGCGTGAGTGCCGTCGAGCACCGTCGCTTCGCCGATCAGCGCGCCGTCGGACAATCGCCCGACCTCGACGCCCTCGCGCAGGATCGTCGCCTGCCCTTCGGCGAGGTAGAAGAGGCTGGGTGCGGCCTGATTCTCGCGGATCAACACTTCGCCGCGGCGCGCCGATATCCAGTGGCCCTGGTCGATCAGGTCGCGCGCGAGCAACGGGCTCAGCCCCGCGAAATGCTGGCGGCGCAATTCCTCTTCCTCGGCCGAGAAGCGCATCTGCGCGCCGCGCAGCCACAGGCGCGCGAGGATGCCGATATTGACGACGAGGATTGCGAGCACCAGCAGGCTGGAGCCCACATCGGGTCCGCGAAAGAGCGCCAGCGGGAGGGCGACCAGCGCCGCGGCAGCAAGCCCCATGCGGACATAGTCGATGCGCACGACAAAACTGGTCGCGAGCAGGAGCAGGAGCGCCCCATATAGAAACCATGCGGAATCGAAACTCGCCATAACCAATCGCTTCGCGTCGAGACCCGAAGTCAGGTCACCAAGTGTATAACGTCGCCGATAGCCTGTCGCCTTGGCCCGCCCCCACGCGCCATGGCTTGTAATAAACTATCAGTTCACTGGTCCGAAGAAAAGCATAGGTGCGCAAACGTGACGATAATGCTAATTTTCGGGTTTGATCGCGCCGGAAACATTGCTTCCGGCCGGCATAGGCGCCATGTGGCGCTCGATTCGAACGCGAAAAGACAGGCATATGACAAAAAACTGGCAACCGCATAGCTGGCGCTCGCACGAGGCCCGCCAGCTTCCCACCTATCGCGACGCCGATGCGCTCGCAGCAGCGGAACGCGAGCTCAGCGATTATCCGCCGCTGGTCTTTGCCGGCGAAGCGCGCGACCTGACCGCCGAACTCGGCCGCGTCGCCGAGGGGAAGGCATTCCTGCTTCAGGGTGGTGATTGCGCCGAAAGCTTTGCCGAATTCCATCCGAACAACATCCGCGACACCTTCCGCGTTCTCCTCCAGATGGCGGTCGTGCTGACCTTCGCGTCAAAGATGCCCGTGGTGAAGCTCGGTCGCATGGCGGGCCAGTTCGCGAAGCCGCGCTCGGCCGACATGGAAGACATCGGCGGCGTCGAGCTGCCGAGCTATCGCGGCGACATCATCAACGACATCGCGTTCGAGGAAGCGGGCCGCGAGCCCGATCCGCAGCGCATGATCAAGGCGTATAACCAGTCGGCGGCGACGCTGAACCTGCTCCGCGCTTTCGCGAACGGCGGCTATGCCAATCTGCATCAGGTCAACGCCTGGACGCATGATTTCATGGACCGCAGCCCCTGGGCGAAGAAATATCAGGAAACCGCGGCGCGGATTTCCGAAGCGCTCGCCTTCATGGAAGCCTGCGGCGTGACGCCCGAAACGGTGCCGCAGATCAAGGGCACCAGCTTCTACACCAGCCACGAAGCGCTGCTGCTCCCCTATGAGCAGGCGTTGACGCGCCAGGACAGCCTGACCGGCGGCTGGTACGACACGTCGGGCCACATGCTGTGGGTCGGCGACCGCACCCGCTTCGAAGGCTCGGCGCACATCGAATATCTCCGCGGTATCGGCAATCCGGTCGGCATGAAGTGCGGCCCGAGCCTCGAGCCCGACGTACTGCTGCGCTTGCTCGACACGCTCAACCCGAACCATGTCGCGGGCCGCATGACGCTGATCACGCGCTATGGCCATGACAAGATCGAGGCGCATCTGCCGAAACTCGTGCGCGCGGTGAAGGAATCGGGCCACCCCGTCGTCTGGTCGTGCGACCCGATGCACGGCAATGTGATCAAGACGCCGAACGGTTACAAGACGCGCCCGTTCGAGCGCATCCTCGCCGAAGTGCGCGGCTTCTTTGCGGTGCACCGCGCCGAAGGCACGCATGGCGGCGGCATCCATATCGAGATGACCGGCCAGAATGTCACCGAATGCACCGGCGGCGCGATGGATGTGACGCAGATGGACCTCGCCGACCGCTACCACACGCATTGCGACCCGCGCCTCAACGCAGGGCAATCGCTGGAACTGGCGTTCCTGCTGGCCGAGATGCTCAATCAGGAAATGGCCGACCGCGCGAAGCAGGCTGCATGACCGAACGGCGGATTGTCGTGCGCCATGAGGCGATCCGCAACGGGATCGGCTTCGGCAGCGCGCTGGCGATCGCGATCAGCTTTACGACGCACAAATCGGTGCTGTGGGCGATCGTCCACGGCATCTTCGGCTGGTTCTACGTCGGTTATTTCGTTCTGACCCGCTGAGCGGCGGGCCGGGTTATTTCCCCGGCCAGCTCTTCACATCGGCGAACGCCCGGCCGAGCGCGACGTGCAGGTCGGCGTCCTCCGCCGCGCCGCCAAGCGGGATCTTGTCGGAGAAATTGTCCGCGGCGGTGTGATAATCGCTGCCGAGGAAGGCTTCGAGCAGCTTCATGTCCGAAAAGCTGCCGCCGACCATCAGCGATGTCACGCCTTTGGCGCCGAGCGCCCAGCCGTCCTGCCGCTGGATGAAGGCATCGGCTTCGCCATCATCGTCGAGCTTGCGGCCAAGCTTCGTCGCCGCTTCGCGCACGATGGCATCATAGGCCGGCTTGCCGCGGCCGATCGTCGCGACGGGCGTCCCGCGCGGCGAGATCGAGATCGTATCGACATTCAGCGCGACGGTGATGTCGGACAGCGGCACGACCGGATGATCGGCGAAATAATGCGCGCCGAGCAGGCCCTTCTCTTCCGCGGTCGTCGCCATGAAATAAATGTCGCGATCGGGACGAACGCCCGAACCGAGCCGCTTCGCCACCTCGATCAGCACCGCGATGCCGCTCGCATTGTCGACCGCGCCGTTGCAGATACGGTCGGCGGCGCCTTCGGGTTCGCAGATACCGAGGTGGTCCCAGTGACCGAGGAACAGAACCGCCTTGCCGTCCGGCTTTGCGCCGGGCAGCCTCGCGATGACATTGTTGCTGGCGAAAGGACGGATCGCCGATTGCGCCGCGAGGTCGGCGGTGACCGGCAGTGCAGCGCCCTTATAGTCGGGCGACTTCGCCGCTTCGCGCACCGCGCCGCCATCCTGCCCCGCTTTTTTGAGCAGCGCGTCGGCGGCTTCGGGCGACAGGAAGCCGCTGACCGGTGCGCCGGGCTTGGCACTCGCGAGACGCATCGCCTTGGCCCCGGCGCTTTCACGCAGCGTCGTCCACGGCACCGCGTCGGTTGCGATCACGAGCACGGCGCTCGCGCCCGCGTCGGCAAGCATCTGGCGCCGTTCGCGGTAGCGCGGCAGCTTGTCGCCGAACGGCGCATTGTCGAACAGCATGATCGCCAGCTTGCCCTTGACGTCGGCATTGACCTTGCCCGCGCCATCGACGCCATAGCCGACAAAAACCGCGGGAACGCCTGACAGCGACACCGACGGGTCACGCCCGCTCAGGATGATGCCGTCGTTCGCGAGGGCGAAGTCGCGGCCGCCCACCTTGAACTTGGCGGTGCCGCTCAACGCCTGCGTCTCGACGAAGGGCACCGGCTGGAGCCAGGGGGTCGTACTTCCCGGCACGGCTTCGAGGCCCGCCTTTGCCCATTCGCCGACGATATAGGCGATGGTGCGATCCTCGCCTTCGGTTCCCGGTGCGCGGCCTTCGAACGCATCGCTCGCAAGGATCCTGATATGGTCGGCGAGCTGCGCCTCGGTGACCGGGGCGTCGCCCCCTTTCGCTGAGGCGGCGGGGACGGCGACGAAAGCGGCCAGGGCGACGGCCGCAATGGCGGCGCGAAACTTTATTGCTTGCATGGGCCCGCCGCATGGCATGATCGCCGGGGACAGGCAAGGCACGTTCGTCGAACGACGAACGGCGGCATCAAGCGCCGCGCGCCGCGCGTTCGAGCAGCGCGCGCGCCGCCGCGACGTGCATATCCTCAACCATGCGCCCCTCGTGCCGCTGCGCGCCCCCGATCGCCGCCGCAACCAGCGCTTCGGCCGCCGCGATCTCGCGCTGCGAGGGTGCGAAGGCGGCGTTGCACGGATCGACCTGCGATGGGTGGATCAACGTCTTGCCGTCGAAGCCGAGCCGCCGCCCTTCGCCAGCTTCGGCGGCAAAGCCCGCGGCATCATCGATCGCATTATAGACGCCGTCGAAACCCCAGATCCCGCCAGCGCGCGCGGCAAGCACAATCGCCTGGATGGCGTGGCTCATCGCGCCGCGGTCCATTCCGTCGGGAAGCTTGAGCTCGTGCGCGAGGTCGTTGAGCCCGGCGATCAGCCCGGCCACCGCCGGATCGGCGGCGATTTCGCGCGCGGCATAGATGGCAGCGGGCGTCTCGATCATTCCGAGGATCGGCAGACCGAGGTCGCGCAGCGGATCGAGGTCGGACGGCGCATCGACTTTCGGCAGCACCACCGCATCGAGCGCCAGACCAGCGAGCGCTGCAATATCGTCCGCTTGCTCGGCGGTGCCCGTCGCGTTCACCCGCACCGCTACGCGCTTGCCCGCGAAGCCCGCAGCCACCGCCGCGCGCATCGCGCCCCGCGCCTCGGCCTTGCGGTCGGCGGGTACGGCATCTTCCAGATCGATGATCAGCATGTCGGCGGCCAGCCCTCCCGCCTTTTCGAGCGCGCGGGCGTTCGAGCCGGGAACATAGAGGAGCGAGCGGGGAGCGAAGTCAGGAACAGTCATGCGCTTTTGTCTGGCGCAAAGGGCCCAAAGCCGCAATAAAGAAGGACTTGCAGGCGGCAATTTGCGGAGGGGTACAAGCGATGGGTTATGTGGCGATTGCCGGGGTCGTGCTGGCGCTGGTGTTCGTGTTGTGGGCGCTGACGCCCGTGCGACAGGGTTATGCCTATACGATCGAACGCTTCGGCCGCTACACGCACACCGCGCAGCCCGGACTCAATTTCATCATGCCGATTTTCGACCGCGTCGGTCGCAAGGTGAACATGATGGAACAGGTGCTCGATATTCCGGGTCAGGAAATCATCACCAAGGACAATGCGATGGTCGCCGTCGACGGCGTCGTCTTCTTCCAGGTGCTCGACGCCGCGAAGGCCGCTTACGAAGTCAGCGATCTCTATCTCGCGATCATGAACCTGACGACGACGAACCTGCGCACGGTGATGGGGTCGATGGACCTCGACGAGACTTTGTCGAAACGCGACGAAATCAACCTCCGGCTGCTGCACGTTGTCGACGATGCGACGACGCCATGGGGGGTCAAGATCACCCGCGTCGAGATCAAGGATATCCGCCCACCCGCCGACATCTCGAACGCGATGGCGCGGCAGATGAAGGCCGAGCGCGAGAAGCGCGCCAATATCCTCGAAGCCGAGGGCGCACGCGCTTCGGAAATCCTCCGCGCCGAGGGTGAGAAGCAGGGGCAGATCCTGCAGGCCGAAGGTCGCCGCGAAGCCGCCTTCCGCGACGCCGAAGCCCGCGAACGCGAGGCCGAGGCCGAAGCAAAAGCAACGCAGATGGTGTCGGACGCGATCGCCGGCGGCAACGCACAGGCGATCAACTATTTCATCGCGCAAAAATATGTCGAGGCGGTCAGCCAGTTCGCCACCAGCCCGAACAGCAAGACGATCCTCTTCCCGGTCGAGGCGACGCAGCTGATCGGCACGCTCGGCGGGATCGGCGAACTCGCCCGCGACGCCATCGAGCGCAAGACGGGAGCCTGACATGCCCGAATGGCTGACGAACATGGAACCGCACTGGGCGTGGCTCGCGCTCGGCGTGCTGCTCGCCGCCGCCGAAATCGTCGCGCCGGGCTTCTTTCTGGTCTGGCTGGGCGCCGCCGCGATCGCCACCGGGCTCCTCGCGTGGGTGCTGCCGATCGGCATCCCGCTGCAACTCGTCGTTTTCGCGGTGCTGTCTTTCGTCGCGCTCTACACGACGCGGCGCTGGCTGAAAGCGAACCCGATCACCAGCACCGACCCGCACCTCAATCAGCGCGGCGCGCGGCTAGTGGGCGAGGTGCTGACGCTGACCCGCGGAATCGAAAACGGCCGCGGCCGCGCGAAGGTCGGCGACGGCGAATGGCCGGTGCGTGGACCCGACGCGGCCGAAGGCAGCAAGGTCCGCGTCGTCAGCGCCGACGGCGGCGTGCTGGTGGTCGAGCCGGCCTAACCTCCGCGCGGGCGGCTGTAGATAGCGACGATGCCGCCCAGCGCATCGCTGTCGCCGATGCGGCTGAAACCGAGTTTCGCCGACACGCGTTCGGACGCGTCATTGCCTGGATCGATGATGCAGCGCACTTCCTTTGCATCGAGGTTCGCATCGGCCCAGCCGAGCGCCGCGCGCATCGCCTCGGTCGCATAGCCCGCGCCCCAATGGTCGGCATCGAACGCCCAGCCCGCCTCGGGCTGCCCTTCGAGTTCGGGGATGCCGCGGCAGAAGTAACTGAGCCCGCCCATGCCGACGAGCGCATCGCTTTGCCGGTCGGCGAAAACCCAGTAGCCGAAGCCCATCACCGGCCACAGCCCCGCCGAGCTCAGGAATTTGCCCCAGCTGACGTCTGCCGTGCGGGGTTCGCCGCCGATGAAGCGCGTGACGCGCTCGTCGGCCCACATGGCGATATGGACGTCCTTGTCGGACAGGCGCCCCGGGCGCAGGCGCAAACGATCGGTTTCGAGAACGGGAGGCGACGTGAACATCGCGCGGGTGTGCCGAAGCCCGGCGAGCGGGTCAATCGGGGTTCAGATAATGATCGAACAGGTCGTGCAGCACCGCCTTGCCGTCGACCTGTTGCTTCGCGCGCAGCACCGCGAGCGTATCGACGCGCGTCAGCACGTCGACGTGCCGCAGCACCCCGTGATAATGCGGGCGGTTGTTGAAATCGTGGAACAGAAAGATGCAGTCGGGCTTGCAGTGGACGATCGCCTGCAACAGGCACGCGACGCGAAAGCGCCCGTCGACCAGCACCGCGTCGGGACTGCCGCCCATGCTGCGCCATATCTGCGTGTGATAGCGCGGCCAGTCGCGGAACCGGCTTTCGTCCGCGGGATAGCCCCACTCTCCGACCGGCCCGATGTCGATGTGGACCGGGGTGAAATCGACCGCCTCATGCGCGACCTCGGCCTGCACCTTCGCCAGCCACAGCGGGTCGCTGTCGACGCTGACGATCCGCCGCACCTGTCGCGCCCCGACGAGCGTGCTGCCGCCGCAGCCGAATTCGAGCAACGACGAAAGCCCCGCCAGTTGCAGTTCGAACTGCGTGACTTCGGCCGCGGTCATATGTGGTTGCATGGTCCCCTCCACCAATGAGGAGATATGGGACCGCATCGGCGGCGTCCAGCGGGATTGACGCCGCCTCTCCGCGGATGAGGAGGCCCAGAGACAGGGAGAGAGAACCGCTCTGGACCCCCGCATCCGCGGAGAGCGGCGATCAGGCGGCGGCGGCCGCCAGCTCGGGCCGCGACGAATGCGCCGGCATGATCGCGTCGGCATAATCGCTTTCATATTTGCCGATCAGCGCGCGGTCGTCGTGATTCCACGGATGGAAGCCCGGCATGAAATAGGACAGCCAGGGGAAGAAGCTCTTGCGCAGGATGCCGGGGGTGCCGAGCAGATACCACCAGATGCGCGCGGTGACGCGCCAGCCGGTGAGGCCGTCCTGCCGCAGCAGCGCCTTCATCCCCTTCACCCGCTTCGGCCAGAAGCGCGTCGTGACGAGCAGCATCATCAGCGATTTGGCGCGCCAGCGCTTGAACCGGCTCCAATCCTTCGTCGCGTGGAGCCAGGTGTCATAGGCGACGCCCTTATGCTCGATTTCCTCGATCGCGTGCCATTTCCACAAGGCGCCCCATTCGGGTTCGGCACCCGCGTACATCTTGTCCTCGCGCAGCATCACCGCCGCCATCATCGCGGTATAATGTTCGAGCGCGATCGTCGCCATCAGGTTGACGATCTGCGGACGCGTCTTGATCAGGTCGAGGACCTGGTTGACGTCATCTTCAAGCTCGCTGAGGTCATATCCCGCCTCCGCCGCCTTCTTGTTGAAGACGACATGCTCGCGGCTGTGGATCACTTCCTGCTGGGTAAAAGCGCGGATTTCGCGCGCCAGCTTGTCGGGCACGCCGTCGCGGTGCGCCTTCACCGCTTCGATGAACATCGCCTCGCCGCGCGGGAAGGTCACCGACAGCGCGGTGTGGAACGCCGACGCGATCGGATCGCCGTTCAGCCACCAGCGGCCCTGTTTGTCGTCGCGGCCAAAGCGCATGTCGCGCGGCGTGATCGACAGGTCTGCGGGCGTCGGCGACTGGGAAAGGCTGGACATATGGCTCATACCGTCGAAAAGAGGAGATGGGCCAGCAATAGGGTTTACTTACATATATGTCAATAGTGAAGAAGCGCCTGAGTCCCGAGGAAAGCCGTTCGGCCGCGCTCGAGGCTGCGCGCCAGATTCTGGTGGAAACGGGACCTGCGGCGGTGACGCTGAAAGCCGTCGCGGCGCGGATCGACCGCACGCACGCGAACCTGCTCCACCATTTCGGCAGCGCCGCGGGGCTGCAAAAGGCACTCGCCGCCTATCAGGCCGAAACCGTCTGCGCGACGATCGGCCGGAAAATGGCCGAATCGGCGCCGGGCGAGCGCAATGTGCGCGAAATCGTCGACCTTGCCTTCGATGCGTTCAATGAAGGCGGCGCGGGCGCGCTCGCGACGTGGATGGCGGCGACGGGCAACGACGATGCGCTCGACCCGATCGTCGAGGCGATCCATCGGCTGATCGACGGCATGGCCCCCGATGCGCATGAAAAACGCCTGATGCACGAAGATACACTCGCATTGGTGCTGATGGCATTGGGCGATGCGCAGCTCGGCGGGCCGATGGCCGAGGCGCTCGACCTGCCGCGCGACACCTCGCGCGTCCTTGCGACCGAACTGATCACCGGACGGATCGCGAAGTTCTGGGCCGAGCAAGGCAGCAAGCCGCAGGGCTAAGGGCTGGTAATTTTGTGTCGCGCGCGCTAGGGGGCGCGGCAATCCATCCATTCCGTTCGCATCGAGCGAAGTCGAGATGCCCGTCGGCGTTGCGCCATTTTGATGGGTGTCTCGACTTCGCTCGACACGAACGGAGCTTGATGTTGTAGTCAAGTTTACGCCCAAAAGGCCCCGCCATGCATTTCCTCGACCAAGCCAAGATCTTCATCAAGTCCGGCGACGGCGGCCCCGGCGCCGTATCGTTCCGGCGCGAGAAATATGTCGAATATGGCGGCCCCGACGGCGGCAATGGCGGCAAGGGCGGCGACATCGTGTTCGAAGCCGTCGCCGGCCTCAACACGCTGATCGACTTTCGCTACACCCAGCATTTCAAGGCAAAGCGGGGCACCCCCGGCGCCGGCCGCGACCGCACCGGCGCGGGCGGCCCCGACCTCGTGATCCAGGTACCGATCGGTACGCAGATCCTCGACGACGACGAGGATCGCAGCCTGCTCGCCGACCTGACCAAGGAAGGCGAGCGCCTCCATTTCCTGCGCGGCGGCGACGGCGGTCGCGGCAATGCGAGCTACAAGACCTCGACCAACCGCGCGCCGCGCCAGCACGGTCCGGGCTGGCCGGGCGAGGAAGCGTGGGTGTGGCTGCGGCTCAAGCTGCTGGCCGACGCTGGCCTCGTCGGCCTGCCCAACGCCGGCAAGTCGACCTTCATCAACGCGGTCACCAATGCGCAGGCGAAGGTCGGCGCCTATGCCTTCACGACGCTGCGCCCCCAGCTCGGCGTGGTGAGCCACAAGGGGCATGAGTTCGTCATCGCCGACATCCCCGGGCTGATCCAGGGCGCCGCCGAAGGCGCCGGCGTCGGCGACCGCTTCCTCGGCCATATCGAACGCTGCCGCGTGCTGCTCCACCTCGTCGACGCGAACGATACCGATGTCGCGACCAGCTATCGCATCGTCCGCGACGAGCTCGAAGCCTATGGCGCCGACCTGATCGACAAGCCGGTGATCGTCGCACTCAACAAGACCGACACGCTCGACGACGAGCTGATCGCCGCGCTCTCGGCCGAACTGGCAGAGGAGAGCGGGCATCCGGTGATGGCGCTGTCGGGGGCGAGCGGCGCGGGCGTGCCCGCGGTGCTCGACAAGCTGCTCGAAGCGATCGGGCATCCCGAACCCGGCGCGGATGACGGCGAAGAAACGACCGGCTGGTCGCCGGTTTAGGAACAAAAACCCGCCGCAGGGGATTTCATGCGGAACAACAAGGAGTTCCGCATGACCGTCCGTCGCAAGTTGCTGACCTTTGCCGCCCTTGCCATGCCGCTCGCCTCGATCCCGGCGCACGCACAGGAAGGCGAAGGCGGCGAAAAGCGCACGCGGCTGATCCTCGGGCCCCAGATTTCGCCGTCGTGGCCGGGCGCGGACAAGTTCAGCGTCGGTCCTTATGTCGACCTTTCGCGCACCCGCGACAGCGAGTTCGCGTTCGAGGCGCCCGATGAAAGCTTCGGATCGCCGCTGCTCCATTCGGGAAATTTCGCCTTTGGCCCCGCCTTCGGCTTCGTCGGCAAGCGCAAGGCGTCCGACATCGGCGCCGACCTGCCCAAGGTCGGTCTATCGGTCGAGGCCGGCGCCTTTGCGCAGGTCCACCTGACCCCGGCGCTGCGCCTCCGCCTCGACGGCCGCAAGGGCCTCAGCGGCCACAAGGGCTGGACCGGCGAAATCAGCGCCGACTATGTCGCGCGCGAGGGCGACGACTGGCTCTTCTCGATCGGCCCGCGCGTGACACTGGGCGACTCCAAATATATGGGCGCTTATTTCGGCGTGACGCCGGCCGCGGCCGCAACTTCGGGCCTCCCCGCCTATGATCCGGACGGCGGCGTCCAGTCGGTTGGCGTGACGGCGGGTTACCACCGGATGCTCGGCAGGAATTGGGGCATCGCAGTCTATGGCCGCTACGACCGGCTTGTCGGCGACGCGGCGGATTCACCTGTGACGCGCGAACTCGGATCGCGCAGCCAGCCGTCGGGCGGGGTCGCACTCAGCTACACTTTCGGCGGACCACGTTGACGTAAGGATTGGCGGGGGCTTCGGCACACGCTATCGGCGGCGGTATGAGCCTGTTTCCGCCCGCATCCTGCCCCCGCCTCATCGTCAAGATCGGCTCGGCGTTGCTTGTCGATCCGTCGGGTGCGGTGCGGCGCGACTGGCTTGTCGGGATCGCCGCCGACATCGCCGCGCGGACGCGCGCTGGCCAGCAGGTCGCCGTCGTCTCGTCGGGCGCGATCGCGCTTGGTGCGCGGCGGCTGGGCCTCGCCAAGGGCGGACGCGGGACGCTCGAAGATGCACAGGCGGCCGCCGCAACGGGGCAGATAGCGCTGAGCCAGGTCTGGGCCGAAGTGCTCGGCGCCGAGGGGCTGACCGCGGCGCAGATGCTTGTCACGCTCGACGATCTCGAACATCGCCGCCGCTATCTCAACGCCGCGGCGACGCTCGACCGGCTGCTCAGCCTCGGCGTCGTTCCGATCATCAACGAGAATGACAGCGTCGCGACCGAGGAAATCCGTTTCGGCGACAACGACCGGCTTGCGTCGCGCGTCGCCCAAGCGGCAGCGGCGGGCGGCGTGATCCTGCTCTCCGACATCGACGGCCTTTACGACCGCAACCCCGCGCAGGAGGGCGCGGTGCATATCGCGCGCATCGAGCGCATCGATGCGGGCATCGAGGCGATGGCCGACACCGGCTCGGCGTCGGGCATGGGATCGGGCGGCATGGTGTCGAAGATCGCGGCGGCGCGCATCGCCAATGCCGCGGGCGCGCATCTCGCGATCGCGTCGGGACGCATCGACCGGCCGCTGTCGACCGAAGCGCGGCACAGCCTGTTCGTCGCCGACAAGGGCGCAAGCGCGCGCAAGGCATGGCTCGCGGGCGGGCTGACCGCCAAGGGGCGGATCGAGATCGACGCCGGCGCGGCGAAAGCGCTGCACGGCGGCGCGAGCCTGCTCGCGGCCGGGGTGACCGCGGTCAGCGGCAGTTTCGCGCGCGGCGACATCCTCGACATTGCCGGCCCCGACGGGCGCGTCATCGCGCGCGGTCTCTCCGAATATCCCGGCGCCGACGCCGCGAACATCGTCGGCCTCGGCCGCGACGCGCAGGAAGCCGCGCTCGGTTACGCACCGCGCAGCGCGATGGTGCACCGCGACCATATGGTGCTCCTGTGAACCAGCCCGTGCTCGCGATGACCGGCGCGACCGGCTTCGTGGGCGGCGCGACGATGCGTGAAGCGGTCGCGGCGGGCTGGCACGTCCGCGCCCTCACCCGCCGCCCGCAACCCGCGCGCGAAGGCGTGACGTGGATCACGGGCGCGCTCGACGATACAACCAGCCTCGCCGACATGGCGAAGGGCGCCGACGTCGTCATGCATATCGCGGGGGTCGTCAATGTGCCGACCCGCGCCGCGTTCGAGGCGGGCAATGCGACAGCGACCGCCAACGTCGTCGATGCCGCGCGCGGTGCGGGCGTCACGCGCTTCGTCCATGTGTCCTCGCTCGCCGCGCGCGAGCCCGGCATCTCCAACTATGGCTGGTCGAAGGAACGCGCCGAGGCGGTCGTCATGGCGAGCGGGCTCGACTGGACGATCGTGCGGCCGCCCGCGGTGTTCGGCCCCGGCGACACCGAGATGCTCGATCTGTTCCGCATGGCGCGGCGCGGTATCGCGCTGGTGCCGACCGGGCGCATGTCGGCGATTTATGTCGACGAGCTCGCCCGGCTGCTCGTGACGCTCGCCGCCGACCGCGGCGCGAGCATCGGGCAGATTTACGAGCCTGACGACGGCAAGCCCACCGGCTGGTCGCACCGCGGCTTCGCGCGCGCGGTCGCGCGCGCGGTCGGACGGCAGCGCTTATCGACGATCGCAACCCCGGCGTTGCTGCTCAAGGCAGGCGGGCAGCTCGACAAGCTCGTTCGGCGCAGCCGCGCGAAGCTCACCCCGGACCGTGCGCGCTATATCGCGCACCCCGACTGGGTCGCGACCGAAGGGAAATCCCCGCCCGCCACGCTCTGGCGCCCCGAACGCGATACCGACGACGCGCTCGCCGAGACCGTCGGCTGGTATCGCCGCGAAGGCTGGCTCTGACGTCGCCGGTGGCGCGTCGTCGTTCGCCCGTCGAAGCGTGCATTGCCAAGGGCGAAGCGCATCCCTAGGTTTGCTGGCATGACCGATAGCACCGCGAACACGCCCAACGATCCCGCCGGCCCCTGGGCTATCCCCGTGCGCCGGCCGCTACCCGGCGAGGACAAGCCGAAGTCGACGACCAGCTTTCCGCGCAAGGTCTGGAACCTGCTCGTCGGGATCAAGGATGCGCTCGCCCTCATCTTCCTGCTTCTCTTCTTCGTCGCGCTGTTCGGCCTGCTCGCAGGACGCCCCAACGCGGGCCTGCCCGTCAGCCAGGGCGCGCTGCTCATCGAACTCGACGGCATCGTCAGCGAACAGCCCTCGGAGGTCGATCCGTTCGCCGCGCTGTCGGGCGGCGCGCAGCTCAAGGAGGTCCGCGTTCGCGACGTCGTCCACGCGCTCGAAGTTGCCGCCGATGACAAGCGCATAACCTCGGTCGTGCTCGACCTCGACCGCTTCCTCGGCGGCGGGCAGGTCTCGCTCGCCGAAATCGGCACCGCTATCGACAAGGTGCGCGCGAAGAAGAAGCCCGTGCTCGCCTTTGCCACCGCCTACACCACCGACAGCTATCAGGTCGCGGCGCATGCCAGCGAAATATGGGCCGACAGCATCGGCGGCGTCGCGATCGCCGGACCGGGCGGATCGCGCCTCTATTACAAGGGGTTGATGGACCGGCTGGGCGTCACCGCGCATATCTACCGCGTCGGCACCTTCAAGAGCGCAGTCGAACCCTTCCTCCGCACCGACCAGTCGCCCGAAGCGAAGGAAGCCGACCTCGCCTATGCGAGCGTGCTTTGGGAAAACTGGCTGACCGACGTCAAGAAGGCGCGCCCTGCGGCCAAGGTCGACGCGTTCATCGCCGATACCGCCGGCGCAGTGAAGGCGGCGGGTAACGATCTGTCGAAGGCGTCGGTCGACGCCGGCCTCGTCGACAAG
Source organism: Pseudomonadota bacterium (assembly GCA_020160755.1). GTDB lineage: Bacteria > Pseudomonadota > Alphaproteobacteria > Sphingomonadales > Sphingomonadaceae > Sphingopyxis. The sequence goes on from JAIUPN010000005.1 coordinate 121,155, forward strand.
CTCGGCAGCCGCATGGCGTTCAATCGCCGCGTCGCCGAGATCAGCGGCGCGGCCGACGACAGCAAGCCGTGGGAATATAACGCCATCCCGCTCGAAAACTGGGTCGCCGCCAATGCGCCATCGACGAAGGGCAGCACCATTGCGGTCGTCCCCGTCGTCGGCGAAATCGTCGACGGCGAAGCACCGAGCGGCGTTGCCGGCGGCGAAACCATCGCGCAGCACATCCTCGACGCCGCGACCGACAGCAGCGTGAAGGCGATCGTCCTGCGCGTCGATTCGCCTGGCGGGTCGGTGCTGGCCTCCGAAGAAATCCGTCAGGCGCTGCTCGTCGCGAAGGCGAAGAAGCTGCCGATCGTCGTGTCGATGGCGAACGTCGCGGCCTCGGGCGGCTATTGGATTTCGACCCCGGCCGACCGCATCTTTGCCGAGCCCGAGACGATCACCGGGTCGATCGGCGTGTTCGGCATCCTGCCGAGCTTCGATCAGGCGCTCGCAAAGATCGGCGTCAACGCCGACGGCATCGTGACGACGCCGCTTTCGGGCCAGCCCGACGTGTTCGGCGGAGTGAACGACGAGTTCAACGCGCTGGCGCAGGCGAGCGTCGAGGACATCTATGGCCGCTTCACCGGTCTGGTCGCCAAGAGCCGCAAGCAGCCGATCGAGAAGATCCGCACGATCGCCGAAGGGCGCGTGTGGGCCGGCGGCACCGCCCGCCAGATCGGTCTGGTCGATCAGTTCGGCGGCCTGCCCGACGCGCTGAAAGCGGCCGCCGGGCTCGCCAAGGTCGGGGGCGATTTCCACGCCAAATATTTCGAGGACGAACCGAGCGAATTTTCGAAGATGCTCGCAAGCTGGTCGGGCGCCGAGGAAGAAACCGCGGCGCTCCCGCGCGGCTGGTTCGGCATCGCTGCGATGAACCGCCAGCTCACCGAACGACGCTTGGTGCAGGATCTGACGATGCTGACGCAGGCGGGGTCGGTGCAGGCGTCGTGCCTCGACTGCCGCGCCTACCTGCCCGCCGTTCCGCGGCCGGGTCAGGCCGAAGCAAAGGGGTTCTTCGCGACGATGGCGCTGCTGTTGAAGTAATCCCCCTCCCTGCTTGCGGGAGGGGAGAGTCAGGCAGCTACCGCAACTGCTTTCGCATGTTCGGCGATCGCATCGGCCATCGTGTCGACGAGGGCCAGCGGCAGGTCGTGCCCCATGCCGGGGATCGTCAGCAGCCGCGCGCCCGCGATATTGTCCGCGGTGTCGCGACCGCCGGGGAGCGGCACCAGCGGATCATCCTCGCCGTGGATGACGAGCGCCGGCGCCTCGATGTCCTTCAGCAGCGACCGCCGGTCGCCGTCGGCGATAATCGCCGCCATCTGCCGCGCGACACCTTGCGGATACCAGCCGCGCTCGAAATCAGCGCGGACGCGACGTTGCAGCCGGTCCTCGGCCGACGGGTAGCCGGGACTGCCAATCACGCGCGCGGCATTGACCGAGTAAGCGATCAGCGCTTCCTTGTCGCCGCTCATCGGCCGGTTCGCGAGCACCTGCATCGCTTCCTTCTTTGCGCGCGGCAGGCGGCGGTTGCCGGTGGTCGACATCACCGAGGTCAGCGACAGCACGCGTTCGGGATAGCGCGCCGCGATATGCTGCGAGATCATGCCGCCCATCGACACACCGACGACATGCGCGCGCGCGATGCCCAGATGGTCGAGAAGCGCGATGCCGTCGGCCGCCATGTCGGCGAGCGTATAGGCCGGCCGCACGGGCAACCCGAGCATCGATTTGACGACCATCCATTTGACGTTCGGCACCCCGGCCGCGTCGAAACGCGTCGACAGGCCGACGTCGCGATTGTCATAACGGATCGTGCGAAAGCCACGCGCATTCAACGCATCGACGAACTCGTCGGGCCATAAGGTCAATTGCCCGCCCAGCCCCATCACCAGCAGGATCACTGGCGCGTCCTTCGGTCCCTTGTCCTCATAGGTGACGCTGATGCCGTTCACGGCCGCCTGCTGTGTCTGCATGGAAATCCCTTGGCTGGAAAAGCGGATCAGCCCGCGGTGGCGGGTTTGTAATTCGCCGAGTTGGAGGTGAATTCGGCGCGGCCATAGCCGTCGAGCTGGCGCTCGATCCGGCGCACGAGGCGGCGGTCGGCGAGATGGCGGATCACGGGCAGGCGCGAGGCGACGCGATACGCGACCATACGCCCCGCAATGCCGAGCATCGTCGCGCCATATATCAGGTGATCGCGGCGCTTCACCGGCACCCCGACGCTCGCCGCTCTTTCCTCGTCTCCGGCGAGGAAGGCCTTCACAAAGAAGACGCGGCTCACCGAATGTTCGAGCCGGCGTTTGACCTGCCCTTTCGGCGACATGTCCTTCGACAGTTCGGCGTCCATCGTCGCGCGCAGCAGCCCACCGCAGACCACGTCATCATATTCGTAGCGGAGCGTCGCGCTGCGCGTGCGCCAGATGCGGACGATCTCCTGCGGTGTGTCGGCGAGCAGGTCTTCGGGCAGCCCGAGCAGGTAGCAGCGATAGCGCGCGAGCTCGACGCGGCCGCGTTCGAGCCGGGTGAAGGTCGTGCGGCCCTTTGCCAGCACCTCCTGCGACAGGAAATAGACCGGGATCAGCCCCGCAGGCATCTGGTCGAGCTGCGGGATCGGCATGCCATAGGTGTCGGTGTCCCACATGCCGGGGCGCGAGAGGACATTGACGCGCACCATCGAGTGCATCAACCGCACCATCGCCGCCGCCTTGAACCCCGGCCCGAAGCGATCGAGCGCGCCGGGCAATGCCGTGGTGGCAAAGAAGGTCGCGGTCTCCTTCACCCGCCGCGCCGCGGTCGCCTGACCGAGCGTGCCAGTCAGCGCCATCGGCAGCGCCGAATATTTGTTTAGGAAGGTCGCGATGAACGCACCGCGGATCAGGAAGGGCGACAGGTTCGCGGTGGCATTGCGTTCATAGGCAGCGCCTTCTTCGACCAATGTCATGTCGAGCCAATCGGGCTTCTGCTCCATTTCCGCGATCAGCGCTGCGAGTTCGGGCGGCGCATCGGCGACCGCTTCGATACCCTTGTCGCACGCCTCGACCAGCATCGCGACGGTCTGATGGAAACCAAGGCGCGGCATCAAAGCGGCATAGGCGTCGCCGGTCCGGTCGCCGAGCATCGTATATTCGCGGATGCGCGCAAGCAGGTCGGGATCGCCCAGATAGTCGGCGCGGTCGATGCTGCGGACGCGGCTGAGTTCGCTGACCGCATCGCGCTCGGGCGCCCAGCGTTCGGGCGCCTTGTCGAAATCGAAACGGCCGAACAGCTCGGGCAAGGCGTCCGCCTGACCCCGCACCCGGCGTGCGATGGTGCTGACATCCATGTTCATAATGCGAACCTGCCACAGATTCGCGATTTGGCAAGCCTGTCGCTTGTCCTAGCCCTCGTGCCCGCGATAGGCAGGCAGCGCGAGCGACCAGCGGATCGCCGCGCCGCGCAGGATGAAACCTGCGACCGCGCCGGTGACCGCCGCGACGGGCGTTCCGGTACCGAGCCATTGCAGCAGCAGGAACAGGCCCGACGCGAGCGCCGCCGCGGTGACATAGACTTCGGGGCGCATGATGATCGACGGGACGCCGGCGAGGATGTCGCGGATCGTGCCGCCGACACAGCCGGTGATCACGCCCATCATCAGCGCGGGCACGGGCGGGACGCCCCACGCCAGCGCCTTCGCCGTGCCGAACACCGCATAGGCGGCAAGCCCGACCGCGTCGGCCCATTCGAGCAATTGTCCCTGCCACCAGCGTTCGGGGGTGAGCCACACGACCAGCGCGATCGCGATGCAAACCGCGGCGATCGCGCCGTCCTGCACCCAGAAAACCGGCGCGCCGATCAGCAGGTCGCGCACGCTGCCGCCGCCGACGCCGGTGACCAGCGCAAAGAAGCTGGCGGTCACCAAGGTCTGACGCAGGCGCACCGCCATCAACGCCCCCGACAGCGCGAAGACGCCGATGCCGGCAAGGTCGAGCAGCCGGACGATCAGCGCATTGTCGAAGTCGAACAAAACGGACCCCTATTTCGCCGCCGGGCGCACGCCCCCGACGATCGACAGGACGATCGCGGTCACGGCGTTGCGGATCGCGGGTTCGGCCTTCGGCGCGAAGAAGGGGGAATGGTTGGTCGGCGCGGGCTCCCCCTTCGCCTTGAGGTCTGCGAGGACCGCCGGATCATAGCCGCCGATACCGAAGAAAAGCGAGGGAACGCCCGCGTCGACGAACTCGGAATAATCCTCGCTTCCCGACATCGGCGCCGCACTCGCCGGCGCGAAGACAAGGCCTTTGCCGAACACTGGCGTCAGCGCCGCGACCGCAGCATTGGCCATCACCTCATCGTTGGTGAGGACGCCGGTGCCGCTGAGATAGCGGATCGTCGGCTCGGGCGCCTTGCCCATCGCCGCCGCCGATTTCGCAACGCGCGCGGTGCCGTCCTGGAGCAGCTTGCGCACCTCGGGCGACTGCGAACGCAGATTGACCTTCACCTCGGCGCTGTCGGGGATGATGTTGGGCGCGCTGCCCGCATTGATCGCGCCGATCGTCAGAACGCCGAAGGCAGCGGGGTCCTTTTCGCGGCTGATCACCACCTGCGTGTCGGTGACGAAGCGCGCGGCGATCGGAATCGGGTCGATCGTCGCGGCGGGCATCGAGCCATGCCCGCCGCGGCCGTGGAAGGTGATCGAATAGCTGTCCGACGCCGATGACCCGGCGCCCGCCTTGATCGCGACCACGCCGGCCGGAAGGTTCGAAACATGCGCGGCGAAGCCGAAATCGGGCTTCGGGAAGCGCGTGAAGAGCCCGTCATCGAGCATCGCGCGCGCGCCCACGAGCGGCTCCTCGGCGGGCTGGCCGATCAGCACCACGGTGCCCGACCAGCTGTCGCGCATCGCGGAGAGCGCCTGCGCGACGCCGACCAGATAGGCAACATGCGTGTCGTGGCCGCACGCGTGCATCACCGGCACATCCTTGCCCTCATAGGTCGCGCGCGCCTTGCTCGACCAGGCGAGCCCGGTCTTTTCCTCCATCGGCAGCGCGTCCATGTCGGCGCGCACGAGGATGGTGGGGCCTTCGCCGTTCTTGAGTATGCCGACAACGCCGGTGCCGCCGACCTTTTCGGTCACGGTGAAGCCCGCCTTGCGCAGATGCTGCGCAAGGATACCCGCTGTGCGGACTTCCTGCATCCCGAGTTCGGGGTGCTGGTGGAGATCCTTGTAGAGCGCCTCAAGCGCCGGGTAATTCTTATCGAGCAGCGCGGTCAGCCGCGCGTTCGCGGCGGTCAGATCGGGCGCCGCCTGCGCGCCCGTGGGAACCGATAGCACCGCCAAATATCCGCCAATAATGAATCTGGATAGTGTCACACGCTTCCTCCCCATCACAGTCATTGAAGATCGATACGGCGAATTTCGATCGTGTCACTCGCCTTCTCGCCGGGCGAACCGCTGATTTCTCGCGCTATCCGGGCACTGACGACCATGCCGGTTCGGGCATCAAGCCTCATCTCGGTCACGTCAGTCATCGTCGTGCGTTCAAAGGCGGCCGCCGCCGAGCGGAGCTTCTGTTGCTGCTCGGTAGGCCAACTCGCGGACATGCCGGCTAGGACGCTTTGCATACCCGCCGCGAAGGCCTTCCGATCAGGTTCCGTTTTTTCGGCATAGTGCAATATGCCATTGCCTTCACGCGACAGGGTGAAAGTGCCCTGGACCGGAAGCGGCATTGGCATCAGCCCCGGCGGCAGTTCCCCGTTGATCGGATAGGATTTTCCGGCTTCACCCTCGACGCCCGCATAACCCAGCACCGAAGGCCAGCCTTTGACAAGAAGATAGGGGGCATCCTCCGCCGAAAGTCCGGAAAACTGAGCCGCGACGCCATTCGCTAACTCCCGGGCCACCACCTGCTTCGCGGGGTCCGGTTCGAGCAACTTGCTCATGTCGGCTGTGGAAGACGTCAGCGCGGCTTTCAGAGACAGCCAGTCGCCCATGGCAAGAACTGCCCCATTGGTGTCGAGATTCAGGTCATAGGGTCCAAAGCTGGCCCGAAGAAAGTCGGGAGTCGCGCCAGTCATCTTCGCAAGCGCAATGGCATCCTTGCCCGCCACATCAACGCGAAGCATCGTGATCGTCAGCCGGTAGCCGCCCTCGGTGCGCACAAAGCGGAGCTTTTGCTCCAGACGAACGCTGCTGCGCCCCTTGTTTGAGGACGATTTGGTAACAACAAGGTCATAGCGCAAATCTTGATCGAGCGGCGGTGCGAATGGAATGGCCAGCTGCTCGACCGGTTCTATTGCAACCGCCAGCGCTTCAGTTGCGCCCGCCGTTCCGGAAACCTGAAGGATCAAGCCCAGCGAAGCCCCAGCCCAGAGCCAATGCTTCGCCATAGCTTTCTCCCCCCGCGTTTCGTATCAGATGTGGATCGGTTTGCCCGTCACCGCCATCGCGGCTTCCTTGATCGCTTCGCTGTGCGTCGGATGCGCGTGGCAGGTATAGGCGATGTCCTCCGACGTGGCGCCGAATTCCATCGCCTGCGCGGCCTGCGCGATCATCGTGCCGGCAACGCTCGCGATGCACCACACGCCGAGCACGCGGTCGCTCTTCGCATCGGCGATCACCTTCACGAAACCGTCGGGTTCGTGATTGGTCTTGGCGCGGCTGTTTGCCATCATCGGGAATTTGCCGACCTTGATCTCGCCCTTTTCCTTCGCCTGTTCTTCGGTCAGGCCGACACCGGCAATTTCGGGCCAGGTGTAAACGACCGACGGGATGACGTCGTGGTTCACGATGCCCGTCAGCCCCGCGATATTCTCGGCGCAGGCGATGCCTTCATCCTCGGCCTTGTGCGCGAGCATCGGGCCGGGGATCACATCGCCTATCGCCCAGATGCCAGGGACCTGCGTGCTGAAGTCATGGTCGGTTTCGATCTGGCCGCGCTGGTTGACCGCGAGGCCCGCCTTGTCGAGGCCGAGCCCGTCGGTGTTGGGACGGCGGCCGATCGACACGAGCACGACATCGGCTTCGAGCGTTTCGGCGTCGCCGCCGGCGGCGGGTTCGAGCGTCAGCACGGCCTTCTTGCCCTTCACCTCGGCCTTGGTGACCTTGGTCTTGAGCTTGAATTCCATGCCCTGCTTCTTGAGGATCTTGTTCGCGTCCTTGCGGACGTCGCCGTCCATGCCGGGCAAAATCTGGTCGAGGAATTCGACGACGGTGACCTTCGCACCGAGACGGCGCCACACGCTGCCGAGCTCGAGCCCGATCACGCCGCCGCCGATGACGACCATGTGACCCGGAACCTTGGCGAGTTCGAGCGCGCCGGTCGAATCGACGATGATCTGCTTGTCGTTATCGACCTCGACGCCCGGAAGCGGGGTCACCGACGAGCCGGTCGCGATGATGATATTCTTGGCGCGATACGCCTTGCCCGCGACTTCGACCGTGTCTTTCGACGTGAACTGCGCATAGCCCTTCAGCCAGTCGACCTTGTTCTTCTTGAACAGGAATTCGATGCCGCCGGTCAGGCCCTTGACCGCATCCTTGCGCTGGCCGTGCATCGTACCGAGGTCGAGCTCTGGCTTCACCTTGATGCCCATCGCCGCCATCGCGCCGCCGGCGGCGGCCTCGAAATATTCCGAGGCGTGCAGCATCGCTTTCGAGGGGATGCAGCCGACGTTGAGGCAGGTGCCGCCCAGCGTCTCGCGCCCTTCGGCGCACGCGGTCTTCAGGCCGAGCTGCGCCGCGCGGATCGCCGCGACATAACCGCCGGGACCCGAACCGATGACAAGGACGTCGTAGTCGTAATCAGCCATGTTCAATCTACCTCAATTTCTGCCTGGCACCGTCAACGAGCGAATCCGCTCAAACGGGCAGCCCGGATTTCGCCGCGCATGACTTCATAACGGGTGCCGCCATTTCGGGCGACAGGCCGATCAATTCAGATGCGCTATATTTCTTGATCAATTCGTCGGCGGCGCATTTGCACACCTCGGCAGCGAGCCCCGCGGCCGCGCCGCCACCCTCTGCCGCGGCGCGGCACGATTCGCCGAAACTCTCGACAAAGCTGGTCCTGAGCCCGTCCTCGAGCCCCTTCGCCATGCGGCTTTCGCCCTCGCCGCAGCCCGCGAGGGCGGCGGCGAGGGCGAAGACCAGAATTGCGCGGAGGGGGAGGAGCGCCGTCATCGGATCAAAGATCGATCAGCAGGCGCGTCGGATCCTCGATCGCTTCCTTGATCGTCTTCAGGAAGGTGACCGCCTCGCGGCCGTCGATCAGGCGGTGATCATAGCTCATCGCAAGGTACATCATCGGACGGATCACGATCTCGCCGTTGCGCACGACCGGACGATCCTCGATCCGGTGGAGGCCGAGCACCGCCGACTGCGGCGGGTTGATGATCGGGGTCGACATCAGACCGCCGAACACGCCGCCGTTCGAGATGGTGAAGGTGCCGCCGGTCATGTCGTCCATCGTCAGCGTGCCGTCCTTGGCGCGCTTGCCGAGGTCCGCGATCGCCTTTTCGATGTCGGCGAACGACAGGCTGTCGGCGTTGCGGACGACGGGAACGACGAGGCCGTTCGGCGCGCTGACCGCGACCGAGACGTCGAGATAGTCGTGATAGACGATCTCGTCACCGTCGATGCGCGCGTTCACCGCCGGGATGTCGTGCGCGGCAAGCGCGACCGCCTTGGTGAAGAAGCTCATGAAACCCAAACGAACGCCATGCTTCTTCTCGAAGCTTTCGCGATATTTGTCGCGCGTCGCCATCACCGCCGACATGTCGACGTCGTTGAAGGTCGTCAGCATCGCGGCGGTGTCCTGCGCTGCCTTCAGCCGCTTGGCGATCGTCTGGCGCATCCGCGTCATCTTGACGCGCTCCTCGCGGCGGCCCGGCGCATCGCTCGCGGCGGGCGCGGGTGCAGCGGCCGGAGCCGGGGCGGCCGCAGGCGCGGCGCTGGCGGCCGCGAGCACGTCTTCCTTGGTCAGGCGGCCATCCTTGCCGCTGCCCTGAATCTTCGTCGGGTCGACCCCATGCTCGAGCACGAGGCGGCGCACGGCGGGCGACATGGTCGTGACGGTGTCGACGCCGTCGCTCGCCGGGACAGCCGTCGCAGCGGGCGCCGGTGCGGCGGCTTCCGCCTTGGCAGCCGGAACGGGTGCAGCGGCGGCGGGTGCCGGAGCAGCGGCCGCGCCGCCGGCCTCGACCGTCGCGATCGTCGCGCCGACGTTGACCGTGTCGCCGACTGCGGCGAGTTGCTGGCCCATCACGCCGGCGACGGGCGACGGCACTTCGACCGCAACCTTGTCGGTTTCGAGGCTTGCAATGGGCTCGTCGAGCGCAACGGCCTCACCCGGCTTTTTCAGCCATTCGCCGATCGTCGCTTCGGTAACGCTTTCGCCCAGCGTGGGGACTTTGACTTCGGTGCTCATAGGTGCAGTTCCTTGGGGCTTAAGCTCAGGCTTTGTTCTTGGCGCGGCGGATTTCGGCGCGAACCGAAAGGCCGAGCGCATCGGCGACAAGCGCCGACTGTTCGGTCTGGTGGCGGCTCATCAGGCCCGTTGCGGGCGACGCGGCGGCAGCACGGCCGGCATAGCGCGGACGCATGCCCTTGTGGCCCGCATTGGTCAGCGCTTCCTCGATCAGTTCGTTGACGAAGAACCACGCGCCATTGTTGCGCGGCTCTTCCTGCGCCCACACGACCTCTTCGAGGTTCGGCATCCGCTTCAGGCGAACCGCGAGCGGCTCACCCGGGAAGGGATAGATCTGCTCGACGCGGACCACCGTCGTGTCGGTCAGACCCGCAGCATCGCGTGCCTCCATCAGGTCGTAGCCGACCTTGCCCGAACAGAGCACGACGCGCTTGATGTCCTTGTCCGCCGGCGGCGTGCGATCGGACATCAGGCGGCGGAAATGCGCATCGCCGATGAAGTCCGAACGCTGCGACACCGCCAGCTTGTGGCGGAGCAGCGACTTCGGCGTCATGATGATCAAAGGCTTGCGGAACGGACGCAGCATCTGGCGGCGCAGGACGTGGAAATAGTTCGATGGGGTCGAAATATTGCACACCTGGATATTGTCGCCCGCGCACAGCTGGAGGAAGCGTTCGAGACGCGCCGAGCTATGCTCGGGTCCCTGCCCTTCATAACCGTGCGGCAGCAGCATCACGAGGCCATTGGCGCGCAGCCACTTGGCTTCGCCCGACGCGATGAACTGGTCGATCATGATCTGCGCGCCGTTGGCAAAATCGCCGAACTGCGCTTCCCAGAGCACAAGGCTCTTCGGATCGGCCATCGCATAGCCATATTCGAAGCCGAGCACGCCATATTCGGAGAGCGGGCTGTCGAGCACCTCGAAGCGGCCGTGCGGCACGGTGGTCAACGGGATATATTTGGCTTCGGTCTTTTGATCGACCCAGACCGCGTGGCGCTGGCTGAACGTGCCGCGGCCCGAATCCTGACCCGACAGGCGGACCTGGTAGCCTTCGCTGAGCAGCGTGCCGAAGGCGAGGCTTTCGGCGGTCGCCCAGTCGAACACTTCGCCATCGCTCTTGTCGGCGAACATCGCGCCGCGCGCGTCGATCACGCGGCGCAGCGTCTTGTGAACCTCGACGTCGTCGGGGATCGTCGTCAGCGTGCGACCGATCGAATCGAACAATTTGTCCGAAACCCCGGTCGAAATGTTGCGGCGCGAATTTTCGGGATCGGCAGGGGCGTGAAGTCCCGACCAACGGCCCGCAAACCAGTCGGCCTTGTTGGGCTTGTAGCTTTTCGCCGCTTCGAAATCGCCTTCGAGCCGCGCTACGAACTCGGCGCGGTGGGCATCGGCCCAGCCGGCGTCGATCACGCCTTCGCTTTCAAGCTTTGCGGCGCAAAGCTGCGACACCGGCGGGTGCTGGCGGATAACGCCATACATCAACGGCTGGGTGAACGAAGGCTCGTCGCCCTCGTTATGTCCGAAGCGGCGATAGCACCACATGTCGATCACGACGTCGCGCTTGAACTGCTGGCGGAAATCGATCGCGAGTTTGCACGCAAAGGTCACCGCTTCGGGATCGTCGCCATTGACGTGGAGGATCGGCGCCATCACGCCCTTCGCCACGTCCGACGGATAGGGCGACGAGCGCGCGAATTGCGGGCTGGTGGTGAAGCCGATCTGGTTGTTGACGATGAAGTGGATGCAGCCACCGGTATTGTAACCGCGGATGCCCGAGAAGCCGAGGCATTCCCAGACGATCCCCTGCCCCGCGAACGCCGCGTCGCCGTGGATCAGCACGGGCAGCACCTGCTCATGCTTGGCCAGATCGTCGCGCACGACCTGTTGCGCGCGCACCTTGCCGAGGACGACGGGGTCTGCCGCCTCAAGGTGCGACGGGTTGGGGACCAGCGACATATGCACCGACGCGCCGCCGAATTCGCGGTCGGTCGAGGTACCGAGGTGATATTTGACGTCGCCCGACCCGCCGACATCGTCGGGGTTTGCGGATCCGCCAGCGAATTCATGGAAGATCACCTTGTACGGCTTTGCCATGACGTTCGCGAGCATGTTGAGGCGCCCGCGGTGCGCCATGCCATAGACGATTTCACGCACGCCATACTGGCCGCCATATTTGATGATGGCTTCCATCGCGGGGATCATGCTTTCGCCGCCATCGAGCCCGAAACGCTTGGTCCCGACATATTTGCGCGCGAGGAATTTCTCCCACTCCTCGGCCTCGATCACCTTGTTCAGGATGGCGCGTTTGCCCTCGACCGAAAATTCGATGATCTTGTCGGCGCCTTCCATCCGTTCCTGCAGGAACTGGCGTTCCTCGATGTCGGCGATGTGCATATATTCGAGGCCGACATTGCCGCAATAATTGGCGCGCAGGATCGCGACGATCTCACGAATCGTTGCCTTTTCCAGCCCCAGCGTGCCGCCGATGAACACCGGGCGATCCTGATCGGCACCAACGAAGCCGTGGAATTCGGGGGTCAGGTCGGCGGGCAGTTCGCGCGTGCTGAGCCCGAGCGGATCGAGATTGGCGGCAAGATGACCGCGCACGCGATAAGTACGGATCAGCATCATCGCGCGGATCGAATCGTCGGCGGCGCGTTCGACCTCGGCGTTCGACAGCGCGGCACCCGCCTTGGCGGCGGCGGCCTTCACTGCGACCTGCATCTGCTGCGGGTCGAGCGCGGCGGTCAGGTCGTCGCTGTCGATCTGGGGCCAGTTCTTCGGCGCCCAGCTCGGGCCGGCCTGCGGCTCGTCGATGTCGAAGCTTTGTCGTTCGAGGTTCATCTGCTTTTCCACGGGGAGGTAGGGGTGGGTTTTATATGGGGAGCGGAGGCCCGCCGGCAAAGGGTGCCGGCGGGCCGCCTGCTCAGACGCGTTCCTTCAGTACTTCGGCGAGGGTCGAGCCGAGTTCCGACGGGCTCGCCGACACCTTGATGCCCGCAGCTTCCATCGCCGCGATCTTGCTTTCGGCGTCGCCCTTGCCGCCCGACACGATCGCGCCGGCATGGCCCATGCGGCGACCCGGAGGCGCGGTGCGGCCCGCGATGAAGCCGGCCATCGGCTTTTTGCGGCCGCGCTTCGCTTCATCGATCAGGAACTGGGCGGCCTGCTCCTCGGCGTCGCCACCGATTTCGCCGATCATGATGATCGACTTGGTCGCTTCGTCGGCGAGGAAGAGTTCGAGCACGTCGATGAAGTTGGTGCCGTTGACGGGATCGCCGCCGATGCCGACCGCGGTCGTCTGGCCCAGGCCGACGTTCGTCGTCTGGAACACGGCTTCATAGGTCAGCGTGCCCGAACGCGAGACGACGCCGACGCTGCCCTTGGAAAAGATGCTGCCGGGCATGATGCCGATCTTGCATTCGCCCGGCGTCAGCACGCCGGGGCAGTTCGGGCCGATCAGGCGCGACTTCGAGCCCGAAAGCGCGCGCTTCACCTTGACCATGTCGAGCACCGGAATGCCTTCGGTGATCGCGACGATCAGTTCGATCTCGGCGTCGATCGCCTCGAGGATCGAGTCGGCGGCGAACGGCGGCGGGACATAGATGACCGACGCGGTCGCGCCGGTCGCGGCCTTGGCTTCTTCAACGGTGTTGAAGTTGGGCAGGCCGATATGCGTCGTACCGCCCTTGCCCGGCGTCACACCGCCGACCATCTGCGTACCATAGGCCAGCGCCTGTTCGGTGTGGAAGGTGCCGGTGGCACCGGTCATCCCTTGCGTGATGACCTTGGTGTTCTTGTCGATGAGGATGGACATAATTTATCCCTTTGAATTTGTTTGCGGCTCTGGATCAGAAGGCGATGTAAAGGTGCATGCTGTTCTTGTCTGGTACGGCGGCAGTGCGACCGAACAGCTCCGCCCGTACCGGATGGTTGCCATCGACCTTGCCCGAATATTCGAAATAGTGCGGCAGGTCGGTGCTCTTCCCTTTCAGGCCCAGCGCCTTCACCGCAGCTTCGAATGCGTCGTCATAAGGCCAGCCATGTTTCACATTGGGCACGACGACGGCGCAGAGCGTCGGATAGCGACGCTTTTCCGGGAAGGTTGCGAGAACGCCCCGCAACACCACGCCATCGACGCTACGCGACCACTGCTTGACCGACACGGCCTTCGAGTAATCGAAATTCTTGTCGAGCGCGCGCGAGATGCCAAAACCCTTCGGGTCGATAGTCGCGGGTTCCTCCGTCCAGCCGCCGGCCGAAAAAGCCTGTTCGCGCGCGGCAACGGTCAATTCGCCCTTTGCGCAGGCGTCCAGAAAGGCCGGGACTGCTCCCGGATATTCCGGTCCGGCCTCGGTGGCCGAAACCGGCAGCGCCAGCGCAGAATACGCCAACGCTGCCGCGATCGTCGCGACGCGCATCATGCCAGCGACGGATCCAGCGCCTTGCACGCGTCGAGCAGTTCCCTGACCGCGTCGACCGAGACCTGCAGGCCCGCCTTGTCGGCGTCGTCGAGTTCGATCTCGACGATCTTCTCGACCCCGCCGGCACCGATCAGCACCGGAACGCCGACGTAGAGGCCGTCGAGACCGTACTGGCCGTCGACATAGGCCGCGCAAGGCAGGATGCGCTTCTGGTCACCCAGATAGGCTTCGGCCATCGCGATGCCCGAAGCTGCGGGCGCATAGAATGCCGAACCGGTGCCGAGCAGCGCGACGATCTCGCCGCCGCCGCCGCGGGTGCGCTTGACGATCGCGTCGATCTTTTCCTGCGACGACAGGCCCATCGTGACGAGGTCGGGAACGGGGATGCCGTTGACCGTCGAATAACGCACGACGGGAACCATCGTGTCGCCATGGCCGCCTAGCACGAAGGTGTTCACATCCTTCACCGACACGTCGAATTCGTCGGCGATGAAGTGGCTGAAGCGCGCCGAATCGAGCACGCCGGCCATGCCGACAACCTTGTTCGCGGGTAGACCCGAGAATTCGCGCAGCGCCCACACCATCGCGTCGAGCGGGTTGGTGATGCAGATGACGAACGCGTCGGGGGCGTTCGCCTTGATGCCTTCGCCGACGGCCTTCATGACCTTCAGGTTGATGCCGAGCAGATCGTCGCGGCTCATGCCCGGCTTGCGGGCGACACCGGCGGTGACGATGATGACGTCGGCGCCGGCGATGTCCTTATAATCGTTGGTGCCGGTGATCTTGGCATCGAAGCCCGCGATCGGGCCGACCTGCGACAGGTCGAGCGCCTTGCCCTGCGGCACGCCTTCGACGACGTCGAACAGGACGACGTCGCCGAGTTCCTTCTGCGCGGCGAGCAGCGCCAGCGTTCCGCCGATATTCCCGGCGCCGATCAATGCGATTTTCTTGCGTCCCATGGCGCGAGGCACTCCCTTCGTGGCAAGCCCGGCAATTGGTTCACAGACCGGCGGAGGCACGGGCTAAAGCCCCTTGCCGGTCCCAAGACTGGCGACGCCCCTACGCCGATTCCCTTAAGGAAACAACCGCCAAAAGGACGAAAAACCGGGTTTCTTTGCTAATAGTTCGCAATAACTATAAAGCCTCTGGGCAGACACTCTCCAGATGGGAATAACCGCGCGACGTGACAAGCATGAAGCGGCCGCGCGCGCCGTCTTTGCGGCAAATCCCGCAGGGACGGGTTAACCCTCCCTTATCGCTGCAATGCTACGCGCAAGAACCATGACGCGGGCGATCATCAGTTTCGACACCGAATTGTCGGCCGGCCTCTATCAACGGGGGGCCGACGCGCGCGCCAATTTCGAAAGCTCGATCCTCGGCCGCTGCCGCGACGGCGATTTCGGGATCCACTTCCAGATGGACATGCTCGAACGCCACGGGCTGACCGGTGTGTTCTTCATCGATCCGATGCCTGCACTGGTCTATGGCCCCGAGGTGATCGACGCGATCGTACGGCCCGTCGTCGCGCGCGGGCACGAGGTGCAGGTCCATATCCACACCGAATGGCTGGCCTTCGCGCGCTTCAACCCGGTCGGGCGACTCACCGGCCGCAACATCGGCGACTTTCCTCTGGCGGCGCAGAAAAAGCTGATCGCCCTCGCGCGCGATATCCTTGTCGGCGCGGGTGCACCAAAACCGACCGCCTTTCGCGCCGGCAACTTCGGCGCCAACGACGACACGCTGCGCGCGCTCGCCGCGCTCGGCTTCCGTTTCGACAGCAGTTTCAACGGCGCGTACCAGGGCCATGGCTGCGCCATCTCGCTCGACGCGGGCAACCTCGGGATGCGAGACCACCATGGCGTCGTCGAGGTGCCGGTCAGCGGGCTGATGGACCGTGCGAGCCGTTTCCGCCCCGCGCAGCTTTGCGCGATGTCCGAAGAAGAGATGCGCGACGCGCTCGACCATAGCGCGGCGAGCGGCGCGATCCAGTTTTCGGCGTTCAGCCACAGCTTCGAATTGCTGAGCCGCGACCGCGAAGTCCCCAACGGCCTTGCGATTTCGCGGATGGAAGCGCTGTGCCGCGCGGTTGCGGACGACACGCGCGTAACGAGCGGCGGCTTCGCGACTTTACCGGGACCGCCCGCACGTCCCGCGCGGATCGGGCTTGCCGCACCCAAACCGCTGCGCACGCTCCGGCGGACGGTCGAGCAGGGTATCGGCCATCTGGTGCACGAGGTGCGCTACGTCCGCGACCTGATTTCGGTCACGGTCAATTCGTCGCGCTGGGGAAAGGTTGCCAGCGGCGTCCTCCTCGCCGTGGCCTAGGCCGCGCCACTCTCCGCAGGTCCGTGGCCTAACGCCAGATAGTCATCCGACTGCATTTCGGCGAGGCGGCTCGCGGTGCGCTCGAACTCGAACGCACCGTCGCCCGCGACATAAAGCTGGTCGGGCATCGCCGCCGCGCTCGCGAGCAACTTGACCTTATATTCGTAAAGCGCGTCGATCAGCGTGACGAAGCGCGCTGCTTCGTTGCGGTTCTCGGGACCCATACGCGGGATGCCGACGATGATCACGGTGTGAAAGTGGCGCGCCACGGCGAGATAGTCGGCCGCCCCGCGCGCCTCGCCACACAAGCGCCTGAACGAAAAGACCGCAACGCCCTTCAGCGCCTTCGGCACATGCAGCATCCGTCCGCCGCCGACGTCGAGTTCGAGCGTCGGGACGTGCGCGCGGTCCTCCGGCGGATAGTCGGTGAGGCGGAAGAAGGCCGCCGACAGCGCCGCGCTCGCCGCGTCGTCGGCGGGCACGAACCAGCGCGCGCCATCGCCGAGGCGGTCGCGGCGATAATCGGTCGGGCCGTTGAGGCTCATCACGTCGAGCCGCTCCTCGACCAGCGCGATGAAGGGCAGGAAATGTTCGCGGTTGAGCCCGTCCTTGTAGAGATCCTTCGGCGGCCGGTTCGATGTCGCGACCATCGTCACCCCGCGGTCGATCAGCGCGGTGAACAGGCGTGAGAGGATCATCGCGTCGGCGCTGTTGTTCACCACCATCTCGTCGAACGCGAGGCAGCGCGTATTTTCGGCGAGCGCGTCGGCGACAAGCGGGATCGGGTCGCCGCTCTCGCCCTTCCTGACCTCGCGCATCCGGGCATGGACGTCGAGCATGAAGGCGTGAAAATGGACGCGCCTTTTCCGCTGGATCGCCAGATGGTCATAGAAAAGGTCCATCAGCATCGACTTGCCGCGTCCGACAGCACCCCAGAGGTAGACGCCGCGGAGCGCCGCGGGCTTGCGCCCGGTCAGGCGCCACAGCAGGCTGCCACGCGGCGGCACCGCTTCCAGCTCGGCCTGTAGCCGGTCCAGCCGCCCGGCGGCGGCGCGCTGTTCGGGATCGGGCTTGAGTTCGCCCGCGGCAACGAGGGCATCATAGGCCGCAAGAACGGTGATCACTTGCCGCTCGCCTTGCGGATCGTCCCGGCGAAGCTCAGCACGATGTGGCTATCGCCCTCGCCCTGCACGACAAGGCCGCGCAGGAAGATCAGGCGGCCGGTTTCGCGCACCAGCTCGACGACGGCATCGAGCGGCTCACCGACGCGCCCCGCGCCGACGAACTGCGTCGACAGGTCGAGCGTCACCGAATGGCCGGCGTTGAGCGAACCGAACTGATGCGACGCCGCAAACAGCGCGATGTCGACGAGCGCGAGCGTTACCGCGCCATGGACATTGTCGCCAAGGTTGCTGTGCTTGCGTTCGGGGATCATGCGCACCCGCGCGCACGGACGGCCGTCGCGCGTCGGCGGTTCGGCGCGGACGGTCAGCGGTTCGATGAAGCTGTTGAAGCGCGTCGGGTCCTTGAGGTCCCAGCTCAGCCATCCGCCATCCAGCTCCTCGGCGCTGAAATATTCGCGGCGCTTCGGCTCCTCGATCCCGTCGTTCATGCCCTGCAATATCCGTCCAGTTTTCCCGAGCGTATCAGCTCGCCGTAATAGTCGGCCATCGCTTTCGCGCGCCTGCCGTCCGTGCCGATGAATTCGGCGGCGCCCGCGAGCCAGCCCGCCGAACAGGTCTCAAGCGCGCCCGACCCGCGTGCGCAAGCGATAAAATCACCGAATGCGTCGCGCCAGCGGGCGAAGCCTGTCCTGTTCATCGGAGCACCGTGGCCCGGAATGATCTGCCTTGCCCCCACCGCCGCGACCGCATCCAACGCATGTAGCCAACCTTCGGGGCACGCGGTGTCGAGAAACGGCACGGCGCCGGTGACAAGATCACCAACGATCGCACGGCGCTGCGCCGCGTCATAGATCCAGAGGTCCCGGGCAGTC
The DNA here is from genome assembly GCA_020160755.1 of Pseudomonadota bacterium. GTDB lineage: Bacteria > Pseudomonadota > Alphaproteobacteria > Sphingomonadales > Sphingomonadaceae > Sphingopyxis. The sequence continues at coordinate 139,353 of JAIUPN010000005.1, forward strand.
ACCGCCCGCTCGGCAACATGCAGCGAAAGCGACCTCCCTGCCAGCACGAGATCGCGGTTCTCGTCGACGGTCTCATCGGGACGAAGCTCGCGACCACGCGCGATCGTGTCGAGGTCGCCCTGCACGTCGGGAAGCGCGGAGACTGGCATGGAGCCGGACGAGATGGCAACACGCGCCGCGGCGGCACTGTCGGCCAAAAAGCCGGTCAATGCGCCCTCGATCGCCGAAGTGCCATAAACCGTGATGGCGGGGTTCGCCGCACGCAAGGCAAGATTTCCGCTGACATGATCGAGATGCCAATGCGTATTGATGATCGCGACAGGGCGCAGTTTCAACCGGCGCAGCGCGGCATCGATGGACTCGACATGGCCTGCCGTGCGTCCCGTATCGACGAGAATGGCTCCCTTCGGGCCCTTCAATATGACCGTATTACCGTCGGGAGAACGTCCCGGGTTGAAGGCGCCGGGAACGAGCCAGCTATCGCCGCTAAGGGCGATCTCGTCGCGCAGCGGCGAAGACGGCTCCGCGCGTGCCGCCCACGCAGGAGCCAGAAGCGCCAGCGCAGCGAGTGCCGCCAGCGCTCCGCGCATCAGACCTGCCGCTCGGCCTCGAGCTTCTTGATCTCGGCAATCGCGCGTGCGGGGCTCAGGCCCTTGGGGCACGCGTTCGAGCAGTTCATGATCGTATGGCAGCGATAGAGACGGAACGGGTCTTCGAGTTCGTCGAGCCGCTCGCCCGTCATTTCGTCGCGGCTGTCGGCGAGCCAGCGATACGCCTGGAGCAGGATCGCGGGGCCGAGGAACTTGTCGCTGTTCCACCAATAGCTCGGGCAGCTCGTCGAGCAGCAGGCGCACAGGATGCACTCGTAGAGACCGTCGAGCTTTTCGCGCTCGGCGGGCGACTGCAGCCGCTCCTTGCCGCTCGGCGTCGTCGTCTTGGTCTTCAGCCAAGGCTCGATCGACGCATATTGCGCATAGAAATGGGTGAAGTCGGGGACGAGGTCCTTGATCACGTCCATCGCCGGCAGCGGGGTGATCGTGATGTCGCCCTTCAGATCCTCGATCGCGGTGGTGCAGGCGAGGCCGTTCTTGCCGTTCATGTTCATCGAACAGCTGCCGCAAATACCTTCACGGCACGACCGGCGGAAGGTCAGCGTCGAATCCTGCTCGCTCTTCATCTTGATGAGCGCGTCGAGCACCATCGGGCCGCATTTTTCGGTGTCGATCTCGAACGTGTCGAAATGCGGATTCTGCGCCTTGTCGGGGTCGTAGCGATAGACCTTGAATTTCTTGACGGCGGTCGCGCCCTCGGCCTTGTGGACCTTGCCCGTCTTTTGCGGGCGGCTGTTCTTGGGCAGGACAAATTGGGCCATATCGCGGTCTTCCCTATGCAATCGCGGGCTGCCTAGACCCGATTGGCAGAGTCGACAAGAGGGTGAAGCGCGAAAGCCGCTGGCAGGCGCGCGGGCAAGGCGCTAGGGCGGCGATGATGAGCGAAAGCGCCGACCAGCCCGCCGTTACCAGCCGCAGCGTCGCGCGCGGGCTCGGCACCACCGTGCTGGCGCGGCTCGGCGCGGTCGTCGAGATCGTCGCGCAGCCGCTGTATGTCCTGATGTTCGGGCTGGCCGGATACGGCCTCTATGCCGTGTTATGGGCGACGATCAACCTGCTCGAGAATATCTTCGACCTCGGCATGACGAGCGCGATGCAGCGCACCGTGCCGCAGTCGGCGAGCGACGCCGACGCCGCGGCGGCACTGCGCACCGCGATGCTGTTCGGCGTCGGACCGTGTCTGGTCGTCGCAACGCTGATTTCGATCTTCGCCGCCGAGCTCGGCCCGCTGCTCAACGTCGCGGCGAAGGATCGCGATCTCGTTACGCCGGCGATCCGTATCTTCGTCTGGGCGCTGCCGCTGTGGGCCTTCGTCGAAATTGCGACCTCGGCGCTGCGCGCGCGCATGGTGTTCGGCGCCGAAATCCGCCTCCGGATCGTGTGGGAACAGATCATGCGGCTGGTGTTCGCAGGGCTGTTCTTCGCGGGCGGGCTGGGGCTCAAGGGGCTGTTCATCGCGCATCTCTGTTCGCTGGCGATCACCGCGGCGCTCAGCGTCCGCCTGCTCGCGCGCCACTACAGCCTCGCCGATATGTGGCGCGCACGGACGGCGAGCGACACGGCGCGCAACACCTTCTGGGCCGGGCTGTCGATCCTGCCATCGAACATCATCGCGCGGTTGTTCGGCGACGCGCCCGCGCTGATCCTCAACCTGCTGCTGCCCGGCGCGGCGGGTGCGGCGGCGGCGGGTCTGTTCACGATCGCGCGCAAGCTGTCGAGCGTCGTCCAGCTCGTCCGGATCGCCTTCACCTATGTCATGGCACCGCTCGCCGCCAGCGCCGAGCGGCAGGACCGGCGGCAGGTCGCCGACATCTATGCCTATGCGACGCGGCTGATATCGGCGATCGCGCTGCCGCTCGCGGCGGTGCTCGCGGCGGGGAGCACCTCGTTGCTCAGCCTGTTCGGCGACCAGGCGCAGGGCGCGCAGGCGGCGCTGATCACCCTGCTCTTCGCGCGCGCCGCCGAAGCCGTGCTGGGCATTTCGGCGCCGGTGCTGCAAGTCGTCGCCGCCTTCCGGCACCAGCTCACCGCCAGCATCTTCGGCGTCGCGGTGGCATTCGGCACCGGCTGGCTGATCGTCGGGCACCTCGACCCGCTGACCGGGGTGACCCTTGCAACAGCGACCGGCCTCGTCGTCATGGCGGCGGTCCCGATGCTCCAGCTCGCGGTGACCGAAAAGCTCCAGCCGTTCGATGCACAATTCCCCGGCGTCGCGCTCCGCGGGCTCGTCGTCACGGCCGCAGCGGGCATCGCCGCGCTGTTCGCAAGCCGCCTCCCCGACCCGGTCGCGCTGCCGCTGATCGTGCTGATCGCCGCCGCATCGATCTGGTGCGCGCTCCGCTTCGCGCTCCCGCTCGCCGACCGCACCTCGCTGGGCAAGACCGGCCGCACGCTGCGGCTCTTCGAACGCGAGGCGTTGTGACCGGCGCTGCGGCCCCGCCTGCAGGCGTCGCGATCTACGATCTCGACCGGACCGTACTGCGCAAGCCGACCTTCACGCTTTTCCTGCTCTGGGCGGCGTGGCGCGAGGCACCGTGGCGCCTGCTCTTGCTGCCGGCGCTCGCGGCGCTGATGATCGGCTATGCGCTGCGCCTCTATGGCCGCGACCGGTTCAAGCCCGCCGCCATCCGCCTGATGCTGGGTAAGAGCATCGCGCCGACACGCGCCGACGCGCTCGCCGCCGATTTCGCGGCATGGCGCGTGCCGCGCGACGTCCCGCCGGGCGCCGCGGCGTGCATCGCGCGCGACCGCGGCGAAGGATACCGGCTGCTGATGGCAACCGCGGCGCCCGAATTCTACGCGGGCGCGATCGCCGATGCACTCGACTTCGACGCAATTGTCGCCTCGCGCCACCAGCGCGATACCGAGGGCAACTGGCTCCCCCTGCTCGACGGACCCAATTGTTACGGCGAGGAAAAGGCGCAGCGCGTCGCCGAATGGCTCGCCGTCCATGCCGCGCATGGCACCGTGCCGATCCGTGTCTATTCGGACCATATCAGCGATGCACCGACCTTTGCGCTCGCCAACGAAGCCTGGCTCGTCGGGCGCGGCGACAAGTTCGCGCAGCGAGCCGCAAAACATGGCTGGCGGGTCGCCGATTTCGAGGATGCGGGCGCGGGGAGACTCCCCTGATGCGCACCCTGTTCCTGTTCATCGGCGAACCGCACCAGATTTTCCACGCGCTGCCGATTGCCGCCGAGATGGCAGCGGCCGGAGAGGAGGTCGAGGTTGCGGTCGCGAGCGGCGACCATCTGCGCATGGTCGAACAGGTCGCGCTCGCCTATCCGGGCTTTGCGCCGCGCATCACCCTGCTCGGCCAGCGCGGTCTTGCGCGCTGGCTGCGCGATTGGGGTCTGTTCCGCAATCCGCGGTTGCCGATGCTGTTCGGCGCTTTGCCCTTCCTGCGCGACTTCGATGCGATCGTGGTGCCCGAACGGACCACGACGGCGATCCGGCATTTCCTGCCGCGCCGGACGCGGCTGATTTTCACCCCGCACGGCGCGGGCGACCGCGCGATCATGCTCGACCCGCGCGACCGGCATTTCCATTTCGTGCTCGTCGCGGGCGAGAAAAGCGAACAGCGGTTGCTCGGCGCGGGAACGATCCGGCCGGGGCATTATGCCGTGAACGGCTATGTGAAGCTCGACCTGATGCCGCGGCTGCAGGCGGCGCGCGAACCTTTGTTCGCGAACGGCCGGCCGACCATCCTCTACGCGCCGCACTTCCGGCGCGACCTGTCGTCGTGGGACCGCTTCGGGCGCGACCTGATCGCGTGGTTCGCCGCGCAGGACCGTTACAATCTGGTCGTCGCGCCGCACGTCCGGCTGTTCGCCGAAGCGAGCGAGGCCGAGCGCGCGGCGATCGAACGGCTCGCGGTGCCGGACAAGATCCTGATCGACCTCGGATCCGACCGGCTGTTCGACATGAGCTATACCAGCGGCGCCGACATTTATGTCGGCGACGTCAGCAGTCAGGTGTACGAGTTTCTCGCAACGCCGCGCCCGTGCCTGTTCCTCAACGCGCACCGCGTTCCCTGGCAGGGCGATCCCGATTACCTGTTCTGGACGCTCGGCGGCGTCGTCGACGATCTCGCCGACCTGCCGGCGGCGCTCGACGCGGCGCCCGCGCACCATGTGCGCTACGCCGACGCGCAGCGCGAACGGCTCGCCGAATCGATCGGCGGCGATCCCGCCGGCGCCGCGCGGCGCGGCGCCGAGGCGATTTCGGCCTTTCTTGCAAAGGGCGCCCTACAGGATAAGAGCGGCGGATGACCGACGCAAACCTGCCCGCGCTGTCGCCGATCGGCGAAAATCCGACCCCGATCTGGGGCATGACCAACACCGAAAGGCTGCGCCGCCTCGCGCGCGCCGAGGGATTGCCCGAAACCGCGGGGCCGTCGGGCGCGCATATCTACGCCAACCTCGCCTATGTCTTCGACCCGGTATGGCTGCGCCATATCGTGCCGCTGCCAGGCACCGTCGTGATGAACGGCGACGAGCTGGTGATCGCGCATCTGACCGGCGGAATGCGCCCCGAAGATATCGCCCAGCACCGCGCCGCGCTGACGATCATCGATTATCGGGGCAATCCGCAAATCTATAACCGCCAGCTGCGCAAGCTCGACTGCCCGTTCATCCAGCGCCTGACCCCCGAAACGCGGCGCGCGATCGAACGGAAGAGCTATTTCGGCGCCTATAAAGGCGTCACCGACGCGCTGACCAAATATCTGTGGCCCGAACTCGCCTTGTGGCTGACGCGGATCGCCGCGAGCATCGGTATGACGCCGAACATGGTCACCACGATCGGCGCGACGCTGTGCGTCTATGCGACCTATCTCTTCGCTTATGGCCATTATTGGGAAGGGATGCTCGCAGGCTTCATCTTCATGGTGCTCGATACGGTGGACGGAAAACTCGCGCGCTGCACGATCACCTCGTCGAAGTGGGGCAATGTCGCCGACCATGGCGTCGACCTGATCCATCCGCCTTTCTGGTGGTATTTCTGGGGCGTCGGACTCGGCACCTGGGGGCTCGCGCTGTCGACGCAGACCTTCGCCTGGGTGATGGCGGCGGTCGTCGCGGGCTATGTGCTCCAGCGCGTGATCGAGGGATTGTTCATCAAGGATTTCGGCATGGACATCCATGTCTGGGAGAAGTTCGACAGCCGGTTCCGCCTGATCACCGCGCGGCGCAATCCGAACATGGTCATCCTGTTCTTCGCGACGCTCGCCGGGCGCCCCGATATCGGTCTGATCCTGCTCGCATGGTGGACGATCATCTCGCTGGTCGTCCATGCGGTGCGGCTGGTGCAGGCTTATGCCGTGAAGCGGTCGGGCCGCCCGATCACCAGCTGGATGGAAGAAGCATGAACGACACGATCGCTAAATTCGGCCACCCCGCGACGCTGATCGCCGAATATGATCATTGGGTCGTACTGCTGCGTCCCGCGCAGCCGACGCTCGGCGCGCTCGTGCTCGCCGCGAAATCCAACGCAACCGCGTTCGGCGACCTTCCCGCCGAAGCCCACGCCGAACTCAAGGTCGCGACCGCGGCGATCGAGGCGGCGCTGTCGCAGGCCATCGGCTATGCGAAGATCAACTATCTGATGCTGATGATGGTCGACCCGCACGTCCATTTCCACGTCCTGCCGCGCTATGACGGCGAGCGATCGGGCGCGGGCTTGAGCCTGGCCGACGCGGGCTGGCCCGCGCAGCCCGACCTCGGGCAGGCGGTGAAGCTCGACGAGACGCAAATCGCCGCGCTCACCGGCTGGCTCAAACCCTATTTCGCGTAGCGGCCTTCGACGGCCCATTTCGCGGTAAGCGCGTCGGCGGCCTCGACATCCTGCGGGAAGTCGACTTCCTGCCATTCGAGTCCCTCGATCGACACGGTGCCGACGCGGTTGCCCTTGGCGATGATGTCGATCGCACGCAGATACCAGCGCTCGACCCCGTCGGGGGTGCGCATCATCTGGTCGACCTGATTGCGGAAGATCGACGGACCGTCGCCGACAAAGGCGAGCATCCCGATCGACTCCGCATTGGTATCGGGGGGCAGAAGCCGCTTGCCGATGTGATGCAGGCGGCCCTCGGCGTCGCGGTTCACCTTCATATCGTCGTCGTCATAGTCGGGCTTGACGTCGACGGTGACGTTGATCGGCTCGTTCGCGCCCGCGATCAGCCTGGCGACGATCTCGTCCGAGATGATGGTGTCGCCGTTGAGGATGATGAAGTCGCGGTCCATCTCCTCGCGCGCGATCCAGCAGGTGCCGAGATTGTCGGCGACCTGGAAGAAGGGATTGAACAGGGTGCGGATGCGCGCGCCGGTGTCGCGGTAAAGCTGGAGCGCATGATCCTCGACGCGCTCGGTGCGAAAGCCCGTGACGACGACGATATCCTTGATCCCGTTCGCGACGAGCGCCGCGACCTGCCAGCTGATGAGGCTGCGGCCGTTGAACTCGATCAGGCATTTGGGAATGTCGCGGGTCAGCGGGAGCAGGCGCGAGCCCTGCCCGGCCGACAGGATGATGGCTTTGTCGATGCTCATAGGGGCCGCCCTATAGCGCCTTACCGCCGCGCGGCAAATATGGCTTCGATCAGTTCGATGTCGGAAGGCTTGTCGGCGTCGATGCATGCCTCGGCCTCCGACATCGGCACGACCTTTGCCTTGAGACCGAAACGCAGCCCGGCGCGCGCGACGCCCTGCTGGATCGTGAAGAGGCGAAGCAGCGCGCCGAGCAGCAACCAGGGCCCGAATGCGGCAACGATCTTCAGCCCCTTCTTCCGGTCGCGTTCGATCCGCCCCCAGAAGTCGAGCAGCGGCAGCACGCGGCGCCCACGCAGCCGGAACATGTTCGCGCCCGACCACCAGCCGCCACGGAATTTGAGCCAGGTACGCTGCGACTGCGGATAACGCGCGAGCAGCACATCGCGCTCGACCATCGCGACCGCGACGTCGCTGTCGGCGGCTCCGGTCAGGAACTCGGCGACCATCGCGGGGGTGAGCAACACATTGTCGGCGGTGGTGACGAGCAGCGGATCGTCACCCGGCGGCAGCGCGGCGGCGAGCGAGCTGCTGATCCCCTGCCCCGAATCCGCGAAATGCAGGTCGGCGAACCCCTCCAACCCCGGTCCGGCCGCGAGCTCGGCGCTGTTCTGCGCAAGAATCGTGATCGCGCCGACTTCGGGCGATGCGCGCAGCGCCTTCACGACATGAACGAGCATCGCCTGCCCCGCGATCGGTAGCAGCGCCTTGGTCGACACGCCGCTCCCGGTCAGCAGCGGGTCGGGGCCGGGCCGGCTGCCCGCGAGTATAATCGCCGGGATCGACGCGCTCACCGTGCCGCGTCCGCAGCGGGCGCGATGCGGCGACCGGTCACGCCGCGCAGAAAGTCGGTCGCGTCTTCGAGCACCGGCCCCTTGTTCTGGAACGGTGCGGCGAGTGCCATCACGATGCCCGTATGCCCCATGCCGGGGTATATACGGAGCGTCACCGGGCCACCCGCCTTCTCGATCGCGGCGGCAAGGTTCTGACTGTTGCGCGGACGCACCGTGTCATCCTCGTCGCCCGTCGCGAGCCACAGGGGCGGCGCATCGCCGCGCGCAAAATGGATCGGCTGAGTCTTCTCGATCGGCTTGACCTTGCCCATCGCCCTGTCTCCGCGGCCACCTTTCTCGAGCGGCAGAAAGTCATAGGGTCCGGCAAGGCCGGCAACACCGCGGATGACCGACGGATCGCTCTTCGCCGCGCGCAGCCATTGCGGATCGAGCGCGAGCATCGCGGCATTATAGGCGCCCGCCGAATGGCCCATCAGCGCGATCCGGTCAGGATCGCCGCCGAGCTTGGCGATATGTTCGTGCGTCCACGCGACCGCCGCCGCGCTGTCCTCGATAAAGTCGGGCCAATGCGCCTTGGGCACGAGGCGATAGTCGGGGATCACCACGACAAAGCCCTGCCGCGCCAGCGCGCGTCCGGCAAAGCCGTAACTGCCCCGCTCGCCGCTGTCCCAGCCGCCGCCATAGAAAAAGACGATCACCGGCAGGCGGTCGTCCGCCTTCGCATCGTCGGGCACCCAGATGTCGAGCGACTGGCGCGGCCCGTTGCCATAGGGCTGGTCGCCGAGCAGCAGCCGCGCGCCGTCGCCCTGCCCGAGCAGCCGGTCGGCCATGTTGAGCGACTTCGCACCGCCCGCGACGATCATCTTCGCCCCGCCGCCGAACAGCAGCACGAGCAGCAGCACCACGAAAAGGAATTTGATCAACCGTCGTCCTTTGGAAACCGGCCCCGTCATCATCCGCGCCCTACAGCGCGGCGGCGCGGTGAACAAGCGACTGCGCGACAAGCTTCGCGACCTTTTCCGCGTTCGCGCGTAGGACAGGGCAATGACCAATCCCTTCTCCCGCCCCGCCCTTGTCTGCAACAGCCAGAGCGGCAGTCATGACGACGCCGTCCTCGCCCGGATCGCGGAAAGCTGCCGCGCGGCGGGAACGCCGCTCGTTGCCATATTCGCGCTGCCCGACGACGATATCCCCGACGCGACCGAGCTGCACCGGCAGGGCATCGACCTGCTGCTCGTGTGGACGGGCGACGGGACGATCAATGCCGCGGCGCGCGGTGCGGCGGGCTGGGACGGCGCAATCCTGCCGCTGCCCGGCGGTACGCTCAACCTGTTGTCGAAGGCGCTGCACGGCGACCGGGCCGTGGTCGAGATATTGACCGACGCACTGCAGGGCCTGGGCCGGCCCGGTCCGATCCCTACGATCCGGGCGGATGGCGGGGACGCGTTCATCACCGTCGTCGCGGGGCCGGCGACGCGCTGGGCCGAAGTGCGCGAAACGATGCGGCAGGACGGGCTGATCGAGGCGAGCCGCGCGGCGCCCAACGCGCTCGACGCGATGACCAATGCTCCGGGGGTCAGGGTCGCGGGGCACGAAGCGGCCTATCCTGCGGTCATCCTCACCCCCACGCCCGACGGCATCCGCGCCGACGGGATCCTGACCGAGGGGGCAGGTGATGTGCTGCGCCACGGCCTAGCGTGGCTCGGCGGCGATTTCCGCGACGGGCCGAGCGAAGAGATTGCGTGTGGTGCGACGATCATCCTCGAAAGCGCGGAACCGATCAGCCTCGAATATGATGGCGAGCTGGACGAGACGGCGTCACCTGCCCGCTTCGAACTGGGGGCGAGCGCGGTGGATTTTCTGGCGACGGCATGACGCGGCTCTTCCACATCAGCGACCTCCATTTCGGGCTCGAGGACCCTGCCGCGCTCGGCTGGTTCCGCGAATGCGTGCGCCGCGAACAGCCCGACGCGGTGCTGATTACCGGCGACCTGACGATGCGCGCGCGCACCCATGAATTCGCCGCGGCGTGCGACTGGATCGGCACGCTCGATGTGCCGGTGACGGTCGAGGTCGGCAACCACGACCTCCCCTATTTCAACCCGATCGAGCGCTTCTTCTGGCCCTATCGCCGGATTCGCGGAATCGAGCGGCTTGTCGAACGCGAACTCGACCTGCCCGGCGTTGCGGTCGTGCCGCTGAAAACGACGGCGCGCGCGCAATGGCGGCTCGACTGGTCGAAAGGCTGGGTGACCCCCAAAGCGCTGGCGAGGACACTCGCCGCGATCGATGCGCTGCCGCGCGGCTCGACGCTGCTCGTCACCGCGCACCACCCGCTGGTCGAAGCGGGTACCCGCGGCCGCGCGCTGACCCGCGGCGGGGCCCTCGCTCTGCGCGAGCTCGCGTCGCGCGGCGTTGCGGCGGTGCTCACCGGGCACGTCCACGACGCCTTCGACCTCGTCGCGCAAACCGACGCCGGACCGATCCGCATGATCGGCGCGGGCACCTTGTCGCAGCGCATCCGGTCGACCCCGCCGAGCTTCAACGAACTGCGCATCGACGGCAGCGCCATCGCGGTGCGGGTACGCAACGTCGAAGCGGTTCCGACCCCCGATATGCAAATCCCCGATATCCCGCCCGACGCGTTGCCACCACGCGAACCGGGCGAACCGGTCGCGCCAATCCATGCGGTGCCGCCGGTCGATCCCCCCGTCCATTGAGCTGCATTGACGCGGCGCCTTATCCCGTTACGTTGCAAGAAAAAACGCAAAACGGGATGAGAGACGATGCTGACAAAGGGCGATGATTTCCCGCTGCACCAGAGCGCCGAGCCGATCGCGTTCGCGGGCACCGACCGTAATTTCTACGACCGCTATTTCTTCAACGGCACCTCGCCCGACGGGTCGGTCTTTTTCGCTGCGGCGATGGGCTTCTACCCGCAGCTCGGCATCGTCGACGCCGCCTTTTGCGTGCTGATCGATGGCGTGCAGCATAATCTGCGCGCGAGCCGTCGGTCGGGCGGAGAGCGGCTCGACCTGTCGGTCGGACCTGTCTCGATCGCCATCGACGCGCCGCTTGAAACGCTGACGCTCCGCATCGCGGCGAACGACGGCCCGCTCGCTGCCGAGCTGCGCTTCACAGCGCGCCATTTCCCGATCGAGGAACCGCGCTTCACGCGCCGCAACGGCACGCGCCTGTTCATGGACTATACGCGCATGACGCAGAACGGCCATTGGTCGGGCTGGCTGTCGGTCGATGGCCGCCGCGTCGCGGTCGGCACCGGCTGGGCGGGAACGCGCGACCGGAGCTGGGGCATCCGTCCGGTCGGCGCCGCCGAACCGCAGCCCCCGCCAGAGGGCAATTTCAGCCAGTTCTTCTGGCTATGGACGCCGTGCAATTTCGCGGGCCGCTCGCTGTTCTTCCACAGCAACGACGATGGCGAGGGCAGCGCGTGGAATCGCCGCGCAGTGCTGGTCGAAGACAATGGCAGCGAACGCCATTTCGCCGATCCGGCTTTTGCCACCACATGGCAGCCGCGAACGCGGCGCCTGTCGAAGCTGACCGCCGAGCTGGGCCGCAGCACGCACCTCACATTGACCCCGACCGGACCGGTGTTCGCGATGAGCGGGCTCGGTTATACGCATCCCGTCTGGGGGCATGGCTTCGATCACGGCGATCTCGAGGTTGCGCACGACAGCCTGTCCGAAGCCGAACGGACATGGGGAAATCCGCTCGCAATGCATGTGCAGGCGCTCGTCCACGCCGAGCTGGTCGACGGCGACCGCCGCGAAAGCGGCGTTGGCGTGCTCGAGCAATTGTTCGTCGGACCACACGCACCGACCGGCCTCACCGGCCTGCTGGACCCCGCCGCATGAGCTTCCCGACCTCGCCCGAGGCGATCGAGCCGCAGTGGCTCGGCGCGGTGCTCGGACGGCCGGCGAAACTCAGGGGCTTCACCTCGGCGAAGGTCGGCACCGGACAGATGTGCGACAGCTATCGGTTGACCCTCGACTGGGCCGATGGCGTCGATGCCCCCGCAACCGTCATCGCCAAATGCCCGAGCCACGACGAGGCGAGCCGCAACATCGCCAAGCTTACGGGCACCTATGTCAAGGAAGTCAGCTGGTATCGCGAAATGGCGGCGGAAAGCGGGGTCGCCGCGCCGACCTGCCACTTCGCCGATATCGCGGCGGACGATGTCGATTTCATGCTGATCCTGTCGGATCTCGCGCCCGCACAGCAGGGCGACCAGCTCGCCGGGCTGGGCCTCGCCGCGCTCGTCCCGTGCATCGAGGCCGCGGCCCGGCTCCACGCGCATCTGTGGAACGACGCGCGGCTCGCCGATTTTGCATGGCTGTCGCGCGACAATGGCGATCTGATCCGCGCGCTCTTTCCGCAACTCTATCTCGGTTTTCGCGAACGCTATGCGACGCGGCTGGCGCCCGAAGTGCTCGATCTGGGCGCCGGGATCGTCGACAAGCTCGACGCCTATCTGGCGCGCGAGCCCTCCGCGCGGACGATCGTCCACGGCGACCTCAGGATCGACAACATCCTTTTCGCGCCCGGTGGCACGGCCTGCTGGCTCGTCGACTGGCAGACGCTGGGGCGCGGCAGCGGTGCCGCCGACCTCGCCTATCTGGTCGGCACCAGCATCGCCGACCCGTTCGAGCGCGCCGCCGCCGACCGGCCGGCGTTTGACCACTGGATCGCGGCACTGGCGGCTGCGGGTGTTGCCCCCGATATCGACGCGCTGTGGACCGACTATCGCGTCGGCGCGCTCAGCGGCTATTTCATGGCGGTCTTTGCATCGATGAGCGTCGAACGCACGGCACGCGGCGACGAGATGTTCGCGGTGATGGCCGAACGGCCCGCTCGGCAGGCGCTGGCGCTGGGAAGCCTGGGCCTGCTTTAGCCCAAAGAAAAAGGGCGGCCCGTTGCCGAACCGCCCTTCCCTCTCCACCCGTCGGTGGAAAAGCTGTTAGCGCTTCGAGAACTGGAAGCTGCGGCGGGCCTTGGCCTTGCCGTACTTCTTACGTTCGACCGCGCGGCTGTCGCGGGTCAGGAAGCCAGCCGCCTTGACCGGGCTGCGAAGCGCCGGTTCGAAGCGGGTCAGTGCCTGCGCGATGCCGTGCAGAACCGCACCGGCCTGGCCCGAGAGGCCGCCGCCCTTGACGGTCGCGATCACGTCATACTGGCCAACGCGTTCGGTCAGACCGAAGGGCTGGTTGATGACGAGACGCAGCGTCGGACGTGCGAAATAGACTTCCTGGTCGCGGCCGTTGACGGTGATCTTGCCCGTGCCGGGCTTGACCCACACGCGGGCGACGGCGTCCTTGCGGCGGCCGGTCGCATAGGCGCGGCCTTGCTTGTCGACGATCTTTTCGCGCAGCGGCGCGGTCGAGACCGGAGCGGCGACGGTGCCTTCGACGGCGCCGGCGAGATCCTTGAGATCGGTCATGGTCTGTTCGTCAGCCATTATGCACCCACCTTGTTCTTGCGGTTCATCGACGCGACGTCGATCACTTCGGGGCTCTGCCCTTCATGCGGATGTTCGGTGCCGGCGAAGATGCGCAGGTTGCGCATCTGCTGACGGCCGAGCGGGCCGCGCGGGATCATGCGTTCGACAGCCTTTTCGAGCACGCGCTCGGGGAAACGGCCTTCGAGGATCTTCGCGGGGCTCGTTTCCTTGATGCCGCCGGCGTAGCCGGTGTGCTTGTAGTAACGCTTGTCCTGCAGCTTCTTGCCGGTGAACGCCACCTTCTCCGCGTTGATGACGATGACATTGTCACCGCAATCGACGTGGGGGGTGAACGACGGCTTGTGCTTGCCGCGCAGGATGTTGGCGATGATCGAAGCAACGCGGCCCACAACGAGACCCTCGGCGTCGATCAGCACCCATTTCTTTTCGACCGTCGCGGCATTGGCCGATGCAGTCGTCTTGGTCAGCGCCTTCATGGCACGCTCCTTGACAGAGATGGACTAGGACGAACGGCGATGCCGCCGCCCGAAACAAACCGCGCCGCCCGAATCCCGAAGGAACGCAGCGGCGCTTCGGAGCGGGCCAATGGCGCCCAATGAGCGGAAAGTCAAGTATAGGGCGGCTTTGCTGACGGGTATTATGATACCACTGGCCTACCGGACGGGTTCGAGCGAGCGCACCCTTTCCTCGACAAGCGTCCGTTCACCGCCCGCTTCGACGGTCCAGCTCTGTCGCCGCTCGCGCATCACAAGTCCCGTGCCGGTGTCGACGGTCCACAGATTGTCGATCGCCAGCGTTTGCTGTGCGCCGCCAACCGGCGCCGCGACCTCCTCGACCCTCGCGATGGTCTGCAACGCGCCGTCGTGCGTGATCGACACACTCGCGCCATCGGCGGGTGCCCGGACGGGAATGGCGTGGTTCGCGGGCGCGATCAGTGCGCGGATGTCGGCGGTCGCAATCCGGTCGCGCTCGACCGCGGGGAGCGCGGCGATCAGTTCGGCCAGCCGCCGCGCCTCGGGCCGTCCGGCGTCGGCGCCCGTCGTCTCGATCCGCGCGGTCACCCGCGCCCATGTTTGCGCGGGGTCGACGAGGTCGATCCGGCTGCCGTCGGGCGCCACAAGATACGCCATCGCTTCCCCGACGAGCGGCTGGAGCATCATGGTGAGCGCGCGGATGACGTCGGGCCGCGCATCCGAATCGATCCGCTGCAACACCGCTTCGAGCCGATAGCCGCGCCCGACTTGCTGCCATTCGAGCGCATAGACGAGCGCGAAATTGATCAACGCGCCGTCGCGGCCGATGCGGCGCGTCGTCACCCGATAGGTCATCGGCACGCCGACCGGCGGGGCGAAGCGGAACTGTGCCGGCGCAGCGGCCGCGACTTCGCCGGGCAAGGCAGCCGGCAGGGGCTGGGCCAGCAGCAGCAGCGCGCCGCCGAGGCTGCCCATCAGCGTCATGCGGCGATGCGACCCAGCCGGTGCAGCGCCGCCGCCGAAATGGCGACGAGGATCGCACCGATCACCTGATGCATCACCGCGACCCACATCGAAACACCCGACACCACGGTCCAGATACCGAGCAGCATCTGCGCCGCGACGACGACGACGAGCAGCCGCGCTTCGGTGCGCGCGCCGCGCCGCGCCAGGCTGCGCGCGAGGAGCAGCAGCGCAATCGCGGCAACCCACGACCACCAGCGATGGAGGAAATGGATCAGGAACGGGTCGTTGGTCAGCGCGAGCCAGACGCCGCCGGCCCAGTCGATGCCTTCGGGTACGAAATGATCGTTCATCAGCGGCCATGTGCTCGCGACATAGCCGGCATTAAGCCCCGCGACCCATGCGCCGAGCAGCAATTGGACGAACAGGATCGCGATGACCCCCATCGCGGTGCCGGTCAGCCGCGCCGGGCGGGACGCGGAATCCTGTGCCAGCACTCCAAGGTCGCGCGCGGTCCAGACGAGCCCGGCAAGCAGGAACAGCGCGGTCAGCAAATGCGTCGCGAGGCGGAAATGGCTGACGTCGACGCGATATTCGAGCCCCGAGGCCACCATCCACCAGCCGATCGCGCCCTGCAGCCCGACAAGCGCGGCGAGCGCAAACAGCCGCCAGCCGTAACCCGCCGGGATCGCGCGGCGCCAGGCGTACCAGATCAACGGAACCACCAGCGCCATGCCGACGAGTCGGCCGAGGATGCGGTGCAGCCATTCCCAGAAGAAGATCGCCTTGAACCCGGCGAGCGTCATGCCGAGGTTGATCTCCCGATATTCGGGGATCTGCTTGTACTTCTCGAACTCGGCGATCCAGCCTGCCTCGGTCATCGGCGGGATGACGCCCGCAACAGGGCGCCATTCGGTGATCGAAAGCCCCGATTCGGTGAGGCGGGTGATCCCGCCGACCCCGACCACGATGATCACGAGCAGTGCGACAGCCCAGAGCCACCGGGCAAGCGCTGCGGGCCGGGGTGCGCGGATGGCGGGCGAAGGCAAGGCGGAGGCGTTCGTCATCGCCGCCCTATCGGCGCTTGCAGGTCGATAGGCAAGGGTTCGAAACCGCAGATCCGGGGAAATTCATGGCCCTGACAGCGCGGCATTGATAAGCGATGCCGATGTCGCATCCCGCCCGGTCTTTGCCTTTCGCCCTGTTGCTCGCGCTATCGCCGACGCTCGCCACAGCAAGCGACGCACGCCCCGACTATTATCCCACCCTCGCCGATCAGCAAACGCGCCTCGCCATCGTCGGCTATCGACTGACCACGGCAAACGCACGCTGGTGCGACGACGTCACGCCGCAGCCCGGATGGATCCTTGGCGACTTGCGCCAGTTCAAGCCGGGCGACCGCGCGGCCGCGAGCAAGATCTACCAGGCCGGGGACGGGCCGTTCATCGCGGCCGTCGTGCCCGGTTCACCGGCCGATCTGGCCGGACTGACCCGCGGCACCCGGATTGCGGCGATAGAAGGCGAGGCGGTCGCACCAGCGGATAGCGGCCCGACGATCCGGATCGATACGGCCATAGTGAAACTCTACACGATTGACCCGACCGCGTCATGGACGGTCACCGACAACACCGGCCGGCTATACCGGATGCCGCCCGCACCGGGCTGCGCGAGCGCCTTTCGCGTCGAGCTTGGCGGGGCACAGGCGGCCGCGAACGGCATATTGGTGCGGATCACGCTGAAGCTTGCCCGGTCGATTGCGGATGACGAGGAACTCGCCGCCGTCGTCGCGCACGAACTCGCGCATAATATCCTGCGCCATCGCGACCGGCTGGGCACCGACCGTTCGGCCTCGCGCCTCCGCCAGACGGAGTTCGAAGCCGACCGGCTTGCGGTCTGGCTGATGACCGATGCCGGCTATGACCCCGCAGCCGCCATCCGGTTCTGGAACCGCCACGAACGACCGCTCGTCCGCGCGGCGTCGCATCCGCCGCGCAGCGAACGCATTGCCGCGATCGAATCCGAAATCGCGGCAATGCAGGCGGCACGCAGCGACGGTGCTGCGACAAGGCCACCGCTGATCGATGCGCCGCCACCCTTGGAATGAAGTGCGATGCACCCTATTTCGGGAATATTCCACTCCCCAACAAGGACAACGCCATGACCCGTGAGACCGCGATTTTCGCCGGAGGCTGTTTCTGGTGCACCGAAGCCGTGTTCCAGTCGCTCGACGGGGTCGAAGGCGTCGAGAGCGGCTACATCGGCGGCAGCGTGCCCGACCCGACCTATAAGCAGGTGTGCGGCGGCGACACCGGCCATGCCGAAGCGATCCGCATCACCTTCGATCCCGCAGCCATCTCTTATGCCGACCTGCTCGACGTTTTCTTCGCGACGCACGATCCGACGCAGCTCAATCGCCAGGGGAACGACATCGGCACGCAGTATCGCAGCGCGATCTTCCCACTCGATGCTGGTCAGGCCGATGCCGCACGCGCCGGGATCACCCGTGCCGCATCCGACTGGCCCGCGCCGATCGTCACGACGATCGAGAACGCGTCCGACTGGTATCCCGCCGAGGATTATCATCAGGCCTATTGGGAGGGTGAAGGCCAGCGCAACCCCTATTGCATGGCGGTCATCCCGCCCAAGCTGGCGAAGCTGCGCAAGGGCTTCGGCGACCGCCTGCGCGCCTGATATTCCACGACGATATTCCGTCGCACCGCGATCCCGGCCATCGCCGGGATCACGGCAATAGCTGCGAGATACCCGGCGCCCGATCCCGACCGACGGTTGGGCGATGACCGCATGACGTCACTTTTCATTGACTTTCCAATAGTTTTGTCTAGCGGACGCGCCTTCGCTGGGGCAGGATGCCCCTGAAACGCAGTTGGGGGCACGGCCAGGTGCTGGCATCACTGTTTCTGATAGGCGCGCTGTTCACGACGCCACCGATGTCGGTCCAGGCCGCAAGCCAGACGCTTGTCGAGGATGGCACCGGCGGGATGACGCGCGCCGTCAACCGGATGGTGGGCGGCATCGTGAGCTATGCGCGCTGGCCCGAAGCCGCACCGCCGGGGGGACGCGTCATGTGCGTCGTTGGCGCGCCGCGGCTCAGCGATCGCATGGCGCCCGACCTTCCGGGTCCGGGCGCGGTCACAGTCCGCCGGATGACCGCCGCCACCGTGACGCCCGAATGCGACATCCTGTTCCTCGGCCGTATGCCCGTCGCCGACCGGCGCCAGTTGATCGCGTGGGTGCGCGGACGTCCGATCCTGACGATCACCGACGACGACGCGGCCTGCATCTACGGCGCGATGTTCTGCCTGAACAACCGGGCCGCAAGCCTGAGCTTTTCGGTCAATCTCGATGCGATCGGGCGCGGGCCGCTGCGCATCGACCCGCGCGTGCTGCGCATCGGCCACGGCGAGGGAGGCGCGTCATGACGTCGCAGACCCCTCCACCCGTCGAGCGGATCGGCGCGCGCACGACGCTGCAAAAGCTGCTGTCGCGTTTTCATTTCGGGATCACGCTGTTCGCAGTCGCGCTGTCGGGCCTCACCATCCTGCTCGCCGGGGTTACCGCACTGCGCGGCTATGCCGACCGCAATATCGAACTGGCGGCACAATTGGGCGCCTATGGCGTCGAACCCGCGCTCGTGTTCAACGATCCGCAGGCGGTCCGCGAAGGACTCGAGCCGCTCACCCGCATTCCCGGCATCGCCCGGCTGCGCGTGTTGAACGACGTCGGGCGGCCGGTCACCGAATGGACCTCGCCCGCCACCGACCCCGCACCGATCCTGACCCGCATCTTCTTTCCGCGCCCGTTTGCGGTGACTGTCCAGCGCAACGGATCGGCGATCGGCACGGTCGAGGTGTGGGGCGACAGTTCGACCTTGATCGACTATGTCCGGCTCGGTCTGCTCGCGGGGCTCGGCTGCCTGCTCGTTACGGCGTTCGGCACCATTTTCCTTGCGCGGCGGTTCGAATATGAACTGGTCAAGCCGCTGAACGAAATCGCGACCGTCGCGCACGACGTGCGCCTGCACCGCCGCTTCGACAAGCGGGTCCAGCCGCTCGGCATCTCCGAGCTCGACCGGCTGGGCGGCGACATCAATGCGCTGCTCGACGAATTGCAAGGCTGGCAGGGGCATATGGAAAGCGAACATGCGATGCTCGCCCACCGCGCCTCGCACGACCCGTTGACCGCGATGCCGAACCGCGCGGCCTTCGACGAGCAGCTCACACTCCGTATCGAGGCGGCCGCGGGCCGGAGCGGCCGCTTTGCCCTGCTGTTTATCGACGCCGACAATTTCAAGGCGGCAAACGATAACTTCGGCCACGCCGCAGGCGATGCGGTTCTCGTTGCGCTGTCGGCACGGATCAAGGAAACGCTGCGCAAGGGCGATTTTGCCGCGCGGATCGGCGGCGACGAATTCATCGTGATCATCGATCCGCTCGACAACGAGACTCGTGCCGAGAGCCTGGTGAACCGCATCAGGGGTAGCGTCGCCGAACCGGTGTCGCTGCCCGGCGGCGAAACCTATCGCGCCGCAGTCAGTGTCGGCGTCGCAATCTTTCCCGACAATGGCAGCAACGCGACCACCCTGCTCACCGCCGCCGACGCCGCAATGTATGCCGACAAGATGACCAGCCGTTCCAAATAATCACCAGCGGAGATACGCCCGTGACTCTCTTCCCCCGATCGATCCGAATCCTTTTCCTGACCACCTTCGCCGCGATGCTCGCGGCGTGCCAGAGCGTGCCCGCCCCCACCGGCTTCACGCCCGAACAGATCGCCGCACTGAAAACCGAAGGGTTTGTCGAGAGCGACGCGGGCTGGGCGCTGACGTTCAGCGAGCGGCTGCTCTTTGCCACGAACGAAAGCGCGGTGCAGCCCGAACAGCAGGCGCGTATCGCAACGCTGGCGCGTAACCTGACATCGGTGGGTATCATGACCGCACGCGTCGAGGGACATACCGATTCCGTCGGCGCCTCGGCGTATAACCTGACCTTGTCGCAGGCGCGCGCGCAGGCCGTCGCCGCGCCGCTGACCGCTGGCGGGATGCGCTTTACGGCGGATCAGGTCGTCGGGCGCGGCGAGGCGGTTCCGATGTCGAGCAACGACACGGTCGAAGGCCGCCAGGACAACCGGCGCGTGGTCGTCATCGTCACGCCGCAATGAGGCGGATCGGCACCGCAGCGCCTCCCTTTTCTTGACCGACGATCGCCGCTAAGCCCGCACCCATGAAACCGATCCGCAAAGCCGTCTTCCCCGTCGCCGGTCTCGGCACTCGCTTCCTTCCCGCGACCAAGGCGATCCCCAAGGAGATGCTGCCCGTCGTCGACCGGCCGCTGATCCAATATGCGGTCGACGAGGCGCGCGAGGCGGGGATCGAGCAGATGATCTTTGTCACCGGCCGCGGCAAGAGCGCGATCGAGGATCATTTCGACATCGCGTTCGAGCTCGAAAAGACGATGTCCGAACGCGGCAAGGACCTGTCAGTGCTCGAACCGACGCGCCTCGGCCCCGGCAATTGCGCCTATGTCCGTCAACAGGAGCCGCTCGGGCTCGGCCACGCGATCTGGTGCGCGCGCGACATCGTCGGCGACGAACCCTTCGCGATCTTCCTGCCCGACGAATTCATGCACGGCTCGCCCGGCTGCATGAAGCAGATGATCGATGCCTATACGCAGGTCGGCGGCAACCTGATCTCGGTCCTCGAGGTGCCGCACGAACAGGTATCGAGCTATGGGGTCATCGCCCCCGGCGCGCGCGACGGTGCGCTCACCGAGGTAAAGGGCCTTGTCGAAAAGCCCGCGATCGATGCGGCGCCGTCGAACCTGATCATTTCGGGCCGCTACATCCTGCAACCTGAAGTGATGCGCGTGCTCGAAAAACAGGAAAAGGGTGCGGGCGGCGAAATCCAGCTGACCGACGCGATGGCGACGATGATCGGCAACCAGCCCTTTCACGCCGTCACCTTCGACGGCGCACGCTATGACTGCGGGTCGAAGGCCGGCTATATCCAGGCCAATCTCGCGGTCGCGCTCGAACGGCCCGACATGGCGGACGAGGTCCGCGCTTTTGCGGTCGACCTGTTGAAATAGCCCGGCGGAGGGTTCGCCCCCGCCGGGAAAACAGCTATTCGCCTTCGATATTCGGCTTGGCGGAAGTGTCGGCCCCCAGCGTCTTGTACAGCAGCCCGCCGACCGCGCCGCCGATCAGCGGCGCAA
Source organism: Pseudomonadota bacterium (assembly GCA_020160755.1). Lineage (GTDB taxonomy): Bacteria > Pseudomonadota > Alphaproteobacteria > Sphingomonadales > Sphingomonadaceae > Sphingopyxis. The sequence continues at coordinate 160,445 of JAIUPN010000005.1, forward strand.
CCCAGAACAGCCACAATTGCTGGAGCGCGATGCCGCCGACGACGAGCGCCGGGCCGGTGCTGCGCGCCGGGTTGACCGAGGTGTTGGTCACCGGGATCGAGATGAGGTGGATCAGCGTCAGCGCAAGGCCGATGGCAATCGGAGCAAAGCCCGCGGGCGCGCGCCCATCGGTCGACCCCATGATGATCCACAGAAAGAAGGCGGTCAGGACGATTTCGATGATGAAGCCCGACCAGATGTCATATTGTCCCGGCGATCCGGCACCGAAACCATTGGCAGCGAGGCCGTTGGTGGCAAGATCATAGGACGGACTGCCGCTGGCGACATAAAAGAGCAGGAAGGCCGCGACGATCGCGCCGAGCACCTGCGCAATGACATAAAGCGGAATGTCGCGCGCATCGAAACGCCCGCCGGCCCACAGCCCGACGGTGACCGCGGGATTGAGATGACAGCCCGAAATATGGCCGATCGCATAGGCCATGGTGACGACCGTCAAACCGAAAGCGAGCGAGACACCGAGCAGTCCGATCCCGACATCAGGAAAGGCTGCGGCCAGAACCGCGCTGCCGCAACCGCCGAACACAAGCCAGAACGTGCCGATAAATTCGGCCAAACCCTTTTGGATATTCGTCATCTTGACCCTCCTCCCCGCCGGCGGCCTCAGACGCCTCCGGCGCTCAGGCCATCCTATCAGCGTTGCACCATCGGGCAACCCCTTGTCCGAACGCGAGGAATCAGGCGACTGCAACCGCTTCGACGAAATGCCGGGCGCGCTGGTGGAGCGACTGCGCTGCCTCGGTCAGCCCCGCCGACAATCGGCCCAGCGCCTGCGCGCCGTCGCCGACCGCGGTGGCGCCATGCCCGATCTCGCGGACGCGGGCGTCGATTTCGCGGCCCGCGAACACGGCCTGTTCGACATAGCTTGCAATCGTCAGCGTCGTTGCGCTCTGTCCGTCGACCGCGCGGTCGATCGCGTCGGAAAAGCCATTATTCGCGTCGATCGCCTTCTCGACCTCGTCGAAGCCCGCCGCGACCTGCCCGACGATGTCGCGGATCCGGTCAACATATTGGCTGATATCGCCCGCCGCGACGCGCGTCTGGCTGGCGAGTGTCTTGACCTCCGACGCGACCACCGCAAAGCCGCGGCCGGCATCGCCCGCTCGCGCGGCCTCGATCCCGGCGTTGAGCGCGAGCATGTTGGTGCGGCTCGCCATGTCGATGATCAGCGCGAGCATCTGTTCGATCGACTGGCTCGCGGCCTTGAGCGCCACGGCGCGCTCGCTCGCCTGCTTGATCTTGATGTGCGCCTCACCGCGCACCGACCGGGCGCGCGATCCGTCGTCGACGATCCTTGTCATCGTCGCGGCGAGCGCATGACCGCGATCGCCAAGCTCCTGCAATCCGGCGAGGGTCTGCGCCGTCGCGCCCGCGACGGTCACCGCGTCGCGGCCCGTTTGCTGCGCGCGTTCGGTCAGGGTTCCCGCGACCGCCTCGACCTTGCGCGCCATCTCGGACAGCGCGGCGGTGAGCGCGGTGATGTCCTGCTGGAATTGCCGTCCCGCATCGTCGATGTGCATCGCGCGCGCGGCGCGTTCCTGCGCCAGTTCGACCTCGCGCAGCATCGCGAGCTTCGCGAGCTGGCCGCTGTCGAGCGTTTCGACAAAGCGTCCCGCGCGGACGAGGATCAATTCCTGTTGTCCCGGCGACTGCGCCACGATGCGCAGCAAGTCGGGGGTCGAGCATGCGACGTCGGCGACCGGGCAGGGTTCGATCATCGAGGCGATCGAACCACCGATCGTCGGATTCTGCATCAGCGAAAACCAGAAGGGGCAAAAAAGCAGTTCGCGCACGCGCTGTTCGCGGATGATACCGGTGGGGCGGTCGCCGGCATCGATCACCGCCAGCGCGCGCAGCTGCGGGTTGCCGCGAAACAGGTCGATGACCTCGGACATATGCGCGTCGGCACCGATCGCGGACACGTGGCCCGGCGATGGCGTAAAGGCATATCCCATGGCGTTCATTCGTCTCTCTTCATGCTGCGACCCGTTCACGCATCGACCTAGTGCCTGTTGGTAAACAGTAATTTAACTATTTATTTCAGTGATGTGACACATGGGCCGCGGATCGCGGCGACCCGTCGCAATATCCTGTTCAGATCGCGACGGTTATGCGATGGCGCGTCATCGGCGAGGAGAAGAGGATGCGCGTTTTAATCTTGGCGGTCATGGCCGCACCGCTGCTCGCCGGCTGCATCAGCGCGGTCAAGACGGTCGTCACCGCGCCGGTCAAGGCCGTGGGGCAGGTCGCCGACTGGTCGACGACGAGCCAGGACGAGGCCGACCGCAACCGCGGCCGCGAAATGCGCAAGCGCGAGGAACAGATGGGCAAGCTGTCGCGCCAGCGCGACAAGGCCGCCGAAAAATGCCGCGACGGCAAAGCCGACCAGTGCCAGCGCGCCGAGGTGCTCGAGCATGAGATCGAGGCGCTGATGGCGGCGCCGCGTTAAATCTACCGCAGCACCGGCAGGAAACTCATCTTACCCGGCGGCCCGTCCATACGACACGGCCGACCAGCTGAACCGACGCCATCGGCAAGTCGTCCCAACTGCGATAGTGCGGATTGTCGCTGATCACCGAAATACGCCCCTGCCCCGGCGCGCGCGCGACGCGCTTCACCATCAGCACATCGTCCATCCGCAGCACATAGATGCCGTCGCGCAGCCGCGCCGCGGCGTCGCCGCCGTCGACCAATATATCGTCGCCGTCGTCGAGCGTCGGCGCCATCGAATCGCCCTCGACACGAATGATGCTGAGCGCGCGCGGGTCGGCGCCAAGGTCGCGCAGCCATTTGGGGTCGAACGCCACCTCGCCCTCGACCGCCTCTCCGTCGACGCTCGCACCCGCGCCCGCCGAGGCCCCGATCGCAAGCTTCGGAACGAGGATCATTCCGGGGCCCCGCACCCGCGCCGGACTCGCCACACGCTGCATCGGGCCGCCGAGCATCGCCTCCGGCACCCCCAGATAAGCGGCAATGCGCGCGCGATCGTCTTCGGCGAGCCGCCGCGGCGAGCCGCGCTTGATATATTGCTGGATGTAAGCGGGGTTCCGGCCGATCACCTGCGAGATGCGCGCATAGTCCACCCCCCTTTCGGCCAAGAGGCGGTCGAGCGCCGCGCGCGGGTCCTGGGCAAAATCGGTCATGGGATGTACTGGGCCGGTCCTTCCTATTTCGTTCCTAGCAAGCGGATTTTTCCTAGACAAGTAGGAAAACGAACATCAGATAGGAAATATCCTATCGGGTGAGTCGCCCGGTTTCAGCGCGATCAGGGAGGACAATATGGAGTGCAGCCTGTTGCAACGGATCGAGGCCTTTCTGAAGGAATCGGCCATGCCGCCCAGCGTCTTCGGCCGCGCCGCAGCGCGCGACCCGCGGCTTGTCAGCGACCTGCGCGGTGGACGCGAGCCGGGGCTTCAGATGATATGTCGTATAGAACATTTCATGAACAAATGGCGCGCCGACCGCCGCGCGGGCCAGGTCGTGCCGCAGGGCGACCGCCGCTTGCGCGCGCTGCACCGCGTCGATGCAGTGGCGCGGGCATGATGCGCTGGTCGCCCGCCGCGCCGCCGCGTCCCGGCTGTCCGCACCGCCGGCTTCGCCGCCTGCTGCTCCGCGAATTGCCGTCCGGGCTGGCGATGGCCGCCTCGACCTTTCGCCCGTGGGCGAGCGCGAGCTTCGTCGGCGCGCGGCACCTGTTCCCGTGCACGCTTGCCGCCGGCGACACCGAAATGGTGCGCCGCGCGCTGCACGACCGGCTGGGCGCGACCGAATGGGCGCTGCCCGGGCATATCGTCGCCGATGTCGTGGTGGAATGCGGCGCCGGGCCGGACCGGCTGCGGATCGAAATATTGACGGTCGAGGACTAGCCCGCGCGCGTTAACCGACCGATTGACGCGTCATCCGCTGCAAGGTGCCGAGCGCGGCTTCGAGCGCAAAGTCGACTTCGGGCTCCGATTCGAGGGCATCGCCGCCGGGTACCGGGATGGCCACCTTCGCAACCGCATCCTGACGGCGGCGCGAAAGCCCCGCCTCGAACCGCGCGACCATTGCGCCAAGCGACTTGTCGGCCGGATCGGGCAGCGGGGGCGGAGCGGTCATTTCGGCGGGTTGCAGCCAGGGCGCGTCGCCGTCGAACTCCTCTTCGGGGGCGAGGTCGGCGAGGACGAGTTCACCCGAATCATCGTTACCGGGTTCGTCGACGACATGATCGATGGCGCCGGCACCAAGCGGCCCCAGCCCGCCTGCGGGCAGATCGCGGCCGGCGCGGATCGGCGGACGCGGGGGATCGTCGGGATGCAGATCGACACGGCGGCGCGTCAGGACCGGTTCGCCATCGCTCGCCTCGTCGGGCGCGCGGCGGAAACGGTTCCGCAGCGAAGACAGTCCCGCCGCTTCGGGTTTGGCGATCAACAGCGCGACAAGTCCTGCCAGCACCGCGGCGATCGCCGCCATGCCGAATGCCAGCGCCAGCCGTCCGCCATTGCCGATCGGCGGCACGAACAGGTCCGAAAGCCGGTCGAGATAGAGGTTCCAGCTGATCCCCGCGACCCACGAAAAGGGCATCACGGCGGCGAAGAGGAAGGTCAGCGCCGCGGCGCCGATCACCGCCGGAATCGCGGGCTGGAGCGCGCGCAGCAGCGCGGTCGCTATATCCCTGGCCCGGTTCTCGCTGGTCTCTTCCATATCGTCCCAAATCCATCGGCCCATGAGGCCATCTTTCGTCAGATCAGGCGGCGCCCGTCAGGCACCGCGCAGCAATCGCTGGTAAACCGGCTCGTAACGTAAAATGTTTGATGACCAGTTACGATGGGTTTCGACAAAAATACGTGCCGTCCGCCGGCGTTCGGGCCACATTACCCTGTTTTCCAACAGTTTGGCGAGCGCGTCGGCAATCGCGGCCGGGTCGTCGGGTGCGAACAGCGTGCCCGTCACCCCGTCCTCGATCAGCTCGCGGTGCCCACCGACGCTCGACGCCGCGACGAGCTTGCCCTGCGCCATCGCCTCGAGCGGTTTCAGCGGCGTGACAAGATCGGTCAGCCGCATCTTCTTGCGCGGATAGGCGAGGATATCGATCAGCGAATAATAGCGCTCGACCTCGGTGTGCGGCACGCGGCCGACGAAATGGATATGCGCCGCCGCGGGTGACGCCGCGGCCTGCGCCTTCAGCGCCGCCTCCATCGGGCCGCCGCCGACGAGGAGGAGCCGCGCCCGGGGCTGCACCGCGACGAGCGCAGGCATCGCCGCGATCAGGTCGTCGATCCCCTCATAATCGTAAAAGCTGCCGATATAGCCGATCACCGCATCGTCTGCGGCGAGCCCCAGCTTTGCGGCGAGCATATCGTCGCGCGGCGGCGGATCGCCGAACAGGTCGAGGTCGACGCCGTTCGGCGACACGGTGATCTTATCGGGATCGATGCCGCGCGCGATCAGATCGCCGCGCAGCCCTTCGCAGATCACCGCAACCGCGTCGGCCGATTTGACCGCATGGGTTTCGAGGCTCCTGGTCAGCCTGTAGCGCAGACTACCCTCGCGCCCGGTGCCGTTGCCGACCGCCGCATCCTCCCAGAAGGCGCGGATCTCGTATATGACCGGAATGCCGAGCTTCTTGCCGACGCGCAGCGCCGCGAGTCCGTCGAGCACCGGCGAATGCGCGTGCAGCACATCGGGTTTCCACTCTTTCGCCAGCGCCTCGACGCGCTTTGCCAGCGCACCGATTTCGCGCCATTCGCGGATCGGCGCGCGCGCGGGTGCGATCGGCGGAGTGCGATAAAAGGTCAGTCCGTCGACCGTCTCGCCATCCGGCCCCGGCTCGGGATGGCGTACCCCGGTAACCCCCGCGACCGCCCAGCCCTTCGCAGCCTGCGCCTTCATCAACGCGCGGGTACGAAAGGTGTAGCCGCTGTGCGCGGGCAGACTATGATCAAGGACGTGCAATATTCGGGTCATCGTGCTGGTCTTTCGCAGACAAGGCTTAACGCGGCGTCAACCCAGATAGACTAGGCAAAGCCTTCTATGGTCGACAATTTTTCCATTGGCCTAACGCACGTCTTGATGGCGATTGCACTCTGGCGCCTGCTCCATCGCGACGATCTCGACCGCGAGGTCAGCCCGCGCCTGTTGTGGCAGCAACGCCGCGATGCCGAACGTGCCGAAGCGGATGCCCACCCCGATGCGTGACCTCGCGTTCGTTGCCTTTCTCTTTGCCTTCATCGGGGTCGGCTTCAGGAAGCCGTTCCTCTTCATACTGTGCTTTTGCTACATCGACATCGTCGCACCGCAGCGCCTCAGCTATTTTCTGATCAACTCGATCCCGATCTCGCTGATCGTCTTCGGCCTCGCGATCGTCGGCTGGCTCGCGGTCGACGACAAGCGCGACACACGGTGGTCGGGGCGGCAATTCCTGCTGGTGGCGCTCCTTTTCTATTGCTGGATGACGACGATCAACGCCGACTTTCCGGTCGAGGCCGCCGACAAATGGAGCTGGGTGTGGAAAGCGCTCGTCTGGGCGATCTTCCTGCCGCTTACCTTGCGGACGAAGCTGCGCATCGAATCGCTGGTCCTCTTCATGCTGCTCTCGGCGGCGGCGATCGCGATCGCGGGCGGGATCAAGACCGCGGCGGGCGGCGGCGGCTATGGTACGTTGCAATTGCTGCTCAACGAAAATTACGGCCTCTACGAAGGGTCGATCATGTCCGCGGTCGGGGTTTCGATCATCCCGCTGATTCTCTGGTACCGTAGGCATGGCACGATCTTCCCGCCCGACTGGCGCGTCTCGACCTTCTGCTTCGCGCTCGTCTTCGCATGCGCCCTGCTGCCGATCGGCACGCAGGCGCGCACCGGACTCGTCTGCCTTGTCATCCTCGCCGTCATGTCGCTGCGCGCGGTAAAGCACCGCTTCCTCTATATTGCGGGCGCGGGGCTGCTCGCGATCGCGGCGATTCCCTTCCTGCCGCAAAGCTATACCGAACGGATGGAGACGATCCGCGATCACAAATCCGACCAGTCGGCCTCGACGCGCGTCGCGGTGTGGGCGTGGACGTGGGACTATGCGAAGGAAAACCCGTTCGGCGGCGGCTTCGAAGCCTATATCCAGAATCATGTCCGCGTCGAAAAGGCGGCCAGCGCCTATGACCCGAACGCGCCGCAAAATGCGCAGGCGACAGTCTATGAAGAACGCTCGCGCGCCTATCATTCGAGCTATTTCGAGATGCTGGGCGAGCAGGGCTATCCGGGGCTCGCGCTCTGGCTGCTGATCCACGCTATCAGCCTCGTCCGCATGGAGCAGCTCCGGCGGCGCTACCTCAAGACGCGGCGCGCCGAGGAACAATGGATCGCGCCGCTGGCTACCGCCCTCCAGCACGGCCATGTCACCTATATGGTCGGATCGTTGTTCGTGGGCATCGCGTTCCAGCCCTTCATCTACATGATGCTGGCGCTCGAAATGGGGCTGTCGACCTATGTCCGGCGCCGCGAGCAGGAATCGGGATGGCGCCCGCTGACCGCGCGCCCGGCACAGGTCCCGGCGCGTCATCCGGTGACGAACCCCGGCTGACGCCGGAACCAACAGCCGCGCCGGCGCGCTATGAAGCCATGCGCCATCTTTCGCGTTACGAACGCGAATTTTTGACCTATCTGGAGTGAGCGCCCGCAGCCGCGGTGCTGCTCCAATCCGCCTGATCCGATTCAAGAGGACCCGACGTGACTTTCTCCCTGCTTGCCGCCGCGACGTCCGCCGCCCCGAAAGCCGCGCCCGCGCGCGCCGCTGCGACCAACCCGCTCGACGATCTCCAGCGCTGGTGGGACGCGAGTGTCGCGTGGGTGGACAGCCACTGGCTGCAGATCGGCATCGCGATCGGCGTCGGCCTGATCATCTATTTCCTGCTGTCGATGGTCCGCACCTTCGCGCTCAAACATGCCCAGCGCGCCGAGGGCGAGATGACGCTGACGCATATCGCCGGGCGGGTCATCCACAAGACGCGATCCGGCGTGCTCGCGATCATCGCGATCCGCATGGTCGCGGGCTATGCCCAGCCGCCCGCAATCATCATGCAGGTGATCCAGTTTGTCTTCACCGTCGCGGTGGTGCTCCAGGTCGCGATCTGGGCACGCGAGATCGTACTCGGACTGATCCAGCGCCGCGCCGCCGAAGGCAATAACGAAACGCTCAGCAATGCGATGGGCATCATCCGCCTGCTCATCAGCGTCGCCTTGTTCGCGATCGCGGCGATCGTCATCCTCGACAATATGGGGGTCAATGTCACCGGCCTGATCGCCGGTCTCGGCATCGGCGGCATCGCGATCGGCCTCGCCGCACAGGGCATTTTCTCCGACCTCTTCGCCTCGCTGTCGATCATCTTCGACCGTCCGTTCCGCGTCGGCGAGACGATCAAATATGACATGAGCACCGCAACGGTCGAGCGCATCGGACTGAAAAGCACGCGGCTCCGCTCGCTGAACGGCGAATTGCTGGTGATCTCGAACACCAATTTGCTGAGCAAGGAAATCACCAATTTCGCGCATCTCCACCGCCGCCGGATCACCTTCAAAATCGGCGTGATCTACCAGACGACCCCCGAGATGCTACGCGACCTTCCCGCACTGCTCGAGGAACAGGTCGTTGCGGGGGGGCAGGAATTTATCCGTTCGAGCTTTACGGCCTTCGGTCCGTCGAGCCTCGATTTCGAGCTGCTGTTCGACGTCTTCAGCGACGATTTCGACGTCGTCGCCGCGGCGCGCACCGATATCGCCATCCGCCTGTTCGAAGCGATGGCGAAGGCCGGGTACGAGTTCGCCTATCCGACCCAGACCACCTTTACAGCGGCGCCCGACGGGACGATGGTCATGCCCTATTCCGAGTCCCCGAAACCCAGAGGGGGCGCGGCAAAGGCAGCCAGGCCCGGCTGACGCTACGGCGCCGCGGCTGCGGGGCTTGGCCCTTGTGCAACGCGCCGGGAGAGGCCTAGAACGCGCCCCGAACCACCATATAGGGGATGATTTATGGCCACCACCACGCCGCAGGAACTGCAGACCAGGGTCGGGCAGAATATCGGCACGTCCGAATGGGTGCTCGTCGATCAGGACATGATCAACAAATTCGCCGACGCGACGGGCGATCACCAGTTCATTCATATCGACGAGGAGAAGGCGAAGCTGACGCCCTTCGGCGGCACGATCGCACACGGCTTTCTCACCCTCTCGCTGATCCCGATGCTCGGCGCAAAGACCGAAGCGCCGAAGATCGAGGGCATCAAGATGGGCGTCAACTACGGCGGCAACAAGGTCCGCTTCCTCGCCCCCGTCCGTTCGGGCAAGCGCGTGCGCAGCCATGTGAAGCTGCTCGAACTCGAGGAAAAGCGCCCCGGCCAGTGGCAACAGACCAACGAAATCACTGTCGAGATCGAGGGCGAGGAAAAGCCCGCGCTGATCGCCGAGTGGATTACGCAATTCTTCGTCTGAACAGGATTTGACCGGCAGACCTCCCCCGAAAAGATAACCGGAACCAACAAGAAGGACCCCAATCATGCGTGACGCCGTTATCGTCTCCACCGCCCGCACCCCGCTGACCAAGGCGGCGCGTGGCTCGTTCAACAACACCCTCGCCCCGACGCTCGGCGCCCATTCGGTCCGCGCCGCGGTCGAGCGCGCCGGCCTTGAGGGCGGCGAGATCGACGACGTTCTGTTCGGCGCCGCGATGCAGCAGGGATCGCAAACGATGAACATCGGCCGCCTCGTCGCACTGCGCGCCGGCCTGCCCGTCACCGTCCCCGGCATGTCGATCGACCGCCAGTGCTCGTCGGGCCTCATGACGATCGCGACCGCCGCGAAGCAGATCATCGTCGACCGTCAGGACATCGCAGTTGCCGGCGGCATCGAGTCGATCTCGAAGGTCAGCGGCAGCGGCAAGGTCTTCATCGAGACCGATGCCGAGCTGATCGCGATGCACAAGGACACCTATATGCCGATGATCGGCACCGCCGAGGTCGTCGCGAAGCGTTACAACATCAGCCGCGAAGCGCAGGACGAATATTCGTTCCAGTCGCAGCAGCGCACCGCCGCCGCGCAGGCGTCGGGGAAGTATGACGACGAGATCGTCGCGTGCAAGGCGACCATGGCGGTCGTCGACAAGGAAACGAAGGAAGTCAGCTTCAGGGACGTCGTCGCCGACAAGGACGAGTGCAATCGTCCCGACACGACGCTCGAAGGCCTCTCGAGCCTGAAGCCCGTGATGGGCGAAGGTTTCTCGATCACCGCGGGCAACGCCAGCCAGCTCGCCGACGGTTCGTCGGCGTGCGTCGTGATGGAAGCCAGGGTCGCCGAGAAGCGTGGCCTCCAGCCGCTGGGCCGTTATGTCGGCATGGCGGTCGCGGGCACCGAGCCCGATGAAATGGGCATCGGCCCCGTCTTTGCGATCCCCAAGCTGCTCGAGCGCTTCGAGCTCAAGATGGACGATATCGGCCTGTGGGAACTCAACGAAGCCTTCGCCGTGCAGGTCCTCTACTGCCGCGACAAGCTCGGTATCCCGAACGAGTTGCTCAACGTCAACGGCGGCTCGATCTCGATCGGCCACCCCTTCGGCATGACCGGCGCGCGCTGCGTCGGCCACGCGCTGATCGAAGGCAAGCGCCGCGGCGTGAAATATGCTGTCGTCACCATGTGCATCGGCGGCGGCCAGGGCGCAGCGGGCCTGTTCGAGGTCTTCTGATTTGCGCCTGAACGCTCCGCGTATCGAGCCGGTCGACTTGGGCCGGCTCGATGCCGACCAGCGCGCCGCGCTCGAACCCTTCCTTGCCTCCGACGGGGGCAAGGTCGGGGGCGGCAAGATCCTCAACATCTTCCGCACGCTTGCCCATGCGCCCAAGGCGCTCACCGCCTTCCTCGGCTGGGGCAATTATATCCTGTCGAAGCGGAACGCACTTTCGCCTCGCGACCGCGAACTCGTCATCCTGCGCACCGGCTACAACTGCCGATCGGGCTATGAATGGACGCAGCACAAGCGCATCGGGCTCGACTGCGGGCTGACCGAAGACGAGATCGCGCGCATCAAGGCCGGCCCCGACGCGAACGGCTGGAACGACCTAGACCGCGCGATGCTGCGCGCGACCGACGAGCTCACCGCCAATCATTTTGTCACCGACGCCAGCTGGGCCGCGCTCGCGCCGCTCGGCGACAAGGGCCGCATGGACCTCGTCATGACGGTCGGTCAGTACACGCAGGTTTCGATGATTTTGAACAGCTTCGGCATTCAGGTCGAGGACGGCTGGACCGTCGACCCCGACCTCAGGGCCTGATCGGATTGGGAGAATGAAGATGAGTGCCATCGGTGTGATCGCCACGCTGCGCGTGCAACCCGGCAAGGAAGCCGAATTCGAAGGCGTGTTCGCCGAACTCGCGCCCGCGGTCGCCGCGAACGAGCCGGGCAACAGCTATTATCGCCTGTTCCGCACCGCCGAGGCCGGCGTCTATAAGGTGCTTGAATGCTACGACGACGACACGGCGGTCGAGGCGCACCGCGCATCGGACCATTTCCGTACCCTCGGCGCGAAACTCGGCCCCTGCCTCGCCGGCGCCCCCGAAATCGAGCGCCTGCCCGCGGTTTGATTGCCGCCTAGCCGATCTCGGCAATCTCTTTCGCCCGGTCGCCGAGCACATAGCGCGGCCCCGCCCCGCGCTGCGCCGCTTTGTCGTCGCGGTTATAGAGCCCGCATTTCTTCAAGGACAGGCAGCCACAGCCGATACAATCGCCGAGCAGCTCGCGCGTCCGCTGAAGCGCCGCGATCTGCGCGTCGATCCGGGCGCGAAGCCCGGTGCTGATCCGCGTCCAGTCGGCGCCGTTGGGCGTCCGCCCCGCGGGAAGCCGCGTCAGTTCGGCGGCGATCTCCTCCAGACTCAATCCCAGTTGCTGCGCGATCAGGATGAAGGAGACGCGGCGGATATCGGCACGCAGGAAGCGCCGCTGCCCGCCCCCGGTGCGCAGCGCCTCGATCAGCCCCTTCGCTTCGTAAAAGCGGATCGCCGACACCGCGACGCCGGTGCGCGCGGCAAGCTCGCCGATGGCGATCAGGTCGGTCCGATGCATCGCGGCTGCTCCTCGTTTTTCGCTTGATCTAAACCTGACTTGAGCTTTCATAAGCCGCGCGTCAACGCGAATCAGGAGAAGACAAGGTGACGCACCCCTTCATCGAGCATGTAAATCTGACGGTCAGCGATCCCGACCGGACGGCCGGAATCCTCTCCGCCATCTTCGGCTGGCACGAGCGCTGGCGCGGCCCGGCACGCGACGGCGGCCGTACGATCCACCTTGGCAGCGACGCCGCCTATGTCGCACTCTACACGGGCCCCGACGGCCAGCATGCCGACGCGCAATATCCGAAGGGCGCGCCGCTCAACCATGTCGGGGTGCAGGTCGACGATCTCGACACGATCGAGATGCGCGTGAAGGCGGTGGGCCTGATCCCGTTCGCACATGGCGACTATGAACCCGGCCGCCGCTTCTATTTCTTCGATCCCGACGGCATCGAATATGAGGTGGTCAGCTATGCCGAGCCGCAGCCGCGCTGAGCCGGGCAACGGCCGATGTATGCCAAGGACGCGCGACAATGCCCGGCAAGAGCGAACGCCGCTTGGCCCACCTAGCCCACCGGCGGCCCGATCCGCCCTTCGCGAAACTCGAAGCCACCCTCGCGGTCCCGCTCCAGAAGCGCGGGGCCGTCGAGATCGACCCAGCGCGCGCGCTGCGCGAGTACGAATGCTGGTCCGATGGCGAGGCTGGTGCACAACATGCACCCGACCATGATCGACAGCCCCGCCGCGTCGGCAGCATCAGCGATGCGTAGCGCCTCGGTCAGCCCCCCCGCCTTGTCGAGCTTGATGTTCACCCCGTCGTAAAAGGGGCCGATCCGCGCGATATCGGCGGCGGTCTGACAACTTTCGTCGGCGAGGAAGGGGATGGGAGCATAGATGGGATCGAGCAGCGCGTCGGCGCCCACCGGCACCGGTTGCTCGATCATCTCGACCCCCATGTCGGCGAGCGCCTCGGCCTCGCTCAATATGTCGATCGCGCCCCAGCTTTCGTTCGCGTCGACGATCAGCCGCGCTTCGGGCGCGCCTCTGCGCACCGCGGAGACGCGCAGGCGATCATCTTCGCCGGTCAGCTTCAGCTTGAGCAGGCGATAGCCGTCGGCCGCGGCGGTCGCCGCCTGTTCGGCCATTGCGCCGGGCGATCCGAGCGAGATGGTGAAGGCGGTGACCCGCGACGTCGGCGCCCCGTCGCATCCGGCGAGTTGCCAGAGCCGCAGCCCCCGTTGCTTCGCCTCAAGATCCCACAGCGCACAATCGAGCGCGTTGCGCGCCGCCCCCGCCGCCATCAGTTCCTGCACCGCGGCGCGCGCGTCCGCTGCGCCCATATCGGCGATATGCGGCGCGGCGAGCAGGATCTGGTCGCGGCACCCCACCGCGTCCTCACCATGATAATAGACGGGCGTGCCCTCGCCGCGCCCGACGGCGCCTTCGCTCTCGATTTCGGCGACGACGACATCGATATGCGTCCTCGCGCCGCGACTGATGACGAACGCGCCCGCGACCGGCCAGCGTTCGACGCGCGCGCTTTTCAGTTGGATAGCCATGCGCGGACAGTAATGATCAAATGATGACCGGCAAATCCCTTTCCGAACGTATCGGCGACCTCGGCCACCGCCTCGCCATCGAGGCGCACGCCGCATGGCTCGCCGCGCGCGATCCGCGCGTGCCATGGCTCGCGCGCGTGCTGGCGATCGCGGTTGCCGCCTATGCACTGTCGCCGATCGACCTGATCCCCGATTTCATCCCGGTGCTCGGCTGGCTCGACGATCTGATCATCGTGCCCCTGGGTCTGCTCGCGGTCCGTCGCCTGATCTGGGCCGAACTCCACGCCGCCGCCGAAACCGCAAGCGAGCGCCCGTCGAGCCGCACCGGGATGGCCTTCATCCTGCTGTTGTGGGCGGGCCTGCTCTATATCGTCTATTGGTCGGTGCGAACGTCGCCCTGGCATTAACTCGGTGCGCAATCCCGCAGCGAGCGGCACGCCGACGGCACCGGGCTATTCTGTCCCGTCGATCCGCAACAACTGCTTGCCCTGGCTGGCGCCGCTGAACAGGCGCAGGAAGGTCTCCGGAACGGCCTCGAAGCCATATTGGATGTCGGCGCGATAGCGTATGTCACCGCCGCGAACCCATTGGCCGAGCTGGTTCATCGCCATGGGTACCCGGTCCAGATGATCGAGCAGGATAAAGCCGCGCATTTCTGCGCGCTGCGAGATCAGGCGCATCAGATTGCGCGGACCGGGGGCGGGGCGCTCGTCATTGTAGCCCGCGATTGCGCCGCACAGGATGATGCGGCCGAAACGCCCGATATGCGCAATTCCGGCTTCCAGGGTGGCGCCGCCCACATTGTCGAAAAACAGGTCGATCCCGCCGGGTGCGAGCGTCCTGAGACGCGCGCGTATATCCTCGTTGTGATAATCGATTACGGCGTCCGCGCCATAATCCTCGATCAGCCAACGGCATTTTTCGGGCCCGCCGGCGATCCCGATGACGCGCGCACCATGGAGGCGCGCGACCTGCACCGCGATCGATCCGACAGCGCCCGCTGCGCCTGAGACCAACACGCAATCGCCCGCGCCGAGCCGCCCGACATCCAGCATCCCGACATAGGCGGTGAGACTGGCCGCGCCCAGCACGCCCAACGCCTCTTCGGGCGCGACGCCGGGCGCTATTGGCACCGGATCGGCTTCGCCTGCCCGCGCTGCGACGGCAAAATCCTGCCAGCCGAACAGTCCGCGCACCATGGCTCCTTCGGGATAGGCGGGGTTCGCGGAGGCGATGACGCGCGCCACCGCGCTGCCGCGTACCGGCTCGTCAATCCCGATGGGCGGCATATAGCTCGCGACGTCATCCATCCAGCCGCGCTGGGCAGGGTCGAAACCGAACATGAGGTTGCGGACGAGAATTTCCCCCGCAGCCAGATCGGGACGGGGAAGAGGCGCATCATATCGCCTGAAATCATCGACAACCACCTGCCCCTCGGGACGGCGTGCCAGCAGCCATTGGCGATTGACGGTCTGCGGGGGCATAGCGACACTCCGTACCCCGAAAGAGGGCAGGATTGTTATGGCTGCCCCTCGCCCCCGTCGCCAGCCCGCCATTGTCCTGCGGCGCGCACATATTGTTTTCGGGGATGGCTGGCCGACTTCGCGTAGGGGGATCTACAGCCCAACCTCAACCGCCGTGCGCACGCATCCATTTCTCGACGACCGGCGCGATCTCCTCGCGCCATTTGCGGCCGTTGAAGATGCCATAATGGCCGACACTCTTCGCCATCAGATATTTCTTCTTTTCGGCGGGCAGTGCCTTGGCGATCGTGAGCGCTGCCTTGGTCTGGCCGATCCCCGAAATATCGTCGCGCTCGCCCTCGATCGCGAGGATCGCGATATCCTCGATCGCCCCGACGTCGACCGGTTGGCCGCGATGTGTCATCTCGCCCTTCGGCAGCAGGTGACGCTGGAACACGACATCGACCGTCTGCAGGTAGAATTCGGACGTCATGTCGCACACCGCGCGATATTCGTCGTAGAATTCCTTGGTCTTGTCGGCGCTCTCGCCGTCGCCGTCGACCAGATGTTTGAACATCTCCCAGTGGCTCATCATATGATTGCCGAGGTTCATCGACATGAAGCCCGCAAGCTGGAGGAAGCCCGGATAGACGCGGCGTCCGGCGCCCGGATACCAGGCCGGAACGGTCGCGATCACATTTTCCTGAAACCATGCGTAAGGCCGCTTTGTCGCATGCTCGTTGACCGCGGTCGGCGCTTTCCGCGTGTCGATCGGCCCGCCCATCATCGTCAGCGTCTTCGGCCGGCACTCATGCTTGTTCGCCGCCATGACCGCCGCCGCGGCGAGGCTCGGCACCGACGGCTGGCACACCGCCAGCATATGCGCACCGGGGCCGATATGCTCGAGCCACGAGATCAGATAGTCGACATAGTCGTCGAGGTCGAACTTGCCCGCCTCCAGCGGTACGTTGCGCGCGTCGCGCCAGTCGGTGATCCAGACGTCATGGCCGGGCAGCATCCGTTCGACCGTGCCGCGCAGCAACGTCGCATAGTGGCCCGACATCGGCGCAACGATCAGCAGTTTGGGCGCATCCTTCGTGCCCTTGTGCTTGAAATGCTTGAGCTGGCCGAACGGTTTGCGCGCCTCGACGACCTCGGTCACCCGGACGGTCTCACCCGCGACTTCGGTTTCGTACAGCCCGAACCCCGGCTTGCCGCGCGGCGCCGCAGCGTGGGCGAACACCTCGAGCGCCGAGGCGAACATCGGGCTGCCGCCGAAATAACCGAGCGGATTCGCGGGATGCTGCATCACCTGCGCGCCCGCCGTAGCGAGCGCACTCGCCCCCGCGAGCCAGTTCTTCTGCATGTCAAAGGCGTGATACAGCATATTCGAATCGGTCCTTGCGTTGCCCGGCGGCGCTCTTCGGCGCCTGCTCATTGGTTAGCAGTCTAGGGGCTCCGTCTCATTGTGCAATGCATCAAAATCATTGCGAGGCGTGCCGATTGCGAATAATCTCGCCGCCGCAGGCGCCTGATGCGCCGATGGAGTGATTATGTCCGAGATTGCGGGCAACCGCTAACATCCCGGCGCAAACGGGATGTATGCTGCGTGCCGACCCCCGGTCGGCGCGCCGTTGTTGCATGCAAAATCCGGACATATCCCATGAATATCTCGAAAGCGGAGCAGCGTATGCTCCATGTGCTGGCGCAGGGCGGCATGATCCGCCATCGCCGCAGTGAAAGCGGCCATATCGTCGAGGCGATCTGCTTCACCCGCGACGGGCATGTGCTCGCCGACACCGGCCTGCCCTTGTTCAACCGGCTGCGGCGTCGCGGCTTCATCGGTTCGCAGGGCGGCGCGCCGTATCGCATCACGCAGGCGGGGCTTCGCGCCGTGCGCGGCCAGCTCGACAACCGCTGACAAAGGGGTGAGCGCGGCGCCGGGCGCCGCGCTCCCTTAAAGTGCCGCTTCAAAGTGCTTGAAGCAGAGGCGCATTCTGCGTCGTTGAGCACAGTCCCCGGCACTGCTAGGGCCGGTGCGATGGCCAGCCAACCCGATCTGCCCGCTGCGAAAGCGACCACCGAACCCCGCCGCAAACTCGGCAGCCTGCGTATGGTTTGGCACTATGCCAGCAACTATCCGCTCCAGCTGATCATCGCGGCGATCGCGCTCGGGATCGCGGCGCTCGCAACGCTGGCGATCCCGTACCAGTTCAAGGAAATGATCGACAGCGGCTTCATCGCCGGCGGCGGCGATGTCGCGCCGCATTTCCGGCTCTTCTACGCCATCTGCGTCGCACTCGCCCTCGCCACCGCGCTCCGTTTCTATTTCGTGAGCTGGCTCGGCGAGCGCACCGTGGCCGACATCCGGCAGGCGGTACAGCAGAACCTGCTGCGCCTCGCCCCCGGCTTCTTCGAAGAAAACCGCCCGTCAGAAATCGCTTCGCGCATGACGTCGGACACCGCGATCATCGAACAGGTCGTCGGTACCACCGTGTCGGTCGCGCTCCGCAACACCGTCATGGGCATCGGCGGCATCGTCTATCTGTTCAGCCTGTCGCCCAAACTGACGGCGGGCATATTGCTCGGCATCCCCGTCATCATCCTGCCGATCGTCCTCCTCGGGCGGCGACTCCAGAAAGTGTCGCGGACGAGTCAGGACCGCGTCGCCGACATCGGCGCGACGACCGCAGAACAGATGGGCGCGATGAAGATCGTTCAGGCGTTCGGCCAGGAAGCGCGCGAGGCCGATCGTTTCTCGGTCGCCGTCGAAGCCAATTTCGCGACCGCCAAACGCCGTATCCGGCTCCGCGCGATCATCACCGCGACGGTCATCGGCCTCCTGTTCGGCGCGATCACCACCCTGCTGTGGTACGGCGCCGAAGGCGTCGCGCAGGGCACGATCACCGGCGGCACGATCGCCGCCTTCGTCCTCACCGGCGGCCTCGTCGCCGGCGCGTTCGGCGCGCTCACCGAAGTGTACGGGGATCTTCTCCGCGCCGCCGGTGCTGCCGAGCGGCTGAGCGAACTGCTGAACGCCGAAGCGAGCATCGCGCCACCCGCCAGGCCGCGCCACTTCCCCGAGCCGTCCGTGGGCACGCTCGAATTCGCGAATGTCGAATTCCACTACCCGACCCGCCCCGACGCGCCGGCGCTCCACGATTTCAGCCTGGCGATCCGCCCGCGCGAGACGGTGGCGATCGTCGGCCCTTCGGGCGCGGGCAAGTCAACCCTGTTTCAGCTCGCCGAGCGCTTCTATGATCCGCAGCGCGGACAGATTCTGCTCGACGGCGTTCCGCTCATCGACGCCGACCCTGCGGACATCCGTGCGCGCATCGCGATGGTGCCGCAGGAAACGGTGATCTTCGCCGCCTCGGCGCGCGACAACCTTCGCTACGGCAATTGGAACGCCAGCGACGAGGAGCTATGGGAAGCGGCGCGCGCGGCCAATGCCGAGGAGTTCCTGCGCAAGCTGCCGCAAGGCCTCGATACCTTCATGGGCGAAGGCGGCGCACGCCTGTCGGGCGGCCAGCGCCAGCGCGTCGCGATCGCGCGCGCTCTCCTCCGCCGCGCGCCGCTCCTGCTGCTCGACGAAGCGACCTCGGCGCTCGACGCGGAATCCGAAAAGCTGGTCCAGGACGCGCTCGAAACGCTGATGCACGACCGGACTACGATCGTCATCGCGCACCGCCTCGCAACCGTGCGCGCCGCCGACCGGATCGTCGTGATGGACGATGGCCGCATCGTCGAAGAGGGCAAGCACGACGAACTCGTCGCCGCCGACGGCCTATACGCCCGCCTCGCGCGACTCCAGTTTCAGGACAACCTCGCCTCCGCCTGACCAGCTCGATCAACGAAGGATATGACGATGCTCTACGATCTGACCGTTCCGGCGTACCAAAATGGTCTGCGCGCCCTGTCGGGTGAATTGTCGCGCGCACGGACATGGGGCGAGCAGAATGGCATCGGCGAATTGCAGTTCGCGGTCGCGCGTCTCGCGCCCGATATGTTTCCGCTCGCATCGCAGATACGCTTTACATGCATTCAGGCGTTGCAGCCGCTCGCGCGTCTTGCGGATGTCGATGTCCCCGAATTTGCCGACGATGCGACCGATTTCGCCGGGATGCAGGATCAGATCGCGGTCGCGCTCGCTGTCCTCGACACCGTCGATCACGGCGCGCTGGGCGACGACGGCGACCGCAGTGTCAGCTTCACGCTGCCCAACGGCATGATCTTTGACATGCGCGCGTTCGACTATGTCCGCGACTGGGCGCAGCCGCAATTCTACTTCCATCGCACCGCCGCCTATGCGGTGCTGCGCCATATGGGCGTCCCGCTCGGCAAGGCGGACTATGTCAGCTATATGATGCGCTATCTCCGGCCCGGAACGGCTCCCGCCGCCTGATCGGCGACAGGAACCGGGCCGGGGGTCAGATCAGCCCAGCGTAGCTGTGGATGCCCGGAAAGGCGAGTTTCGACCCGCCGTTGCGCCGGATCGCACCGATCGCTTCATCGACACGCAAATAGCGCGCCCGCGCATCGGGCTCGAGCAGGATTGCCGGCGGGTCGGACCGCTCGGAGGCCTGTTTGACCAACAGGCCAAGTTCAGCCAGATCGACCGCCTCATCGTTCCAGCGGATCACGTCGGTCGTATCGATCGTCACCCTGTTTTCGTCGAGTATCTTGCCCGGATCGACCGGCCCGGCGGGAAGCGTGACGTCGACGCTATGCGTCGGGGGCGGAATGGTGATGATGAACATCACCAGCATCACCAGCATCACGTCGATCAGCGGGGTGGTGTTGATGTCGGGATCGCCATTGGGGTCGGCGCGAAAAATGCTGCGATGGAACATGCTGCGGCGTTTACGCATTGTGTCTCTCCCCGCTCGGGAGTTACGCCCATATTTGACGGGCGCCGCCCCCTTATCGAGGGCCCAAGACCATCTCGCACCCTCGACGTGATGGTATATCATAATAAAACATCGGCAAGGAAAATCTTGAAACTGCAGCTGGCGGCGCAAAACGCCCATAAAGAAAGGGCGGCACCTTTCGGTGCCGCCCCTCTTTTTCTTCCAGTCCCTGTCGGGAATGGAAACCCGTCTTACATGCCCGAGTTCGGACCGTAAGTGATTTCCACGCGACGGTTCTGGTCGTTGCGGACGCCATCGGCGGTTGCAACGGCCGGGCGGCTTTCGCCGAAGCCCTGCGCGCTGATCGAGCCATCCGAGATACCGCGAGCGGTAAGATAGCTGCGAACCGCGGTGTTACGGCGTTCCGACAGACCGACGTTGTACTTGGCCGAACCCGAACGGTCAGCGTGACCGGCGAGCATGACCTGCGTACCCGTGCAACCACGGTTGTAGGCGCTGATCGCGTTGTCGAGCGTCGAAGCCGCTTCCGGCGTGATGTCCGACTTATCCCAGTCGAAATACACGATGTACGGTCCGGGCTCACACTGCACGACCGGCGGCGGCGGCGGGGGCGGCGGGGGCGGCGGGGGGGGCGGCGGGGGCGGCGGCGGAGCCGGTTCCACCGGCGCCGGAGCGCCACCGAAGTTGAACGTCAGCGTGCCGAGGATCGAGTGCGAACGGAAGCGCGTCGAAACGTCGCGGCCGCGCTGATCGACCAGGTCGAGGTTGTCGGCGTTGAAGAAACGATACTTCAGGCCAACGTCGATGTTGCTGCTGAGCGGAGCGCGGATACCCGCGATCGCCTGCCAGGCAAAGCCCGTGTCCGAATCGTCGAGGAAGTTACCGGCATAGACCGGTTCAACCGAAACGCGGGCAACACCGGCACCACCGCCGATGAAGCCCTGAAGGCCATCGTCGTCGCCGAAGTCGAGCATGCCGTTGACCATGAAGCTCAGCGCGTTGGTGTCGCCGGCGAGGTCGACCGCACCGGTGCGCAGCGCGCCTGCGCCGTTAACCGACTGCGGGATACCCGGCGTGCTGAAACGGCCCGACTTGATGTCGGCTTCACGATAGCCGACTTCGACTTCCGCGCGGAAACCGCCGAAGTCATAACCGACGGTGCCTTCGAAATCATAGCCAGCGCGATGATCGAGCGTACCGGCATTGTTGAAAGTGCCGATATCGAGGTCCAGGTCCTCGACGAGCATTGCGCCAGCACCCACACCAACATACCAGGAGTTGTCGCGCGCCAGAACGGGCGACGCCAGGGTGGTGGAGGCCAACGCCAGAGCGACGGCAAGCTTCCTCATAGTAATTCCCCTTTCAATTGAGATATACGTCTCGGCAGACGTCCTACTCGCCGCTTTGGTTCCGTGCAAGTGAACAAATCGTCAATCTGTTGCCAAAAAGTCGCACTAACAACGCGATCGAACGGAAATTCAGCCTGAAATCAGAAGACCCTGCGCGACGAGGTGAAGGATCAACGTTGAGATGGCACTACGCGCTTCGGAGTCGATTGTCGACCCGCCCGCCGGCGCTTCGATCACGCCGGGCGCGATCCATGCGCCCGCCTCGAAGCGCAGCTGCGCGCGGTCGGTCAGCCGGGTCACCGACATCCCCTCGCGCGGCGGCATGAAGCGCCATCCGCCTGCGGTCCAAAGCGCCAGCGCATTTTCCTGATCCGTCCAGCCGCCAGTGGGCGCGGCACCGACGATCCAGCATTGCCCGCTCGCGGGATCGGTGGGCGGAACGGCCAGCGGCCCCGCCTCGACCGCGGCGTGGATCAGCGCATCGAGCCAGATCAAAGCCTCGTTATGCGTGACCTCCTTTTGCGCCTGCGCGACGGCAAGTAACGGTAACGCGAAGCGCGATGTTGCGGGCATGGCGGTCATGATTCATCCTTTCAGGTCAGCGGCAGGGACAGCGGCGGCGACAGCGCGAAGTCGCCCGCCTGACGAATCTCGAGGGAGCATCCCGGCGGCAGTCCGGCGAGATCGGCGGCGCCGATGTCGAGGGTGGGCGACGCCCGCTCCCACGGGCCGATGCCGGCGACGGGCGGAGAAATCGCAATGCGCCATACCTCGCGGCTTTCGCCCATCGGCAGATCGACATGATCGCGCCAGCCGGTATCGACGCGGCTGCGCCGGATCCAGCCGACCGTCACACCCCCTGCGCCGTCGGGCCGGATCTGCCCGTGTACCGGTGCCAGGGGCCGCAACGCCCGGCTCGCCCCCGGCACGGCGGCGTCGCTGAGAGCCGTCCCGCCGCGCGGCGCCCATTGCAAGACCGCCCCGCCCGCTTCCGTCCATCCGCCAACCGCTTCGGGCAACGAGAGCAGCGCGGGATCGTCGAGCAGGACAAAGGCTGTGCCGGGCATATGCGGCACATCACTCACAGCGCCCGCACGCCCGCGCAGCAACCGCGACAGACGCCATATCCCCGGCGCCACGATGTCGGCGATGCCGAATTGCAACAGTTCGCCGCCCACCATCGCGCGGTTCGCGCCGCCAAGCAGCGCCGAATCCTCCACCGATTCGAGCGTCATCGCCGGATTGACCAACTCGACCAGCAGATTGTTCGAAAGGTCGAAGATATCCTCGGCGCCCGCCGCGAGCGGCGCAGCAAGCTGGCCCAGTGCCGCTGCCGGTCGCAGCACACCGACAGGGATCGGTTCCGCCCCCGGCGCCGCGACGAGCCAGCAATCGGCGCCGCGCCAGCCATCGTTGCTCCCGGCCCCCGCGACCAGAATATGCGGTGCCGAAGCGGCCGGATTGCCGATATTGGGAAGATCGAACAGGTGGACCCTGCCGACGGCATCGGGCCAGTCGGGCGCAGGAACCGAAATTCCGGGCGCTGCCGGAAGCTCGACGGCCGGCAGCGGCGCATGGCGCTTGAGTTCGAGCAGGACGTCGCGCGCCCGGACCGTCCGCCCCGCCAGCCGCCACGCACTGCCGTCGGCCAGCGTCACCACGCGGCCGACCGGCAACGCGAGCGCGGTCAGGTCGGCGTGCCAGATCAGCGTCTCGCGCCCGTCGGCGGCGGCTCGCGCCAGCCGCTGCGCCAGCGCGCGCGCCGACCCAGCGGACAGGACCGCAGGCAGGTCGATCCGCTCTTCGCGCACGCCGCCGCCGGCAACGCGGCTCGACTGCTGACCAAGCTGAAAATCGCGATCGGGCTCGTAATGACGCAGCCGGATCGAGCCGGGCAGTGCCGACAGCGGCGCGCGGCGCTGTTCGGCCCGGTCCGCCTGCGCCTCGCCCCGGCCTGCCTCGCGAAAATCGCTCAGCGCCAGCGATGCACCCGCCAGCCCGGTGGGCGCCAGACGCCACAGGTCGGGGCCGCTCGCGAGGCGGACGCCGTCGACGTCGAACAGCGGCCGCAGCGCGTCGCGCGCCCGGTCGCCCGATGCCGCATAGCCCGAAAAGGGCCAATCGCCGACGCAAAGGCCGGCCTCGCCGAGCAGGTTGTTGCCGACCAGTCCGGCGTCGATGCTCCCCGCATCGGCCTCGACCTCGAAGGTCAGCGAGGGAATCCGGTTGCCGAACGCCCCCAGCTCCAGATCCTCGAACACCGCATAGGCAAGCCCGCGAAATGCGCTCGCCGAACCGATCCCCAGCGCCGAGGCGATCAGCGGGTCGACCGCCTGATCCTCGCTCCCGTCGTGCCAGCGAAAGGTGCAGCGCTCCTGGAACGTCCCGCTCGATCCGCGCAGCAGATTGCCATCGGCCCAGATCCGCCCGATGCCGCCAGCCGGCCGCGACGACAATGCGACCGCGAGCGACACCGAATAGCTGTATTCGGTGGTCGACGGCCGCCCCTTGCCGCCGCCCCGCTTGCTCCGCCGCTCGATCAGGTCGGTCGCCCAGATCACGCTCCCCGCGACGCGCATCGTCCCGAACAGTTTCGGGATTTGCTGGCCATAGGTCGACGCCTGCACCTTCAGGTCGGCCAGCCGTGGCCCTTCGCGCCCTTTGGGGGCAAAGATCGCCGCATCGACCTGCTGGCCGATCGCCGCACCGAGGGCCGCACCGACCGGTCCCCCGACAATCCCGCCGACCACCGTCAGCACCAAAGTCGCCATTGCTATTCCCCGTTATGAAAGGCGCCAGCGCGCCGCCGCGTGCGCCGTCGAGTCGAGCGGTGCTTCCACCACGCGGCGCAGCCCGGCATGGGCGTGAATCAAGGTCTCCGCCCCCAACAGGCCAAGATGATATTGCCGCGCCGGATGCACGATCAGCGCGACATCGCCGACACGAACCGCATCGACGGCGGCGCAAAACCCGGCCGCCGTCAGCCCAGCCTCGATCCGGTCGCGCGGCCAGCCGCGCAGCGGATAGTCCACAGGCCGCACCAGCTCCCGCCCCGCCGCGGCATAGGCCGCCCACACCAGCCCGGCGCAATCGAGCCCCGTCGCCGGGTTCCACCCCTGCGACCGGAATGGCGCTCCGATCATCGTCCGCGCTGCCGCAAAGGCACGCGCGCCAGGGTCATCCACCCGGATAGCGCGTCAGCAGGTCGTTCCCCGGCAGGTGCGCCTCGCCGCGAAAATTCACCGCATTGCCAAAGCGGTCGCGGCACGTCGCCAGCTGCCGGTCGCATCCTTCGATCAAGCGCACGCGGACCGGCTCCGTCGGGGCGAAAGCCGGCGCCTCGGCGAGGTGCAGGACCGCCCCGTCGGCCGCGATCACCGGGCTGGCAAGGCCGCAATTGGCGCCCTCGATCCACATCATCTCGCCAAATCCCATGCCGTCCGCCACGGCGTCGAGCGTCACCGCACGGCCGTCGACCGCGATCACGCGCCGAAAATGCGTCAATGGCGCCAGATCGACGCGGCACGCGCGGTCGCCCAGTTCGGCGCGACACGACGGCGACGTCGCAGGACACACCGGGCGGTCGAGCAACCGCGTCACCCCCTGCAATTCCGCCGAAAACGCCGCCCCGCGCCGCTCGATGGCGCCCAGTGATCCGCGCGCGACCGTCACCGGTGCCATGTCGGGCGCGCTCCAGTCGGTCACCAACAGTAAGAGTTCCGCCCCGTCCCAGCGCCCGGCATCGAGGTCGCGCGCCGCAATCGCATCGCTGGCGATCGCGCCCTCCAGGTCCATCGTCGCGGCGTCGAGGCTGTCGCTCGTCTCGAGCGCCGACGGCTTCATCCCCGGCGCCGCGCGATAGGCGACACCCCCGATAGTCAGGTCGCGGTCGTGCGAGGTCAGCCCGATCACCACCCCGTCGCGCCGCGCCAGCCGCCAGCACCAGGCAAGCGTCACCACTTCCTCGCGCAGCCAGTCGGGCGCCGCCATCATCGTCATGTCGAAGCTCTCCGGGGCGCCCGCACCTCGATCAGCGGTACGCTCGCGACCTCGCCCGCGAGAAAGGTTGCGCGGCTCGCCTCCAGCCGGTCCTCGGCGAAGCGCACCGGCACATCGAACAGATACCCCGCGCGCACCGTGACGCCCATGGCGGGCGCCGCATCGAGAAGGATCTCGCCCGCATCGGTCGTCGCGAACGCCGCGGTCTCCAGCCCGTCGACCGAAACGCGAACGCTGGCCTCGACCGGCAGCCGGATGCGCCGCACCTGTTCGGCCTCGCCCGCGCCATAGCGCTTCACCAGCGCGAACTGCCGCCGTACCCCGTCGCCGACCCCGAGCATCTGGTCACCCGCCGTCGGCAGCCTGCCATTCGCCGCCGAGCTGCTGTCGAACGGGTCGCGAAAACGGAACGCCCGCGCAGCGCCGCGCCGGGCGCGGAAAAAGTCGGCGAGCAGCCGCACATCGGCCTCCGACCTTATTCCCGGCCCCGCATCGTAACGCATCCGCGCCTCCACCCATTCGCTCGCGCGCTGCTCATGCCCCGACGGCGAGCTCACGATCTGCGTCGAAAATTCGGTCGCGACCATCGCTTCGCGCCCGATCGCCAGCGGGAAATCCACCGCATCGAAAGCCTGCACCGCATCCTCCCCGTCAAATGTCACAAAGCCGTCGCGCGCCACCTGCGGCAGCGCCCAGACAAAGGTCTGCGCTACCCCCGCGCGCCGCGCGCCATCGGCGGCATCGGCGATCGCCGCCCACTGCGCACGATCTTCTGCCCGCAGCACGAACCCCGAAAAATAATGCTGTTCGTCAATCGGATAGCCGAGCTGCAGCACCATCGCCGCACGCGCACCCGCCGTCTCCGCCCCGCGCCCGCCGGTGACCCAATCATAATCCTCGAGCTGCAGCACATCGAACGCCGGCGCCGCCCAGCCGGGCGGCACATTGGCGCGCCGCACCGCGGGCGCCGCGGGGTCGAGCACCGTCGGCAGATAGACCAGCAAATGGCTCACCAGCCCGTCCGCTTCGTCGCGCGCCGCTGCAACCAGCGCCGCGGTCGACGTCGCCAGCAACGCCCCCAAGGCATCGAGCATCGCCAGCTGCGGCGCATCGAGCGTCCCGCGCACGTCGGGAATCGCAACGCTCGCTGACTCTAACGCGGCGGTCGTCGCGGCATCATAGGCGCAGATCCAACCTTCGCCCGCGATCCACCACCACGGCTCGCCGACCTGAAACTTTGGCGCCAGCCCCGCTGTCACACCGATCGCGACAAACGCCCGCGCGACGAGTTGCAGATATCCCATCGCCGCCGCATTCGCAGGCGATAGCAGGGTCGACGGCGGCTTCCACCCCGTCAGCGCGGGTGCTCCGTGCGCATCGCGCTGCTTCCAGTCAGCCGGGCAATAGGCGTCGAACAATTCGTAGGACAGCGACCAGATCAGCCCCAGACCCGCCGCGCGGCACGCCGCCGCAAGCCCCGCGTGCCACACCGCGCACGGCACATTGAGCGCCCCGCCCGCAACGCTCGCACGAAAGCCGCCCCCCGCCGCCTCGAGCCGCATATAATGGCTCATCCCGACATAATGGACGACATCGCCGCGATAGCCGAGCTGCACGATCTGACGCGCCAGCCGTGCCGGGGTCAGGTGATAGCTGTCGTCATAGCCGCTCGCGATACCCGGGCCCCCTTTGGCCGGGTCCAATTCGGGCATCACCACGTCGCCGATTGCCAGCACCGACCCGGATCCCGATGCGGCGATCGCGCTCATCTCGGCCCAGCCCGCCACCGGCGCCCCCAGCACAGCTTCGCCGCCATCATAGGCTGGCGGCACCAGCGAAATGAACATCCGGTCGATATCGCCCGCCCACACGCGGTCGGCCTCGCCGGGCAACAGGAAGCCGCCGTCGAGCGCATCGAAATCGAGGCGAACGAGAGCATCCTCGCCCGTCCCCTCGGCATAATTCCACAATCGCACATACCAGGCGCGCGGGTCTCCCGCCGCATCGCGCCCCTCGATCGTCAAGGTCGGCCCGTGCAGCGCGTCGAGCGGCTTCACGCCGCCCGACCGCCAGCGGAAGCTCAGCTGCGTGTGCCGGAAATCGCGTTTGGTCTCATAGGCCAGCAAGGGGTGGTCCCAGCGATCCTCAGCCTCCCAGATCAGCCCCGCCAGATCCTGCTTGCGATAGAAGACCGCCTCGACGCGCAGCGCCCCGGGCGTATCGCTCGTCACGCTCGCGATCATCGGCCGCGCGAAATCGACCGTCCAGAAGCGCGGGTCGAACCGCTTCAGCCAGCCTTTCCGATGATGCGGTTCGGCGGCCGCCACCAGCGCCCACCCCATCAATCTTCTCCACTCGTCACAGCGCGCCGCACCGCGCGCGCCAGCTGCCGCCCGGTTTGCGCCAGCCGCTGCGGCTCGCTTCCCGCGTCGCCGCGCACATTCACCGTGATCGCGATATTGCGCGCCGCGCTGCCCGCCGCCTCGACCCGCCCGCTCGCCGTCGGCACGAACAATTCGGGCCCGCGCTCGCCGACCCGATAGGCGCGCCCGGCGCTCACCGGCCCGCCGGTCGCGCGCCCCGGCGCGCCGAACAGCGCCATCGCGATCGACGTGCCGAGCGACAGCAACCCGCCGGCGCCGCCGCCCGATCCGCCACCGCCGCCCATCGCCGCGTTGATGCCGCCCGAAATCGCCGCGCGCGCGATGTCGTTCATCACCGACAGCGCGAGCCGCTTCAGATCCTCGAATCCCACTTTGCCGCTGACGATCGCGCGCGACAACGCGCGCTCGATCGCGCGCCCGGCGTCCTCGGCGCCTGCCACCAATGGCCCGCCCAGCTCGGCGCGCAGCGTCGCAATGTCGCGCCGGAAGGCGCCGGTATCGGCGCGCACCGCCACGACCATCTCGTCGATCTCGTCAGCCATCGGGAAATCTCTCCATCATCGCAGCGAGCGCCGTGCCGTCGACCGGCGTGTCTCCGTCGGCCTCGACCCAGCCAGCCAGCACCGCGCGCACATCGGCGGGGGTCGCGGCCCAGAAGTCGTCGGGCCGCCACCCGGCGACGCGCGCCATCACGCCGGCCAGCGCAATCGCTGCCCGGCCCAGCCCGCCGTCCGCCATCTCACCGCCCCTGCAATATCTGCCCCAGCAGCGCGCGCAGCGCCGGGGTCACCGCCGCAAGCCCCTGCTCGACGACCGCATCGCCGACCGCCTCGCGCGTGAGCGTCTCGGGCCGCTCCTTTACGCAGTGCCAGAACAGGCTGGCCAGTTCGCCGAGCGCCAGCCGCGCATCGGCGGCGCGCTCGACCAGTGCGAACAGCGGCCCCAGTTCGACTTCGGCCGCGACCAGCGCGGCAAAGCTCGGACGCAGTACCAGCACGCGCCCGCCGACGAGCAGTTCCGCCTCGCCGCGCAGCGCATTCGCGGCGCTCACAGGCTCACCACCGCGCCGCTCGATTCGAGGTTCAGCGTGTAATTGCGCTCGCCATTATAATCGCCGGCATAGTCGAGCCGCGTGACGAGGAAGCGCCCGCGCATCCGCTCGCCACTTTCAAAGCTCAGCTCATAATCGTCGAGGACCCCCGACAACGCCGCCCCGCGCAGCCGCACCTCGGCGTCCGACCCGGTAAAGATACCCGCCGCGCTCACCGAAACCGACCGCACCCCGGCCCCCGACAACAGTTCGCGCCAGCCGCCCGAATCCTTGGTTGTGACGTTCACTGCCTCGCCGTTCACCGACATCTGCGTGGTGCGCAGGCCCGCGACGGTCCGGTACGCGGGCGGCACGTCTCCATTGCCGATCTTCAGCAGAAAATCGCTCCCATTTTCAATCGCCATCGTCTAATCTCCTCGGGTAAAAAATCATCCGCTAACGGGGAGTCGCAGGATGCTGATCACGACAATAGTTTTGGCCCTCATGGTGCAGTCGCCCTCGGCGACGGTCGACACGACGCGCGCCGCCTTCACCAAGTGCCTGCGCACCGACATGAAGAAGGCGCTCGAGGCCAAGATGGAAGAGGCCGAATATGAGATGACGGTGAAGGCGAACTGCTCGACCGAACGCGAAGCCTTCCGCAAGGCGGTGATCGCGCTGGGCCGCTCGGGCGGCGATTCCGAAAAGGTCGCATCCGAAGACGCCGAGATGCAGATCGACGATTACCACGCCAATTTCACCGACAAGTTCAAGGACTATAAATCGACCAACACGCTGCCGGGCGACTGATCGCTCCGGCGCCCCTTCCCTTCGGGGGAGGGGCTTTCACGCGGCGAGGCACCGGCACCGCACGATCATCTCATGCCGCCAGCCGCCATCGCGAACCAAGGTGAAGCGCGTCCGTATCGTCCGCGCCCCGACCACCGACCAGGCGCCGGCCGGGCCGCGCATGGCCGTAACCACGGCCTCGATCCGCGCCGCGGCCGCGTCATCGCCCGCTCCGCCGACGCCAACCAGCGCCAGCGTCAGCCGGACCTCGCGCCCGGCGCGATCCTTGGCGCCCCAGTCGCTGCCCTCCGCCGCGCCGACCGTGACATAGGGTGCGCTGGCGCGCGGCGGCGTGCCGTCGAATATCCCGTGAACCATGCCCGTCAGCGCATCGTCGCGCGCGAGCAGGTCCAGCGCCCGCGCGCGCAGCGCGCCCTCGGCACTCGTCATCGTCCACCTCCCAGAGTCAGCCGTCGCCACGGCTGCCACAGCGCCGCGATCGCTGCCGGCGGAGTTGCCCCCGTGCCGTCGCGCGCGTCGTGCAAATACTGGGTCATGCGGACAATGCCCTGCCGGATCGCCTCGGGAATCGCGTTCGCGCCGTCGGCGATCCCGGCGCGATAGGCGACGCGTACCCGCACCGCGCTCCCCGGATCGTCGATCGTCACCCGCGCCGTCCCGTCGCTGCCGATCGCTGTCCGATAGTCGCCGTCGTTCAAGGCCGCCTCGACGCCATCCGGAAACAGCAACGTCACGCCATCGACGCCCACGACCGGGCGCGCGCCGGGCTGGACCGTGCGGCCCCGCGGCGGCAGAATCTCCTCGCCCGCGCGCACGATCAGCCATTGACCGATAAAGGCCTCACAGATGTTCGTCGCGGCGCGGACCAGCCCGGCGACGACCGCATCGTCGATCGTCGCCCCCAGCCGCAGCCAGCTTCGCGCCTCGTTCAGGCTCACCGGGGCCTCGCCCGGCATCAGACTTTCCGCCATCACCGGTCCTCCACCCGCACCGTCATCGACCGTTCGTCGATCTGTCCATCGCTCAGCGTGACCCGGTTGGTCACGCGATAGACCCGGCCGGCAACCCCGCCCGCCAGCGTCACCGTCGCCTGCCTCAGATCATACGCCGCCGCCGCCACCGCGACCCCGCCCGCTTCATCGGGGACGACCGTCCAGACGCTCGCCGTCACGGCCTGCCCACCCGGATAGGCGGCGGCCCAGTCGAACTCGAAATCGATCCGGCTGTCCGGATCCTTCACCATCATCGTCATGCCGGTCCTTTCGCTCAGGGTTTGCGCAGCGCCACGCGCCGGCGCGCTTCGCGCGGCGCGGGCACCGCGTTTTGCGGCGCGGCGGGTTCCGGCCCGCCCCATTCGCTGGCGAGGTCGCGCCGCGCGACATCGCCGATCGCGCGCGCCCCCAGCGCCGATCCGCCCATCATGCCGCCGCCTCCAGCACAGCGATCCGCTGCTCCTGCGCCGCGATCAGGAACAGCGCCAGCTGGTCGGGACGGATTCCGAAACGGTCGCGCGCGGCGCCCGTCGCCTCTTCGGTCCACCCGTCCCAGCAAAGAAAGGCGTATGGCGTCGCGCCGGGCATCCCGGTCGCCCCGCGCGCATCGACCAATCCTTCGTCGGCCATGATGTCCCAGACCGCCTGCGCGCGAACCCCGAAATGAAAGCGCGCGCCGCCCACGCCCTTCTCCGCGATCGCGTCCTGCCATTGATAGAAGCCCAGCTCGGCAGAAATCCGCCGTGCGGCGCGCAGTTCAGCGACGGTCACAGCACCGCGCCATGCCTTGGCGCGCGCATCCGACGTGTTGATCGTCCCCGTCGCGGCAAAGACAACCGAGGCGCGGAACGCCGCGGTGCACAGGGACAGGTTGTTGTCCGTCGCGGCGCGCAGCACGCCGCTGGCTTCCATCACCCAACGCTGGGTAAAGGTCGCGCCGTTGCGATGGCCGAAGCGAATGCGGTCGCCGTCGGCGCAATGCAGCTCCAGCCCGTCGCCGCCGCGCCCGCCCAGTCCATAATTCTCGTTCACGCACAGAAAGGACCGGCCGCTCCCGGCGAGGATGTTGCCGTTGACCTCCAACCGCTCGCCGGGCGTGGCGGTCCCGATCCCGAGATACCCCGCAGCGGTAAGCCGCATACGCTCGATACCCCCGGTGCTCAGCCCGATGGCATCGGCCGCCGGACGCGACAGGCCGGTGTCGGGGTCGGCGGCAAAGCCGATCGCGGGCAAGGCCGCGCTCCCGTCCTGCGCGCCCAGCCGGCCGCCCAGCGTATGGACGCCGGCGGCGTCGCGAAACGCAATCGACGACAGCGGGATGTTCACCCATCCGCTGCCGCGCTGCACGGTCACCAGATCGCCCGCCGCGCCCGTCGCCGCATCGCCGTGCGTCGTCGACAGCGGCTGCTTGCCGGCCACCGCGGTGCCGAGCGCGGCGATATCCGCATCGAGCCCGCTTCCGATCGCATCGATCGCGCCGAACCACGCGGCGCCGACGGTCAGCGCGATCGTCTTCAGCCCCGGCGAAAAATCGACGCGCGCGCCGCCGTTCGACGACGCCGAAACGCTTTCGCGGACCAGCCGTCCCAGCGGATCGGTCCGGCCCTCGCCAACCTCCCACTGATCGGGATGCGCGATACCTGCGACCGCGTAATGAAAGGCCGTATCGGGCGGCACGGCCCCGGCAAAGCGGCGATGGCCCGGTACCGCGCCCGTGGGCGTCAGCGGTCCGGTCCCGCCATCCTGGCACAGCTCGCGCACCAGATCGGCGAAAAAGGGGGTCGGCATGGCGGGGCCATCCTTCTCTTGCTGTCAGGAAAAATTGGCGCCCGGCCCCACCCGAAAGGGAAAGAGCGTGGCCGGGCGCCCGTCGCGCACCAGCTCTATTTAGCTGGCGGCGAATTTCATCAGCTTGATGGCCTGCGAATCGATGATCGCACCGCCGACCCTTTTGGTTGCATAGAAGTGCACGAAGGGCTTGTTGCTGAACGGATCGCGCAGGATGCGCGTCTCGCCGCGGTCGGCGACCAGATAGCCGGCGCGGAAGTTGCCGAACGCGATCGACAGGCTGTTCGCCCCGACATCGGGCATATCTTCGGCCTCGACCACCGGATAACCCAGCAAGGTCGCCGCCTGCCCCTCGACCATCCCCGGCTGCCAGATGAAGGCGCCGTCGGTCGTCTTGAACTTGCGGATGCGAGCAAGCGTGTCGCTGTTCATCACCCAGCACGCGCCCTGCCGGTACGGCGCCTTCAGCGAATGCACCAGTTCGACCAGCCTGTCCTGCGGGTTCGACGCGGGAAAGGCGCCCGCGGTCCCCGTCGCCAGATGCTGCAACGTCCCGAACGCGCGCACGCTGTCGATCTCGTTCGTCGTGGCATAGGTCAGGAACCCCTTCGGCCGGTTCGTGCCATTGCCATTGACGAACGCGCTCCCTTCCGCGACCGCAAACTCGCGGCCGAGCTGCTCGGCCAGCCAGTCCTCGACGTTGAACATCGCATCGTCGAGCATCGCCTGACTCGCCGCCGGATTGGCATAAAGCTCGCCCGACGGCGGCGCGATCTCGGCAAAGCTGCGCGTCGCGGTTTCGGGCCGCGCCGCGGTCTCGCCGACCCAGCCCGCGCCCATCGATCCCGTCGCGACCAGCTTGCGATACCCGCTCGTCCCCGTCTGCACGACGGTCGCGATCGACCGGATCGGCGACAGCGTCTTCAGCGTCGCCGCGATCGAACCGTCGATCTCGCGCGGCACCGCATAGCCGCCGTCGCCGCCGCTCGCCCCCGACAGACTCTTCATCTCGACGCCCGCATCGATCCCGCGCCGCAGGTATCGCTCGACAAAGGCACCCAGCGCCGGATCGGCCGCCTTCGCCCCGTCCAGCGGCAGCCGCGACGCCGCCACCGTCTGCGCATCGACTTGGCGCTGCAACGCCGCAACCGACGCCTTCAATTCGTCGACCGCCTCCGCCGCCAGCACCGCATCGAACGCGCCGTCGAGCGCGTCGGCTTTCACTTCCATATCGTCCATGCGTTTCACTCCTTCACCACCTGAATCACCCGCGCGAGCGGCTGCATCGGCGCCGCAACCAGACTCACCTCGGCGAGGTCGAGCGCCACCAGCTCGCGCGGATTCTCCCCGCGCGACGCGTGCACCCGATAGCCAAAGCTCAATCCGGTCAGCGCGCCCGCCGCGACGAGCTTCGCCGCCGCGGGATGCGTCACCCGCGCCACGACACGCAGCCCCCGCGCGTCCTCCGCCAATGTCTCGATCGTCCCGATCGGCGCCCCCGGCCGATGCTGCCACAGCAAGGGCACCCCCCGCCCCGCCTTCAAACTCGCCGCAAAGGCCCCGCTGCGCACCACGTCGCCGCCGCGATCGACGCAGTCGAACACCGAGGCATAGCCCGCAAAGCGCACGCTCATTTGAGAAGCCCCGGTAGCCCCAGCTTCATCGCCAGCCCGACCACCAGCAGCGCCAGCATACCGCGTACCGCCCAGTCGATCACCGCCGCCCAAACGCCCTTCTTCGCATCGCGCCACGCGCCGAGCAGCTGGCGCAAATCGCTCACATCGTCGCGCGCCGCCTCGTCGGCGAGGCCGAGCCTTGCCAGCGCCCGCCGCGCGCCCAGCTCGCTCGCCTCATCGACCACCGCACGCAGCAACGCCGCGTCAGGCGCGTTCGTCCCCGCCAGCGCGATCAGCCGCGCCAGCGCCTCTTCCTCGTCCATTTGTGTAACTCCTTCGTCATCCCGGACTTGATCCGGGATCCACGGCGGCGCCTAAGTCATGGACCCCGGATCAAGTCCGGGGTGACGGTGCAGGCTACCCCAACCTCAGCAGCGCCTTCTTCTCGTCCGCGGTCAGCCAGTCCGCCGCCGACACCTCGCGCCACAGCGCCATCCGGTCCTCGGCCAGCGCCGGCACCCGGTCGAGGTCGACGCGCAGCTCCGCGCCATCGAACCATCCTGCCAGCCCCTGTGAAATCGCTCCCAATATCTTCGCGCAAAGCGGCAGCACCGTCAGCCGCCACAGCGCGCGATTCGCCTCGCGATAATTGGCGTAGGTCGCATCTCCGGGCAGCCCGAGCAGCATCGGCGGCACCCCGAATGCCATGGCGATCTCGCGCGCGCTCGAATCCTTGAGCGCGAGGAAATCCATCTCCGCCGGCGACAGCGACAGCGCCTGCCATTTGAGCCCGCCCTCGAGCAGCAGAGGCCGCCCCGCATTCGCCCCGCCCGCAAAGCTCTCGGCCAGCTCCTCGCGCAGCCGGTCGACCTGCTCGGCCGATAGCGGCATCCTCTTGTCGCCCGGATCGTGCACCAGCGCCCCCGAAGGCCGCGCCGCATTCTCCAGCAGCGCCGCATTCCACTTCGCCGCCGCATTATGCGCCGCGATCGCGCCCGTCGCCGCGCCCAGGCACCCCGCGCCATAATGATCGTCGAGCGGATGCAGCGCCTTCACATGCACCACCGCCACCCGCCCCGCACCATCCTCGGCGGGCAGCACCGCCGCCGACCCGCCCGCCTTATACCGATAAGCCACCGGCCACCCGCGACCATCGGCCTCGACCGTCACCCGCTCGGGCCGCAGCGCAAACAGCTCGGCGGGCGCCCCCGCACCATCGGTCAAAATCTGCACATAGCCATTGCCGTGCAGCAGCAGCTGCGACGCCAGCGTTTCGACGAGCCCCTGCCCGCCCGACGTCGCGGAAACGAGCGCCGCCAGCGCCGGGTGGCTCGCCACCAAAGGCGCGCTGCCTGCGGCCTCGGCCACAAGCCGCACCGCCCGCTGCACGATCGCATTGGACAGGTACCCTTCGCGCACCTGCGCCTCCCATGAGAGCGGCGCGGGCGCGCTCCAGCTCCCATAGACACGCGACAAAGCGGGCCGCGCAGGATGCTGCGCGGCCTTACGGCCAAACCAGTTCATGATGATCTCCTATGTGTACCCCGGCGAAGGCCGGGGCCAGTGCGGAATGGCACGACATCAATGGGCCCGGCTTCGGCCGGAGCACGGAACTTCAAACCCGACGCACCCCCGGCCTCGGCCCCTTGCGCAACCCCTCCAGCAAAGCCGCCAGCGCCCAGACGCACGCATCGGCCCGATCGGGCGAGCGCCCCGGCCCCGCATAACCACCGCCGACCTGCAACCCGCAAAGCTGGTCCTCAAGGTTCGCGAACGCCCCCGCGTGCACCACCTCGCCACGCTCGTAAGCGATCGCGACCGGCTCGGCGCGGCGCGCCTTGCCGACACTCGCATGGACCGGCACCACGGGCAGCGTGCAGTCGGCCTGGCGCAGCGTCGCCTCGACCATCTCGCCGCCCATATTGCTCTCGGCCACGATCCGGTCGGCGCCCCAGCGCGCCGCCGCCACCGCGACCGCCTGCGCCCAGACATGCGGCGGCGGGTTCTCGACGCTCGCATCCTCGACCACCGCCAGCCGCCCGTCACGCAGCAACGCGGCGACCACGATTCCGCACGCGTCGCCGCGGCTCGTCGCGGGCGGATCGACCCCGATCACCACGCGCACCGGCTTGGCCGCCGCATCGGCACCGACCCGGCACCGCTCGATCAGCGCGCGCGTCCACAGCGCGCCCTCGACATCCTCCAGCATCTCGCCGTCGAGTTCCTGCCGCCCCAGCCGCGTGCCGCCATATTGCGCGATCATATGCGTCACAAAACTCGCGGGCAGGTGCGGATTCTGTGCCGTCCGCCCGAGACTCGTCACGCATCCCGGCACCGCCGCAACCTTGATCATCAGCGGCACCGGACGCGGCGTCGTCGTCACCAGCACGCGCGGCTTGTCGCCCAGCCGCATCCCCAGCATCAGATTGTCCCAACCCGCCTCGCCGCCTTTCGGCCATTTCGCCAGTTCGTCGCACCAGGCGACATGATGTTCGGGACCGCGCAGATTCTCGGGCGCACCAACCGAAAACAGTGTGGCCACCGCACCGCTGTCGAAATGCAGTTCACGCAAACGGTATCGCCACTTGGGACCCTCGTCGGCGCGCGCCACCGCCAGCAGCCCGCTGGGGCCCTCGATCATCACGCGCATCCCGTCATTCTCGTTCGCGGCGACCAGCGCGATCCGCGCGCCGGGCATACGCCGGGCCATTTCGCTGATCCATTCGGCCCCCGCACGTGTCTTGCCGAACCCGCGTCCGGCGCGGATCAACCAGACTGGCCAGTCGCCGGGGGGCTCGCGCTGGCCATCATGCGCCCATTGATACCAGCGCTCGTCCAATTCGTGGAGGTAGCGGCGCGGAACCGTGCGCAGCAGCCGCTGCCGGTCGTCGGGGGACAGCGCCAGCAGCCGGTCGAGGATGGTTTCGCCCTCGCGCAGCGCCAGCCGCTCGAGCCACCGTGCCAACTGCACTATTTCGCGCCCTTCTCCGCCTCGCGCTCGCGATGCTGTTCCATAATCGCGATGCGGCGCAGAATTTCCGCATCGGTCTCCTCCGCCGTCGGCCGATTGTGCGCGTTCGGACGGATGCGCTTGGCGCGGCCGCCCTCGATGCTGGCGCGATGCTTGTTCATCAGGTCGATCGCCTGCGCGACGGTCATCGCGCCGACGGCCGGTATCGCGTCGGGATTGTCGTCATGCGCGACTTCGATCGTCTGGATCGCGCGCTCGACCAGCGCCATTTCCAGCCGCGCATAACCGCTTTCGAGCGCCGCCTGCCATGCCTCGGCAAACGACGGATCGCGGCGGCGCAACGAATAGGCGGCCGACGGCGTAAAGCCGGCCGCCGCCGCCGCACGGCGCACATGACAGCTTTCGGCCAGCACCTCCAGAAAGGCCTGTTTCTGAAGGTCGCTTATGTGCCGCCACTGGGGAAGCGGACGTCC
This sequence comes from Pseudomonadota bacterium, assembly GCA_020160755.1. Classification (GTDB taxonomy): domain Bacteria; phylum Pseudomonadota; class Alphaproteobacteria; order Sphingomonadales; family Sphingomonadaceae; genus Sphingopyxis. The sequence continues at coordinate 197,870 of JAIUPN010000005.1, forward strand.
CTCGTCCGGCCGTGCGCATTCGTCGTCCGCCGCTTTGTCCATCGCCTGCCTCCCAAAGCATTCGGGCCGGAACACCTTCCCGCTTCGGAAAGGCGCCGGCCCGACTCGCAATTCTTCATGATGTGACACTTGTGCCATATCAGCGTGACGATGTCAACAGATTTTTACCTATTTGGTTATTTTCTTCCCACCGATTCGACGGCGACGCGCGTCCCGGCGTCACGCCCCGTCGGGAACGACGATCTCCAGCCCGGCTTTGACCGTGTCGAGCACGACGAGCGTGCGAAACGTCTCGACCACCGGATTGTCGGCGAACAGGCGCCGCGATATCGCCTCATAGCTCGTCATGTCGGGAACGATCATGACGAGGATGAACCCGGCGCTGCCCGTCACATAATAGCATTGCTGGATTTCGGGCGTCGAACGGAACAGCGTCTTCGTCGGCTCGACGATCGGGCTTCGATCATTCTGCAGATGAACCTCGACAACGACGGTAATCGCCGCCTGCAGCGCGTCGGGCGCGAGCACCGCGACATTCGCGACGATGATGCCGCTCGCCTCGAGCGCCGCGATCCGCCGCTGCACCGCGGCGGGGGACAGATTGACCTCCGCCGCGATCGCGCGCTGCGGCGTCCGGTTGTCCTTTTGCAGGATGCGGAGAATCGCCCGGTCGAACCGGTCGAGATCGCGGGCCGGCCGGGTGGATGATGCGTTCATCGGGGTTTCTCCGGGTCAAAATTGCGCAAAGACGCCCATCTTTGCGTCCAATCATCGCTTCACCGGGTATATTATGTGCGCCATGTCGACCGCTCAAGCCGTTTCGCTGCGCCATAACGCAACCTTGTGGGGAAGTGCGGCCGCATGGGGCTCGCTGCTTTCGATGAATTTCGGCGCCGGGCTCGCCAAGCATCTTTTCCCGGTGATCGGCGCCTATGGCATCACCAGCCTGCGCATCACGCTCGCCGCGATCATTCTCTGCCTCGTCATCCGGCCGTGGAAGCGGACCGGGGTCCGCCAGTTCCGCCCCGCGCTGCTGGGATATGGCGCCGTCCTCGGGCTGATGAACCTCTTCTTCTATCAGGCGATCGCCCGCATCCCGATCGGCATCGCGATCGGGATCGAGGTGATCGGCCCGCTCGCCGTCGTTGTGATGGGCTCGCGCAGCCGCCGCGACTTTCTCTGGCTCGCCGCAGCCGGGGCGGGGCTGTTCCTCCTGCTCCCGCTCCGCGCGGACAGTGCGCTCGATCCGGTCGGGATCGCTTTCGCCTGCGCCGCCGCCGCGTGCTGGGCCGCCTATATCCTTTGCGGCAAGCAGGTGTCGGCAACCCTCGGCCGCGACGCGGTCGCATGGGGCATGGTGATCGCCGCGCTGATTACGCTGCCCTTCGGTCTCGCCGCATCGGGAACGCAGCTGTTCACGCCATGGGCGCTGGGAGTCGGTATCGGCATCGCCATCCTGTCGAGCGTCCTGCCCTATACGCTGGAAATGGCGGCGCTGCGCCGCCTTCCCGCACATGTCTTCGGCATATTGCTGAGCGCATCGCCCGCGGTCGGCGCGCTGATCGGCTATGTCGTACTGGGCGAAAGGCTCACGCCGCTACAATGGCTCGCCATCCTCTGCATCATCTTCGCCGCGTGCGGGAGCGCGATCTCGGCGTCGCTGCCGCGGCGGACACCCGGCGAGCTGCCCATCTAGCTGTGGCTTTCGGGACCGGTGCCCCTCCCGGTCAGGCGGCCCATTCGGCGGGGTCCGATTCCTCACCGATCAGCGCGAGGCCGTGCGCGATCGAGGTGAGTTCGCCGCCCGTCGCGATACGATCCTCGCCGAAGCGCCGGTCGAACAGCGCGCGGATCGCGGGGATCAGCGACGAGCCGCCGGTCAGGAAGACGCGGTCGATCGCTTCGGCCGTCGTTCCCGCCCGGACCAGCGCCTGGTCCATCGCGGCTTCGATACGGCGCAGATCGTCGGCGATCCATTGCTCGAAATCGGCGCGGCGCACATCGGCGCCAATCTCGATCCCGCCGCCCGCGAAACGGAATTCGGCGTGCTCGCTGCCCGACAGCGCGCGCTTGAGGCGGCCCACGGCGTCATAGAGCGGGAAGCCCTGCTCATGCTCGATCAGCGCGATCATGCGGCCGATCAGCTCGGGCCGCTCGGCGTCGCGTTGCAAACGGCGGATCTCGTCGAGGGTGCGGCGGTTGCGCATCATCGCGAGCCGCGACCAGTCGCCGAAATCGGAGAAATAGCCGCCGGGAATCTCCAGTATCTTGTCGAACGACCTGTAATGACTGCCCTTGCCGAGCAGCGGCAGCACGAGGCGGTCGACGATGCGATAGTCGAAACGGTCGCCCGCGATCCCGATCCCCGACGAGGCGAGCGGTACGCAGCGGCGCGGGCTCCCGGGCGCCGCTACGCGGACGATCGAGAAGTCGGTCGTGCCGCCACCGAAATCGGCGACGAGGATCGTCGCGGGCTCGGTCAGCCGCGAGGCGTAGCTGTGCGCCGCGCCGAGCGGTTCGTGGACATAATGGATTTCGGTGCCGAACGCGGCGAGCATCGCGTCATACCGCCGGCGCGCGAGTTCGGGATCGGGCCGTGCCCCCGCATATTCGACCGGACGGCCGACGATGACGCGGCGCGGCCGCTCGTCGAGCGCGCCGCCGGCATGCGCGACGAGGCGCTGGAGGAACAGGCGCCCCATATCCTCGAAACGGAACGGCTTGTTGAAGATCATCGCGCGCTCGAACAACGGGCTCGCGGCGACGCTCTTGAACGACTGGATGAAGCGGCTGTCGAGCGGCGACTGGAGATATTCGTCGATCGCCCACGGCCCCGCCTCGTGCGCGATCCCGTTCCAGCCGCGCTCCTCTTCCCAGAAACAGAGCGCCGAGCGGAACACCCCATCGCCCGCGTCGCCGAACGCGACGAGCCGCGTGTCGCCCGCGCCGTCGGCGAGCGCGACGACGCTGTTCGTCGTGCCGAAATCGAGGCCGAGCGCGCTCGCGGCCGCCTTGTCCATGACACGCTCCTGTGAGTGGAATTCCCTGCGGGGCGGCGCCTATTGCACAGCAAGGACCACGGGGCAAGGTCGCGGCCCGGCGATCAGGCGTCGGGCTTCCACGCGCGATAGAAGGTGTCGACCGCAGCGTCGACGTCGCCCTGGAGGCGCTTGAGGTCGCGGCTTTCGGGAAGGTTGAGCATCGCGAACTGATAGACGCCCGACTGGCACAGGCCGGTGAACTGCTGCACCGCACGCATCGGGTCGCCCATCCTGAGCTCGCCGCGTACCATCTTTTCGCCCACCCATTCGGCCGCGCGCGCCTTTCCGCGGCGCGGGCCGCGATCGTAGAAGGTTTCGGCGAGGTGCGGGAAACGCTCGGCCTCGCCGACCACGAGGCGAAAGAGCGAGAGGATCGGCGTCGCGGTCAGCTTCGTCATCAGCAGGTTGCCGAAGGTGCGCAGGACATCGGAAACCGGCTCGTCGAGCGGCAGGTCGATGGTCAATGCGCTGCCATATTGGGCGACGATATCGTCGACCACCGCCGCAAACAGGTCTTCCTTCGACGGGAAATAGGTCCAGAGCGTCGTCTTCGAACCGCCGACCTTGCTGGCGATCGACGACATCGTCGTCCCCGCATAGCCATTGGCGAAGAACAGCTCGCGCGCCGCGTCGACGAACGCCTTGCGGCGCATCGCCGCGGCATCGTCGAGGGGTGCCGTACTATCTGGTATCATTTCGATTGACAACGCATCCTCCGAAGTCTATCTGCGCATGATACCAGCTAGTATCGTTGGAAGCCATGCCCCGGAAAATTTTTCTCTCCACCGCTGTTCTCGGCCTGCTCGCGGGCTGCGCGAGCGTTCCCGACCTTGGGCCGAAGCCGGTGCCGGCGGCGGCCGGGTCGCTGGAATCGGGCGCGACCTTCGCCGGCACCCATGGCGAATGGCCCGCCGAAGGCTGGTGGCAGGGTTTGGGCGATGCCCAGCTCGACACGCTGATCGCCGAAGGACTCAAGGGTTCGCCCGACGTCGCGATCGCCGCCGCGCGCGTGCGCGCCGCCGAGGCGATGGCGCAGCAGGCGGGCGCCGCGCTGTTGCCGCGCGTCGGCGCCGAAGCAAGCGCGGGCGGCGTCCAGCAAAGCAAAAATATGGGCATTCCGCCCGCCTTCGTGCCCGACGGCATTCAGGACACCGGCCATATCGCCGCGACCTTCGCCTTCGACCTCGACCTGTGGGGCAAGAACCGCGCCGCGCTCGCCGCCGCGACGTCGGAGGCCGAAGCCGCGCGCGTCGACGCAGCGCAGGCGCGGCTGATGCTCACGACCGGGATCGCCGCTGCCTATGTCGATCTGGCAGGTTATTATCAGGCGCTCGATACCGCGAACGAGGCTGTCCGCGTCCGCGCCGCCAGCGCCGCCCTGTCCGGCGAGCGCGCCCGCGCCGGGATCGAAAATCAGGCAAGCCAGCGGCAGGCCGAAAGCCGCGCCGCCTCGGCGCGCGCCGACGTCGTCGCACTCGAAGAGGTGATCGCGACCACCCGCAACCGGCTCGCCGCGCTTGTCGGGGCCGGTCCCGACCGCGGCCTGTCGATCGCGCGACCGCAAATGACGCGTCCGCCCATCGGCCTGCCTGCCAATGCAGGAATCGACCTCGTCGGACGGCGTCCCGATATCGTCGCAGCGCGGCTGCGTTCCGAGGCCGCCGCGAAACGCATCGATGTCGCGCGCGCCGATTTCTATCCGAATATCAGCCTCTCGGCGCTTGTCGGCCTGCAGTCGCTCGGCCTGTCGAACCTGTTCAAATCGGGGTCCGAATATGGCAATGGCGGCGCCGCGATCAGCCTGCCGATCTTCGACGGCGGGCGCCTTCAGGGCCGCTATCGCGGGTCGCGCGCCGACTATGATGCTGCGGTCGCGACCTATGGCCGCACGCTCATCGGCGCGCTGCGCGATGTCGCCGACATCGTCGCGAGCCGCGCCGCGAACGAACGTCAGCTCGCCGCGCGGCGCGACGCGCTGACCGCCGCGGCCGAAGCCTCGAAACTCGCCGGGCTGCGTTACCGCGCCGGCCTCTCGACCCAGATCGTCCAGCTCACCGCCGAAGACAGTATGGTCGCGCTGAGCCGTTCGGTCGCCGACCTCGAAGCGCGCGAACTCGCACTCGATATCGCCCTCATCCGCGCGCTCGGCGGCGGATACCGCACGCCCAACCCGACAGGAGACGAATGATGGCCGACGAAACGGCTGCGACCGAAACCGGCGCTCCGCAACCTGCTCCCGACACGGCCCCCGACACGGCCGACGCCCAAGCCAATGGCGCGAAGCGCAAGAAGCTGCTCCGCATCCTCGCGATCGTCGTCGTGACCCTCGCGATCCTGTGGGGTCTCTGGTATTTCCTGACGCAGGCGGGGCGCGTCCACACCGACAACGCCTATGTCGGCGCGGATTCGGCGCAGGTCACCGCGCTGATCGCGGGCCCGGTCAAGGAAGTCCGCGTCAGCGGCACGCAGGCGGTGAAGAAGGGCGACATTCTCGTCATCCTCGACGACGCCGACCAGCGCATCGCGGTCGCCGACGCCGAAGCCGCGCTCCGCCTCGCGCGCCAGCGTTACGGACAGGCCGACGCGACCGCCGATGCGGCGCGCGCGCGCGTCGCGGCACGCCGCGCCGACATTGCACAGGCGCGGGCGCGGCTGCGCGACGCCAATGCGACGGTCGAGCGCGCGCGCGCCGAACTGGCGCGGCGCGAAAGCATCGCGGGCACGGGCGCGGTGTCGGGTGAGGAACTGACCGCGGCGCGTGCGGCGCTCGCCTCGGCCTCGGCCGCGCGCGATCTCGCAGCCGCCGGCATCGCCTCGGCCGAAGCCACGCGCGGCTCGGCGAGCGGCGATCTCGGCGCTGCCGAAGCCGTCGTCCGCGGCACGACGATCGACACCGCGCCCGACGTCGCCGCCGCCGAAGCACGGCTCGAAAAGGCACGGCTCGACCTTGCGCGCACCGTGCTGCGCGCGCCGGTCGACGGCATCGTCACCAACCGGCAGGTTCAGGTGGGCCAGCGGATCGCCGCGGGCGCGCCGATCATGATACTCGTGCCGATCAGCACCGCCTATGTCGACGCCAACTATAAAGAGAGCCAGTTCAAGGATATCCGCATCGGCCAGCCGGTCGAGCTGACCTCGGACTATTATGGCGGGGATGTCGTCTTCCGCGGCAAGGTGATCGGCGTTGCCGGCGGCACCGGCGCGGCCTTCTCGCTGATCCCCGCGCAGAATGCGACGGGCAATTGGGTGAAGGTGGTGCAGCGCCTGCCGGTGCGCATCGCGCTCGACCCCAAGCAGCTGAAAGAGCATCCGCTGCGCGTCGGGCTGTCGATGGAAGCCACGATCGACACGCGCGGCAACTGACATATGGCCAGCGCCGCCCCCGCTCTGTCCGCCAGCGTCCCGGCCGAACCGCAGCCGCTGACCGGCGTGCGGCTGATCGTCGCCGCCTTCGCGCTCGCGCTCGCCAATTTCGTCGTCGTACTCGACACGACGATCGCCAATGTGTCCGTCCCGCATATCGCGGGCGGCCTCGCGGTGTCGCCGACGCAAGGGACGTGGGTGATCACCAGCTACGCGGTCGCCGACGCGATCAGCGTGCCGCTCACCGGCTGGCTCGCGATGCGCTTCGGCACCGTGCGCTGGTTCATGATTTCGATCATCGGCTTCGGCATCTTCTCCTTCCTCTGCGGCATCTCGCGCACGCTCGACGCGCTGGTGCTGTTCCGCGTGCTCCAGGGGCTCGCGGGCGGCCCGCTGATGCCTCTGTCGCAAATCCTGCTGCTGCGCATCTTCCCGAAGGAAAAGGCCGGGATCGGCCTCGCGATCTGGGCGATGACGACCACCACCGCGCCGATCCTCGGCCCGATCCTCGGCGGCACGATCAGCGACAACTGGACCTGGCCGTGGATCTTCTTCATCAACCTGCCCGTCGTCGCGATCTGCGCCTTCGGCGTGTTCACCCTGCTGTCGCCGTTCGAGACGAAACGCGCCAAGGCGCGCATCGACGTCATCGGCCTGATCCTGCTCGTCGTGTCGGTCGGCGCGTTCCAGATCATGCTCGACACCGGACGCGAGCATGACTGGTTCGGATCGGCATGGATCGTCGGGCTCGCGGTCGTCGCCGCGATCAGCTTCGCCGCCTTTGTGATCTGGGAACTCACCGACGCCAATCCGGTCGTGAACCTGCGCATCTTCCGCTTCCGCGGCTTCACCTTCGCGACGATGGCGATCTCGCTGGGATTCGGCGCCTTCTTTGCGCAGGTCGTACTGACGCCGCTCTGGCTCCAGCAGGTCGCGGGCTATACCGCGACGCAGACGGGTTTCATCGTCGCCTGGCTCGGCGTGTTTGCCGTCCTCCTGTCGCCGGTCGCGGCGGGGCTGATGACGAGGGTCGACGTGCGTATCACCATCTCGGGCGGCATCCTCTGGATGGCGTTCATGTCGATCCTGCGCGCGAGCTGGAACGCCGATGTCGGCTACTGGACGCTCGCGCTCCCGCACATATTGCAGGGGATCGGCATGCCCTTCTTCTTCGTCGGGCTGACCGCGCTCGCGCTGAGTTCGGTGCCCGCGCAGCACCAGACGTCGGCGGCCGGGTTGATGAGCTTTCTGCGCACGCTCTGCGGCGCGATCGGTACCGCGGTCGCGACCACCGCATGGGACGATGCCAGCCGGACCTCGCGCTCCGAGCTCGTCTCGTCGCTCAACAATCCCGATGCCACGATGACCTCGCTCCAGAACGCCGGCTTCACACTCGAACAGGCGCGCGCGGCGATCGAGCGGCTGGTCGAGGTGCAGGCCTCCACATTGGGCGTGCTCCACCTGTTCCTCGCGTCGGGCGTCGTGTTCGTGCTGGCCGCGATTTCGGTGTGGTTCGCACCGCGGCCCAAACAGATTTCGATGGGCGGCGGGCACTGAGCGTTTTCAAGTCAGGCGGAATCGCCTGACGACTCGGAAAACGCGTTAAAACAAGGCGCTCCTACTTGGCGAAGAGCTGTTCCAGGTCGGCGAATGCCTTGAACTCGAGTGCATTGCCCGCGGGATCGTGAAAGAACATCGTCGACTGCTCGCCCGGCTGCCCGGGAAAGCGCGTGTGCGGTTCGATCACGAAATTCGTGCCCGCAGCTTTCAGCCGTCCGGCGAGCGCCTGCCATTCGGCGGGCGGCAGCACGACGCCGAAATGCGGCACCGGCACATCATGACCATCGACCGGATTGTGCGCAGGTCTGGCGCGCGGCGTATCGACGCGGTGCGCCACGATCTGATGCCCATACAGGTTGAAGTCGATCCAGTCGGCGGAGCTGCGGCCTTCGGGGCAGCCGAGGACATTGCCATAGAAATGGCGCGCGGCGTCCAGATCGTCGACGGGAAAGGCGATGTGAAAGGGGGCAAGGCCGGTCATCTTCCCCATTTGCCGCAGCATGCACGCGAAAGCCAGTCCGGGACTTGGGCTGGCGCGCCGAACATGCTAGGCGCGCGCCCATGCTGACAATCAACGCTATCACAGTACGCCTTGGCGGGCGCGCCATCCTCGAACGCGCCACCGCGAGCCTGCCGGCCAAAAGCCGCGTCGGGCTGATCGGGCGCAACGGCGCGGGCAAATCGACGCTGATGAAGGTGATGATCGGCCAGCTCGAAGCCGACGAGGGCAGCATCGATATGCCGCGCAAGACGCGCGTCGGCTATATCGCACAGGAAGCGCCGAACGGCACCGCGACGCCCTTCGACACGGTGCTCGCCGCCGATACCGAACGCGCCGAACTGCTGACGGCATCGGAGACCGAGCAGGACCCCGACAAGCTCGGCGACATTCACGAACGGTTGATCGCGATCGACGCCTACACCGCCCCCGCGCGCGCCGCGCGCATCCTGATCGGACTCGGCTTCGACGAAGAGATGCAGGGCCAGCCGCTCGACAGTTTCTCGGGCGGGTGGAAGATGCGCGTTGCGCTCGCGGCTTTGCTGTTCTCGGAACCCGACCTGCTGCTGCTCGACGAACCGTCGAACCACCTCGACCTCGAAGCTACGCTGTGGCTCGAAAACTTCCTGCGCGCCTATCCGGGGCAGCTTGTCGTGATCAGCCACGAGCGCGACCTGCTCAACAATGTCGTCGACAATATCCTCCACCTCGAAGGCGGCAAGGTCACGCTCTATGCGGGCGGCTATGACGCGTTCGAACGCCAGCGCGCCGAACGCGCAGCGCAGCTCGCGGCGGCGAAAGCGTCGCAGGACGCGCAGCGCGCGAAGCTTCAGGATTATGTCGCGCGCAACAGCGCGCGCGCCTCGACCGCGAAACAGGCGCAATCGCGCGCGAAGCTGCTCGCCAAGATGCAGCCGATCGCCGCGCTCGCCGAAGACCAGACATTGGCGTTCGATTTCCCGAGCCCCGATGAACTCAAGCCGCCGCTGATCACGCTCGACCTTGCAAGCGTCGGTTATGCCGACAAGCCCGTGCTCCAGCGGCTCAACCTGCGCATCGACCCCGACGACCGCATCGCGCTGCTCGGCCGCAACGGCAACGGCAAGACGACGCTCGCGCGCCTGCTCGCCGCGCAGCTCAGCCCGATGGCGGGCGCGATGGCGGCATCGGGCAAGATGCGCGTCGGCTATTTCACGCAATATCAGGTCGAGGAACTCGACGGCAGCGACACCCCGCTCGCGCATATGACGCGTGTGATGGAGGGCAAGACGCAGGCCGCAATCCGCGCGCAGCTCGGCCGCTTCGGTTTTTCGGGCAACAAGGCGACCACCGAGGTGAAAAAGCTGTCGGGCGGCGAACGCGCGCGCCTCGCGCTCGCGCTGATCACGCGCGACGCGCCGCACCTCCTGATCCTCGACGAGCCGACCAACCACCTCGACGTCGACGCGCGCGAAGCGCTGGTGCAGGCGCTCAACGCCTTCGACGGCGCGGTGGTGCTCGTCAGCCACGACCGCCATATGCTCGAACTCACCGCCGACCGGCTCGTGCTCGTCGATGACGGCACCGCGCGCGAATATTCGGGCAGCATGGACGATTATGTCGACCTGATCCTCGGCAAGGGACCCGCGAAAGAAAAGGTGTCGAAGGCCGACAAGAAGGAAGACCGCAAGGCTGCGGCTGCGGCGCGCGAAGCGGCGACGAAGATCAGGAAGGACATCTCGGACGCCGAGGCCGACCTCGCCAAATATGAGGTTGTGCTGTCCGCGATCGACCGCGCGATGTTCGACCCGCAGGGCGCGGCGAACGAATATAAGGGCCTGACGATGAGCGAGCTGTCACAGCGCCGCGGCAAGATCGTCGCCGCGCAGGAAGCCGCCGAGGCGCGGTGGGTCGCGGCGAGCGAAGCGCTGGAAGCGTTCGAAGCGGCGGCTTAAAGCCGTCTCCAATATCGTCGCCCCGGACTTGATCCGGGGTCCAGCCGATCGCGGCGGCGACGGACGCCGGACCAGGTCCGGCACCACGAAGCCGCCAGAGACTGGCCCGCATTGACTCCGTCGCCCCATTCCATCATAATAGTTTCAATTGAAACTAGATGGGATTGCGATCATGGCCGACCTCTTCGAAAATCCGCTGGGCCTCGACGGCTTCGAGTTCGTCGAATTTTCGGCACCGGAGAAGGGCATTCTCGAACCCGTGTTCGAGGCGATGGGCTTCACCCAGATCGCGCGCCACCGCTCGAAGGACGTCCAGCTGTGGCGCCAGGGCGGCATCAACCTGATCGCCAATTACGAACCCAAATCGCCCGCCGCCTATTTCGCTGCAGAGCATGGTCCGTCGGCATGCGGCATGAGCTGGCGCGTCCGCGACGCCGCCAAGGCGTATAGCGAAGCGGTCGAACGCGGCGCCGAGCCGGTCGAGGTCAATCCCGGTCCGATGGAACTGCGCCTCCCCGCGATCCGCGGCATCGGCGGCTCGATCATCTATCTGATCGACCGGTACGGCGACGACCTCAGCATCTACGACATCGATTTCATCTATGAAGCGGGTGTCGATCGCCACCCCGTCGGCGCGGGGATGCAGCTGATCGATCACCTGACCCACAATGTCTATGGCGGCCGCATGGCGCATTGGGCGGCGTTCTACGAGCGCATCGCGGGCTTCCGCGAGATCCGCTATTTCGACATCAAGGGCGAATATACCGGCCTGACCTCGAAGGCGATGACCGCCCCCGACGGCAAGATCCGCATCCCGCTCAACGAGGAAGGCGCGGGCGGCAAGGGGCAGATCGAGGAATATCTGCGCGCCTATAATGGCGAAGGCATCCAGCATATCGCGTTCAGCTGCGACGATCTCTACGCCGCGTGGGACAAGCTCAAGGCGCTGGGGAACCCGTTCGCCCCCGCGCCGCCGGCGACCTATTACGAAATGCTCGAAGAGCGGCTTCCGGGTCATGGTGAATCGGTCGAGGGCCTCCAGTCGCGCGGCATCCTGCTCGACGGCTCGACCACCGAAGGCGACCCGCGCCTGCTGCTCCAGATTTTCGGCCAGACCGTGATCGGCCCCGTCTTCTTCGAATTCATCCAGCGCAAGAAGGATGAAGGTTTCGGTGAGGGCAATTTCACGGCGCTGTTCAAATCGATGGAAATGGACCAGATTCGCCGCGGAGCCCTGACCGTCGAGGAACCCGCCGAATGACCAGCCCGATCAAATTGGGCGGCGTCCACCACGCCGCCTATCGTTGCAAGGACGCGAAGGAAACGGTCGACTGGTACGAAACCATGCTCGGCATGACCTACACCACCGCCTTTGCCGAGGATCATGTCCCGTCGACCGGCGAGTACGACCCGTACATGCACGTCTTCCTCGACGCGGGGAACGGCAACATCCTCGCCTTTTTCGAACTGCCGAACCAGCCCGACATGGGGCGCGACGAGAATACGCCCAAGTGGGTCCAGCACCTCGCGTTCAAGGTCGGCAGCTATGACGAACTGGTCGCCGCGAAAGCGCATCTGACCGCGAACGGCATCGACGTCCTCGGCCCGACGCACCACGGCATTTTCAAATCGATCTATTTCTTCGATCCGAACGGCCACCGCGTCGAACTCGCCTGCGACATCGGCACGGCGGAGCAATATGCCGAACTGAAGCGCGTCGCGCCGCTGATGCTCGAAGAATGGAGCCAGACGAAGAAGGCCCCGCGCCACGCTGACTGGCTGCACCAGGCGGCGAACGAGTAAACCAGTTTCCCTTCCCGTAAGCGGGAGAGGATGTTACTTCCTATCCAGCCCGATGCTCTCCAGCGTCGCACCGCTGCACTTGTCGGCTTCCTTGCTCTTTCCGTCGCCCGACAGCGCGCCGATCGCGAGGAAGCCCGCGACCACCGCGACGAGGAACGCGCCGGTGACCCAGATCAGATATTTGTCGATGAACGCCTTGATCGGCGCCCCGAACAGCCGGAACAATATGCCGACCAGCATGAAGGAAAAGGCCCGGCTGGCAAGGCTCGCCCACAGGAAGGTCCAGAAATTCATGTGGATGAAGCCGGCGGTGATCGTCAGCAGCTTGAACGGGATCGGCGTCGCGCCCTTGATCAGGATGATCTCGGCGCCGAATTCGCGCAGGTAACAGGCGGCCGGCGGGAAAGCCTCGGTCAGCCCGAGCACGCCGAGCAGCCACAGCCCGACGCTTTCATAGAGGAAGAAGCCGATCCCATAGCCGAGCATCCCGCCCGCGACCGACGCAAGCGTGCAGATAATCGCATAGCGCACCGCCTTTTTGGGGTTCGCAAGGCACATCAGCCCGAGCAGCGGGTGCGGCGGGATCGGGAAGAAGCTCGCTTCGACGAAAGATACCAGCGCCAGCCAGAACTCGGCGTGCGGATGCGCCGATTTCTCCATCGTCCAGTTGTACATGCGCTGGATGAAACCGGGCCGGTCGGTAGTGGCGGTCATGCTGGTCCTTCGGCGCGCGGAGTGCGCGGGGATGTCTATGCCGCCCGGTTCGGGCGAAGTCGAGCCGGTCAGTGGCGGAAGTGGCGCATCCCGGTGAACACCATCGCGAGGCCCGCTGCGTTTGCCGCGGCGATCACCTCGTCGTCGCGGATCGATCCGCCCGGCTGGATCACGCAGGTCGCGCCCGCCTCGACCGCGGCCAGCAGCCCGTCCGCGAAGGGGAAGAAGGCGTCGCTGGCAACCGCGCTGCCGACGGTGCGGGCTTCGGCCCAGCCATGGCTCTCGGCGGCTTCGCGTGCCTTCACCGCAGCGATGCGCGCGCTGTCGCGGCGGTTCATCTGCCCCGCGCCGATGCCCGCGGTCGACCCGCCCTTGGCATAGACGATCGCGTTCGACTTCACATGTTTGGCGATCGTCCACGCGAACAGCGCGTCGGTCAGTTCTTCCTCGGTCGGCGCGCGGTCGGTGACGATCTTCAGGTCGGCGCGCGTGATGCGGCCATTGTCGCGGCTTTGCGCCAGCCAGCCGCCCGCGATCGTCTTCATCATCAGCCCGCCACGCGCCGGATCGGGCAGCTCACCCGTCAGCAACAGGCGGAGGTTCTTCTTCTTCGCGAAGACCGCGCGCGCATCGGCGTCGGCGTCGGGCGCACAGACGACTTCGGTGAAGATGCCGCTGATCGCCTCGGCCGTCGGCCCGTCGAGCGGCCGGTTGACCGCGATGATGCCGCCGAACGCCGAGACATCGTCGCATTTCAGCGCCGCGTCATAGGCTTCGGCGATTGTCGCCGCACTCGCGACACCGCACGGGTTCGCGTGCTTGACGATCACGCAGGTCGGATCGGCTTCGCGGAATTCGGCGACGAGTTCGAGCGCGGCGTCGGCGTCGTTGATATTATTGTAGCTGAGCTCCTTGCCCTGCACCTGCTCGGCCTGCGCGATGCCGCGCGCCGCAGGGCCGGCGGGCAGATAGAGCGCGGCCTTCTGGTGCGGGTTCTCGCCATAGCGCAGCTCGGTGGTCAGCTTCGCGGTCAGCGGCAGCGTGTCGGGGAACAGCTTGCCCTGGTCGGCAAAGGCGAACCAGCTCGCGATCATCCCGTCATAGGTCGCGGTATGCGCAAAGGCGGTCGCCGCGAGGCGCTTGCGCAGCGCCAGCGTCGTCGCGCCATTGTTCGCGTCCATTTCGGCGATCAGAGCGGCATAATCCTCGGGCTCGGTGACGATGTTCACAAAGGCGTGGTTCTTTGCCGACGAGCGCACCATCGCGGGGCCGCCGATGTCGATATTCTCGATGATCTCGTCGCGCGCGGCGCCCTTCGCGACGGTCGCGGCGAAGGGGTAGAGGTTGACCACCACCAGATCGATCGCGCCGATGCCATGCTCCTCCATCGAGGCGACATGCGCCGCATCGTCGCGCACCGCGAGGATGCCGCCATGGACGGTCGGGTGCAAAGTCTTGACGCGACCGTCCATCATCTCGGGAAAGCCCGTGAGGTCGGACACGTCGAGGACAGTGTGGCCCGCCTCGCGCAGCGCCTTCGCGGTACCGCCGGTCGACACCAGCTCGACGCCGTGGCGGACGAGCGCGGCGGCAAGCTCGGCGAGCCCTGCCTTGTCGCTGACGGACAGGAGGGCGCGGCGGACGGGAATCAGGTCGGTCATTGGGGAGGGCCTCGGCTGGCGATGGGATGACGCGGCCCCCCTAGGCGCGCGCCGTCCTTATCGCAACCCTTCGCCCCCTTTTTAGAGCCCCAATGCCGCAGCGATCCGGTCCCAGCGCACCAGTTTGAAATTCTGTGCCTTGGGCGCGTTGTCGCCGTCCTGTGCGAGGAAGATGCCGTCCGGATAGTCGGGGCCGAAATGGCCCGCGACCGCCTCGATCCCGTCGGTCTCACTCGTCGCGCCGAACGCGCCCGCGGCGACGGCAAAGCGACCGGCATATTCGACGCCGGGCAGGCGGAAGACCGCATAGGCGTTGTCGCCCTGACTCGACGCGATCAGGTAACGCTGCCCCTTATGGTCGATCGTCGCAAGGCCCTCGACGTCGGCGACGAGGCGCTGGTTGTCGACCGGCGCGACGAGGCGCGCGGCCGCGCTGTTACCACTCTGCTTCAGCTCCCAGATGCCCGCATCTTCCTCGCCGACATAGAGCGTGTCGCCGTCGAAGACGCAGCCCTCCGACTGGGTCGGGATCTTGTATTCCCACTGGACCGCGAAGCCCGGCGTACCATCGACGGTCAGCGTGCCGACGCGCACCGTGCCGTCCTTGACGATCAGCGCCGCGGTGATCGGTGCGCCGGGCGCGCTCTTCTTGAGACAAAGACCATAGGCTTCGCCCGTCCCGGCGGCCGCGCGGCCGAGCGCGACGATCGCCGGCTTGTCGGCGTCGAGGCGGAAGACCGCGAGATGCGCGTTCACGCCGTCGTTGCGATCGCTCGCGACGATGATGTTGCCCGCGACGTCGACATTGTTGACAAGGCCCGCCTTGGTGAAGGCGATGTCCTTGCCGGCCAGATCATAGACGTGCAGACCCGCCTTCTTGTCGGTCGCAACGATCAGCGCGCGGTTCCGATTGGCGGGATCGACCCAGATCGCCGGATCGTCGGCGGCATCGGCGCGGCCGGTGCCGACGGGTTCGGTTTCGCCGCTCGCGCTGACCTGCGCCGGGGGCAGCCCCGTGATCATGGGCGCGGGGGTACCGGTGCACCCCGTCAGCGCGGCGGCGAGCGCGGCGGCGCCCATCCGGTTCGAAATGCGGATCATGACGATTCCCTTCATTTGCCCCTGGCGACGCAGCGGCCGCCGTCGGGGCCGACGTTGCCCGAACATGTGCGCGCAGCGAGCGTCGGTTCGGCAATTTCACTGAGGCGGTTACCCGCGGCGGTGCGTTCGAGGTCGAAGCCGTCGTAAAGCTTGCCCGACGCGGTGAACGTCCGGAATTTGAGCCGCTTCGGCTCGACATCGACGATCTGATAGAGTTCGGTCGCTTCGGCGATCTTGTCGGGCTGGCTGCCCGCGCGGTCGTTGAGCCGGTACATCTTCGATCCGGTCACCGATACCAGATAGACGGGACCTTGCACCTGTCCGCCGGCACGCGCCTTTGCCCCGGCGGCGCGCCCCGCTTCGGCGGTCAGGCGGCTGTAGCAATGATCATGCCCCTGCAACACCAGATCGACCTTGCGCTTGTCGAACACCGGCTTCCACGCCGCCTTGATCTCGGCGGTGTCGTTCGGGCGCGCGCAGGTGAACACGGGCTGGTGGAACAGCACGACGTTCCAGTTCGCCTTCGACGCGGCGAGCGTCGCATCGAGCCAGTCGGTCTGTGCCTTCATCGACCCGAGGTCGATCGCCGCGGTCCCGTCGAGGATGATGAAACGCACCCCCTGATAATCGGTGTAATAGGTCGTCGCTTTCACCGGATCGGCGCCGTTCGCGGGCAGCGCGAATTGCGCCGGCCAATAGGGGCCGAGCTTGCGGCTTTCGCTGCCGTCGGGTTTCAGCATATCGACATATTCATGGTTGCCGGTCGCCGGAACCTGCGGGACGATCGCATAATTATAGCCGCCGGCCTGATTCCACTCGCCCCATTCGTCGTCATGGTCGAGGTCGTCGCGCTGGCCGACGAGGTCGCCCGCGTGGACGACAAGGCGGATGTCGCCATTGGCATGGAACGCCTGCCGGATCACGCGGCTGGCATAGGTCAATATGCCGTTCTGGATGTCGCCGAGATAGAGGAAGCGAAAGGGTTTGGCTTCGGCCGCGGCGGTGCGGAACTGATACCATTCGCTCCAGCCCGCGGCGCCCTTCACGCGGTAGGTATAGGCGGTGTCGGGGGCGAGACCGGTGAAGCGGACCTGATGATAGAGCGCGGGGCCATAGCTGCTGTCGACCGGCGTCGTCGTGCCGGTAACGAGCCGTGCCTTTTCCTCGAGCGTCGGGCCGTCGACCGACACCGCGAGCTGGGCTTCCGCCGCCGTCTGCCCGGTGTCGGTGCGAAAGGCGACCGCCATATCGCGCGCCGGATCGGCGCCGGGGGTGAGGACGATGCGATCGGGAAGATTTTTGGGCGCATAGGGAAGACCGGGCGAGCGCGGGACCGGTGCCGCTTCTTGCGCTGCCAGCGATGCGGCGCTGCCGAGCAACGCGGCCGCGGTCAACGACAGCCCGAAATGAAAGCTCCGTCTTTTCCGAATCATAACGTCTCGCTGCCCCCTTTGATCGGCGATACCGGCTTCGCCACGCCGGGAAATCCGGGTTGCGCGGCGCTGCGCCCGGCCCCGTTCCAGCAAAGACACGCGGCGTCAATCCCACAATATTTCCGTCACTTAACTGTCACCAAAGCGTCATGACCGTCGCCGCAAACTGTCACACGCCCCCCCTAGAGGCCCGGCAACCAATAAGGGGGTACGACAAAATGATTCGACGTTTCAGCCTGCATTCCGCCGCCGCGCTTGCCATCGCCACGGCGCTTGTCGCCGTCCCCGTCGCCGCGCAGGACAGCGCGCCGATCGTCGACGAAAGCGGTGACGGCACGATCACCTCGGCGCGCGACATCGTCGTCCTCGGCAGCGTCGGCTATCGCAACCGCAGCGAAGACCAGGCCGAACCGGTGATCAGCTACGACAGCGAATATTTCCAGCGCTTCGAGCCGCTGACCGCCGGCGACGCGCTGAAGCGCGTGCCGTCGGTCACCTTCCTGTCGGACGTCATCGAAAGCGACGGCGCGCGGCTCCGGGGCCTGCCGCCGGGCTATACGCAGATCCTGATCAACGGCGAAAAAGTCCCCGGATCGAACGCCGACCGCAGCTTCTTCCTCGACCGCATCCCCGCCGAGCTGATCGACCGCGTCGAAATCGTCCGCTCGTCGTCGGCGCGCCGCACCGGCGACGCGGTCGCGGGCACGCTCAACATCAAGCTGCGCGACGGTTACGAACTCGACGGCGGCTATCTGCGCGCCGGCGGCCTCTATTATGACGACAAGGAACTCGAACCCAGCATCGGCGGCGTGTTCGGCGGCGCGCTCGGTCCGGGCCGCTTCCTCATTGGCGGCAACTTCCAGGGCCGCCACAACCCCAAAAAGAAATATTCGCTGCGCTACAGCGACTCGCCCGAGAATAATTCGAACTTCGCGACCGACGACTTCGACAATCGCGAGGATCAAGTCGATACGCGCGACGGCAAGGATTATTCGTTCAACGCGACCTACGACATCAAGGGCGACACCACCGATTTCTCGGTGAACGGCTTTTACGTCCACACCGATCGCACCGAGACCGAGCGCAGCTTCGAATATAATCACCCGACGAACATCAACGGCCCCGTCCGCGCGACGCCGCCGGGCAATCTGACCGTCGACAACGCCAATATCGCGAAGATCAATCAGGACAATTACAGCGTCAACGGCAAGCTCGCGCACCGCTGGTCGCTGGGCGAAACCAGCCTGAAAATTGGCTACGCATATTTCGACGAAGACCAGTTCGAAACCGAATATGAGGTCGAATTCGACCGCGCCCTGCCGCGCTTCACCGGCGACCAGACGCGCACCGGCATCACCGACAAGGAATTTTCGGTGCGGCTGGAGCATGAATTCCCGCTGGGCGAAAATGCGAAGCTGCTTTTCGGCGGCCTGTGGCAGGATAAGGACCGCTCGACCTCTATCACCGAGGCGCCGCGCGACCGCTACAATCTGACCGCCGCCAATCGGCAGGGCTACGATCAGTTTGCGCGCAACCCGACAGAGTTTGTGCGTACCTTCGGCGCCTTCGTGCCCGCCGTCGGCGGGATCAACATGATCGAGGAAAAGCGTCTCGACGGCTTCGTGCTGGTCGAAGGCGACATGCCCGGCGTGAAGTGGGAGGCCGGCATCCGCTATGAAACGACCGACCTGACCATCGACGACCTGACCCCGCCCGCGACGCGCATCGACAATGATTATGAAAAGCTGCTCCCGTCGGCATCGGTGAAGGTCGACGTCGGCGCGCGCGGCCGCATCACTGCCTCGGCCGCCCGTACCAGCCGCCGTCCCGAGTTCAACTTCCTCTCGCCGGCGCAGCTCGATGCAGAGCTTGGCGACAATGATCTGCTCGGCAACCCGCTGCTCGATCCCGAAACGGCGTGGGGTTTCGATCTCGGTTACGAACAGCGCCTCGGCCGTTCGGGCATCGCCGGCGTCAACATCTTCTATCGCAAGGTGAACGACCTGATCGAACTCACCAATACCGGCGTCGAGGGATCGGAAGGCGCGGGGACTTTTGTCTATCAGCCGCAGAATATCGGTGACGGCAAGGTGTGGGGCGTCGAGTTCGACCTGTCGACCGACCTTGGTTTCATCGGCCTTCCCGATACCGGCGTCTTCGGCAATGTGTCCTGGCTCGACAGCAAGATCGTCGACGAATTCGGCGAGCGCCGCTTCAACGGCCAGAGCAAATATGTCTATAACTTCGGCGCGATCCAGGACATTCCGTCGATCGGCGCCGCGTTCGGCGCGACCTATCGCAAGCAGGGCGGCGCCTTCGACCGCACCGTCGGCGAGGAAGTCTTCACCAGCTATGGCGCCGATCTCGAAATCTTCGTCGAAAAGCGGTTCGGCAAGAGCTTCACGATCCGCGCGGTGGGGTCGAACCTGCTGAACGGCGCGAAACGCGAGCGCTTCAACAAGTTCACGACGATCGACGACCAGAACGACCGCAGCTTCGACGAATATGAACTCGAAAGCGAAAAGGCCGGCCCGGTCTTCCAGCTGATGGCGCGCTACGCCTTCTGACGCGCCGGGTTGCGGCGGCGGGCAGTCCCTTGCCCGCCGCCGTCAGCCGATATGTTTGAATATCCAGCCGATGCTGGCGCCGCCCGCGGGCGCGATGCCGGTGACGACGAGCTGCTCGGTCGGATGCGGCCGCCCCTCGCCATCGACCCACAGGCTCGGCTCGATATCAAGCCCGCCTTCGGACGTGCGGAATTGCCACAGCGGGCCGCCGTTGATGCGCAGCAGCGCCCCCAATTTGTCGGCGGTCAGGCTTGCCGAGATGTGCGCACCAAGGTGGAAGCGCAACGTGAACCCCTTGTCGCCCTTGCGCCGGGTGCGCGGGGCCGGAAGCAGCATATCCTCGCCGCGCAGCTCGCGCCCGTTCGGTGACAGGATCAGGAGGCGGCGGTGGATCAGGCCATGACGGCGCGCATAGCCGTCGTGGCTCATCTCGACGCGGCTGCCCTGCGGCGTCTCGCGCCGGTCGAGTTCGACCTCGGTCACACCCTTGCCGAGCGAGCCATTGGGAAGGATCGCGGTCGAATTGCTGTCGCCCAGCGTCAGCGTCGAATGCGCCGCCGTCGTGCGCAGTCCGCGCGCGAGGTCGGCGGGGATCGTCGCGCCGGTCAGCGCCGCGCCGCCGCAATTGACGACGATGCGCTCGTCGCCGTCGCTGAGTTCGAAAGCGAGGGTCGAGGCGCAGCCCGCTTCGGTCACCCGTGCGATCGGCGGCGGCGCCGCATCGGCGAGCAGCACGACCTTGTTCGCGACGAGCCGCTGGTAACCCCAGTCGCGCGCCTGCTTGAGCGGGCGGGTGCGGATACCGCTCGCCGCGACGATCGCCTGGATGGTCTCCGCCGAGGTCGCACCGCTGCCCTGCCAGCTCCCCATGCCGCCGTCGCTGTGGGTGAGGCCGAGCAGCGCGGGCACCGTGCGCGCGAGCACTTCCTGCACGAACGGCGGCACTTCGATGCGGCGCATGTCATAGATTTTCGCGAGCATCGAAAGCGCCATGATCGCGTCGAGCTGCGCCTGCGGCGAGCGCGAGATATTGCCGCCGTCGGCGTAGAAGCTGGTTTCGAGCACCTTGCGCAAGCCGGCCTCGCCAAAGACCTGCCGCGGTTCGCCGCCGGGCATCAGCAGCGACGCGGCGACGATCCCGACCCACGCGACCATCTGGCCGGTGCCGGGGCGCGTCTTGTCGGCGACGCGGTCAAGGTGGCGCGCCGCGCGCGCGAGGTGATTGAGCACCGCCGAACGATAGACAAGATCGCTCGACGACAGGATCAGCGGCGCGTGGCAGGCCCAGAAGAGGATACGCCACGCGGTATTGTCGGCCTTCCACGCGGGTTCGCTCACCGTCTCGCCATGCGTGGCGAGCCAGTGGCGCACGACCGCTTCGGCGATCGGGGCGCCGTCGGCGCGCGAGCCGGTCGCGGCGAGGTCGCGCAGCCAGGCGAAGCTGTGCAGATAATCGGCAAAGGCCGGCGCCACCGTGAGCGCGGCGAAGTCGAGTTCGCCGAGCGGCAGCTTCAATCCGCGGTGCAGGAAATGACCCGCGCGGATCGCGGTGCCCGCACGCGTATCGCCCGGCACGGGATCGGTCGGCACGCCGAGCAGCTTGAGCGGAAAGCGTCCCTTCAGCCGGAAAGCGTGGAGCGGTGTGCGCCAGGTCAGGCGCGTGATCGCGTTGGCGACGCGGTCGCCGAGCGAAAGCCCCTTGTCGGCGGGAAGGCGGATCAGCCGCTTGCCGGGCTCGATCGTGTCGTCGATCGGCGCGGCCTCGTCACCGGAGTCGAGCGGTGTGTCGGCGGGGGCAGCGGTCAACGGTCTCCCCTCCATCGATCAGGCGCCGCGCAGCCGCCGGATATTGTCGGCATAAGCGTCGGGTCCGCCCTTGAAGGTCGCGGTACCCGCCACGAGCACGTCGGCGCCCGCGTCGATCGCCAGCGGCGCCGTGCCGGCGTCGATGCCGCCGTCGACCTCCAGCCGGATGTCGCGGCCCGATTTCTCGATCATCTTGCGGACCGCCTCGATCTTGCGGAGCTGGCTCGAAATGAAGCTCTGCCCGCCGAAGCCGGGGTTGACGCTCATGATCAGGACCAGATCGATGTCGTCGATCAGATAGTCGAGCATCTTCGCCGGGGTCGCGGGGTTGAGCGACACGCCCGCCTGCTTGCCGAGCGACTTGATGTGCTGGACGGTGCGGTGGATGTGCGGCCCCGCTTCGGGATGGACGGTGATGATGTCGGCGCCCGCCTCGGCGAAAGCGTCGAGGAAATGATCGACGGGCGAGATCATCAGATGGACGTCGAAGGGCAAGGTCGAGTGCGGGCGCAGCGCCTTCACTACCATCGGCCCGATCGTCAGATTCGGGACATAATGACCGTCCATGACGTCGATATGGACCCAGTCGGCGCCCGCGGTCTCGATCGCCCGCACCTCTTCGCCAAGGCGCGCGAAATCGGCGCTGAGGATCGACGGGGCAATACGGACGGGCGTGGTGGCGGCGGTCATAGAGACCGGCCTTAACCATCAAGCGAGTCGGGGGCAAGCGGAGTGGGGCCGCTATCGACAGCTATCCCCAAATAATGTCGCGCCGACCTATCGCCAGCGCCACCCGCCCTCGGTCTTGGCGCGATAAACCGGCATCGGGGCAAGGCCCGCGAGGACGACGAGGATCGTCATCAGAACGGGCCGGTCGCGGAAGAGCCATGCGAGGCCGGCGATCATCGCGATATGCAGCGCGAGAAAGAACCAGCCTTCCCACACGAACGGCAGCCCGGTGCCGTAACCATGCCGCTTGGCGCGAAACCATGGCGTCTTGCGCATGAACAGGTGGAGCATGATCAGCTTTCCTCTTTGGGCGGCCGCCCGCGTCTGGGCGTTTCCGACTGCCTGACATTCACCCCCCGCCGCCCCAGCGCCTCGCGCAGCAATATCTCGATTTCGGCGTTGGCGCTGCGCAATTCGGCCGCCGCCAGCCGCTCGATCGCCGCGTAGAGCGCGGGATCGAGACGGAGGGCAAAGGCCTTTTTGGCGGACGCGGCCATCGTTTCGGCTCAGTAGAGCGAGCCGGTATTGACGACGGGCTGCGTGTCGCGCTCGCCGCACAGCACGACCATCAGGTTCGACACCATCGCCGCCTTGCGCTCGTCGTCGAGGTCGACGACATTCTTCTCGGACAGGTGCTGGAGCGCCATTTCGACCATCGTCACCGCACCCTCGACCAGCTTCTTGCGCGCCGCGATCACCGCTTCGGCCTGCTGGCGGCGGAGCATCGCGCCCGCGATCTCCTGCGCATAGGCGAGGTGTGTCAGCCCGCATTCGTCGACCGTGATCCCCGCGACGTCGAGCCGCTCGATCAGCGCCTTGCGCAGTTCGACCCCGACCTCGTCATGGTTGCCGCGCAGCGTGATTTCCTGATGTTCGATATCGTCATAGGGGTAGCGCGAGCCGATCGAGCGCACCGCGGCCTCGATCTGCGCCATCACGAATTCCTTGTAATCGTCGACGTCGAACAGCGCCTGCGCGGTGTCGGTGACGCGCCACACGACCTGCGCCGCCATCTCGATCGGATTGCCGCGCAGGTCGTTGACCTTGATCTTGTCCGAAATGACGTTGTTCGCGCGCACCGCGATCTTCTTGCGCGTGTACCAGGGCAGCACCCAGCGCAGCCCCTCCTCGCGGTCGGTGCCCTTGTACGCGCCGAACAGCTGGATCGCGGCGGCCTCGTTCGGGTTGATGAGGTAGAAGCCGCAGAGGATCAGCAGGCCGACGATTGCCGAGCCGACGACGACGATCCATTTCCACGCGACCATATATTCGGCGTTGGCGTTGGTGATCCCCGCCCAGGCGGCGAGCCCGAGCAGCAGCAACCAGATAAGCAGCATCAGATAGCCACTCTGCGTAGCGGCGCGCGTCTCGCGACTGCGGTTCAGCGCCGGCGTCCCTGTTTCGACCATATTTCCCTCCGAATCACTCGATATAATGATGATATCATATTTATATCGAATTGGGTGGCGGTCAATCGGGATTTTGGCGAGCCCGGCCCGTAACGGTTTTGGGGTGGGGAGCCGTCTTTCGCTCACTCACTTTCGTCATCCCGGACTTGATCCGGGATCCATAGCCGCACCGTCGTCGTGGACCCCGGATCAAGTCCGGGGTGACGATTATGGGAAGGTCCGCTTCCGGTCGTTAGCCGTCCTCTCCACTCTCCCGGAGGAAGAAGCAGCGACCTGACGAAATCTACCGGTCTCGGCTCATCGGTCCAATGCCCGTCGTCCCCACCCCGTCGGCGCTTCGTAGAACAGGTGTTGACATCGCCCCCACCGCTGCAAAATTCCCCCATCGACCGGTTTTCCGGCTCAAATTTCGAAGGGGCATCTTCATGAAAGTCTTTCCGTTGCTGGGCGCCGCGACGCTCGCGCTCGCCGCCGCTGTCGCCGCCGACGCCCAGACGCCCGCGAAACCCGCGGGCGCCGCCACGCAGGTGCCGCCGATCGCGTACAAGGAACGCATCCTCGCCAACGGCCTGCGCGTCCTTTCGCTGCAGGACAATTCGACCCCCAATGTCATGGTGTCGGTGTGGTACGACGTCGGGTCGAAGCACGACCCCGAAAAGCGCTCGGGCTTCGCGCATCTCTTCGAACATATTTTGAGCCGCAAGACGGTGAACATGCCGTACAACATGATCAACCGGCTGACCGAGGATGTCGGCGGGGTGCGCAACGCGTCGACCAGCTTCGACCGCACCAACTATTACGAGACCGTCCCCGCCCAATATCTCGAAACGATGCTCTGGACGCACGCCGAGCGCATGGCGCGCCCCGTCGTCGACAAGGAGGTGTTCGAGACCGAACGCAATGTCGTGAAGGAGGAGCTGCGCCTGCGCGTCCTCGCGCCGCCCTACGGCCGCCTCTTCTTCTTTGCCCTCAGTGAAAACACCTTCGACGTCCTGCCGCACCGCCGCCCGGTGATCGGTACGATCGCCGACCTCGACGCCGCGACGCTCGACGACGCGCGCGCCTTTCACGAAGCCTTCTACGGCCCCGACACCGCGACCCTGATCGTCGCGGGCAATTTCGACGAGGCGCGGCTCCAGTCGCTCGTCGACAATTATTTCGGCGCGATCCCGAAGCGCGCGAAGCCGATCCCGCTCGCGATTCCCGGCACCGAGCCGCCGATGGCGCCGCGCCGCGTCAACGCGACCGGCCCCAATGTCCCGCTGCCCGCGGTCGGTGCGATCTACAAGGTGCCCGGCGCCGGCCACCCCGACACCGCCGCGCTCGAGGTGATGAACGCGATCCTGTCGAGCGGCGAGAATTCGCGGCTGCACAAGGCGCTCGTGCGCACCGGCATGGCGAGCCAGATCGACGCGAGCGTCGATTTCACCGAGGAAGCGGGCGGCCTGACCCCCTTCGCGATCCTCAGCGACGGGCAGGATCCCGAGAAAGTCGCCGCGGCGCTCGATACGGTGCTGACGGGCATCGCCTCGGCCGAAGTCTCCGACGCCGAACTCACCGAAGCGAAGACCGAGCTCCTCGCCTCGACGCTCGAGGAGCGCGAGACCTTCTCGGGCCGCGCCTTCGAACTCGGCGAGGCGCTCGTCCTCACCGGCGATCCCGCCGCCGCGAACAAGCGCCTCGATGCGATCGCACGCGTCACCAAGACCGACGTCGCACGCGTCGCGAAACATTATCTCGACCCCAAGGCGCGCGTCGAGCTGCGCTATGCCGCGGGCGACGGCGACCCCAAAAGCTGGGCGAACCCCAGGCCGATGCCCGTCTTCCCGAGCGTCCCCGCCGCGACCGGCACACCCAACGAGCTCGCCGCCGAAGCCGCGCGGCAGGCCGCCCCCGCCCCGGCCGCCGCCCCCGCGGTCACCCCGCCCAAGATCGCCGAAAGCCGCCTTTCCAACGGCATCCGCGTCGTCGCGGTCAAGACCGGCAGCGTCCCACTCGCAACGCTCAGCGTCGTGATCGGCGGCGGCGCGTCGACCGATCCGAAGGGCCGCGCCGGCGTCGCGACCATGGCCGCCGACCTCGCCGCGAAGGGCACCGCCACCCGCTCGGCCGAAGAGATCGCCGCCGCGCTCGAAAGCCTCGGCGCGTCGATCAACGCGGGCGCCAGCCCCGACGGCAGCATCTTCTCGGTCACCGCGCCCGCGGCGAACCTCGATGCGGTTGGCACGATCCTCGCCGACGTGATCCGCAACGCCAGCTACCCGCAGGCCGAATTCGACCTCGAACGCAAGCGCATGACCGACGGCCTCCGCGTCGCGCTCAACAATCCCGGCGCGATCGCCGCGATGGTCGCGCAGCCGTTGCTTTACGGAACCGCCCCCTATGGCGGACAAGCCGGCGGCACGATGAAAAGCCTCGCCGCGATCACCCGCGACGACCTTGTCGCCTATCGCCGCGCCTGGTGGCATCCCGCGAACATGTCGGTCGTCGTCACCGGCGGGATCGAACCCGCCGCGGGCGCCGCGCTCGCAAAGCGCCTGTTCGGCGACTGGAAGCCCGAAGGCCGCGCGCCTGCGCTTCCCAAATCGCGCGCGGGCACCGCGCTACCGCCGCGCACGATCGTCGTCGACCTCCCGGGCGCGGGGCAGGCCGCCGTGCTCGCCGCGGTGCGCGGGGTCAGCCGCGCCGACGCCGCTTACCCCTCGCTCCTCCTCGCCAATTCGGTGCTCGGCGTCGGCTCGAACGGCCGCCTCTTCAACGAGGTGCGCAGCAAGCGCGCGCTGAGCTATGGCGCCTACAGTTCGATGCCCGCGCGCGCCGACGCCGCGCTTTTGAGCGCCAGCGCGCAGACGAAGAACGAAACCGCGACCGAGGTCGCCGAAATCTTCCTGAACGAGTTCAAGCGGCTCGGCGCCGAACCGATCACCGCCGACGCGCTCGCCAAGCGCCGCGCCTTTCTCGAGGGCGCCTATGGCCGCCAGCAGGAAACCGGCGGCGGATATGGCGCGATCGTCGCGGGCCTGATCCTGCAGGGGCTCCAGCCCGCCGACGCGCTCGACTATGCCGCGCGTCTCGGCGCGGTGACCCCCGCGGCCGCGAACGCGATCGCGGCGAAGAATGTGACGCCCGAAAACGCCTCGCTGATCGTCGTCGGCGACTCCGCCAAATTCATCGACAAGCTCCGCGTGCTCCGTCCCGACCTCGTCGTCATCCCGGCGAGCAAGCTCGATCTGGAGTCGCCGACCCTGGGGGCGACGCCTTAGGCAAGGGTCATACCACTCGCATCGTCATCCCGGCGAAGGCCGGGATCTCGACTTGGCATCATGAAGCTCCGTTGAGATCCCGGCCTTCGCCGGGATGACAAACAAGGAAGAATGACTTCAGAATCCGCCGATCCGCGGTAGCCCGTCCATGATCGCGGTGAGCGCGAGGGCATTCTCGCGCTCCATCGCGCTATGCCCGGCGTTGGTCACGATATAGGTCGCGGGCTCGCTCCCCGCATCGCGCAGCGCCGCGACCAGCCGCGACGCCTGCGTCAGCGGGCACACCTCGTCGAACCGCCCGTGCACGATATGCACCGGGATCGAGGCGAGCGTCGCAATATGATCGAAGAAATGCCCCGCGGGGATAAACAGCTCGTTCGCGAAATAATGCGCCTCGATCTGCGCAAAAGACAGCGCGAAATCGGCCTCGCCGAACTTGCCCGTGTCGGCGGTCTCGGGGATCATGTTCGAAATCACCCCTTCCCATAACGACCAGGTCAGCGCCGCCTTCAGCTGGCGTTCCTTCTCGGCCGCGTTCGCCGGCACCATGTCGAAGATCGCCTTGTACGACTTCATCACATCGCCGCGCTCTTCGGCAGTCAGCATCGACAACAACGCCGCCCATTCGGCGGGATATTTCATATAGGCGCCGGGTTCGGTCAGCCCGTAGGGATCCTGCTCCCACGTCGCGGCGTTGCCCTGATAGAGGTAGAGCAGATCCTCTGGCGCCCCCAAAAAGATACCGCGCAGGATCAGGCTCGCGGTATGCGCCGGATGCGCAATCGCATAGGCCATCGCGAGCGTGCTCCCCCAACTCCCCCCGAACACATGCATCGGCCCGCTGATTTCCAGCTCGTCGCGCAATTTCTCGACATCGCCGATCAGGTCGGCGGTCGTATTCTTCGCCAGCGCGACCGCGGGGCCCGCCGACGCCACCGTCGGCTCGCTCTTTCCGCACCCGCGCTGGTCGAACAGGATGACGCGATAGCGCCTGGGGTCGAAGAAACGCGCCATGACCGGCGCGCACGCGCCGCCCGGCCCACCGTGGAGGAACATCACCGGCTCGCCCGCCGGATTGCCATATTCCTCCCAGTAAATGCGGTGCGCCGGATCGCGATCGACCTCAAGCCAGCCGAAATTCAGGCACGGCGGCTGCGGATAGACCCAGTCGTCGCCGATCTTGCTCGAAGTCTGCAATCGCGAAAAATCCATATCCTCAGCTTTCAATATGATCCGGCCGCCCACCAGTCCGCGGCGCCCGGACCCTAGCTCCCCGCGCCGCCATGTCCACCGCCTCGACACCGTCGCCCCGATTTCGGCCTTCGCCGGAAGGGTAAATCAAAGAAGGTCGACCGCCGTCGGTTGACCCGCTCCGGCGAAACGTACAGACCTTCCGCCTCACTGAAAAAGGGGCGAATCTTCATGCGCAAACTGGCCATCCTCGGTGCGAGCCTGCTCGCGCTCTCCTCGCAGCCAGGCTTCGCACAGGAGGAACCCGCCCCTGCCGCGCCCGCCGCGGAAACCGCCGCGCCCGTGTCCGCCGCCGCCGTCGGCAGCGCGCGCAAGGGCCCCGAACGCCGCCTCACCGGCGCCGACCTCTTCGACCTCTCGATCGCCTCCGACCCGCAGATCAGCCCCGACGGCCGCCATATCGCCTATGTCCGCCGCTCGAACGACATCATGTCCGATCGCGCGGTCAGCTCGATCTGGCTGATCGACACCGCGACGGGCGAGGAAACCCCCGTCGCGGGGCGCAGCGGCGGCGCCTCCTCGCCGCGCTGGTCACCCGACGGCAAGCGCCTCGCCTTCGCCTCGACCGAGGGCGGCAGCGCGCAGCTCTGGGTACGCTGGATGAACGGCGGCGAAGCGGTGCGCCTCACCGGCCTTCCGACCAGCCCGTCGAGCCTCGCCTGGTCGCCCGACGGCCGCTCGATCGCCTATACGATGCTCGTCAAGGACGACGGTCCCAGCTTCGGTTCGGCACCGAAGAACAAGCCCGAGGGTGCGAAATGGGCCGAGCCGCTCGAGGTCCACGACCTTCTCGCCTATCGCGCCGATGGCGAAGGCTATCTCGAATCCGGCTTCGAAAAGATTTTCGTCGTCCCCGCGACGGGCGGCTCGCCGCGCCAGCTGACCTTCGGCCCCTATCATGACGGCGGCCCGCTGAGCTGGTCGCGCGACGGCCGCACCCTCTATTTCAGCGCGAACCGCAAACCCGATTGGGAGAAGGACCCGGTCGAAAGCGAAATTCACGCGCTCGACGTGACGAGCGGCGCGGTCACCGCGCTCACCGACCGCAACGGCCCCGACACCAACCCGCTCGTCTCGCCCGACGGCGGCAAGATCGCGTATCTCGGCTTCGACGACAAATTGCGCGCCTATGAGAATAGCCAGCTCTACGTCATGAACCGCGACGGATCGGGCAAGCGCGGCCTGACGGGCAATTGGGACTATGGCATCGACGCGATCCAGTGGGCCGCCGACGGCAAGTCGGTTTATGCTCAGTACGACGATCATGGCGAAACCAGGGTCGCGCGCATCGGCCTCGATGGCGCGGTCCGCACCGCCGCGACGGGTCTTTCGGGCGGCGGGCTCGACCGGCCTTATACGGGCGGCAGCTTTACCGTATCCGACGGCGGCGCGATCGCCTTTACCGGCGGCACCGCCACCCGGCCTGCCGAGGTCCAGCTCAATCGCGGTGGCACCGCGCGCATCCTCACCGACCTCAACCGGAGCTTGCGCGAAGTCAAATCGCTCGGCGAGGTCCGCAAGATCACCGTGGCATCGAGCCACGACGGCAAGACGATCGAGGGCTGGCTGACGCTCCCGCCCGGCTACCGCGACGGCCAGCGCGTGCCGCTGATCCTCGAAATCCACGGCGGCCCCTTCGCGGCTTACGGCGGCCATTTCTCGACCGACAACCAGCTCTACGCCGCGGGCGGCTACGCCGTCCTCTCCGCCAACCCGCGCGGTTCGACCAGCTATGGCGCAGCCTTCGCGAACGAGATCGACAAGGCCTATCCGGGCAATGATTATTTCGACCTCATCAGCATCGTCGACCGCGCGATCGAGCTTGGCGTCGCCGACCCCGACGCGCTGTTCGTCACCGGCGGCTCGGGCGGCGGGGTGCTCACCAGCTGGATCGTCGGCAAGACCAACCGCTTCAAGGCCGCGGTCACGCAAAAGCCGGTGATCAACTGGACGACGCAGGCGCTCACCGCCGACGGTCCCGGTTTCTTCGGCCCCTATTGGCTCGGCGCCGAACCGTGGGAAAAGCCCGAACTTTTCTGGTCGCGCTCGCCGCTCTCGCTCGTCGGCAATGTCGAAACGCCGACGCTCGTCATCGTCGGGGCCGAGGATTACCGCACCCCGGTCAGCGAATCCGAACAATATTACACCGCGCTCCGCCTCCGCGGCGTGCCCAGCGCGCTGATCAAGGTTCCCGGCGCCAGCCACGGCAGCATCGCCGCGCGCCCGTCGCAATCGGCCGCCAAGGCCTCGGCGATCCTCGCGTGGTTCGAAAAGTACAAGAAAGGCTGGACCCGCCCGGCGGCTGACGCGCCCGCGAAATAGGCGGGTCGTCCGCCGCGTCGGTTTTGGAGTGGGAAGATGCCATTCCCTATCTTCGTCATCCCGGACTTGATCCGGGATCCATAGCCGCGCCGTCGTCGCGGACCCCGCTGCGCGCCCCAACGCCGCCTAGGTGGCGTCGTGAAAGATCACCCCCAGCGTGTGCCGCCGTCCGGACCGGATTTCGCTCACCCCGTGGCGCATCGCGACGCGGTAATCGCCGCGGCTTCCGCGTACCGGCCGGGCGTTCACCGCAAAGACGACCGCATCGCCCTTCGCCAGCGGCACGACAGCGGCGCGTGACTGCATCCGCGGCCTTTGTTCGGTCAGCACGAACTCGCCGCCGCAAAAATCGCCTTCCGGCGCCGATAGCAGCACCGCGGCCTGCAACGGAAAGACATGCTCGCCGTACAGATCCTGATGCAGGCAATTATAGTCGCCCGGCCCATATTGCAGCAGCAGGGGGGTCGGCCGCCGCTGCCCCGCCTCATGACAGCGCGCGAGGAAATCGGCATGATCGGCGGGAAAGCGCACGCCCACTCCCATTCGCTCGTGCCAGCGGTTCGCGATCGGCGCGAGTCGCGGATACAGGCGCTCGCGCAGCATCGCGACCAGCGGCGGCAGCGGATAGGAAAAATAGCGATACTCGCCGCGCCCGAAGCCGTGCCGCGCCATGACCACCCGGCTGCGGAACCCCGCCTCCCCGGCATAGAGCGCCGCGACATCGTCGCATTCGGCGTCGGTCAGCAGGCGCGGCAGCACAGCCCACCCGTCGCGATCGAGCGCCGCCGCCAGGGCATCGAGGTCCAGCGCTTCGATACGCGCGCCGGTGCGTGTTTCCATCGTCTCCGTCATGCCTCCGCCATGCCATCGCCGCGCCCGGACCGCGCCCCGTTTCTTGCTTTCAAACCCGCCTGCCCATGCCGCGCCACCATCCGCCGCATCCGCGGCACAGCGGGCCTATCGGCGCTTCCCCGCGCGCGCGCCTTCGCTCTAGTCGGACAGAGGGGCGAGCAAGAACAGGAGCAAGGATGATGAGCGCCCTTTCGACCCGGCACGAGCCCGATCCGCTCGGCCCGCCGCCGCCGACGGCGGACGATCAGGCACTGGGGCTCCAGTTCTGCCGCATCGGCCTGTTGTCGCTGACCCGGCTGCAACTCGCGCTCGAACGCGGCGACCGCTCGCGCGCGATGGAGGCGATCGACGACCTCCACGCGCTCGATGCCGAGGTCGAACGCCTCGTCGGCGCGCTTCCCGTCTCGCCCGGCGACGCGCGGCAGGGGCGCGTCGCGCGCATCCTCAAGGAAGGCAAGATGGCGGTCGCGTTCGAAAAGCTCGCGCTCGCCAGCGGGATCAGCGGCCCCGACCTCGCCTCGCGGCCCGCCATTCCGGACCGCACCATCCACACGCGGCCCGAAACCGGGCCCGCGGGCGCCGCCGACTGGCCGCCCGCCGAGCCGCGAACGGCGCGCCTGCTCCGTACCTATGGACCGCGCGCCGCGATCCTGCTCGCGATCGCCGGCGCAACGCTCACCGCCTTGCTGGCGGCACTCTGACAGCCGCGCTTAACCGCCATAGCCGCCGGCCAGCGCAGCTCATAGGTCACCAGAAACCCGTCGTGGTCGGACAGCCGCGGCCCGCTCGCACCGCCGTCGAACAGCGCCTCGACGCGCAGCGGACGCACCGTCAGCCTCTCGCCGTCCGCGAAGAATTGCAGGTCCTGCGTGTCCATCCACGGCGCATCGCCGTCCCACGATATTTTGACCTCGCATCCCGACGCGGGGTCGACGCACACCTCATGCACCAAAGTCAGCGGGTGATATTCGGAGAATTCGGCCCAGCGATCCTCCGAGTGGCGCATGTTGAAATCGCCCCCGAAGATCAGCGGCGCCGCGAGGTCCTGTGTCCGCGCGATGAAATCCGAGGCCGCGATCGCCTGCCGCGCATGCGCTTCGCCGTCGCGCGCCGCCGTCACCCCCGACGCGCCGCGCGAATTCATATGCGTGTTATAGATGTCGATCGGCACAGGCACGCCGGGCATCGCGATCCGCGCCAGCATCACCCCCTTGTTCGACAGGCAGTCGAGCCCGGCGCACGCGCGCCGGCCATAAGCATCGAGCGCCATATCGACGATCGGATAGCGCGACGCGATCGCCAGCCCGCCGCCGACCAGCTTGATCCCCAGCTCGCCCTTCAGCGGTTTCGCCCTGCCCGCCAACTTCTCTTGATCGGCGATGTACGGCTTGGTCGTCCGCTGCGGCCCCGGCGCAATCGCGGGATAGCCGCTCGCTTCGACCGCGCGCTTCGCCGCGCCGCTGAACATCTCCTGAAACAGGATGACGTCGGGCCCGGTGCCCCCTTCTCGCATCGCCGCCAGCCGCTCGCCGATTTCCTTCAGCCCCGCCGCGCGCCCCTTGCGCGCCGGCCAGCCCAGCCCTTCGAGGTTATAGGTCAGCACCGACAGCGTCGCGGTCGCCGACTGCCCATCCTCCGATACCCGCACCGGCGCAGCGGGCGCCGCGTCGCACGCCATCACGCGCAGCGGCGGCTTCGGCCCGCACGCGGCGAGGGCGAGCGCCCCGGCCGCGACAAAGGGCCGCCAGGAAAAGGACGTGCGAAGAGCGTCAGTCATCGTCCGCCCCTAACGCACCTCGCCGCAATCGTCACCGCCCGGCGGTTCACAACGCGCCCCACCGTGCTAGGGCATGCCATCCCATCAAAAGCGGAACCGATTCATCATGACCCTACGCCCCGTCGCCGCTGCCCTCTTCCTCACCGCCATCGCCGCTCCGGCCTCGGCGCAGCCTGGCATCGACGCCGCGCAGCTCACCGAAACCGTCCGCACGCTCGCCTCCGACCAGTTTCAGGGCCGCGCCCCCGGCACGGTGGGCGAGGAACGCACGATCGGTTATCTGATCGGCCGGCTGCAGGCGCTCGGACTCGAACCCGCGGGCACCGACGGCGGCTGGACGCAGCCGGTGCCGTTGCTCCACACGCGCCTCGGCACCCCGGCGACGCTCGCCTTCGACCGCAAGGGCACCAAGACGCCGCTCACCTTCGGCACCGACATCTATGTCTCGACGCTTCAGCCGAAGGACCGCGCGGTCGTCGAAAACGCCCCGCTCGTCTTCGTCGGTTACGGCGTATCGGCGCCCGAACGCGGCTGGGACGATTTCAAGGGACAGGATTTGAAGGGCAAGGTCGCGGTCTTCCTGATCAACGACCCCGATTTCGTCGCGGCCAAGGGCGAGGACGCGTTCGGCAAGTTCGGCGGCCGGACGATGACCTATTATGGCCGCTGGACCTACAAGTTCGAAGAAGCCGCACGCCGCGGCGCGGTCGCCGCGCTGATCGTCCATGATACCGACGGCGTCGGCTATGGCTGGAACGTCGTCAAAAGCGGCGGCGGTGAAAATTACGGCCTCGTCGTGCCCCCCGAAACGGTCACGAGCCTCGCGCTGCAGGGATGGATTTCGGGCGAAACCGCAACGACCCTGTTCGCGAACGCCGGGCAGGATCTCGCGAAACTGCGCACCGCCGCACGCCGCAAGGATTTCAGACCCGTCAACCTCGGCACCAGCTTCAACGCCGCGATCCCCGTGACGCAGGCGGTGGTGCAGAGCCAGAATGTCCTAGCGAAAATCCCCGGCACGAAACGCCCCGACGAGGTCGTGATGTACGGCGCGCACTGGGACGCCTATGGCGAGGGCGCGCCCGATGAAAAGGGCCGCATCTACCGCGCCGGCGCCAATGACGACGCGCTCGGTGTCGCGGGGCTGTTCGAAATCGCGCGGCGCTTCAAGGCCGCGCCCGCCCCCGACCGCACGATCGCCTTCGCCTTCTGGACCGCCGAGGAACGCGGGCTGCTCGGCTCCGAAGCCTATGCCCAAAACCCCATCTTTCCGGTCGAAAAGACCGTCGCCAACCTCGGCCTCGACATCCTGCAGACCGGGGGCAAGGCGAAGGACGTCATCCTCGTCGGCAAGGGACAGGGCAGTCTCGAAGACGATCTCGCGCGCGTCGCCGCGACCCAGGGCCGCACCGTCAGCGTCGAAAGCCTCCCCGAACGCGGCCTCTTCTACCGCGCCGATCATTTCAGCATGGCCAAGCGCGGCGTCCCCGTGCTGCTGATGATGGGCATTGCGGGCGCCTCCGACCTCGTCGCGGGCGGCAAGCTCGCCGGACAGGCGTGGGTCGATGCCTATACCGGCAAATGCTATCATCAGGCGTGCGACGCATGGGACGAAAGCTGGAACCTCGACGGCGCGGTTCAGGATATTTCGGTCTTCTACACGATCGGCGACGAGCTCGCGCGCTCGGCCAGATGGCCGGGCTGGAAGGACGGCAGTGAATTCAAGGCCATCCGCGACAAGAGCGCTGCATCGCGGAAATAGCGGGCTGCGATGGCAGCTTTCGACCGGAAGCTGCCTTACCCATCATCGTCACCCCGGACTTGATCCGGGGTCCATGATGACGGTGCAGCTATGGATCCCGGATCAAGTCCGGGATGACGAAAGAGGCGAAGCGAACGTCCGGCTTCCCACCCCCAAAGCGGCCCTCCGCGCAGCACACCAGCAAACAACCGCTGAAATATTATTGCGTCCGGCCCGGCGCTGCGCAACAAGCCCCTCATTCGAATAGGAGAATGTGATGCGCCTTGCCGTTGCCCTGATGCTGCTCCCCGTCCTGCCCCTCGCGCCGATGACCGCGCCCGCTTTCGCGCAGGCGGCGCCGCAGGCCGGCGCGCAGGATCAGGCGCTGCTCGCGTTCCTCGATCAGGCGTTCGAAGAGCGGCTCGGCCTCAGCCCCGAATCGCAGACCCAGCTCGGGCTCAAGACCAACTACGCCAAGCTCGACGATTACACCGACGCAGCATCGGTGCGCGAACAGGAACTCATGGAGCGCCAGCTCAAGGCCATGCACGCGCGCTTCCAGCCAGACCAGCTCGGCGAGAGCGCTCGCGTCAGCTATCGATTGTTCGAATATGAGGTCGAGCGCGGCCGCGAATCGCTGCGCTTCCGCAACCTCCGCTTCCCCGTTTCGACCAACGGCAGCCCCGCCGGCGCGATCCCTGTCCTGCTGATCAACAATCACAAGGTCGATAGCGTGCAGGACGCCGAGGCCTATATCGCGCGCCTGCGCGACACCGACCGCGTGATGCGCGAAGTCGCGGCGACGATGCGCGAACAGGCCGCGGCGGGGATCATCCCCAACAAGGTCAACTTCGCCCCCGCACGCGCCGACGCGCTGAAGATCGTCACCGGTGCGCCGTTCGACGGCGGCGCCGATTCGACGCTGATCGCCGACTTCCGTAAAAAGGTCGATGCGCTCGACGCCCCCGCGGCGACCAGGGCAAAGCTGATCGCCGACGCCAGCGCCGCACTGACCGGGCCGTTCAAACATGGCTACACCACGCTGATCGCCGCGATCGACGAGATCGAGCCGAAATCGAAGGGCAATTTCGGCGCGTGGAACCTCCCCGACGGCGCGGCCTATTACGCCGACCGGCTGAAGAGCTCGACCACCACCAGCCTCACCGCCGACCAGATCCACGACCTCGGCCTCGCGCAGGTCGCGGCGATCCGCGGCGAGATGGAGGCGATCAAAAGCGAGGTCGGCTTCACCGGCACGCTCGAGCAATTCTTCGATCACATCCGCACCGATCCGCAGTTCAAATATCCGAACGACGAAGCTGGCCGCGAAACCTATCTCGCCGACGCCCGCGCGGTGATCGCATCGGTGATGACCGCCGCGCCGCGCTATTTCCGCGTGCTGCCGAAGGCGGCGCTCGAAGTGCGCGCGGTCGAGAAATGGCGCGAGCGGACGGCATCGACCGCCTTCTACAACCCGCCCTCAGCCGACGGGTCGCGCCCCGGCATCTATTACGTCAACCTCGTCGACATGAACCAGACGCAGAAGGTGCAGGTCGCCGGGATCGCCGCGCACGAAGGCGCGCCGGGCCACCATTTCCAGATCGCGCGCCAGCAGGAGCTCGCGGGCATCCCCAAATTCCGCAAGTTCGGCGGCTACGGCGCCTATATGGAGGGCTGGGGACTCTATTCGGAGCGGCTCGCGAACGAGATGGGCGTCTACAAGACCCCCTATGACCGCTTCGGCATGTTGTCGCTGCAGGTGTGGCGCGCGATCCGCCTCGTGCTCGACACGGGCATCCATTCGAAGCGCTGGACGCGCGAACAGGCGATCGCTTACTTCAAGGCGAACAGCTCGGTATCCGACACCGACATCGCACGCGAGGTCGACCGCTATTTCAACTGGCCGGGGCAGGCGACCAGCTACATGGTCGGCCAGCTCAGGATCGCCGAGCTGCGCAAACGCGCCGAAACCGAGCTCGGCCCGCGCTTCGACATCCGCGACTTCCACGAAGCGGTGCTGAGCGAAGGCGCGCTGCCGCTCGATATTCTCGAAGAGCAGGTGACGCGCTATATCGCGGCGAAGAAGAAGTAGGATCGGCGGACCCGGAACATGAGCGGCGAGAAGATCTTCATCAGCGCGAACGACCTGCTCGCCGACTCTTTCCGGCTCGGGATGCAGGTCCTCGACAGCGGCTTCCGGCCGACGCATCTCGTCGGCATCTGGCGCGGCGGCGCGCCGGTTGGCATCGCGGTGCAGGAACTGCTCGACTATCACGGCCAGCATTGCGACCATATCGCGATCCGCACCTCCTCCTATCACGGCATCGACAAGCAGGACGCCCACGTCAAAGTCTTCGCGCTCGGCTATCTCATCGACACGCTGAACCCCGAGGACCGGCTGCTCATCATCGACGATGTCTTCGACAGCGGGCGCAGCATCCGCGCCTTCATCGCCGAGCTGAAGGCGCGCTGCCGCCATAATATGCCGCGCGACATCCGCATCGCGACCGTCTGGTTCAAGCCGGGGCGCAACGTCACCGACCTGCACCCCGATTTCTTCGTCCACGAAACCGACCAGTGGCTGATCTTCCCGCACGAGGTCGACGGGCTGACGATCGACGAGATCCGCGAGCACAAGCCCGAGGCAGCGATCATCCTGCGCGAGGAGAGAAAATCCGATGACTGACGGGTTCGCATCGGCCGCAGACCGCGCCGCCTTCATCGCCGGCCTGCCCAAGGCCGAATTGCATCTCCATATCGAAGGCTCGCTCGAACCCGAACTGATGTTCGAACTCGCGCAGCGCAACAAGGTCGCGATCCCCTTTGCCAGCGTCGAGGAAGTGCGCGCCGCCTACGCCTTCTCGAACCTCCAGGATTTTCTCGACATCTATTATCAGGGAATGGGCGTCCTCCACAGCGAGCAGGATTTTTATGATCTGACCGCCGCCTATCTGGCGCGCGCTCACGCCGACGCGGTCCGCCACGTCGAAATCTTCTTCGACCCGCAGGGGCATACGACACGTGGCGTCGCGTTCGGGACCGTCATCGCCGGCATCACGCGCGCGCTCGACGACGCGCAGATACGTTATGGCATGACGTCGAAGCTCATCATGTGCTTCCTGCGCCACCTCAGCGAGGCCGAGGCCGAGGCGACGCTCGACGAAGCCTTGCCCTGGCTCGATCGCATCGACGGCGTCGGCCTCGATTCGTCCGAGGTCGGCCACCCGCCCGCGAAGTTCGAACGCGTCTTCGCGCGTGCCCGCGGCCTCGGCCTCAAGATCGTCGCGCACGCCGGCGAGGAAGGCCCGCCCGAATATGTCCACGAAGCGCTCGACCTGCTCAAGGTCGACCGCATCGATCACGGCAACCGCAGCCTCGAAGACCCCGCGCTCGTCGCGCGCCTCGCCGCCGAAGGCATGACGCTCACCGTCTGCCCGCTCTCGAATCTCAAGCTTTGCGTTGTCCACAACATCGCCGACCATCCGCTCCGGACGATGCTCGGCGCCGACCTCCGCGCGACGGTGAACAGCGACGATCCCAGCTATTTCGGCGGCTATGTGAACGCCAATTATCTGGCCGTCGCCGACGCGCTCGACCTCTCGAAAGACGAATTGCTCACGCTCGCACGCAACAGCTTCACCGGATCGTTCCTCGGCGACGCCGACAAGGCGAAGTATCTCGCGGCGATCGACGCCTACGCCTGACCGGCCTTACACCGCGATCAGCACGCCATGATAGGCGCGGTCCTCGAACGCGCGCCCGGCCCCCATCGCGACGCAGATCAGCGCATCGTCGGCCACCGCCACCGGCAGCCCCGTCGCGCGCGCGATCGCGTCGTCCATCCGGCGCAGCAGGGCGCCGCCGCCGGTCAGCGTGATGCCCTCGTCGATGATGTCGGCCGACAGTTCGGGCGGCGTCTGTTCCAGCGCGGCGCGCACCGCGCTGACGATCTGCCCGACGGGCTCGGCGAGCGCTTCGGCGATCTCCGCCTCGGTCACGCGGACCTCGGCGGGGCGGCCGGTGACGAGGTCGCGGCCCTTGACCCCCATTACCATGCCATCGCCTTTGGGCGGGGTCGCGCAGCCGATCGTCAGCTTGACGCGCTCGGCGGTCATCTCGCCGATCATCAGATTGTGGCGGCGGCGGATCGACGACGAAATCATCTCGTCCATCTTGTCGCCGCCGACGCGCACCGAGGTGCTGTAAGCGACGCCGCTCAGCGACAGCACCGCGACCTCGGTCGTGCCGCCGCCGATATCGACGACCATCGCGCCCCGCGGCTCGGTCACATGCAGCCCGGCGCCGATCGCGGCGGCGAGCGATTCCTCGATCAGCTGCACCGACACCGCGCCGGCGTTGGTCGCGGCATCGCGGATCGCGCGGCGTTCGACCATCGTCGATCCCGACGGGACACAGATGACGACGTGGCTGCGCTGGGCAAAACGGCTCGCGCCGCCCTGCGCCTTGTCCATGAAATGCTTCAGCATCTGCTCGGCGACGTCGATGTCGGCGATCACGCCGTCGCGCAGCGGCCGGATCGCCTGGATATTGTCGGGGGTCTTGCCCATCATCAGCTTGGCTTCGTTGCCGACGACCTTGACGCGGCGGACGCCGTCGCGCGTCTCCAGCGCGACGACCGACGGCTCGTTCAGCACGATCCCGCGATCCCGCAAATAAACGACAGTGTTCACCGTACCGAGATCGATGGCCATGTTGTGCGCGGCCGACGCAAACCGATTAAGAAACTTCATATGCAGGGCGAATGCCTTCGGAAATGAGCGGAATCATCAGACGCGGCCGGCGCTTCGGCGCGCCCCGCATCTGCCCGTTGATCGCTGCGTCCAAGGCGCGGGCGCGTCAACGAAAGCCACCGCCAATACTGCCAGAACGGTGGTTTCTCAGGCCCGGTTGATCGATCGGTTCAAAATCCGGGACCATCCGCGCCCGGGACGAGGAATTTCAGCCCGTGCAGCCTGACGACATCGTCGCCCGCGCAAACGGGCGCGGCAATCAGCCGCATCCACCGGCGCGGCGCGTGCACGGGCCGGATTTCGACGTCGAGCGTAAAGCCGCGCCGATGCCTGATCGCATAGGCACGCAACTTTTCCATCGCGGCACGCGACCCCTCGGCATAGAGCGCAACGGCTTCGTAACGCGCGACCGCCGCCCCGCGCGGGATACCGAAAATGTCATAGACTTCATCGGACCAGCTCAGCCGGTTGTTGTCGGTCAGGTCGCATTCCCATTGGCCCAGCCGCGCGGGCCGCACCGGGACGACGACATCGTCCAGGTCCGGAACCGGATCCAGCGTATCGAACCCGTGAAGCTGCCCCAGTTCGAAAAAGCGCTCACGCTCATAAAGCGGCCAGCTATGATGGACCGGCAAGGGATAGGTCTGCTTCAAGGCGCTCGTCTTCCGCTGTGTCATCCGGGGATAGGCGGCGGCGCTTAACAAGTGATGATCCGGATTTACAGCGAACTCTGCCGTGCGAGCGCGATTCCCGCCAGATTCTGTGTTCGTTTGATATGGCGAACATGCGGAATCGGCCCGTCGCCGACCAGCGCCTGAAAAGCGGCGAGATGGTTCGCCGCCCCGCCGCGCGCGCGAACAGCGCCGTTCGCCTGTGCCACCACCGCGGCCGCATCGCCCAGCAGGACGAAATTCGCGAGCCCGAGGCCCTGCGCCAGCCGCAGCGCCGCGATCAATGCCAGCCACTCGGCGTCCATGCTGCTGCCGACCCCCGCGTCGCGCACGACCACGGCAGCGCCGCCCGTCACGACGGCGGTTTCCATCCGCCCCGGATTGGGCCGGCACCCGCCGTCGAAATAGATCTTGATGCGGCGCTTCGTCATCGCACTGCCTTATCCGCTCAGAATTTTCCGCGCACCGAAAAGGAAAAGATCGGACCGATCAGCCGGTCGCGCTCCTCGACGAAACTCACCGGGCTCTCGCCGCGCACCCCCGTATAGGCGGTGCGATCACGCTTCGACCGCGCATTGGCGATATTGCGGATCGACGCGCGGACGGTCAGGCCCAGCACATCTTTATGCTCGACAAAGACCGTTGCCCACACCGGCCCTTCCCACACCTTGTCGATCTGCGTGCGGCGATAATTGGGCTGATTATGCGAATATTCGACATCACCGCCCCACGCCCAGTCGCTGGCCGGGATGTCGTGGCGCAGGCCGAGGCTGATCACCGTGTCGGTGAAGCCGTTCCACTGCCTCTTCTCGCCGGTGAAGGGATCGCGAAGCGAACTTTTCTGCAGCAACATCCGCGGTTCCAGCTTCATGCCCTTGATCCCCGCGGGGTCGAGGTTGATCGTCGCGGTCCAGTCGATCGCGCCAGCCTTTGCCTTGGCGATATTGCCGACCGCCTCGCCATTGGTCCCGATCGGGATCACATCGACACGGTCCTCGACGTCGCGATAGATCAGGATGACCTTCGTCGATCCCCACG
This sequence comes from Pseudomonadota bacterium, assembly GCA_020160755.1. Classification (GTDB taxonomy): domain Bacteria; phylum Pseudomonadota; class Alphaproteobacteria; order Sphingomonadales; family Sphingomonadaceae; genus Sphingopyxis. The sequence continues at coordinate 239,156 of JAIUPN010000005.1, forward strand.
CGCCGAACTTCTTGTTGATCTCGGCCTCATAGGTCCAGTCCTGCTGCGGCCGCAGGTCGTTGTTGCTCTCATTCTGGTTCCCGTCGTTCAGGAATGCGCGCGCAAGGAAATCATAGAAGCTGAGCTGGAGCACGCGGCGGCGCAACTTGACCGAAATGTCGAAATCGGGCGACGGGGTCCATGCGAGTGAGATCGAGCCTTTGGGCCGGAAAAAGCTGCGCGTCAGACCGTTCATTCCGGTCTGGGTGATCGTCGAATGTTCGGCGCCGGCGATGATCTGGAAATTGAGCTTGTCGGTCAGCTTGCGCCCGAAGCTCAAAAGCCCTTCGTAGCGATCCTCGCTCACCCCGCCGGTACCGCCCTCGAACGGTTGGTCGACCCACGCCCCCATCGGATCGAGAACCGCAATCGACGCCACATTGTCGAGCGTGTTGAACGCCGCCTCGCCCGACAGCTGCCAGTCGCCGCCGAACATCTTCCATTGATATTCGCCGCGCCCGATCGTCTCGCCGATGTCGCCGGTCTGCGCAAAACGATCGCCGGTTGCGACACCGCCTGCGGGCGTCGTGACGATCTCCTGCCGATAGGGTTCATGGCTGAACCTGCGGAGCCCGATCAGCTTCAGCTTGCCCGGCCCCAGCCCGAACTGATAATCGCCACTGACCTCGTAGTTCCAGCTGTCTTCATTCTCGTACACCGTGCGGATACGGTCGGGCAGCCCCGGTCCGATACGCACGCCATCCTCGTAATAACGGTCGTATATGCGCTGATAATGGCCGCCGAGGTTGGCGACCGTATCGCCGGCAGGGTCCCAGGTGATGCGCCCCGACAGCTTCGGCGTGTCATAATGGGTGTTCCAAATGTCCCTGCGCCGTTCGATGATGTTGCCCACGCCGTCATAGATCAGCGTCGGCCCCCCCGCCCCGCTGCGCCGGGCATCATCATTGTTCAGCGCGACCTCATATTCGACCGTCCCGGTGCGCCCGCGCACCGACACGTCGGCGCGGGTGAGCAGCGGGTCGGTATAATGCGCGCGAAACTCGGGCTTCCACGAAAACTGCCCCGAAAAGGCGTCGGCGCGATAGACGATATTGGCGACCTGCCCCGACAGGCCGGGGATATCGAGCGTCGCGCCGTCGACGATCTCGATCCGCTCGACATTGCCCGCGGGGATGCGCGACAATTGGGTATACATGTCGTCGGCCTTGTTCGACGGCCGCTCGCCGTTGAACAGCACATTGCCCGTCGCCTGTCCCAACCCGCGCAGATTTTCGTTGTCGCGGATCTGGAAGCTCGGAACCTGGATCAGCATATCATAGGCGTTCTTCGGCGCGTAGCGAGCGAAATCGGCGGGGACATAAACCTGCCGCGCCGCGTTCGACGCGCTTGCCGCGACCTCGGCCGGCGCGGGCGGCGGGGTGTCTCCCGTCGGTGCCGCCGTCTCCTGCGCCCATGCGGGCGTCGAAAATGCGGCGGCGATGGCCACAAGGCTCGTCCATCGCATCACTTGCCATTCCCCCCGGCGGCGCGGTTCATCGCCTGCGCATAGTCGGCGGTGACCCCCATCGCTTTCATGCTCACGACCTCGTTCGCGCTCAGCTTCCGGTACCCCGCTGCGGCAAGCCCGCGCACATAAGCGCCGTCGACGCCCAGCGCCTTGCACGCGATCGCGTCTTCCACATCGGTGAGCACCAGCGCCTCGGATTTAAGGTCGCGAATATATTCGGGCCGCACGTCGAGCGCCGCCGCCGCGATCAGGTCGTCGGCATCCTTCGGCCGCACGCCCTCGCGCGTCAGGCCATCGGCGAGATCGATCGTCGCGTCGACCATCAGCATCGCCAGCAAGGTTGCGCGCCGGTCGGGGACCAGCCCGCGTTCGCTCAAGGCGCGCTCGAAACCGGGGTCAGAGGTAAAGCGGCACTCTCCCTTGCCCTCGAACGCGCGCGTCAGCGTGCCGGTGCACGACAGCGTGCCCGCATCGTGCGTGACCGCGAAGCTGACCGGTCCCGGCGTCGCGCGGCCCAGCGCCGTCTGCGCTTCGGCAAAATCGGCACGCGCGCCATCGAGTGTGCGGTCGCTGCTCGACCGCTGGTGCTGGATGCGAACGCGCGGCGCGCCTTTCTTTCCGCTGGCGGGTTCGGCGACCCAGCGAACGTCGGTCAGGACCAGCGGGTCGGCGGCTGCGGTCGGCGCCGCACAGGCGAGGATCGACAGCAGCGCGGCGCCGCCGGCAAGAAACATGGCATTCATGGGTGCACTCCTCCCTCCGTGCGCCGGGCGAGCATCATCGCTCGCCGCCGCAGCGGCAATTTTGAATCAGGTTTCGATTAGTCGTCCGCCGGTACGGACGAATGTCCGGACGTCAGTCGCGAACGGGCGGCCTGGGTGGTTCGGGCGTCTGCGGGAATTCGATCCGTGCGGTCCGGCCGTCGGACCGGCGCGCCTCGATGACGCCACGTTCCATGTCGACAACCGCAACATTGTCACCGCGCACGGCTTTCGCGACAGGGCGCGGCGCTGCCGCCGGTCGCGGCTTCACAACGGGCCGGAACCCACTCGTCGCGCGCAATTCGATAGCATCGTCGGCGCTACGCATCTTCACGCCGGCCTTCTGCATGTCGGTGACGAAATCACAATCAATGCCCATCGCCCGAAGCGCGATCACATCGTCGATACCGATGTCGGGAAAATGCGATTTCATGTCGCGCGCGAATTTCGGTTCGATGTGCAGTGCCGACGCCCCGACCAGTTCGTCAATATCGACCCCCGGGAAGATGCCGCGCATCGTCTTGATATAGGCCGGATCGACCCCGGCCGCCTTCGCGCCGATGATTTCGTCAGCGGTCATCGACCCGTCATGCTCACGCATCTGCGCGACATATTCGGGGGTCACCCCCACCGCGCGCATACTCACCAGCTCGTCGGCGCTCAGCGTCTTCGCGGTCGCGGCAGCGGTCGCCGCGTCGTCGACCGCGCTATTTTTCGCGGCTGCGGCCGATTGCGAGGTCACAGTTGTCGCCTGACGGGTGACGGTCGAGGCGGCGCCGGCGTCGACTTCCGTCGCCGCCCCGGGCCTGGCCGTCGCCGAAAAGGCGGCGAGCGGCGCGGTGATGCCCGCCAGTACCACGAGGCTCATCAGCATCCAGCTCGCGCTCGCCGGGCCGCGTTTCAGGCTGCCGTCGAGCACGCGGGTAATCCGGCGCTTCAGGCTATCCTTGCCCGGCGCGACGCCATGCGCCGCAAGCAACGCGCCCTGATTGTCGTGCCGCGCCGCGCCGACCAGCAAAGTCGCATAATCGGGACCGTCAATATCGGCCATCAGCACCGCATCGTCGGCGGCTTCCTCGCGCAATTGATGGCTCTCGCGCGCCAGCATCCACACCAGCGGATTGAACCAGAAGACCGCGCAGGCGACGCGCGCGCCGAGCAGCTTCGCCCAGTCGAGCCGCGCGACATGCGCCAGTTCGTGCGCGATGATCGCTTCGGCCTCACCCGACGCCGCAACCGCCTTGGGGGAGAGCACGATCGTCGGGCGCAGCACCCCCCAGCTGATCGGCGAGCGCAGCTCGTTACTGACGAGCAGCGCGGTGCCATGCTTGAACCCCATGCGCCGCTGCGCTTCGGCCAGCGCCGACAGCCACGAGCGTTCGACGAGGATCTCGGCGCGCCCGCGCATCGCGAACAGCCGCACCACCGCAAGCGCCATCACTCCAAACAGCAGTGCGAGCGGGACAAGATAGAGAAAGGGGGCAAGGTCGCTCCATTCGGCAACGATCGGCGTCGATCCGGCGCTTTCCACCACGACAGGGACTGACGTCGCGGCGGGTGCCGGATCGATCGCCGATCCCCCCGTTGTCACCGTCCGCACGATCGGCGCGGCGGGCTCGAAAGACCAGCTTGCGGGCAGCGGCGCCCATTGCGGCAGCAGCAGGATCGCAGCGGGCAAAGCAAGCAGCGCCGCGAGACCCGCATGCGCGATCATCGACCGCTCGCCCGCCGAACGCCAGCGCGCAAGGCGAAGCAGCCCCAGCGTCAGCGCCGCAACGACGACCGATTTCCAGGCGAGGCCCAGCAACATGGCGGCGGTCAGCATCACCCTCTCCCTTCGCGCGCTTTGGCGATCATCTGCTCAAGCTCGTCGAGTTCGGCGCCCGTCATCTCGTCCTGCATACCGAGCAGCGCCGCGGCGGCGCTCGTCGCCGATCCGTTGAAGAACACGCGCACGACCTGCGACAGCGCCGACTTGCGCGCGGTCTTGTCCGACACGCTCGGCGCATAAACGAAGCCGCGCTCGGATTGTTCGCGCACAACGAAGCCCTTGGTCTCCAGCCGCTTCAGCATCGCGCGGATCGCCGAACCCGACAGTTCGTCGGCGAGCGCCTCGCCGATCTCGATGACGGTCGACGCACCGCGCTCGTAAAGGATATCGACGATTTCGCGTTCCCGCGGGGGCAAACTGGACAACATGCGACTCACCTCATGCGCTACATTTGTAGCGTGCTACATTTGTAGCGCCGTCTTGGCAAGGGGTTTTGTTCGGATAACACACGCTGTGTTGCCGAAGGCGGCTATGAGGTGGATACGAGCCAGTCGATTTGGCAACGACCGCCTCGAATAGCGAATCTTCGCGATGCGCATCAGCCGAGGCGAATGGGCTCGACCCGCCCATGGGCCAATCGCCAGATCACGTCCTGCGGAACGGGCAAACCGAGGGCGTCATCTTTGGCCAGCCCAAGATAGGCTCCCCGAATGAGACACCCGATCAATCCATGCGAGACGGCAAGTACGACGCCTTGCAAGCTGTCTAGCCATCGAGTCACCCGCGACATGGCGGCATCGTAGCTTTCACCATCAGGTGATCGGAAGAACCAGTCGAACGGGGTCGTTTCGTCCAATCTGCCGGGCCACTGGGCGTCAATGTCTGTATGGGTAAGGCCGTCCCACGAACCAACCGAAACCTCAGCGATCAGAGGCTCCCACTGCGGCTCCGGAAATTTTCCGAAAGTTTTGATAATGGCTGTGGTTTCGCGCACTCGGCCCAACGGACTTGCTACCAACGCATCGATCTCGCCCGCGACTGCGGCAAGGTGCCTTCCATATGCCGCGGCCTGCTCCGCCCCTCTTTCTGTAAGGCGGGAGTCGAGCTTTCCCTGGAAACGGCCGGAGGCGTTCCACTCGGTTTCGCCATGCCGAACCAGATAGATTTCCTTTTGCGACGACATAATCACAGAGCGCCTTCAACTTCCGGTTCTGCTATTCCTCTAGGGCCGCCCTTCGGCCGCCACTGCCATCCTCCTGCCATTGCCGATAGCAGACACCCGGACAAGGATGATTGCGCCGAACCATCAAGCCCCCTACATTCGCAGCTCAATCAACCGGAGTATCCCGTCATGGACAACAACCTGCCCGCAACGCAGCCCCGCCTTGCCGCCAGGAAAGTCCATACCCATGCCTTCGATTACGCTCTCCAACCTCGGCTGGTCCACGCCTGACGGCCGCGCCGTCCTTTCGGACCTCGACCTTAATTTCCAGCCCGAACGTGCCGGTATCGTCGGGCGCAACGGCGTCGGCAAGTCGACGCTGCTGCGCCTGCTGACCGGCGAACTTGCGCCGACGGCGGGCAGCATCGCGATCGACGGCAGCATCGCGATGCTGCGTCAGACGGTGCAGGTCGCGGCACACGAAAGCATCGCCGACCTGTTCGGCGCCCGCGCCGGTCTCGCGCTGCTGCGCAAGGCCGAAGCCGGCGCGGCAACGGTCGAGGAGATCGGCGACGCCGACTGGACGCTCGACGCCCGGATCGACGAGGCACTCGCGAATATCGGCCTGTCGCTTCCCGCCGACACCCCGCTTGCGCAGCTCTCGGGCGGCCAGCGCACGCGCGCCGCTCTCGCCGGTGCGATGTTCGCCGCGCCCGATTTTCTGCTCCTCGACGAGCCCACCAACAATCTCGACCGCGCGGGCCGCCAGGCCGTGGGTGACCTGCTCGCCGGTTGGCGCGGCGGCGCGATCGTCGTCAGCCACGACCGCGAACTGCTCGAGGAAATGGACGCGATCGTCGAGCTGACCAGTCTCGGCGCCGCGCGCTACGGCGGCGGCTGGAGCGCCTATCATGCGCGCAAGGAAATCGAGCGGGCGGCGCTCGAAGCCGAGCTTGCCGGCGCCGAAAAGCGCGCCGACGCGGCGCAGCGGCAGGCGCAGGCAGCAACCGAAAAACAGGACCGCCGCGACTCGCGCGGCCGCGCCAAGGCGGCGCGCGGCGACATGCCGAAAATCCTTGTCGGCGGGCTCAAGCGCCGCGCCGAAGAAACGCGCGCCGCGGGAAGCCGCCTCGCCGAGCGCCAGCGCGGCGAGGCCGAAGGGCTGCTATCCGCCGCCCGCGCGAAGATCGAGATCGTCGACCCCCTGTCGGTCGGCCTGCCATCGACCGGCCTTCCCGCGTCGCGGATCGTGCTCGCCCTCGACCAGGTCGGCGCGGGCTATGCCGAGGGGCCGCCCGTGATCGAAAATCTGTCGCTCGCCATCACGGGTCCCGAACGTGTGGCAGTCACCGGCCCCAATGGTTCGGGCAAGTCGACGCTACTCTCCCTCGTTGCCGGCACGCTCGTCCCCGCGTCGGGCACGGTCCGCGTCGGCGTCCCCTTCGCGCTCTTCGACCAGCGCGTCAGCCTGCTCGATCCGGCGCTGTCGATCGCGGACAATTTCCTCGTCCTCAATCCGGGGACGACGAACAACCGGTGCCGCGCCGCGCTCGCGCGCTTCCGCTTCCGCGCCGACGCCGCCGACCGCATCGTCGGCACGCTCAGCGGCGGCCAGATGCTCCGCGCCGGCCTCGCCTGCGTGCTCGGCGCGCCCAAGCCGCCACAGCTTCTGATCCTCGACGAGCCCGGCAACCATCTCGACATCGAGTCATTGACCGCCGTCGAAACCGGCCTTGCCGCCTATGACGGCGCGCTGCTCGTCGTCAGCCACGATACGGCGTTCCTCGACGCGATCGGGATCGGGCGAACGATCGAACTGGCTCGCGTTGCGAAGGACTGAGGTCCGGGGACCCCGCCTCGAAAATTAATGGCGACGCACCATCTTTCGGTGCCCGGGCTAACTCTCTTTTAACCAGCTGATCCCAACAATCGCATATGCCCATTTTCGGACATTTCCTATCCTCCGCGCCCGACGCCGACAAACGTCACACCGTGCGTCGAAAGCTCAGTCTTCTTGCTTCGGGCGTTCGGCATGACGGCACCGGCATCGATGTCCAGATCCACAATATCTCGGGAACGGGCCTGCTGTTCGAAAGCGACGTCGGGCTGGCGGCCGGCGACAAGATCGAAATCGAGCTTCCACATGCGGGCGACATAACGGCGGCCGTCATCTGGGCCAGCGGACGGCTTTTCGGTTGCCAGTTCGAAGGCCCGGTATCGCCCGCAACGCTGAGCGCAGTCGAACTCAAGAGCGCCGTCGACTCCGCGCCCGATGCCGACGAAGATCATACACCCTCGGCAACCGACAAAGCCTTCGGGGCCCGTCTGCAGCAGCTTCGCACCGGCGCGGGGCTCAACCAGTCCGAGGTCGCCGAGCGCATGGGTGTCAGCGCGGCGTCGGTCTCGGGTTGGGAAAAGGGCCGGGCGCGCCCCGGGCATGACCGCATGGAGGAGCTCGCCGCGATTCTCGGCGTCGAAACGTCCGGCCTGCTCGAAGGCAATCCGCCGGATGGGCCGCCGGGCGGGTTGCGGGAACTGGTCGAGCGCAGCCGCGAACAGATCGCGCGTGCCATGGGCATCGGCGTCGACCAGGTTCGGATCGTCGTCGAGCTCTAGCGAAGCAGCCTACGCCGCCATCACGCGCGCGATCAGCCGCTCTTCCTTGGCGATCCACGGCGCCATGCTCGGCCGCGACAGAATCGCCTCGCTCCATGCCGCGATCTTCGGATGCACCGCCGCGTCGATGCACGCGCCGCAATGGCGGAAATTCATCAACGGCGAGGCGACCGCGAGGTCGGCGAGCGTCAGCCGGTCACCGACGAGGAACCCCGACGCCGGGATCGCACTTTCGAGATAGGCGAGCAGCTTCGGTAGCTCCTCGCCCTCGGCCTGCGCCGCCGCCGCAAGGTCGCCTTCGCGGCCGAGGAATTTCGGCGCGACGATGCGGTTGAAGAATATCTTGCCACTGCACGCCGCGAACACCGTGTCGCCGAATTCTTCCCACCAGATCACCCGCCCGCGCTCCTGCGGGTCGGCGGGGATCAGCGCAGGCTCGGGATGCTTCGCCTCCAGATACTGGATGATCGCGCTCGAATCGGCGAGCAGGAAGCCGTCGTCGTCCATCGCGGGCATTTTGCCGAGCGGCGACGCAGCCTGAAACCCAGGGTCGGGATCACCGATCCCGACGCCCTTCAGCTCGAACTCGATTCCCTTTTCACCCAGATACCCAAGCAATTTCCGAACGAACGGTGACACCAGCGAGCCATAGACAATCATCGTGCATTCTCCCTTTGATCGGTGCAGCATAAGCGAAAGGTTGCGCATCGCAACCCGTCCGGCACCGTCGCGCCGCCGCGTGCGAAATGGGCTTGCCATCGACCGCGCACCATGGAACATCCGGCGACAGAGGGGGGCGCTGCTGCGGCAGCCATCAGGCAGGATAGATAATGCGCCCTTCGTCATGGGCTGATCGGCTGTTGGCGCTGCTGGTCCGTTTCGTCGGGCTGGTCATCCTGCTTGCGACGATCGCTGCCGCCGCCGCCAGTTTCCTTTACAACCAGTCCGGCGAGGCCGACCAGGCCGCGCAGGTCGCGGCGCAGGTCAACATGCGGCTGCGCGACCATGTCGCCGTGCTCGAAGGGGTGCGCGCGCTCTATCAGTCGGACAGCGCCGCAAGCGGTCCCGGCATCCGCGCCTATCTGGGCGCGCTCCAGCCGCAGGACCGCGCGCCCGGGATGGAGGGGGTCGGCATCGCCGCCGCGATGCGCGCCGCCACGCCCGCCGCGCTCGAAGCCAAGCTCCGCGAAAACTACGGCGAGGACATCAAGGTCTGGCCCGAAACCGACCAGCCGATCGGCTTCGCGGTCGTCCTCGTCGAACCCTATACGCCGCGCCGCCATGTCGCGCTCGGTTTCGACATGTACAGCGAGCCGGTGCGGCGCGCGGCGATGCGCCGCGCCTGGCAGACGGGTCGACCGGCGGCAAGCGGCATCGTCCAGCTCGCTCAGGAAAGGGCGGAGAAGGTCAAGCAGCCCGGCTTTCTGATCTACCTCCCCGTCTATGCGCGGGCGCCCGCCGGATCCGACCCCGGCACCGTCGTCACGGCCGACGGTGTGCGCCCGATCGAAGCCTTCGTCTATGCGCCGTTCCGCACCCACGACATGATGAACGCCGTCCTCGGGTCGCAGCTCAAGGGGATCGAAGGGCTCGAAGTCTATGCCGGCGAAGGGCCGTCGGCGCCGCTCGTCTTTCGCAAGGGCAAGATGGGGTGGGACGCGCACGAACAGAAATTACGCATCGCCGACCGCATCTGGACGATGCGGATTTCCTATGGCCACTTTTTCGAACGGCTCGGCCGTCCGCTGGGAATCTTCATTTTCGGCGTCGCTCTCGCCCTGCTCGCGACGCAGCTCCACCGCGTCCAGCGGCGACGCATCACCGCCTTTCAGGCACTCGCCGCGCAAAGGGCGCGCCATGCCGAGGATCGCGAGCTGATGATCGGCGAGATGGCGCACCGCATGAAAAATGCCTTCGCTCGCATCGGCGCACTCGCGCGCATCACGCTGCGCGAATCGACCAGCCTCGAAGAGTTCGAAGCCAAGTTCGACGGCCGGATGCGCGCACTGTCCGACGCCAAGCAGATGCTCGTCACCGGCGCGGTCGACAGCGTCGACCTGGGGCGGATTGTTCACCGCGAACTCGAAATCGCGGGCGTATCGGCCGAACAGCTTGCGGGGATCGCCGGCCCCGAAGTCCGCCTCGACGACGAGGGTGCACAGGCGCTGTCACTCGCGGTGCACGAATTCGTCACCAACAGCATCAAATATGGCGCGCTCGCGGGCAAAGGCCATCTCACCGTCGGCTGGCGCCGCATCGATAGCGATATCGAGCTGAGCTGGACCGAAAGCGGCCTTGCCGAAACCCCGCACATCGACACCGAAAGCTTCGGCACCCAGTTCATCCGCACCCTGATCGAGCGGCAATTGAAGGGCAGCTGGCAGCGCAGCGCGGTTGACAACCGCCTCGCCATCGTCATTCGCTGGCCGGACAATGGCATCCCCGACTGATCACCACTGGCAGATCTGGATCGACCGCGGCGGCACCTTCACCGATGTCGTCGCGCGCAGCCCCGACGGCACCGTCGTCACGACCAAATATCTCAGCGAAGACCCCGCGCGTCCGGGCGATGCGGCGGTCAACGCGATCCGCGACCTGACCGGGACGGGCGCCGGCGCGCTCCCGCCGCTCGCGATCCGCATGGGCAGCACGGTCGCGACCAACGCGCTGCTCGAACGCAAGGGACAGCCGACCCTGCTCGCGATCACGCGCGGTTTCGGCGACGCACTCACCATCGGCTATCAGGACCGCCCCGACCTCTTCGCGCGCCGCCTCGACCGCATTGCGCCGCCGCACGCCGGCGTCGCTGAAATCGTCGAACGCGTCGGCCCCGACGGCGATATCCTGACCCCGCTCGACGAAGCCGCCGCCCGCGCCACGCTGCAAGCCGCGCGCGACGACGGCCTCACCAGCATCGCGATCGTGCTGATGCACGGCTATCGCTACCCCGCGCACGAACAGCGCGTCGCCGAAATCGCACGCGGGCTTGGCTTCACGCAAATCTCGACCAGCCACGATGTCAGCGCGCTGATCAAGCTCATCGGGCGCGGCGACACCACGCTCGCCGACGCCTATCTGTCACCCGTCCTTCACCATTATGTGCGCCAGTTCGTTGCCCAGCTCGGCGCCAACGTCGATGGGGGGGCCGAGCCGCAGTTCATGAAAAGCTCGGGCGGCCTCGCATCCGCATCGGCTTTCCATGGCCGCGACGCGATCCTCTCGGGCCCCGCGGGCGGCATCGTCGGCATGGTCGGCAGCGCCGCGCCGCTCGGCAAAGACCGCCTCATCGGCTTCGACATGGGCGGCACCTCGACCGACGTCAGCCATTATGCCGGGCGGCTCGAACGCGACAATGAAACGATCGTCGCGGGTACGCGCATCCGCGCCCCGATGCTGCGCATTCACACGGTTGCGGCGGGGGGCGGCTCGATCTGCCGCTGGGACGGCGCGCGGCTCACCGTCGGCCCCGAAAGCGCCGGCGCCAACCCCGGCCCTGCCGCCTATGGCCGCGGCGGCCCGCTCACCGTCACCGACTGCAACGTCCTGCTCGGCAAGATCCAGCCCGATCATTTTCCGAAGCTCTTCGGACCCGCAGGCGACCAGCCGCTCGACCGTGACATCGTCGCGCGAAAGTTCGCCGCTATGGCGACCGAAATCGGCACCATTACCCCCGAAGCGCTCGCCGAAGGCCTGCTCGCGATCGCGGTCCAGCAAATGGCGAACGCGATCAAGCGCATCACGATCGCGCGCGGTCACGACGTCACGCAGGACTACAGCCTCGTCGGCTTCGGCGGCGCCGCGGGCCAGCATGTCTGCCTCGTCGCCGACGCACTCGGCATCGACGAAATCCTGCTCCACCCGCTCGCGGGTGTGCTTTCGGCCTATGGCATGGGGCTCGCCAGACCCTCGGCGATCCGCGAGCGCACGCTCGGCGCAAAACTCGACGAGGATTGCGCGGCCATGCTCGCCGACGTCGAAACCGGGCTGTCGGAACAGGCGCGCGCCGACCTCGCGGCGGGCGCCGACACTACCCGTGAAACCCTTCTCTTCGTCCGTCTCGCCGACAGCGACAATGCGATCGAACTTCCCCTCGCCCCGCCCGCCGAAATCGCACGGGCCTTCGCCGCCGCCTTCCGCCAGCGCTTCGGCTACGCCCCGCACGACAATCTGGTGGTCGACCGCATCCGCGTCGAGTTGACCGAAACGGGCGCCGCGCCCGCGACGCTGTCGGTCCCCGCGCCGTCGGCCGAAACCGGACCCGAAACCGTCGCCGCCTGGCTCGCTGGTGCCGCGCATCGCGTCCCGCTTTACCAGCGCACCGCGCTCGCGCCCGGCCGCGCGATCGCCGGCCCCGCGATCATCATCGATGCGCTCTCGACCACCATCGTCGAACCCGGATGGCGCGCCGAGGTTCAAAGCGAAGGCAGCTTGCTCCTCGCCCGCAGCCGCGCCGCCGAAACGCACGCCACCAAGACCGAAGACCTGACCATCCCCGATCCGATCCGGCTCGAAATCTTCAACAGCCTGTTCATGGCGATCGCCGAGGAAATGGGCGGCGCGCTCCAGCACAGCGCCTCGTCGATCAACATCCGCGAGCGGCTCGACTTCTCCTGTGCGATCTTCGACGGCGAGGGCCGCCTCGTCGCCAACGCCCCGCATATGCCCGTCCATCTGGGTTCGATGGGCGAAAGCGTCCGCACGATCCTCCGCCAAAGGACCAGCGACGGCCGCGGGATCAAGCGCGGCGACGCCTATGCGCTCAACGCGCCTTACGACGGCGGCACCCATCTCCCCGACATCACCGTCATCATGCCGGTGTTCTTAGAGGGTGACGCCGCCAGCTTCTTCGTCGCCGCCCGCGGCCACCACGCCGATCTTGGCGGCATCGCCCCCGGCTCGATGCCCCCCGACAGCAAGAGCATCGCCGACGAAGGCATTCTCTTCGACAATGTCCTGATCGTCGACGACGGCCATTTCCGCGACGCCGCGATCGCCACGCACCTCGTCGACAGCCCATGGCCCGCGCGCAACCCCGCGCTCAACATCGCAGACCTCAAGGCACAGGTCGCCGCCTGCCAGCGCGGCGCGAGTGCGCTCGCCGACCTCTCCGCCACGCATGGCGCAAAAACCGTCGCCGCCTATATGAAGCACGGGCAGGCACAGGCCGAAGCCGCGGTGCGCCAGCTCATCGCGCGCCTCGACGACGGCGCCTTTCGCTATGCGATGGACAATGGCGCCGAGGTTGCCGTCGCGGTGAAGGTCGACCGCGCGGCACGCCACGTCACCATCGACTTCACGGGATCGTCGCCGACGCTCCCCGACAATTTCAACGCGCCGATGCCCGTCGTCCGCGCGGCCGCCCTCTATGTCCTGCGCACGATGCTCGACGACCCGATCCCGATGAACGAAGGCTGCCTCGCCCCCGTCACGCTGATCGTCCCCGAAAATTCGATGCTCAGCCCGCGCTATCCCGCCGCGGTCGTCGCGGGCAATGTCGAAACGAGCCAGGTCATCACCGATGCGCTGTTCGCCGCCTTCGGCGCGATGGCCCCCGCGCAAGGCACGATGAACAATTTCACCTTCGGCAATGACGCTTACCAATATTATGAAACGATCGCGGGCGGCTCGGGCGCCGGTCCCGGCTTCGACGGCACCAGCGTCATCCAGACGCATATGACCAACAGCCGCATGACCGATCCCGAGGTGATGGAAACGCGCTTCCCCGTGATTGTCGAGGAATTTTCGATCCGCAAAGGCTCGGGCGGCGCGGGCCAATGGCGCGGCGGCGACGGCGCAACGCGGCGCATCCGCTTCCACAAGCCGATGGCTGCGAACATCCTCGCGAACCGCCGCCAGATCGCGCCGAAGGGTCTTGCGGGCGGCGAAGACGCCGCAGCCGGCAGCAACCGGGTCGAGCGCGCCGATGGCCGCGTCGAGGAACTTGCCGCCACCGGCAGCGCCGACCTTGCCGCGGGCGATGCCTTCGTGATCGAAACGCCCGGCGGCGGCGGCTACGGGAAATCAGGGGAGAGATAATTTGGCGACAGCGCGGTCTACCCCACGCGGGGATGACGGGACGAAGGGATACCAGCCATGCTCGTGCTGATCGGCATCCTGATCATCATCGCGGGCTTCCTGCTCCGCTTCAATCCGCTGCTCGTCATCATGGCCTCGGCGCTCGCCACCGGCCTTGCCGCGGGGCTCGACATCGCCGCGATCATCGCCGCCTTCGGCAAGGCGTTCAACGACACGCGTTATGTCTCGATCGTCTGGATCGTTCTCCCCGTCATCGGCCTGCTCGAAGCTTACGGACTGCAACAGCACGCGCGCAGCCTCATCGACCGCATGAAGGGCGCAACGCTCGGGCGCCTGCTCACCTCCTACCTTCTGCTCCGTCAGGCGATGGCCGCGGTTGGCCTCACCTCGGTCGCCGGCCATGCCCAGACCGTCCGCCCGCTCGTCGCGCCGATGGCCGAAGCCGCCGCCGAGGCGAAGAACGACGCGCTCACCGACGACCAGCGCGAAGAGGTCAAGGCCTTCTCCGCCGCGACCGACAATGTCGGCCTCTTCTTCGGCGAAGATATCTTCCTCGCGATCGGCTCGATCCTGCTGATGAAGGGCCTGCTCGAAGGCTATGGCTATGTCATCGAGCCGCTGCACTTCTCGCTGTGGGCGATTCCCACCGCGATCGCCGCCTTCATCATCCACGGTTTCCGCCTCCGCCGCCTCGAAAAACGGATGGCGCAAAAAACCCCGGGACAGGAGGCGAGCGCATGATCACGCTCGGTTTCGTCTATGTCCTCACGGGCCTCACCTTCGCGCTTTTTGCCGCACTCGGCGTCGCCGACCGCAGCAACCCGAAGCGTTTCGGCAACGCCGCCTTCTGGGCGCTGCTCGCGCTCTCGATGCTCGGCGGCGACTGGCTCGGCGACTTCGGCAATGGCCTGCTCGTCCTCGCTCTCGTCGCGATCGCGGGCACGGGCCAGATCGGCCGCGCGCCGGGCGGCGATGTGCCCGCCGAAGAACAAGCGGCGCACGCTGCGCGCCACGGCCCCTTTCTTCTCCTCGTCGCGCTCATCATCCCCGCGGTTGCGCTTGCCGGCACCTTCCTTTTCAAATGGGTGCCCGGTCTTGCCGATCCGAAGCAGGCGACCCTCATCTCGCTCGCGCTCGGCGTGCTCATCGCGCTTGGGGTCGGCATGGCACGCCTCAAGCCCCCGCTTCTGCTGCCCGCGCAGCAGGGCCGCCGCCTGCTCGATGCGGTCGGCTGGGCCGCGATCCTGCCGCAGATGCTCGCCAGCCTCGGTGCGGTCTTTGCCCTCGCGGGCGTCGGCGAGGTCGTCGGCGACCTGATCGGGACCGCGATCCCGCACGGCAGCCTGTTCGGCGCGGTGCTCGCCTACGGGCTCGGCATGGCGTTTTTCACCATGGTGATGGGCAACGCCTTCGCCGCCTTTCCGGTCATGCTCGCGGCGGTCGGCATGCCGTTGCTCGTCATGCAATATGAAGGCGACCCCGCGGTCGTCGCCGCGATCGGGATGCTTGCGGGCTTCTGCGGCACGTTGATGACCCCGATGGCGGCGAACTTCAACCTTGTCCCCGCCGCGCTGCTCGAACTCAAAAACCCCTATGGCGTGATCAAGGCGCAGATCGGCACCGCGCTGCCTTTGCTCGCGGTGAACATCGTCTTCATCTGGCTCTTTGCGTTCTGACATGACCCATCTCACCCCCGATCACGCGACCCGCTTCGCGACCGCCACCCTCTCGCATCTCGGCCGCGAATATCCGTACAAGATGGACCTTGTCCTGAACGGTCCCGAGGATGCCAGGCCCCCGCGCGAACACCACCCCATCTTCCACGGCAGCTTCGACTGGCATAGCTGCGTCCACGGCTGGTGGCAGATCCTCCGCCTCGCACGCCGCTTCCCCGGCCTCCCCATCGCTGCCGAGATCCGCGCACGTGCCGACACGATGCTCGTCCCCGAAAAGGTCGCGGGCGAGCTGGCTTTTCTCGACCGCCCGATGTCGGCCGGTTTCGAACGCCCTTATGGCTGGGCGTGGCTGCTCGCGCTCCACGCCGAAGCCGAACGCCATAACACCTCCTGGGCGGCCGCGCTCGAACCGCTCGCCGCCGCCTTCGCCGCGCGCTTCCACGCCTTTCTGCCGAAGATGACTTACCCGCTGCGCGTCGGCACCCATTTCAACATCAGCTTCGCGCTCACACTGACACATCACTGGGCGATGCACCGCGACGGGGACTTGCTGCTGCTCATCGAACAAAAGGCACTCGATTGGTTCCGGTATGATCGAAACTGTCAGGCCTGGGAGCCGGGCGGCGACGAGTTCCTTTCCCCTGCGCTCTGCGAAGCGATGTTGATGAGCCATGTTCTCGGCCGGAACGACTTCATTGACTGGTTCGGCAATTTTTTTCCGGAAGCCGATTGCGCACGTCCCGGCCAACTCTTCGAGCCCGCGTTTGTATCGGACCGTAGTGACGGAAAGATCGCCCATCTCGATGGCCTGAATCTCAGCCGTGCTTGGTGCTGGCGGCGGATCGCCGACAGGCTTGGCCCAAATCCAATGACGCCGCTTTTGGAAGACACGATAGATCGCCATCTCGCCGCCGCGCTCCCACACGTTACCGGCGACTATATGGGCGAACATTGGCTCGCGAGCTTCGCCTTGCTGGCGTTGGACGGCCTCGCCGATTGACAAGCCCCGCCCTCGCGGCGAGAGACGGCGCGAGGGGGAGAGGCCAAGGTGAACGGAAAGATGCTGCGTCCCACATCGTTCGACGTTGCCGAGCGCGCCGGCGTGTCGCAATCGACCGTGTCGCGTGCGCTCAGGAACAGCCCCGGCGTCAATGCCGAAACGCGCGCGCGCGTTTCGGCTGCGGCGCGCGAACTGGGCTATGTCGTCGACCGCCACGCCTCGTCGCTTCGCCTGAAAAGCAGCGAGACGATCGCGCTCGTCACCATCTGCCGCCCCGGCGAGGACCGCAGCGCGATCAACCCTTTCTATTTCGCGCTGCTCGGCAGCATCGCCGCCGCGACCTCGGCGCGCGGGTTCAACCTGCTCGTCTCGTTCCAGGAAAATCCCGACAATTTCCGCGCCGATTTCGTCGCCTCGGGGCTTGCCGACGCGATGATCGTCATCGGCACGACCAGCAACCGCGACGCATGGAAATATTTCGCCGATGCGCAGGCGTCCGGGCTCGATTTCGTCTGCTGGGGCAGCCCGGGCAGCCCGTTCCACTGGATGCGCAGCGAAAATGACATCGGCGGCCAGCTCGCCGCCGAACATTTCGTGCGGGACGGCCGCCGCCATATCGCCTTCGTCGGGCCACAGCAGTCGCCGCAGCGCCAGTTTGACGAGCGCCGCGACGGTTTTTCCGCAGCACTCGCCGCACATGGCCTGACCGCGGTGGTTGCCGAGCCGCCCGCCGCCGCCGACCGCCACGCGCAAGGCGTCGCCGCGGTCCATGCCCTGCTCGCAGCGCACCCCGAAACCGACGCGATTTTCGCGGCGAGCGACATGCTCGCCCTCGGCGTATTGCAGGGGCTCAAGGACGCCGGGCGCCGCGTGCCGCAGGATGTCGCTCTCATCGGTTTCGACGGCATCCGCGCCGGCACGCTCGCCGATCCCGCGCTCACCACGCTCGAACCCGACCTCGACGCCGCGGGCGAGGCGCTCGTTGCGATGGCGCTCGAAGATGACGAACGCACGCGCAGCGGAACGCGCATCCCCGTCCACCTCGTCGTGCGCGGCACCGCCTGACGCTCGATGCTCGACGCTCGACGCTCGACGCTCGACGCTCGACGCGTTACCGTGACTTAACTCCCCGAAAAGTAACAGGTCGTTATCTATGCACTGCTACCCATCGGGATGGGGGCAGAAAGCGGTAGTGTGAACGGTCAATTTTTCATTTCGCTGCTCAATCCGGGCATCGGCCTGCTGTTCGCAATCGCCTTTTTCCTGCTCTGGCTGAACCGCCGTGAACGCTATGTCGCCTATGCCGCAGGCGCCTATACCGCGTCGGCGCTCGCCTTCCTGATCCAGGACGTCGGCCCCGTGCTCCCGATGGAATTGCAGCGCCTGCCCGCCAATCTCGGCTTCCTCGCAACCGGGGTTCTGTTCGCTGCGGCGATCATCAAGCGCTACGACCTGCCCATACCCTGGCGCGCGATGGGCGTGACGGTCGCGGTGTCGATCACCGTCTTTCTCTGGTTCCTCATCGGCCAGCCGGATATCGCCGCGCGCATCCTGTCGGTCAGCGTCGGCGCGGGCATCATCGCTGCAATGATCGTGCGCTCGCTCTGGCCGATCGACAAACCCTATCTCATCGATCGCGTGCTCTTCTGGGTCGCCGCGCTCTCGGCGCTGAACCTCATCATCCGCCCCGTCGTGCTCCTCTCGCTTGTCGGCGGCTTCGACAATTATGTCGGCTTCCAGCAGTCGGTGTACTGGACCACCGTCCAGTTCAGTCAGGCGATGGTCTCGATCGTTGCCGCCATCAGCCTGATGGTTGCGGTCGCGATCGATCAGATCAACGAACTGCGCCGTCAGGTCGACGACGATAACCTGTCGGGCCTGCTCAACCGCCGCGGGTTCGAGACGCAGGCCAACACCGCGCTGCGCCGCTGCATCGACGAGGATTGCCCCGTCGCGCTGATGATCGCCGACCTCGACCATTTCAAGTCGATCAACGACAATCACGGTCACGCGGTCGGCGACGCGATCATCGCGGCGTTCGGCGCACACGTCCGCCTGATCGGCCCGCCGGGAATGATTGCGGGCCGCATCGGCGGCGAGGAATTCGCGCTGCTCGTCCCCGGCGCGGGGATCGAGGCCGCACGCCGGCTCGCCGAAGCGGTTCGCAAGGGGCTCGCCGCGGCGTGCGCCGACCGCATCCCGGCCAGACTGTGTCCGACGACGAGCATCGGTATCGCGATCGGCGCGCCCGGAACCAGCCTCTCGGCGCTCATGGCCGATGCCGATCAGGCGCTCTATGAAGCGAAGCGAACGGGGCGCAACCGCGTGCGCGCCTTCACCCCCAAACCCGTCCGTCTTGCCGCGAACGGCGGCTGATCTTTTAAAGTCAAGTATAACAAGGGGCTGACAGAAAATAGTATCGACCGACCTTAAATAAGATAATCTTCACCCGTTCCCGATAGGAAGCAATGTGGGGACCAGGGGGATTATTATGTTCAGTGTCCTCGAATGCGTTGTCTATCAGCATGACCTGCGGCTGGTCCTGGTTGCCGCGCTTGTCTGCATCCTCGGCAACATCTGCCTGTTCATCATCCTCAACCGGTCGACATTCTGCGTCGACACGCGCCGCCGGCACTGGCTCGTCGTCGCGGCGATTGCGCAGGGCGTAGGGGTCTGGGCCACGCATTTTGTCGCGATGCTCGCCTATCGCGGATCGATGCCGATCCGCTTCGATGCCAGCCTCACCATCTCGTCGGTCGCGATCGCGATCGGATTCTTCTGGGCCGCCTTCCGCTGGCTCGGCGCAGCGCCGACGGCACGCGATTGCGTGATTTCGGGCGCCGGCGCGGCGATCGGGGTCGCGGCGATGCACTTCACCGGCATGGCCTCGATCATCGCCCCGGCACGCGTCACCTACGATGCCGTGCCGATCCTCGTCTCGGCCGCGCTGTCATGGGCGTGCTTTTCGGGCGCGCTCCTCGTCTTTTCAAGGGCGTCGGGGTGGCGCAGGATCGCCGTACCCGCCGCCTTGTCGGTGCTCGCGATCGTCGCCCTGCATTTCACCGCGATGTCGGCGACCACGCTCGTTCCCGACCCGACGCGCGGCGCCGATCTCGCCGGATATGCCAGCCGCGACTGGCTGGTGCCGGCGATCGTGTTCGCCAATTTCGCGCTCATTGCGCTGGCAGTCACCGGCTCGCTCGTCGACCGCTGGCTCACCGACGCGCACGGCCTCGCCGAAGCGACGCTCGAAGCGCTGGCGATCACGCACGACGGCCGGATCGTCGAGGTCAACGGCCAGCTTTGCGAACTCGCCGGAGTCAGCAGCGGCGCCTTGCTCGGCAGCGCGCCGGGCGACTGGTTCGCCGCAATCGACGGCGGGGCCTTTGATATTCCCGACGGCTATTCGGCCGAGGCGCGGCTGCGGAACAGCCCCGACGAGGACCAGATCCTCGAAATCGCGACGCGGACGATCGAATATCGCGGCCGCAGCTGTCAGGTGATCGCGATCCGCGACCTGTCCGATCGCAAGCGCGCGCAGCGCGCGATCGAGCATCTGGCCTCGCACGACCCGCTGACCGACCTCTCCAACCGCGCGCATTTCATCCACGCGCTCGACGCGGCGATCGAGGCGAAGCAACCCTTCGGGCTGCTCGCGCTCGACCTCGACCGGTTCAAGGCGGTGAACGATATTTTCGGCCACGGCGCCGGCGACGAGATATTGTGCCGGATCGCGGACATTCTGCGCGCATCGGTACGCGGCGACGACCTCGTCGCGCGCATCGGCGGCGACGAATTCCTGATCATCCAGACGGCGGTTTCCAGCCCCGACGATACGCGCAAGCTCGCCAGCCGCATCCTCGAAAATGTCGCGATCGACATGGACGTCGCGCACGATCCGATGGCGGTCGGGGTCAGCATCGGCGTGTCGCTGTTCCCGCAGGACGGCGACAATGCCGAAACGCTCCAGCGCAACGCCGACACCGCGCTCTACCGCGCCAAGAACAACGGCCGCGGCCATGCCGCCTTCTTCGACCAGGAAATGGACGAGATCGCGCGCGAACGCCGCGCGCTCGAACATGACCTGCGCCACGCCATCGGGCGCGGCGAGCTCTACCTCGTCTTCCAGCCGCTCGTCGCGACCGCGTTCGGATCGGTCGTCGGCTATGAGGCGCTGCTGCGCTGGGAGCATCCCGAACGCGGCGATATCCCGCCCGATGATTTCGTCCCCGTCGCCGAAGAGATCGGCGCGATCCTCCCGATCGGCGAGTGGGTGCTGCGCGAGGCGTGCATGGTCGCCGCGGCATGGCCCGACAATGTCTCGATCGCGGTCAATGTGTCGACGATCCAGTTCCAGGTTCCCAACCTGCCCGCGATCGTCCGCGACGCGCTGGAGCAGTCGGGGCTCGATGCGCGCCGGCTCGAGCTCGAGATCACCGAGACCGCCTTCATCCGCAACCGGCAGGCGGCGCTCAAGATCCTGCACGAAATCCGCGCGATGGGCGTGCGCATCGCGATGGACGATTTCGGCACCGGCTATTCGTCGCTGAGCAACCTCAAGGCGTTTCCGTTCGACAAGATCAAGATCGACAAGAGCTTCGTCAGCTCGTTCAACGACGATGATGCGGCGCGCTCGATCGTGCGCGCGATCGTCGGGCTGGGGCGCAGCTTCAACATGCCGATCGTCGCCGAAGGCGTCGAGACCGCGGAACAGCGCCAGATGCTGCTCGACGAGGGATGCCCGCAGGCGCAGGGCTATTTCTTCGGCTATCCCGCGGGCGATCCCTATGCCGCCGAAGCGCCGCGCGAGGCGCGCTCGGACGGCTGAGCCCTCGCAGCGGCGGGCGCGGCGTCGCCGGACAGAGGCACGCCGGGGATGTCTCAGCGGTCGTCGATCGGCTGCGGCGGAATTTCCCACACCGGCGCGCGCGGCGGCACGACTTGCGCCGCCCTGGCCTCGAGCCGCTGCCGTGCCGCCTCGCCGAGCGGCTGTCCGCACGTCCGGCAGCATTCCTCCGCCAGATCCTCCCGGCTGCGCGTCATTTCGATGATCGCGATGCGCCGCAGGATTTCGGCATCGGTTTCGGCGGACGTCGGCCGCTGGCATTTGCCCGCGTCGCGGCGATTGTCGAAGGCGATGCCGCTGAAATATTCCTCGCGCGACAGGAAACGGTGCCGCACCGCCGCGGGCAGCTCATAGGCCTCGGCCTCCTCCGCGGTCAGTTGCACGCCCTTCCCGTTTTTCAGGTCGCCGCGCTTCAGCAGCAGCCCCAGCATCGAGTCCGACGGCATGATCCGCCGCTCGACCTCGCGGCCATCGCGAATGACGACCATCTCGCGCCCCTCGACCGCGCGCTCGTAAGCGACCGCCTCCAGACCGCGCAGCGCCCGCGCGATCGCCTCGCCGCACGCCGTGTCGAACGGCGGAAACAGCGCGCGCGATCGATTGACCGAGGTCGTGCTCACCCCCGCCACCCGCGCCGCATCGGTGACGCACCCCGTGCGCCCCAGCGTGGCCAGAAACACCCGCGTCCGCGCCGCCGTCCATCCATCCGCGCGAATGCGCAGACCGGGCATGAAGGGATTGGCATCTCTCCCCCGAACGCCGCCGCCCATCTTACTCCCCTCCCGCTTGCGGGAGGGGTTGGGGGAGGGCCTGTTCCGCTCCTCCCTGCCACCCGAAGCCGCAGCCATACCTCCCTATTTCCTCCGCGAACCCCGCTCCACCTTACGTCCCATAGCTCCATCTCCCGAATCACTTGGAATGAATCGGAACGATTCTGAACCTATTTGGATAATTTAGGAAAGCAATATTTGCCGATCGAATTTTTGACGGCTTGACCTTGTAGTGGCTACAACCTTTATGGCCCTTCCGGCCGTGGCCCGTAACTTTTTGCGAGCGCCGTAAACTCGCATGCCAGCCGGAGACGCTCAGGTGACCAAATCCCCGAAGATTCTGCCGCTCGCGGCGATGGCCCTCATTCCGAGCATCGGGCTTTGCCCCCCCGCCGCCCATGCGCAGGAGCGTCACGACGAGGCGGAGGAAGGCGAAGAAGACATCGTCGTGCAGGCGACACGCTCGGGCCGCCGCGTGCAGGACGAAGCGATCCGCGTCGAAGTGATCGGCCGCGAGGAAATCGAAGAAAAATTGCTGATGACGCCGGGCAATGTCTCGATGCTCGTCGCCGAAACGCCGGGCGTGCGCGTGCAGGTCACGTCGCCCGCGCTCGGATCGTCGAACATCCGCATGCAGGGCATGTCGGGGCGCTATACCCAGCTTCTCTCCGATGGCCTGCCGCTCTACGGCGGCCAGCCCTCGTCGATCGGCCTGCTCCAGATTCCGCCGACCGACCTCGGGCAGGTCGAGGTGATCAAGGGCTCGGCGTCGGCGCTCTACGGACCCTCGGCGCTTGGTGGGGTCATCAACCTCGTCTCGCGCCGACCCAAGGCCGAAGCCGAGGCAGAATTGCTGCTCAACGCCACGACCCGCGACGGGCAGGACGTCACCGGCTACACATCGGGGCCGCTGGCTGCGAACTGGAGCTATTCGCTCACCGGCGGCTATCACCGCCAGACGCGCAAGGATCTCGACGATGACGGCTGGATCGACATGCCGGGCTTCGACCGCTGGACGGTCCGCCCACGCCTTTTCTGGGAAGGCGACGATGGCGCAACCGCGCTGATCACCGTCGGCGCGACACACGAAGACCGGACGGGCGGCACACTCGCCGATCGCACCGCCCCCGACGGCCAGCCCTTCCCGCTGACGCAGGACAGCCGCCGCCTCGACGCCGGGCTCGTCGCCGAATTTCCGGTCGAAAATCTCGGCAAAATCGGCGTGCGGGCTTCGGCGATGACGCAACGCCACCGCCAGCTTTTCGGCACCAGCGCCGAAACCGACAAGCAGCATACCTTCTTCGCCGAAACCTCGCTCGCCGGGGAAAGCGGGCCGACGAACTGGCTCGCGGGCGCGGCGTTTCAGGCCGACCTCTACCGCTCGCGCGCTTTCCCGAGCTTCGACTACAGCTATACCGTCCCCGGCCTCTTCGGACAGGTCGAACAGGAGCTGACCGACGAGCTGCTGCTCGCGGGCAGCGCGCGCGTGGATTTCCACAGCGACTATGGCACGCGTTTCAGCCCGCGTCTCTCGGCGCTCTACCGTCCCGGCCCGTGGACGATCCGCGCGTCGATCGGCAAGGGCTTCTACGCCCCCACGCCATTCGTGGACGAGATCGAGGCGGCGGGCCTGTCGCGTCTCGAACCACTTGGCCCGCTCAAGGCCGAAACCGCGAAAACGGCTTCGCTCGACTTCGGCTATGCCAAGGGACCGATCGAAGCGAGCTTCACCCTTTTCGCTTCGGACATCGACAATGCCGTGCAATTGCAGGATGTCGACGCCGACAGCGTGCACCTCGTCAACGCGCTCGGCACGACGCGAACGCGCGGCGGCGAACTGATGCTGCGTTACCGCTGGCAGGGTTTCTCGGTCACCGGTAGCTATGTCTTTGTCGACGCCAGCGAGTCCGACCCGTCGGGCACCGGCCGCCGTACCACGCCGCGCACCCCACGCCACACCGCGGGGCTCGTCGGCATGTGGGAAGAACATGGCAAGGGACGCATCGGGATCGAGGCCTATTATACCGGGCGCCAGCAACTCGACGACAATCCCTATCGCACGCGCAGTCGCCCCTATTTCGAACTCGGCGCGCTCGGTGAAATCACCCTCGGCAAGATCAGCCTGTTCGTGAACGCCGAAAATATCCTCAATATCCGCCAGACCAAATATGATCCCCTTCTGCTTCCGCAACGCGCGCCCGATGGCAGCTGGACGGTCGATGCATGGGCGCCGACCGACGGTTTTGTCGTCAACGGCGGCATCCGCTTCAAATTCGGTGGCGGCCATTGATCCCAAAGCCCCAAGCGCCTAGGCCAACCTTGTAGAAACTATAAGGTTGGCACCATGCGTATAGGCGAACTCGCTCGTCTGACAGGAACGAGGACGGAGACAATCCGCTTCTACGAAAAGGAAGGCCTGCTTCCGCCACCCGCCCGGACATCGGCGAACTATCGCAGCTATGGCATCGCACATGGCCAACGCCTGTCGTTCATTCGGCGCGCCCGCGACCTCGGTTTCCGGCTGGAGGACGTTCGCGAATTGCTGACGCTCGCGGACCACCGCGACCAATCCTGTGGTGCCGTCGACAAGATAACATCGCGACACCTTTCCGAGATCGACACGAAAATAGCCGATCTCGGGAAGATGCGCGCCGAATTGGCGCGGATGCTTGGCAGCTGTCGACAAGGAACGATCGACGACTGCCGCATTATCGAGACACTGGGGCCGCAGACCTGACCCCCCCCCTTGCATTTCCTTGGCCTGGGCGTAAGGCGGCGCCAACATAAACCCGCGCGTGCGACTCCCGTTGGCCCCGCTCTCCCGCTTCGCCACCGGACAGTCATTCCCCGCCGCGCCAACATGGGGACTGCAATCCTATGACGACCACGGGCAACGACACGCTTGGAACCCGCTCGACGCTGAGCGTCGGCGGCAAGAATTACGCCTATTATTCGCTCGACAAGGCCGCGGCGAAGCTCGGCGACGTTTCGCGCCTGCCCTTCTCGATGAAGGTGCTGCTCGAAAACCTCCTCCGCTTCGAGGATGGCGGCTTCACCGTGTCGAAGGATGACGTGCAGGCGCTGGTCGACTGGCAGAAGGACCCGCATTCGAACCGCGAGATCCAGTATCGCCCCGCGCGCGTGCTGCTGCAGGATTTCACCGGCGTTCCCTGCGTCGTCGACCTCGCCGCGATGCGCGACGCGATCGCGAAGCTCGGCGGCGACACGACGAAGATCAACCCGCTCGTCCCCGTCCACCTCGTCATCGATCACTCGGTCATGGTCGACGAATTCGGTCATCCGAAGGCGTTCGAACAGAATGTCGAGATCGAATATTACCGCAACGGCGAGCGTTACGATTTCCTGAAATGGGGCTCGAAGTCGCTGTCGAACTTCAAGGCGGTGCCCCCGGGCACCGGCATCTGCCACCAGGTCAATCTCGAACATATCGCGCAGGCGGTGTGGTCGAGCGAGGATGCGTCGGGTGAAACCGTCGCCTATCCCGACACCTGCGTCGGCACCGACAGCCACACGACGATGATCAACGGGCTCGGCGTGCTCGGCTGGGGCGTCGGCGGGATCGAGGCCGAAGCCGCGATGCTCGGCCAGCCCGTGTCGATGCTGATCCCCGAAGTCGTCGGCTTCAAATTCACCGGCGCGCTGAAGGAAGGCGTCACCGCGACCGACCTCGTGCTCACCGCGACGCAGATGCTGCGCGCCAAGGGCGTCGTCGGCCGCTTCGTCGAATATTTCGGCCCCGGCCTCGCCTCGCTGTCGCTCGCCGACCGTGCGACGCTTGCCAATATGGCGCCCGAATATGGCGCGACCTGCGGCTTCTTCGGCGTCGACGACAAGACGCTCGATTATATGCGCCTGACCGGCCGCAGCGACGAGAATATCGCGCTGGTCGAAGCCTATGCGAAGGCGCAGGGGCTGTGGATCGTCGAGGGCGCCGCGGACCCCGTGTTCACCGACACGCTCGAACTCGACCTCGGCACCGTCGTGCCGTCGCTCGCGGGGCCGAAGCGTCCGCAGGACCGCGTCTCGCTCCCCGACGTCGACGATGTGTTCAACGCCGACATGGTCAACACCTATAAAAAGGCGCAGACGCGCGTGCCGGTCAAGGGCAAGGATTTCGACATCGGCGACGGCGACGTCACGATCGCCGCGATCACCAGCTGCACCAACACCTCGAACCCCGGGGTGCTCGTCGCCGCGGGTCTCGTCGCGAAGAAAGCCGACGCGTTCGGGCTGAAGCCCAAGCCGTGGGTCAAGACCTCGCTCGCCCCGGGGTCGCAGGTCGTCACCGACTATCTGGAGAAGGCCGGGCTGCAGAAGCATCTCGACAATATCGGCTTCAACCTCGTCGGTTATGGCTGCACGACGTGCATCGGCAATTCGGGTCCGCTCGCCGAGCCGATTTCGAAGGCGATCAACGAGAATGGCCTCGTCGCCGCGGCCGTCATCTCGGGCAACCGCAACTTCGAAGGCCGCGTGTCGCCCGACGTGCGCGCGAACTTCCTCGCCTCGCCGCCGCTCGTCGTCGCCTATGCGCTGAAGGGCACGGTGATCGAGGATTTCACCACCACGCCCATTGGCCAGGACCAGTCGGGCAACGACGTGTTCCTCGCCGACATCTGGCCGACCAATCTCGAAGTCGCCGACGCGGTGGCGGGCGCGGTCGACCGCGACATGTTCGTCGCGCGCTATGCGCATGTCTACAAGGGCGACGAGCATTGGCAGAAGATCGAGGTCGAGGGCAGCGACACCTATCAGTGGCGCGCGGGATCGACCTATGTCGCGAACCCGCCCTATTTCGAGGGCATGACGATGACCCCGGCGCCGGTGTCGGATATCGTGAACGCCAAGCCGCTCGCGATCCTCGGCGACAGCATCACGACCGACCACATCTCTCCGGCGGGCAGCATCAAGGCGGACTCGCCGGCCGGAAAATGGCTTATGGAACATCAGGTTAGCAAGGCCGACTTCAACAGCTACGGCGCCCGCCGCGGCCACCACGACGTCATGATGCGCGGCACCTTCGCCAACATCCGCATCAAGAATGAAATGGTCCCAGGCATCGAAGGCGGCATGTCGCGCTATGGTTCGGAGGTCATGCCGATCTACGACGCCGCGATGCGCCACAAGGCCGACGGCACGCCCTTGGTGGTCATCGCCGGCAAGGAATATGGCACCGGCTCGTCACGCGACTGGGCGGCGAAGGGCACCAACCTGCTCGGCGTCCGCGCGGTGATCGTCGAAAGCTTCGAGCGTATCCACCGCTCGAACCTCGTCGGCATGGGCGTGCTGCCGCTCCAGTTCCTCGAAGGCCAGAGCCGCGAGACGCTGGGCCTGACCGGCGACGACCAGTTCACCATCACCGGCGTCGCGGACCTGAAGCCGCGCCAGACGGTGACGGTGAACGTCACGCGTGCCGATGGTTCGACCTTCAGCTTCGACACGCTCTGCCGTATCGATACGGCGAACGAGGTCGAATATTATATGAACGGCGGCATCCTGCACTATGTGCTGCGCAAGCTTGCTGCCTGACGCAGCAGGCAGCTGATGCTAAAAACGCCCGCCCCCTTACCGGGGCGGGCGTTTTCATATGGAGAGGATGCGCATGAGCGCCGAAGTGATCGTCATCGAAGCCATCGGCTGGGCGGCTGCCGTCATCATCCTCGCCGCTTATGTCCTGCTGTCGCTCGGCAAGCTTGAAGGGCGCAGCTATCTTTATCAATGGATGAACGTGGTCGGCGCCGGCGGCTTCATCATCAATTCGGGCTATAATGGCGCGCTGCCCTCGGCGGTTCTCAACGTCATCTGGGCCGCAATGGGTTTGTTTACCCTGTGGAGCGTCTGGCGCGCACGGCGGGTCGCGCGGGGTGCGCTGCCCTAAGGCTTGGCGGCCTCGGCATTCCAGGCCACAACCTTCGCGCGCGTGTCGGCGAGCATCTTGTCGAGTGCCGCACGATCCAGCACCTCGCCGCGCATCACGACCGTATCGATGGCCCGGGTCGCGGCGATATCCTCCAGCGGATTGCGATCGAGCAGCACCAGATCCGCCGCCATGCCCGGCTTCACCGCGCCATAGCGTTCGAGCCAGCCGAACCATGCCGGCCCGGCGCGCGTTGCCGAAGCAAGCGCCTGCGCCGGCGTCAGGCCCTTCTCGACGAACAGGCCGATCTCGTCGTGCAGACCGAAACCCGGATAGTTGAAGCTGTTGAGGAAACCCGCGTCGGTTCCAGCGATGATCGGCACCCCCGCCTCTGCGAGCATCGGCAGGATCGTCGCGACATCCTCAATCTGCTTGTGCCGCGCAGCGATTGCCGCCGCATCCGCCTTCGCCGCGCGCTCGATACGCCAGTCATAGGTCTTGCGCAGCTTCGGTCCGATATAGGCGAGGCCCGCATCCTTCGAATGATCGTCGCGGTCGAGATACGCGATGATCCGGCCGCCGTTGAGCGTCGGGGTGACGAACACCCCCTTCGCGGCAAAGCGGCGATAGACGGCCATCGCCGTGTCGCGGTCGAACCCCGCGTCGAGCCGCCGGTTCGCTTCGGTGCGGTCGATGCGCTTCGCGGCAAAATCGGCGGCAATCGCGGCCTCGTCCTTCGCGCCGGCATTATAGGCGTAGTCGAGATGCTCGATCGAACTGATCCCGGCGTCAACCGCCTGTTCGGTCGTCAGCGCCATCGGGATATGCCCCGAGGTTCGGAGGCCGAGCGCCTTCGCCTGCCGCAAGGCATAGAGGAACAGTTCGGGTTTTAGCGTGCTGTCGGTGATCTTGACGAAATCGACCTTGTCCCGGTTCTTCAGACGGTCGAGCGCGGCATCGACATCGGCCTCGGTCCCGACCTCGATCGTGCCCTTCCACACCGGCGCAATGCCCTCGATCTTTGCGCCCGAGCTCAGCAGGCGTGGGCCGAAGAGCTTGCCGGCGGCAATCTCGCCACGCCAGGCAAGCACCTGTTCGGGCAAATCGCCCGACGCATCGCGGATCGTCGTGATCCCGTTCGCGACATAGAGCGGCAGCAGCGCCTTATTCTCTTCGATCAATTCGGGGCCGCCGCCGAAATGCACATGCATGTCCCAAAGGCCGGGGATCAGATAGCGCCCCTTGCCCTCGACCGTCCGCCCGGCACGCCAGTCTTTGGCGATCGCCGCATCGGCACCGACCGCAACGATATCGGCGCCTTTCAGCACCACCGCCTGCGCCGCGACTGTCTTTGCCGCCTCAACGTCGACAATTGTCACATGGCGAATGATGACATCGCCCTGTTTCGGCGCAGCCTGCGCGGGCGCGGCAAGGGCGAACAGCAGGGAGGCGAAGACAAGGGGCAGAGATTTCATGGGCGACCTTTCCGAACTGGAAAGCGCTTTAGCGCCGCCGCGCCTGAAACGACAGGGGGAAGCGATGGTGGGCGCTGACGGGCTCGAACCGCCGACCCTCTCGGTGTAAACGAGATGCTCTACCAACTGAGCTAAGCGCCCCCGAAGGGAGGTGCGCCCTGCCACAAGCCGTCGGCGCTGGCAAGCAAGACGCGCGCGTCAGAGCCAGCCGATATGCTTGAAGCGCCAGAAGACGAGTCCCGATCCGCCAAAAATCAGGGCGAGAGCGAACGGGTAACCGAAAGCCCAGTCGAGTTCGGGCATGAATTCGAAATTCATGCCATAAATGCCGGCGATCGCGGTCGGCACCGCGAGGATCGCGGCCCACGCGGCGAGCTGGCGCGTGATCACACCCTGGCGTTGCTGTTCGAGCATCCCGTTGGTTTCGATGACAGACGCGGCAATGTCGCGCAGCCCGGTCAGGCGAAATTCGGCGCGCTGTACATGATCCCAGATGTCGCGGAAAAAGGGGCGCACCGCGGCGTCGATATTGGGCAGATCCTCTTCGGTCGCGAGGCGCCCGGCGACCTCCTTCATCATGCCGACGAGGCGCTGGAAGCGGATGATCTCGTGCCGTTGCGCATAGAGGTGGCGAATTTCCGCGGCATCGAGTGGCGTGTCCATCACGCTTTCCTCGACCAGCAGCATCCGGTCTTCGATCGCATCGACGACGGGGAAATACCCGTCGACGATGAAATCGAGCACCGCATAGAGGACATAGTCGGGGCCGTGCGCAAGCTTGGCGGGCAGCGTTTCGAGCCGCGAGCGGATTTCGGTGTGCGTCCGCGCCGACCCGTGACGGACGCTGACGAAGAAATGCGGACCGAGGAAAAAAGCGGTCTCGCCCGGATGGATCGTGTCGGAATCGAGGTTCGCGGTGCGGGTGATGACGAAGAGCTGGTCGCCATAGGCCTCGACCTTGGGCAACTGGTTCGCCTTCAGCGCATCCTCGACCGCAAGTGGATGGAGACCGAACCGCTTCGCAATCCCCTCCAACTCGCCCGGCGTGGGTTCGTAAAGGCCAAGCCAGAAGAAATCGCCGTCGTCGCAATCTTCGGGAAGCTCCTCGTCCGGACCGATGTCGCGGACGAGCTTGCCGTCGTGATAGAGGCGGGCGGCCATGATCGGCATACGGCGGAAACTCCCTTGATCTGCGGCGCCTACATAATGCGGCCCGCGCCGAAGGGAAATGTGTTCAATCGTCGCGATTGGCGATGTTGGTGAATGCTGCCCACGCCGCCGGATGCGCCCAGTCGGGCCTCCAGCCCCGGATCGCGGTGCCGTCGGCGCGCTTGCCGCTGCGCACTGCCTTCATCCCCGATTGCAGCGCCTGCGCGCGCGATACGTCGGGATTGGCGCGCCGTGCCATCAGCGTTTCGACCGTCAGGACAGCGGTCGCTTCGTCCGAAACGCGCCAGTGGCTGGCGAGCAGCGCGTCGGCGCCCGCGTAGAGGAACCCGCGCGCGAGCGCCGAGAGGCTGTCTCCGCCGCCCGAATTTTCCGCCGATGCGGTGTTGCACGCCGAGAGGATAACCCAGTCGGCCGACAGCGTCAGCCGTGCCGCCTCGGTCGCGGTCAGCAATCCGTCGTCGAGGTCGCTGGGCGCAGCAGGCGGAGTCAGCACGAGCCCCGGCTCGCCGAGACCGAGGCCCGGATCGGGGAGCAGGCCGTGTGTCGCGATCGCGACGATGTTGCTCGTGGACAGGATCGCGTCCTGCCGGAGCGCCGCTTCGGTCGCCTTGTCGTCGAGCGTCAGGCTGGCGGGTGATGCACCGAACAGGTCGGCCATCGCGGCGAGTTCGACTTTCGTGCCCGGGAGCGGGGTCAGCCGACGAAGCGCATCAGGGTCGGCAAGCGGCGAGCCGGCGGCGGAAACGCCGTCGAAAACGCCGACTCCGGCCGCTGCCCGCGCCCCGGTGTCGCCGCCGAGCAGCACCGGCGCACCATAGCCGCGAAAACTTTTGTCGCGCCCGGCGGTGCGTGCCTCGCGAGGCAGCGTCAGCGCCGCTGCCGAGGGAAGGCTGGTAAAGGCGTAACGATCGGCAAGCCATCCTGCGCGGGCATGCGCATCGGGATCGGCAAGATCAGCGCCTTCGGGCAGCGGCGTCGCCGACAACATCGCGAGCGGCAGGTCGCCGAGCTTCCCCGAACTCGCAACATAGATGCGTTTTATGTCCTTCAGCAGCGGCTCGATCGGCTCGATCAGTTCCTTGTAGAGCGTGTGCGCGGTGTCGATATCGAAGCGTCGATGCCCTTCGAGCTCCTTCACCGTCGCCGGCAGCGCATCGAGCTCGGCCTTGCGCGCCACTGAGCAGGTCGCGAAATCGACGTCGCAGCGCAGGTCCGAAATCTGTTTGAGGATGACGTCGATTTCCTTCGCCGGACGGCTCCAGCCAACCGCGTTCGGGGTGACGACGAAAAGGTGGAAGGTGTTCGCCGCCTCGGTCATCAGCAATAACGCTTCGCCCGGTCGCAACTCCTTTTGCGCATCCGCCAGCCCGATCGGGCGCGGCGACACAAGTTGCCGGTACGACGGATATTTCTTGTCGATCAGCGCGCTGACATCGGCAAGCTCGGCCTGAACGCTGTCGAACTCGCCGCGTAGCCGGGCGGCTTCGACGGGTTTCCGGTCGCCAAGCGCGCGCAGCAGATTCTTGTCGATGAGATTGGCGCGCGCAGCGAGATCCTGTTCCTGACGCACCGCTTCGGCCATTTGCGGGGTTTTCGCAGCACCGCGCGCGGCGGTCTGGAGCACCGCGCGGCCCGTGGCAGAGCTGACTGCATCCTGCGCAGCGCGGAAAGCACGATCCTGGATTTGCGACTGTTCGGCCGCTCCCGGCGTATCGCTCATCAATCCGAACGCCGCGTTCATATAGGTGGTAAACACGCCGCGATTGGGATTGGCCTGTTGCCGGTCGAGCCCGGACAGCGCGACCGCATTACGGCCTGCCGCACTCTGGTCGTTCTGGCGCCGC
Organism: Pseudomonadota bacterium; assembly: GCA_020160755.1. Lineage (GTDB taxonomy): Bacteria > Pseudomonadota > Alphaproteobacteria > Sphingomonadales > Sphingomonadaceae > Sphingopyxis. Next base: position 271,668 of record JAIUPN010000005.1, read on the forward strand.
ACGATCGCGACCGCTTTGCCTGCCGCCTGCTCGGCCTCGGCCGCCTTGCCCTGCCGCAGCAGGTTCGACGCGAGATTATCGTATGCGTAGGCGGTGTCGATATGCGCCTCGCCGACATTGTGCTGCAGGATCGCGAGCGATTGACGATAATAGGGCTCGGCTGCCTTGTCGCCGTTCGCGCCGCCACCGCGGACCAGTGCCGCCGCGACGCTGTTATAGGCAACGGCGGTGAGCGGGTGATTTTCGCCGAGCAGGCGGCGACGGATTTCGAGCGCCTTGCGCGTCATGTCGGCCTCTTCGGCGTGACGCCCCAAGCCGCCGAGGGTCGAGCCGAGGCTGAGGTAAGCCCACGCGGTTTCGGGATTGTCGTCGCCGAACTTCGCCTGAAAAATGCCGAGCGCCTGGCGCATCAACGGCTCGGCCGCCTCCGAACGGCCATCATCGCGCAAATTGTAAGCGAGGTTGATCAGCGTGGTGGCATAAGACGGGTGATCGACCCCGCCGACGCGTTCCTGGATCTCGAGCGCGCGGCGATACATCGGCTCGGCCTCGGCATAGCGGCCCTGCTGGTTCAGATTGTGCGCTACGTTAGCGTACATCGTTGCGGTACGCTCGCTGCTTTCGCCGAGCGACTGACGCGTGATGTCGAGCGCCTTGCGCACCAGCGGCTCGATCGCGCTCGGCGGCAAGCCCTGCTTCTCCATGTTCAGCCCCAGATTATTATAGGCCTCACCGGTCAGCGCGTGGCTTTCACCGAGCAGCCCCGACCGGATCGCGAGCGCCTTGCGATAGGCGGCGTCGGCTTCGCCGAACCGCCCCGCAAGCGTCAGGCTGTGCGCAACCGCCGTGTATCCAAGCGCGGCCTCCGCGCTGTCGTCGCCCTTCGCGGCACGTGCCAGATCGAGCGATTTGTTCGCCGCCGCCGACGCCTCGGCATAGCGCCCCATGTCACCGAAATTCACCGCGCTGTTGTAATAGCGCAGCGAAAGGTCGGCGCCGGTCGTCCCCGGCAGGCTTTCGTCGATCACGCGCGCCTTTTCGAGCAGCGGCTCGGCTTCGTCATAGCGCGCAAGACCGCGCAGGACGACCGCCAGATTGGCATATCCCGACGCGGTTTCGCGGTGCTGTTCACCGTGGACGGCAAGGCTGGTCTCAAGTGCCTTGCGATAAAGCGCCTCCGCCCCCTTCATGTCGCCGAGTTCGGTCATCACCGATGCTAGGTTGCTCGTCGCGACAATCGTCTTCGGATCGCGTTCGCCCTTGGCCGCGATGCGCGCGGCGAGGATCGCGCGGCGCAACGGCAGCGCGTCGGCTGGACGGCCCTGCTTCATATAATTGGACGAAAGGAAGCCGTAGGCCGCCAGCGTTTCGTCGTCACTTTCGCCAAGAACCGTGCGGTTGATGTCGAGCAGCCGCTTCCAATAGCCCTCGGCTTCCTTCGGCTGGTTCTGGTCCTCGAGATTGCCCGCGAGCAGGCGGTAACCGAGGCTCGTGATCAGGCCGTCGGCGCCGTAGCGCTTCGTTGCCTCGTCGATCCAGCGCCGGTAGACCGCGCCGGCCTCGCGCGTCTTGCCCGCACGGTCGAGTTCCATCCCGCTGTTGATCAGGTCGAGCATCTTCTGCTGGTCGCCGTCGAGTTCGGCCGGAGGCGCCTCCTGACCGAGGGCCAGCGGCGCAGCGGTCCACAGCGGCGCGGCGAGAAGGAGCGCGAGGAGACGGAGTCGGCGGCTAGCCATGAAGCGTTTTCCCTGTTTCGACCCAACATACAGAATAGATTGGGATATTGTCACTTGCCGCGGACTTAGGCCAGAGCATGTAGCCACGATGTGACGGGCATCACCGGGAACGCACGATCAGATATCGCGGCTGTCATAAGCCCATTGCAGCAGCGCCTGCCGCTGCTTCGGCCGGCAAAAGGGGTCGCCCGGCTCGCAATGTTTGCGGACCTGCGCGGCGTGACGGCGGAATGCGCGCCATCGCGCGATCTGCCGATCATCCTCTCCAGTCATGCGCCGCCCCGAATAATAGCGGCAATACCATTGGAACCAGCCGCGCGGATCGTCGGGATGGATCCACCCTTTTTCGACCCAGACGCGCAAAGGTACGCTCGCCCGGATGCCGAAATAGTTGAGCGAACAATCGGCACGCGTCGATGCGAATTTGGCATGCTCGAACCAGTCCGCCGGGAATTCGGCGGTACAGTCGGTCATATATTTCCCGCAGAACACGCCGAGCGCCAACATTTCGGCGGGAGTGAGTTCGGGTTCGAAACCGCGATCGAACGCCTTCCCCATCGGCGCCGTGCGCGTATAACGATAATCTTGCTGCATGCGGTCGTTCACGACCACCTCGACATCCTTCATGGACCGAAACCTAACCGCTCCGCCCCTGCCGGGCCACGCCTATTCGTCGAGCGCCTCGAAATAGCGCGCGAGCGCGTCGCACGCGCCTTCCGCCAGCGCGATGAAGATGCGGCGGCCGTCGTGCGGGTCAGCTTCGCGCAGAAACAGCCCGGCGTCGGTCATTGTCTTGATCCAGCGCAGCGCCGTCGTCGCGGGAACCGCGGCAGCGATGCACAGGCTCGACACCGACACCGGCTGGCGTTCGAGCCGCGCGGCATAGAGGTCGAGCAGCATGTCCCACGCCGGATCGGCGAACAGATCGGCAGGGAAATATTGCTCGCGCATTCGCCGCTGACGCAACATCCGCCGTACCTGTTTGGCGCGTTGCCGGTCGAGCGTGCGCTCTTCGGGAACGAAGCTGCGCGGCATCGCGGCAAAATCGCGCGACGGCGCGCGGACCTGTTCCAAATAACCGGCCGAATCCACATCCCAGGGTGTCACACCGGTCGGCGTGCCCGGAAGCCCGCTTCGTTGCCCCGCAAGGTCGCCGAGGAGGCGTGAAATGCGCGCCACTTCCTCTTGCAACCGGTCGATCCGCTCCATCGCATCGTCGCGCGCGACATCATGGACCACCCCGTATCGTGAGCGCTCGGCGGCCGCGAGCGCGACAAGTTTGTCGGCCGGATCGGCATCGACGAGCAATTGAGCCCCAAGCGATGCCGGAATCGCAGCGACCACCCCGTCGAGCCCCGACAACGAGGTTTCGCAGATCAGGTTGCATCCCTGTTCATCCGCCGCTGCAAAAATGGCAGCAAGCACATCTTCTTCCACCGCGTCCGCCGCCGCCAGCCAGACGATGTCGAGCGTATCGGTCTGCCGGATATGGGCCGCCGCCCGATCCGCTGAGGCTGTTCCCGCCACGCGTATGCCGCGAAGGATCGACATGTCTGGCAGATCCGCCTGCGTCCCGATCAACAGCAGCGGGGATCCGGCCCCCGAAGCGATCCGATCGCTGGTTTCGGACGCGCCCCAAAGCTCGCCCGGATAAAAACCGCTTGCCGGAAACGCCGACGTGTCGAAACCGATTTGCGTCCTTTGGTCCATCATGCAGCCATCCCGTTTCTATCGCTCCGCCCTGGCGTAACTATGTCGTCATTTCGGCTCTATTCACCTTTTGTTCGTTCCTGTTTGCCGCCAATCCGGACCCAAGCCCGTTTCGCGGCATGAGCCGGCGCAAGTCGGCCGGGTCGGAATAGGTCCATTTTGGACATGGTTTGTTCTTTTCGTCAACATCTTATTCACGCTTGCCAAGCCCGCGCATCCCGGTCAGTCGAAGAACGATGCTCCCTCGCCCGCCTTCCCTTGCCCGCATCCGCTGGCGACGGCGCGCCCGATCACTGGCCGGACTGTTCCTGCTCGCCGCGCTGGCGTTTGCCGCATGGGTGTGGCTGCCCGCGCCTGTTACCACCGTTCCGCTCGTCCATGTCATCGACGGTGACAGCCTGACCGTGCGGCAGGAGGATGCACCGCTGACGATCCGCCTGACAGGAATCGACGCGGTCGAGTATCGGCAGGATTGCACGCGCACCGGTGCCCCATGGCCGTGCGGGCGGGAGGCACGGTCGGCGCTGGAAAAGCTAGCTGGCCGCGGCGCGCTCCACTGCGAGCTGGCGGCGAAGGATCATTATGGCCGTACCCTCGCCACATGCCGCACCGCGGCGTTTCCGGACGGAATCGACGTTGGTGCCGAAATGGTCCGGCAGGGCTGGGCCGTGGCGACGAGCGACGCCTATATGGTCGAGGAAGCCGAGGCGCAGGCCCGGCAGCGCGGAATCTGGCAGGGAGGCTTCGTCCGTCCCACAGACTGGCGCGCCGTTCACGAGCGCCCGGCGACGGCGCTGACACCACCCGACGCATGAGCTCGCGACACACCCGCTATGCCTCGCCGCCGTTTCCGGCTAGGGCGAGCGTCATGAACAGCCTGTTTCCCGTTATGATCGGCGGCGCGATCGGCGCCGGCGCCCGCCATCTGGTCGGGCAGGCGATGCTCGCGCGGCTCGGCCCCGGCTTCCCCTGGTGGACGCTGTCGATCAATATCGCTGGCAGTCTGTTGATGGGGCTGCTGATCGGCGTACTCGCGCGCAACAGCGACGGCGGCGAGACCGCGCGGCTGTTCGTCGGCGTCGGGATCCTCGGCGGCTTCACCACCTTTTCCTCTTTCAGCATGGAATTCTGGATGCTTTTCGAACGCGGCCAAAACGCCCAGGCGGCCGCCTATGTCCTCGCGTCGGTGATCGGTGCGGTCGTCGCCTGCGGTCTCGGTCTGTTTGTCATGCGGCAGGTACCGGCATGAGCGAGCCCAAGACCAATCTCGACGGCGCAACGATCGCCGAGGAAGACGACGGCATCCGCCTCGACCGCTGGTTCAAGCGTCACCGCGAAGGCACGCCGCACGCGCTGCTCGCGCGCTGGGCCCGCTCGGGGCAGCTGACGCTCGACGGCAGGAAGGCCGACGTGTCGGACCGCATCGCGACGGGCCAGAAACTCGTCATGCCGACGCCGCCGGTCGAAACCGCAGCGCGTCCGGCGCGCAAGGGCCGTCCGTTAACCGACGCCGATGTCGAGCTGGCGACCGGGATGGTGATCCACCGCGACGCGGGCGCGATCGTGCTCAACAAGCTTCCCGGCCTCGCGACGCAGGGTGGGACCAAGACCGAACAGCATGTCGACGGCCTGCTCGACGCGCTGAAATATGACGCGCCGACGCGTCCCAAGCTCGTCCACCGCCTCGACAAGGATACATCGGGCGCGCTGCTGATCGCGCGCACCCCGCGCGCCGCGGCCTATTTCGCCAAGAGCTTTTCGAACCGCAGCGCAAAAAAGACCTATTGGGCGATCATCGTCGGCGTCCCCGACATCCAGCAGGGCGAGATCGACTTGCCGCTCGCCAAGCAGCCCGGATCGGGTGGCGAAAAGATGCACGTTCACGACAGCGGCCTCGCGTCGAAAACGCGCTACCGCGTGATCGAGCGCGCCGGGAACAGCGCGGCGTGGGTCGAACTGCAACCGCTAACCGGGCGCACGCACCAGCTTCGCGTCCATATGGCGGCGATCGGCCACCCGATCGTCGGCGACGGCAAATATGGCGGCAAGGGCGCCTTCCTGACCGGCACGATCAGCCGCAAGATGCACCTCCACAGCCGCCGCCTGCGCATCGACCACCCCGACGGCGGCGCGATCGATATCAGCGCCGAGGTGCCCGAACATTTCGCGGCGAGCCTCGACGCGCTGGGTTTCGACCGGCTGCTGGGCGAGATCGGGATCGACGCGGCCGAAAAGGGCCCGCCGCCCAAATCGGCGCTGAAGGCGCAGGCAAAGGCGCACAGCAAGCAGATCCGCAAGGCGCGACGCGGCGAGCGGCGCGGCCGCACCGCCGACAGCAAGCCGACCGATTTTGTCGGCAAGGCAAAGCCCAAGGCCAAGGCCAAGACGAAAGCGGGGGTCAAAGCAGGCAAGCCGGCGCCGAAGAAGCCCGCGGGCAAACGGCCAACCGCGAAGAAGCATCCGGCGCGCCCACCCAAAGCGAGCTGATGCATCCCAATAGCGCCTTCCGTCCGCGACAGGACGACCTCGCCGAACTGCTGGTGCGCGAGATCGGCTTTGCCACCATCTTTGCGAGCACCCCCGACGGCCCCCGCGTCGCACATGCTCCGGTGTTGCTGAGCGACGACCGGGCCACGCTGCAGTTCCACCTCGCGCGCGGCAACGCTCTCACGCGCCACCTCAATGGCGCGAATGCGCTCGCGGTCGTGCAGGGGCCCGACGCCTATGTCAGCGCGAGCTGGTACGCCGACACTGACCAGGTGCCGACATGGAATTATGTCGCGATCGAGATGGAAGGTACGGCAAGGAAGCTGGGCGATGCCGAACTGGTCGCGCAGCTCGACACGCTGTCGGCGAACCACGAAGCGCGCGTCGGTGCGAACCCGCCGTGGACGCGGGGCAAGATGAACCCGGCGCTGTTCAGCAAGATGACCGGCGCTATTGTGGGGTTCGAGATGCGGATCACCGCATGGCGTCCGACGATCAAGCTGTCGCAAAACAAGTCGGCCGACGAGCGCGCACGCGTGATCGAGGGCATCGAGGCGACCGGCCATGGCGCGCTCGCGCAGTTGATGCGTCACCTCGGCGGCGATAGGGAGGGCGCATGACGCAAGCCGACGACAGCCTCGCCAAAAAACGCTTCTTTGCGATCACCGCGATGCGCCTGATGGGTGCGATCTTTGTGCTGATCGGCTTCGTGCTGATCCGCGGCGGGTGGGAAGTCGCGGGCCAGCCGACCGACCGCTGGATCGGCGTAGCGGTGGTCCTGATCGGAGCGTTCGATTTTGCGGTGATGCCGCTCCTGCTCGCGCGCCGGTGGCGTTCGCCCAAAAGCTCGTGAAACGCTTCTGGAAAGAGGTCGCCGTCGCCCCCGACAAAGGCGGCTGGGGCATAGCGCTCGATGGTCGGCCGGTGCGCACGCCGCAGCGCGCCCCGCTGGCGGTCGCGAGCCCGGCACTCGCCGAAGCGATCGCCGCCGAATGGCGCGATGTTGGCGAGACAATCGATCCCGCACATATGCCGATGACGGGACTGACCAATGCCGCGATCGACCTCGCCACGCCCGACCTGGTCGCCTTTTCGGCGCCGATCGCAGCTTATGCGGAGAGCGACCTCCTTTGTTATCGCGATGCGCGCGATGCCGCGCTGCAGACTGAACAGGCGGCGGCGTGGAACCCGCTGCTGGCTTGGGCCGAGGCACGATATGGTATCGAATTTGCCCTCACACAGGGCGTGCTGCCGGTAGACCAGCCCGCGACGACGATTGCCGCACTTCAGGATGCCGTTCTCGTGCAGGACGCATGGCGGATCACGGCTTTGACCCCGCTGGTGACAATCGGCGGATCGCTCGTCGCAGGCCTTGCGCTGATCGAGAACGCGTTCGACGCCGAGGGCCTGTGGAACGCCGTCAGCCTCGACGACCTCTATCAGGAGCGCCGCTGGGGTGCCGACAGCGAAGCGCAAAAAGCGCGCGCCGCGCACAAGCGCGACTGGGACAATGCAGCGCGGTTTCTGACCCTGCTCTAGTCCGTAAAATTGGGCTTCCGCTTCTGCATTCCCGCCATCACCGCTTCCATCTGGTTCGGCGTGCGGATGACCTTCACCTGCTCGTCGCTTTCGGCCTGCAATATCTCGGCGTCGCTCGCGTCGGCCAACATGTTGCAGAGGCGCTTGGCGCCGCGAATCGCGTGCGGGTTCTTGTCGGCGATCACCGCCGCCAGTTCCATCGCTCTTGCCAGCGGGTCGTCGGACACATGCGTCGCAAAACCGAGCAGCTTCGCCTCCGATCCGTTGAATTCGCGATTGGTATAGATCAGCTCGCGCAGCACGTCGTCGGCGACCTGCGTGCGCCACAGCGCCATGCCCGCGACGTCGGGCACCAGCCCCCAGCGCATTTCCATGATCGCGATGCGCGTGTCGGGGTGGACGATGCGAATATCGGCGGCCGCCATGATCTGGCTGCCAGCCCCGAACGCAACGCCGTGGACCGCCGCGATCACCGGCACGGGGATTTCGCGCCAGCCCCATGCGGCATATTGGGCGTTGTTCGCGATACCCTTCGTGCGATCGGCAAGCGAGCCGCCCGCGCTGCTCGCGCCCGGATCGCGATCATTGCTGAGGCTCGACAGGTCCAGCCCGGCGCAGAAAGCGCGCCCCTCGCCGGACAGCACGACGACGCGTAGCCCGGCCATCTGCTTGAGTTGATCGACCGCCTCGGCGAGAGCTTCCCACATCGCGGCGTCGAGCGCATTCATCTTGTCGGCGCGGATCAGGCGGATGTCGGCGATGCCCCCTTCGAGCATGGTGATCGAGATACGGTCTTTCACGGGAGAATCCTCTTCAGCGCTTCAATGCGGCCTCGACGAGCGGAAGCTGGTCGTTGCCGAAATACATGTCGTCACCATCGACGAACATCGTAGGCGATCCGTAACCACCGCGCGCGATCACATCGTCGGTATTGGAACGCAGTCGCGCCTTCACGGCATCGGTCGTCGACGCCGCGCGGATCGCGGCGCCATCGAGTCCCGCGCGGTTTGCGGCCGCTTCGAGCACGTCGGGATCGTCGAGATTGTCTTGCGCGCCAAAATAGCTTTCGAACGTCGCACGCGCAAAGGCAATCAACGCTGGCTGGTCGTCCTCGAGCGCGGTCGCAAAGCGCATCGCGTTGACGCTCTTCGCCGGGTGCCACTGCGACGGGAAATTCATCTCGACATCTGCGAGCCGCGCCCAATCCTTCAGTATCTTCCAGCTATGCAGGAGCTTGCGGTTGTCGGCCTGTTCGCGCGCGGCGTAGACCCCCTGGTTCACTGCGTTGAAGATGCCGCCAACGAGGACCGGGCGAAAACGCGCCGACGCGCCGGTGGACTCGATAATCGCATGGACATTCGCGAACGCCAGACAGGTCCACGGCGACGACAGGTCGAAGAAGAATTCGAGCCCGCGTGGCATCACGCCTTCGCCTTGTCCCAATATTGGTCGCGCAGCAGACGCTTGTAGAGCTTGCCGGTATCGTGGCGCGGCAAGGCTTCCATGAAGTCGATGCGGCGCGGGATCTTCACCCCCGACAATTTTTCGCGCGCATAGGCGATCAGTTCGTCGCGCAATGCCTCGGTCGCATCGGTCATGTCGGCGGGCTGGATCACCGCGATCACCTCTTCGCCCATTTCGTCGTGCGGCCCGCCGACGACCGCGACGTCGGCGACCTTCGGATGCGTGACGAGGTGGTTCTCGATCTCCTGCGGATAGACGTTCACGCCGCCGGTGATGATCATGAAGCTCTTGCGGTCGGTCAGATAGAGGAAGCCATCTTCATCAACTTTGCCCACATCGCCAAGGGTCGACCAGCCCTTCGCGTTGCGGCTCGACGCCGTTTTTTCACTATCCCCATGATATTCGAAGACATTTTCGCTCTCAAAGAAGACCGTGCCTTCCGCGTCCGGACCCAGCTCGGTTTCGTTGTCCTCGCCCATGATATGCACCGCGCCGAGGATCGGGCGGCCGACGCTGCCCTTGTGGGTCAGCCAGTCGGGGCTGGAGATGAAGGTCATGCCATTGCCCTCCGACCCGGCATAATATTCGAACAGCACCGGACCCCACCAGTCGATCATCGCCTGCTTGACCGGCACCGGGCACGGCGCGGCGGCGTGAATCGCGACCTTCAATGACGAGGTGTCGTAGCGGCTGCGCACCTCATCGGGCAGCTTGAGCATGCGCACGAAATGCGTCGGCACCCATTGGCTGGCGTTCACACGATATGTTTCGATGTGCGCCAGCGCCGCCTCGGGATCGAATTTCTTCATGAGGACGACGGTGCCGCCGAGGCGGTGGATCGTCATCGACCAGCGCAGCGGTGCGGCATGATAAAGCGGCGCCGGCGACAGATAGACGCTGTCGGCGTTGATCTGGAACACCGCCGAAGCGAGCATCACGAGGCTGTTGGTCGCATCGATCGCGGGATCCTCGGGCAGCGGCACGCGCACGCCTTTAGGCCGGCCGGTGGTGCCCGACGAATAGAGCATGTCGACGCCGGCGCGCTCGTCGGCGACCGGAGTCGCGGGCATCGCGCCGACCGCATCCTCCCAGCTTTCGTAACCCGGGATGTCGCCGCCCATCGCGAAGCGCTTGATCCCGGTCGTCAGTTGCTGCGCGGCGCCCGCAAGGCTCGCCGAGACGACGAGAATCTGCGCGCCCGAATTTTCGAGGATATAGTCGGTCTCATCCTGCGTCAGCCGCGACGAGATACAGACATAGCGCAGCCCCGCGCGCTGCGCGCCCCAGGTCAGCCCGTAATAATGCGGGGTGTTGTCGAGCATGAAGGCAACAACATCCTCATGCCCCAGCCCGTGAGCACGAAAGAGCTGCGCGGCGCGATTCGAAGCGGCGTCGAGCTCGCCGTAGCTGATCGCCTCCCCGGTCTCGGCGACGATGATCGCAGGCTTGTCGGGGTTGGCGCGGGCATGAACTGAGGGGTGCATCGGGCATCATCTCCGGGAATCGTTGCTTTCTTTATGTCGGAGATCAGTAGCAACCTGAAACTTTCGGTCAAGCAAGCTGGGGCTCGTGACAGGAGCCCGATCAAGAAGCGGCAAATTGCGGCGCAAGATCGGGCGATACCAACGCTAGTCCGGGCGCGACCGCAGCGTGTACCCCATGCCCTTGATCGTGTGCAGCATCGGCCAGTCGAATCCGCGATCGACCTTCGCGCGCAGCCGCGACATATGCACCTCGACGCGGTTTGTCCCCGGATCGAAATCGAGCCGCCACACAGAACGTAAGAGCGCGGCACGCGACAACGGCCGGTCGGGCACGCGCGCGAGATTTGCGAGCAGATCGAACTCGCGAAGCGGCAGACGGATCAATCGCCCCGCACGCTCGACGCGCCGGTCGATCAGGTCGATGCGCAGTTCCCCCTCGCCCAGCTGGCCGGCGGCGATGCGGCTCCGGCGAAGCAGGCTGGCGATGCGCGCAAGCACCTCGGGAAGATTGTCCGTCCAGCCAACTGCGTCGTCGGCGCCCGCACCCAAAGCCGCCATGCGATCCTCGAGCGAATCGCGATCCGAAATGACGATCAGCGGCCGCCGCCCGGCGACGGATGCTGCCAACCGGACGAACTCGAAGGGTTCCTGCCAATCGAGGAAAGGATTGACGAGCAGCAGGTGGAAACAGCTATCGGTCCAGGGCCGGAGGCTGTTCACATGCGGCGGCAGGACCATGGCGTCGTACCCCGCCGCCTCGATCGCCTTGCGCAGCCCTTCCGCCCGTTTCGCCAACGGATGATAGATCGCAACGAGCAACTTCCTGTCGCTTGCTTCCGCAATACCCGATGATGCCATCCGCATCCCCCGTCGTCGACGCAACATCTTGTCGCCCCGCCGCCCCACCGGCATTGCACCGCCTTTCGGCTGTGCTAATCCATAGGCATGACCAGTATCGAAATGCTTGACGGCGCCTTTGCCACCCTGCCCGACCTTGTCCGTGCCCATGCGGCGGAACGTCCCGATGCCGTAGCGGCTGCCGACCCGGCGCGGCGGCTGAGCTGGTCCGAACTGGATCAATTGACCGACCGAATCGCCGCGCGGCTGCAGCAGGACGGCTTTGCGAAAGGCGACCGCACTGCGATCGCCGGTCTCAACAGCGTCGAACAGATGGCGGTGATCCTCGGCACGCTGCGCGCCGGCGGGGTCGCGGGGCTCGTCACCAACAGCGCGACGGGCGAGCAGATGGCGGCGATGATCGCCGACACCGGGGCGCGCCACCTGTTCCTCGACAGCACGGCCAGGGCAAGCCTCGAAGGCCATGCCATCGCCGCGAGCGACCTGATCGCGATGGACGGCAGCGACGCCGGCACCCCGCTCAATGCCTGGCTTTCGCCGGCGGACGCGCACCCGGCGCCGGTCGACATCCGGCCCGAAGACGGATTCAATATCATCTATTCGTCGGGCACCACCGGTACGCCCAAGGGCATCATCCACAGCCATGCCATGCGCTGGCAGCATATCCTCCGCGGCGCCCCCGCCTATGGCCCGAATGCGGTGACGATCCTGTCGACGCCGCTTTATTCGAACACGACGATGGCGAGTTTTATGCCGACGGTCGGGTCGGGCGGGCAGGTCGTGCTGATGAAGAAATTCGACGCGCGCGGCTTCCTCGAACTCGCGGCCCGCGAGCGTGCGACGAACACGATGCTCGTCCCGGTGCAGTATCGCCGCATCATGGCGCTCGACGATTTCGGCGACTTCGACCTGTCGAGCTTCATCGTCAAATATTGCACCTCGGCCCCCTTCCCCGCGGCGCTGAAGGCCGATGTGCTGCAACGCTGGCCCGGCGGTCTCGTCGAAATTTACGGGATGACCGAAGGCGGCGCGGCCTTCATCCTCGAAGCGCATCAATTCCCCGACAAGCTCCACACCGTCGGCAAGCCCGCCCCCGGCCATATCGCGAAGGTGATCGACGAAGAGGGCAACGAACTGCCGCAGGGATCGGTCGGCGAAGTCGTCGGCCGCAGCCCTGCGATGATGACAGGGTACAATAACCGCCCCGACGCAACGAAGGCGATGCACTGGTACGACGCCGAGGGAAATCTCTTCTACCGCCACGGCGATATCGGCCGCATCGACGAGGACGGGTTCCTGACCTTGATGGACCGCGCGAAAGACATGATCATCTCGGGCGGCTTCAATATTTTCCCGAGCGACCTCGAAGCGATCCTGATCGCCGACGAGCGCGTCGTCGAAGCGGCTGTGGTGGGGATGCCGAGCGAGGAATGGGGAGAGACCCCGGTCGCGTTCGTCGTGCTGAAACCCGGCGCCGATGCCGAAAGCGTGCGCGCCGATTGCAACGCCAAGGTCGGCAAGACGCAGCGGCTGAGTGCGGTTACCGTCGTGGAAGAACTTCCGCGCAGCCCCATCGGCAAGGTGTTGAAGCGCGAGTTGCGAGATGCTTACGCCAAGTAGCGTCGGCCGGCCGCTAGCGACCATTTGCAGACGTTCAGGCTGCTAGCTAGCTTTCCTCCGATGTCAGCGAAGTGCATTCTTTTGGTTTGCGGAGCGGTACTAGCGGATGCTATTTCGACTTCAAAGACGAGAGCTGCCTAACTATCTCGTCGCGTTGAGCGCGATATCCCTCAAGGCGAGCATAATTGCGATATTTGTCCGATGCTATTGCTCGATCAGCATAACCAAGGGCTTCGGCGAAAAGTTCGGCTCGGCTTCCCGGGGGTGTTTTTTTGTCCATCGCCTCAGCGTAAAGTGCGCTAGATTGCTCGATGAGGCATTCCGGGTGCCCTCCCTTCAAACATTTTTCGAAATGGTATCTCGATTTTTCCTCGTCGCCCAAGTCGGAGAAATGGAAGGCCAGAGCCATCTCTCCCTCAACGTCCCCTTGGGCAGCAGCATGTGCAGCTCGATCCAACTCGGTTTTGGGTAGTGGGGAGCGGGTTGTGGATACATTTTTCGTTTTGGTCTCTTCGCTGCCTTGCTCCGAGCATGCAGACAGCGTGAGCCCAACGCACGCGACAAGGATTGCTCCAGCATATTTCGTCATTTGGTAGTTCATGTCGCAAAGATAGCGTGATGACCAAATGGCAGCAACGCTCCTTCCGGTCGATTACGGTCATTCGTGCCTATCTGGATCGAATTACTGGGATCGACCGGAAGCCGGCCTATCCTGCATCGTCACCGCGGGCTTGACCCGGGGCCTGCCTTCTTGAAGGGAAAGGCGGATTTCGGGTCAAGACCGGGATGACGGAAGGGAGTAACCGAACGTCCGCTTCCCACCCCGTTGTTGCCTTCTCCGACCAAACTGGATGAAATGACGGCAATCGACCGATTGCTGACATGCGTCAATTGCCGGCGAGCATCTCTTCGGGATCGCGATCTAATGAGCTTCCCTCTATGAG